>CANMFM010000005.1 GCA_947497175.1 uncultured Aquimarina sp. | reverse complement strand
ATGCAGCTGGAAACTGGTCAAATGCAGGTAACCTGGATGTAACCATAAGTAGCTTATCAAAACAAAATTTTGACCTAATTAATGATACTTATTTAGAAAATACCATTGTCGCATACCCTAACCCTACCAATGGTGAGAAATTGATAATTGAATATCAATCAAAATCTAAAAATGTGGCTCATATATCTATTCATGATATTGTAGGGAGAAAACTAAAAGTTATACAAGATTCTTACAAGGGTAATCACAAAAGAAATATAAACTTAAGCCAATTTATTTCTGAGCTTCAAAAAGGAAACTATTTTATAAAAGTTACTATCGACAACCATTCGGAAACAATCACAATCACTAAAATTTAAATAAAATATACCCAATTAACATGAAGTTATAGGCCCAATCCACCTGATATATCAGACATGTTTTTTGGCTTTATTAAATGAACTCAAACACAAACTATATGAAAACCATCAAAACACTTGCATTCATTATCTTATGTAATCTGCTGAGTACAATTTGTTACTCCCAGAAAAAATTAACAAACATTAAATCCATTACTCCCCCAGGGGACTTTAGTACACCCATATGGTCTCCTAATGGTAAAAAACTATTGTTTACGGATCATCATAATGATATCCTCTATGTATTAGGTCTTGATAACCCTAAAAAAATCGAAAAAGTAAAAAGCGCACAAGGTATTGGATATCTAGCAAGTTGGTCTGCTGATAGTAAAAATATCATATTCAGGGAAAAACCTGAGGGAGGAAATTTTTCGGACCTTAGAGTAAAAAGTATTAATCTGATATCTAAAAAAGAAAAACTAGTAACAAATATCCATCCTGACAATACGAAAATGATGTCTAAGATCAAATCTGTTGACAACCTAATCGTATACATCAATCAAGAAACCTTGAAACTTGAAGCCAAAAAGGGGACCAATGGTACTCCCTGGATCATTACAAAAGAAGACGGTCAGTTTTATCATCCTATCGTTTCACCAAATCAAAAACTTGTAATAGTGCATGAAGGAGCTAATATATACATGTATTCAGTTTATGGAAAAGCTAAAAGAAAAGACCTAGGTGTTGGATTAGCGAGTAGTTGGTTACCTGATAATAGTGGTGTGGTGACTTTTGAAGATAAAAGTGAAGATGGTCATACTGTTTCGGCCTCAGAACTCTTTTACATTTCAGTAGAATCCTCAAAAAAGATACAGCTAACATCTACAAATGATACTATGGAAATGTGGGCAGATATATCACCAAATGGTAAGAAAATTGCCTTTTCTGATGAGAAAACAGGTGCCATATTTATAGCCGATCTTAACCTAAAAAATTAAAACCTATGAGAGTTATTAAATACGTACAGCACAAAACTCAAATTATACTAATAGTTCTTTTAAGTATATTTTCATTTAAAAGTATTGCACAAGTAGTAGTTATTGATCCCGGACATGGATATGCAGCCAATGGTATCACAGACCCCGATGGCAGAACTGATACAGAACATGCAACGGCCTTATCTGTTGGACTAAAACTTCGAACCAAATTACAAAATAGTTGTGGTAACTGGACGGTAAGAATGACCAGAACTACTCGAAACGGATGGATTTCTTTAACACAAAGACGAACAATGTCTAACAACTGGAGAGCAGATCGTTTTATAAGTATTCATTGTAACGGTGGCGGTGGATCAGGAACAGAGACTTTTTGGTGTAACCGAAGTAACTCAAGAGATGCCGATAATAGTCGATTTTCAAGAGAAGTTCAAAACCGAATGGTAGAAAAAGGGCAATGGCGGGATAGACGATCCGTAGAAGATGCTTCTTATATCTTTCATCTCGGTGTATTAACAAGTAACAATGCCATAGGAGTTCTTAATGAAATTGGATTTGTAGACTCTGGGGATAAAGACAAGTTACTAAATGATACCTGGAGAAATCGATTTGCCGATGCCTATGTCGTGGCACTTCAAAACAGCCTCGGAAACTGTTCAGGTGGTGGAACTCCTCCTCCACCGACAGATACTACCGCACCAACAACAAGTATTAGCGCATCTGGAGGAAATACGCCGTCAGG
>CANMFM010000004.1 GCA_947497175.1 uncultured Aquimarina sp. | reverse complement strand
ATATCAATAGAACCCATCCTTTTTATTGGGGTGGCTTTTACTTGGTGGGAGATGCTGCTCCTATATCGTTTGGTGATTACACTTGGTGGTATTGGGTGTTAGGATTAAGTGTTTTAGGAATGTTAGTTCTAGCTCTGTTATGGTATCGAAAGAGATTACAATAATCAGCTTAAAGACATCACCTCAATGTAAGTAAGTCTACTTGTCCTCGATACAATTTTCTGTCAAAAACCACTCAGACTGACGTAAACTTGATTTCAAAAACCATCTCATCCTGAGGGTTTTGAACGCGGCTTTATACTAATCTTATATCTTCTTTGAACAATGTATGAATGTATTCGGCATGTAGATTCGCGTTTTCTTTACTTTCCAAACAATGAAACAGTAAATGAATAAGTCCATAATCGCCGAGGCTATCTCGATATTCATGTCTTTCTTTATTTTTAACCCACATGATAAAAGAACATAAATGACCTATCTCACCTATTTTTTGAGGATCTTTTAAGCATTCTCGAAAATCATCAAGCTTCATTAAAGCATATTCATTGTACTTTCTTTTACAAAAATTATAATCAAAGCTATGCTTATACGACTGGAGCTTTCGGTTTTGTATTTCATAGTTAATACCGCTCATAACATTAAGATTCATTTGCATTAGGTACTTTATCATCATAGTCATCTACTTAAGGCTAGAACATAATTTGCAAAACATATGCCAAGACTTAAAAAAACTTCCTTAATAAAAAGCCAAAAACTCTTAATTTTTCAGAAACTATGATGTGTAGTATTTTTGGAATAATTCCATAACAAAAATACAAAATTAGGAATAATTCCAAAAATAAATTACATACTAAATGTCATAGTTTTTAAATATAGTCTTGCCATTTGTCAGCATGTAAACGTAACATTTCTTCAGGAAAATCTTTATTTTTACAACCACCAAAAAACACACAACTAATTGGTTTGCATATATGTACGCTTAATTTTACATTATTCCTGTTAATAAAACTTAATAAGTTTATTTTCAAAAAAAGAGTTTGCCTAGTACATTTACTTTAGAATTTGATGCGCTCTGGTATGTTTTTTGGGGAAAGAACAATCAGAATGAAAAAAATGGGAAATACAAATCAAATCGTAAAACTATGCAGTATAAAGTAATTGATGCAAAAAGCCAGTATTTTGGTGAAGTATTGGATTTCGAATCCTGCTCTACGTTGAGTGACTTAGGAGGAGTGCTCTTAAAAATCGGAAGAAACAGAGTTTCATTGTTTAAATTTAATGAAGTAGAATTAGTATAATTCACATTCTGCTTTTTTCTCTACCCCACCCACCCTCTAGAACTTTTCTTCTTTAGAGATTAGAATATCATATACATCGTTATAGTATGAAACGATTATTTATATATGTATTATGTCTATTCTGCTGCTGCAGTTGTCAGAATAAGATCGCTATTGAAGATATCCAGACTATCCCGGTGGTTTCAAAAAAGGATAGTAAGTATGCTCATGTTTTTAGGTCATTGGATGGTGTTTGGAAAGGTCAGTTCTTTATTTATGAAGATTATAAACGAGTACCTAAAAATCAAATCGAACTAAAAAACATCTCTCTTAGTAGCCTACAAAAAGATGGGCTGAAACAAATAAACCGTATTGACGTAGTACAAACATATACTTCAGAAAATCCTTTTTTTCAAAGAGTAAAAATTACTGATCGTTATCCCAATACAGGACAAGACATACTCAGTGAAGGGGTAAATAAAATTCAGAATGGACGTATGTGGTGCGTTATAAAAAAACCTGGTGAAACCATCATTCATAATGGTAGCGTCGAAGGAGAAAATACCATCCTATGGTGGCAAAACAAAAAAACGCCTCAAAGAATCGAATATTTTAAAGAAACCGTTTCGGAAAATTCTTATGAAATCGTAGGATGGGGGTATTATGAAGGCGATGACACAAGACTATCTCCCAGACTTTGGTTTTATGCCAAGTATAAACGGCAACAGTAAAACAAGATTATTTAATCGTATGATCAATAGTGAAGGGTATCTCTATCAGCCCGTCACTTCGGGTGATTTTTGAAAAAATTGTATCAAGAAGGTTTCAAAAACGAAAATGTACTAGTCTTCAATACCATCCCAACGATCATTTGGAGTACCAGGACTGAAACAAGTTTTCTCTACCCCAATTCCGTAATACGTTTGACATATTTGCCAATTACGTCAAACTCTAAGTTAACTACTGTACCCTCTCTAAACGTTTTAAAATTAGTATGCTCATAAGTAAAAGGGATGATCGCCACACTAAATTCATCTTTTTTAGAATTTACGACGGTTAGACTCACACCATTCACCGTTATTGATCCTTTTTCTATGGTAATATTATTCAATTTGGGATCATATCTAAATGTAAAATACCAACTACCATCGGCTTCAGAAATAGCAGTGCATATTGCTGTTTGATCTACATGTCCCTGTACAATATGCCCATCTAAGCGAGCTCCTAATTTCATACCACGCTCAAGATTTACAAAACTTCCTTCGCTAAGATCATTAAGATTTGTTTTATCTAACGTTTCCTTAATTGCTGTTACTGTATAGGTCTCCTCTTCAATAGAAACCACAGTAAGACACACCCCATTATGTGCCACACTCTGATCAATCTTTAATTCTGATGTAAAATTTGCACGTACAGTAATATCCAAATTTTCCTTGTCAGTTTTTAAAGATTGTATCATTCCCAATTCTTCGATGATTCCTGTGAACATAAATGCCAATTATTTAATTAAATTTGTGGTCTTAACGTTTGTAATCTTTTTAATTCCTTTGGAATTAGATTTCAAAAATACTGATAAAGGATATTATATAATGAAGAAAGAAGAAAAAATAAGAGTAGGAATCTCGATAGGAGATCTTAATGGCATAGGAAGCGAGGTAGTTCTTAAGACTTTTGAAGATTCGCGAATGCTGGATTTTTGCACACCCGTTATTTTTGCTTCTGTAAAAATTCTTTCCTTTCTCAAAAAGCATTATAATATCAAAAGTAATTTACATGGTATCGATAAGACTTCTCAGATCATAGATGGCAAAATCAATGTTCTTAATGTATGGAAAGAAGCTGTAGATATTAATTTTGGCCAGGAAGATTCAAAAATAGGGGGATATGCAATAAAATCACTCAAAGCTGCGACCCACGCCTTAAAAAATAATGAAATTAGCATTTTGGTTACTGCACCGATTAACAAACGTAGTATCCAATCTGATGAATTTACATTTCCGGGGCATACCGATTATTTGGATCAAGAACTAGAAGGAAACAGCCTAATGTTTATGATCACAGATACTCTGAAGGTTGGATTATTAACAGATCATGTTGCAGTAAAAGATGTTGCAGATACAATTACACCCGAGCTAATTGAAGAAAAAGTAAACACTATTTACATGTCTTTAAAACAAGATTTTGGGATTTCAAAACCAAAAATTGCTGTATTAGGGATCAATCCACATAGTGGAGATAATGGCGTTATCGGCAAAGAAGATGAAGAAATCTTGAAACCAACCATAAAAAAAATCAATGAATCTGGTAAATTAGTATATGGCCCTTACGCTGCAGATAGTTTTTTTGGATCAAATACATATAAAGCTTTTGATGCTATTGTAGCATCCTATCATGACCAGGGTTTGATCCCTTTTAAAACCTTATCTTTTGGTAAAGGAGTAAATTATACCGCCGGCCTTACTAAAGTGCGTACTTCTCCAGATCATGGTACAGCCTTCGAAATCGCAGGTAAAAATCAAGCAGATAGCAGTTCTTTTAAAGAAGCCGTTTTTTCAGCTTTGAAGATTTTTAAAAATCGCAATCAATACGCAGAGATCACTAAAAATCCGTTAAAAAAACAACCTCGTAAGCCACAAAAGAAATAAGTGCAGGTTTTAATGGTGAGTATTTGAAACTTCAAAAGATAATAGTATACCAGATTGTTACTCTAAAAATAGACAAAAAATAAATCATTACGTCTGAGTTAAATATCCTTTTGCTACATTTTTTAAAACCTCAAACACTAAGAGACTCACCTGATCATATACTAAAACACTAACTTTCTGATATAATTTTGTTTACAAAAAGGGTTTAATATTGATTTTTTATTATCTTTGCACCCGCCTTTACCAAATTGGTAGGCCCCTGAAACTGATGATGAAATGAAACAACTTAAAGAGTTCACTATTCCTTTTGTTGGACTGAAGCAAGGCATACACCAGTTTGAGTATGACATTGACAATACGTTCTTTAAACATTTTGAGTATGACGAATTTAATGCATCTGCACTGCAAGTAGACTTGGAGTTTAACAAGAAAACCACCCTGTTAGAACTTCAGTTTCATGTTAGTGGAACTGTAAATGTAAATTGTGATCTTACTAATGAACCTTTTGAATTACCCATCGAAAACGAGTTTTTTTTAGTGGTTAAGTTCGGAGATGAATATAATGATGAAAATGAAGAGCTTTTGATTCTGCCCCACGGAGAATATGAAGTAAACATTCAACAATATATTTATGAGCTAATTGTTTTAGCGATACCGCCTAAAAGAGTTCATCCTGGGGTTGAAGACGGAACGTTAGAATCAGACATACTCGAAAAATTAGACGAACTAAGTCCAAAAGACAAAACAATAGAAAATACTAATGAGGAAATAGATCCTCGTTGGGACAAATTAAAAAATTTATTAAACGATAAATAATAGCTAAGCAATGGCACATCCTAAGAGAAAAATATCGAAAACCAGAAGAGACAAAAGAAGAACTCATTATAAAGCTACTGTACCACAAATTGCTACAGACCCTACTACAGGAGAAGCACATTTGTATCACAGAGCGCACTGGCACGAAGGTAAATTGTACTATCGTGGTCAAATCGTTATCGATAACACAGAAGAAGTGGCATAAGCCCACTGTTAAAATTTCATATAAAACTCTCACAAAAAGTGAGAGTTTTTTTGTTTTTAGTTGAATATGTGTCAAAATCCCGTTATTTTGCGCCATATTTGTATATAATTTAGTAATTTCGACGGCTTTTCGAGCATTTTTTGCATTGATAGTCTCGACACTAAAACTAAGACATGAGTAAAATCACAGCCGCTATCACAGCTGTTGGCGCATATGTGCCAGACTATGTGTTAACCAATCAAATTTTAGAAACGATGGTTGACACAAACGACGAATGGATTACCACTCGTACAGGTATAAAAGAACGTAGAATACTCAAAGAAGAAGGTCAAGGAAGTTCTTTTTTAGGTATTAAAGCGGCAGAAGACCTGATTTCAAAAAGAAATCTTGATCCCAAAGAGATCGATATGGTAATTTTTGCCACGGCAACTCCAGACCTTCCTGTTGCCGCAAATGCAGCGTTTGCAGCAACAAAAATAGGTGCTATAAATGCCTTTTCATACGATTTACAAGCCGCTTGTTCAAGTTTTCTCTATGGGATGTCTACAGCAGCTAGTTATATAGAATCAGGAAGATATAAAAAAGTATTATTGATAGGAGCCGATAAAATGTCTTCTATTATCGACTATACAGATCGAGCTACCTGCATCATCTTTGGCGATGGCGGGGGGGCTGTACTTTTTGAACCCAATGAAGATGGTTATGGGTTACAAGACGAATACTTGCGTACGGATGGTGTGGGTAGAGAGTTCTTAAAAATCGAAGCTGGAGGATCTATATTGCCGGCTTCAGAGGAGACAGTAGCAAAAAAACAGCATTTTGTACAGCAGGATGGAAAAACTGTATTCAAATATGCGGTCTCTAACATGGCCGATGCAAGTACAAAAATAATGGAACGCAATAATCTGACCGGAGAAGATGTAAACTGGTTAATTGCACATCAAGCCAATAAGCGTATTATTGACGCCACGGCAAATAGAATGGGATTAGATGAGAAAAAAGTTCTTATGAACATCCAACGATACGGTAATACCACTTCGGCAACGTTACCTTTATTATTACACGATTACGAAAAACAACTCAAAAAAGGAGATAACATTGTATTTGCCTCATTTGGTGGAGGCTTTACTTGGGGATCTATTTATTTAAAATGGGCCTATAACTCCTAAACAACTAAACACACAATACCCAATATTATGGATTTAAAAGAAATTCAGAATTTAATCAAATTCGTAGCCAAATCAGGGGCTAGCGAAGTAAAATTAGAGATGGATGACGTTAAAATCACCATCAAAACTGCATCTGATGACGGTAAAGAAACAACATTTGTACAACAGATTCCCGTTGGCAACCCCATTGTTCCTTCTCAACCAGCAGCTCCTGTGCAACCTGCTACACCTGTAGCCTCGCCACCAGCCGGTACAGAAGCAACCTCAACAGAAGATGATTCAAAATATATAACGATCAAATCTCCGATCATAGGAACACTGTACAGGAAACCTTCACCAGATAAACCAACATTTGTAGAAGTTGGTGACTCAATCAAAGAAGGAGACGTTCTTTGTATTATTGAAGCGATGAAGCTTTTTAATGAAATTGAAAGTGAGGTTTCAGGTAAAGTCGTAAAAGTTTTAGTAGATGATGCCTCTCCTGTAGAGTTTGATCAGCCACTTTTCTTAGTAGACCCATCATAACCCAATTTTAAAATTCCAATTAACAAATCCCAAATTCTGTACAAGGAAATTTGGAACTTGGAATTTGAGATTTTTAAATTTAAAAAGTTATGTTTAAAAAAATTCTAATTGCAAATAGAGGTGAAATCGCCATGCGAGTGATCAGAACCTGCAAAGAAATGGGGATTAAGACTGTTGCGGTCTACTCTACTGCAGACGCAGAAAGTTTACATGTTCGTTTTGCTGATGAAGCCGTTTGTATAGGGCCAGCACCTAGTAGCGAATCCTATCTTAAAATGTCTAATATTATTGCTGCTGCAGAGATTACTAATGCAGATGCAATACATCCTGGGTATGGTTTCTTATCAGAAAATGCCAAATTCTCTAAAATTTGTGAAGAACACGAAATAAAATTTATTGGTGCAAGCCCAGAAATGATTGATAGAATGGGAGATAAAGCTTCTGCTAAGTCTACCATGATCGAAGCCGGTGTACCTTGTGTTCCTGGAAGCGAAGGCGTTATCCCGGATTTTGAAACGTGTTTAAAAGTAGCCAAAGAAACCGGGTATCCTGTTATGCTTAAAGCTAGTGCAGGTGGAGGTGGAAAAGGTATGCGCGCTGTTTGGAAAGAAGAAGACCTTCAAAACGCATGGGAATCTGCCAGACAAGAAAGTAAAGCCGCTTTTGGTAATGATGACATGTATATGGAAAAACTCATCGAAGAGCCACGCCATATCGAAATACAAGTTGTTGGTGATAGCAATGGTAGAGCCTGTCATTTATCAGAAAGAGACTGCTCTGTACAACGCAGACATCAAAAATTAACAGAAGAAACTCCTTCTCCATTCATGACTGATGAATTGAGAGAAAAAATGGGTAATGCAGCAGTTAAAGCTGCAGAATACATTAAATACGAAGGTGCCGGTACCGTAGAGTTTCTGGTAGATAAACATCGTAATTTCTACTTCATGGAAATGAATACGCGTATCCAGGTAGAGCACCCAATTACAGAACAGGTAGTAGACTATGATCTGATCAGAGAGCAAATTCTGGTAGCCGCAGGAGTACCAATTTCTGGTAAAAATTATATCCCGCAGTTGCATTCTATTGAATGTAGAATCAATGCCGAAGATCCTTATAAAGATTTTAGACCTTCGCCTGGTAAAATAACTAATTTGCATATTCCAGGTGGACATGGTGTGCGAGTAGATACACATGTGTA
Organism: uncultured Aquimarina sp.; assembly: GCA_947497175.1. GTDB lineage: Bacteria > Bacteroidota > Bacteroidia > Flavobacteriales > Flavobacteriaceae > Aquimarina. The sequence continues at coordinate 976,519 of CANMFM010000004.1, read as the reverse complement.
CAGCGGTTATATTATTCCTCCCAATTATGACTCTATGATCGCTAAATTGATTACCACTGCACAAACACGTGAAGAAGCAATCAATAAAATGAAAAGAGCACTAGATGAATTTGTGGTTGAAGGAATAAAAACTACGGTTCCGTTTCATAGACAATTAATGGATCACCCAGATTACGTATCGGGTAACTATACAACCAAGTTTATGGAAGATTTTGAAATGGAAGATCCTAAATAAGAAATACAAGAATTAATATAAGCCTCTTTACAGAGGCTTTTTTTATTTATATATCTTAGATTTGAAGTCAATCATAACACCTTTCGACAGAAAATGAATTTAAGCTATTGGGAATATAAATCATGGTTATCTAATATCGACTTTACCATCGTTGGTAGTGGTATTGTCGGTCTTACTTGCGCTTTACGATTAAAGGAAAAATTTCCAATTGCTAATATCTTGATTTTAGAACGAGGTATGTTACCCAATGGAGCAAGTACCAAAAATGCTGGTTTTGCCTGTTTTGGAAGTTTGTCAGAAATATTGAATGACCTTAATTCTCATACTGAAGAAGAAGTATTACAACTGGTTCAAAAAAGGTATTGGGGGCTTCAGCAATTGAGAAAAAATCTAGGAGACCAAAATATTGATTATTTACAATATGGAGGATATGAACTTTTTCCTCAAGAAGATAATGAGCTCTATTCAAAATGTCTATCAAAAAGACATGAAATTAATCACCTGTTACAACCGATATTTAATGATGATATTTTTATTCTTCATGAAAACACCTTTAATTTTAATAATATTCATGATCAATATATAGTCAATCAGTTTGAAGGACAAATCGATACTGGTAAAATGATGAGAAAATTAGTACATAAGGTACAATCCTTAGGTATTCAAATATTGAATCATTGCAATGTTCAAGAAATTAGTGACCTTAACGATAAAGTTAAAATAAAAACAGATCATTTTACGTTTTCTTCTCATAAAGCGTTCATTGCAACCAATGGTTTTGCTTCTCAATTAGGAATACAACAGGTGCGACCAGCCAGAGCACAAGTATTGATAACCAAGCCTATTAAAAATTTACACATCAAAGGCACATTTCACCTTGATGAAGGCTATTATTATTTTAGAAACATAGATCAAAGAATCCTTTTCGGAGGAGGTAGGAATCTAGATTTTGAAACCGAAGAAACTACAGAATTACAGCAAACCGAATTGGTGCAACAAAAGTTGAATGAAATTTTGCGTGATGTAATTTTACCTAACGTTAATTTTGAAATTGAACATCGCTGGAGCGGAATTATGGGCGTTGGCAACCAAAAAAAGCCTATAGTAAAGCAATTATCCGATTCGATATTCTGTGGAGTACGTATGGGTGGTATGGGCGTTGCCATAGGAAGTTTAGTTGGCACAGAATTAGCAGATCTATTGTAGATCTATTTTTAGTATACTATGAAAACTATTCTTCGTTTTTTATTCAAAAGCTTTGTGGCTTTTATAATACTCAGCCCTCTTTGGGTACTAAGTTATATATGGATAGACGTTCCCGCTACACCATTAATGGGAATTCGAAAACTTCAATCCAAACAAAAACATATCATACAACATCATTGGGTACCACTTTATAAGATTTCTAAAGAGCTGCAATTAGCGGTCATCTGTAGCGAAGATCAACAGTTCATAAAACATGAAGGTTTTGATAAAAAGGCAATAGAAAAAGCATGGTCAGAACACAAAGCGGGTAAACGACTTCGTGGAGCCAGTACAATCTCACAACAAACTGCTAAAAATGTGTTTCTATGGCCACAGCGTAGTTGGGTTCGTAAGGGTTTTGAAAGTTATTTTACTTTTTTAATTGAATCTTTTTGGAGTAAAGAACGTATTTTAGAGATATACCTAAATAGTATTGAGATGGGTAACGGAATTTACGGCGCAGAAGCTGCGGCACAATATTGGTTTAACAAATCTGCAGCAAACCTCAATCGAAATGAAGCTGCAGCGATTGCTGCAATTTTACCTAATCCAAGAAAATTGTTGGCTAACCCTCCATCAGAATATACACAAAAAAGAGCTGCATGGATCTATGTGCAAATGCGCAATTATGGTACTTTAGTCTTTGATAAGAAAGAATAAAATGAAAATAGAGAACATCAAACAAGAGCTTCTGGATCAATGTAACCATTATCTAGACCAAAGATTACAACGCATTCAAAATACAATTGCAGATATTCAGGAATCACTAGGCTCTGAAACCAAAAGTACCGCAGGAGATAAACACGAAACCGGTAGAGCAATGCTTCAGTTAGAACGAGAAAAAGCAGGAGCACAATTGGCTCAAGTGCAACAATTATTTCAAGTACTTGGCAAACTGGATATCTCTACTATGTCAAATCAGGCACGGTTAGGAAGTTTGGTTTTTACTTCACAGGGTAATTATTTCCTGAGTATTTCGGTGGGTAAGATTGTAGTAGACCATCAAGATTATTATGCTATAGCGACTAATTCGCCTCTCGGAAAACTGCTGTTGGGCAAAATTGGTGGTGATCGTTTTATCTTCAATGGAAATGAAACTATAGTAAATCAAATATTTTGATTTAAATCATAAATCCAAGTCTAGCATATTTCTTAGTTCTTGCCTTCCTTTAGAAGTAATGATTAATTCTCTGGAAAACTGTACTCTTTTGAACCAATTTTTTTCAAGCATTTTTGATAACATTGCAGCTCCAAATTGACCCGCAATGTGAGACTTACGCTCACTCCAATCCAAACATTTTCTTGTCAATGGTCGACGCTTATGAAGATCTTCTTTGCTCAAAATTCCATTTTTAATTACCCATTGCCATCCATTTTCAGTAATATGATATTCTGAACCTAACGTTTTTATATACCCTGTTTTTTCGAGCGATTCTGTAATTTGCACTCCTATATATCCGGCTAGATGATCATAACAGCTTCTACAAAATTTTATACCATTTGCTGGAGGAGTTTTCTCTTTTTGTGATGCTCTATTTGGTTTGTCAATAAGGTTTGCCAGTGATTCTACCGCATATGCTACCTCTGATCTAGAAAATGAATAATACCTATGTCGCCCTTGAGATTCTACTTTTAGTATATCTGCGTCAAGCAATTTAGATAAATGGTTGCTGGCCGATGTTGCAGAAATATCAGCTACCAATGCCAATTCGCTGGAGGTATACGCTTTTCCATCTAGCAGGTTCCATAAAATTTTAGCTCTTTTAGGCTCACAAATCAAACCAGAAATTTCAACGAATTTTTCTTCTGCGTCCATTATTCATTATTTACTGAAGTATAAAGGTATTAAATTGATTTATTTTGTTTCAAATCAGCACATAAAAATGAAAGATTTAGAAATTATTTTAGAGAATAAACCAGGAAAACTTGGGCAAATGGGACAAATTTTAGGAAAAAATAATATAAGCCTGGAGGGAGGAGGAGTTTTTGGTAACGGAAAAAAATCTACGGCTCATTTTTTGATCAAAGAAGCTCAAAAAGCCAAAGAAATTTTAGAGTTTCACAAATTTGAAGTAAAAAGAATTAATGACGTAATTATTTTAAAATTACGACAAGATGTTCCCGGGCAATTAGGAGAGATTTGTAGACGATTAGCCTTTGAAAATATAAATATTTTAACGCAATACAGTGATCATCACAATCAACTAATTTTAGTTGTAGATGACTATGAAGGTGCAAAGAAAGTTTCAGAAAAATGGATGAAAGAATGGTGGTAAAAATGAAGAAAAAACATCAGTACACTACACAGATCAAATGGACAGGCAATAAAGGATTAGGAACTTCGAATTATAAAGCTTTTGAACGAAGCCACACTATTTGGTGTGAAAACAAAATCGAAATTTTAGGCTCTTCTGATCCGGCATTCTTAGGTGATAAAACCAAATATAATCCTGAAGAATTATTAGTCGCTGCTTTATCCTCATGTCACATGCTTTGGTATTTACATTTATGTGCGCAGGAAAAAATAATTGTTACCCATTATGAAGATTATGCAACCGGTTTTATGCATGAAAACATTGACGGTAGCGGAAAATTTGATCAGGTAACCCTAAACCCGATAATCATTGTAAAGGAGAATTTAATGATAGCTGAAGCTGTGAATTTGCACAAAAAAGCTCATAAAATGTGTTTTATTGCTAATTCGACTAATTTTCCTATACATCATAACATTAAATGTACCTCTGGTAAGGATGAATAAAATTTGGTATACAAAAATGATTTTAAGTAAATTGCCAATTCATAAATCATCATCATCATGCAAAAGTTTTTTGTACTCACCCTAATAGGGATATTTCTTTTTTCGTGTAAACCTTATCAGAATACAAAAATCAGAAAAAATCAGATTACATATGAGGATTTCAGGGCTGATCAGCACTTGTACCCAACCGATGATGGTTTAGTAAAATATATAGATAAAGGAAAAGGACCTGCGATTGTATTACTGCATGGGGTGCCCACCTCGGGATGGTTATATCGCAAAATGATCGATCCTTTGGTTGCAAGAGGGTATCGGGTAATTATTCCAGACATGCTTGGGTATGGATCTAGTGATTCTCCAGAAGGTTTTGAAATTTATAATGCCGAAAATCACGCTAAGCGTTTACTACAGCTTATGGAAAGTTTGGGAATAGAGCAATGGTCGCATGTAATGCATGACGCCGGAGGCCTATGGACTTGGGAGCTTATAAAGCAAAGTCCAAATAAAATCGAAAAACTAATTGTACTTAATACCATTATATATGAAGACGGGTTTTACCCTCCTGTACGAATGAAACCTGGAGGCATGGCCAAAACTGCAATGTGGGCTTATCGTAATGGCGTAACGACAAATACGCTATTAAAGAAATTATTTGAGCAAGGCCTCAAACAAAACACACTTAATGAATTAGATGTTGAAGGCTATAAAACACCTCTTCTTGAAGGGAAAACAGATGCTATGTACTATTTCTTTAGTCAGACATGCAATGAGCTCCCGGACTACTCTGATGTTTTTGAGAATATAAATATCCCTGTTTCGGTGATATGGGGTATTCACGACACGATGTTACAATGGCCTCCTCAAGAAAACAGGGTGTCAAGAGCTCTAAAAGTAAACCCTGAGGATATTCATTTTGTAGATGAAAAGCATTTTATTCAAGAAACTAAAGCAAAAGAAATCTCTTATAAAATCTTAGATTTTTTAAATAAATAATAGCTTGCCTATTAATTAAGGCACAAATTCTGTATCCAATTTTTGAGTTCTACTTTGAAAATCGTTTCATTTATTAATTCCTGGATCTGATCAAGCTCATGTCTACTAACCGCAAGATCTATTTTATCTGACGGTGTTCTTAATAATAATGATCTGCAATGTTGTGGATCTTTGCAATCTGCGCAACATTGAGACTGTATCGTAACGGCACAAGAATCAGAAAAATCCTTTAATTCGCTAAGTGTAAGTAGAAAGCCAATGTCTCTAAAAACCAATTGAACTTTGGTCATTATGTTATGCGTATCTTTTTTCCAAAAGAAGGATATACCAAAAGTATTACTGTAAATCTTATCAATAGCATTCATATTGAACTCATTTGAGATTCAAAAATAACAACTATTTATAATAAATCTAAATAAAAATAAGTTAAATAATATCTTTCAACTTCAATTGAAGGGATTTACTTCCATTCCATTCATTTTCATCTATGGTATATGCCGCCTTAAAAGGTTGTTTTCCTGTAATTAAATCATGTTTATAGCCCAGTCCAAAACCTATTGCTCCAATTATGATTTTATTTTTTTGAACGGCACATTTAAGATGTTTTTCGTCTGTACCAACACATTTGCCATACCCTGTATCGTTTAAACCTTCGGTCATAAAGACAGGTGTCATATTACCTGGCCCAAAAGGAGCAAATTGTTTAAGAATACGATAAAACTTTGGTGTAATGTCCTCTAGCTCCAGAGCCATATCAATAGAAATTTCGGGCACGAGTAGCTTTTTATCAATGGTAGTAGATACTACTTCTTCAAACTTTTGTTTGAACGCTTCATATTGTTCTTCCTGCAAAGTTAGCCCTGCAGCGTATTTATGCCCTCCAAACTGTTCTATGTGTTCAGAACAGGCCTCTAATGCATTGTATACATCAAATCCTTTGACTGATCGAGCCGATGCGGCAAGTTTTGTTCCACTTTTCGTAAAAACCAATGTTGGGCGATAATAGGTCTCTGTTAACCTTGAAGCGACTATACCAATAACTCCTTTATGCCAATTTTCTTGATATACCACCGTCGTATATTGGTCTTCTTCTCTATTATCATGTATTTGCTCTAACGCTTCATCGGTAATACTTTTATCTGCTTCTTTTCTATCGCTATTATAGGTTTCAATTTCTGAAGCATAGCTTAGTGCAGTATCAAAATTTTCTTCGACTAATAGATTAACAGCATGCAAACCATGTTTCATTCTTCCGGCGGCATTAATTCTTGGTGCAAGAATAAACACAACATCTGTGATCGTCAGAGCATCCTTTTTAACCTGAGACAGCATCGCTTTGAATCCTGTTCTGGGGGCTTCGTTAATAACCTGAAGACCGTAGTAAGCCAATACGCGATTTTCTCCTGTGATCGGCACGATATCAGCTCCTATTGCCGTAGCAACCAAATCTAAATAGGGTATCAAATCATTTATTGATTGCTTATTCTTATTTGCTAATCCTTGAATCAATTTAAATCCTACACCGCATCCACATAATTCTTTATATGGATATTCACAATCTTCTTGTTTTGGATCTAAAACAGCAACAGCATCCGGTATTTGATCACCTGGCCGGTGATGATCACAAATAATAAAATCTATCCCTTTTGATTTTGCGTAAGTGATTTTATCGACAGCTTTAATTCCGCAATCCAGAGCAATAATAAGACTGATATCATTATCATCGGCATATTCAATTCCTTTATAGGAAACACCATACCCCTCTTCATACCGATCCGGAATATATGTGGCAATTTGTGAGGATCGTGTTTTTAAGTATGAAGACATTAAAGCGACAGAAGTGGTTCCGTCTACATCATAATCCCCATAGACCATAATATTTTCGCCCCCAGAAATTGCTTTTTCTATACGGGATACTGCGTTAATCATATCTTTCATTAAAAAGGGATCATGCAGGTCTTTTAATGAAGGCCTAAAGAATTTTTTGGCCTGATCATAGGTATTAATGCCTCTTTGTGCCAAAAGCTCTGCAATGAAATTATCTACATTAAGTGACGCGGCCAGTTGATCTACTATTGTTTTATTTGCTTTGGGTTTTAGTGTCCATCTCATTCGTATGCTATATTCCAATATTAAAAAATCCAAAGTACAAAAAACATCAAGACCACTCTTGATTTGATATTAGTTTTGTATTTTGCTTAGCCAAAATTTTATGTTTAAAATCAAAAATTACACATACACATGCCATTAGTTACTCCATTATCAGCAGATCATGATCTTGAAACCAAAGAATTAGCAGAATTCTTTAATGAGACTTTAGGATTTTGTCCAAATTCGGTGCTTACCATGCAAAGAAGACCTGCAATCTCTAAAGCGTTTATCAATCTCAATAAAGCTGTTATGGCTAATGAGGGTCGAGTAACCTCGGCTTTGAAGCGTATGATTGCGTGGGTGAGCAGTAATGCTACGGGATGCAGATATTGTCAGGCACATGCTATTCGTGCAGCAGAACGATATGGAGCAGAACAAGAGCAATTAGATAATATTTGGGAATATAAAACACATCCCGCCTTTAGTGATGCAGAGCGAGCAGCATTGGATTTTTCTCTCGCCGCATCAGTAATTCCTAATGCCGTTGACAATTCGATTAAAGAGGAACTCTATAAACACTGGAACGAAGGTGAAATTGTAGAAATGTTAGGAGTGATTTCTTTATTTGGATACCTTAATAGGTGGAATGACTCTATGGGTACAACAGTAGAAGAGGGTGCTATTGAATCTGGTGAGCAATACCTTGGTAAACACGGTTGGGAAAAGGGAAAACACGTGTAGTTTTCTAGAACAGAAAATAGCCTCACAGATATTGTATTTCGATAAACTGAGCAATCCATTTGTGAGGTTGCTTTACTTATAATCTGATGAACTTAAACTGAAATAATCTTTTCTTTAACAGCTTTAATGATTAATCCCGCTGTATTTTTTACCCCTAATTTGCTCATTAAATTTTTTCGATGCCCCTCGATAGTTCTTACACTTAAAAAGAGTTTTTCTGCGATTTCTGCAGTTGTTAATTCTTGGGTTACGAGTTCTAACACTTCTAACTCTCTAGAGGTAAGATGATAATCTTTGCCTATTCTGGGAGGTTTTGTAATTTTGTGCTTAAGGCCTTTTAATAGCGCTTCAGAAACAAAGGAGTTAAAATAAAATCCCTTCTCATATACGGATTTAATGGCTTCCTCTAACTCTATCTGATTTGTATCTTTCAATAAATAACCATTCGCTCCTACTTCCATCAAATACGAAATCATTCTTTCTTCTTTATGCATCGTTAAGATGATTATTTTTAGATCTGGATACATTTCTTGCAATTTTAATGTAGTATCTACACCGTTCATGTCTTCCATCTCCAAATCCAACAAAATTACATCCGGAACATCGGTATTAAGCTTTGTTAAAAGATCTGTGCCACTGATTGCCTCCAAAATCAATGAGATGTTAGACATTTTATTTAGTAAAGATTTTATTCCTTCGCGAAAGAGATTATGATCATCAATTAATCCTAATTTTATAGTTTCCATAATGGATATGTTTTTAGTGTTTAGAGTCGTTTTATGGGATTTCGAGTTGAATTTTTACTCCAAAATCCTTTTCCAGAAAGAATATATCCCCTGACAGTATTGATAACCTGCTCTCTATATTTTTAAGGCCAATTCCTCTTTGATATGGTAATGTTTCTTGATCCATTCCTTTTCCATCATCTTCATACCATATAATTAATGAATCATTTTCATTTTTTAGTTCTATTTTTATGGTAGATGCAGCTGCATGTTTTAACGTATTGGCAATTAATTCCTGAATGATACGATATAGGTTAAGTTCTTTTGATTTTGCTATAATTCTTGTTGTGTTATTTTTAAAATAAACTTTTATCTTTCCTGAATCATTAATGGTTTGTGCCAGACTGTCTATGGCTTCAATCAACCCTAGTTTTTCTAGAACAACAGGCCTTAAATCCTGCGAAATGCTTCGAACGCTTTGAATCATGTCGTCTAAAAAAGCACTCATTTTTTCGGTGATGCTTTTTAGCTCTTCAGGAGGAATCTCGGGTGTTATTTGTCCAAAATACAATTTGGTTGTGGTTAACATGGCCCCCACATCATCATGCAGTTCTTTGGCTATTCTATTTCGTTCTTCTTCTTGGCTGGTAATCGATGTTTTTAAGAGTTCCTTTTGATAATCAAATTCGATTTTTTGATGTTTTTTTTGCTGTGCTAGCAACCTGCGTTGATAAATGATAAAAAATATAATCACTGATAAGGATAGTATAAAAATGACTACCATACCAATAATTACAATCTTTAATGTAATAGCTTCTTCGGATTCACCCATAAAGCAACGGTATAAAAAAGAATTAACACAATATGTACTATGGCATGAAGTCCCCATACCATATGACTTGCTTCACTATTTCCTTTAAACAGCTTATTATTAATAAAAAACAGGATTAAATTACTAGAAAAATAAATCAAAAACCCTGAATTAATCCAAAACATTGGGTTGGTCTCTAGTGATGTATATTTTATTTCTTTAAGCAGAGTATAGAAATATGTTAAAGCAAAAAATATAACAAGTAAACCCAAAAGAGTAGTTACGTTAGAATTGAAGGCATATAAATCTTGAAAAAATACGGTGTTAATAATTGCAAAGACTGTGAAACCTATGCATAAAAAAACAAAAAAACACCTCGAAAATGTCTTTGATAATTCTGTTCTATAAATATTAACAATCAACAAAAATTCAATAACGGCATAAAAATGATACAACGGTAAATTATTTAATTTTTGATACCAAAAAATATTCGCAATAAATTCTACTATAAAAACTGCTATAAGCAGGTATAGCAGTTTTATCTGTACTTTATTTAATGACTTCAATTTAAATACAGCCAATACTAATGGAATTACCACGATAAAGGATGAAATCCATCGTAAGCTATAAAATAGTTCTTTACTCATCTGTATCTAAAATAAGTACTATTGCACACACGTAGGTGGACACGGACTAGAGTATTCTGCGTATGTCTCACCATTATTAGATTCTAATATTCCTTTTAGATTTGTTACATTTTCAGACAGCAATGGTCTAACACCTAATACCGGAGTAAAAGAAATCATCTCTCTCTTCCCAAATTTATTCATATCAATACCTGGGTAGAGTGTAATGGCTTCAATATTTTTTTCTGAATCCTTGATAATTTGGGCTATATTGTCAAACTCAAAATATTCTACCCGCACAATTGATTCTGGATCACTCTCATATTTTTTACCCCAACAATGAAAAAGATCATCTATCTGATGTATCTCAGATTCGTACCAATTTTTCCAGACCATATCCTTAAAAATTTTAGGGACAAGAGAGTCTCCAAAACGGGGTTCTTCTTCAGATACTGAGGATAATTCAAAAACCATATCTTTATCATCATTAACTTGTATATACGGGCAACAGGTGATCTTATTTTTATTCTTTTTTTCTACGGCCAAATAAATCTTAATACTTTCTATTTCACTTCTAATTTTATTGAAACTTACGATATCTGCCATTTCGAAACGAATCACTCGATCATACTGTGCTGTCTTCTTATTAAAGCAATGAAAATGATGTGCCAGCTGTAACACATCCTCTTTACACCACCGTTTTGTGTTTTCATCAAAATCGCTTGGTGTGACATTTTTCTTTTTTTTGATGATTGTGTTTTCCATTTGTGTGTATTTAAAAGGTTTATTATTGACTATTAAAGGTAACCAAAAAACACTTTTATAGCTAACAATGAGTGGATTAACAGGTAATAACCTCTATCAAACACGTATTTACCACATATCTCAATTTTGAGCAAAATCTTGCCTTCTGAAAACGTATCTAAATAGTTAGAATATAGTACTGAGGCCGAAAAACTGTGATCGCTATTTTTTTAAGTAATACTTGTAACTTTTATACAGTAAAATAACGGTAATTAGAAGAATTAATACTGCCCACATCCAATACGTGCCGGGTAGATGAGCTGCAATCATTTGAGTGTCTGAATATTGTATTCTTCCATCGCGCTCAAATTGTTTTGTAAACAAATATCCCGTTTGCAAGTACGTACTTAATACGCATTGCGTTCCTAAAAACAACAGAGTAAATGCTTCTAACTTTCTTACTCTAAGAATCGCAATAAAAAATAATATGGCCGCAAATACGCTTAAAATAATCAATGCCAGCAATGCATGTATCCATAAACATAAGGATAAAACCATAATTATAAGCAAGAGCCATAAGGTGATTTTGGATGTAATTCGATTTCTGGCTGAAGCAATCAGTATGGCACCGGATAGTGCAGGCCCCAATAAGCCTCCGGCGGAGGTAACTGCTCTAGCGATATGATAATCAAGATAACTAAAAGATACATTAGAGTAAGCAACACCGCCGCCATTTTCATAAATTTCTAAATAATAAAATTTTCCTCCCAGAAGTAAAGCCGTCAATCCATGCCCCATTTCATGAAACCATGTCCCCAATAATAACAAGGGGTATTGGATAATTCCAAAATAAGGAAGTTGCCATAACAAAAAGACAAGCAAACTTATTCCTATAATGGTTAGTAGTGGTTTCTTTTTCAATGTTTTTAACGTTTATTAATGCTTATTTCAAGGTACTTAGACTTTCAATAACAGTATTTAAACCAATTTATTATGAATACCGGCGATATCTTTTACCCTAAAATCTCCCTTATTTTTTGTTGAAGAATAGGTACTACATCATCTTCAAACCATGGGTTCTTTGTAAGCCAAAAACGATTTCTTGGGGATGGGTGTGGTAGTGGAAAGTATTTCGGTAAATATTGATCAAAAGACTTGACAGTCGCTGTGAGTGTATTTTTCACGTCGCTTCCCAAATAATATTTCTGAGCGTATTGCCCTATGAGAACTATCATTTCAATTGATGGCATTAAATTAAATAATCGCTGATGCCACAACGGTGCACATTCTGGCCTTGGCGGCAAATCACCAGTTTTCCCTTTTCCCGGATAGCAAAATCCAATCGGAACAATCGCAAAATTTTGAGGATTATAGAACTCTTCCTCAGAAACGTTCAGCCATTTTTTTAATTGTTTCCCTCCGGGATCATTCCAAGGAACTCCGGATATATGAGCAATTCTTCCCGGGGCTTGGCTTACTAGGACAATTTTAGTTTGAGAATGAGCGCTTACTATGGGGTTGGAACCTGTTGATAGAAATTTTTCGCATACTGTGCAAGACCTAATATCTGAGAGAAGTTGTTTCATGTCACTAAACTATCTAGGATAAAATCTCTCTTACTCTATTTTGTAGCATCGGAATGACCGTATCATCAAACCATGGATTTTTAATAAACCAAAAACGATTTCTTGGGGATGGGTGTGGTAGCGGTAAATATTGTGGCAAGTAGTTGTCATATGCTTTGACGGTTTCTGTCAACGTCTTTTTGGCCAATTGCTTTAGATAGTACTTTTGAGCGTATTGCCCGATTAAGATAATTAATTCAAGTGCAGGCATCAGGTCTAATAAAGGTTTGTGCCATAAGGGCGCGCATTCTGGCCTTGGTGGTAAATCTCCGCTTTTCCCTTTTCCGGGATAACAAAACCCCATAGGTACAATAGCTATTTTAGATTCGTCATAAAATAAGTCATCTGGGATATCCAGCCATTTTCTTAATTGCTTTCCACTTGCATCATCCCATGGAATTCCAGAATTGTGAACTTTTGTTCCTGGGGCTTGACCAATGATTATAATTTTGGCTTCAGGATGTCCAGAAACTATAGGTCTTGGACCTAATGGCAAATGTGCTTTGCATACTTCACAAGCTCTGATATCAGAAAGCAATGTATCCATCTGTTATTTATTTTTGCCTTCTAAAACAATTACGATTTCTCCCTTTGCCGGCTTTTTTTCAAAATGTGCTAAAACTTGGGTTGCTGTGCCTCGAATAGTTTCTTCATAAAGTTTGCTTAGCTCTCTGGATACCGAAATTTGACGATCCGCTCCAAAATATTCAACAAAACTGCCAAGCGTTTTTAAAAGTTTATGTGGAGATTCATAAAAAATCATGGTTCGTGGTTCTTCGGCCAAAAGTTTTAATCGAGTTTGTCTTCCTTTTTTAACCGGTAAAAATCCTTCAAAAACAAACTTATCATTAGGCAAACCACTATTTACCAGAGCAGGAACAAAGGCTGTCGCTCCTGGCAGGCATTCTACAGGTATATTTTGTTCGACACAAGCTCTGGTTAACAAAAACCCGGGATCACTAATCGCTGGTGTTCCGGCATCGCTTATCAAAGCAATAATTTCTCCTCTTTGTAATTTTTGAATAATCCCATCGATTGTTTTATGTTCGTTATGCATATGATGACTCTGCATAGAGGTGGATATTTCAAAATGTTTGAGTAATTTGCCACTGGTACGGGTATCTTCGGCTAAAATCAAATCCACCTCTTTTAGAATTTTAATTGCTCTAAAAGTCATATCATCAAGATTACCAATCGGCGTAGGAACTAGGTATAGTTTAGACATATAGTATAGTAAAAAACCAAAAGTCGTACTTTCAGTAAGATAAGTTATGAACTGGATGTATTAAATGGTTACGGCCTTACTTTTTTGCCAATAAAATATGAGGTCAAAAGTAATACTAATGCAATCAATGCTCCTGCCCATTCGCCATCTCCAGCTTGTTGATGTGCAAAGAAAGCCAGAACAAAATTAAAGAAAAAACCAGCATAAGCCCACTCTTTTAATTTCTTCCACTTATTTATTAAAATAACTGTAATACCTAATAATTTCAATATCGCTAGAGGGTACACAATATAACCTGGATAATTAAACGAAAGGAAGGTTTGTAAGACTTCTTTATACTTAGCAAAGTACATCCCGGCAGAAAATAACATGAATAGTGTTAATAACCCTGTAGCAATCCAGTATATAATTTTCATGTGATTATATATTTAATGTTCAAATTTACCGACTATAACATCCATAAATCGTTCTTCATATTCTTCTTTGCCTTCCCAATTATGATAGTCGGGTTTTACCATAGTTAAAATAAACTCTTGTGCTTCATTTTTAGTGCTTAGCGTGTTCAACTGGGACAATACCCTATTATAATCTGTAGCGCTTCCTTCAAAAAGATACTTGATAAATGCTAATCGATCATTTAGCCCGATATGAATATCTCTACGTAACTGATCGTTTAAGGATTTTGGTTTTTCATCTTCAGCCGTATTTTCAAAAATTTCAGGATTTGGAGAAGCAGGAACAAAAAGATCTTCGGTAACTCGAGCATTTATACCCTCAATAATAAGTTCAGGCTTACTTTCAATATTCGCACTTTCTTCTTTCTCTTCTTGGTTAAATTTTGGGGCAGCAGGTTGCCTTATTTCTGGTTTTTCTTGAACAATAGCTTCTGATTTGGGTGTAAGAGTACCCTGAATCTGTTGTGTTACTTCTTTTGATGTATCAGCTTCTTTATTTTCCAAAGCCGTCCTAACTTGACCTATAGTTGGCTGAGGGCCTTCAAAATGAGATTCTACAAAATTGAGTATGCTTAACTTTTCATAAACTTGCCTGGCCTCTTCTTGTAATTGAGCTAATGATGATTTATCTACGCCTTGTAATATTCGATGAGCAATACTTATAAGTTCGGCTTCTAATTTCTTCTTCATAACTTTCTTATTCGTTTACAATACTGCTTTTTGTTTTTTAATAAATTTGCCCCATCCTAATGTTAGGTAAAGGGATTTCTTTTAATTTATTCTGAAAAATACAAAATGTTTCTCGAAAATACAGTAAATCATAAAGAGCAATTTGGGTGGATAGAGGTAATCTGTGGTTCTATGTTTTCGGGCAAAACGGAAGAACTGATACGTAGATTAAAACGGGCACAATTTGCAAAACAAAAAGTGGAAATATTTAAACCTGCTATTGATATTCGATATGATGATGAGATGGTCGTCTCTCATGATGCTAACGAAATTCGTTCTACACCTGTTCCAGCGGCAGCAAATATTAGAATTCTGGCCGACACTTGTGACGTTGTGGGAATAGATGAAGCTCAGTTTTTTGATGATGAAATCGTATCAGTTTGTAACGATCTGGCTAATAAGGGAATACGAGTAATTGTAGCTGGATTAGACATGGATTTTAAAGGAAACCCTTTTGGACCCATGCCTGCACTGATGGCTACAGCAGAATATGTCACCAAAGTACACGCTGTTTGTACCAGAACAGGTAACCTGGCTCAATTTAGTTATAGAAAATCAAAAAAAGATGATCTCGTTTTATTAGGAGAAACTGAAGAATATGAACCTCTTAGTCGTGCGGCATATTATAGAGCAACATTAAAAGAAAAAGTCAAAAATATGGATGTTAAGGATCCCGAAGAGGTTACAAAAAATTCTAATAAGCCTAATGAGTAAAACGTCAGAAACTATATTAGAAATTAACCTTGCGCATCTTACTCATAATTTTACCTATTTAAAAAGTAAGCTAGATGCTAAGGTTAAAGTATTAGCTGTTGTTAAAGCCTCTGGGTACGGTAGTGATGCAACTATAATTGCAAGACATTTAGAAAAAATAGGTGCTGATTATTTTGCAGTAGCCTACACCTCTGAAGGCATACAACTTCGTGATGCAGGAATCACAACTCCAATTTTAGTCCTACATCCGCAACCCATAAATTTTCAAAAGATTATTGACTATCAATTAGAACCTAGCTTATATAGCACCAGAGTTCTCAAAGAATTTGTCAGTACTGCTACATCTAATGAAAAAAAACACTATCCCGTTCATATCAAATTCAATACTGGACTAAATCGCATAGGGTTTAATGAAAATGATAGTAATGCTATCATAGCGCAACTAAATACAACAGATACCATTAAAGTTGTCTCTTTACTTTCGCACCTCGCCGCCAGTGAAGACCCTGATGAAAGAGAATTTACCTTAAACCAGATTCGTAGTTTCAAACAAATAGCTGATCAAATACATACCAAATTAGGCTATACTCCTATCCTACATCAATCGAATACTTCTGGGATTTTTAATTATCCTGAAGCCCATTTAAATATGGTTCGTACGGGTATTGGGTTATATGGTTATGGTAATGAGGCAAAATATGACAAGCAACTCAAGCCTGTAATGTCTCTAAAGTCTGTAATTTCTCAAATTCATGACTTGCAACCAGGCGATTCTCTAGGCTATAATAGAGCATTTATAGCTGATACTGCAACAAAAACTGCTACTATTCCGATAGGACATGCAGATGGTATTGGCAGACACTATGGAAACAAAAAAGGATACGTTACTATAAATAATAAACGCGCCTACATTATTGGTAACGTATGTATGGATATGATTATGGTAGATATCACTAATATTGATTGTAACGAAGGTGATGAAGTCATTATTTTTGGACCAGAATCTAGTGCCGCCGATATTGCTGAACATTCTGGGACCATCTCGTACGAATTACTGACTGCTATATCGCCAAGAGTACAACGTGTGGTTATCGATAATAAATGATTTTTGTCGAAAATTGTAGCATATCCACACGCTCTAATTTTAGTTTAGTCTCTATTTTTTGTTAAATTAGACCTATACTAATCATCTAAACTTAAAAATAGTATGGGATTTTTTAAAGACTTTAAATCTTTCTTGCTGAAGGGAGATATTGTTGCTCTAGCGACAGCAGTGGTTATCGGAGGAGCATTTAACAAAATCGTTGGTTCTGTGGTTGCCGATATCATTATGCCAATAGTAGGTGTCATTACCGGAGGAACAGATTTTACTCAAAAATTTGTATCCTTAGATGGAAACTCATACGAGAGTTTAGCCGCTGCACAAGAAGCCGGCGCAGCTGTATTAACCTATGGGAACCTAATTCAGGCAATTATTAACTTTATTATTGTCGGACTTTTTATTTTTGTAGTACTTAAAGCATATGAAAGAACAAAGAAAAAAGAGGAAGAAGCACCAGCAGCACCAGCAGGGCCTACTCAAGAAGAATTATTAATGGAAATACGTGATGAATTGAAAAAACAAAATAAATAGAACATTTATCTATAGTGACCGCTATACTACATATTCTAACCAAAACCGCCCATTTCAGGGCGGTTATTTTTTACAAATAGTTATATATATAACAAAAACTATAAATTTTTGTGTTTTTTGTTTAAATGCTTGCTATATAAGAAATATTCCTCACATTTGCTGGAATTTAAAAGAGTTTATACGATTTTTGTATACGCCAAAGGAAAAAGTTAAATAAATGAAAGTAGCCGTTGTTGGTGCTACCGGCTTGGTAGGAACCGTAATGTTAGAAGTATTAGAGGAAAGAAACTTTCCTGTTACCGAATTAATCCCCGTTGCATCAGAAAGATCTGTAGGTAAAAAGATTACCTATAAAGGTAAAGAGTTTTCGGTTGTTGGGCTTTCTACAGCTATAGAAATGAAGCCTGATGTAGCATTGTTCTCGGCAGGAGGAAGCACTTCTTTAGAATGGGCTCCAAAATTTGCTGCAGCTGGTATAACCGTTATTGATAATTCATCAGCATGGAGAATGGACCCAACGAAAAAGTTAGTAGTCCCGGAAATTAATGCCAAAGCCTTATCTGCAGAAGATAAAATTATCGCTAATCCTAATTGTTCTACGATACAATTAGTAATGGCGTTAGGGCCACTACATGACAAATATAAAATAAAACGTACAGTAATCTCAACATATCAATCTATCACAGGAACAGGTATAAAAGCTGTTCAGCAATTAGAAAATGAATATGTAGGAGAAAAAGGAGAGATGGCCTATCCTTATCCAATACATCGCAATGCAATACCGCATTGCGACGTCTTCCAGGACAACGGATATACCAAAGAAGAAATGAAATTAGTGAACGAGACACAAAAGATATTGGATGACCGCACAATTGCTGTAACCGCTACTGCAATAAGAATACCTGTAGTTGGGGGACATAGCGAAAGTGTAAATCTTGAATTTGCTAATGAATTTGATGAGAACGATGTAAGAAAAATTCTTAATGAAACACCAGGTGTTACTGTTCAGGATAATCCAGATACCAATACGTATCCAATGCCAATCTATGCCGAAGGAAAAAACGATGTTTTTGTAGGTAGAATAAGACGGGATTATTCAAGAGAGAATGCCCTGAATATGTGGATCGTTGCAGATAACTTACGCAAAGGAGCAGCTACTAATGCCGTGCAAATAGGAGAATATCTATTAGAAAACAAGCTTATAGGCTAAATAACCAACCAAAAATTGATTAACCCTTGTTATTTCTATAATAGCAAGGGTTTTTCTTTTGTTTTCAGATCTTCTTATAAAAGAACCCTGTAAGGTTTTTAACCTTATTTCATCTAACTAAACAATTTAATTTCAAAATAAATAGAAAAAATGAATATCTTAATTTTAATAATCAGAATACTATTGGGCCTACTTCTTATCGTCTTTGGAAGTAACAAATTTATTGATTTCATGCCCGCCATAGAATTTGCAAATCCAGATGCCGGAGTATTATTTGGAGCGCTAGCCAGCAGTTATATCATGAAAACTGTAGGTCTTATTGAAGTAATCGCCGGACTTTTGTTAGTCATTAATAAGGCTATACCATTTGCCTTAGTAATATTGGCACCAGTCTCAATAAATATCATTTTATTTCACCTTACTTTAGATCCAGCAAACATTGCCCCGGGAGCATTTGTCTTTCTTTTGAACACTTTTTTCATATATAAATATTGGGATACCTACAAAACTCTTTTCTAAAACCAAAAAAAATCGTTTCTTAGAGAAAAATCTGACTGCTCTTGGGTAATTTATCCTACAAATTGTATTACTATACCCCAAAGTAATATCAGAAGAAGTCTTTTTTTCTTCCTTGGATACGTTAAAGAGCAGTCTTTTTTTTATAATTTCTTTAGCATTTGAACCTGCTTCTTTTGATAGATTTGTGTATTCTAACGAAAATAATCATGAAAAAAATACTCTTCATACTATCTGTTATCACATTGATGATAGCCTGCAAAAACGAAACTAAAAAGCAAACCAGTAAAAATTATATCGAATTGAACTATCCTGAAACTAAAAAAGTTGACACCGTAGATGCTTATTTTGGTAATAAAGTACAAGATCCTTACCGATGGCTAGAAGATGATCGAAGTGAAGAAACAGAAAATTGGGTTACTACACAAAACAAAACCACTTTTGGATACTTAGAAAAGATTCCTTTCAGAAAAGATTTAAAAAAACGGTTATCAGACCTATGGAACTATGAAAAAATAAGTGCCCCTTTTAAAGAAGGAGACTATACGTACTTCTACAAAAATAACGGGCTACAGAACCAATATGTAATATATCGTTTTAAAAATGAAGGAGATGAACCTGAAGTGTTTTTAGACCCTAATACATTTAGTAAAGACGGAACAACATCTCTTGGAAGTTTGAGTTTTTCTAAAGACGGTACGCTAGTGGCCTACTCTATTTCTGAAGGGGGTAGTGACTGGCGTAAAGTGATCGTTAAAAACACAGAAACTAATGAAATTCTAGGAGACACCATAGTGGATCTAAAATTCTCTGGTATGTCTTGGAGAGGCAATGAAGGGTTTTACTATTCAAGTTATGACAAACCCAAAGGAAGTGAGCTTTCTGCAAAAACAGATCAACACAAAGTATATTTTCACAAATTAGGGACTTCACAAAAAGAAGATGAATTAATTTTTGGAGGAACCCCAGAAGAAAAACACAGATATGTTTTTGGAAGTGTGACCAATGACGGTCATTATTTAACCATTAGTGCAAGTACATCTACCTCTGGAAATAAACTTTTTATCAAAGACCTTACAAAACCCAACAGCAAACTTATTACTATTTTGGGTCACACAGATAGTGATAGTTATGTCATAGATAACATTGACTCAAAATTATATATTGTAACTAATCTGAATGCCCCAAATCAAAAGATAGTAACAGTAGACGCATCGAATCCCAGCCCTCAACACTGGAAAGATTTTATTACTGAGACAAAAAATGTGTTAAGCCCAAATAAAGGTGGAGGATATTTCTTCGCTGAATACATGGTTGACGCTGTTTCTAAAGTATTGCAATATGATTATGATGGCCAACTAATTCGAGAGGTTTCATTGCCAGGTGTAGGATCTGCAAATGGATTTGGAACTAAAAAAGAAGAAAAAGAACTGTATTATTCTTTTACCAATTACAAGACCCCAAACAGCATTTACAAGTATTCTATTGCTGAAGGAACATCGGAATTATACCGTAAGCCAAAAATTGATTTTGATCCTGAAAATTTTGAGAGCAAGCAGGTATTTTATACATCAAAAGACGGCACCAAAATACCGATGATTATTACATATAAAAAAGGAGTAACATTAGATGGAAAAAACCCGACTATTTTATATGGATACGGAGGGTTTAATATTAGTTTAACCCCTTCTTTTAGTATTGCAAATGCGGTATGGATGGAACAGGGTGGGATCTATGCAGTACCTAACCTAAGAGGAGGCGGAGAATATGGGAAAAAATGGCATGATGCCGGTACAAAAATGCAAAAACAAAATGTATTTGATGATTTTATTGCAGCAGCAGAATATCTCATAGAAAATAAGTATACTTCTAGTGATTATCTGGCTATACGAGGTGGATCTAATGGAGGTCTATTAGTTGGTGCTACGATGACTCAGAGGCCAGATCTTATAAAAGTTGCTCTACCTGCCGTGGGAGTTCTGGATATGTTACGCTATCATACTTTTACTGCTGGGGCCGGATGGGCTTATGATTATGGTACCGCCGAAGAGAGCAAAGAAATGTTTGAGTACTTAAATAGCTATTCTCCTGTTCATAATGTAAAAGAAGGTGTGGAATATCCAGCTACTTTGGTCACAACAGGAGATCATGATGATAGAGTTGTACCTGCACATTCTTTTAAGTTTGCAGCCGAATTACAAGCAAAACAATCTGGAAACAACCCAACTTTAATACGAATAGAAACAAAAGCAGGTCATGGTGCCGGAACACCTGTTAGTAAAACTATAGAACAATATGCAGATATTTTTGGTTTTACATTATTTAATATGGGATACCAAGTATTACCCGAAAAAGTCACCGACGAAGTAAAAGGATAATTAATCTGCATCTCTTTTCACTAGAATAAATAAAAAGATCGCTAACTCAATAGTTAGCGATCTTTTTATTTATCAACTACCTTAGGTTTTTTTAAAACCCATAGTTTATTCCGAGGCCAAATACTTCTCTGATCTGAAATGCCCCAATAGCATTATCATCATAAATCGCCTGAAAGGTTAAATTAGTAGACAAGTACTTATTGATAGTCATTACAACATTTGCTGTATAGTCGATATCCACATTTTGTGGATCCTCTAAGTAATTAGAGTATAAGCTTAAAATGTTTTCCATCGATACATTTTTCATGATCTCAAACTTAGCATATGCATTAATCGATGCACCAAATTCGAATCGGGATGTTTCATTGGCTTCTACACCGAAATATCCCCCAGCATCATTAAAAGCTGTGATATCATCTTGACTATTTCCCACATCTGTAAATGCTCCATCTACAAATATAAACCTAGCTGTTGCAGGAGCAATATTTACTTTTAAATTATCACTTTTTTTCCATAGCATACCAGGTCCTAGCTGCAAATAAGCGGGAGAAAAAAGATCTGTTATTTCTGTCCTTATTTCATTTCCTTCATCGTCAGTTCCAAACTCATAGCCAGGGGCAAATTGTGTTCTAAAGTTTATGAAAAAAGAATAATACCAATTTGTTTCTTTTATTTGCTTACCTAAAAGTGAGTTAAATTCAAAACGGTCATTTGTTTTACGGGTAAACTCTTGATCTTTGATTTTGGTTAGCCCATAATCTGCAAGGATTTTGTTATCCCAAGCTAAATCTCCTTTACGGTAATTGAAATCGTAAGAAATGGAAAGGTTACCCGCAATGTTTGAGGTTCCTCCTCCAAGCCACTCGGCATTAAAAGCAGATTGATTAAATAAAAAGCTAATGTTTCCTGCCCTGGTCCATCCGTCTTTTAGAGCTTCTTCCTTTTTTTCTTCTTCTTGTGCGAACAACATCGTAGTGCCAAATAATAGCACTACAACCAGAAGTGTTTTTTTCATGTGATCGATAGTTTTAAGTAAGTTAATAGATTATACCATCCTGGTTAAGAGATAGGGTACACCAATGACATTTTTAAATTCATTTGACACGACTTAACCAAAACAAATAATCCGAACATATATTCATTTGTTGGCAAATATATTTTAAGTAACGTTTTTTATGTTAAAAAAATAGTGTATTACCAGATTTTTTCGACCAACGGCATTATTTTCAGATTAATGAACTTACTTTCGTTTAAACAAAGGAACTGAAGAACACGCCTCACCGTACATAATGCTTTTTGCCACTGGTTGCAATTTCTGAAGTAAAAAAATATAAGCACCATCAGGAACCGGTTTTTTAGAACAACCTTTTATAATAAGCAGTTTATCTTGATAGGCAGAAACATCAAGGTTATTAATAATTTCATTATAGATAATTGTTTCGAGAGTATCCAGAGTACCCACAACTACTTTTTTTGCAAATGGAACCAGAGCACTGGTTAATAGAAGATATGCCCAACCCGGTATAATAGCCTCTGTAGAGCAGATTAATGCGATATAGTTGTCTTTATATTGCCTCCATTCATGATCAACAACGTGCTTTCTAAAATCTTTTTCTCGCAACAATAATCCCTCAAAAAGCCAATCCTTGATATCAAAGAGAACACGTTCACCTTCTGGATAATACTCTTCTAAATCAAAAGTAATCAGATTTTCATTATTAGCAACCCTATTTATAATTTCATCGGCCATTATAGATATCCTATTTTTTCTGATAATTCAGTTTTACTTTTTGCAAAATTTCCGGTTCCAAAAGCTATTTCTTTACCATCCTGATTGTATAATGAAGCTTCTGCTATAAAAAGATTCCTGGATTTAAATCTTACTTTGCCTATAGCAGTAATCAAACCTTTATTTGCTGGTCTTATAATATTCACATTAAATGAGGTCGTAAGCACAAAAACATCTTTTACTATAGAATTTACTGCAAAAAAAGCGGCATCATCTAACAACTTAAAATATACAGAACCATGAATAGCTCCTAGAGCATGAAAGTATTTTTCTGATATTTCCAGGCCTATATGGGCCGTTTCTTCAGAAATTTTAACCGTAGTAGAATCAAATATCATAGTGTTGATATTTGCCTGCAAATACATTCTTTCTAATTTACCATAATGCTCTTTACTCATCCTTATTATACAATGAAATTAAGATTAGAGCATTCCTAGTTCTAATTTTGCTTCTTCACTCATTAAATCCTGAGACCATGGTGGGTCAAAAGTAAGCTCCATTTCAACATCATTTACGGCATCAAGAGACTTGACTTTTTCTCGAATCTCTTCTGGAAGAGACTCTGCCACCGGACAGTTTGGAGACGTAAGGGTCATTAAGATCTTTACATCATGATCTTCATTAACAAAAACATCATAAATTAACCCTAATTCGTATATATCTACCGGAATTTCGGGGTCATAAATAGTTTTAAGAACTCTTACAATCTTTTCTCCCAGTTCGTTTGTATCTATAGCAATTTCACTCATATTCATTTTTTTTAGTCGTCTTTGACATACTAAGCCTGACAACAATAGTTAATTTAACTGTGTTTGATAAGCAATGGCATACATTTTTAGTTGCTTAATCATGCTTACCAGGCCATTGGCACGTGTTGGAGATAAGTGCTCCTTTAATCCAATTTCATCAATAAAACTTGTATCGGCATCAATAATATCCTTTGGATGTTGTCCGGAAAAAGCACGTATTAAAATAGCAATAATACCTTTGGTAATGATTGCATCACTATCTGCCGTAAAATTAACTTTATCATCATTCATTTCTGCATGTACCCACACCTTGCTTTGACAACCTTTAATAATATTAGTATCCGTTTTATATTTTTCTTCTATAAGCGGAAGAGATTTACCCAGTTCGATCATGTATTCATATCTCTGCATCCAATCGTCAAACATGCTAAACTCATCAACAATCTCCTCTTGAATTTCCTGTATCGTCATTACCTACAAATTTTGGACAAAAATACAACAAGAATAGTTGCTATTCAATACTTTCTGACAATGATAGTATAGTATTAACCAATTGTTCTATTTCTTTAGGAGGATTGCCGTGATCAAAACTCGAGGAAGTGTATGTTTTATTTTGCGAGGTGATTTTTAGTTGGGCATGTGCCGCACCGTCAAAAAGGCGTTTACCACTTGGAGCTTTTAGTTGACTAATTTTTTCTAAGGCTATGGCATCAACAAGGGTAGTAATACTATTCCAATCCTTTTTTGAACACTTTTTCGAATCACTATTTTTAAAATTTCTGTCTGTTGTCTTTTTAATCTTATCGTTATTGATGTTAACCTGAAAGAAAGTGGCTCGGGTTAGAGCTTGATATTCTACACCAATTATGTCATTTTCTTGCGTCTTTTGGTCTTCTGTAGTTACATTCTGACCTATTGATTCTTCTTTTTCCTTAGAAATAACCTTAACCAAAGAGTAGTGCAACGAAGAGCCATCTGCAGGTGGGTTTTCAAGTTGACTCACCTCTATTTCTAATTCATAGGCATACCCTTCTTCATAATCAAAACCTTCAATGGTATCATAAAAAAATGACCAGTCGTCGGTAATACTTTCTTTATAAAGCATGCATTTTTGTGGTGCTACTCCTTCACAATTTACGAGATGATCTGCAATAAAGACTCGTTTTGTTTCTTCACAAGAAGAAAACAAAATTACTACACTCCATATTAAAATAAGTTTACTCATATTGATTTTATTCGATAATTGAGATTTAACTATATTGAGGCATACCCCGATATTTTAAAACCTTTTTCTTTGAATACCCCTTTTTCCTTCTTCAGAGATTGTTTACTGTGTTCAAAATTATATTCTAAATATACTATTGAATAGATGTTTTTGCAAAACTTTCTCTCGGCCCCCCGATGGCAAAAACAGCCCTCATTCTGTTTTTTTGACCCTGTGTAAACATATACATACAAGCATCATCAGTATAATCCATATAATTCATAGTAATATTATTCGTATTACAACGAACAGTCGGATATGTCGGACACCCATAATTAGGCCCATCAGAGACTGGTGTATCGTCAACAAAATCATCTACAGAACAATTTCCATCACCCCAAATATGTCTTAGATTTAACCAATGTCCTATTTCATGCGTAGTTGTTCTTCCACGATCAAAAGGAGCAGAAGCTGATCCTTCGGTTCCAAAAAACTGAGGTGAGACTACAATCCCATCTGTTGAAGCATTATCCCCCGGAAACTGTGCATACCCGAGAATTCCTCCTCCAATATTGCATACCCAGATGTTTAAATGTTTTGAAGAATCAATAGCGTCAGAACCTCCATTTGAAGAAAATTTCATTTGATCGTTTGTGCCCCATTCGGCTCTTGTGGAAGAAACTCTTATTATGGTGTCTAATTCAAAACGAATTTTTACGTCGGCAGATATAGTAGAAAACTCTTCTGGAATTTGAGTAATATCTGTATTCGTTTTAGTAAAGTCCTGGTTCAAAACTTTAATCTGTGAGGCGATTTGAGAACTACAAATATTTTCTTCGTTTTTACTATAAATTACATGCACAACTGTGGGAATAGTAATCCTATCCAAATCATTAGCTTTTCCACTTTTTCTTAGTTGGATAAAAGCTTCACATTGTTTTTCTATAGCTTTCATTTTTGATTCTAAATTTGGACTTTTGGCCATATGTCTTTCTAAAACCTCCATAGTACTGCACCTTTTTGTATCATCATTGCGTATCGGTTCATATAGCGTTTTAGCCTTTTCAGCAGTCATACATTCTGGATTGTTTGTATTTTTTTTATTAGGACATCCTACAAATATAAATAGCGAGAGAAGTACACCAGGAATTACAAGCTTTTTCATTTTTAAGAGTATTAGATATGTGCAAAAAAAGGAGATCTTTTTATACTTTATTGAACTAAAAACAACAGTTTAAAAGTTTGATTAACAAATAATTAGTATACCTTTTTATACTCTAATTTAGTGATTTATTAACTGAAATCAAATAAAAAGAGGGAGTTTAAAACTCCCTCATCTTAAATAACAATGTATACAAACACAACTAGTACATTTTACTATTTTTGGATCATTACTTTTTTAGTAACGGTAGTTCCTCCTGCATAAATTTTTGCAAAATAATGACCTTGTCGTAGATCAGAAACATTAACCTGATTGGTATTTGAAGTTCGAATAAGTTGACCATTCTGACTATAAAATTCTATTTTATCCAGCGCAAGATCATCCAATTTAATATTTAGAACTTTATGTGCAGGGTTAGGAAATGTCCTAACCTCAATTTCTGCTGGCTCATAGGTTACGACCGGATTATTACACGTGTTTTCTGAAGTTATATCTCCTGAGGTTGCCAAATCTAATAAAAAGGTTTGTTGGGCATCAAGGTTTCCTTTTAATTTATAATCAAACCAAGAGTTTAAGAACTGAAATGTGATAGCCTGTTGCTGGCTTCTTGTAAGCTGAATATTACCAGAAGAACTATTTTCTCCAAAATCACAAAAGAAATTACTATTAGCATAATAACAATGAGCTCCCCCGGTAATACTTACAAGATATTTACAATCAGACCCTAAGTTATCGTAGATTGGGATATGATGTTCGTCTGGTGGTGTTACCCCATCTGCAGTTCCTGAAAATACAATAGCATCTTCTGAAACCATAGATGCCGGAGTTAGGGTATCAAATCGCAACAAAGCTGGTGCAAAAGTGACAAGTGTTTCTACTTCGACCATCGAAGCCGCTACAGTAGCAGCCCCGCCACCCATAGAATGACCTATTAAAGCAGTTTTATCGTCGACAATACCAAAAAGAACTGAACTCTGATTGCTGTTCTCTGCCTGGATAGCCCCAACCATAAAGGCAAGGTCTTTAGAAAAAGCCTCATGATTGGCAAAAAAAGACCCTTCGGTGTTAACAAAAACTACAATATACCCTCTTGGCACCAAGGTATTATAAAAGTTTTGGTACGCATCAGAACCCATTACAAAACCATGTCCAAGGACAACGACAGGAAAAGATTCTTGTGCTGTTTTGATTTGATTTTGCTCTGTAATTTTTGGATAATAAATCCTGGTATTTACCCTTCGGTTACGTCGATCTGCATCTCTGAAGGTTTTAGAGCTCGAACTTACCTCGTAGTCCTGAGCGACACTGCTACAAACAAGAAAAAAAACGGACAGAATACTTAAGAGTACTGTTTTCATAATATATTTATTTTTGGTTAAATTGAATATGTTAAAGTTATTTTTAAAAAACCTTTTTTGCAAGAATAATCTAATTTTTTTTAACATTTAATCTAAAAAATTAGTCACAAATGACTTAAACCACCTTGTTTTCAAGGCGCTGACATATAGTTACTTATTGATTAATTTTTAAGTGTTTAAGGTTTTCATAACATACGAATATAAAACATACACCTAGAAGAAGGTGTTTACTTCTTTACAAAAAACTCTGTAAAAAGCCGAAAAAAAAAAGACTCTAATATGCACTAGAGTCTTTATTACTTCAACACAAAACAAATACGTATATTTCTTGTGTGTAGTATCTTTAAAATGGAATTTTAATCAGAAAGATACATTTACGACAACATCATTTTTGCCTTTTTAACTGCTTCTACCAAGGCATCGATTTCTTCTTTTGTATTGTAGAATGAAAAAGAAGCTCTTATGGTTCCCGGTATTTTATAAAAATCCATAATTGGTTGGGCACAATGATGTCCGGTGCGCACTGCAATTCCCAATTTGTCTACGATGGTTCCTATATCATAAGGGTGGATATTCTCTAAGTTAAAAGAAATTACAGACGTCTTATTTTTGGAAGTCCCATAGATTTTCAATCCCTCAATTTCTAACAATTTTCTTGTACCGTATTCCAGAAGCTCATTTTCGTAAGCAGCGATCGCATCAAAGCCAATGCTATTCATATAGTCTAGTGCAGCACCAAACGCAATACCACCACAAATATTAGGAGTACCCGCTTCAAATTTATGAGGCAGACCGGCAT
This sequence comes from uncultured Aquimarina sp., assembly GCA_947497175.1. GTDB lineage: Bacteria > Bacteroidota > Bacteroidia > Flavobacteriales > Flavobacteriaceae > Aquimarina. Next base: position 948,004 of record CANMFM010000004.1, on the reverse strand, counting down.
AAGTGGTTTTCTCAAAAGTAACCTGGTCAATCATTTCTCCTCCTCCTTGATAAGGAGGTAGTTTATTAAGCCATTCCTCTTTTCCGTATAGCAACCCTACTCCCGTAGGTCCACAAAGTTTGTGTGCAGATGCTACATAAAAATCAGCACCTAACGCCTGAACATCTGGTTTAACATGCGGGCAGGATTGTGCTCCATCTATAAGTACTGCCGCACCTACACTGTGTGCTTTCTCTATAATTTCTTCAATAGGATTTATAGTCCCCAAAGCATTAGAAATATGATTAGTAAAAACTAATTTGGTGCTATCCCCAAGTAAATGATCATAGGCATCCATCAATAACTCTCCGTCTTCATTCATAGGAATTACTTTGAGAATTGCACCCGTGCGTTCACATAACATTTGCCAAGGCACTATATTAGAATGATGTTCTAGTGCAGAAACGATAACCTCATCTCCTTTAGAAAGAAAATTGGTAAAACCTGTTGCAACAATATTGATGCTGTGCGTTGTTCCCGAAGTTAGAATAATCTCGTGAGCATGTTGGGCATTAAAATGCTTCTGTATTGTTTTACGAGCAATCTCATAAGCATCTGTAGCTTCTTGAGATAACGTATGCACGCCTCGATGGATATTGGCATTATAATTACTATAATAATCCACGATAGTGTCTATTACGACTTGTGGCGTTTGAGATGTGGCGGCATTATCAAAATATACAAGAGGTTTTCCATTTACTTTTCGTTTAAGAATCGGAAAATCTTCTCTGATTTTATGTACATCAAGCATAGTAATTTCTTTCTGCAAAAGTACTAAGTATTTCTAATTAGGTTTGCTTATTTTTAGAATGATTTAACCTTCATAGAAATGACACGATTTAAAAAGATTTTTGGGATCACATTTTTAGTTCTAATTATAGTGGTTTGCTGCGTTGCAGGTTTTAATTATCCTAAGCTTACGATTTTAACGGGATATTCTGCCAAACATATGAATTCTTCTGTTTTTATAGGAAGTAGAAGTGTTGTATTTACGGATACAACGGATAACAATTTTGCTCCAGTTCATCTAGCTGACGACGCAGTGAATATGAAAGAAAAAACATCGGTTGCTTCTGTGTTTGGGCTTAAGAAAAGAAAGGCTGTGTATAGAGAAGGTCTGGGCAGCGTTCTGATTAATGAGGATTTTGATGAAAACTCGCCTGTTTTAATTCCCAATAGAATTAAAACAAAAACTGGTTTGTCATATCCCTATGGTGAACTAAAACAAAAAGACACCCTGTTTACTACCGTAGATTACGATAAAATAAACACCGCAGTAGCTTCAATTTTTGATAGCAATAATGAACGTATGAAGAAAACCAGAGCGGTTATGATATTGTACAATGATCAAATTATTGCCGAAAAATACGCAGATGGATTGAATAAGAACTCTAAACTACCCGGCTGGTCAATGACTAAAAGTGTATTGGCTACAGTGTATGGGGTGTTACAGAAACAAGGAGCTATCCAAATTAAAGACAAAGCCCCTGTAGCAGAATGGCAAAATGACGAGAGAAAGGAAATCACAATCAATAATTTATTACAAATGAATTGTGGTTTGGCCTGGAATGAAGATTATGGTTCTATTTCTGACGCCACAACCATGTTATATCTGGATAGTGATATGACTACTGCTCAGATTCATAAAAAAGCAATCCATAAACCAAACGAATACTGGTACTACTCATCTGGTGTTTCTAATTTGTTGTCGGGAATACTCAGAAAACAATTTTCTGACTATCAAGAATATCTGGATTATCCATATCGAGAATTGATCGATAAAATAGGAATGCATTCTATGCTAATAGAAACAGACATCGCTGGCAATTATGTCGGGTCTTCTTATGCATGGGCAACCGCAAGAGATTGGGGTAAATTTGGGCTTCTATATCTACATAGAGGTAACTGGAACGGAACACAAATTTTTGATCCTTATTGGGTAGACTATGTGACAACACCAAGTGCTACTTCTGGTGGTGATTATGGTGGTCATTTCTGGTTAAATGCAGGAGGGTTTTATCCCGATGCGCCACGAGATATGTATTCTTCAAATGGCTATCAAGGCCAACGAGTGTTTATTATTCCCTCAAAAGATTTGGTGATTGTACGTTTGGGATTGATCGGTGATGCAGGAGTAGATTTTAATACCTTTTTAAAAGAGATTGTTAGCGCTATAGAATAAAAAAACCAAGTCTATGATAAGACTTGGTTTCGGTTTGCTAAGTATCCTTTTTCTAGCATACTTTTGTACTATAAGTCAAAACCAATATTTACATTAAGCTTATTGGCAATAAGTTTATTAATTCTAGTTTTTAACTGTGGTATTTTAACACTTTCTAATACATTATTAGCAAAGGCATACATCATCAAAGCTTTAGCCTCTTTTTCTCCAATACCACGAGATCTCATGTAAAATAAAGCATTTTCATCCAGTTGCCCAATAGTACAACCATGAGAACATTTAACATCATCTGCAAAAATCTCTAATTGAGGTTTTGAGTTGATAGTGGCTTTATCACTTAACAGAATATTATTGTTAGACTGGAAGGCATTTGTTTTTTGAGCTTCTTTATTTACAATAATTTTTCCATTAAAAACACCGGTTGCTTTTTCATCAAAAATACCTTTGTAGTCCTGGTGACTCTCACAATTTGGTTCTGTATGGTGTACAAGTGTATTATGATCTACATGTTGTTTGCCTTCGATAATGGTTATCCCGTTAAGAATAGAATCAATACCTTCTCCTTGTTGAAAGAAATTTAAATTATTTCGAGTCATATTTCCTCCGAAGGCAAAAGTATGTACTGATGCTACACTTTGCGCTTGTTGTTGTATATAGGTATTATCGATAAGCGAAGCCTGCTCATTATCATTTTGTATTTTATAATAATCAACAATGGCTCTGTTATCTACAAAAATCTCGGTAACAGAGTTTGTTAAAACCGGATTGTTTGTGAGACTTTGGTGGCGTTCGATAATCTGTACATGTGAATTTTCTTCTACAATAATTAGGTTACGCGGCTGTAGCATTTGTGCTGATTCTTTTCCTGTAGAAAAATGAATAATCTGTATAGGTTTATCTGCCAAACGATTTTTTGGTATGTAGATATATGCACCTTCTTTTGAAAATGCAGTATTCAAGGAGGTAAGTCCATCCTGCCGCGCTACCTTATTAAAATAATTATCTATTAACGGTTTATATTTATCATGACTTAATGCAGACGACATAAGACACACATCAATCTTATCGTGAGTTGTTTCAGATAAGTGTGATGAATATTTACCATCAATAAAAACAATCTTATAGGTATCTAAATCATGAAGAAAGAACTTTTTTATATCCTTAAATTCTAAAGCATTTTCTTCTTTCGGAAAAATACTGTAATCATGCTTTAAAACAGCATTAAGAGAGGTATATTTCCAAGCTTCTTCTTTTTTGGTAGGAAACCCCTTTTCTTCGAAAACCTTAATGGCCTGACTTCTAATGTCATGTACAGGAGCATCTACGTCAACCGTATTTTCAAAGGCCAAAAAAGAGGATATTAATTTATCTTTCAATTCCATTTCTTAGTTGTTTGTTTATCGTTGAAGGGTAATCGTATATAGTGCATAGACTGCTACACCATCAATCTTAAACCAAAATTTATGCGTTTATCTCTTCTTTAATCCAATCGTATCCTTTTTCTTCTAACTCAAGAGCTAATTCTTTAGTGCCAGATTTCACGATTTTGCCATCATATAACACATGTACAAAATCGGGTACAATGTATTCTAAAAGTCTTTGATAATGTGTAATCACAACAATCGCATTGTCTTTACCTTTTAACTTATTTACACCATTAGCAACAATTCTTAGGGCATCGATATCAAGCCCAGAGTCTGTTTCGTCGAGAATGGCTAATTTAGGCTCCATCATCGCCATCTGAAAAATTTCATTTCTCTTTTTTTCACCACCCGAAAATCCTTCGTTAAGTGATCGGGATAAGAATTTACGATCTATTTCCAGAAGCTCAGATTTTTCACGAATTTTTTTCAACATATCTTTGGCGGGCATTTCTTCTAGGCCCTGTGCCTTTCTAGTTTCATTAATCGCGGTTTTCATGAAATTTGTTACAGTCACTCCCGGAATTTCAACTGGATATTGAAACGAAAGAAAAACGCCTTTGTGAGCTCTTTCTTCTGCCGCTAATTCTTCTATATCTTCTCCATCTAGATGAATCCCTCCGCCTGTAACTTCGTACTCTTCTTTACCTGCAATAATATTTGCCAAAGTACTTTTTCCTGCACCGTTTGGCCCCATTATAGCATGAATTTCTCCTGCTTTAACTTCTAAGTTAAGACCTTTTAGGATTTCTTTATCTTCTACACTAGCGTGTAAATCTTTTATTTTCAGCATCGTCTCTTAATTTAAATATTTAGGTGCTTTTGGCATTGTGTTAAAATCTTCTTTTTGGTGTTGTAAGTACACTTTTGCATTACTTTCTTTAGCAAAAGCTTCAAAAACATTCATACTTTTTAGGGTTTGATCTACGTCAAAATTAAAAACAGGTACTCTCTTATGTTCTCTGTTTTCATATAAATGATATAAATCTCCCGACAATAATAATGGACCGTGTTCTGCCAAATCAACATACAATACCTGATGTCCTGGTGTATGCCCCGGCATAGATTTGATAATTACGCTTCCATCACCAAAAACATCAAAATCTCCATTAAGCTTTTTGATGTTTTTTAATTCTTTTATCGCATTGTAATTATCCGTATTTGTCTTTTGGCTCGTTGTGCTGATTATAGAATCATACTCTATCTCTTGTACCAGCCATGTAGACTTCTTAAAGGTATTGGCATGCCCGGTATGGTCAAAATGTGAATGTGATAGGGCAATATATTTAATATCTTCAATATGCATCCCTATTAATTTCAATTGATTAGCTACAGAATCGCTTCTTGATACTGTAAAAGAACCGCTTGGATCAGTAAAAGGCTCTGGTAAACCCACTAACATCTCTGGAAGCCCCGCATCCCACATTAGGTTGCCCTTTGGATGACTAATAACATAAAATGGATCAGCAAATTCTTTGGATTGACCCTGGTATGTTGTGTCTTGCGAAAAAAGTTCCAAATTATTAGCCATCACTGTACCTCCATTAAAAGTATAAAGTTTTACATCGGGCTTCTTAATTTCTTCAGCAACATTAGTAGTATCTGAACTTTCCTTTTTAGTCTCTTTACATGCAAGAAAAACTACAAAGAGAAATAGTAAGAGTATGTGTTTTTTCACTTGAATTTTTATTATATGTTCTACAACATTTTGTTTTCAGCAATACTTGTAATTTATCTATTTAATTTTCTTTTTCTGGATTTGGACCAGAAGAAGGGTTTTGGTCTTCTGTAGTAGATTTTATTTTAGTAGGCAACTCTGATGTCGGTGCACTTACTCCTATAATCTCTTTTATTTCTACAATTTCTTCCCATCCCTGCTCTGGATTAGGTTTTATAACACCTTTAATGACCACAGGAACCATATCATATTCTTCTCTCTGTAGTGGAGCTACTTTCTTAGCTAATTCGCGAGTGACTTCGTCAATTACAACTCCATAAATGAAGTCTTTTCCTTTTATTACTGCCGCATCATCTATGAGGATAAATTCACCTCGAATCAGGTTAGGGTCGTTCGTTTTGTTTTCAGTTTTACAACAAAAAAGCATTAGGCTTAGGGCAATCAGAAGAAGTGGTTGTTTCATTAATGTTGATTTGATGATTATTAGTTTATCCAACAGAACCTTCAAGAGAAATTTCCAGAAGTTTTTGGGCTTCAACGGCAAACTCCATAGGTAATTTATTCAACACTTCTTTACTAAAACCATTAACAATTAAAGCGATAGCCTTTTCAGTATCTATACCGCGTTGGTTGCAGTAAAAAATTTGATCTTCACCTATTTTACTTGTTGTAGCTTCATGTTCTATCTGAGCAGTTTTATTTTTTGCTTCTATATAAGGAAACGTATGAGCTCCACATTCATTGCCCATTAACAGCGAATCGCATTGTGAAAAGTTACGTGCATTGGTCGCTCTACTATTTATCTGTACTAATCCCCTGTAACTATTTTGTGAATTTCCTGCAGAAATACCTTTAGAGATAATGGTACTTTTAGTGTTTTTCCCCAAGTGTATCATTTTTGTACCTGTATCTGCTTGCTGAAAATTATTAGTCACGGCAATCGAATAAAATTCGCCAACAGAATGATCTCCTTTAAGCACACACGATGGGTATTTCCAGGTTACCGCTGACCCAGTTTCTACCTGAGTCCATGAAATTTTAGCATTGGTTTCACAAATTCCTCGTTTGGTCACAAAATTATAGACCCCTCCTTTACCTTCGGCATTACCAGGATACCAGTTTTGTACAGTAGAATACTTTATCTCTGCATCGTCTAATGCAATTAATTCTACTACAGCGGCATGTAATTGATTTTCGTCCCGAGAAGGTGCAGTACATCCTTCAAGATAACTTACATAACTGCCTTTGTCTGCAATTACTAATGTACGCTCAAACTGACCAGTACCTGCTTGATTGATTCTAAAATACGTTGAAAGCTCCATCGGGCATCGAACTCCTTTAGGAATATAACAAAAAGAACCATCGCTGAATACTGCAGAGTTTAACGCTGCATAAAAATTATCTTTCTGCGGAACTACAGAACCAATATATTGTTTAACCAATTCGGGATGTTCCTGGATTGCCTCAGAAATAGAGCAGAAAATAATCCCTTTTTCGGCTAACGTTTCTTTAAACGTTGTTGCCACCGAAACAGAATCCATTACAATATCCACCGCTACTCCTGCTAATTTCTTTTGCTCTTCTAAAGAAATCCCAAGTTTTTCGAACGTCTCAAGCAATTCTGGATCAACTTCATCAATACTATTGTATTTTGGCTTCTTGTTAGGGGCAGAATAGTATGAAATATTCTGAAAGTCAGGTTTTTCATACTTGACATTAGCCCATTCGGGCTCTTCCATTTGCTCCCAAACACGAAAAGCCTCTAACCTCCACTCTGTCATCCATTCGGGTTCTTCTTTTTTCTTAGAAATTGCACGAACTATACCCTCATTAAGACCTACAGGAAAAGTATCGGATTCTATATCGGTATAAAATCCATACTCATATTCTTTAGTCTCTAACTCTTTCTTTAAATCGTCTTCTGTATATGCCATCTTCTTTGACCTAAAAATTATTCAGGGCTCTTTTTTTTATCAATTAAAGGGAAAAACTTTCTCCACAACCGCAAGTTCTACTAGCATTGGGATTATTAAACACGAAACCAGTACCGTTTAAACCCCCCGAGTACTCTAACGTTGTTCCGATGAGATACAAGAAACTTTTCTTATCAACAATGATTTTTACACCATTATCTTCAAAGACTTTATCTCCTTCTTCTTGTGTTTTGTCAAACTTTAAGTCATATGATAAGCCAGAGCATCCGCCACTTTTTACACCTACTCGTACATAATCGGTAGTGGCATTATATCCATCTTCGCTCATCAATTCGACGACCTTGTTTTTTGCTATGTCTGATACCTTAATCATACTTCTTTATAAATAGATTAATTCTAAATGAAATGCAAATATACTACATAAGTATATTTTATACACAAAACCTAACATTAATCTAACATATATACAAATAGACAAAAGCTATAAAACATATTATGCTAGACAGAAGCACGGTCAATTGATTGTGATCGATTACCTTTGCAACATGATTGAAGATAAAAATACATCGAAGACACCGATATCCGAATTGGGAGAATTTGGACTTATTAATCATTTGACCAAAGAATTTAAGATTCAGCAAAAAACTACAGATTTAGGAATTGGAGACGATGCTGCAGTTTTGGATTTTAAAGGCAATAAATCTGTGCTAACTACAGATTTGCTAATTGAGGGAGTACATTTTGATCTTGCTTATGTACCGTTGAAGCATTTGGGTTACAAAGCGGTTATGGTAAATCTTTCTGACGTATATGCCATGAATGCCACAGCAAGTCAAATTACAATTTCTATAGCGGTATCAAATAGATTTCCGCTAGAGGCGCTAGAAGAATTATATGCTGGTATAGCAACTGCAGCAAAGATATATAATATAGACGTAGTTGGTGGAGACACGACCTCATCTACTACAGGATTGATAATTAGTGTTACAGCTATTGGTTATGCTAATAAAGAAGATCTTGTATATCGCAGCGGGGCCAAAGAAAATGATCTTTTGGTTGTAACCGGTGATTTGGGAGCAGCCTATATGGGGTTACAGATTTTAGAGAGGGAAAAGCAAGTGTTTGAAGTAAATCCAAATTCGCAACCTGATCTTGATCAATACACATATATTATTGAGAGGCAACTCAAACCTGAAGCAAGAAAAGATATTCCTGAGCTTCTTAAAGCCCTGGAGGTAAAACCAACCAGTATGATTGATATAAGCGATGGCCTGTCTTCTGAAGTGTTACATCTTTGCACCCAGTCTAATGTTGGAGTAAATTTATATGAAGAAAAAATACCTTTGGATCCCGCAGTGATTTCTGTATGTGAAGAGTTTAAATTAAATAGTACTACAGTTGCATTAAATGGTGGTGAAGATTATGAATTATTGTTTACTATCAAACAAGAAGATTATCCCAAAATTAAGGCAAATCCAAATTTAACAGTAATAGGACATATTACCGATAAGAAAAGCGGAATAGGATTAGTAACAAGAGCTAATGAAAAAATAGAATTACAAGCTCAAGGCTGGAATCCAATTAAAGAGTAATTATGAAGCAACCTGAAATTGAGTTTTAGCTTTACTTCTTTCAATTTTTTTTGCATGCACCATAGCTAGTGCATTATTGATTTCTTTTAATTTAGGGGTCATGACTTCTAATCTGCCTCGGCTATTTGTTGTTGCTTGTTCTCCACAATGTGCACAGGTGTACTCCTTTATATGATGTGTAACATTTTTTGAAAGAAGATAATCGTGACCAAATAAAGAGCAGTAGATTTTAGAGAAGGAAAAGGCGGTGTTAGGGGTAGATTTTTTCATTTTTTATGGGGCATTAGTTCATAGACAAGTGTTATATGTTCATTATCAAGACAATAATAGTATTTTTTTCTTAATGAACAATGTTTTTGTAAGAAAAATTTGTCTTTTCATATTGTTTTTTAACTAAAAAATCCTTTTTTACTTGTTTTTAGACCCCAAAACCTGTATTTCATCTATAGTTATGTTGTGTAGTTTTTGTTATTCTTTCAAAACTGCTTTAAGAAAATTTTCAATTCTGACTGAAATTCTTCTTTATTCTCTATGTACGACATATGCCCTCCGTTAAAGGTAATTAGATCAGTTTCACATTGTTTAGCCTCTTCAAGACGTTTAGCATATTCTAACACCGGGTCTCTTGTACCTGCAAACATTATTTTTGGCACCTTAAGATGTTTTAAAATAGAGCTTCGATCTCTTCGAATTTTCATGCCTTCTAAAGCAGAAATAATTCCTTGTAATGAAGTCTTTGAAGCTTGATTTTTTATTTCTGTAATTTCTTTAACAAACATTGATCGATTTTTTTCTGCAAACAGATTCGCTATGGCCATACTCGTATATGCATTGGGATTTTTCTTTACAATATTTATAGCTCTTGTTCGATTTTGTTTTCGCTCCTGAGTATCTGGAAAAGATGTCGAATTAAGCAATATTAATCCCAAAACCGAATCCGTAAAAATATCTGCAATAGCCAATGCTACATATCCACCCATAGAGTGGCCTATAAATAGAGCATTACGAATTTCTAGATGATCTAGCACAGCTTTTACGGCAAGGGCCATGTCTTCCATAGAATGAATGTATCCCAAGCATTCGGTATCCCCATGCCCTAACAAATCAATAGAAACACAGTGATATTGATTTGAAAAAAAAAGCATTGTCTCTTCCCACATGGTGGTATTCTCTAAAAATCCATGTAAAAAAACTATGGGAGTCCCTTTTCCTGAGACATTGTAATTTATTTTAACTCCTTTGTATGCTAATATCATTTTGAAATTCTATTTTTAGGCACATAAACCTAACTAAATGAAACGAACATCAAGAAATTTTAGCATATTTTTTAGGAAGTAATACTACAATTTTTTGTTATGAGTGGTAGTATAATGAATGTTTGCAGACGCTCCGGATTTCATAATTTAATCGTTATCAAATAATTACTAAAATTTAATCGTGTGAAATTTAATAAAGAAACTTTCGTTGCCGGATTTGCGTTGTTTTCTATGTTTTTTGGTGCCGGAAACCTTATGCTCCCTCCGCTTCTTGGTTTGAAAGCGGGCGATTCCTGGACAATGGTAACCATAGGATTTGTTATTTCTGCAGTGATAATACCCCTATTAGGCATCTTTGCCCACGCAAAACTACAGGGAACAATGTTAGATTTTGCAAAAAAAGTATCTCCAGGATTTAGTCTTATCTATTGTTTGCTAGTCTATGTTATATCCATTGCACTACCTTCACCAAGAACCGCATCGGTCACACATGAGATGGCAATACAACCGTTTTTTGGTACAAGTTCTTTACTAACCAGCAGTGTTTATTTTGCCTTAGTCTTACTTTTTGTAGTTAACCGATCTAAGATTTTAGGATTATTAGGAAAATTTCTTTCTCCTATCATTTTTATCGTTGTACTTAGCATTATATGTATAGGGATTTTTTCCACAGAAGTACCAATAATTGGTCCGTCAACTTTTCAAACACCGATTATTAGTGGGTTATTAGAAGGCTACCAAACCTTTGATGCCATTGGAGCCGTAGTAGTTGGTGGAGTAATTATAATTTCACTAAAACTTAAAGGAGAAGACAGCTATGAAAAAAATCGGAATCTTATCATAAAATCAGGAATTGTTGCCGGGCTTGGTCTTTTTATAATTTATGCAGGGATGATTTATAACGGAGCATTGTTTAGTGGTGATTTTGATAGTGAAGTAGGTCGAACAGAATTGTTATCAGAGTTAAGTTTAAAAACTCTGGGCAATATTGGAAAGGTATTATTAAGCATATTGGTCGGACTGGCGTGTTTTACTACTGCCGTAGGTATAGTTACCGGTACTGCAGATTTTATGAAAGGAGTAGTTGGAGGTTCTCAAAAAGCATACCTTGTTACAGCCGTAGTTGGTTGTATTCTTGGTATTGTAATGGGCCAGTTTGATGTACACTATATCATAAATGTAGCTGTGCCGGCTTTGATGCTAATTTATCCAATTACTATCATTTTAATACTGCTTAATGTTTTACCAGAGCAGTTGACTCCACCATTAGTTTTTAAAACGGTTGTACTGGTCACGATTCTATTTAGCATACCTGATTTTTTGGTGTCTATAGGATTAAAAAGCGTCGTAAACCCAATTCTGGATATCCTACCATTAGGTCACTATAGTTTGGCCTGGTTAGCACCCTCTCTAATAACACTGATTCTCGTGAATTTTGCTTTAGTGGTAAAAAGAAAGTGATTTACTAAATTTTTTTGGGGTAATTTCCCCTTTTACATAGTGTAACTTTTTATTACATTCGCACTCTCAAAAGCAACCAAACCAATCAAAATTTATGAGGCGAATAATTGTACTATTGGTAATATCTGTGATTTTATTTTCTTGTGCCAATGATGATAATTACATTCCTATAGAATCTTTTCTTGATGAAGAGCTAAAAAACCTTCTTGTTGACCACTCTATGGGGAAAGGTATTTCGTATTTTATATTACCCGAAAGCGATGACTACTCCAACATACCACAAGATCCTAAGAACCCTATAACACAATCAAAAGTTGCCTTGGGTCGGCTACTACTGCATGAAACAGCCTTGGGTGGCAACCCAAAAATGGAAGAAATGAAAGGCACCTATTCTTGTGCTTCTTGTCATCAAGCAAGCGCAGGGTTTAGTTCTGGATTAAGACAAGGTATTGGAGAATGCGGGGTCGGGTTTGGGTCTAATGGTAATGGTAGGTCAATCTATACGGGAGTACCTGTTGATTCTGTTGATATTCAACCTCTGCGCTCGCCTACTTTACTTAATGTTGCTTACCAGGATATAATGCTTTGGAATGGTCAATTTGGAGGTACCGGTACTAATGAAAACACAGAGGCAAACTGGGATAATATCCAAGAGAATTTTCTTGGTTTTGAAGGTGTAGAAGTTCAGGCATTAAAAGGTCAAGGCGTACATAGATTATTGGTTGATGAAAATTTTGTTACTACCCATGGCTATAAAGAAATGTTCGATAGCGCTTTTGCTAATATTCCAAGCCACGAAAGATATTCAAAATTGAATGCAGCACTGGCGATAGCAGCATATGAGAGAACATTGCTTGCGAACCAATCACCATGGCAAAAGTGGTTAACTGGAAATCTTAATGCTATGAATGAAACTGAAAAAAGAGGGGCTATTGCTTTTTTTGGTAATGGAAAATGTTATAAATGCCATACAGGACCTGCCTTAAATGATAAAGCTTTTCATGCTTTCGGAATGGGCGATTTCGATAATTCTGCATTAGCCATTGTTTTAGACGCTCCAGGTTTTGAAAATGTAAAAAAAGGAAGAGGAGGATTTACTAAAGACCCAAATGACAATTTCAAGTTTAAAACACCTACACTATATAACATTGTGGATAATGGTTTTTATGGGCATGGGGCAACGTTTACCTCTATAAAGGATGTGGTCACGTATAAAAATAATGGGATACCACAATCTAAAGAAGTCCCAACAGAAAACCTGGCTATTCAATTCGGCACTATCAATTTAACAGAGCAGGAGATCGAAGACATTACTGTATTTATAGAAAGTGCGCTAAGAGATCCAAATCTTAGTAGATACGTTCCCGAAACTGTACATTCTGGATTTTGTTTTCCCAATAATGATAGTCAATCCCAAACCGATCTTGGGTGTAGTTAGTCCCTCAGGTTCGATACACTTATGTAAGACAATAAATGTTAGTTTAACGTTGCAATCCACCATGTGTTTCCAAATGGATCTTTAAAACCAGCGCCTCGAGCTCCACGATCCTCATCCATAGGCTGCATTAATGAAGTGGCTCCTGCATCTAAAGCATCGTAGTATGTTTGGTCAGTATCCTTCACATACACATACATTGATCCCGGATGTGCAGGATAGTGTTGTGAAGCTTCGGCAAGTAAAATAGTACTGTCCCCAATCTTAATTTCAGAGTGTTGTATTCTTTTATTTACATCAAGATTACGAATCATTTCTTGTGCATTAAAGATTTTTCTAATAAAATCAATAAAGTTTTCTGCTTCTTTGACTACCAAATATGCCATAGCCTGTTGATGACCGGCAGTTATTTTCATTCGTTGCATGCCCCGTAAAAAAGTTTTTGTTTCTAACGAATAAACCCTTTAAAATATTCTATTTATCGGTAGATTTTTTTAAAGAACATGCATGATCCTTTATAACATACCATTTATTATTAACTTTTTCCAGAACGTAACTCACTATCATATGATTAGAATAAGGATTGCCGTTTCTTTCGGGTTCTTTATACACAGCATCAGTTGTAGCAAACGCTATGTTTTGATCTACTCTAAGGTTCAGAATATTGGTTTGCATGGTCCAGGTAGTATCTTTAAACCAGTTTTGATGTAAGGTTACAAACTCATCTACACTATGGGATATCGCTCTGCCGGGCATAATAAGTTCTATCTTCCCGGTTGGTGGCATCGTTGTTTTTAAAGACTCTAGATCTTTTTCCTCGATAGACTTTAATAAAGTTTTCAGGGTTACTTTTGCAGCGACTTCATTTTTTTTACGATTATTTTCTTCATTTGTGGTTGTGTCTTTTTTATCACAAGAGATCAACAACACCAAGAGTAGTATGATGCCCGTATAGTTTCTGAAAAAAAGTATGCTCATATTTGATATTAGGTTTGTATTATTCTATAAAATACTTCTTGTCAAATTGTTGGCTCTTCCAGATTGGTTTTGAAAAAGTCCAATAGCCTTTATCATTTTTATCCAAAGAGATTTGTTGATCTCCCCAGTGATACTCAAACTTTATTTCTTGAGATTCCAAATATACCGTACCAAAAAGAACGCAAGTAGTAAAACCACTAGTCCCATTGGTAAATAGCTTCGCATCTTCAAATGTAATTGATGTTCCTTTTTCCAGTTCTTTAAAAACAGTGACGCCCTCATATACATTTGCTCCTTTTTCTTCTATTTTATGAATCTGCTCAAAAGAAAATTCTTCTAAATTATGAACCAATAAAACATCCCGTTCTAGACTAAGATTTTGATTAAGAAAACTCGAAAATGGTTCTTGATCACTTACGATCTGGGTTTTGGTTCTTAATGTCAAATAAAGTACGCCAATAAAAGCCACAGTTGACAGGAGCACTACTACTCCAATTATTTTTAATACGTTCACTAACTGATTAAGTTATTAAGGTTCTAAGCATCTAAGATACATTACGAATTAGAAAAACGCCTTAAATTTAGTTGTCTAATATATCTACAATCATCTCGCTATTCGTAATCAGTCCATTCATAAAAACCGATTTAGACACTTCTACTTTTGGGCCTGTAAAAGATATTTTGGGATAGGCTTCAGTATTCAATCCCCCAATAAGACTCTCTGGTATAGGATTCTTACTTTCAACTAATATAACCTTTTTATCATCTACGACCTCTATTTTATAGACCTTTTTCATGGTTGCAATCAAGTCTCCGGCATTCAATTTTTCTAGAATAATCCGTTTTTCCTGATCATTTTGTGCCATAAAAGAATCCTGATAGGCTTCATTACTTTGTATTTCAGAATAAAAACCAATAGAAACGGTGAGTACAACGGCTAAGGCAATAATACCGAAGCTCCAATATCCCCACATTGGGACGTTTAGATTTTTTTTTAGTTCTTCTGCTGTTTCTTTGATTTCTGTAGTCCAATATGATTTTTTAATAGGTTTACCGGTGTCTTTACAGATTAGCTTTGTGATTTTTTTTGGGAAAAGGAAAAACGAAACTCGTGCATCATGTCTTATTAATTGTAATATTACACTACCAGATGAACAGTTTTTAGTTAGCAATTTAAATTCACGTTCTTCTACAAGGTGTTGTTTGAAGGATATCCACATACATCTCTGATTTAGTACATAATCTAACCAAATGTAGCTGAGAATAATTGGAAAACAGGTTCAAATTATAAATTGGGACTTCTAATCTACATCTTACCAAAAACGGATGGATGGTAAAAAGGTAAAGACTAAAACAAAATAAACGGCAAGTATAGAAAGCGATACAGCAACGATAAATCGAATTATATTAGAATTATTAGGTAAGAATACTATCGAACCAAGACTTATTGATCCAATCATAAAAATCAAAAAAGCTCCAAAAAACATAATTAGTGCCCAGAATCCCCCTAGGTAGTCTCCTCCTGTGGCATTACCGCTCTTGCCCGAAAAATGTAGCGTAAGAAAGGATAGCACAGCAAAAACAAGTGCAAATATTAAAAATAGCGCTAAAAAAATTTTTAGTGTTTTCATCATTTTTATATTTCAATATAACAGCAAAATCCCTTTGGGACTCGAAAAGTAAACAGAAATATAAACGAAAACGCCTCAAATTATAATTTGGAACCTCAAACTGATTTTTACTCTGTAGCAGACACATGTTGTTTTTGAAATTCTGAAGGTGTACACCCAACCAGATTCTTAAATACCCGATTAAATGATGTTTTACTCGGAAATCCTGCTTCATAACCAATGGCCAGGATTTTGTAATGTTCATACTTTGGGTTTTTCATTAATTTTTTGGCAGCGTCTACACGATAAAGATTAATGAAGTTATTGAAATTCTTTTGAAAGCAAACATTCAAAACTTCTGAGAAAAGATGCACACTCATTTTTAAGTTATCCGCAATGTCAGATTGTTTGATTTCATGATCTAAAAAAGGCTTTTCTTCCTCCATATAATTGAGGATAAGCTCCATATATTTTTGTTGCTCTTCTATGGTCAATGAAGATTTTTTAGGTTGTAATTTCTCTGTTTCTTTGTTTGAAGTTTCTTGTTTTTGAATCTTTTGAGCCAGTGCATTCAACTTGTCTTTTAATGCTTCGTTTTCGTTTTTTAAGAGCAATTTATCCCCTAATAGCTGTAAAGACTCTTCTGATAGTTTGCGTCGCTTATTCCAATAAATGATTGAGGACACTATTAGTAATATCATCAAAATAACCCCGGCAAATATATATACTTGTTTTTCTTTACTGAGTTCTGTTATAATATTCGACTTCGTTTCAGATTCATTTTCTACCCGTAATCGTTGCGCTTTAGACAGAGTTTTAAGATATTGTTCTCGTGTTTCTATATAGGCTTTTTGTTCTTCTAGCGATTTTTTTAAGCTGTCTAGTGCCTCATAGGTTTTAGCCAGATATTGATGCGCTTCCATTTTAATATTCAGAAAATTACCCTGAGTAGAAATATTTCTTGCTTTTTTCAAGTTTGGAAGTGCTTTGGCTGATTGATTTACAAAATATTGCGAAACCCCCATAATCACACGTGCCGACGCTTCCAGTTCAATAGATTCTTTCTCGTCGATCCTATCTAAAGCTTTCTGACTATTCTCTATGGCCTGATTATAAAATCCCAAATACCGTTGACATTCAGAAATGTTAATCAAAGCGCCAATGATTTTATCGTTCCTATCCATTTTTACGGCCAGATCTTTCACTTTATACATATATTCTAAAGCTTCGGCATAATTGCCTTGATTAAGATTTGCTGTCCCGAGTGAGTTATAGGCCGAAATGATAAAATTGTCTGGATTTTCCTGATAAGCGGCCAGCGCTATGACCTTTTTCATCGATATTTTTACCTTATCATAATCCTCAATATGATTATATAAGTTTCCTAAATTGACCTGAACCAAAATTCTTGAAAAAGAGTTTTTAGGAAGAGCCATACTCATTTTTTCAGCTTCCAGATATTTGGCCAGAGACTGCTCATATTGATCTATTTGCTGATAATAAATAGCTAAATAGACCAATGCCGAAATTTGATCTTCTTTTAAATTATTGGCTTTTGCAATGCGAAGGATAATTTCGCTATACCTTTTAAACGTTTCTAAATCTCCTGCCCGGTGTAACGCACTCAATGAATTTTTATACTTGGCAATGCTATCTTTAGGCGAAGCAACAACTTGATCATATATAGCACGATCTTTATTAGGCTCATCTTGTGCACAAAGAAAATAATCGTTCAGAAAAAGACATATGAGTAGACAAAGGGGTTTTAGCATCTTTTTTATTTGAATTATTAAAACATTAGTATCTATAGTATTAACTTGATACTCAAATTTTCAGTATAAATAACTGGTTCAGAATGTTATTTATTCATTAACTCTTCAATTTCTTCAGCTTCGATTGGGATGTTTGCCATAAGATTAAAAGGCTCCCCTTTTTGTTGTATCACCACATCATCCTCTAATCGTATACCAAAGCCCTCATCTGGAATATAGATTCCTGGTTCTACAGTAAAAACCATATTAGCTTGCATAGGCTCGGTCAAAATTCCGTAATCATGTGTGTCTAATCCTATATGATGAGAAGTTCCATGCATAAAGTATTTTTTGTATGCCGGCCATTCAGGGTCTTCTTTTTGCACATCGGCTTTGTCAAGAAGTCCTAATCCTATTAATTCTGAAGTCATAATTTTTCCAACTTCAACATGATAATCTTCCCATATCGTGCCTGGCACCAGCAATTTGGTCGCTTCATTTTTAACACGTAACACAGCATCATATACTTCTCGTTGACGTTTGCTATACGTTCCAGAAACCGGAATAGTACGCGATAAATCACTAGAATAATTAGCATACTCTGCAGCGACATCCATCAAAATCAAATCACCGGCTTTACACTCCTGATTGTTTTCTACATAATGTAGTACGTTGGCATTGTTTCCGCTGGCAATAATAGGAGTATACGCAAAACCCTTTGATCTGTTATTAATAAACTCGTGTAATAGTTCGGCTTCAATATTATACTCCCAAATCCCCGGTTTCACAAAGCTTAAAAGTCTACGAAATCCTTTTTCGGTAATGTTACAGGCCGTTTGCATCAAATCAATTTCTATTGGATCTTTTATAGAACGCAACCTTTGCAAAATAGGATTACTTTTGGCTACTGCATGTGCAGGATATTTATTTTTCCACCATTTGGTAAAACGATCTTCTCTCGTCTCGGTCTCTACGCTGGATCGATAGTGCTCATTTGTATTTACATATACTGTATCACACTGGGTCATAATTTCAAAAAAAATCTTTTCTAAATCTTGAAGCCAGTATACTGTTTTGATTCCGGACACTTCGAGAGCACGTTCTTTGGTTAGTTTCTCTCCCTCCCAGATAGCGATTAATTCGCTTGTTTCTTTTAAAAACAGAATCTCACGATGTTTTTCTTTTGGCGCATCTGGAAAAAGTAGCAAAACACTCTCTTCCTGATCCACACCACTCAGATAAAAAATATCTCGATGCTGTTCAAAAGGCATCGTACTATCTGCACTAATAGGGTAAATATCATTACTATTAAACACCGCAATACTATTAGACTTCATTTGCGCAGTGAAGTTTTTTCGGTTTTTGATAAAAAGAGTTGAGTCTATTTGGTTATATTTCATCGTAAAGTCTATATGTGTTTGATTTTTTCAAAAATACTAAACCCGGAAGATGTATTGTTAAACAATATCTAAAAATTTTGAGGTTGGCATTACAATATATACTTTGAGCACACTAAACATCCATCAAAAATGATACTACGCTTCTTAACATTATTCTTATTTATTTCTACGATAGTTTTTTCTCAACAACCTGCTACAAATGCAGAAGCAATTCAACAAGGGTTACAACAAAAACAACAGATGGCATTGTCATCGTTAGTAAAAAATGTTTCTTTTGAAAATATTGGTCCATCTGTAATGAGTGGTCGGGTGGTTGATGTAGATGTAAACCCCCAAAACACTACAGAGTTTTATGTTGCATATGCCTCGGGAGGATTGTGGTATACCAGAAATAACGGTACCACTTTTGAACCTGTTTTAGATGGTGCAGAAACAATAAATGTAGGTGATATTGCTATTGATTGGAAAAACGATATCCTATGGGTAGGCACGGGCGAAAACAATTCTTCTAGATCATCATATGCAGGGATTGGCATTCTAAAATCTATAGATAAAGGAAAAACATGGAAAAATGTAGGGCTAATTGATTCGCATCACGTTGGTAGAATCGTGATCCACCCTGATAATCCTGATCAGGTTGTTGTGGGGGTAACTGGACATCTCTATTCGCCAAATGAAGAGCGTGGTGTATATAAAACAACTGATGGGGGGAAAACATGGAAAAAAACATTATTTATAAATAATAAAACCGGGATTATTGATCTGGCCTATGTGCCTGATAATTTTAATATCATGTATGCTGCTGCGTGGGATAAAGATCGAAAAGCATGGAATTTTGATGGCAGTGGCACGGGCTCCGGAATGTTTAAAAGTGTCGATGGGGGTACGACCTGGCAAAAGATTTCTATAGAAGGAAGTGGTTTTCCTACCGGTAAAGGAGTTGGTCGAATTGGTATAGCCGTCTTTGATGAAAATACAGTATATGCTGTACATGATAATCAATTTAGAAGAAAGAAAAATAGTGAAAACAGTAATAGTGGCAGACTTACCAAAGAAGATTTTAAAACAATGTCTGTAGAAGATTTTTTGAATATTGAAGACAAAAAACTAAATGCGTTTCTCAAAACAAATGGTTTTCAAGAAAAATATCGTGCAGATAATTTAAAACAATTAGTGAAAGGAGGTACGTTACAACCTGTTGATCTTGCTAAATATCTCGAAGATGCTAATGCTATGCTATTTGATACGCCGGTAATCGGGGCAGAAGTTTATAAAAGTAGTGATGGTGGAAAATCTTGGACAAAAACACATTCAGAATATTTGGACGATATTTTTTATAGCTATGGATATTATTTCGCACAAATTCAGGTAAGCCCAAGTAATAAAAATCACATCTACATCTCTGGGGTGCCTATTTTAAAATCTAAAGATGGTGGAAAAACATTTTCAAGTATCAACGGAAAAAATGTACATGCAGACCATCATGCATTATGGATCAATCCAAAAAACCCTAATCACTTAGTGAATGGTAACGACGGAGGAGTAAATATATCATATGATGATGGAGAACATTGGATAAAAGCCAATCAACCCAATGTTGGGCAGTTTTATGCAATCAATATAGATCATGAAACACCTTATAATGTGTACGGGGGATTACAAGACAATGGCGTCTGGGTAGGCGCAAATACCAGTAAGGAAGATGCATCCTGGCATCAAAGTGGTCATTACCCGTGGGAAAGTATTATGGGTGGTGACGGGATGCAAATACAAATTGATAACCGCAACACAAATATTGTCTATACAGGTTTTCAGTTTGGTAATTACTTTAGGCTTGATCGAGCGTTGGGAGAACAAATAAATATCCAGCCCAGACACGAATTGGGAGAATCTCCTTACCGATTTAACTGGCAGACACCAATATTACTCTCTTCTCATAATCAAGACATTTTATATATGGGAGGAAATAAACTAATGCGATCTATGAATCAAGGTGATGATTGGACACCTATTTCTAAAGATTTAACTACAGGTGGTAAGAAAGGAAACGTGGCGTATGGCACTATAACCTCTATTTCAGAATCCCCATTTCAGTTTGGATTATTATATACAGGTAGCGATGATGGATTGATATACCTAACCAAAAACTCTGGAGGCAGCTGGACCAAAATATCAGATACATTTCCTAAAGATTTATGGGTATCAAGAGTATTGGCTTCATCTCACAAAAAAGAAAGAGTATATATTACATTAAATGGATACCGTTGGGACGATTTCACACCTTATGTATATCTAAGTGAAAATTATGGACAAACCTGGAAGAATATCGGTAACGCTTTGCCTTTATCTCCGGTAAATGTTATTCAAGAAGATCCTGTGAACGAAAATGTACTGTATCTGGGGACAGATAATGGGGCATATGTATCTCTAGACAGAGGACAAACCTGGGAGGTATTTTCTAAAGGCTTGCCTAATGTTGCTATTCATGATATGGTGATCCAACCAGATGCAAACGATCTGTTATTAGGAACGCACGGTAGAAGCATTTACAAAACAAATATACAGGCATTACAATCCCTCAATAAAGAAATAATGAGTAGAGATCTGTATGCCTTTGAGATACCAGCAGTAGAGTGGTCAGATACATGGGGTGTTTCCTGGAGTAAATGGCTGGAACCATACACTCCCTCTTCGATTATAAAATTTTATAGTAAGAGTCAGGGCAAATTTTCTATAAAAATTAGGACTGAAGCGGGCAAAATCCTTCAGGAATTTTCTGCCCAAGGAGAAAAAGGGCTTAATGATATAATGTATGATCTTACCATTACCGAAAAAGGAAAAAGAATTTTAGAAAAAGAATTTGAAGGAGAAGAGGTTTCAAAAAGGAAAAATGGACAATATTATCTTCCCGTAGGAAAATACCATATAGAAATTTCTAACAAAGAAATAAGTGATAAGATATTACTTAAAATCAAGTAAATCATTGTATTACTTAAGAAATCAGTTTAAGAAATTGATAAAAGCGCAATCTTTTACCCTAAATTAGTGATTTAAAATATTTGGTTATGACACTTACAATGGGTATTCCCGCCTTATTATTTCCTGCAATTTCATTGACAATGCTGGCCTATAATGCACGATATCTGGCTATCGCAGCATTAATTAGACAACTGTATAAGCAATATTTGGATTCAAAATCTAAAAACATAAGATTACAAATCACCAACCTTAGAAAAAGATTATGGCTTATCAGAAACATGCAGGCTGTTGCAATTTTAAGCTTTCTTACCAGTGTAATCACCATGTTTTTATTATATATAGAACAATATCATTGGGCAAATATCATATTTGGAGTAAGTCTATTTTGTCTTATGGTTTCACTTTTTTTATCATTTATCGAGGTTCAGATTTCTACCAAAGCACTATCAATCAGATTGGATAGAATTGAAGAAAATACATAGGAAATCCTTATCTTGTTAGGATAATTATTTTTTAATGCTTCAGAATGAATTATTTGATAATGTAGTACGAGATCTCAATGCAGGATATTGGGAGTTGCATACTAATCCGGAAAAAGAGAATTGGTCAGAAAAATTTTACGAAAACATTGGATATACCAAAGAAGAAGTACCATCTACAATTGATTATTTTTTAGAACATCTACTTCATAAAGAAGATGTAGATGTATTTAGAGATAATTTCCTTAATTACCGGCGTAATGCGGTAAACTTTAAGCAGCATATAAAAATTCTTTCAAAACAAGGCGATTATAAGCTGTTTAGATGTGCAACAAACGATGAATTGCCTGTAAATATTAAATCTGATATTAATCTCATCTTTTTTTTCGAAATAAAACTAGAGCCCGAACAGGATATTTCAAAAGATAATTTTTATTATAAAGAAACAGCTCAAATGACTGAGACTGGCAGCTGGTATGTGGATTTTCAAAAAAGAAAGAGTTATTGGGACTTTGAGACCAGAAGAATATTAGAGTACCCGGATGATTATATTCCTTCATTAAAAGACTCTGCGATCTATTATGCAGAGGATTGCAGGCAACAGGCTGCAGATTGTTTTTTTAATTGTGCAATGGCTGGCACTCCTTTTAATACCGAAATTAAAATGGTTACAGCTAACAACAAAGTGATTTGGGTTAGAGCAATTGGTAAGCCTGTTTATAACGAAAAAAAAGAGATTATAGGCATTCGTGGTGTTTTTCAAGATATAGATGATCTAAAAACAAAAGAACTAAAGCTTCAGAAATCTTTAGATATTATTGCCTCTCAGAACTCCAGATTATTCAATTTTGCACATATTGTCTCTCATAATTTAAGATCTCATACCAGCAACCTATCCTTACTGGTTCAATTAATAGAAGGAATAGATAATCCCGAAGAAAAAGTTGCGCTAATTGGCGAAATCAAACACATCTCTTCTAGCCTAAATATCACTATAGAGCATCTTAATGAGATTGTTACTATTCATACCAATAGACATCAAAAAAGAAAAGTAATAAAATTTAAAGATGCTCTAAGTTTAGTAACTAATGGGATAAGCCAAATGATTTCTATGAGCAAAACCAAAATCGAAGCAGATTTTAAAGAGCTGGAAGAAATCGACTATATCCCGGCATACTTAGAAAGCATTCTACTAAATTTAATCACCAATGCTATTAAATATAAGCACCCCGATAAAGATCCTGTTATTCAGATAAAAACATACCTTCAAGATGGTAATCAATATTTGATGTTTTCTGATAATGGCAGAGGAATTGACATGAAACTATTTAAGGACAAAATCTTCGGAATGTATAAAACCTTTCATTATAACGAAGATGCAGTTGGCATAGGGTTGTTCTTAACAAAAAATCAGGTAGAGTCTTTAGATGGCAAAATTACTGTAGAAAGCGAAGTGGATAAAGGAACTACATTTACAATTGAGTTTTAAAAAAACAAAACCCCCTTATATGAGTCATAAAATTGGATTGGCGTGTATTATTGATGACGATAGTATGTATGTAAATCTTGTAAAGAAGATCATAGAAGCCAAGAACCTTTGTAAAAACTTAATGGTCTTCAAAAATGGAAAAGAGGCACTTAATTATTTTGAAGCGATACTCACCAATTTGGATAAAAAATCTATTCCCGAAATAATATTTTTAGATTTAAATATGCCTGTAATGGATGGTTGGGAATTCTTAGAAAATTTTATCGGTATCAAAAATAAGTTTAGAAAAATAATTACGCTATATATCGTGAGTTCATCTATTAATCCTGTCGATGAAGAAAGAGCTAAAAAGATCAACTCTGTTAAAGATTATCTTATAAAGCCAATTACAATCGAAGATCTTGAGACTATCTTTCTAGATCAAAATGTATAAAAAAGACCTCTTATCTGAGGTCTTTTTAATTTTTTCAATGCACTACTAAATTTGCGAAACTCTAAGGGTATTTACCATACCTTTTGCCGTAATGGGCATAGCAGCCAGATTAATCAACATATCGCCTTGACTTACAAACCCGCGACTCATCGCGATCTCGTTGATATCCTCTACGGTTTCGTCTGTGCTTACAAATCGATCATAGAAAAAAGCTTTAACACCCCAAAGCAAGCTTAATTGAGAGAGTATTCTTTTATTACTTGTAAACACCAAAATGTGTGCGTCTGGTCTCCAGGCTGATATTTGAAATGCAGTATATCCACTATTGGTTAACGTACATATCGCTTTAGCATTAATATCATTAGCCATGTGAGCGGCATGATAGCAAATAGATTTAGTAATAAACCGATTGGTTCTTATATGTGGAGGATCCTGAGGCACGTTGATCAGCTCAGAGTTCTCTACACTCTTAATAATTTTTGACATGGTTTCAATGACCTGTACCGGATATTTCCCTACAGAAGTTTCACCAGATAGCATAACAGCATCTGCTCCATCCATCACAGAATTGGCAACGTCATTTACTTCTGCTCTAGTTGGAGTGAGGCTATCGATCATTGTTTCCATCATCTGTGTTGCTATAATAACCGGTATCCTGGCTGTTTTAGCCCTCAGAACTAATTTTTTCTGAATCAAAGGCACTTCCTGTGCAGGAATTTCTACTCCCAAATCACCTCTGGCAACCATTAAGCCATCACAATATGCTACAATCTTATCTATGTTCTCTACACCTTCGGGTTTTTCAATCTTGGCTACAATAGGGATCTTGTGCTCACTATGCTCTTTGATCAAATCCTGAAGCTCCATTAAGTCCTGAGCATGACGCACAAAAGACAAAGCTATCCAGTCTACTTCTTGTTTACAAGCAAAAATAGCATCTTTTATATCCTTTTCGGTCAGTGCTGGTAATGAAATATCGGTATTGGGTAAATTCACTCCTTTTTTGGATTTTAAAGGCCCGCCTTGAATTACTTTTGCTTTTACCGTGTCTTTATTATTTGAAGATACGACTTCAAAAATTAACTTTCCGTCATCTAATAATATTCTTTCTCCTGCCTTAACATCTTTTGGAAAGCTTTCATAATTCATGTATACTTTCTCTTTAGTTCCTTCAAAAGGTGCTCCAGTTACAAAATTGATAAAATCACCGTCATTAACGATAATGTCACCTTTCATAACACCCACTCTTAGTTTAGGCCCTTGTAAATCTCCAAGTATTGCTGCATTGTATCCATGTTTATCACTAAGTTCTCTAATGATTTTTATACGCTCTTTTACGTCATCATAGTCAGCATGCGAGAAATTTATCCGAAACACATTAACACCGGCTTCAAGCATTTGCTTTAACACTTCTCTACTACTTGTTGCGGGTCCTAGTGTAGCAACTATTTTAGTTCTTTTACGTTTTGGCATTATTCGAAAATTAAGTTGTTCTTTGATTTTAGTGCTGCGTATTCTACAGAATATGCAGTAATGATTTGAGAAATAGAAAGCATCTGGGTTAGTACTATTTTACTTGAAAAATGGGATGCTTCGGTCTCTATTTTTAAAAAATAATCCACTTTTTTTAGCTCAGGGATTAAGTGTTTTATGGTATAAATATTTTCAGTATTAACAAACAATCCATCAGGCACAGTTTTTTTAGGTACTATTTTAGTACTAAATTTGTTTCCTAAAAGACTATAGGTGTGATATTGAAAATGATCATGATATTGATATAACGGAAAACTAGCCGTAATATCATTATACTCAAAATTGATATCTTCTTCTTTTCTCGAAAGGTTTAACTTTAAATTTTTATTAAGCAAAAATGCTAATCTATATGGGGCTATTGAACTATGAATTGCGATGAGTTCATAATCATCATCTTCAAGAGTATCTAAAACTAATTTCTGAATAGCCACGTTATGTTTTTTTACCAGAATTAACGCGAAATATACAAATAAAATCACCTAACAACTTTAATTAAACCTAAAGATATTTCACGAAAACGATTGAGTTAGTATCTTTTAACTTTAAAAAATTAAAGTTTTTTACAGAAGTGAATTTTTTATGTTTTTATATTGAGAAGAACTTAATCTCGGGGCGTATTTATTTTGGATTGAAAAGCAAAATAAGCTCTTTTTGAAGCTTTTTCTTCAGCTTTTTTCTTAGAAGTAGCTCTTGCCTTCGCTACGACTTTTTCATCTATCCACAGCTTTACGGCAAAGTGTTTCATTTCATCTTTACCGGTATCCTCATAGATTTCGTAATTAAAAACCTTCTTTACTTTCTGGCACCATTCTATTAATAAACTTTTGTAACTAATAACCTGTCCCTCTAAGCTTTCTATATCTACATAAGGATCAATTACTGCTTCATGGATAAATCGTTCGCAATACGTGAAACCTCGATCCAGATAAATGGCGCCTATGAGTGCTTCAAAAAGATTTCCGTGAATATTGATTCCAAATTGAGATTTAGGAATATTCGTCCTTACTAATTCTATAAGTCTGAGATCTTTTCCGAGTTCATTAAGGTGCTTTCTGCTCACTACTTTAGCTCTCATTTTGGTCAAATACCCCTCATTTCCTTCCGGAACCTCTTTAAAAAGGTGTGCTGCAATGACACTGCTGAGCATGGCGTCTCCCAAAAACTCCAACCTTTCATAATTTACTGCATTTCCCTTTTTATCTTTTAAATTTAGGGATCTGTGTGTAAATGCTTTTTCGTAGGGTTTAATATTCTTGGGCTTAAACCCTAAAATATTCTGAATTTTAGAAAAAAAATTCCCGTCCTTTTCAGAGCGGGAATTTAATATGTTTCGAATAACATTCATTATTCGTCTAATTTTTTGAATAATACACAAGCATTATGACCTCCGAAACCAAAGGTATTACTCATTGCATAAGTAATATCACGTTTTTGAGCTTTATTTAAGGTCAAATTCAACGAAGCATCTATGTTTTCGTCCACCGTAGTATGGTTGATTGTTGGGGGCACCGTATTGTTACGCATAGCCAAGATAGAAGCTATAGCCTCTATTGCACCAGCAGCACCAAGTAAGTGACCTGTCATAGATTTTGTTGAATTGATATTGATGTTAGGCGCATGATCACCAAAAACTTTTGTAATTGCTTTCAATTCTGCTACATCTCCTAAAGGTGTGGAGGTGCCATGAGTGTTTATAGCGTCTACTTGTTCTGGTTCTACACCTGCATCTCTTAAACAATTAAGCATTACGCGCTCTACACCTATACCATCGGGATGTGGTGCTGTCATATGATAAGCATCACTAGACATTCCACCGCCCACTACTTCGGCATAGATTTTAGCACCTCGTGCTTTTGCATGTTCATACTCTTCAAGAATAAGAGCACCACCACCTTCTCCAAGGACAAAACCATCTCTGGTCGCATCAAAAGGTCTTGAGGCCGTTTCCGGGCTTTCATTTCTTGTAGATAGCGCATGCATTGCATTAAACCCGCCCATACCAGCAATGGTAACTGCAGCTTCACTTCCGCCCGTTACAATGATATCACAATGTCCTAAACGAATATAGTTTAAAGCATCTATCATCGCATTGGCCGAAGAGGCACACGCAGAAACCGTAGTATAGTTAGGCCCCATAAAACCATTTCGTATAGAAATATGTCCTGGAGCAATATCAGCAATCATTTTCGGGATAAAGAACGGATTGAAACGCGGAGTTCCATTTCCATTGGCATAACCAATTACTTCTTCCTGAAAAGTTTCTAATCCTCCAATACCTGCTCCCCAGATTACACCAACTCTAAATTTATCAACCTTTTCAAGATCAATTTCCGCGTCTTTAATTGCTTCTTCTGAAGAAACAATAGCATACTGCGCAAATTTATCGAGTTTACGTGCTTCTTTTCTATCAAAATAGTCTGTAGAAACGTAATTCTTGATTTCGCAAGCAAATTTAGTCTTGAAATTTTCGGTATCAAAATAAGTAATAGGGGCGCAACCGCTCTTACCATTTACTAATCCATTCCAATATTCATCAATATTGTTACCTATAGGCGTTAATGCGCCTAGTCCGGTGACTACAACTCGCTTAAGATTCATACTTTGTTGTGAAGTTATTACTTTGCGTCTTCAATATAAGATATTGCTTGACCAACTGTTGCAATGTTTTCAGCTTGATCATCTGGAATCTGAATATCGAACTCTTTTTCGAATTCCATAATCAATTCTACGGTGTCTAGAGAATCCGCTCCCAGGTCGTTAGTGAAGCTAGCTTCGTTTACAACCTCGTTTTCGTCTACACCTAATTTGTCAACGATTATCGCTTTTACTCTTGATGCAATGTCTGACATAATTTTAATTTTTAATTTTTAATTTAGGAGGCAAAAATAAAAAACTTTATTTTAAAACCCCATAATCCCGTTAAAATGTATTCGTGTTTTTATCAAATATAGGGAAGTATTGGCTTTTTTGCTGCCTAAAATTGAATAATAATTATTTTTTTTGTGCTCTCTAATTAACAATTCTATTCTATTATGAAGCGTATCGTAATTTTTGCTTCCGGCTCTGGTACCAATGCCGAAAATATAATTAAGTACTTTCAAGAACGTAAAGTTGCCGAGGTAACACATGTGTTCTCTAACAACCTGCGTGCCAAAGTTTTAAAACGTGCTCATGATCTGAATGTAAAGGCTTTACACTTTGACAAAGAGTCATTTTATGACACCAATGACGTTTTAAACGTTCTAAAAGATGCGCAACCCGATGTAATTGTTCTTGCTGGGTTTTTATGGATTTTCCCAAAAAAAATTATTGATGCCTTTCCCAATAAAGTTATAAACATTCATCCTGCATTATTACCAAAATATGGAGGGAAAGGAATGTATGGTCACCATGTGCACGAAGCAGTTGTTAGAAATAAAGAAAAAGAAAGCGGGATCACCATTCATTATGTAAACGAGCATTATGATGAAGGAGCCATCATTTTTCAGGCTAAGACCGCCATTAACAAAGATCATTCTGCAGAGGATGTTGCAAATGCCATACATCAACTAGAATATAAACATTTCCCCATCGTTATAGAAAAAATACTATTTGACACCTAAGTTTTTGAATGCGTAAAGACTAATACAGGCGTTCAAGCTGGCTATCTGTTGCAATTCCTCATGTGGTCTGTCCTTCGCTAAGCTCGGGACGACAATATTTCGGGATTTTCACTGCAAATGTTATGTATTCAGGATGTTTTAAAACAATAGAGATTAATGAGTAATCCCTAACGCAAAAAAATCTAGAATATAAATTCTATCAACAAACAACAATAAACTATTAATTAAGTAATGGCTAAAAAAGAGAAGTTTTATGTAGTCTGGGAGGGTCACCGACCGGGGATTTATACCAAATGGAATGATTGTAAAGCAGCAGTTAATGGATACACCGGTGCAAAATATAAATCTTTTGACTCTTTTGACCTGGCCAAAAAGGCCTATAACAGTGATTATGAAGATTACAAAGGAAAAAGCAAGCCCAAAAAAACACTTACCGCCGAGCAGCTTAAAAAAATTGGCGAACCTAATTTATACTCCATCGCTGTAGATGCTGCCTCTAGTGGAAACCCAGGTAAAATGGAATATCGTGGCGTCGACACACAAACCGAGAAACAACTTTTTCATCAAGGGCCCTTTGCACAGGGCACAAATAATATCGGAGAGTTTTTAGCATTAGTTCATGGATTGGCCTACCTCAAAAAGAAAAATAGCGACCGTATCATTTATTCAGATTCTAAAATAGCCATCGGGTGGGTAAAACAAAAAACCTGTAAAACCAAACTAAAAAGATCTGCTAAAAATGCTGCTATGTTCGAATTAGTGGATCGTGCAATACAATGGCTCAAAACAAATACATACACTACTACCATAGTAAAATGGGAAACCAAAGCCTGGGGAGAAATCCCGGCAGATTTTGGGAGGAAGTAATTATTGTAAGCTTGATCATTCTGTAAATACAAATACCCTGAATAAATATTCAGGGTATTTTATTTTTAATGGTATATAAAAGATATCAATCACGCATTAGCCACCACATGGCCCAAGGTTCGTCCACCCGCTAGCAGTTCTTTGATATAAGGATCCTTGATAGGTTACCTTATCACCAACAGCATAAGATGCATTACCATTATACGCCGCTACACCTGTACATGGGTCATTACTAGGACAAGGTCCTAAGTTATTCCATCCGCTAGACGTTCTTTGATATAACGTTCCTTGATAGGTTACTTTATCACCAACAGAATATGATCTACCGCTCACATATTCAGCTACACCTGCACAGATATCTCCTGTATCCGGGAAGGGGTATATTGAACCAATAAAGGTTTTATCGGTTTCTGATAGGCGAGTGTTCGACCCTACAGCAACTCTATCTAGCGTATGCTCTGCAGGTATTGGATAGTGCATAATTGATAATGGATCATAAGCACTATAATTAGAAATACTTGCCTCATAACGTCTAAAAAGGTTATGGTCTACCTGTGCTCTGGTCCAGTTATTTGGTGGACCGGCATAATAGGCATATACTGCTTCTTTGTCCCAGTTGATACCAGCAACTGGATTTTGATGCTCATGAATTAATCCAAGCGCATGACCAAATTCATGAATTGTAGTTCTTCTAAATTCTGTATCTGTAGTATTGTTATCAAACCATCCAAAATGCATACTATGTGCATAACTATTAGAATCAGTTCCTAAGTAAGACCAAGACCCTGTTTCGTTTGCATATTGACCTTCTCTAAAAGCAATTTTAATATTAGCGCTACTGGAAGATGAAACCCATTCGAATTTAAGGTTTGCATAATTTTCCCATTCTACGGCATATTGTTTAACTTTGGATTGAACAAAACTATTCCCGTTTAAAAATTTTACACGAATAGTTTGGCCTGGCTCCCACTGTTTAGCTTTTACGCTGGTTGCTTTGCCAATACTGGGCGCATCCCATTTTGCAATACAAACATGGGCACTTTTAGTTTTTTCAATCTGATTTCCCTCAAATACGTCTTCAGTATCCTTTTCACAGTTTGCTAAAGAGACTGAGACGAGAATAGCCAGAGCGAGTCTGGCTAGCTTACTTTTTTTCATAATAGTGTTGAGTTTTTGTTAAATTTTTCATAAAATTAACTAAATTTTAACAATAATGCAACTTTTTTTAATGAATCGCAACTTTTTTCTTACAAATTATATCAAAATGAATCTCTAACCTCCATAGTATTCAGAAAAATCATCGGGGTAAGAAAACCCGTATTCGCATGGGATTATATTTCAAAAAGATACCCAGAAATAACCCTTCTTATATGATAATGACCTTGAAAAAACAGCTGTGATACTCTTAATTATGAAAGTTGATTTCAGAAGACTTTGGTTTTGATAGATTTGCTTGAAAAGGAAAGTGTATATTTGCAAAAAAATTATAAGCTATTTTTATGAGCAAATTATTAATTGTAGGCTCTGTAGCCTTTGATGCTATTGAAACTCCGTTTGGAAAAACAGATAAAATCTTAGGCGGAGCTGCGCCTTACATTGCACTTTCTGCTTCGAATTTCAATATATCTTCTGCAATTGTTTCTGTGGTGGGAGAAGATTTTCCGAAAGATTACTTTAAGACATTAGAAGAAAAAAATGTAGACACTTCGGCGATCGAAGTAGTAAAAGGAGGAAAAACTTTTTTCTGGAGTGGCAAATATCATAACGACTTAAATTCTAGAGACACATTAGACACCCAACTCAACGTGTTAGCAGATTTCAATCCTGTGGTTCCTGATGCCTATAAAGATGCTGAGATTGTTATGCTAGGAAACCTTCATCCATTAGTACAACTTAGTGTTTTAGAACAGATGTCGACAAAACCTAAATTGGCAATATTAGACACGATGAATTTTTGGATGGAAGATGCTTTTATAGAAGACCTTCGAAAAGTTATTGCTAAAGTAGATGTTATTACTATCAATGATGAAGAAGCACGGCAGTTAAGCGGTGAGTACTCCTTAGTAAAAGCGGCTAGGGTAATTGAAAAGATGGGGCCTAATTATGTGGTGATTAAAAAAGGAGAGCACGGGGCCTTATTATTTCATGAAGATCAAATTTTCTTTGCCCCGGCTTTACCATTAGAAGAAGTTTTTGACCCAACCGGAGCTGGAGATACTTTTGCAGGAGGATTTGCAGGTTATCTAACAAAAACAGAAGACATTTCTTTTGAAAACATGAAAAACGCAATTATCCATGGCTCAAATCTAGCTTCCTTTTGTGTCGAGAAGTTCGGAACTGAACGAATGGAAAACCTCGGCAGAGAAGAAGTACAAAAGAGACTTCAACAGTTTAAAGAATTGACTCAATTTGAAATAGAATTGTCTTAATATACAATACAGCCTTGAAACATAAAGTTTTGGGGCTTTTTTGATTATAGTTTACCCAACACAACAACACGAACTTAGAATTTTTGAAATACAATGAGTGATGCCTTAAAACATGAATGTGGTATAGCATTTATCAGATTATTAAAACCATTAGAGTATTATAAAGAAAAATACGGAAGTGCATTTTATGGAGTAAATAAAATGTACCTTATGATGGAGAAACAGCATAACCGTGGACAAGACGGAGCTGGTTTTGCTAGTATTAAATTAGATACCTCTCCTGGTGAACGCTATATAAGTAGAGTACGCTCTAGTGAATCTCAACCTATTCAAGATATATTCTCACAAATTAATGATCGAATAAATAAAGAATTGGTTAGCCATCCAGAGTATGCCGATGACGTAGCACTTCAGAAAAAAAACATTCCCTACATTGGAGAAGTACTTCTGGGACATGTACGCTATGGAACGTTCGGAAAAAATAGTGTAGAAAGCGTTCACCCTTTCTTAAGACAAAATAATTGGATGCATCGTAACCTTATCGTAGCAGGTAATTTTAATATGACTAATAATGATGTTTTATTTGACAACCTTGTACGATTAGGACAGCACCCCAAAGACAAAGTAGACACTGTTACGGTAATGGAAAAAATTGGACATTTTCTGGATTCTGAAGTAGCAAAACTCTACAAAAAACTAAAAAAAGAAGGTTTTAATAAAATCGATGCTTCACCACAAATCGTAGAACGACTTAATGTTGCTAAAATCCTTAGAAAATCATCAAGAGACTGGGATGGTGGCTATGCCATGGCCGGAATGCTAGGACATGGGGATGCGTTTGTCTTGAGAGACCCTGCAGGTATTCGACCTGCATACTACTACAAAGATGATGAAGTAGTGGTTGTTGCTTCAGAAAGACCCGTTATACAAACTGTTTTTAACGTTCCTTTTGAAGAGGTTGCCGAATTAGGTCCTGGTAAAGCCATCATTATAAAAAAGAATGGCGAAACCTCTATTAAAAAAATTATTGAGCCCCTGGAACGAAAAGCGTGCTCTTTTGAAAGGATTTATTTTTCCAGAGGAAGTGATGCAGAAATTTATGAAGAAAGAAAAAATTTAGGGCGATTACTAATGCCACAGGTCTTGGAAGAAATTAATCACGATGCCATGAATACTGTTTTTTCTTTTATTCCTAATACCGCTGAAACATCATTCTACGGAATGGTAGAAGCCGCTCAAGACGAGCTTAACAAACAAAAAAATGAAACTATCCTTTCTGAAAAAGAAAGCTTAACAGATGAACGGCTTTCAGAAATTCTTTCTTATAGATTAAGAACCGAAAAAATTGCAATCAAAGATGCAAAGCTGCGTACTTTTATAACCGAAGACAGTAGTAGAGATGATTTAGTGGCTCATGTTTACGACGTTACTTATGGAGTAGTCAAGCCTGAAGATAATCTTGTAATCATTGATGATAGCATTGTTAGAGGTACTACCCTTAAAAAGAGTATCATCAAAATGATGGACAGACTTAAGCCCAAAAAAATTGTTATTGTTTCTTCTGCTCCGCAAATAAGATATCCTGACTGTTATGGTATTGATATGGCCCGGCTAGAAGGTTTAGTTGCTTTTCAGGCAGCTTTAGAGCTTTTAAAAGAAAATGGAAACTATGATTTGGTCGAACAGGTATATGAGAAATGCAAAGCTCAAGAAAATATAGCTGATGCCGAAGTACAAAACTTTGTAAAAGAAATTTATGACGGCTTTACCGACCAGGAAATAAGCGATAAAATTGCAGAATTATTAAGTGATACAACAGTAAAAGCCGAAGTGAAAATAATATACCAAACTGTAGATAACCTACACCAAGCCTGCCCTAAGAACCTTGGAGATTGGTATTTTACTGGGGATTATCCAACGGCTGGCGGAAATAGAGTTGTAAATAAAGCCTTTATCAACTTTTTTGAAGGTAAAAACGAAAGGGCTTACTAAAAAAGCGTAAAAACTTTGCTGTTAAAAAAGGTTAATTTGTGTAGTTCAACAATTATTTTGACCGTTCATCTAAAACATTTTTTCACAATGAAATAACGCTTTATATTAGCAGAGCCATAGCATAAGTAGGTTAAGTTCATGGTAGATTTGGGGCAAAAAAAGGTGGACTTTCCACCTTTTTTTATTTTTAAAACATTCATAATATTTTTATATAAAAAAGAGTCGCAAGTTGCGACTCTTTTGTTTTTTTAAAGAAATATATAATTCTATATCTTATTTCCCTTGTGCATAACGACTAGATACCTCATTCCAGTCAATTACATTAAAGAAAGCTGCAACATAGTCTGGACGACGATTCTGGTAGTTCAAATAGTATGCGTGTTCCCATACGTCTAATCCTAAAATTGGAGTTCCACCGCAACCTGTTCCCGGCATTAGCGGATTGTCTTGATTAGGTGTAGAACAAACTTCTACCTTTCCTCCCTGATGCACACACAACCATGCCCATCCTGAACCAAACCTTGTTCCGGCAGCATTAGAAAACGCCTCTTTAAATGCATCAAAAGAACCATAAGCTGCATTTATAGCATCAGATAACTCACCTGTAGGTTTACCACCTCCATTAGGAGACATAACCTCCCAGAACAAATTATGATTGTAATAACCACCTCCATTATTTCTTACTGCCGTATTCGACATGTCGAGGTTGATAAGAATATTTTCTATTGTTTTGCCTTCTAAGTCAGTTCCGTTTATAGCCGCATTTAGCTTATTAGTATAACCTGCATGGTGTTTATCATGGTGAATTTCCATGGTACGGGCATCTATATTAGGTTCTAATGCATCAAAAGCATAGTTTAATTTTGGTAATTCGAATGACATATGTTATTTTATTTGATTAATAAAAAATGAAAATGACACCAAATTTAACAATTAGAGCGATGAATAAAAATTAATAATTGTTATAAATTAATTAAAACAAAGGCTGTTTCAAGATAATATTCAATATCTTATTTGTATGTTCAGATATCTTAGAACGATATGCTTTTAGTATTTTAGCAAAAAAAATTGGACACGACTACTGCTTTTACCGTATATAATGCTGCCGCAGGAGCAGGAAAAACGTATACTCTTGTAAAAGCATACTTAAGTACCTTACTAGAGTCTGAGTTTAAAGACGGCTACAAGAATATTTTAGCGATAACCTTTACCAATAAGGCCGTAGCCGAAATGAAAACAAGAGTAATAGAAAACCTTGTTGCCATTAGTAATCCAAATACTCCGCTAAAATATCAAGGCATCCTAAATGAGTTAGTAGAAGAGACTAAAATACCCGAGGCAAAGCTAAAACCAAAAGCTCACAGAATTCTAAACCATATTTTGCATAATTATGCCGCATTTGATATTGTTACTATAGATACCTTGACGCATCGAGTGATTAGAACGTTTGCTCACGATTTAGGTATTCCTATGAGTTTTGAAATCGAAATGGACACCGAAGTATTAATACAAGAGGCGGTAGATGCCGTGGTGGCTAAAATTGGTTTGGATAAAGAGCTCACTAATCTCATTATTGATTTTGCAATTAGTAAACTCGAAGAAGACAAAAGTTGGGATGTTACCATAGAACTTAATAACGTTGCAAAACTTTTGTTTAGCGAAAATGACAGAGAGCAGATCAACAAGCTTTCTAATAGAAGTATAGAAGATTTTGAGCAACTCCACCTTAACGTATCTCAAAAAATTACTCAAAATAAAATGACAATAATGTCAAAATCAAAAGCTATTCTTGAACTACTTAATAGCAAAGATCTTGATGAGAGTGATTTTAAAGGAGGATACATCCCTAAACATTTTACAAAGTTAAAAACCGGAGAAACCAAAATTGATTTTAACAGAGCAAAATGGACTCAGGAAATAGAAACTACCCCGTTTTATAATAAAACATTAGCTGAGTATAAAAAAGAAATTATCGATGAGATTAGACCATTGATTGAGGAAGCTTTTTTAGCTACAAAAAAAGAATTGATACAAATACAGTTTTTTCAAAACATCATAAAAAACCTAACACCCCTTTCAATTCTTAACGCTATTAATAAGGAATTAATTGATATTAAAAAGGAAAGAAAAATTTTATTGATATCTGAGTTTAACTCTATTATCAGCAATGCTATTCAGGACCAACCTGCACCGTTTATATATGAACGATTAGGTGAGCGGTATAGGGATTATTTTATCGATGAATTTCAGGATACTTCTGAATTGCAATGGAAAAATCTGGTTCCATTAATTGACAATGCAATGGCTACAGAAACGCTAACTGGCAAAAAAGGAAAACTTACTATCGTAGGAGATGCAAAACAGGCCATTTACAGATGGCGAGGAGGGAAGGCCGAACAATTTATTAATCTTTCTCTGGATCAAAACCCTTTTTCGGTAAAGCAAAAAGAAGTGCTTAATCTTCCAAGAAATTATCGAAGCCATGAGCAAATAGTAAGATTTAATAATGATCTTTTTACTTTTCTATCCAATGATTTTAGCGATCAAAAACATCAAGAACTATACCGCTTAGGAAACAAACAAGAAGTAAATTCAAAAAAAGACGGGTATGTAAATATCTCTTTTATTTCTGCTAAAAATGTAGCCGAAGAACATGAGGTTTACCCACAGAGAGTTTATGAATCGGTAATTGCCCTATCAGAAAAAGGATATCACCTCAACGAAATCTGTATTCTGGTAAGAAAACAAAAAGAAGGGACAGTAATTGCAGACTTTCTAAGTGAAAAAGGGTTGTCTATAATTTCTTCGGAAACACTTCTGATCAACAAAGCCCCTGAAATAGTATTTATCGTGAATTTAATCACCTGGTTTGCACAGCCACACGATCAACTGTCAAAAATAAATATGCTCCATTTTCTGGTCGATCAATTTTCTATATCAGAGCCTCATTCGTTTTTACAAAAAATGATCTTTGCCGACCAGAACACTTTTTCGTTAGCACTGAAGAACTTCGGTGTTGATTTTAATCTTAACCTACTGGCAACTAAGCCTATTTATGATGCCGTAGAATATATCATAAGCAGTTTTAAACTAGCTAAACAAGCACCAGCGTATATTCAGTTCTTTTTAGATGAAATATTCAGCTATACGCAAAAACATACAGGTGGCCTATTGGGTTTTCTTTCGTATTGGGATACCAAAAAAGATAAACTAAGTATCGTTGCGCCTTCTGCTGAAGGTGCTATTCAGATTATCACAATACACAAAGCCAAAGGATTGGAGTTTCCCTGCGTAATTTATCCCTATGCCAACCTTAATTTATACGAAGAAATAGAACCCAAAACATGGCTATCTGTTACTAAAGAAAATTACAATGGATTTGATGAGGTTTTTATAAACTATTCTAAAACGATATCGGATTATGGAGAAGAGGCCAAGGATATCGTTTTACAAAGGCAATCCCAACTAGAACTTGACAAATTTAATTTATTATATGTAGCGCTAACCAGAGCGGTCGAACAGCTGTATATCATTTCTAAGTTAGAGCTAACATCAAAAGGCGCCACTAACCCAAACAAATTCTCAGGAAAACTAATCAACTATTTACAACATATAGGTCAATGGAATCCTGAAAATCTTGAGTATACATTTGGGAATCCTTCAAAACCGGATACGCTACAATCTGACACCCCAAAAACAGAAAATGTTTTTGAACTCAAACAATTTGATGATGCTTCAAAAAAATACAATATCCACATAATAACCAATTCCGGGAGATTATGGGACACGACACAAAAAGATGCCATAGAAAAAGGTAATATAATGCATAACCTTATGGCTCTGATATATACTCATAACGATGTACAACGTGTTGTAGAAGAAGCGTATTCCAGAGGAGAAATCTCAAGGGTAGAAAAGAAAATACTCCTTAAAGATATCACCACCCTTGTAGAGCATTCGAAATTATCCCAGTATTTTTCTACAGATAATATTGTTTATAATGAACGGGACATCATTACAAATGGCAGGTTAATAAGACCGGATAGAATAGTAATCTCTAAAGATAATCGAACGACTCTAATAGATTACAAAACAGGCAGTAGAAGTTCATCTCATGATGATCAAATAGAACAATATGCGCAAACCCTCAAGGGCATGGGTTATTATATAGAACATAAAATACTCATATATTTTAATGATAAAATCACTTTAAATTATATTTAAATTCGTCATCATTTTCATAATTACTAAAAGAAATTTAAGGATAAAAGGTATTTTTATCTTATAATTGTACCATAATTATTGAGATAAATACTATAAATTTTAAACAAAACGGTAAAAATCTTCACTTTTTAAGGGCTAAGAAAATTGTAAGAAAAAATTGTAAGACCCCTGAAAACAGCGATATTTACTGGCTTGTTAAGAAAAATTTATTAGATTTATCTTTGACAGTTATGTTTAACATATTACATTTGCTCTAATTAACACTTAAAAATTAAATTATTGAATATGAAACATCTTAGCAGATTTTTAGCGGTTTCGTTATTAGTACTAGGGCTTAGTACTGCGAATGCACAAGATGAAAACAATCCTTGGGCGGTTTCGATAGGCATCAATGCCGTTGACATCTTCCCTACTGGGGGAGACCTTATTAACCAGGGTGAAATTTTCGACGAATTTTTTAATGCTAATGACCACTGGAATATACTTCCATCAGTTTCTCAATTATCTGTAGGTAGATATATTGGTGATGGATTTTCTTTTACAGTTTCTGGGTCGATTAACAAGATAGAGAACGCAGGAGAGCTTCCTGACGGAACTCAAGTTAGCGTAGACGACCTATCTTATTATGCTGCAGATGGTTTAATTAGCTATAGCTTTAAAAACATCTTGAAGTCAGGAAAGCTTGACCCATCTTTAGGTATAGGTGGTGGTTACACTTGGCTTGATGAAATAGGAGCAGGAACACTAAATGGTGCACTTGGTCTTAAATATTGGTTTACTGAAAACCTTGCTCTTAATGTTCAAACAACATATAAGCATGTATTCGAAGATTACGAAGTAAGCAACTATCCTCCTACTCATTTTCAACATTCTGCTGGACTTACTTTCGCTTTCGGAGGTAAAGATACAGATGGTGATGGTATATATGACAAAGATGATGAGTGTCCAGACGTTCCTGGTTTAAAAGAATTCAACGGATGTCCTGATACTGACGGTGATGGAATTACTGACGCTAAAGATGAGTGTCCTGATACTGCAGGTACTGCAGAATTTAACGGATGTCCTGATACTGACGGTGACGGTGTAGCTGATCCTAAAGATGAGTGTCCTACTGTAGCTGGATTACCTGCACTTAACGGTTGTCCTGATGCTGATGGTGACGGAATTACTGATGCTAAAGACGAATGTCCAAACGAAGCAGGTCCTGCTGAAAATAATGGATGTCCTTACCAAGATAAAGATGGTGACGGTGTATTAGACAAAGATGATAACTGTCCTGATGTTGCTGGTACTGTTGCTAACAATGGTTGTCCAGAAGTAACTGAAGAAGTACAAAAAACTTTAAACGAGTATGCTGCTCAAGTATTATTTGATTCTGGTAAATCAAGTATCAAAGAAGCATCTAACAAAGTTCTTCAGGATATCATTGCTATCTTAAAAGAGTACCCAACTGCTAAATTTACTGTAGAAGGTCATACTGATAGCGCTGGTAGTAACAAACTTAACCAGAGATTATCTGACTCTAGAGCTAACGCTGTTAAAAACTACTTAACAGAAAATGGAGTAGATCAGTTTAGATTATCTGCTGTTGGTTACGGAGAAGACAGACCTATCGCTACTAACAAAACTAGAGCTGGTAGAGCTAAAAACAGACGTGTAGAGATCAACTTAGTGAAAGAATAAGAAAAATCTCTTAACAATAAATAATAAAAACGTCCCGAGGATCTCGGGACGTTTTTTATTTTTAGAGCGTAAAACAATCAGTAATACTTTATTTTTACATAGTATTGATGAATTAGAAGTAAACACTTGAAAACTTTTCTAAAAGAGGTATTATCAGAACTACATGACAGAGCAGAAAACATTAGTGATCTAATTTTCCTGGTCCCTAGTAAAAGAGCCGGGCTTTTTCTTAAAAAGGAGCTTTTAGATATATACCCAAACCAAACATTTTTTGCGCCCGAAATTCTTAGTATTGAAGAATTTATTACTACAATATCAGGGTTACAGCAAATAGACAATATACAGACGCTCTTTGAGTTTTATGAAACCTATCTGAATACTCACTCCCATTTAGAAAAAGAAAACTTCGAGACCTTTAGTAATTGGGCTCAAACCCTAATTTATGATTTTAATGAAATCGATAGGTATCGTATAGACCATAAATCATTTTTTGCATACCTGTCAGGCATACAAGATTTAAATCACTGGTACCTACAAAAAGAGAAAACAGAACTGGTCAAAAATTATATTACTTTCTGGGAAAGCATGCTGGAATATTATAATAATTTTAAACAACACCTTTTACAAAAGAAAATAGGATATCAAGGATTACTTTACAGAAAAGCAGCAGAAGATATCCATCAATATATTAAAATAGAAAAACGTAAACATGTTTTAGTCGGTTTTAATGCCTTAAATAATGCAGAACAATTTATTTTTCAATCGCTTTTAGAAGCAGGTATAGGAGAAATCTTTTGGGATGCAGATCAATTTTTCATGGAAAACACCTATCATGAAGCGTCATTATTCTTGAGGTCTTACAAAAATCAATGGGAATATTACAAAACCAAACCATTTCAAT
Source organism: uncultured Aquimarina sp. (assembly GCA_947497175.1). GTDB lineage: Bacteria > Bacteroidota > Bacteroidia > Flavobacteriales > Flavobacteriaceae > Aquimarina. The sequence continues at coordinate 906,656 of CANMFM010000004.1, read as the reverse complement.
GGATTAAGAATAATTTTTCTGATCAAAAGAACATAAAGCTTATAGGGGCTCCTAAATATGTCGGGCAAGCAAAATTTATAGGTAAAATCTTAAAATCTATCCCCCAATCTAAAATGGAGAAAACAGCTTTAGTACTAGCTGATGAGGCCTTGTTGCAACCTGTATTAAATTCTTTGCCCAATACTGTAGATGCTTTAAACATAACCATGGGGTTGCCTCTTAAAGAAGTACCCTTGTCTTCCTTTTTTGAACTACTATTTAATCTTCACAAAAACCCGAACTCAAAAGGGCTATACTACAGATCAATATTAGAAATACTGAATAGTCTTCCTTCTCATCGATTACTCGGTCATACGTCAAAAAAAATAATTACCGTAATCACCAGAGAAAACAGTGTTTTTTTAACCTTAGAAAAACTACAAGAATATGCTAACGAGAAGGAAAAAGAGGTTCTTAAACTCATATTCGAACCCTGGAGAGAAACTACTACGGCCCTACATAACTGTAGAAAATTAATACAACTACTAAAACAAAGCCTCGACAAAGAAAAAAACGCCTTAGAACTAGAATACGTTTATCACTTTCATGTTGTTTTTAATAAACTTTTTACGCTGCATAATACCTATAAGTATTTAAGTACGATAGGAACATTACACAGCCTCTATAAAGATATTTTAACGACAGAAACTTTAGATTTTTCTGGAGAACCTTTTCGGGGATTGCAACTTATGGGAATGTTAGAGTCGAGGTGTTTAGATTTTGAAACTGTAATCATATCCTCTGTTAACGAAGGTATATTACCTTCAGGAAAAAGCATAAACTCTTTTATACCTTATGATTTAAAAAGAGCCTATAACCTACCTACCTACAAAGAAAAGGATGCTATTTATACATATCACTTTTATCGGTTAATACAAAGGGCGAAACAAGTATACTTAATCTATAATACAGAAAACGAAGGTGTCGGAGGAGGAGAAAAAAGCAGGTTTCTACTTCAATTGGATATTGATAAAAGGCCAAATCATACTATAGAAAAATACACTGTTTCTTCTGAAGTACCTCGATTATCGAATAAATTACTACAAATCAAAAAAAATGAAGGTATTTTATCAAAACTAAAAGAACTGGGAGCCCATGGCTTATCCCCTTCTGCATTAACTAGTTATATCAGAAATCCTATTGACTTCTATTATAATTATATTTTAGGAATCAAAGAAACCGATGAAGTAGAAGAAACTATCGCAGCCAATACGCTAGGAACCGTAATCCATAACGCACTGGAAACTTTTTATAAACCACTGGAAAACACTTTTGTTACTGTAGATGCTATTAAAAAAATGCACCATCAAATAGATTCAGAAATTAAGTATCAGTTTAAAAAAGAATATTCAGGACTTGATATTACGCAAGGAAAAAACCTGTTGATTTTTGAGGTTGCTAAAAGGTACATTCAAAATTTTCTGAAATCTGAATTAAAATTATTGAATTCAGGTGTGCAGTTGAAGATTTTGGCGATAGAAAGCAATCTTAAAACCCAGGTACAAATACCTGAGCTGGATTTCCCAATATATATCAAAGGAAAAGTTGATCGTATAGACGAATTAGACGGTCAAGTAAGGGTGATTGATTATAAAACAGGAAGAGTCTCCCGAAGTGATATTGTTCTTATGGACTGGGAGAATATGACCAAAGATTATAAATACAGCAAAGCGGTTCAGGTATTGGCATATGCCTATATGCAGTATACTCAAAATTTAGCCTCAGACGCAGCGATTCATGCCGGTATAATTTCGTTTAAAAACCTTAAAGAAGGGTTTCTTAAATTTGGAACAAAAGAATCAGTAAGAGGCAAAGCAAATCATCAGATAACCAAAGAAGTATTTGATGAATACCTTATACAACTAAAAAAGTTGATTCTCGAGATCTATGCGATTAAAATTCCGTTTACAGAAAAAGAAGTATAAGTATGATACGCAGTAGAAAAAACATAAGTGTTCCTGGAAAACATCAGAAACCAATAGTAACTGATGTTTTTTATTTAGATAACCAAAAAGAAAAACCAGTTGTTGTTTTCTGCCATGGCTACAAAGGGTTTAAAGACTGGGGAGCTTGGGACCTGGTCGCAAGAACTTATGCTGATGCCGGGTTTTTCTTCATAAAGTTCAATTTTTCATACAACGGTGGTACTATAGAACAACCTATTGACTTTCCGGATTTAGAAGCGTTCGGAAACAATTCTTATATCAAAGAGCTGGATGATCTCGAAACCATCATAGATTGGGTTACCTCATCTAATTTTAATTTTAAGACCGAAATAGACTCTTCGAACATCACCTTAATAGGCCATTCTCGCGGCGGCGGGATAGTAACCATCAAAGCATCAGAGGATCCTAGGATAACAACCCTCATCTCCTGGGCAGGTGTTTCAGATTACAAAAATCGTTTTCCAGAAGGAGAAGCTTTTGAACATTGGAAAAAAGAAGGGGTTTATTTTGTAGAAAACGGAAGAACAAAACAAAAAATGCCACATTATTTTCAATTTTATACGTCATTTATAGAAAATGAAAATCGGCTTACCATATCAAGAGCGGTAAAAAACATAAATATTCCTCATCTAATTATTCATGGTACTCATGATCTCGCTGTTGATGTTAAAGAAGGGAAAAAATTACATTCCTGGAACCCCAAGAGCGAACTTTTTTTGATAGAAGGCGCTGATCACGTTTTTGGAGTAAGCCACCCATGGAACTCTATATATTTATCAAAAGATCTAAAAACAGTAACTGAAAAATCTATCCGATTTACAATACTTTAACACTCAATTCTATTAGAATATGCAATGATTGTCATTTTTTTTCGTTTATTTGCTATCATGAAGTCCAACAGACATATCATTGCTTCAATATTTCTTGCACTGTTTTGTATTATACAGTTTGCAGATGTACACGTATTGAGTCATGATTCTGGTGATACCGATTGCCAGATATGTTTATTTTCTTCAGAGAAACAAAATGATGGGTTTTTAGGAACACAAATCACAGAGATTCCATGCATAATTACAATTCCGGCAGAGATCGTGAGAAGTAGTTATGAACAAACTTATTTTGATTCTCAGATCAACTATTCACTTCTTAATAAGGCTCCACCTGCAGCCTAAACATTATCTATTTTACAAATTGTTCTCAACTCTAGTACGTATTTACACGACTAGTTTTACATTACTTTATTTTAATCAATGAAAAGATTCACTTTAATCACAGTGTATCTTTTAGGTGTAACTTTTTCATTAGCACAAGATTGCAATAAGACACTTACCGGAAAGGTAATAGACTTTCATGATGGAGTTCCCTTAAAAGGCGCTAAAATTACTTTTAATGATCAAATGATTGTTACAGATACAGAGGGTAACTATACAATTAATGGCTTGTGTGCCATATCATATGCATTTACAATCTCACACGAAGATTGTAATTCGCAAGTGGTGACTATTGATGTTTCTAAAGTAAATACAAAAAATTTCTACTTAGAACATCACTATACTGATTTAGATCAGATAGATATAGCCTCTTCTTCTACGTCAAAAACAACCAATAGCCAGGTAGAAGAAAAGTTGAATCGAAAACAATTAGATCTTTACAGTAGTTTATCTATTGGAGATGCATTAAAAGAAATTTCTGGAGTTAATACGTTAACATCTGGTAATGCGATCGTTAAGCCCGTGATCCAGGGACTACATAGTAGTAGAATTATAATTTTAAACAACGGTGTGCGACAAGAAGATCAGGAGTGGGGCGAGGAGCACGCTCCAAACATAGATATTAATGCCTTTAACGAGATTAGAGTCATTAAAGGTGCCGGATCTCTTCAATATGGAGGAAATGCAATCGGCGGGGTAATTATTGCCGAAAACAAATTAACAAGCTTGCGAGATACTATTTTTGGAAACGCCCAACTCGCAGGGAGCACTAATGGTCAAGGGGGTGGTGCAAATACAGCGCTGAATATTGGATTTAAAAACGGATGGGGAGCCAAAATACAAGGAACCGTTAAATACTTTGGAGACAGTGAAGCACCTGATTACATACTAAGCAATACAGGCCATAGAGAGCAAAGTTTCTCAACGACATTTGGATATAATAACTTCTTATATGGTTTTGAAGGATATTATAGTTTTTACAATGCTACCCAAGGTATATTGCGGTCATCTCATATCGGTAATGTTGGTGATTTGGTTAGAGCGATTAATAATGATCAACCCTTAGTAATCAATGATTTTACATACGATATTAATGCTCCCAAACAAGAGACACAACATCATTTGGCAAAGTTGAAATACTATAATCGCTTCAAAAATCTTGGAAAATTAAATCTTCAATACTCTTTTCAATACAATAACAGAAAAGAATTTGATATTAGAAGAGGAGATGATCGAGATAAACCAAGTCTGGATTTAGAACTATCTACCCATGGTTTGGAAGGGTCTTTTTTGTTTGATGCCAACGATAGTTTTAAAAAGAATATTGGTTTTCAACTGGCATATCAAACCAACACACCAAATCCAGATACAGGAGTAAGAAGATTAATACCTGACTATACAAAAACAAGTGCAGGGTTTTTTGCCATTACAGAATTCAAAATCAATAATTATCTTACTGCTGATGCAGGTATTCGATATGATTTTGTAAATATTGACGCAAAAAAATTCTACAAAAAAGAATTTTGGGAAGATAGAGAGTATGACCTGGCGTTTGCAGACCTTATTATTTCTGATGAAGGAGACCAATGGCTAACTAATCCAAATTTTGATTATAACAGCCTATCTGCTTCGGGAGGAATCAAGTATACTTATAGTGATCAAAATTCTATCTTATTCAATATTTCTTATGTTAATCGTGCTCCTAACCCTGTAGAATTGTTTAGTGATGGATTGCATCATAGTGCCGCAATTATTGAGCTTGGAGATTTGGATTTTGATCAAGAAAGTGCTTTAAAAGTGTCTATAAGTAGTGAGCAAAAGAATATTTTTGGTTTAGGAAGCTTAAAAGTGTCTCCATATATAAGTCTCATCGATAATTTCATATTGCTTGAACCAACAGGACTAGATTTTACGATAAGAGGATCTTTTCCGGTTTGGGAATATAAACAAACCAATGCATTACTTTATGGTATTGATATAGACTACGGCATAGATATAGCTAAATCATTAAAATTTACTACTGGATTTTCATATATCTATGGCCAGGATACCACAGCAGATGAAGCATTAATCAACATGCCCGCTCCTAATTTTAGGTCACAGCTTATGTATCAAAAAGAACATTGGGATATACGATTAACAAACACGTCTGTATTAAAACAAAACAGGTATCCTAATAATGATTTTGAAGCAAATTTTATTCGAAACAATATTGAGGTAACAGAACTAGTAAATATTTCTGAACCCCCATCTGGATATAGCCTTTTTGATCTTTCTGGCTCATATTCATTCGAAATATGGAACCCAAAAGATCTTATTGTAGGTGCAAGTATCACAAACCTTTTTGATGCTACCTACAGAGATTATCTTAACAGACAGCGTTTTTATGCAGATAATATCGGAAGAAACTTTACACTTAACATAAATTTTAAATTTTAAGACCATGAGAACAAGAGTTCATAAATTATTTAGTATCCTTTTAATCGTCTCTATTTTTGCATCTTGTAGTGATGATGATGACAATCCTGTAGTGATTAATGAAGAAGAAACCATCACCACTGTAAAATTAAGCGTTACAGAATCAGGCTCTACCACAACACAAGAGTATGAGTGGACCGAATCCAGTAAAGATGATATCGTATTAAAAGCGAATACCTCGTATAATATCAAAATACAATTTTTAGATGAATCCAACCCGAATGATGTAGAAGATATTACCGAAGAAGTAATCGCCGAAAAAGATGAGCATTTCGTTTTTTATCAAACCACCGTTAGTGGATTGACATTCGATAATGCTTCAGACGATACCATAGACACTAATAATGTTGCTATTAATATCTCAACAGATTGGTCGTCAGGCGATGCGGCAACCGGAGTTATAAGAGCTTTTTTGATTCATGAGCCTACTTCAAAAACTGGAGATTCTAGAGATGATTTTGGAGGAGAAACAGATATCGAAGTAGATTTTGATGTAACAGTTGAATAAAAAATAAGTATTTACCACAGTATATTGAAGCAACACGATTAACATATTTAAGTTGAGTTTGTATATTATTTAGTTTGTTTCAATTTTATCCCCAAGACTATTTTCTTGGGGATAATTATTTTAATAAAAAGATCATATAATTATTATCTGGCACTAATTTTGAAGAATTCTTAATATCATAATATGAAAATTGAGAATTTTCAATCAAATGTATTGAGAATACGATGTTAAAAAATGAATATTTCCCCGAAAAACGAAATATAAATTGATATTCAATGAGTTAAATACAACTATTTTACGAGGATATTATGGCATCATTAAATCTGAATTACCATTGAAAAAACACTAAAATATTTAAGAGATACCACCTATATTCGCGACATTAAATCGAATCATAGATTATCAAACGATATAATTGAAACATTCATAATTAGTATAAGTTGAGTTTGTGTTAAATACTACTACTAAGTTTCAATTAAGACCCCTGGGAGTAGTTACCCGGGGGTTGTTTTTTTACATTAAAAAAAGTCTCGTTGGGGAGCGAGACTTTATATTAAATCAAGGGACACTTTTAATTCTTCTTTCAAAAAACCTCTTATGCAAACAACGCTTTTACAAAGAGGTTCTTTTAACAAAATGTATGGTTAGAAAACCATGTTAATATTGTGATCGATGTGCTTTCTTATATTAAAAAGTAAGTCAAAAACATACAATAAGATATAAGAAACACTCCGCCCAATACCATTTTATCTTTCAGTAGTGTTTTAGTCTTATACATCGCTTTATGTTTATTTTAATAACCGTTTGTATTAATAAAACAACTAACTATCAAAAACTCCTTTCTAATTTTTAGATTTTTTTACTTTGGTAAAAGAAAAGTCATCCCCGTTTTTGTTCATTATTCTGGTAGGAAGGTATATAACTAAAAAAAAGACTGGATAATTAGATCCAGTCTTTCCTATAAAATGTATTTCTATAACAGTCAGGTTATTTTTTCAGCACCTTAATTGTTTTATTAATAACTCCACTTGTGTCAGACACACGCACTATATAGAACCCTCTTGGATAACCGCTCATATCAATAGATGCTTTTGATTGCCCAACATTTAATCTCACGGTTTGATTAAACACTATTTGACCCGTTACATTGGTCACAGAAATGTTGATATCATTGCCAGAGAATGCAGTAAAGTCTACAGAAAGATAATTTGTAACAGGGTTTGGAGAAACTTTTACGGTAACTTCTTCTGCTCCAAATTTTTCGTTCATTAACTCACTTTCCAGAGCTGTTGGGTTTTCTGCATATACTACAGTTTGTTTATTAATCAGAGATTGGCCATTTTCTAAACACACAATAGCATCTAGATCGTAACCATCTGCAAACCATGGAAAGACGTTTTTGTCACTAATATCAACCACTCTGATGAATTTAGCAGAGCGTAAGTTACCTGTCGCTAAATCAAATTCGCCATCCTGGCAAGTGGTTCCTAGAGAAACAAACGCCACACCATCTTTTGAAGCAAATACTTCTGCAGATTCAGGAAAATAGCTACAAGGAATATTGTTAAAAAATCCTGTAGACTCAAAGACTGCAAATTCATTAGTGTCTGCATTGTCAAAAATCTCATTATTCAATTCAATAGTAATTGACCCTCCAAATCCCAGACTTACAAAGTTTAAGTATCTTCTTTCTCTTGGCGTTCCGATTGCTCGATCTGGATTACTTCTGTATCTCGATATTCTTCTCCCATCTCTTCTTCTTCCTTGATCAAAAGAAACTACAGAAGCTCCATTACATTCGTTATCTACAAATTCGGGCTCTAATAAGAATCTTGCAGAAACCGGTAAGTGATCCGATGTTGTAAACGCGTAGTCATTATCGTAAACATCATAATGAACTGTAACAGAATTTTCGATATAGGCTTCGTTAAGCTCATTAGTAACCGCAATATGGTCGATCATGTTTTCTCTAAATACAAAAGAACGAAACCCGGCTTCACTTAATGCCGATGATACAATATTATAATTTAGTGAATCGTTTACATATTCCTGGAAACTAGAAATTGTAGAAGGTATATCAGCTACAGTTTCATCTACATCATCGTTATAATCTCCTAATAAAATAACTTTGTTATTTGCAAAATTCACATCTAGAGAATCTTTAAGTACCTCTACGTCATACTTACGCATGTCATATCTGTTCTGAGGATCATTGCTGCTGTTTGCTCTTGCATGCAGTGCTATAAGATCTATACGCTCGGTTACACCATTTATAGTTACATCAGCAGTCATTAAAAATGGTAGCCTACCACTAGCAAAGAAACGAGATGTCTCACTTGGGTAATTAACAAGAGCAGAATCATCACCACCGTTATACAACGGATGAATAGACGTGAGCATAGCTCTGGTTTCTACTACGGAAACAGTTTCGGTATTATAAATAAATCCTAATTTTTGGAAAGGTGCAGTACCCGAAGGATTTGAAAACGCATCAGATAAAATATAATCATATCCTGGCAATTGCGCTACCAATTCAGCAAATAACGCATCATCAGCAATTTCTTCTACAGCATATACATCTGCTTTTAATTTCCTAAGCACTGTAGCCGTACTGTCTCTTTGAATAGCATCAGACATTGGGTTTTGTCCTACAGGAGAGTTGTTTTCGTCTCCAAACCACTCTATATTCCATGCTACAACATCAAAAGTATCTTCTTTAGGGAAACCTACAGTATCACCGGGAGGGATAAACTCGACCGCACAAGGGATATCTGCAGATGCTCTTGGGAGCAACTGGAAAAATTCTCTAAAGCGTCCTATAACACCCGTGATTTCTGGACAGGTAACAGGCTGCGCTTTACCCACAACAGAAGCTACATCATTATCTACTCGTAATTGCCCCGTACCACTTGTATCGGTAAGGGTAAAGTTGGCATTACCAAACAAAAGATCTCCCGGATTAGGGAATGTTGTATTTAGTACACGAACCAGCTCACCAGGGTGATTAGCAAGTTCTGCAAGAGTAATGTCTAAAGGAGTAATAGGATTTTGTGGAAGGCCATTGTTTACTACCTCAACAACTCCATTAAGCTGTATCTGATCATTAAAAGCCGTTCTAACTGCAGTTACCGTAATAGAATCTCCTACTTTTAACATCGCATTAGCTTGTACTTGTTCATCAAAAATAGCAATACCGGCAGTATTATCCTGGATAAATGCAGGACCATTAAAAGCATCTGTTACAGTTAACACTCCTGTAATCGTTACAGGTGTACCTTCTGCAGCAGCTCTTGCTTCGGCAATAGTGATTATTTCGCCAGGAGTTACAACTACACCATCATTATCGGTACCTGGAGTTGGAGCCTTGGCTACATAAGAAATTGTATTACGAGCCCCTCCCTGTCCGTTTGGAACACGTTGTAAAGACTCGCCGTCTTTGCTTCCGTTTGCATCTTCGTTTAGTTGGGGTTGGTCTGCATTTAGCAATACTAATAATTCCAGATCATCAGCATCATTGGTATCGTATACAATTGCATCAATTATATTGTCTGCAGTAACCGCCGTTCCGCTAGGGAAACTTGTTGCATCGCCAAAATATAATACTACAGCATCAGCACCATTTTGAAAAGAGTTACCGGGGACTACAAGATCAACATTAGCAACATCGGCATTACCGATAACAAAGTATCCTTCGGCGTTGGTAGAAAAACCATCTAAATCGAAGGCGTTATAACTTGTATTATTGCTTCCGTTATAGTTTACTAATACGTATCCATCTAAAGAAGTATTTCCGGCTCCACCGTCATATAGTTCTACGAATTCTAAGGCATCAGACCCTTGAGTATCTGCATCTAATTCATTAATAATAAGATTTACAATTTCTGTAGCATTTGTATTAGCCGCCCCAGGTGTTGCAATCGCCTGTGTATAGGTCGACGTATTTCTTAATCCACCAGATCCGTTTGGAAATCGTTGTACAGAATGGAAATTTTTATCTCCTTTATCGTCTTCATTGATCTGTGGTTCGTTTGCATTTAGCAATACCAATAATTCTGCATCATCATTATCATTGGTATCGTAAACAATAGCATCTACAAGATTATCTGTGGTTACTGTTGTTCCATTTGGAAAACTGGCTGCATCTATCTTGTATAATGCCACAGCATCTGCTCCATTTTGTAGACCATTTCCTGGAAAAACTATAGAGACATTTGCAACATCTGCATTACCCGCTACAAAATACCCATTAGCATTTGTAGTAAATCCGGTAAGATCATAGGTGGCATAACTTTGATTATTAGACCCATTATAAAAAACAAGAATATAACCATCCAGAGTAGTGTTTCCTGCTCCTCCGTCATATAATTCTACAAATTCTAATAGATCAGAACCTTCGGTATCGGCATCAATTTCATTGATCAGTAGTACTGCATCTTCTCCTCCGGTATCTTCAACAACTACATTTTCTCTGTTTGGCGTATTTACTGCTTCACCTGGATCTGCTACTACCGTAGGAAAACTTGGTAATCCACTTCCGTTAAAGTCATTTCTTGTCCAATCGCTAACAGCATCTGTATCGACTCCATTAGGAAATCTTGATGCACCACCAACAGTAAATGTACTTCCATCAAAAGATGGCAACAAAGTAACTGTGGCATAATTCTGATCCGTGGCATCTCCATCATTAACCCCTATATTATCAGTAATTTCTTCCCAAGGCGTTGTATCAAAAACACCATTATCATCGGCATCCAGATCTTGTCCTAAAGTACCGGTAAAATTCTTTACTAAAAGTAGAGCAACAGTACCATTTTCATATACATTACTACCCAAAGGTGTTGTAAAATACCCATTAACATCTGTTGATCCTAGTTGAATTACTTCGTCGATAGTACCTGCTGAGTTACTATCTCCATCAATTTCTAAAATCCAGTATTCGCTTAAGTCAGCCTCTGGTCCGGCTTTTATTTCTACAAATTCATCAGTATCGGATCCCGAATGATTAAATACAAATTCATTGAGTATTGGCAGAATTACGGGTGTTCCAAAAATTTGATTGGTATTTACCTGCCCATATGTATTAGCCGGTAAAGCTTCCCATACAAATTCTGTAGCTGTAGTTCCTGCTCCTGATAATTGTAAAGAACTACCAACAACAGAACTACTAGACTCAGATACTCCAATATCTGTACTGGTTAACCCTGATGCAGGTCCATCCGTTGCGGTAAACGAACCTTCATAACTTAAAAACTGAATAACAACGCTATTGTTATCAATCAAGGCAATTCCGTCTGGTGCACCGTTTTGCAATCCATTTGCGGCAAGAACGTTAGTAATAGTTCCAAAACCATTTTGTTGATCAGGGATACTTCCTGAAAGAGCAATAGTAGTATACACCGAACCATTTGATCCGTTATATAAAACGATACTCCAATTGGTAAGATCAGTTCCTGCCGATCCTGCGATTTCGACAGCTTCATCTACGTCTGAGCCTACATTATCATAGTGTATTTCGTTGATAAAAACAGACTGTGCAATTCCATTTTGAGCCCCCATAAAACATGAAATGACAAATGGAATTAAAAGTAATTTTAATTTCATGACAATTAGTTTGTTTGTGTGATTTTTTGCGTAGCGCAAGGTATGGCATTAGAACCATTCTAACACCCCGTTAGTGTTAAAAAAATATTAACAAATTAACATTTTTACTCAGAGGCGTTTATAAATCAAGGGTTTATGAGACTTCAAATTATACCGCCTTAAATATTCTAAAAACAATTTTTACTCAAAAAGGGTAAAACAACCCCTACAAAATTGGGATTTTAAACTCTGTTATATTGATTATCAATACGTTAAATTTGTTTTGTCAAAAATGAAAAGAGCACTAAAGCGCTGATCAATTTTAAAACATTATTAAGAATTAAACGCAAACATGAAAATGAAAAAACGGGGGAATTTTGAAGCTGTTTTGTGGGTTGTTATATACGCTTTGTTAATAACATCATGCGAACAACCAGACGGAGAAGCAGAATTTATCAACACAAATGATAAAAACGGTTTTGAAAATATTACAGAGAACAGTGATATCGTGATAGATGAGAATCAATTAAAAACAATAACGCCAGTATTACACATTCAATTTGATGAAGATGTAAACAAAGAAGAAGCTACCACCTTATTTGATAAGGCTGTGGCAGATTATAAATATAAAAACAACAATCAAAACAAAGGTGTAAGTACAGAGTGGTTTTATAGAATAGCAACACTTACCGGCAACCAATCGGAGAATGATACAGATGGTAATGTACGAGTTTCGGTATATTTTAATACAGACAAAGGGGGTCATAGTATTAAAAACATTGTTTTAGATTATCCACATATTGATGAGCGAGAATTAGGCAAGTGGGATTATTATCTTTTTAAAACATCATTACCCGGTCAAGCCGTAAATTGGGTACAATTAACAGCTTCTACACTTCAATTGCAAGGAACCGATGACTGGTTTGTGAAACAGTTTCATACCTATTTGGTTGCTGGAGACCAAACCGCACCTGCTACGGGTGCAACAAACCTATACACCTTTCCTAACGTTTGGTTAGACAGTTCTTGTACTACGTGCTGGGATAGCTACAAGAAACGAGGAGGGAATGGTACATTAAGTTTCTGATGTAGATTTATTAGTTACTAATTATGCAGAAGATTGGCCTTTTTTCGTATTAGTTCAATCGTAGCCTCATATAAACAGGAAAATGATCACTATATCCTCCCAAGTATTTTCTGCCGACATATGTTCTAAACGGATTTCCTTTGTAGCGCCCTTTATAAATTTTTAAAAAGTCGTCGTCGAAAATAGAAGCATCAGAAAAACAATGTTTGCCCTTTTCGTACTTATGAAAGTTATGACTAAAGATGATCTGGTCAAACAAATTCCATTGACTTCTGTAATTTGTTGTTCCGCGATACCTGGTTAAAAGCCGTTCCATAGGATTAAAAAGATCGTTTTGAACTAAGTGATTTTTGACACTTTCACTATGAGGGTCATCATTAAAATCACCCATGATGATAATTTTTGCATCGGCATTTTCTGAAGTTATCTGATCTATAATCTCCCGGTTTTTTTGCGCAGCGACTATACGTTTATATGCAGTTAATTCTGCTCCATCACGTCTAGACGGCCAATGATTTATAAGAATATGAACCTCTTCGTTGTTTAAATACCCCGTAACCCTTAAAATATCTCGCGTGTAATCTCTTTCTCCATGATCATTATCTACCAATACCTGTATTTTTTCTGAATTCGTGACTTCAAAATATTGTTTTTGATATATAAGCCCTACATCAATTCCTCGTTCATCAGGAGAATCATAATGTACAATGCCATAGTTTTTATTTTTTAGATGTTTAGAAGCAATTAAGTCTTCCAGAACCCGTTTGTTTTCTACCTCTGCTACACCAACTAATATAGGGGCTTTGCCTGTTTCTGAAAAACCAATATTAGAAATGGCAGTGCCAAGTTTGAAGATTTTCTTCTCATATCTTTTATAGGTCCATGCTTTTTCAGAGTCTGGTAAAAAGTCATCGTCTAAGGTATACGGGTCATCTGTGGTATCAAAGAGATTTTCCAAATTGTAAAAAGCTACCGTATACTGATCGGTGTGTTTTTTGCGGAAGTAAAATTTGTTAGCCATAATAAATTATTTTTATAAGAAACCCTTTACGCTAAAGGACGCTAAAGCATATAATTATTGTACTTTTGTATATCAGATTAAAGGCACAATATAGTAAAATAAGATATAGAAGATATCCCTTAATTAATGTTAGAACATAAGGAAATAGCATACGAGAAGACTGTATTAATAGGAATTATAACCAAAAATCAGGACGAAGATAAATTAAATGAGTTTCTAGATGAATTAGAGTTTCTTACCTATACTGCTGGTGGTGAAGTAGTCAAAAGATTTACACAAAAAATGGATATTCCAAATTCTAAGACTTTTATAGGTACTGGAAAAATGGAAGAAGTTAGGCTCTATGTTGAAGAAAATGAAATAGGAACTGTTGTTTTTGACGACGAATTATCTCCTGCACAGCTTCGTAATATTGAAAGAACCTTAAAAGCAAAGATTATAGACAGAACCAATTTAATTCTGGATATTTTTGCACAACGAGCACAAACCAGCTATGCCCGTACCCAGGTAGAATTGGCACAATATCAATATTTGTTACCACGTCTTACCGGATTGTGGACCCACCTTGAAAGACAACGAGGGGGTATTGGGATGCGTGGTCCTGGTGAAACTGAAATCGAAACCGACCGCCGTATTGTGCGAGATAGAATTTCATTACTAAAAAAGAAATTACAAACCATTGACAAACAAATGGCTACTCAACGAGGTAATCGAGGTAAGCTTGTACGCGTAGCACTTGTTGGATATACCAATGTTGGAAAATCCACATTGATGAACGTGGTTGCAAAAAGCCAGGTCTTTGCCGAGAATAAGCTTTTTGCAACACTGGACACTACGGTGCGAAAAGTAGTGATTGGCAACCTCCCTTTTTTACTTAGTGATACAGTAGGCTTTATAAGAAAACTACCCACACAACTTGTAGAAAGTTTTAAAAGCACATTAGACGAAGTTAGAGAAGCAGATTTGTTATTACACGTAGTAGATATCTCTCATCCTCAATTTGAAGATCATATCGCCTCGGTTAACAAAATACTCGCAGAGATTGATTGCACAGATAAAAGAACAATCATGGTTTTTAATAAAATCGATGCTTATCAATACGAAACAATAGAGGAAGACGACCTGACCACAGAAAAAACCGAAGCACACTACACATTAGAAGAGTGGAAAGATACTTGGATGAGTAAAATAGGTGATAATGCATTGTTTATTTCGGCAATCAATAAGGAGAATATCGAAGAATTTAGAAAGCGTGTCTACAAAGAAGTTAGGGATATTCATGTCACTCGATTTCCGTATAACAATTTTTTATATCCTGAGGTTGTTGAAGAATAAGATCAAAACTTATAATCCAGACCAATACCTAAAACCTGTCGTATTTGAAACGCACTAGTGGCATTATCGTCATAAATACTCTGAAAAATAAAACTGCTGGAGATATAACGATTGACCTGAAGATTAAGATTAAGCGTATAATCTAAATCAATATTGGCTGGATCTTCAATGTAATTAGAATATAGATTGAGGATATTTTCTACTGTAAAATTTTCACTTACCGAAAATTTAATATTTGCAGCAATTGCACCCCCAAATTCAAATCGTGTACTCTCCCCGGTATCAACCCCAAAGTAATCACCATCTACATAGCCTTCGACATTTGTAAATTCTTTGTCTACAAAGATCATACGCGACGTAACGGGCGCTATATTTACATTTAAATCATCACTTTTTTTCCATAAGAACCCAGGACCAGCTTGTATAAATGCAGGAGAGAAAAAATGTGTCTCTTCTATTCGTATGGTTTCTTCTGTTTCTGGATCAACTTCAAAACGAAATCCTTTATCAAACTGAGATAAAAAATTTACAAAAAACGAATAGTTCCATTTACTTTTCCCTATACGCTGCCCTATACGCATATCGATTTCGATTCGGTCATCGGTCTTGCGCGTAAAATCTTCTCCTTTTAAAAAAGATAACCCATAATCAGCTTTGATTTTGTTTGACCAGGAAAAGCTGTTTTTCTTATAATTAAAATTATAATCAATAGAACTGTTACCCGATACATTTGAAGTCCCCCCTCCTTGCCAATCAAAATTAAACGCAGATTGATTAAATACCAATGAAAAATCGCCATTAGATCTCCATCCCTCTTTCTCTTCTTCTTTTTTGGGTTTTGGCCTTATTTCTTTAAGAAGATCTCTTAGGGCAGCGACATTAATATCTCTTGGAGTTTTTTTTATGAGATCTTTTATCGATATTTTTAATGCATTCTTAATTGAATCATTAGCTGTTTGATCCTTTTTATCTTGAGCAATTATTTTTAAGGTTGAAAAAAAAATAAGAATCACTAAAAGAACACTTTTCATTTGACCTTTTGTTGCAGGGGTAAACAACAAATATAAGCGATGGTTTTTGCTTTGTCAAATGATATAACAAACAACTATTTTAAGAAGAAGCTTAAGTTGATTAAAGCAGTAACCTTTTATAATTTTAAACACAAAAATGAATCTAGAACTGATAAAGGCAAAAGAAGAGGACAAAGATTTTCTATTTAATCTGAGAAAATCAACCATGGTCACTCATTTGGAAAAAATGGGAATCCACTTATCTGATCAAGAACATATTTCTAGAATTAATTTGCATTTTGAAGCTTCTCATATAATTATCAAATCTTCTGTAAGAGTAGGTCTGCTAAAATGTTTAGAGACAAAAGGTGTTATAGAAATACTACAACTTCAGGTCTTACCTGAGTTTCAAGGCATCGGTATTGGAAAACAGATTATAAATCAAATACTAAAGAGGGCACAATCAACACATAAAAAAGTTACTTTAAAGGTTTTGAAAGAAAACCCTGCACAGCATCTTTATAAACGAATTGGTTTTCATATTACCGGAGAAGATCAATACGAGTTTTATATGGAGAAAAAAAATGTATAGTGATGCTTGTAAAAGGACGCACGCTCAATGTGTTTTTATAAGAAAGTTCAATATATTTGAATATGCTTACAATCCAGGACATTTCTTTTGCTTACGAGACACAGCCTGTGCTAAAAAATATTAGTTTTTCAATTCATAAAGGTCAGCATATTGCCCTGATCGGAGCTAGTGGCTGTGGAAAAAGCACCTTACTGAAAATAATCTATGGGCTTTTGCAAGCTCAAGAAGGTGCATTGTTTTGGGAAAATAAAGAGCTTTTGGGTCCGCTGTACAATCTTGTTCCTGGTCATGAAAATATGAAATATCTTTCACAGGGTTTTGAGCTTCAACCTTATCGTAGTGTTGCCGAAAATATAGGCCAATACTTATCAAATTTTGAATCTGAATTAAAACAGGGACGGGTAGATGAATTACTGGAAATTGTTGAAATGAGTGAGTTTTCTGATGAAAAGGTCGAAAATTTAAGTGGTGGACAAAAGCAAAGAGTCGCTTTGGCGAGAGCATTAGCAAAAAAACCTGAATTGCTGTTGCTTGACGAACCTTTTCATAATATTGACAATTTTAGAAGAAGTTCACTACGCAGAAATCTTTTTAGATATTTAAAACGCAACACTATTACAAGCATAACGGCAACTCATGACAAAACCGATATTCTTTCTTTTACTGATGAGGCTATCGTAATCAAACAAGGAGAAATTCTTACCAAAAAAGATACTGTTCAATTATATCAAAATCCTCCAAACTATTATGTTGCCTCTCTTTTTGGTGAAGTGAATGAAATACCACGTTCATCTTTTGATGACACAAGTGATCATACTACTGTTTTAGTATACCCTCATGAAGTAAAAATCGATGCAGACTCTAAACATAAAGCCAGGGTAAAAAATTCATATTTTCAAGGAAGTCATTACCTTATCGAAGCTGTTTTTAATAATACGATTATCTTTTTTGAGCACTCTTCAAGATTACATGCACCAGAAATGATTGGTATAACGGTTTCTAAAAAAGTTTTATCCAGAATCCAGTAAGGAATAGGCGAAGATTTAATCTCCTATGATTTCTTTAGAATCAAAGTATGCCATATGTATTCTCTTTTGCGGGTATGTATACCTAATGTATCCTTATCAAAACCCGAAACCCACGTTTATAATTTAGGAACTTTAATCCATAAAAAACCATACTAATTACTAAAAACTTTATTATGAAACGTAAACTAGCTATTCTAACACTCTTTATTGCTGTTTTTTCTGTTGGCAGTCTTTTTTCACAACAGTGGAATCCCCGACATCCCGGATGGACCGATAGCTTTTCAGCCAATGGCTTTTGTTGGTGTAATTCCAGCAACTTTGATCATGGGATCGGCACTAAAACTGTAGCCATTAATGGTGCATCTTATACAATTATTGACATTTGCGATGAATTAAAAAAGCACCCTTTATTTAGAGCATTTCAAAATGGCGATGCTCCGTATAATGACATACAATGTGGAAACGGCCCTGCTAACGATGCTCCAGATGAAACCGGATGCCCGGGGCGCACAGATCTGGGGCCATCTGGATGTAATCAGATTGGACCAAAATGGGATATGAATTGGTTAAAAAGCAGACCCAGATTTGGAGGAGATTCTGGCGGAGGCGATAATAATGGTCCTGACATATCTTTTAATAAACCATTAAATAATGCTTCTTTTCAGGCTCCCGCAACGATCTCTGTTAATGTGAAAGCTACAGATAATGATGGAGTAAATAACGTAAAGCTATTTATAAATGACATTTTCATTAGACAAGAAAACGTAAATCCTTATGAGTGGAACCAAAACAATCAAGATGAAAAGCTTACGAATTTAAGTATAGGCAGGTATACTCTCAAAGCAGAAGCGACCGATAAAAAGGGAAATACCACAACCAAAACCATAACTATAATGGTAGGTGATAATGGCGGAGGAAACAATGCTGAAGGTGTTACAATCAAAGGACAAAGCATTACTACATTTGTAAGCTCTGAAGGAGGTTCTAGATCAATGCGTGCTAATCGTACCGAAGCTGGAGCTGACGAACGATTTACAATAGCTTCTGCGGGCAACGGAACCGTTAGTATTAAAGGAAGTAACGGTAAATATGTGAGTTCTGAAAATGGAAATAAAGGCATGAACTGTAATCGTAATGCTGTAGGTGCCTGGGAAAAATTTACATTAGAATCATTAGGAGGTGACTTATATGCTATTAAAGGAAATAATGGTAAATACGTAAGTCATAATAATGGAGGCAATAAGGCTATTTTTTGTGACAGAAATGCGATTGGGTCCTGGGAAAAATTTATTATTACAGGGCTTGCCACGGCTAGAAATAATCTTGATACTCGTACAGTATCTACACAACACGTTAGTCTCTATCCTAATCCAGCTACAAAAGACAACGTACGCTTGAAAATATATGCCAGATATGATGTTCGATCTTTTATTGAAATTATAGATCTCAATGGTACATTAATAATCAAAAAAGACTTAGGCGTACTAAAAGCAGGTACTACGGTTATTGATATGAAAGAAGTACGCAATAAAATTGATCAAGCCGGACTATATTTAGTGAACGTTATCGTTGGTGAAAAAACTACGGTTAAACAAATGATAATTAAATAAATGGGGATCTTTAGTAAAAAGGTGGGTTTTTTACCTGCCTTTTTTACGCTAATGATTTAAGAATACTTCAATAGTTTAAGTTCTTTTCCATCAAATACTGCATACGTATAATGAACAATCCAATCTCCTAAATTGGTATATCGAGACTTCTCATTTAAATCAATTTCCATCGGTAAATGGCGATGTCCAAATACAAAATGATCCCTGTGTTTATCTTCGAGTTTTCTTTTACAATATTGTACAAGCCATTCATTGTCTTCTCCAAGAAAAGTAACATCTTCGTCTCCCGATATCAGTTTGTTTTTTACAGATAGATATTGCGCCAGTTTCACTCCAAGATCAGGGTGCAACCACCTGTAGAACCATTTGGCTATAGGGTTAGTAAAGACTTTTTTCATACGTTTATAGCCTTTATCACCTGGTCCCAACCCGTCACCATGACCTATAAAAAATGTGGTATTGTTAAACGTAAATTCTTGGGGGGTGTGATAGACAGGAATATTGAGTTCTTCTTCAAAATATCCATTCATCCACAGATCATGATTTCCGACAAAATAATATACAGGAATGCCCGAATCTGTGATCTCAGCTAGTTTTCCTAAGGTTCTTGTAAATCCTTTGGGTACGACTGTTTTATACTCAAACCAAAAATCAAAGAGATCACCAAGCAAAAAAATAGCAGCTGCATCTTTTTTTACCTCATCTAACCATTTTACGAATTTTTGCTCTCTGGGGAAACTCTTTTCTGGAGTAGGAGCACCTAGATGATTATCGCTGGCAAAGTATATTTTTTTCCCTTCAGGAAGATTCATAATTCTAATTTGGAAGTAAAGATAATAAAACAATACTACCTCATAAACCCATCAGACTTATAGGAGTTATTTGTTGTCTGAAGCATACCACTCGGCATATGAGGTCTCTGTTTCCTGAAGTTTTAATGAGTGTAGCTCTATACTTTTTGGTAGCCTTGCTTTAATTTTCTCAGCGAAGTCAATCACCATATTTTCACTTGTAGGTTGATAATCAACCAAAATCACATTATGACCTCTTTCTTGGAGTTCTTTGGCAAGCTCAATATGAGGTGTATTTTTGTTAAATACAGTTGCATGGTCAAAAACATCTTCGATATCTTCTTTAACGATTTTTTTAAGATCTCCAAAATCGATCACCATCCCCAGCTTTACATGTGATGTATCTATGATCGGAGAGCCAATAACAGTAACGCTTAATTTATAGCTATGCCCATGTACATTTCTGCATTTACCATCATACCCATATAAGGCATGGCCCGTTTCAAAAGAAAATTGCTTTGTGATACGTATTTTACTCATCTTCTAGGTTGTAATTTCTGCAAAGTTACGGAAGATTATGCTCTATTTCTTAAATTTTTCGAGTGCTTCTTTGGTAAATTCTGAAAGCACTAATTCTCCAGATATTGCTGCGCGTTCTATCAACAACGTATCCCAGTGATCCGTTCCGTGCCATGTGGCTCTTTTCATCTGTTGCAAGGCGGCAGGGTTATAGCTTGCTAGTTTCTCTGCAAATAGTTGTACTTCTTTATCTAATTCTGAGATAGTAAGAAAAACTTTAGAAAACAATCCTTTTTCTTTGGCCCAATACGCATTTTTCCATTGTGTTGCATCCCATGCCAGGGTTTCAAAGGCTGCAAGACCAATTTTTCGAGATACAGCAGGCTCAATCACAAAAGGGCCAATACCAATTGTGAGTTCGCTTAATTTTATAGAAGCAGCTTCGGTAGTTAAACAATAATCACATGCCGAGGCTAAACCAACACCTCCTCCAACTGTTTTGCCTTGTATTCGTCCTATAATAGGTTTTTGACATTTACGCATTGCATTAATAACGTGAGCAAACCCAGAAAAGAAAAATTTACCTTGTTCAAGGTTGGTTATTGCAATTAATTCATCAAAGGAGGCGCCAGCACAAAATGCGCGATCACCTTCAGACTTCAAAATAATCACATGCACCGAGTTATCAACAGATAGTTGATCGAATGCTTTTGCTAATCGCTCTAATAATTCTGATGGAAACGAATTACTGGCAGGATGCTCGAACTCTATGGTTGCAATGTTATTTTCGATATGAGTATATAAACTACCGTTGGTTCTTGATATCATCAATATTGGTTTTTTCGCATAAAAATAGTTAATATCTTATTAATTATTTATGAACCGTTGTTAATGTGTTGATTTTGTGTTAAAAACTTATAATAACTCCAAAGGGGATTTTGCATATTTCCTATTCAACTTGTTTTATATTTAACATATGTTAGAACAGTTCTTCGAAAAACACAGATTAAAAATAGGGGTGCTTTTAATGGTTTTATATACCATACTGATTTTATGTATTATCACTTAAGAAATAGTGTTTGCATTCTTATGTTACAATCTTTCTGTGTTTTCTCAATGCATTTATATAAATACGTGGCTATACGTATTTTAAAAGCTATATCCTCAATGTAAATTTGAATTATGACAAAAAAAATTTTAGAAAAATATCGATTAGAGATTGTAATGGGGTCACTATACGTACTCACCCTTTTGGTACTTATTATTGTTTTGTCTTCAGGAAGATAAAGGAACGTATTTGTTTCTAAATTTTAGTACTAAAGATCCGCTGCGCACAAGCATCCAAACAGTGATGGCAATCCAGATGCCGTGTAAACCCCAGTCAAAATATCGGGAAATAAATAAAGCAGGAAGAAACCCGAGAAAAGTTGAACCTAAAAGAACATTTCGCAGGTATCCTGTCTCCCCCATGCCTTTAAATAACCCATCACCAACAAAAGCAACCGCATTAACAGGAAGCGTGATGACTACTAGATAGAAAAAACCTGAAAAAATCATAAGTACATTTTGATCTTTAGTAAATATTGTACCAAGAATTTGTGGTTGTATTAACGCAGCTGCACCTAAAATAATAGCGACAACAACTCCGTATAATGATACTTTTTTAGCAAGCTTTACCAAGTTAGCATAATCTTTAGCCCCGAGCAGCTTTCCTCCTAAGATATTGCCAGCACTACCGTAACCATCAATAAAAAATGCCGAAAAAAGCCACAATTGCATTGCAATGGTGTGAGCTGCAACATAATTTGTTCCTATTGCGGTAGCCTCTCGAACCGCCATAATTATAGTTATATTAAGAGCTAGCGATCGAATAAATAGGTTACCGCTCATGATTAGAAAACGGTTCATTTCTGGATGCCATGGCTTTCTTAATTTTAAGGATACACTTGTCTTTTTTAATAAGAACACAAAAGCCAGAATTGCCATTACAATTTGTGAGATAAGACTTGCCCATGCAGCACCTTCTAAATACATTGGATCTACAATACCTTTGATACCATAAACCAAAGCAAAATCTAAAGCAACGTTAACTCCGACTCCAATCAATGCTACAACCATAGGCCAAAACGTATTTTGTAAGCCTCTAAAAATACCAAAAACGGCAAATACAAATAAAGACAGAGGAAATCCCCACACTCTAATTCGGTAATATGAAATACAATAGTCTAACACAGTGCCTTCTGCATTAAGTAATCTGAATATGGGTTCAATAAATGGAACCGTAACTAATAATACGATAAAACTTAAACCCAGGTTGAATACAATTGCCTGGGCAGGTAAGGCTTTTACTTCTTCTAATTTTCCTGCTCCTAAATATTGTGATATAATAGCAGAAATTGCACTTCGTGTTTGAGCTAAAATCCAAATTAGCATCGACAGAAATGTTCCTACGATCCCCACGGCTGCCAGGGATTCGGTTCCGTTAATGGGTATGTTTCCTACTACTGCAGTATCAGTGGCAGATAAAATAGGCTCTGCAATACCAGAAATGATAGCAGGTACCGCTAATTTATTAATATTTTTAAAGCTAATTACAGTACTCATATAGGTAATTCATAACAATAAAAAGGCTCTTTACTTTGTTTAGGAAAATAAATCTCTCCTAATCGATGATACCCCCGTGTTTCATAAAACTTCTGATTGCGTTTGTTTTGACTAAAGGTATCTAGCCGTATCGATGCAAAACCTTTTTTTATGGCATAGTGTTCAGCGTATTCCATCAGTTTTTGTGCATATCCCTGTCCCCAATATTTTGGATCCACAGCTAATCGATGTATATACATATTATTTGCGTTTTTGGTAAGCCATTGTATCGGAACGTATTCTTCATCCATTATTTGAGTTAGGACCACAATCCCCTTAATCGTTGTTTCTTCTAAGATATAAAGTTCTTGTAGTTCGATATCTTTTTGAAAACGATCTCGAGTAGGGTAATATTCGTTCCACTGATAAATATTCTTGGCAATCATTGCCTTGGCACAAGCTTGTGTTAACTCATGAATAGAATCCAGATCAGAAAATAATGCTTTACGAATCATATTTTTAGCAAATGCCAAAAATACTAACTTTATCCTGTAGAAAATATTAACAAATTGTATTCTGCTTATTTTTTAGATAAACTTTAAGAAAAAAGAGTATTTTTGATACCTAATTAAAATGGGGATGTAGCTCAGCTGGCTAGAGTGCTTGACTGGCAGTCAAGAGGTCGTGGGTTCGAGTCCCATCTTCTCCACTTCATTATCAAAGAGTTACGAAAGACTGTTTTCGTAACTCTTTTTATTTATATATGGTTTGCACATACAATTGATTTAAACTACCTGCTTAGAACAAACCTTAATTGTGTCGATTTCCATATGTATAACTTCTGGAATTATCTTTTCCATAAAACCCAAAAGAAAAAGCGACTGCTTCTACGTATACAAAACTCACTCTGGCGTTATCATATTCTATAGGAGCGTTTAATTTTTTCATTACACCAATTGTTCTGTATAGTGTTGTTTTAGAAATTCCCAATCGAGAAGCAAAATCTTCTGGTGTACCCGTTGCCTGAAGCCGTATTAGTTGATCCATACGCTCCATAATTTCGATATGTTTGATGATTATATTCACTTGTATTAATGAGGATTTAGCTGATTAAACGTTTTCTAATTTGACTTAAATTTTGGTCAACAATTAATTGACCATCTCTAAAAACTGTTGTTAAAAGACCCTTATGTTCTTCTTCTCGGGTAACTTGATCTTTAAAACTGATTCGCCCATTTTTGTGATACAACTTGATTAAACCTTTTGCAGATCTTTTGGTTCCATCATCGGTTATAGGATCTTTAAAAATTTCGCGTCCTTCGCCATTGACCTCTACATAGGTGGCTTTCATAGCAAATCCAAAAGTATCCCGCGTATTATATTGATAAGTAAAGCTTCCGATTCCTAAAACTACATTTGTGGAAGCAAACCCCTTTTCTTTGAGACGTTCACAAATTTGTGTAGCCCTTTCTATTGTAATGCTATCTCCGTAAATAGCACCAATTTTGGGATTTAGTACTTTGTATCCTTGTTCGTTTATTGTTCCTCCGAATTCGTTCCATAACAATTCTATAACACCTTTAGAAACAATTGGGTTTTCATCTTCACATCCACAGATAATATCTACCGGATCCCCAGAGTCAGGTCTTATTACCAGTTTCCCGTCACGTTCTAGAATTTCTTCTTTTAGTACGGGTAGATACACTGTTAACACCTTCCATAAATCCCAAGTATCGGACACTACCGATAATATTCCTGTTGGATACGTATCTAATAACCTTCTAAATGTACCGATTTCATCTTCCTTACTACCAGCACACATTACACTGTGTTCTGTAGCGTTAACACTACCAATGACCAACTCTTTGGTTACATCGGCGTTATAAAAGGTTTCGTAAGCCTTAGCTACGGGAAGCGTATCACTACCTGAAAATGTTAATGCATGCCCCATACCACTGAGTATTGAAGATTCTGTTCCAGACATTCCTCTCATAGAGAAGTCATGACCTTGCCAGGTAACAAATTCCTTATTTCTTTCATCAGTTTCTGAAGCATATTGATTCAATATTTTTCTGTATTGTTTGGCAATTGTAGCAGAAGTACAAGGTTGCCATATCATACTTGACAATAAAGTTTCTAAGTAATTTGTTAACCAAAAAAATTCTGGTTTTGTATTTACCATAGTAAACATAGGTACTCTAATTGGTACTTCGGTCCCTTCTGGTAATGCTTTGATTTCTATAGGTAGATACCCTAAATCATGTAGTTCTTCTATATGGACAATGTTATAATCTATTCCTAAATAATTGTCAACATATTTTTTATATTCTGCGGTAACAGTTTTCTTAGGTTGGTTAAAGAAATCCTCATTAAATCGTTTGATCAGATACTCTTTAACGAAATATTGTAATCCGAAAAACACAACATGATCAATATCTTCTATTCTACTTTTGCGAGGTGTCCAATTAGAATATACTAAAGTAGTTCCTTGCGGGTATTGTTCTTTGTGACCTAATTTGTAACCGTCTGTAAGTAATAGTGGATTCATCATCTAATTATTTTGTGTTGTTTGTACGCAAATATAATTGGATTTTTTAGAACCTCAAAGTATTTTGCGTAATTTATACGTTAAATTTTAAATCGGTATGATCAAGAAGTTAATTCCTTCCCTTTTCTAAAGGATATAAAGAAGGTAAAGGATCACTTTGCCAAAATTCTTTGGTATTGATATCCATAATAGTAAGTTTACCTTTGAAAGCCGCGCCGGTATCCATATTCCATAGACTATAGGCTTTCATAGGAGTAAATTGATTATAATTAGTAGTTGGTGTATGACCGATATAGATTTCAGAATATGGTTCGAATCTTTTTGGAGGATTATTTCTTAAGGCTTCTATACCCACTTTGTCAGCTAATAAAGCAGCTTCCCACAACGTTCGATCCCAATAATAATTAGATTCATACTCCTCTCTTCCCACTCCGTACATAGATGTGAAACCTGCATGCACGAACAGTTTATTATCTTCATCCAAATAATAATTCTGTAAGTTTTTGAAAAATGTTCTATGAGAATCTTTGGTTACAAAACCAGAATGAATATAACTATTCATGGTTTCTTTGCCACCATGTGCTAACCAAACGGGGTTGGTTGCGCCTTTATCCAACCATAACCCACACCAAAGGTCATGATTACCTCTAATGAAAATACAAGTATTGGATTGAGATAGTTCAATTAATTTCTCAATGGTTTCTTCCGATTCGCTCCATCCATCTACATAATCACCTAAGAAAATCAGTGTATCTTCCGGTGTTACTTTTGCTCTATCTAACACTTGAAGCAATGCTCTATAACCTCCATGAATATCTCCTATAGCTAGAATTCTCATGACATCAATTCAATGTATTCTGGGGCAACACTGTCGGTTAACCATACTCCGTTATCAGATTGAAAAAATTCGGTACCATTTGCATGCATTGCACCCGATCTGATCGTAAGAATAATAGGTTTTCCTCTTCTTGCTCCTACTTTGGCAGCTGTATCTCTTTCTTCACTAAGATGCACATGATGCCTGCTCATTTTTAGCAAACCTTTTTCCCTGATTGCGTCCATAAACTTTGCAACGGTACCGTGATATAAAAACTCAGGTGGTTGTTTGGGACTATATTCTAAATCTATTTTTATAGAATGTCCTTGATTAGCTCTTATTCTAGTGCAATCTTCGTTAAAAGCAAATCGTTTTTTATCATTAGTTACCACAATTTCCTTCAGCAATTCTAAATCTAAACTTGGTTGGTGTTTTTTGGGTTTTGACAATAGTTCCTCAACATTTGCCCAACCATTTTCATCCAATCGTAACTCTATTTTACCAGGATCATGTCTTAGAATAAGGCTAAAAATTTACTTATATGTTTATGATTTGTTTTCATTGTTCTTTGTAGTTCTTTATTCTGAGGACTTTGATACTTTTTACCAAAATATGTTTTAGTTATTCTGATTTCTCCAACAATATGGCTATTAAATTCCTCTAGTTCTTCTGCCGGAACCCATAGCTCATTATGAATTGATCCACCTACATTCTCTACTTTGTATTTAGAAATAAATTCTTTATCAACATCAAATGCTGTTACAAATCCAGAATATCCTGACCCCTCATCATCCAAGTTCCATTTTGTAGCAATTTCGATTGAATAAGCTTCATTCATCACAGGATAAAATATAGGTTGCCACTCCAATCGTGGTGGAAATGTTTTCCATCCTGAATTAAAAATTAATTCTAGTTCTTTCAGTCCAACGGGTCTATATAGAGTTACTGTTTTGATTTTTCTTTTAATAATTTTTGATAGATGTTATAATTCTCTACATCAAAACAAACAAATAGTACTTCTTGTAGTTTGTTTGAATCCACGAAACTTCTAATCGTTTGTATAGCAATTTTAGCAGCTAATTCCTTTGGGAATCTATATATTCCAGTGCTAATATTAGGGAATGCTATAGTTTTAATTTTATTTTCGATAGCAATCCTCATAGAATTTACATAACAATTAGCAAGTAACTGTTCCTTCTCAACACCTCCTTGATTCCAAACAGGCCCAACCGTATGAATCACAAACTGACATGGTAAGTTGCCAGCAGTTGTAATTACAGCTTATCCAACTTTACATTTTCCTTGTTTTGCAACAATCGATCTACAAGCATTCAAAATTTGGTTACCTCCTTTGCGATGAATAACACCATCTACTCCACTTCCGCCTAACAAAGATGAATTTGCAGCATTTACAATTGCGTCAACTTCTATTTCGGTAATATCGGCATGGATAACTTTTAGTTTCATTTCAACATTAAATATTTGTTCAATTCTTTATTCTCAAAAACCAGTGGTTTTTCATGTGGAGTTACTAATTCATCAAGGTTTTTAGATTTTACCAACTCATATTGGGTTGCCACAAAATCGGAAATATCTTCTATTTCCAATATATCATCTTTGGAATATGACCTTATAAATTCATTTCGTAACCCAATTTGAATAGCTCTTCTTTCTAATTTAACTCCATACGGATCATGATCTGGATCCCATTGTAATCTGACATTGGATCGTTGTACATCTTGCTGCCAGGAAACGTAGGATTTGTATAGTTCTGGTTTAAAAGAGGAATACACCGCATCTTGCAGGTAGTTTTCAAAAACTGTTCTTTTAAGATGTATGGCTAATACTACTTCTTGCCCTTCTTTTGTTCCCCAACCATTACGATACATCATCCATAAAAAATTGGGTTTGATCCAGGTCATTCGGTCCAAACTAAAGGCACCTCCAAAATATTGATTATTGGCTGCATAATTTCCAATTTCTGGACGATATGATTGATACACTATGATTTTATCATCATCGTATTGTGCTATGATATGATAACCGCTTTGTGGCCATTCTTTTATTTGTTCTGTATATTTTTTTAATTGTAGTTTCATTATAAGCTTTTATTAAATCGCTCGATTAGCTCTTCAATATCTTCAAATCGAGCTAATTGCAGCTTCCAGGTTTCAGGAATATTATGATAACCATAATATATACCTGCTAAACCTCCTGTTATTGCAGCCGTAGTATCAGTGTCTTCTCCTAGGTTTACAGCTTTAAGAACAGCTTCAAAATAAGAGTCCGAATTTAAAAGGCACCAAAATGATGCTTCTAATGATCTTAAAACATATCCCGTTCCTTTTATGTTAAAGCGATCTTGCTTTGAAATATCCTCTTCTAAAATTCTTGCAAAAAGCTGTATTTCTTTAGGATTAAATTCATTTTGAATTGCAAAATCTAAAATAGGTTTCTTTACATATAAATAGGCTTCGCATTTATCTTTTTCTTTTAATAGTTGCAGTGCATATTCTATATAAACAAAACATGAAAAAACTGATCTTAAATGGCCATGGGTGATAGAAGACACTCTCTTAATAACATCATATCTTTTATTTATATCAGTTTCATCTTTTAAATAATATACTAATGGTAAAATCCTCATTAATGAACCATTTCCATTAGAGTATTCATCTAATCCTCCACATAAATCAGGGGTCATTCCCCTCTTAAATTGATATATAGCATCCTTAGTAGTGATTCCAATATCAAAAACATATCCTCTTGGAGTCCACAGATTTCCATAAAACCAATCTGAAAACTTAGTTGCAATGTCATGAAGATCATATCCGTTACATAGACTATCCATTAGGCAAAATGTTAATGAACTATCATCGGACCAAGTCCCTTCTGGCTGATTATGTGTTCCATAACCTATCATATCCCGAGCAGGTTTTTTATCCATTTGATTCCGGTCTAAAAACTCATAAGGAACTCCCAATGCATCACCAACTGCTACCCCAAAAATCCCTCCTTTAATTTTATCCAACATCTCTTCTATAATTTTATCTGTAAAACTCTTTCTGCTTCAATATCTTTGATTGAATTTGTTGTAAATACGTTATCAAATATTTTTGATAATTTCTCTATTCCATTACTAAAAATCCCATGACTAACGATCAGACTTAATTTACTTGCATTTTTTAGCTTCAAAGCTTTAGCAAGCCCGAGAAAAGTTCCCCCTCCATCACATATATCATCTACAACCACACAATGTTTGCCTGTCAGATCTTCTTCATAGACTCTAAAACCTGATAACTGCCCCGTTTTTATATCTCTTTTTTTAGAACATTCTGTTACTTTTAGCCCTCCCAAATATTCCGAAACTTTATAAATCTTTTTTAGCGCTCCTCCGTCTGGTGCAACCAATACTACTTCTTCATTTATCGTTTGTAAACACTGCTGCACAAACTCATAATTCTGAAGTATCTTAATATTATTCAATAATGCTGGAGTTACTTCAGAATGTGGATCAAAAACAGTTACCTGATTATAGTTCTGAGCATTAATAATATCAGTATACACTTTTACGCTCAAAGGTTCTCCCGAAACCATAACTCTATCCTGTCGGGCTGCAGGAAAATAAGGTATAAATACATTAATTATCTTTACGTTCATTCTTCGTAGAGCATCTGTAGCAATCAATAGCACCCCCAAATCGTTAAAAGAATTGATACGATGCGTGATTGTAATTACTTCGTCAATATTCTGTTCTAAAATCTTTATATGCGGTTCTCCTCCACTAAAAACGAAAGCTTCAAAACCTATTGATTTATCATATGGAGTAAACGAAGGATCTAAATGTAAATATTGCATTATTGTGTTATTTCTACGCAAATTTATGTTTCAATATTGATTCCACCAAATATTTTGCGTAAAAAATACAATAATTATTCTTGTGACCTCCTTTGAAATAAAATTATTAGGTACCTTGAAAACCTACTATTTAATATCAAAAAGAAAGCCCTCTTTTTGATGCTTGAAGTATTGCTTTTTGTTAAATTTAAACAAATTAGCAGGTCTTCCGCGACCTTCAGAAACCTTTTCGTCTAGTTCTTCTAGGATATCGAAACTCAGAATCTTTTTTCTGAAGTTCCTCCTATCAATTTGCTTCTCTAGAATTGTCATATATAACTTTTCCAGATCTGAAAACAAGAATTTATCATCTAACAAATCAAAACCAATAGGTTCGTACGTTAATTTATTACGAAGCCTTTCTTTTGCACGTTCTAGGATGATTTCATGATCAAATGCCAATTTGGGAAGCTTTTGCATATCAAACCAGGCCACATCTTTTGCATCGGTATCTGCTTTAATTTTATGATGTTCTGGCTTTACTAAAACAAAATATGTAATACTAATCACTCTATTTCTTGGATCTCTATTTGGCTCTCCAAATGAGTATAACTGTTCCATGTAATCAACAGTAACATTGGTTTCTTCCTTTAACTCACGTTCTACGGCCTGCTCAAGATTCTCATGCTCTAAAACCAACCCTCCAGGAAGTGCCCAAGAATCCTTAAAAGGTTCAATGTTTCTTTTAATCAATAATACATTAAGTGCTTTATCTTTGTATCCAAAGACAACAGCATCTACTGCTACTTTAATATTTTGGCGTATCATATACGCAAAATTATGAATTTAACTTAAAAATTAATCTATAAAAGATAAGAAGTTTACAAAACCACTCACATTGAACCTAATATTTATCCTTTCGATGTATCTTCAGCTTCTCTATAAAACCCAAAAGCAAAAGCAACCGACTCGACATAAACAAAACTTTCTAAATGTACATCATATTCAATCGGTGCATTTAGCTTTTTCATCACCCCAATCACTCTATACAATTTGGTTTTAGATATCCCTAATCGTGAAGCAAAATCTTCTGGTGTACCCGTTGCCTGTAATCGAATTAATTGATCAATTCGTTCAATGGTTTCTATATGTTTGATAATAATATTCATAATTCATTTCCCTTTTTGAGTGTTGTTTTCAGTCGGTTTTATTGACTGCAATTGTGGGAATGGTTTACACTTTTTCTCTTTAATAATTGTCTATCGAATTAATGTTATTTTGCTATTTATTGAGTAATATATGATGCTTTACTAAAATGCACCAGCTATAAAAAACTAGTGCATTTTTTTCATACCTACCTATTCACAGAGAATATGTCCTTCAATTGTTTGATCATACCACCGCCTCCAGAGACACTAATCTCACCAATTTTGTCGGCGATTTTCTCTACGTACTCCATTTCTTTAAGTTTGTAGAGCATTTCATTATTTTCCATAAGCTTTGCCGTATTTAGCAAACTACGTGTTGAGGCTGTTTCTTCACGACGTGTAATGATATTCGCTTGAGCTCTTTTTTGAGCAACCAGGACCTGGTTCATGATCTCTTTCATATCACCGGTCAAGATCACATCACGAATACCACAGTTCAAGATTTTTACACCAAGTTTGGCCGCTTCAGCTTTTGTGTCTTCAAATACTGTTTGTGCAATACTTTCTTTACGTTCCAAAAGTTCATCCAAAGTATACGTACCTATATAAGCACGCAACACTAATTGCATGCCGATATATAGTTGCTTTTCATAATCTTTATTATCTAACAAAGCTTTTTCAATGTTTATAACTTTATACTGTGTATAGAAATTGATACGAACAGCTGCTTTATCTTTGGTCAACAATTCCTGACCTGCAATTTCTAATTGCAGCTGACGTAAATCAGCCTTAGCTATTTTGATTGAAGTATTATTTCTCCAAAAGCGGTAGGTACCACTTTCTAAGGTTTTAGTATACACGTCATCGACAATTAATACTGCTTTTTCGTAGGCAGCTACTTCAAAAGCTCTGATATACTTGCTTAATGCATAATGGTTAAACAATGATTTATCAATCTTTTCGGTAATATAAATCTTACTTAGATCCGCATTTGTAAATTGGTAGTCTGACAACCCTTTCCAGTACACATAACGACCTGCTGCCAATGTATTTTTGAAATTACTATTCTCATACATCAATACGATCTCGTTATCTTTTACTTCAATTACGTGTAACATGGCCTCCAACTCGTTGTCTTGTAGTAAGAGTTCCAGTGCTACTGGTACTGCAAAAGGTTTGGTTAGATCATATTGTATTATCCTTTCATTAAATCCTAACCAATGGATTCCTTTGGTAATTACTCGATGGTAATCTCCTTTTTTGAAAACCAAACCTACTTTGCCCGCATTAATTCTTACTCTTTTCATTTTTTACATTTTAAATTAAACATTCATTAGATGACAATTCCTGTAACGGAGACCTTGTCTACTTCAATCCAGAACTACGGGTATGGTTCTATCCTGAAGTATATTTTAAGCGTGTCCCTTTGGGTCGGGCTATTCGCTGTATCTTTTTAAACTTGACAACCTTCGAGAACCTCAGGCTACCAAGTTCAAAAAGGATGCCGCTACTATCCCTCACGCAATTTTCAACTTCTTAAAAACAGTGAAATGAGCCATTAAAAGAAAGATTAATAAATATTTTACCATCTTTTATTGGCGAATTCCATCGGCCTTTTCAAAAAATATTGAAAACTGATGACAGCAAATCATCTTTCCTACACGGAAATATTAGTTTGTTATATTGCCTACAACCAGTTTTAAGAAATAAGATAAAAGTATATATCATCTTAAAAAGATTATATAGTACTAAAATCTGAGATCAAAAAAGTAGCTATTTCGAATACTAACAACACCAATATTTCAAAGTACATTCGAGACTATTGATATAGCAAGAGTACTATAACAACCGATCTGCCATCACAGTTTTTGTCATGTTTAACAGCGTGACAGGCTGGCGATCAGTTTTAAAAGATGATCAGCTTGTGAAAAATGGATTTTCAGTCCATATCCTACATTAAAAGTGTAGTGCTCTACCACTGAGCTACATAAACCACAAGTTTATGACGGGAGTCGAACCCGCGACACCTAATTGTCTGTTGTTCTAACCACTGAACTATCTCAACTTAAGAGAGTGGGAATCGAACCCACGACCGACAGATCCGGTGGTTACTTTTTGGAAAATAACCGCAACCTTCAAGTCAAGTTGTATATGAAGTGATGATACAAACTTTGTAATACCTCATACAATGGTGCTATACAGAAACACGCAACAAGACTTGCTTGATATTTTAAAGAACGTATATTTTGTACCTCTTACCAGATTCGAACTGGTACTTCCGCTATTGGCGGACAGATTGGCTCTAAATGCGCTTCCCTACTCTGATTCTTGTTCATTTCGGTGCTTCTGCAAATTCTATTCATTAGTAGGCAAGCTACTAACGACGTCATCCAATCACTCCGTGGTTACGATCAAGGGTCATTTACCACAGCTCTTCCTTTTAAGCTAAAGAGGTTCTTTATCATAGCCCTGCTACTTACCCTATTTTGTAGCAGGGCACTACTTCAAACCCTCACATACCCCATTAATTATGAGGGTTTGTTTTAATGACACAACAAAGATGAAATTGTACTACGCAGTCTTTTTACGTAGATAAAAATCATTTATAAAAAGTACGATGTCTGTCATTTTTGCTTTTTACTCCTTGTGTTTCAGGAGGGTATAAAGCTTTGCTCATCGCTTTGATGTAATTCGAAATCCACTTTGATACTATTCTAGTAATCAAAAGCTTCAAACTTTTCATTTTTCTTTTGGTAATAGTAAAATGAGTTTCCATAATACTTAGATGAATTGATTAAACATTGTTTTAAAAAATCAGTGGAACAGATAGGATTAGCTCATCTGGTTAACACTTGATAATTAGGAATTTGTGAATACGAAGCATTTCGAACCTATATCTTCGGATCTTCAATCCGGCGCATTGACCAACTTTGCTACTGTTCCTTTTTGGGTGTACTCCGGGACTCGAACCCTGTTCCTCCCGTTCACAGCGGGGCGCTTTACCAGATAAGCTAGAGACACCATATGGACAACCCGGGGGGATTCGAACCCCCAATTCAAGAGTCAAAGTCTTGTATGTTACCGTTACATCACAGGTCAGTTTGTAAGCTCAATAGGATTCGAACCTATACTCCAAGGTTCGTAGCCTTGGGTGCTTCCATTACACCATGAGCCCATAGTCGTACTCCACCTTGGATTACTCATTTATTCATGTTGATTTAAGAAATCGTGAATGCAGAGCATTTCGAACCAAGACTATACGGGGCTTAAACCCGATGCCTCTTCCAGTTGGGCTAGTGGAGCATTGTACAGGGAGAGAGACTCGAACTCTCAAAATCCTGATTCTAAGTCAGGCGCGTTTACCATTTTCGCCATCCCTGCATTTGTTATATCAGAGTATTTGCCAACGCGCCAGCTGGCTCGTTCGCTAAAAATGTCTACCAGACATTTTCTTTACGCTCCGTCCTGTACTCCATAAGGGAATCGAACCCTTGTCTTCCGGTAGAAATGAGAAACGAATTCAATGAATCCCATTTCTCAAAACTTTAACTTCGAGTTAAAGCCGGATGCACTATACCTCTATGCTAATGAAGCAATTTGTCTGGGGAACAGGACTCGAACCTATAACCTCCCGCGTCCAAGGCGGGTAAACTACCATTGTTATACCCCCAGATAAGTATTGCAGTACCTACAGGATTCCCTTTGGCCATCTTCGGGATAAACTTCTCATCCCGAGTTCTGCTTTGCAGTGCCGACGGGATTCGAACTCGCAACCTTCCGAGAGACAGTCGGGTGCACTAGCCATTGTGCTACGGTACTAAATAGTGGAAGTAGTAGGACTCGAACCTACAAGCTCCAAAGAGACCAGATTTACAGTCTGGTGAGCCAACCAATTGCTCAATACTTCCATAGTTTTTTGAGACAAGGATGAGATTGCTACGCTTTCTCATCAAGTCACAAAGTGGATTTTCATAGTACTCAAACAAGTTTGACACTATTTCAATCATTGAGACAAGGATGAGATTCGAACTCATAATTAACAGATTTGCAGTCTGCAGCCTCAACCTTTCGGCCACCTTGTCTTTGCGATACTGGCAGGATTCGGATACCGGATCAAGTCCGACACAGGCCCTACTGTTTTATGAATAACAGCTCATCAGCGCTAACCATTAAGCTACAGTATCTTTATTGCGGAGAGCAAAGGAATCGAACCTTCATCACGTACTAGACGTGAGCTCGCTTAGCAGGCGAGCGTAACGAACCAGTATTTACCTACTCTCCAAAGCGGAAGGAGTGGGAATCGAACCCACACGAGTCGTTATCTCCTAACAGTTTTCAAGACTGCGGCCACCACCTATTGGCTTGCCCTTCCGTAATGTTGACGTAGTAGGACTTGAACCTACATCACCTCGGTTAAAAGCCGAGTGCTTTATCCAAATACCCTACACGTCAATGTGTTTAGTTTTCAATATGTCAATGAACTATGGCAATAAAAAAAGACGCCTTATCCGGGCGCCTTCTTATATATCTCGATGTATGTATAAGCTATACTCTTATAATCATCCTTTCTATAAAATAGACACCCTTTATGTTCTTATCAGAACAATATTCTCTCTGCTCGGTAAAGAGGCGATTTAAAATATGCTGAGAACTATTCGGTATCATTTTTATACGTTTTAAATTATTTATAATGATGCAATCTTGATCATTTTTTTTGTTTCGATTGCGATGCAAAGATGAAAACATTTTTTTAATCTGCAAATATTTTTTTGATTTATTTTGTTGATAATCAGATAGTTACATTTATGATTAGATATAGAGATCCCTGTCCGTTTTTCAACGGATATTGGATAGTTGCAGTAATCGTCTGTCTCCCTGATGCTTACTTTCCAAATATTAATTTTTATGTGCTAATTAACTTTTATTCATTCTGGTAAAAAAATTCATAAAAAAAGCGCCCAATTTCTTGGACGCTTATAGTTATATCTAGTTTTTGCTTTAAATCACTTCATAAAAATGCTTAAAAATAGCTACACAACGTCCTGTTTCGAATGGATAATTCATTAATCCATCGATAATCACACTGACTAAACAGCGATTTCGGTGCGGTATGTATTTTATTTTGTTTCATTTAGATTTACAAATATTTGTTATTTATGGTTTAAATTCCAAATTTATTTCCAAAACTGATACCATTTCTTATTTCTTAAAATCTTATCCTTTGGATCAAAATTAATTACTTCTTTATTTTGATAAAATGTCGAAGCTTCGTTATCAAGATACAACCTTCCATAAGCCTTTATCTCTTTCATCAAATCTTCTAATCAAATTTTACTATAACCG
The DNA here is from genome assembly GCA_947497175.1 of uncultured Aquimarina sp. GTDB lineage: Bacteria > Bacteroidota > Bacteroidia > Flavobacteriales > Flavobacteriaceae > Aquimarina. Next base: position 869,625 of record CANMFM010000004.1, on the reverse strand, counting down.
AGATCTATTAAATCTAGGTCATCCTCAAAATGATAGAATTGCCAAAGAGTAAAATATTTACTATCATATTCCCAGTATGAATGTCCAAGACTATTACAAATCTCAAGAGTTCTATTATAATTATCGGTTAACATCAATTCAAGACAAAAGGATCTAATTAATAAAATTAAAAATGGTTTTATTCCGAAATAATTTACTGATATTTTACTTAATTCGTACTTCCATTCTTTGTTACGATAGTTGATCTCAATAATGCTTGTAATAAAATTATTAGAGTTAATTTGATTAACATATTGCTCTTGATAAATAAGATATTCAAATTCTTCTTTTGTAATTTTATTAGTCAATACTTTAAATATATTTTGTTTTAAAACGTTCATACTTCCCTATTCTTTCATTCTGAAGATTCAGATACTTTATTAGCATCAATTCCTATAAAAATAGGGGTCCAACAATCCGCTATTATTGTTCCTACTGGTTGTTTGCAACCAGAACAAACCATATTTAATTCGTCGAACTCACTTGGGCCACAGCATCCAATAAAATTTCCCTTATCATCTTCTACCAAGTTAATACTTTTGGAGTTTATCAAATAAGTAATTGGTATTCCAAAATTAAACTCGGCATCTTTTGCGAAGACATACTTACCTTCTGGAACTAAATCTTTTTCATCCGTATAATTGATGTTCTCCGATTTTAATAATGAAAGAGGTTTCTTAGTCAGTCTCTTACTACACTTTTTGCAATACAACTCCATTTGTTTCTTTATTTATCTTCTTTTCTTTCTTCTCCACGGAGCATTCTTTTGCCAATCCCCGGCCATGATACACCCGTAAGGTAATACTTCATCAATTACATTACCCAAACCAAATTCATCCATTTGATTTCTAACGGTTTCTGCATTTTTGTAGGCACTTGGTAATTCAGTAACATCAATTTCATTAGAAAAGAAACGAATATCCAAACCTTGGGTTTCTTGCTGAAACACTTCTTCATTGGTCATACCCGCTTTACTTTTTCTATGTTGAGTTCTACTTACATTACGCCCCGCTCCGTGTGGTGCAAAACCGAGATTAGTATTTGTGGTTTCACCGTTTACAATTAATACCGGTTCTGACATATTTAAAGGAATCAATCTAGGGCCCGTAATATCAGGCATAAACTTAGCATCCAATGGAGTTGCTCCTTTGGCATGGTAAAACAAATCTTCATCTTTAAAAACGAAGTTATGTTCGTTCCAGTATCGATCCCACCCATCTACGTTTAAAGTTTGTAACGTAGCGTTATGAAGTACTTCGTGATTCGTTTTGGTCCATTTTCTTATAATTTGTAGCGCTTCCCAATAGTTTTGACCATCTTCTGTGTCAAAAGGAATCCAGGCATTTTGTTTCAGCGTTTGCGGTGACAATTCTTTTCTAAAACGTTCTGCAATTTTCATCCCTTTGGTATACAAATTAGCTCCAGGTCCTCTAGATCCATGATGCGTAATCATCATCGTATTTCCTGTCTTTCTTGATTGACCAACAAATAAGAAGTGATTCCCATCTCCTTGAGTCCCTAAATGAGATCTTGCCGCCTGGATCATCTTTTCATTATTCAGCATATAATTTCCTTCAAAATCTTTTAATAGCTCCTCTGGAAATCTGTATTGCGTATTTCGATCTCTTCCTCCTGGTCCAAAATGTGTATTCACATGGGCCGCATCTAATACTTTTTTGGGATCCATTTTACCAAAATCAGTAAGCATCACGGAGCAACAGATATCGGCACTATGCATCCCCGGATGAATAGCATTTTTAGCAACTGCTACACCTCCTACAGGTATTGTTCCATTAGGTCCTGTAGGACATGCATCTGGCATAATGGCACCATTAACCAAGGTTGGTGTCTTCATTAATGTGCTCATTGATGCTACAACTGAGTTTACATTGATCTCTTCCAACTCATTTTCGGCCTCAATGTTGATCGCGAACGGTGCTGCTTCTTTATGTAAATCTAAAACCGGAGGTGATTTAAACTGCTCTAAATACGTATGCATTGCTTCTCCCTGTAATTGATTAGAGTTGATATATTCAATAGCTTCTGGAAACCATTTTCCAGATCTGAATCCCAAATCGATTAATGTTTTTCCTGTTATGTTTGTTTTGTTTTCCATAATTTTATTTTCTTAAGCTCCGTCAACTCCCCGTTTGACGGAGCATTACTGTAAAGCCAGTGTTTAATAGCTTGTTTTTGTTTCTGGTACAAATATTCAATAGAAGTACGCAATTATTTTGCGTAGAATAAAATAATTTCTATTTTTCTATAAACATTTGATTATGGCACAGAATAAAAATGCCTTGATACGCTATAAAACCTTAGATAAGTGTCTACAAAACAATAATCGTGACTGGACATTAGATGATATGATAGAAGCTTGTTCTGACGCCTTATATGAATATGAGGGTAGAGATATCAATGTAAGTAAAAGAACTATACAGTTAGATATCCAAATGATGCGTAGTGACAAATTGGGATATAATGCGCCTATCGAAGTGTATGACAAGAAGTATTATCGATATGCAGATGAGGACTATTCGATTACAGATATTCCATTAACAGAAAATGATATGAATGTGCTGTCAGAAACTGTGGAAATGCTTAAACAATTCAAAGACTTTTCATTATTTTCTGAATTAGGAGGTATTATTCAGCGATTGGAGGATAAAGTGTATACGGAAAAGACACAACAAGCTTCGGTAATTCATTTGGATAAGAATGAAAAATTAAAAGGGTTAGAGCATCTTGATGTTTTGTATCAAGCCATTCTAAAAAAGATTGTTTTAAGAATAAAATATCAATCTTTCAAAGCGCAACAAGCTTCAGAAATCATTCTTCACCCGTTTATTCTTAAAGAATTTAATAATCGGTGGTTCTTGGTTGGTAAGTCCTCAGCAAAGAAACCTATTATAAATCTAGCCTTAGATAGGATTATCGACATTGATTTTGATACTTCTATTTCTTACTTGAATGAGAAATTTGATGGAGACAAATATTACAAGGATATTATTGGCGTCACCGTGGCAAATTCTCGACCTGAGCGCATTCAGTTTTGGGTCGATAAACAGAATGCTCCATACGTAATCACCAAGCCCTTTCATCGTTCACAGCGCGTTATAGAGACAACCGAAAATGGTGTTGTTTTTAACATTCTCGTCCAAATCAATTTTGAATTGGAACGTATGATTTTGGGTTTTGGAGATTCAATCGAAGTCCTTAAACCAGAAAAACTTAGAAAAAGAGTTCGTCAAAAGCTAGAAAAAGCGGTTTCTTTTTATAATGCCGAGTAATTTTTACCCTGTTTTGTAATTCTGCGTCGATATTTAGTCTAAGAAAATACTCCAAAGAAACATGGACTAAATTAAATATTCTAAAAGGATTATAATAACACGAGAGACAAACTCAATGAATACGTCTGTTTCTTTGTCTATAACGCCTATGTTCGTAACAAAAAACAGAGAAGCTATCTTCTCTGTTTTAATTTAAATATTAAGAAACGGTACGCCTATTTCAGGAAAGCTTACTAATTATTTTCGAGCTCACGCTGTTTTCTTTTTTGTTGGCGTTCTCGTTTTCTAAGTTCTCTTTTTATTTTTCTAACCTCTTTTTTTGACAACGGTTTGGTTACCGTCTTCTTTTTAGTCTTTTTGGTGACTACAGCGGTATTTTTTGTTTCCTCTTTCTTTGTTGTGGTTTTAGTTTCTTTCTTCTTTTCGCCACATGCAATTATTGCTATTAAAAAGAGCCCTAGCAATAACCACTTTTTTAACGTTTGCATACTACAACATTTTTGATTTGTACTATGTATTAAACGTAATATTGCAGTAATTGTTTTATACTAGTACGTAAGCCTTATTTTTTATTGAGTTTTAAATGCTGCGCATCCAATGTATCTTACAATTGATATTTGACGCCCAAGATTTATATGGGTTATCTCTTTTCTATAACTTCGAACAAATAGCTGGCACTTCGTATTAAACTCTTTTTTATCGCTTATTCTACTTTCAATTTTATTGCCTCAAAGGATGTAGTCCTTATAGGTATTAAACCATAAACTGTTTTTCCTTTACCAATAAGACTACCATTTACATTATATTGCAATAGTTCTGTCTTAAATTTTTTATTGGCAGAGCCAGAGGTAATCATATTGCCAATCGCTAAACCTGGACCTATTAAGAGTCCAATTGGGGTAGAACTTGTCTCTTGCTGAAAACCATTGGTTGTCTTTGTTGTATATAAATTAACTGGGGTTAGAAGAAGATACCATAAATATGATACAGTGCTTTGTTTTAAGGTTTTAAAAGCATTCATGCTCTCCATTACTAGTATGTCTTTACCATCTTCGTAGGTTAATTTTATATCTTTCCCAAATGTCAGGTCTTTCTCTGAATTGTTCGTTATTTTTACAGCTAATAACTTGACTCCTTTTTTGAGTTCTCTCTTCGCATATTTTTTTTGCAAAAGATCATATTTATACGCTAACGTAATGTTGTCAGATACATCATTGGAAACATACGTAATCGATTCAGGGCTAATCATTTTATAACCTGATGCACAACCGGTTAACATTACAAAACAAATAGGTAATAGGGCAATTTTGATAATTCTCATTAATTTAATTTTTGATTTAATGGCAATATTACCACATTCCCGTTTCAAAAAATGACACTGGAAAAATTAACATAGTAGTTTTTTATCTGGCCTTAATTTTAATATTATCAATATGATATCGTGTTGTAACCCTGGGATCACCGCCTATGTATCGAAAACCAATCCTTATTCTATCCTTTATACAGGATAAGCTAATAGGTCCGGAGGCGATAAAATCACCAAAAGCATTTAATGGAGCTCTGGGTATTGTAGCATCAAGTTTTATCCAGTTTGTGTCCTTTGGGTTTCCTGTAAAACTACGGGTAACAAAAACATCAAGAATATTTCCATTATCATAGCCTGCTTGTAGATCAAAATTTAAAACGGCATCGGTGATCATACCTATATCAAGCTCTGGAGTAATTAACCATACTTCGTATAAACTTTCTTTAGACCTAAAACCCGTAATCTGAACATATTGATTGTTTGCAAAATCTCCTATTTTATAGTTGAGCTTGCCACCCGTAATATTACTATTGATCCATCCTTTTTCTTCGAGGTCTTTAGTTTTTAAGTCTGTAAAATTTTCTTCAAACACTATTGTAGATCCTTCATTTGTTAGTGGGCATTCTAAAACAATTGGATCACAACGGGTTTCGATATCAAAAATCAACCCTTCGGGATCATTAAGCACTAGATTATATGTGTCTCCTTCAAAATTTTTAGTTAAAACTCCTTCAAAACTTCCTTGTTGAGATGGTATTTTGAGTCCTCTAAAATCAGAAAAGGTGCTTGTGCTTAATACTACTGATCTTCCTGTGCTACAACTTTCGACGATACGCTCTCCATCAAATTTGTCATTAGCTTCTGCCGCAAGTGTAAATTCATTTCCAACCTTTACAAGGTTTTTATTAAACTGAATGTTATTTATTTTTATGTAAAGATTTAAAAGTTTTTCTGTAAAATCTTCAATTGCCACCACTCTAGGCGTAATATCAGTTACTTCTGCGGATCGTATAATGACCTCATCCAATGAAAAGGAGGGGATTGCGCTAATAGTATTACCTTCAGAAACACCAAGGGTTGCGACACCGTTTTGCATGCCTAGAGACAAGCCTCTTAGCTTTAAGTATACCTTACGGCCAAATTCGTATCTAGTAAACAAGGGGTTATTGTCTATTAATACCCGAATACCGGCTTGAGGGTTTTTATGAGTATCCTGAAGTATAATTTCTTTAAAAAAATTACTTCCCTTATCGCTCGATACAACATAGCCAGCGATAAAATTGCTCGTGTCCCCAAAAACAACTTTTGCATTTTCACCTTCTTTTTCTATCTCTTGTCCTAAAATTCCGAGTACTGCATCAATCATTATCTCTACACCATTAATCTCCGGTTCTTGATTAACTAGTTCTGGTATTTCAAATTCTTCTTTTGGTACACAACTGAATATTGTGATGCTTATGCTTAGAAGAAGCGTACTGCGTGTTAACTTATTTATGATATGCATGATTTTGTGATTTATTAGGTATTTAGACCTTACAGATTTGTACTACATTGGGTTGGTCGGCTATCTTGTAAGGTGTGTTTGGAATATAAGTTTTACTTAAAATCGTATGTAAGTGTTAATATAGTAGGACGTGCCGAGCCCATAAAAATATTTTGGCCCGAAAACCGGGGTTTGTCTCTGTGATTCTTCTAATGCTTTTCTATAATTTGCGTTTCTGGTTTGTTCAAAACCTCCTGTTTTGTATTCTTGATTAAAAAGATTGCTTACTGAAGCAAAAAAACCAATATAATATCGCCCTACTCGCCAGGATTTTCCTCCGATAAGATTTATTATAAAGTAATCATCAAACCGCTCTTGTTTCAAAAGTTTTTTAGCAACACTTTCATCATAATCATTGAAAGGTAGCCCATCGCTGTCCTGATAAAAATTAGATGTTCTTGCAAAAGGGCTAATATTGATATAGGCGTTAGAAAAATAATTAGTAGTTGCGCCAAACCACCAAAAATCAGGATCACGATATTCGAATCCTAACTGCGCAGCATTTTGTGGTCCTGCAGCAAGGCGATATCCTTTTAATGTAGATTTGCCGAAATTTCGTATACCTTCAAAGTTTTTAAAAGCAGCACTCGTACTTGTTAAGGTTAGATTGGGGTTGTTATTGTATATAAAATTGCCCAATCCTGCTACTGTTTTCAGTTTTATGGTTGGAGTAATTTGATATTCTATTCCTAGTTCTGCTCCAACATATAGCTTATCTATATCGGTAAGAATCTCCTGAACAAATCCTGTATCTGATCCAGAGATAGCCTCAGTAAAGAAGAATGAAATATTAGTACCATCTTCAACTTTGGTATAATACCCTGTTGCTCTTGCTTTTATTGTTGAAGTACTAAATATATAACTGGCATCTATAGATTGAGCTTTTTCACTTTCTTGGTTACCACCGAGTATGTCTGCAACAGCAGTGTTATTTTGCCTTGCGTTAACAAAGGCATTACGAATTGTAGGTGCTTTGGTATAGTATGCTCCTTGTATCCCGATAGAATTACGCCCATCAATTTTAAAGGTCGCTCCTCCTTTCGCTCCATAATTTGTAAAGTTGATTGGTCTACTTTTTCCAAAAGATTCTTTACCTGGAAAATATCCATTTTCGAAAAGCCCGTTTCTTTGATATACCGTTTGGGAAACAGTTCCACTAATAAAAAAGTCAATTTTGTTACATGTAAACTGTCCTTGCAAAAACCCATCCAAAGCAATAGCTTCAACCTCATAATTATAATCATATCGATCTCCTACTCCTACGATTCGATCTGGGTTTTGCAAATCACTTTGTGCTCTATTAACCTGTTCTACAGGTGTTAAGCCATTGACAGAAAGAGCAAACAAATCAACGTCTAAAAACCCAGTACCTCCTAAAAGATCCTTTACCTCAGCAAAATTTTCACTTTTTAGCTGTTTAAAATTAATAGCAGCTTGTAGACTAATATGTTCGCCTAGTTGACTGTTTAACATTGTGTTGCCCATCCATTGAATATCGTCTGTTCTATCTTCATATAAAATATAAGTGGCATTGTTCCCTTGTTGTGCATTTTGTTGATTTGTTTGTATCAATTCACCCCATTGTATTTGGCCATCATTACTAAGTTCTTGTTGTGCTAAAAATGCATTTTGATAATCAAGTGGGGTCGAATTAGGATTCGCTAAAAAAGAACTCGGCAAATTATCTGGATGAACTGGGTTTGTTGCCACACTTCTTCCTCCTCCAATATAGATTTGTTGTGCATTGGGCCCTAGCATATGGTCGCCACCACCGATATCAATTCTTGTATTTCCTATGGTTCCGAATTGGAAAGCAATATTGGTATTTACACTTGTATTTTTAGTAATGTCCCAATAATGATTCAGCATAACAACCGGTTCTTCTATTTTTCGTTCTCGAGAGTTTCTTTTTTGACCATTTTGATACCCCCAGTTGGGATTATAGCTATTTCCTTTAATTTTATACACCTCTTCAGTTATTGCAGTTGATTTGCCTCTGCGATTAGGGGTATAAAAACCAACTACATTTAAACTATGTGTTTTGCTAAGTTTCTTTTCTACGGAAATAAAAAATGAGTTCGAATCATACAGCGTTCCGTCTATAAATCCTTCGTTTCCGTATCTGCGAGATACAGAAGTAGAAAAAGCCCAACCTCTTGCAGTTCGTCCAGAATTATAAGTTGCCATGACCCGTCCTTGATAGCTCCTATTTGAAGTAGCGTAAGATATTCTACCTCCTTTTCGATATTTAGAGGCTCTCATGCTAATGTTTGAAGTGCCCAAAAGCCCTCCAAACGAATAATCATTTGGAGCAATTCCTTGAGAAAATTCCTGATTACGAAGCACATCATTTAACCCTCCCCAATTGCTCCATTGTGGTCTTCCATTAAAAAGCTTGTTCATTTCAAGGCCATTAATCAATACGTTCCCGTTTTCATTTCCCAGCCCTCTGGGGCGAAAAAATGTGGGACTAAAATCAAATGCTGCGGCAGTAAGAAACACATCTCGATTTGCATGAAGTAGTGCAGACATACTATACGACACATCGTTTTCTTCTTCTAACTGATTATCTGAAAGGCTAATTATTCCTATTTGTTTTTGTTCTGCGCTAAAATCAAGTTCCAGGTCGATTTTATTAAGATTTAAGACCCCTCCTACGTTGATCACAATAGGAAAGCGTTTTGTTACATATCCCTTCCCCGATATAATAAGGATTTGTTCTCCCGGGGGCAACATTGCGTTTTTAAAATCAAATACCCCGTCGCTATTGGTTTCTGTGGTTATGTTTGATGTTTTAATATGGATGGTGATATCACTAAGCCCCTGATTGGTAAGTGCATCTATGATTATTCCTGTTACCCCTGTTTCTTGAGCATTAAGCATTAAAATACCACCCAAAAAAGCGAAGCCTATGTGTTTTAAGCAAACCATTTTCAAAGAATTACATGAATTTATACAGGGCAAGAATAAAAAATCCCTGTTTCATTTTTCGATACTGAGTTTTTTTATCATTGTAGTTGAATATAAATTCAAATAAAAAACTAATTATGTTAAAGGGTACGGGGTTACTGTTTGCTGTTTTGTTTTCTTCTTTTCTTTATGCTCAAGAAACAAAGGAATATTTAATTCACACTATTGCCTTTTACAATCTCGAAAATCTTTTTGATCCCGCAGATGACCCTGTTACTTTTGATGATGATCGAACTCCAACGGGCAAAGATCATTGGACATATGAGATATATTTAGATAAACTAAAGAACATGGCCAGGGTGATTTCTGATATTGGCACTGATCTTACTAAAAATTCACCAGTGATTATTGGTGTTGCAGAAATCGAAAATCGAAAAGTACTGGAGGATCTGGTTAATGAAAAAGCATTGTTCTCAAAAAACTACGGCATTATTCAGTTTGATTCTCCAGACAGAAGAGGAATCGATGTAGGGTTATTGTATCAAAAATCATTATTCAAACCCAGAAACAGTAGCAAACATGAAGTCTTGATTTATGACCTTAATACTGGTAAGCGAATATACACAAGAGATCAATTATTGGTAAGTGGGTATCTAGATGGTGATTTAATTCATATTATCGTTAATCATTGGCCTTCTCGCCGTGGTGGAGAGGCCAAAAGTCGTTATAAAAGAAATAAGGCAGCAACAGTAACTAAAAAAATCATAGATTCTCTTTTTTCTATAGATCCTTATGCAAAAATTATAACAATGGGTGATTTTAATGATGACCCACATAGTCCTAGTATAAAAAAGATAGTATCTGCAGCATCCAATAAAAAAGATATATCGCTAAAGGGGTTGTATAATCCCATGGCTAAACTTGCAAAAAAGGGTATTGGTTCTTTGGCATGGGCAGATCGTTGGAATATCTTTGATCAAATTATTATTTCTGAAGCATTATTAAGAAAAGACTATGCAACCTATCAGTATTATAAGGCTGGAATATATAATGCTGCGTATCTAACGACAAAAAATGGGAAATATAAAGGCTACCCATATCGTAGTTTTTCTAATGGTGTGTATACAGGTGGGTACAGTGATCACTATCCTGTGTACCTATATTTGATAAAAGAAAAGAGGTTCTTTAAAAAGTAGTTATAAACAAACTGCTTCAAGATTAAAATCTATCTAACCTTAAATACAGTTAGAAAGTTCTACATATCGTTCAAATGGGATTTCTAAGTCTCTGTCGCCAATAAAAGCATTTCCGTTTTCTCCTCTGCAAACCTCTTCGTCTACATTACTATTGGTACAGATTAAACAAACTCTTCCTGCAAAGGTGCAGTCTCCTAATACTCTTAACTCTTCTCTTAAACCCTTTATTACATCGGCATCTAAAGAGCAATTATTAGCCAGACTGCTTTCTATGGCTGTTTTATAGGCATCACAGGTGGCAGTGGTACCGTTTTCGATATATTTTAGTAGCGCATCTGCTAAAACAAGATCTCCGGCATTACAATCGAAACTATCGTCATCACTTTTACAACTGGTAAATCCAAGGGCAAAGATACACACAGCCAAATACATAAGTTTTTTCATCATATACTTATTTTGGGTTAAGATGGGGTCAAAAATAAGAAAATTTCGGTCTTTTGCAGCATACCACTATAAAAAACACCTGTTATAAAGGTCCGTTATCTTGTTTCGTGTACACTTATTTAACATCTTCGATATCAATAGGTTTGCCTATATATGCCAAAAAACTATCTTCTTCTACCTGTTCCATTTCTTCACTAAATGAAGAGATAATTCTTATTTTCTTATTTGCATCTTTTATAAACAAGGGAATAATATCTTTATCTTTTTTAGTGATCTCTATCAGGTTTTTATAATGATTATTATCCTTAACTTTTATCTCCTGAATACTTGGATATCTTTCTGCGAGTTCTATAAGTTTATAAAAATCATCTGTATGAGAAAACAACCCTTCTTGGGGATTCTTGTTGGGGTTTTTCATTTCTTCAGATGTTATTAGCCTAAATGCACCATGCTCTCCAAATTGCCCTTTAAATTTTTCTATAGCATATTTATTGATGTCGCTATTCCCAGTAAGAGCCATTAAATATCCCACATCATTTAATTCAATGTTATTTGTAAGACGATCCCCGTAAATATTTCCTTCAAGAGCTTCTAGCCCTAATTCTTTGGCTTTATTTATGTTGCTTCTGTTATTATCTACTAAAACAACATGGCGGTTATTATTTTTGAGGTACACCCCTATCAATCTGGAAATTTTAGAGGCTCCGATAATTAAAATTCCTTCGGATGTTTTTAAGAACACACCGACTAATTTTGCGAAATACCTTGCAGTGGTAGCGTTTAATAATACGGTGCCCAGTACGATCATAAAAACTAACGGTGTGATGTACTCTGCTCCAGATTCGCCTATTTTAGTTAATTTGAGACCAAACAAAGAAGCAATTCCCGCAGCGACAATACCTCTTGGTCCTACCCAGCTTATAAATAGTTTTTCATTAGTTTTAAGACCAGAATTTACAGAGCTTAGTAACACTCCCAATGGTCGTATCAAAAATACCACAACAGCAAATAGCACGATGGCTTTCCAGTTGTAAACGAGCATAAGGTCTTCGATATTGATATTGGCTGCCAACAAAATAAACAAGATTGATATTAAAAGTACACTTAGTGATTCTTTAAAATATAAAATTTCATTAAGGTTAGGAAGATTTATATTTCCTAACACCATACCCATTATTACTACAGAAAGCAGTCCTGATTCGTGTGCTAAAATATCAGATACCACAAAAACGCCTAGTACTGCAGCCAGGGTTACTACATTGAGCAGATAATGTGGAATAATTTTTCTTTTGATAGAGAAAGCAAGTCCGTGTGCAAATGCAAATCCAAATGTGAATCCAAAAAGTACAATTTTACCAAACTCTATCAAAGCGGTAATAGTAAACTCCTCGCCTCCTCCTACTCTAATAAATTCGAATACCAATACAGCAACAAGGGCTCCAATTGGGTCGATTAATATTCCTTCCCATTTCAAAACGGCGGAGACATCTTTTTTTAGAGGGATATTTCTTAAGATAGGTGTGATTACGGTTGGGCCTGTGACTATAATCAAGGATGAGAATAAAAATGAAATGGGCCATGTTAAGTCAAAAATAAAATGAGCCGCTATTCCTGCACCAAAAAAAGTAACCGCCACAGCAACCGTAATTAATTTTAAAATTACCGGACCTACATTAAGGATTTCGCTTCTTCTAAGGGTGAGCCCTCCTTCAAAAAGAATGATGCCGATTGCAAGAGACACGAAATAAAATAAGCTTTCGCCAGGAAATAATCCTTCTTTCCCGTTCCAGATAGGTTGTATAAGTTTAGTACCATCATTAGTAAATAATGTTGCCACCGGCCCCACTAAGAGCCCTATCAAAATTAAGGGTAAAATTGCGGGTATTTTAAACTTCCAAGCTACCCATTGGGCCAAAATACCCAGTATGATAATTCCTGCTAACTCTAACATGTTTTTTCGATAATCAAAATTACGGTTTTGAAAGATCGTAATTTTTTTTGAACCGAGCAGAAATAACTTCTATTTCCTGGTTTTAAAAAGTAAACCTTTGTATAGTATCTAAGCACAAATCTGATAAACATGCTTTATTATGAATAGCACTTTTGTTTAGGTACTTATGCTATCAATTGTAGTATAAATACCTTTAGACCAAATTATACAACAGAGGTAGGTAAGAGTTCATAAAATTTACATTACATTGAAAGTGGTTATTACTTTTACCAAAAATAACTAAGGGCAAACCGACGGCATTTAAATCACAATTATTGAGTAAAAAACCGGTTATAACATTCAATATGGTGTAATATTGTTAAAAAGTCCAAAAATTAAATCTCGATCCTTATCATTTTTTCTATTTTGCAAAGATTTTGATAGAATATGAAATTATATCCCATAAAAGCTGGAAATTTTAAACTTGATGGTGGTGCCATGTTTGGTGTTGTTCCTAAAGTTTTATGGAACAAAACTAACCCTGCAGATAATAAAAATCTTATTGATATTGCTGCACGATGTTTGCTCATTGAAGACGGTAAAAAACTTATCCTTATAGATTCGGGAATGGGAGACAAACAGTCTGAAAAATTTTTCAGCTATTATTCTCTTTGGGGAAATGATAGTTTGGACACCTCTCTTAAAGAAATAGGATTTCATAGAGATGACATAACTGATGTTTTTATAACTCACCTTCATTTTGATCATTGTGGTGGGGTAGTACAATGGAATAACAGCAGGACAGGTTATGAACTAGCGTTTAAAAATGCTAATATCTGGAGTAATGAAGAGCATTGGCTGTGGGCCACAAATCCTAATGCCCGCGAAAAAGCATCTTTTCTAAAAGAAAACATAATACCCATCCAAGAGAGCGGTCAGTTAAATTTTGTGTCAAGAACCAAAAATGCGTTTCAAAAAAACTCAGAATTAGGGTTTGGCGTGCTCTTTGTAGATGGGCATACAGAAAAACAAATGATTCCTCACATCAAATATAAAAATAAGACAATCGTTTTTATGGCAGATTTACTGCCTACAGTCGGTCATATACCCCTTCCTTATGTAATGGGGTATGACACCAGACCTCTATTGACCTTAGACGAAAAAAAACTGTTTCTTGATAATGCAGCTACTCAAGGTTGGTATTTGTTTTTGGAACATGATGCTCATAATGAAATAATAACCGTAAAACATACAGAAAAAGGCGTTAGGCTCAAAGAAGTATTTACGTGCCATGAAATATTTAATTAAAATGAAATACAAAATGAATTTCTTATCAAATAAACCCCTTATTGCTATTGCTTCGTCAATTCTTCTTACAAGTTGCGGGGCTCCGGCAATTGTTTCTACCCCAATAGAAAACATTGATTCTATTCCGTTAAAAAATATAAATTTAACCGACTCTCAATTAAAAAACTGGGGGGCTCGTGATTTAGTTTCTGATACGATCCCAGGAATGAGTGTAGATAAAGCATATAATGAGATTATTAAAACAAAAAAAGGTCAGACCGTAATTGTTGGAGTAATCGATAGTGGTGTAGACATCGAACATGAAGATCTTGACGGAGTGGTATGGACCAATCCTAAAGAAATTAAGGGTAACGGAAAAGATGATGATAATAATGGGTATATTGATGATATTCACGGGTGGAATTTTTTAGGAACCTCTGAGGATGAAAACCTGGAGTATGTTAGAATTATTAAAAAATTGAAGCCAAAATATGCTGGCAAAAACCTTGCTTCTATTGCAGAAAGTAATCGAGATGAGTATCAACAATATATCGAAGCCAAAGCAGAGTTTGAAAAAGAATATCAAGAAGCTGCAGGAAACAAGTTGCAATACGAGCAAATCCTTCAGCAATCTAAAATTTCTCATAAGGCAGTTTCAGGTGCATTAAGTAAAGAAAACTATACCAGTCAAGAATTGTTAGCTCTTGAAGCTAAAACTCCTGAAATGCAGCAACACATTGCATTTCTTTCTCAGATGTTTGGTTTTTTAGACGCGGGTGATACGATTCCTGATTTTATTAAAAACCTGACAGAAGGTGTTGAGCATTTTACCGAGCAACTTAATTATAATCTTAATCTGGACTTTGATGGAAGAGCGCCCGTAGGGGATAATGTTGATGATATCACTGATATCAACTATGGAGATAATAAAGTGATGGGACACGATCCTAAGAAAAAAGGCATAAAGCACGGAACCCATGTCGCGGGAATCATTGCTGCAGAGCGAAATAATGGAAAAGGAATGAACGGTGTGGCTCAAAATGTAAAAATAATGGCTATACGAGCTGTCCCCAATGGCGATGAATATGATAAAGATATCGCATTAGCAATACGATATGCTGTTAATAACGGAGCCAAAGTAATAAATACTAGTTTTGGGAAATACTATAGTACTCACCCGGAGTGGGTTCGGGAAGCTATACAATATGCCGAATCCAAAGATGTACTTATTGTTAACGCCGCAGGAAACGAGGGTATCGATCTTGATCAAAAACCTGTTTATCCTAATGATCAAATTGATAATACATCTGAAGTTGCGAGTAACTTTATTACGGTAGGAGCATTAAATTACAAATATGGCGCCGATCTAGTAGCTGATTTCTCCAATTATGGAAAAAGTAATGTAGATGTTTTTGCTCCGGGAGTAAAAATATGGTCAACTACTCCTAACAACTCTTATGAATACCTACAAGGAACCTCTATGGCTGCACCAGCTGTAGCTGGTGTAGCTGCATTAATACGATCATACTATCCAAAACTCAAAGCCTCTCAGGTAAAACAGATTCTTATAGATAGTGGGTTGAGTACAAAGGCTACCGTAAACATTGGTACAGATACACCAGGCATATCTGCTTTTTCTGAATTATCTAAGTCTGGAAAAATGGTGAACTTATATAACGCCTTAATAATGGCCGACAAAATATCTAAGTAATTAATGAGTATTATGGTAAAGAAAATTGCTTTCGTTTATTTATTTATTGCAACAAGTATGGTTGCACAAAACAACACATCGTATTGGCAACAACATGTAGATTACAAGATGAATGTAGACATGGATGTCAAAAATTTTCAATACAAAGGGACGCAAGAACTAGTATATACAAATAATTCTCCCGATACCCTGACACAAGTTTTTTATCATTTGTATTTTAATGCCTTTCAACCCGGAAGCGAGATGGACATACGTTCTCAAAACCTTCCAGATCCCGACCCAAGAGTATTAAGTAAGATTAGCGCACTAACTCCTGAAGAAATCGGATATTTAAAAGTCTCTTCTTTAACCCAAAATGATAAGCCTTTAACCTATAAGGTTGCGGGTACGGTTTTAGAAGTTGCTCTAAACAAACCTATTATACCAGGAGAAAAAGTAACGTTCTATATGGAGTTTAACGGACAGGTTCCTAAACAAATACGACGATCTGGTCGCAACAATAATGAAGGTGTATCATTATCAATGACACAATGGTACCCAAAGATGGCCGAATATGATTTTGAAGGTTGGCATGCTGACCCTTATATCGCTAGAGAATTTCATGGAGTTTGGGGTAATTTTGACGTTACTATTAATATCGATAAGGATTATGTTTTGGGGGGTACCGGATATTTACAAAACCCTGATCAAATAGGACATGGATATCAGAAAGAAGGAGTTGAAGTTAAAAAGAAGAGCAAAAAGCTCTCATGGCATTTTAAGGCTCCCAATGTTCATGATTTTGCATGGGCTGCAGACCCTGATTATGTGCATGATGTTTTAAAAATGCCTAACGGACCTACATTGCATTTTTTTTATAAAAACAATGAAGATATAAAAGATAATTGGAAAGATTTGCAACCAAAGGCTGCTGAACTAATGACTTATTTTAGCGAAAAAATAGGAAAATATCCATATGATCAATATTCAATAATTCAAGGAGGTGATGGAGGTATGGAGTATGCTATGTGTACTCTAATTACCGGAGAAAGAAATTTTGGGAGTCTTGTTGGTGTTACTGCTCATGAAATGGCCCACGCTTGGTTTCAGCATATTTTAGCAACAAACGAAGCCAAACACGAATGGATGGATGAAGGGTTTACAAGTTATATTTCAACGTTGGCCATGAACGAGGTGATGAAACAAAATAACCCCAATTCGTTAAGAGGAGTCTATAATGGATATTATCAATTGGCTATTTCTGGAATAGAACAACCTCAAACAACACAGGCAGATCGTTATGCTCATAATTCTGCTTATGGTGCATCAGCTTATTCTAAAGGAGCTGTTTTTCTTTCACAATTAGGATATATTATTGGTGAAGATAATCTTGCAAAAACAATTAAAAGATATTTTGATGAGTGGAAATTTAAACATCCAACACCTAATGATTTTAAAAGGGTTGCAGAAAAAGTTTCTGGCATTCAATTAGATTGGTATTTAACCGATTGGACAAAGACTACAAATGCTATTGACTACGGAATTAAAGAGGTCACAGAAAATAAGAACAATAGTACTAAGATAGTCTTAGAACGTATTGGATTAATGCCTATGCCTATAGATCTTTATGTAGAATATAATGATGGCTCTATTGAGTCTTTTTACATGCCCATCAGAATGATGAGAGGAATAAAAGAAAACCCAATTCCTGCAATAAAAAGAACCGTTTTACCGGATTGGCCATGGACGAACCCTACATATATCTTTGATCTTAATAAACCAAAATCTGAAATAAAATCTATTAAAATCGATATTAGCAGCGTTATGGCCGATATTAACCCTAGCAATAACACCTACGCTAGATAAAGGACACGCATTACTATTGGATACCTTATTACAGGCTTTACGTTTCTTAAGGCCTGTTTTTTTATAACATGCGGTAAAACGAATCTTATCACTACATTTAACACGTGATGAAAGCAACTTTTAATAAAAGAGAGAAATTAAAAAGTAGTAAGGAAATAGAGTTATTGTTCTCTGAAGGAAAATCAATTTCTAAATATCCTATACGCCTTGTATACAAAAAGTCTCTTTTTGAAAGTGATGTTGCGATCAAAGTCGGCGTTTCTGTGAGTAAACGCAATTTTAAAAAAGCGGTTGATCGTAATCGTATAAAGCGTTTATTACGGGAAAGTTATAGAAAAAATAAGTATATTGTACCCAACACTACCCATCCATTCACTTTTATGTTTTTATTTACGGGAAAAGAAATGCCTGAGTATTCTTTTATCGAATCTAAAATCAAAGTAATATTACAAAATTTTGTTAAACAAGAGATTGAACCAAACTAGTATCTGACTTATGTCTGTAGTTTCTGATCTATTTAAATATATGCTCATGAAAAAGAGAATTGTCTATCCTATAATTGCTGTTGTCATACTATTATCAACAGTTAGTTTTAAGTCTGATTTTTTTGAAATCGCAAAGCAAATTGAAATTTTTACCACAATGTTTAAAGAACTAAACATGAATTATGTGGATGAAACCAATCCGGCAGAGTTAATGGATACTGCTATAAAAGCTATGTTAGACGACTTGGACCCCTACACAAAATACTGGAATGAGCAGGATGTAGAGGCTTCAAAAATACGCAATGCCGGAGAGTATACGGGTATTGGTGCCACGGTAAAAACCATAAAAGACAAGATTATCATTATCGAACCATATAAAGACTATCCTGCCGACAAAGCTGGTTTAAAAGCGGGAGATGAAATTATTCAGATAGGAGAGATCAAAGTTGCCGAATTTAAAGAAGATGCCGGAGAGCTTCTTAAAGGAGCTAGTGGAACCAAAGTAGATATAACTTACAAAAGACAAGGTGAAACTAAAACTACTGTGCTTACAAGAGAAGAAATAGAAGTCGATGCCGTACCTTTTTATAAGGTACTCGATGATAACACCGGATATATAGTTTTATCAAAATTTAATAATAAAGCATCTAGAGAAACAATTGATGCATTAAAAGATGTAAAAGCTAAGGGTGCAGATAAAATAATTTTGGATCTAAGAGGAAATCCTGGTGGATTGTTAAGCGAAGCGATCAATGTTACCAACATCTTTGTTCCTAAGGGAGAACTAATTACTACCACAAAATCAGTGGTAAAAAAATATAATAAAGAGTATTATACCAAGAAAGATCCTGTTGATATAGAAATTCCTCTAGTAGTATTAGTTAATGGCCGAAGTGCTTCTGCTAGTGAAATTGTTGCAGGAGGCATTCAAGATTTAGACAGGGGGTTGGTTATAGGTGCAAGAAGTTTTGGTAAAGGTTTGGTACAGCGCCCTAAAAAGCTAACTTATGGTACACAGTTAAAAATTACAATCTCTAGGTACTATACCCCTAGCGGCCGTTGCATTCAGGCTTTAGATTATTGGAATAGAGATAAAAATAACAATGCAGTTCGCATTGACGAAAAAGATTTTAAGGCTTTTAAAACCAAAAACGGAAGAACCGTATATGATGGGGGTGGAATACAACCTGATGTTGAATTAGAGACGTCAAAATTTAGCAATATCACGACAGCGTTATTAAAATCAGATGCTATTTTTGGTTACGCAACCAAATATTATTACTCTAATCAGTTAAAAAAAGCAGAAGACTTCACATTTACAGATAACGATTATGAAGATTTTAAGGCATATGTAAAACAAGGAGACTTTAATTTTGAAACAGAAACAGAAAAGTCGTTTAAAAAGGCTTTGGACGTTGCTAAAAGAGAAAAATTAGATGATGATATTTTATCAAATTATAGTGCATTGTTAGCCTCGGTTAAGAAATCTAAGGAAAAAGCATTAGATATTTATAGAAAAGAGATTGTCAATCAACTCACAGACGAAATTATTAAGCGTTATTTTTATAAAGAAGGGTTATATAATTATTATGTAAAAAACAACCCTGAAGTGAATAAAGCTCAAGAAATTCTAAACAACAAAAATAAGTATCAAGAGATTTTAAAGTAATAAGTAAAACGACAAACTTAACAGGTTTAAAAAACTTGTTAAGTTTGTTGCATTCTATTGTGATGTTACGATTAGGTGTATTAAGAACCCTAAAGTTTCTATCCTTTATACATCATACCAATATGTGGTATACCATCCTCTAGATACTCCTCTCCTACTTGTGTAAACCCATGAGACTCATAAAACGTTCTTAGATACGTTTGTGCTGATATTTTAATTGTATTTGTTTTGAATACACGTTTGATTGCTTCGATACTTCTTTCTAAAAGATCATGGCCATAACCATACTGTCTTTCGGGTTTAGAAACCACTACTCGCCCTAAGCTCGCGTTTTCGAAATAATCACCAACATTAAATAATCTTGTGTATGCTATTATCTCATTGTTTTTATATCCTAAAACATGAAGTGCTTTTTGATCTTTATCATCTATATCTTGATATACACAATCCTGTTCTACTACAAAAACTTCAGCTCGTAAGCGTAAAATTTTATAGACTTCTAAAGTAGATAATTGGTCAAACCTTTTTATTTCAAATCTAACTTCCATTGTTTTAGTCTTGTACTATAATATCTTTATTGTCTTTCTTTCCAAATTCCGGTTGCAGTGTAACATGATTTATACCAAATTTTTGATGCAATATTTTTTCTATTTCAATTAGTGTTTTTCCAAATTCAGACACCTGAATATTACTTTCAAAATCAATATGTGCTTCAAGGTGTGTTTCTTCTTCATTAAGTTGCCAGACATGAATGTGATGTATACTTTTTACTTTTGGTAATGCATTTACTATAGTTACTATTTGTCTTACTTCAATTGTATCTGGTGTGTAAAGCATTAAGATTTTAAAAGATCTTTTCAATAAATCATATCCTACAATTATTAAATATACTGCAATAGCAAAGGTTAGAACGCTATCTATCCAAAAAATCTCATAAAACCTCATCAATACCCCTCCCGCTAGAACTGCAACAGAAGCCATTAAATCTGTAATTAAATGTAGATATGCTGATCGCATATTCATATTTATCTTGCTGTCTTTCCTGAGTAGTAGAACACTTAGACCATTTCCGAGAATAGCGACCCCAGAAAGAATAATCACGATTTGAGCACTGATTTCTTGCGGATTAAATAAACGTTCTACAGCTTCAAAAATCAGGATTATTGCAATTGTTAATAAGGATAAAGCGTTTATAAACGCCGCCATAATTTCAGCTCTCTTAAATCCGAAAGTTCTTTTGATTGATGCTTCTTTTTTTGCTAAACGATTAGCAAAATAACTTACGATCAAAGAAAGGACATCACTAAAATTATGTAACGCATCAGATAATAAAGAAAGACTGCCAGACACTAAACCACCTACAACCTGTGCCGCTGTAATGACTATGTTTAATAAAATAGAAAGCAACAAGTTACGCCCGGTAAGTTTTTGATGACTATGCGTGTGGGTATGGGCGTGTTTGTGAGTCATAAATTAAACACACATTGATATTTTGTTGATTCTATTTTGATGTCGGCCTCCTTCAAATTTTGTATTCAAAAACGTTTTTACCATTTCTATAGCCTGAGGTAATGAAGTAAACCTGGCCGGTATACAAATGATGTTGGCATTATTATGTTGTCTAGTTAGTGCTGTTATTTCATTTGTCCAACAAAGTCCTGCGCGCACTGTTTTATATTTATTAGCAGTCATAGCAACGCCATTTCCACTTCCACAAATTAGAATACCAAAATCTACCTCTTGTGTTTCTACGTCTTTTGCAACAGGATGAACAAAATCAGGATAGTCAACGCTATTTTCTTCGTTTGTTCCATAATTATTTATCTCAATTCCCTCTGATTTTAGATATTCTACGATTGCAAATTTATAGCTTGTTCCTGCGTGGTCGTTACCTATGGATATTCTCATTTTTTAATAGATTTCTTCGTTTAAGCAAAGATACTTTAATCTAAAAAAAGTAAGCTCCAAAAAATCAACAATTTAACGCTATGTTACCCAAATGTTAATAACTACCAGGCTTCTGTTAACAGTTGATGTGTATAAATAGTTCTTAATTTTCTGAAAGTTTTTTTGGTTGTCTTAGATTTTATTAGAATACAAGTGTGTCCAGGACAAATCAAAATTATAACCTCTAAAATTTTAGCTAAGTTTTCAAGTATTACGTTACTGTTATGAACTCATTTTTTTTATGAAAATATTAAAAATTTTATGTGTTTATGATCTATTAACAACTGTTAATTAAATTTCGTTTTCAGAACATTTTCAATGCATTATATCTTTAATATCTTGTTTATATGTTGATGAAAATTTCATTAAAGAAAAAAAGCAAATAAAATCTATAAAAGTTATACCGCTATCAACACTACATTATAATCATCATTATTAATTTTAAATTTTAAAAAGAAAAAAAGATATATATGATATATGTTGAAAAGTAGTATTGATTTATACGATTCTTAGATGAGAATCTGTATTCAAGTTATCTATTATTTGAAGCACTCTTTGTTTGTCTTTGAGATGAACCTTAAGGTTTATACCTCCTAATGCGTTAGAGTAGAATGGAAAAACACCTACCATGGTTTCATTTTCAAAAAAATAAGAAATACCTTCTTTATCCAGAAGAAGTTTCAAAATAGCATATTCAAAAGGGTAAGTATATGTTTTTACAACTATAAAATCTTTCATTTCATTATATTTTCCTAAGGTATATTGTTATACTAAATATACAAAATCAGGAATTAATTCATAAAATGATAAGGTATGAAAGTAAGCGCGTTAATTAATTTGTGTTGCTTGGCGATCAAATTTTCCAGAACCATGTACTTCTGATTCTTCAATATTTTCCTTTTTTTTATCTAAGGTATTGTTTATATACAGGGTAAAAGAATAGACTCCTAACAAAAATATTAGAATGAAAAAGATGATGATATTGTGTATTTTTTTAACTCTACCCATGTCGCAAATACATATTTAACGAATAAAAGCTAATCCTAGTGTACTAAAATTAAGTAAATTTTAAGAAAAAGTCCCTAATTTGTTTAAAAAAAATAAATCTAAAAGGTTGATTTATAGATTATATAAAAAAATACTCTTAAACAGCTATACTTTTTTAGTATTAATAAAAGTTTAAACTATAAATTACAGATGTTAAAAGATAAGCTGTACTTTTATCCTATATAACATAATTGATATTAATGAAAAGAAAGAGTAGAAGAAGAAAAAAGTCCCCAAAAATTGAGAATATCACCCAAGGAATACTAAAAATATTAAAATCAGAACCCAATGCTACTTTTAATTACAAACAGATTGCTGCAAAATTTGGAGTAAATGATGCAAGTAGTAGAAATCAGATAATTAAAAAATTATCTCAATTGGCTGCAAAAAAGCAAATTGAAGAAGTAGGGAGGGGAAAATTTAAAATTATACCTAATATAAATACCCATACTGGTATTTTGGATATTACCTCAAAAGGGTCTGGGTATGTCATTGTTGAGGATCTCGAGGATGATATTTTTGTTCCTAATAATAACCTAAATAAAGCATTACATGGTGATGAAGTAGAAGTATATATATACCGCAGAAAACGAAGAGGAAAAAGCGAGGGAGAAATTACAAGAATTATTTCAAGAAAGAAAAACGAATTTGTTGGAGTTATTCAGATTCAAGAGAAATATGCTTTTGTATCGATGCAAGATCCCAAAATGTATACTGATATTTTTGTTCCTAAAAATAAAATTGGCGAAGCACAAGACGGGGATAAGGTTTTAGTTACATTAGAAGACTGGCCAGAAAAAGCAGATTCTCCGTTTGGAAAAATAACTAAGGTTTTAGGAAAACCTGGAGAGCACAATACAGAGATCCATGCAATTTTAGCCCAATATGGACTACCCTACGAGTTTCCGGAAGAAGTAGAAACGTATGCGAATACATTAGATACCTCTATTCAGGAATCAGAGATTAAGAAACGTAGGGATATGAGAAAAACACTTACCTTTACTATTGATCCCAAAGATGCAAAAGATTTTGATGATGCGCTATCTTATCAAGTTTTAGAGAATGGAAATTATGAAATAGGAATCCATATCGCTGATGTATCTCATTATGTACAACCCGGAACAATACTTGACGATGAAGCCTATGAGAGAGCAACCTCTGTTTATCTTGTCGATAGAGTAGTACCCATGTTACCCGAAGTGTTATCGAACAATGCATGTTCTTTACGACCTCATGAAGAAAAGTATACGTTTTCTGCCATTTTTGAATTAAATGATAAAGCAGAAATAAAAAACCAATGGTTTGGAAGAACAGCAACATACTCTGATGCGCGGTTTGCCTATGAAGAAGCTCAGCATATCATTGAAACAAAAGAAAATACAATTCCAACAGAAATTTCACTTACAGGAAAAGAATATAAAGCAGATCAGCAAATAGCAGATGCGATTCTAAAATTAGATGAATTAGCTAAGATTATGCGAAAAAAACGAATGCGTGAGGGTGCTATTTCTTTTGATAAGGTTGAAGTAAAATTTTCTTTAAATGAAGAAAACAATCCCGTAGGAGTCTTTTTTAAGACATCTAAGGACGCTAATAAACTAATTGAAGAGTTTATGCTACTTGCTAATAAAAAAGTAGCAGAGTTTATAGGAAAACAAAATCCTAAAAAAACATTTATTTATAGAGTACACGACGAACCAAATGATGAGAAATTGGCTGCATTACAAACGATTATTAGCCGATTTGGATATAAACTAGATTTAAAAGACCGTAACACAACAACAAAATCACTAAATGGTTTATTAAAAGATGTTCAGGGAAAAAAAGAACAAAATTTAGTAGACACTCTAGCAATACGCAGCATGAGTAAAGCAGAATACACTACTCATAATATTGGACATTATGGATTGGCTTTTGATTATTATTCGCATTTTACTTCTCCAATAAGAAGATATCCGGATGTTATGGCACACCGTTTGTTACAACATTATTTAGACAAAGGAAAATCGGTTACTGAAGAAGAATATGAAGAAAAATGTAACCACAGTAGTAGTATGGAAAACCTTGCTGCCAGTGCAGAAAGAGATTCTATTAAGTTTATGCAGATTAAGTTCATGAAGGATCATGAAGATGAACAATTTTTGGGAGTAATTTCGGGAGTTACAGAATGGGGAATTTATGTAGAAATCATAGACAATAAATGCGAAGGGATGGTTCGTCTTAAAGATATACCAGACGATCATTATGTTTTTGATCAGGATGAATACGCCGTAGTTGGACAAACTTCAAAAAAAGTATACCAATTAGGAGATGAGGTCTATGTAAAAGTTAAAAATGCAGATTTAATAAAGCGACACCTTGATTTTACTTTGTTAGGAAGTAAACAAGACATGGAATAATTCATTGTACGTGTCGTTTAAGGTATATAACTTAAAAAAAAAGACGATGCAAAAATTAATATTTCTTTTAACAGTTCTATTATCAACAACTTTTATACAAAGTCAAGATGTAGTTACTAAAACCGTTGGTGATTTTAATGAGTTAAAGATATTTAACAAAATACAAGTTTCACTTGTAGAAAGTGACGAAAATAAAGTTGAAATTTCTGGAATTAAAAGAAGAAATATAAATATCATACAAAAAAATCAACTCTTAAAAATCAGCATGTCTCTTGACAATATTTGGGATAATAATAATACCAAAGTAACGGTATATTATAAAGAACTTTCTAAAATTGATGTAAATGAAGGCTCTAGAGTTGTATCAGATGATGTTATTAGGTCAAATAGATTAGATTTAAGAGCACAAGAAGGCGCTAGTATCAAGATACCCGTTGAGGTTAGTTTTATATATGCTAAAGCAATAACTGGTGGAGAAATAGAGCTGCGAGGAGAAGCAGAAGAACAAGAAGTTATTATCAATTCTGGAGGACAATACTACGCAAAAGAACTGGTGACCCAAAATACGCAAGTAAAAGTAAGTGCAGGAGGAACCGCTGAGGTACAAGCAAAAAATTATATGAAAGCTAATACAAATGCAGGAGGAACCATAAAAGTTTTCGGAAATCCAAGAGAGCTAGACACACAAAAACTTTTAGGAGGAAAAATTATTGAAGTAAACTAAGTAGTTTTTTTAACTTTGCAATAAACATGCTTATAACAAATGCTTCAAGACGCCCAGGCTGCCATACCTTTAGGATTTTTATTAGCCTTTCTAATTGGGCCTGTATTTTTTGTACTGCTTGAAACCGCAGCAATAAAAGGTTTTAGAGCAGCATTAGCTGTAGATCTGGGAGTAATTTTAGCAGATATTGTTTTCATTCTTATCGCTTATTTTAGTACCAATAAAATTTTAGAAAAAATAAAGGATGATCCTGGGTTATTCATTTTTGGAGGGATGCTATTGTCTACTTATGGTGTAATTTCTTTTATACAGGAAAGAAAAAATTACAATAAGGTAAGGGATACTTCTGTAGAAATAATTAATAAGCACAATTATGCAATGCTCTTTATCAAAGGGTTCATACTCAATTTTATCAACATAGGAGTATTAGGATTTTGGTTAAGTATTATTATAGTAATAGGTCCGCAATTGGACATGAATACGAATAGGATTATGTATTTCTTTTCTGTGGTTTTGCTAACGTACTTATTTATTGATGTATTTAAGATGCTGTTGGCAAAACGGCTTAAAAAAAATCTTACACCTAAAAGAACATATATCACTAAAAGAATTATTAGTATTATAATGATAATTTTCGGTGTATTTTTAATTCTAAAAGGCGTAATACCAGATACAGTAGAGCAGCGAATACAGGATAAAATTGAAAAAATAACTCCAGAATCTAAGTTTAAATAAAAAAATCCTGTAAGTACTTACAGGATTTTTTGAGGTGTCGAGCGGATTCGAACCGCTGTAGATGGTGTTGCAGACCACTGCCTAGCCACTCGGCCACGACACCAATTTTTTTGGTTGGTTGGCAAATGTAAAAAAATTTATGAGTATATATCAAATCATTTTACATTAAAACTAAATTCATTTGCGTTTTATAGTACAAAATTAACGTTTCATAGTTCTAGAAATAGTTACCATTTCAACATTTCCACCTATTGGAGGATTGATTTTAGAAACATCAATAGTTGCTTTATCTACTAAGGGCAATTCTTTGAATATTCGAACTAAAATTCGCTCTGCAGCATGTTCTAATAATTTAGATCGAATCGCCATTTCTTCTTTCACAATATGATTTAGATGAACATAGTCTATAGTATCACCCAAACGGTCGGATAGTGCAGATTTTGACAGATCAGCTTTAATTTTTAGATCTACTCTATAATCAGAACCTATTTTCTTTTCTTCAACCAGACAGCCATGATAGGCATACACCTTGATGTTTTTCAGTTTAATAAGTCCCACAATCTTTTTTGACAAAGGTATATAATCTTTGGTATAAATAAAGGGGAGAAGACCCCTTTTTTAATTAAAAACTACATTAATTACAGTTGTTATAAAAAGAAAAATTGATTGTTTTTCAAGATGAGAATTTTAGTAGTTTTGTATTTCATTTAGTTTACGATGTCAGAAGAAAAAAAATCACTCAATTTTATTGAGCAAATTATAGAAGAAGACCTTAAGAATGGATTAAATAAAGAGGATTTACGTTTTCGATTTCCTCCAGAACCTAATGGGTATTTGCACATTGGACATACAAAAGCCATAGGAATAAGTTTTGGTTTAGGCCTTAGGTATAATGCACCAGTAAATTTACGTTTTGATGATACTAACCCCGCTAAAGAAGAGCAGGAATATGTAGATGCGATCAAAAATGATATTATTTGGTTAGGATATCAGTGGGATAAAGAGTGTTATTCTTCTGATTATTTTCAGCAATTATATGATTGGACTGTACAACTTATTAAAGAGGATAAGGCGTATGTAGATTCTCAGTCAGCAGAAGCTATAGCAGAGCAGAAGGGAACCACTACAGAACCCGGAAAAAACAGCCCATATAGAGATCGATCCGTTGAAGAAAATCTGGATTTATTTCGAAGAATGAAAGAAGGAGAGTTTGATGAAGGGGCTCATGTAGTCAGAGCCAAAATCGACATGGCAGATCCAAACATGTTAATGCGTGATCCACTAATGTATAGAATATTAAAAAGATCACATCACAGAACGGGAGACGATTGGTGTGTTTATCCAATGTATGATTGGACACACGGAGAAAGTGATTATATAGAACATGTTTCGCACTCCCTATGTTCCCTAGAATTTAAGCCTCATAGAAAACTGTATAATTGGTTTTTGGATCAGATATATACCGATCAAATACGACCAAAGCAAAGAGAATTTGCGCGACTTAATTTGAGTTATACGATAATGAGTAAACGAAAATTACTAAAGCTCGTTGAAGAGAATATCGTTTCAGGATGGGATGATCCAAGAATGCCAACAATTTCTGGATTAAAAAGAAGAGGATATACCCCAGCATCCATACGCAAGTTTGTAGAAACAGTTGGAGTTGCCAAACGAGAAAATGTAATCGATGTATCGTTGTTAGAATTTTGTGTTCGCGAAGATCTTAATAAAACAGCTCCAAGAGTTATGGCGGTGTTGGACCCTGTGAGATTAGTCATTACTAATTATCCCAAAGGAGAAGAAGAATGGTTAGAAGCAGAGAATAATCCTGAAGATGAAAGCGCAGGAACCAGAAACATACCTTTTTCTGGTGAATTATATATAGAAAGAGAAGATTTTAAAGAAGAGGCTGGAAGAAAATTCTTTAGGTTAACATTAGGGAAAGAAGTTCGTTTAAAAAATGCCTATATAATTAAGGGTGAAAGTGTAATAAAAGATGATCAGGGCACTATCACCGAAATTCATTGTACTTATGATCCAGAAAGTAGATCTGGTAGCGGAACCGAGGCATCGAAGCGTAACGTAAAAGGTACCTTACACTGGGTATCTGTATCACACGCTATTTCTGCAGAAGTTAGGGTGTATGACCGGTTATTTAATGATGAAGCACCAGATGGCCATAAAGAAAAAGATTTTATGGAATTTATAAATCCAGATTCTTTGAAAATAATAACCGGTTACGTTGAGCCAAGTTTTAAAGATGTAAAACCACTAGAACAATTTCAATTTCAAAGACTTGGATATTTTAATGTGGATCCGGATAGTACATCTGAGAGGTTGGTCTTTAATAAAACTGTAGGTTTAAGAGATACGTGGGCGAAGCAAAAACCAGAGAATAATCTTCAAACAACAAACAAACAACAACAAAATAATCAAATTCAGGTATCTCCAATAGAAGAAATTAAACGGGCAGGGAAGAAGTATACAAACATGCCTGAAGATAAGAGAGACGCTCTTAAAATAAAGATTCAACAGGCCGCGACAAAAGTTGAACTTGATGAACTGGAACCATTATTTGAAACAGCAATCAAAAAAGTAGGCACCCGTATTTCTACAATGATTGCCTTAGGGGTTATTTTGGAGAACAAGAAACTAAAACCAAATGAAGCTGCAAAAGATTTTGTATACAAGGCATTAGACGACAAAAATGAACTATTAAAGGCAGAGGCCACCCTGCTGGCATCAAAATATAGTTTATAAGTAACCTATACCATAAGAATAAAAAAACCCCTCAATGCAATACGTTGAGGGGTTTTATACTTAGTTATCAGCGATATGTTCGTCTAAAGGGATGTCGATATTTGTTTCAAATTTCTTAAATATCTGCATAGTTTCGGGATCATCCAGAAGTTTATTAGATTCAACAAAATACCATTGTTCTTTCTTTTTATCATAAAAACCGAATAAAGAACTCTTTAGAGTAACGGATCGGCCACTAAAACTCATTTTAATGGTGTTTTTAACTAAACATCTGAACTCTTTATCTTCTTTTCTTATATCGGTAACTTCGTCTATCTCCGAACTGATAATTTTTATATTTTGAGCATCCATAGTTCTAAATATTTCATCCATGGTGTCCATTAACTTCTTTTCACCATATTTTTTAAAAATACTTGGATGTGTATATTTAAGTATAGTACTCAAATTTCTATCAATTGAAGCTTGAGAAGTTGCTTTAGCATCCCTAAGTGCATATTTTTTAAGGGTGTCAATGTTTTGTGAGAAAACACTTCCTGTAATAAATAGGAAGAGTAATAAGTAATTTTTCATGGGGTTTAATTTTTGTGTAAAGATACGTATTTAGATTATAAATATTACTTATAAATATTATTTAACAATAAGTTTTAATTATTAAAAACCATGTTTTTATGTAAATTTTAAGAGCTTAAAAATAAAACATGGTGTTATCTGGTATTAATTTAAAATAAAGGGCTAAAAAGCGCTTAATTTTGTGTTTTGGATAAAAAACAGAGTTTTTATGTTTCAAAGTTTTTAAAAACAGAAAACCTGATCAACTTTTATTGATCAGGTTTAGTTTTTTTAGTTTTTGTTATTATTCTGTTCCTGGTTTTTTTCTACCGAGACCTTTTTTGAGATTTTGCTTTTTCATTTCTTCTCCAATTTGATTTGAAGCTGTAAATGAAGCAATCATATTATTTAGCATATCACTTCCGGCTTGTGGCGAGTTAGGTAATAAAATTAAATTGCTGTTGGTTTCTTCTCCAATAGACTGTAAGGTATCATAATGTTGTGTTACAACAATTAGAGCCGAGGCTTCTTGGGAGTTTATTCCAACATTATTTAGAACATCCACACTTTCTTCAAGGCCTCTTGCAATTTCTCTACGTTGGTCTGCAATACCTTGTCCTTGCAATCTTTTACTTTCAGCTTCGGCTCTTGCCTTAGCTACAATTTTGATTCGCTCAGCTTCAGCTTCATACTCTGCCGCAACTTTTTCGCGCTCAGCAGCATTAATTCTGTTCATGGCTTCTTTCACTTGCAGGTCGGGATCTATATCGGTCACTAATGTTTTAATAATATCATAACCATAGTTTACCATAGCTTCATTAAGTTCTTGTTTAACAGCAATAGCGATATCATCTTTACGCTCAAAAACATCATCTAATTTCATTTTTGGAACCTCTGCCCGAACCACATCAAAAACATAAGAGGTTATTTGATCATGTGGATTCTCTAGTTTGTAGAAAGCATCATAAACCTTTTCTTTAATGACTTGAAACTGTACAGAGATTTTCAATCGTACAAAAACATCGTCTTTTGTCTTGGTTTCAACAAGCACATCGAGCTGTTGAATTTTTAGGTTTATTCTCCCTGCGATACGGTCAAATACAGGAATTTTAAAATGTAAACCCGAATTGCGGAAACTTAAGAACTTACCAAAACGCTCTACAACGGCAGAGGTTTGTTGTTTCACAGTAAATATTCCGGAAACTAGAATAATAAATCCGAAGATGAGCAATGGTACTAAATAGAATCCCATAATATTTTGTTTTTAGTGTTAATGATTTTTTATTTTGAATTTACTAATAAATGATGAATAAGTTCTTTTATTTTGAAATTGTTACAAATACAGTATATGTATTATCTAAAAAAGATACATTTACGATCTCCCAACCATTTTTAGAGACATTATTCAACGTATCTTCCAGTTTCTGTCTTAGTTTTTCTAGTGACCACGCACTTGATATTTTCAATACTTTAAACTGTTTTCCCATAGTCGTAATTTTAGAAATCTTAGTATAGTATTAGTTGTTAATCTTTAGCAAATGTTACAATTTAATTTTGTAACACTAAAAAACCGCTATGAAAGAAAATAGCGGTTTTTTGAATTCTAAATTATTTGATATATTAATTTTTTTCTATAGCATCTTCAATTCTTCGTATGGTTTCTTCTTTACCGATTAAGCTTGCAATTTCAAATAAATCCGGCCCTTGAAGTGACCCAACCAGAGCGATACGAAGGGGCATCATAATTTTACCAAATCCAATTTCTTTTCCGGTAATCCAACCTTTTACAATGGCCGAGACATTATCTGCAGAAAAATTTGTAATATCATTAAGTATACGGGTGAGTTCATGCATTAGGTTAGGTGTATCTTCTTTCCACGCTTTTTTTACAGCTTTTTCATCATAATGGTTAGGAGCTATAAAGTAGAACTGGCTAAGATCCCATAGATCTTTAACAAAAGTTGCGCGTTCTTTTACAGTTTCAACCACTTTTTCGACATGTAATGCTGTATTTATGTTTTTGTCACGTAGTATTTCACTAAACAGTTGTGCTAGATGTTTGTTGTCTATCCTTTGTAGGTGTTGTTGTTGAAACCATTTCGTTTTTTCTGGGTCAAATTTGGCCCCTGCTTTATGTACCCGTTTTAAATCAAATTCTTTTATCAATTCTTCCAAGGTAAATAATTCTTGTTCTGTTCCCGGGTTCCAACCTAAAAAGGCTAACATATTGATAACGGCTTCAGATAGATACCCATCTTCTTTATATCCAGAAGAAACATCGTTGGTTTTTGGATCTATCCATTGTAGTGGAAAGACTGGAAATCCCATTTTATCACCATCTCGTTTACTTAGCTTTCCTTTACCAACAGGTTTTAATAATAAAGGCAAATGAGAAAAACTAGGAGCATCCCAACCAAGAGCGCGATACAATAAAATATGCAAGGCGAGCGAGGGTAGCCATTCTTCACCGCGAATAACATGAGTGATTTTCATTAAGTGGTCATCAACTATATTGGCAAGATGATAGGTTGGCATTCCATCGCTTTTAAATAGTATTTTATCATCGAGGATGTTGGTGTCTATTTGTATTGCGCCCCTAATTTCATCTACAAGATGTAAGGTTTCATCTTTTGGAGATTTGAATCGAATTACAAACGGATTACCAGAGCTTAATCTGCTTTGAACTTCTTGCTCAGATAAAGATAATGAGTTGGTTAATTTTTCTCTATTATGCCAATTATAAATAAATGTTTTTCCTTTTGCTTCGTGATCTTTTCTGTGAGCCTCTAAAGCTTCTGCAGTGTCAAATGCATAATACGCATGTCCGTTTTTAATCAGTTGGTCAGCGTATTGTTTATATAAATGTTTGCGTTCACTTTGTCTGTAAGGACCAAATCCACCATCTTTACCAGGACCTTCATCAAACGGTATTGCACACCAATCTAATGCATTTTTAATATACTCTTCAGCTCCTTCTACATATCTGTTTTGATCAGTATCTTCAATTCTCAGTACAAAAGTACCGTTATGTTTTTTTGCAAAAAGATAATTAAACAGTGCTGTTCGTACTCCTCCTATGTGTAAAGGCCCTGTTGGACTGGGCGCAAAACGTACCCTAATGTCTTTTGTCATGATTGTGTGTTTAACGCTGAATGGTTTAAAAATTGACAACAAAGATACGATCTTCCTGAAGCTATTGAAATGATAATATTAGATAACCAATTAATTTTTAATAAACTCTTGAGGCGCAACCCCTTGAATTATAATAAATATAACAATCCCATTGGAAATAAAATTGTAGTTTTATAGGTTAATCAAAAAAAAGGGTTTTGGAAATGGATCATTTTGAGTTGATAAAAAGAAAACTTCAGCAATTTATACACAAGTATTATGTTAATGAATTAATACGAGGAGCCATTTTGTTTTTTGCTATAGGCGTATTGTATTTTTTAATCATTCTACTTATTGAGAACTTTTTATGGCTTAGTAGTGGAGGAAGAACCCTACTGTTTTGGCTTTTTGTTATAGTAGAAGCTGGTTTGTTTCTGCGATTTATTGTGATGCCACTTGCTAAGTTGTTTCGTTTAACAAATGGTATCGACTATAAAAAAGCATCAACTATAATTGGTGCTCATTTTCCAGAAGTTAACGACAAGTTGCTAAATCTTCTTCAATTAAGGGAAAACAAAGAGTCTTCTTCTTTGTTGCTGGCCAGTATAGAACAGAAATCTAAGGACTTAAAGCCAGTGCCGTTTAGGTTGGCAATAAATTTTAAGAGAAATGTGAAATACCTCAAATACGCCGCAATACCGATAACTATATTTTTGGTCTTATTTGTATTTAATAAGACGAGTTGGATTTCGAATAGCTATGAGAGGGTTGTAAATTATAAGGTAGCATATGAACCACCAGCGCCTTTTCAATTTTTTATTGTCAATAATGACCTTAATGCCTTTGAAAATAAAGATTTCGTGCTTAAGGTAAGAACAGCTGGAGACGTTTCTCCTGACAATGCAACAATTAATTATAATGATGAAGTGTATTTTTTAAAGAATACGGGTGTAGGGGAGTTCGAGTATGTATTTATAAAACCTAAAAAGCCTGTAGAGTTTATCATAAGTGCCAATGATGTTAACTCAAAACCTTATCAACTAGATGTTGTTCCGGTACCGGCTTTATTAGATTTTGAAATGAATTTGGATTATCCTCCTCATACAAAGAAAAATGATGAAGTTGTAAAAAGTTCTGGTAACGCTATAGTTCCGGAAGGAACAAAAGTCACATGGTCGGTTACCACTAGAAACACCAATAAAGTTGAGTTTAAGACAAAGGATACTGTTGTATCTCTAATTCAGAAAGATACAGAATTTTCTTACAAAAAAAACGTGTATGCTGACTTGGATTATGAGATCACAACCTCAAATAGTAACGTTAAAAATTATGATAATGTGTCTTTTAATTTACGTGTAATTAGAGATCAGTATCCAGAAATGAATCTGAAATCAGAAAAGGATTCGGTCGATAATCAAACGATATATTTCTTTGGAAGAGTTAGTGACGATTATGGGTTGAGAAAATTGCAACTGGTGTATTATGACCAAAAAAACCCTCGAAATAAATTTGTTAAAGAACTACCTGTTAACGATGCGCTGTTTGACGAGTTTATATATGCTTTTCCTGATACTCTTAATTTAGAAAATGGTATAGATTATGAATTTTATTTTGAGGTGTGCGATAATGATAGAATACACAATTATAAAAGCACAAAAAGTCAGGTTTATGATTTTAGAAAATTGACGATAGAAGAAATGGAGGATAAGCTCTTACAAAGACAGAATGAAACGATTTCGGGATTAAACAAATCTCTTGATAAATTTAAAGAGCAAGAGCAAGAATTAAAGAGTTTAAGTAAGTTACAAAAGGAGAAAAAGCAACTGGATTTTAATGATAAAAAAAAGTTAGAGGATTTTTTGAATCGCCAGAAACAGCAGGAGAAAATGATGCAGGATTTCTCTAAAAAGTTGAAAGAAAATCTGGATCAATTTGAAAAGAAGGAGGAAGAACCTTTTAAAGACGCCCTCAAGGAACGGCTAGAAAGAAATGAAGAAAGACTCAAAAAAAATGAAGGACTTTTAGATGAAATAGAGAAATTGGCTGATAAGATACAGAAAGAAGAGTTAACAAAGAAACTTGAAGAATTAGGAAAAGAGAACAAGAACATTAAGAAAAACCTTGAGCAGCTTTTAGAGTTAACCAAAAGATATTATGTAATAGAAAAACATGAAAAACTCGCAGACAAGCTTAATGATTTAGCGAAAAAACAGGAAGAGTTATCAAACAAGGATGAAGAAAACACAAGAGAACAACAGGAGAAGCTAAACAAGGAATTTAAAGATTTCCAAAAAGAAATGGAGGAGCTTAGGAAGCAAAATAATGATCTTAAGAAACCCATGAGTATTGATCAGGAAAAGGAAGATGAAAATGCAATTAAAAATGAACAAGAAAAAGCTACAGAAAACTTAGAAAAACAAAATAAATCTACGGCCCAAAAGAACCAAAAGAGCGCTGCACAAAAAATGAAGCAAATGAGTGAAGGAATGAAAATGCAAATGGAAATGGCAGGAGGTGAGCAACAGCAGGAGGATATGGAAATGTTAAGGCAGGTATTGGATAATTTGGTCAGTTTTTCTATAGAGCAAGAGGGTCTTATGAAAGAGTTCAAAAATATTGATATCGATAATCCTTCATATTCAACTAAATTAAAAAGGCAAAGTGTGTTAAGAGAAAACTTCATTCACATAGACGACAGTCTTTATGCCTTGGCTTTAAGAACCCCACAGATAACGGAGGATGTTACCAAAAAACTTACCGATATAGAGTTTAATATAGACAAGTCGTTAGAGCGATTGGCAGAAAATCAAGTTGTACAGGGTTCGGCAAACCAACAATATACTGTTACAGGATCAAATGATTTGGCCTATTTATTAAGCAGAAGTTTGGATCAAATGCAGAACAGTATGTCGGCTTCTGGAAAAGGAAAAGGAGGATCAAACGAGTTTCAGTTGCCGGATATTATTAAAAAGCAAGAAGAGCTAAATGATAAGATGGAAGAGGGAACAGAGAAAGGAGAAAAAAAGGGTCAGCAAGAAGGTGAACAAAAAGAAGGAAACAAAGGGGAACAAAAGGAAGGTAAAGAACAAGGACAAAAAGGACAAAGCAAAGGCGGAAAAAACAATGGAAAAAACGGTGAGTCTGAGCAGCAGCGTGAGGATCTCAACGGTGAGCTTTATGAAATTTTTAAGCAGCAACAGGAATTACGTAATGCATTAGCAGATAGAATTAGTAGAGAAAAAAAAGGAAGTGGTTTAGGAGAGAACTTACTAAAGAAAATGGAAGAGGTAGAAGGTGAGTTATTAGAAAAAGGATTTAATAAAAGAACGCTTGGCAAGATGTTAGAATTGAAGCATGAACTTTTAAAACTTGAAGACGCCACACTAGAACAGGGTGAAGAGGAGAAGAGGGAGAGCAAGACAAATCAAAACGATTTTGAAAACACATCGAAGATCAGATTAGAGAAAGCTAAACAATATTTCAATACTACTGAAATATTAAATAGACAAGTATTACCTTTGCGCCAAAATTACAAACGAAAAGTACAGGAGTATTTCAAAAAGAACAATGATTAATTTTTTTTACGAATCTAACGGTGTTCAGTTAGAAGAGGATAAATTATCGGTATGGATCAAGGGTGTTATAGCATCCGAAAAAAAGACCATAGGTGAGATCAACTACATCTTTTGTGATGATGAGTATTTACTTAAGATCAACCAAGAGTTTTTACAACACGACACCTATACAGACATAATAAGTTTTGACAACACTATAGGCAATGAATTGAGTGGAGACATTTTTATCTCTACAGAAAGAGTTGCAGAAAATGCAGATGTATTCAGGATTTCATTTGACGAGGAAATTAGAAGAGTCATGGTTCATGGTGTATTACATTTTTGTGGATACAAAGACAAAACCACAGAAGAGAAAGTACTCATGAGGAATAAAGAAAACGAAAAGCTTGAACTGTTCCACGTGGAACAATAGCAAGACGATATCAAGATGTTGTTCCACGTGGAACAAAAATAATGTAAAAAATTCATGTTCCACGTGGAACAGTAATTAGGAAATTATGTTTGAAAAAGAGTATGATGTTATTGTGGTTGGTGCCGGCCACGCAGGAAGTGAAGCAGCGGCGTCTGCTGCTAATTTGGGCTGCAGCACATTATTGGTTACAATGAATTTACAAAATATAGCCCAAATGAGCTGCAATCCGGCCATGGGAGGTATAGCAAAAGGGCAGATAGTAAGAGAAATAGATGCCTTAGGCGGATATAGTGGTATTGTTAGTGATCGTACTGCAATACAATTTAAAATGTTGAACAAATCTAAAGGACCCGCAATGTGGAGTCCAAGGGTTCAAAGCGACAGAATGCGATTCGCAGAAGAGTGGAGATTGCTTTTAGAACAAACCCCAAATGTTGATTTTTATCAAGAAATGGTTAGTGGTCTTATAGTCGAAAAGGATCGGATAAGAGGAATTAGAACTTCGCTGGGTTTAGAGATAAAAGGAAAAACAGTTGTGCTTACAAATGGAACTTTTTTGAACGGATTAATCCATATAGGAGAGAAACAATTTGGAGGCGGAAGAGCTGGAGAAAAAGCGGCAACCGGAATCACAGAACAGTTAGTCGATTTGGGATTTGATTCTGGAAGAATGAAAACAGGAACACCTCCAAGGGTAGACGGAAGGTCTTTAGATTATTCTAAAATGATAGAACAACCCGGAGATGACAACCCTGAAAAATTTAGTTACACAAACTTAACAGAACCGCTCAAAGAACAAAGGTCTTGTCATATGACATACACTTCTTCTGAAGTTCATGACTTGCTTAGAGAAGGTTTTGATCGTTCGCCAATGTTTAATGGAAGAATCAAAAGTATTGGTCCGCGATATTGCCCATCAATAGAAGATAAAATTAATCGGTTTGCAGATAAAGACAGGCATCAACTTTTTGTAGAGCCTGAAGGATGGAATACAGTAGAGGTTTATGTAAATGGTTTTTCAACGTCTCTGCCTGAAGATGTTCAATTTAAAGCACTAAAATCTGTGGTTGGGTTTGAAGATGTAAAGTTTTTTAGGCCTGGATATGCAATCGAATATGATTATTTTCCACCAACTCAATTAACGCACACACTAGAAACCAAATTGGTTTCCGGTTTGTTTTTTGCTGGACAAATTAATGGAACTACAGGATATGAAGAAGCAGCTTCTCAAGGTTTAATGGCTGGAATAAACGCTGCACTAAAAGTAAAAGAACAAGAGTCTTTTATTTTAAAAAGAAGCGAAGCATATATAGGGGTGTTGATCGATGACTTGATTACTAAAGGTACAGAAGAGCCTTATCGAATGTTTACATCCAGAGCAGAGTATAGAACATTGTTACGACAAGATAATGCAGATTTCAGATTGACACCAATGTCATATAAAATTGGATTGGCTTCAGAAGACAGGTTAAAAAGAATGGATGAAAAGGAAAAAAAGGCAAATGCTTTTGTTCAGTTTTTCAAAGAGACTAGTGTTTCTCCAGAAGAAGCAAATCCTGTTTTAGAGTCTAAAAATTCTTCGCCAATTAAGCAGAGTGGAAAAATGTTTAAATTGTTTTCAAGGCCTCAAATTGATCTTGGTGATATCCGAAATTTTGAAAAAGTTGAAGGATATATAAAAGAACATAATCTTGATAAAGAAGTTTTAGAGCAAACAGAAATTCAAGTAAAATATTCTGGATATATAGAAAAAGAAAAAAATAATGCGGATAAACTTAATAGACTAGAGAATATTAAAATCCCTAAAGACTTCGATTATACAAAACTTAAATCATTGTCATTTGAAGCCTGTGAGAAAATGTCGAAAATAAGACCCGCCACCATTTCTCAAGCGTCAAGAATTAGTGGGGTTTCTCCAAGTGATATTTCTGTGCTTTTAGTTTATATGGGCAGATAATGGAGAAAATGCTTTTTAAACAGCCAAAACCACAAAAAATTCTAATCCTTGGAGTTTTAATTCTGGTGTTTGCATTTTATGTAATGCTAAACAAGGAAAGTCCATGGTCGCAAATTATTACGATGGTATTAATCGGTTTAGTATTATTTGGGTATTCTGTTTCTTACGAAATAACAAAGAACTTCAAAAGTTATAAGCATTTTAAAATGTTAGGATTGATTATATGGAAGCAAAGAATTACGTTAGATCGTCCTGATTATATTTCTGTTTTCTCAGCTTCTTTTAAACAAGATAACGAATGGGGTACAGTTTCAGCACTGGGTACAAAAACGAGAAACAACGCAATTGTAATTCGGTTGTTTAAAGGAAATAAGTATTTTACCGTGTATAAAACATACCGCTACGAGAATGCTATAGAAAAAGCTCAAAAACTGGGAGCCTTACTAGGTGTAGAAGTTTATGATGCCACAAAAAAGTAGTTCCACGTGGAACATGTAGCTGTATAACCTTAATATTTGAAACAAAATAATAGTTAACAGAACCGGCGTTTAAACGTTTTATAGATAAGAATGAATAGAAATCAAAACCTAAATGTTTTTACAACCTGCAAAGATCATAGCGTATCTGGAGAAACATTTGAGTTGCTTCATGATACAGTATATGATATGTTAATAACATCTCCAAAACCTATTGATGCTGATTTGGCCAGGTATTACGAAAGTGAAGATTATATTTCCCATACAGACTCAAGACGATCCTTGTTTGAGAAAGTATATCACCTGGTAAAACAATATTCACTGAAGAAAAAAGTGAAATTAATGACCAAAATTAATAAAGAGCCTGGTGATCTTTTGGATATAGGAGCAGGTACCGGAGATTTTTTAGCTGTTGCACAAAAATCGAATTGGAAAACCAAAGGTGTCGAACCTAATCGGCAAGCAAAGAGTTTGGCAGAACAAAAAGGTGTCATTTTAGAATCCGAAACAAAAAGTATAAAGTCTGAAACATTTGATATAATTACCATGTGGCACGTTTTAGAACACGTGCCAGATTTAAAATTTCAAATCAACGAGTTAAATAGACTTTTAAGACCTGGCGGGCATTTAATAATTGCGGTTCCTAACTTCAAATCTTACGACGCAACATATTATA
Source organism: uncultured Aquimarina sp. (assembly GCA_947497175.1). Classification (GTDB taxonomy): domain Bacteria; phylum Bacteroidota; class Bacteroidia; order Flavobacteriales; family Flavobacteriaceae; genus Aquimarina. Next base: position 829,602 of record CANMFM010000004.1, on the reverse strand, counting down.
AGTCGTTTTGGGCAGCTTATGATGTACCAAGACATCTTTGGCATTTTTCTAAAGGAGCGATTCAAAAAGTTTTTGAAGAGCATCACTTATCTTTACAAAAAATAATTCCTATGAAATTTGATTCATTTTACGTGTCGCTTTTGTCCGAAAAATACAAAACAGGAAAAATGAACTTTATCAAGGCTTTTTGGATTGGTTTATGGTCTAATGTGCAAGGAAGGCGAACTACTGAGTATTCTTCTCATATTTATGTCTTAAAAAAATAGTATTTCTTATTTTAAAGCCGTTTCCTTTTATTTTTGAGTTTGAAACAAGGTTTTCTACCGTCTTTTTGTAAAACACGTTAAAAAGATCTTATTTTGCTTTATTTTTAATAGTTTTTAATTATTAAAACTATTTTTATTATTGTTTTTTCTTATATTTAATTATTTTGACAATTTATAATGAACAACATCACATGAACTTTGATATTTTTGCCCAGAACTAAATTTTTGAAAAATGAGAAAATTTTTATGGATTGCAATCTCAGGTTTAATTTTAACCTCATGTAATCAACAAAATGTAAAAACCGGTTATGTAAATAACACAAAAGTTGTTTCTGAATATAAAGAAATGAAAGAAGCACAAGAAAAATGGACCAAGCGTAATAATGAAGTTAGAGCAGAGCTAGAAGAAAAAGCGAAACAATTTCAGATAGAGGTACAAGGGTATCAAAATATCATGAAATCGATGTCTAAAACCAATAGAGAGAAAAAGGAACAAGAATTAATGGGCAAGCAACAAACGCTACAAAGAGAACAGCAAGCCAAAATGCAAGAAATCCAACAGGGAAGTCAAGCAGAAATTGATTCTATCATTAGTAAAGTTAAAAGTTACATCGAAGACTACGGTAAGAAAAATGGATACACCTATATTTATGGTGATACTGAAGCGAGTAACATTTTATATGGAAAGGAAGAATTAAATCTTACCGATACTATTCTTAAAGAATTAAATGGTGGAGAAGACACTACCGCCACAGAGACAAAAGAGTAGTTTTTTTCTTATTAAATTTTAAACCCTTATTTATCCATAAAATGAGGGTTTTTTTATATTCATTTTTTTCACAATAGAAGCTTTTTTTTCGCTATTAAATTAGTTAGTTTTTTTGTCTTCTAGTGACTAAAAACTATTGCTTTTTGAGACACTTCGTCGGAAAAAACTGCTTTTTTATAAGCTTTTCCCTACAGTTCAAAATAAAAAATAGAGCATGTTTTTTACCCTTTTTGTCTTATTTACCCTGCTGTTTTTGTCAAAAACAACAAAATTTTTCACCCTTTTTTTGCAGAGCTATTAATTTTTTAATCTCCTACAACAGATTGATTAACAAAATTTTATGTATATTGAAATGTTTTAAAATAATGTTTTAGGTTAGCTAAAATTTAGGCAAACCACAGATAGTCAGAAAATTATTACAAAAAAAACTTAAATTTTAGTTTGATATAAACATTTAATTTATAATTTTATGACTTGGTAAAAAATATATTAACAACATTATTAACAAGCGCCCCAAATCGCAAAGTTAATATGGAATATTCACCTTAATTTTAAGTGTGATTTATGAAGAATAAACTTAACCTCATATCGTCGTTTGCTATCATTGCAGTGTTCTTATTTTTTTCTTCAAAGAGCAGTGCTCAAGATATATCTGAACCTTTATTTTCTCTTGGAGGCACAACTACTGTTATCAAAAGACTTTGTGTAAATCAAAACACACCCAACAGAGAGGCAGAAGCACAGGCAAATATTCTTTTTACCGCAGGGACAGAGTTTGTTTTAGAATTATCTGATGCAGATGGTATTTTTGCCGATCCCGCTACAGAACTGTCAAGATTTACAATTTCTACAGCGATTCCACCTGGAGGAGATATTATCTTCCCTTCTTTTGAGGTTCCCAAAGACCTAGCAGGAGAAAATTATGGCTTAAGGGTAAGGGCAATTCCTTCTGATAATAGTGGTGATATTTTAAGTGAAGTTAACGAAGGCAATGCGATTTACTTTTTCGACTTTTCACAAGGTGTTACACTAACGGGAGCAAATATAGAAGCAAACACCGTGGCTTTGTGTGAAGGAGAATCAGCTACGTTAACCGCATTACCCGATAATTTTCCAGAGTATATTTGGACGCGTAATGGTTCTGTAATTTCCGGAGAGTCTGGACCCACGTTAGAAAACGTTGATCAAACAGGAACGTATGTGGTTCAGGTTAACTTTGGAAGCTGTAATGGTGATTTCAATTTTGATACCGCACAGGTTGAGGTTATTGACTTTAATAACTCTACCGTAAGAATTAATGAATCTTCTCCACAACAATTTTGTCCGAGCGATGTTAAAATATTAACCACTAGTGTAACCGACCCGGGATTTACATACGAATGGTTTAGAGACGGAGAACTCGTTCCTGAGTTTACGGGACCTACAGCTATTTTGCCCGAAAGCAATTTTGCAGGAATCTACACTGTCACGGTGATAGGAACACCCACATGTGCAATTACAACCGATCCTGTGGAGGTGATAAATCTGGGATCAGATATTCTTACACAGCCCCCTCCACAATTAATGATATTACCCACACAACCCACTATAACCCTGGAAATAACGACAAACGCCCCCCCTTCGGGCAGTACGGTTCAGTGGTTTAGAAATGGCATAAGTTTTCAAGCAGAGCTCCCGATAACAGATTCGAGAGCTTTGTCTATTGAAGTATCTGACCCAGGCGTTTATGTGGCAAGTGTATTTGCAAATGATTCTTGTATGGACACGCTTACTGCCACAACCGAAATATTTGAACCTGTAGGATTTAGGGCTGTGATTACAACACTATTAAGTTGCGAGGACGACTCTGGTAATCTAGGATTAGAAAATCTTTTTGGAATAGCAGCAACAGGAGAAGAAGTACCTATCACTTTAGAACAATATTCGTTCTTTGATTTTGAATGGTTTTTGGAAGGCCAATCTACTGGCGTTACAGAAAGTACTTTTCCTATAACCGGAGCAAATATTGGTCAAACGTATACATTAGAAGTAACGCTTAGTGGGGATTCTTCGTTTGACACTGCAGTATCAAACGAATTAACGGTAGAACTGCTTTCTGAAGGAGTTCAAATTACACCATCACTATCATTTCTACCCCCAGGAAGCACAATTACCCTAAGTGTACCGCAAAGCTCAACGTATACCTATGAGTGGTTCATTATTGTGAATGGTGAAAACCAATTAGCACAAAATAACGTAAATATTGTTGGAGGACAAGGCACCAGCACCATTGAAATTGATACAGTTGGACAATATTTTGTAAGAATAACGTTGTTGGATTGTGTAATTGACTCGCAACCGATTACAATATCTGATACTCCTGGAGTGTCAGATTTAATCCCGAATGTCGTGACTCCTTTTAGAAGCGCTGGACAAAATGACAACTGGGTGTTGCCTGATTCATTGTCAAGACAACAAGATGTAGAAGTAACTATATATGATTTGAACGGAGGAATTGATTTTAAAACCGTTAATTACCAAGACGATTGGCCGCTAACAAGTTCAAAGTCCGGAGGCAAAAGTCCTATATATTACTATATAATAACAAAAAATAATTCCGTAGTCAGAAAGGGTTCGATAACGGTAATGAGATAAATTTATGGTCAGAAGATTACTTTTATTAATAATATGTTTGTCCTTTAACCTTGCCAAAGGACAAGAGGAGAATGCTACCACTTTTGGAGTACTCCCCACAGATATCCCTACACATAATTTGGTAAAATATAATCGCTTTTACTTTAACCCAACCTTTTCATTAGTACGAGAAAATAAAAAGTCGATCAATGTGTACAGCAAAATTCAATGGGCCGGCTTTAACGACAATCCACAAACATATTTAATTAATTACACCTCCAATTTTGACGAAAGAATGGGGGTTTCTATAGGACTACACCAGCAGAATGAAGGGATTTACAGATATTTTGGAGGAACAGCCAATTATTCATACAATGTAGAATTAGACCGAGACATGAATCTTACTTTTGGGATGAATTTGTCGTATTCGCAAAGCGCTATAAAATCTAACATAGACGCCGCACAAAACACATTAAATAATGGTCAAATAGTCGTATCTGACGAAGTAATTCTTAACTATCAAAACAGTTCTGTTTTTGTATTAACACCAGGGATTAACTTTAATTATTCTGAATTTGACGTTGGAGTCTCTGTTATTAATTTGGCCGCATATAATTTAACAGGTAGTGAGTTATTAACAGACAACATGGCCTTTAATGGTCATGTGATGTATACCAGAAACTTAGAAAGAAGATCGGATAAGACCATTCGAGGGATGCTTTATGCCACTATGCTCCCAGAATTTGACTCTGACACACAATTAGAAACTGACTCTAGCCTCAGATATGGAGGTAACGTTATTGTAGAATTACCAGAATTAGGATGGGCACAAGCCGGATACAATAGCTTTTATGGAGTTTCTTTGGGTATCGGCGGAAACATTAACTCAAACGTCTCCATTGGATATACTTATGAAATGGGACTTGGTGATACCAGCGATTTTGGTGCTACTCACGAAGTAGGTTTAGCCTATAATTTTGAAACTGAAAGACCAAGAAGGAGAAGAAGTAGCGGAACAAAATCTTCAACACAAAAAGCATATGAGGCAAGAGATTCTGAAATTAGAAGGCTGAAAAAAGAAATTCTTGAACAAAATAAGATCATCAGAGAACTACAAGATGATCAAGGAGAGTCTCAAAGCGATGCTCAAAAAGCAATGAGCGAGTTAGAAAGGTCTATTGCTGAAGCGAAATCTGAAGAAGCAAAAGCCGCAAGAGAACTCGAACTACAACGTGAAGAAGAAGTAAAATTACTTAATAAGCAAGCCGAAGAAGAAGAACGTTTAAGAGCCCAAATGAAGCTCGAGGCAGAAATGGCCGAAAAGCAAGCCGAAGAAGAGCGTTTAGCCGCTGAAAAGAAATTACAGCAAGAATTGGCTGAACAAGAAGCAGCAGGACAAAAAACTGAAGAAGAAAGAATTGCTGCTGAAGAAGCTATACGAGAAGCCGAAGCAGCTAAAGAACAGGCTGAAGAAGAAGCAAAATTGGCAGCACAGAAACAATTAGAAATCGAAGAAGCACAGAAACAAGCTGAAGAAGAGCGTTTGGCTGCGCAAAGAGAAAGTGAGCGCATAGCTGCCGAGAAAAAAGCTGAAGAAGAGCGTTTGGCTGCGCAAAGAGAAACCGAGCGCATAGAAACTGAGAGAAAGGCTGAGCAGGAACGCCTTGCGGCACAAAGAGATGTAGAACGTGTAGAGCAAGAGAATAAGCTAAAGAGCGAAAAACTATTGACATCAACTAAAACGGTAATCAAAGACGGTAGTGTAGAAGCACTAAGAAGCCAGGCAGAATTAATAAGATCAAGCGCATTTATACCTACTGAAGACCAAGAAGGTATTCTGTCTGAAATAGATGCTGCAATAGCGGCTAAAGAAGCCGAGGCTGAAGCCGCACGACAAGCTGAAGAAGAGCGATTAAGACAAGAAGCCGAAGCCGCAAGATTAGCCGAGGAACAACGTTTAGCCGCTGAAGCTGAAGCTGCGCGTTTAGCTGAAGAACAACGTCTAGCTGCCGAGGCTGAAGCTGCAAGATTAGCCGAAGAAGAGCGATTAAGACAAGAAGCTGAAGCCGCAAGATTAGCCGAGGAGCAACGTTTAGCCGCTGAAGCTGAAGCTGCGCGACAAGCCGAAGAAGCACGTAAAATTCAAGAGTTAATAGAAGCAACGAGGGCTGTAATTGCTAATGGAGGAGTCAATGAATTGAAAAGCCAGGCTGATATAGTGCGTGCAAGTGAGATTCTTCCTCAGGCAGATAAACAAAGCCTGTTGTCAGAACTGGAAACAACAGTAGCAACCAAAGAAGCTGAAGCCGCAAGATTAGCTGAAGAAGAGCGATTAGCCGCTGAGGCTGAAGCTGCAAGATTAGCTGAAGAAGAGCGATTAAGACAAGAAGCTGAAGCCGCACGTCTGGCCGAAGAGCAACGATTAGCCGCTGAGGCTGAGGCTGCAAGATTAGCCGAGGAGCAACGATTAGCCGCTGAAGCTGAAGCCGCGCGTCTAGCCGAGGAGCAACGTTTAGCTGCTGAGGCTGAGGCTGCAAGATTAGCCGAGGAAGAAAGAAAAAGACAAGAAGCTGCCGCTGCTGCTGCTACGCAAGACAAAGAAGAAGGTTTAGACGAAATCAAAAAAGAATTAGATAATAATAGCCGAATTTCTAACAAGATATTTGCACGTCGAGACTCGCTATTAACCACTAGCTTAAATGTGGATAAGCGTGAATTCAGTAAATTATTAGAATCTCTTGTAAGTATGGATGATGATGCCGATGAAGCGAAAAGTGCTGACCCAACAAGTTCTAAAAAACTTACGGCTAATAACAGATTCATAAAATTTGCAGATGCAACCAGACCAGAAGCCCAGATAGCGACTAAGTTTATACCAGGCTATCCAGAAGGCTATTACCTGATCGGAAACGTGTTTAAAGGCGGCGAGTATGCTAATAAGTTTACCAGCACATTAAAGGATTTAGGATTTAATGATTCACAGATTATTCTCAATCCTGAAAATCAGTTCCAGTATGTTTCAATAGAAAGCTATTCTAATAAGGATGAAGCGGTTCAAAAGTACTTAAGCAGTATTGACAATAGATATTATGGAGATATGTGGATATTACATATTGCTAAAAGTAGAGTAGAGTCATACAAAAAGTTATTACAAGAAACAAGACTGATAACAGATACAGTTAAAGACGACACAGTACTAACTGAGACCCTATCCTATATCGGAGGGCACAATATTGAAAACGGATACTATTTAATTACTAATATTTTCAAGAGAGAAAATTATTTTGAAAGAGGAATGGAGAAATTAAAATCTCAAGGGCTACAACCAGAGTATTTTAGAAATCCAAAAGATAACTATATATACGTATACCTGAAGAGATTTGATAGTCTTGATGAAGCTAAACAGAGTTTATTCTCAAATGTGAATAATTCGTATAACGGAGATCTTTATATCTTGAAAATACAATAACCAGAATGACCCAAAATAAAACACTAAATACTCAGCTTATGAAAACCAAAATACACATCAAAATTGTATTGGCGATGTTGTTTTTAATCGCCAGTAACATAAGCAATATTAATGCGCAGGTAGCTTTTGATACGGTACCTAATAGTACACTAAGAATCAATGGTGAACTTAAAATTATAGCCAACAGTATCGTTGGTTTAAATCAAAACTTAAGAAATTCTGATTGTAGGACGACCTTAGGTGTTGCCTATTCGCCTAATGATGATTATGATGGCCGTTGTTGGAACAACAGTTATAATGACTCTAGTTTTAGGAGAACATTTGGCTATATAGATGTTGATGGTGATGCAAGTACATTTAGTTCTAGTAGTGCTACTTTAGATATTAGGCCACCTGCAGCCGCACAATGTGAGAGAATTGCCTACGCAGGCTTATACTGGGCTGCGTCATATTTTGGGGATTTAGATAGTGATGATGATGCTATATATACGGGATTACCCTTGCCAGATAATAGACCGGATTTTAGAACGATAAAAATACGACATGAAAGCCAGGCTGGTTATACAACAATTCCAGCTACGCAAACACAAGTAATTTATGATGGGTACCGCAACACAGCAACAAACCCTTCTAATAATGCAGCAATTGATATACCTTATGTATGTTATGCTGATGTGACAAGTATTCTTCAAGGCTTAGCAGATCCCCAAGGGGAGTATACTGTAGCAGATATGCGAGCCTCTATTGGTAAAGCACCATTAAACTCAAACGGTATTTCTGGTGGTTGGGTATTGGTGGTAGCCTATGAAGACCCTCAGTTATCGGCTAAATATATTAGTACTACCAATGGATATTTGGTAATCGCCCCTGGAGATCCAGCAAGAACATTTGATTATTCAAATTTTGAAACGTTACCAGCGCCGCTTCCTGTTCGTGCACGATATGCAATTGCAACCCTAGAAGGTGATCAACCATTTACTGGTGATGTATTTCAGGTACGAAACACTGGTGGTACACAAACCGATATTTTTACGTCTCCTGCAAATCCAGCGGGTAACTTTTTTGATAGTTCGATTACAGTAGATGGTAACTATGTAACAACCAGAAATCCGGCTTCAGAAAATACACTTGGTTTTGATGCCGACATTTTTGACATTCCAAACCCGGGAAATACAGTTATCGGAAACAACCAAACCTCTGCACAGTTTACCACTACTTCTGCCGGGGATGCTTATAGTGTGTTTTTTAGTTCTTTTCAAATAGAAGTTATTGAACCAGAACTGACAGTAACCAAAAGAGTATTAGATGTAAACGGAATTGATATCACAGGAGATCCGGTAAATTTTGCCGATCAACTGTTTTATGAACTTACTATAGAGAACCAGGGTAACGAAGATATTACTGCGGCTACTATTCGAGATGTACTGCCTGCTAATGTAGATTTTACACTAGGTAGTATTACAACAAGTAACCCAGGAATAACCGCAACTCCCGCAGCAGGCAATAGACAAATTGATATTACAATCAATGACAACCTAATTGTTCGTAACGGAGGAATCCATACAGTGCGTTTTGGAGTAGAAGTAGTAGCTACTTGTGCCGATTTACGAGACGCATGTTCTAATCAAATCAACAATGTTGCAATTTCTACATATACAGGAGTCGAATCCGGTATTACAAAATCTGGAGAAGAAAGTATACTCGAACAGGATGCGTGTCGATTTGATGTCGTAGGATCATCAAATGTTTTAGTTAATGACGGTATTTGTTTTAGCGAATCACAACCAGCATTTATTTGTACCGGGTCCTTAACTCTTACAGCAGGTGCCGGATTTACGAATTATTCTTGGGAAAACACCGCTAATCCAGGCGTGGTTATAGGAACTAATCAAAGCCTTGATGTTACCGTTGGAGGAATTTATCAGGTAACAAAAACAGGAGCACCAGGATGTCAGGATGGTGTCGAAACTTTTGAAGTTGATGCTTTTAATACAGTAGATAACCCTCTGATTAACATTGCCGGTGGTTTGGGCACGAACCCCAATGTTAATGGTAATGTGAGAACGTGTACAGTAACAGGTGAGGAATTGCCTGAAATATTCTTATGTGGAGCAGGGACAACATTAGATATTGATTCTGGATTTACTACTGCAACGGCAATTGAGTGGCAACGATTAGACCCGGCAGCTTGTTCTTCAGTTACTAGAGATGAGAATTGTCCTACAACTGATGCAGCTTGTGAACCCGAATGGGTTACGGTAGGTACAGGGATTAATTTTACACTTTCTCAAGCAGGAGAGTATAGAATTAACGCTACATTCGATAGTAATTGTACTATACCTTTTTATTTTAATGCATTTCAAAACAATTTTGACCCGGACCTTGTGGTTGTTGAACAAATCATTTGTGGTAACCCAGGTACATTAAGAGTTCAGAATTCATCAAATCAATACGAATATCAATTAGTTCTACCTTCTGGAGCGACCACAGCATATCAGGCTTCGGCAGAGTTTAATGGTTTAACACAAGTAGGTACATATGCTGTTAATGTTCGTCAAATAGGGGGGCTTCCAACGGCATGTATTTTTCAGGATACCGTATTCTTAGATGAATTAGATGCTAATGAAAATGTTCAGGCTTTTTCTCCCTTGTGTCCGGGTGATCAGGGTCGAATAGAAATAACAGTTACTGACTCTCAGATTAATTATACATATACTATCAATAGTACAACAGGAACATTTAATGATTCTGAAGGGCCTACAACACTTCCTAACCATACATTTAATGGTCTTAATCCAGACACTTATGATGTACAGGTAATTTCTGCCGATGGTAGTTGTTCAGAACCTTTTACTATAACAATAGATCCTGCAGCAACGTTTTCGGCAACAATTGCCTTGATAGAAGACCTACGTTGTAACCCTGACTATCAGCCGAATCCAAATCTTAATGATCCAACACATCCAGATTTTGACCCATCGGCACCACCATTTGATCCAGATCGTGATATAGCTATTTACGAAGTAATCGTTACCGGAGGGACAGGAACCCCACCAAGCTTTGCATTTAATGATCAGATGGATTTTCTGGGAACGAATCTTTTACCAGAAGCAGGTACTACATATAGATTTAGAGCTACTGCTGCTGGTAATTATCCGGTATATGTTTCTGATAATGCTACCAATTGTGTGGTGTTTGCAGGCTCTGTAAATGTAACAGATTATGTGCCAGTCGAGGCAACTGCTACCCCAATAAACCCAACGTGTAACAGCGATCTGGGGGCCATTCGAGTAGATATTACTGCTGGTTTTGCCGAAGGACCGTTTACTTATATTTTAAATGGAGGTACGCCATCTGAAGTTCGCATTGGCCCAAGCAATAATACAACCGAAACATTTAACAATGTTGATCCAAATGTGTCTCATACGGTTACCGTTGAAGATCAATTCGGATGTGATTTTACAGTGACTCCTGACGTAACATTTACAACTCCAGGTGCAATTGTAGCTACCATTGATGACGATTTTAGATTATTGAGTTGTACAGCTACACCAGATGCACAAGCACAAATTACTGCAATTTCAGGAGGATCTGGTAGTTATGAATGGAGTTTAAATCCTGCGGGGCCATTTACGGCAGTTGGAGCAATTCCTTTTGAGATTGATTTTGCTACATCAGGTTCTTTTACCTTGTATATAAGAGATCAGGCCGGAACTTGTGTTGAGAGTTTCCCGATTACTATAGACCCACGATTAGAAGTTGATAGCGTTTCGATTACTCCGGGTAATCAGAATTGTGCAAACCAAACTGTGGATGTCGTTGTTTCTGCTTTACCGGCACTTACCGCACCTACAATTTATGAATTTAGTATTACGCCAGACCCTGCGACTGGATCTGCGGGTACGGGTACTACAGCATTTAGTACTACGACTAATTATACGTTTACTAACGGTATTTCGTATACAGTTACAGCAAGACGAAGTGATAACGAATGTACCAACACGGGTACATTTGCAGGGACAGCAGTTCCAGAGATAGAAATCACAAGTGCCACACAAGACCGACCGGTTACTTGTGTTGGCGACAATGATGGAGAGTTATCGTTTACAGTAGCTAATAGTACATCATTTGATTATACAGTAACAGGTCCAGCACCAGCTACTACCGTTATATTTAGTGCAACAGGTGTTGCTACTCCTACAGTAAACTTAGTAGGAACCGCAGGAACACCATTAGTTGCGGGAACGTATACAATTACAGTAACTGATACTAGTTTAGCATCAGGAAACTGTACGGATACTGCTACTGTAGATATTACAGAGCCTACAACAGCATTGAGTTTTACGGCTGCCGTTGATGAGGCAGATTGTGGTAATCCAACAGGAACCATCACGGTTACGGCTGTAGGTGGACGAGGCGGTTACCAATATGAGTTAAGAGATGCTGCAGGTACAGGAGTTATTGTGGCTTACCAGAGCAGCAATGTGTTTAGCGGTTTAGCACCTGCTACCTATACTGTTTTTGTACGAGACAACAGTGATCCTGCACTAGCTTGTGAGTTTGATGACCAGGTTATCGTACCAGTTACGGGTCCACCTACACTAGCGTTAAATGATGGAGGAGATGAGTGTTATACACCAGCAGATCCTGCTACGCAGTGGATTGTTATTACACCAACAGAAACACCAGTAGGTCCATTTACTTATAGTTTGAATGGAGGAGCACCAGTTGCGGTTACCTTCTTAGCATCACCACCGGCTCCAAACGCTACTACTTTTGAGATTCCGAATCTTTCACCAGGGAATTATGATGTCACGGTAACGAATACGGCAAGTACATGTACATCAGCAGTGATTAGCTTTACGATTAATCCAGAGTTAACAGTGACTGCTAATCTTACGAAAGATCTTACGTGTGCTCCTACAGCAGATGCAACCGTAGAGTTTAGTGCCACAGGAGGTGATGGTACTTATACATTTGATATTATCGATTCTGGAGGAGGCGTTTTTAGTGCAAATGTGACTTCAGTGGCATCAATTAATACACCAGATACTTATACAATACGTGTTACCGATGGTGAAAACTGTACGGCATCGTCAGCTCCATTTATAGTAACACCATATGAAGCATTAGCAGGGAGCCTTGCACCTATACAACCTATCTGTTCAACAGATACAGGAGGTATTACGGTTACACTTACCGCTGGTGAGGGTCCATTTACTTATGTATTAGATCAAGGAACGGCTAATGAGGTAACCGTTGGACCTATTGCTGCTACTAGCAATACGTTTAATGGTGTAGATGCTTCAGTAGCACACAATGTTATAGTAAGAGATCAATTTGGTTGTGAATTATCACTAGGCCCAATATCACTTACGCCACCTGGAGCGATCACCGCTACTATTGATGATGATTTCAGGTTATTAAGTTGTACTGCTACTCCTGGAGCTCAGGCACAGGTTATAGCGATTACTGGAGGTTCAGGTACATACGAGTTTAGTTTAAACCCTGCGGGTCCATTTACGCCAGTAGGAGCGATTCCATTCGAGATAGATTTTGCGGGAGATGGTTCGTTTACGGTTTATATTCGTAACGTTGGCGGGACTTGTGTAGAAAGTTTTCCGATTACTATAGACCCACGATTAGAAGTTGATAGCGTTTCGATTACTCCGGGTGATCAGGATTGTACTAATCAGACGGTAGATGTTGTTGTTTCAGCATTACCTGTACTGACAGCTCCGACGGTTTATGAATTTAGTATTACACCAGATCCTGCGACTGGATCTGCGGGTACGGGTACTACAGCATTTAGTACTACGACTAATTATACGTTTACTAACGGTATTTCGTATACAGTTACAGCAAGACGAAGTGATAACGAATGTACCAACACGGGTACATTTGCAGGGACAGCAGTTCCAGAGATAGAAATCACAAGTGCCACACAAGACCGACCGGTTACTTGTGTTGGCGACAATGATGGAGAGTTATCGTTTACAGTAGCTAATAGTACATCATTTGATTATACAGTAACAGGTCCAGCACCAGCTACTACCGTTATATTTAGTGCAACAGGTGTTGCTACTCCTACAGTAAACTTAGTAGGAACCGCAGGAACACCATTAGTTGCGGGAACGTATACAATTACAGTAACTGATACTAGTTTAGCATCAGGAAACTGTACGGATACTGCTACTGTAGATATTACAGAGCCTACAACAGCATTGAGTTTTACGGCTGCCGTTGATGAGGCAGATTGTGGTAATCCAACAGGAACCATCACGGTTACGGCTGTAGGTGGACGAGGCGGTTACCAATATGAGTTAAGAGATGCTGCAGGTACAGGAGTTATTGTGGCTTACCAGAGCAGCAATGTGTTTAGCGGTTTAGCACCTGCTACCTATACTGTTTTTGTACGAGACAACAGTGATCCTGCACTAGCTTGTGAGTTTGATGACCAGGTTATCGTACCAGTTACGGGTCCACCTACACTAGCGTTAAATGATGGAGGAGATGAGTGTTATACACCAGCAGATCCTGCTACGCAGTGGATTGTTATTACACCAACAGAAACACCAGTAGGTCCATTTACTTATAGTTTGAATGGAGGAGCACCAGTTGCGGTTACCTTCTTAGCATCACCACCGGCTCCAAACGCTACTACTTTTGAGATTCCGAATCTTTCACCAGGGAATTATGATGTCACGGTAACGAATACGGCAAGTACATGTACATCAGCAGTGATTAGCTTTACGATTAATCCAGAGTTAACAGTGACTGCTAATCTTACGAAAGATCTAGACTGTTCTGCATCTCCAGATGCTACAGTTAGTTTTAGTGCAACGGGAGGAGATAGCACCTATACTTTTGATATATTACTAGCGGGTACCAGTACAGTATTTAGCAGTGGAGTAACTTCACCTGCATCTATTAATGCGGCAGGTAATTATGAAATTAGAGTAACGGATGGAGAAGGTTGTACAGCTTTATCAGCTCCAATAACTGTTAATCCTACGGTTACACCTACAGCAACGACAGCGGCTACACCGGTACTTTGTTTTGGTGAGTCTACGGGATCAATAACAATAACACCTACCGCTGGTGAAGGTCCTTTTGAAGCTAGAATATTACCAGCCGGTACTTTTACTTCAAACCTTACTTTCTCAAATTTAGCGGCGGGATCTTATGATTTCGAGATTAGAGATGCAAAAGAATGTTTAAGTGCTACAATTACAGAAACGGTAACTGAATCCCCACAGATTACGGCTACAATTGATAATATTATTGATATTGATTGTTCTACAAACATTACCGGTACAATCGTGTTAAATGCTGCAACTGGTGGTTCTGCTGGAATAACAGATTATACATATATTTTACTAAATAATGATTTAACACAAAATACAAGAACAACTACAAACCCACAAAACCTAGCTGTGGGTACAGGACCAACATTTGATAACTTAGATGCGGGATCTTACTTTGTTAATATTGTAGGATCTGATGGATGTAGTAATCAGGTGGGGCCATTTGCGGTAGCGCAACCACCTTTTGATTTAGATTTTGATGCCACTCCGGTCCCTACAGATTGTTCTTCAGGAGCAACGTATCAGATCACAGTGACAGGAGGAGAGGGTCCATTTTTAATAAATGAATTTAGAACGAGTCCACCGACATCCACCATACCTCCTTATGAAGCTTTAAATGGAGAGTTAGGAGGAGTTTCTGCTCCGCTTCCTAATGCTTTTGGAAATGAAACACGACATGAATTTACAGGTTTAGATTATGGTACTCCTTATGTTTTTGAGATTATTGATACCGCATCAGGATGTAGATATTTTGAAGCTGTTCCTGTAGTAAATCCTCCAGGTTTTGATGTAGTGATTGATAACACAGATCCAGCAAATTGTTTTGGAGATACTAATGGAGAAGTAACTTTTACGGTTACTACTTCTGCAACCACTGTAGATTGGGAAATATTTAATTCAGACACAGGGGTTTCAACTACAATTTCAGGGACCTTAACATCTCCTGTATTTACAGCGACTGCTGGAGGTTTAGGAGAAGGTAATTATTTCGTAAGAGTAGTAGAGACTAGTGGTGCTGCAATACCATGTACTGATGCTGCGCCATTTAGAATTACACAACCAGCAACACCACTAACATTGGCATTTGTTAACGCTACAGCTACAAACTGTAACACACCACTTTCAACGGTTACTATGGATGCTAACGGAGGAGTTGCCCCTTATAGTTTTGCAGCAGTTGCAGGTGCAGCTCCACAACCAGACCCTGGAGTGTATCCACTTACAAATACTTTCGATTTAGACCCTACAACTAGCACTACTTGGGTAATCTTTGTTGAGGATGCTAATGATTGTGTGGTGTCTAGAGAGATCACAATACCACCATTTACCCCAGCACCAGTAATTAATACTATTGATGCCTTTGTGGACGATGCGTGTACATTTGACAATAACTATACATTTACCGTAACAGCTACAAGCAATGTGGTAATTCCACCGGGAGCAGGAACATTAACCTTCGCTTTGGATGGTGGGGCTCAGGTTGCAGGTACATCTACAGGTCCAAATACGGCTACGATAGACTTTACAGTCAGTGGGCCGGGCACTTATACGGTAGTTGCTTTTGATGAAAATGGATGTCCTTCGACTCCAGAAACGATTACAGTATTCCCAGAATTATCTGTTACTGCTACAATTACCGAACCAACGTGTAGAGATAACGATGCTACTATTATAGCAACCGTAACCGGAGGTTCTGATTTTGCAACGAACCCTGGTAATTTCACTTTTGATTTGGTTGATGCCGGCACAGGCACTTCTATTGCAGGAGTTACTCAAACAGCAGGTCCGGGGGCAAATCAACTTACATTTAGTAGTACTGTCGCAGGTACAGATGGTATCTTCCCGGGAGATTATAGAGTGGAAGTGACCGATAGTGCTATTAATACAGCACCAGGTTGTACAGCTACAGTTGAAATTACAGTGCCTACATTCTTAGATCCAATTCCAACAGGAAGACCAACACCAGTTAATTGTAATGGAGGAAATGACGGATCAATTTTAGTTGAATTAGATCCTTCGGCAGATGACAATCCACCATATACTTATGAGATTACGGCAGGTCCTTTAACTAGACCAGCACAGGCGAATCCGTTATTTGAAAATTTACCAGCAGGTACTTATGATATTGTAGTTACTTCAGATAAAGGATGTACAAATACACCAGCTATTCAGGTAGTAGTTACTGAGCCAGCGGCAGCACTTAATGTTGTTCCATCACAGAGTCTATATGCATGTGATGCGATGAATGATGGAGTATTCCCAGTGATTACTTTAACGATCACAGTAGGAACGGCTCCATATGATGTATCTTATACAGGTCCATCATCATCAGGATCAGAGACCGATGTTGCTGATGCAGATGGTACTGCGGCAGGTGTTCAGTATGAGATTACTGCACCGGTACCGGGTAACTATGCTATTGATGTTATAGATGAGAACAATTGTGCAATTGCTACCTTGAATGTTGTAGTTCCGGACTTCCCGATTATGACAGATCCAACGGTAACTAGAGATACTTCTGCAGTTAATGGAGGTGTTATTTCATGTACTAACCCAGAGACAGTGATCGTATCGATTACTGGAGGTACGGGTCCATTTGATTTTGTAGAGAATGGAGGAACGGCTACACCGGTTACTCAGACTGTTGCGGCAGGTACGGGAGATGATCTAGGTACCCCAGAGGTAGAAACGATTGCGATCTTTACATTACCAGCTGTTGGTTCGTATGTGTTTACGATTACGGATCAAACGACAACCTGTACTATTGATACTCCTGCGTATGATATAGCCGAGTTCGATACGATCGAAGCTACCATAGCTCCATTAACCAATGTAGGATGTAATGGTGACACCACAGGAGAAGTTACGTTAACAGTGACTGGATATACAGGTACTTATGATTATGTTGCCACAAATACAACTAGTGGAGCAACGGTGAATAGTACAGGTGAAGATACTGCTGCTGGACCAATTACAATTTCAGGTTTAGGAGCTGGAGATATTGTTGTAACAGTTACAGCTACAGCAACACCATTCTGTGATGATGATTCTAATACAGTAACCATTACAGAACCAGAACCATTAACACTAGCTTTAGATGATGCAACGTTCCCGAATTGTAACACACCACTTTCAACAGTTACAATGATTGCTGATGGAGGAGTTACACCATATGAGTTTGCTTTTGCAGCAGGAACATTAGTTCCTGGTCCACCACCACCTACACCAGGCGCATTCCCAGAGACGAATACGTTTAGTTTAGATCCTGGAGTGAGTTTAGATTGGGTAGTTTTTGTACGAGATGCTAATGGATGTATTACTCCAGAGCAAATCACAATACCACCATTTACCCCAGCACCAGTAATTAATACTATTGATGCCTTTGTGGACGATGCGTGTACATTTGACAATAACTATACATTTACCGTAACAGCTACAAGCAATGTGGTAATTCCACCGGGAGCAGGAACATTAACCTTCGCTTTGGATGGTGGGGCTCAGGTTGCAGGTACATCTACAGGTCCAAATACGGCTACGATAGACTTTACAGTCAGTGGGCCGGGCACTTATACGGTAGTTGCTTTTGATGAAAATGGATGTCCTTCGACTCCAGAAACGATTACAGTATTCCCAGAATTATCTGTTACTGCTACAATTACCGAACCAACGTGTAGAGATAACGATGCTACTATTATAGCAACCGTAACCGGAGGTTCTGATTTTGCAACGAACCCTGGTAATTTCACTTTTGATTTGGTTGATGCCGGCACAGGCACTTCTATTGCAGGAGTTACTCAAACAGCAGGTCCGGGGGCAAATCAACTTACATTTAGTAGTACTGTCGCAGGTACAGATGGTATCTTCCCGGGAGATTATAGAGTGGAAGTGACCGATAGTGCTATTAATACAGCACCAGGTTGTACAGCTACAGTTGAAATTACAGTGCCTACATTCTTAGATCCAATTCCAACAGGAAGACCAACACCAGTTAATTGTAATGGAGGAAATGACGGATCAATTTTAGTTGAATTAGATCCTTCGGCAGATGACAATCCACCATATACTTATGAGATTACGGCAGGTCCTTTAACTAGACCAGCACAGGCGAATCCGTTATTTGAAAATTTACCAGCAGGTACTTATGATATTGTAGTTACTTCAGATAAAGGATGTACAAATACACCAGCTATTCAGGTAGTAGTTACTGAGCCAGCGGCAGCACTTAATGTTGTTCCATCACAGAGTCTATATGCATGTGATGCGATGAATGATGGAGTATTCCCAGTGATTACTTTAACGATCACAGGAGGAACGGCTCCATATGATGTATCTTATACAGGTCCATCATCATCAGGATCAGAGACCGATGTTGCTGATGCAGATGGTACTGCGGCAGGTGTTCAGTATGAGATTACTGCACCGGTACCGGGTAACTATGCTATTGATGTTATAGATGAGAACAATTGTGCAATTGCTACCTTGAATGTTGTAGTTCCGGACTTCCCGATTATGACAGATCCAACGGTAACTAGAGATACTTCTGCAGTTAATGGAGGTGTTATTTCATGTACTAACCCAGAGACAGTGATCGTATCGATTACTGGAGGTACGGGTCCATTTGATTTTGTAGAGAATGGAGGAACGGCTACACCGGTTACTCAGACTGTTGCGGCAGGTACGGGAGATGATCTAGGTACCCCAGAGGTAGAAACGATTGCGATCTTTACATTACCAGCTGTTGGTTCGTATGTGTTTACGATTACGGATCAAACGACAACCTGTACTATTGATACTCCTGCGTATGATATAGCCGAGTTCGATACGATCGAAGCTGAAATTACGTTAGGGAATGATATTACATGTTTTAATACAACGCCACCAGATGGATCAGTTAATTTAATTGTAACAGGATACACAGGGTCGTATACGTTTGATGCTACCAATACAACAACAGGTACCATCGTTAGTGGTGCGGGAGACACAACCACAGATCCGGCAATAGGACTTAATATTCCTGGATTAGAAGCGGGTAATATAGTGGTTACTGTAACGGCTACTAATACACCATTCTGTGATGCAGATTCTAATACACAAGCAATTACTTTACCACCTGTAATCACAGTTACGGCAAATCAAATACGTGATGAGAGTTGTAATCCACCAGCTCCGGGAGGAGATGATGCTTTAATTGAAGCAGTAGCGAGTGGCGGTACCGGTACATTAGAATACCAATTGGAAGATGCAGGAGGAGGAATATTAGTGCCTTTTGGAACCGACCCAAGATTTGGAGATTTTGGACTAGATGGAGGAGTTGCACCAGCAGGGATAGACTATGTTGTTAGGGTGAGAGACAGTAGAGGTTGTGAGCAAACAGACACGATCAATATTCAACCACCAGTTCCTTTGGTACTTGATCCAATCGCTAATATTACTTTAGATTGTTCTGATAGTGAAGATGGAATAATCACTGCTAGAGTAACCGGAGGTCAAGGTGCAGGAACGTATTTCTTTGCATTAACACTACCTGACGGCACACAAAATGCAGCTGTAAATAACGGTACTGACACCTTTATGTGGGAAGATCTAAAACCAGGAACTTACGTTGTTACCGTTTCTGATAATTTGACTTGTGAGGCTACCACAACAGTTATTATAGATACACCACCAGTGTTAACCATAGATGTTAATCCTACAGGTATAAGCTGTTTAACGGCGAATCCTAATAACATTCAGGTGATTCCTGGAGGTGGTATTGGAGCGCCTTATGAGTTTGGTATTAGTAGCGATGGAGGAACCACAATTACATTCCAGCTTAGCGATATATTTGCAGGATTACCGGCAGGAGATTATCAGTTCTATGTTAGAGATGGTAATATGTGTGTTTCTGATGCGTCAAACACAATACAGGTCAGAAACCCGGATCCATTAGTGGTAACGCTGGATCTAAGCAACGATTCTATTGTGTGTTTTAGTGAGCCAACAGGTTCTATAGATGCTGTTGCAACCGGAGGTTTAGGCGGCTATGGCTATAGAGTAGAAGGTACAGATTACTTAGGTAACCCTGTTGAGTTGCCTGGACCAATAGGTTCTGGAAATACACAAACTACTAGTTTCTTCGGAGACTTATTAGCAGGAACCTATACCTATACAACAACAAGTGGTGATTGTGTTGATGATGTTCAAAATTTTGAAATACGTCAACCAACAGAGTTTATTATAGAAGTTTTTGAAGAGCCTATCTCTTGTAACGGAGAAACCGATGGTAGTATTAGAGTAACTGCTGTTGGAGGTACTGCACCATATTTCTATTCATTATATAATAGTGCCGGTGATGCAGTGTTTACCTTCTTAGAGGATGACATTGATAACTTGCCTGGAGAACATACTTTTGAAAATTTACCAGCTGATATCTACCGTGTAGAAGTTGAAGATTTTAATGGGTGCCCTAGAGAAGAAATAGATGTAGAAATCATTGAGCCAGCTCCTATTGAAGCTATTATAACTGCTACAACACCAGAAGATTGTGAAGGAGATATGAATGGTACTGCAACAGTATCAATAACTGGAGGGTTGCAACCATTACCACCGGCTAGTCCAGAATATTACTGGAGTATTGATGGTGTTAGTTATCAATTAGTTCCAGACCCGACAAACTTGTTTATCGATAATTTACCAGGTGGAACAACTACCTTATTTATTAGAGATTCACAGAATAGTGCAAATTGTCAGGGAGCGTTTAATATTGAGATTACTCCAGGAGTACGACTCGAAGCTCCTTTAGTTCAAAGTTTGATTTGTCCTGAATATGATTACAGTGATCCGGAAAATCCTGTAATGACTACTGATGAAAGATACTTTGTAACTTTTGATATTGACTCTTTAACAAGAACTTTGGATGTTATTTATACCATTGAAGGTATTAACGGAACACCAAACCCTGCGAACAATACCAGCCTGGACAATACTTTTGAAGTGACTCCAGGAGAGTATGAAGGATTTATGGAGTTCCAGATGTGTAGAAGAAGTGTAGGCGAGATAGAAGTATTAGAATATACTCCGCTTAGCACTCCAGTTGCGCAAATGACAAACAACCCTCAGGACCCTAATGAGTATCAAATTATTGTAGAAGGAGGAAGACAGTTTGATAGAGAACCGAATTATGCATACTACTTTGCAAGATTAGAAGATGGTATGACCATTGATAATCTAGATCCGTTAGACTATACAGAATTAGCTGGAAATATCTTTGTAATAAGAGAAACTGCAGATTATGTATTACGAGTTGTTGATGCTGCTGGGTGTGAAACTATTGTAGTTCAGAGGTTAACGTATATTAATATTCGTATTCCTAACTACTTTACACCAGACAATCCAAACGGTAATCCAGACGATCGCTTCTGGTATCCAAGACAGATTACACCAAATGCAGATGATCCATTCTTCTTTGAAAATATGGAAGTAATGGTATTCGACAGGTATGGTAGAATGCTCGCAGAATTTAAAGGAGATCAACAAGGTTGGGATGGTATGTATCAAGGAAAACTACTTCCTTCTGGAGATTACTGGTATACAATAATCCTTAATGATGTTGACAATAGAGAGTTTACAGGTCACTTTACATTATATAGATAATATATAAGCCCTAAGTGAGTTATAAACTGTAAGGTTAAGAAAGAAAGAGAAAAGTTAATGATCTGTAATTTTAAATGTTAGATGAAGAAATATATTATAATATTTAGCCTATTTGCAAGCTATTGCACTTTTGCACAGGAGTTTTTTGCTCCTGTACAAAACCAGTATATTGCAGACAACCCATATTTAATTTCCTCTGCATACGCTGGGATAGGTGACTGTTGGCAGGTTAGAGCTTCTGGTTTTGAACAATGGGTAAGTATTGAAGATTCGCCGGGAACTCAATCTTTATCTATTGACGGTAGAATATCTGACCGATCAGGTGTGGGAGCTATATTATTTAATGATCAGAATGGTTTTACTACACAAAGAGGTATTCAATTATCTTTTGCCCATCACTTAACATTAAGCGAATATAACAACCAATACCTATCTTTTGGTATTAGCTATAAATTTACTCAATTTGGTATTGATACTTCAGAGTTTAGTAATGGAGATCCAGACAATCCATTTAATCCAGGATTGGCGGATATTAGTGTAAATGATTCTAACTTCGATATTTCGATGTTGTATCGAATAGGAAGATTCTTTTTAAGCGCAAACGCAGTAAACTTATTGCAGAAGCAAATTGATGATTTTAACCCTACAGAGCCTTCACAAATACAAAACTATTATTTATATACAGGTTATACTTTCTATCACAGATTTAGTGATATTGAAGTAGAACCCTCTATTTTGTATCAGAATTTTTCTGGAGATGGCCGTTCAACAACTGATATTAATCTAAAAGTGCGTAAAATGCATCGAGGAGATTACTATTGGGCAGGAATTAGTTTAAGATCACTAGTAGATCAAGATTTTAAACCTCTTTCAGTATCTCCTATGATAGGGATCAAAAAATCCAATTTTTATGTAGCCTATGGATATCAGGTAAATGTAAATGAGGTGCTAGAACCAACTACAGCGGCAGGATCCCATATGATTACCCTGGGGTTAGACTTTGGTTGTAGACAAAGTAAATGTGGATGTACCTATTAACATAAAATGAAAATATAAATACAAAAAAGAGCTTCTTAACCTTTAAGAAGCTCTTTTTTCATTCAACTAGAATTCTATATAACTATCATAAGGTACTTAAAACTATCAAATAAGTTGATTTTTTGCAGTACCCTTTCGATTCTACTCAGGATGATAAAAGAAAAAATGTAGTGGCCTTTCAGCATGCTAAGTATACATTTATTGACGACATATTTATGTCAGTCAGGAAGATTCAGATAGCAATCAAAATTGTAACAAAGAAGAGTGTATTTTCTTGCGCAAAAAATAAAGTCGTTTATAGGGTGATAACATACAAACCAAAAATGGCTACTATAAAGTAACAGGTGATTGTAAGCGCCCCTTGATAGTCTTTTGCTACTCGTTGTCCAAAAAGCAGCATTAAGAGCGTTAAACAGGCTAAAAACATTGCTAGTGTGCTATAAAAAGGGGAGCCGTCTGTAATCAAAAAGTAGATCCCCATGATACAACAAAGGGCGGTAAGCATTTCTATACCCAAAACTATTGAAAGAAGCAGGGGAACCATTTTACCCATAAACGTTGCAGAAAAATGTTCTCTTAACCAGTTTAGATTTCCTTTCCAGTCGACTATTTTGTCAATTCCGGATTGTAAGAAAGTGATCAATAAAAATAATAAAATGGTTATTGAAACAATATGGGTCATAACATTATCCATAGACAGTTTAATTTTTATGTAAGGTTAGCTTGATTTTTTGTGCAATAGACGAGTAAGTTTGATGGATAAATCGGTAAGAATGATTTTTGCATTACCATTTCGTTCGATATGATAGGCGGCATCCTGTAATTCATTGCAGATATCCATGATATTTGCTCCATGAACAAATGGAGCAAATTTTTCTAACTTAAATCCTGCAGTATTTGGTTCCAAATACACCAGATCTTTGGCACCATAATTTAGCAGCATGGCTTGTCTAAAAAAATCAAGGCAGTATTTTAAAAATTTTTTTTGTGTTTCTCTACCAGTTCCTGCGATAGATTCACTCCAAGTAATTAGATCATTAACTGCCGATTTATTCCCTTTTGCTCTAAATGCTGTGCGCACCCATTGTATAAACCAGTCTTCAAACTGATCATCACCACCATCATGATGCAATAAGTGCAGCGCTTTGCTATAATCTCCATTTGCCTGATGTGCTATTTTTAAAGCATCACTATGCGATACATTTTCATATTTTTGAAGCGATTCTTTAATTACCTGTTCTCCTAATGGAGGAAAATGAAGCGCTTGGCACCTGGATCTGATAGTTTGTATTACATGTTCTTCATCTTCGGTAATGAGAATGAAAATGGTTTTTTCTGGAGGTTCTTCAATTAATTTGAGAAGCTTGTTAGAAGCTGCAATATTCATTTTATCTGCCATCCAGATGAGCATCACCTTATATCCTCCTTCATAACTTTTCAGCGAAAGCTTTTTTACAATTTCTAACGCCTCATCCACACCGATTTGCCCCTGTTTGTTTTCAACACCTAACGATAGATACCAATCAAAAATGCTTCCGTATGGATTTTCCTTAACAAAAGCCCTCCACTCTTCAGCAAATTGATCAGATGTAGGATGCTTTTTTACTTTATCGTTAACAGCTACAGGATATACAAAATGAAGATCTGGGTGTGCCAAATGGTCAAACTTTATGTTGCACGCCGGAGTACCATCAGTATTTTCTCCATTTTGATTTTGGCATAAAATATACTGTGCATAAGCAATTGCCATTGGTAATGTACCACTTCCATTCGGACCAACAAAAAGCTGCGCATGAGGTATTCTTTTGCGATCTGCACTGGTAGTCAAATAACTTTTTATGTGTTTTAATCCTAATATTTCTGAAAAAAGCATGAGCAAATATAAAAAGAAGTACGAGGTAGAAGGCACTATTTTTTGATATCATTTCTTTATCGGGGATGCTTTTTTTCTAGAGAATCCATAAAATTGAAACATTTACTATCGTTTTCGTAGATTTTTTCTCTGTATTATCGACATTTTTAATGAAATAGAATTATTTTCGTTTGCTCAATATCAATACAGTTAGAAACTGTATAGAACGAACATCAATTCATTTTAAAAATTTCTGTACAAAAGGCTTTGTTTAAAAATTTGATGTGGGAACGTAGTGGATAGAGGCATTCTCAATTTTATAATAAACCTATTACCAAATAATTACTAAAATTTAAACGTGTGAAAACAATCAACGATTTTAATTTTGAAAACAAGAAGGCATTAATTCGAGTAGATTTTAATGTACCCTTAAATGAAGAATTTAAGGTAACAGACAACACAAGGATACAGGCGGCAAAGCCAACGATTATTAAAGTTTTAGAAGACGGGGGGAGTGCTGTGTTAATGTCTCATCTCGGAAGACCAAAAGGAGTACAGGATGAGTTTTCTTTACGACATATTGTTGATGAAATAGCCGATGTTCTTGGTGTTGAAGTAAAGTTTGTAGAAAACTGTGTTGGTCAAGAAGCCGAAGACGCTGTTAGTGCTTTAAACTCTGGCGAAGTGTTGTTATTAGAAAACTTAAGGTTTCATCCATCAGAAACTGCTGGCGATATCGAGTTTGCCAATCAATTATCAAAATTAGGAGACATTTATGTAAATGATGCTTTTGGTACGGCACACAGAGCACATGCCTCAACAACAATTGTCGCTCAGTTTTTTCCTGAAAACAAATGCTTTGGAAACCTATTAGCAAAAGAAATAGAAAGTATTGATAAAGTTTTGCGTAGCGGAGAAAAACCGGTTACTGCTGTTTTAGGGGGATCAAAAGTATCTTCAAAAATTACCATCATTGAAAATATTTTGGACAAAATCGATCATCTGATTATTGGCGGGGGTATGACCTATACCTTTATCAAAGCCCAAGGGGGTAAGATAGGAGATTCTATATGCGAGGATGATAAGCAAGAGTTGGCATTAGAAATACTTAAGAAAGCTACAGAAAAAGGAGTACAAATCCACCTTCCTGTTGATGTATTAGGAGCTGATGCTTTTGACAATAACGCAAACACTAAGGTGGTCGATGTTGATGCAATCCCAGAAGGTTGGCAAGGATTAGATGCGGGCCCCGAGACGTTAAAAAACTTTCATCGTGTTATTCTGGAATCAAAAACAATCCTGTGGAACGGACCTCTGGGTGTTTTTGAAATGGAAAACTTTGCAAATGGCACAATTGCTTTAGGACATTCGATCGCTGAGGCAACAGATAACGGAGCATTTTCACTTGTTGGAGGAGGAGACTCGGTTGCTGCCGTAAAACAGTTTGGTTTTGGTGACAAAGTAAGTTACGTATCTACAGGAGGAGGAGCAATGCTAGAAAGTCTTGAAGGCAAAACATTGCCAGGAATAGCGGCTATCGAAAACTAAATAAAACCAATATTTTTGTAAGAAAACCAATATTTTTTGTAAGAATTTTAAAAAACCGGTAGTTTAAACCGGTTTTTTTGCGTTTTTAACGTATTGATCTTTTGGATTTTAGAAAAAAAATGCGATTTTCGCTGCAGTGTTGTTGATAACATGTTAAAAACAACACGAGTAGCCTCAAGAATTTCCTAGAACTAAAAAAGTAAACGCATTTATACAATGAACAAGAATTTCACACTATTTCTTTCTTTTCTACTGGTTTCAGTTTCATTATTAGCGCAAGAAACATATTACCCAAACAAGCATAAAGAGAATCCAAGCGATCAAAATCCGACGCTAACTCAAGATACCGTTCAGGTAATTGATACAACAAAAACCATTAGAACTACTGGAGAGCTTCAAGAAACAATTCTTACCAAAACAAGTGTAAAAGATACGGTATTATATCTGGCAAATGATTATCCTAAGATGTCAAAACTAGACTCTCTATGGAAACAAGAATTGTACAATTCTAATCTTTTTGATACCATTCATAAATCGGTTACCGAACTAACCTATGAACCTGTAGAATATGTAGACTTACCTACAGATACTTTAAAAGCAAGATTAAAAGAATTAGATGCCCGTACTCCTTTCAATGTAGAGTATAATGCTTCTTTAGAAAGTGTAATTAAAAATTATCTTAAGAATCGCCATGAGCATCTCGAACGATTGATGGCACTTAGTAAATTTTACTTTCCACTATTTGAGCAGGAATTAGACAATCAGAATATTCCATTAGAGATAAAATATCTTGCTATTGTAGAATCTGCCTTAAAACCCAGAGCAAAATCCAGAGTTGGTGCAACAGGATTATGGCAGTTTATGTTTGGTACTGGTAAAATGTTTGGATTAGAAGTAAGCTCTTATGTTGATGAACGTATGGATCCGATTATGGCGACCAAAGCAGCATGCAAATACCTATCTAATCTCTATAAAGTATTTGGGGATTGGGATCTTGCATTGGCATCGTATAATTCTGGACCTGGTAACGTTACAAAAGCGATTAGACGCAGCGGTGGCAAAACGAATTATTGGAACATAAGACATAATCTTCCTAGAGAAACCGCAGGATATTTACCCGCTTTTTTGGCCACCATGTACATTTTTGAATATGCAGATAAGCATAACTTTAAACCCAGAGTACCAGAGTTTGCATATTTTGAAACCGATACAATACGCATTAAACAAATGATCACCTTAGATCAGGTTTCAGAATATATGAATATTGATATTGAAGAATTACAGTTCTTAAACCCCTCTTATAAACTGGATATTATTCCCTTTATTAAAGATGAAGACTACGTGCTTCGTTTGCCTATGGATAAAATAGGTCCTTTTGTAGCCAATGAAGATAAGATTTATGCATTGGCACAAGCAGAGTTTGATAAACGAGAAAAACCTCTTCCTAAATATTATGAAGCCAATGATAGAATTCGATATCGGGTGCGTAGTGGTGATTACTTAGGGAAAATTGCAAGAAGATATGGGGTAAGAGTAAGTAGTATTAAAAAATGGAACGGATTACGGAGTAATAATCTTAGAATAGGCCAACGCTTAACGATTTATCCACGTAGGCCAGTAGTCGATAAACCTCGACAACAAGCTAAACCAGCAGTAGCAAAGGCTGTTACAAGTAGTTCTGAAATGTATACCGTAAAGTCCGGAGATACCTTATGGAGCATTTCACAAAAATTTAAAGGCATTTCTGTCGAAAATCTTAAAAATTGGAACGATATTAGCGGTAGTGGTATAAAACCAGGTATGAAACTGAAGCTTTCAAAATCATAACCGCAAATATCATTTTATGAAAAAACTATCACTTGTCATTATTGGCTTGCTTTGCATACTTAGTTGTACAGAAACAAAAAAAGATAAAAGCCAAAAAAAACCTCAGGGTGCTATGGCACAATCTGTAGGTAAAATTAATGAACTATCTGTTGTTATCGATAACCAACTCTGGAAAGGCAGTTTAGGAGATTCTATTCGTAAATACTTTGGAGCTGAAGTACCGGGATTACCTCAAATAGAACCTTTGTTTTCTATGCGTCAAATGCCAAGCAAGGCATTTTCTGGTTTGGCCCGAAAAAACAGAACCTTTCTTTTGATAAAAAACGGAAAGAAAAGCGGTTTTAACCTACTCGAGAATAAATATGCTACTCCACAATTAGGTGCCGTGTTTTCTGGAACTGAAAATGAAATTGTTTCCCAGATCAAAGAACATCACGAAACAATCGTTTCAAAATTCAAAAACATTGAAACCCGAGAGAAACAATCGAGAATCAAGAAATCTTTGGAGAGGATTCCACAGCTAAAAGAAAAGCTAGGAGTAGAGATTAATATACCTTCTGCATATCGAATTGCTTTTGAAGAAGACGATTTTTTCTGGATTCGAAAAGACATTCCGCATGGGAGCATGAATCTTATACTTTACGAATTACCTTTAGGCACCATTTCTAAAGATTCTAATACGGTGAGCAGTATTATTAAAATGAGAGACTCTATCGGGACACTAAAAATCCCCGCCGGAGAAACAGGGCAAAGCAAATTTATTACCGAAGAGGCTTATGCTCCTTACTTATACGAAACAAAACTCGCCGGCCGATTTACTTTTGAGACCAAAGGAACTTGGGAGATTAAAGACAGGTTTATGTCTGGGCCTTTTGTAAATTATGCTATAGAGGACAAGAAAAACAATAGGCTATTCGTGGCAGAAGGTTTTGTATTTGCCCCGTCTGTCAATAAAAGAGACAATATGTTCGAACTAGAAGCCATAATCAAGACAATCAGGTTTGAGTAGTGTCTTTTTTTGCTAAATTGCTTCAATAACAAGATTGATCCTAAACGTAGTAAAACCTATGTGAGATCTATTGTTGTATGATAGTTTATTCAATTTAGAGGAGAAGAAGGTGTTATTTACAAAACCGAACCTCTGTTTTTTCTTTTTCTAATACTTGTAGAAAACTTTCTCTTTTCCATAAAATAAATAATTCTTTTTGGCATTATATTTAGCGATTCAAAAAATAAATAAATGAATACTATTTCTTATATCGCTAAGCATCTTTCGGTTTCTGAAAAGCAAATTACAAAAACTGTTGCTCTGCTGGACGATGGAGCGACCATTCCTTTTATTGCACGATATCGTAAAGAGATGACTGGCGACCTGGATGAGGTGGCTATAGGTGAAATTGTTAAATACAAACTAGCTTTTGAAACCCTTCAAAAAAGAAAAGAAAGCGTACTTTCATCAATCAAAGAACAAGAAGCACTTACTCCAGAATTAGAAAAAAAAATAGCAGCAGCAGAAACATTAACTCAGGTTGAAGATCTTTATTTGCCATATAAGAAAAAGAGAAAAACTAAAGCAAGTGTTGCCAGAGAACAGGGCCTAGAGCCTTTGGCAAAGATTATTATGCTGCAAAAAGAAGAAGAAATTTCTTTTGTTGCCTCAAAATATCTAAATCACACAATTATAAATGAAGAGTTGGCATTGCAAGGAGCAAGAGATATTATTGCAGAATGGATTAATGAAGACGAAAATATAAGAAAAAGACTACGTAGGTTGTATCAGCGTAAAGCAACCATTGCATCAACAGTGATTAAAACCAAAAAAGATGATGAAGATTCTCAAAAATACCAACAGTATTTTGAATGGGAAGAACCTTTGCACAAATGTCCATCGCATCGATTACTGGCAATTTTAAGAGCCGAGAATGAAAAAATTGTAAGAGTTAAGATTACAGTACCCGAAAATGATGCATTAGACATTATCGATAATGTAACGATTAAAACCAATGTCGAGGCCTGTACGGATCATATGTTTTTAGCTATTTCTGATGCGTACAAGCGATTATTAGCCCCTGCACTTTCTACAGAAGTACTAAATCAAGCTAAAGAAAAAGCTGACGATAACGCGATTAAAGTTTTTGCACAAAACTTAAAGCAACTTTTGCTAGCCTCACCTTTAGGGCAAAAAAGAATACTAGCTCTGGATCCAGGTTTTAAATCGGGTTGTAAAGTAGTGTGTTTGGATAAACAAGGAGATTTATTACATAACGAGAATATATATCCTCACCCACCGCAGAGAGAAACCACATCGGCGATTAAAAAAATACGCTCTTTGGTAAATGCATACAAAGTTGAAGCCATTGCCATAGGAAATGGTACAGCAGCCAGAGAAACTGAAGCTTTTATCAAGAAAATTCCATTCGAGAACCCGATTCAGGTATTTATGGTGAACGAAAGTGGTGCCTCAGTATATTCGGCTTCCAAAATCGCGAGAGCAGAGTTTCCTAGCTATGACGTTACTGTACGAGGAGCTGTTTCTATTGGTAGACGATTGGCAGATCCTTTGGCCGAACTTGTAAAAATAGATCCAAAATCTATAGGAGTAGGGCAATATCAGCATGATGTAGATCAATCTAAACTTAAAAATGAATTAGATACCGTAGTGATGAGTTGTGTAAATAGTGTGGGCATTAATGTGAATACAGCAAGTGTGCCTCTATTAAGTTATGTATCGGGTATTGGTGAAAAGCTTGCAGAAAATATTGTCGCATACAGATCAGAAAATGGAGCTTTGCAATCTAGAGAAGAACTAAAAAAAGTGCCAAGATTAGGTGGCAAAGCCTACGAACAGGCAGCAGCATTTCTTCGAATTACAAGCCCTCAAAACCCTTTAGACAACTCTGCGGTACACCCAGAGCGTTACAAGCTAGTTTCAAAAATGGCTAAAGATGCAGGCGTTGGACTTGAAGACTTGATTGGAAATAAAGAGGCTATAAAAAAGATCAAACTGAAAAGTTATATCACCGATGAGGTTGGACTTCCTACACTAACAGACATTGTGAAAGAACTAGAAAAACCAGGTGTGGATCCCAGAAAAAAAGTAACCGTGTTCGAATTTGATCCTAATGTAAAGACAATAGAAGATATAAGATCAGGGATGAAACTACCTGGCATTGTAAATAATATTACAAATTTTGGATGCTTCGTAGATATTGGAGTTAAAGAAAGCGGATTAATTCACATCTCAAAATTAGCAAACGAATATATAAGTGATGTAAATGCCATAGTACATTTACATCAGCATCTCATGGTAACTGTAATTGATGTAGATTTAAGCAGAAAGAGAATTCAATTGTCACTTATCGATTGATAAAATAAGGTTACAAAAAAACCCAACTCATCTGAGTTGGGTTTTTTTGTATACATTTGATTACAGAAATTATTTTTTCTCATCAATTTTAGGATCTTCATCTTCTTTAGAAGCATCCTTAAATTCTTTTATACCACTACCCAGGCCTCTCATTAGTTCTGGAATTTTTTTTCCTCCAAACAAAAGCAATACAATGGCAACTATTAATGCAATTTGCCACGGCCCAATCATTCCTAAAAATATACTTAATGACATCATGATCTATAACTATTAGACTGCAAAGTTAGTAAGAATAATATTAATAGCGTTTTTAAACTGTTAAAAACAAGGAAGAGAAATGTTTTTTTGATAACACCAGACGATTTATTAATCGATTACGTTATATTCTTTAATTACAAGAATATGTATATTTGCGATTAGTAACACCCTTTTTATACCCTATATTTGGTATATATATTTATGGCTAAAAAGAAAAAAGAACAAAAGAGAATTACCAAAAAATTACTTAATAAGTATCGTTTGGTTATCCTTAATGAAGATACTTTTGAGGAGCGTATATCTTTTAAGCTAAACAGGCTTAACGTTTTTGTATTGGTTACGATCACTTCGATAGTTTTGGTAGCAGGCACTACATTTTTAATTGCATTTACTCCGTTAAGAGAATATATACCTGGGTATTCTTCTACATCACTCAACTTAAAAGCAACTAAATTAGTGGCTACAACAGACTCTTTGGAGTCCATGATTGCAATTAATCAAAAATATTACAAATCCATCAGAAAGGTACTTACCGGTGATGTTACAACGGTAGAATTTGATATTGATTCTGCAATACAATCTCAAAAACTCAACCCTGAAGAAGTAGACTTAACCCCATCAGAAGAAGATATTCAACTTCGAGAAGAAGTGTCTAAAGAAGATAAATATAGCTTATTTGAGAGTGAAAAATCAAGTACAGATTTTTCATTATTCCCTCCTGTAAAAGGAAATATCACATCAGAATATAATGTAAACGAAAAACATTATGGTATCGATGTCGCTGTCCCCAAAGACACCCCTGTTAAATCGGCGTCCTCTGGAACTGTAATATTTGCCGAATGGACCTCAGAGACTGGCCATGTTATCATTATCAAACATAGCAATAATTTACTTACAGTATATAAACACAATGCATCCCTTACCAAAAGGCAGGGAGAACAAGTAAAATCTGGAGAAGTTATTGCTACGGCAGGATCTACAGGAGAATTAACCACAGGTCCTCATGTGCATTTTGAATTGTGGAGAGATGGGTATCCAACAGACCCAACCAATTTTATTGACTTTGAACAATAATATTTATGTCTTTAAAAGCATTCGGAGCTAAGATTTTTGCAAAGTATATTCGCAATAAAATCGATACATGGGCTTCAAATCCAACAAAAACGCAAGAGCACGTTTTTAAACAGCTTATAGATACAGCAAAAACTACTGCGTTTGGTGTAGATCATCAATTTGAAAACATTAAAACCTTCTCAGATTTTGCAAAGCATGTGCCTATACGAGATTATGAACAATTAAAACCCTATGTTAATCGAGTGGTGGCAGGAGAAAAAAATATTCTTTGGCCAGGAAAACCATTATATTTTGCAAAAACTTCAGGAACAACAAGTGGGGCAAAGTACATACCACTAACCAAAGATTCAATTCCAACTCATATAAATGCAGCGCGTAATGCAATATTGTGCTATATTGAAGAAACAGGAAAAACAGGTTTTGTAAATGGCAATATGATATTTCTTCAGGGAAGCCCGGAGCTCAGTGAAAAAAATGGGGTAAAACTTGGGAGATTATCAGGGATTGTTGCTCATTATGTTCCTAAATACCTTCAAAAAAACAGGATGCCTAGTTGGGAAACAAACTGCATAGAGGATTGGGAACAAAAAGTAGATGCCATCGTCGAGGAGACGATAGATAAAAACATGACTGTTATTAGCGGTATCCCGCCATGGGTGCAAATGTATTTTGAAAAACTTCAGCAAAAAACAAATAAAACCATAGGAGAAATCTTCAAAGGATTTGAATTGTTTATTTACGGGGGTGTAAATTTTGAACCCTATAGAAGTACTTTTGAAAAACTAATAGGAAGAAAAGTAGCCAGTATAGAATTATATCCTGCTTCCGAAGGCTTCTTTGCTTTTCAAGATAAGCAAAATGAAAAAGGCATGCTATTACAATTAGATTCGGGTATGTTTTATGAGTTTGTAAAAGCAGATGAGTTTTTTGAGGAACACCCAAAACGCCTAACAATTGGTGAAGTAGAAAAAGGAGTTAATTATGTCATGTTGGTTTCTACTAGTGCAGGGTTATGGGCTTATAATGTAGGCGATACTATACTGTTTACCAATACATCACCATACCGAGTAGTGGTTTCGGGTAGAATAAAACATTTTATTTCGGCCTTTGGCGAGCATGTTATAGGAAAAGAAGTTGAAGAAGCGCTTAAAATAGGAGCAGAGGAAACAGGACTGTTGATTAATGATTTTACCGTAGCACCCGAGGTTAACCCTAAAGACTCTGGACTACCATATCATGAATGGTTTATTGAATTTGCAGAAGAACCTGGGGATATTGAAACCTTAGAGTTAGCAATAGACAATTCGCTTCGAAAACAGAACACATATTATGATGATTTGATAGAAGGAAAAATCCTGAGAACCTTAAAAATAACAGTAGTTCCTAAAGATGGATTTAAAAATTACATGAAGTCGATCGGAAAGTTAGGAGGGCAAAATAAATTACCAAGACTCTCTAATGATAGAAATATTGCCGATAAGCTTTCTGCGATGATCAACAAATAATACCGATTGAATTTAATTGTTCGGTTACTATACTTATATTTGCTAGGAAAAATTTATGGCAAATCTTATATTACAAGGAAGAACAAGAGCTCAGGAAAGTTCGAGCGCAATAGAACGCATGTATATTACTATGCGTCATCTTTTCAATAGAGGCTTTTACAAACCGATGGGAGTTTCCGGAGAGACACTCAGAGAAGCATTACTAACATTGCGTCCAGAGATCTATGGTTCTGTTGCCGAAGAAAAAGTAGAGCTCAGCGGATTACTTTATGTTATTGATCGCTTACCTTTTGGTATAGAAGAATGCCGGTATATAAACCTGACGAGCGAAGAGGGATATAAGAATTCACACTTCAAAGCTATAGTCCCACCCAAAAGGCGCAGAAATTGTTATCGCATCGATGAAGAACAAATGAACATAGAGATCACAAGGGGGCGATCTGAGATATATGACATTCTTACGCACTTAACGTTTCTATTTATAGAATCACATAAGATTATGGATCGGGTAGTGATCAATGAGCAGGGTAACGTAATAAGAGATTGGCAAAAGCTCGAAAAAGCGGTTTTAGGCACCAAAAAAGGATTAACTCAAGCCGAAAGAGAAGTAGCTTTAACTCATACCGCCAATATTTTAGGCCGAACTTTTGAAGAAGTTTCTTCGATCTACAGTGATTTTTCTTGCCCCGAAAACAAAGAACGATTTTTACACATTATTTATTGGTTAGGTAAATTAGCCATAGAAGAATCTATTGAAGATAAAAAACGTATCGTAACGTTTAGTCCTGTGTTAAGAGAGCGCTTAGGCCACCATATTCATGGCGAAATATGGGCAAACTCCATCAAAAAAAAGTTAGAAGAACTTAGTTTATTTGATCGGCCAATACACATTATTAGTGCTAATATGCATAGTGTAATGAACACCTTATATGCACCTATTGCCTTAAAAACAGAAGCTAAAACAAAAAGCACTTTTGATTTGTACGAATCACTAAGTGACAATAAAAATGATAAGTTAAGGGCAAAGGTCGAGAAGCTGGCATTACAAAAAGGAATGACCTATATAGAGGATCAAAGTGGTGCCAATATCAACGTGCAACTATTTGACACAGCTAAATATAATCAAGGAGAACATGCTAGTTTAATTTCTGATATAGAAAATAAAGATAAACCTGTCATTATTGTCATGGATTATGCTTTTGGGGAACAAGCATACGAAACTATGGATGAATTGTTGAAACCTTATTCGGTTAACGAGGGGAAAAAGATGCATATAGATGTGAAATCAGTCTCTATTATGGGAAAAGCTGGTATTCTTGAAGGAGGAAAAGGGGATATAATGATTCCCACGGCTCATGTCTTTGAAGGAACCGCAGATAATTATCCATTTAAAAATGAATTAAAAAAAGAAGATTTAGAGGGTAACGGTATTGATATTTATGATGGTGCCATGATTACGGTTTTAGGAACCTCTTTGCAAAATAGAGATATTTTAAAATTCTTTCACGATTCAACTTGGAACGTGATCGGGTTAGAAATGGAAGGTGCACATTATCAAAAAGCAATACAATCGGCCTCAAAACTGAGGGGAAGCATAAGCCCAAAGGTTAAAGTACGCTATGCATACTATGCCTCTGATAACCCTCTTGAAACAGGAAGCACATTGGCCTCCGGAGGCTTGGGTACTACAGGAGTAAAACCAACATACCTGATTACTGAAAAAATAATCGAACAAATATTCAAAGAAAGATAGGCACATTATGAGTACTGAAAATCATAACGATGAAATAGATTTAAATCAGATTTTTAAGATGATTAAGGAGTCTTTTAGAAACTTCCTTAAACTGATTATTTCTGCTATATTATTTTATAAGAAAAATGCAGTCTTATTCATTGTTTTATGTATTGTTGGATTAGCCTTGGGATATCTTCTAGATACATACAGAGATACCTCCGTAAGCCACAACCAAGAAATTATCATTGAGCCCAAATACAATAGCACAAAGTATATATATGATTTTATACAAGGCTTAGAAGATAATCTTAAGGATAATGCTTTACTCAATAAGATTGGAATCACTGAAGAAAGTGTAAAAAACATAAAAGAAATAACTATTGAACCTTTGGTAAAAGGTACAGACGTTTTAGATAACTTGCAAGAGAGGTATGAAAACAGAGAGTTTTTTAAGGATATAATGGAGGCTTATGATGAAAATCAAATAGAAGAAGAAAAGTTCAGAGATTTTTATAAGCATCATAAATTAGTTTTTATTTACAAGAGTAACAGTCAAGAAAATGAGCAAATAACAAAATCAATTCTTGACTACATTAAATTAAACACCTATTACAAAGAACTTATAGTCACCACGCTGAAACAAAAAAAATCAAGCCTAGAACAAAATAAAAATACTCTTAGATTTATAGATGAATATTTGATCAATCTAAGTAATAATCCTCTTAAGATCGAAAAAGGGACAATGGTTATTTCAAATTCTGATAAGGAAGAATTACCTACGGTTTCAGTTGCTTCTTTATTACAAAAAAAAGAACTGTTATTAGAATTGATTTATGAGCAAGAAAGAATTATAACTTTTGATAAAGAGCTTTTTTCTTTTGTAAATTATGGAAATATCATTACAACAAAGAACAAGATAGTTAACCGTAGCTTATTCAGTGTTCCTTTACTTCTTATAGGTGTAGTTTCATTATTTTACTTTATCAGGCGATTATTTAGAAAAATGAACGAATTCGTAAATGAAAATAATTAATACAGCTAATTAAATTTAAAGATTGTGGGTTTTGCGAAATCATGATATTGTTTAGTGTCATTCTGAATGTGTTTCAGAATCTCATTATGCTTGTAAATAGTTAATTATGATTTGTTATACATTACTTCTTCAAATTAAATTTATTTCAAACGATAAAGGCGTAAACCCTTAATAGGGTTTTAATATTTAAAAAAATAGAGTTAAAAAATTTTTAACTCTATTTTTTTATGAGTTTTTTATTTACTTTGCACACGTTTGTAAGAGAAATAAAAATACATAATTTCTCAGATGACAATTTATCCTACCCTTTTGTCATAAATATATTTCATAGATTCTCGAATAACGATAAGGCATGATTTAAACATCATATCTGTTCTGGGTCTTTGCATTATAGTATAACAGATTTATAGAAAATCAATTTTTAGCAGTTCATACAAATTTCTGCTAACAAAACAATCAACTTACAAAAATGAAAGAAAATCACTCTGAAGAAATTGATTTGGGACAGTTGTTTAAATTAATTGGAGATACGTTTAGTAGATTTTTTAAGTTTATAGGCGCTATTTTTAAAAACAGTTTCCACTTATTTATTCTATTTCTTAATTTTTTAAGAAGACACTTTTTAAAATTTGCGATTGCCATAATTTTAGGTGTTATTGTAGGAGGCTATTGGGATTATAATTCACAACCGGTATTTAGATCCTCAATGATTATTGAACCTAACTTTAATAGTGCTCAACAATTATATAATAACATCGAATTCTATAATCAATTAGCCGAGCAAAAAGATTATGCAACGCTAGCAGAAGCTCTACATATTAACCCAAAGGAAGCTTTCAATATTAAGAAAATGAGTATAGAATCCTTTTCGGATCAAGCACAAAAAATAAAACAGTTTAGCACCTTTATTAGTGATTTGGATTCAATATCTCAAAAACAAGTAGATTACAACGATTTTTTACAAAATTTTAATAATATCAATGCAAAATTTCATAGAATAAAAATAGAAGCGACATCGGCAGAAATTGCAAAAAAATGCCAAAAAGCAATTGTTACCTCCATAGAAAACAACGAATACTTTACACTTCAGAAAAAAATAAATGATCGTAATATCGCCCTTAAAGATTCTGTTATTTCTATGCAACAATCTGAAATTAATGAGCTACAGGAGTTTTATAAAAGAGTAAAAATTCTTGAGGCGCAAAAACCACAAGGAAATACAAGCATTAATTTAGCCGAAAACCAACAAGATCAAATGTCAGAAATTGAATTATTAAAACAAGCAAGGACATTAAAAGATGAAAAAATTGAGTTGAATAATGAAAAAGCTAATACTGAAAACACCATAAATATTATTTCTGAATTTCCCAACAAGGGAGTTTTAATTGATGATTTTTTCAATAAAAAAATGGTGGTACTGCCAATACTATTTTCTATGATATTATTTTTAGGATTACTTCTTCATTTGTTAAATTCATATTTAATGAATTATGATCGAAAAAGAAGTGCAAAAACTACACTAAGTAATACATAGCAACTTTTATGTTGGCTGAATGCATGGAGATGAATAAAATTAAAGTGCATCATAATGTACTACGGAGTTTTTTTATGATTTTATGCATTAACAGAATCATACTAAAAACTGCCCAATACTAAAAAATTAAATGAAGCACCAAATCGAAGTATGATTATAGCATCGTTTATTTTTCGAACAAAACACAAGATAGATTAGTATCTAATCCTTTAAATTAAACAAAACACAGATAATTAGCCTATTTTTGCAGAAAACACAGGTACAAAGCAATAAACCTTAGTATTTTTCCTTGTATATTAGTAAAAAGAGTCAGAAGATAATATGAAAAACATCTTAGTTACGGGTGGTGCAGGATTTATAGGAGCTAACTTTATTCCTTATATGTTAAATCAAAACCCAGAAAATCATATAGTTAATATTGATAAGTTAACATATGCGGGAGATTTAAAGAATTTGGAAGAAGTTAAAAATCATCAAAACTACACCTTTATTGAAGGGGATATTTGTGATAGAGAATGTGTAGAAAAACTTTTCAAAGAATATAAATTTGAAGGAGTAATTCACTTTGCCGCAGAGTCTCACGTTGATAATTCTATTTCAAGTCCAGATGAATTTATTAGAACTAATGTTTTTGGAACTTTCACATTGTTAGATGTTGCAAGAAATCATTGGATGGAATCTCCACATGTGCACAAAGAACAATACGAGAAGTGTCGTTTTCATCATATTTCAACCGATGAGGTCTATGGAACCTTGGGTCAGACAGGGTTGTTTCTAGAAACTACTCCATATGCCCCTAATAGTCCTTACAGTGCATCCAAGGCCTCTTCAGATTTTATTGTGAGAAGTTATTTTCACACCTACGGTATGAATGTGGTAACGACCAATTGCTCTAACAATTATGGCCCCAAGCAGCATGATGAAAAATTGATTCCAACAATTATAAGAAAAGCTGTAGCAGAAGAAAATATACCGATTTACGGAGACGGAAAGAATATAAGAGATTGGCTATATGTTTTAGATCATTGTAAAGGAATTGAATTAGTTTATAGAAAAGGTGTCTCGGGTGAGACATATAACATAGGGGGCAGAAACGAACGCAACAACAATTATATTGCTTCAAAAATTTGTGAACTCCTAGACAAGAATACTCCTCGCAAAAACGGGAATTCATATAAAGAGCTTATAACCTATGTTAAAGACAGGCCAGGACACGATTTGCGATATGCTATAGATGCTTCAAAAATAGAAAATGAATTAGGGTGGAAGGCAGACGAAAATTTTGAGACCGGAATAGAAAAAACAGTGGCTTGGTATCTAAAAAAATATCAAATTATATCATGAAAGGAATAATTTTAGCCGGGGGATCTGGAACACGATTACACCCTTTAACACTCGCTGTTAGTAAACAATTAATGCCGGTGTATGATAAACCCATGATTTATTATCCACTCTCAAGTCTGATGTGGTCTGGAATAAAAGAAATTCTTATCATTTCTACACCACATGATTTACCACTATTTGAAAAATTATTAGGTGATGGTAGCAAGTATGGGTGTCGATTTGAATATGCTGTTCAAGAAAATCCAAATGGCCTTGCAGAAGCTTTTATAATAGGAGCAGATTTTATAGGAGATGATAAAGTAGCTTTGATTTTAGGAGATAATATTTTTTATGGAACCGGATTAGCAAAACTGTTACAGTCGAATAATGACCCTGATGGAGGTATAATATACGCCTATCATGTGCATGACCCAGAACGCTACGGTGTCGTTGAGTTTGACAGTGATGGTAAAGCCATATCAATCGAAGAAAAACCAAAGCGTCCAAAATCAAATTATGCAGTACCAGGAATATATTTTTACAATAATGATGTGGTACAAATTGCTAAAAATATTAAACCTAGCCATAGAGGAGAGTTAGAAATAACAGATGTAAACAAAGTATACTTGGAAAACGAGAAGCTGAGTGTTAGTATTCTGGATAAAGGTACAGCATGGCTAGATACGGGTACGTTTAACTCTTTAATGCAAGCTTCTCAGTTTGTACAAGTAATAGAGGAGCGGCAAGGACTAAAAATTGGAGCAATCGAGGAAGTCGCATATAGAATGGGGTACATAACCAAGGACGAATTAAAAGAATTGGCAAAGCCATTGGTTAAAAGTGGATATGGCAAACATTTAATGAGCATTTTAGAGTACTAAACATGATAGCAAAAGAAACAAAACTTAAGGGATGCTTCGTCTTGGAGCCTTCCGTTTTTGAAGATAAACGAGGATATTTTTTTGAAAGTTACAATCAAAACAAA
Source organism: uncultured Aquimarina sp. (assembly GCA_947497175.1). GTDB lineage: Bacteria > Bacteroidota > Bacteroidia > Flavobacteriales > Flavobacteriaceae > Aquimarina. The sequence goes on along the minus strand of CANMFM010000004.1, from coordinate 788,686 downwards.
TTTAATGAGCTGATTGAACAAGAAGTTAATTTTGTTCAGGACAATCAGTCTTTTTCAACAAAAGGAGTACTAAGAGCTTTGCATTATCAAGTTGGTGACCATGCGCAGGCAAAACTGGTAAGAGTACTTCAGGGCAGAGTCCTGGATGTTGCAGTAGATCTACGTAAAGATTCTATTACATATAAAGAACATGTAGCTGTAGAATTATCAGAAGACAATAAAAAACAACTATTTATCCCCAGAGGTTTTGCCCATGGTTTTGTGGTCTTAAGTGACACAGCCAGTTTTTTCTACAAGTGCGATAATTTTTATAATAAAGAAGCCGAAGGCGGAATTATATACAATGATCCAGAATTAAAAATCGATTGGAAATTGGATGATAAAGAACTCTTGGTGTCAGAAAAAGATGCCATATTACCAACGCTCAAAAAGGCAAGATTATGATTTCTGTGTTAGTAACTGGAGCAAGTGGACAATTGGGTCAGTGTATCAAAAAAATTGAAAGAAACCACCAAGAGTTACACCTGTATTTTGCAGACTCAAAAGCTTTAGACATTACAAATGATGAGAGAGTAAAAAGTTTTTTTTCAGAAAAATCATTCGATTTTATTATCAATTGTGCAGCCTATACTAATGTAGAGCAGGCCGAGAAAGAGCCAGAAAAATCATTTCTTATTAATGCCTATGGCACTAAAAACCTTGCAGAGGTCTGTAAAAAGCAGAATATAACATTAATTCACGTGTCAACAGACTATGTCTTTGATGGCAAAAAAAAAGCACCATATACCGAAGAGGACGTTCCTAATCCAATAAACGAATACGGTAAGTCAAAGCTCGAAGGAGAACGTATAATACAACAAATACTTGAAAAGTATTTTATAATCAGAACTTCCTGGCTTTATTCTGAGTTTGGTAATAATTTTTTCAAGACAATTCTTAAAAAATCGAAAACAGAAAAGGAACTTACAATAACCACTTCAGAAATCGGAACACCAACTAATGCAAATGATTTAGCGCAATTTATTATAGATATAATATTAGCGAATACTAAAAAATATGGCATTTATCATTATAGTAATATGGGCGAAGCTACCTGGTATGACTTTGCTAAAGAAATTTTGAGGAATTCAGGTAAACTGGATTCAATAGTTCTGAAAAAGACGGATAATTACCCTACTTTTGCAAGTAGACCCAAATATAGTGTGTTAGATAAAACAAAGGCGAAACAATTAGTTTTCGCATCTGAAGTTGAATGGATTGACAGTCTCAATAAACTTTTAAATACATGATTTCTAAAAACATAAAAGAAAATAAAATTGCCATCATAGGCTTAGGATATGTTGGGCTTCCATTGGCCATCGAATTTAATAAACATGATTTTGATGTAATTGGATATGATATAAACAAATCTAGAATTGATGATTTAAAAAAAGGACTGGATTTCACAAATGAGGTTTCAAAGGAAGATTTAGAAAAAGCACAATCGATCCTCTACACTTGTGATGAGAATGATCTAAGCGCTGCCGATATATATATTATAACTGTACCAACCCCCATAGATGTATTTAAACAGCCCGATCTAAGCCCTCTTAAAAGCGCAAGTAAGTTGGTAGGGAAATACTTATCTAAGGGCGATTTAGTAATATATGAGTCTACAGTGTTTCCAGGATGTACAGAAGAGGTTTGTGTTCCAGTACTTGAAGACACAAGTGGATTAAAATTTAATACAGATTTTTTCTGTGGATATTCACCAGAAAGAATAAACCCTGGAGATAAAGTAAGAAGAGTACACAATATTATAAAAGTCACCTCAGGTAGCACTAATGAAATAGCGCAAATTGTAGACGATTTATATTCTGCTATTGTATCTGCGGGAACACATAAAGCCTCTTCAATTAAAGTTGCAGAAGCAGCCAAGATTATAGAAAATACCCAAAGAGATTTGAATATTTCATTTGTAAATGAATTGGCTTTAATTTTTGATAGAATGAATATTGATACTTTAGAAGTTCTTGAGGCGGCTGGTACTAAATGGAATTTTTTACATTTTAGACCGGGTCTGGTTGGAGGTCATTGTATAGGTGTTGATCCATTCTATTTAACACACAAAGCTGAAAGCCTTGGATACCACCCACAAGTGATCTTATCAGGAAGAAAAATTAACGACGATATGGGAGTGCATATTGCCAATAAAGTGGTTAAGCTTATGGTTAGAGAAGGACACAGAGTAAAGAATGCCAAAGCTTTAATTTTAGGAATTACTTTTAAAGAAAACTGTCCTGATATTAGAAATTCGAAAGTTATTGATGTTATCGATGAGCTTAAGGAGTTTGGTATGAGCGTAGACGTCTTTGATCCACACGCAGATCAAGATGAGGTTAAGCACGAATATGGTGTTAATTTAATTAAACAACCTCTAGAGAGGTATGACACAATTATTTTAACTGTAAGTCATAATGAATTTAAAGATTTAGACATTAAGAAATTAGGTAATTCTAATGCAGTCATCTATGATGTAAAAAGTTTTTTGCCAAAAGCTATAGTAACAGACAGACTTTAATCTATGAGTAAGAATAAATATTATGCTCACGAAACAGCCGTAGTTGATGAAGGATGCTCCATAGGGAATGAAACTAAAATCTGGCATTTTTCTCATATAATGGCCAATTGTGAAATTGGAGAATCATGCAATATAGGACAAAATGTAGTAGTATCGCCAGGAGTAAAACTGGGGAGAAATGTTAAAGTTCAAAATAACGTCTCTATATACACTGGAGTACAATGTGAAGATGATGTTTTTTTAGGTCCATCAATGGTTTTTACTAACGTGATTAACCCCAGAAGTGCAGTAAACAGAAGAGGTCAGTACGCACAGACTTTAGTAAAAAAAGGAGCATCTATTGGAGCAAATGCAACAATAGTTTGTGGAAATAATATTGGAGAATATGCTTTAATTGGAGCGGGAGCAGTGGTTACAAAACCAGTTAAGCCATACGCCTTAATAGTGGGCAACCCTGCCAAACAAATAGGCTGGGTAAGTGAATATGGACACCGTTTACATTTTAATGGTGATAAAATTGCAGTTTGCCCGGAGAGTAATGAAGAATATAGGCTAAACCCAGAAGAAAAAACAGTAGAAAGACTAAAATAGCAAGAATGAAAATAGACTTTGCTAACTTAACCAAAGCATATCAAGAGCATAAAGAAGCCATTGACCAAGCAATGGAGGATGTTGTTTCTTCTTCCAGGTTTATTATGGGCAAAGAAGTAAATGAGTTAGAAGAGGCATTACAACAATATACCAACGCAACTCATGCAATTACGTGTTCTTCAGGTACAGATGCGCTCATATTAGCAATGATGGCATTAGATATTAAACCCGGAGACGAAATAATAACCTCTCCCTTTACTTTTATTGCTTCTGCCGAAACCATAGCATTTCTAGGTGCTGTGCCGGTATTTGTTGATATTGATAAGAAAACATATAATATAAACGTCAATTTAATTGAAGAAAAAATAACTCATAAAACGAAAGCAATTATGCCAGTATCTCTTTATGGGCAAATTGCAGACATGGATGAAATTAATGCTTTAGCAAATAAATATAATCTGGCAGTTATAGAAGATGCAGCACAAAGCTTTGGAGCTACATATAAAGGAAAGAAAAGTTGTAATCTCTCTACCATTGGTTGCACTTCATTTTTTCCTGCTAAACCATTAGGATGTTTTGGAGATGGTGGGGCATTATTTACCAGTGATGAAGAACTATCTAATAAAATAAAAAGTATACGTGTACATGGTCAAACACAAAGATATATTCACAAATATATAGGTATCGGTGGCCGTTTAGATACCTTGCAAGCCGCTATTTTAGTAGAAAAACTTAAACACTATGACAATGATGTTATTAGAAGACAAAATGTGGCTAAATACTATAATGCACATCTTGATGAAGAATCAAAAACACCATTTGTAAATGAATACAATACTTCTGTTTGGGCACAATATTCTATTCGTGTAAAAAATAGAGATAAAATACAGGCTATATTAAAAGATAAAGGTATACCTACTGCGGTACATTATCCTAAACCACTTCATCTACAAGAGTGTTTTGAATATTTGGGACATAAAAAGGGTGATTTTGTAACCGCAGAGAAAGTTTCTGAAGAAATCATGAGTCTGCCGATGAATCCATATTTAACAGAACAAGAAATACAATACATAACCAAAGAACTGAAAGAACTATTATGAAAAATTTCGCACTTATAGGAGCAGCAGGTTATATTGCTCCAAGACACATGAAGGCTATAAAGGATACAAATAACATACTTTTAGCGGCTTATGATAAAAATGATAGTGTTGGAGTTATAGACTCTCATTTTCCAAAAGCTGACTTTTTTGTAGAGTTTGAAAGATTTGATAGGCATATAGAAAAACTCAAATACGAACAAGATTTATTCTTGGATTATGTAAGTATATGTTCTCCTAATTATTTACATGATGCGCATATACGTTTTGCTTTGCGAAGTGGGGCCGATGCCATATGCGAAAAACCACTTGTGTTAAACCCCTGGAATGTCGATAAACTTCAAAAGGTAGAAGAGAAGACAGGCAAAAAAGTGTATAACATTCTTCAGCTTAGAGTGCACCCGTCTATAATAGCTTTAAAAGAAAAAGTAAAAAATGCAAAAAAAGATACCAAATTTGAAGTTGATTTAACCTATCTAACCTCAAGAGGTAACTGGTATCATACTTCTTGGAAAGGAGATAAAAGTAAATCAGGAGGAATTGCCACCAATATCGGAGTCCATTTTTATGATATGCTCTCTTGGATTTTTGGTGACATTCAACAAAATATAGTGCATGTTCATGAAGAAGATAGAGCAGCAGGTTATTTAGAGTTTAATAATGCGCGGGTTAAATGGTTTTTATCAATTAATGCAGAGTATTTACCACAAGAGATTAAGGATAAGGGGCAAACTACTTTTAGGTCTATAACTATCGACGGCGAAGAATTAGAGTTTAGTGGAGGATTTACAGATTTACACACGATGGTATATAAAGACATATTAGAAGGTAAGGGATATGGATTAGATGCGGCTAGAACTGCCATCAGGATTGTTCATGATATCAGAAATTCTATACCTGTTGGAGCTAAGGGAGAATATCATTCTTTTTTAAGAAATCAATAAACGTCACAAATGGTTTATGATTAATTTTTTAAGACAAAGTTTACAAAAACTTACAGATAATGAATTTATAAAAAACGTTCTTACTCTAGTATCAGGTACATCTGTAGGTCAACTAATACCTATACTTATATCTCCATTGCTTACCCGTATATATGACCCCGAAGACTTTGCCATACTAGGGGTATATATGAGTGTGGCAACGATTCTGTCTGAAATTGTAACAGGAAAGTTTGAATTGGCGATCATGAACACGGATAACGAGTCAGAACAAAAAAGCATTACCACATTGACGCTATATAGTGTTATAATAAATTCGCTATTTTTTCTTGTCCTATTTATATTGTTTTTTGATAAAATAGAGTTTTTAAATATTGAAGGACACCAATATTGGAAATATTTATTAGCTATATCCGTTTTTACTCTAGGTATTAATAAATTACTATTATACCTAAACATAAAAAGAAAGGAATATAAAAAGGTTGCTTATTCGAAGGTTTCGAAATCTATTGCCTTATCTATTTTTCAATCAATTTTATATTTTTTAAAATATTTTGGACTTATAATAGGCTATTTTATTTCTTTACTTGTAGAGGCAATAACCTTATTTAAAAACAATAAAAAATTTATTCAGAAATCTAGTTTTTCAAAATTAACACAAACATTCAAAAGGCATATCAAGTTTCCCTTGTATGAAGTCCCATCTAGTCTTTTTAATATAGGTACTATACAAGCACCTATTATGTTACTTCCAAATTACTTTGGTTCAACATTTGGAGGTTTTTATTTTCAGGCATATAAAATTCTTACAATGCCAATATCATTGATTGGTGGGGCAATTGGACAGGTTTTTTTTGAGCAAGGTTCAATTATTAAGGATGATAAAGATTCTTTTTCTGATTTAGTATTTAGTACACATAAAAAACTGTTTTATTTATCTATTATTCCTTTAGCGATACTCTCTATTTTTGGAGATCATATTTTTGCTTTTGTATTTGGTTCGAAATGGTTAGTAGCAGGAGAATATGCTATGATTATGACTCCATGGATATTTTTTAATTTCTTAACATCTCCAATATCTACCATAGTAGTCATAAAAGAAAAACAAAATATTGGTTTTATATTTATATTTCTTATGTCCTTATTTAGATTGACTGGATTATTATTAGGAATTTTTTACTTTGATGATATGTATATTACCATCATTCTTTTTAGTAGCATAAGCGCAGTATCTTATATCATGTATTCATCATTTTTGGTGTATAGATTTTTAAACTTTAGCTTATGGAAATATTGGTCAATATTTTTTAAATATGGATTACCAGTTTATGTGCTTTTATCACTTTTAAAGTATATTTTAGATGAGAAAATATTTTAAAGAAAAAGTTATTTCGCTACTCGGTAGCGTTCCTTTATTAAAACGAATTATTGAGACTAGAGGAACAGCCGCCCCAATACAATTAAGAACCTTTTTTTTTCAAAAAATTCTTGGGTTTAATAAAGGTGCATATTGGCCCACACACCATTCTAGCAGGATTACTTATCCAGAAAGAATTAAAATTGGAATAGGGACCGCGCCAGGACTGTCTAATAGCTGTTACATACAAGGAATGGGAGGCATAGAACTAGGCGATTATACGATTGTTGCACCGGGATCAGGAATTATTAGTGGAAACCACAACCTTTTTGACTACAGAAGTCATGATGTTTCTAAAGTTAAAATTGGAGATTATTGTTGGATCGGCATGAATGCAGTTGTACTTCCTGGGGTAACTTTGGGCGATCACACAATTGTTGCAGCAGGAGCAGTGGTAAATAAAAGTTTTGAAGAGGGCTATTGTGTTCTAGGTGGAACTCCAGCTAAGATTATCAAGAGACTAGATCCATCATTGTGTGTAAATTATAAAAACAAACATGAATATTATGGTTATATTCCTAGGAAAAAATTTAATCTGCGTAAATTTAATGAAATAAATTAATATGAGTATAAATGTCGTTTTAATTACACAAGGTTTATCTAGAGTAGTAAACCCGATTCATACTTCATCATGTAATTTGGTTGGTATTGTTGAAGATGCGCCCAGACATCACAACACATCATTGAAATACAAATTAACTCAATTTCTGAAGAACATTTATTTCTCATTACAAGGAGTAAAATCGCTAAAACAATTTAGCAAATACAACAATATACCTTACTTTTTTTTTAGAAAAAACGAAGAGACATCACTAAAAAAATGGCTTACCAGTTTAAATGTAGACGTTATTGTTGTATATGGAATGTCAAAGCTTTTGAAGCCAATAATTTTTGAGATTCCTAAATATGGAACTATAAATCTTCATCCTTCTTATCTGCCTGAATACCCAGGAAGAAACCCGTGGTTTTGGATTTATGCAAATACTGACCTGAATCCAGGGGTAACTTTGCACTACATAGATAAGGGAGAAGATACAGGAGATATTATTTATCAAGAAAGATATCAAATGAGATTAGGTATGGAATCACCCGATATGCAAGATATAGCTATTGGAAATGTTGGTGTTGGGTTGATAATTAAAGCATTGAATGAATTGATTCAAAAAGGAGAGTTACCTCGCAAAAGACAAGATAAATCCAAAATATACCCCAAAGCCTATCAAATAGAAACCAATAAGAATATCATTGATTGGAATACTTGGAGCATAGAACGAATATGGCACTTATTAAGAGGCACTCAATTGTGGTACAATCCTATAGAACAACCAAAAGGAGTATTTAAAGGGCAACGATGGCAAGTTTTACATTTTAAAAAATCTAAAATTGATAATAAGCCAGGTCAAGTAATCAGGTCTGGAAAAATATACTATTTGACGACAAAAGAAGGTAAAATATTCTTAAAACCAACTTTTTCTATTACTAATCTTATAAGATTTATTTTTAAAAATGACTAACAAGGAGAGATATATTGAATTATGTAATAAAGAGAAATCTATACCAATTTTTTCACGTTATTTTTGGTTAGATGCGGTGTGTGGTACTGAAAACTGGAATGTTATATTAATTAATAACAACAAAAATGAGATAATTGCTTCTATGCCCTATTACGCAAGTAAGGAATATGGCTTGGTTAGGCTTAAAATGCCAAGACTTACTCAAAAGTTAGGCCCTTGGTTAAAACCTAGAGAGTTCAAATCTGAAAATGATAAATTAAGTTATGAAAAAGAGATATTCACAAAGCTAATAGAAGGTATTCCCAAAGCACATGAATTTAAGCAAAGCTTTGATTACACAATCAATAATTGGTTGCCATTTTATTGGAAAGGTTTTGTTCAAACAACGAGATATACTTATGCGATAAAAAATATTAAAGACCTAGACTTAATATATAGTGGTTTTGATAGATCAAAGAAAAAAAATATAAATAAGGCAAAAAAAATCGTAAGTATCGATTATAATTTAGGCCCCAAAGAATTTTATGAAAACCATAAGTATACTTTGTCCTTACAGAATCAAACAATCGAATATAGCTTTGAATTATTTAGAAGAATATGTAATTCTGTTGTTGATAGAGGAAATGGGAAAATTATTTGTGCAAGAGATGATCAAGGTAATATTCATGGAGCACTTTTTATTATTTGGGATAATTATTCGGCTTACGATTTAATCAGTACTATTGATCCAACTTATCGTAACAGTGGTTCGGCAACGTTACTTGTTTTGGAAGCGATTAAATATAGTTCTAAATACGTAGATGTTTTTGATTTTGAAGGAAGTATGATTGAAGGGGTAGAAAGATCTTTTAGAAAATTTGGATCTAATCAAACACCGTATTTTCAAGTGTCTAAAGTATTTTCAAAAAGATTGAAATTGGCTTATTTTCTAAAAGATTTGATTGAAAAATAATGATAATAATCCAGACAAATTCAATTTGTATAGAAGAAAAGAAGTACATTTTTGATCAGCTTTTCAATACGTTTTTGGGTATTGCTTTCGAGCATCAAGTTAACGAAGAGATTGATTCAATACGGTTAAATTTAGAGAATAATAAGGTAATTGAAATTAATAGTGAGTTCTTTGAGAGTTTCAATGATTTGGAATGGTTATCAAAAAAATCATTGCCAAAAATACCTTTAAAAAAACTGGTAAATGTTAAGTTAGATTTTTTTGAGGATAAACCAAGCAGCAAAGAAAGTATCCCAATTATCTTTGGTTCTGATAAAACATATGCTTCAAAAGATAAAATTTTTTTAGGAATTGATATTTTTGGATCCTGTTTTTTTATGCTTACCCGATATGAGGAAATGGTTGTAAAAGCCAAAGATATTCATGGGCGTTTTCCGGCTAAGGCTTCTTTGGCATTTCAAGAGGGTTTTCTTGAAAGACCCATTGTAGATGAATATGTTGAGATATTATGGAGGGCTATTTATTTTTTTTGTCCACATATAATTAGAAAACCCTTTAATCAGAAAACATTTGTAAGTTGTGATGTTGATTTTATAACTGATAAAGGGGTTCGTTTTCCTGGTATTTTCAAAAGACTTGGAGGAGATCTATTAATTAGAAAGTCATTGAAGAGTTTTTTTAAATCAATAAATTTATTTTTTGAGATTTCTTTAACCGGAAAAAAAGAGCTTGACCCCTTTAACACTTTTGATTTTATGATGAACGTATGTGATGATCATAACCTTAAAATGGCATTTTACTTTATCCCCAGAAATAACAAAAAACCTATTGATGGTGATTATGACATACAAAGTAGTGAAGCAATTGATTTGATGAAAAGAATAATAGAAAGGAAACATGAGGTAGGGTATCATGCGAGTTATTATTCTTATAATGATGAAAAGGAAACAGAAAAAGAAGTAAAGCTTTTGAAAAAAACATACAAAGAAGCCGGCGGGAATCCTGAGGATATAAAAGGAGGCAGACAACACTTTTTGAGGTGGGAAACTGGAACTACTGAAAACAACTGGGAATATTCAGGAATGGAATATGACACCACGCTTGGGTATGCAGAACATATTGGCTTTAGATGTGGGACGTCTAAAGAATATAATTTTTACAATCTGTTGGAAAGAAAACCCCTAAAATTAAAAATACGGCCATTGATCGTGATGGAAGTTTCTTTACTTAATAAGAATTACATGAATCTGAATTTTTCCGAAAGCTTATATAGAATCAATAAAATAAAAGAGAAAATCAATGAAGTAAATGGAAATTTCACCCTACTTTGGCATAATTCTACTTTTTCTGACAAAAAGTATAAAGAATTATTTAAAGAATCTATAAAAACTAATTATTGACCATGAGAATCGCTTATCTATTGGTAATTAATCTGGGTGTATATGATGGGGTGATACAAAAAATTGTCTCCCAAATTAATAGTTGGAATTATTATGGTCACGAAGTACAAGTATTTTGTATCACCCCAGATGCATATAGACAAAGTTCTTTATATGCTTCTAAAGTTAAGATTAATACGTATGTTGAAGGAGGTAAACTAAAAAAAGCGAAGAACTATCTTCTAGATATTTTCAAGTTAAGTAAGTTTCATAAAAAGATTGAAAAAGATTTAAACAGTTTTAATCCAGAAATTGTCTATGTAAGAAATACTTTTTATCAACCTTACATTGGGCGAATAGTTAAACAATATATAGGAGTTTATGAATATAATACGTCAGAACTAAAAGAGTATAAGTTACTAGCTAAAACATTTTTCAAATATAAAATAGCTTATGTCTATTACTTGTTTTTTTACAAGTCGTTTTTCAAATCTTTTAAAGGTGTTTCTTGCGTTACCTATGAGCTGGAAGACGAGTTCAAAGGCAGCATTAATCCGCATGTAGATACCATGGTGATACCTAACGCAATTGATTTAGAGAAAGAACAAAAAATTCTAAAACGAAAAGAAGTTAATAAAATACCTAATTTGCTCTTTATTGGCACACCAGGAGCTAATTGGCATGGTCTTGATGCAATTGAAAAATTAGCAGAAAAAACTATGGGTAAATTAAACTTTCATATTATAGGTTTTGAAAACACAAATCCCGTTACTTCGAATATCACATATCATGGATTTATGATGAAAGAAGATTATCAGAAAATATTTGATATGTGCGACATAGGTATTGGTACAGTCGCCTTGTATCGAAAAAAGATGAACGAAGCTTGTCCTTTAAAAGTTAGAGAATACTTGGTTAACGGACTACCAATTATAATTTGTTACGAAGACACAGCATTTAAAAGAGAATTGCCGAAATGGGTTATACAATTACCTAATCGAGAAGATTCCTTATTGAATAATTATCATAAGATCATAGACTTTTGCAACCATTACTTAAATAAAAGAATCAAGACAGAAATGGTAAGACCTTATATAGATTCTTTACTTTTCGAGAAAAAAAGACTAGCTTTCTTTGAAAAAATACTTAGTGAAGAAAATTAAATTGTTAAATGTCATTAAGAAAAGCTCTTTTTAATTCTTTGTATATAATCCTAATATTAGGATTTGTTACTTTTTCCTACAGTTCTTTTTTCAATCTGTTTTTCGAGCTTTTTCTTGTTCTTCTGGTTGTATTGAATCTAGGTAAAATTACTATTCATAAGAGAATTTTTTGGTTTTTAGTATTAAATGTATTTTACGTTTTACTTAGCATATTATATTCTGTTTATTTCAAAAAAGACAATATTCTTGACTTTCTACTGGTTTATAAAATCTTTTTCTATCTCTTCTTAATTTCTTTTCTTGTAGGTAAGAAGTTTTTATCTGCGCAAAAATATCTTAGCTTCTTTAAAGTAATCCTTTTCTGTTTTTTATTTAAATACCTTACAAGTATATTAATATTTAATAATCCGCGACCTATCTTTTTTTATGAGAACAACTATGAATTAATGTTCTTGTCGCTTTTGTTTTATTTATACTATGTTATAAAAGGTAAAGTAGATTTTTTGTATCAAGTTGTTTTGGGCTTAATTTTTTTACTATCGGGATCTAGATCAGGAATATTGATTCTATTTTTTGTTTTAGCTGTGGTAAATCATAAGATACTTGTGAAACGAATTTTTGTCATTGTCCCGGTTTTCTTGACGTTAATCATTTTAGCAATCTATATATTTAAACAAAGAGCAGGAGGTACTTTTGATATAGAATCCATAGATCGATTTAGATTTTTTATGGTTTTTTATAATGAGATTAAAGATTGGTCAGTTTTAGATTTTTTGATAGGATCAGAAAGAATTTCTGAATTAAAAGAAGAATCGTGCATGAAACTGGCATATTATAAAAGCTTGTTTAGTTATAATAATGACGGGAGTTGTTATTCTGTTATTTTACATTCATATTTATTGAGAGTTATCTATGATCATGGTTTTTTAGGGCTTGCTTATATTATAACTTTTATTTATAAGTTGGTTAGAGCCTCAGGATATTCATACAGAAATGCTATAGCAATATTAGGAATTGTAATAATTAATGGAATATCAGTCTCTTCATTTAATAGTATTTATTTTATTCTAGGGTTTGTTTTTTTCTTATTCGTTAAGAAAGAACGTGAAGAGTATATTCTAAAAAATTAGGTAAAGCATAATTATGAATCTATAAAATTGTAAATAGTATATCCTATGAAAATAAATACATATGATTGGGGAAAAATATTGCTAATAATATTTACAGTTACAATTCCTTTAAAAGAAGATCTCAATAGTAAGGTGTTAATATTATTAGCCCTGGCGTTTGTAGTGGTTTTTTTAAAAAAACGACAACAAAAATTTTCATTGCTTTTTTCCAAAACCTCTAGTTCGTATATTTTCATTAGTAGTTTGGCATTTCTCACCATAGGGGTGCTTTCTTTGATTATCAGTGGGCCGACAGAACTTTTTAAAGGGAATAGGTTTTCTTTTCCAGTACTTTTCGCTTTGTTTAGTTTGTTTTTTTACGTAAAACCACAAAAATTATTTACCATAAAAGCGGCAACGTATTCATTATTTATTGCGCTATCCATTTCTGGATTAGTTAGATTTTTTTATGGAATTTATCAGTATTTTACTACAAGCACCTCTTTTTTTTTAACCAGATTATCACCGATACCTCTTGAAAGATATATTTCTTCTAACCCTATAATATATGGTACATTATTAAACTTTTGTTACAGCAGTATTTTAATATTATTCCTGAAAAAAGAAATCAAAAAAGAGTACTTTTTTATTGCAAGTTTACTACTATTAACTTTTCATGTAAACTATTTCTCACTATCAAGCGCGATAATTTTTGTTTTGATTAATATTATCTGTTTGTTATTCTTTTATTTTAAAACTCTTTATAAGCCATTGACTATTTGTGTTTTCTTGTTTTCAGTATTAAGTTTTACATTTCTCCTTACTTCTAAAGGAGGAGAAGTTTTAGCCAGTATTGAAGGCGAGGCCTCTAGAGTTAGAAATTATAGCACTTCCCTGGAAATCGTGAAGGATAGCCCTCTTTTAGGATATGGAGTTGGAAACGAACTTCATATTCTTCAGTCTTATAGAGATTCAAATTCTTGGGAGTATATTAATAAATACCACGCCCACAATCAGTATTTTGAAACGCTGTTGGGGGGTGGTATTTTTTATTTCATGTCTTTTTTATCAATCATAATTTTATCACTCATTCATGCATTTAATGAAAAGAAGATATTACTCGTTTTATTCCTTATAAATTTGGGATTGACAATGTATATCGAATCTTTGTTAGTCATACATAAAGGTTTTATCTTCGCTTCATTTATTTGGGCATATTTAATTTTTAATAATGTTAATGAAAAGGATCATAGAGCTTGTTCAAAAGAAAGGGCAGGAATTTGATTTAGAATTCTCTGGTATTTACACATTTATAAATCCCTATTCTTACATGCTCTTAAGAAAGTCCAGTGTAATATCTAAATTTGACAGAATTTTTGTTGACGGTATACTGTTGGTCAAACTTTTTAATGTGTTTGGTATCAGTACCAAGAGGAAAAGTTTTGATATGACTTCTTTGGCTCCCCAAGTTTTTGATTTTTGTATAAAAAATAAGCTTAAAATCTATTTTATAGGATCAACACATGATTCAATAAACAGCTTCATCGAGGAAATTAAAAAATCGTACAGCGAGTTAAATATAATTGGATACAGAAATGGATATTTTTTAGATGGTTCTGAACGGAATTTAGTTGTAAATACGGTTAGAGAGTTAAATCCTGATTTTGTCATTGCAGGAATGGGAACACCTTATCAGGAAGAATTCTTAATTCAATTGAAAACATCTGGATGGAAAGGTAGTGGATACACATGTGGGGGATTTATTCACCAAACAGCAAAAGGAATTAAGTACTATCCAAAATTTTACAACAAATATAATTTGAGATGGTTATATAGGATGATTGATGAACCTAAATTAATTAAGAGATATTTTTTTCAATATCCCAAATCCATATTTTTATTTTTATTTGATATGATTAGGTACTTTAGCAAGCAAAGAAAAAAAGATTATAATGCAAACGATTAATATTTAGGAGTTAAATGAAAATATCAGTAATAGGAACAGGATATGTCGGATTAGTAACAGGAACCTGTTTAGCTGAGACTGGAAATGAAGTTCTATGTGTTGACATAGATAAAAATAAAGTCAAGCGGATGCAAGAAGGTGAGGTTCCGATTTATGAACCACACCTGGATACCTTATTTGAGCGAAATATTAAAGCCAAACGATTAACGTTTACAACCGCTCTGGAGGAAGGTCTTACCCATGGTGAAATTATCTTTTTAGCATTGCCTACACCAGAAGATGAAGACGGTTCTGCTGATCTGTCCTATGTTTTGGGTGTGGCTGATCAAATAGGTCGTTCTATACAAGATTATAAAGTTATTGTAGATAAAAGTACGGTTCCGGTAGGCACGGCACAAAAAGTACGAGAAGTGATCGCTAAACATGCTAAATGTGAGTTTGATGTTGTCTCTAATCCCGAATTTTTAAGAGAAGGATTTGCTGTCGATGATTTTCTGAAACCTGAAAGAATAGTTGTGGGATCAAGTTCGGAAAAAGCAACAGAATTGATGAAAAAGCTATACAAACCTTTTGTAAGATCGGGTAATCCAATAATTATTATGGATGAAAAATCTGCTGAGCTTACAAAATATGCTGCTAATTCTTTTCTGGCAGCCAAGATTACTTTTATGAACGAGATTGCTAACTATTGCGAAAAAGTAGGAGCTGATGTGGATCAGGTGCGCAGAGGTATGGGAACTGACTCTAGAATCGGTAAGCGTTTCTTATTCCCCGGCATAGGGTATGGAGGATCTTGTTTTCCTAAAGATGTAAAAGCCTTATATAACTCAGGTAAAGAATCCGATTACGATTTTAAGATTTTAGATGCCGTACTTAAAGTAAATAAAAGCCAAAAAGTAGCATTAATACCTAAGATAAAAGAGTATTTTAATACTAGTTTAAATAATAAATCCTTTGCAATATGGGGTCTGGCTTTTAAACCGGAAACCGATGATATACGAGAAGCGCCGTCATTATATATTATTAACGAATTATTAAAAGAAGGAGCAAAAGTAAGAGCTTTTGATCCTGAAGCGATGGATAATGTAAAAAGAAAATATGATACAAAAATTGATTTTGCCGATTCTATGTATGAGACATTAGAAGGAGTAGACGCTTTAATTATTTGTACAGAATGGAGTATTTTTAGAACACCAAATTTTTCTAAACTTAAAGACGCAATGAAAGGAAACGTAATCTTCGACGGAAGAAACCTTTATGATTTAGAAGATATCAAAAAAGAAGGACTCTCCTATTATTCTATTGGTAGAGAAACAATAATATCTGAAAGATAACTATGAAGCGGATTTTAATCACTGGAGCAGCTGGATTTTTAGGATCACATCTTTGTGATCGGTTTATAAAAGAAGGTTTTAAAGTTATAGGAATGGACAATCTTATTACCGGCGATCTTAAAAATATCGAGCATTTGTTCAAAACAGAACACTTTGAGTTCTATAACCATGACGTTAGTAAATTTGTTCACGTTCCAGGGAAATTAGATTATATTCTACATTTCGCATCTCCGGCAAGTCCTATTGATTATCTTAAAATCCCAATTCAAACGCTAAAAGTGGGCTCTTTAGGAACACACAATCTTTTAGGCCTGGCAAAAGAGAAAAATGCAAGGATCCTTATCGCATCCACAAGTGAAGTATATGGTGATCCTCTGGTTCACCCACAGACAGAAGATTATTATGGAAACGTAAACACCATAGGGCCTCGAGGAGTATATGACGAAGCAAAACGATTTCAAGAATCGATTACTATGGCGTATCATACGTATCACGGGGTAGAAACCAGGATCGTAAGAATTTTTAATACCTATGGGCCAAGAATGCGATTAAATGATGGAAGAGTTGTGCCGGCATTTATCGGGCAGGCATTACGTGGAGAGGATCTTACTATTTTTGGAGATGGGCTCCAAACTCGATCGTTTTGTTATGTTGATGACCAGGTAGAAGGAATTTATAGATTGTTATTTAGTGATTATATATATCCTGTAAATATTGGTAACCCAGATGAGATTACGATCAAAGATTTTGCAGAAGAAATTATAAAACTTACCGGAACAGAACAAAAAGTAATTTATAAAGATTTACCAGTTAATGACCCGCTCCAGAGACAACCTGATATTTTTAGGGCCAAGACAATATTAGGTTGGGAACCCCAAGTGAATAGATCAGAAGGAATGAAAAAAACATTAGAATATTTTAAAAATTTTTCTAGTGAAGAACTTCAGAAAAGTGAACACAGAGATTTTTTAAAAAAATAATCTAAGATTATATGAAGAATAGAGTTGGTCGATATTCAGTATATATTAAGCCATTATTTTGTTTGGTAGACTTAACAATCATAAATTCTGCATTGTTGTTTTTCCAAACTAATATTGATCAACATCTTTTGTTTTCTATCTATATTTCAGTTTTATGGAGTATACTTTCTATTAAAAATAAGTTTTATGATATAAAGCGATTTTCAAAAGTTATACATATTATCGCTTCCTTAATTCGACAGTTTTTAATTTTTGCCTTAATTCTTTATGCCTTTATTGGTTTCTTCAAACAATCTAATATTAGCAGATTCGAAATGGGTAAGTACTTTTTGACCGTGTTAATCTTAGTCACATTCTTTAAATTTCTTTTACTATATTTTTTAACCAAGTATAGAGAGGTTTTTGGCGGAAATATTAGGAGAGTCGTGGTTATTGGAAACAATACTAAAACAAATCAATTAATTAATTTTTTTCAAAACAAACCTGAATTTGGATATAGGTTTCATAAAAACTTCTGTATCCATCAAAAAGACTTTAGTTGGGATGATTGTTTTGATTATATCGTAGAAAATGAAATAGATGAAGTGTATTGTTCTATCGCCGAATTATCAAATGATCAGCTACGTGAAGTTGTAAATTTTACGGAGAACAATTTAAAAATTTTGAAATTCATACCTGATAACAAAGATATATTCACAAAAAAATTAATCTTTAATTATTACGAATATATTCCGGTATTATCATTTCGTGAAATACCTCTCGATGATTCAATAAATAAATTTTTTAAACGAGCTTTTGATATTGTATTATCACTTTTTGTTTTGATTTGTATCCTTTCTTGGTTAACTCCATTAATTGCCCTTCTAATTCAAATCGAATCCAGAGGTCCGGTATTTTTTAAACAACGCCGTAATGGTTTGGATTATCGTGAATTTTATTGTTATAAATACCGGTCAATGAAACCGAGTAAAAGCACAAATCAAGCAACAAAAGGTGATGCGCGAATCACAAGAGTTGGTAAATTTATTAGAAGAACCAGTATCGATGAATTACCTCAATTTATTAATGTCTTAAAAGGAGACATGTCTGTAGTAGGCCCAAGACCGCATATGGTAAAGCATAATGAAGAGTTTGCGCAACGAGTGGATAAATTTATGGTACGCCATTTCGTGAAACCTGGAATAACCGGGTTAGCACAAGTGAGTGGTTTTAGAGGAGAAATAGAGACAAATAAAGACATTATTAATCGGGTTAAGTACGATATTTTTTATGTAGAAAACTGGTCCTTATTATTAGATATTAAAATTGTAACGCTTACGGCTATTAATGCTATAAAAGGAGAAGAAAAGGCTTATTAGACAGCTATTTACACTAGATGCAGATGTATTACGTTTATACTACAGAAATGGAACTACTAATTCTCATCAAATATATTTAATGGGCCATTAATGAAACCCTCTATCACAGGATTAAGCAATATATCGTCTAGATTGACCCGAATGCTTTATATAGAAGAGCAAGATTGGGTACTAACCATTTTTTGGAATAGTCTTTATGCTGCTTTTTTTCTATTACCCCTTGGGATCAATCTCTCGACCCCTTTTTTTATTATCTCAATTATCCTTGGAGTTATCAATGTTCTTAGATCTAATAAAAAAATGGTTCTAGATAATAAAGCACTATTATTATTTCCATTATATTTTCTGCTAATGTTAATTAGTCTAATCTATACAGATAACGTGTTTGATGGAATTAATTTAATACAGCGGTCATTAGCATTATTCTTTTTCCCAATCATTTTTTTATACGTAAAAGAAGATGCTGCTGCAGTAAAAAAATTATTTGATTTTTTGCTTCTTGGGTTACTACTATCTTTTTTTATAAATCTTTCGATTGCGCTGTATCATTGTATACTAATTATAAAAGACGAAATTATTTTTGAATCCTCTTTAGAGATGATTTCTTTAATTTTTAGCGCTTTTTTTCACGGTTGGAATTATTTCATAGGAGCAGAATTTTCATCATTAGTAAACCCCAATTATGTCTCGCTTTATATTCTTTTAGTTTTAAGCTATTATCTAAAAAAGAATCTTCAGTCCAGAAAACAGGTTGTTGTTGTAGTTATACTGTTTTTATACCTTTTTTTGTTGGCTTCTATAGCCGCATATTTAATTTTAGCCCTGATGTGTTTGTTGCTAATTTTTAGCATATCAGATAAAAGCAAGAAATACACAATGACTATAGTATTTCTTCTTGGGGTAATTGTGTTTTTAAAGAATCCCAGAGTTTTTGATTTTTATTCAAATGTGACCGAACTTGAAGCAAACCCAAAAATTGATAATACAACAGTAGAAAAATCACGATTACTTACCTGGCATGCCAGTATCAAATTAATAGAAGAGGCCCCTTTGTTAGGGTATGGAGTAGGAGATACTAACGAAGTCTTAATGCAAAAATATAAGGAACTGAATTATTTTCATAATTACAATAATCAATACAATGCCCATAATCAATTTCTTCAAACGTTTTTACAAACAGGCATTATTGGATTTGGGGTTTTAACAAATATCTTTGTTTTGCTTGCCCTTAGAATGAACAGAAGTAGAAATGAACTTTCTGTATTTCTGATTTTATTTATTTCACTTTTTTTTGAATCAATGCTGGTTAGGTTCAATGGCATCGTGTTTTTATCGATTATAATTCCTTTACTATTAAAAAAGAGAAGTATTCTAAGCAGTAGAATTATACGTAACGAGCCTGTGGTAAGAGAACATGGTTAAGAACACCATGGAAAAACAGTACTACTTTTCTTAGAAATCACTTAAAAACGCATCCAGGAGTACTGTGATTACATCTATGATACGATCATACTAGTGTCGTATTATACTATCGATTGCGAAAATGTTACGTTAGAACTCAAGTTTTTACTGTAAACCATTAGTAATACAAAAACGAATAAACTATTTTTGAAGCCTTAAAAATCAAGTCACATACATCATGAACATTTTAGTACTGGGATCAGGAGGAAGAGAACATACATTTGCATATAAAATCGCACAAAGCGAATTGTGTGATGCATTATTTGTTGCACCAGGCAATGCTGGAACAGCGGCAATTGCCAACAACATAGCTATTTCAGTCAATGATTTTAAAGCGATTAAATATCTAGTGATCAAAGAGAATATTGAGATGGTCGTAGTGGGCCCAGAAGATCCTTTGGTGAATGGAATATCTAACTTCTTTTCTGATGACCCTAAACTAAGTAATGTAATTGTTATTGGACCTTCAAAAAGAGGAGCGCTGTTAGAAGGAAGTAAAGAACGAGCTAAAGAGTTCATGGCTATGCATAACATTCCAACAGCTGCATATCAAAGTTTTACTGTTGAAAGTCTGGAAGCTGGAAAAATGTTTCTAGAAACATTGCACCCTCCTTACGTGCTTAAAGCAGATGGCCTTGCAGCGGGTAAAGGCGTATTAATACTTCAGGAAATCGAAGAAGCTAAATCTGAGCTGGAAAATATGCTGACCAACAAAAAATTTGGAGCTGCCAGCGAAAAAGTAGTTATCGAAGAGTTTCTCGAGGGTATAGAACTTAGTGTTTTTGTACTCACTGACGGCAAAAATTATCTAACCCTTCCAACTGCCAAAGATTATAAACGTATTGGTGAAGGAGATACGGGACTTAATACTGGGGGCATGGGCGCCATATCCCCTGTACCATTTGCAGATTCTGTATTTATGAAGAAAATAGAAGAACAGATCATCAAGCCTACCGTAAACGGATTAGTACAAGAAAAAATCGATTATAAAGGCTTTATTTTTATTGGTCTTATCAAAGTAGGTGATGATCCAAAGGTAATCGAATATAACGTACGTATGGGTGATCCTGAAACTGAAGCAGTACTGCCACGCGTAAAAACAGATTTGGTAAAACTATTTCAGCATGTAGGAAATCAATCTCTGGATACAGTCAATTTAGAAATTGATCAGCGAAGTGCTACAACAGTAATGACAGTTTCTGGAGGATATCCAGAAGCTTATGAAAAAGGAAAAGAAATTACAGGCATTGATACCATAACAGATGCTATTGTTTTTCATGCAGGCACCAAACTTGAAGGGGATAAAGTACTTACTAATGGTGGTAGAGTGATAGCAGTAACATCACTGGACGAAGATTTCAGAAAAGCATTAAAAAAATCTTATCAAAATATAGAAAAGTTACATTTTGATAAGATATATTTTAGAAAAGACCTAGGATTCGATTTATAAGAATTAAAGGACAAAACAAAAAACTCGTATATTTCTGGTATACGAGTTTTTTGTTTTCTTAATACTAGAAGACAATAAAACTTATTCTAAAAATGAATGTGCTTTAGGATCTCTATTTTCTTCGTTATTATCATTAAACTTTTTCAACTCTTTCATCCAATAGAAAAATGCAACAAATCCAATGGCCATAAAAACCCAGTTAATGATGTTGGCAGCAGACCAGCTTTCTAACTCTAATGCCCTTAATGCATCTAAAGGAGCAAATAATCCATCTACAAAAAGTGATTCGATAGCTTCAAAAAATTCTTTCATAATTCAAAAATATGCTTGGGTTATAAAAAGCCTGTAAAAGAGTCTAAAAACTTTTTATAAATTAGTTTAACAATTATCCAAAACAATATCATAATATTGTTATGATGCAAAAATATAAAAAATAGTAGTGTTATCAAGCTTTTTTAGTAAATCAAAACCCATTAATTACATTCTTGTCGCATTGTATATGCTTATTCTCCTTGGATTGGCACATTACAAAAAAGGGTTTATTGTAGAAATCAGCGAAGTACTTTTATTCTTATTGTCGATTTTGTTGTACATCCTTCCGATGTTAATATTGCATTTTACTACCCAAAAGAACGATCTTACAAACAAGGGAACCCATACGATTTTACTATATGCCTTTCTAACCGGGATACTGACTACTTCATTAACAAATCTTCCAGTTTTGATATCTAATGCATTTTTATTACTTGCCTTATGGAATGTATTACTCTTAAGAAACGAAAAAAACATAAAAGCCAAAATCTTCAATACTTCTATCTATATTGGCATAGCATCGCTGGCATATTTTTGGAGTATTGGATTTTTGGTATTAGTGTTTTTGGCAGTATTTTATTTTGAGCCTAAAAATTATCGTAATTGGATTATTCCTTTTGTTGGTTTGCTTGTAGTATGCTTATTTGCTAACTGTTTTACATTACTCATGTACGACTCGTTTTTTAGTTTTTACGAGTATATAGATCCTATATCGTTTTCATTTGAAGGTTATTTAGAAAAAAATCAACTTTTTTCTATTGGGATTTTAGCGATATGTATTTTATTTTTTACGGCAATTTTTGTTATTAAATTTAATCGTAAGCCAACAAATATTAAACCAACATTACGTCTTATCATTGTGTATTTGATTTTAGCCATTGGCGTTGTTTTGATTGCGCCTCAAAAAGATACTTCCGAATTATTCTTTATTGCTGCACCTCTGGCCATAATCGGAACTACTTATTTAGAAATGGAGTACCATCAATTTGCAAAAGAAATCAACATTTGGGTGTTTCTATTACTTCCGTTCACAATTTTGTTATTTTAGTTTAGGATAGATTTGATCCAACAAGGAACATATGTTTCTCAGTAGGGATCTTATCGCGATATATCAAATACTATGACAAAATATAATACCTTTGTAGCTCTTAGAAAAAAACAATAGCATATATGTTTACCGATAAAGCAAATACCATTTTTAAAGAAGTTATAGATACGTATCATGTGATTGATAGTGTAGATCAAGAATTTTCAAATCCGTATGATAGTAAATCACAGGTTATCGAACATTTATTATATAGAAAATGCTGGATTGACACGGTGCAGTGGCATTATGAAGATATTATACGCGATCCAGAAATTGATCCCGTAGCAGCTTTAAAACTAAAAAGACAAATAGATGCTTCAAATCAGGATCGAACAGATATGGTAGAGTATATCGATAGTTATTTTTTAGAAAAATATAAAGACGTTACTCCAAAACCAGATGCGACCATTAATACCGAAAGCCCTGCCTGGGGTGTAGATAGATTATCTATTCTTGCTTTAAAAGTGTACCACATGCACCAGGAAACCGTGCGAGAAGAAGCATCAGATAATCATAAAGAAACATGTCGTAAAAAACTTAATGTATTGCTCGAGCAACAAGTAGATTTATCTACAGCAATTGATACATTATTAAATGATATAGAAAGAGGGGATAAATATATGAAAGTATATAAGCAAATGAAGATGTATAATGATGATGAATTAAATCCGGTATTGCGTGGTGAAAAATAATATCGATAGACCCGAACAATCAGAAAAAAACATTCTGGTTGTTCGTCTTTCGGCAATGGGAGATGTTGCTATGACTGTCCCCGTATTACGAGTATTTAGAGATACTTATCCAGATGTAAAGCTTACCGTTCTTACACGAAAATTCTTTGCGCCTATGTTTTCGGGAATTGATAATCTCGAGGTTTACCATGCAGATGTTAATGGAAAACATAAAGGCATAGTAGGGCTTACACGATTATCCAGCGAGCTATATACGTTAGGGATCAGTGCTGTTGCAGACCTGCATAATGTTTTAAGATCTAATATTTTAAAGACTCTTTTGTCATTAAAAGGAATAAAAACGGTACAAATTGATAAAGGAAGAGCAGAAAAAAAAGCCCTTACCAGAGTACAAAATAAGGTGTTTGTTCAGCTTAAAAGTACACATCAGCGATATGCAGATGTTTTTGAGGCCTTGGGTTATCCGATAGATTTAAACACTCACAAACATCCCAAAAAACAGCCGCTCACACCTAATATCCTTTCCTTAGCTCAAAATTCTACCAAAAAATGGTTAGGAATAGCACCTTTTGCGCAATATGAAAGTAAAACATATCCATTAGAGTTGATGGTTGAGGTGATTGAACAATTGGATCGTGAAGATCAATTCGAAATTTTTCTCTTTGGAGGCGGAAAACGAGAAACGGATATCCTCAATAACATTAGCAGTAAATACAATAATGTTATTAATGTTGCCGGTAAATTACCATTTGAAGATGAGCTAAAACTAATAAGTAATTTGGATGCCATGTTATCTATGGATAGTGGTAATGCTCATCTGGCAGCTATGTTCGGGGTGCCAACGATTACATTATGGGGGGTAACACACCCATATACAGGGTTTATGCCATTTGGGCAACCGGTTACGTATGCACTTTTGCCTAACCTGGCTAAATACGACCAAATTCCGACTTCAATTTATGGTAACAAGTTTCCGCAAGGGTACGATAAAGTGATGTATAGTATAAAACCAGAAACGGTGATACAAGCACTACGTAAACTGTAACATACAATTATCGGGCGGGCTGGAGCAAATCCGAAAAGAAAGTGATCAATGTCTTATTTTACTAGACATCATCAAAATCAATCTTAATTTTTGTAGATGTCGGATGTGCCTGGCATGCCAGTATCAGTCCCTCGGCTAGTTCACCATCGGTTAGAATACTGTTTTTTTCCATGACTGCGCTACCTTCAGTAACTCTACAGATACATGAGCTGCATACACCTCCCTGACAGGAATATGGCGCATCTATATCTTCATCCAGAGCCGCATCCAGAATCGTGTTTTTTTGATCCATAACAAAAGTAAACTCTTCATCATCTACTAACACTGTAATATCTGTTTTTCCTTCTAAATCAGCGTCAATTTCAACCTTTTCAGTACTGCTGGTAAACAATTCAAAATGAATCTTATCTTTTGCAACACCGTTCTCCAGTAAAATATCGGTTACGGCATTAATCATATCTTCAGGGCCGCACAAATAAAAATTGCTAAAATTAGTATCCTTAAACTTGTTTTTAAGCACATAGTTTACGGTAGACTTTTCGATTCTTCCAAAATGCGCATGATCCTCTTGGCTTCTGCTATACACAAATTCGATAAATAAGCGATCCGGATAGTTTACCTGAAGTTCTAAAAGTTCTGAATGAAATATGGTTTCATCAGGTGCCTTGTTTCCATAGACCAATGCAAAACGACTGTTAGGTTCTTCTTCTAAAACCGCTTTGATCATGCTCATTATTGGCGTGATTCCGCTTCCTGCTGCAAAAGCTGCATAGGTAGCATTAGAATTAGCATTAGGTTTTAAAAGAAAATTCCCTTCTGGGGGATGAACTTCTAAAATATCACCCGTTTTAAGCTTGTTATTCGCAATCACAGAAAAAGTTCCGTTCTCTACTTCTTTAACGGCAACCTTTAACGTATTACTTTTAGGAGAGCTACAAATCGAGTAGGCTCTGCGAACTTCTTTTTCATCAATTTTGGTTTTAATCGTAATATATTGTCCGGGGATAAAAGAGTAGTCGTTCTTTAATTTCTCGGGCACTTCAAATTCTATAGAAACCGCTTTGGCTGTTTCTCTGGTTATTTGCTTTATAGAGAGTGTATGAAAATCAGGCATTAGTATTTTTTTTGGCAAAAATAATAAATGGAAGTACAGCAAATTGATTTTAAGATAAAATTATTGTTTGCAGATTACAGAATGTAAAGATTATTCTCTTTAAAGAGAAAAAAGACCTAACCGCCTGTTTTTTAATGAAAGAAATGTATTTTTACAACGTACATCATATTTTTATGTATACTAAACACACTAAAACGGAAGTTTTTTAGTTATCACACTTATAAATTATCAGGTTTGGGAAGAAAAATATCACAAATCACGTTGGTATTATTTTTGG
This sequence comes from uncultured Aquimarina sp., assembly GCA_947497175.1. Taxonomy (GTDB): domain Bacteria; phylum Bacteroidota; class Bacteroidia; order Flavobacteriales; family Flavobacteriaceae; genus Aquimarina. The sequence continues at coordinate 762,887 of CANMFM010000004.1, read as the reverse complement.
CTGTTTTGGGATTTGCTTGCTCACGCAAAAAGGACAAATTCGTTAATCGTGTATGGCACGACGTTACCACAAAGAATAATACACTATACAATGGCCGATTAGCTTTTGATCAGGGCCGGCAGGATATCATACAATCCTATAAAGATAACTTTTGGGAATTACTTCCGATTGAGAGAATGATTGTAAGTGAAGATGTAAGACTACCTAATGAAGTATTGAACCAGAATTTTGATAGGGCCGAAGAGAAAGCCGTTAAGGCAATCCAAAAACATACTATGCTTATTGATGGCAGAGAGCGTAACCCTAAAATTGATGAGGCATTTTTATTGCTGGGTAAATCGAGATACTTTGAACAACGATTTATACCTGCCCTTGAAGCCTTCAATTATATTCTTTACAAATACCCTACCAGTAATACGATTAATCACGCTAAAGTTTGGAGAGCAAAAACTAATCTTCGACTCGATAATAATGAAAAAGCGATCGAGGATTTAACAAGAATGATCGAGCAAGAGTATATGAAACCCCAAGATTATGCTGATGCTGTGGCTATGATGGCTCAGGCATACATTAATCTCGAGAAGAAAGACTCTGCGGTTACCTACATTAACAAAGCGGCGGTTCATACCAAAAAATTTGAAGAAAAAGGACGCTATTTATACATAAAAGGGCAGTTGCTAAACCAACTAGGCTTTAAAGACAGCGCTAATTATGCCTTTGATCGGGTTATAGAATTAAATAGAAGAACCCCAAGACGCTATTTAATGAATGCCTATATGGCAAAAGCACGAAATTTTGATTATGAAAAAGGAGATAAAGAAGAATTTTTAGAGCTATTAACAAAGCTTGAGAAAAACAGAGAAAACCGACCTTTTCTGGATAAAATATATAATCAAAAGGCGGTTTATTTCAAAACACTGGATTCTATTGATCTGGCAGTAGAATATTACAATAAATCGCTACGCACCAAATCAGAAGACAAGTATTTGGAATCTCTTAATTATTATACCCTTGGAGATATCAATTTTGATAGAAAAGAATACGCGGCATCAGGCGCATATTATGATAGTACGCTACAGCGTATGATTGTAGATTCTAAGCGATACAGAGTTCTAAAGAAAAAACGTGACAATCTGGATGATGTGATTTTGTACGAAGGAATTGCCAAGGTTAACGACAGCATTCTTACTCTTGTTGCCATGTCACCTGAAGAGAAATTGGCATATTTTTCTGAATATACCGAAACGATTAAAGCAAAAGCTATAGCGGCCGAGAAGGCTGCCGAAATTGCCAAAATAAAAGATCAGTTACCAATAGAAAAACGCTTCAAACAACCCGGAGGCATAGTGCCTAAAGAATCAAAGGCTCCGGCAGTATTTTATTTTTACAATCAAACGACCGTTGCATACGGAAAAACAGCATTTAAAAGAACCTACGGAAATAGAGAATTACAAGATAATTGGAGAGTTTCTAGCATAACGAACCCAAGTGCCGTTTCATCTGAAGCACAAGAAGAGGAAGAGGAAGAATATTCTATAGATTCAGATCCGGCTTTTGATCCGCAAACTTATATTGCTCAGCTTCCTACAGACCAGACGGTTATAGATAGCTTAAAAACAGACCGTAATTTTGCGTATTACCAACTCGGGGTTATTTATAAAGAAAAATTTCAGGAATATGGTTTGGCTATTGATAAGTTTGAAAACCTTTTACAAAGTGATCCAGAACAACGTTTGATCGTTCCTGCAAAATATAATTTATTTAAAATTTATCAGGTTCAGAATGATATTGTCAATGCTGATAAATACAAGCAGGATGTAATTAATAATCATGGGACTTCAAGATATGCTAAGATTCTGCAAAATCCAGAAGAGACTTTAGAAGGTGATGTAGATACACCAGAAGCTCAATACAATATATTATATAAAGATTTTCAAAACCAAAAATATGCTTCTGTAATCCAGCGCAGTGATGAGCTGATTACAAAATTTGGAGATGACGAAAACTTTTTGCCAAAATTCGAATTATTAAAAGCGCAGGCAATGGGTCGATATAAAGGTTTTGAAGCCTATAAAGAGGCACTTAATTACGTTTCTCTTAATTATCCTCAAAGCCCAGAAGGCAAGAAGGCACAGATCATTTATCAGGTTACCATACCACAGATACAAAACAGTGCCTTCCAAGAGGGTGTAGACGAGCTAGAAAATCATAAATTGGTTTATACATTTTCTACATCAGACAATGATCAGGCCCAAGCCCTTAAAGAACATTTAGAGGCTATCATCAAAGAGCTTCGATATGAAAAAATGAAAGTTTCTATAGATGTGTATACTAAAGATCAACAATTTGTAGTTGTACATACAAAAAGAAATAGGTTGGGAGCTGAAGGGTTTGCAGAATTATTGTCTTTGGGTAAAACTGAAGATACACGAGGCGTAGACCTTACAAAATGGAATAGAAGAAAGAAATATTATAAAAAAGTTGATGCAGAACATTTTACTATAGCGTCGCCTAATTATAGAATTCTACAGATTCATAAAACTCTGGAAGACTATAAAGAATATAAACAACCAGAAGAAGAATCAGGACAATAAATAATAACTTAAACCCCCTTATATATTATGTTTTCAGATAACAAAAAAGGAAGAGACCAGGGTATGACCGATTTCTCACGCAACCAAAACAAAATTTCCGAAGGAACTAAAATCGTTGGCGATATTATTTCTGAAGGAGGTTTTAGAATCGAAGGAACCATTGAAGGAACGTTTAAGACAACTGGCAAAGTAGTTGTTGGATCATCAGGCTTTATACAAGGAACATTGGAGTGTTCTGATGCTGATTTTGAAGGAAAGTTCTCAGGAACCCTTAATGTATCCAATACGCTGTCATTAAAACCAACAGCACATATCGAAGGAGAAGTAACTGTAGGTAAATTAGCAGTTGAGCCTGGGGCAAACTTTAATGCATCATGTAATATGAAAGGTGGTGTAAAATCCTTGGGTAAGTCAGGTGATCAAAAACCAGGACAGCCACAACCAGGAGCATCAGCCCAGGGGCAAGGCAAATCAGCTTAATTTAGGCTAGAAGTTTTTTGGTTTATGGAGCTTTTTAGGCTACTTTAGGTAAGATCAGTCTAAGCAAAATATAACTCAAACGACCAGGCTTTATAAAAAACAGTAGTTCAATTACAACGCTGGATACATGCCAGTTGCGCAGTATAAAAGCATAAGATTCTCCTCGTAGAGTTGCAGAAAGAATTGACAATAGTAGAAGCCAGCAATAGATCTACTCATATTAATTAACTATAGTGATTTAGGAATTGTATGTTCTAAACACAGTATCTAAGGTGGAGCAAGACAAAGACCCAGGCAAAAATAAAAATCAGCTCAGAAGATATGCTGCTTTAACAGGAATAGCATTCCAGATGGGAGCAACTATATTTCTTTGTGCTTATACAGGAAAAAAACTGGATGAGTATTATGAGCTAGAAAAGCAATGGTTCACTATGGGGCTTGTTATTTTTGGAGTAACCGCTTCTATATATTTGGTAATCAAACAATTGAATCGAATAAACAAGTCTAATCCCTAATTTGATGTATACTATTGATTGTAAATGTCTTAATCTGTGTATGTTTTATTATATAAGTAAAGGTTTTTCTAAATAATGGGCAAAGGCTTATTTCGTTTTTTAGTACTTTTTTTTATCATTTTAATAAGTACATATGCTATTCATATTGGCATTATAAATTTCTTCTCTCTTAATCGGAATATGGAAATGATTAATCTTTCATATTTTTTTAATGCTGTATTTACTATGTTACTTACTTCAGGAATTATTTTGGGAAGTAAAAAGTTTAAAGATCAGTTAGGTTTTATCTTTATGTGGGGTAGTCTTGTAAAGCTAGGAGTCTTTTTAGCCATCATAAAACTCAGCAATTTTGAAATGAACAAAAATGTCTTTCTTGATTTTTTTGTTGCCTATCTAATTTGTTTATTCCTAGAAGTGTATTATGTTTCAAGAATTCTCAATTCTATCAAATAGCTGATTGTCAAACACTTGTATATTTAAAAATAATCTCAAACTTATTTAGCCAAAATAGTTTAAGAATCTAACATAATTATGTACATTTGCACCCAAATTTAGGAACCGAAATGTTAGGTGTAATGCAAAAACGTACTGTAGTTAAAATTTTATTGATTTTTACACTGGTTTTTACCACTTCAAATTTATTCGCAAAAGAATCTGAAAAAGAAGGAAAAGGAAACTTAAAAACAGAGATCAAAGAGTTTATTGATCATCACCTTCAGGATTCACATGATTTTACATTATTTTCTGATGAGGAAACGGGAACACATTATGGATTTCCTTTGCCGGTCATTCTATGGGATGATGGATTGAAAATTTTTTCCTCTTCAAAATTCCACCACGGTGAGACGGTTGCAGAGGTTGATGGCAATTACTACAAGTTGTATCATGGCAAAATCTATAAGACAGATGCTGAAGGGACAATAAATTACGATGAAGATCATCATGCGACTAATGCAAAGCCACTAGACTTTTCAATTACCAAAAATGTTGTAAGCATGCTATTAATTGGTGTGTTGATGTTCTTTATGTTTAGAGGGCTTGCAAAATCTTATAAAAAGAATAATGGTATCCCAACTGGAATGGGGCGTTTTTTAGAGCCACTTGTCCTCTTTGTTAGGGATGAAATAGCAATACCAAATATCGGAGAGAAAAAATATAAGAAGTATATGAGTTTTCTGCTTACTGTGTTTTTCTTTGTTTGGTTCTTAAATCTTTTAGGAATGACTCCTCTTGGAGTTAACGTTACAGGAAATATTGCCGTAACGTTTGCGTTAGCGTTATTAACATTTTTGATAACCAATTTTACAGCAAACAAAAATTATTGGGGTCATATCTTTTGGATGCCAGGTGTGCCAACATTTATGAAAATAGTGTTAGCACCAATAGAATTATTGGGGGTTTTTATTAAGCCATTTTCATTAATGATTCGTTTGTATGCAAATATGACTGCAGGTCACGTTGTATTAATGAGTATTATTGGGATGATGTTTTTATTTAAGAGCTGGATTGGTAGCCCGTTATCTTTTGGTTTAGCATTTGCACTATCATTATTAGAACTATTGGTAGCGGCATTACAAGCATATATATTTACGATGTTGTCTGCGTTATACTTCGGTATGGCAAACGAAGAGGCACATCATTAACGATAATTGTTTAATTTTTTTAATACTTTATTATGGAAGGTTTAAATTATGTAGGAGCTGGTTTGATTGTTATCGGTGCTGGTTTAGGTATTGGTAGAATCGGTGGTCAGGCAATGGAAGCTATTGCTCGTCAACCAGAAGCTTCAGGAAAAATCCAAACTGCTATGCTTATTGCAGCAGCACTTATTGAAGGTATTGGATTTGCTGCCTTATTCGCAGCTTAATTTACAAGTAATAGCTGCAACGGTTGGTTGCAGCTATTACTAAGTTTTAAAATTAGACAACAAAGAAAACAACATAATTAATTATGGATAAGTTAATAAATGATTTTTCGTTCGGTCTGTTTTTCTGGCAGATATTACTTTTTGTAGGGTTGTTATTGGTATTAAGAAAGTTTGCCTGGAAACCTATTTTAGAAGCAGTTAATACTCGTGAAGAAGGTATTAAAAATGCATTAGAATCTGCTGAAGCAGCTAAAAAAGAAATGCAAAATCTTCAGGCTGATAATGAGCGAATTTTAAATGAAGCAAGAGCCGAGCGTGATGGTATGCTAAAAGAAGCAAGACAGCTTAAAGAAAATATGATTGCTGATGCAAAAGCTGAAGCACAGACAGAAGCAGACAAGATCGTAGCACAAGCACAAGCAACTATCGAAAGTGAAAAGAAAGCTGCTATTGCTGAACTTAAGAGTCAGGTTGCAGGACTTTCTGTAGAGATCGCAGAAAAAGTAGTTAGAAAAGAATTAGATAGCAAAGACAAGCAATTAGAGTTGGTAGAGTCTATGTTAGGAGATGTTACTTTAAACTAATCATACATGAGTAGAGCAGCAATACGTTATGCAAAAGCAGTTTTGAGTTTAGCTCAGGATAAGAAAGCTACAGAAGATGTTCAGAAAGACATGCAAAGTATTATCGCTACTGTTGATGATAGTGCCGAGCTCAGAATGGTGTTGCACAGTCCATTGATTAAAAGTGAAGTGAAATTGGCTTCACTTCGTGAGATCTTTAAAAACGTTGGAGAGAGTACGCAAAAATTGTTTGACACATTAATTCAAAATAAAAGAGTTGACTTATTGGCAGATGTAGCCAAACAATACATTGTTTTGTTTGATCAGCTAAATAATACTCAGGTGGCAAAAGTAACCACTGTCGTTCCTTTAGATAAAGCTTTGAGCCAAAAGGTGCAGGCCAAGGTGAAAGAGCTTACAGGAAACGAAGCAACTATAGAAAATGTAATCGACGAAAGCATCATTGGTGGATTTATTCTAAGAGTAGGTGATTTGCAATATAACGCAAGTATTGCTAATAAGCTTACCAATTTAAAGAGAGAATTAAGTAATTAAAATATAAATTAATAATAAGGGAATGAGAGGTTTATCTCATTCTTCTAAATTACTATAAAATGGCAGAAGTGAATCCTGCTGAAGTATCAGCAATATTAAAGCAACAATTATCTGGTTTTGAAGCATCAGCTTCATTAGAAGAGGTAGGGACCGTATTACAAATAGGTGATGGTATCGCACGTGTGTATGGATTGTCTAATGCTCAATACGGAGAATTAGTACAGTTCGAATCAGGTTTAGAAGGTATCGTACTTAACCTTGAAGAGGATAATGTTGGGGTAGTACTTTTAGGTTCTTCTACAGAAGTAAAAGAAGGTGCAACAGTTAAGCGTACACAGCGTATTGCTTCTATCAATGTTGGAGAAGGAATCGTAGGTCGTGTAGTTGACACACTAGGGAATCCTATCGATGGTAAAGGTCCTATCGAAGGTGAAACTTTTGAGATGCCATTAGAGCGTAAAGCTCCTGGGGTTGTTTTCCGTCAGCCGGTAAACGAACCGCTACAAACAGGGATCAAGTCTATTGATGCTATGGTACCAATTGGTCGTGGGCAACGGGAGTTGGTGATCGGTGACCGTCAGACTGGTAAAACAACAGTTTGTATCGATACTATCCTTAATCAAAAAGAATTTTATGATGCGGGTGAGCCTGTTTACTGTATCTATGTTGCCATAGGGCAAAAAGCATCTACAGTAGCACTTATCGCTAAAGTATTAGAAGATAAAGGAGCAATGGCATATACCACTATTGTAGCTGCTAATGCTTCTGATCCTGCTCCAATGCAGGTGTATGCTCCATTTGCAGGTGCTGCGATCGGAGAGTATTTTAGAGATACAGGTCGTCCTGGATTAATCATTTATGATGATTTATCAAAGCAAGCGGTAGCATATCGTGAAGTTTCATTATTATTACGTCGTCCACCGGGTCGTGAAGCATACCCTGGGGATGTATTCTACCTTCACTCAAGATTATTAGAGCGTTCTGCAAAAGTTATCGCTGATGATAATATTGCAAAAGACATGAACGACCTTCCGGATTCTTTAAAAGATAAAGTAAAAGGAGGAGGATCATTAACGGCCCTTCCAATTATTGAAACACAAGCAGGTGACGTGTCTGCTTATATCCCAACCAACGTAATTTCGATTACAGATGGTCAGATATTCTTAACTTCAGATTTATTTAACTCTGGGGTGCGTCCTGCAATTAACGTAGGTATCTCTGTATCTCGTGTGGGTGGATCAGCGCAGATTAAATCAATGAAAAAGGTTGCAGGTACTCTAAAATTAGATCAAGCTCAGTTTCGTGAACTAGAAGCGTTTGCTAAGTTTGGTTCTGACCTTGATGCAGCAACTTTAAATGTAATTGAAAAAGGAAAGCGTAATGTTGAAATTCTGAAGCAAGCACAAAATGATCCGTATACGGTAGAAGATCAAATTGCGATCATCTATGCAGGTTCTAAAAACTTATTGAGAGACGTTCCTGTAAATAAAGTAAAAGAATTTGAAAGCGACTATATAGAATATCTTAATGCAAAACATAGAGATACTCTGGATACGCTTAAAGCCGGAAAACTTACAGACGAAGTAACCGATGTGTTATTATCTGCCTGTAAAGAGATTTCAGCAAAATATAAAAATTAGTATTGAGTACAGTATGTAGAATTTTCTATATGCTGTACTTCATAAAGAGTTTAATATTAGAAAGGTATTGACCAGGAAAGTACTCACTACTTACTACTCAATACTCAATACTAAGAAAAATGGCAAACTTAAAAGAATTACGTAATAGAATCACCTCTGTATCTTCAACGATGCAAATCACCAGTGCCATGAAAATGGTATCGGCTGCTAAGCTTAATAAAGCGCAGCAGGCCATTACGGCGATGCGTCCATATGCAGATAAACTTACTGAGTTATTGCAAAGCTTGAGCGCTTCTCTCGAAGGCGATAGCGCTAGTGTCTTTTCAGAACAACGTGAAGTAAATAAAGTTTTAGTGGTGGCAATTGCTTCAAACCGTGGTTTGGCCGGTGCCTTTAATAACAATATCGTTAAAGCTGTTAGAGCGTTATACGAAAACGAGTATGCGGGTAAACAAGTAGATTTTGTGACCATCGGTAAAAAAGTTAATGATGTAGTTTCTAAAACACATACAGTAGTTGCAAACAAAAGTGAACTATTTGATGATCTTACTTTTGCTAATGTTGCTGCAATTGCTGAAGATTTGATGGAGCAATTTACATCTGGTTCTTATGATAAGATTGTAATCGTTTATAACAAATTTAAAAATGCGGCTACGCAAGATGTTACTACAGAGCAATTTTTACCAATCGTTCCTGTAGAAAATGCAACTGTAACTAATGTGGATTACATTTTTGAGCCATCAAAAGAGGAGATAGTAGAGCAATTAATTCCTAAATCACTTAAGACGCAGTTGTATAAGGCAATACGCGATTCTTTTGCATCAGAGCACGGAGCACGTATGACAGCAATGCACAAAGCAACTGATAATGCAACCGAGCTTAGAGACTCGCTTAAGTTATCATATAACAAAGCAAGACAAGCGGCGATTACCAATGAGATCTTAGAAATTGTAGGTGGTGCAGAAGCGTTGAATAATTAGAAGATAAATTTTCTATAATATACGAGCCTCATAAGTTTTACTTATGAGGCTTTTTCTTGTAAAAATAGTAACTTACCCATCTTTGGCATCAGTTTTGAAATCTAACAAAAGAGACACACTTTCAAATATGATTAATCTTAAAAAAATAATAGGCAGCATAGTTATTTTTCTTGTAACACTACCCTTGTTTACACAATGTGCCAGCAGTCAAGGCGCTGATAAAGTGACTCCAATCACCATAGAAAATGCATATTTTCAAAAATGGGTAGCGGGACGAGAAGAAGCGGGTTCTGGCTTTACCCTACATCTACCCATTAAAAAAAATGAAGATGTCGAGGTTCATTATGCCTTTTTTAAAGGAAAAAAAATTGATCTAAGATCTAATAACCAATCTATTTATATAGGTCGATATACGTATCCAGATAAAAAGAAAAGCTTGATTATGAGCGCTGATCCAAAAGCAGAATTTAGAAATGAAGCACCAATCGTTGAAGAAAAAATTCCTGTTAAACTTACCGGAAATGAATGTATTGTCGTTTACACCAGAGATAATATAGAAGCCTATTTTAAAATAGATAAGGTGTTAGAAAAACCGATGATTGCTATGCCTATGCAAAAGAAACAATAGGTATTATCTATATAACATATTATTGCATATGATGGCAAGGTTTCTTTTGATTGGTTGTGTTGTAACGCTTTCTTATTTTTTAGCAGCTTGCAAGAGTGAGACTAAATCAATGGCAGTTAAAACAACCAAAGGCTCAAAAGAACATATATATACCTCACTCTGGAGATAGAAAAAAGGGAATAAGTGATTATCTGTATTCTGCATCTAAAAAATTGTATTTTTACAACGATAATCACACCAGCAATTGAGCGTATTTCAAAAATTATTTAAACAGACTTTTATCTACGGGCTAGCAACAGTACTACCTAGAATGTTGTCTTTTCTATTGGTGATTGTACACACCAAATATCTCGAAGGCCCTATATCATTTGGACGAGTAACCATTTTATTCTCTTGGATGGTGGTCTTTAATGTCGTCCTGGCATATGGGATGGAGACTTCTTTTTTTAGATTTTGGAACATCGATCGTTATACAAAGAAGGTAACAAGTACAGCTTCTATTTCAATAACCGTAACAACTTTGCTCTTTGTTTTGATTTCAGTTTTTGCACAAGATATTGTAGCATCACTTCTGGGTATCGATAAAGAGTTCTTAATTTATGTAATAATAATTCTGGCATTAGATGCATTGGTCATCATTCCTTTTGCAAGCTTGCGTGCTCAAGAAAGGCCTATTCGCTATTCGGTCATCAAGATTAGTAATGTTGTTATCAATGTTAGCTTCAATATCTTCTTTCTTATATTTTTACCAAACCTTTCTCAAAAAGTAGACGCGCTACAGAATATCTACATAGAAAATTTTCAAATTCAATATATTTTAATTGCTAATGTATTCGCCAGTGGTTTTACTTTGTTATTAATGGCTCCTTTTTACCTAAAGGTTAACTACGCGTTTGATAAAGAATTATGGGGTAGAATGATCGATTATGGAACCCCGATATTAATCTCTGGTGTTGCGTTTGCCATTAATGAAAGCTTTGATAAAATTCTATTAGAAACAATTTTAGGTCCAGAACAAGGATTATTTGATTCTGGAGCCTATGCAGCATGCTACAAACTGGCCTTATTCATGACGCTATTTGCCACAGCGTTCAGGATGGGGATCGAACCCTTCTTTTTTAGTCATGCTAAAGAAAAAAATGCAACAACAACCTATGCAACGATAACAAAATATTTTGTGATTTTCGGATCATTTATATTAATCGTGATTGTTACTTTCTCTGATGTATTGAAACAGTTCATGATCAGAAAGCCTGAGTATTGGGAAGCGATGATCGTAGTGCCTATAATACTACTTGCAAATTTTTGTTTAGGAATTTATCATAATCTTTCGGTTTGGTACAAAATCACTGATAGAACTAAATTTGGCGCTTATATTTCTGTAGTTGGAGCAATAATTACCTTAGGACTTAACTTCGCATTAATTCCTAGATATAGCTATGTAGGATCTGCAATTGCTACCCTGGCGGCTTATGGATCAATGATGGTATTGTCATGGTATTTTGGAAGAAAATATTATCCGATTCCCTATAACCTTAAAAAGATAGGAGTATACTTTATACTGTCCGTCGGTTTTTCAATAGTATCTTTTTATGTTTTCAATAGCAATTATTTTATTTCTATCCCGTTGTTACTACTGTTTTTAGTAATTTTGTACGCTGCTGAAAAGAAGGAACTAAGTCAAATTTTAAAAAAATAAACACGCAAAAAATCAAGGTGTTATTCTAAATATGCAAATTAAAATTATTAATAGATCAGCACATGATCTACCGCATTATGAAACAATCGCTTCTGCAGGAATGGACCTGAGGGCTAATATTTCAGATCCCATTACATTAAAACCATTAGAAAGAACAATTATCAAAACGGGCTTGTTTATAGAACTACCTGTCGGGTACGAAGCGCAAGTTAGACCGCGTAGTGGATTGGCTGCAAAAAAAGGAATTACGGTGCTTAATGCTCCAGGAACTGTTGATGCAGATTATCGAGGTGAGGTCGGAGTAATTTTGGTGAATTTGTCAAATGAAGATTTTGTGATTGAAAATGGAGAGCGTGTTGCGCAAATGGTAATAGCCAAACACGAGCGTGCAGAGTGGATAGAAGTGGCTGAATTGTCTGAAACCTCTAGAGGTGAAGGAGGGTTTGGAAGTACCGGTGTGAAATAAGATAATAAAAACCAACTAATAGTATATGAAAATTATTGTACCCATGGCAGGAAGAGGATCTAGACTTAGACCTCATACATTAACGGTTCCTAAACCATTAATACCAGTTGCCGGTAAACCCATTGTGCATCGATTAGTGTCTGATATTGCTAAGGTTTTAGGAGAGCCCATAGATGAAATAGCGTTTATTCTGGGAGATCCTGCTTTTTTTGGTGATGATGTAGTTACCAGCTTGACCGAATTGGCCGAAAGCTTAGGAGCCAAGGCATCAATTTATAGACAAGATCAACCCTTAGGAACAGGTCATGCAATTATGTCGGCAAAAGAATCATTATCCGGACCTGCGGTGATTGCCTATGCAGACACGTTGATTAGAGCTGATTTTAATTTGGATAAAGAGGCAGACGCTGCTATATGGGTTAAACAAGTTGATCGACCAGAAGCATACGGAGTAGTGAAACTCAATGATAACAATGAAATCGTAGAACTCGTCGAAAAACCACAAGAATTTGTATCTGATCTTGCCGTGATAGGAATCTATTATTTTAAAGATGTTGGAGTACTCAAAAGTGAATTGCAATATGTATTGGATAACAATATCATTCATGGAGGAGAGTATCAAATTAATGATGGAATTAAAAGAATGATGGCAAATGGCAAAGTTTTTGTGACAGGAAAAGTAGACGAGTGGATGGATTGTGGAAACAAAAATGTTACTGTAGAGACTAATTCTAGAATGCTAGGTTTTTTAGAAAAAGATGGCGAAAAATTAGTTAGTGAAACTGTAACTCAAGAAAATGCCACAATAATCCCACCTTGTTATATTGGGGAAGATGTAATTTTGCGCAACACAACCATAGGACCTCATGTTTCTATTGGAAATGGCTGTACTATTGAAGACTCAACTATTAAAAATAGTTTGGTACAGACCCAAACTGTGATAAAAAATGCTAACTTACACAATGCTATGATTGGAAATAATGCCATCTACGATGGAAATTTTACAACGGTGAGCATAGGAGACTATTCTGTTTTAGAATAATTCGTGATGTAAGAATAACCTCGTAGAGTTTTTTATGATTAAATATTGGAAACATATATGCTTTTTATGTCTATTTCTTGTCCTGGGAAACCCTCTTTCTTTTTCTCAAGAAATAGAACCCCAACAAGAGGTAAATATTGATGATTTGGGAAATGTTTCTGATGAATTTCAGGAAAATTTTTTTGAAGCTCTAAAGCAAAAAGCAATTACAAATCATGATAAAGCGATTGAAGCTCTGGAAAAATGTGTCGCAATCGACCCAAAACCAATATATCTATATTTAGAATTAGGGAAAAATTATTTGGAGCTTAAACTTTATGAACGAGCAGAGCAAAACCTTATCAAGGTGCGCAAAGAAAAACCAAATAACAGGCACATTTTAGAATTGTTATTCGAGTGTTATTTTAAACAACGAAAGTATAAAGAATCTATAGAAATTGTAGAAAAACTAGTTCGCTATGATCCAATGTTTAAGGAGCAGTTGGCTAATTTATATTTTCATGAAAAACGATATGAAGATGCCTTAACTGTTATAGATGAGTTAAATGAAGAGTATGGGGCCGATCAGTATCGAATACAGCTACGAAAAAAGATTTCTTCAAAAATTACAAATCCAAATAGTCTGATTTCTAAGTTAGAAAACAAGATTAAAGAGAAACCCAAGGTAGAACAAAATTATCTGAACCTCATTTATCTTTATAGCCAGGATAATCAAAAAAATAAGGCGTATCAGGTTGCTAAACAACTTCTAGAGAAAAAACCAAAATCAGAGCTGGTACACCTGGCTTTGTATAAATTTTATCTGGAAGATAACAAGACTGATCAAGCAATTCGTTCAATGAAAATTGCCTTGAAAAGTGATAAAATAGATATCGAATCTAAATATAAAGTCATTCACGATTTTTTACTATTTCTGGATAAGAACTCACAATACGAATCTCAACTTACAGCTATTGTTAATGAATTATCTACAGCGGGTAATAATTCAAAAGTACTTACAGAACTTGGACATTATTATTATAAGAAAGATCAAAAAGAGTTAGCCCTTAATTTTTACGAACGAGGTATTAAAAGTAATGCCAGTAATTTTGCCTTGCTTAAAAGAATTCTACTGTTACAACTGGATTTGAAGCGCTATGAAAAAGCTGAATCCGGTAGTAAATTAGCGCTAGAAATGTATCCGGCACAACCCATCTTCTATTTAATTAATGGAGTATCATTAATTAATTTAGAAAAATCAGAAGAAGCTATAGATATCCTTGCCATTGGTATAGATTATGTAATAGATGACCTAAAAATGGAATCCGATTTTTATACGCAAATCAGTGAAGCATACCAAAGATTAGGTAATATCGAAAAAGCTTCAGAATACAAGCAAAAATCGGCCCAACTTCAGACAAAATCATAAGTGTTCATGAACAGAATATTGTATTTACTATGTTTTATAATGGTTTTAAGTTCTTGCAAAGGAACCAAGGCTGTAAGTGAATCTGGAATCAAAAAGTTAAATGCAGAAAAAATCATTGCTAATCATTATAATCGAGCTTTTAATTTTGAAACTCTGAATGCTAAAATAAAAGTAAGATACGATGATGGAAAAAAATCTTTTAGCCCAAATGCAACCCTTCGATTTGAGAGGGATAAAGCCATTTGGATAAGTGTAAAAATGTTAGGGATTACACTGGCAAAAGCACTAATCACACCAGAAAAAGTAAGGTATTATGAAAAAATCAACAACACGTATTTTGATGGTGATTTTAAAATGCTAAGTTCTTGGCTAGGAACCGATGATCTCAATTTTGATAAGGTACAGCAATTATTACTGGGCCAGGCCTTATTTAATTTGAGAGAGGATAAATACAAAGCATTAATTACAGATAAGAGCTATCAACTTCGGCCAAAAACAGAACTGGCTTTATTCGAGCGTCTGTTTTTAATACATCCATATAGTTTTAAAATGGCTTCTCAGCAATTAAAACAGCCTATAGATAATAGAATATTAACGATCAATTATCAAAACTACCAAAAGGTTGGGAATCAAGAATTTCCTAAAGAAATTTATATTGAAGCATTACAAGGAGATGACAAAACCATTATAGCAATAGATTATAAGCAGGTGGATTACAATGCTGCGGTAAGTTTTCCGTTTAAAATACCATCAGGATATAAGGAAGTAACTATTCAATGAGAAGATTACAGTTTACATATTTAATGGTTTTATTATTGATTTGTACTTCTTCTTTTGCTCAAAGTTTAAAACAACAACAATTAGAAGAAGAAAGACAACGACTTAGGCAAGAAATAGAGCAAATGAAACAATTAAGAGCAGATAATAAGCTCAAAGAACGCTCTGTACTTGACGAAGTTGAGGCAATTAACTCACAAATTAGTACACGTCAAAACCTTATAAAAATTACAAATCAGCAAGCTAATTTGCTTACCAGAGAGATTAATACCAATCTCAAAAAAATTGATGCATATCGCAAAGAGCTTAAAATACTTAGAGAGGATTATGCCAGAATGATTAAAAAATCATACAAGAGTAAATCACGACAAAGCAGGATCATGTTCTTACTATCATCATCCAATTTTGCACAAGCCTACAAGCGATTGCAATATATGAAACAATATAATGAACATCGCAAAGAACAAGCAATTAGAATCGAGAGTAATGCTCAAGAACTTCAGAAATTAAACAGAGATTTATCATCACAAAAAGAAGACAAACAAACCTTAATTGCTGAAAACCGTGAGGCACAACAAAAACTTCAGGAAGAAAAGAAAGAGCAACAGGTTTTGATGGCTTCTATTCGCAAAAAACAAGGCAAGTATACTAAGCAGATTAAAGAAAAAGAAAAGCAGGCCAGTGCAATTGATAAAGCCATTGAAAAGCTAATTAGAGAAGCGATAGCTAAAGCAAATAAAAAAGCAGGGAAAAAAGTAACCAAAAAAGGATCAGCGACTACATTTGCCTTAACTGCCGAAACTAAACTACTAGCAGATAATTTTACATCTAATAAAGGAAAGCTGCCGTGGCCCGTAGGCACCGGTAAATTAACTAAAAAATTTGGCCGCCAGCCTCACCCAACATTACCCAATATACAAATCAATAGTAGTGGTGTAGAAATTGAAACGAGAAAAGGAGAAAAAGCCAGAGCAATTTTTGAAGGCGAAGTGATAGCAATCCAAAAACTAAAAGGTGCGGGCCGCTTAGTGCAGATACGACATGGTAATTATATCACAACATATTACAATATTGAAAATATCTCTGTCAAAGAAGGGCAGAAAGTAACAACAAAACAGTCTATTGGGCAGGTTCGTACCAACCCTACAACCGGAAGAGCCATTATGAAGTTTCTGATTTACCAAAATGCCAAACGGTTAAATCCACAAACCTGGATTTATAGGATGTGATATCATAGTTTGAAATATTAGAGTAAGCATAAAATATGGATTGTAAAAATTGTGAAAAAAGTGTGACTCCACAAACTAAATTCTGTGATGAATGTGGCGCAAAAATCATCAATAAGAGAATTACCTTTAAAAATTTAATTGCAGACCTTTTTAACAATGCTTTTGGCTGGGATAATAGATATTTTGTAACTATCAGAAGTCTCATTACATCTCCTCATATTCTTTTTAAAGAATATATTAACGGAACACGAAAAAAATATGTAAACCCCTTCGGCTTTTTTGCTATTGGTGCGGCAATCTCATTATTAGCCTTCAATCATTTTTCTGAAGACTACCTAAGTCTATCCAGAGAAGTAAATAAAAAGCAAATGGAAGCAATGAATGATGTTATACTACCCGATACAAAAAATGATGAGAGTTTGTCTGATAATGTAAAAAAATTAGACCAAAATGAGGTATTAAAACAGCAACTAGAACAAGGAGAGCAAGTTCAAAAAGCAATATTAAAATACTACAATCTGTTCTCTTTCTTATTGTTACCTTTTTATGCTATTATCGCCTTTTTAACATTTTGGAAGCCGTATAACTATGGGGAACATTTGGTCATCAATGCATACATACAAGGCTTCACATTTCTGTTAACCACAATTTTCTTTTTACTTAGCCTGGTTATCTCAGGATCTATTCACTTCTTTGGATTAGTAGGCACAATAATATATTATACCTATGCGTATATCAGACTATATAACCTTTCATTTGGACAAGTACTTATAAGGTTATTGAAATTTGTAGTCATTGCAGCTACAATGATCATGGGTTCAATACTTATAGGCTTTATCATTGGTGTTGTTACGGGTTAAAACAATTCTAATGATCTTAAGGGAAATACTTAACTACAATTTTTGTACAAGTTCTTGTTTTACTAAAGCCTTTTAGATATTGGCATGTAAATAAAAATGATAAAAACATTTACCTCATTCGTTATCCTACAATATTTTTTAGAAAAATATGATCATGCTATACAAACAACGCTTTAAGTTCTGTAGCGTCATCAGGCTTCATCTTACCTGCTAGTACTAAACTAAGTTGCTTACGTCTTAAAGCAGCATCAAAACGTTCTTTTTCGAGTGGGGTTTCTGGTTTAATTTGTGGTACTGCAACAGGAGTTCCACTTTCGTTAACGGCAACAAAGGTGTATATGGCCTCATTAGCTTTGGTTTTATCACCACTTTGTCTATCCTCTACCCAAACGTCAATATATACCTCCATAGAGGATCTAAATGCTCTCGAAACTTTAGCTTCTACAGTTACTACACTACCTAAAGGAATAGCTTTATTAAATGCCACATGATTTACAGATGCTGTAACTACAATTCTTCGTGAATGTCTACCGGCGGCTATACCAGCAGCGCGGTCCATTCGGGCTAATAACTCACCTCCAAATAAATTATTAAGAGGATTAGTTTCACCTGTTAAAACTAAATCGGTTAATGTGGTACAAGATTCTGAAGGATGTCTGGCTTCCATATAATGCAAAATTTTGGCAAAGATAGTCACGTCTGGATAACTTACACTATACTGTTGAATAAAAGTGATTTGGATTAAAACAGGACGATTGTGGATCCCATCAGGTTTTTCCTCAAAATGTATAAATGATGGTTACAAATCAAAAGGAATAGTGATAAAAATGAAATATAATACCATTTTCTTTGAAAGAAAATTTTCTGAGAAATTATAGTTCTTCAACAAATAGCCAAGCTCTGGAACTTTGCTCTTTTTTGATCTTTCGTAATGCTTTTAATGCTTCTAATCGATCTGTAAAACTCTCATAAACTACTTGATGTAAGCCATATTTATTCTTCCCGATTAGGCGGGCATTAAAACCTTGATCTTTTAACTGCTGTACTTTTTTATTGGCATTAGAAGCTATTCTAAAGGCCCCGGCAACAACATGATATTTTCCCGAAATAGTTTCTGCTTCTGCAGAAGAATTGTTCGTTATTTCTTCTTCTCTTATAAGATTGAGATTGATTGCAGGTAATGGATTGGAAATTTCAAATGTAGCTTCCTGTATTGTGTTTTCTATTTCCTGATTCGCTTGTTGCCATTCCTGGTGATTATAGCTTATTGTATTGTCACTTATTTTTTTCAATCCAAAAAAGCCACTAATTCCTATCACAATAGCGGCAGCAGCGGCATACTGTAAATATGGACGCTCCTTACGTTTTTCAGGAGTAAAGATTAAAGGAACTTTTTCTTCTATAGCCTCGACTTCTTCTTTATATATTTCTCGTGTTATTTCAACCTCGCGATGAATCGCCGGAGATACAAAAGAGCTTAAACCAAATGCCTCAGTAAGATAATTAACCTCTTGTAATGGCTCAAATTGTAACGTGTTTTCTACAGAAGTAAAAAAGGCACCAATGCGGTCTAATTCTATACGTTTGCCCTGAGCTATTTTCTCATGAAGAGATAAAACATAACGTTGGATCTTGGCTACAGCATCAGTATAAGAAATGTTTTCTGCAGAAGCAATGTAGTTTGCTAGTAAACCATCATTGTTTTTTAACTGGCTATTAAAAGATAATTGTTTTTGAGGAGGGTAAAACGAATTAGTGTTCTCTTGTATGGTCGCAGGTTGGCGTCTTGTTAAAAAAGCCCCAAAACCTGGTAAGATCACACATTCGTATCTATATAATAATTCGCTTATGTATTTGGCTGTAGTGTTCATTTCCCCCTTAAAAAATATACTGCTTTGAGCAGTGTGTGGTTATTCAATCAAAGGTAAAAAAAAATGAAGGCGATTAAAACTAAGGAGGTTTAATTTATCAACAGTTTCATTTTTTTTCGTTTCTTGTACTGACTTATAAAGTGTTACATGACCGACGAAAAATTAATTGCTTTACTGACCCTTAAAAAAGTACCTAATCTAGGGGATAATTCTATCAAAAAATTGATTCGAGAAGTAGGTTCTGCAGAAGAAGTACTTAATGAAAAAGCTAGTAATCTTTTAAAAATCGATGGTATCGGTACTGTCAAAATTAAAGATTTACACAATCCAAAACATCGTAGCGCTGCTGATAACGAATTACACTTTATCAAAGAAAACGAACTTAAGTATTGGGTATATGATCAACCAGAGTATCCTGAAAAATTGAAGCACTGTATTGATGGGCCGGTAGTATTATTTAGTAGTGGAAATATTGATCTGCGGCAAAAAAGGATATTGAGTATTGTAGGGACACGTAAAGTAACTCATTATGGAATTCAATTTTGTGAAGAACTCATAGAGGCTCTAGCTCCAATCGATCCGGTTATTGTCTCTGGTTTTGCATATGGGGTAGATATTACTGCTCAGCGAGCTGCCGTAAAACACAAGTTGCAAACTATAGGTTGTTTGGCTCATGGTCTTAATCAGATGTATCCAAAAGTGCACAAAAAATATGTGGCTCAAATTGAAGAAAACGGAGGTTTTTTTACAGACTTTTGGAGCACAGATACATTTGATCGTAAAAATTTTTTAGGCCGTAATCGCATTATTGCAGGGCTTAGCGAAGCTACTGTCGTAATCGAAAGTGCGGACAAGGGTGGGTCGTTGGTTACGGCAGATATCGCCAACTCGTATAATCGTGATGTGTTTGCAGTGCCAGGTCGAGCCAATGATCCTTTAAGTAAAGGATGTAATATGCTTATCAAAACACAACGAGCTCATATGCTAACCAGTGCCGCCGATTTGATTTATATGCTTAATTGGGAACTAGAAGAGAAAAAGCAACCTATAGTGCAAAAAAAGTTGTTTGTCGAATTAGAAGAAGAGGAACAAAAGATCTATAATTTCTTAAATGATAACGGTAAGGAGTTATTAGATACCATTGCATTACAATGCCAGATCCCTACCTTCAAAGCAGCTTCTGTTTTATTAAATATGGAACTAAAAGGAGTAATCAAGCCCCTACCGGGCAAATTGTTTGAGGTGGTTTGACAACTAGTTACTATTTTGCAATAGTTTACTAATCTCTGACCATTCGCTTTTACCCTGTAAAGAACTAAATTCGGGCTGGTCTGTAATCTTAAATCGATTCTTCCATTTTCGCCAGATAAGAACCTTTAGAATTTTTAAACTAATCTGTTCTGAACGTTTATTACCAATTTTGGCTAGGTGGATTGCAGCATTATAAAGTTGCTCGTTATTAATATCACCATGAAACGCTATAGATTTCACTATATATGAATTTGCTGAATCTGCATTTTTTTCTGATGCAAATTTTTCGAAAACGCTATAATTTTCCTGTGCTTTTTCATAGGAAGCATTCAGCTTTAATGTAGCTTCTTCAACACTTGGTCTTTTATATTTTATCCCGTGATACAAAGCATAAACTTCAATAGGTTCATGAAGCCCTAATTTCAATCTTCTATTATCAACATTTGCCGGATCTTCGATAGGGTGAGGAGTGTCAGTACTCATACTTGCTCCATATATTTGCTTTTGCCAGGTATCTCGAGCAATCCTATCCGTAAGCTCTGCATAATGGTTCGGATTTGTATCTCCATTTTGTATAGCCTCTTTAATTAGTATCAAACATTTCTGTTTAAAAAAGATATCTGGATTATGTTGCGCAATGGCCCAGCTAATCTCTGCTCCATCTTCGCCAACAATTTTGTTTCCAGGCCAGCCGTGTATGCTTATAATACTGTCTAGCCTATTTTTGTTTATTTCCCATCGGTCTTTAACAGGTTTAAATAATAACCTGTATTCGTCTCTGGTCGCACTACTGTCTAAAGATTTTATATTTTCTTCATATTGCGATAATGCTAATTGATCTTGAGCCCACATTTCTTCCATTTCTTTTAAAAGCTCAGGGTTTTGAATAGATGTTAAATATTCTTTTCTTTTTCTTTGAGTTTTAGTAATTAAACTATCCCATCTCGAATCATCATACAATGAAGAAAAGTCTGGAAGTGATTTTAATAATTCAGGATCTTTAAGACCAGCTTCTATTGCTTTTTCGATTGATGTAAATGCTTTTTCCTTTTTACCCTTCGGGGCATAAATGGTGGAGGCCACTAAATAGTTTTCCCAATTCTTTTTTGGCATAAGTTCTGAAGCTTCAAATATTAGGTCGGCAGCTTCAAGACTTCTACTTTCATGTAAGGTCTGATATGCTTTAATTAAAAGAGTTACCCATTCTTGGTCATGGTTTACAAGGTTTTCTTCTTTTTGAGGAGAGGCATCTTTTTTAGAGGGGTGACAGCTAATCACTAAAATTAACATACATATATGTAATAGATACCATGTTTTATAAAACGTATTATCTCTCATGACTATTTGTGTTAGGAGTAATCTTTGCAAAGAAAGCCCAGGGTTTTCTTTAAAAATAGAACAGAATTTGCCTTTTCATTAGACTTTTATGAATTCTTTTGGTAGATACCCTGTCATTGACTTAAAAATTCTTGTAAAATGGCTTTGATCTGAAAAACCACATAAATAAGCTGTTTCGGTAAGTGAATGTTGAGAAGAGTTTAAGAAACTTAAAGAGTGATTAACTTTTAGCTTTCTCGTATACTCACCAAGTGTACACCCAAAATATCGTTTAAAATTTTTGGAAATGGTGGTAGGATGAACGTCTACATTATCAGCTAATTCTCTTAAAGAAATATTCTCATTCCATCTATCATTTAATATATCCCGAACTGACTGCATCCAGTACGGGAACACTGCTTCACTTTGTGATTTAAGAGAGTTTTCAAGAAAGGCTACAAATAACATTTCTAAAGAGTTATAGGATTGCAAATCGTTTACTTGTGCTTCACTCATTAGTTTTATGAAGGTAAAATTAGCATCATGGTTTTTTCTAACAGCTAATTCAATTAGTTCTTCTGTATAATTATATTTATTTAAAAAATTAGTGTCTATTTCCAGACTTATATGCATAGACGGAAAAGTATTGTAGACGTTTTTATGCAATTCATGAGAATGATAATAGTTTATAGCCCCATTGGTTCTTTCTATTTTTTGTCCCTTTCTATACTCTGTATTATGACCATAAAGTACAAAACTAATCAACGCTTTTTCATGAGAATGCCAAACACCGGTGTCCATTGGGTTTTCATACTTAGTAATACCAATCAAAAAGTCTTGGAAATCGTAAGTATGAAATGTAGGAGCTAAATATTGTCCCTTCTTTAAAAAAACATCATTATTTTTCAAAGTTCTTAATATTTTAGTTTTGTAAAGTTATCAAATACTTAGAACTCACTTTAAATAACTGAATAGCTCTTAAGATTTTTTTTGAGGAAGTGGAGGATCCTCAGCTGGAGTATTGACAATAAATAACCGGTTATTCTTTCATGCGTTCTAAAAACGCTCCCATTTTTTGATGTACTACCTGTATCGCCTTTAAAGGGCGTATCATTACTTTGATATCTTTTAGTTTTCCATTTTGATCAAATGTCAGCATATCTACGCCTTCAACAGTCACGCCATTAATCTCTGTGGTAAATTCTAAAATACTATGCTCATCTTTACTCACTTCTCTGATATATTTAAAATGCTCATTGGCAATAATGCTAGCTGCTGCGGTGAGATATATGCTTACGATTTTCTTTCCTTTTTGAGGTGTCCACACAACAGGCGAATGTAATACTGCATCATCTGCGATAAGTTCGCCTAGCCTGGATACGTCTCTATTGCTTACAAATTGATGCCATAAGGCCAATCCTTTTTGATTACTCATGATTTGTCGTTGTTTTATGTTGTAGAACTATATAAATCTACAATAAATTTATACACCATACATTCATTAAAAATAGTATTATATCAGATAAATTAACGTTTTTGGATTATTTAATCCAGCAATTCTTATTTGGCCAAAAGACAGGTTTTTATATAAAAAACACCCCCACTTTATGAAAACAAAGTAGGGGGTTATTTTATACTTAAGTATAAAACTACAGTAGATCAAAGCGATCCAGTTTCATTACTTTGCTCCATGCCTCAATAAAGTCTTTTACAAATTTCTCTTTTGCATCGTGACTTGCATATACTTCTGCCATAGCTCTTAATTCAGCGTTCGAACCAAAAATAAGATCGGCACGGGTAGCTGTCCATTTGATCTCATTTGTCGCTCGATCTCTGCCTTCATATTTCTCTTTTGTATCAGAAACCGCTTTCCATTCTGTACCCATATCGAGAAGATTTACAAAAAAGTCATTGGTTAATGCTCCAGGATTGTTAGTAAACATCCCATGTCTGGAACGATCATAATTAGTATTCAAAACACGCATGCCACCAACAAGAACTGTCATTTCTGGAACAGTTAATGTGAGCAACTGAGCCTTGTCTACCAGTAATTCCTCTGTTGTAAGAGTGTATTTTGTCTTTAAGTAGTTTCTAAACCCATCTGCCATGGGTTCTAATACTGCCATAGAGTTTACATCGGTTTGTTCTTGTGAAGCATCCATTCGTCCTGGTGTAAACGGCACTTCAATAGGATAGCCAGCTTTTTTAGCAGCCTCTTCTACGGCAGCAGCACCTCCTAACACGATCAGATCCGCCATCGAGATTTTTTTGCCTTTTGCATTAAAATCGCTTTGAATTCTTGCTAGAGCTGTCAGTACCTTGCTTAATTGTTTCGGATTATTAACGTCCCAGTTTTTTTGTGGTTCCAATCGAATACGAGCTCCGTTTGCACCACCTCTTCTATCAGAATTACGAAAGGTAGATGCAGAAGCCCATGCTGTAGATACCAGCTCACTTATGGTTAGATTTGAATCTAAGATATTCGATTTTAGATCTGCGATATCTTGTGCAGTCACCAATTCATGATTTGCCATAGGGATTGGATCTTGCCATATAAATTCTTCTTTAGGAATTTCTGGGCCTAAGTATGTTGTTTTAGGCCCCATATCTCTATGTGTTAGTTTAAACCATGCGTTGGCAAATGCCTTATTGAAGGCTTCTGGGTTTTCTAAAAAGTTTCTCGAAATTTTTTCATAAACGGGATCAAATCGTAGCGAAAGATCGGTAGTTAGCATGGTTGGCTTGTGTCTTTTTTCTGAATCGAAAGCATCAGGGAATATTTCTTCTGCATTTTTTGCTACCCATTGATGAGCTCCCCCCGGGCTTTTCGTTAATTCCCATTCAAAATTGAATAAATTGGCAAAGAAGGTGTTGTTCCATCGCGTAGGTGTTGCTGTCCAGATTACTTCCAAACCTGAGGTAATAGCGTCTTTACCTTTTCCGGTGGCAAAATCGCTTTTCCAACCTAAACCTTGTTGCTCTATACTAGCGGCTTCTGGCGAAGCACCCAGGTGTGATCCCGGGGCAGCGCCATGAGTTTTTCCAAGGGTATGTCCTCCTGCTATAAGGGCAACGGTTTCTTCATCGTTCATTCCCATCCGGCCAAATGTTTCTCGTATATCTCTGGCCGCCGCAACAGGATCTGGATTGCCATTCGGGCCTTCCGGGTTCACGTATATAAGTCCCATTTGTACTGCGGCAAGAGGTTTTTCCAGTTCGCGATCTCCTGTGTAACGGTCATCATCCAACATTTTTGATTCTGAACCCCAATATACATTGCTTGCAGGTTCCCAAACATCTTCTCTGCCCCCGGCAAAACCAATTGTTTGAAATCCCATAGATTCAAAAGCAACATTTCCGGTAAGTATCATTAAATCTGCCCAAGAGATTTTGCTTCCATACTTTTGTTTAATTGGCCAAAGAAGCCTTCTTGCCTTATCCAAATTGCCATTATCTGGCCAGCTGTTGAGTGGTGCAAAACGCTGTTGACCCTCACGCGAACCCCCACGACCATCACCTGTTCTATAGGTGCCAGCACCATGCCAGGCCATACGAATAAATAATCCACCATAGTGCCCATAATCTGCGGGCCACCATTCTTGAGAATCGGTCATTAATTGGGTTAAGTCTTTTTTTAGAGCTGCATAATCCAGACTGTTAAACTTTTTTGCATAATTAAAATCCTGACCCATAGGATCCGATTTGGATGAATGTTGTCGAAGCACACTCAGATCAAGTTGGTTAGGCCACCAATCTCTATTGGTCTTACCGTCATTGCTTACATTGAGACCACCAGAGGGGCCTTCTGAGGTGAAACCAAAAGGGCATTTTCCTTTTTTGGTGGCATCTCCCGTGGTTTCGTTTTGATGACAACCAATAAGGAGGGTCATAGCAAATGCTAAAGGAATTAAGAGTTTGTTTTTCATTTGTGTAATTTTTAGGTTTAATAAGTGGTTTTATTGTTGGTTCTTAAAGTTAACAGTATTTTTTTGTAGATAAAAATGGATAGTGTTTATAAAATTATAGCTAAATAGATAACATCTATAGTGTTCTAAGACTTACACATAAAACTTTGTATTTTCTCTAACCAAGCAGAAACAAAACATGGTAGTGATCAGAAAGGTAGAGCGTTTAATTGGATTTTTCATGAATACACTTCAGTAAGATGGTATTCAAATCTAATATTGCTAAATCAAATAATGTGTTAGTTATCTAACATCTTATGTCAGTAATCTTAATTTAATGATACCCTGAATTCGGTCTTAGGGGTTGATTAAAAAAAGTGGTCAAATCGGGTAATTTTTTATAATGACCTCTCTTTGCTGCTCGAGATGATATGAAGAAGAATTATATCGATCCTTCGATATGCTCAGGATGACAAGGCTTTTGATTGAAAATTTACTTGTCTTGGATACGAATTTCTATCGAAAATGACTCTGACTGACGTAAATTTTCTTACGCAAACTTAGATGGAGAGGTTAATATACCAGCGTATTTTAGCACGGGTAGTACTCAGGTAATTCTCCTGTGTAAACGTACATTTTGTATTGTAAATTGATGCTAAGCAGTAAAATAGCTTATTTAAGGAGCGTAGGTATAACAGTAGTAGTATTATATTCTTAATAAAGATCCTGGGTTTAAATTTTACTATTGACCCGTAAGATTAAATTATCCCTGCACAGACTTTTAGACGCAATATTTTTTTTACTGATTTAACAACTTGTTTGTTATAATCTTTATCAGTTTCAATTTCTGCCAGAATAGACTTCATGGTTGCTTCTTCATCTTTTGGCATAAGGATCATATCGCAACCTGCTTTTGAAGCGAGTAGAGGAGCGTTATCTAAGATCGTAACGGCTTTCATTATATTCAATGCATCAGAGACAATAATTCCTTCAAAACACATCCCGTCTTTTAATAAGTCGGTAATTATTCTTCTAGAACAGCTGGATGGCAATCCGTTAGTGCCAAATATATCATTATTAATTACAGTAATATGAGCAATCATAATTGATAAAACACCGTTGGCAATAATGGGTTTGTAATTATCTATTTCTTGTAAAGGGCCATCGATATATACGCTTTGTTTATGAGTATCACCTTTGACTAACCCATGGCCGGGAAAATGTTTTGCCGTAGCAATAATACCACCTTCTTGAGTACATTTAATAAATCGATTTGCCAGATTGATTACAGAATCTTTATTATTGCCATAACTACGTGATTTGATCGCTTCATTGCTGGGACTAATATCTAACACTGGGGCAAAATTATGGTGCACACCAATCTCTTTGAGTTCTTGATTAATAATGTTAACTACAGAATCGGATTGTGCATTTGTTTTAATATCAATGGTTTTACCAACATCTTTTGCGCCTTTAATTCTACTGGCAAATAAACTAGGTTCTGCATCCATACTAAAAATAAGAGGTAAGGTTTTCTTTTCTTTCGAAATTGAATTAAGTTCATCAATCGTTTCAGTATGTGTTTTCTTATTGCCCTTTAAAAATACTACTCCGCCAATAATATCATCTTCAGCAAGCTTTTTTACAACAGTTTCAGGTTTTCCTAATTCACCTGTACAACTAATAATCATTTGAGCAATTCTTTGTTTTTGAGACAACGTGTTATAAATTGAATCTACTGTATGATCTAATGCGGGATTATCTGTGTAAAAATCATCTAAATCAAATTTTTTATCCTGAGCATGTACAGAAATTGTAAGTACTAAAGTTAAGAGTAGAAGAGAAAAATATTTCATAGTCGTGTTGCGTGATTATTCGTGTGCAATTAACATTCAATAGGAACATAATTTAACTGCCCCCATTCACTCCACGATCCATCATAAACCGATACCTTATTGTATCCTGCCAGTTGAGCGGCTAGCATGATAATACATGCAGTTATTCCGGATCCGCAGGTAAAGATCAGTTTTTTATTTTCAATATTAAAATCATTAAGAATTTCTTTTATCTCGGTTACAGAACGCATATGCCCTTCTTGCAACAAGTCTTTGTAATGCAAATTTATCGAGTTTGGGATATGGCCACCTTTAAGATTTGCTCTGGGTTCTGGTTCTTGAGCTGTAAATCTTCCTGGTGAGCGTGCATCAAGAATTAGGGTTGTATCATTATGGATTTCATTTAAGACGCTTTTCGCATCTACAACAAGTTTTGAATGAAAAGAAGCCTTAAAATTTCCCGAATTGTATTCTGCTTTATTGATTTCAGGTTCAATGGGTAAATTTTGTTGTTGCCAGGCCGGCAAACCTCCATTGAGCACCACAATATTTTGATGCCCCATAATTTTGAACATCCACCAGACTCTTGCGCTAGAGTATATACCGATTTTATCATAGACCACAATTTTATGATGATTACTTATCCCTAAATTTTGGCAAGCCTCAGAAAATGCTTCGGGAGAGGGTAGCATATTAGGGATATCGTTGGTGGTATCTGAAAAGGTTGTTTTGATGTCGAAAAAACGAGCATTCTGTATCCTTACTTCTGGATAATTTTCGTTACTATCGTTTGCTACTTTTTTAATCGTAGCATCCAAAATAATGAGATCCGGATGGTCTAAATGTTCTAAAAGCCAAGAAGCGGAAACTAAGGGAGATTCAAGTTCTAATTTTTTCATAGCCACAGACTATACATTAATGTTAAATTTGTCGAGTAATCGACTGGATCGATATTGGATCTTTCTTCTAAAGTAACTGGAGCCACCGATCACTTTTCCTTTCCAACCCATGGCCTGTGATGCCCATCTGTGTAAGCTGTAGTCATCGATATGTTTTATAATCTTACCATCTTTAAACTCGAAAGAAGAGTTTACTCTATTTAATACGGGTCTTTTTCTGGTTCCAAAAGTATATCTTGCCTCCCAATATGCAGAACCCTTATGATCATCGGCTTTTATATCTGAAAATTTTACCGTGAGATCTTTTCCGTTTTCAGAAAGCCAATACCACATTTTTTTAGCTTTGAGACCTTCGAGTTTACCAAAAATAGGGTCTTCAAAAACTATATCATCATGATAATAAGATACCATAGCATCTATGTCATGATTGTCCAAAGCGGTATAAAAACTTTCAATAGCCTTTTTCATAGATATATGTTAGGGGTTGTTATTTATAAATTTATCAAGCATTCTATTGGTTTGTTGATTTAGCTTTTTCTTAAAAAAACCAGTAGCACCCAATAGTTGTCCTTTCCATCCCAAGGCTTGAGATGCCCAGCGATGTAGATTAAAATAATCGGTATGTTTTATGATTTTACCGTCCTTAAATTCAAATGTAGCATCAATACTGTTATGAACCTGTCTTCCTGTTTTGCTAAAGGTATACCATGCCTCCCAATGCGCAGTACCATTTTGTTCATTAGCCTCAACTTGAGAAAATTCGACCTTAAAGTTACTGGCATTTTTACAAAGCATTCGCCACATGCTTTTGGCACGATCTCCTTTGAGTTTTCCAAATGCGGGATCTTCAAAAACGATATTCTTATGATAACAAGACACCATTTTATCTGGGTCTAGTTCACTTAAACCAGTGTAGAATGTTTTGATAAGTTGCTTCATAGAATCAGCATAAATTAAGCGCTATGAAGATAAGGATAATTAGTCTAGCTTATCGGCAAGTTTCTTAAATACTTTTTTCGGATTCTTATTTTCATATAAAATATCATGTACAGCATCTATGATAGGTGTTCGGGCTGCTTTGGCTGCGTCTAATTCGTAGGCTGTTTTGGCGGCATAATATCCTTCTGCCACCATATTCATTTCCATTTGAGCGCTTTTTACAGTATATCCTTTGCCAATCATATTACCAAACATTCTGTTACGGGAAAAAATAGAATACCCTGTCACCAATAAATCCCCCAGATAGGCAGAGTTATTAATGTTACGTTTCATTTTGTGCACTTTTTTAATAAAACGCTTCATTTCGCGTATGGCATTACTCATTAATACACTTTGAAAATTATCACCATATCCAAGTCCATGTGCTATACCCGCAGCAACAGCATAGATGTTTTTAAGTACTGCTGCATATTCTGTTCCAATAATATCATCACTGGTTTTGCATTTGATATATTCACTACTCAAGTGCTTCGCCATAATTTTGGCTTTTTCTTCATCATTAGAAGCTATAGTAAGATAAGATAAACGTTCCAGTGCTACTTCTTCTGCATGACAAGGACCCGTAATCACTCCAATATTATTGAAGGGGATATTGTATTCGTCATGAAAATGTTCACCTACAATTAGGCCTGTTTCGGGAACAATACCTTTTATAGCAGAAAAAATCACTTTATCTTTTAGTGAGGCCGTAAGTTTTTGAAGTTCGGTATGCAAAAAGGCAGATGGGATAGCAAAAATCAGATAATCTGCATGCTCAATAGCCTCATTGATATCATTAGTAAGCTTGAGCTGGTCTATTTTAAACTCAACAGAGCTAAGATAATTTGGATTATGATATTGCCTCTTAAGGTGCTCCAAAGCGTAAACACTTCGCATGTACCAACCTACTTCATCAAGGTTGTTGGTTAACATTTTTACGATAGCTGTCGCCCAACTACCACCTCCTAGAACGGCAAACTTTAATTTTTTTTCCATAAAAAAGATTGTGGCTCAAAAATAAGTAAAATACAGCTTAAATTAAAAGATTGACAATCAGTTTGTTAATAGTTTGGCATGTGTTTTGGTTTACACAAATAG
The DNA here is from genome assembly GCA_947497175.1 of uncultured Aquimarina sp. Classification (GTDB taxonomy): domain Bacteria; phylum Bacteroidota; class Bacteroidia; order Flavobacteriales; family Flavobacteriaceae; genus Aquimarina. The sequence continues at coordinate 732,430 of CANMFM010000004.1, read as the reverse complement.
AATTTGAAAACACACAGCTTATGAAAACGCTAAAATTACTTTCGGTGATCCTTATAGGATCCATGTTGTTAACCTCCTGTGTAGCAGAAGTTGTTATCGAAGAAGATGTATTTATCGAAGAACCTATTGTTACACTTGATGAAGTCTTAAACACGTATGAAATCTGGTATGTAGACATAGAGCGTACAAAAGGGAATGGTGAGATACCGTTTTTACAAAAAGCGTTTACAGTTTCTTTCAAAAATGGAACATTTTATGCCAACAATAATTTGGTAGGAATCGGTAGCAATGGTAATGGTTTTGGGTTAGATGTAGGATATTATGATGCATATCGTACAGAAGTAGATATCGATCATGATATTGATGGAGTATATAGACTTGGAGTTACGCAACTTTCAGATAATCAAATTGAATTGTACGACGGAGTTACCAACACGAGCTATTATTTGATAGGGCATCAAAGAAATACTTTTGATTATGATAGAGTGTTTTATGATAATATTCATTATTTCCTTCAGGAATATGAAACATGGGAAAAAGTATATACTAGCGAATATGGTGCGCTAAACGAGTTTGACAATGAAAACTATTTGCAATTCTTGTATTATGGATCTGGAGACAATTTTAAAAGTTCAGAAGATCCTAATGGAACACCGATTAACGATATCTTTTATGATTATATGGGACATTACGAGGTTTATGATATAGCAGATAATTTTTATAGGAAAACTTTAACACTTGATTACAGCTTTTTGGACAATGAATTCTTTGAGTTATCCGTTATTAATGACAGTGAAATAGAATTATTACACCCAAGATCAGGTACAGTGTATCAATTCAAGGGAAGAGGACACTTGCTATTCAAGAACTCTAAAAACGGTAAAAACGGTAAAAAAGTTCAAAACGAAACAAAACGAATTAAAAAAGCAGATCTTAAATTAAGAACGCTTTAAAAATAAAAAGTAAGGTAGCACTTTACAACACAAATTTTTTGGTTGGTTATTTAGTTGGGAATCGCTCTACAGGAGAAATCTTGTTTGAGCGATTTCTTTTTAATCATATATTCATTATAAAGAAAAGCGTTATTTCTTTTAATTATTAATCTGAGTTCGGCATAAGAAAATTTACGACAGTCAGAAAGATTTTTGATAGAAAATTGTATCCAAAGACAAGTAAATCTTCAATCAAAAACCTTGTCATCCCAAGTGTCTCGAAGGATCTATATAATTTTTCTTCATGTCATCTCGAGCAGTGAGGAGTGGTCATTATAAAAAATTTCTCGATTTGACTTTTTTTAATCAACCCCTAAGACCGAATTATGGGTGTTCTCTGCAACGAAGGAAGATACATTCTAGTTTTTGTCAAAAATTTCTCAAGACTTTTTGCAAGCAATTGCTTACTTTTATAGCTCTTAAAAAGTATTATATGGCGATTCAAAAACCATTCAATCTTACTCAGTGGGTAGAAGAAAATAGAGACATACTCAAACCCCCGGTAGGTAATAAAAATCTATATAAAGAATCAGGAGATTATATTGTGATGATTGTAGCGGGCCCCAATGCCAGAAAAGATTATCATTACAACGAGACCGAAGAACTTTTCTATCAGTTAGAAGGTACTATAGAAGTGCATATTCAAGAAGGTGGAGAAAAGAAAACAATGGCTCTTGGGCCAGGGGATATGTATTTGCACCCTGCCAAAGTACCCCACTCTCCGGTTCGCCATAAAGGATCTATTGGTTTAGTGATTGAGAGAAAGCGAGTGGATCCGGAAGCAAAAGATGGATTATTGTGGTTTTGTGATAATTGTAATCATAAACTACATGAGGTGTATTTCAGGTTGACTGATATCGAAAAAGATTTTCTGAAACACTTTAAACATTTTTATAAAAGCAAAACATTAAGAACCTGTGCTAATTGTAGTACCGAGATGCCAACTGATCAACGATTTATATCTGAAGAGTAAGGAGTCAAATCAACATGTAAATTTTTATTTTTTTGTTAAATTGATTTTTTTAACTGTGATTTTTTAAAAATTCATTCAAAATTGACTTTAGAATCGATCAAAATTTAATTTATCTGCAAAACACTGTATCTTTACCTTTTTAAAAGTAAAAACATCATGGCAACGACAATAGTAGATTTCGGAATTCAGGAAGCACTTCAACAATTAGGTGTTTCAGATCATAATAAAGGAACTTCAACAGGTACAAATTGGCTTTCTTCAAAAGAGACAATTTCATCGCACTCACCGGTAGATGGAGAGTTAATTGGTAACGTAGAGGTGACTACAAAAGAAGATTATGAAGAAGTAATTCAAACTGCAACAAAAGCATTCAAATCCTGGAGGGTAATGCCTGCTCCACAACGAGGAGAGATTGTAAGGCAATTTGGAGAAGAACTAAGAAAACTAAAAGAGCCTCTGGGTAAACTGGTTTCTTACGAGATGGGGAAATCATATCAAGAAGGTCTTGGTGAAGTACAAGAAATGATTGATATCTGCGATTTTGCTGTTGGGTTATCAAGGCAATTACATGGATTAACAATGCACTCAGAACGCCCAGGACATAGAATGTATGAGCAATATCACCCACTTGGAATAGTTGGGATTATTTCTGCTTTTAATTTTCCAGTAGCGGTTTGGGCATGGAACACAGCATTAGCGTGGATTTGTGGTGATGTATGCGTTTGGAAACCAAGCGAAAAAACACCTTTATGCGGGATCGCCTGCCAGAATATTATTGCTAAAGTTTTAAAAGATAATAATTTACCAGAAGGAATTTCCTGTTTAATCAATGGCGATTACAAAGTAGGCGAGATGATGACCACAGATAAACGTGTTCCTTTGGTCTCTGCAACAGGATCTACCCGAATGGGTAAAATTGTGGCAGCAACTGTTGGACAACGTTTAGGGAAATCTCTTTTAGAACTTGGCGGGAACAATGCCATTATCGTTACCCCGGATGCCGATATAAAAATGACGGTTATTGGAGCTGTTTTTGGAGCTGTAGGTACCGCGGGGCAGCGTTGTACATCAACCCGTAGATTGATTATTCACGATTCTATTTATGATAAAGTGAAAAAAGCAGTAGTAGATGCATATGGACAACTACGAATAGGAAACCCTCTTGATGAAAACAATCATGTGGGGCCATTAATTGATACAGATGCTGTAAAAGGATATCAAAATGCTCTTGAAAAAGTGGTACAAGAAGGAGGAAATATTGTTGTTGAAGGTGGAGTGCTTTCTGGAGAAGGGTATGAAAGTGGATGCTATGTAAAACCAGCTATTGCCGAAGCTAATAACTCTTTTGAAATAGTGCAGCACGAAACCTTTGCACCAGTATTATATCTTTTGAAATATAATGGTGATGTAGAAGATGCAATCGAAGTTCAAAATGGTGTAGCACAAGGATTATCATCTGCAATCATGACCAATAATTTAAGAGAAGCAGAACGTTTCTTATCACACGCAGGATCTGATTGTGGTATTGCCAATGTAAATATTGGTACGTCTGGTGCTGAGATTGGTGGCGCTTTTGGTGGTGAAAAAGAAACTGGAGGCGGTCGCGAATCTGGATCAGATGCCTGGAAAATATACATGAGACGGCAAACAAATACGATAAACTATACTACAGAATTGCCTTTAGCACAAGGAATCAAATTTGATCTGTAGTTTGTTTGTATTTCTTATAAAATAGTTAAAAGCACTCCATCACGGGGTGCTTTTTTTGTTGAACAGCTTCTATTGTGTAACTTTCTGGAAATAAACAACGTGAGTGGGTCTATAGTTGTATTTGGTCAAAGGCAATCGTAAAAGAGGGCATTTGCAATTAAATGAAGAAAAATGTATCGAAATTAGGTCTTCAACAAGCCGTTAAAAAGCAAAAATAAACCGGTATATCATGAAAAGAAGAGACTTTACAAAAAAAATTGGAATTGCTGCAGGAACCTTAAGCCTGGCAGGAGTGTATGGATGTACGACAAAAGATGAAACCGTAAAAACTGAAGAAAAGGTAAATAAGGATTGCCCTTCAGCATTTAAAGTCACTCCTGAGGTATCAAAACAAATGTACGATACAGCTTTAGAAATTACTAAAACCAAAGTGCGTGGAGGAGATACCGAAACTTTTTTCAAGAAACCGTTTATTGATGCTGCATTTTCTCAGAATATTTTCCTTTGGGATACCTGTTTTATGGTATGTTTTGCAAAATATCACTTAGATGAGTTACCGGTCTATCAGGCTTTGGATAATTTTTATGAACAAATGGAAAAAGATGGATACATATGTAGAGAATATCGACATGATGGATCACCGCTTTGGTCAAAAGATCACCCTGTTTCTATAAACCCTCCATTATTAGCATTTGCCGAGTTAGAGATATATTCGATTACAGAAGATAAAGAACGGCTAAAAAAAGTGTATCCCATTCTCAAAAAGAATTTTGAGTTTTTGGTAAAGACATACCAGACAGAAGATCATCTTTTTTATGCAGATACCCTAGGAATGGGAATGGATAACATCCAACGATATCCCCAGGGTTGGGATAACCATGGTAACGGATTGACTCATCATGAGTTGGGCGAAAAATTAGAAAAAATGAGTGCTCCTGGAGAAGTAAAGCTAAATACATTTGTTGCAGAATATCCCAAAACATTACAAGGTGTTTGGAATAAACAAGGCAGGTTGGTAGATTTCTCTTGCCAGATGGCTATGCTGGCAGATCAGCTCAAAACCATAGCTCAACTAATAGATAAGTCTAAGAAGGACATAAAAGAATATACTTCGATTCATAATAATATAGCTACTGCGGTAAATGAGTTGTGCTGGAATGAAGATGATCAAGTGTATTATGATTTAGGTTTTGATAAACAAATTCCGCGCAAACATATAGGTATGTATTGGGCACTATTGGCAAAAGTGGTTCCCAAAAACAGAATGAAACCATTTTTAGCACATCTTGAAAATCCAAAAGAATTTGGAAGACCTACTCCCTTACCAGCACTATCTGCTGATGATGAAGATTATAAAGGTTGGGGTGACTATTGGCGTGGCGGTGTATGGGCACCAACATCATATATGGTTTTAAAAGGGCTAACAGTTTGTGAACAGCATGATGTAGCCAAACGACTGGCAGAAAAAACCTATTCCTCGGTTGCTGAAGTATTTGTCGCAACAGGTACTTTTTGGGAAAACTATGCTCCGGATTTAGTCTCATACGGTATGCCTGCAAAAAAAGATTTTTGTGGATGGACAGCCCTTATTCCTATTGCGGTATATAAAGAATATATTTCTTAAAAAATAAATATAAAACGCAACCATAAAGGATAAATTTCATCTTTTATACAAGTAGTAATGCATAATTTGTATAGAAATGAAAAGAGTAATTGTAGTAAGTATGATCGTTATCTTTTGGGCATGTAACACTGATGATGATAAAACCGAAGATCCTGTTTTTTGTACGCTAGAAGCGAGACCTGGTATAGAAGTAAGAGTAAAAGACGCCAGTGATGAGATGTTTTTGGTTGAAGGTGTTGAGATAGTAATTACCGATGGAGATTATAAAGAAACACTCACAAGTTTTTCAGATAATAATACCTTTTTTGGAGCCTATGAGCGCACAGGAACCTATAGTATTGAAGTAAGCAAAAATGGATACCAAACCTATACAAGTACTGCGGTAAAAGTAGACAAGGATATTTGTCATGTGATCACTGAGAATCTGGAGATTACATTAGAAAAAATATAATTTTAACATTAATTTTCTTAAATATTTAAGAAATAATGAAAAAAAATTAAGCTAGATTTGATAATTATTCACAAATCAGCTTAAAAAATGAAAAAAAAATTATGTTATCTCAAACAGTTCGTTTGGGCACTTTCTTTTTTAGGGGTCGCAACTACTGCAACTGCTCAACAACCCCAACTCACGAACACTAATCCCGCAAAATCAGGTCATCAATTGTACAAACTGTCCAAACTTTATGACAGTAATAATACAACGATAACACCTGTTGGAGATGATGCCGTAGACAGAAATACATATGAGTTCGAGAGACTTAGAGATCCTAATCTCAATAGAATTCCTAGAATGATTAGAAGTAAAGAACTTCAATTTTCGAACAAGATTCCAGTTGGAAATGATTTAAAGCAATCGATCTCGAACATGGCAAAATCGGCAAATGCAAAACGTTTTTCGTATTGGCAAAATAGAGGACCATTTAATGTTGGAGGTAGAACCAGAGCACTAGCGATTGATCGCACCAATGAAAATATAATTCTGGCGGGTGGAGTATCAGGAGGATTGTGGCGATCTACAGATTCTGGTGCTACTTGGACAAAAGTTACAAGCCGCAGACAATCTCCCAGCATAACCTGTATCGTACAAGATCCAAGACCAGGTCAGGAAAGAGTATGGTATTACGGTTCGGGAGAATTTAGAGGGAACTCTGCGAGTGCGGGAGGTGCATTTTTTGAAGGGACTGGAATTTATAAATCTACCAATGGAGGAAGAACCTGGAGGCTTCTAGAGAGTACAAATGACGGAGATATAAATTCTCGTTCTCCATTTGATATTACAAACTCGATAGCTGTTCATCCAGTAAGTGGAGATCTTTATGTGGCTACGTTAAACGGAATACATCGTTCTCAAGATGGAGGTAATTCTTTTGAAGAGGTATTGGCAGGAGGATTTGATAATATTACAGAAATAAGTATTACTTCAACAGGTCAAATTTATGCGACTATAGAATTATCGGGAGATCCAAACGCAGGATTTTTTACATCAACTGATGGTAATGAGTGGATATCAATTACGCCGGAAACCATTCCTGCAACATATGGTAGAACGGTGATGGGGATAGATCCTTCTAACGAAAGTATTGTCTATTTCTTTTCTCATGTACTTCAAACGAGTTCAGCATTTTTATTTAAGTACAACGCTGATGCATCAACACCTGAAGAAATGTGGACAGACTTAAGTGTTAATCTTCCAACAACAATTGGAGGAAGAGTAGGTAACTTGAACTTACAAGGAAATTATAACATGATTGTAAAAGTAAGTCCTGCAGATCCAAACCTTGTGTTTGTAGGAGGTACAAATATTTATCGGTCTACCACTGGATTTACTACACCTGCAGGTCAGGAAAGCTGGATAGGAGGTTATGCTCCAGATAACAGTGTTGCGGTATACCCTGATCACCACCCTGATCAACATGAGTTTTTATTCTACCCGTCTAATCCTAATAAAGTTTTATCTGGATGTGATGGAGGCGTATTTGTTACCGAAGATATCACTACTTCTATTTCGGCAGAAGAGCCTGTAGATTGGGTTTCTTTGAATAACGGATATATTACAACGCAACCCTATCATGTTTCTTTTGATCCGGATGCAAATAGTGATGATTTAATAGCCGGTTTTCAGGATAATGGAACTTGGTTTACTAATTCTACGGATTCAAATTCGATCTGGACCGAAGATTTTGGAGGAGATGGATCATACAACGCAATTGCAGATGGGGGAAGAACCAGATATGTATCTTCTCAAAGGGGAAGAGTGTATCGACTTAATTTTGACGAATCTGGAAATCAAGTTTCTTTTACCAGAGTACAGCCGGCCGAAGCAAGTGGATTTGGCTTTGTTGCACCTTATGTTCTAGATCCTAATAATGACAATATTATGTACATGCCAGCAGGAAATAGAATGTGGAGGAATAATGATTTAGATGAGATTCCTATTTTTTCAAACGAATTAACAACGGTTAACTGGGTAGGTTTACAAAATACGGATACACCTGCGGGAACTCGAATAACTTCTTTAGATGTTTCTGATTATCCTGTAGCTAATCGATTGTATTATGGTACTAATAGAGGGCAATTATATAGAATGGATAATGCTAATCTCGATAGTCAAGAAGTATTGAATATTTCTGATGGTAAAGGGCTACCAGAGGGATTTGTTAATGATATTAATGTCGACCCATCAGATGCTGATAGAGTAATTATTACCTTCTCAAATTATGGGATTATAAGCTTATACTTAACCGAAAATGGAGGAGATACATGGACAAATATTAGTGGCAACTTGGAAGAAAACCCTGATGGATCGGGTAACGGCCCTTCGGTAAGAAGTACGGCATTTTTTGGAAGCAGTACCGGATTTTTGGGATCAAGATTACAAAGAGTGTATGCAGCCACCAGTACAGGGCTTTACTATGCTAATAGACTTAATGGAGAACGAACGCGTTGGACCAAGGAGAGATTTGCCATCGGAAATGCAGTAACCGATGAGGTAAAAACGCGTAAAGATGGTTTTGTTGCTCTATCAGCACATGGTAATGGGTTATTTAGTGCAAGATTTCCATTGATTAATGAATTACCTGAGTCATCACTTACAGCAACATACCTTCTTGATGATATTACAGTTGCTTTAAATAGTGGTGTTATTGAGCAACAAATAGATATTACAGATTTATTCGTGCAGTCTAACGGAGCTCCTATAGATATCGAGTTTACCAACTCTAACCCTGACCTTGTAACTGCAACTCTAACCGGAAGTACGATTTCGATTTCGATTAATACGGACCAGGAAGGTCAGGCGACCATTGGTCTTATTGCAACCTCCCAAGGAGAACAGGTGGCAGAAGGTTTTACTGTTTTTGTTAAAGAACTGCCTATTTATGAGCAAAATGATGCAAGTGTAACTGGTATTAACTCTCAATTTTTCTCAGATTTTGGAGCTTTGGTAGAAATGGCAGATGATTTTGTGGTTCCTAACGGTACTTCTTGGGATATTAACCGCGTACTTGCTTTTGGATCACAAAATAATACTGTTGGTTTAGCAGATGCTACCGTAGTAATTTTTGAGAATGATAACGGCGTTCCGGGAGAGGTGATTTACAATAGCGGGTCTTTAGTACCAGCTCCGGAAGGTGGATCTAACCTAAGTCTTACGTTGCCAGAAGTGCTTACTCTAGAAAGTGGAACGTATTGGTTATCTGTGTATGCTACTGTACCTTTTGCAACAAGTCGATGGTTTTGGTCATCACAAGCCGGAGGAATCGGTGCAGATTCTCAGTTCAGAGATGAAACTAACTTTTTTGGTATTAATGCATTAGATTGGCTCGAAATAGCACCTTTTGTTGGACAACCTACATTGGATCAGATTTTCCAGATTTTTGGTGAAACTAATGATAATGAAACTGTGACCACAGCAGAGGTTAATTCTGAGCCGTTAGCTCAATTAAATACCACAGTAAACACTTTGGCTTTTCCAAATCCGTCATCAGGAGTATTTAACTTTAATTTACAAGAATTCGAGTCTAAATCCTCTGGAAAAATCTCGGTGAGAGTATATGACATGGCAGGAACCTTGGTATATCAAGAGTCGAATATAGGTTCGGTAAATACAACATGGGATGCTTCTAATAGTGCGCCGGGTATTTATTTTGTTGAAGTAACTGGTCCAAATATCAAAGAAGAATTTAAACTTATTAAAAAGTAAATTAGAATATAAATTAAAAGGGAGTTGAATTTTTCAACTCCTTTTTTTATTTTAAAGATATGGATAGGATAGTGTTTGTTTTGAGTATTGTAGTTCTTTTTTCTTGTAAATCTAATAGTGTTGCTCAAGAAAAAGAAGCTTCACAAGAAGCAAAAGCCAAAGCAAATGTTGAAAAGCCCTTATTTGTGGATCACCAGAATAATATAAGTCCGGGGGCAGTACATTTAGAAGCTACCGTGATCAAAATATATAAGAATGATAATGTTTGTGGAAAATCTTTTAAAGCAACGATTTCGGTTAAAATAGATCATGTAAAGGGTTCTGGTTCTGGAATAGTCAATATGATCGCAACTGGTCAAGAAATTACTTTAGGGTTTCGGAATGCTATGGTCAAAGATTTTGATGTGCTTCAAGAAAAGTTGGTCGTAGGCCAAAGATTTTTCTTTGTGCTCGAAGAAAAACTGTGTCGTAGCGGAAATGATACGGTGTACATGATTTCACGATTCGAAGAAGTAAAATAAGGGAATTAATTATTGGATATCCAGGTGATCAGCAAAATCAATACTATAATAGTCATCCCAAAAAAGAATATTTTCCAGAAAGAGTAAGGTCTTTTACCTGATATCATTCCGGTTTGACCATTGATAAAGAAATTATATTTTTTGCCCGCATACGTATATGCACTAATATATACAGGCAATAAAATATGCTTAAATGTTTGCTCACTAAGGTTCATATCTATATTGTGAACCCTTTGTGTATCGCCGCCAATATCACTCTTAGCCCAGGAGGTAGCAATTTTCTCAGCTTCTTTAGTAGAGGATAAATGGCCATCTTTTAAAGGAATCGTATATTTTTCGGTTACAAATCCGGCCAAAAAATTGGTGTTGAACGGTTCTAGAGCATCAAGTCTCCAATTAGATATTTTTGAGGGGATAGGATTTCTTCTTTGATGTGAAGCCTTGATCAAAGTATCATCAACAAAACCACTTATATTTCCACGCACAGAGGTCCATCTGGTTCTGCGCTCTTGTCGAGTTCTTTGTACCGTTTTTCCATTCACTGTGGTGGTATACGGAACACTAACATAATAATAATCACCTCGTTGCCCAGTGTAAGATGCGTATAACTGTGCATCAAATGTCCAATACGGTAAATATAGTCCTTTAGTGTTTTGAGGGTCTAAAGCTGCTTTTTTGAGATTGTTAGGGGCAAACCATAATCCGTGCACCCATTTCGTAAAGATTTGATGTGATTTTTTTTGATCAAATTGAAATGGAAGAACTGCACCTGGCAATATCCAATCTTCTTTATAGGCATCTTCAATAATCAATGGCATTGTGCAATAGACGCAATGCAGAGATTTGTAGTTTTCTTCGATATGTTGATTTGCTCCACAATTTTTGCAATGCAACATCATGATCTCTTCTGAGTGGGATTGTGAGCCCATCTCTTCAAGATATGGTAAAAGTTCTAATTCTTTAAAACCATTCTCACCTTTTGCAATCGTCTCTTGATGCCCACAATACTCGCAAGTGATTTCGGTAGTGCCGGGCTTATATTTTAATTCTGCACCACAATTGACACATGATTTCTTTTGCTCTGAAACCGCTTTTTTTTCTTCTTCCATAGAATCCGTCCTAGGTCCATTAAAAAATTACCACCCTAAAAGTCATCACCATAGCTTGTCAAGGTTTCTTTGCTAATTATGTATCACAAATCTTTGAAAAGCTCAGACTAACCATCAAGGTCGAACTGCTTTTTTGAATTACTATTCAATTTTAATTTCCAGGTAATGGAGGAGGTGTGCTACCACCTAAAAATGATTTTAGTTCTTCAATGTCTTTTAATGCTGTCCAATTTGTCATTCCTTGTTTCCAGATTAATGAATCTTTATTAATGGTTCTATTGGCAAACAGAGATTTTAGTTGGTCAAAAGATACAGGTCCGGCTTGTTGACCATTATGAGCATAAAAATAGTGTATTTGTACAGGCATTGGTGGTGGAGCAACTGGTGCGGTATGCTGAGGTTGAATCGGTTGTTGTGCTACCGTAGGATTCATCATTCCTCCCATTTGCTGTGCAAGTACAAATCCCATTCCCATTCCCATTCCGGCTCCAGCGGTGCCTCCATCATTAGCGGCTGCAGCTTCAATAGCTTTGGCAGTTTTAAACTTGGTCAATTTGTCTAAGTCCAGCTTATCTATTCTACTATATTCGAAAATTTCTTTTTTCAATTCTTCAGGCATAGAAACATTTTCTATAAAGAATTTTTCTAAAGAAATGCCTACAGAGTTAAATTCTGGTTGCATTACTTCCAGACAAGTTTCCGATAGTTCTGTAGTATTGGCAGCATATAATTCTATAGGAAGATTAGCTTCGCCTATGGTATCTGTAAAACGGGTAGAAATTAAACTTTTAAGATGTTCATTTATTTCGAAATTGGTAAAATTGGCATCGGTTCCTACAACATCAATCACAAACTTACCGGCATCACTAATTTTGAAAGCGTATGTGCCAAACGCCCTGATTTCGACCAAACCAAAGCGATCATCATTTAGCGTAATGGGATTTTTGGTGCCCCATTTTTCGTCGGTGAACAAGTGTGTATTTACGAAATAGACTTCGGCTTTAAAAGGACTATTAAAACCATATTTCCAACCTTTTAGTGTGGCTAAGATGGGTAAGTTTTGCGTATTCAACGTATAAGTGCCGGCAGTAAAAACGTCTGCGAGTTGTCCTTCATTAATGAATACAGCGGTTTGTCCTTCACGTACAATAAGTTGAGCACCATTTTTTATTTCGTTTTGATAGCGTTCAAATCGATGTACAATAGTGTCATCTGTATAATCTAACCATTCTACTATATCAATAAACTCATGACTGAGTTTGTTTTTTATTTGATCAAAAAGTCCCATTATAATTTGTTTAATTATTCGTGTTCTAAAGCTACAAAATAGATTGATTGAAGAAAAATTAATTTTTTAATTCCTTCCGTTCTCATTGGGATATAAAAGATATACCGGATCACTTTGCCAAAATTCTTTTGTATCAATATCAATTACAGTAAGAGGGCCTTTAAAAGCTGCGCCAGTATCTATATTCCAAACACAGGTAGCTTGTACAGGCGTGGTTTGATTAATTCTGGTCACCGGGGTATGGCCTATATATATTTCATCAAAAATCAATAATCTGGCGGGATACACCGGATCAGTTTTATTGAGTCTGAGATCTGTTGCTAAAGCTGTTTCCCAAAGGGTTCTGTCCCAATAAAACGTCTCGTCAAAATATTCTCTGTGAGGACCATGAAGATTTGAAAATCCGGCATGTAAAAATAATCGATTATGATGATCTATATGATAATTAATGAGATTTTCATAAAATTGAAGATGAACAGTAATATCTTCTTGAGACAGCAAAGCATAAGAATCCATAGTCGCTTGCCCACCGTGTTTTATCCATTCAGGATTATACGTCTTTTTTGTTAACCAGGTATAACATAGCGCATCGTGATTTCCTCTTATAAAAATACAATTATGTGTATTTTTGAGTTGTATTAAGAAAGAAGTTAACTGCGCACTTTCGCTCCAGCCATCTACATAATCTCCAAGAAAAATAAGGGTATCTTCCGGAGTAATTTTTGCTCTTTTAATAAGTTGTTTTAACGCTTTTAAAGCGCCGTGTATATCTCCAAATACTAATGTTCTACTCATGCCAGTTAATAGTTGATCGTTTTGGGGTTGACAATTTCTCTTGTTTTTAACTTGAAATATTCGTTTAAAAATTCACAATCTACAACGTCTAGCGTATACTTCATTATTTCTAACTATATCTTACCTTTCTAACAATTCTAATACTTTCTTTAAACAACGTATATACGGTGTCATTATACATTTTTAAATAAGGTTTAGCTTCTTCTAACTTTTCTTTAGCCTCAGTAAAGTCGTTAAAATAACAAATTAAATACGTAGCGGGTAAGTTAAGTATATCTTTCTCTTCGTTTTCAGATAGCGGGATATTATTTTTTAACTTTTCAATTAATGCATTATTACTGTTGTATAAATGATATAAAGTTTTACGATCAAATTGTGGAGGCTTAAATAAGAGTTTACTATCAATATCATAACTCGCATTATCATTAAAAGTGATAACGACTTCTTCTAATGGATAATATTTGTAAGTGTTCTTCAGACCTAATTGTACATATTCTATAATCTTAAATTGATTATCGGTTAGAGAAATACTTACTTCATCCAATTCTGAATAGAATAGTTTTACGTGTTCATTGATTAACTCAATATCTACTCTAGAGTAGTATGTTTCTCCATTTTGTCTTTTCTCTTTTGCCGCCCAACAGACCACAAAATATTCTTTAAAGACTTTATAATTTGGGTTGTAATCTTTTCTAGAAGTCATAAAATCAAAAACACCATCTAAAGTAAGTTCAATGTTATTTTGGGCATGACTTTCAATAGCACTTACGATATCTGAGTTTACGTCTTTAATTTCGATATCAAATACTTTGGGCATGCTTATACTACCATCTCTAAAAAAAACTGTACCGCCATAATATTTCCAGATATTTTTGCGAAGTGAGCACAATGTATCTCCTTGCGAACGAATAGAAACCAAACCGACAACTTTATCACTAGGCAAATGAGGGAAAGGAATATTTTCATACGCAACCAGAGGTGGATTATCAAGATATGCATTTACTAAGTTTTGGATTTTGCTATCATCAAAAAAGTCTACCCCAATAATTTGGTTGTCTTCATCTTCCACACCGATAACAATATACGAGTTGTTTTTTGGATTAGAATTAGCGAGTGCGCAGATGTGTTTTAAGAACTTGGCTTTTCCTTCTCTTTCGCTAATATTGAGCTTACGTTTCTTATCATAAAAACTATTTTCGTCATTATGTGCTAACAGGTTTTTTATAAGAAGACGTTTGTTTATCATTCTTTTCCAAATTGCAATTGAAACTATTCCCAATATAAACTTAGCTATTTTTATTGGGTCTGCAATACAATGAGAATAAAGAAATTATAAACTTTTGTTTAAAACTGTTGCACTGGCCTGTGCCGTTGGAAACACTATAAGATCAGCAATATTTACACGATATGGCCTGGTAACCACAAAGGCAATAATATCTGCAATATCATCTGGGGTCAGCGGATCATAACCTTCATATACATTATCTGCACGTTGATCGTCTCCTTTAAACCGTACGTTGCTAAATTCGGTTTCTACTAAACCCGGATGAATAGCTCCAACTCTAATTCCATGTTGATTAAGATCTATTCGCATACCTTGATTAATAGCGTCTACTGCGTGCTTGCTGGCACAATACACATTGCCGTTAGGATACACCTCTTTTCCCGCAATAGACCCAATATTAATTATGTGTCCCGATTTTTGAGCAACCATTTTCGGGATTATGGCTTTAGAAACGTACAACAACCCTTTTACGTTAATATCCATCATAGCGTCCCAATCCTCAACACTTCCTGTTTGTATAGGGTCAAGGCCATGTGCGTTACCAGCATTATTAACCAAAATATCGATTTGGCTAAATGCGTCAGGAAGACTTTCAATAGCAGAAAAAACAGCATCTTTTTCTCGAACATCAAAAGATAGTATATGAACCTTTACAATTTTACTAAGTTCATTTTGTAATGTTTTTAAGCGATCTTGTCTTCTACCACATAAAATGAGGTTGAACTTATGTTTTGCCAGTATTATGGCCGTTGATTTTCCAATTCCACTAGTCGCTCCGGTAATTAATGCTGTTTTCATATACTTAATAAAGAATTTTATTTCACTTTTTGTTTTTTAGATATTTTGATCAAAATAAAAACCAATCCAATGACTCCATAGAGAAACATAGATGGGTAGTTTTGACTTCCGTATGCACCAAATGCGGCAAAAAAGAAAAACCCAGCGATGACGTATGGAGAAAAAAGATAACCCTTTCATAATTCTAAAAAATTGCAACACCTCCACTAGTGTTTCGTCTTTTTGTAAACTCATCATAAAAATGATGAAAATTGGTATGTCCAATATTTTGCAAAAATAGCTTAAATATACTCTAAAATTTATGGGGAGACACCCTTTAAAGAAGTACATTTAACCAAGAATTAACAAGAGGTAGAAATTTTTTTCTACAATTTGCAATGTTTAATTATGAATAGTAAATTCACGGTTTTAAAAATAAATTAGATGGAAGAAAATAGTGCTATTGATATTGCTTCAATCAATCAGAAAATAGAAAAAGAATCTGCATTTGTAGATTTACTGACTATGGAGATGAATAAGGTAATTGTGGGTCAGAAACATATGGTTGAGCGTCTGCTTATAGGATTGTTAGGGCAGGGACATATCTTGCTTGAAGGTGTTCCTGGATTAGCAAAGACACTGGCGATAAATACCTTATCTCAAGCAGTTCACGGAAGCTTTAGTCGTATTCAGTTTACTCCGGATTTGTTACCAGCTGATGTGGTAGGAACTCTGATTTTTAATATGAAGGAGAATGACTTCTCGATTAAAAAAGGTCCTATTTTTGCCAATTTCGTGTTGGCAGATGAGATTAACCGTGCTCCGGCAAAAGTACAAAGTGCTTTATTAGAAGCCATGCAAGAGAAACAAGTTACTATCGGAGACGAAACTTTCGTACTAGACAAACCGTTTTTAGTAATGGCAACTCAAAACCCGGTAGAACAAGAAGGAACCTATCCTTTACCAGAAGCACAAGTAGATCGTTTTATGCTAAAAACAGTTATTGATTATCCAAAATTAGACGAAGAACAACTTATTATTAGAGCAAACTTAAAAGGATCTTTTGAAAAAGTAAATCCAGTAGTTTCTATAGATCAAATCCTTAACGCTCAAAAAGCCGTTCGAGAGGTGTATATGGATGAGAAGATCGAAAAATACATCTTAGATATCATTTTTGCGACGCGTTACCCAGAAAAATATGGTTTAGAAGAATTAAAGCCACTCATTAATTTTGGAGCCTCACCACGGGGGAGTATCAATTTGGCAACCGCTGCAAAATGTTATGCATTTATAAAACGCAGGGGATACGTGATCCCAGAAGATGTACGTGCTGTAATTCATGACGTATTACGCCATCGTATCGGAATTACGTACGAAGCTGAAGCCGAAAATGTAACTTCAGAAGATATTATCAATAAGATCGTAAACGAGATCGAAGTACCATAAATCAGTAAACAGTAATCAGTATTTAGTAAGCAGTCGCTTTCTGAATACCGATAAAAACAGACTGCAAACTGAAGACCGCAAACTGCAAACTGAAAAAATGGATACTAAGGAGTTACTAAAAAAAGTTCGAAAAATTGAAATAAAAACACGTCGCCTAAGCGACCATATTTTTGGAGGAGAATATCACTCTACCTTCAAAGGTCGTGGTATGACCTTTAGTGAGGTGCGTCAATATCAATTTGGAGACGATGTACGTAATATCGACTGGAATGTAACGGCACGATACAATGAACCTTACATCAAAGTTTTTGAAGAAGAACGAGAGTTAACCATGATGCTAATGGTTGATGTTTCTGGTTCTCAATTATTTGGTACTCAAGAACAATTTAAGAAAGGAATTATTACCGAAATTGCTGCTACCTTAGCATTTTCGGCAACGCAGAACAATGATAAGATCGGATTAATTCTTTTTACTGATGAAATTGAGCTTTTTATTCCTCCAAAAAAGGGAAGATCTCATGTCTTACGAATTATTAGAGAATTGCTCGAGTTTGAGCCCAAAAGTAAGAAGACCAATATTACTGAAGCCTTAAAGTTCTTCTCTAATGTGATGAAAAAGAAAGCAATCGTTTTTGTGCTTTCAGATTTTATTGCAGACGATTATCAACAAACACTCAAAATTGTAGGTGGCAAACATGATGTAACAGGAATACGGGTGTTTGATCGACGAGAAGAAGAGATTCCTAACCTAGGGATGGTCCAAATGGAAGATGAAGAAACAGGAGAGCTTTTATTGGTCAATACAAGTTCAAAAAAGACACGTCTGGAGTATAGCAAATATTATCAGGAAAGAGTACATTATTTCAAAGATAGTTTTACTCGTAGCGGTGCAGGATCACTAAGTAGTCGAATAGATGAAAGCTATGTAAAGAAACTATTAGGTTATTTTAAAAGAAGAGGATAGTATAGAATTACGAATGAAGAATAACAAATTACGAATTAAAAAAACAAGAAATTCTTTCTCTCCATTAAAAGGGGTTAGAGGCAGGCTAATAATGTCCTTTATATTGTTTTTGGGTGTAATGGGCTTTTCCCAAGTCTCTGCAACTATAGATTCTACATCTATAAAAATTGGAGAAGAGATTCGGTATAAAGTACACGTTGAAGTCGACTCTACCCAGATTGTGATTTTCCCCGAAAAGAATGCATTTACCCCTTTAGAAGTCATAGAATCGTATACCATAGATACTTCAAAAAATGGCACACGTCTGGGCCTTACCAAAGAATATGGATTGACTCAGTTTGATTCGGGATACTATACCATACCACGACAAAAAGTAGTGGTTGGCGAACAGGTGTTTTTTACAGATTCATTAAAAGTTGAGGTGAGAGATGTATTGGTAGATACTACCAAACAAAAAATGTATGAGATTAAGCCTTTAGAAGATGTAGAGGCTAAATTTCCTTTTCATTGGAAAAAATGGATATTGATAATCGGGCTTCTTGTACTTGGTATAGGGGGTGTTATCGTTCTGCTTCGCAGGAGAAAAAAGAAGAAAGCCGCCAAAGAAGAAGAGCTTCCACCATATGAAAAAGCCATGTTGGCTCTTCAGCGAATTGACGAATCTCATTTATTAGAACAAGATTCGCATAAAGAATACTATTCGCAGTTAAGTGAAACAGCACGTAGATATATTGATGAAGAAGTATACGACCATGCTTTAGAAAGCACTACAGACGAACTTATTATTCGTCTGGATGAAGAAATAAGATCGGGAGCGCTAAATTTAGATAAACATATCATTGAAGAACTTAAAAGTGTGCTCAAAACGGCCGATATGGCCAAATTTGCAAGATCAAAACCGGATATAGGAACAGCAAAAGCTGATCGCAATGTAATCGAGCGCGTGATCAATGAAACTAAAGAAGCCATTCCAGAACCCACAGAAGAAGAGTTACTGGCAGACGAAGAGTATCGAAAGGCAGTTGCCGATAAGAAGAAAAGAAAAAAAATCTTACTTGGGAGCCTTGCCGGTGTAGCGGTAATTACAATCACGCTAGGAATCTTTATTTATAGCAAGGGGTTTGATGTTGTTGTAGATTCTATATTTGGGCATCCTACCAAAGAATTGGCAGATGCAGAATGGATCTCAAGTGCGTACGGATCTCCTCCAGTAACAATTTCTACCCCAAGGGTGTTGATTCGTAATGTCTATCAAATGACCGATCAGCAAAGACAAACCCTAAAAGGAAACGAAACTTTTGTCTACGGTAGTTTAGAAGGAAATTTTCAGATTGTAGTCTCAACAGTTTTGTACAATCAACCCACCGAAGTAAAATTAGATGAAGTAGTAGACGGGGTCGTAGGAAATTTTGAATCTAAAGGAGCAAAAAATATTTCAGTCAAAGAAGAAGAGTATGAAACGCTGGGTGGTGCAAAAGGAGTTAAAGTATTCGGAAACCTCGTAGTAAAAAATACAGTAACACAAAAAGAACAAAAGAAAGAGTATCTGATGCTTAATTTTGCCGAGAACGGAGGATTTCAACAAATCACCCTGGTCTATGATGAAGAAGATCGCTATGCCAAAGATGTTGCACAGCGCATTCTTAATTCTGTAGAACTTAAAAATGCCAAAGAATAATGTTTGAAAATTTTGTATTTGAAAATCCACAATTTTTTTGGTTGTTTTTGCTGCTACCGTTGGCAATCACATGGTTTATTTGGAAACGGAATAAACAACAAGCGGCTCTAAAAATCTCTAGTATAAAAGGATTTAAAGCTTCGAGAAGTTGGTTAACTAAACTCAAACCAATTTTGTTTATGATCAGGCTTATCGCGATGTCTTTGATCATCATAGCTTTGGCACGACCAAGAACCGTTGATGTTTCTACAAAAACTAAAACCACTAAAGGTATTGATATTGTCATGGCCATTGATGTTTCGGCCAGTATGTTGGCAAAAGACCTTAGGCCTAATCGATTAGAAGCCTTAAAAGATGTTGCGGCAGAGTTTATAAAAGACAGACCAAATGATCGCATAGGTCTGGTGGTATATGCAGGCGAAAGTTTTACCAAAACACCCATCACCAGTGATAAATCTATTGTCTTAAGCAGTATGCAAGACGTAAAATATGATAATGTATTAGAAAACGGAACTGCAATCGGTATGGGATTGGCTACTTCTGTAAATCGACTTAAAGACAGTAAGGCTAAAAGTAAAGTAATCATATTGCTTACCGACGGATCGAATAATGCAGGCTTTATAGATCCCAAAATTGCATCAGAGCTGGCCGTAGAATACGGCATAAAAACCTACACTATTGGTTTAGGAACTAATGGAATGGCGCTAGCTCCAGTGGCAATTCTACCCAATGGATCTTTTCAGTATGGTCGGGTACAGGTAGAAATTGACGAAGATTTGCTTAAAGAGATAGCCAAAGCAACCGGAGGTAAGTATTTTAGAGCAACAAATAACAAAAAATTAGAACAAATTTATCAGGAAATAGATAAATTGGAAAAAACAGATATCGAAGAATTTAAATTCTATAATTATGAAGAAAAATTCAGGTCACTTGTGTTATTAGCGGGATTACTAATTTTTGTAGAATTTTTATTGCGATATACCATATTTAGAAGTTTTATATAAATTTCGTATCCCCGCAAGAGGATTATAGGGTGTTTTACATTTCTCTGACCCCTTTAAAAAAAGAAATAAATTATTACACTACGATTGTCGAGGTGTATTTATTTTGAATGAAAAGAATTTAGAATAAAGAAAAATGTATTTATTAGAAGAAAAAATATATTTCTGGTTGTTATTGGGTATTCCAGTACTTATCCTGTTGTTTATTGGGGTATTAATTTGGAAAAAAACAACCCAAAAAAAGTTTGCAGACCCTGTGTTATTGAAAAAGTTAAGCCCTGACCACTCTGTTTTTAAATCTGTTTTAAAATTTTTTTTAATTAGTCTGGCATTAGGGTCTATGGTAATTGCTTTGGTTAATCCTAAAATAGGCACCAAACTTGAAACAGTTAAAAGAGAAGGTGTTGACGTGGTATTTGCCATAGATGTATCTAAAAGTATGCTTGCCGAAGATATAGCTCCTAATCGATTAGAGAAGTCAAAACAATTGATCACTCAAATCATTAATAATCTGGCTAGTGATCGCATAGGGATTATCGCGTATGCCGGAAGTGCTTTTCCGCAGCTCCCTATTACCACAGATTATGCATCTGGTAAAATGTTTTTGCAGGCGATGAATACTGATATGCTTTCATCTCAGGGAACCGCAATTTATGAGGCCATAGAACTGGCAAAAACGTATTATAATGACGAAGAACAAACCAATAGAGTATTGTTTATTGTTAGTGATGGCGAAGATCACGAAGGCAATGTTGCTTCTATAGCAGAGGAAGCTTCAAAAGAAGGAATTAAAATCTTTACTATTGGTGTAGGATCTGAAAAAGGAGGACCAATACCGATAAAAAGAAATGGAATTGTTGAACGATATAAGAAAGATCGTCAGGGTGCCACCGTAATTACCAAATTAAACACGACAACTTTGCAGGAAATTGCCAATGAAGCAAATGGCATATACATTGATGGTAGAAGTACGAGTAAAGTAGTAGAAGAAGTAACAACAATTCTGCAAAATATGGATAAAAAAGAGTTTGAAGCCAAACAATTTGCAGATTTTAAGGATCAATTTCAGTGGTTTCTCGCTGGAGCTTTATTATTATTGTTTTTAGATATTTTCTTCTTGGAACGAAAAACATCATGGGTTAAAAAACTGAACCTTTTTAATGAACAATAAAATACAATGAAACATTATTTAATATTCATATGTTGTTTACATTTCGGGTTTCTTTTTTCGCAAGAAAACGAAGAAGATAAAGAGCAAATTATTGCAGAGGCACAACAATTTGTTGCTACAGGAAATGAAATATTAGCAAAAGATGGTAATTTTCCTAAGGCCGAAGGAGAATATCGTAAAGCTATCGCTAAAAACCCAGTAGATCCAACTGCAAAATATAATCTGGCCAATGCTTATTATACTTCAGAAAAATATGACGAAGCCACACAACGATATACAGAAGCAGTAAAAGTGGCTACCTCAAAAGAAAAAAAGCATAAAGCTTTCCATAACAAGGGAAATACCTACATGGAGCAAAAAAAGTATAAAGAGGCTGTAGAGGCATATAAAAATGCATTACGTAATAACCCTAAAGATGATGAAACCCGGTATAATTTGGCTTTAGCAAAAAAAATGTTAGAAGAGCAACAAAAACAAGACGACCAAAATAAAGATGATCAAGGCGGGGATCAAAATCAGGATAAAGACCAAAACCAAGATAACAAAGATCAGAAAGAGGGAGACGATAAAGAAGAGAAAAAAGGTGATCAGGGAGATAAGAAGCAAGACCCTAAAGACGGTGGTCAGGAAGATAAAGGTGATCAGGGAGAAGATGAAAAAGAAGAAGGTGATGACAAAGAAGATGATCAGGGAAAACCCAAAGATGAGGGAGACAAAGAAGAGGATCAACAAGGAGGAGATGGCAAGCCGGAAGATCAGCAGTCACGACCGCAACAAGTACAGGGTCAATTATCTCCTCAGCAAGTAAAAAGTTTGCTCGAAGCTATGAATAATGAAGAAAAGAAGGTGCAGGATAAAATTAATGCGAAAAAAGTTCAGGGATCAAAAGTGCAAACTGATAAAGACTGGTAAATTGAGATAGTATTGTCTACTTCCGTGAAGACGCAAGTCTAATTAATGAAGTAAGACGGATAAAGATTTCCGCCTTTGCGAAAATGACATAAAACATAGAATTAAAAATGAAGCTAAAACTAATTTTTCTAACATTGTTTCTGACCGTAACTCAGCTTACATTGGCCCAAGTAACGTTTGAAGCCAAGGTGAGTAAGAAAAAGTTAGGAGTAAATGAAAGGTTACGGGTCGATTTTGAAATGAATAAAGATGGAGACAATTTTACGCCTCCCTCATTTTTAGGATTTAGAGTAGTTGGAGGCCCTAATCAATCGATAAGTAATTCTTGGATCAATGGAAAGCGATCCTATGCTAAAACATTTAGTTACTTTCTAGAACCAAAAGGTAGAGGAAAGTTTACTATAAAACAGGCCACTATAGAAATCGATGGTCAAATTTATAAAACATTACCGGTTAATGTAGAGGTGACAGGTGCGGTTGATAAGCCTAAAGATGGAAATAACACTGATTTTGTCGCAAGCGAAAATTTACACCTTGTTGCAGAGGTTTCAAAGGCGAACCCGTATTTAAATGAAGCCATAACGGTGGTCTATAAATTATATGTAAGTCCGAGAATTAGTGTAAGTAACTGGAGAGAACTAGACAGCCCTAAGTATAGTGATTTTTGGAGTCAGGCTATCGATATGAAGCAACTCAAAATAGAAAATGGAGAATATAAAGGGGAGCCGTATCGATATGTTGTGCTTCGCAAAACGGTTTTGTATCCACAAAAGACCGGAAAACTCAATATAGAACCCCTTACACTTACGGTTTCTGTAGATGTGCCCACCAAGAGAAGAGATATTTTTGGAGGACGATTATATTCAACGGTTAACAAAACGGTTGCAGCAGGAAATAGAACAATTAACGTAAAACCATTACCTACCCAAGGGAAACCAGATGATTTTACCGGAGCAGTTGGATCTTTTAAGTTTAAGGTAACAACAAATAAAACAGAACTCGATGCTACAGAATCTCTGGATGCCAAAGTAATAGTTTCCGGAAACGGTAATCTCAAACTATTCGATCTGCCCAAACTCACTGTACCTAATGGATTAGAACAGTATGAGCCGCAGCATACTGAGAGAGTGCGAACAAATTTAACCGGTATGGGTGGCACTATTTCAGATACCTACACCTTGGTACCTCAATACAAAGGCAAATATCCTATACCTGCCGTATCATTTTCTTATTTTGATCTAGAAACAGAGACATACAAAAGAATTACGTCCGATGAGATTATTATTAACGTAAAAACTGGTCCAGATGGGGGTAGTGTAATACCTTCTTCTGAGTCAGGTACAACAGGTAAAAAGTTAGTGACTCAAGTTGGAGCACAGTTTAGATTCCTAAAATTAAAAGCAAACCTAAAACCAATACAGAGAAAACATTTCTTTAAATCTACGGCGTATTGGTTATCACTTACTGCCCCTTTATTGGCTATTCCGTTGTTTCTTTTCTTTGGAAAAAAGAGAGAAGAACGCCTAAGCGATGTTAAAGGAAATCGAGTTCGAAAAGCAGATAAACTGGCACGCAAATACCTCTCTGAAGCAAAGAAAAACCTCGGAAATCAAAAAGAGTTTTATATCGCCATGGAACGTGCCTTGCACAATTATTTAAAAGCCAAATTGCATATCCAAACCAGCGAAATGAGTAAAGATCGTATACAACGATTATTAAAGGAACAGGATGTAGAAGATGCTATTGCAATAGAATTTATTGCCTTACTGGAAAGTTGTGAATTTGCAAGATATACTCCTTCTTCAACTTCAGCAATGCAACAGGACTATGATAAGGCATCTAGAGTAATTGCCACTATAGATAAACAATTATAGAATATGATAAGGATTATTGAGATCGCACTATTGATGATTGTAACCCTTGGTTTTTCTCAAGATGAAGAAACATTTCAAAGAGCAGGGGCATTGTATAATCAAGAAAAGTATCAAGAAGCTATAGATGCGTATAGGTCTATTTTAGATTCTGGTCAGGAGTCTGCTTCATTATATTATAATTTAGGAAATGCACATTATAAATTAAGTAATATCGGACCCAGCATTTATTATTATGAAAAAGCTTTAGAACTGGCCCCCAATGATGAAGATATAAAAAATAATCTTGCTTTTGCTAACAATGCTACGATAGATGCTATAGACGTCATCCCAGAGGGGTTTATTTCAAGAACGATAAAAAGATTCACAAATATGTTTAGTTATGATAGCTGGGCGTGGATTTCTGTTTGTTGCGTACTTTTATTTGTCATTCTTTTTATTTTATATTACACAGCAGTTACGTCCTCAAAAAAAAGATTGTTTTTTTTGAGTTCCTGGGTATTGCTTTTTGTTGGAATTTTTGGGATAGTTTTTGCTTTTAATCAATATAACACCTTGAAAAACGAACAGTTTGCTATTATTTTTAGTCAGGAAGCTATAGTTAAAAGTGAACCTAATTTGCGTAGCGAAGAAGTATTTGAACTTCATGAAGGAACAAAAGTAAATGTTACAGAAACTGTAAATAACTGGAAAAAGATAAAACTTGCCGATGGGAAAATTGGTTGGATTCCGGCAGAAGATTTAAAAGAGCTTTAAGATTCAGTCTAAAGTATCCTGCAAAATTAGTGTATCAGATCGCATCTTGTGTCGAATAATTTCAATAACATCTTGCGATTTATCAAATTGAATATAATGTCCGGTTTTATCCAAAAGTATAAGTTCAGAATGGTGTACTTCTTCATGAAATCGTTCGCAATCTTTTCTTAGAGTGCCTAGTGAGTCTTTTCCGGTAATTAAAGTAATAGCCGAACGTATGTGTTTGTACTGGTGCGAAATGGCATTAAGATCTTCTTGATAATTAACGGATTCTTTGGATTTTGTGTAGATTACTTTGGGTTGAGACCAAATCTGTTGTCTTTCTTTTATAAGGTACTCAATCTTTTCTTTGGCAGTGTTCTGAAACATAGAGCTCAGTCCATCTCTTATCTGATTGTCTGCGATAGTATAAGAAGCAATTAGGGCCATTCCTTTTCCTATAACAGGAGTAGAAATAAGTTTATAAATTTTTCTTGGCCGAGAGGTGTAGAGCGGAGCATCAATAAGTAGAAATTGAAGATTTTTTTTATTTGTATGAACCGCCATATACGCAGCTGTCGAGCCACCATATGAATGTCCTACGATTAAAGGATTCTTCAGGTTCAATTTAGATATTAACTGTTCTGTTATTAGTGCATTATCTTTGATGTGATAGGTATATTGGTTAGAAGAACTAAAACCATGTCCTGGCCTGTCAAAAGAGGTGACTCTATACTCTTTTGCAAGGGCCTCAGTAATGTCATTCCAATCCTCGATCATACCCGGGCTGCCATGAATCAACAGGATGTCTTTTCCACTTCCTCTTTGTGAAACCCTAATAGTTTCATTTTTAACAGTTACAAAAGTAGTTGTGGAATTTTTATCGGTCGATAAATTGCCTAGATCGGTGTAGCCAACAAATATAAGGATCAAAAGTGATGTACCTAGTGCAAAAATGATGTATTTAGTACTGTTTTTTCCTTTTTTCATTTGATCTCTTTAGTATATTTCAAATCTTGTTCTAATAATGGCTGTAAAACGATAAGCAATGAATGTGCACAGAACGATCTGTGTTTGAATTGATTAAAATTGACATATAAGAAAATAATATGTTATGAATAAATATTTGATTAAATTTACGATGGATTTAACACAGTTTGAAAGTAATACTGTTATTTTAGACGCTTAAATTATTTTATCGGTGATAACCAAACTTCAGATAACTAAGTTTTTGATACTATTTGGGTTCTTCCTAAGTATTGCCCATTATGGTGCTAGGCTAGTTCATTTCTATAATAATGAAGACAAATCTTCTGTTGTTTTCGAAGAAACAGAAAATTCGGAAAACAAAGAAAAAGAAGGTTCAGAAAAAGAAGATTTTAAGGAAAAAGATAAGATCACTCAGAATTTTGATGAAAAATCAATGACTATTATTGATTTGATTCTTAAATCATATCCAGATCTTTACACTAAAAACTCTTTAGTTTGCCTAGAACACAATACACCACCTCCAGAGTTTTCGTAATACATTTTGGTATTATTTTCAGAGTATAAGTGCTCAAGATGAAGTAAGCAATATTGTGTTTTTGAATCATCTCAAATCAATTTTATTTAATTGTTCCTGTTTCTTTTAGCAGAACTAAAACTTAATTTTAAAAAACTATGAACATTTTTAAGAATTTAAAAAATGATCTGCCCGCTAGTATTGTGGTATTTTTTGTTGCATTACCTTTATGTTTGGGAATCGCACTGGCTAGTGGAGCTCCACTCTTTTCAGGTTTAATTGCCGGAATTATAGGCGGTATCGTTGTTGGAGCCTTAAGTGGCTCGCAAATTGGGGTGAGCGGACCTGCTGCAGGTCTTGCTGCAATTGTACTTACATCAATAGGAGCGTTAGGAGGATATGAAAACTTTTTGGTTGCTGTTGTACTTGGTGGTGTTATCCAGCTTATTTTTGGAGCTTTAAAGGCAGGAGTAATAGGGTATTATTTTCCATCTTCGGTAATAAAAGGAATGTTAACGGGTATAGGAATTATTATTATTCTAAAACAAATTCCACACTTTTTTGGATATGATGCCGATCCTGAGGGAGATTTTGCCTTTATCCAGGTAGATGGAGAAAACACGTTTTCTGAAATTTTTAATGCCATAAATTTTATTAGCCCTGGGGCTACTATCATTGCCGTAATTGGTTTAGCGATATTGATTTTATGGGATAGAGTTTTAGTCAAAAAAGCAAAAATTTTTCAGTTAGTTCAAGGGCCACTGGTAGCTGTTGTTGTGGGTATCGTTTTTTATATCCTTACCAAAGACAATTCGGTGCTTAGTATTTCAAATGAACATTTGGTTAGTGTACCTATTCCCGGAGATTTTGCATCATTTTTAGGTCAGTTTAGCTTCCCTAATTTTGCCGTTATCGGTAACATAGATATATGGATTACAGCGTTTACTATAGCTCTGGTTGCTAGTTTAGAAACATTACTTTGTGTAGAAGCTACAGATAAATTGGATCCAGAAAAAAGGGTAACACCAACCAATAAAGAATTGTTTGCACAAGGAACCGGAAATATTATTTCAGGAATGATAGGAGGATTACCCATCACCCAGGTTATTGTTAGGAGTTCTGCTAATATTCAATCAGGAGGTAAGACTAAAATGTCAGCCATAATTCATGGGTTCTTTTTGTTGATATCTGTGATTTTGATCCCTCGTTTATTAAATATGATACCACTTTCTGTATTAGCTGCAGTATTATTGATTGTAGGATATAAATTGGCAAAACCTTCAACTTTTAAAGCGATGTGGAGTGCAGGAAGAAAACAATTTGTACCTTTTATGGTAACCATAGTAGGTATTGTTTTTATCGATTTATTATGGGGTATCGGTTTAGGGCTTATGGTAGGAATAGTTGTTATTCTATTTAAAAGCTATCAAAACTCCCATTTCTTACACATTGAAGATGTTAGTAATGGTAAGCATAGAGTAAAAATGACTTTGGCAGAAGAGGTTACCTTTTTTAATAAAGGTGCAATACTAAAAGAACTTGACCAATTGCCAGAAGATACATACCTTACTTTAGACGTTAGAAAAACGCGATATTTAGATAATGACATTATTGAAATCTTAGAAGACTTTTCAGAAAAAGCCAAATCCAGGCATATCGATATAAAACTAATTTCAGAGCGAGGAGAAGTTGAAAATCCTGAAAGTTATATTCAATTTTTTAAATTAAGACCAAAATCAGCATAAAAAGAATATTATGAAAGCACATACAAAAGAAACTCAAGCATCAATTACACCTAACGGAGCCGTAGCATTACTAAAAGAAGGGAATGAAAGATTTCAAAAAAAAATGCATGCTGATAGAGATTTGTTGGAACAAGTGGCAGATACAAAAGGAGGTCAATTTCCTTTTGCAACGATTTTAAGTTGTATTGACTCAAGAGTATCTTCAGAGTTGATTTTTGATCAGGGGATTGGAGATATTTTTAGTGCCAGAGTTGCAGGTAATTTTGTGAACGAAGATATTCTCGGAAGCATGGAGTTTGCATGTAAACTGGCAGGAACCAAACTAGTTTTAGTTTTAGGGCATACAGCTTGTGGAGCTGTAAAAGGTGCTTGTGATGATGCTAAGTTAGGAAATCTTACTGCATTAATAAGCAAAATCAAACCTGCTGTAGAAGCCGTGACCGAACCAACAGACCCTTCGTTTAGAAACTCTAAAAATATCGATTTCGTAAATGAAGTTGCTATAAAGAATGTGCACATGACTATCGATAATATCAGAAAAGAAAGCGAAGTATTAAGGGAGATGGAAGATAATGATGAAATTTTGATCCTAGGTGGAATGTATGATATAAGTAACGGAAAGGTTACCTTTTTTGATAACTAATCAAGTATATTAAAGTTTTCCTAAAAGAGTCGATATAAATCTATATCGACTCTTTTTTTAGACTAATTTTACTTGATATCCGATCGTTAAATGCTCTGAGGCTTGCTTTAAGATCATAATTACAAAACTCTCAGTACATCATGAGCATCATCTGGGAGATTTCTGGTATTAACCCTAGAATTCAAACCGATACCCATATGAAAGGTTTTTTTAGCAATCTTAAAGGAGATACGTTTGGAGGGTTAACGGCCGGAATAGTTGCTTTACCTTTGGCTTTGGCATTTGGAGTGTCTTCTGGATTGGGGCCTAGTGCCGGATTGTATGGTGCTATTTTCATCAGTTTTTTTGCAGCGCTATTTGGTGGTACCAATACCCAGATTTCGGGCCCTACGGCGCCTATGACCGCCGTGAGTATGTTGGTTATTGCAGGTCTGATAGGTGCAAATAATGGAGATGTAGAAAAAGCCTTGCCTGCTATATTAACTATTTTCTTGTTAGCGGGATTAATGCAAATCGGTTTAGGAGCAATTGGTATAGGTAAGTATATCCGGTATATACCATATCCTGTAGTCTCTGGATTTATGACTGCTATTGGCGTTATGATTCTTATAACGCAGTTTTTGCCTGCCTTAGGATATTATCCCAAAGAAGATGTATCTTATGTAGAAAAATTTAAGCCACAATCGGAAGAAGTAATCCTTGATAAAATTCTGCAAGCAGAAGCAGGTGAGGGGATTTTGGTTCTCGAAGATTTTAAAGAAACCATTAAAAGAGCCGAAAACATCTCTGAAGAAGAAATACTTCTTGAGGCAATGACCCTGGCAGGTAGTAATTCATCCGGAGTTATGGGAGCTCTTAAAAGTCTTCCAAGGGCGATTAGAAATATTAATTATTTAGAGCTGATCCTTTGTTTAATCACAATACTAGTGATTTATGGTTTCAAAAAAATCACCACCGCAGTACCAAGCACCTTAGTTGCCTTATTATTGGTTTCTGGAGTTGCTTATGGTTTTGGATTAGGCTATAGACCTATCGAGAAAATTCCTAGTGGTTTTCCGATGCCTAATCTCTCCATTATTACTGATTTTAAGTTGGGAGCCATAGCACCTTATTTTTTTACCGCCTTATCTCTTTCCTTCTTAGGAGCTATCGATTCTTTACTAACATCGGTTGTTGCCGATAATATGACAAAAACGAAGCATAAACCTAATAAAGAGCTCATTGGACAAGGTATAGGAAATAGCATTGCGGCATTTTTTGGAGGAATACCCGGAGCAGGGGCAACAATACGTACTGTTGTAAATATAAACGCCGGTGGAAAAACAAAATTGTCGGGTATGATTGCGGGAATACTCTTATTGGTTGTGTTGTTAGCTCTTGGCCCAATAGCTTCGCAAATTCCGGCAGCGGTACTTGCCGGCATACTAATAACAGTGGGTATAGGGGTTATGGATTATAAAGGTTTAAAAGCTATACCCAGCATGCCCAAAGTAGAGGTCACAATTATGTTAATCGTTTTGGTTCTTTCTGTTTTTTGGGATTTGGTTTATGCTGTGGGTATAGGTTTGGTATTAGCATCCTTAATGTTTATGAAAAAAATGGGCGATGTAACTGCTAAAGCATCCAAAGTAGAATCATTACATGGGTTAGAAAGAAATAATATAGACAAGTTTTGGAAAGATGAAGAACACAACTTTCCAAAAGAACTGAAAGAAGAAATATTTATTAAACACCTTAATGGTCCGGTGTTTTTTGGATCAACAAGCGAGCTGCAGCAATTAGCGACACAAATACCAGAAACGGCTTCTCATGTAATTCTAAGAATGGATAGGGTTCCCTATATGGATCAATCAGGAGTTTATACTCTTGAAGAAATCATTTTAGGACTTGAACAAAAAGGAATTAAAACCCATATTGTGGGAATCCAGCAACAACCACTATATCTGGCGAAGACTATTGATATTGTTCCCGATCTTATACCAGAATCTAATGTTTTTGATGATTTCGATTCTTGTATGGCGCATCTAAGCACCATTGTGGAAGACAGAGTTACCGCACTATAAATACAGTACCGTTTAGCGAATGCTTTTGAAAGGCTTCAACGTTTTTTTCTGAAGCTTCTTTTAATACGTTTGGTAATACCATCGGTGCAAGTTTTCGAACAGGATCGTAAAGCAAGGAAGATTCTAATGTTTCTTGTTTTATAAGGGTAATATTTCGGTTAATGGTATCAATAAAAATGATGAGTACACTGGCAATAAATGCCATTTTTAAAACACCAAAAGCAGCACCTAAAATTTTGTTTAAAATTCCTAACGCTGCATAATCTGCAATTTTGGTGAGTAGTTTACCTGCCAACGAAACTAAAACAACAACAAGAATAAATGTAAGTGCAAAAGCGGCAAGTTTTAATGCGTTTTCTTGCCAATCTACATAGTGTTGTAAATAATCACCAACTCTATGCGAAAAGTGAACGGCAATATAGATGCCAACTATTAGAGCCAGCAATGAGGCTAAAGAAGCAAATAACCCTTTACTAAGACCTTTTATTAATCCCCATAACAAAAGAATCCCCAGAATGATGTCAATATAATTCATTTAAATCTGTAATTCTTGGTCTAAATATAATTCATTTCACCTCATGTATAAGAATGTGTCAAAATTTCTATACACAATTACGGATGTTTTTGCACTGTAAAGAATTTTAAATTATATATATTTAGCATATAATATATACAATATATATCATGAGAAAAATAATAGATATAGATCAGCAACTAATTCCTAAACTCAAACTAATCGCAGCAATAGAAAGTTCTAGTGTTAAAAAAGTAATGGAAGATGCTATAATATGGTATATTGATCATAAGCAAAAAGAACAGATAAATGCCATGTCTTTAGATCAGAAAGAAGACCTGGGTTTACTACTGCTGCTACAGCAGGCAAAAACTACTAATACAGTAAGCGAAGAAGAGTTATTTAAATCATAAGGCACATGGATGTAGTACTCGCTTCGAGCTTTGCTAAAGATTTTAGAGCTTTAAACGACCGTTCTCTTGAAGCAAAAGTTAAAAGCATCTTAGAATCGATCAAAATGGCTAAAAACATAGCTTCTTTAACACAGTTTAAAGAAATATACGGTAGTCCTAACCTATTCAAAATGGGAATCGGGTTCTATTTATTGGTTGGTGTAATGACCTCAGAAAA
Organism: uncultured Aquimarina sp.; assembly: GCA_947497175.1. Classification (GTDB taxonomy): domain Bacteria; phylum Bacteroidota; class Bacteroidia; order Flavobacteriales; family Flavobacteriaceae; genus Aquimarina. The sequence continues at coordinate 700,275 of CANMFM010000004.1, read as the reverse complement.
TGAAATAACACTCATTCGGTGCTTACATCGAGACGAGGTGATAAAGGCCATAGATAAAAAAATTGAGTAAAGCTTTTATCCTAAAAAAAATGCTAAAAACCAAATTGGGAGTCAACCCTAACGATTCTTGTCGTAGCACCTCTAACACTACTTCTCCGGTATTTAGGTTCTCATCGGCCTGGTAGCTTACCGAAATAGGAACCTGTCGATTATAGACATTTAGGATAGAGATTCCCAATTGTCCTTTTCAGCCTTGATTTTTATTGAAGGTAAAGCTATACACGCCAGAAATATCCAATCGATGATATTCGGGAAGACGCCGGGAATTTGCGAGTCCAAATTCAATTTCTTAATTGGTTAGAGTTGCATCAGTAAAAGGACTTCCTGATCGCCAAAACCAGCCCAATGAAAATTGCCATATGTCTAGTTGCAAAGTATTCGAAATTCTGAAATTATGAGTGATGTCATTATTACCTGAAAAAGATCCTGGTTGTATCTCCGGAAAAGTATATTGTACATCATTGAAGGCACGTTCTAACTAGGTCTACAGGTGTTAATTTTATTTTAAAATACAGATTGCGTTCTTTTTTAAAGGTATTGAGCAAATATCATTTTGAGGTCGGTATTAATTTAGTTATCAAACTTTAAAATTTAGGACTATGAAAATTAAACAGTTTAAAATAGTACCGCTTTTTATAGCTATACTATGTATTTCTTTAGGAATGAGAGCTCAATCTGACTTAGAAACTTTAAGCAAAGCAGAAAGTACAAAACTCTTTACTACCGCAGAGCTTGTACAAATGGATCGAAATTTATCTAACTTTTCTGTCTTGCTTAGATTATCGGGGTTAGAAAATTCATTAAACTATGCTGATGGGCATACTCTTCTGGTACCAACCAATAAGGCATTGAATAAAATGTCTATCGATAAGTTTGCCTACCTCACAAATCCTAAAAACAAAACAAAACTAATCGAGTTTATCAAATATCATTTTATTGCCAAAAAAGTTACAAAAAGGGATTTCAAAGAGAATGATATTATTGATGAAACAGGAAACAAGAAAGAAATTAAACTTTCGAATAATGATGATGTAGTATATGTAGGAGGAGCACAGATTATAACTCCGGCTATTGAAGCTTCTAACGGATTGTTATATGTGGTCAATAAAACCATTACCCCGTCTGAAGATATCGTACTGGATTAGGCGATTTTTTTTGACACTTTCAACATAATTAGTAAAGAGTATCTAATTTTATAGATGCTCTTTTTTTATTTAAAAACTGCAGTAGTGTTATTTGGTTATAATTATTTACGTGGTATTCTTGTAAAATAAAGAGTAGAGATTTAGGGTTTTTATTACTTTTACAAGCTCGTCGAGTTATAAAATGGAAATTAGAGCTCAATGAAAAAATAAAGTACTCTTCTGAGTGTTACATAATGATTAAAGATTTTATATGGCCAGAGACGAAAAATTAAAAGAACGATGGGAAATTTTAGTCAACAAACTGTCGACTCAATTCGCCGAAGGTGAAGATTTGGATCTTGACGGTGTCATATACCTCATAGGCATTCAAGAGCTGGGGCAAATACATCGAAAATTTAAAAAAGACGAAAAGTTAGACCTAATGCATATCGCTATTTGTAGACTTTTAGAGCCCTATGGTTATTACGAATTTGAGTATTATGATGATGAAGGCTGGCCCCATTATAAAGTTAAAGAACGGTTACCAAACCTCAAAGCAGGCGAACAATCGATTTTAATGAAAGAAGCCATCGTAAGCTATTTTCTGATACGTCAGTACATCCAGTAAATTTGAGTTTACTCTGAATCATATTTCTTAACTTTAGAACAAAAAGAAATATGCTATTCCACTTGGTAGAAATTATACAACTACCCCATGATACAGGACCTATTTATCGAGAAACCGTAATGACCAGATTGCCGGTAGAACCCTTTAATACCTTTAGCAACCTTGTCTTTTTATGGATTGTTATTTATTTTTCGGTTAAGGTATACAGGGATTTCCGGAGACATATTTTTTTAGGCTTTTGTTTGCCAATTCTCGCTATTGGTTTTATTGGAGGAACCTTGTTTCATGGTACACGAAGTCATCAAATATGGCTGTTTATGGATTGGGTGCCTATTATGCTTTTGTGTATGGCGGCAGTTTTCTATTTTATTTTCAAAGTATTTCGCCTCTGGTGGAAACGACTATTAGCGTTAACCTTACTTTTCACAGCTTCATTTGGAATTCGATTATTACCTATTCCTTCAGTAATAAGAATTTCATTAGGGTATGTAATTACCGCAATCACCGTATTATTGCCCATTGTTTTATATCTAATAAAAACCCGTGGCCAACATAAAGAACTAATTATTGCAGCAGTCTTGAGCTTTGTTTTAGCAGTAAGTTTTAGAAGTGTAGACAAGATTTTGGATATAGAATTTTTATACATGGGAACGCATTGGTTATGGCACCTTTTTGGAGGTATTTCGGTTTTCTTTCTGATGTTGTATTTGTATCGGGATTCTACCCATTTGGAAAAGTCTTCAGTTATACATTGAATTTGTACCAGAAACATAATCGAAAAGTTCAAAAAACTATTCAAAAAGTTCAAAAAACGTTCACAAATGAATAAATTTGCTGTTCTTTTAAGAAGATAGTGATGATTGATAAGATTAAAGAGTATATAGCCGAGGTTGACGAGTTTAAAGCCAAAACCAAAGAGGACGTTGAAACATTCAGAATTAAATTTTCTGGTAAGAAGGGATTAATCAATGATTTCTTTGCAGAATTTAAGAATGTAGCCAATGATCAGAAAAAAGAATTTGGACAGGCGATCAATGCTCTTAAAATAGCTGCCGAAAATAAAGTTAAATCGCTAAAAGAGGAGTTAGAGTCCAATGAAGAAGAAAAAGGTGTTTACGGAGACTTAACCCGCCCGGCAGAACCTATTGCATTAGGATCTCGTCATCCGATTTCTTTGGTAAAAAACCAGATCATTGATATCTTTTCTCGTATTGGATTTAATGTTAGCGAAGGTCCTGAGATCGAAGACGATTGGCATAACTTTACCGCTCTTAACTTGCCAGAATATCATCCGGCTAGAGATATGCAGGATACTTTTTTTGTGCAAACAGATCCCGATATATTGTTGCGTACACATACTTCATCAGTACAAGTGCGATATATGGAAAATAATCAACCACCGATTAGAACGATTTCGCCTGGTAGAGTATATCGTAATGAAGCAATCTCGGCAAGATCACACTGTTTTTTTCATCAGGTTGAAGGGCTGTATATTGATAAAGACGTATCCTTTGCTGATCTTAAACAAACCTTACAGTATTTTACTAAAGAGATGTTTGGTAAATCTAAGATTAGATTACGGCCTTCTTACTTTCCGTTTACCGAACCTAGTGCCGAGGTAGATGTATATTGGGGATTAGAAACCGAGACTGATTACAAGATGACAAAAGGTACAGGTTGGTTAGAGATCATGGGTTGCGGAATGGTAGATCCCAATGTCCTTAAGAACTGCAACATTAATCCCGATGAGTATAGCGGATTTGCATTTGGAATGGGTATTGATCGTATCGCACTACTTTTATATGGAATCTCTGATATTCGTATGTTGAGCGAAAATGATGTTCGTTTCTTAGAACAGTTTACATCAGCTTTATAATATCTTATCTTTATTTTTAATAATACATTTAAATGTCTGCATAGAGTTTTCAATTTATAGTCTGAGCTTGTCCAGGACTCTTTTGACATATAATTTATAGCATTTCGGCAAGTTCAGGGTTATGTTCTATGAAAAAGGATATCGAAATACCAGTAGTAGAAAACGTATATATAGCTGTAGTCAAAGAATGGAATGAAGAGTTTTTGGCTCAGGATTGGAACTCGTATATAATCAATGATCGGGACACTCCCATAGAAATGGTTTTGGTTGTCACCAAAGGGTATGATCAAGATCGAAAAACTTCATTACTACGTCATGGTATTGGTACTGTAGCCCCAAAATCTTCTGCCAAAATTGAAATGATTCAGGAAGAATTGCTGGGTATGAACAACGAATTTGCAGTTACTTTTTTTGCAGACAGTAAGTTATATGAGAAAAAGTATATTTTCAGAAAAAATACCATCAATGAAAATGCATTTCAGGACTTGCCCGTTATGGACCAAAGGGGTGTTTTGATGAAATAGTAGAAACAAACAAATTACCTTTTACCTCTTCATAAATTTGAACAAGAATGGACTGTTTTTAGCGCTTAAATGGGGTGTTCTATCTCTAAATATAAAATACGGTAATCACGTAAACACTCGACTAAAAGTTAAATAAAACGATAAAATACACAGATTTAACATTAAAAACTTGCTAACTGCAGGTGTTTTTCTGTATTTTGTATTTGTAATTGGAAATACATTTATGGAGAAATTTTTACTTAAATATGCAGCGCAAGCTGTTTTGTTGTGCGTACTACTATGTTTTTGTTCTTGTGAAAAGAACTCTTCTAACCCTGTAGAAGCAAATGTTGTCGGCAAATGGCAATTAGAAAAAGAGTATAGTAGCGACGGAGCTGATGTGCCTCTCAAAGAGTTTCCTCTTTCTGCTTGTGACAAAGAAACCGTTTTAGAAATTATGGAGAATGGTGTATTTGTAGAAAAAAGCTATTATGAGGATTTGGGAACAGGAGGTGAATGTATCATGGATAATCAAGATACTATAGGAAAATGGAAAAAGGGAAGAGGAAATTTTTTTCTATTTACATATGACAAAAAAGATAATTTGTCATTTAGAAAATCAAGAATAACGATCGAGAATGAAAATCTGGTCGTTGCTTTATTGCATAACGATCCGGATTTAGATTCAGAAACCTTTCTTAAATTCATCTACGCTAAGGTAGATTAATATTGAAAACCTGAAAGGCCTGTATATTCGTACAGGCCTTGTGCTATTGTTTATGCATCTTATTGTCTAACCACTATGTCATCAAAATCGAATCCTTCGGTGAGAAAAGAAGAAGGGATAGCCACACTGGTAGCAGCACCTGTTTCTAAATTTACGCGAGCCAAAAAGGGTTCTCCAAAATTATCTTCGAACCCAACATACTCGTTTTTCTGTGTATGAATTACGGCTCCGAGCGAGTTGCGACCATAATCAATATTTTCTCCGATATAGGTAAGATTACCTGTAGCAATGTCAATTTTGGCTAGTTTTTTTACCGAGTCATGAAAGATGTAAATATTGTCGTTTTCGTCAATAGTTATATCGCTAAAATCAGCACCCGCAGTAAGAAAAGAAGTAGGGATACTTACATTAGTGGCATTACCCGTTTCCAGATTAATACGAACAAGATAAGGTTGAGTAAAATCATTTTCGAATCCAATATATTCATTATTTTGTTTATGAAGTACTGCTCCTCGTGTATTGGCTCCATAATCAATATTTTCTCCGATATAGGTAAGATTACCTGTAGCAATGTCAATTTTGGCTATTTTTTTTGCAGAGGTATGAAAGATGTATACATTGTCATCTTTATCGATACTCATATCATCAAAATCAACACCCACAGTAAGAAAAGAAGTAGGGATACTTACATTAATAATATTACCTGTTTCTAGATTAATACGAATTAAGTAAGGTTGAGTAAAATCATTTTCAAATCCAATATATTCATTATTTTGTTTATGAAGTACTGCTCCACGTGTGTTGGCTCCATAATCAATATTTTCTCCGATATAGGTAAGATCACCAGTACCAATATCAATTTTTGCCAATTTCTGTACAGAAGAGTGAAAAACAAAAATATCTGTAGTACGAATCTCTATAGTTCCCACAACTGTAGTTTGTCCGTTTGCAGTAAGAGTAATATCTCCTGTAGTAGCTTCCTCGGGTACTTGTGCTTTTAAAAAAGTAGGAGCCACTTCAGTAACAGTACCTTCAACTTCATTAAACTTTACGATATAACCCGTATTGAGATCAAAGTTTTTACCGGTAATAGTAACAATGTCTCCTGCAGCTGCAGTTGTGGCAGATATACCTTCTATGGTGGGTAGCTGTATACTGTTTTCTATGCTCGGTGTACTATCATCGTTAGAACAACTAAAGAGTAAAAGAGTGAGTAGGGTAGTTAAATAGATGTTTTTCATACGCTGTTAAGGATTGTAATTTTTAAAATTTAATCTTTTTATACAAAGTGATACTTATTCTTTACTATTGATGCGATCATCAAATAAAATGTTATCATATAAATAGAGATAAAACATGTTTTGATATAGTGATGCAAAATCTATACTATATAACAAATAATGAAATATTATTACGATACTGTGTGGTGAGCACGATTTGGGGCGTATTCACGAAGTATGAGGGCGAATATAAGAATTCTTACATAAATGTGAAAGCAAGTACAGATTACTTTGTTGATTTTAAATGGGTTACCTTGTGTTATCAACGTAAAAAGCCTGTACACAATGTACAGGCTTGGCTAACCTTGTGGGGTAATACAACATGAACTACTCCTAGTATACGTTACATGAATACGTATATTTCTTTTATCTATTTTTTACTTATTATATTAGTGTATATCTCAATATTTTTTCTTCTAATGGACCGTAGCTTACTTTGCTACTAACAGCATTCGTTTCTTGAGGAGCTGCAGGCGGTGGACTATCGTTTCCATAATCATCATCTTCGCAGCTCAAAGTGATTGTAGCAAATAAGACCAGTACAAGCCATAATTTCGTATGTTTCATAATGAATAAGTTTTTAGTATTAATTGTTTAAATATTGGTATAAATTTAAAGAGCAGTATGTTTTGCTCCATAGTACGATTTAAGATGTGTGGTTTTAGAAATAACCTCATGATTCTTCGGTTTTGATACTGCTAATTACCGGCAAACTTATTTTGTACTCAATTTTTAATCGCTGAGAAGGAAAAAAACGAGGGTAAAAGGGAAAATATGAATCAGAGCGATCGTAGACTTTTGTCCTCACAATGACATTTTTAAGGGAAATAAATTTTGCAGACGCTATATTCAGAAAAAAACTCTATAATCTTCTTTAAGAAGATTATAGAGTGCGATAGGGTATACTTCTGGATGTTTACCTAATAACCAACTTTTTTACGTACTCTGGCCAATACTTTATCTGCCACTACAGCCGCCTTTGAGGCACCAATAGCTAATGCTCGATCTACTTCGTTGAGGTTATCTATATAATAATTGTATCGCTCACGTTCTTTAGCAAATTTTTCGATGAGTAATTCGAATAAAGCCTGTTTTGCATGACCATAACCATAATTACCACCAAGGTAATTCTGACGCATTTGTTCTTGTTGTTTGGGTGTGGCAATTAAAGAATATAAAGCAAATACGTTACAAGCATCAGGGTCTTTAGGGTCTTCTAGCGGTGTACTATCGGTTTCTATAGACATAATTTGCTTGCGTAGCTTCTTATCCGGTAAAAAGAGGTTGATAATATTACCTTTAGATTTACTCATTTTTCCACCATCTGTTCCAGGTACATACATCGTTTCTTTTTGTAACTGAATCTCTGGCAATATAAATACTTCTCCTACCTGGGTATGCATTCTTGAAACTACATCTCGTGTCATCTCAAGGTGCTGTGTTTGGTCTTTTCCCACTGGGACTATCTCGGCATCGTACAATAGGATATCGGCTGCCATAAGCATTGGATAAGTAAATAATCCTGCATTAACATCTTCTAAACGATCTGCTTTATCCTTAAAAGAATGAGCAAGAGTTAATCTTTGATAAGGGAAAAAGCAACTCAAGTACCACGAAAGTTCGGTTACTTGTGGGATATCACTTTGTCGGTAAAAAACGGTCTTTTCTATATCCAAGCCAAAAGCTAACCAGGCAGCTGCAGTAGAGTAAGTGTTCTCCCGCAAGATCTTGGCATCTTTAATCTGTGTGAGCGAATGCATATCGGCAATAAATAAAAACGATTCGTTTTCTGGTCGATTGGCCATTTCAATTGCCGGGATGATTGCTCCTAGTAAGTTTCCTAAATGTGGAGTCCCAGTGCTTTGTACTCCTGTTAGAATTCTGGACATAGTTTTATAATAATCTTTATTGTAGCTTAAACCTAGCTTAGGTTAAGTAACTTTTAGTTTTTAAAATTTAGTAAATCATGTAGTTGATAGTATACGGCGTGCAGAAATAAACGTTATCAACTGCTTTCTGTCTACTATATACTTCCAACACCTAGTATTGCTAATCCCGCAAAGGTAATTTTTTTTATCAACTCATCTATACTTTTTTATAAAGCTCAAACCAATTGTGTATTTTTGGGTCATGCCAGTGTTAAAAAAATTACTGATTCTTTTATGGCGCATTTGGTTTTATGTGCTCATGGGGGTACCTATTATTATTATGTTTCCTGTGTTGTTGGTACTTACCTCAAGAGAACAATGGTATCCTCAGTTTTTTGTGGTAGCCAGATTTTGGGCCAGAATTGTATTGTATGGTATGGGGTTTGTTCCAAAAGTAAAAAGAGAAGCCGTACCCGATCTTGACAAGAGTTATATGGTGGTCGCTAATCATACTTCGATGACCGATATTATGTTTATGCTACATTGCGTTAAACACCCTTTTGTATTTGTGGGTAAGAAAGAATTGGCAAAGATTCCAATTTTTGGATTTTTCTACAAACGTACCTGTATATTGGTAGATCGTAATAGTCAAAAAAGCCGAAAAGAAGTTTTTGACCGAGCTCATGCCAGGTTACATAATGGTACGAGCATCTGTATTTTTCCTGAAGGAGGAGTGCCCGATGATCAAACCGTACTTTTAGATCAATTTATGGATGGTGCTTTTCGCTTGGCGATCGATCACCATATTCCAATACTTCCTTTAACTTTTTTCGATAATAAAAAGCGATTTTCTTATGTTTTTTTTAGTGGTAGTCCTGGAAAAATGAGAGCATATATTCATAAAGAAATAGCTACAGAAGGATTAACTCAGGATAATAAAAAAGAATTAAAAGAGAAGACACGGGATATTATTTTAAAAACTCTTGAGGCAGACAACTACAAATAGAGAATAGGACAGATAATCAGTATGTAATAATTTTTGTAGTGTATGTGCCTGGCTATATATAATACCTTTATTTCTTATTGATTTACCGTAAAAACAAGTAGAATTGTAAGAATAGTATTACTAATTAGTGTAATTTAGTTATAATTTTGGTATTTTGCGGACATAAAACGCATTTAATCTATTCCCCCAAAATAGAATTTATGAAAAAAACCTGTTTTTTCTTACTCTTTGTGGTGAGTTCATTATGCTTTTCGCAACAACAATCTTTAGATAGCGTTCTTCTGAAAATCCGTAAACCCAAAGATACTGCTGCCTTTGATAAAGCAATAAAATATTTTGAAACTATTTGGAAACAAAAAGAATACGATGTCGCTTTATCCTATGAAAATAAATTGCGATCACTTGCAAAGAAAATTAAGTATGATAAAGGTGCCGGAGATGTTTATAATCAAATTGGAAATATTTATAATTTAACCAATAAGCACCTCAAGGCATTCTATAATTACGATAAGGCCATAATTTTTTATAAGTTGGCCAATTACCAAAGAGGATTGGCTATAATTAGTAATAACAAATCGACCATTGAGCAAAAACGAGGTAACTTTGAAAACGCCATTAATTATTTATTGGAGGCTAATTTATATTTTACAAGAGTAAAGGATAGCACAGTACTTGCAAGTACCTATAATAATATTGGAAATGTGTACTCCTCCCTTAATGATTTTAAATTGGCAGAAGAATATTATATTAAGTCTTTAGCCCTTAAACGAAAAAATAAATTAGAAAATATTGGTGCTTCTTTAAACAATCTTGCTTTAATGTATATCGATCTTAAAAAGTTAGATAGTGCAAAGGTCTTACTCCAGGAATCCTTAGTTATTAGCAAAAAGAATAAAAACATCGCCAGTATTGCTTCTGCATATAATAGGTTAGGAGCTTTAGCATTTATAGATAAAGATTATCAAAAATCAAGAAAATATTATGATTCTTCATATACGGCTGCAAAAAAATCAAAAAATGAAAGTATAGCAGCAAGTGCAAAACAGGAACTGGGACGTATTGCGATAAGAACTAAGAATTTTAAGAAAGCAGAGAGTCTCTTAAAGGTTGCCCGAAAAGAAATCAAAAAATTAAAGCTGGATCCATTACTTCTTACAAATTATGAATATTCGGCAAAACTTGACTCTGCCAGAAGAAATTTTTCGGAAGCCTATGAGTGGCAAAAAAAATACCAACAGTTATCAGATCAAAATACATCTGATGAAACTGCTCAAAAAATAGAATTAGCTGAAGCTCGTTTCAAATCAGAGATGGAGCAGCTCAAGCTTATCGAAGCACAAGAACAAAGAGAACAACAAAGTAAAGATAAGTTGTTTAGGTATAGAATATTTACATACATAAGTGTTGGGATCACACTTATTATATTGATATTCTTAGGTTTTGTAGTTAAATCCAGAAAAGAACGGAAAAGATATGTTAATCAACTAAATGAATCCAACCAAGTCAAAAATAAATTGTTTTCAATTATTTCTCATGATCTCAAAAATGAAATTCACGGATTGGATGGTAGTTTAAATTTGCTAAAAGATAACGCAATCTCGACAGAAGAATTTCAGCAAATTGTTCCGCTACTAGCAAATAGAACACATCAAACATCAATCTTATTGAATAACCTATTGAATTGGTCAAAATCACAAATGAAAGAGCTTACTGCTAACCCTTCTGCTTTTGATATTAATGAGGTTATTGCCAGTAAGTTTACTTTTTTTGAACCACAAGCTGCCTCAAAAGGCATCAAGCTTACCAACGCATTAAAACCTACACTAGTTTTTGCTGATAAAGACATGGTTGCTATTGTGGCCCAGAACCTGATAGCAAATGCAATAAAATTTTGTAACGCTGGTGATTCAATAACGCTATCATCCATAGAAACAGAAGAGCATTTTGAAATTTGTTTTAAAGATACCGGAGTAGGTATTGCCCAAGAAAATCTAAAGAAGCTTTTTGCCGAGGATGCATTTACAACAAGAGGCACTCAGCATGAAACAGGAACCGGTCTTGGATTAAAGATATGTAAGGAGCTTATAGCGCTTAATAACGGTGAAATCAGTGTAAAAAGTAAATTGAGAGAAGGAAGTACTTTTTGTATAACATTACCAAAAGCATGACAGTCTGATTAATACAGACGCTGACAATGCAAGAATAATACCCCCCAATTCTCACAAAAAAAGGTTTTCTTCATTAGTGCACTTAACATTAATAAGATGACCAGCTATAAAATGGTGTGTGCTTTAAAACTTAATACTAATACCGGTATATATACCAAAATAGTAAGGTCTGAAATTTTCTGCATTGCCATTAAAGGCATTAAACTGATACTTAAAAATAGGTTCAAGGTTAAGTTGAAGTTGCTTTGTGAATTTATAATCTAAACCCAGACCAATATTACCGCTAAAACTAACTTCATTTAGATTGTTTGCCTCCCCTACAGGAGATTCGAAATCACCTGCCTCGATAGAAATCTCATTATTTTGTAAAAATAAGGTACTAACCCCTCCGATCATATTAACCCCAAATTTTTTATTGACTAATGCATATTTCATTTCCATTGGAACCTCGATATAGCCAATACGCTGATTAAGCAATCCCACATTTTGAGTTTGACTAACGGGAGCACGTGTAAAATCAGAGGTAACATTATTGTTTTGGTTTCCTATATCTGAAACCAAAATAGCCTCTGCATTAGGACTATAATCAATACTTTGTAGATTTTGACCATTAGTAGAGGCTGCAAAAGCAACATCTTGTGTCCCATAGCTAAGATCAACTTTGCTTACTCCAGATCGTACACTTAGTCTCTCATTTATGGTATAAGAAATATGCACACCATAACTAAGGTTGACTTCTCCGTCTTTGGTGTTATCAGCAAATTGTGGATCAATAGAGGAGCCGCTACCGATAACATTATAATATACAGGCGCTACGTTAGGAGCAATATTCCATTTTTTTGAAGATTTCGCATCCGTTGCAATCACCTCGTCTTTTTCATCGATAGCCTCAAAAATAGATTTCTTATCAGTTTTTTCTTTTGTTTCTATAGTATCTTTATTTTCTTCAGGTTGGTTTCGGTTTGTTTCTAAGGGTATATTCTCTGCAATGTGTGATGTATGATGTTTCTTTTGATTTTTTTGTGGAGTCTCGTACCGAGAATTTTCTTTTTGGATTTCAGAGGTGTTTTCAGTTTTTTTACCAGGTATAGATGTGTTATTGGCAAGTGTATTCGCCTCTACATTTTCTTTATGCTGTGCAGGAGTACCGTCTATTAGATTCTCTGTTTGATTGCTATGGGCAACAACATCTTGATTAGAAGAATTTGTCGATGGAGTTAAATCTTGTTTTTTAACCGGTGCATCAGATATTGATACTTTTTCTTTTTGAGTTACAGTAACGGCATTTACTTTTGTTTGTGTTGGAGTATAATAGTTGCCCTGACCAGATTCAGAACTTGCATTATCATTATTAGATTTCTCAATCTCAGCGGTGGTCTCTTTTTCTTCTTTGGTAACTACTATAATCTCTTTCGAGGGATCTGTAGTTTTAAAAGTTTTATCTGGAAATTTTTTGGAGTCAACCAGATTTTCTTCAATATCATTCGATTTAATTACAATCGTTTCTTCCAGAGTTGATTCATTATCAAATGATACGTATCCTATGGTTAGAATAAGCAGTATTGCCACGGCTACTCCCGAAACTTTATACCACAGTGGCAAAAGTATCGCTCTTTTACGACCATTTTCTTGTCGCGCTTTTATTTTTTCCCAAACCGTTTCATCGGGAGTAACTTCAAAATTTTTGAACTTCTCCTGAAATAAACGGTCTATAGTTTTCTTATCATTCATCTTTGTCCTTCAATTGATCGAACATAGTGCTCTTCTTGGTTGGTTTCAATTTTTTCTTTTAAAATATATCGTGCTCTTGCTAGGTTAGATTTAGAAGTGCCGATCGATATTTCTAACATTTTTGCAATCTCTTTATGTGAAAAGCCATCTAACACATAAAGTGTAAAGACTAATCTATATCTATCAGGCAGTTGTTGTATAATCTTAAGAAGATAATCTAATGAGATGTTTTCTTCGTTGATTTCAACTTCTACTTCTTCAATCTGTTCTTCATTTATAATATCAAAAACTTTTTGTTTTCGATATTTCTGTAAAGCTGTATTAATAGTTATTCGTTTTATCCAACCTTCAAAAGAACCTTGACCTTTGTATTGATTGATTTTATCAAAAATCGTAATAAAAGCATCTTGCAAGGTGTCTTCTGCGCCAGGATAATCACTAGAATATTTTAAGCAGATAGAAAATAATTTACTGCTGTATAATCTATACAATTGTTCCTGCGCCTTGCTGTTTTTTTTCTTACATTTTTTTATGAGTTGATCCAACCCCACAAATAACTTTTTTTGATATGTATACTATTATTGTACTACAGGCACTTCTACCGTTAAAAACTGATTATCACCATTTTCGTTTTTTCCTTGCCAAAATCTAAAGATATAGGATTCTTCTTGACCAACAAGAAAATCAAAAGATTCATCAATAAGATCTAATCGTTCTATGGCGCTACAATTCTCTCTGTCAACAACTACATTAACTACTGCTACGGTACGTTCATTTTCAAATCTACTATAGTCAAACCCGTTAAAAGCATGACAATCGGATGGCCTGAAGTAAGAAACTGTAATTCGGTACGTTTCGTTACTATTAAATTCTGATGGGAGCGTGACTTCTTCTATGGGTACCAATTCATAGAAGAATGTTGTGTTATCATCTCCAGAGCAACCAAAAAGGCCGTACATCAGGAAAAAAGCTAATACAATTTTTATCTTTCTCATATTTTGGGGTTTTGAGAAACAACATAATGAACCTAATATGTAGATGTTTGATGATCAATTTGGTTGCTTAGAAGGTAAAAAAAAATCCCGAAGGATCGGGATTTTATGAATTTTATTAATAAAATTTTATTCTTTTATAATCTTTATAGCTTCTTTGATTTTTTCTTCAAGCTCTTCCATGAGTTCCGGGTTGTCATTTAATAAACCTTTTACAGCATCTCGTCCTTGTCCAAGTTTTGTGTCCTGATAACTAAACCATGAACCGCTCTTTTTCACGATTTCATAGTCGACACCTATATCAATAATTTCTCCATTTTTAGAAATTCCTTCTCCGTACATGATATCAAACTCGGCAGTTCTGAATGGGGGTGCTACTTTGTTTTTTACAACTTTAACACGGGTTTTATTTCCTATTACTTCACTATTACTGTCTTTTATTTGTGTAGAACGGCGAATATCAAGACGTACAGAAGCATAAAACTTTAGTGCATTACCTCCAGTAGTTGTTTCGGGATTCCCAAACATCACTCCAATCTTTTCGCGCAGCTGATTGATAAAAATAACAGTACAGTTTGTCTTACTAATCGAGCTTGTTAATTTTCTGAGGGCCTGCGACATTAATCTTGCATGAAGACCCATTTTAGAATCTCCCATTTCTCCTTCAATTTCACTTTTAGGTGTTAATGCCGCTACAGAATCTATTACAATGATATCTATAGCTCCAGAACGAATTAAGTTATCCGCAATTTCCAAAGCCTGTTCTCCATGATCAGGCTGAGAGATAATAAGATTGTCTATTTCTACCCCTAATTTTTCTGCATAAAAACGATCAAAAGCATGCTCTGCATCTATAAAAGCAGCAATACCCCCTGCTTTTTGGGCTTGTGCAATAGCATGTAGCGTTAGTGTGGTTTTACCAGAAGATTCTGGACCATATATTTCAATAACTCTTCCCCGGGGATACCCTCCAACTCCTAGTGCTAAGTCAAGACCAAGAGATCCTGTTGGGATCACATCTACTTCTTCAACAGCACTGTCACTCATCTTCATTACGGTACCTTTTCCGTAGGTTTTATCTAATTTATCTAAGGTAAGTTTTAAGGCTTTTAATTTTGCGTCTTTCTCTGTACTCATTTGTTGTTCAAATATATCGGGATTTGACATTGATAATTAACTTTTTGCTAAAGTACTATTTCTTTTTGTAGTTAGGATATGGATTCTAAAATGATTATTAACAACACAAAAAGGCTTTAGAAGAACGGGTGTTCATAGAATTAGATTGGTAATTTCATCACTCAAAAAGGAGGGTTATGAAGAACGATAAATGAAAGACATGTTTATTTGTGAACCACATTAACGAAACCATAAATAAAGAAACCACTTTCAGGAAATGCCAAAACATAACTGATATTTTTTGAACTCGACGCAACCCATCAATTTTTTTAGCATCTATAGATAAAGCAAACTTGAACAAATTTGAAGGAGAGCGTGACTATGAAATTTCTTAAAAGAGTCATAAAACACAATCTTGATGGCTGTGCAACTACTACAATTAGTAATTGTATGGTCGAAGGAGGCTAGCTTCGTTACTTTATTTTTTTATCGTTAAATAAATAAGTAACGAATTGGCCAAAAAATGCCTTGAATGTAAGTTCAAGGCATTTTTTATGATTTTTAAATAAAGTTTGCGCCACAATACATACTAATGCCGAGCCATATAAAACATGTAGGGGTGATGTTGAAAAGTCATCCTTTATTAATTTTAAAGTTAAAATGTTAAAATATTGTGTATTTTATCGATTATATTTGCATTTAATCTAAAATATTTTCTATATTAGTATTGTTATTGAAAGACAAAGATGTTCCATTAGCATAGTGATTTGACAATTATGACGATAATAAGAAAAGCACTTCGTTTTTAGAATATCTGGGATTAAATTAGATGTGAGGACATTAGTGACAGACCCAAATCTACGAACTAAAGAGAGTATCAAATTTTGCCCCCGAACGGATAGCCCAAAAAAATTAGTAACTAAAGACCCCAAAAAAAAGAAGAAGAGCGTTTCAAAACCTTTGAAACGCTCTTCTTCTTTTATATCTACAATCTCGAAGAAATAAGGAAGGGGTTTGCATATCATGCCACTATTTGTATTTTTGCAACAAATAATTTCTCTTAACTTAAAACATTAGTATAGCATGCAACTGTACAATAAATTAAGTGCAAAAGAAAGAGCAGCACTTATCGACGAGGCAGGTACCGACCGGCTAACGCTATCTTTCTACAAATACGCACATATTGGAAATCCTGAAATTTTCAGAAATCACCTTTTTATTCATTGGGATGAATTAGATGTTCTTGGGCGAATTTATGTAGCTAGAGAAGGGATAAACGGTCAATTATCAGTTCCGGCACCAAACTTTGAAGCCTTTAAAAGACACCTCGATAGTATCTCGTTTTTAGAAAATGTACGTTTAAATATTGCCAGAGAACAGGATGCAAAATCCTTCTTAAAACTTAAAGTCAAGGTCAGACATAAAATAGTTGCAGACGGGTTAGATGATGGCGCTTTTGATGTTACTAATAAGGGCGTTCATGTTGATGCTTCAAAATTTAATGAGCTTATAGAAGACCCAGATACTGTATTGGTGGATATGCGCAATCATTATGAGAGCGAAATAGGTCATTTTAAAGGCGCGGTTACTCCTGATGTGGATACCTTCAGAGATTCCTTAGATAGTATCGAAGAAGATCTTAAAGATCATAAAGAAGATAAAAAACTAGTAATGTATTGCACAGGTGGAATCCGATGTGAAAAAGCCAGTGCCTACTATAAACACAAAGGGTTTAAAAATGTATTTCAATTAGAAGGAGGTATAATCGAATATGCCAGACAAGTTGAAGAACAAGGTTTAGAAAATAAATTTTTGGGAAAAAACTTTGTTTTTGATCATAGACGATCAGAACGAATTTCAGATGATGTAATTGCAAGTTGTCATCAATGTGGTAACCCATGTGATACACATGTAAATTGTGAAAATGAAGCATGCCATCTTTTATTTATACAATGTTCGGCGTGTGCAACAAAAATGGAAAATTGTTGTTCTACAGAGTGTATGGAAATAAACCGATTACCGTTTGAAGAACAAAAAGCACTAAGAAAAGGCAAAGGAAACAGTAATAAAATCTTTAAAAAAGGCCGTTCTGAAGTGTTGAAATACAAGCAGTAAAGGTAAAATGCCAAAGATACTATGGCAGATAATTTTTTTCATAGTATCTTTAACAATTAAGATGTTAGAAATAGATTATATTTCTAACCGTAGTAAGAACCATATTTGTTGTGATTATAATCACAGACAAATTTCAATATATAAGAAAATATGGGGTGTAGTAGTTGTTCCTCCGGAAAAGACGGACAACCAAAAGGATGCAAAAATAATGGTACCTGTGGTACCGATGGTTGTAATAAATTAACAGTTTTTGATTGGTTGTCAAACATGTCACTTCCCAGTGGCGCTATACCTTTTTCGTGTGTTGAGATACGATTTAAAAATGGTAGAAAAAGTTTCTTTAAGAATACCGAAAATCTTTCGTTGAGTATTGGGGATATAGTGGCTACAGAAGCTTCTCCCGGTCATGATGTGGGCATTGTTTCTCTTACTGGTGAGCTAGTAAGGATACAGATGAAAAAAAAGAAGGTTGAGGTAGATAGTGAAGACGTAAAAAAAGTATATCGAAAAGCATCTCAAAAAGATATAGATATCTGGCAAAAGTCTAGAGATAAAGAAGAAGCAATGAAAGTTCGGGCCAGAGAAATTGCCATACGACTCGATTTGCAAATGAAAATTTCTGATATAGAATTTCAAGGAGATGGTTCAAAGGCAACGTTCTATTATACCGCCGAAGAACGTGTAGATTTCAGACAATTAATCAAGGAGTTTGCTCATGAATTTAGCACACGTATCGAGATGCGTCAGGTTGGTTTTAGACAAGAGGCAGCCCGACTTGGGGGTATTGGATCTTGTGGGCGCGAATTGTGTTGTTCTACATGGCTCACTGATTTTAGATCTGTAAATACAAGTGCAGCCCGATACCAACAATTGTCTTTAAATCCACAAAAGCTTGCTGGTCAGTGTGGTAAACTAAAATGTTGTCTTAATTATGAATTGGACGCTTACATTGATGCACTAAATAGTTTTCCAAAAACAGAAATAAAACTTCAAACAGAAAAAGGAGTGGCAGTATGTCAAAAAATTGACATTTTCAAAGGGGTACTATGGTATGCTTATGAAGGAGAATGGATGAATTGGCACAAAATTTCTAAAGATGATGTAAACGAGATTATAGCGGCCAATAATAATAATGAAAAAATTGCCAGCCTGGAAGAGTTTGCTTCAGAATTACTAGAAGATACTAAAACAGATTTTGAGAACGTTGTAGGACAAGATAGCTTAACACGATTTGACCAACCTAAACGAACCAAAAAAAGAAGAAATCGTAATAAGAGAAGAAATACAACTAAAAATACCTCAGAAAAACAAACAGTAGTTTCTAATAAACCAAAAACTAAAACGGGAAATCCAGAAAACAAAAAAAGGAGCAAACCCAATAATCAACGCAATAAAAAACGTAGATCTTCAAACAGGAATAATGATAAAGCTTAGGGTTGTTATAACAATTTTTATTACATTAAGTTTGGTCTCTTGTGATGATACTCAGGTTTTTGATGAGTATCAAACCGTCTCAGATACCTGGGAAATGGATGAAAAAATAGACTTTTCACTACCAAAGCTAGACTCTACCCAAACGTACAATTTGTATATTAACATTCGCAATACTAATTTGTATAAATACAGTAACTTATTTTTAATCAGTAAAATGAAGTTTCCTAATGGAAAGGTTATAACAGATACACTTGAGTATCAAATGGCACTCCCTGATGGAACCTGGATGGGTACTGGTTTTTCAGACCTTAAAGAAAATAAATTATGGTATAAAGAAAACGTAAAGTTTGTAGAAGACGGAGCGTACAACATTACTATAGAACACGCAATGAGAAAGAATGGCGAAGTAGATGGAGTGTATTCTTTAGAAGGAATAACAGATGTTGGATTTAGAATAGAATATGTGCAAAACCCTTAAAACATGGCAAAGGCAAAACCCAAATCGACAAAGAGAAGAACAAAAACTAATAAAATAAATACCCTAAAGTTTATCAAAGGCTTTTGGATCATATTTGCATCAGGAGTTTTTCTAATCATTTTATTATTTCTATTTGCCAGCTGGGGATTTTATGGAGAAATGCCTAAGTTCGCCGAGCTGGAAAACCCTCAAAATGATCTTGCAACGCAAGTGATCTCCTCTGACGGAGTTCAAATAGGAACATTCTTCAACGAGAACCGTACTCCTGTAAGTTACGAAGACCTACCACAACATTTAGTCGATGCACTAGTCGCTACAGAAGATGCCAGGTATTATGATCATTCGGGTATTGATGCCAGAGGTACATTACGAGCTTTTATTTTTCTTGGGAGTAAAGGAGGAGCCAGTACAATATCGCAACAGCTTTCAAAACAGTTATTCACAGGAGGATCTAAAAATATTTGGGAACGTTTTAAACAAAAATTAAAAGAGTGGGTAATCGCCACCCGATTAGAAAGACAGTATACCAAAAATGAGATCATAACCATGTATCTTAATAAATATGATTTCCTAAATCAGGCTATAGGGATAAGTTCTGCATCACGTATTTATTTTGGAAAAAACCCAAAAGATCTTAAAAAAGAAGAAGCCGCGGTATTGGTAGGAATGCTAAAAAACTCTTCTCTTTTTAATCCTTTACGAAGACCAGAAATGGTAAAAACGCGAAGAGACGTAGTGCTTAATCAGATGGAGAAATATGGATATATTAATGAAAAAGAGCTGGATAGCTTAAAGCAATTACCGCTTACATTAGACTATTCACCCGAAGGGCATAAGGATGGTACTGCAACATATTTCAGAGAGTACGTAAGAAGCTGGATGTCTAACTGGGTAAAAAATAATCCTAAAGGCCAAAATGAAGATGGCGAAGATGAATATTATGATATATATCGCGATGGCTTACGTATTAATGTAACGATAGATTCACGTCATCAAAAATATGCCGAAGAAGCCGTAAAAGAACATATGGCTAATCTTCAAAAAGAATTTGATAAACAAGAAAAAACAAATAAAACCACTCCATTTAGGGATTTAACAAAAGATGAGGTGGAAAGAATACTGAATAGAAGTATTAAAACCTCTGCTCGAAGAAAAAAAATGTTAGCACAAGGAAAAAGTGAAAAAGAAATTAGAAGATCTTTTGATCAAAAAACCGAGATGAGCATTTTTAGTTGGAAAGGAGAGATCGATACAATTATGACTCCCAAAGATTCTATCTTATATTATAAAAAGTTTTTGCGCTCTGGGTTAATGTCCATGGAGCCACAGACAGGTCATGTAAAAGCTTGGGTAGGTGGAGTAAATTACAAACATTTTCAATATGACCATGTGTATCAAGGTGCAAGACAAGTAGGATCTACATTCAAGCCTTTTGTGTATGCGACTGCAATCGATCAGTTAAAACTTTCGCCTTGCGATACATTACCAAGATCACAAATTACAATTCCTGTAGGTGCTCACGGAGTAATAGAAAATGATTGGACACCAAAAAATAGTGATGCCGAGTATACAGGCTATATGAGTCTTAAAGAAGCTCTGGCAAAATCGGTAAATACCATCTCAGCACGTTTGATGGACAGAATTGGGCCCGGACCCATTGTGCGCCTGGCAAAGAAAACAGGAATTGCATCAGATATTTTGCCTGTTGCCTCAATTGCACTTGGTTCTGTAGATTTAAAACTATCTGAAATGGTTGGGGCCTATAGTACCTTTGCAAATCAAGGTATCTATACAAAACCTGTAATGATTACAAGTATCGAAGATAAAAATGGTATGGTTTTATATCAATTTGTTCCTGAAACTCGTGATGTTATAAGTAAAGAGGCAGCTTTTGTTACTGTAAATCTAATGGAGGGGGTTACGCAATCTGGATCTGGTCTGAGATTACGAACAGGGCCAAGAAACCGATACGATTTTAAGAATGTAATTACAGGGTACCCTTACCAATTTGATAATCCCATCGCAGGAAAAACGGGAACAACTCAAAATCAAAGTGACGGTTGGTTTATGGGGATGGTTCCTAATCTCTGTACGGGCGTATGGGTAGGAGGAGACGATAGATCAACACATTTTGCAACGACTATGTATGGCCAGGGGGCAACAATGGCATTGCCAATATGGGCCTTATATATGAGAAAATGTTATGCAGATAAAACATTAGATGTGTCAAAAGAAGCCTTCAAAAAACCAGATAACTTAACCATCGAGGTAGACTGCGAAGTATACAAACAAAAAAATGGTAAGGAAGAGAATTTGGAAGATGAATTTTCATTATAAAGACAATTTTTCAATCTACTTAAATTAATTATAAAACTCACCTGTTTCAAACGATGTAATCCTATTTTTTTAGTACTTTTAGTCTGCTAAAATTAGAATATTATGATTCGTAAAACGGTATCCAATGTTACCGAGGCTTTGCAAGGGGTAAAAGACAATATGACCCTTATGCTGGGAGGGTTTGGCCTATGTGGTATTCCCGAAAATGCAATCGCACAACTTGTAAAATTAAACATCAAAGGACTTACCTGTATATCTAATAATGCCGGAGTTGATGACTTTGGATTAGGACTACTGCTTCAGCAAAGGCAAATTAAAAAAATGGTTTCTTCTTATGTAGGAGAAAATGATGAGTTTGAACGGCAGATGCTAAGTGGTGAATTAGATGTAGAATTAATACCACAAGGAACATTAGCTGAAAGATGTAAGGCGGCTCAAGGTGGATTTCCTGCATTTTATACTCCGGCAGGGTATGGTACCGAAGTTGCCGAAGGAAAGGAAACCAGAGAGTTCAATGGTAAAATGTATGTGCTCGAACATGCATTTGAGGCTGACTTTGCTTTTGTAAAAGCCTGGAAAGGAGATGAAGCCGGAAATCTGATTTTTAAAGGGACAGCAAGAAACTTTAATCCTTGCATGTGTGGTGCCGCAAAAATTACCGTTGCCGAAGTAGAAGAACTTGTGCCGGCGGGGACACTAGATCCGGATCATATTCATATTCCGGGGATATTTGTACAACGAATTTTTGAAGGAGAGCAATACGAGAAAAGAATAGAACAACGCACAGTGCGTAAACGAGAGTGATCAAATATAGTTATAACCCTAAAAACACACAAATCATGGCAGTATTACGATTAGGTGATGAAGCACCCAACTTCAAAGCTCAGACAACAGAAGGAGAAATTGATTTTCACAACTGGTTAGGAGATAGCTGGGGGGTGTTATTCTCGCACCCGGCAGATTACACTCCAGTGTGTACTACAGAATTAGGAACTGTAGCAAAATATACCGATGATTTTAACAAACGAAATGTAAAAGTCGCTGCATTAAGTGTGGATGGGCTAGAATCCCATCATGGCTGGATCAAAGACATTAACGAAACACAAAATACAACAGTTAATTTTCCTATTATAGCAGATGAAGACAGAAAAGTGTCTGAATTATATGATATGATTCATCCTAATGCAGATAGTCAGTTAACGGTACGTTCTGTTTTTGTGATTGGGCCAGATAAAAAAATCAAGCTTACTATTACATATCCTGCTTCTACAGGAAGAAATTTTGACGAACTGTTACGTGTTATTGATTCTCTTCAACTAACCGCATATCACAAAGTGGCTACACCTGCAAATTGGAACGAAGGAGAAGATTGCGTTATTGTACCATCGGTTACCAACGAAGAAATACCAGAATTGTTCCCAAAAGGACACAAAGAAATCAAGCCTTATTTAAGAATGACTCCTCAACCAAATTTGAATTGATTTTAATTTAGAAAAATTATATGCTAGATAAAAACGGAATTGCAAGACGTATTGCAAAAGAACTTAAAGATGGATATTTTGTTAATCTGGGTATTGGGATACCCACGTTAGTAGCAAATTATATTCCTGAGGGTATAGAAGTCGAATTTCAAAGCGAAAATGGTGTTCTGGGGATGGGGCCTTTTCCGTATGAGGGAGAAGAAGATGCAGACATCATAAATGCAGGAAAACAAACGATTACTACAATGCCTGGAGCTTCTTTTTTTGATTCTGCAACCAGTTTCAATATGATTAGAGGCCAACACGTAGATCTTACTATTTTAGGAGCGATGGAAGTCTCTGAAAGCGGTGATATTGCTAATTGGAAAATTCCGGGTAAAATGGTTAAAGGAATGGGGGGCGCAATGGATTTGGTAGCTAGTGCAGAAAATATTATTGTGGCCATGATGCATACAAATAAAGCAGGAGCTTCTAAATTGCTTAAAAAATGCTCCTTACCGCTCACTGGGGTACATTGCGTAAAAAAAGTAGTAACCAATTTGGCCTTGTTAGAAATTACAGACAATGGATTTGTATTACTTGAAAGAGCTCCCGGAATATCTGTTGAAGATATTAAAGAAGCTACTGAAGGAAACCTCATCATTAAGGGAGAAATCCCTGAAATGATTTTTGATTAATTAGTTACTAATTCTTTATACAGTACAACGAATAATAATTTAACCTCAACGAATAATAATTCTAGAAAAAGTGCGTTATCTTATAAAGAGTCTATTACATTCAATTTTGAAAGAAAAATACTACACTTTCAACTGAATTTCTATTACCTTAAACCTTTACTTTAACCAGTAAAATCGCGTTTTTAAAACTTAAATGTTAAAATTTTGAGTATTTTGTCGATTTATTGTGTATTTAAACGTTGGTACTGATTTTTTTTTGCATATTAGCATTCCCAATAAAACAATACCCCTATATTATTGTTTTTAAGGATTAAAATAAATTATTAACCCACACTTATTGTCCCTATTATGAAAAAGCGTATGAATCGTCTACAGAAATCAGTTAAACCAACTATGGAATTGATTTCTAACTGCATGTATTTAGCGAAGAAAGTATTTTTGTTGATGTGATTTTTTGTTGTTAATGACATCGCACCCCCCAAGTCGCGATGAATGAAACCTGTTAAACTATAAAGCTTAACAGGTTTTTTTTATTTTAAGACTTATCAGCATAAACAAAGCGGAGATTTTAATCTCCGCTTTGTAAAAATTATAGATAGACTACAGTTTCATTGAGTATCCTTAATGTATAACAACTCATAAGTGCCAACCTGAACTTGTTTCGGGTTCTTATTATCATCAACTATTTATAATACGTATGATGAGATTCTGAAGTAAATTCAGAATAACACTAAATAATTTCATGAGTACACAAAACGGACAATCATTAAATCTAATACACGAATCTTAGAGCTGTTCTGTCTGAAGCCGTAAATGGTCTATCTCCACCGCCACTGCACGCTAACATCCAAGATCCGTTTTCTGGTCCCTCGGGAGTTCCTGGCACATACAGAGCACCTGATCTTGATTCGGGATTAAATCCGCCACCACAACTAAATGAGCGATCAGCATAATCGGTGTGTCTAAACCCAATAGCATGACCAATTTCATGAGCTATTACCGTTGGTGCATCAGCCGGAGTTTGAGAACCAAACACCCTTGAGTTTAATGTAATTGGGGTTGCCGGTTGTCCATTTCTTGGAAAACCTGCACTTCTCCCAAGAACAACTCCTCCGGTTGGAGTGTTAGGAATATCTCGTAATAAGATAGCAATATCCGAAGAGGATTGACTTGAAACACTTCTAAATGTAAGGTTAAGATTCAAAACATTATAGCGTCTCAGGGCTTCATTAAAGGCAGATCGCATACTAGCACTAAAATTAGAATCTAAAAACACATCTACAGTAATCGCTCTGTTTCTGGGTAAAAGGTTAGGAGTCACGTAATGCTTTTGATTGTTTAAAGTTTCCTGATCATTTTTAGCATTTAGTAAATCCTTGATCATGTCATGATCTAAGAAAATATCACCTTCGACCACATAACCACTTTTTCCTTCCATTTCTGCTTCATATAAATGATCTGTATTAAAACCAATTGATTCAATCTTTGGTGCAATAGCAAGTTGCTGAGTTTCGTTTGAATTTTGATTTTCAGTTTCACATGAAGTCATTCCGAGCATAGTCAAAGCTATGCATCCAAGGAGCACATTTTTTTTCATAATATTTAAATTGAGTTTGTATTAGACCGTGAATATATGTAAAAAGAATTACTGGTATCACTAGGAGTACGCTTGTAATAATTTTTAATCTATGGTAAAACCCTTGTGTCTATTATTGCTGCACCGTAAAAAATATATTGCGCTAGATTCTGATACTATGTAAATAGATATTTTTATATGTTTGAGCGTCTTTTTGTTAGATTAGCGAAGGTTGGATTTTTAAGAAATGTAATGTTGATAGTTTATAAATGTTAAAAAACTGATATGTTAAAATTAAAAAATTAACATTTTAACCGCTTTTCTATTATAAAAAAGAATAAAGTTTGCTACGTTCGGTCACACTTACCGTAATTACCTTCCCTTTGGGATAGCTTGTATTAATTTCTTAGTATATTCTTTTTTGGGATGTTCATAGACATGATCCGCATCTCCTCGTTCTTCAATTTTACCATGGTTCATTACCAGCAATTGATCAGACATATATTTTACAACAGCGAGATCATGTGATATAAAGATATAGGTGAAGCCAAAACTATCTTTCAATTCATTTAGTAAATTAAGTACTTGGGCCTGAACAGAAATATCCAATGCACTTACAGATTCATCGCATATGATAAGTTTTGGTTGCAAAGCAATAGTTCTTGCAATACCTATACGCTGTCGTTGACCTCCACTAAACTCATGAGGATATCTATTAAAATGCATTTCACTAAGACCAACACGCTCTAGTAATTGTATAACTTTGTCTTTCCTTTCAGTTTCATCAGCATATAATTCATGGGCCTGCATAGGCTCTAATATTGCTTTTCCAACAGTTAGCCTGGGGTTTAATGATGCAAAAGGATCCTGAAATATGAGTTGAATCTCTTTTCTAAGATTTCTGATTGCCGCAGAGGATAGTGTTGTTAAATCCTGACCCTTATATAAGACATGGCCTTTGCTTGCCTTGTCTAATTGTAAAATGATGTTTCCAAGTGTTGATTTGCCGCAACCAGACTCTCCTACAAGACCTAAGGACTCTCCTTCATATAATTTAAAACTTACATCATCTACAGCCTTGAATTCTTTTTTGTTCAAAAAACCAGCCTTTGAAAAATAAGTTTTCTCCACATTAATAACTTCTAATAAAGGAGGGTTACTATATAATTTGTTATGATGTATTGCCCGCTGCTCTTTGGTAATAATTTCTCTTTCGAGATCTGTTTTGTCTAAAAAATCCGCTATGGTAGGTAGTTTCTTATACCTCACATCAAGTGTAGGTCTTGCATTGATAAGCGCTTTAGTGTATTCTTCTTTTGGCTGATGAAATATAGTATTCGTTGCGCCGTATTCTACCATTTTTCCTTGATACAAAACTAATACATGATCCGCAATTTCTGAAACTAAAGATAAATCATGAGAAATAAATAAAACACTCATTTTATATTCTCGTTGTAAGCTTTTTAGTAGCGCTATGATTTCTTTTTGGACTGTAACATCTAATGCCGTTGTAGGTTCATCGGCAATAAGAAGTTTTGGTTTGCATGCGATGGCCATCGCGATCATGATACGTTGTTTTTGTCCTCCGCTTAATTGATGTGGATAGGCGCTATAAGCACGTTCGGGATCTGGCAATTTTACTTTATCAAATAAAGAAAGCACCTCGGTTTTAGCTGCGGCTTTAGACAAGGTGGTATGCTGAAGAAGAATTTCTAATACCTGCTTACCACATTTGGCAGAAGGATTCAATGAACTCATTGGTTCTTGAAAGATCATCGCAATTTCATTTCCTCGTATAGATCGATATTGATTTTCAGTAAGACCTGTCAACGATATATCATCATAGACAATTTTGCCTTTCTGGATCTTGGAGATTTTATCAGGCAATAACCCTAGAATTGCCAAAGAAGCAACCGATTTACCACTTCCTGATTCTCCCACGACTCCTAGAATTTCATTGTTATAAATAGTAAAAGAAACATCATAAAGCACCTGATTCTCTTTTCCTTCAGAAAAAAAAGATACGCAAAGATCTTGTACAGAAAGCAGTGTAGTAGTGTCCATAAAGTAAAACTAAGTAAATTTATGAGACGTACCTTAAGAAAGTTGAAAATTAGTGAAGAATCCCGGAGCATTATCGAGGAGCAATACAGATTCTATGTTCTTCTATCCATAAGATTTTAAAAAAAACAACCAAAACAATACCTCAGAATTGAGCTTTTGAAAATTAGTTTTTACTGCTTTTTGGTGTGATATTTGCTATATTTATGCTTCAAAAAACAGTATGCAGTTATTAAAACTTTCTCTTCGTACCCGAATTTTTATATCTATGACTGCATTGGTGTTGTTGGCTTCTATATTAATAGCGGCCGTAAGTGTTTATCAATATAAAGAAGAGGCAGAGGAGTATCACCGGGAACGCTTGGAACGCAAAGAAATGCAAATCAAGATTTCAATAGATAATGCATTAAAAAGCACAACCTACCCTGTTAATGAAGAAAACATAATATTGATATTTAGGGAGAGAAATCGTATTTATCAGATCTCGGAAGAACATTCATTACCGATCAACATTTACGATCTATCAGGGAAATTGTTGATTAAATCTGAACCCCGATTTGTAAAAGATACTATTAAATTAAATTCGGCTATCATGGATAGTCTTACTTCTCGGTACGACAAAAGGTATTTGGTAGCATCAGAAAGAAATAATCAAAAGGTGTTGTCTTCATATACTTATATCAGTAACAATAAAGCAAAACCACTTGCTATATTAAATTTACCATACCTTGAGGATAATGATTTGATAGCTAGGGAGTTGGTAGAGTTTCTTCAGCGGTTAGGCCAGGTGTATATTTTAATGCTTGTTATTGCTATTGTTTTGGCCTATTTTTTATCAAAATACATTACAAGATCTCTAAAAACTATCTCTGAAACTATTGATCAGACCCGATTGGATAAACGAAATAAAAGAATTGATATCGGCGATGCAAGCGAGGAAATTTATACCTTGGTTAGCGCGTATAATAGTATGATCGATGAGCTGGAGCAAAGTGCAGCTATGTTAGCCAAGAGCGAGAGAGAGGCTGCCTGGAGAGAGATGGCAAAACAAGTCGCGCATGAGATCAAAAATCCATTGACGCCGATGCGCTTAACCGTACAGAGTTTTCAACGCAAATTTGATCCAAATGACCCCAAGATTGATCAAAAAGTTCAGGAATACAGTGACACCTTGATTCAACAAATCGATACCATGAGCTCTATCGCCTCGGCATTTTCAAATTTTGCGCAAATGCCCGCTCAAAAAAGTGAAACATTAGATGTAGTTAAGATTGTTGGGTTAGCTTTAGATATTTTTAATGAAGATTATATTATTTTCCCATCAGAGAGAGAGCAAATCATTGCCGAGTTTGACAGAACACAACTTATCCGGGTAGTTACTAATTTAGTAAAGAATGCAATACAAGCAATCCCGCATGATCGAGTGCCTAAAATAATTGTAGATGTATTTTCAGAAAATGGCGAAGTAGTAATTACAGTGGCAGATAATGGTATAGGGATAGACGAGGAGAATATGAAAAAAGTTTTTGAACCTAAGTTTACTACTAAAACCAGTGGTATGGGATTAGGACTTGGAATGGTAAAAAATATTGTAGAAACCTATAAAGGAAGTATTACCTTTACCTCGCAAGAAGGAAAAGGAACTGTTTTTAAGGTAAAATTCCCTAAAAAATAATTGACCTCAATAACAAACATAATTAATTAGACTTCTGCTTTATGCAGAAGAGAAAAATATTTTTTCATGTATACAAATATTATTACTACTCAAAACGACGGGATTACAACGATTACAATTAACCGCCCGTCTAAATTAAATGCTTTGAACAAGGAAACCATTCAGGAACTACATGCAGCATTTAGAGTTGCAGATCTGGATGCAGATACCAAAGTAATTATAGTTACCGGTTCTGGAGAAAAAGCTTTTGTAGCCGGTGCTGATATTAGTGAGTTTGCTGATTTTTCGGTTGCCGAAGGTGGAAATCTCGCTGCCAAAGGACAAGAATTACTATTTGATTTTGTAGCAAATCTTTCTACACCTGTCATTGCTGCAGTTAATGGGTTTGCTCTTGGTGGTGGATTAGAATTAGCAATGGCTGCACATTTTAGAGTAGCTAGCGATAATGCCAAAATGGGATTGCCCGAAGTTTCTCTAGGAGTAATTCCCGGATACGGGGGTACACAACGTTTGCCTCAATTGGTCGGTAAAGGGAGGGCTATGGAAATGGTAATGACCGCTGGGATGATCGATGCACAACAAGCGCTACAGTATGGATTGGTAAATCACGTAACTACTCAGGAAGAATTAGTGCCTCTGGCAGAGAAGCTGGCGGGTAAGATTATGAGAAACTCTTCTGTAGCGATTAGTGCAGCGATTCAATCTATTAATGCCGTATATCAGGATGGTGTAGATGGATTTAAGGTCGAAATTGAACAATTCGGAAACTGTTTTGGTACCGAAGATTTTAAAGAAGGCACTTCTGCATTTTTAGAAAAACGGAAAGCTAATTTTCCTGGAAAATAAGTGTATTGATGCTGTTGTTTCAAATAAGATCTCACAGGTGAGTTGCTTAGCGTGTTGAAGTGCCCACCTGTGAGATCTTGTGTTTTAAAAAAACGTAAGAAACAAACAATATATACAAGAATACTATATAATCTACAGTTTTTGTACTTTTATAAATACTCTTAAACCCATAACCTATGAAAGCGTTATATAAAAATCCTTTAGTGATTATTCTTATCGTACTTTCAATTTTTTCTTTTATATACTTTAAAGAATATTTGCCTTCTATACATCTTAAAAATGTAGAGTTAAGCAACATTATATCTATACTTGGTTATCTGTCTGTAATCATGTTGGTGGTCGAACAGGTAATAGAAATATTTGTGTTTGATCCTAATGAAAAGATCAAAGTAAAAAGTAAAAAACGGGTAGAAGAAATTAATAAGTATTTAGAGAGTTTAAATGATCCGGAAAACTCTATGGTCGTAGACATACAATCATTACCAGATGAAACTCGGGCAAATAAAGTGATCCGATTGATGAACGAAAAAAAAGATATTGAAGATTTTTTGTTGACTCGGGGTCAGCTTCGGCAACAAAGAACAATTACAATTGCATTTGTAATCGGGCTCGTACTTTCTCTATCAGGGTTGCGCCTTATGTCTGGTATTATATTGCCAGAATCTGCCTCAGAACTCTCAGAAATACAAACCAAAGTCATTATATCTATAGACATAATCCTTACTGCTGGTATTATAGCTGGAGGTAGTGATAGAATGCACCGTTTGATTAAGAGGGCTAAAGAGATTATAGGGAACGAAAGCTTTTAATAGTATTTATTTTTTGTAAAAATTCATTTCGTCAATATACTCCCATACGGTAACAGGAAGTAGAGGTCTTATATTTTTGCCTTCAGAGATTGCGTTACGAATAAAAGTTGATGAAATTTCCATGACAGGAGCATCTACTTTATGAATTTTGGGATGATCTTTAAATCGGGTTTCTACGATACCTTCGGCAATTCTCGGATACACATAGATATGATAATTCTCAAGAATAGCTTCATAATTTTTCCATTTATGAAAACTCTTAAGGTTGTCTTCTCCCATAATAAGGTTAAATTGATACTCGGGATATTGTTCTTCTAGATGTGCAAGAGTATAAACTGTATAATTGGGCTGCGGAAGTTTAAATTCTATGTCGCTCGGTTTTAGCTTTGGATACGATTCTGTAGCTCGATATACCATTTCATATCGTTGCTGATTATCTAATAAAGAGCTTTTCTTTTTATGAGGATTATGTGGGGTAACAACCATCCATATTTGATCCAGATCAGAGTATTCGGCCATATGATTAGCAATGGCAAGATGACCCACATGTATTGGATTAAAAGTTCCGAAATATAGTCCAATTTTTTTCATGAAAACCTAGTTTAGCTGGTTGAGTACAGGAATCTCTTTGCATCTAATAAGCTTAATTTGTCAAATACTTTCTTACCAACTGATACACTTCTTCCTTGGCTTTTTCGAGATCGTCATTAGTGATAATGGCATCAAATTGTGGAGCTGTAGCCATTTCGGTTGAAGCTTTAGCTACACGCATATTGATTTTATCTTCAGATTCTGTTTTTCGTTTTTTTAAACGAATCTTTAGTTCTTCGATACTAGGCGGTTTTACAAAAATGGCCAAAGTGCGATCCGGGTATATTCTTTTTATATCCAGACCCCCTACCACATCAATATCAAAAATTACATGTTTACCCTCATCCCAAAGGCGTTGTACTTCGGATTTTAGAGTTCCATAAAAATTATCTCGATATACTTCTTCCCATTCTAAGAATTCGTCGGCTTTAATTTTATTTTTAAACTCTCTTAAGGATAAGAAATAATAATCCGTACCATGTATTTCAGCACCTCTTGGTTCTCTGGATGCAGCAGAGATCGAAAACCCAAGATTTAATTCTTCCTTATTGAGTAAATATTTAACTAAAGTAGTTTTTCCACTACCAGATGGTGCCGAAAGGACGATAAGCTTTCCCTGGTTCATTTATAACACGTTTAGCAATTGTTCTTTAATTTTTTCAAGTTCATCTTTCATTTGTACAACAAGTTGCTGCATTGGAGCATAATTAGATTTGCTGCCTATTGTATTAATTTCGCGACCAATCTCTTGGGTAATAAACCCAAGTTTTTTTCCATTAGAATCTGATGATTCTAATGTAGCTGTAAAGTATTCTAGGTGATTAGAAAGACGTACTTTTTCTTCGGTGATATCAAATTTTTCAAGATAATAAATTAACTCTTGTTCAAAACGATTTTGATCCACTTCTTCTCTTAAGTCAGAGACCGCTTTATGTAATCGTTCTTTAACAGCTTCGATACGTTCTGGATCTATTTTAATCACTTTTTCCAATAACTCGCCTATATTCTTAACCCGAAGGTTAAAATCTTTTTCGAGCGCATTTCCTTCATCGGTACGATATGTGTTGATTTCACTTAAAGCCTCTAAAAGAGCAGTATTAATTGCTTTAAATTCTTCTTCATCAATTTCTTCTCGAATGGTTTTTAAAGCATCAGGCATACGAACAGCCATTTTTAATAATTCTGTTGTCTCACCGCGATGAATAGCCTCTAATTGTTGAATATAATCTTTAACGACGGCATCATTAATTTTTGTTGAGGTCTCTTCAGCAGTTATTTCTACATATAATCCAAAATCAACTTTTCCTCTATTCAGAGCTTTGGCGATCGTATTACGCATAGCCAATTCTTTTTCTCGATATTGAGACGGAATTCTTGCATTAAGATCTAAGTTTTTGCTGTTAAGAGACTTTACCTCTATTGTGATTTTTTTTGTAGGTAGCTGCAGGATGGACTTCCCAAAGCCAGTCATGGATTTGATCATAAGATTATAGTAAAAAGTTGCACGAAGATACGAAGTAATTACGAATGCAGAATTATGAATTACAAATGTTGAACAAAGAATCTAGAAAACTCTTGTAGTCATTGTGATTTTATCGATAAATTTATCTTTTTCAATAAAAAAATTTTCAATCTTTCCTGATTCTTGAAACCCCATCTTACGGTATAAAGCCCTCCCGGCAATATTAGTTGCATATACCTCTAACCAAATTATTCTTAAGAACGCATTCTGTTTTGCCCAGTCTACTACATTTTGGATTAGAAAGGTACCAATTCCTAAATTTTGCCATTGGGTATGAATACCCATTCCCAGTACGGCAGAATGTTGTGTTTTCTTACGACAGCTTCCAGTTAGATCAATGTTTCCAATAAGAACCCCATTATTTTCGGCTACCAAAAGAAGACTATTATCTTGGTGTTGATATCTCTTAATGAGTTCTTTTTCTTGATTTTCGTCATTTGGATATTCATAATCAAATAGGGGAAGGGTTTTTGTGTTTTTTATATATTCTAGTTTGAGGTGTAGCAGTTGATTTGCATCTTCAGCAATAGCTTCTCGTATCAGAATTGATTGACGAGATTTGGATTGATATGTTTGTGGTAAAAAACTCAAAGTTATGCGTTCGGACGTTTATCTCGAATTCTTTTATATAATTTAATGCCCAGCATAAGTAATACTGAAAGACCGATGATTCCGATAACGCCATAGATCCAATTCACAGCATCACGAACAATCACCAAAAAGATGACTGAAAATAAAATTATCGTAGAGCCCTCGTTCCACATACGCATTTGATTGGATGACCATTTTATGATATCTACCTGAAGTTGTTTATAAATGTGATGACATTTTAGATGATACCCAAAAAGTAGTATGATAAAGCCAAGTTTTACATGCATCCAGGATTGTTGTAGCCATGCTGGCATTAAAACCAGCAACCAAACAGCAAATAATGTTGCCAAAATTGCAGATGGCCATGTAATAATAAACCAAAGGCGCTTTGCCATTAATTTTAGCTGTTCACCTAATATTTCTTTTTCTGGTGAAGGTTTTTCAAAAGCTTCAATCTGATATACAAATAACCTGGGGATATAAAATAACCCTGCAAACCATGTGATTACAAAGATGAGGTGCAGGGCCTTTATGTAATTATAATATTCGATCATTTATTCGTCTACAAAGAGATAATTAAGCTGCAATGTATTAAACGCAGCATTAAATGTTGCAATTTCTTCTGAAATTAATTTATCAAAGGCCTGCAATTGTTCTTCTATCTTTGTAGTAAGTTCGTTTTTTACAGCAATATCCTGTTTGGTTGGACCAAAATCACCCATGCCTACCAAAGCATTAAGATGTCCAAGTTTATTAGTTAGTCTGATTGGAAAATTTAAAGGATCCTGATTACTTTTATTCTTAGTTTGATACAGTGCCTTCTCAATTTCACCAAACTGTTTTTGTAATTCTGAAGCTTTTTTAACCAGATCCTTAGTTTTTTCATCAGATGCATATTGCTTTTCAAAAGCTTTTAACTGTGTATTAATTTTTCGAATCTTTTTAATGGATTTATGCGCTTTATCGACTGTTTGATTTACACTGGTAATAAAATCATACTGTGCCTGCATCTCTTGAGGTGTTGCCTCTGCTCTTGGGTCAGCAACAATGGTAAACGATTGTTTTGAAACATCTTGTCTGTTTACGCTTAAGCTTACTTTGTAGGTGCCCGGGATTGCTTTTGGACCTTCCAAACTTGCCCACCATAGTATCATTCCTTCTAATTTTTCGGCTCCTTCTCCTCTCATATCCCAGCTAAACATGTTCGCTCCCTTTTCGATGTCTTTTAATTGATTCTTTTTTTCTTTGGCTTTGGTACTAAAAGAGCTAAGAGTATCCCCTTTGGTATTAAAATAGGTAAGTGCTATGGTATCTTTTTGAGCATCATAATTTTTAAGATAGAAATACGTCATTACACCCGCAGGGTGGTTTGTGCCTTCGGTTTTAGAATCTTTACTGCTTCCACCGCGCATACGATAGGTTGGTTTAGGTGTAAAGAGAATGTGATCCTTTGTTTTTAGTGCATTGGTTAATTGATGTAAAACCGTAAGATCATCGATAATCCATAAACTTCTTCCTTGGGTGGCCACAATAAGATTATTCTCTTTAATGGTTAAATCTGTAATGGGTACAATAGGCAGGTTTAACTGAAAAGGTTGCCAGCTTGCACCATCATTAAAAGAGATGTACATCCCGGTTTCTGTTCCTGCATATAATAATCCCTTACGCGCAGGATCTTCGCGTAGAACGCGTGTAAAATGCTCTGGTGCAATTCCTGATGTAATTTTAACCCAAGATTTACCATAATCGGTTGTTTTATAGAGGTATGGAGCAAAATCTCCTGATTTATACCGTGTTCCTGCTATATAGCAAGTACCTTCATTAAAGGTGCTCGGTTCGATACTGTTAATCATCGTCCATTCGGGCATCCCTTTTGGCGTAACATTGTTCCAGGTTTTACCTCCATCCCGGCTTATATGAACTAATCCATCATCGCTTCCTACCCAAAGTAATCCTTCTTTTAGTGGGCTTTCGGCAGCAGCAAAAATAGTACAATAATATTCTACAGAGGTATTATCCTTGGTGATGGGACCACCTGATGATTTTAATTTTTCAGGATCATTGCGAGTAAGATCCGGGCTGATTACCTTCCAGCTTTGTCCTTCGTTTTCGGTAACATGTACGTGATTAGAAAAGGTATATAATCTATTGGGATTATGCTTCGAAAATAGAATCGGAAAATTCCATTGAAAACGATACTTCATATCTTCGGCGCCATGACCCATTGGATTATCAGGCCAAACACTAATCGATCTAATGGTTTCTGTTTTGTGATTTACCCGAGTTAAGAAACCGTCATAGCTTCCTCCATACACTATATCATTATTTTTAGGATCAACAGCAATATGTGCTGATTCTCCTCCTGCGGTGCGTTCCCAATCTTCTTCCGAAATTGAATACCCGGTACTGCGGTGATTAATTCGTATCGTAGAGTTGTCCTGTTGTGCTACATAGATTCTGTATGGAAAACTATTATCGGTAGTTACGCGGTAAAATTGAGAAGTGGGTTGATTGTGATACGTGCTCCAGGTTTCGCCACCGTCGTAGGTAACTTGTGCACCACCATCATCGCCAATAACCATTCGCTTTGGATTTTCTGGTGCAATCCAAAGGTCATGATGGTCTCCATGAGGAGCTCTATAATTACTAAAATTCTTTCCTCCGTCTTTGCTCTTGTGATAAGATACATTAACAACATAAACAATATCTTTATCTTTTGGATCGGCATAAATCCGGGAGTAATACCAGGCACGTTGACGCAGGCTGCGGTCACTGTTCAGAAGTGCCCAGGTTTCACCGCCATCGTCGCTACGATATACACCCCCTTTGTCTTTATTTTCTACAATAGCCCATATACGCTCACTATCAACAGGAGAAACAGTCACTCCTATGATTCCTAAAGTATCTTTTGCAAACCCTTTATTTTCTGAAATTTCTTTCCATGTTTTACCGCTGTCAGTACTTTTCCATAATGCAGAACCTTCACCGCCAGAACTTAGACTATAAGGAGTTCTTCTGGCATTCCAGGTAGATGCATATAGTATTCTGGGATTGTTAGGGTCTAAAGTTAAGTCAACCGCTCCTGAATTAGCATTGGCAAAAAGAACCTTATTCCAGGTTGTGCCACCATCGGTACTTTTATAAACCCCTCGATCCTGAGTTGATTTATAAATGTTTCCTAATACGGCTGCATACACAATATCAGGATTTGTGGGATGAATTGATATTCTAGGGATATGTCTACTTTTCAGAAGACCGGATTGTACCCAGGTTTTTCCTGCGTCAACACTTTTCCACACACCATAACCTGAAGATACATTACCACGAAGAGTCTTTTCTCCCCCGCCAACATAGATCACATTGGGATCACTTTTAGACACTGAAATGGAGCCAATTGAACCCCCAAAAAAACCATCCGAAATGTTGGACCAGGTTCGGCCACCATCTGTAGTTTTCCATACGCCACCTCCGGTTGCTCCAAAATAAAACAAGTTTGGTTTATTGGGTACTCCCGTTACGGCAGCGCTTCGTCCCCCTCTAAAAGGGCCAATTAGGCGATATTCTAAGGCGTCATATAGTTCTGAGGTATACGTTTGAGCATGAGTTGTAAAAATACTTCCGAAAGCAAAAAAGAGTATAAAAACTACTCTATTTAAATGTAAGTGCATGTTAGTTGAGTTTTAGTTGAAATGTATAGCAAGGGTGTACATGTAGATTTGATGGAATACTAAAGTCTGGAAATAAAAATTACTGAGAAAGATTTTCACGTAATTTTAACCTTGCGTACTGAGGTATGATTCTTATTTTTGGAACATGCTTCAACAAGGATTTATATTAGTGCTTAGTTGTCTTGGTGTTATCCAGGCACTATTTTTATGTTTTTATTTGTTGACTGTAAAAAAGGGAAACAGGAAAGCCAATCGCTTTTTGGCCTTCGTTTTATTGGCATTAACTATTCGAATTGGAAAATCAGTATTTCACAATTACATAGAGGTAGACCCTAGAATTAGAAATTTAGCAATTTCAACTATAGTATCGGTAGGGCCTTTTCTTTGGATGTATGGCAAGGCTCTTTTTGAAAAACAACATACTTTTTCGAAGAGACAATATCTACATTTGGTACCCTTTGGATTGTTCGTTTTATTTAGTCCGATACTCCCAAATAGAGGAGATGTTCCTTCTTATATTGTTTATGGAGCTGTTTTTGTCCATTTGGGTATTTATTTAGGAATGTGTTGGCATTACGCGGTAAAAAGTAGTAATCAAATTACAGTACCGCTTTTCAATTGGTATCGTAATATTTTAATTGGAGTCAGTATGATTTGGATACTTTATGTTGGGATTTTCCTGAGATGGATTCCGTTCTACATTTTAGGTGCTATTTCGTTCTCGTTTCTAATGTATTTATTTTCATATCTTTTACTAAAGCGTCATGTATTTACTCTAGAAAAATATAGTAATTCTAGGATGGACCATCTTACGTCAACAAAAATACTTCAGCGAATCAAAAAATTCTTAGAAGAAAATGAAGTTTACCTTGATAGTGACATTTCTTTACATAGCGTTTCAAAACAGTTGTCTATTAATCCGCGCCAATTATCACAGGTAATTAATGAAAATGTACAAAAGAATTTTTCTGAATTCATAAACCATTATCGAATCAAAAAAGCTAAAATATTATTAGCAGATCCAAGCTATGCTCACGAAAAAATTGCTACTATCGCCTATGATTGTGGTTTTGGTAATGTAACTTCTTTTAACCTGGCTTTTAAAGCCGAAACCGAAATCACTCCCTCTCAATATAGAAATCAATTTAAAGTTGCTTAACTCGAAACGTCACTTTATCTGAGTTTGGCAAGGAGATGACACTTCTATTCTCCGGGTTCAAGAGTTTTTCTCGTAAAAAGTTTAGTTTTTCGTTTTAAAGATCATGTTTTTTAAAAGGATATAATGCTTGATTTCTGATTTTGCATGTTCAAATTATAAAGTCAGATACATGTATAAATTCTTTTTTCTATTGGTTTTTATGGTAGTGATATGCTGTAAAATTGAAAAACCCGGGCAAGATCGATATTCAAAAACAATACCTTTTAAAGAAACTGTAATTGATAGCCTTAAGCATCCCTGGGGCATGGTGTTTATATCGGAAGATGAAGTACTGGTTTCAGAAAAAGACGGAGATCTATTAAAAATAAATCTTTCATCAAAAAAGAAGAATATCATAAAAGGTTTCCCTAGGGATCTAACCGATAGTATACGCACAGTATGGCGTGGAGATAACTCAGGCATTTTTGAAGTTTTGCTGCATCCTGATTTCAAAAAGAATAAACAGCTCTATATTTCTTATGCTGCCAAAAAAAAGAATCGCGGAAGTACCACAAAAGTAGTACGAGCTACATTGCGGCAAGATTCATTAATGGATATAAAAACTATAGTAGAGGCCGAACCCTATACCAAAGAATATTTTCATTACGGGGGCGGTATGACCTTTGGATCTGATGGCAAGTTATACATCACAATAGGTGAGCGTTTATTTAAAGAAATTGATGAGCCAGAGATTCCGATAGCACAAGATATACAGGATAAGCGAGGCAAAATTTATCGTTTAAATTCTGATGGGAGCATTCCCGCGGATAATCCTGATTTTGGATCTGATGCGAAGCCAGGAATATTTGCTATAGGAATAAGAGCCGCGCAAGGAATCACTGTAGAACCCAAAACAGGCACTATTTGGTTTACTGAACATGGAACACGACAAGGAGACGAAATCAATCAACTTAAAGCCGGAGCCAATTATGGATGGCCCATAAAAACCACGGGTGGGTATCGTAGTAGAGATTATGTCCCTCCGGTAATCCAAGAAGCCCTATATACGGATCCTGTTTGGTATTGGCAACATACTGTAGCCCCTACCGGATTGTTGTTTTATACCGGTACAGAATTTCCTGAATGGAAGAATGATCTACTGGTACCGGGACTCTCAAAAGGAAGTCTTTGGCGATTTAGAATTGAAAATAATACAATCAAAAGTGCTGAAGAGTTATTTACAGATGATCGGGTGCGATCCAGAAAATTGGCCCAAAGCCCTAACGGAAAATTATATATGCTTACCGATGAAGATAACGGTAAGATTGTAAGAATAAAAAACAACACATTTTAAAATCAAACACATGAAAACCTATTTTTTTACTGTCTTATTTTTACTCGTAAACTTCTATACTATTGCTCAATCTGATCATGATCAAATACGAGCTACAATTCATCAATATCTTGAAGGAACTTCATATAATAAACCAGAAGTTATTAAGATGGCTTTTTATGAAGAGGCGAATTTGTTTCTTACGCATAAAGACAAAAAATTATGGATAGTTCCTGTTCAAGAATATGCTTCCTGGTTTGAAAAGAAAAAAAGGGGTACGTTTAATGGGAGAATAGGTAATATTTTATCTATTGATCAAGAAAATGATATTGCAACGGCAAAAGCCGAAATTTTAGCAAAAGGGAAAAGCATACGATACATTGATATGTTTCTCTTAAAAAAAATTGAAGGAAAATGGAAAATTATTAGCAAAGCTGCCTCTAGAACAAAGTAAGAGGATCATTGGATTTATAGAAGTAGTGGCCTGTGTTTTATATTTTCTTAATTCTTTCTCTGGGATAGCGTTATGCGCGTGATGAGTTCGTCTGGAGCTAAGAGTTTAGAATAAGATATATTTTTCATATCAACAATCCTCACCGTTATCTTCTTTTTTCTGAAGCGAGAGGGGGGTACTACAGAACTTGTTTCACAGTTTTAGAATCAATGAGCTTTGTTCGTATCTCGCGATTCAAAAAGTATCCGGTAACCACAGTGGCTAGCACATCGGCAATTGGAAATGAGATCCATACTCCCAATTCGCCGTAAAATTTTGGTAAAATCAAGATTAAAGGAATAAAAAAGAATCCTTGACGGGATAAAGTTAGTAGTAAAGCAGGAACTGCTTTACCTATGGCCTGAAAGTATGCCGCTCCAATAAGTTGCAATGCGATGATGGGGGTAGCGGCAAATACCCATCGCATTGGTGTGGCAGTATGCAATAATACATATTGATTTAATGCCAATTCTTTTGCAGAAATATGGGGGTTGTTACTAATAAATAAAGATGTAATTTCTGATGGAAAAATCATTAATCCTATAAAAACCAGTGTAGCGACAATCGCGGCATAACTGATGGCTGTATTGATAGTTTGTCGCACCCGTGGGTATTGTTGAGCTCCATAATTATATCCGGCAATAGGTAAAAACCCTTGGGTTACTCCAAATACGGGAAATAAAGCAAACATCAACATTCTGCCAATAATTGCATACACTGCTACCAGGCCCTCTTGTCCCAGATCAAACAGAATATTATTCATCAATAAATAGGTGATGCTCACTACAGCCTGTCTTGCCATTGTAACACCCCCCAGAGAAGCAATTTCGGAGACGATATCTTTTTGTAATCCAAAATGCCTAAGATTGATCTTTAGTTCAGAGTTTTTTGAAGAGAAAAACCAGAAAATATATAAGAAACACGCTAAATATGACCCTGTCGTTGCCCATGCGGCACCATGCATTCCCATATCCATTACATAAATAAAAACATAATCTAGTAGTAGATTACTAATTGTAGGGATAATCATTGCTGTCATGGCAAATTTGGGCTTTCCTTCGGCTCGGATCACAGTGTTTCCTAGCATGGCAAAACCAAGAATAGGAACTCCATATAATAAAATGGTATAATAAATTTTAGCAGGCTCAAAAATGTCGCCTTTTCCTCCAAATCTCGGTATAATATCATCTGCAAAAACTAGCCCCAGAATTACTAAAGGCACCATAACGATAAGACCAAGAGAAATCTGATTGCCAAATGTTTTCAATGCTTTTTCTTGATTATCTGCTCCTAATGCTCGCGATATAATGCTCGAGCCACCAACACCGATAGACATTCCTAAGGCACCGATAAAGAAAGATACGGGTAATACTACATTAATAGACGCAAAAGCAATAGAACCGATCCAGTTTCCTACAAAAATGGAATCAATCAAAATGTTAAGAGACATGACCAATATCCCAATAGAAGCCGGTAAAGCCTGTTTTATCAGTAATTTTCCAATAGGTTCTGTACCCAGAGCTTCAGAAGAGACGTTTGCCATTATACTACAGCAGTTTTAACAGAAACCCATTCATGTATCCAATTGGCCAATATATCTGCCCAATCATCACGATCATTAAGACAAGGTATGGTTGTAAATTCCTGGCCGCCAACTTCATGAAAAATTTCTTGTCCCTCCATGGCAATTTCTTCTAAGGTTTCCAGGCAGTCAGCCACAAATGCCGGAGTAACAATTGCCATTTTTTTGATTCCTTCTTTACCCATTCTTTCTATTGTACGATCAGTATAGGGCTGCAACCATGGATCAAAACCTAGTCGGGATTGAAAAGAGGTCGAGTAGGTGCCGTTTTTAAGACCTAATTTTTTTGCCACGTATATGGTTGTCATTTCACATTGATGGCGATAACAGAACTTATGTTGCTCAGAACCTTTTTTAAAACAACATTTCCCGTCCATTTTACAGTTCCCATTGCTGATATCACTTTTTCTGATGTGTCTCTCGGGGACTCCATGATAGCTAAATAAAAGATGTTCGTAATCAATATCTTTTAATTTTTCTGAAATACTGTTAGAAAGAACTTCAATATATTCAGGTTTGTTGTAAAAAGCAGGTAATGAAGTAATAGTTAGTGCTGGAAAAAATTCATTTTTAAGTTCTTCTACTTTAACATCTATCGTTTCGGTAGTAGCCATTGCAAATTGAGGATACAAGGGTATAACAAGAACCTCTTGCACACCTTGATCAACTAATGATTGCAACCCCTTTTTAAGAGACATACTTCCGTAGCGCATCGCTAATCCGGCAGGGATTGAGATACGTTCTGCAACTTTGCTTTGTAATCGTTCAGAAATAACAATGAGAGGAGAGCCCTCATCCCACCATATTTTTTGATAAGCTGCTGCCGATTTTTTTGGCCTGGTATTTAAAATAATTCCTTTAACCAATAATGTTCTTGCCCATAGTGGGACATCTATAACTCTTGGGTCCATTAAAAACTCACCAAGATATTTCTTTACATCTTTGGGATCGGTACTATCGGGTGATCCAAGATTAACAAGAAGAACGCCTTTACTCATATTTTTTTCTTTTTCGCATTTAGCAAAAATACAAACTATTAAGAGCATGAATATAAAAAAGCGATAAGACTTTTTGATAGTGCAATTAAATCATGAACAGAAATAAAACACACCTTATAATTACGTTAAATTGTAACAAACTGAAAGTCTAGTAGTTTTATTTTAGTATTTTTATATACATAAAAAAGCAAAGATGAACCCAATGCAGATAAATAGTAATTGATTGCAATTCTATTTTATGGTAATTATGGGTGCATGTGACTGTTAACAAACAATATTAAACCACATGAAACGTATTATTGTAGATGTCGAAAAAGACAAGCTACCCTTTGTCCTGGAACTATTAGAACAATTTGAATTTGTGTCTGTATTGTCAGATACCACTGATGAAGATCAGGGAATGTATGATTCTATAGTTTCGTTACAAAAAGGGGTTGGGATTCCGAGAGTGGAATCACGCGATTAAATGATCGCTAACTAAGGCTTGTCACATATTTTTTTGGAGTAGTGCCGAATTTCTTTTTAAATGCGGCAATGAAATGACTTGCCGTGCTGTAACCGACTTTTAAACCTACCTCGTTTACATTATGACTACCTGTAGCCAGCAGCTGCCGCGCTACTTCCATTTTATAATCAAATAAAAAGGCGTATACCGGTTCTCCATAAATTTGCTTAAAACCATCCTTAAGTTTTTTAAGAGGTAAACCAATTTCTTTTGACAATTCTTGCAGTGTTGGAGGCTCTGCCATTCTGGCAATGATAATCTCTTTGGCTTTTTTGATTTTCAGAACATTTTCTTCATCTACTAAAAAAGGGCATTGTTCTATATCTGCATCTTCGGGTCTGTTAAAATAGAGACTTAACAATTCATACGCCTTACCTTTAAAGTATAGTAATTTTATAGATTGATGTAGGCTGTAGTTCATCATTTGATTTAAAACGACTGCCATTGAGGGTGAAATGCTTCCATCATTATAATACTTTTTGTCCCGATTTCCTTCTCCTAAAA
Organism: uncultured Aquimarina sp.; assembly: GCA_947497175.1. GTDB lineage: Bacteria > Bacteroidota > Bacteroidia > Flavobacteriales > Flavobacteriaceae > Aquimarina. The sequence goes on along the minus strand of CANMFM010000004.1, from coordinate 656,782 downwards.
AAGGAATATAATCTGCTTCTTTTGAGAAGAGCGAGTGAAATTTTTTAATAGAAATAAGCACAGTAATTAACCACGAATCTTTTTTCATTTCCAGATTCATTGGTAAATCTCGCTGAGGATTGTAAAGTAATAAAGAGTTTTCTTCAGAAAGATTTAAAGCGTAACTTCCGTTATTAAAATTAAAAGTGACAGCCCCTTTAACACCAAAATGAAACTGTATAAAGTTACTATCTATTTCTCGTACAACTTTTTGACTTTCAAGAGTTTCGTTTTGAAATTTAAGTATGTAAAACCCTTCTTCGATTTGAGTTTCTTCTAAAATACCCAGAGCGTTATTTTTTAATTCAATTTCCATTTCCTTTCTATTATTTATTTAGAATAAATCTAAACTATCGACAAGAGAATCCTGCAGACTCCTACAAAAATAAGTGTTTTTAGCCATTTTTATGCAAATAATGTCTTAAACAACGCTTTTCGACACTAAAAATCCTTCTAGCGTTATTTTTTCTGATTCTTGTAGGATATTTTTGTCACGGAAAATTTAGATTTGATTGAATGGAGCCTCACCTAAGAGCAAAAGGAACAAACTTTTATACTATTGGACTTAGCTATAAAAAAGCTGATGCCGAGATTAGAGGTCACTTTAGTGTTAGTGATGAGGCCAAAAGTGCGATACTGCTTCAGGCAAAACAAGAAGGTATCGAAGCCTTATTGGTTACTTCTACATGTAACAGAACAGAGTTATATGGTTTTGCCCAGCATCCGTTTCAGTTAATCAAATTACTTTGTGAACACACTCATGGAACTGTTGAAGAGTTTGAGAAAGTAGCCTATGTACATAAAAACAGCAAAGCTGTAGCACATTTATTTAAAGTAGGTACTGGTTTGGATAGCCAGATTTTAGGGGATTTTGAAATTATAAGTCAGTTAAAAATTAGCTTTAAAGCATCAAAAAAAGCGGGAGTAACCAATCCTTTTTTGGAACGTCTAATCAATGCAGTAATTCAGGCCAGTAAACGGATAAAAAACGAGACCGAAATTTCATCTGGCGCAACATCTGTTTCTTTTGCATCTGTTCAATATATTTTAAAGAATGTTGATGCAATTTCTGAAAAAAATATCTTGCTTTTTGGCACAGGTAAAATAGGCCGTAATACATGTGAGAACTTAGTAAAGCATACGAAAAATGATCATATCGTATTGATAAACCGAACAAAGGACAAAGCAGAAAAAGTAGCAGGAAAATTTAATCTGGTAGTAAAAGAATATGCAAATATTCAATCTGAAATTAAAAATTCAGATATTTTGATTGTTGCTACGGGTGCTCAAAATCCAACAATCTCTAAGCAGCTAATCCATTCAGACAAACCTTTGTTGATTTTGGATCTCTCTATACCTAAAAATGTTGCTAATGATGTTACCGAATTACCCAATGTGACCTTGGTGCATCTTGATCATCTGTCAAAAATGACCGACGACACATTATTAAGAAGGCAACAATATATTCCTCAGGCTCAAGATATTATTGAAGAAGTTCGATTAGAGTTTGACAGCTGGTTAGATACTCGAAAATTTGCTCCTACAATCAAAGCCTTAAAAAATAAGTTAATTACGCTAAAGGATACTGAAATTAATTTACAACGAAAGAAGTATGCAGATTTTGATGAGGAACAAGCAGATATCATAAGCAGTCGTATCATTCAAAAGATAACAAACCACTTTGCTAATCATCTTAAAGATGAAAATACTTCGGCAGACGAAAGCATAGAGTTGATTCAAAAAGTTTTCCAATTACAAAATAAATAGTCTTGGCTAAAACAATTCGTATAGGTACCAGGGATAGTGAATTAGCACTTTGGCAAGCTAATACGGTACAAAAAAAACTAGCTGATCTTGGGTATAAGACAGAACTGGTTCCGGTAAAGTCAACAGGAGATATTGTTTTAGATAAACCTTTATACGAACTGGGTATCACCGGGATTTTTACGAAAACCCTTGATATTGCTATGTTAAAAGGTGATATAGATATTGCGGTTCATTCTATGAAAGATGTTCCTACGGCCTTACCCAAAGGTATAGTTGAAGCTGCAGTTTTAGAACGAGCCAATGCACAGGATATTTTAGTTCATAAGGGATTGGATTTTTTAGATAGTAAAGGAATAATTGCTACAGGTAGTTTACGACGACAAGCGCAATGGTTGCACAGATATCCAACACATAGCGTAGTGGATTTGCGTGGAAATGTAAATACCCGCATGCAAAAACTAACAGATAATGATTGGAATGGGGCCATTTTTGCTGCCGCAGGGTTAGAGCGTATTAAGCTAAAACCAGAAAATTATATCGATCTGGATTGGATGATTCCTGCACCAGCACAAGGAGCGATGTTGGTGGTTGCCAAAGAAGATGATAGATATTGCAGAGCGGCATTAGCTCATTTAGATCATAAAACGTCTAATATCTGCGTACGCATAGAACGAGAATTTCTCAGAGAACTAGAAGGTGGGTGTACAGCGCCAATCGGTGCTTTAGCACAAATTGTAAAAAATACTATCCATTTTAAAGGAGCTTTATTTAGTTTAGATGGAAGGCATAAAATTGAGATTTCGGAAGAAATAGCAATAGATAATGTGAAATCTCTTGGAAAGAAATATGCTCAGAAGGTTCTGGATAGCGGAGGAAGAGAATTGATGAGAGAGATTAAAGCTGAAATGAATTAGATTGAGCTCTAAACCGTCCATAGTATCCACAAAAAAACTGTCACTGGCTCAGAAGGAGCTATTACTCAATACGGGTATTGGATTTGTAGAATATGAAGGAATTCAAATTGAATTTTTGAATAATATAGGTAAGAGTGAAATCAGAAACGCAATTTTCACGAGTAAGAATGCGGTAACGTCAGTTTTAAAGTCTGAAACAAGCATTTTAAATTGTTTTTGTGTAGGTGAGAACACAAAAAAACTTTTAGAAGAAAATGGAAAAAAAGTGATTGAAACGGCTAAAAATGCTTCAGATTTAGCTAAAATCATTATAAAAACGTATAAAAACGAGTCTTTTTTGTTTTTTTGCGGAAATTTGAGAAGAAATGAACTTCCTGACCTATTACATCAAAACAACGTACATATAAAAGAGCAGATTGTGTATAACACCCACTTAAACGCAAAGAAATTTGATCGTTCTTTTGATGGGGTCTTATTTTTTAGCCCATCAGGAGTTCAAAGTTATGTTTTAGAAAATACATTGGGTGCAAGTGTGGTATTTTGCATCGGTAACACAACAGCTTCTGAAGCAAAAAAGTATACCAAAAATATAATTATTGCAAACCAACCAACCGTTGAGAATGTAATCGTTCAGGCGGCGAAGTATTTTAACCAGGATTTGTCATCCCAGACCTGATTTGGGATTTATTTAGAATATAAAATTTAAAACGTAAAAGATTCTGGCCTAGGCCAGAATAAAGGAAGATATGATAAAAAACGATTTATTTCTAAGAGCTTTAAAAGGAGAAACTGTAGAACGCCCCCCGGTATGGATGATGCGCCAGGCGGGTCGATATTTACCAGAATTTAGAGCATTAAAAGCAAAATATGACTTTTTTACTCGTTGTAGAACACCAGAACTAGCTTCTGAGATTACGGTGCAACCCATAGATATCATTGGACCCGATGCTGCGATCTTGTTTAGTGATATTTTGGTAATCCCGCAAGCAATGAATATTGAAGTCGAGATGAAAGATGGTATCGGTCCTTGGTTACCAAATCCAATACGATCGCTTAAGGATGTGGAGCAGGTTGTGGTTCCTGATGTTCATGAAGAACTGGGTTATGTAATGGATGCCATTAAGATGACTAAAGAACGTCTCGATAACCGAGTGCCGCTTATTGGATTTGCCGGATCCCCATGGACAATTTTATGCTACGCAGTGCAAGGTCAGGGATCAAAGAATTTCGATAAAGCCAAAGAATTTTGTTTTACACAACCACAGGCGGCACATCAGTTATTACAAAAAATAACAGATACTACAATTACTTACTTGAAAGCTAAAGTTGCTGCGGGGGTAAATGCTGTACAAGTATTTGATAGTTGGGGCGGAATGTTATCTCCAGTTGATTATCAAGAGTTTTCCTGGAAATATATTCAGCAAATTGTAGACGCCTTAAAAGAAGAAACACAAGTTATAGTTTTTGGTAAAGGTTGTTGGTTTGCTTTGCAAGATATGGCAAAATCTGGTGCTGCAGCACTAGGAGTAGATTGGACGTGCTCTGCAAGAAATGCCAGGTATTTAACAGGAGGAAACATTACTTTACAAGGCAATTTTGATCCGTCGAGATTGTTTTCGCCACCGGCAGAAATTAAAAAAATGGTCAAACAGATGATCGATGAGTTTGGAAAAGATCAATACATTGTCAATTTAGGACATGGAATTCTACCTAACATCCCAGTAGAAAATGCAAAAGCGTTTGTTGATGCTGTAAAAGAATATCGATAAGGTCGAAATCATGAATGTTTGGAGCGTATTGCAAAGACTTAGTCTAAGAGAATTCTTTCAATTGACGGGTTTAATGCTTCGAAATCCATTGTTTATTGTCCCTACGTTGAAGGCCACCAAGGTAACGATAGAAATTTGCAAAACAATGTATAGAGATACACATCATTTGCATGGTCAGGCAAATGCATTTCGACATGCGTTGTGGAATGTATTGATTTGTCGAAAAACCTTCAAAATCACAAAAAATGTAGATAAATCTATCATTTGGTCCAAAAAAGTAACCAATTTACACGAAGAACTAGCTCCAAATAAACCTTTAGAAAAAGCAATGGATTTGCATAATAATAAAATAGGAAGAATGTTTTTTAAGACGTTAAAGGACAGTTCTGAAGATGAAATTATTGTTTTTTTGCAAGAAAGGGCTCAAAACGGGAAAAAAATAATTCAAATCGAAGACATATTGGATCATCAAAGCCATTTGGTTTATCTTTCAGAAGATTATAATTGAAGAGGAGACTACGCGGGTTGTAAAATCTATAAAATATTGAAACAAAATAGCGTAAAAGACTACATATTAGAGGTAATTATCAAATAAAGCACTTATGTTCAAAAATATTATTAGTGGAATAAAAGCCTATTTTGGAACGTTCAAATTAATTTCTAAACTAGGATTATGGAGATATTTTGGTATACCTATCTTGATAAGTGTCCTTACAGGTTTTGGTTTTGTGTCTTTTGCATATTTCTTTTCAGATAATTTAGGAATATTGATTTCTAAAATTTGGCCTTGGGAATGGGGATCAGAAACATTTGCAACGATAAGTACATATATCGGAGGGCTATTGATTCTGGTTTTAGGATTAGTAATATATAAGCATATTGTGATGGCGCTTTCTGCACCATTTATGAGCCCGGTTTCAGAAAAAGTTGAAGCTCATTTTTATGGAAACACAACGCATACCCATCGAAATACATCCTTTAGGCAACAATTGACCAGAGGTATTCGTATCAATTTAAGAAACCTGTGTAAAGAATTATTATTTATGATTCCGTTATTGATTCTTAGTTTTATACCCATTATTGGAATTGTAGCGACGGTGTTGATCTTTCTAATACAAGCATATTATGTAGGTTTTGGTAATATGGATTATACAATGGAAAGACATTTTAACTATAAAGAAAGTATTCAGTTTGTAAGAAAAAATAGAGGTATCGCTATAGGAAATGGAATCGTATTTGTATTGATGCTTTTTATACCGATTATTGGTTTTATTGTTACTTTACCAATAGCTGTAGTTGCGGCATCATCAGAGACGGTAAAAATTTTGGATCAGCAGAAATTAATATCAACCACTGATTCTTCGATAATATCCAAAGAAATTGAAGCTTAGATTTTTTTATGACATGATATAATGATATGAAAGATAAATTTTATAAATATATACAAAACCTTCAGGATACCATTACTTCAAAATTGGAAGAGATTGATGGCGGAGTCAAGTTTCAAGAGGATATTTGGGAAAGACCAGAAGGCGGGGGAGGCCGAACCCGAGTTATCGAAAATGGAAATGTATTTGAAAAAGGAGGGGTAAACATCTCTGGTGTACATGGTGCCCTGCCAAAAGCAATGCAGGGTTATTTTAATGTGGGAGATGTTGATTTTTTTGCTTGTGGTTTATCACTGGTATTGCATCCCAAAAACCCAATGGTACCAACTGTACATGCCAATTGGAGATACTTTGAGATGTATGACAAAGACGGTAGTGTCGTAGATCGTTGGTTTGGTGGCGGCCAGGATCTAACACCTTATTATTTATTTGAAGATGACGCAACACATTTTCATCATGTTTGTAAAGCATCTTGTGATAAGCATCATCCAGATTTTTATAAATTATATAAGAAAAAGTGTGACGAGTATTTCTATAATCCTCATCGAGGCGAAGGACGAGGGGTAGGTGGCTTATTTTTTGATTATTGTAAAGCAAATGAGACCATGACTATAGAAAATTGGTATGATTTTGTTACCGAAGTGGGAAATAGCTTTCTGGAGGCCTATGCACCTATTGTACAGCAAAGAAAAAACCAAAAATATACCGAGACTCATAAGAATTGGCAAGAAATAAGACGAGGTAGATATGTAGAATTTAACCTTGTTCACGATAAAGGAACCTTGTTTGGATTAAAAACAAATGGCAGGATAGAAAGTATCTTAATGAGCCTCCCACCCCGCGTACAATGGAGGTACAACCACAATCCAAAACCCGGAAGCGAAGAAGAAAAACTAGTTAAAGTGCTTAAAAAACCCGTTGAATGGCAATAGATTCAATTTTTTTTATTATCTTGCCCGCATATTAATTAAGATGTATGGTATTATGTCTTAGTCATTTAACACAAGCCCTTATGAAAAAACTTCTACTATTATCTATTTCAATCCTACTTGTTAGCTGTAATCTTTTTGAGCCAAAGAAAGAAGGATTTGCTAAATTTTCAAAAAACAAAATTGAATTTAAAAACAACACCATTGTTCTTACAAGTGATTATGTAAAAGCAACTCCAGAAGAGTTTAAAGCAAAAATAGAACTGCTGGACAGTAATCTAAAATTTAAAAACATCGCCCTTGCTGAATTGAAAAAGATTCAGGATAAAAAGGTAGATTTCGAATTATTTGTTGATGAAACAAATATCCAGAATTATGTATTTATTTATACCTGTGACTATTATCAATTTGACGAGCACAGAGCTGCTAGAGTGGTTCAAGCCCTTAGTGATCAGGTGAAAGATGAAGCTAATGTGCAGGAAGTAAGATACAAAAGAATTCATGGTCGTTTTTTCTTCACCCCTACATCAAAAGTGGTTAAGCTTAAATATTTAAAAGCGTATAAAAAAGATAGAAGATTTCAAACAGAATATATCGTCGCTTCAAAATCTGGAGGAGTTGGTCTTTTGATCAGTAACCTTGAAGATATTGATTTTGAAAGCTCTATAAAGCGTTTCGCCTCAAAGTAATATTACATCTGGTTTTTCCAGAAAGACACAAAATGCCGTATCTTAGACAGAATTATGAAGTCTAGATACGGTATTTTTATGAAGAGTAGTATCCCAAAACAACGAATTGTTATATTTCTTACCCTGTTTCTGGCAATGAGTTGTGCTCGTAATGTAGAACCAACTGCAGAGAACATCAATAAGATATTCGCGTCCAAAGACTTTACATTTGAGTTTACTACAGCAAATGGCATGAAGAGATCTCTGAGTTTTAGAAATGATTATCTGGTTTATAAAAGCGATCACCCTACATTTCGAAGAGAGGTATCATATGACGAAGTTGTATTGATAAATGATTTTATTCAGAAGATTGTAAATCTTCATTCTTCAGCATTAGATCCTGAAACTACTTCTCATTATGTAATAAAGAATACTGCGTACAAAACCACTATCGTTCCAAAACAGGAAGATTTTTATTTTGATGCATTGATTAGAACCCTAAAACTGGATGGGCAAGGGCAGGATAAATGACTATAATATATGACTATTCTGCTTCAGGGGTAGCCGTAAACTTTTTTATAGCCGTATTGGGTTCAATAATGTTATACCCTTTCCAGAATTGCGGGTCATATTTTGATAAATACTGGGGCTTAATTGATTTGTTTTCTGTACTGCTGTTATATTCGCTTTCTGTAAGTTGTTTGGAATCAAAAACTACAATTTCGTATTTACGTTTATTGATATTGATCGCATCAATACCAAGAGATAATTCATTTTGTTTGCGCTTTCCTTTGACATGTTTGTTTTTTTCAATCACTTTTAAAGGACGGTCAAAACCAAAAAATTCACCTCTATACATTTCCAAGAATTTAAGATCATATTTTTGATTTCCTCCTTTGGTAAATAACATTTTGGCCCGATATAAATTATCTTGATAATGAATACCTAATAGTTTAAAATTTTTAATATTTCTTACATTTTCATAATCTACTCGTATCACAGCAAAATCTTCTGTATTTACATATAACGTACCTTTAAAATCTTCATTTCTTTTAGGTGAAAAATTAATGATATAGATACTTTGGTCATCGATATAGGTATAATCCACCAGTTTAAAATCATATCTTCCGGATTTGTTAAGAAAATTAGACATCACACCTTCGTTAAAAAAAAGACTGGATAGTAAACTTTTTAAGGCTCTTCTTTGACTTTTTAGAAAATCACCCTTGTCCTCTTTATCGATTTTATCTTTTATCTCATCCCCGTTTTCAGTCTGTTCAAGGATAGAATCCACTTGTATTTTAGTGCCAAATAACCCAGATTTTATCTTAAGATAAGAATCTGGTTTCACATTTTTTTTGAATATGGTTTCCATGCGCTCTGTCATCGCCTCTATAGAAACCTCATTATTTTTATCGTAAAGCTCAGCAGCCTTAATAATATTAATTTTTCTCTTTTCGAAATCACCATAAAGATCGCATAGGGTCTCTGTATAATACTCTGATTTTTTAGGAATAATCGTGATTACACTATCAATAAGTTTTTTATCAAGTTCTTTAATGGTGGATTTTTTAAATTCAATATCTAATTTTTTTATAGCGTTGAATTCGGATTCTCTGAAAAATAACCGCCTTTTAGATAACTCGAAATTATAATTTTCAGAAACACGCTCTTTAACCTTGTCAATGATTTCCTCAACGCTTAGATTTTTATTTGAAACGAAAACACTTTTTAATTCTATAGCCTTGGGTTGAATATAAATAATACTATCTATTGCCTCTTTGATAGAAATACTTGCCTTTTCATACCCCATAGAAGAAACATATATTGAATCTATATTTGCATGCTTGTCACCGAGAATTAAATTAAACCTCCCTTCTTCGTTGGTGATAATTCCTTGATTTTCAGAGATCTGAATAGTGGCAAAAGGAATGGGTTGATTTGTTTTTTTGTCTACTACTTTAGAGGTCAATGTTTGTGCGTTGAGCCCAAAATATGTCATAAAAAATGCTATAGAAACTACTAAAGATGAGTTACAGATCATAAACGTATAATTTGATGAAATAAAGTTCTTATTATTAAAGACGAAATCCAAATCTAAAAGGTTGCCCGAATGATTTATAAAAAGAAGACTGAAATGTAATATAATTGTTACATCGACATACTAAGAAAAGATAACCCTCTGGTATTGGTCCACCTAATTTTTCAATTTCCAACTTTCAGGAGTATTGTCTTTCAGAACATTGTATTGGTAGTTTGTTTTTCCACGTTCAATAATTGAATCATCTGTCAATTCTGTACGTTTTATTGTTTATTCCAACACCTTTTATGGTTAATGATTTCCATTGTTTTGGAAGAATTGGGTCTTTTTGGATTATTCCTTCGTCTGTAAATTCTAGTCCGCCAAAACCAAACAGTACACTTTGTAACATTCCACCCGCACCGGTAGCAAAATATGAAAAATTCGAAGTTGCCACCTCTGATAAAGCACCAAAAGGTGCTTGTTGATTTGGCACATAACTTTCCTTGAAAAGTCGGTATGCATTATCTACATCTCCTAGTCTTGCGTATACTATTGAAAAAATAGATTTACCCATTGCAGGACCTTCTTTTGCTAATTTAGGTTCATAATATTTTAAGTCTTTTAAAATTGTTTCTTTATCGTTAATAATATTTAGAGGATAGGATAACAAATTTACATCTGCCTGTTTAATTTTTTCGCCATTATATTCAGCATGTTCTTTAGTTGTACCATCTGGGAATTTTAATATTTTGATATGAGTGGCAACTTCTTCCCATTTTGAATTTGGAGAATTACCTAATTCTTTTGCCGCCAAGATAGCATAGTGTAATGCAGTTTTAGCAGCTCCATTCGTGAATGCGTTATCATTTACATTAGGAGCAAATTCATTTGCTCCGACCACATTGTTTATTGAAAAGCTTCCGTCATTATTTTTAGTTACTCTGCTTACCCAAAAGTCAGCGATTTCTTTTAATACGGGATAGCCTTTTTCCTTTAACCATTTGCTGTTTTTTGTTACTCGATAATAATTCCAAAACGCAATCCCAATATCTGCGGTAATGTGATGCTCAAAAGGCCCTGTTAAAGCAAAAGGTGGAGTAGCTTCTTCACCAGTATCGTCACTTTCCCAAGGAAACATGGCACCTTTATAACCATAATTAGTTGCTCGTTTTTTAGCAGGTTCCAATCTGGTCGAACGATAATTAACTAAAGAACGCGCAATATCCTGATTTAGCATAAGCAGTGGAGGAAACATCCAAAGTTCTGTATCCCAAAATATATGCCCATTATACGGTGTTTGCAACGAAAGTCCCATTGGAGCAATACTTAGGTCTGAATCTCCACGACCAAATGCATACAAATGGTATAATGCTAAACGTATATCTTGCTGAGATTGTAAATCGCCTTCGATAATTATATCTCCTTGCCAGAGTTCTTCCCATAAAGTTTTATGACCTGCTAAAAGCACATCACGAGAGTTTAGTAAATTGAAAATCACCATTCTCTCGGATTCAGATTTTGGGTCAGCAAAGTTTTTGGTCGTGCATTGAGCGCCTGTCCAAGCAAAATTTAAATTTTGATTTTTATTGATTTTATAATTAAAGGATAACGTGTTCTCATAATCAGAAATAATTTGGTGATTCAATTCAGGTCTTAGATGCTCTCTTGAAGAATTTATGTGATGCCATATGAATGTTCCTGATGTGCTTACAAGATGTTTTCCGAATGGGCTTTTTGCAACAGATTGTAAAATGGGCATTGTTGTTTCTAAATCTTTTAATATTTGAAAGGTGTTTTTTGGGGTCTGATATTCTTCTGGAATTAGTATTTTTCCTGTGACCTTTAAATCGATTTCTTTTGCAGCTTCAACACTTATGTCTAAATAACCTGTATACGGTAAATTACGAAGGGCGTAAACTGTATAAGAAACTGTCGCTTTATCTTTATAGTCAAAGCTTGTGGTTAGCGCAGCATTTTTCATATCCATTGTTTGCTGCCAATTAGTGATATTGCCTTCTGTGATTTGTTGCCCGTCAATATGTATATCAAGGTTTCCAAAATTCATACCGTGAAGAACTTGACTTACTTTCAGATTAGGGTCAACATCGTAAACATTATTTAATACAATGTGTTTTATTTGAAGGGGTTTTGAAGATGATAACATTCCAATTCTACCATTTGCAATAGCAATTCCTGTATAATCAGAACTGTCGTTTGTGCTTATGTGCCATCCGTCGTATTGAGCGGTTATATTTAAACTTGAAATAAGTACTATTTGTAAAATTATTTTTTTCATTTCTGATTTTTTTAAATGAATGCCAACGGGTTGTGTCTGGCTTGTTTCGGAATTTTTTGAAAGACACATTCCGATAAGTCCTAAGGTAGTAAATCCGCAATGAATTCCGTCAAAATAAATTATAACATCGATGTTGCCAATAGTATTTTGTTTTCAGTGTTCAAAAATTCCAATTCATTAAAGGAAATTTGCGTTTTTCATTAATATTCCAAATCCCGACCTGTATTCCTTTTGTTTCCTCAGCATGATTACTATTTTTCCACAATTGACACCTTTTTTACCAATAATTTATTCTCGATACACTTCTCCTTTGGATCTAAGAAATCGAAATGACTGATTTTAGTAAAAAATAAATTCTAAATGTGCAACAGGTTAAATTATTCTTCCTGTTCAACAGGTTTTAGGTTATCACCAGAAGTTCTGTCTATTAATTTATTATATGGATCTATACCTGCTTTTACGGGTTTTTGATCGGTAATAATAGTAAACGTATTCTCTCCAGGTTTTAACCATTTTCGCTCAAGATAATATGGATTTTTTAAGGGTACTTCTTGATCATCTACAATATCTTGGCCAAACAAACCGATCTCGATATAATTGGTTTTATCATCAGTACGCTCCTCTTTTCCTTTATCATCATAATAGATTTTTTTGGAGTCAACGGTAAAGGTAGTTTCATATTTTTTGGTATTCAGTTTTTTGGTCTTGGCCGAAACAACCCTGTTTTCGTAAAGTACAATCTTTTTGAAGCCATCCTCTACTGCATATCGTAATGAATCAGGAGCTGCATTATAAATAGCTTCATATAAGTTTTCTGAAGTTGGATATACTCCTTTTTCAAAGTTCTTGTATTCATGTAAAAAAGAACGAAGTGCATGATTAATTTTATCTTCGCCGATAAGATCTTGAAGTTCGTACATCACCATAGATCCTTTTCGATACCAAATATGTTGTCCGGTCTCAACATTAATTAATGAACGCTCTGGTTTAAAACTAAAGGCTCTGGCTTTTAGATAGGCATCTAAAGAGTATTTTAAGAAGTTCTTTATCCCGTTTTCGCCATATTCATGTTTCATAGTCATTAGAGACGTATATTCTGCCAGGGTTTCAGAAATGATATTGGCACCTGATGTTTTACTGGGAGTAACAATATGTCCCCACCACTGGTGTGCAACTTCATGGGCTGTTACTCTAAACGCATAATTAAAGTCTTCTGCCTTATCAAAATTAGCAGCAAATCCAAAATCTTCAGAATACGGTATCGTAGTCGCAAAAGATTGAGCAAAAGTGGTATGCGCCGGAAACTCTACAATTCGTAATACAGAGTTGGGATACTCATAAAAATTTTTAGAGCAATACGCCAATGCTACTTTAGTTCCTTCAATAAAATACTTCAGATTGCGTTTGTGTTTTGGAGAATGGTAGATCTCAATAGCTACTTCTTTACCACTTGGAGCAGTCCAGCTTGATTTTTTTACATCATACCTAGCCGATACTACATTAAAGAACAAATCTGTTTGCGACTCTAATTTATAATGATAATACGCTCTGTTGTTTTCTTCCCAATTCTTGATTAATTTTCCTGGCATTAATGCAGTTTGATCTTTTGATGTACTTACAACAGCTTCAAAATTGATATAATTGGCATCTTCATTAAATAAGTTTTTCTTTAAGGCGGTAGAATCTGTTCTGGGAGGAAGTAAATAATCCAATTTCTCTAGACCATATTTTACACGCACCCCATTTTCAATTATATTAGGTTCGTAGTGAAACCTAGGAAAAATAGAATTGTTAAAGAACGACCCATTATACAAAACTTCGGTTTCTCTTGCATTTGCAAAACCTTTAGTGTCTGCAAATACCTCTATGGTGAGATCTGCTTTTTCATTAGGTTGCATAGCCTGAGGCAATTTATAGAAATACATCCTATATACCGAATCGGTTACTACAGGAGATAATTCTATTCCATTATACACAATTTTTTCTAAGCTAGTATGCCCATTTGGAAACTGAACTTCAAGTAATAGTGTATCGATTGGAGTGTCATAATTATTGATGATTTTAAACGCTCCTTTAGCTTTTACATTTCTTTTTTTAGGAAAAAGGTCAATATACACCTTCAAATCTGTTACTTGTGGGTGAGCCTGGCCAATGTATTTTGCGTATTTTTTTTCGGCGTCGGCTCCAATTTTTTCAGACTCATCTCCGCTTACAATTTCATTCAGAACATTTAAGTTATAATAACTATATCCTGCGACAGATATAAAACCAAGTACTACCATAATTAAGGACACACTTGTTTTAGTGTTAAGTCTTTGCTTAGCAAGAGTTAATCTTTCTTTTGCTGTAGAGAAAAATCCTCTGGTCCAGAATAGCTTGCCAATCAACATGAGTATCCCTGTTAATAAGATCCAATAGAAATTTAACCATGTGATTCCGGCGAGATAATGCCCAAAACCATTGAGATCACTTATAAAAAAAGGTGTAGTGCCCCCATAGATTAGCATAGGATTACTACTCTTAAAAGCAAAAGTAACTAGCAGTGGAAGCCCCACATAGATCAAAATAACAATAAAGTGGCCTAAAAATTTACTGTTGACCAGTACATGAATAAAAAATGCTAACAATACCGTTGTTATAAAACTTGGTAGGATCAATAAAAAATTATAGGTAAATGACATGTCTAACTCATACCCAAAATATCCATTAAATGTTTGGAACAACATACCCACAATTATATTGACTAGTGTTAATACAAAGGCAATTCCTATTAATGAGAAAATTTTAGAAAAATATAAACTAGAATTACTGATCGGTAGCGCATCGTAAAACACGAACGTTTTATTCTTTCTGGTTCTGTGTACGGCTTCTCCTGAGTAAATTACCAAAATGATAATCGATAATAAGGTGATCCCACCAGAAATATATGTTACAATATATCGGGTTAACGGTAGGTTAGGAGTGCCGTAGGTTTCGTTTGCCTGAAAAACAGTTATTAGTGATATGATAATCCCAATGATTAAAAGAATAATAAAAATAGGGTCTTTTATAATCGATAAAAATTCGATTTTACTTAATGAAAGTAAATTTTGGCGTTCTGTTTTTTTGGTAAATACCTGGGTGACCGATGTAACTAAAGAAGGATGATATTGATCATTGTTAGAGGTGTTCTTTTGTTTAACAGATACTAAAAACTTCTTATAATCGAACCTGAAATATGTAATTAGAAAAAGCAAAAGTCCTAACCCTAGCCAAAGCATACGATTTACCAAAAACTTACCATAAATAGGCAATTGATTGATATTTAATTCATTAATTGACCAGTATTTCTTCACAAAAGTAAATGCTCTATTTCCAAAGGGATCTAAATATACCGTTAACCATTGGTTGTCTATACTTCGCATCAAATCCCCGGTAATACTATATAATAAAAACAAACAGATTCCTCCTAAGTAAATGATCGGCATTTTCTTAAAAAAGGCCATTAAACAAAAGAATAAGGACCCAATTAAAAGTGCATTGATTTGTAAAATAAACAGAAAAGGAAGTAGATAGGATAGGATATCAAAATCCATGTACTCTCCATAATCCGGTCGATCTAAAAATGCACCAATTCCGAATCCAATCATAGCACCGATTACGATAAAAATATTGAGTAAAGTCGCTATCGAAAAGCTACCCAAAAACCGGCCGAGAACATATGATTTTTGTGGAATTGGGAATGTAAAATAGGTTTGTGCAGTCTTGTGATCCTTGTCTCTATATATGGGAACACCCATAATAGCGGCATAAAAGAAAATAGAGATAATCGAAACAGGGCCTATAACCCCAATGACGTTGTTTGGACTATTTACAAATTGTGCAGTAACAGATTTTTCGAAAAAAGCCATTAGTAAAGCAATCGAAAGCCCCAATACCGCATATATCCAGGTAGCAGGTCTTCTTAACCTGTATCGTAATTCGAACATGAATATTTCTATCATAATACGGCCTCCTGTTCTTCTTTTTTATTAATGCAATAGAAGTAGAAGTCTTCAAGATCGTTGTTTACGAGCTCAAAACCTTCTCCGGGATTAGCATCACTATATACATTTACATAGAATTCACCACCTCTTAGATAATTGGACAGTACCGTAAACTTATTTTCAACGGCTTCTAATTCAGTCTTCTCGATACGTTTTCTGAAAACTTTGTCATTTAACCGATCAGATAAATCTTGTGGATTCCCTTGCATTAGGATCTGTCCTTCATTAAAGACAGCCATATTTTGACATAAATTGGTAACATCATCTACGATATGAGTACTAAGAATTACTACAGCATTTTCACCTAATTCACTTAACAAATTATGAAATCGGTTTCGCTCTAAAGGATCAAGACCTGCAGTAGGTTCATCAACAATAATTAATTTAGGATTACCAAGCAAAGCCTGTGCTATACCAAAACGCTGACGCATACCACCAGAGTAGTCACCAAGATTACGGTTTCTAAATTTATAAAGGTTTACCTTATTCAATAAATCAGCCACATACCCTTTGCGCTCACTTTTATTGGTAATTCCCTTTACTTTAGCAATATGATCCAGCATCATTTCTGCTGATACTTTTGGGTATACGCCAAAGTCCTGAGGTAGATATCCGAGAACTTTTCTTAATTCTTCGGGTTGTTTAAAAACATCAATACCATTAAACTCAATCGTACCAGAATCGGCTAATTGCAGTGTGGCAATGGTTCTCATCAAAGAAGATTTTCCCGCACCATTGGGTCCTAAAAGACCAAACATTCCTTTTTCTAAAGTCAAAGTAACATTGTGTAATGCCTGGGTACCGTTAGGATACGTCTTGTTGAGATTTTTTATGGTTAGCATAGGTTCAAAATTTGCAATGTAAGTATTGTTATGTTAGTAGCACATGTTAAGGTTTTGTTACAAGATTTGATATATTTTTCAAGTAAAATTATCTTTAAATAAGCGTGTTGTAGATTTTTGAAATTAAAGATTAAAAAAGCATCATTTCGAATATTCTGAGATAACCAAATAGAGAAAAAAATAGTCTGTCCTTAACTTGATTGAAGATACCGAGAAGGGCTTCTTTTATCAGAAAACCCTTGTCACCATGAGCTTGTCGAAGGGTCAATATAACTATACTAAAGTCGAAATATTCGAATAAATGGATTTTAGATTAAAAATTTAAAAATAATGGGTTTAAATAACTATTCATACATCATCTCTTGTATTTGAGATATGAGTATCTTTACACCTATCAATTTAAAGTTAGGAATGCAACAACTTCGTAGAAACAGACGATTAAGAACCAATGAAGCTATTCGTTCTTTAGTTAGAGAAAACACAATTACTCCCCATGATTTTTTAGTTCCTCTTTTTGTAGTTGAGGGAAAAGGTATAAAAGAAGAAATAACTTCTATGCCTGGCTATTACAGATATAGCCTTGACTTGCTTAAAAATGAAGTGAAAGAGCTTTGGTCTATGGGATTAAAATCGGTGTTATTGTTTGTTAAGGTCCCAGATGAGCTTAAAGACAATAAAGGTACCGAAGCATTGAACCCGGATGGGTTAATGCAAAGAGCCGTTAAAACTGTTAAAGAAGCTGCCCCTGATATGTTGGTAATGACCGATGTAGCATTAGATCCATATTCTTCATATGGTCATGATGGTATTGTAGAAGACGGATATATCGTTAATGATGAAACCTGCGAGGTTTTAGCCGAAATGTCATTATCTCATGCGCAAGCTGGAGCCGATTTTGTAGCCCCAAGTGATATGATGGATGGTCGTATTCTTTCAATAAGAGAAATACTCGAAGAAGAAAATTACGTGAATACTGGTATTATGAGTTATAGTGCCAAATATGCTTCGGCATTTTACGGGCCTTTTAGAGATGCACTGGATTCTGCCCCTGGATTTGGTGATAAAAAAACATATCAAATGGATTTTGCCAATCGTGAAGAAGCCATCAAAGAAACTCTTATGGATATCGAAGAAGGAGCAGATATTGTGATGGTAAAGCCCGGATTGTGCTATTTGGATTTGGTTAGAGAGGTTAGAGATAATGTAGATGTTCCAGTTGCGGTATATCAAGTCAGTGGTGAATATGCCATGCTAAAAGCAGCCGCAGAAAAAGGCTGGCTGGATCATGATGCAGTTATGTTAGAACAAATTATGGCGTTTAAAAGGGCAGGGGCGCAGATTATTGCCAGTTATTTTGCCAAAGAGGTAGTACAGCTTTTGGGTTGATACAGCTTTATCTTTAGGGAATAAAGCGTAGTGCATCGCTGTCAGATCGTATAATTATTTAATAAATCAAAAACTATGGTAAGTAGAGAAAGATTATATCGAACGTTTGGTGAATTATTATATGTGATTGCGATGAGCGATGGAGTTATCCAGAAAGAAGAAGTTGAAACACTCGAAGAGATTTTAATGGGACATCCTAAAGGAGCAGATATCAAATGGTCTTTCGAATATGAAAGTGATAACCAAAGTGATATCGAAAACTTATATAAGAAAGTAATAGAAGTGTTTTCTGATAATGGTCCGGATATGGAATATGATTTTATGCTCTACGCACTTACTAAAATTGCGGAAGCTACTGATGGTATCGATAAAAATGAAGAACAAGTAATTAACAATTTTTCGAAGGATCTGTTAGAACGATTTAAAAATGATATTGAAAAAATAAAAGAAAAATTCAAATAAGAAAAGTAATGAGATATATACCAAAAATAGGTTTCGTGTATATGGTAATAGCTTTGTTTTTTATAAGCTGTCAATCTGAAAAAAAAGGGAATGAAAATATAAAAATAGGCGCTAAGAAAAAAGAAATCTCATCTTTCGATATAGGAAAAAATATATTTAACGGAAAAGGGAAATGTTATACTTGCCATAAAATAGATAAAAAATCTATTGGCCCGGGGGTTGTAGAAATCATAAAAATCTACAAAGAAAAAAATGCTGATCTTATAGCATTTCTAAAACAAGAGGCTGAACCTATTGTAGATCCCGAAACATATGCGGTTATGAAGACTAATTTTGCCATTATTAAAACATTTTCTGAAGAAGAATTGAAAGCTCTAGAGGTTTATATGACCGAAGTAGGTAAATAACAAAAACACATTGTCAATATTTTGGGTTCAAATCCTTACTTTAGCATCACATATTTAATACAATGACCTTACTGATTATTTACGCCGTACTTTCTATTTTCTTTTCATTTTTATGTTCGATTTTAGAAGCAGTATTACTTAGTGTTACACCCACGTTTATTAATGTAAAAAAGAAGGAAGAAAAGCCCTATGCAGCCACGTTAGAAAACCTGAAAAAAGATGTAGATCAACCCTTGATCGCTATCCTTACGCTAAACACCATAGCGCATACTGTAGGAGCAATTTTGGTGGGCGTACAAGCAGAGCAACTGCCCTATAAGTTAGAAGTCCTAGGGGTTAATATGGTAGGTATAGTATCAGCAATTATGACGATGTTGATTTTGGTAGTTTCCGAAATCATCCCTAAAACCATAGGAGCAACCTACTGGAAGCAATTAGCAAACTTCACTTCCAAAGCACTGTTAATATTGATTGCTCCGTTGAAGTATACAGGGATACTATGGCTACTCAGGCTTACAACAAAACTTATTGGGGGCAAAGGACATCACGGAAGCGTTTTGAGTAGAGAAGACTTTTCAGCAATGGCAGATATAGCTCACGAAGAAGGTGTTTTTGAAGAATCAGAATCTAAAGTGATTAAAAATCTATTAACCTTTAAAGAAGTATTAACAAAAGATGTGATGACGCCTCGTACAGTAATGAAGATTGCTGCCGAAGAAACTACAGTAGAGGCATTTTTTAATGAAAACCAAAATCTTCGTTTTTCTCGTATACCCTTGTATAAAGATAAGACAGATAATATCACAGGTCAGGTATTAAAAGATGAAATCTTTAAAGAAATGGCAAACCAGAATGGTCATAAAACATTATCCGAAATAAAAAGGCCTATACTTTTTACGACCAGAAATTTACCAATTCCAGATTTATTTAACGAATTGATTCAAACTAAAAACCACGTAGCTTTGGTGGTAGATGAGTATGGATCAGTAAGCGGTTTGGTAACTATGGAAGATGTGATCGAAACCCTGTTAGGTCTTGAGATAGTAGATGAAAGTGATACCGAGACCGACATGCAAATTCTGGCCAGAAAAAACTGGGAAACCAGAGCAAGACGACTGGGCCTTTTGGATGATGATGTCCCAAAAGAATGATACAAGAAGCGTACATAGAGACACCTTTAGGCATTGCTGTCATAGCGGGTGACGAAAATGGCATAGCCAGTGTTTCGGTTACAAAGGAGTCTAAAAACAAACCATCAAAAGAAATTCCTTTCTATTTAGAAGATGCAAGTACTCAACTCAAAGAATATTTTGAAGGGAAACGCACTAATTTTGACCTCAAGCTCAATCCTTCGGGAACCGAATTTCAAAAAAAAGTATGGAACCAACTGCTTAATATTCCATTTGGCAAAACGGCAACATATCTGGATATGGCTAAAAGATTGGGAGATCCAAAGTGCATCAGAGCAGCAGCTTCAGCCAACGGTAAAAATCCACTTTGGATCATTGTGCCCTGTCATCGGGTGATTGGAAGCGATGGGTCCCTTACGGGCTATGCAGGAGGCTTATGGCGTAAAAAATGGCTGCTAGATCACGAAAACCCAGTAAAACAACACTCTTTATTCTGACGCAAAAAACACAAAGCGTTCTATATGTCTGATCTTTAATTCGTTGAAAAACCATCAGTTTGAGTAGTTTTCAAAATAAAATGAACAAAACTAGTATTGATAAGAGGTTTTTTGGGTTACAAATCATGGTTTTCGACAAAATTCTCGTAGTTTCAAAAAATGATACCATGATATCGTAGTATTGTGTGTGTTGTCATTCATTTTTTTTATTTAAATTGGCATGAACTCAATTTTTTATACGTTTTACATCTTAATATGAAAATCTTCAAAAAATTTCTTAAAGTATTTATAACAATACTTTTTCTATGCATTGTATTACTGTACATCTTTGATTCTGAATATATTTTAAAAGGAGTAAGAGTAGTATATATGACAGGTCATAATACCGCTTATTTAGATGATTATACCCATTTTGATAATCGTACGATAGAAAAAGGAACAGCCATCCCCTGGGCAGTACACAAAGATTATAACACAGTCCAGAGCACTGATCGATTAAATGAAATTAATGAGAAATTAGGAACAGTTGCCTATATGATCATCAAGAATGATAGTATTTGGTATGAAAAGTATGCCGATGGATTTGGGACCGAGTCTAAAACAAATTCTTTTTCGATGGCCAAAAGTATGGTTACTGCTATGTTAGGTAAAGCGATAATGGATGGATATATCAAAAGCCTCGATCAACCCTTAGGAGATTTTTTTCCAGAGTTTTCTGAAGGACTTGCTGCAAAGACCACAGTAGGAGATCTTTCGTCAATGTCGTCGGGTCTCAACTGGGAAGAAAGCTATAAAAGTCCATTTTCTATAACCGCTAAAGCGTATTATGACACCAATATCAGAGAAGTATTACTAGGATTAGAAGTGGTTGAAGAACCAGGTAAAGAATTTAAGTACCTAAGTGGAAATACTCAGTTACTAGGCATGGTTATCGAAAAAGCCACAGGAAAAAATCTGTCAAAATATCTAAGTGAAAGCTTTTGGAAACCTATGGGGATGCAGCAAGATGCAATTTGGCAGCTGGATAGCGAAGATAGTGGTATGGAAAAAGCCTATTGTTGCGTAGCTAGTAATGCGAGAGATTTTGCACGTTTTGGGGTATTGTTTAAGAATGAAGGTGTTTTTGCAGGAAAACAAATCCTGCCAGCCGAGTTTACTAAACTGGCGACTACTAAAAGATTCGAAAAAGATGATATGTATGGCTATGGATTTTGGCTATCAGATCATTTGGATAAAGAAATCTTTGCCATGCGGGGTATTTTGGGTCAATATGTAATCTGTATTCCTGAGGATGATTTGATTATAGTACGGCTGGGTCACAAAAGAGGGCAGTTTGTGCCTGGAGAATCATTTACAGAAGATTTCTTTGTCTTTATTGAAGAGGCTTACAAAATGTTGCAAAATGCTTCATAAGCTACACCTTGAGCATATTCTGTTTCTGGATATTGAAACGGTTCCGGAGCAAGAAGATTATGACGCGTTGAGTGAAGAAATGCAATATCTTTGGGCAAATAAAACCAAATATCAGCGCAAAGAGGATTTTTCTCCCGAAGAGTTTTATGATCGTGCCGGTATTTGGGCCGAGTTTGGGAAAATCGTCTGTATTTCGGTAGGTTATTTTACTAATAAAGGGGAGACGAGGTCGTTTAGAACTACGTCGTTTTATGGTGAAGAAAAACAGTTGCTCCTGGATTTCAAAAACGTAGTAGAAACTCATTTCAGTAAACCACATCATTTACTTTGTGCCCATAATGGGAAAGAGTTAACCAAAAGTTATTAGTATATTGCATAAAAATTATTGATTATTAGCTTTTTATGCAAAAACCAAAAATAAAAGCCGTAGCATATTTACGGGTTTCTACTAAAGGACAGAGCCTAGATAGACAAGAAGAGGAGATTGAAAAATACGCTATTGAAAATGGTTATATCATAGAAAAGTATTTTAAAGATAAGGTCTCATCAATGAAGGTAAGCATTGATAAACGTACTGGTTTCAATAAATTGAAAGAATACTTGTTTGACGCTAATAATAAGGTAGAAACACTTTTGGTACATGAGGTTTCAAGATTAGGTAGAAAAAGTTTCGAAGTCCATAATGTGATAGAAGAATTTTCACAGAAAAGAGTGAATATTCACATAATGGATATGAGGCAATCAACACTAAATGAAAACGGTATTAAAAAACCTGAGTCAAATATTATTATCTCTATTCTAGCTAGTATGGCTGAAAATGAAAACAGATTATTGTCAGATAGAATTAGAGGAGGACTTCTTACAAGTGCAAAGCAAGGTTTAGCGTTTAGTGATAAAATAACAGGTTATAAGAAAGGGAAAGACGGTAAACCTACGATTGATGAAGAGCAAGAACTAATCGTTAGGAGAATTTACGAGTTAGCCGAAAATAACACTACTCTATATTTTATATCCAAAGCCATTAAAAAAGAGTTTAAAAAAGAAATCAATTCAAAAACAATTAGTGGCATAATCAAAAACCCCTTTTATAAGGGAGATAGAAAATATTTAGGAGAAACAATACCAGTACCTCCAATAGTTACCAAAGAAACGTGGTACAATGCAAACGAATTTTTAAACAAAAGAAAGGTTTTTACCAAGAGATATCGGGTAAATGTAAATCTTGTAGAAGGTAAAATTGAATGCTATAAGTGTGGCAACACAATGCATCAGGTTGTTATCAAAAAAGGGCGTAGCGATATGTTTAAATGCAGTAAAAAATGTTCAAGGGTTACAGTAAATCGCCCATGGCTATATGAGATGATAAGATATGTTGTAGAAAAACATACTAAAAAAGTAAATGATAAAAAATTTAAGAATGACCTTAACAAACAGATTAAAGAAAATGAACAATTGGAAGCTGACCTATTAAGACAAAAAGATATTACGGAATCAGCACAGTTAAGAAATTACGATATGTTTTTAAAAGGAAAGATTAGTGAAGCTATATATGATAAAACTGGTGAAAGGTATGTTAAGGAGTTAAAAAATATATCGTTGCAACTTAATGAATGTCAAAAAAAAGTAGAATCATATAAAAAAGCCCTTAAAACCAAACCTAAGCACTTTAGCAATGATCTAAAAACCTTTAAGGTTCAAATACAGGATATATTAGAGTCTGTTGAGGTAAATGATTCTTACGTTATTATAAATATCGGTAATGTGGTTCTATACGAAATTCCTCAACTAAGTGGTACTAAGATTGGATGGGCTAACAGAAAATATAAAGGTGAGGGAATGGTTTTCAAAAGCCCATTCACAACAGGAATAAAAGTAAGGGGTTATGTTACCGACGAACAATTAGAAATGATGATAAATAATGAACTAAATGAAAACAATTCAATTATCTAATCTTAAATTTATTAGTTATAGATAGTACTAATATCCGTAATCAGAGTAACCGAGAGCCATAAGTCTATAATCCATAGCTTGTTCACTAACTTTAAATCGATTACTTAACTTCCAACACTTTGTATCATAATCTAAGTCTTCTGGTAGCTTTTGAATCTCTTCAGAAATAAGTTTATTAGGCATTAACAAAGAAGCTGCAAATCGGTTAGCCTCTCTTTCCCAATTGTAATTTGTTTCATTACTGCTCTTTCTGAATAATTTTCCACCTTTATGATAGTCAACAAATAATGATTGATGTTTTATATGCAACATATAATGTCCAATCTCGTGAGAGATGGTAAATCGTTGTCTACTTATAGGATGATTTTCGTTTACACCTATAATATCTTTATTATTTTTTTGAACTAGAAAACCAGAGACCTCATCATCTAAATCTTGGAGTTCGACCTGTATACCGAGTGACTTAGCAAGTTTAGAAGTTTTTACAGGGGCCTTAAATAAACCATGGTTTATTAGAAGTGTTTCTGTTAACTTTTCTATTTCTTTATTCGTCATTGTTTGATAGTATTTCTTTTAAAACGCCTATTGTCTTAGGATTATTTGATTTAGTGTTTTTATTTAAAAGTTCTATTAATTCACCGTCTATATTATCAACTAGTGACTGATATTCTGATGTACTTGGTAGTATATCTGAAATGTCACATTTAAGGGCAATTGCTATTTCATATATAGCCTTCAAAGTTGGTTGCTGATTTCCAATTTCAATATTAGATAAAGAGGATCTGCTGAGGTAGATTTGTTTTGCAAGTTCAGCTTGGCCAACCTTCTTCTTTCTTCTCAACTTTTTAATGTTGATTCCTATTGCGTTGCAAAGTGTTTGTGTAGTATCTGTCATAATACTATACAAAAATAATTATAAAATGTTTATTAAACAAGCAATATTTGAAAAATTTTTATGTTTTTTGCTTGTATTGTTTTTTTTCTTATCTTTGTAAGCATATGATTTTAGGAAGGTCCTAAAACAAAAAAACCAGGTAGAATACCACCTGATTTTTAGTTTTATTTAAGGATTATTTTAGGCCTAGTTAGCCCAAAAACCCTTGTTCTGTGACAGGTACAAAGGTACATATTCTTATTTAAAATACCAAATCTGGTAGTTTGTCTTGTTTTGTAACTATTGAAAACGATAACAAGTAACTCTTACATCTAATCTTGAACACCCCATTAAATGACCTTTTGGTTAAAAGGTTATACATCTTTTGCCTTTGCTTGGGGTTAATGAGGAGCAATGGCTTTTAAATTTTTCTTATTAATTAAAAATAGTAGGATATGTACCACTATAAAGTAAACAAGAAGAGGTTTGAATCCAGTGAACCCAAAATCACTGGCAAAGAAATACTAAATAAAGCGGGTTTAATTCCAGAAGACGACTATGAACTTTTATACAGAGTCAATGAGAAAGGATTTACACCTATTCAACTTGATGAAGAAGTTGACCTTAAAAAGGTCGGTATTGAGGGCTTTAAAGCTACCATGTATCAACCTATAATTATTAAGGTTGATGATAAAGAAGTTGAAGTCGAGGACTGTCTCATGACTCCTCTAGAAGTTTTAGAGGCGGCTAATGTAGATTCTGATATATTCTCTCTAATTGAAATAAGAAGGGGAGGCGTTGAAGTTTCTTATAAAGACGATGTAGAGCATAAAATTGCTATTACAAAAAAGTCATGCTTTGTAACCTGTAAGATTGAGGTTCAAATAGAATGTGTAATTGTTAATGCCAAACCAAAAGAGTGGTCCAAACCAAAAATATCTTTTGATGAGGTAGTAATACTTGCGTATAATTCTATCTCGAATAATCCAAATGTAATTTACACTGTGAATTACATTAAAGGAGTCCCTAGTAAACCTGAAGGTAGTATGCTTAAAGGAGATGTGATTTCTGTTAATAATAAAATGATATTTAATGTCACCAGAACAGATAAATCATAGTAAGGATGTTAAGGATTTGCGTAATGATAATTACGTTGTTGAGATAAAAGGAAGTTTACTTTTAATTCACGATGTTCCTTATTTGAACTCGAAAAAGCAATTGTTGAATGGTACGTTGGTTTCCAACGTACCTTCATCAATACCTAATGACCATGTTGTGAGTTTTATAGGTGAAGAACCCTGTGATTACAACGGTGTTGCAATGAAAAACTTAATTAATAGTAGTATGGACAGAGATTTGGGTTACGGTGTTATAGTAAACCATATGTTTTCACATAAACCCACCCCTCTATATCCAAACTATTATGAAAAGATGGTTACTTACATTAAGATTCTTTCTAATCAAGCTCAAAAGCTTTACCCTAAAGCTACGGCCAGAACTGGAAGAATAATAGAGTTAAAATCTGAGGAATCTGTATTACATTATAGTAATACTAACTCTTCTAAGGCTGAAATAGAGGTAATAAATCAAAAATTATCTGGATTAAAAATAGGAATTATTGGACTGGGTGGAACTGGCTCTTATATTTTGGATAAGGTTGCTAAAACCCTTGTTTCTGAAATTCATCTATTTGACGGTGATATTTTTAAACAAAATAATGCTTTTAGAGCGCCTAGTGCGACAACCAAAGAGATCATAGATTTAGGACAGTATAAGGTGGATTATTTAGCAGAATTGTATGGTAAAATGCATAAGTTTATTACACCTCATTCAAAATTCTTAAATGAAACAAACTTAGGTTTACTAAATGGTTTAGACTTTGTTTTCATTACAATTGATAAAGGAAGTATAAAGCCTATGATTTTTAAGAAGCTTGAAGAACTTGATATCCCCTTTATAGACTGTGGCTTGGGAATTGAGAGAGAGGAAAATCAGTTAATGGGAATCGTTAGAACATCATTAAGTACACCTGAATATAGGCAACATATGTATCAGGGTATTATTAGCTTTGTTGATAACGATGAGGACGATTATTCTACGAATATTCAAATAGCAGATTTAAACGACCTCAACGCTCTGTTTGCTGTTATGAAGTGGAAAAAATATTATGGGTTCTTAAATGACCAAAGGTTAGAACTGCATAGTACTTATTCTGTAAATGTAAATACTGTTTTCAATGGAGATGCAGCATAAGTTTGTTGAGTTTATGCCAGATAATATTGAAGAGGGTATTGTATATATTTCTCTTGAATATGGTTCGGTAATCCATTTATGTGCTTGTGGATGTAGGGAGGAGGTTAATACTCCTCTCTCTCCAACAGGATGGGAATTGACCTACGACGGCAAATATTTGAGTTTAAGCCCTTCTATTGGTAACTGGAATTTTGATTGTCGATCACACTATTGGATAAAAAAAAATAAGGTGGTTTGGGCTGAAAATTGGTCAGATGAGCAAGTACAGCTGAAACGTAAATACGATAAAGAAGAGCTTGACACATACTATGAAAATAATATGCCAGAAAACAATGCTAATAAAAAACCTAACAATGATAGAATGAGAATGGGTGAAAAAATAAGAATTTCTAAATGGGAAAAATTATTAAAACTGTTTGGGTTTAAATAATTAATTATTCAATTTTTAGACATGAGGCATACTAAAACTTCATTCTCAAATATAAACTCGGCAGTAAAAGAACTAAATTTTAACCTAACAACTCATCAAAATCAACTTTAAAAACCTCTTTGAATTTAATAATTGTAGTTAACCTGGGTTCTTGAAGCCCTTTTTCGTATTTTCTTACATTTTCGCGATCAATCCCTATAGCAGCTCCTAAATCCATTTGTGACATATTATGCTTATTCCTTAGTTTAAAAATTTTTTCGCCAAATTTTAACACTTCTGGATGAGGTTCTTTTTTCTTTTTAGCCATATTAAATGGTTTAGGCTTCAATTTGGCTACAATTGCGAGAGAATAAGGGATTGAATACTCGGCAAAATGAGTATATTAGCAGTATAATTTTAAACATTAGATATTCATGAAAAAGATCATTACACTGTTATCAGTATTTTTATTAGCTAATATTAACTATTCTCAAGTAGCACCAACATCAGGAAAAAAGACACTCGAAGTAAAAGAAACCTATAAGGGTGAATACATGCAAAAAGTAACTAACGGGGGATTATCCAGCGTTGTAATTAGTGCTATGAAAAAAAGAATTCCCAAAAAACTAAAAAAATATGGTTTCAATGATATTACCATTACAGAAGTAGGAAAAGTAAACACTCCTGTAAGTAAAGCCACCAAAATGTCAAATCTGGCTGGTGGAAATGAAGGTGCTGGAAAAGCCCAACTTCAGGTTGCAAAGACATCAAATCAGATTAATGCGGCAGTTGATAGAATTTATACAGAAGAATCAGATAATGACTGGAAGTTTCAAGTCAACTTCATAGATAATGAAACGAAAGAAGAGTTTAAAGTGAGACTAAACATGTCTTATAACCCAAAATACATAATCAAAAAAACCGATACTATAATAAATTTGAGAGATTAAAAAGTTAACCCCATTTAGTAACGCACAAAATTTGAATAATCTTGAGTGATGGTCTAATTTTTTTGGACCCTTTTTAAACCCCTACAGTAACCTATAACTTATCTTTTGTATTTTTTCTTTCTCACATAGTCATTAAATCAAGCTCCAAGAAGCCACACTAGAATGATAATTACAAGGTGCCAGAATTCAAATTGATATTTATTAATGAAACTAAATATAAAATTATTTTTAAGATATTTGGAAGCCACAAGATCAATAACGGTAAGCGTTTCTTAATAGTATTAATCCTATTCTAAGATATTTTTCATTCTGCTGATGTATTCGTAAATTTATACTGATTTTTAACAAAAAAAACCAAAACGGCTATGTATAGGAAAATTTGGTTTCAGAAGGCTTTTTGATTATATTATACAAAAACACTCTTTTTCATCAAGGAAAAATTCCTTTTTACAATGCTAAGTTATACATATTTTCTATTGTAAAACCTATTAAGACTCTAACATTTTGTCTAAAATGGGGGTGCTTGTTTTTTGCTTATATTTGTAGTAGATAACACAGAAAATACTGTCAATAACTACACTTCGTCTGTTAATAACTGCGCATATCTTAACCTTGCGGTTAAGCCGTATTTTAACTATTATTGTAGTGAATAAAAAAGGCTAGCACAAAAATATGTGTAGCCTTGAATTTTGATCCTTATCGAACTAACAATCTTGGTCGTGACTTAGTTCGAGTAATAACGTTCTTTGCAATGCAAAGACTCTTTTGAGATTGATTGGTTCATCAGAACCTTTCTTTCAATAGTTTAATTTTAAAACAAGGCGCATGAAAAACAAATGCGATTGTAACAAAATCTGCTTTTCGAGCTTCATCCATTGGAGATCTAAAAAGCGTGTTACATTAAGTAAACCTTTCTGCTTCTGTAAAAAGAAGTAAAAATAATCTACGTAATTACTAATAAAAAGAGGTGAACCGAAGCACCATTCAATCTTTCTCCCGTCCATTACAAACACTAATGGGCGGTTTTTATTTCTATGAAACAAATATATACAAAATTATGTTTCAACTGAACGTTTTGTGAACTTTTTGTGAACATATATAAGTATATATGGATATATATAAACATCTATAAATCCCTTAGGGCGGGTGCTAAACTTCGATTTTTCACTATATACTTGCTTGATCATTTTGTGAACGATTTGTGAACTTTCTCGAAATTTTCAGGAGTCACTAATTAGACATATAGAAAACGAATCATATTGATATAGAGTATACCCTAAACTTTAATATTCTTCTCATTAGTCTAGGCTAACCAAAAGCCTTGTTTTACTGTGTTTTTTGTTCTAAACTTTTAGTGACCCTAAATGTTTATAGTTTTAAACTTCTACATTTTAAAGTCCATCATGTTACTACTGGGAAGTAAGTATATTTAAAATGGTAGCACATTATAGTAGTAAAAACTATATGTGTGTGGTCAATTACTTTGTTCTATTTACTAACCTTATTATATATGTTATGTTATTGCCAGTTGTTTACTTCAACTTTTATATCTTTTATCCCTATGAATTCTTCCATATATTTTTCAACCAGATTTTTTACAATGTTAATATGGTTTTTTACAGTGATTAATGAATCATGTTTACTGAAAAGAGGTAGTCCAGGATGATCTTCTGAAATTTTTTTAGCTACCAGATCTAAAAGAACATATGCTTCTATATTTTGAAGCAATTTTGGAAAGAAGTTATCATTTTCATTGTCCTCATATCTTTTTATAGTGTCTATTACTTTAAAAATGGATGGGAATAAGTTTTTGATTGCGATAACTTTCGCATTAGAACTCCCACTTCTACCATAAAGAGCTTCCATAACAACATCTTTTATAGCATTCCTTTTAGTATCATGTTCCTTAGTAATCCTTTTCCCTGCTTTTTTAATATATTTTTTCATAACATACTTTTCATCTTGTTGAGGTATGTCAATATTAGAAGCTAAGAAAATATATAAATCTCTTTGAACTATTTCTTCCCCAAATTGATTCAATTCATTAAGATCTATATCGATCTCTAGTAATTTTTCTATTAATTTTTTATCAACTAATTTATGGATGTATTTATAAATTTCAGTTTTTGAATTCTCATTATACAGAGTATTCAAAATAGAATAAAGAAATAATGGTTGAGAAGTTTTGATATCAACTTCAGATAATATCTGATTATCATATCTAATATATTTCAATAATATTTTATTGGTCCTTGTAATTGGAGTATGCAGTCTATTATCTGTTTTTTCTTTAATTGAATACTTCCAAATCTGATTTCTATACTCATTGATCAAAATATAATTTGCTCTATATTTTTTTGTATCAAAGTGTTTAATTTCTGTTACTGCACCATCACAATCCATAGTTAATAGATTATTAAAGCTACATACCAGATGACGTCTTTTCTTTAAACAGATTTTATTTTTTTCATACACTTCTTGGGTTACACGTTTACCCTTATAATTAATTTTTTTTAGTAATACTAGATCTGTAATTTCATAATCAACAAATAACTTTCCCCTATTTAAAAATTGTTTTGATAATTTATAAACATTACTTGTTTTATTATCTGTACTGTAGTTTCTGACTTTAATTATAAAACCATTATCAATTAAAAAAGTGATGTAATTATTATACCTTGAGTGGAAGATTTTATTTAGTTTTTTCGAACTTAGGGTTACTTCATTATTTTTGTCATTATCCTTGTCATAAGAATTGAGATACTCAAACACGTACATTAAGTATACTAAACCATCCTTTTTAACAGTCTTATCTTTATGTTTTATATTTTCCTTATCACTAAAAATATTATTTAATGCAGTTAGCATATCTTCATTAATCTTAACTTTCAAGTTATTTACTTTCCTCATTTCCCTCTTTTGCATAACATTCTTGGTTTTTATTATTGAAGCGGATTGATAATTATTCAATTAGATGATCAAAAGTGGTAATTTATTGACGATAATTTATTGCCTCATCCTAATTTTACTTCACAAAAAGTTTTGTTTTTTTATATAAAATATTAATTAACAGGGTTTTATAAGAAAAAGTCTTAAATAGCTATTTGTTATCATATAGTTATTACACAGAAGGGGTTAAGTACATTTTTTCTTTTTAGAATCGAGATAGTTTATGAGCTAATTGTTTAGCTAGTTTTAAGAGCTTATTTATTATGAAAAATAAGATTGTTAGACTATAAGAATAAACTCCTTAGAAGTAATATAAGCTAGCTTTATGAACTCATAGAGGCGTTAAACTCTATTCTATTTTTAACCTTTCTTACCGTTACAAATGCTTTGCCTGTTAATTTTGCAGCTTTATTTATACTAAATCCATCTTTTAAAAGACTTACTACATCTCTATGCCTTTTTAGATAGTTTTTATTACTCATTACGGCTCCTGGCTTTCTTCCTGTATATACGCCTTTAGCTTGAGCAATTTTTATTCCTTGTTTTTGTCTTTCTTTTATAGCTTCCATTTCTAAACTTGCTACTGAACCCAATAGATCGATTATCATCTTTGCAATTGAGTTCATTGATCCATCTTCATTTATTAAATTCATTTGGATATTCTCTGCATAAATTTGGACTTCTTGATCAATGAACCAGTTTAGCTGCTTTTGCATAGCTACAACATCTCTACCCAGCCTATCTACCGAATGGATGGTTATGTGATTTATTTTACCTTGCTTTACATCTTTGATAAGCCTTTTTCCTGCTGGTCTTTTAGCAAATGGAATTAATCCAGAAACCTTATCTTCATATAGCTTCAGTCGTTCATTTGCATCACTTCTTTGTCTTTCTGTGTTTTGTTCTGTGGTCGATACTCTTATGTATTTTGCTTTCAATGTTTTGATTTTTAGATTTTTATATGCAATATATAAATAAATAAATTTTTTGATTTTCCTTATATCGCTCGTAGAATGATCATTCATAATATTGCATTACCTTATAAATTGAATCTTTTTGGTAAAAAACCCTGGGAAATCCCGCATTTAGATACCCTGGATTTATGGAAATTTGGGGATTATAAACATTACACCTCGTTGAAATTACTGACTAGCATTTTAGGAATCCCATCTCCCAAAGATGATATTGATGGTAGTATGGTGAGAGATGTATACTACAAAGAAAATGATATTGATCGTATCATCATCTATTGTGAAAAAGATACTGTTGCAGTAGCACAGATTTTACTTCGTTTGCGACAAGAAGAATTATTAAGAGATGATGAGGTGATTTCGGTGTAAATTACTCCCCAAAAATGTTCTCAAAATACGGAGAGCGTAGTAAAAGGAAATTGACTTTATATATCTTCAAAAAAATTTCCCCCTTCATACTGAAGAGGGAATTTTATAGTAATTATATACCCGGTTTGTGTCCCCCAACACACTCGAACCATAATTCCTTTTAAAAGGATCCCTATATTCGAGCAATTCTCTTCGATATAATTACAAGCAAGCAATAGATTGGAAAACGCTTCCGCACTATCAAATATTGTTAATACCTGTGAACGATTTAATTTATGAAGTAAAGCCTAAATGAATAAAAAGTATGTGATGATTGGGTTGTGAAGCACTTTTAATATCGCGAATATAGAACTTTTTTTTGATAAACTGAGTTTTTTGTTAACGTTTTTTTAAGAATTTTTCAGTTGCAAAAGGGTCGTTTATGTGATGATTTAGAAAACCTAGAAACGCATCACAACTTAAATTTAAACAGCATTTAGTTTTTCTAGCTTAGATTGTCTTAGATATAAAAAGAATGGAAACGTAAATGCAATTGCAACCAAAAAAGTTAAAGGAATTATTACCCACCAGTGTTTTATCCTTAATTTAATGGCTTCTGGGATATACCACACAAAAAAGGTTATAACCACAATCAATAAGTCTGCACTAAAGGATCTTGCCGGAAATGTAGTTTTGGTTTGCGCAATGTAATTTAAAATCGAGCTGTCTTCGGCAGTTAAATAAAATTGAATATTAAAATACCAGGTATAGCACATGCCTAAAATTGCCAGAAGTAAGAATACGTATTTAAGTTTCATTACAGATGAGTTTTAGACTTAAATGTACTGATTTAATAACAACTTTACTTAGACCACTCCTTAATTGATTTTTCGTTTAAACGAATAAAATCATCATTGCCAGCTTTTTTAGATAATTCCAACGATTTTTTGGCTACAGCAATTGCTTCAGCTTTTCTGCCAAGATCAGCAAGAATTAGGGCCTCACGATGTACCTGAAAAAATCTGGGATTTTCTCCCTTAGTCGCTTTCTGAATATACTGCAAGGCAGTATTCAGGTCTTGACCGCGTTCATGCAAATATAAAGCAGCTCTAAAATAATCAAAAGAGGAGGGGCCGGCTAACATTTTTTCTATACCTGCCATGGTTTTTTTATGTACTTCTACTTTTACGGGGAGTGTTACCTTAGTGTTCTCCCACGAAAATACCAGATCGGCAGTTTCCATAGTGATATTATCTAGACTTATCGTAAAGGTTTCGATAGAATCAGAAACTGTTGTTTTATGGGTGCGAACGCTTATTACAGGCTCTTTTTTTACATAGCTTGTCCAGTTACCAGACTCGTAAGAATAAAAATTGAAAGTCCAGATCGAAGCTTCTGGTTTCGTTAGTAACGCATAGGTGCCAGCTTTAAGCTCTTTGTCAAAAATTGTTACATCATCACTAAAAATGATCTTTGTAGCAGCATTGGCTCCTGTTCTCCAAAAATTACCGTAGCGCACGACACCATCGGGTCCAAAGATAGTGCGGTCTCGGGTGCCCGGACGAGAATAATGAATTTCGATGTCGGTAAGACCAACAGTTTGTATCACTTTGGCAGATGGGCTAGCCGCAGGGGTTTTTAATTGTGCAAAAGAGGATGCCGAAAATAATATAGCAAGTATGTACGTGGTATATAAATTTTTATACATGATATTTAAGATGATTGATTGTTAAAATATTCTGATGGCGAAGTACCCATCAGTTTTTTAAATGATTTATTAAATGTTGTTTTAGAATTAAACCCTGCTTCTTGAGCTAATCCAAAAAAAGTAAGATTTTTTGCTTTTTCTGATGTTGCAAGCGTTACAAATTCCTTAATCCTATAGTAATTTACATATTCAAAGAAGTTCATACCGATATTTTCGTTAAGCAGGCGAGCCATTTCGGGATTACTAACACCAAGCATTTTGGCAAGTTCGGCTTTGAGTAATTTGTTATTTAGATAGGGTTTCTTTTCTTGCATCAAGGCTTCTAACTGTAATTTTAATCGATCGAGATCTGTTGCAGACAACTTCGATTGAGTATACTTTTTTGACATGATCAAGGGTGTAATTTTAAACAGTTGAGGTTCTTTCATACCATAAAAAGCTATAAAAAGGATGATACAAGCAATGCTTAACCATATAACCTGCCATGTTGCTCTATTAAGTACCTGATATCCTAGAATGCTTAAAAGATACATGGCGAACCAACAGAAAAGACAAATTCCTATAGCAATTAGAAAATTTAGAAAAAATTGCGTCTTTAGAGAATAGCTAACTTCATTCTGTATCTCTTTTTTGAACTTTAAAAAAATATGAAAACCTAGAATATAATATGTAATATTAAAAAGTAACCCCACACCTACCAGCAGTAGGATAATTCGATATTGTTCTCCACTTTCTATTCGAGTTTTCAATACCTCATCTGAAGGTAATATAATGAGAAGGGTAACCGCAATATTATAAAAAATCGCTGGCACATAATGAAGAATATCCTTGTACGAAAAATATTGATTTAGCAACGAAGATCTAGTAAAGAGATATACAGTGGGGCCAAATAATAGCGTGGCAAACTCTGAAAAAGTAACTAATCTATATTCCTGATCAAATAGGCCTGATATATATAAAACACGTCCAGATAAACCAATCGCTAAAACAACTACAAAAAAAGCAACATATCCATTGATGTTTTTTCTGTTTTTTGCCGAAAAGAGGTAAATGCACAATAAAAATATACTTTGAAAATAACCGAAGTAGACAAGTTGATTCAAAAAAGATTGCATACAAATTTTTTTAAGTAAGCGGTTTATATGGCTCTAAAATAGTTAACTTAAGTTAGTTCTTCTTAGGGAAAAAGTTACAAGATGGGTGTTTCTATATGAAAAAGCCTATCATTGGTCTTTTCCCTAAGAAGAAATGATCATGATTTTGATATCAAAGAAGTATAACTAGTGCCTTACATTAGTTAATCACAAACTGATTAACATGTTGTACTCCTTGATGATTCATTGAAAGATTTTCTTTATAAAAAGCTTCAAAAGATGCTTTGTTCTCCCATTGAGTAATCACCAAATAATCTGGGTTGTAATAATATCCAACCGGAGATTTTCCATTGGTAAGTTCTAATACGTTTTTTCCGCCATTGGCTTTGGCTTTCTGCAGCCATTCTTTTTTAAATTTTTTAAAGGATTCCGAGTTCTTTTTCCAATAGGCAGTGGCCACGATATAATTGTCTTTATTTATTTTGAACGAAATATCATTAGGTATTTCATAATAGACCAGATTAAAAATAGACCAAATATCTCTACGTTGTTTATGAAAATCTGGAACAAAGGTTTCGATTTCGGCAATAAACGCCTCTCGATTTTGTAGGTCGTTCCATTTTCCGAGTAAAAAACTTGTTGGTTGTATGTTTCCTTGTGTCGTTTCTGTTATTTTAAATCCAGGAAGAGGTTGATAACTTCTTCTTACGCCTATAGGAATGGCAGTTTCTCTATATTTTTTGAATAAGGCATTTCCTTCGGGTTTTGTAGTAAGCAAGAGAATATCCAGAATTTCTCCTTTTTTAAAGGAATACGATTTGATGTTAGACTGTGCATGTAGCGCAAGACTAGAAAGAAATACAATGTAACCCAGGAGTACTGTTTTTAAAAATGTCATATGTTCGATTTTAAATTGATTTTATAAAGACGAAAGTAAAGGGCGGATCTGGAAATACGAAAAAAAATAGGGGCGCATGAGTACATATACAGTAAGCGTACGTTTAAAATGGGAAATAGAGCAACTTTAGATGTGGTGGATAAACAAAAAACCCTGAAACTTGATGTTTCAGGGTTTTTAGAATTTGGTTATTTATGGGTTTATTTCTTAACAATAATATGTTTCATTTTATCACCAACACTTAATATATAATGTCCGGCAGGTAACCCGTTAACATCTATAGTTTTAGTTTTGGTAAACGTACCGCGATCCATTATTTGCCCCCTTAAGTTAAATAGCTCGTATATCACAGCTTCAGAGTTACTAACAGAAACATTCAAATATGATGTTGCAGGATTTGGATAGGCACTTAATGATGCTTTTATAGAACCGTTAACCGGTGGTCCTTTGGCATCAGAAGTTGTTGCAAACGCTGTTGTCGTACCACAGGCTCCAAGATTTGTCCATCCTGTTGCAGTTCTTTCATATAAACTACCTTGATAAGTAACACGGTCTCCTGCCTGGTAGCTTGCAGTGCTACTCCAAGGAGCCACACCTTCACAGATATCTACAGATCCTCCGCCAGAAGTACTGGTAAGAGATACATTATCAAGTGCAATATCTGCTTGCCATGTAGATCCTGTAATTCTGTTAAAACGTAATTGAACACCACCACCAATATAGGCAGCAAGATCTATACTAACATCTAACCAAGTATTTCCTTTATTACCGGTTTCACTCCAGATAGTTGTCCAGGTTGCACCTTCATCTGTACTAGC
Organism: uncultured Aquimarina sp.; assembly: GCA_947497175.1. Lineage (GTDB taxonomy): Bacteria > Bacteroidota > Bacteroidia > Flavobacteriales > Flavobacteriaceae > Aquimarina. Next base: position 619,605 of record CANMFM010000004.1, on the reverse strand, counting down.
ATCTACGGCGATACTTCCCATATCAGCAGCACCATACATATGGTAACTAAATGTGAAGCTAGCTTCTGAAAGACCACTAAGATCAAAACAAGGAGAATTTAAAATAGCTTGCTTATTTGGGAATCCACTTCCGTTTCCTGATGCTTCAACAAAGATATAATATGATCCTTGCGTAGCACTAGAGGGTCCTGTTCCTCTTGATGGAGTTCCACTTGCGTCTATTGTCCAGTTTATATCATCTGCTGTAGATTGTGTCCACGCTCCTAATGTATTTTCGAAACCTTCATTATATGGAAAAACGGTAATACCCGAAGTACATCCTGTACCTGTAGCTCCTGAAGTAGTAACATTTAATACGGTACTTGCAGCAGACTCATTTCCTGCAGCATCTTTTGCTGTTACACTAAACTGATACGCTGTATTAGCAGTTAATCCAGTTACATTTGTAGTAGTAGCCGTTACGGTTGCTATTACAGTATTTCCCTGATATACATCATAACCAGTTACACCTACATTGTCTGTAGAAGCATTCCAGTCTAAAGTTAGCGTAGTTTCGGTAACATTAGATGCTGCTAAACCGGCTGGTACAGTTGGCGCCTGAGTATCTGCAGTTGCTCCTCCTATAGTAACAGTGTAATCTTCAACCTCTCCATACTCAAAAGATTCACATGATGTAGGGGTCCCATTATACTTCATAGAAACACGCATTCTTGTATTTCCGTCTTTCGCTCCTGTGGGAACAGTAAATGTACCGCTTACCGGTGTAGTTTGTGTAGGTGACTGTGTAAATACGAGCTCACCTGCGTCTGTAAAGTCACCGTTTTGGTTATAATCGATCCAAACACCGTATCCTTCGTTATATTGAGTGCCTGTCCATGTTGGAGTAACAGAGATGGTGTAATCACTACCTTTAGCTAAGCTAGTAGAGATTGATGTAAAATCATTATATCCCCCAGCGCCAGCTCCTGTAGCATTATCGATAGTTTCTAATTGAACTCGGCCAATATACTCATCAGCAACACTTTGTCCGTTAGAGTCGCAATATATTAGTTGGAATTCTGTAGTAGCAAATGTAGTAGTACTACTATAAGCAGAAGTTGTACCATCATCACACTTACTTCTTACCTGAACTTCATAAGATGTTAATTCGGTCAATCCCGTTATGTTTGAAGAAGCGCCATTAACGGCATTAGTCGTCCATGCAGATGTTCCTGCAACTCGATATCTTAGGTCGTATGTTGCAGCCGGAACAGCAGTCCAGCTTATGGTAGCCTTATCAAATCCAATGTTAGACGTACTCACTCCCGTAGGTACGGTAGCATTACAAACCACTGGAGTCCCTGTTAGTCCGGTAACGACAAGAGAGAAGTTTTGACTTCCTCCTGTAAGAGAACCTTTATGTGTAACTGTAATGGTATAAGAACCGGTAGCACCAGCAACATCAATTCTTTCATATGGATCTACAGTGTTATCTCCTTTTCCGTTTGTAGTAACCCCTGTTAGTCTGTAAGGGTTATATGTCGTGGCTCCTTTAGTTACTCTGATATCTAAATCGTTAACTAGAACCGCTGCGTTAGAATTAGTCGCTGTTGTAGCGGTACCAGGTCTGTCTGTCCAGGAAATAGAGGCCATTAACGGGTTAACTCCATCAGAATCTACCGTAATGGTATACGTTTGACCATCGGTTAACGTTAATTCTTCAATTTTAGCTTCGCTTCCGTTAGCAGATATTGCTTCGGCGGCAGCTTTTGTATTCATCAATCCCCAACCATATACGGCATCAGGTCCAGAAGGTCCAGCATCATCGGCAGTATGCAAAGCTATACCCTTTAGTGTTGCAGCTCTCATAAAGTTTCCGTTTAGGTTATTATAATGCTGTTGTAACAATAAAAGAGAACCGGTAACATTTGGCGAAGCCATAGAAGTACCAGTAATACTTTGATAAGCCGTATCACTACTCTCGTAAGTAGAGTATACACCAGTACCGTTACCTGTAATATCAGGCTTGATTCTATAATCATCGGTTGGTCCTTCGCTACTAGAGCTATTGATTGATACACTTACTAGTGTACCGTCGTTATTTACATTTGCATCTTGTGCATTGGCAACAACCAGGTTATTTTTTGAAGTAGAATGTCCTGTTAGTTTATCATATGAAGAATTTCCATCAAGTGGAGCTCCGTTGTATGAATTTTGGTTACCATCGTTACCTGCCGCAACTACCATAAGGTAAAACGGTGCATTAAACATTACATTATCCCATGCTTCAGATTCGTCTATATACGCTCCAAAATACTGGTCAGGAACCAAATCGCTTCTAAAACCATAGGAGTGGTTAGAAAGTAACATTCCGTTAGATGCTGCGGCAGTAGCTTCGGCAACATCATTATTCCACATATATCCTCTTACTTTAGCCTGAGAAGCCATTCCTTTTGCGCTAGCTTGTACTCCCGAAGCAACAATAGTTCCGGTTACATGGGCTGCGTGAAAATTAAGTTGTGTACCTCCTTCAGTTGACGCATCCTCTACAGAAACACGATTGTTTCCTCCCGGTCCATCATACTCCTGGTGCGTGATACGAGCATGACCACCGTCCCATACGTAAGCAGTCATATTTTGCCCGTCTAAGTTTAGTCCTAAAGATCCACCTCCATTAAGGTGGTTCGCTCTGGTCGACCTGGCGGCAGCTACATTAAAAGTTGTTTTATAAATAGGGTGCATTTTGCCCTTTTCATCATAGGCTACTCGATGCAGTTCTGAAAAACTTCCATCTTGATTAGTCATTTTTATCTGCCATCCATTTAATCTGGCAGCAGCTAATGCCTGTTTCTTTTGAAAAGCAGCTTTGTCTGCAGCTTCAGTTTGTAATTGATTTAATTTCGAAAGGTTACTTTCTTGAGCCATAGCCGCTCTTTGTGCAGGTGTTTGTGCAAAAAGGCCGGCTGATACGAGTAGCATTGTTGTAAAAACAACGATACCCATTCCCTTGGCCGAGTTCCCCGTGAAGCCAAAAGTTGAAATAAGGCTTCTGTAGCTTTTTTTCATTTTTATTGAGTTTGAGTTAGCATTTAGTTATTTTCCTTGAAGGAATTTCAAGAAACGACCAAAACTCTTAAAATATTGTTAGTAAACAAAACATTTTCGATCAAGTGAATGAAATACTCTTCATAAAACCTTAACAGTGGCTTAACACTTGTTTAGATATTTCTATAAGTAAGAAAAAACCTTCTTTTAGACGTTATTCGTAAGTGATTTTTCGAAAAAATCGAGGGTTCCCGACTCGTTGTAGTAGATTTTGCCCGGAAGGAAAAAGCCAACATGTCCCCCATAACTCGGAATTTCTAAAAAAAGATTTGAATTTTCGTTGGCTTCTTCGATGGGATAACATTGATCCCCCAGGAACGAATCATTTTGTGCATTAATAATTAAGGTTGGGATTTGGATATTTTTCAGAAACTGTCTACTACTACACTTCGTGTAATAATCAAGGGCATTTGTATATCCATGGGCTTTACTGGTATACAAATCGTCGATATCCATAAGAGTTGTGCAGGCCCTGATGTCTTCAATACTTATCTTATCAGGAAATACGACCTGCTTCTCAAGTAATTTCGCTTTGAGATGTCGTATAAATCGATTTTTGTAAATAAAATTAGTAGATTTATTAATCGCCAGCAGTGAGTCATAAAGGTCGCAAGGGGCCGAAATTGCCACACCAGCCTTTATGTTAGAAGGGATAGATCTTTCTTCGCCTAAATACTTTAAGGTTATATTACCTCCCAAACTAAACCCACATATCGAAATCGAGGGATAGTCATTTGCCGTATTAATATGTTTGATTATTTTATCCAGGTCATCACTCACCCCAGCGTTATAAGATCGATATAACCGATTCATTTCGCCACTACAATTTCTGAGATTAACCGCTGCTGCATCCCAATCATTTTGATTTAGATGTTTGGCAAGACCCAAGATATATTGGCGTTGAGCATTGCCCTCTAAACCATGAATAATAATAGCAAGTTTTTTTGATTTTTGTGATTTCGCATAACTCCAATCCAAATCAATAAAATCACCATCATCGAGCTCAACCCGTTCTCGTTTTTGGTGTATCCCAGTTACTTTCCTAAAAATTGTAGGGTAAATCGTAGAAATATGACTGTTTCTAAATAATAAAGGAGGGGTATAGGAAGCGTTACGTATTGGCATTAATATAAGATATTATCTTTTGGAGCTATTTTTTCTGGTAGATTTTCTTCATCTAACATATCTCGTAGGTCAATTTCTATCGTTCTACATAAGGCTGTCATAGGCACGTCATTTATGCGTCCTTCAAAAGGATCTTCGCTATTACTTCCTATTTTTTCCATAGTGGTAAATATCCAGGATACTAATACAGACAAAGGGATCATTAAAAAGATAAACCAGGGACGAATATCTTGGCGCATATCTTGGAGTTCGGATTCGAATACATTCAACATCCCAAAAGGTAGAAGCAACACAAAAATCCAGGTAAAAACAGTACTAAAATAGGCATATTGCCTAGGAAACGGTGTGTTTTTGATACGTTCACATTTTCCCTGAAGGTTATACAATTCTTCAAGAACACCATGAAAAAGTTGTTTGTCGAATTCCGTTATTTTTTCTTCGCCAATTAATTTTTTGATGTGCAGCGCTTGATTTTTTACAATATGCGTAGCCGTATTTTTTCTTTTCAGTAAATCAATATATTCTTCATCAGAAACAAACGCTTTAGTCGCATCGCAGGCAGGTTTTTGCTCTCCATGTTTTTTGAAAAGCATCTCCACGGCTGCATTTTCTTTGAGAGAGAATGAAGTGGGTTGTCGCAACTGTATTCTAAGCGCATTGATCCATGCGATATGACGATGAATTAAAACGCTTTTTGTGTTATGATCATCTTTAACCAGATTTAGTACTTGATTGGCCCAGGTACGAGAATAATTTACAATACCTCCCCAAATTTTCCTGGCTTCCCAAAATCGATCATAACTCTGGCTATTTTTAAAACCAATATAAAAAGCAACCGCAATACCAATAACCGACAAAGGCTGAAACGGAATATCAATAAATGTCCAGTTTAGGAAATAATATACAGAAAAAATCCCCGTGGTGTATAGTATGAAAAAAATGAGATTTTTCCAGGCATATCGAAGAATAAGCCCCCAACCAATATTTCGTTTAATGTACATGTGTGATTTTTGATCTAAAATAAGAAGACTACTGAGGTTTTCAAAGCCTTATGAATTTAATTCAGAAATTTTTACCTATCGTCGTACATATCACGTAAAATACGCTATGTCAGAAATCCATAAAATGAACCCATGTATAAGTTAAACTTTATGTATCATGTAAAGGGTGTTAAGTGGTTGATTTTATAGAGAATAGGTTATACTGCTCCGTAGTATGATTTAAAAAACATAAAATTATGTTATGCTAATCATTATAAATATAAATAAAAATATATGAACTAGTATTCTCACTTTTGTATGCGATTAATATAAAATTGTATGGAATAACGAAATAAAATTAAATAGTTAAACTCAAAAAAACACGTATGAGAAACACCTATGCTTATCTATTAATACTACTACTTATAATTCCATTTTTTCTGTCTTCGCTACGCGAAAATCTATTTTTGAATGAGCTGCTGGTAAGTAGTTTTATTATAATCTGTGCTTGTGCTTTCAAAAATTTGGATACCAGTCAAAAGCTTAGAAAAGTATATATAAAAAAGAAAATTCAATAATTATTAAAATTCAAAATTATGACACTTACGGATCAAAAAATTAAATTATTAGACGGAACCTTTACTCCATCTGAAGCTTCAGATATCTTAAACACCATTATCGATAAGAAAATTAACTTTCATAAACTACAAAGGCTTAGTATTATTGAGCAAAATTGTGATGATGAGACCCCTCATTTATACAATAGAATGGATGAACTGATCAAAGCAAAAGAGGTTATCAAAGAACTAATTTTGGAAGCCAAAAAAGAAGGAGTAGCGCTAAAGATTGAAAGCGATATCCAAATTACTTTAGTTTAAAATCAGTAGAATAATACACTATACCTAATTATATAATCAGAGATACTATTTTATGGATTTACATTTATTAATAGACAATCTTACTAATCCTGCATTACTGTTTTTTTTTCTTGGAATTATTGCAGTACGACTAAAAAGTGACTTAGAAATTCCAGAAAGCTCTTCAAAGTTTATCTCATTTTATCTGCTGTTGTCTATTGGCTTTAAGGGCGGGCAAGAGCTTTCGCATAGCGAATTAAGCGCAGAAATTTTTTGGTCACTAGGCTTTGGTGTATTGTTAGCACTCATTGTACCGTTGTATACATTCTTTATATTGAGGCAAAAATACAATATCTCTGATTCGGGTGCGATTGCTGCATCCTACGGATCAGTAAGTGCGGTAACCTTTGTTACCGCACTTTCATTTTTAGAGATAGAGCAAATCCCTTTTGGTGGCCATATGGTTGCCGTAATGGCCATTATGGAGGCGCCTTCGATCATGGTTGGCGTTCTTTTAATGTCTATAATGAATAAGAATAAAAAAGATGCAATACCGCTGGGAAAGGTTTTAAAACATGCCTTAACCAATGGCAGTGTTCTTCTAATTATTGGTAGCCTTGTTATAGGGTTTCTTGCGAGCGAACAACAAGCAGAAGGAATAAAACCATTTACCACAGATATTTTTAAAGGCTTTTTGGCTGTATTTCTTCTTGATATGGGGATTACCAGTGGAAAGAAAATATCTTCATTTTTGAAGAAAGGTTGGTTTGCAACCGTGTTTTCAATTGTAATTCCACTTGTTAATGGTATAGCCGTTGCCTTTATTAGTAGTATGTTTATTGAAAGTATAGGAAATCGATTTTTACTATCTATACTTGCTGCCAGTGCTTCCTATATTGCGGTTCCCGCGGCTATGCGATTAGCAGCACCAAAGGCTAATCCGGGGCTCTATGTACCTATGGCACTTGCTGTTACTTTTCCCTTTAACATTACGGTAGGATTACCGCTATATCTTTGCATTGTACAAATGGTTTAAATCAGAGTATCCTCTGTTTTTTACGTAGAAGATAGTTTCATAACCTACACCTGCAAAGCCTGAAGTAGTACGGGTGTCAGATGTATACCACAGGTTCTCTTTTTGCAAGGGAACCTTGTGTTGTAATAAGATGATAAAAGGATTAATTTAAGATTTGTATCTTACTCGTTTAAGATATTAAATGTATTCTTAATGATTTGATCTTTATTTTCATCTACATAATCCAAAAAGGCCTGAGCCACAGGTGAGAATTTTTTGTTTTTTAGCCATATTAGGTTCCAAATTGATTTTATAGGAAAACCTTTAACGGGTATTATCTGTAAACGACCAGCTTCCAGGTCATTACGAATACCGATAAGTGGCATTATCGAATATCCTAATCCCGCAATAACAGCTTGTTTTACAGCTTCGTTAGAGGTGAGTTCCATTTTTTTTCTTACAGGAATATTGTTTTGTTCTAAATATTTTTCCATTGTATGCCTTGTACCTGATCCTTTTTCTCTATAAATCAAAGGCAGTTTTGTGAGTATAGATTTACTGTACGTTTTATTGCTAAAATTTTCGGAATTATTTCCTACTAAAAATAGTTGGTTTTCCATAAGCTTAGTTTTTTCTATTTGTAGATGCTTGGGTAATACAGAAACCAATGAAAAGTCAACATTATTTTCTTCTAAACTGTGGATAACACGTTCCTTATTGGTAACATCTAGTACCAAATCAACTCCTTCGTGCAGTTTCATAAAATCTGACAAGAAATAGGGTATAATATATTTTCCGGTAGAAACTACAGAAATTTTTAATACCCCAGATAATTGACCTTGATAAGCAGTAGTTTTATAAGTTATTTGATTTACCTCATCAAGTATCTTTTGCGCCGCAAGAGCAATTTCTTTACCAAAATCTGTAATATACAGTTTCCGACCGATAACTTCTGTTAGCGGAATAGGAAACTGATCTTGAAAATTTCTAAGCTGAATGGATACTGCAGGCTGGGTGAGATGCAATTCTTCTGAAGCTTTTGTGATGCTTTCTTTTTCAGCTATTTTCAAGAAAATCTGTAATTGATGTAAAGTGTAATTCATAAATTTATTTTATGTAAATGATTACAAATATAAATAAAAATATATGAAAAACTTTTTATAATATTGTGTAAATCAATTACTAAAACATTAAAATGATTGTGTAACTACAAATATAGAAAACATGAGAAAGTTCCTAAGTATACTCGTAATAATGTTTGTTTGTGGAAATGGAAATGCTACGGTACTGGAAACTTTAGATGCTCTGTTTTTATATGCTACCGATAAACCTTTATCATATTGTATTACAACCTCATTTGAAGATTTAAGTACTGCGATAATCAAGCAACATCGAGGGTATAATTCTAAAGACTTATGTAAGGTCGATGTCAATAGAAAAAATATCGTTCTGAAGCATTATACCTATCATCAATGTAATTCTTATAAAGTGATTTCTTATTTGTCTCAAAATCTAGAATATTTACACAAGGATATTAAAAATAATGACATTATTCGATTTAATGTAGCATTAGACCGAATAAATGAAAGGATTTGCAACGAGTATTCTGTAAGAGCTCTGGTACAATCAAAAACATCAGATTCATCGAGTATGTCATACCAAGGCCATTGGGATAAGAAGTTCAAAAATCTTCAAAAAGTAAGAATGGTAAAAAACTTTTTTCCAATAGATGCCAATGATTTTGAAGGCTTTGGCATACGATTAAAAATATAAGTAGAAGATGTATAAGTTGTCAGAATGTTTCATTTAAAAATGTAGCTATGAGAATACCTCTTGGAATGTTGATCGGAGTAGGGATGTTACTTAGTAACTGTGCAGTAATTAGGCCTGGCGAAGCAGGAGTAAAACAAACGTTGGGTAAGTTTTCTGACAAGGTCTCTACACAAGGAACAGTGATGTATAATCCTTTGGTTAGTAAGATTATAAAAGAATCTACCCAAACAAATAACATAAAATTGATTCTGAGCTTGCCAAGCAAAGAAGGGCTTAGTGTTAACTCAGAAATATCAATCCTTTATCGATTAGAAAAGGATAAAATTCCAAGTGTTTTAGAAAACTTGGGCAGAGATTATGAATCGATAATCACCAGCGTTTTTAGATCAGCATCTTCAGACGTGTGTGCACAGTTTTTTGCAAAAGATATGCATTCAGGTATGCGAGCTACAATCGAAGAGGAGATAAAAAATAAAATGAAAACTAATTTAGAAAAACAGGCAAATGGTATTGAATTAATTGCAGTTTTAATGAAAAGTATACAATTACCAAGAGGACTTGCCAATTCAATAGAAAGAAAATTACAAGCCGAACAGGATGCCATGCGAATGAAATTTGTAATAGATCAAGCCAAATTGGAAGCAGATAGAAAAATAATTAATGCAGAAGGAGAGCGCGATGCTCAAAAAATACTTTCTGAAGGATTAACAAAAGAGATTATTAAGATCAGAAGTATCGAAGCATTTAATAAATTATCAGAGTCACCTAATAGCAAAATTATTGTTACCGATGGTAAGACTCCATTCTTGATAGATACAGATGAGTAGTCCAATTATAAAACAATAGATATGGAAATATTAAAAAAAGCACTAGAATTTAAGAAAAGAAGAATGTCACATATGACAACCAGCGATAAGGTTTATGCGTCAAGAGAAGCAAAGTCATTAGTGTTGCGAATTAATGAAATTTATAAAAAGACAAGAGACCCTTACTTAATGGATGTCATGAAACAGATTACTCAGAAAAAGAGAAAGATAGACCGAAGACTAAACGGGATCATCCAAATCTAAAAACATAAACACGATGCATGCAGAGTATCATACAAAATGGAATACATATGAAAACAGTTTTTGAATATCAAAATGTAAACACAAGCAATTATTTAGAAGCTTTTGCTCTTAAACGATTAGAAAAATTAGGGAATAAATATCCCTTTGTTATTAGAGCTGATGTATTCTTTAAAAAAGAAGAAAAAGATGTTGAGAAAGGAAACATCTGCGGAATTAGACTTAGTCTCCCAGGGCCAAGAATTTATGCATCATCTGATGAGGTTAGTTTTGAATATGCCATTAATAACACAATACGAGATTTAAAAGATCAATTAAGTAAAAGAAAAGAAAAACTGTATAAAAAAATTACATAGAAACCGCTAAGTTCCCCTTATGGTTTTCTATAAGTGATGCTTTCATAATTTGATTGTTTGAAAAGAGGTTGCCTGTATCAGGCAACCTTTTTTTTCATGGGGATAGTATTCTATAGATTTTTACAGACCATACTAAATTTTTATAAAAACATTCCGCCAGAAGCTTCAATTCTTTGACCGTTAATCCAACGTGCATCTTCGCTGGCCAGAAAAGCAACTACACCACCTATATCTTTTGCTACTCCGACACGGCCCAAGGCGGTTACCGATGATAGCATCTTTTCTAATTCAGGATTGTTTTCAAGAGCAGTTTTATTCATATCAGTATTAATAGCACCGGGAGCTATTACATTTACGGTGATTTGTCGACTTCCGATTTCTTTGGCGAGATAACGGGTAAATACTTCGATACCTGATTTCATTGCGGCATAGGCACCATATCCAGGAATAGAAAAACGTGCTAATCCCGTAGAAACGTTGATAATTCTTCCACCGTCGTTAAGTAGTTCAAGCGCTTTTTGTGTGATAAAGAAAGGTCCTTTGAGCTGTATGTTCATTAGGCTATCAAATGTACTTTCTGAAGTTTCGGCTACCATCTGATGTGCAATTATACCTGCGTTATTCACTAAGATGTCAAATTTTGAGGCGCCCCAATGTTGCTCTAAACTGGTTTTAATTTCTGAGAAAAAAGCATCAAAAGTAGAAACTTCGCCTACATTTAACTGAAAAGCAGCTGCTTTTTGACCCAGGGCTTCAATTTCGTTTACGGTTTCATCTGCTTGTGATTGGTTTGAGTTGTAGGTTACCAAAATGTCCGCTCCTTGTTGTGCCAATCTAATAGCCATTTCTTTTCCTAGTCCACGGCTACTTCCTGTAACCAATGCGATCTTGTTTTCTAAAGTTTTCATGATATTATATTTTTTTAATCGTCAGGTCGAGTGTCGATCAACATGAGGTGTATCAAAATCTGGTTTCTTTAGAGACCTTCTCGATACTATTTCTCTCAAGGGCGAAATCACTCGAAGCGACGGGTTGAATATTAATTACATCGCAAATATCCTTAAGAAAACCAAGCGCATAAAGGCATATTTTTTAGGAAGAATGGTATATTTTTTAGACTAGTTCTTAGTCACTAACTTTTGATCAGTATAGAGGGTCGTATAAAAGCTATGAACTATTAACAATAAACTACATACTCACTTTTGATTTCGATACTGATTTGGAGTAGTACCTACGAGTTTTTTGAAGAATTTTGAAAAATGTGTGGGTTCATTAAAACCTAATCGATACGCAATCTGTTTTACGGCAATCGAAGATTTTGAAAGTAATGCCTGGGCTTCGGCTATAGTTTTGTCCTGTATCCAGCGATTAGCAGATTTTCCGGTTTTGGTTTTTACAACGGTAGAAAAATATGCCGGATGCAATTGTTGTGCTTCTGCAAAAGTGGCTACCTGTAAAGCACCATTTTTTAATGAATCTGACCGAAACGTACTTTCAAGATCTTTTTTAAATTGATTTACAATCTGACTATCGCGATCGTAAGCTAGTTTAAAAGAATCATCTTTTAACAGATATTCTTTAATTTTCAATAAGAAGACCATAAAAAGAGAACTTACAATTTTATGTCGCAATGTTGATTTTTTTTCTTGCTCTTCAAGAATTTGTTCTGCTAATTGATTTAGTTCTTCGAATTTTAATTGATCAAGAAAACAAGGAGGTACCATTTCGGTTAATAAAAAAGAAAATTCATCAAAGACTGAGTTATGGATATGCTCTTTCAAATATTCTTCTGATGAGGTAATTATAAATCCGTGTACTACTTTTTCGATTCCAAAAGATTTTAAATGGCCAGGATTTGTAAAATATAAAGTGTGAGGTTTTGTATAAAATTTGTGATCATCGATGGTATAGAAACTCTTCCCTTTTTTGATCAGTACAAACGAAAAGTAGTTTGCTCTAAAAATGGGTGATTGTACTGGCTTGTGATGTACGTTTTCCATACGATGAATGGTAAAATCAGTATCCTGAACAATACGTTGTCCAACATTTTCATCAGCATACAGGTCAGAGAGCTTATCGTAGGCTTTAATTTTCGAATCCTCACTCATGTTTTAAAAGGTATACCTATAAAAATACCGGTTTTGTACAAAAAACCGGTAGTTCTAAATCATTTCTTTGTTTTTTAAACACCAGCAGGTTGTGCTTCAATACTCACATCGCTCCAATAACTCTTAGGTTTGTGTCCTACCTTGGCTCCACCAGTAAGCATTGCTTGCATTTCTGGTTCAAAAAATGAATACGGAAACTCGGTTACTGGATTACCAGCTTCTTTTAGTTTTTGTTTTAGATCATGTGGAATATCAAAATCCAAAGCTTTTAGATTTTCTTCAAGTTGATGCATTTTGGTAGCACCAATAATTACACTAGAAATACCTGGTCGATTAGCAACCCAGTTTAAAGCGACACTAGCCATGGGCTGATTAATTTCTTTAGCAACCTCTTCAAGTGTAGCTACAATTTTCCAATTTCTCTCTGTGTTTTTATCAAAAGCTTTATTATTACTACCCTCCATGGTTTTCAACCTTCCTTCTCCATCGATACCTCCTTCTGAAGGTTTATATTTACCTGATAATAATCCACTTGCCAATGGGCTCCATACCATAGTACCTATTCCCATTTCCTGGCCTAGAGGGATAAATTCCTTTTCTATATTTCGTTCCACTAAAGAATATTCTAACTGCATTGTAGAGACCGGTTCGTAACCTCTGAACTCTGAAATAGTCTGGGCCCGGCTTACATACCATGCCGGGATGTCGCTTAGTCCCACATGTAAAATTTTACCTTGTTTTACCAAATCATCAAGAGTACGCATAACTTCTTCTGGTTTAGTAAGCATATCCCAGGTATGCAAGAAGTAAAGGTCTATATATTCTGTATCCAATCTTTTTAGTGAGTTTTCGACTGCATGTGTAATATGTTTTCTGCTGTTTCCTCCAGCGTTTGGATTACCAGGATCATTATTATAGCTAAATTTGGTGGCAATTACTACTTTTTCACGAAGGTTGCGATCCTTTACGAATTCTCCTACCATTTTTTCACTATTTCCATTGGTATAGAGGTCTGCGGTATCGATAAAATTACCACCAGCGTCAATATAGCGGTCAAAAATCTCTTTTGCGGCTTTTTTTTCACTACCCCAGCCCCAATCTTCGCCAAAAGTCATAGTCCCCAGCGCTAATCTGCTCACTCTTAATCCGGTTTTTCCTAATGTGTAATATTTTTCTAGACTCATTGTATAAATTTTTATATAAGATAATACGATAAGCATTTGATAACAAGGATGATGTAGTTACTTTATTGTTAATTAGTATTATCTTAGTAATTGTTCACCTTATTTATTATGCGCGCATAATAAAATCTTTCGTAATTTTGTAATTCTAAAACCAGGGGATATGTATATAAAAGATTTTGAGATTAGATGGAATGATATTGATGCTAATCGCCATTTGGCCAATAAATCGTATATAGAATTTGCGGCTCATACACGGATGTCATTTTTATCGGAAAGTGGATTTGATCAACGATTATTGGGTACTTTTAATATTGGTCCTGTAGTCTTTTATGAGCATATTTACTATTTCAAGGAAGTTTTTTATGGAAGGCCGGTAAAAGTTTCTCTAGAAATTTCAGGTTTGAGCGAAGACGGTATGTTTTATGAATTCAGACATTATTTTTATGATCATAAAGGAAGAAATTTTGCCCAATGTGAGATGATGGGTGCATGGCTGGATCTCGGTACTCGAAAATTAATTTCTTTACCAGAAGAAATGCGTAAGATTTTAGACAAAATTGAACGTCCAGAGAATTTTAGAATACTTACCAAAGAAGATACACGAAGATTTAGCAAAAAACCAGTCGATTTAGTCTGATGCTTTCGGTTTTCTGGTGACCAGATAGACTCCCAAAAAAACCAATAATGCTGATACGATTTTTACGACGTTCAAAGAGTCTGCGCCCATAACCATAGCAAAACTAATAGCTAATAGAGGCTGTAAATAGATAAATGCTCCAATAGTCGAAGCCTTTAGCGTTCTTAATGCAAATACATTTAATAAATAGGTAAAAAATGTAGTGCCAATTACTACAAAAGCCATGACCAGAATAACATCAAACGGTAAAGAAGACCATTGCACTTCGTTGAATTCTGAAATTGTAATCGGGAAATTAATGATCACACCGATTAAAAAGAACCACTTCATTAGCGTAAAAGAGTGATATTTTGCAGTTAATGGTTTTACCAATACCAGATACAGTGCATATGAAGCAGCATTAATAATAAATAAAGTATTTCCCAAAGGAATATTAGGGGCATCCTGACGTAATTCTGCTCCAAAAAGGATAAGACCTAAAGCGCCTGAAAAACCTAATAATATGCCTAAAGTTCTTAACAAAGTAATCTTCTCTTTGATAAGAATTGCAGATAATAAAAAGACTAAAATAGGAGAGATCGTAATCATAACCGAACTGTTTATGGGCGTCGATAACTGCAACCCCTTAAAAAACATAAGCATATTAATTACCATTCCAAAAATTGCACAGGCAATTACTCTTGGCCAGTCACTCTTTTCAATTCTTTGTTTAGGAGCCCAAATTGATGCTATCCAAAATAAAATGGCCGCACCTAGGACTCTCAATAATATAAATCCAAAAGGTTTGATATACGTTGGCATAACCCCTTTGGCTACCGTATGATTGATCGCATAGATCAAACTAGCTCCAAAAGCAGCGAGTAAGGCAGCGGTTCTTTTATCCATTGATAGCAGTATTTGCTGCTTCGACCACTTTTTTGCTGTTACCTACAAAAATTTGATCCTCCAAAACGATCACTGGGCGCTTTAGAAATGTATAATGCTCCAGAATTAGGTTTTTATACTCCTCTTCAGATAGTTGTTGGTTTTTTAGATCTCTTTCTTTATATAACCTGGCTCTTTTACTAAATAGAGCTTCATAACTTCCGGCAAGTTTTTTCATATGCTCGATTTGCTCTTCTGTAATAGGTTCACTTTTAATGTCTTGCAGTACAAATGCTGAAGAAGGGTTTAGTGTAGTGATAATGCGTTTACATGTATCGCAGGTTGATAAGTGGTATATTTTTTTCATTAATTTCAATAGTTTTTATGGTTTCAAATTAATTTCGAGTTCTTTCTCCTTAGGGAGAGAAGGTTAAAATGAGAAGATTCGATATCGAAGCCCTCACCGTAATCCTTTCCCGGAAGGAGAGGAAATACTATTGGTATTTAAAATGTAAAAATCATCACAAAGGAAATTCATTTCAAAATTAAAACTCATATTTTTGGCTAAAAATTAAGAACCTAATGCAACATCTACTGGAAATCACTCGTACGAATCGTCGTTTACTAGAGAAAATTCTGGATCATCATTCTTTAGAACAATTAAATAAGGTGCCAGAAGGATTTAGCAACAACTTAATCTGGAATATTGCTCATGTGATAGTAACACAACAACTTTTGGTATATAAATTAAGCGGTTTATCAATGATGATTAGTGATGAAATGGTAAATAGCTATAAAAAAGGGACAAAAACTGAAGGTCCCGTAACCCAACAAGTAGTAGATAAGGTAAAGTCATTACTTTTTTCAACTTTGGATCAAACCAAAATTGATATTAAAGCTGGGGTGTTTAAAGATTTCCAAGAGTATCCAACTAGTACCGGATTTGTACTTAAATCTCTTGAAGATGCCATGAACTTCAATAATTTTCATGAAGGAATACATCTGGGATATATCTTAGCATTGAAGAAGGCTTTATGAAACAGATGCAGTATTGCTGAAGTGATGATTTAATCTCTAGTTATTAATCGAATGCCTTCATTATGGTTGTAGTGACAAATAAAAATTTCAGAAAATATCAAATGTAAAATAAGAAGCGACTTCTTGCTTGTCTAATTTTATCTCAATAGCTCCTTGGGCATACGAGCTTATCTCGTAAGGATTGTAATACAAAATTACTTCTTGCTCTGTAAAACCAATGTTTTCTGGCAGGGAAAATGTGTCATTTTCAAAAAAGAAACCTGTACTGTTAATGGATTCACTTTCGAGAATTTCATAGGTAGATCTAAATACCTTTTCTGCATACTCTTTAAATTCAGCATAACTTTTGAACAATGCTTTATTCGAAATGCGTTTTCCGGTTTTAGGGTCAATATTGATATATGCAACGCCACCATACCCATGAGCGCCTCCTGTAAAGACATAAGAATCCATAACAATACAGATTACGCTTTTACACTGAAAACCTAATCTACAATCGATATTAGCTTCATAAGGAACGATTTCATCCGGAAATTCGGCACTCATTTTTTGATATGAACTATTAAATTGATTCATAGCTTGTTTTATAGAATCTTCGGGTCTGTTCTCGCCTATATTTAAAACTGAACAGGCGACTTTTTCAATTTCATTAGTTATACGCGAAGAAACTTGAGAATCACCATCAACTTTTAATAAATTAATTTCTAAGGACGCGCAGTCTACAGTCTTACAATCCGGCAATTGATCTGTCGTCAAATTTTGTTTCTCAAAAGTGAAAGATTCATGCTTTGTACAGTTCGAAAAACTCATTAAAATTGTTAGTAAAACAACAATTTTTGAATAGGTGTCAGGTTTTGTGTTAATCATCTACTAAAGATATTCATTGAAATATGATTAAAGCGAATTAAATCATACATTTGTTCAGTTTTTTAACATAAAAACGGGCAAGTTAATTTTTTCTTATCAAAGAAATTGCATTTGGTGATTAAAACAACAAAAACTAATGAAATTTAATACCAAAACAATACACGGGGGACAACAACATGATCCTGCTTATGGTGCCGTGATGCCTCCAATTTACCAAACTTCAACATATGCACAAACTACGCCTGGAGGTCATAAAGGTTTTGAATATAGCAGAACACACAATCCAACAAGAAAAGCACTAGAAAATTCATTAGCGAGTATTGAAAATGGCAGGTTTGGATTGGCTTTTGGATCTGGATTGGCTGCAATCGACGCAGTACTTAAATTATTGAAACCTGGTGATGAGGTAATCTCTACCAATGATTTATACGGTGGAACCTATCGTTTGTTTACCAGGATTTTTGAAGATTTTGGCATCAAATTTCACTTTATTGGCATGGAGCATGCAGATAACGTAGCAGGTCATATCAACGATAACACAAAATTGATTTGGGTAGAGACTCCAACTAACCCAATGATGAATATAATTGATATCAAAGCGATTGCCAAGGTATCAAAAAAGCATAAACTCCTGCTTGCGGTCGATAATACATTTGCTACACCCTATTTGCAAAGGCCTTTAGATCTTGGAGCCGATATTGTGATGCATAGCGCAACAAAATATATAGGAGGTCATAGTGATTTGGTTATGGGGGCCTTGATTGTAAAAGATGAAGAAGTTGCAGAAAAATTATACTTCATTCAAAATGCAAGTGGTGCCGTTTGTGGCCCACAAGATAGTTTTTTGGCATTGCGAGGGATAAAAACGTTACATATTCGTATGCAACGCCATTGTGAAAACGGCGAAGCGATAGCAAAATATTTAAAAAATCATCCTAAAGTTGAAAAGGTATATTGGCCAGGTTTTGAAGATCACCCTAACCATGATATAGCCAAAGCACAAATGGATGGTTTTGGAGGTATGATTTCTTTTATTACCAAAGGGAGCGACTATAAAAGTGCAGTTAAAATCGTAGAAAATTTGAAGATTTTTACGCTGGCAGAATCTTTAGGAGGGGTAGAAAGTCTTGCAGGTCATCCTGCAAGTATGACACATGCTTCTATTCCAAAAAAAGAACGTGAAAAGACAGGTGTTGTAGACGCCTTGATAAGATTAAGTGTGGGTATAGAAGATGTAGATGATTTAATTACAGATTTAGAACAAGCAATAGGATAGTGTTATTAAATTAAAAAAAATAGCACTGTTTTTTTAAGAATATCATATATTTGACAGAATAAATCAACCTTTAGATAAGAATCTATTAATCTAATTAACATATGCAAGCAAAGATAGATGCATTTATGGAAGAAGTAAAAGCTCGTAATGTGCATGAGCCAGAGTTTTTACAAGCTGTACAAGAAGTTGCAGAGACTGTAATCCCGTACATCGCTACAAAAGAAATATATAATGGTAAAAACATTCTACTGAGAATGGTAGAACCAGAAAGAGCCATAATGTTTCGTGTGCCTTGGGTAGATGATAAAGGAGAAATTCATGTCAATAGGGGATATCGAATTCAAATGAATTCTGCTATCGGACCGTACAAAGGAGGGCTGCGTTTTCATCCTTCGGTAAACTTGAGTATTCTTAAATTTTTGGCTTTTGAGCAAGTATTTAAAAATAGCTTAACTACGCTTCCTATGGGCGGTGGTAAAGGGGGTTCAGATTTTGATCCTAAAGGAAAATCTGATGATGAAATCATGCGTTTTTGCCATAGCTTTATGAGCGAATTGTTTAGACACATTGGCCCAAATACTGATGTTCCTGCTGGTGATATAGGTGTGGGTGCCAGAGAAATAGGATTCTTATTTGGTAAATATCGTAAACTTCGCAACGAATTTACTGGGGTGTTGACAGGTAAAGGACTAAGTTGGGGTGGATCAGAGATTCGTCCGGAAGCTACAGGATATGGTACTGTATATTTTGCAGAAAATATGCTTAAAACAAAAGACGAATCTTTTGAAGGCAAAACCGTAGTTATATCAGGTTCTGGAAATGTAGCACAATTTGCAGCAGAAAAAGCAATTCAGCTTGGTGCAAAAGTAGTGACATTATCAGATTCTTCAGGGTATATTTATGATGAAGATGGCATTGATGAAGAGAAACTTGAATTTATCATGGAGCTTAAAAATGAAAAAAGAGGAAGAATAAAAGAATATCTTGATAAGTTTTCTTCAGCAAAATATCACGAAGGAAAAACTCCCTGGGAAGTTACATGTGATATTGCCTTGCCTTGCGCAACTCAAAATGAATTAGATGGAGACGATGCAAAAACCTTAATAGATAATGGTTGTATTTGTGTAAGCGAAGGTGCTAATATGCCTTGTACATCAGAGGCGGTGGCTGCTTTTCATAAAGCTAAAATTTTCTTTGCACCTGGAAAAGCATCAAATGCAGGTGGCGTAGCTACTTCTGGATTAGAAATGACACAAAATTCTTTGCGTTTTAAATGGACAAGAAAAGAGGTTGACGAAAAATTACAACAAATCATGAATGATATTCATGAAAAGTGTGTAGAATACGGAACCGAAGATGATGGATATATCGATTATGTAAAAGGAGCCAACATCGCAGGTTTTGTAAAAGTTGCAGACGCAATGTTAGCACAAGGCGTAGTATAACCTTTTTTATTCATATAAAAAAAGCCGTTTAAGTCTACTCTTAAACGGCTTTAATTATTCTTATGTATTTTTATGGTGAAATGCATTGCTTATGAAACAGATAACTCTTTTATTTTTTCTGCTGATCGTAACCTCTTGTGGAAGCACATATGTGGTTCATGACTATGATGAACAACAAGACTTCGATGACTACAAGACGTATGGTTTTTTCTCTGAAATGGACTCTGGACTTACCGAATTAGATCACAAACGATTACTGGCAGCAACTGAAGCGGCCATGCAGGCCATAGGGTTCATGAAATCTGAAACTCCTGATATCTATATTGATTTTAAAACTATCATAAAAGAAGGGCCTTCTCGTAACAGTATAGGCGTAGGTCTTGGAAGTGGCGGTGGCGGTGTCAACATTGGTGTTGGAGGAGCCATTCCAATCGGAGGGCCTCAAACATATTTAGAAATTACTACTGATTTTGTTGATGCAAAAAGAGGACAATTGGTATGGCAGGCGATTGCAGAGAAACGATTTTTTCTTAATGCTTCTCCAGATAACCGAACAAGTTTTTTTCAAAAAATTATCAAAAAATCCCTGGCTAAATACCCCGCTGTAAAAACAAATTAAAATTGTTTTTCATTACTTTCGCGTATTATGATTATTAAATCTCCGGCAATAGTAATACACTCTTTGCGATATGGTGAAGCAGACTTAATCGTTACCCTATTTTCAAAAACGAGCGGATTACGAACCTATTTGCAAAAGGGAGTGCTCAAATCAAAGAAGGGGAAAATTCGCGCTTCGCTTTTTCAGCCATTACTGCTTTTAGAGATAGAAGCTTATCATAAAAATAAAGGTACCCTGGAACGATTAAAAGAGGCCAGAGTATTAACACATTTTACTTCATTACACACAGATGTTGTAAAAAGTGCTTTGGTATTTTTTATCTCAGACATTCTCAAAAATTCAATTCATGAAGAAGAAACCAATACGGATCTCTTCGAATACTTAGAAACAGCCATACTTTGGTTAGATTCGCATGATGCAATCAGTAATTTTCATATTACATTTTTAATTAAACTTACACAATATCTTGGTTTTTTTCCAGATACATCCCAGATAAAATCAGAGTATTTTAATATGCAGGATGGCGTTTTTCAAACAATGAGTACGAATATATATTGTGCTCAAGGCGAGCATATTTTACGATTTAAAGAGTTTTTAGGCACAACATTTGAGGATAGTATGAATATAAGATTATCAAAGAACTTACGAAGTGATATTCTAGCTATGCTATTAGTATATTTTGAACTACATTTGCACGGTTTTAAGAAACCAAAATCACTTTCGGTTTTAAACGAAATTTTTAATTAAGATAATGCGTTTATTTGTTACAATTGTACTGATTTTATGTTCTTTTGAGTTTTTAAGCGCACAAGATATAACCGTTTTAAGTGAATCTTCTAACACTCCAATCCCGGATGTAATTATTGAAAATCAGGAAAAATCAAGGAAAGTAATCACCGATTTTGATGGCAGAGCCAATATTTCTGAATTTTCAGATCACGAAATATTGTATTTAACGCATACCTTACATACATCTTTAAAAATTTCAAAGTCTGATATTATTAATGCTGGGGGTACCGTAGTATTAGAAGAAGATCAAAACCAACTTTCTGAAGTGGTAATCTCTGTTTCTAAATGGCAACAGAATAAAAAAGATATCTCGCAAAAAATTGTTAGTATCTCTCAAGAAGATATCGCACTTGCCACTCCGCAGACTTCTGCCGATTTATTACAAAATAGTGGACAAGTATTTATTCAAAAGAGTCAATTAGGAGGGGGAAGCCCGATCATCAGAGGATTTTCTACCAACAGATTATTGCTCGCCGTTGATGGAGTACGTATGAATACGGCCATTTTTAGAGGCGGGAACGTTCAAAATGTACTATCTGTAGATCCGTTTACTATCGAAAGAACCGAGGTCATATTGGGACCAGGATCTGTGGTGTATGGTAGTGATGCTGTTGGTGGAGTAATGAATTTTTACACGACACAACCAAAGGTCGCCATTGAAGGAAAGAACAAATTTAGCGGAAACGCCCTGGCCAGATATGCTAGTGCCAGTAATGAAATGACCGGACATGTAGATTTTAACATAGGTTTAGAAAAATGGGCATTTTTGACGAGTGTAAGCTATACTGATTTTGATGACCTTAAAATGGGGAGTCACGGTCCCGATGACTATTTGCGCAATGAATATGTGCAAACTATAAATGGGGTAGACGTAGTGGTTCAAAATGATGATCCAGAGAGACAAGTATTTACTGGATATGATCAAATAAATGTGCTACAAAAGGTACATTTTATGCCTAATGAAACATGGGATTTTAATCTCGGTCTTATTTATACAACAACTTCAGATTATCCGAGGTATGATCGTTTGATCAGACGCACAAACGGAACGTTAAGATCTGCCGAATGGTATTACGGGCCGCAACGATGGTTTATGGGAAACTTTCAAGTTTCTCAGAAATATCAAAATAAGATGTACGATGAAATGAAAATTACTGCTGCGTATCAATTCTTTGAAGAAAGTAGAAATGATCGAAATCTAGAAAGCAGTAATGTAGAGAGCACCCAGGAGCAAGTAGATGCATATTCGCTTAATGTAGATTTTGAAAAGAAGTTTACTAAGAAAACCTCATTATACTATGGAATAGAATATATTTTGAACAATGTATTTTCAGATGGTTCAGAACGCAATATTCAGACAGGAGAGATCGTTAATGCGCCTTCAAGATATCCCGATGGATCTACCTGGCAATCTATAGCGGCATATGCCAGTTTAAAAAACAAGTTTAGTGAAGAACTCAGGTTTCAAGGAGGATTGCGATATAATAGGATTATTTTATACTCAGAATTCGATAGTGAGTTTTTTGATTTTCCTTTTGATGAAGCAAACTTAGATACCGATGCTCTTACCGGAACAGCTGGGTTGAGTTGGTTGCCTAATGACATCTTACAATGGAAAGTAAACTTTTCTACAGCTTTTAGAGCGCCAAATATTGATGATGTAGGCAAGATTTTTGATTCAGAACCAGGTTCTGTGGTAGTTCCAAATCCAGAATTAAAGCCAGAGTATGCATATAACGGTGAAATAGGAGTAACGGCAACGATAGGAGATCATATTTCTGTCGATTTGGCTACATATTACACGTACCTGGATAACGCCTTGGTGCGTAGAGATTTTGACCTTAACGGAGAAACCCAAATCGAATTTGGTGGAGAACTTAGTACTGTACAAGCCATTCAAAATGCTGCAAGAGCCAGAATCTATGGTTTTGAAGCCGGAATTAAATATGAATTTGCCAGAAATTTTAAAATTACCTCTCGATATACTTTTGTAGGAGGAGAAGAAGAGCTTGATGATGGAGAGACTGCTCCCTCAAGACATGTTTCTCCACAATTTGGAAATACGCATTTTACATTTTCGTCGGATAAATTGATGATAGATACCTTTTTAGAATATAATGGTCAGTTTGATTTTGATGATTTAGCTCCTTCACAACAAAACAATGCATTTTTATATGCAGAGGATGAAAATGGAAATCCGTTTTCGCCCTCATGGTATACGGTTAATGTAAGAACACAATATCAAATTACAGATCAACTTAAAGGGATCTTCTCAATAGAAAACATTACTGATCAACGATATCGACCCTATTCATCTGGTATTGCAGCAGCAGGCAGAAATTTTATCGCCTCATTAACATATTCATTTTAATTCTTTTTTAGGTTCTGATGCACCATGGCACCATGACCTATCCATAAATTTCATTATGCTAAAAAATAAACTATTCATATTCGACATCGATGGCACGCTTACCGATAGTGTACCGATGTATTTGATTTCGGTTACAAAATCCTTGCAAGCTTTGGGGATTAAGGATATTGATACGGACTATAATAATTATAAGCATCACACTGATAGTTATGCGTTACGATACAATTATGAACGCAATTTTCAGAACAATATCCCTGATCATTTACTAGAAGATTTCGAAACCGATCTCGTTCGGCAAATGGGTGAATTTGATCCTGTGCAGGAAATAAGAGGCGCTAAATCATTATTAGATACCTTTAGAACACATCAAGTTTCATTTTGTTTTGCAACAGGAGCATTGCCAAAACCCGCGATACTAAAATTAGAGCAGTGTGATCTGTGGTATGATAAAAAAATCCTTGCAACCTCAAAAACACACGAATCCAGAGAGGGTTTTGTGCTCGATGCTATAGAAAGAGCTAAATCTTTTTATAATAAAGATCAATTTGACCAAATTGTATCGATAGGAGATGGGGTGTGGGATTTAAAAACAGCCCAAAACTTGTCTTTAGATTTTGTTGGTATTGGAGAAAGAAATAGAAAAGAACTTTTGGAAAACGGAGCAAAGCACTGTTTTGACAACTTATTAGCTTTTAAAGAACACTTATTTTAATCCGTTTTGCATTATAAAAAAATACTAAAAAGCGTCAATTCAAGTATTTTGTTGTAATGAAATGAAAATAAAAAGTAACGAGAATAGCTTTTTACCAATAATCCTTGTCATCCTGAGCTTGACGATGGGCTCGATACACTTCTCTTTTGATCGAAGCACTCGAATCAATGGATTTTGTTAAAAAAATTTAAATAGACAACGCATTATTTTAGTGTTTTTTCAGTTTTTGCATCAAAGCAGCGTCAAATTTCTCTTTTAACGCCGTAATTTCTTTTACATTTTCGTTTGGGATAGCTATAGATAGCACATAGTGCTTAATTTTCCAGCCATCTCCGGTTCTTTCTAAAACTCCACTACCACGGCATATTCCCATTTGAGTATCAAGAAGTTCATCAAACCAAGCCGTTTTAGCTTTATTTTCTACAAATATATTTCTTTCTAATGTGGTAAAACTCCAGGCTTTTCCTTTATCAAAATAGGGTTTAGCAAATGCTTTAAAATCGGTATAATTCCAATTTTCTGTAGGATCCGTTCCAATAAAAATGGCATCTTTAGTCATCAAACCAAAATAGTCATCAAAATTAGCTTGTGCGGCAGCTGCGTGCCATTTTTCGATCACAGAATTGATATCGCTCTTTGGTTGTGAAACGCCGCAAAAGGTATATAAAAAAAGAATGATAACTATAATTCGTTGCATCGTATCGGGTTTAAGTGTTTATAAAATCCTATTCTAATATAGAAATACTATTTCTCTTCTTCTTCGAGATCTTTTAGTAGCTCTTTTTCAATATTTTCGGGAATAGCCAGAGATAGTTCATTTAGCTGAATAACTAAGCTATTATAGGCTTTAATCAAACGCGTATTAGCCTTAAGAATCTCTTCTGATCTTACATTTTTCTTTTTGGATAACTGCGCTAATAAAGAAGATTCTGTAGAAAGAACGGTAATGCGAGAATTGATGGTGTTAACGTTTAAATCTTCAGATAGATTTTCTTCAAAAGTTGCAATCAGCACATCAACACTATCGGCATATTTTTTTACATAAAATGCATTCGTATCATGCAGGGTTCGTATCAGGTTTCGAAGGTTTTGAAAATCTTCAAAACTTTCTAAATTTTTCTCTGCTTCTGGAGAAACATTTAATAGCTCTGATTTGATTTTTTCTTTAGACAAGCTGTCTATCTTTTCTACCTTGATATCGTCCTGAACGGCTGAAGTATTTTCAGTATTACATCCAAAACATAGTAATAGGGTTCCTAGAAAGAGAATTAATCGCATTGCTATCTTTTTACTAATAAAAACTCAAAAATAGGGTATTTATGGCAATTAGATTTTCAAAACATGCTTTTACATTAAAAAAATGAAAACCTCAGGTAGATTTCTACCTGAGGTTCAACAAATGCATAAGCGTAGATTAAGCTACTTGGGTAGTAGTTTTACAGGTCAAAGACTTTAGCATTTGCTGATTTGCATGGTGGTTGAGTTTGTGTTCTTCTTGTTAACGTCAAGAGTTTTGATTATTATTATTTTTGGTAAAACTTAACACTTTTTAAGGATATCTTAAGGCTATATAATTATTGCATCAAGGTGTACGCTTTTTTATTGAAAGCGTATGTTATCTAGCCCAAGAAAGGTTTAAACTTGAATACGTTTTATGTACTTTCTTGACATTTAGAATGGTCAAATCGATCGCTTCTTCATAACATAATAAAGAAAAAATGTGTCGAGCCTTTGACAAGTTCAGGATGAAGAGGTCTTTGATTTAAAATTTTAATTTAATCAGTATAGTTTTCAGTAAAAAATTGTATTGAAGACAAGTAAGATATCTTATACGGTATTCAGATCAAATTGTTTGGATTTCAATCTACTAAATCAGAGACACTGCGTTTTTTTGAAATAATTCCTATATATTTAGAATTCAAAACGCACAAATCATGGGTATACTTTCCTTTTTAGGGTTTACATTATTAGTAGGAGTGATCGCTTATATTTCTACACTCAAAACAGATGAAAATACATCTGATGGATACTTTTTAGGCGGAAGAAGTCTTACCGGAGTTGTCATTGCAGGCTCTCTGCTATTAACAAACTTGTCTACAGAACAGATTGTAGGGCTTAACGGGCAAGCTTTTACCGAGGGTATTTTGGTTATGGCCTGGGAGACTTTGGCAGCTATTGCCATGGTGATTACCGCGGTATTTTTATTACCCAGATATCTGAAAGGCGGAATTACCACAGTGCCACAATTTTTAGAACGACGCTATGATACCACCACAAAGGCGATCACTTCCGGTTTGTTTCTTTCGGGGTATGTCGTTGTATTCTTGCCAATAGTTTTGTATTCAGGATCGTTAGCAATAAGTACGATGTTTGATGTTCCAGAAATGTTGGGCGTTTCTAAAAGGATGTCTATCTGGATTTGTGTTTTCGGGATAGGAATAACCGGATCAATTTATGCTATTTTTGGAGGGCTTAAAGCAGTAGCCGTTTCTGATACAATTAATGCCGTTGGACTACTTATTGGAGGGATTATGATTCCGGTGTTTGGCCTGCTGGAAATAGGAGAGGGCAGTATCGGCGAAGGATTGACCACTTTGTTTAAAGATAATCCTGAGAAGTTTAATTCTATAGGTTCAAGTGATGCTAGTGTACCTTTTGCAACAATTTTTACAGGAATGATGTTGGTACAATTGTTTTACTGGGGGACGAATCAGGCTATTATTCAAAGAGCATTAGGTGCTAAAAACCTTAGAGAAGGGCAAAAAGGACTGATTTTGGCTTCTTTTATTAAAATTTTAGGACCGTTAATCGTGGTGCTTCCCGGTATTATTGCATTTCATATGTTTGGAGATACCTTAACCAATGCAGATGAGGCCTACCCCACCTTGGTGAGTAACGTATTACCGCTATCGCTAGTCGGATTTTTTGCAGCAGTTCTTTTTGGAGCGATTTTGAGTTCATTCAACAGTGCTTTAAATAGTTCTGTCACTTTGTTTGGAATTGATATTTATAAAGAATATATCAATAAAGAAGCTTCAGAACGACAAACCGTAAAGGCGGGTAAACTTTTCGGAATTGTGCTGGCACTTTTGGCCATGTTCATTGCTCCGTTTATTGCTAATGCTCCTGATGGGCTATTTGGATATCTGCAACAAGTAAACGGGTGTTATAGTATTCCGATACTAACCATTATTGTGGTTGGATATTTGACTAAAAATGTTCCCGCAATTGCCGCCAAAGTGGCTATTATTTCGGGGGCACTTTTGTATTTGTTTTATGTGGTTTTGGATAATGTTGTAATGCAGGATGGCTTTCCGCTTCATTTTTTACATGTCATGGCTATTCTTTTTGTGTTGAATATCATCATTATGCTTGTCATAGGAAAACTACACCCAAGAGAACAGGCGTATGAGCAGCAGTATACTCAGGAAGTCGATATCACCCCTTGGAAAAGTGTAACTCTTGTAGGAGGGTTAATCTGCGTTATCGTTGTGGGTATTTATAGCTACTTTTCGTAACCAGAAAAATAAAGTAGCAACTATAATTCTTAGAAATACACCATCATAAGGTTAGTGTATGGAGTTGACTTGTGTTACTATGGCGAATTTTCCACTTTTGCAGCTTCTAGTAATTGCGATCTATGTAAACCCGATACTTGGAAAAGCAAATGAGCCCCTTTTTCGGGGTGTAGCTGATATATAGAAGAAATACATCCTGATAAAAAGAACTCTTCTGAAATTACGTCGATCAATCATACCGGATCTAATGGTGGATTTTACTCATTTCATATTTATATCCCAGAAAAAGACTATGAAAGACATAGTTCAGTTGTTAATGTATGACGATGATGTCTTGCTTGCTTGTTTGTAATGCGTATTTTTATTCAAGAAAGAATAGCAATTGCTATTCTTTAGTTGTTAGGCACAAGCTAAAAAAACAGGAAATTTTGTAACACCTTCAACTATTCTGTATCAAAACATAAAACCTTTTAATTATGCAGTTTCCTTTTAGTAAATCATATTCAGATACAGAACAACAAAATCTTGTTAAACAAGCTATAAATGGCAACAAAGAATCTTTAAGTGAAATTATAAGCTTTCATCAACCTTTCATTTATAATGTAGCTTGGAAAATGTGTCACAACCCTATAGATGCTCAAGACTTAACTCAAGAAGTGCTTATTAAAGTCATTACCAAATTAGGACAGTTCAACTTTAAAAGTAAATTTAGAACGTGGCTTTATCGTATCGTTGTTAATGAGTTTTTACAATCTAAAAGAAGAAAAAGCGAAGCACAATTTTCAGATTTTGATGATTATGGAGAACGTTTAGACCAAGTTCCAAATCCAGAATTAAGTATTGAAGAAGAAATAAGCTACCAAGAGTTATCTAAAGAGATGCAAGTTCAGTGTATGAGCGGAATGATTATGTGTTTAAACAGAGAACAACGCCTAATTTTTATTTTAGGTGCAAGTTTTGGTATTGACCACACACTTGGAGCTGACATTTTTGGTATTAGTCCACAAAATTTTAGAATAAAACTTCACAGAGCACGTAAAGATTTGTTTAACTATATGAACAACAAGTGTGGCTTAGTAAATAAAGAAAACCCGTGTAGATGCCCTAAAAAAGCAAAAGCCTTGAAACAAATGGGTGTTTTAGATGAGGAAAAAATGCTCTTCAATATCAAAACAAAAACGAAAGTAAAAGATTTTGTAGAAAATAATCACGAAGAAGCTTTAGACGATTTTACTACAACTTACACCAAATTATTTCAAGAACATCCAGTTAAAGAAGATTTTGACAAAGAGACCATTATTAATGAACTTATAAATAACGATAAATTATCAAGTTATTTCAGGTTATAAACTCATTTTTTAAGGTTCACATATAAAAAAGTTGTTTCATTTTGAAGCGACTTTTCAGCTTTTGTAACACATTCCATATCCTCGCATCAAAACAGTAAATTATTAAATAATTTATTGAAATGGAATTTAAAAAAGAGATTATTATCAACAAACCTATTGAAGCAGTTTGGGAAGTCTTGGGAAATCAATTTGGAGATGCTTACAAATGGGCATCAGGTTTAAATCACTCTAAAGCTTTTAGCCCACCAGTAATTAATGGAGCGCCTTCGAACAATAGGTCTTGCGAACTACCATCTGGAAAAATTAAGGAAGTCATAAGGAAATTTGACCCTGGCAATTACGTACTTGAATACGAGGTCATTGAAGGCTTCCCGTTTTTTGTAAATACGGCAATTAATAATTGGCAACTAACTGCAATACCCTCAGAGAGGACAAAAGTAGACATGCATCTAATAGTGAAGACTAAAGGTTTAGTAGGTAGTATTATGAACCCTATGATGAAAATGCAATTAAAAAAACAAATTGCGCATATTCCAAATGACTTGAAATACTATGTTGAAAATGGAAATCCAAGTCTAAACAAAGCAAAAGAAATTGAAAAACTATCAAATAAGGTTGCTTAAGTTTTGTAACACTTACTCAAACATCGTATCAAAGTATTAGAACTTAAATTTTAAATTATGAAAATCATAATGAAATCAATATTTGTACTCGTGTTTATAAGCATGATGGGTATTAATGCATCTGCTCAAAGTATGGCAAAAAAATTCCGTACAATTAAAGTAGAAATGCAAATAAATGCATCTGCAGAACGTGTGTGGGAAGCTATGGTATTAGATTACGGAGAAATATCAAACTTCTCTCCATATATCTATACTTCAGAATATACGAATGGTTCTTTAAAAGGAGAATTAGGAGCTGAGCGTAAGTGTAATTTTAATAAAAAAGAAACGCAATGGTCCAAAGAGCGTATTGCAGCAATTGACAACGAAAATATGGTAATGCGCAACGTGGTTATCGATGGCAAAAAACTTCCTTTAAACTTTGACAATTCACAAGCTTTTTACAGGGTAAAAGATAATGGTGATGGCACTTCAACTGCTTCATACGAGTTTCAATTTAGAACAAAACCAGCCTTTTTAGGAATAATTGCCAAAGGCGGATTTAAAAAACAATTATCTGGCACTCTTGTAGGATTAAAACACTACATAGAAACTGGCCAACGTGTAACAGGTGGAACTAAAAAATACAAGAAAATAAAGAAGAAGTACCCTAAGGCAACGGCAGTAAAAACTTAAACTATTCTAATTATAAAAGAATAACAAAACAATTATTAATAACATCTTAAAAATCAAAACAATGAAAAAATTAGCACTTTTATTAATCGTATTTATTTCTTCAACTATTGCACTACAAGCGCAATCACCATTGGTGGCCGAAATAGGAAGCTCTGCAGATGAAGTTTGGGAACAAATTCGTAAAATGGACAATATTGATGAATTATCTTCATTTGTATCTAAAGTACAATGGAAAGGTCCAAAAGGGATTGGAGGCGAAAGAGTATGTAATTCCGCAGACGGAAAAGGTTATTTTAAAGAAGAGATAACAGGATTCGATGACAAAACTAGAACGTATTCTTATCAAGTTGTAGAAGGTGTTCCAGCAAAAAATATGAATAATATGATTAAGGTTGTTGATTTAGGTTATAATAAATCAATGATTGTTTGGACATCCAGTTATGAATTTATAGAAAATCCAAATATGACCAAAGAACAATTTGATGGATTTATAACCAGTGCTCGAGTAGAAATGGTAGAAAACATAATTAAATTGGTCAAATAAAGCCAGTGCCTAACAACGTGTATAAGTAATAGCGATTTGAGTTTTAATTCGAATCGCTATTACTTTTTATTTTGTAAATTACTTTTTGAAAAAGTAGTGTTTTTAATTCGCTACTACTCATACACAAGACCGTTACCCGCAAGTTAAATTAGAGATGAGTAAAACGAGGCTAATAAAACGACTAAAATGGTACTATCCAACTGAGAAATTTCATACGTATGTGACTTTTCCAGTAGTACTATTTTATCTCTTGCTCACTTATCCTATTATAAACATTATTCTGTTATCTTATGGGCTAATTGTTTGCATATTCATTCTGTATCAAGGCCAATATTACTGGAAATTAAAGCTGAATGCGCTAAAAGGAGAATATATAGAACAAAACAATAATATTAAGTTTTTTAAGAAATCAAAACGACTAAATTCTATATTGATTTTGTTTATGATTCCTGTTCTTTTGATTCAACTTTACGTTCAAGGCTGGAGTTTTGGATCTAATAATATGTTTTTTTGGGGAATACTAGTTAATTTATTTGCAGTATTAGAACACGTCAACTATTACCATACCCAACTTATGATTGACAATAAGTATGATTTTGAGTATTTACTAAAAAATAGGAAATTAAAGAAAGCAAGTCTTGCAAAAGACTTGATTGAAAATAAATTATAAAAAGAATCTAACCATGTATGTGAAATTATAGCGGCCTAGCGGCAGGCGAAGCTTCATATACTGGATCGTTATAAACAAACTGAAAAAAAGTTACGAATGGAAATTACTAAAGTCAATATAGATTCAAAATTAAAAACCTTCAACGAATATTGGACACCAAAGATAGTTGGAGAACTAAATAATCAACTTGTTAAAATAGCTAAGTTTAAAGGAGAATTTGTGATGCACAAACACGAACAAGAAGATGAATTTTTTTATGTAATCGATGGAAAATTGTTTATTGAGTTAGCTAACAAAACGTTGGAGCTGAACACAGGTGAATTTGTGGTAATTCCAAAAGGAGTAGAACACAAACCTTTCGCCCCTGAAGAGGTAAGTGTGATGTTATTCGAACCGGCATCAACACTAAATACCGGGAATACAAACAACGAATTAACCGTATCTGATTTGGATAAAATTTAATATGTTAAAATGAAATTTGTTCATACAAACATAATTAGTACAAACTGGAAAGAACTCGCTGACTTCTATATAAAGACATTCAATTGTAAAATTATTCCGCCAATTAGAAAACAATCGGGAGAATGGCTCGAAAAAGGAACGGGATTAAAAAACGCAAAATTAGAAGGTGCTCATCTTTTGCTTCCTGGATATGGAGTCAATGGACCAACACTCGAAATATACCAATACGAGAATATAGAAGGGCAAGATTTTGTGCCACCGAATAAAAGAGGGTTTGGACATATCGCTTTTGAAGTTGAAAGTGTGGAAATAGTTCTCGAAAGCTTAGAGGAAAACGGAGGAAAAGCTTTTGGGGAAATTACCAAAAGAGAGGTGAAAGATGTTGGAGAAATCACTTTCATTTATGCAAGAGACCCAGAAGGAAACTTAATTGAATTGCAAAGTTGGAAATAAAACCAGTTTACAACACAGTGTAAGAAACATAAGGCTTTTGTACTAAACTGAAAGTTCTATGAATATTGACAAAGAACGCTAAATTTTATATTTAGCTAAGTACTAAACCAAAACGTATTGTGTATCACCTGCATTTCGTTTCTTATGCGGAAGGTTTTATGCAATTACAATAATGAATCCCTTTGGCATATGCTTACTTGAAAAATTTCTTCGAATTTTTCTCAGGTTCGTTTTAGTTTAATAAATTAGTTGTTTAACCGCGCAGCTAACCACACTCAAAAGCGATGAACACCATGTAAAAAACGTAGAGCTGTAATTAAAATTTGGGGTTAAAAACGAAATAATTTTCGGTATTTAGACCTTTATATTGCAAAAACATAAAAAGATATCTATGGAAATATACTACAATAAAATAATAGAATCCCTTGTTGTAATCATTCTATTTGTAGCCTCTAGAATTCTTATAAATAAATTTATAAATAAAACCATTTTAGACAAAGTAGTTCAAAAATCCAGAAGCCAGCTTATAAGAAAGTCTATCAATTTTATAAGCTTACTGATGTGTCTTACCTTACTTATGATTATTTGGGGTGTAAAACAATCAGAAGTAGCTGTTTTTGTAGGATCTGTATTAACAATTGTAGGTGTAGCTTTCTTTGCACAATGGTCGCTCTTATCCAATATCACCTCAAGCATTATTATATTCTTCGGTCATCCTGTAAAAATTGGAGACGCCGTCTCAATTATGGAAACAAAGGATTATGAGATACGAGGTGTGGTTTTGAATATCGGTTTGTTTTTTACAAAAATTAAACTGAATGATACGGATGATGAGATAACAATGCCCAATAATATTTTTATTCTAAAAACCGTAAGAAAAATTAATCCCCAATCTGATGCACCACAGCGTAATACAAATATTAATCAAGAAATAGTATAAGTATGTCAGACAAGGAATTTTCGGAAAAAACATCAAATGAAATAGCATACGACCTTGAAAAAGAGAGCTATAATGAAATATTTTCATTTCTTAATACAGCTACGAAGAGTACTGCTCAAGATGTATTCTTTAAATTTTCTAATCACGTCATCGTTGATGTTTTTCCAATAATGACTGATGACTTATTTCTAAAAATCTTTACTAAAGTCGATACACATAAAGCAGCCAGAGTCCTTTCAAGACTAAACCGGGATGCTGTTGATGAGAAACTAGAATTACTTCCTAAAATCACGTCACGAGAAATTAAGGACTTTTTAAATTATGACGAGAATACTGCTGGTTTTCTTATGGAAACTATTTTACTAAGTTGTTCTAAAGATGACACGGTTAATACCGTACTCGAGAAACTGCGAAAACTTGGCGATAAGAGAATTATCACGATATATATTATAGATGAAGAACAAAAACTGATCGGTAGAGTGCCTGTCAATTATATTGCTATTGCCAACCCAGAACAACAACTGCATGAGCTTATGTACGCGGCATATAGTGTTGACGCTATGGCATCGCGAGAGGAAGTCTTAGCGGCTATAGAAACGCATACCTTATTGCAAATTCCCGTGGTGGACATCCATAATCATCTGTTAGGAATTATCAGAAACGATAGCGTACTATTAGCTTCTCGAGAAGAAGTAAGTGGTGATTTACAAACAATGTTCGGTGCTGGTAAAGAAGAACACGCACTATCAAAAACATCATTTGCAGTACGCAAACGTTTACCTTGGCTGCAAATCAATTTAGTGACGGCATTTTTGGCTTCAATGGTCGTTGGATTCTTTGAAGATACTATTGCCAAAATTACAATTCTAGCCATATTTCTTCCTGTTGTTGCAGGTCAATCGGGGAATACGGGTTCACAAGCTTTAGCCGTCACCATAAGAGGTTTAGCACTAAAGGAAATTAGGATAGGACAGTGGCTACGTGTTGCCAAAAAAGAACTCTTAGTCGGATTAATAAATGGCGTAGCTGTTGCGATAACAACAGGTATTGTCGTCTTTTTCTGGGCAAATTCTCTTGGCATTGCTGTTGTCATAGGGATATCGATGATTCTTTCTATGGTCATTGCTGGATTTGCTGGGGCCGTTATCCCTATAGGTTTAAAGGCAATAGGACAAGACCCGGCAACATCTTCTTCTATTATATTAACCACAGTAAC
Organism: uncultured Aquimarina sp.; assembly: GCA_947497175.1. GTDB lineage: Bacteria > Bacteroidota > Bacteroidia > Flavobacteriales > Flavobacteriaceae > Aquimarina. The sequence continues at coordinate 584,988 of CANMFM010000004.1, read as the reverse complement.
TGATATTTGCGGATTTTTAAGCTTTTTAGGATTGGCTTCAGCCTTGTCATCTGTTTTAGGTATTGTTTAACATTTTATTAAATGGAAAAGTCGAGAACTATAATTTTGAATAAAGTAAATGAGCATTCATCCATTATATACATTTAACCTTCCACCGGAAGAAGATGTAATTCGAAGAAATCGAACTATTACAACCTACTACGCCAAATTGTATCAGATTGAGCCTAAACTTTATAAATGGGCCGGAATGGCTGCTTTTGCATCATTTCATATCGGAGAAAAATTGAAACTTTGGAATTGGAAAAAAACCGGAATCAAATCCTTTCCTGATACTTGCCAAAAGAAAAACAGAAGTATTGAAGATGATGTTCAAATTATAAGAATAATAAATAATCGGATTTTTTTAGAAATTGGTACGTTACACCTGGCTTTTAGCCAACTCGATTACAACATTTTTAAAAATCAACTGATTCAATCAAATAAACATAAAATTGTAGTTGATGCATTCGATAAACTGAACACTGCTAAAAAAGAAACAAATATCGAAATTTCGGAAAAACTGATTTGGGATGCTAATACTGAAATATTGTATCATGAGCAGCGTTTGGTTGTTCAACCAATGTTCAATAAACTTAGTACAACTTTTTCCGGTGCTATGTCTTTTGTAGCTAGTTTTGACTATAGCGTCAATCATAAAAAAACAAATTGGAAATTTGCTTCACGATTTATCTATTTTATGTTACGTAAAGGTCATTCAGTTACCAAAAAGACTGGGTATATACCCAAAGTAACTAATTTTGACCAAAGATGGTTTTGGATTACTGCAGACTTGCTAAAAAAATGGCAACGTATTGAGAAAAATACTACCTCTGTCAACGAAGAAATTGATTATTTATCTAAACTTGAAAGCAGATTACTTAACCTTAACAAAACGCTGGCAGCAAGCCATAATCATATTGTTGCAAACAATAAGAATATTTAAATAATTAGAGGTCTGATTTAAACTTCGACTATAAATGTAAAAACATGACTAACACAGTATTATCGATAGTTTCAGTGATCATCTTGCTTATCGCGATAAGTTGTAAAGAGAACGAAATAACCAAAATGGATCAAGTAGTACATACCGAAATCGATATTGAAAATGAGAAAAAAGCCATTTTAAAAACCTTGAATAACGAGACCAAGGCCGCTTTTCAGAGAAACTTCAAAGACTGGGAGGATACTTGGGTACACGATTCTGACATTACGAAAATCTACATTGACTTTCCGGACAGTACTTTTTCAGAATCTGTGGGCTGGAATAAAATAAGTCAATTCGTCAAAACATTTATTGAAGAACACCCAGAACCCGAGCCTGTTCCAAAATTATTGGACAAAATTGATGTAAGGCTCTATGAGAATGGAGCTTGGGTGACATTTGAACAACAGGACTCACTACGTGGACTGAAACGCGAAACAAGACTCATGGAAAAAGTAAACGGAGAATGGAAAATTGCTGGGATGCAGACGACCATTTATGGGTTCAAAATCGATGAAAAGTAATAAAACCTACTGCCCACAACGTAATCAGGGTTGTTTCGCACTAAGTACAGTTGATTACGAATGGACAACTGAGGATATGATAGGAGTTATTTTTCGGGGAATCGGCGCCAACGCTTTCTATTCATTAGGATCGTTGATGGAACTTTTTAATTGATATTACTTTAAGAATAAAATCAAGATCACCCAGAAAATTAGATACATATTTCTAATTGGTGTGATATTGTTTAGCTGTTTTTGGACTCTCTTGAATACCGTGATTTATTTTAAAATCAATTAGTACTAAATCTAACTACAATAAGAGCTATTATTAATATAGGTTATGTGCTTACCCTAAAGTCTAATCTTTAACTTGTGTACGCTATATGCCTTAAGAAACATTAAAAAAGTAAAAGAATGGACTTCGAATTACATAAATCAATAGAGATCCTAGAGAAAACGCCTCAAGTATTAGAAACTTTACTAGTTGGTTTATCTAGAGAATGGATTGAAAATAATGAAGGTGAAAATACTTGGAGTCCATATGATATAGTCGGGCACTTGATATTTGGTGAGAAAACGGATTGGATTGTACGAATCAAAACTATAGTAAGTGAATCTGAAAACAAGCTTTTTGAACCTTTTGATAGGTTTTCTCAACTTAATAAAGATCAAAACGAACCAATCAATGATTTGATCAAAGAGTTCAGAGTATTGAGAGAGAATAATCTTAATGAATTGACTTCATTGCATCTTACTCAAAAAGATTTTGACCGAATTGGAATTCATCCAGAATTTGGCAATGTAACTCTTAGACAACTAATATCTACTTGGGCAGTTCATGATTTAGGGCATATTGCCCAAATTTCAAGAGTTATGGCTAGACAATACAAGAAAGAGGTTGGACCATGGATCAACTATTTAGGAATTCTTAAAAAATAATGCACCATTACAGCGCGTATAATAGTTTATCGCAAAATTTTCTCGTAAGAAATTTACTTGAATTAATTAACTTGCTATCATATAGAAAAATCCTGACTGATTTTTTGTAGCTACCCATATATAAATTGTCATTTACAAGCTGAAAATGAATTACGGAAAGAACAAAATAGAACTTAAGAAGAATGGATATTCCATTTTGAGTGACTTGTATTCAGATCATGAAATAAGTCAAATTTTAACTTGTATAGAGGATGCTGATAAAGATGGAAATTCGTTTACGAAAACAAAAGAGTTATTTGCAATTAGACAATTAATTAAAAATGTACCGGAATTAATTAATTTACTTTTTAATGAAAAACTAACAGAGTTACTTTCTGATCTTTCCCAATCTGATGTTTTTTTGACAAAAGCTATCTATTTTGATAAACCAAGCGAATCAAATTGGTTAGAACATTGGAATAGAAGAGCCAATGCATAAATCAAAACATAGATAAGGTAATTGTTGGGTAACATTTTACTATGCTACGACACATGTTAAGCGTTGAGCACAATTTTAAGACAAAATAATATGAATATAATGATTAAGAGATTTTTACTTTTTGTTTTACTGTCAGGCTTCTACAATATTTCTTTTGGACAAAACATCATACAAGAATATGAATCAGTAAAAAACGATAGCATAAAAATCGGAACAGGAGAGCATAATTTTTTACCTCTTATCCAAAGAGGGTATACGCTAATGCTTCCAGATGATACGCCGGTCAACGGGGTACTCATTTTTCTTGAGGATTCAGGATATGACAAAAAGAATAAGAGCGCAAAGCAGGTTTATGGTCAAGCTTCCGAAAAAGGCTTCGCAGTACTATCGATCTCTACAGAAATTCCTTTTGATTTTTACTTTTCGCAAACATCATTACGTTCTACGCATAAACTAATTCAGAAAGCCTTATCTAAACATAATTTGCCCAACAAAAATATTTTCTTTCTGGGAGCAAGTCTAACAGGTCATAGAGCAATGAGATATATTAAATTTATGAAAGAGAGCAACGATGAGTTTCAACCCAATATAAAAGGAATTGTCATCTGTAATTTTACGTTAGATTGGACAAGAAAATGGCATCAACATAAACGCGAAATACGAATCGCACGAAACGATTTATGGGAGGCAACTTTTATAAATTATATGTTAGAAACGCATTTAAAAGGGACGCCAAAAACCGCACCAGAAACATATCATAACTTTTCGCCATATAGCTATTTTGATAAAAACAATAGAAATATTAAGGTGTACAAAGACTATGCAGTAAGAGCATACATAGAACCCGCAATAAAATATAGGTTAACAAAGTATCTCAAAACCTTGTATGAAAATAATTCGACAGATATCGTTGGGTTTTTAGCTGAATTAGAGCTTGCAGGAAATAATAATACAGAATTAATTGTTTTACAACCCGAGGCTAATTCGTCACAAAAAAAGAATGCACAAACAACCTGGAATGCAATACATAAAGACGAACTGATGGATTGGATTCAAAAAATGACTCAAAAATAAACTACATACCACACCGTGCCTGCAAAGTGGCTGTAGAAGAAATAATAGAAAAGTGAGCAAATAGATCATTGATTCAATTGTGTTTACCGCGCTACAATTCATATATTTGGTTTTAGCAAGAGGAGTTAAGTATAACCTATAAGTTTAAAATGTAATACTATGGAAACCACCTGGATCATCATAACAGCACTTTTTTTACTAATTATATTTCTTTACTGGAAGATTTCTAAGGAATATTTCAAAAATGAAGTTTTTAGTGAAGGAACCTGGAAAAATTGGGTAACGAGATTGTATTATTGGCAAGGAGCTATTTTTATAAGTGGTGCGGTTACAGCGACCCTAATTTTTCTCTTTAAGCGAGCAGATATATTAAATTTTTGAAAGTCTAATAGCACAAATAAGCACGATTTAATGATTGATCGAATTTAGACTGAACTTGAAAAGGGTGAGAATAGTAAATTTACCAAGTATTCAAAACCTTTGACTTCATATCTCGATAAATAAATATCTGGTACCCTTTCTTTAACAATAAGGCATACACAAAATTAACATTTTATAACATTTTTTAACGATTCCTGTGAATAGCTGTTTTTATAGGTTACTGAGTTGATTTTGTAAAAAGTAATCAAATTGATGTCGATGAAAATTTGGGTAAAATCAAACTTTTTTACGATTTTAGTTCGATAAACACAAACTCATCAACTATGAAAAAAAATGTATTACCATTGGTATTATATTGTCTGTTTTTTGTGCTTGCGGCAAAAGCACAACAACGGCATATTTTTAAAGGAGAAGGTATAACTACCTTTACCATTGACCTAACTGATCAAAATGCTTTAGTTTCTCATAAAGCATTAATTTCAAAATCAAATGGGCTCGAACTTCAGGAAAACACACAAGAAGTTCCAGAATTTATTCTTAAACCCATAAAAATTGACCTGAAAAGACCAAAGCCCTTTATCTCTGTGTATACCGTTTGGAAGGGAAATCATTTAGATTATACTAAAATAAGCCTTGATTATCGAACGTCTAGAAACGGAAAATCCTGGTCAGATTGGAAATCAACAATTTTTGATGGACATCAGGAACAAACCAGTGAGCGAATCATCTCTAAGATGAAGTTTTTGGATAAAAAAGTCAGGTATATTCAGTATAAAGCCTCTTTTGAAAAGGAAACAAGCGATGTTTCTATTACCAACATTCAACTATTTCAGTATAGCCCTGGAGAAACGTCTAAGAAAATTCAAAAACAAATTAATGAAAGCGCGGTACAAAAAGTCGCAAAAGCTGCATGTGATAAACCATCGGTAGTGAGCAGAAGTCAATGGGGAGCTATTTCTCGAAACCCGGCGGCGACTTCTGCGGTGTCGCATCTTGTCATACATCACGAATTTGGATCGAATACCAGTAGTGATTGGGCCGCAAGAGTGCGTTCGATTCAAAATTTTCATATTAATGGAAACGGATGGTCAGATATCGGGTACAATTTTCTGGTTGACCCCAATGGAGTTATTTATGAAGGAAGAGCAGGAGGAGATAATGCTGTTGGCGCCCATTTTTGTGGAAGAAATCGCAATACCATGGGCGTATGTATGCTAGGAGATTACTCATCGGTAACTCCAACAACGCAAACGCAAACGGCGTTGAAAAATTTATTGGCATGGAAAGCCGATAAAGAAAATATTAATCCCGTAGGATCTTCGTTTCATTATTCTGTAAATCGATCGCTATCTCATATCGCCGGACATCGTGATGCGGGTTGCTCTGCATGTCCTGGCAATGGTGGATATGCAACTTTAGGGGGTATTAGAAGCGGAGTAAATCTTTTGCTCTCTAATGGTTGTTCTGGTAGTGCGCCTCCACCATCAGATACGACATCCCCCACAACTTCTATTAGTGCTGTCGGCGGAAATACACAAACCGGAGATTTCACCGTAAACTTTTCTGACAATGACAATGTGGGAGTAACACGACAATATTACCAGGTGTTGGAGAAATATGGTTCTAGTTATTTAGCCAATAGAAGAAATGGTTTTTTTAATGAAAATTTTGGACAGGATTTTGGGGTTTACGATGTGGGTTCCGGAAACTGGAGCGTAATTAACGGGAGATTACGTCAAACCAATACTACTTCTGATAATACACTTTGGAGTTCTTATCTAATCCAGGATTCAGGATTGCCTTATTTATACGAATTTGCAGCAAAAGTAAATTCGACCAATGGTCCTCGTAAGTTCGGGATTCATATTATGTCTTCAGATGGAACATTGAGTCAACGTGGTAATTCGTATCTCATATGGTTTAGTGGAGAAGATAATAAGGTACGAATCTACGAAACGGTAAACAATGTACTTTATTTCAGAGCTATTGCTGATGTTTCTTTAGATAACAACTGGGCCAAATATAGAGTAACTTATAGTCCCGCTTTTGGAGTTATACAACTATGGAAAAATAATGATTACCTTCTAAACTGGAAAGATAGTAGCCCAATTTCTTCGGGAGCAGCTATTTCGCTTAGAACCAATAAAACAGCTGTAGATTTTGATGACCTTAAAGTATACAAATTTAGATCAACGAATAGCGTAGTAGTTACTGCCGGAAATCAAAATAATACTAAGGATCTCAGGACATCCAGCGGAAAGGTAAAAAGCATGGTTAGAGATGATGCCGGAAACTGGTCTACACCAGGTAATCTAGACATCACTATGAGTTTTTTAAGATCTTTTGCAAAAAATTTCAATACCAAACTAACGCTATATCCAAATGAAGTAGAGGATAGAGCCGTAGTGCAATGGCAGCAACCCAGGTACGGGATTGTAAATATCTCTGTTTATGACATGCAAGGCAAACCAGTGGCTACAATGCCTAAGGATTATATGGATAAAGGAAAAAGTGAACTCGATATTACACCATTAATAGAGAGGCTCTCTCAGGGGTTGTATCTCTTCAGACTTTCTTCGGGATCCTATAGCGAGACCGTAAAGTTGATGAAAAAATAGGGCTTTAGACCATACGTACAAGAGGCTGTTTAAGAAGAAATAATTAAATAAAAATAATTTAAACGGTATAGATTTCTTCTTAAACAGCCTCTTTATTTTTTTAACTTCTTATAGAGATAGACGCTATCTGAGGGTGTTGTATTAAAAGCGTCTTAAGATAAAGTAATTTTGTGGGGCGATCTATTCATGCTGACCGAGATGAAAGAAGAAAAATCCCATCTCTCCTTCTAAGCGTGCAGGATGACTATGATCGTGTCAGAAAATGTAGTAATCTTTGATACAATTCCAGTGATGATGGGGATCATTCGGGCTGGTGTAAATCTTCTTACATCAACTCACACTATAGATGATGATCCGGGTAATAGTTTTTTATTTGGAAAGAATTCTTTATTTCTAAATAGTGATATCCAATCCATATCCCACTAATCAAACCACTGCCTGCAAGAATGTCAAACCATACAGGGTCTTGTGTTATGCCTGAAAAAATGAGATATGCCATTTCTGAGATAATAAAAAAACTAATAACTGATGGAATTGTTATGGCATATACACGTCCAATAGTTCTTGAAATTAACCCTGCCAGTACCGCGGCTAAAAAAGTAAAAAATCCTCCAAAAACAACTACAGGTACTGATGACCTGGAGTTAACACCATCAAATAGAACTTCCTGAGCAAGTGTAGTGCATAAAATCAATACTATTTCACCCAAAAAGATTGCAAGAATACAGAATATTATATTTTTTAAGATCATATCGTGTTTTTAATATAAAGTGATTTTCGTTTCTTTTGCGCCAAGTGAAGCTAAATATTGAGTTACTTCTGTTGCGCTATCACCTCCTTTTTTTGCATGATGCAGTAGCGTAAACCCATGAGGTCCTTTTGCATGAAGAGCACTGGGAAAAAGATCTAACATCGGTCTTATAATGTCGATTCTGCCAAAAAGAGCTGCGGTGAATATATTGGCTTGTGCCCCTTTATCGATTAGATATTGGGCTAATTCTAAATGTCCTACATGACTTGCAGCTCCTAGGGCAGTTTCGAAATCTCCATGTTTCCAATCGTGTGCGGCATTAAGAAGCGTGGGGTGTTCTTCAAGAAGTTCTTTTACTTTTTCTATTTTTCCGTGACCAGCACCTACAAATTCGGCAACTATGTTTTTATCCAATTGTGCCGCATCCTGTAGTGGTTTCGCAAAAGCTGAGTATGGCGATACGGCCAACACGGCAGTAGTCGCTATACCCGCTGTTAAAAATTGCTTTCTATTCATGATGCTCGTTTTTGATTGATGATTGCTTTTTTAAGTGTAATTTCAGGATACAAACTTCGTATAGTTTTTCTTTTGGAAATAGAGAGCCATCTTTGTTAAAGCTGCCAAACTGTGCATTTGCTATATAATAAAAAATGTCATTTACCAGTGCTCCTGTTGTAGGATTATTCATCATGGGGTGATTGATCTCTAAAGGCTTAGCCTCAATAATTTTAGTACCTGATTTGTCCATAACTAATTGTAGAACCGTATTCATATCAGGCTGAATTCCGATAAGGGAGTTGTTATAAAAATATAGGCCGTCTATACTTTCTCTATGAGCTATTTTTAATCCTTCAGGTATTTGAACGGTTTTAATTTTGTTATCGGATAATTCTATAACAGAAATCCCTTCAGAATGAGCAATATAAAGTTTGGTCTCGTCATTCGATAATGTCAATCCATTAGGATACTTCATATGATTAAATACCATAACTTTTTCTAACTGATCGCTATTCTGATCAATTTTGAATAGCGCATGTTCAGAAAACATGTGTGTTATATAAACATCTCCACTTTTGGTTATCTCCAGATCATTAAAAAAATGAACTTCTCCAGGGATATTTAAAACATATTTTTTGATCAGCTTTCCGGTATCCAGATTAAATTTAAAAATACCTGCTGGTCTTCCTTCTTTATCATCCTTAAGCGTATATCCCACCAGATTATCTCCACCAGAGCTACACACCCAAAGATTACGACGTTTGGCATCAGTTTTTATCCCTACAATCATCCATAGCCCCTCTTGTTTTGGCAAGATAAAATTCTTTTGCAAACCGTCTTTTGAAACCTTAATGACCTTTCCTTTTCTGGTACTCCCTATATAGAATTCGTTTTTGATTGAATCGTAAGCGATACTTTCCGGAAGTACATCTTTTTCAGGAATGGTAAACGCGATATGACTATTGTTTAAATTTTGGGCTTGTACATTGAAAATAAAACTGATACTGAACAAAATAATAACTACAAAAGACGGGTTTACTTTCATTTTTTATACATTTAATACAGTTTAAATGTAGATAACATTCTAGTGATCAAAATCTTTTTTATATCAATACGTGCAAGTATTCTGCATACAGTAAAAGTATTTATGTTAACTATAAGTTTTCTATTTAGCATAAGTTATAAGGTGTTAGACATAAAAAGAAAAGCAAAAGGGAATATAAGTAGTAGCTTTGTTCGTTAATTGATCAAAATTTTGAATCTTAAACATATAACATATCACGTTCTATTTTGGATTGTAGTCATGTCTTCATTTGTAATGTCAGAATGGGGATATATGGGATCTTTCAAGGATGCGCTCATTTATGAACTACTTTTTTTACCATCTCGATTTATTGCCGTCTATGTAAATTGGTTTTTGCTGATACCAAAATTTTTATATAAAAATAAGCTGTTATCTTACTTTGCCATATTGTTTTTTGTGCTCTTAGTATTAGCGATAGGTCATCGTTATTTTGTCTTATATTGGGGGTTTCCCAAATATTTTCCGCAATGGATGGAAGGTCATAAAATTAATCTATGGAATTTCTCAAAACTAGTTCAGGCCGTACTAATCATAATCTCTCCTGTGGCTTATACTACGGGTTTTAAGTTGTTTATGAATTGGTATAAGCAACGTAATGAGACTGAAGTGTTGAAGCAAGAAAAAACCAATGCTGAGTTAAAGTTTTTAAGATCTCAAACCAATCCTCACTTTCTTTTTAATACTCTTAATAGTATTTATGGTCTAGCCTTAGAAAAATCTGAAAAAACTCCGGGACTTATTCTAAAACTTTCAGATATATTGAGTTATACCTTATATGAATCTAATGTCAAGAAAATAGTATTGCGTAAAGAATTAACACTGATAGAAAATATCATTGCATTAGAGAAAGAACGTTTTGAGAAGCGTGTGGTTATAAATTATAAAATAGAGGGGGATGTCGAAGGTATCAAAATCCCACCACTTATTTTGGTTCCATTTATAGAGAACGCATTTAAACACGGATTAAAAAATGAAGTTAAAAAAGGATGGATTAATATTCATATTCAAACGTTTAAAAATATGCTATCTTTTAGTATAGAAAATAGTATTTCTAAGATAGAAAATATGCACAATAATGGAGGAGGTTTGGGACTTCAAAATGTATCCCGAAGACTGGATTTGTTATATGGGGATAATAAAGAACTTAGAATTGATAAAACAGAAGAAGCTTTTATTGTTAAACTGAAGATTAAATTAGTTGAGAATGAATCTTAAGTGTCTCATAGTCGATGATGAACCCATTGCACAAAATATTGTGAAAGGGTATATAGCAGATACGCCTAATCTCGAAGTTATTGGTATTTGTGATAACGCTATGGAGGCTTTAAAAATACTTCAGGAGCATACCGTAGACATTCTTTTTTTGGATATTGAAATGCCAAAAATTACAGGGCTAAGCTTTTTAAAAACTTTATCTCACCCTCCTGCAACTATTATTACAACAGCCTATCGAGAATTTGCTCTGGAAGGATATGAACTCGATGTGGTGGATTATCTTTTAAAACCTTTTTCTTTCGAACGCTTTTTAAAAGCAGTCAATAAAGTGAGTTGTAAAAATGAAGCGAGCCAGTATACCAAACAGAAAATAAGTTCTAAAACATATGAATATTTCAAAATTGACCGCAAAAATGTAAAGGTCAATTATAATGACATCATGTATATAGAAGGTTTAAGTAATTATGTGAAAATCCATTTACAAACAAAGCATCTGGTAGTATACCATAAACTTATTGATTTAGAAAAAATATTACCGGTTAACCAGTTTGTTCGTATTCATAAGTCTTATATTATCTCTATAGATAAAATAAAAGCGTATGGTAATGATTATGTTGAGGTTTTGGATCAACAACTATCTATTGGCAACACCTACAAAGATGTCTTCTTTACTGTGATGTCTCAAAGACACCATAACTAAGTTAGACCGTATACTTTTGTCGAATCCATGTATTGAAATCTATGTAATCCAAAATGTATTCAGGAATTGGATGCTCTTGTAACTGTTGTTCCAGCTTTTTAAAAGCATCTCTTTTCTCTGCAGCTGAATATTCTACAGTTTTTGATAAAAATTTCAACAATAGTTTTTCATAGAAAACTATGTTTTTGTATTTTTTTATTCTCTTTTTTATAGTATCAATAGAATAGCGTAATGTAAACCCGTTACCAAGTTCATAATGGCCCAATAAATTAAGCCAATAGGCATATGTTACAAGATCTTGTCGATCTTTTTTAGTTTGATTATTCAAAATTACATTAATCCAGTGCAATGATGTTTTATACTCCTTTTTCAGAAAATATATAGTAGCAAACTGAAAAGAAAAGGAAAGTTTGTAATTATCTGGGACTAAGGTTTGGTGATTTTTAGTGAAACTCAAAATTTCTTCGATAATTTCGTTTGTAGTATGTAACCCTCTTAAATTTCTGTGAATTTCGAGTTCGATATTATATAATCTAAGTTTCTCTTTGATAAAAGCTGCAGAAACTATTTCTATATCACGTGCTTTTTGCTTGATTAGCAAAATCCGTACAAAAGCTTCTTTGTATTGTTTTTTAAATACTAAAAACCCTAGAAGGTTATTGGTGACAGAAAAGTACATTGGAAAAAATTCTTTCATCAACTCTGGATATTGTTCCCACTCTTTAATCAATTCCTCTAGAGTTCGCTTGGCTTTTTCATGATCATTAGAACTAAGTAGCTTTCTGTATTTATGTAGTGTTTTAAGTGTTTTGTTTTGTAGCGAAACACTCTTTTTGTGAGATAACGAGAATTGAGAGGGGTCGATATTGGCAAGTAGTAAATCAATATATTGATGAGTTGACTTTAAAGTACTTTTTTGTTTTAGAGCAATGTCTTTGATAGTCTCAAAATCTTGTGGGTGCATCACTTGATGTACTTTTCTTTTCCAATCCTGTATATGAAAAAGCAATAAATCTTGCTGAAAGTTTTTTGCTTTTTTCTCTGCACGTTTCAATTCACTTTTGCAGATGTTGTATTGTCCTTTATAATATAATATCTCTACATTTCGAATAATATCAATCAGTTCAGCATTTTTTGAAATCCGAGAATGATATGTTCTTAACGATTGTAAAATGCGATGCTTAAGATAGTTTTTTATGGTGGTTAATTGTACTACAAATGCTTTATCCCTAAAAAGCTCTTTAATTTTGGTTTCGTTATATTCTTTTTGGGCTTCTATAGCATCGAATAAATTGAGATACTCCGCTGATTCGCTTCCTTGTACGTTCAATTTAAAATGACGCTTTTCATTTTTGGTTAACGATTTGATTAAATAAAATAACTCTTCACTTTTTTTCATGAATATCTAATTTTAGAAACCTATGTTTTTTCAAAAATATAATTTTTTTGGTGTATAAGATCATTTACTTTTGAATAGTTATGAATCAAAAAAACAATATAGTATGTCTAATGCAATTAGCTGGTTTGAAATTCCAAGCACAAATTTTGAAAGAGCAGTTCAATTTTATAATGAACTCCTAGATGCCGAATTACAACCTATGGAAATGGATTTTAAAATGGCATTTTTTCCGTGTAAAGATGGAGGAGTAGGAGGTTGTGTTACTTATGGCAATGGTAATAAACCCTCTCAAGAAGGAACTTTCGCATATCTTAACGGAGGAGATGACCTGTCGGTACCATTGGCCCGTGTTGAAAAAGCTGGCGGTACAGTATTAATGCCCAAAACATCATTGGGAGAAAATGGATTTATGGCTATTTTTCTGGATACCGAAGGAAATAGAGTTGCCTTTCATTCTATGAAGTAAATTTTATATTTTGAGAGTCGGTAGTGACCTATATTAATGCCCCATCTAATTTTGTCGAATTTTTTTGTTTCCACATTTTAAGTAATCTTTGATACGCTCGGATGGATATTAAATAAACATTTAGATTTACCAGAACTATGGCTTACAGTGAGTTTATTGCAGATCGTATACGTCAACTTTTTAAAGAGAAAAAAGCGAATTTCTATGAAAAGAAAATGATGGGTGGTTTATGTTTTATGGTAAACGATAAAATGTGCTGCGGAATTCATTTTGACAAGAAAAAGGAAATGGATTTGTTAATGGCTAGAATTGGGCCAGATGTTATTGACGAGGCTATGAAAAAAGAGGGATGCCTGCCTATGGATTTTACAGGTAGGCCCATGAAGGGTTTTGTTTTTGTGACTGCAGATGGTTTTGATCTAGATGTAGATCTGGAATATTGGATACAACGGTGTTTGGATTTTAATCCTTTGGCCAAAAGGAGTAAGAAAAGAAAGTCGTAGCCGGTTTCTGTAATCCTTCTTCGACTTTCTCGACCTATGAGGTATGTCTAAACATATCACTGCCTTTACTATTATATTTATTGCTTTTCAATATCTGCGGGCAAGAAAAAAGCAAAGTCTACTGGCTACATTAGGAGTGACCCTTGGTGTGACCACATTTATTGTGATGATTAATTTTATGACTGGTGTTAATGATTTTCTCGATGATGCAGTTTTTAATGGCAGCCCAGATATGATTATCAGTGCAAAACAAAATAAATCATCCTCTAAACAACTATTTAAGACTCAAATTAACTCTCTTACAAAAATAGATAAGATCGATACATTCTTAACGAAACAAGAAAATATTCAGTCTTTTGCGCATCAGATCATATCACCGGCTATTTTAGTGAGTGAAAACAACCAACTACCCGGAAGCATTAATGGAGTCTTTCCATCATCAGAAAAGAATATGGTAGACTTAGAACGAAGGCTCATTGAAGGTGAAGGTTTTGATAGCCTTTTAGAAAAGGATAATGCAATTTTGTTGGGGATAAGCCTTGCCAGGAAACTACAGGTATCAACAGGAGATCATCTAAAAATGATACTTCCTAACGGGAAAAACAAGCGTCTACAGGTAGCCGGTATATTTAGCTTCGGAATCACAACAATAGACAATGTACGAACCTATTTTCCTGCTCGAACATTACAAAATTTATTAGGGCAACACGATGCGATTACTCACGTACATCTTAAATTAAAAAATCGTGATGATGTCGGTTTAAAAACTGAAGCTTCTAATCCCATGAATGCGGTTATCATTGAAGATTGGAAAGATGCAAATAAGACTATTGTGATCGGCAATAAAGTTCGAGATATTCTTACTTGGTCGGTTTCTTTTGCTTTGCTGCTCGTTGCGGGGTTTGGGATATACAATATTTTAAATAGTACCGTGGTACAGAAGCGAAAAGATATCGCAGTTCTTAAAACTATTGGATACGCTGCAAATGATATCATTTTTATTTTTCTTGTGCAGTCTGTCAGTATTGGTCTTCTAGGGGCATTGTTTGGTGCCGGTTTGGGATATGTGATTAGTTATGTCATTTCTACAACTCCCTTAGACACTACCGATTTTATTATTGTAGATACCTATCCTATTAATTTTAAATTGGGGTATTATATTTTGGGGGTTGTCTTTGGAGTAGCGACTACTATCCTTTCAGGATATTTCCCGTCAAAAAAGGCAAGTAGTGTTGATCCTGTAACCGTAATAAGAGGAATATGATGCTTGAAACAAAACAGATAAACAAGTATTTTTATGAACCAGAAAAACATCAGGTTCTAAAGAATATTTCGCTGCAAATAACTTCTGGTGAATTGACTGCTGTATATGGAGAATCGGGTAGTGGCAAATCTACCCTGTTGTATATTTTATCAACTTTGGACCGGGATTTTGAAGGAAGGTTACAAATACTTAATCATGAAATTAAAGAATTATCTGCTGCTGAGCTCACTAATTTTAGAAATCAACATATAGGTTTTGTATATCAATTTCATTATTTATTATCCGAGTTTAATGTGCTTCAAAACATTATGCTTCCGGCTATGAAATTAGGTGCTAAAACTAAAGAAGAGATTAAACATGATGCGATACTATTACTAAAAGAATTGGGGATGCAGGATGTTGCAAAACGAGCATCCTATAAACTATCCGGAGGCCAGCAACAACGAGTGGCTATCGCCAGAGCATTAATTAATAATCCCTCACTTATTGTAGCAGATGAACCTACCGGAAATCTGGACCAGAAAAACAGTGATATGATATTCGATCTGCTAAAAGAGGTTACATCAAAAAGGGAGAAAGCAGTGGTTATAGCAACACATAATCCTAAAATTTATCAAAATTCTGATAAGGCTATTGAAATGATTGATGGTTCTATTCGACTATAGAGTAATAACGTTTTAAAAATCAACAATATGGGAAGTCAATCAGAAAAAAATAGAATCATATTTGATGGCGAATGTAATCTATGCAATGGGGTAGTGGGATGGTTGATGAAATTTGCACCCAAAAAGGTTTTTGAGTTTATACCTTTCCAATCTCCAATAGGACAGGAGATACTTATGCACTATGACTTTCCAACAGAACGGCTAGAAACCGTAATTCTTATTGATGACAAGGGCCCCCATACGCACTCAGATGGGTTTTTGAGAATAGTCTCGAAGATTCCCAGATGGAAACTGGTAGCTGCTCTACTTGCATTTGTGCCTAGAATGATGCGTGATTCAATATATAACCTGGCGTCACGAAATCGTGTAAGATGGTTTGGGCAATCCAAAAGCTGTACGATTAATTTTAGGTAAAATCAAGATATATGAAACTGATCAAGATTAGTCTATTTTATTGCAGATATGCAATACAAATAAGGTTACGTGAAATCTCATTTTTATCCCGACTATTATGGTCCTGTAATATTGGAAAAAAAGCGGTTAAAATTATATGACCGATAGTTTGCGAAATATCAAATTTTTAAGATTTGTATTATAAAATCTGATGTTACAATTTATTCATCAACATCGATTAAATCTTCATGAGTTTTTATGGTACATTCTTCAACAACAAGAGTTATTTCAGTAATACCTTCTTCCGCAATAGTAAAAGGATTACCTCCTTTAATATGATGTAAATTAGTTAATCTTGTTATAGTAATTTTTCCTAAGTCTAGTTTTTTATTTTCCATTTTTTAGTAATTTCCCCCAAAATTAATAAGCTATTATAAGTGTATTATTATACTAATCCTAAAAAATAAGCTCTAAAGAAGCCTTTTTTATCATCAAAACAAATTGATGCTTTACTATGGAATACCATCTTCTTCAGGATCAATAATACCATCATCGGTTTTGGTAGTAGGAATTAGAATCATATTAGTATTATCGATAGTAAAAGGACTACCTCCTCTTATATGATGCAAATTAGTTAATCTTGTTATGGTAATTTTTCCTAAGTCTAGCTTTTTATTTTCCATTTTTTCATTATAAAATTTCTAAAAATGTATCTTTCCCAAAACACAAAGTTTTTGTTTTAGACACTCTCTTACATTATTTTTTGTTTTCCAGATATCAAAGAACAACAATGATAACAATTACAAATATAGTTGATTATGAGGTTAAACCTCCTGATTTTTAATGTAAGTCACCCCATTTTCCCTGAAAAGCGGTAAGTAAATATTAGTAATAATCTTTTTATTTCGGGTCCTTTCGAATAGCAATTTGTCTTTCTAATTCTTTAATAAAATATGAAGGGCGAATACCATTTAACTTGTAAAAAGCTTTAGAAAATGAATCGGTGGTATTGAAACCTATTTCATTTGCAATAGCTTTTATAGTATATTTTCTAAACTTTGGGTCCGTTTTTAATTTAATTATAGATTGCTCTATTCTTAAGTCATTGACATAGTGGTTAAATGATTTTTTTTTATAAGTATTGATTACTTTAGAAAGATATTTATAATTGGTTTCAAATTTTTTAGCCAAAATATGTATGGACAAATCGGATTCTAAAAACCCTAACTCCTTTTCAAAAAGGGTTAGGTTGCTTAGAATCTCTTTAATACTTTCTTCTGGGATTGCTATTTTGGATTTTTCAATAGATATGATAGCCTGTTTTTTATTTTTAGAGTTAGTATTTCGTTTGTAATAGATTTCTTCAAAACGCCGTTTGTATATTTTTTGCTTATGTCTATTATATAACCATAAAAAAAGGAGTAAAAAACTAATAATTATTAATCCTACAATTAAGGCCTTCGATGTCTGCTCTTTTCTTTCAAGGCTATGTATAATATCTTGTTTTTCTGATAGTAGTTTAGGAGTATCATAATTTTGTACTACGTTTTTGATAAGATATCTATAATTAGTGTGTAATACACTATCTACAGTAATGAGTCTTGATATGTATCTTAACTGATTGTCTTTATCTCCTAGTTTTTTGTAATAATTGATCAGAATTTCATAATTCTCTCTATTATTTGGCATGATTTCAGATATTTCCTGAAATATATCATCTACTATAATATGAGCCTTAATGGCTTCTTTTTCCTTTCCTAGGGCATTAAGTGTTTTGCCCAAATAAAAGTAGGCCATAGACAGGTTAGCTTTGTCTTTATTAATCTTGAATTCTTCTATAGCTATGGATAAACTATCTCTAGCCGTAGTATAGTTTTTCTTATCGTATAAATTAATGCCTTCGTTTAGAGTAAAATAGTATTTGAAATCATTTTTGCCATAAATACCACATTCTTTATGTCCTAATATATTAACACTAGTTGCAGAATCTAACTTTTTGTTTAGGTTATATGCATCTGATAACGCAAATAGAATACTTAAATACTTTTTTGGGGTTTTTTCTTTTGATTTAGCGTAATACATATGGCATTCTTTTAGTTCTTTTAATGCCGTTTTATATTCTCCTATCCTACTTTTTAATATACCAATGCCTTTTTTACTTGCATAATAATAGTTATCGTTACCGGATTCTTTAGCACTCTCGTTGGTTTTAAGGTATAGATCAAAAGCTTTTTTAAAGTGTCCTTTATTATATTCAACTCTTGCCTTGGTTAAATAGCCAAGTGCGGGGTAGTATTTTGTTTTTAGGTTCTTTGAAAAGAGAATCATACTATCTGCATATTTCTCTACAACATTAATGTCTTTAAAAACAGCTGCTGTATAATAATACCCATTAACTATTTTTATAGTATCGTTTTTCATTTTTGCTTTATGAAGATAACTTTGAGAATAAATAGATGCTTTCGATGAATCTTTTATATTTTGAAACACTTTGGTTTTTAAGTACGCATATTCTTTAGAAAGTAAACTGTCTGGAGAGGATTGAAAAGCAAGTAAGTTTAAATTACAAAGTAGCAAAATTACAGTAAGAAATGAATATCTGTATTTTTTATTTTTTTCAAAAAAGGAAAAATTTAATAGCATTAATAGGTACGTTGGACTCGTAAAATTAAAGATTTACTCATAAAAAAACCAATAACATGATCAATGTGCTCTACAAAAGATCAATTTAGTTCTAGTTAGTTTTGAAGTGTTTCAACGCTAAAATTCCCTGAAAAGACACTGTGTTTTCACTGAAATCGGGTTAATAAAGTTTAATTCTTTTCTAGTGATTCTGTTTATTTGCTATGTTTAACTACAGATTATTATAGAAACAACGTCAGCATTAATTACTTACTTTATGAAACACATCTTATCTTTATTAATCTCTTTGGTTTTAGGGTTTTCAATCTTTGCTCAAGAAGGTTCCGGATCTTCTATGGCAATACAACCACAGAATATTTTTCCAACGTCTCCTGAAGCCGCCAGCTTAGGTAAATATGGCGAAATTCCGGTCAATTTATCTACAGGTAGAATTAACCATAGTATTCCGATACATGTCATTAATGAAGGAGCGTTTAGTATGCCTATTTCACTATCCTATAATTACTCTGGATTACAAGTAGAAGAAATTCCTGGAGCTGTAGGATTAGGCTGGGATTTTTCTGGAAAAGGGATGATTACCCGCCAAGTACGAGGCTTACCCGACGAGTCCCAATTCGGATATATAGGTCCTAATCAAATTGGCCGAAAGGTATATCAGTATTACACAGATCCAAGTAGTATGACAGTAGATGAGTCTGGCGATTTGATAAAAGAATCTGCCTCCGGGAGATGGGATACCGAATCTGACAAGTATATTGTCAGTGTAGGTTCATTATCGGCAACCTTTTACTTTAATCATGAAGGACAAGCTATCTTTGCACCGTATAAAAATTATAAACTCACCAGACTACCCAATAATGGAGGTTTTGAACTTATTGATGATCACGGCATCAAGTATGTTTTTATAGATAAGGAAACGGCGCAGAAAGAAGTAATTAGTGCGCCTTCACCTATTTCTTTATATACTTCGGCCTGGGTGATTAACCGTATCGAATTACCTAGCAATAAGCAAATCACCTTTGAGTACGTTAATTATCATGTAGGACAACGAACCTACTCAGATTCATGGGCAAAATATGATCTTTTCTCTCCTGATTATAGCCTTTGTGATAACTATCGTAATATGGATGGAGTTTTCAAAACCATCACATTTAATGAAACTTTTGGTCTTATGGCCAGTAAAATTACTACACCATCAGAAATTATTGATTTTGACTATACCATTGCCGATCCGCTGAATGTAACTTTTGGACAAAACCCAGTAACATTAGATAGTATTACGATACATAATAGGGTTGGTCAGGAAATCATGAATTATGGATTTCAATATAATGATGAAAGTGCCAAGAAAAAAGTACTGACGGCTATTCATAGAGGAAAAACTAATCAAGAGCAACAGAAAGATTTTTATAGATTCGAATACTATGGTAATATCCCGTCAGATATCGCATATTATAAACAAGATTACTGGGGGTATTACAATGGAAATAAAAATACAACCCAGAGTTTGATTCCAAAAAACTCCAACCGAGCACCAGATTTTAATAGCACACTTAGCGGAGCTTTAAAAAAGATTCATTATCCTACAAAAGGATACTCAGAATTGGTATATGAACAAAATCAAGTATACGGAAAATTAGACACTGGAGAGATCGGTAATGAAGATCGACTCGATGTTCCGATCAGTATTACAATTAGTTCTGATACCTATCCTATAACCGAAACGATCAACGAAGTCATTACGATTCCATTCACTCCTCAGGCGCTACCCGGAGAACAAGGAGTAAAAGTTGGGTTACAGTATTATTTACATTCTTCATTAGGGTATTCATTGGCTTGGATGGAACTTAAAAGAGTAGGGGATCCCCCTTCTGGTTGTAATGATCCCACCAAGATTTGTAGTAAAACTGATTTTGCCTCAGCAGAATTAAGCCCTGTAACCAAAACATTTGACATGACAATTCTTACGCTCGAACCAGGAGATTACGAATTAAAAGTCCAATTAGAAAGAGTTCCTGCAATATCTAATCCGAGTATGACACCAAGAGCTGTGGCCAACGTTTTATTAAAATATTACTCGGGCAATACAGATCCTGAACCCGAAGATGCTAATATTTCTTTTGGAGGAATTCGAATCAAACAAGTTAACTCTTGCACAGAACCAGGTAATTGCATTAAAAAACAATATTCGTATGTAGATGAAAATGAAGTAATATCTACAGGAATCAACCTTTCCAAACCACAGTATATAACAACAGAGTCTCATCATTATCCGCAAAAAACAGCACCACCTGGTATTCCGAAAATGGATTGTTACCTGACAAGGGTTTTATCTTCAAGTCAACTTCCTCTAAGTACCTATATAGGAAGCCCTGTATTATACAAATCTGTAGAAGAACAAACGATAGGTAAGGCTAATGAGATGATCAGATCCAGATATTATTTTTCAGGAGAAACAGATGTAACAGAGCATTTTCCGTATGCTTCTACCCAAAAGAAAAATTGGAGAAAAGGACTTACGCTTGAAAAACATTCTTTTAAGAAAAATGAAAACTCGTATACAACCACTGCAAAAACAGTTAATACCTATGATCAAATAAATGGTAATACTGGAGCGCAGGTACATCTCAACTCGTATAACCTGAAGGTAGGCAAGATAAAATATGACTATGTTTATATTTCTGGAGGTAATGATACTGAACCTCAGGTTGCTGAAGTTGATTATGTAAACAACCCAAGTCTTTTTATCGAAAAAAGATATGCAAATAATGCAGAACAATATCAAATGATTTCTTCAAAACAAGAAGAAATTCATAATGGCAAAACAATAGCGAAAGATATTGGATATGCTTACGATTTTCCTTACGGACAGCTTAAAACTCAAACTACTACAGATAGTAAAAACTATTCGTATACGACCAATTACGAATACCCATACAATAGTACTACTACTATAAATAATAAGTTAGTATCTCAAAATAGAATTACCAATCCAATAGAGGTAAAAGAGCAGGAAAATAATACATTATTATCAACTCAAATTACAGAATTCGTAGATTGGAGAAATAATATCATTCTACCAGGAATAACTAAAATGGCTAAAGGAAATGATACTCCTGAAGCTCGTTTGACCTATCATAAATATGATACTTTTGGAAATCCTTTAGAAGTATCTCAGGCCAAAGGAAGCCGTATTATTTATATATGGGGATATAACAATACTGAGCCTATTGCAAAAATTGATAACGCCAGTTATACCGAAATCCCTGCCGATGTTACTGCATTGATTAATCAATTAAAGACAATATCGGATACCGAGGATAGTGATGTGGAAGAGGATAACATGCGCACTTTGTTTGGAAACCTTAGAAGTCATCTCTATTTTAAAGACTCACAAATAACGGCGTATACGTATGATCCAATAATTGGAGTAACTAGTATTACCAGTCCAAAAGGAGAAACTGTGTACTATGCATACGATGACTTTAATCGTATGCAGTATGTACTCGATAAGGATAAACATATAGTACAACAAGTACGATATAATTACGAGGAGCAGCAATCTAATGCTATTGGCCAGGTAACGATTAACCCTTCGGTAACAGGCACAGTTGCACCCGACCAACAAGTTTCTTTTACGGCAGCTACAACGGGATCAAACACAAATATGTTGTATACCTGGAGTGTAAATGGAGTACAGGAACAATGTAATACGACTACTAGTTTTAGCAAAACCTTTACAAGTGAAGGAAACTATGCTGTTTCGGTACTGGTATATGATCCTCAGACCAAACAAAGTACTAGTAAGGTTATTAATGTTACAGTGGGATACCCAATATTAAATACACCAACAATAAGTAAGAGTCATACTTATGTGGTCCAAGGAACTAACGTGACTTATACAGCTTCAGGAATCTCTGGAGGATCTGGTAGCTATAGATATGAATGGTATGTTAATGATGTAAAGCAACCAACAGTTACAAGCACCTCTTTTCAATATAGTAGTCCTTCAATAGGAACTTATGATGTATATTTTAAGCTTATTGATGCCTCTACAGAAGTATCAACTAGTAGCTCAGTGCACACACTACATGTATATACGGCTATAAACACACCGAGCCTTTCCTCGGATAAATATAATTTTGTAAAGGGAGCAACTGCTACTTTTACGACAGGCAATATTGGTGGTGGATCAGGGTCGATACGATTTGAATGGTATATCAACGATATTAAGCAAGCCTACACCGGAAACAAGCTTATAAAGGATTTTGATGCTACGGGAGTATATGTGGTTAAGTTCAGAGTAATAGACAATACTATTCCAGGGTATTACAAAGAGAAAAGTGTAACAGTCAACTCTCATAACTGGCTTAATACGCCATCACTTGCCAAGAGTAATACCTATTTTATAAGTGGAGGTACAATTACTTTTACCGGAGGTAATATAGGTAATGGATCAGGTAATCGCAGGTATGAGTGGTATATTAATGACATAAAACAAAGTTATACCGGAACCAAATTGGTGCAAGAGTTTACTACTGCTGGCACATATACAGTAAAATTCCGTGTAGTGGATACTACCATCCCGGATCATGCAACCGAAAAGAGTGTGTTTGTTATTGCATACGATCCTTTAGGCACACCAAGTATTAGTGCCAATAAAACCCATATTGTAAAAGATACCGAGGTTACCTTTACTGCTAGTGGTATCAGTAATGGGTCTGGATATTACAGGTACGAATGGTATGTCAATAATATAAAACAAAGCTATACCGGTACCGTGTATAAAAACCGTTTTCCAACTACAGGAACATATACTGTTAAATTTAGAGTAATCGACACAAGGATCTCTCCAACTCATTATAAAGAATCGAATATCAAAACGGTATATTCATATAATGCATTGAGCACTCCATCAATTGCCAAGAATCATACGTATGTTTTAAATGGAACTACAATAACTTTTACCGGAGGTAATATTGCGAATGGATCAGGTAGTAGAAGATACGAATGGTATGTAAACAATGTGAAACAGAATTATACAGGAACCCAGTTTAGCTATACCCCTAGTACGCCAGGTACCTATACGGTCAGATTTCATGTTGTCGATATCAATATTCCTGAACATTATAGATTTCAGTCAGCTACAGTATATGCATACAATCCATTAAACAAGCCGAGTATTAGTAATACTATCAATAGGGTACATATTGTTAGAGGCACCAATGTCACCTTTACCGCTAGTGGTATAAGTGGAGGATCCGAATATCGTAGATACGAATGGTATGTAAATAATGTAAAACAAAGTGCTACAGGAACTAGTTTCTCATACAGATATAATACTAAAGGAAGTTATAAGGTGAAATTTAGAGTGATTGATACACGTATCACCCCGGCAACCCACTATAAGGATTCAGACCAAATGACTATATATTCTTATGACCCTATGGCGATAAATATAACTCCGGGAAATGCTAATCTTTCTAATACAAACCCTTCTGTAACGTTTAGAATTAACTCAGTAACCGGTGGTTCGGGTTCTTATACTCGTGGTGAATGGAAATTATGGAAGATGACCAACCCATCATGGACCAGAAATGTAGGCAGTGGATCAAGTTTTACTGCAGGAATGTCAGAGAATGGAGAGTATGAGTTAAGTGTAACCTATACTGATGGCCTTACCAAGGAAATCGTGTTAAAAACCATGCCGATCATTGTGAATAAATCTTCTGGAGGTGGCGATGGAGATTGCCCAGATTGTGGAGATCAATTTTAAGTCGTTTCAAAATTCAAATTAAACAAGATGAAAAAAACAATCATATATAGCATACTAGTAGCGATAATGAGCCTGAATCTTCAGGCTCAGACTACCCTGTCTGATAAAAATTATATACACACCATAATTCCACAGGAACCAATCACTATAAGTGACATAGAAGCAGTGAATTGCTCAAATCTCGGTCATAGCAGTAACACTATTGAAAATGTTTCTTATTTTGATGGATTAGGAAGACCAATGCAACAACGAGGAATTAATGCGTCTCCAGATCAAAAAGATATTGTTGTTCATATGCAATATGATGATTATGGTAGACAAGACAAAGAATATCTTCCTTTTGCATCTCCCGAAAATGGATCTTTCCAAGCTGTAAGTATCACTTCTGATATTAATAGTTATTATCTGAACAGATATCCGGATGATTTCCCGGGGATTACAGATCCTACACAGGTTAATGCCTACTCAGAAAATGTGTTTGAAAAATCACCGTTAAATACAGTTTTGGAACAAGGAGCCCCCGGAGCCGCATGGAAAGCAAGTCACGACAGTAATAATGATCATACCATCAAATTTGATTGGGATACCAATACAATCAATGAAGTGGTACAGTTCGAAGTTGTTTTTGCTAATCCGTCAAATACAGAGGTGCCTACATTGCAAAAGAACGGATTTTATCCACCTAACCAGTTGCAGGTAAACATTACCAAAGATGAAAACTGGACAGAAGCCGATGGGAATAATCATACCACCCGAGAGTATAAAGACAAATTAGGACGAGTGATTCTAAAAAGAAGCTATGCTTCAACCAGTGTTGCTGTTGCCGAGGCCCACGATACCTATTATGTTTATGATAGTTTTGGGAATCTTTCTTATGTAATCCCGCCCAAGGTAACCGTATCTGATAGTGTATCTGCCAACGAACTTTCAGAACTGTGTTATCAGTATAGATATGATAAGCGAAATAGACTTATCGAAAAGAAAATCCCAGGAAAAGGATGGGAATACATTATCTACGATGTGTTGGATCGACCTACAATGACCCAGGATGCAAATATGAGAAAGATAAATTCTGGAGAGCAATGGGATACGTGGCTATTTACCAAATATGATGCTCTTGGCAGGATAGCCTATACTGGATATAATATTAATGGGAGTACCCGTAAGGTATCACAGGGCAGGTACGATAGTCAAACTATTCATGATGAAAAAAGAGTAGATACTCCATTTGATAACTCGAGCACAAAAGTCTATTATACCAAGAATGCGCGTCCAACAAGAGGTTTTGGAATATATACAATCAATTATTACGACGATTATCAATTTTTGGATAGCGAAGATGCTATATTTGCTAATCCAGGCACCAGTCTGGGGGAGTCCATAAGCAATGCTACAAAATCTTTGCCTACAGGTACCAAAGTAAGAGTATTGGGTACAAACGATTGGATTACTACAGTAACGTATTACGATAAAAAGAGTCGACCTATTTATGTAGTTAGCAAGAATAAATATCTTAATACAATTGATATTGTAGAAACCAAACTCGATTTTACAGGTAGAGTCTTACAAACCAAGACCACCCACACCAAAGATAGCAATGCACCGATTGTAACCCTTGATACCTTTACGTATGATCATATGGGTCGATTGCTTACACAAACCCAAAAGATCAATAATCAGGCAGAAGAAGTGATTGTATCCAATACCTACGACGAATTAGGACAACTACAATCAAAAACTGTTGGAGGTGGCTTGCAAGATGTAGACTACGACTACAACATAAGGGGTTGGTTAAAAGCCATTAATGAAGGTACTACAACAGGAGGAAAATTATTTGGTTTTGCCATAGATTACAATACAGGTATAAACCCATTGTATAATGGTAATATCTCGGCTACCTCATGGCAAACCGCTAATGATAATGTAACCCGAAGTTATGCCTATACTTATGATGCACTCAATAGAATTACTAGTGGAGTAAGTAATGATGGCAGGTATGACTTATCGAATGTGTCTTATGACAAGATGGGTAACATACTATCCTTAAACCGTAAAGGGCATACCAATGCTGGGGCAACCACTTTTGGAGATATGGATATCTTATCCTATATGTATGATACCGGTAACAAACTCTTAAAAGTAACAGATACAGGAAGCAAAGACCATGGATTTAAAGACGGCACCAATACCAACGATGATTTTGAATACGATGCCAATGGCAATATGATTATAGATCGTAACAAAGGCATCACCGGCATTACCTATAACCACCTAAACCTACCTGAAACAGTTGCTATAAGCAATAGTGCAAATGCTGGTTCAATTGGATATACTTATGATGCTTCCGGTGGGAAATTGAAAAAAATCGTTACCAATGGAAGTGATATAACCAATATGGAGTATGTAAGTGGATATGTCTATGAAAATGGCTCAATTAAGCAAATATCGCATCCGGAAGGATATCTGGAACCAAAAACTTCTGGAGGATATCAATATGTATACAGGTATAAAGACATCTGGAGAAATACTCGAATTACTTATGCAGATGATAATAATGATGGATCTATAGCATCTTCCGAGATTCGCAGAGAACAGAATTATTATCCATTTGGACTTGAACATAAAGGGTATAATACTCTTTTGATAGGGGCTAAAAATAATTTCAAGACTTATCAGGATCAAGAATTTACAGAAGACCTTGGATTAAATACCCATGAGTGGAGATTTCGCGTAAGTGATCCAGCTATAGGTAGATTCTGGCAAATAGATCCTTTGGCAGAAGATTATACTTATAATGCTACCTATGCTTTTCAGGAGAATAAAATGGGAATGGGTGTAGAGCTAGAAGGTTTAGAGTTAGCAGGTTGGGGCTTAGCCATGTATGTTACAGACATAGTAGTTTCTCTTAAAAATAATACAGCAGTTGCAAGAAATCAGGTTTTAAAGGGGACTGGTAAGATAATTGAAACAGAACTTACTAATCAAGAAACTAATCAACAGAGCTCTGGTATATCAGGAATGTCTGTAAGTAAAGTTCAGGATATTTCTGAAATTGGTAGTGGTTTGAAGACTATTAACAAAGAAGTTGCTAAAACAGCAATAAAAGTTGGGAGAGATAGTGCTAAGACTCTTGAAAACACTGGAGATACAATGGTTGTTGTAGCTCCGTTAGCAGGTCCTTTTGCGCCAGAGATTGCAGGAATTGGAGGAACTATCTCAGGAATTGGAGCTGGATTAAATATTACTCTTGATTTTATTGAAGGAGATTACAATAGTGCTGCGACTGGAGCCGTTGTAGAAATATCCAGTTTCGGTGTAGGCAAAGTTATTGAAAACATTCCTGGATTTGATGAAGGTGTAAAAACAATTCTTGGAGAGAATACTGGACTTCATCTAGGTACTATAATTCCGATACTTGTAGATGACGAATAAGGAACAATAAAGGTTTTGAACCATAGAGAGGATTAGTAATATGTAGTTAACAATATAAACCCTGATAGCGCGGATTTGCAATCCGTGCAACAACAGATATAGAAAAAAGACTACTCAATTGTGGTCTTTTTCTATTTAGAAGAAGACAGTTTCATTTTTTACAACGAGGCAATATCTTTGTTTTAACTTGAAACAGGGCACGGATTGCAAATCCGCGCTATCAGGCATTCAGAAATATTAAGAAACGCTATAGTCAGCGCTCAAATCCTTTCAGGTACCATCAGGGCTTGAAAGTATATGACTATATACCACATAGTGCGGTGCTACCTCAAAAGACTCTACAAGTACCTCTATACTACATTGTTGACCTAAACTAAGACGTAATAGGGTGTCGGTATAGGGTATATAGGTCGTTTGATACGGGGTATTAGCCGTTCTAAACACACTGTTTGTATACCAAAACGTCCAAAAACTAGTAGTAGAACGGCAATTTGCCTGAACAAAACAACTAAAAGCTAGTAGAATTACGGTTTATTGGCGTTACAAGCGCCTTATATACGGGTGGGTTCTTAGCTGTTGGATATAAAAAACGAGTTAAAGGTTGTACTTGTGCAACCTTTAACTCGTCTTGTGTACATTACAGGACATTTACATACGCGTTAAGAGGCGTTCTCTGCAATATTTCTTATTGATATAAACTCCCACTAAGTACTTATTGTTTTAAGATTCGCTTTGTCAATCGTGTTTGATTCGTTTCTATTTTGATAAAATAAGATCCCGCAGCTATGTTTCTGATGTCTAATTGTATTTCATCTGAATATACCTGGTTAATATGTACGCTGTTGCTAATTTCTCTCCCTTGCATATCAAATATGGTTATGGTTGTATTTTCAAAGTCATCATTGCTGTTAATACGAACCACATCACTCGCTGGGTTAGGATACACGGCGATACCTTCAGGATGATTTGCCTTTACTTTTACATTAAAATTAAGGGTTTGCGTTTTAGGACCGCAATTAGATGCAAAATCGGCAGTAACAGACCAATTTCCTTCCTGAGAATCATTGTTTTGAATATTCTCAAAGTTGATCCTATTACTGGTAAATACTTCGTTTGAAGGAGAAGTCCATGTTAGGGTTCCATCAAAAGTAGATCCAATTAGGTTAATGGCCAGGTTGGATCCTTCGGTAATGACTATGGTATCTTCGTTGTTTAGCAGTGTTTCTTCAGTATCATCTATAGTATACATGGTCGTATCGCTGATGTCATTTTTATTAACATCTACGCTAATTGGTGTTCTTACAGATTCGCATCGCCCACCTTTTGAGGTAAATGTCCAATCATAGAAGAAGTAATAGAATCCGGGGCTTGTTACAGTACTACCAGTTATAGAAACGATATCAGAAGGCGAAGTATAGGGATAGCTTACACCATTTCCAGAACGGGTTCTTCGCATTTCAATCAAATTTCCTGTAAGGGCAATAGTATAATTTCTACCTTTTGGAATATCAAAATTAACGGTAACCTTTGATTCTCCTTCAGGAATATTGATAGTTGTTGATGCGATGATATTTCCTAATTCATCTTGTACCACAATTGTTCTATCTCCTGTAGACATTGCCGAGACCTTAAAAGATTCTAAAACAATATCGTCATTTGTGTTAAAAACCAAACCTTGTGGGAAATCAAAATCTTCTGCGGTATCAATGCCTGGAGAAGAAATGTCTTCTGTTACAATAGGAGAAGAAGCACCAGCTACATAATAAGTTACGTCTTCAGTAAGAGCAGGAGTTGTAAATGAAGCACCTGTGCCAATAACTTCGCCACCAGCATCAGTATCATACCATTTATAACCTAAATTACTTCCTGTAGCCGTAAGGACTACTGATTCTTCAACACAAATATCTGTTAGACTGTTACTTTTTGGCTGTATTCCTACTTGTTCAACATTTATAGAGAAAACATATTCGGCAGATCCACATGTACTTGGAGCTTCGATTATAACATTGTAGGTACCTGCGTGGTCTACGGTTAAATTATCAAAAGAAATCGAAGCATTGGTGCTTGAAAAACCATTGGGGCCTGTCCAATTATACGTTGGAATACTACCTCCGGTTAGGTTTAGATTTAGTTGAGCCGACTGTCCTGTACAAAGTTCAATTAAAGAAGAAGTTACATCTTGCGATGTGCTACCGTCTATTGAAGCTTCCTGTTTAGCAGTTAATGTTGTACACGTTGGTAATGATGACCTCCAGATTCCTCTACCGTAGGTGGCAGCAGTAATAGAATTGTCAGGGATATTAATTTCTAGATCATTTACGATAGTGGTGGGTAAATTATTAAAAAATGGTGTCCAGCTTCCGTCATCTACATTTCTATATACACCTGTACTGGTAGCAACATAAATTGGGTTTTGTTCATTTCCAGCTTGGTGTACAATATCATTTAGAAAAACGTAACGGTCATTAACTGGCAAATTAGACGTAATGTTGTTAAAGTTGCTTCCTCCATCATCAGATCTAAATACTTTATTATTGGTTGTGACCCATACTATATCGGGATTGGTGCTATGTACCGCTATTCCTTTAATCACCCCAAAATTATAGATATCTGCTAAGGTTCTTCCCGCATCATCACTTCGTTTAAGCACTCCACCTGCAGCAATATAGAATCTGTTGTCATCTGATGGAGCAATTTCTATTTGATCGGCAGGCCCTCCAATATTTGCTAGCGCTACCCATCCATTTTCTACATCGTTAACACGATATAGTCTATCGTATGCTGCAAATATTTGTCCGGTTGAGTTTGAGACCAATGGGGTTACCCAATTCCCTACAGAGCTTGCAGGTTGTTCTATCCAGTTTGTTGCACTGCTTCCGGCATCATCTGATATAAACAGATACCCCCCATTTTGAATAAATCCGTAATATTGATCGTCATTTACAGGATCAATAGCAGTATCCATACCATCTGCGCCATAATAATTTAGCCAGTTTCCATCTCCATCATTGTATGCATGTCCACCGTTATCCTGAAGCCCACCAACCATTTTGTTCGCATTTTTTGGTGAAACTGCAATTTTATAGAATTGACTGGCCTGGATGCCTGCGGTATGGTCAGTAAAGTTGACTCCACCATCTGTCGAAGAGTAGATTCCTCCGTCAGAACATACAAAAATAGTACTGTTAAATGCTCGTATCATGTGGATATCGGCATGAGTATAAGCCGCTGCAAAGGGTTCTGACCACTCATTAAGTTTTGTAAAATTTGTTCCTCCGTCACTTGATTTCCATACGTTTAAACAGCCTACATAGATTTCATCAGCGTCTGTATCAGACACTCCTAAAGCAAGGTCGTAGTATGCCTGTGTACTTTCTAGAATATCGGGATTAAGCGCAGGATCAACAATAGCGTCTCTGATGGAAAAAGAAGTCCCACTATTGGTTGATTGATACACACCTTGAAACGATTGATCTGCATTTGCACTTAGGATATATACATAATTTGGATTGGCAGGAGTAACATCGATTACCATCCTGCTTCCATTATCTGGTACACCATCTGTAATTAAAGTAAATGAATCTCCTCCATTTTCTGATTTAAAAAACAGGTTAGGAGAGACCGCATAAATAGTATTTGGATTTCCAGGTTTGAGCTTAAGATCTTTAATGTTGCCTTCAAGAGTACGTTCCCAAAGGGCTCCTGCATTTGTAGTTTTAAAAACTCCAGAACTCGTAGCGACCCATAATATGTTCGAGTTTGATGGGTGCATATAGATTTCATTCATAGAAAAAGGAGAGTTGTCTGGGTTTAATCCTGTAGGATTCCAGGTGGCTCCGCCATCTGTTGATTTAAATACTCCTGCACTTTGGGTGTCTGCTCCATCATCATCACCCGTAGTAATATATATTATATTTGAATTTGAATGATCTACAGCGATACCCGAAACTCCTATTTGCGGTAGATTATCTGTTAGTGCCACCCAATTTGTCCCAGAATCTGTTGATTTCCACAACCCCCCTGCCGGAGTTCCGATATACCAGGTTGTCGAGGTATTTGGATCTATATAAATTACGTTAATTCTTGCTTGTCCAGACGACCAGGACCCTGTATTGGTATGGGTGTAAGGCCCAAGAGGTTCCCAATCGCTTAGGTCGTTGGTACTAAGAGATTTTTGTGTATTTGTTTTGTTTTGCCATGCAATCCATTTATCTCTTGAAGTAGGTAAATATCCTTCGGCATCTGCTACACTTTCCCAAATGTATTCCCATCGTTTGAAAGGTTTGTATCCACTTCCTTTTTTACTCGGATCTCTGGTTTCCCAATATTGATTAAATGCGTTTTGAATTTCTTTGAAAGTAGGTTGATAATTTCTGCTGTTCTTTTTTTTAGTTTGAATAGTCTTCATCCAAGGGGCATCAATAGTATACTGTGCACTGGCAATACTAAAAAAGAATACAAAAACAAGAAGTAATAATCTTTTCATATAAAGGAGTATTAGGTGGTTAGATTAAAAATAAAATGCCGACTTATGATCAATAAGCCGGCATTCCTAATTTTAAGCTCCTCCTCTTGGGCTCGAACCAAGGAGAGTAATATATTTAAATTCAATAGTTTAATTATTAATTGATTTTGTTGGTAACCGAATTGTATGCCTTTTTCAATATTTATCTCTCATTAAATATGAGAAAAATACCCATTAATAGGTACTTCACTTAGTGAAAGTAGGTTGTAAATTTAGTACATTAATTTTTAAGTTCTAACATTGTTAAAATTTTGTATATTTAGAAAAATTCCCCAGCACCCCGCTAGTCTTTAAAAGACATTACTTTACCCCTTTTAGCTTAAAAATGAACACAGGAAATAATAAGGAATCTGTATGATATAGATTTTCATAAGGTCGTTTTTGCATTTAACCAAGGACTATTAAACTCTTTAAATAATCTAAAAACCACCAATTATGAAAATCAAATTCGCACTAATTGCATTACTTTTAGTAAACCTGATGAATGCTCAAACACAAGTTGGCTTCACCGTTCCAAATCAATCATTTGACTTTACAAAATCTTCTATAGAAGTCAAATTGGATATTAATAAACAACAATCGAAGAAATCTAATTCTAAGGTCATACTAGAAATACTTAGTGATACGAAGGATGAAGAAATACTTTTTGGAATTACGAATTTGAAAGGGATGGATATTGTCCTTGATATTAATGATAATGATAAGACTGTAAAGATTCCAATAAATAAAACTGCTGTAGGAAATAAGAAACACATAACTCTTACAATTAGAAAAAAAGATAAGAATTCTAATGTGATAATTGTAAATAATAGTCATACGGTCTTATTAGAGAAGGTTGAAGTGCCGAGCGCTAAAATAGGGTTTAAGGAATCTTTAGAAATAGTTTCAATAGATTCTGGTAAAGACAAGGAATTGACTATTCCATTTAAGGTTAATTCACAGGGTTACTCTCCTAAGGAAATTGATTCTGTATTTTTTGAAGTAAAAATCCCAGAATTTGACAAAATAGATGTTTTAAAGGAATATACTAAAGAATTTAATTTGATTGGATCGGAAACCTCCTATAAAATAGAGATTAAATCAAGTGAAAAAACTATCGATAGTTTCTTGGTAGCCTTAGACTCTATAGTGAATAAAGATAAATTAGAAATTGAGATCACTAAAATTAAACATGTTTCCAATAGCCAAATAAAAATTAGTGATCAGAACAAAAAACTAGTCATAGTAACTAAAAGCGTAGATAAAGAGGGTTATAATTATAACGAAATCAAAAACAGAAAGTACAACTTTTATATTGGAACTAATTTTGATTTAAAAGATAGATTTGAAGCTAACAGTTTCTATTCTGAAATTGATGTTTTTCTACCGAATCTGATTGGAAAATTTGGTTTTAGAGGAGGGATTTATAAAAATAATAGTGTCTCGGGAGAATTGGAAGAAGATAGAAGAGATACTGAACTTGTGCAGGTAGTAGAAAATTCGATAACAAATGATTCCATAACTATTGAAAGAAAGCGTGTGTTGAGAACCCCTAGTGTTTCTTACGAGAATTTAGGTTTGTACTTTGATGTAATCTTTAATTTAAAGAAATCTGAAAATTTTGAGTGGTATGTTTCTGCTCATTTTGAAGCTATAGAAAGAAGGGAAGAGTTCTCGAGTACTGACGAGGATTTATTTCCATTAGATAGATTCACAATTTCCATAGATTCATTGTCAAATAATCGTCCATTACAAAGATTAATTACACAAAACAGGGATAGAACAAGAAAATATTTTAGCGGTTATTATGGCGTAGGGTCTCCAATATTATATAATAATAAATATATGCAGGCATTTTTTTATCCAACTTTTGGTGGAGGTACTCCGGGCTTTTCTATAAGTGGTTCGGATACCGACTGGTGGTTTTTTGGTGCTTTTCAATTCCACCTTATGGAAAAAAAGTTTGGAATTAAACTAAGTGGCGATATTCGAAAGTACTTTGGTTTTGGTCAAAACCCTATAATCACAATCAATTTATCCAAAAGCTTCAATCTCACAAATATTTTTGAAAATAATTGATAGTGTTACAATAAATACGTACTTCTAATAAGTGATGGAAAACCGTAATGATTTGTAATGTCTTTTTTGTTAATTTGAAAAGCTAAGATTGTCTATAAATTCCCTCAATTAATATTTTAAATACTAAATTAGAAGAGGGAAATAGAGGATAAATTTTTTGTGGAGAAGATAGTAAGGGAGTGGTAAAAGAAAGTAAACTGAATATAGTAATATCTTAGTAGATGCTATAGTAAATAATAAATGCAATAAAAAAGAATCTAGAATATTAAGAAATTAATGGATTTAAGAAATAATAATAAAACGGTTGAATTTTTGGAAGAAAGTATTTTTCCAAATATGTTTAATGAGAATACGGTTCTTTTTTTAGGTGCAGGCTTTTCATATACTGAGAAACGGAATTATCTAGGCTCAACATTAGTCAATTTATATCAGGAAAAACTTAGAGTTGACTTAGAGACAAAAGATTTAGTGGAATTTATAGATAGGGCATCTAAACTTGAAACTTTTTCTAGGCAACAATTTGATCAGTATGTAAAACAACTCTTGCAAAAATTGGAACCAGAAGATACTCATAAAAAAGTGGTTTCAATGGGTTGGCGTCAAATAGTTACAACAAATATGGATTTGCTATTAGAAGAAGCATATTCTCAAATCCATGGAAAAGCAGATGAATATAAGGAGATATTGCCTGTAAGAAGTGTTAGTGAGTATCAAAAAATAATCTCCAAAGATCAGATTAAGTATATTAAACTTAATGGTTGTTTGTCAGATCTTTCAAAATATAAATTTGTTTTTTCAACCCAAGATTTTCAGGATAACAAACCTTTTTATAATAAAGTATTATCCAATTTTTCTTCATTGACTAATGATGTTAGTTTTTTATCTATAGGGTATTCATTTACAGATGGGATTTCGAAAAGACTATTGAAAGAGTTAAATAAAAATAATCTAAAAAATGATAGGAAAATATTTAACATAGATCCGTTTCCCAATGAAGCCTTAGTACCTTTTTTGGAGGAGAAGAATGTAATAACAATCAGGATGAGTGCATCTCAATTCTTTGAGCACTATGATAATTGGGCAAAAGAAAGGTATAATCGACAAATAAAAAAACTACCTAAAGTATATTATAATAACGATAATCCTGTTCAGATTAATGCGAAATTAAATCTTAGGTTGAGAAACAATTTAAAGCAATTACATAAAAATAATAGAGAAAATAATATCCGTCCTGATAGTTACTACAGGGGAGCAGAGCCTAATTATTCAATAATTCTAGATAATCTGGATGTGGATAAAAAACAACTTAACAAAGTTGTAATGGAAAGTGTTTTAAGTTCTAGAATCAATAGTAATTTAATCCCAGTCAATTTTATAGTTGGTGGAAATGGAATTGGGAAAACTACTTCCGCATTAAGAGTAATTAATAGGTTACAACAACAAGAGGGTTATGTGGCATTTGAATTAGTAGAAATAAATGGGCTTAGGGCACAGGATCTT
Source organism: uncultured Aquimarina sp. (assembly GCA_947497175.1). Taxonomy (GTDB): domain Bacteria; phylum Bacteroidota; class Bacteroidia; order Flavobacteriales; family Flavobacteriaceae; genus Aquimarina. The sequence goes on along the minus strand of CANMFM010000004.1, from coordinate 549,102 downwards.
GAAGAACTATTTGATGCTAGTTCGTCTGAAAACATTATACTCCTTGCGGATAATGTGGAAAGACATACTTATTTCAAAGAGTTAATGGCATTTAGAGTAGCTCTAAGTGAACATCAGTTCAACAAAAATATATCTATTCTAGCTCCAATAAGGGAAAATATGTTAGAAAAAAACTTACGTAATTATAGATATCAAAATATACACAAATTAGAAGTAGATCATAAATTAGCAGATGACGAAATAGATGATTTAATCTCTAAGTTGAAAACGCATAAATTAATTACAGTTAGGGATAAACAAGAAGAAACAAAGATAAGGGATAAAATTAGACAAGCATATGATTCTGATCCTTATGTAACTATGTTATCACTTATTGAAAACAGTACATTATTAAGGGCCATTTCTGACAATTTAGATCAAATTAATTCAGAAGCTAGAATAGCTTTTGAGTTTACTTCGCTACTTTATCAATATAAAATCCCTATGCCAGCAAGTATATTGAAAAAGATAATAAATATGGATTGGGATGAGTTTAAAGTTAATGTACTAAGGGTTGATGGTAAAGGTTTGCTTTTAAATGAAATTACTTCACCTATCGATATTAAGGAAGATTTAATTTTCAGGACGAAGCACAGAATAATATCTTCAAAATTTATAGAAAATAAATTCAAGAGTGAGGATAAACTTTTAAAAGCGTACTTAAAAATAATCAGAGCTTTAAATCCAAATGATGAACACGCAAAAATTGTCGTAGATTTATTTAAGGCGATCAGAAAAAATAGGGCATTTAGTCAGAGACAGAAATTGGAGAAGTTATATGATGAAGCTTCCAAGATTTTTACAATTAATCCTTTATTTAATATACATTATGCCAGGAATTTGCAGTCTAGAAAAAATGTAAGTTCTTTAAAGAAAGCTGCGCAGAGACTTATGATTATTGATTCCTCAAGTGATAAAAGGAATAATGCGATTACTCATACTAGAGGAGTAATAGAATTTAGTTTAGCTAAACATTACCATAAAGTAGGGAAAACTTACATGAGAGATGAATATCTTGATGCTGCAAAGGAGTTTTTTGAGATCAAGAGAGCCATGGATCCGTTTTCCTCATATAGTTATTATGATTATTTGGCTTTAGAAATGTGGAAAATTACAAAAATGGATCTAACTGATGAAGAAGTGTTAGAGCAACATATAAGAATTCAGGATTTGTTTGTGAAAGCCTATGAATCAGTAGTTGAAAATACAGAGTTTATTGAAAAACTAAGAGCCAAATATGTAAATGAAATTAGGATTAACCAATTCTCCAAAGCCGAAATTTTAAAGCATATAGAAGATTTATACAGTAATCCGGAAACTAGGGTTTTAGCATTAATATTTAAATTAAATTCTTTAGAGAATAAAATTTTTGATTTTGGCAATAGATTCTTGGCTAATTTAACAGTGACAGATATAATTGATGAACTTAATGAGTATCATCATTTAGATATTGTTGAAAAGGCGTTGTTTGATTACCATAGCAAAAGGTTATATAATGTAGATTCTAGAATGGCTTTGAATAGTTTTAATGCTGAATTGTTTGAAGAAAGTAATTTTTTTAAATACCACTACTACTCGTACATCAAGGAGTGTTATAATTTACAGTTTTCTTATGCTAATAAACATTTAGGGGCTTTAAAAAAAGAGTTTAAATACCTAAATCCGTCTCTACAAGAAAATTGGATTGACCAGGAAACATTAAAACCTAAAATTTTTATTGGTTTAATTAAAAGTGTAAATAACTTTAAGATTTATATCAATTTACTAGGACGGGATTTTTATAGATTTAAATCCGAAATTGATATTGTAAAAGGGGGACAGTACTACTGTAATTTAGTTTTTACTAGCAGGGGCGTACGTGTTAAAATTATTGGTGAAAAGGAAAAATAGCTCTACCTATTTTAAGGCAGAGCTATTATAAAGCTTTAAATCAAATAGTGACCGGTCTTTAAGAAGTTAAATATTTCCATATAAAACCTCCACTTTGTTCTCTTTCATTTCTACATACTCTGGATATACAGGTCTTGGAAATTCCAGTTTGTTTTGAAGCTTCAGCAACAGATTTGTAATTAGCTATGACAATCCCATCTAGAGATAATTGGATAACTACTTTTTTCCTCAAGTCAACTTCTGGAATATATCTTTCAGTAAAGTTGTATGTCCAATAATAGCCTTTACAAGTTTTATTGACATTTAAACATGCACTGCTGATACTTCTTTTGTCTGCACTAACTGCATTAGCTGCATTAGCTAAATCTTCATATTCATTTAATAAATCACCATCTAGAGAATATTGATAAACCTTTTTCTTGAATCCGCCACCAGAATCCTGATTGTAACCTTCTTTTTGACTGTTATACAGAAGGATAAATTGCTTCTCTTTTTCTGCTAGTTCATTTGGAGTTGCTGCAGTGTCAATTTGCTGCCAAGTAAAAGCTTCTGGGCCATAGGTGCCAATAGCTTCCTGAAATTCATTCATATCGCCTCTAATTGCTCTTTGAATATGATCTGCTTTCCTAGTTTCTAGACTATTTGTGGTAACTCCAATATATACCGTGCCTGTAAGCTTATTTTCAGCTTTATAAACTATTCCTTCCTTATTAGACATTTGTATCTGTGTTAGGGTTATCAGAATAGTTTATTGAGGTATAGATGCCTCTTTTTGGGCTTCGGACTTTATTTTCATTAACAAGATCAGATAAATAAGTTTGTACTTGTCTTGGTTTAATAGATAAAGAAAGTGTAAATCTATTTATAAGATCTGTCGTCTTATAGGTCAAAGAAGAATTTTCATTAATATACTTACTTATAAGATCTCTTTTGTTGTCAGTTCTTCTTCTATCTGTTCTTCTCAATATTTCATCTTCGTCTGATTCATTGATTACGTTTAACCAAATATCATCATCCATTTCAATTTCCTTTACAAATTCATCATTACAAGAAGCGTATCTAAAAACAATATTTTTTAAGTATTTATGATTTTTGTTGGTATTACGTACACCAATAGCAAAGTCACATTCTTGTGCAAAAGCACTACTACCTTTTAGAGAATCCATTGTTATTGGCTCATCATTTAGTTTACGAGTATGATGAATTGCAATAATCGTAACACCGCATTCGTGGCATAGTCTTCTCAAATTTTGCATTATTTTTTCGGCTACAGCTCCATCTTCCAATTTTCCATAATTCATTCTGGTAATACTATCTATGAATATCACCTCAGCTTCAGTTTCTAGTATTAGCTCTTTTAAATTATTCCAGTCTTCACTAGTCACTATTTTATCTTTAAAATCTATAGGAGGGTAAAAGAAATTTTGCTCAAATAGCTTTGTTTCTTCTTCGTTGAGAGCATTTATTTGTTTTAGATTTCTGTCAAATCTATCTTCCCAATACTCTTCGAGACCAACAAAGAGAACTTTTTTAGGTCCTTCGGAAATACTATAACCTAGATACTCTTTAGATCCAATTGCTACACTAATTGCCAAATTTTCACACAAGATAGTTTTTCCACTTTTGGCAGGGCCAAATACCAATCCAAATGATTTTTCTTTAATACCATTCCATAGAAATTTTCTTTTTGGTTGATTGGCTCGGATGTTTCTTAATTCATTGAAATTTAAGGACTTTTTACTCTTTTCATTACTTGGAAAGTTTCTTTCTTTCATTATATATTTTTTAAATTCTATCGTAATCCCACCGATACATTATTTTTTATTAATGATGCTTTGGGGATTATACCAAAAAAAAGAGCCATACACAGTTATATCGGTATGGCTCAATCCTTTTATATTATTGGTAACTTATTTATTCATTTGTCCTTTTTTGTTTTTCTTTTTGTTTCTATCGTTTCCAATTTCACGGTATCAAACCATCAAATTTCAAATAAATGTACAAAAAATAATTGAGAAATCCAAATAAAATGTTAAAAAATTTGTCTATTAGTAAAATATTTAGTAATAAATCGAGGTTTTGTAATGTTATTTAGTGTTTGATTTGAATCATTTTAAACTCAGTTTATTGCTTTTTAATTTAAATATTGACCCTTCGTAATAATATATAGCGGTTTTGTAATTAAGATGAAGTTTAACATAAATCTAGAATCCAATATAGAAAAGTTAATGCAGTTAGTGCAGTTAATGCAATTATATGCATATGTGCGTTTTCAGTGTTTTTTTGATAAGGAGAAAACGTCTCAAAAGCTTGGGTATCCAAAATACAACATAACTCCTGTCTAATCCATTATGATATCTAGATGGAAATAATAATATGCTTGCCCATCTACAATAAATACAGTCTTTAGATCTTTTGTAACTTTTACTTGTTCAACCCATACTATTTGCCCTTTCTTTAGGTGGCCAATATTGTTTATTGCCTTAGCTTTAAAAGGACAAAAAAGCTGTTTAAGTATATTGTTCCAAGTGATAACTAAAAGGCTTTTAGGGGTGCTAAATTTCAATAATTCTCCTATGTCCATTTTATACAAAGATTAACAAAACCGCTATATATAATAATAACTCTTAAGTAGATTCGGTTTTCTCTTTTTATCAAATTTTCCTTGTTTATTGATAAGCTATCGTTTACGTTGATAATATTATTTGTTACCATTTTTCCCGTTTTTTGAATTATTAAGTTCACTGATAACTTGAGAGTTTGGGATAATTTGAGTTTCAATATTTTCAATCTCACTTTTCTTTTTGAGAATTAATGGTTTTAACTGTTCTTGCAATTGGGAGTGTTTAGTAAAAATGTGCCTTAAGCCTTCAATGGTTTTACAGAGACTTATTTCTTGTTCTGCTTTATTTAATTCAGTGTCATTTCCTTCATTACACCAATTCAATATCTTTTTACCAGTAGTTGCATTGATTATGAACTCAGATTTACTTGAGAATAAATTAGTTCTGTCTTTACTTGCTACAGCAAAATGTTTAGCATTGAGTTCAAAAACTAAGGTAAACTCATAATCTGTTCCATCTCTTTGAATAGCCTTTAAGCCAACTTTTTCAGGTGTATATTTACCATTTTTTTGGTTTAGTATATAGCCTTGCTTTGTTCTCATAGTAGCTATAATATGTGCATCAGCTTGTAGCATTTTATTAATAAAAGCTTTATGTCTTGGGGTCACTTTATTCCAGTTTGTAAATGAATTACCGACTAGCCTTGAATGAAAGTCTAAAAGTTCATCCCAACAATGGCTTATACTGTCTATTATAATTACTTCTATGCCCTCCTTTAGACAAATATCTATTGCTTGAATATAACTTTCAGGTGTGAAAGGAGGTTTTAATGTTAATACATTGTATTGACCTAAGTGCGCATAGAGATCAGCACTTCCATTTTCTGTATCTATAACGGCTGTTTTAGAAAAATCTCCATCAGTTAGACCTTTTGCAATTAGTAATGAGCTATAAGTTTTTCCAGAGCCAGAACTGCCTTGTAATGCCATTTTAATTTTGGCATTTTTTCTTTGTGATTTTCTTAATTTCATAATGTTGATTTTAAGTAGATTAACTTTTTTGTTTATAGTAGGTTAATGTTCTGATTATATCATATTAATAACTTGTTAAGTGTCTAATAGACATCAAAAAAGGGTTTACACTATAATTGCATAAACCCTCGTTTGTTGATGATTTTGGGAACATTACATCACTAATTCTTCGTCGATTAGTTGTTTTTTCTTTTGTAATAACCCTTCAAAATCACTTAGGTTGGCTCTTTTTGCATTTGTTAAATGAGACATTCTGATTTGTGGATTACCTTTTTCGTCAAAGCTTAGATTACATAGATAATCTTTGCCTATTTCAATACCTTTTTCATAATTTGAAGCATAACAAATAGCTGTGCGTTCTACCTCATCACCGTCGGGTAGATGAAATTGAAGAGTTACAATTATGTAATCTTTTTCATTGCTATTTTGTAAAACTGTTGTGCCTATTTCCTTTAGAGTGGCGTTAAACTCAAATTCAGATTCTCCTGTTAATTCATTAAATATTTCTTTGTAATTAGTCATAATTCAAAATTTAGATTAAACAATCGGTATGGGGGTTATTGCCCAAAATTTAAATAGGGTTAGGGGTGATGTTTAGGTTATTTTGCGCACACCTTGTTGAAGTGGTAAAAAAAATTTTAAAAAAAATTAAACGAGAACTCAAGGAAATAGTATCAGTTAAAGGATTATTTTAATTTGCTTTTAGTACTTCCCCGTCGGTATATAATATTGCTTTAATTTCTGCCTTGGTCTTTAATTGTTTCCAATGATATGTTCGTAATTCTTCCAAAACGGAATTGTTATCTTTATTGTATTCTATGGTGGTGGAAGGAAAATCTGATAATGAATAATTAGCACCGATATCGCCTGCTTCTAAATTTTCATCATATGTTAGATTCTTAATCCGATATAATTCATTTTCAAATCTATCCGTAATTATCATATCATAGTTTATTGCATCAACGGTTCTTCTTTCATCATTGCCTATTCTTATTACTTGGTGTAGAATTGAAATTTTTGTGTCATATTTCCCTTCTGTATCTTTCCATTTAGGGTGAAATGATTTGATGGTAATAATGTCATTTACACTTAAAGTTTTTCTTATAGAATCATTACCCTTATTTTTTTGCCTATAATCTTCAAGTGTTTTTTTTATATCGGAAATAGTTATTTTATCCTCCACTTGTTGCGGTTTTTTTGGTGGCTCAACTTCCTTGCAACTATAAACAACTAAGACAATAGAAAAAATTAAAAGTATAGCTGGTTTCATAGAGAATGTGTAGAGGTTTGATTAAAAGAGAGTTATAAATATAAGAGTAAAAAAGGTCATATTTACTTTTATAGATGGGTAATATGACCCTATGAAGATTTTTCTATTGTTCTAAATATTCTTTTTCGTTGTAATCATAAATGACTGTTTTCGTTGTATTACTTTCAAGAACAAAGAAATCATTTCTTTCATCTGGTGATAGGAATCCTCCGTTACCATCACCTCTAACAGCATCAAAGTTGATATTCATAATGGATGAAGAATTATTAGTAAGAGTAAATCTTGATGGATTGGAGTTATCTAAAGTAGGGATATACCTTTCTCCACTAAATGTGAATATGTGGGTTTCGTCTATAGAATTACCTTGCACGTAAGTGTGATTCACTTTTACAAAGACCTCACCATCATTAACAGTACCCTCTGCAACCAGAACTACCCTGTGTTTGTAGTCTACAATTTCAGCACTTGGTTGATCATTATTGTCATCGCTAGAACAAGATAGTAGTAATAAGTAGGTAGTAAATAATAGAATTAGTTTTTTCATTGTTTAGAATTTATAGGTTTAATAATTAAGTTATAAATATAGATAATAGTTATTATATATCATAACCCTTGGAGCTTAGATATTAACCACCTTGTCATAGTTAAGTTATGACAGCATCAGAAAAGAAATTTTTAAAATTAGTAGGGGCAAACATTGCTAAACTCCGAAGGGAAAAAGGGTTAAGTCAACTGGATGTATGTGCGGAGATTAAAATGGAAAAACCTAATCTTTCTAGTATAGAAAATGGTAGGCAAAATGTAACATCTCTTACTTTATTGAAAATAGCAAAGGCTATCAATGTAGATGTAAAAGAGTTTTTTGAAATTTAGTTTTTTCTCCACTTCTTCATAAGCTTCTGCATTTCCTCACTTACTTTTTTCTGTACAACCTTACCATAACTTTGTTCAGTAATTGTAATACTACTGTGCCCAAGGAGTTCTGAAACTATTTCCATTGGTACATCATTGTATAATAATACTGTTGAGGCAAAAGTTTTTCTAGCTGTATGATGAGTAAGTCTTTTTTGAATTCCAGTAATCTCAGCAATTTCCTTTAAGTAAGAATTAAATCGTTGATTTGAAATTATAGGCAATAACTGACTATCATTTCTGTGCTTATTTAGGATATCATTTGCTTGATGTAATAGTGGGATAGAAATCGGCTTTTCTGTTTTTTGTCTAGACATTTTTATCCATAGATTTTTATCAAATCCTTTTTGGATATGATCAGGTTTAAGATTAGCCATTTCTGTATATGCTAAACCAGTATAGCAGCAAAATACAAACATATCTTTTACTTGTTGTAATCTAGTTTGGGTAAACTCATATTCTTCAAGTTTTTTCAACTCCTCATTAGTAAGGAAAACGACTTCTTTTTTAACAGTTTTTGATCTATGTAACATGAAAGGGTCTTTGTCCAAATGTCCTTCTGATACAGCTACTTTAATAGGCTTTTTAAAGCGTTGAATTGCTTTGTTAATAGTTATCTGCTTTTGGTTCTTTGTAGTTCTTAAATAGTATTCAAAATCCACTAGAAACGACAGTTTAAGGAAGCTAAAGGGGATATCCATCTTATGAAATTTGTATTGAACAAATGATTCTAAATCATTACATACATAGTTAAACTTTTTCCAAGTAGATTCTTTAATATCCTTTCCTATAAGCTTTTCCATTTTACTCAAATAATCTCGGAAGTAGCTAATAACCTCAATCTCTACTTTAGTAGTTTTTTTAAATGCGTGGTTATAAATATCGTTAACATCAAATTCAATGTCTTTTAGTTGTAATGCTAATAATGATTTATTGACTTTTTGTTTGATGAGCATTAGTTCACTTATTAAAAATTGATTGTCTACACCTCTTGCGAATACCATATGATTTCCTGCATCCCATTCTTCAGGTTTTACAAATAATCCAGTAGCAAATTCTTTTCTTTTTTTCTGGTAGGTTAGTCTTGTGAAGATAGGGCATAAGCCCTTCTTGTTTTGTTTGTTTCGTTTAATTAAAAACAGAATTGATAATTTTTCATTCATAACCAATTGATTTAGATTTAACAATTGGCATACAGCTCGGTCAAGAGTTGGTCTCTCCAAATTATATTTGGACACCTAATTGGTCTCTTTTTTATTCAATTAAGAAGATAAACTTGAATTATAGATGGGTTTATTTCAAATGGGGATGAATATTCATAAACCTAGATATAGTGCATAAAAAAGCCCAAACTACTTTTGTAATTTAGGCTTTTAAGCTCCTCCTCTTGGGCTCGAACCAAGGACCCTCTGATTAACAGTCAGATGCTCTAACCAACTGAGCTAAGGAGGAATTTATTCTTTGCAAATATAGAGTGTTTTTCTCTTTTTGCGAGTGCAAATATATACTATTTTTTAGTTCTCAAAAAGTTTTTTTTATTTTTTCTTACTTTCCTGTTATCGCTCTGTAAATATCATTACCATTTGCAAACAACAATAATGCTATAAGAATAACAAAACCAACAAGTTGAGCATATTCCATAAATTTATCGTTTGGTTTTCTTCCGGCAATAATTTCATATAATAAAAACATAACATGGCCACCATCTAATGCAGGAATAGGCAGAATATTCATAAAAGCGAGTATTATAGATATAAAAGCCGTGGTCCCCCAAAATGCTTTCCAGTTCCAGGCGTCTGGAAAAAGGTTTCCAATGGCTCCAAATCCACCCACCTGGCTTGCTCCTTTTTTGGTAAAGACATACTTAAATTGTGCTACATAATCATGCAAGGTCCAATACCCGTATTCAAAGCCCTTAGAGATACTTTCTACCAAAGAGTAATCTTTGTGTTTAACATTATAATCTACTCTGGGGTAAACACCAAAGATTCCTTCTTCGTTTGGCGTTATTGATACGGTATTCTCTTGCCCATTCCTTTCATAGGTAAGCTGTATTGTTGTATTGGTAGAATCTGCGTCTTTAAGGCGCATAAAATCATTCCAATATTTAATTTTTTCTCCATTAATTCGAACAAATTTATCTCCTTCTTGCAGGCCCGCTTTTTCTGCGGCAGATTCACTTTCTATACCACCAAGTATTGGTGCAGATATGGGCATAAAAGGTCTTCGAATGCCTTGTTCGAACATAATTGTTCCAATATCTTCGGGAATGGCTATAGTTTCTTTTTGTCCATTTTGATGTAAAACACTGATGTTTTCTACATCTCTCATGAACAAGTGATGATTAACGTCTATAACGTCTTCAACTTCCTTACCGTTTAATGCAATAATTCGATCTCCATCTTCAAATCCATATTGTTTAAAAGATTCGTGTATGGCAAATCCATTAGGCAGATCGTCGATACCTACATGATCTGTACCCCAGGTAAAAATAATAGCCATATAGATCAAAAACCCAAGAATGATATTAACGGTAACACCCCCTAGCATGATAATTAAACGTTGCCAGGCGGGTTTAGACCTAAACTCCCATGGTTGCGGGGGTCCTGCCATTTGTTCTTTATCCATACTTTCATCAATCATACCGGCGATTTTTACATATCCTCCCAGAGGAAGCCAGCCAATACCATATACGGTTTCTCCTATTTTTTTCTTAAATAGTGAAAATTTTATATCAAAAAACAGGTAAAATTTTTCTACTCTTGTTTTAAATAGCTTAGCAGGTATAAAATGGCCAAGCTCATGTAAAACAATAAGTAAAGATAAACTTAGCAGCAACTGAATTGCTTTTACAAAAAATGGACTCATAGGTCGTTCTTCAAAATTAAATCACGCAAAAGTAACCTTTTACATGAGTATATAAAAATATCGATATACGATATCACAAGATTTAGTATATTTTTAATGTAATATAGTGCGCAATCCTTGTAATTTTGCAAGCATAAAAAATAAATATGCTTCAGTTTTTTTCTAAATATAAATTTTTTGCGGTAGTCCTTCTCGTGCTTTCGGCAATCATTATTTCTATAATCTATTCTATTTTGAAACCAAATAAAGTACTACCGGTTTACGAACCGGAAATGGTAAATAAGGAGTTGGTAGATACTACAGTACAGTATATACGTAAGTATCACAAAATTGCAGATTTTAAACTGATCAATCAAAATGGAGAAATAGTAACTCAGGAAAATTATAAAAATAAAATTTATGTAGCTGATTTTTTCTTTACTACATGCCAAACGATTTGTCCCATTATGACGGATCATATGAAAGAAATTCAGGATAGATTGTTAGATGACAATGATGTTTTACTCCTCTCACATAGCGTTACACCTACAATAGATAGTGTAGCCAGATTAAAGAAATATGCTATAGAAAAAGGGGTTGACGATACTAAATGGAATTTGGTGACTGGCGATAAAAAGCAAATCTATGACCTGGCACGTAAATCATACTTAGCTGCAAAATCTGACGGAGATGGTGGGCCATACGATATGGTGCATACCGAGAATTTTGTTTTGGTCGATAAAAAGAAGCGTATTCGTGGGTTTTATGATGGAACAAACCCAGAAGATATCGACCGTTTACTCGAAGATATTGAAGTCTTAAAAAAGAAAACCAACGATAACTAAGAGTTTTTGTGGGTTGATTATGTTCTTATTTTAAGGTTTAGCTTTTTGAATACATTTTTTTATGCTATTTTTGCCTTGTTTAAAATTAATCTAAATAAAGTTTGAAGACTACAATTGCCTCTCTAAAACGAGGACAACGCGCCTTGATAAAAGAAATAACATCAGAAATTATCCCGCTTAAATTGCTAGAAATGGGATGTTTACCTGGAAATGAGGTGCAATTGCTTCAAACGGCTCCTTTTCAGTGCCCAATGTATCTTAATATTAATGGTAGTCATCTAGCGATCCGTAAAGAAATTGCAGCTCAGATAGAAGTTAAAATTATTTAATAGCAGTTTTTTTTATGGCCAAGCAAATTAAAGTTTCACTTATAGGAAACCCAAATACCGGAAAAACCTCTGTTTTTAATTTGCTCACGGGACTGAATCAACAAGTAGGAAATTACCCTGGGATAACCGTAGAAAAAAAAGAGGGGATATGCAAACTCTCAAGAGGAGTTAAAGCCCATATTCTTGATTTACCCGGTACCTATAGTCTTAACGCTTCTTCATTAGACGAAAATGTGGTTATCGAGTTATTGCTCAATAAAAAAGATAAAGATTTTCCCGATGTGGCAGTTGTGGTGAGTGATGTAGAAAACCTAAAGAGAAACTTATTACTTTTTACACAAATTAAAGATTTAGAAATTCCAACGATTCTTGTAATCAATATGGCAGATCGAATGAATCGAAAAGGGATTTCTTTAGATATTCCGGTATTGGAAAAAGAGCTTAATACCAAAATAGCATTGGTAAGCGCCCGCAAAAAAGAAGGAATAGAAGCCCTTAAAAAATTAATAGAATCTTACGCGTTATTGCCGAAAACACCTTGTGTAAATGCCTTGTCTTTTGCACCGGATTATTTTGACAGATTACAGAGAGCATTTCCAAATCAATCACTATATAAACTTTGGTTGGTCATTACACAGGATGTGAATTTTAGGAAATTTGATAAAGAGGATATTTCTATTACTCCGGATTTTAAAATTAAATCTGAAAGCGAGCTTAAACGACTTCAACAAAAAGAAACTATAAAAAGATATCAGTTCATTAATAATGTGCTTAAAAAAGGCCTTATTGTTGATGAAAAAGTTGCAACAGGAATGCGAGCGAAATTAGATAGAGTGCTAACTCATAAATTCTGGGGGTACTTTATTTTCTTTGGAATCCTGTTATTAATATTTCAGGCAATTTATGATTGGTCGTCGTATCCCATGGATCTAATAGATGAAGCCTTTGCATGGCTTAGCGAGGTCACAAAAACGGTGCTTCCGGCGGGTCCATTTGTCGATCTTATAACCGAAGGTATCATTCCTGGATTAGGAGGGATTGTAATTTTTATTCCGCAAATAGCATTTTTGTTTCTGTTTATCTCTATTCTCGAAGAAAGTGGGTATATGAGCCGCGTGGTCTTTCTTATGGATAGGGTGATGCGACGTTTTGGATTAAGCGGAAAAAGTGTGGTGCCATTGGTATCTGGAACAGCATGTGCCATTCCTGCTGTTATGGCTACCAGAAATATAGAAAACTGGAAAGAGCGACTCATTACTATTCTTGTTGTGCCTTTTACAACTTGTTCTGCAAGATTACCGGTATACCTTATTATTATTGCATTGGTGATTCCTGATGAAAAAGTAGGTTGGATATTTAGTTACCAAAGCCTTACTCTAATGTTTTTGTATTTTCTGGGTTTCGGAACCGCCGTTGTATCTGCGTGGTTGCTTAACAAGATGCTGAAGATTAAGAGCAAGTCGTATTTCGTAATCGAAATGCCGGGATATAAGGTTCCCTTATTTAAAAATGTTGCTATAAATGTAGTAGAAAAAACAAAAGCTTTTGTTTTTGGCGCCGGTAAAATTATTCTAGCTATTTCTATTATTTTATGGGTTTTGGCAAGTTTTGGGCCCAACGAAAATTTTAATAATGCTAAGCAGATCGTTGCCGATACCTATACTGATCTCTCACAGGAAGAATTAGATCGTAAAGTAGCATCTCATAAACTAGAATTTTCTTTTATCGGATATGCAGGAAAAGCGATAGAACCTATAGTAGCACCTTTAGGATATGATTGGAAAATAGGAATCGGGATTATTAGCTCTTTTGCAGCAAGAGAAGTTTTTGTTGGCACTCTGGCAACAATTTATAGTGTCGGCAGTGATGAAGAAGAGACCATAAAAAATAGAATGGCAGCCGAAGTTAATCCAAGTACAGGGGCACCTTTGTTTAATCTGGCTAGTGGTATTTCATTGTTGTTGTTTTACGCATTTGCTATGCAATGTATGAGTACTTTAGCAATTGTAAAGCGAGAGACTAATGGTTGGAAATGGCCTATGGTTCAGCTTATCTTTATGAGTGCATTAGCATATAGTGTAGCCCTGGTTGTTTATCAAATTTTAAAATAAGTTTTTGTACCTTTAAACCACGCGTTAGTTATGAATATTCTTATACAAAATATATTAGTTCTTTTGGTATTTTCGGTAGCCGTAGGGTTTTTAATAAAAAAGTTTTTTTATAAACCTTCAGTCGTAATGCCCAAAAAAAAGACGTTAGATTCTTGTGGTAAATCCAATTGTGGGTGTCATTAGATTCATTTTGCGTTTAATCCTCTAAGCCACTGTATTGGTTTGCTGCTAATCAAGTATACTCCCAAAACAATCAAGATACAGCACAATAACTTTGTCAGTGTAATATCTCCTTTATATTGGCTATCTACAACAAGATAGGATACTAATGCAACCAATAACATCGCAACGGCAGGTTGTACATAAATATAGCTGCTCGATACTGTTGGTTTTACAAATTGTAGTGCAAACATATTCAACAAATAGGCAAAAAAAGTAGGACCGACCACAACATAAAAGAGAGATATCCAGTTTATAGTGGCAAAAGCCGAAAAGTCTGTATGTACTAGTTTTTCTATACAAAAAGGAAACATAAAAATAAACCCAAACAAAAATGTCCAAACAATAACAGTAATTGGTTTATATTTTAACATTAGAGGTTTTATGATTACTAAATAGAAAGCAAAAGCCAAAGCATTAATAAAGACAAAAATATTTCCTTTTAATGATCCTGTACCGAGTCCAGAGTTACCTAAGTAAATTAATAGAGCAGCACCTGTGCCTCCAATAGAAATTCCTAAAATACGTTGTAATGTAAATGGTTCTTTTAATAAAAACCGACTTATAATTACCGTAAAAATAGGCATTGCCGTGATTATAATTGCAGCATCAACAGGAGAAGTAAGACTTAACCCGTTCATTGAAAAAAATTGATTAGTGGCAACACCAAGCAATCCACATAAGGCTAAGCGAGCAATATCTTTGCGTTCTACTTTTTCTTTGCTAAAAACATTAAGAATAAAAAATAAAAGACCAGCTCCACTTATACGAAGAAATACTAGTGCAGAGGCTTCAATTTTATGAGGCATTAAGCCTTTGGCAATCAAATAATTTGCGCCATAAATCATATTTACGCTCAATAGAGCAAGATGCGCCTTGGTCGTATTAGTGATCATAAAGTGAAGAAAAAATTGCGAATCAAAGTCATACGTTAAGGCTTGGTTTATTTAATGAGCAATTCTAAACAATATTCTTCCCGCGTAATAGCACTTTTTGAAGAGGGGTAAGGACTCAAATCGTACCCGTAAGTTGTTTTTTCGTCAGTGATCAATACTGCTCTTGTGTTATTAGGGTTAATGCCCTTTGCTCCAAAAATAAATTCTTTTTCTTCTTTTAGGACCCCGTCTACATAAACCCCCATAATTACTTTTGCTTGTCCAGCCCAGATGCAACTAATATCAGAAGGGCACCTGGAGTCTTCGATTACATCTATAAATGTTATACGCTTAGAACCAAAAACAGCAGAATCGCCAACTTTAAGTTTGGTAATTATTCTTGAAGAATCGACATGAATTGAGTCTTGAGCGGTGATCAAAACGAAAGGTGCAAATAATAAAAGTAAAATTGAAATTGGTTTCATAATCGTTTAACAGAAGTTAAAGATATACAAAAAAGAGGTCAAAATAATCTAAAGTATCAACATATTCCTGAATTTAGGATTTGACGATTTAAAGAACCTTATGGAAAGAAAAAAAGCAATAATTATTGGATCTGGTATCGCCGGACTTGCAACGGCTATACGATTACAAAATCATGGCTTTGATGTTCATGTTTATGAGATAAATGATACACCAGGAGGTAAGCTTACAGAATTCTATAAAAGTGGATACAGATTTGATTGCGGTCCTTCATTATTTACTATGCCACAGTTTGTTGAAGAACTTTTTCAAATTTCCGGAAAAGAGATTTCGGAATATTTCAAATACATAAAAAAAGAGAAAATTTGTACCTACTTTTATGAAGACGGAACAAGGTTTACAGCTTTTGCCGATAGAGAGAGGTTCGCAAAAACTGCAGCAAACATTTTTGAAGTTTCAGAGGAGAAAATTTTGAAGTATTTCAAAAAAAGCAAGAAAAAATATGATCTTACTTCTTCTCTTTTTTTAGAAAAATCCTTACATAGGTTATCAACATATTTAAGCAAAGACACACTAAAGGCAATAGGTAGTGTTCGCGCATTAGATATCAACAAAACGCTTCATCAACTTAATGAAGACGAATTCGAAGATCCCAGAGTAGTTCAGCTATTTGATAGATTTGCAACATATAATGGTTCTTCTCCTTTCAAAACCCCTGGAATTATGTCCATGATTCCACATTTAGAGCAACATTATGGTACTTTTTTTCCTCGCGGCGGGATGTATAGTATTACCAAAAGTTTATTTCAATTGGCGATAGAGATAGGAGTTGATTTTCATTTTAAAACTAAAGTTGATGAGATTCTAGTTGATCAAAAAAAGGCTAAAGGTATTTTGGTGAACAATACTATTTTTGAAGCGGATATCGTTGTGTCAAATATGGATATTGTACCCACGTACAAAACGCTTTTGACACATCAAAAAGCACCAGAAAAAGTTATAAAACAACCACGATCCAGCTCTGCTTTATTATTTTATTGGGGTATAAAGAGAGAATTTCCGGAGCTTGACTTGCACAACATATTTTTTTCAAAGAACTATCAGCGAGAGTTTGACGCTATATTCAATAAAAAGGGAGTTAGTGAAGACCCTACGGTGTACATTAACATAACTTCTAAGAATGAACCCAGAGATGCTCCTGCAAAGTGTGAAAACTGGTTTGTAATGATTAATGTTCCTGGTAATGAAGGACAAGATTGGGATAGTATCATTAAAAAATCAAGGGACAATATTCTCAAAAAATTATCTCGTTTGTTAGACGATGATATTGAAAATCTAATAGAGAGCGAAGAAATTTTGGATCCAAGAACGATAGAAAGTAATACGCAGTCGTACCAGGGATCTTTATATGGTGCGTCAAGTAATACGAAATATGCTGCATTTTTAAGGCATCCTAATTTCTCCAGAAAAATAGAAAATCTATATTTCTGCGGGGGTAGTGTTCATCCCGGAGGGGGAATTCCATTATGTTTATTGTCAGGTAAAATTGTTTCAGAGCTTATCCAAAAGGATTACAAATCAAATATGGTATGACTGCAAAAAGAAAATTAAATATTTCTATATTCATTATTTGGCTTTTCAATATTTCTGGAATAATAGGCATTTTTGTGGGGTATAAGGATTGGTTTTTATCACTCACATGGTTACACCTATTGATATATCTTTTCTTAATCCTATGGAATAATGATTTTAAGAAAACTGTACTTCTGTCGCTACTTATTCCCTTTGCGATAGGTATGATCGCCGAATATTTGGGAGTTCATTACGGGCTAATTTTTGGAGAGTATGCATATGGAGAAAACTTAGGGCCCAAAGTTTATGGAGTGCCATATATTATCGGGGTGAACTGGGCAATTTTAACCTATTGTACGGCAGCGTTGTCTAGAAGGATATGTCGCAATATTATACTATCTTCAGTTGTGGGAGCTACTTTTATGGTGTTACTTGATATGATTATTGAAGTCTCTGCACCAAAATTTGATTATTGGAGATTTAAAAATGATGTTGTGCCGATACAAAATTATCTGGGCTGGTTTTTTACGGCATTCATAGCGCATATATTACTTCAGAAAATAGTAAAAGTATTTAGAGTAAAGATTTCGCTACACATTTTTATTGCTATATTAGTCTTTTTTACTGTTTTTTTAATTTTCTGAATGAAAAAATATGATTATATAATTACAGGAATGGGAGCTTCTGGTCTCATGCTTGCACATCACTTAATTTCAGATCCTTATTTTGATCAAAAAAAAATTTTGATGATTGATAGGGATGTGAAAGATCAAAATGATCGTACGTGGTGTTTTTGGGAGAAAGATAAGGGTCTTTGGAACGGAATTATTACCAAGGAATGGAACAACATCTATTTTGGAAGTCAGAATTTTTCAAAGAAAACAGAAATTTCACCGTATACATATAAGATGATAAGGAGTAAGGATTTTTACAATTTTGTATTAAGCGGAATAAAAAAGAAATCAAATATTACTATTGTTTACGAAACTTTATTGAGCATTACCCAACAGGATGTTAGTGTTCAAATTGAAACCGACAAAGGATATTATCTTGGAAGTAAAGTTTTTAATAGTGTTATACTTTCTAATGCATATAAACAACAAAAACAGTATCCCGTTTTAAATCAGCACTTTGTGGGCTGGTTTATAAAAACTTCAGAAGACTCTTTTGATGATACTACTGCTACTTTTATGGATTTTACGGTAGCACAGAAAGGAAACACAAGGTTTATGTATGTATTACCTATGTCCAAAACAGAAGCTTTGTTTGAATATACCTTGTTTTCGGAAACGCTTTTGGAAGAAAAAGAATATGAAGACGAAATAAAGCAATATCTACACAAAAAAGGAATTGCTAGCTATGAAATTACTGAGAAAGAAACAGGGTGTATCCCAATGACCTGTTATGATTTTAGAAATCATAATTCTAAGAATATTATACATATCGGTACTGCTGGTGGGTGGACCAAACCTAGCACTGGTTTTACATTTAGCCTTACTTTAAAAAATACCAGAAAACTCACCGAATATCTGAAAAAAAATACGGATCTGTCAAAATTTGGTAAAAGGACAAAATTCTGGTATTATGATTTACTGTTTATAGACCTGCTTTATAAGAAGAACGCTATTGGAGCCTCTTTGTTTTCAAAATTATTTGAGAAAAATAAGGTCACCAAAATTTTAAAATTCCTGGATGAAGAAAGCACCTTTTTGGATGATATTGGAATTACAACTAGCTTGCCTGCCGGAAATTTTCTTAAAGCACTTTGGCATAGAGTTTTTTAATACACCATCTTTTCCATAAACTAGCTAATCCCTCGTTCCTTTTTGATCTGATCATATGCCATTTGCACTTCCCTAAATTTGGCTTCAGCACCTTTTTTGTAAACCTCATCCATATGCTGGAGTTTATCAGGATGATACTTTTTGGCCATGGTTCTAAATGCTTTTTTTACCTCAGCATCACTTACCGTTTTTTCAATCTCAAGAATTTTGTAGGCGTGATCCCCAGTTTTAAAAAACATGGCTTTGATGCTTTCGAAATCTTTAAAGTTGATACGCAAAAACCCTGCAATCTTAGCTATTTCTTCTGCTTCGGCATTGCTTACACTTCCATCTGCATTGGCTATTCCAAACAGAAAATGAAGAATCTGCAAACGAGATGGATAACGAGTGTGTTGATTTATAAACATGCAAATATGAGGTGCAGAGACATGCCTGTTTTTAATAATCTCGTTAAACGTTCTAAAGGTCGCATTTGCGCGTTCTTTGCCATAGGCGCTTACAAAATAACGCCTTACATAATCTAACTCTGTTTGGTTAATTTTTCCATCCGCTTTAATTACGATAGAAGACAGAGAAAGTAAATTAAGCTCAAAATCTGCAGGAGTGACCTTACTTTCTTCTTGTGAGAACACTTTTTTAAAACCACCGCTTGTTTTTATTGAAGATGAGTCTAACAGGCTTCCTAATAAAAAACCAAGTATAGCGCCAGGAAATCTAAAAAATATATATCCTAATATGGCAATTAACCATTTAATCATTCAAAACAATTTTTTTTTGGGTTGTAAAGATAACCGAAAATATTGTGAGTTATATCGGGTCATATTTTAATTAGACAATAAAACAAGGAGTTTGTTACTATAAAATAATCATAAAGTTAGTTAAATAATGATGTTACGACTACTTGTCTGTTGCTATGATATGGTACATAATTTGTACCTTTGCACAAAATTGTAATTACGAAAAATAAAGAAATATGTATCCAGCAGATTTAGTAAAACCAATGCGTGAAGATCTTACCAATATTGGTTTTGAAGAATTACATACGGCAGATGCTGTAGAATCAGCAATGTCAAAAGAAGGTACAACATTAGTCGTTGTAAACTCTGTGTGTGGTTGCGCTGCAGCAAATGCGCGTCCGGGAGCAAAGGCTTCCTTAAATAATAATAAAAAACCTGATAATTTAGTCACTGTTTTTGCAGGAGTAGATAGAGAGGCTACCGATAAGGCTCGCGGGTATATGGTTCCATTCCCACCTTCATCACCATCTATGGCATTATTTAAAAATGGAGAATTAGTACATATGTTAGAGCGTCATCATATCGAAGGAAGACCGGCAGAAATGATCGCAGAAAATCTTATGGATGCTTATAATGAGCACTGCTAAAATCTATCGATTTTATAAGAAAAATGATTATAAACCGTTCCGTATTAAGGAGCGGTTTTTTTGTTTTTTGAGTATCATAATTTAGTCTGTTAAACTGTTGGTCAACTAAAAATAATATCAGAACTTGCAATGTCTTTAGAACTATTATAAAAACTATTTTTAAGGCACTCACACTAAATTGAAATGGAATTGATTAAGAAGATACTTTCGTATCCGTTGAGCATATTGTTTTATATTTTTTTCGGGCTTACATTAGTTATTTTTCACCCACTCCAATGGATTGGAATTACTCTAGGAGGAGCAAAAGGGCATCGATTGTCCATAAATCTTATGAATTTAGGTTTATTACGATGTTTACATGCACTGGGAGCAACATTTAGTTATGAGAATGCTTATGAATTACCAAAAGATCGATCACTAATTATCGTTTCTAACCATCAGAGTATGTTTGATATAGCATTGATTTCTTGGTTTTTACGAAAACATAAGCCAAAATTTATTTCTAAAATAGAATTGGGTAAAGGTATACCAAGTGTTTCTTTTAATTTAAGACATGGAGGGCATGTTTTAATTGATCGAAAGAATCCTAAGCAATCAATTCCCGCCTTATCACAATTTGGAAGATTTATTGCTGACAACAAATTTTCGGCTGTAATTTTTCCTGAAGGAACGCGAAGTAGAAATGGAGAACCAAAAGAGTTTGCTGCCACAGGATTGAAAATTTTAGTAAAAAATGCTCCTGAGGCACTAGTGGTACCCGTTACTATAAATGATAGTTGGAAATTATTAAAATACGGAAAATTTCCATTAGGAATAGGGATGCATATGACCCTTGAAGTGAAAAAACCCATTGAAATAGAAGCGTTAGAAACTCAAGAGTTGCTAGCAACAGTAGAAAAGAGCGTAGTCTCAACAATAAAAACGTAAACAATTATGCCATGGCTTTAGACAACATTAGATTAGAGGTAATGCAATTATTAGAAAAGAAAGTAGATTCTTTTATCGATAAATTTTTGATTCCAATTGATAAAGTGTGGCAACCCACAGATTTTTTGCCAAATTCGCAAAATGAAGATACTTTTTTTGATGAGGTAAAAGAATTAAGAGAATTAGCCAAAGAACTTCCATACGACTTTTGGGTAGTTTTAGTAGGGGATACAATCACCGAAGAAGCGTTACCAACATACGAATCATGGTTGATGGATGTAGAAGGTATCAATCAACACGAAGGAGAACGCGGTAACGGGTGGTCGAGATGGACCCGCTATTGGACGAGTGAAGAAAATCGTCACGGCGATACTTTGAACAAATATCTATATCTCTCGGGACGCGTAAATATGATCGAAGTAGAGCGCACCACACAACACTTAATTAATGATGGATTTGATATTGGGACAGATCGAGACCCATATAAAAACTTTGTGTATACAAGTTTTCAGGAATTAGCAACATATGTATCACATAATCGCGTAGCAAAATTGGCTAAAGAGTATTCTAATAAATCTTTGGCAAAAATGTGTAAGATTATCGCTGGAGATGAGATGCGTCATTTTAATGCATATAGCGAATTTGTAAGTCAAATCTTTGAAGTGGATCCCAGCCAAATGATGATTGCTTTCAGCGATATGA
This sequence comes from uncultured Aquimarina sp., assembly GCA_947497175.1. GTDB lineage: Bacteria > Bacteroidota > Bacteroidia > Flavobacteriales > Flavobacteriaceae > Aquimarina. The sequence continues at coordinate 527,318 of CANMFM010000004.1, read as the reverse complement.
TGAAGAAAAAAATAATAATGCCTGCACATTTCTTAAGAGAGTCAGGCGATGCTATAGGTACTGCTTTTGAAGAGTTTTCGAATGCAGCACAGAGATTAGGAGTATATACGTCTCAAGACTATATTGATATTATGCAACGTCTAATTGATAAATGGGAAATTGATAAATTGGTAGATCTTACAGACGAGGCAGAGAAAGCTCGTGATTTTGTAATGAAATTGCCTGCACGAATGCAACGAATTAGCGAAAGACTTGTAATTCCGGATGAGATTTTTCAATTTAAATGGGTTGAGCCTGCATTTGCAAAATAGTATTGGGTCGTGAAGTCTTCAGAAATTATAGAGAGCACAATAGTTTTTGTTAAAAAGACTCTCAAAAATGCCGAAGGAGGCCATGATTGGTTTCATACAGAGAGAGTTTTTAAAAATGCTGTTTTGATTGCAAAAGATGAGAATGTCGATCCGCTGGTTACCGGATTAGGAGCGTTGTTGCATGATATTGCAGACTCTAAGTTTCATCATGGAGATGAGACTGTAGGTCCAAAAGTTGCCAAAAATTTTCTTGAAGACCTGGGTGTAAAAAAAGAAATCATAGATCATGTGGTGTTGATTATTGAAAACATTTCTTTTAAAGGAGGCAATACAGATCAAATATTCAAATCCAGAGAACTCGACGTTATTCAAGATGCCGATAGGTTAGATGCGCTAGGTGCAATTGGTATTGCAAGATGTTTTAATTATGGAGGTTTTAAGAATAGGCCCTTATATGACCCTGATGTGCTGCCCAATCTTACTATGACTAAAGAAGAGTATAAAAACTCTACCGCACCAACAATTAATCATTTTTATGAAAAATTGTTACTACTAAAAGACCTTATGAATACTAAAAGCGGTAAACAAATGGCACAACAGCGACATACTTTTATGACGCAGTTTCTTGATCAGTTTTATAAAGAATGGGAAATAGAATAGATCACGTAATCGTTATTTCCAGCATTAAAAACCAGAGTCGATACTTTTAAAGTATCGACTCTGGTTTTTAATGCTGGAAATATCAAGTTCAAGCACCAGTTTACTTCTTAAAAACCTTGATGCTTTTTTTGATTCCGTTCTGGAAAATATGCAAGACATAAAATCCATTTGGTAACTGATCTGTATCTAAAGTTATAGTGTTTTCTTCTACTGTAGCTTTTGTCTTTTGAGCAACGCCATTTGCACTAATAAGCTTTATTGAACGCATTGCTTTTTTAGACGAGACCCCTTTAATGGTAAGTTTATTTTTGAAGGGAACCGGAAACACCTTTATACCATCAAAATCGGTTACATCTACCAGAGGTCGCTCAGTATTTATAATGTCTTGATTTGCCAGTCTTGTAGTGTTTTGAGATGAAGTATATCTCACTGTTAATTCTGCCACAGAAGCCCATCTTTTATCATCGACTTCAGATAAGGCCCTAAAGTAGATGTACCTAGATCGAAATTTTTCAAATTCAACGGTTTGTTTTAATGTTGATTTTTGAAATGTTCCTGACGATAATTGTTGCCAGCTGGTACCATCCCATCCAAACAAAATGTAATCTTTAACCATCCCAGTGGTACCGCTTTGTCTTCCTTGATAAGAAAATCCTACCAAATCTTTTTCTTCTCCAAGATCAATAGCGATAAAGTGCGGATGTGAAGTGTTATCATCATACCAGTTTGAATGCCAATATGTATTTGGATCTCCATCGGCGGCCTTTTCTTTTTCATGATTTGCGTTGGTAGTTTCTTCACTATTGGTATCATACACAACGCAGCCCGTACAATCATCTAGTACATCTGGAGGATTATTTCCAATTTCTACTTGAATAGTATTCGAAAAATCCGAATAGCTATCGTTGTCATAAGCTCTCACCCGGTACGAGTACGTTCCATTTTCTAAATTGGTATCAGTAAAGGTTTGAACACCTGTTGTTACATAGGTGATGCGTTCAAAACCGCTTCCGTCATTTCTTTGAATCGTAAAACCATTCTCATTACTCGAATTATCTTTCCAGGTCAGCGAAACATTTTTTTCATTGATCTGTGCGGTAAGATCAGATGGGGGATTGATCGTATCGGGGTTAGCATCTTCATTGTAGAGGTCAGATTCCCAGATGCCGCGCCCATAAGTAGCAACCCGAATTTTTCGACTACCGTAATGAATTTCAAGGTCAGAAGTCTGTACTCCCGGTAAGTTGGTCGAAAAAGGTACCCAAGAGCTAAGATCATCATTGATATAGTAGACACCAGATTGCATGCCTACATATAAACCGTTTGCAGAGGTATCATCAAAAACCAAGCATTGTGCGGATATGCGGGGTAAGTTACCACGAATATTTGTCCATGAGTTTCCTGCATTTGTTGAGATATATACTCTTGATCCTGTTGCAGCTATTGCTACACGTTCTGGATTGTTTGGATCTACCGTTATGAAATTTACGTCTCCTCTAAAGTTGCTTACCTCGGTCCAGGTTGGCGTATTGCTTTGTCCATTTTTGGTTCTCCAAACCCTACCTTCTTGTGCTATATAGATATAATTATTGTTAGAAGCTGCTATCGCCATTTCATCAAGATTACCACCTAGATTAATGCTTGAGGTAATATTTCTCCAGCTGTTTTGGCTGCCACCATTATTACTTCTGTATAAATCTCTATATCCAACATAAATTTTATTATTATCGATAGGGTCCATCGTAAAAGGAGTAACCCATTCACCGCTGAAGTTTCCAGGTTTGCTTATATTTCCAATACTATTTCCACCATTTGTACTTTTATAAAGAGAACCAAATTGAACAGTACCATATACAACATTTTTATTTTTATGATCTATAAAACACTCCATGCCATCTGCTCCTAGCCATTCCTTAAATTTTCGATTCGTCCCGTTCATTATATTTGTACCATTATCCTGAGACCCTCCTACGATCATATTGGCATCTGTTGCTGCACCTCCGATACGATAATACTGTTTAACGGCTAAACCTCCTTGTGTTAAATCCGTCATATTATCTCCTCGGTTTTGACTTCTGAAAATACCTCCATCGCTTCCGACATATATAGTGCCATTGATGTAGTGCATAACTTCTATATCGGCATGGACATAAGACCGGTCTCCCGGGTTACTCCATGTAGCTAGTTTTGTAAAGCTTGAACCGCCATTTAATGATCGCGAATAATCCATTCCTCCCAGATGTACTTCATCAGCATTTGTATTAGAAACTGCAATCGCCATATCTCGAGATGCCTGAGTAAAATATACTTGATTGGTTGATATAGATGTATAACTAGCCCGTACTGTAAAACTTGACCCTCCATTTAAGGATCTGTATAAATACCCAAAACTACTACCTCTTTTTTGAACTATATAGATGGCATTTGGATTGGCCGGAGTCACTGCCATTTTCATACGTTCTGTTCTTGCGATTCCGTTAGATATCCTGCTAAAGGAACTACCCCCGTTATTAGAGCGGTAAAAGCTATTTCCACATGCGTATACAACATTAGTGTTGTTGGGTTTAAACTCTACATCCTCGGCTCTTGAATTGAGTACTACACTAAAACTACTCCCTGCATTCGTAGATCGATATAGGGCTTCAGTAGTGCCAATAAAAAGTAAATTGCTATTTGGATGGATAAGAATTCTTCTAGGGGTACCTCTTACACTATAGATTTCTGTCCATGAATTTCCAGCATTGGTTGATTTCATAATCTGACCAGCAGCATTTCCCAGATAGACGACATTAGCATTATTTGGATCGATTGCAATAGACCAAATAGACATGCTGAACATACGATCACCAAGAGGAGTCCAATTTTGACCAGCATCAACAGATTTCCAAATACCTCCTCCTGGAGATCCGGCATAAATAATTTTTTGTTGTAGTGGCTCAACCGCGATAGCGGTAATTCTTCCCAGACCTGGTGTCCAACTCGAAGTTCTAGACCAATTAAAGGGGCCCAACTCAGTCCAACCTGTATTTCTTTGAGCATTTTTTGTTGTTGTTGATGTTGTGTTTTGATAGGCAGCATGAAACTTTTTACATTCGTCTACCACTTCGCTAGCACTAATCACCCGGCCATTGCCGTCTGCATTTCTTTTAGCCCAATATAAGTTTCGCATGTATAGCTTGTAACCACTCCCTTTTCCAGTCGAGTGATTTTTGTAATATTTGTTTCCGATGCGCTCAAGCTTATTGACTTTTATATTCTTTTCCTGCATAAGTTCAAAAAGTTCCTGTGAGAAAACCTGATGACTTATAGAAAGTATTAAAAAGAATACTGTAAATAGAAAAATTCTTTTTTTAGTAGAGGGTGTTTTTTTAAATAGTATCATGATATTGCTTGTTGAGAATTAAAGGGTATGCATGAGAATACATACCCTTATTGTCATTTTGACGTATGTTACTTAATAGTAATCTTCTTGTTAATTATGGACCCGTTAGTGATGATTTGTATAAAATACACACCACTGTGTAATGATTGAATATTAAGTGTTTCTTTGATACTTCCATTAGGAGATTCTTCTTTGATAAGTTTGGTAATAACATTCTTACCTTGGATGTTTTTTATAACAATCGATGCGTTATCTCGCAAATTATTTATTGTTATGTGTAAATAATCTGTAGCAGGATTAGGATATACCATTACAGTAGCGGTCTTTGGAACGCTAGAAGCACCTGGAAGTGATGCTTGTGTAGTGGCGCAAGTTGCAATTTCTATCCATTCATTTCCATTCCATTCAAAAAGTGTTCCTTGATAAACAACTCTGTCGCCTGCACTATAATTTACATTTTCTGACCAGTTGTCTATTCCTGAACAAGGATTGCTATTGTTTCCGCAGTCTCCTAAAGTATCCCATCCATTATTTTCATTTCTTTTAAATAATGTTCCTTGATACACAACAAGATCTCCGGGAGAATAACTTGTGTTGGATGACCATTGATCAACTCCATAACATAGGTCTTGACTACAAGTACCCAACTCGTTCCATCCATTATTTTCAGTTCTTTCAAATAATTTTCCTTGATAGGTTACTTTGTCTCCCGCTGTATAGTTTACGCTATCCGACCATTCTTCAATACCGGTGCAACTTACTTCATCACCTCCTCCACCGCCATCGCAAGTGTCTACACAATTTGCTCTATTAATAGTGCTGCGAATTACATTTCCGGGTTGAGGTCCAAACCCTTTTGTTAAATTAATTCCAGTACTTGTCAAATGACAGTAACTCATGATCGTTCCTCCATTAGATGGGATTCCAGGTCTGCTACACCCGCCTTCAGTAGTGTAACAGCCGTCAATAGCAGTGTTATTGCCATTCCAAGCACAAGAATGAGTATGATTTGATCCGAAATTGTGACCTAATTCATGAGCAATAACATTTACCGTCCATGAATACCTTGGGACATTATTGTAACTACGATTAATCCCGGATAGTCCATATAGATATGAACCACACAACCCGTTGAGCCACGCCACGCCACCAGAATAATTGTAGGTAACAAAGTGCCCAAGGTCTCCATTAAAACCATTTTGATTCCTGTAACTTCGATAATTATTAAGGTTATTGAAGGGTGCGGTTGAGGTCCAGGTTCTAATTCCTGAAATTTTGATATTCACGTCTTCATTATTATACAGAATGGCAACCTGATTAAAAATCGATTGAATATAGTTTGAAGCCCCTTGAGAGCCGCCTTTATCTCTCACGATGTCATTGGCAATATCAAAAAAGATCCCTGGACATTTGGTTGCATTGGCTGCAGGTGCTTGTTTAGAAACATTAGTTTCCTTTAATGCTCTTTTGTAAGAATCATTAGTTTTGCAAACAAAGTTGTTGAGATGACTAATGTCTTTATCTGCATATAGGATATGATCCCGACTGGCGTCTAATTTGCCAAGGACCAGATTTCCGACTTCATCCTCAAGACTTATGATTCCTGAGATTTCTTGATCGACAATAGTAATCGCAGCAATTGAGTTTGGACTATTTTTTACAATGCCTCTATAATGTAATACCTTATTTTTGGGTTTTATGACGTTTTCTGAGGGCATTTCTACGATCGAAAAATCATCTGTAAAGATGTTGACTTTTACCAGTTCTAGTAACATAGAGTTTTTTTTTCCTGGTAAAGAAAAACTCATAGTTTCTGGAGCTGAAGAAGTAAAACTTTTCATAGCAGCCTTGTTCATCGAAAGAATGGTGTAATTTTTAAATTCTTTTGGGATTTGAACTTGGTTTTTTTGGGTTTTTAGGCTAAAAAAAGATACTTCTTCAAAAGCTTGTCCAGATGTCTTTGCTAAGGTAATTTGATGTTTAGGTTTAATGTTTTGGGATTGGGCAAAAAAAGGGGAGATCATTAATAAAATGACGACGAATGTAAAAATACGTTTCATATGTTTAGGTTTTAAGAGTTAATTGTATACATATTTAAGTAAATTGGTTTTTGTGCTAAAGGATGTTGAGAGGAATTTGTCTCAATTTTATAATTAATATTGAATTATGTGATCTAAAAATGTCATGTAATCACAAAGAATGTACAATAGCCCCTGAAGGGGTTTAATACCATGTGAAATAGGTGCGCGATACGTATTTAACGTTTTACCGAAGCGTTAACTTTAATTAATTTTGGCATTGCATATTGCTACATAGCAGGAGAATTGAAACACTGCTACGTATTCCTGAAAAGTGTTGGGGTGTTTTCATTTTAAGAATTTTTTGGATTAGCTATTTTGTTGGAAATAGAGCCGTAATATTACATTAAATTGGTTGCCCAAAATTACATTTTTTGCAGACATAAAACTTTGCGGTTACGTTAAATGTTTATTAAACTGAAGGTTAGAATTTTTTATTTTGTCGATTATTTAGGTATTACAACAGACATAAAAGAGAATACTAGAATCAAAATAGCTTCAGCTGCCCATCTTTATAGTATTTATGCAACTCACAGTTTAATTGAAATTGCTCTGTTCTCGGAAAATGTTTTTTACGGGCCAATGTGAAGAGTTGGTGGATTTGATCGGCAATAATACCAGAACCCTTCATTCTTCTGCCAAATTCACTATCATGAAGAGTTCCATTATGACATTCCATGATTTGATGAAGGATTTTGTCTTTTCTATCAGGTAAAGTGTTTTCGAGCCATTTGGTAAATATATTACCAATAGCGCCATTAAGTCGTACAATGGTATATCCCATACTTTTGGCCCCTCGTTTAGATATTTCATCGGCAAGAGGTAAAATTTCGTGACTATTAATCGAAGGAATTATTGGAGCCATCATTACATGTGTCGGAATACCGGCAGAATTTAATTTCTCCAGAGTTTCCAAGCGCTTTTTTATACTGGCTGTCCTGGGTTCTAAAATTCGTCTGGTTTCTTCCTTTAATGAGGTAATTGACAAAAAGACTGAGACCAGATTATCTTTGGATAAATCAGATAAGATGTCAATATCCCTTTGTATAAGTGCGTTTTTGGTAATAATCCCAACGGGGTGTTTATATTTTAGGAATATTTCCAGTAACTGTCGTGTGATCTTAAGTTTTTTTTCGATAGGTTGATAGCAATCTGTATTTCCCGAAAGAGCAATAGGGTAGGCCGTCCAGTTTTTACTTCTTAATTTTTTCTCTAATAGCTCAGGCGCATTTTTTTTGACTAAAATTTTGCTTTCAAAATCTATTCCTGCACCATACCCCCAGTACTCATGAGAGTTGCGGGCATAGCAATATACACACCCATGTTCGCATCCCTGATATGGATTAAGCGAATACATCATTCCAACGTCGGGGCTGGTAACTTTATTTACAATCGTTTTAGGAAATGTTTCGATAAAGGTAGTTTGATACCTGTCGATTTGCTCTCCTTCTTTTTGGCAATAATTTAAGAAATCGTCTCTTGTTTCATACTGATTTTTAGAGAAGCGATTATGTACTTTTTCTTGTGCGCCCCTGCCTTTTATGTGGTTTTTCGGTTTCATGAGTACGGTTTTTTTACGGTTTAAAAGTAAAACTTTTGTTGGAATATTTCCTATTAAAAATGGAATATTTCCAAATAAAGAAAGTAATTTTGTAGTAGAGGTTTTTTTGAAAAAAAGAACATGTCAGTTTTAGGTTAAAAAAGAAAATAAGTCAGTGATGAGAAATAACAGCTATGAGTATGATGTTGCGCTCTCTTTTGCGGGAGAGAACCGGGCATATGTAGAGGAAGTTGCAAATAGCCTGAAGAAAAAAGGAATCAAAGTTTTCTATGATTTGTTTGAAGAAGCAAATCTATGGGGTAAAAATCTATATGAATATTTATCAGAGATTTATCAAAATAAAGCTCAATACACGGTGCTTTTTATATCGGGTTTTTACAATCAGAAATTATGGACAAATCATGAGAGAGTTTCGATGCAAGCTCGGGCGTTTCAAGAAAGTCGGGAGTACATCTTACCCGCAAGGTTTGATGATACAGAAATCCCAGGAATTCTTAAAACGATTGGGTACATCAATCTTCAAAAAAAAACTCCAGAAGAATTAGCCATTTTGATCGAAAAGAAATTAACAAAAGATCAAACGTTTTTTGGAAGAAGATGGTCGAAACTCTCTACAATGATAAGTGCCAAACCTTTTATTTTTTCTATAAAGATAGTAGGTCAGGATGCAGATCCTGTAAAAAATGCCAAGGCAGTACTCGTAGCAAACAATTCGACTTATCTTGAGGGAAGTTCTGATGAAAAAGGATTAGCACATTTTATTATTAGAACGCGTAAGTTGTATACGTTATTAATTGCCCACCCGGAGTATCCGGCTGTGATGCTCAAAAATATAAATCCAAGAGAAGATATTGAGGTAGTTATTGAAAAAACTCAAGGTTATGGTTCATTAATCATTAATAAATCTGGAACTATCCCGGGAATACTTGGTAAAATAGAACCTTTGCAAAAGCTGGATAAAGGGTTCGCTTTATATGCAGATAATATAGCAATCGAAGGCGGTATTAATCAACCCTGTGATTTTGAGTTAAATAAATCTATAAGCTTAGAGGATAATGGCGGAAATAGTATACATTTAACATTTAGATTTTTCCAGGGAAGAATTGCACTGGTAGATTATTGTAAACACAAATTATCTTAAACATATGAAAAAGGTACTTATCTTTTTGAGTTTTGCTTTGTTCTTGGCATGTAAAGAACAACCAAAAGGAACTGCTGAAACGGTGTTATCAAATACCACAAAACAAGATACTAAACCAACTGTTAACACCTTCGGTATTGTGATTCATGGAGGAGCAGGAACTATTCTAAAAGAAAATATGACACCCGAAAAAGAAGCGGCTTACAAAACTAAGTTAGAGGAAGCCATAAAAACTGGGCATACAATTCTTAAAAATGGAGGCACTAGTCTTGAGGCTGTCGAAAAAACAATCAACGTTCTTGAAGACTCGCCATTGTTTAATGCCGGAAAAGGAGCTGTCTTTACATATGATGAAATCAATGAGTTGGATGCTTCAATTATGGATGGTAGTACCTTAAATGCGGGTGCAGTTGCCGGGGTCTCAGTAGTAAAAAACCCAATCAATCTGGCAAAAGAAGTCATGCTTAACTCGCCACATGTAATGCTTTCGGGTAGAGGGGCAGAGCAATTTGCTAAAGAAAGAAAACTAGAGATTGTTGACCCAAAGTATTTTTATACCGAAAACCGAATGAAAGCTCTTAAAAAGGTAAAAAAGGCCCCAGAGCATCCTGACGCCAAAAGTGCAACTTCTTTTTATGATCCCGAGATAAAAGATTCTAAATTTGGAACAGTAGGCTGTGTAGCACTCGACAAACACGGAAACCTTGCTGCAGGAACCTCTACAGGAGGTATGACTGCCAAAAAATGGAATCGTATAGGAGATTCACCTATTATTGGCGCAGGTACCTACGCCAATAATGCAACGTGTGCCGTTTCTAGCACGGGTTGGGGAGAATATTTTATCCGCGGAATGGTTGCCTATGATATTTCGGCGATGATGGAGTATAAAAAAATCTCGCTTGAAGAAGCATCTAAAGAAGTAATTCAAAAAAAGCTTACTAAACTTGGAGGTACAGGTGGTATAGTGGCCATTGATCATCAAGGTAATATTGCGATGGAATTTAATACCGAAGGAATGTATCGAGCTACTATGAATGCCAACGGAGAATTGACTATCGGAATTTATAAAGAATAGTAAAATTTGAGTTTTATACAGGAGCCCTCTAATTAGAGGGCTTTTTTATTATAAAATATCTTACATTTATAAGGTCAACTAAATCCAATCCTTTTATGCGATTATCAAGAATGCTCTATGTGTTACTGATTGTAACCCTTGTATCCTCATGTAAGAAAAAAGATGCTCGTGCTCTTGCCGAAGCCAATGCCTCAGAACTTAACAAATACCAAGATTATATCTCAGATGTCTCCACAGGAGTAATTTCAGTGCATGATAATGTGTATGTAGTTTTACAAACCCCGGTTGAGGGTTGGGACGATAACCAGGAGTTATCTAAAAAAATACTTACCGTCTCCCCTAAGGTAAAAGGAAAAATAATTGCAGTAAATAACCGAACAATTTCTTTTCAACCCGAAGAGGGATTTGAAGAAGATACGCAATATACATTTACGCTTGATCTAAAGGATTTAGTAAAAAATTTGAAAGAAGATTTAGACGATGAGTTTGTGTTTAGTGTACAAACACTGAAACAGCAATTTTCAGTAATTACACAGAGTCTTCAATCTTATAGCAAAGATTGGCAATATATTGATGGAACTTTGACCTCTAGCGATCAATTGCAATTTGATATCGCTAAACAATTAATAACCGCTTCCCAAAAAGGGAATAATATATCTGTAACTTTCAACGAATCAATAGACAAAAGCAAGCAGTTTAGTTTTAGAATAGATAGTATTCAGCGTTTCGAGGATGATTCTGAAGTAGAAATCAAATGGTCAGGGAAAAATTTTGATATTGATACCGAAGGTGAAGATGTTCTGTCTATCCCGGGTAAAAACAACTTTTCTGTCATTAGTCTTTCTGTGGCAAATGTTGATAAGCAATACATAGAAATTAATTTTTCGGATCCATTAAAGAAAAACCAGAATTTTAATGGTTTGGTTACTGTTTCCGGAGCAAATGATTTAAAATATACCGTACAAGGAAATGTATTAAAGGTATATCCTAAGGCCGAACTCAAAGGAACCTTAGAAGTTATTGTTTTTGAAGGAATTCAGAGTACCGATGCGTATAGACTTAAGAATACATATTCTGAAAAGATATCTTTTCAACAGCCAAAACCAGAAGTAAGATTATTACAAAATGGAGTCCTTTTACCGACGTCAGATAATTTAAAATTTAATTTTGAAGCGATCAACCTGCGTGCAGTTGAAGTTCAGGTGGTTAAGGTGTTTCAAGACAATATTCTTCAGTTTTTACAAAACAATAACCTGGGTGGATCAAGCAATCTAAGAACCGTAGCTAGACCTGTAGCCAAAAAGTTAATCAATTTACAAGAAAACACATCTTTAAACCTTAGTAAATGGAATGCTTTTGCCATTGATCTGGAAGAATTAATAAAGCCGGATGCAGGAGCTATTTATCGTGTAGAGCTTAATTATAGCAAAGAATATTCCCTCTATAAATGTGAAGGAGAAAAAGGTAACGACATTAAAATCGACGAGCTTGCCGAAAACTATGAAGAGGAAGAAGAATCCAGTTTTTGGGATTCTTCTCAATACTACTATGATGATTATTATGGATACAATTGGCAAGAAAGAGACGAACCTTGTAGTACTTCTTATTTCAGAGAACGAAAAGTAGCTGCAAATGTACTGGCTTCTAACTTGGGAGTTGTGGTCAAAAAAGGGTTGAATCATTCCTATATGGTAACAGTAAACGATATCCTCACTACAAGTCCCGTTTCAAATGCCAAGATTACCTTTTATAATTTTCAACAACAAGAAGTAGGTATTTCTACTACAGATGCTGAAGGAATGACCACTTTTGATGCCGATCGACCGGTATATTTTGCTATTGTTGCTTCAGGAAGACAACGTACCTATGTGAGATTAAATGATGGTAATTCATTATCTGTGAGTAAATTTGATGTTTCTGGTGTTCGTCTTCAAAAAGGAATCAAAGGTTTTATGTATGGAGAACGTGGTGTATGGCGACCCGGAGATACCTTGTTCTTGTCTTTTATGTTAAATGATAATGCCAATAAACTTCCAAAGGGACATCCTGTAAAGTTTGAGTTAAGAGACCCCTATGGTAAGGTTACCTATCAGGAAACTCAAACCAAAGAAATCAACAATTTTTACAAATTCGTAGTTACTACACCAAACGAAGCCCCTACCGGAAATTGGCAAGCCAAAGTAATTGTGGGTGGGGCAAGCTTTACAAAAGCACTAAAAATAGAAACGATAAAACCAAATCGATTAAAAATCAAAACCACTTTTGAAGATGAAATACTGGGCGGCAATGAGAAAATTAAAGGAAATTTAGAAGTACTTTGGTTGCATGGAGCAGTAGCTAAAAACCTTCAAACTGATATCAATGTTCGATTTATTCCAGGTAAAACAACCTTTAAGAGCTTTCCTGGATATATCTTTGACGATCCTACTCGTCCTTTTGGCACTGAAGAACAAGAAGTTTTTAAAGGAAAAATTTCTAGCGAAGGCAAAGCAAGTCTTAGTATAAAACCAAAGCTTCAAAATAAAGCCGCCGGGATGCTCAAAGCTTCGTTTATCACCAAAGTATACGAAAATGGAGGTGATTTTAGTACTGATATACTGTCAAAAAAATATTCGCCATATACTACCTATATCGGGCTCAACGTACCCAAAGGAGACAAGGCTAGAGGAATGTTGCTTACTGATACAAAACACAATTTCGATGTGATTTCTGTAGACGAAAAAGGAAATCCTAAATCGGTTAAAGATTTAGAAGTTTATGTCTATAAAGTCGATTGGAGGTGGTGGTGGGATACTTCAGAAGATAATTTGTCATCCTACAATCGAGGCTCATATCATAACGAGGTTTTTAAAACCAAGATAACCACAAATAGTAGGGGTAAGGCAAATTTCACATTTGAACTCAAATATCCCGAATGGGGTCGATACCTTGTTAGAGTAGTAGATCCTAGCGGTGGTCATGCTACCGGAAAAACAATGTATATCGATTGGCCGGGCTGGGCAGGAAAATCTAGAAAAAATGATCCTTCTGCCGCAACAATGTTGTTATTTTCAACCGACAAAAAAACATATACTGTTGGAGAGAAAGCAATTGTAACGTTTCCATCCAGTACAGAAGGACGAGCATTAGTAACTGTAGAAAACGGTACCGAAGTATTATCTTCTATGTGGGTGATGCCACAAAAAGGAGAAACCAAATTCGAATTACCCATCGAGGAGCTCTACACCCCTAACATATATATACATATTACGTTATTACAACCACATGCATCTACAGCCAATGATCTACCCATACGCCTGTACGGTATTGTACCCATTTCTGTAGAAGATCCTAATACGAAAGTACAGCCTAAGCTTACTATGCCCGATGTTTTGCGACCAGAAGAAACGGTTACTCTAAAGGTTAGTGAGACTAATGGGAAGCCAATGACCTATTCGATTGCGATTGTAGACGAAGGGTTATTGGATCTAACACGGTTCAAAACGCCGAACCCTTGGACTAGCTTTTATGCTCGCGAAGCTCTGGGAGTAAAAACATGGGATGTCTATGATGAGGTAGTTGGTGCCTATGGCGGAAGAATTAATCAGGTATTTAGCATTGGTGGAGACGCTGAAGCTGGAGGTAGCAAGGCTAAAAAAGCCAATCGATTTAAACCCATGGTGGTATTTGAAGGACCTTTTGAAGTAAAGCAAGGAGAAACACAATTGCATCAAATCAAAATTCCAAAATATGTGGGTTCTGTGCGTACGATGATTGTAGCTTCTGATGTCCATAATGCGGCTTATGGTAGTGTTGAAAAAACAATCCCGGTACGCAAACCACTCATGGTATTAACTTCAATTCCCAGAAAGATGACTCCCGGCGAAAAAGTGACTATACCCGTTACCGTTTTTGCGATGGAAAATAAGGTAAAAAACGTAGTTGTAACTCTAAAACCTAATAAAGGATTTAGAGTGTTAGGGGAGACACAGAAAAATCTTTCGTTTTCTCAACCGGATGAAAAGATGACGTATTTTGATATCGAAGTTTTAGAAGGTGCTTCAATTACTGATATTGAGGTAGTGGCTAAAGGTGCAGGAGAAAAAGCATCGTATAAAGTTCCGATTGATATTATTAATCCAAATCCGATGACTACCGAGGTAACTTCTGTAGTTCTTGAACCTAATGGCCAAGAAGAAATTAATTTTGAAGCTTTTGGTATATCTGGAAGTAATAGTGCGACTATAGAGATGTCATCATTACCCCCAATGAATTTTGAAAGTAGGTTAAGCTACCTGATTCGATATCCACATGGATGTGTAGAACAGACCACATCAGCTGCTTTTCCACAATTGTATCTAGAAGATATATTTAGTTTATCTTCAGAAAAGAAAGCAAAAATTCAGAAAAATATTGAAGCAGCGATCTATAGACTTAAGCGTTACATTCAGCCTAACGGAGGATTATCATATTGGCCCGGATATAGTAATCCTAATGATTGGGGAACTACCTATGCAGGACACTTCTTACTTGAAGCAAATAAGAAAGGATATGTATTACCTATTGGATTCAAGAGTAACTGGATTTCGTATCAGCGGCAACAGGCCAAGCGATGGCGTAGTGGAGGGAATGACCTGGCGCAAGCATATCGTTTATATACATTAGCATTAGCCGGCAGTCCTGATTTGGCATCGATGAATCGATTGCGCGAAATGTCTAATGTATCTAACAATGCCAAATTTAGATTAGCCGTTGCCTACAGTCTTATCGGTCAGAAAAATGCCGCTGAGACCTTATTAAATTCTGCTACACTACATTTTAAACAAAAACAAAACTATTATTATACTTATGGGTCTGCCAATCGTAATAGAGCAATGGCCTTAGAAACTCTAGTTGCATTAAAGCAAAAAACTAAAGCCCGGCAAATAGCAGTAGATTTGGCCAAAGAATTGTCCTCTAAAGACTGGATGAGTACTCAAACTACATCATATGCGCTTATGGCCATGGCAAAGTATGCAGAATATGTAGGAGGAAAAGGAGTAAATGTAAATTACACCCTGAATGGAAAGTCTTCCACTGCCAATACTGATAAAACTTTAACAACTTCTGGTGAGGTAGCAATTCAAAAAGATAATACGCTCGTTCTAAAAAATAATAAAGACAATACCATTTTTGTACAATTGGCAACTAGCGGGATTCTTCCTGTTGGTCAAGAAAAGGTTCTTCAAAGCAACTTTAAAGCGATTATTGACTATAAAAACAGACAAGGTAAGATAATCGACCCCACTCAATTACCCCAAGGAACAGATTTTGTGGCAGAAGTTACCATTACAAATACCACGAACAGTACTGTAAAAGATATCGCATTAACCGAGATTTTCCCATCGGGATGGGAAGTTGTAAATACCCGATTTACAGATTTTGGATCATTTAGAACTAATAACGTAACGCATACCGATATTAGAGATGATCGTGTTAATTTCTATTTTGATGTAAAGCCAAAAGAAAGCAAAACGATGACCATTTTACTTAACGCTTCCTATCTAGGTAAATATTACTTACCCGGGATACAATGTGAAGCTATGTATGATAATGAGTATGTGGTAAGAACTCAAGGCAAGTGGGTAGAGGTAGTAAAGTAGTCTGTAATTGGTGTGAAAAATGATTGGATAATATGGAGTATCGTATTGTAACCGAACAACGTCCGGAAGCATCAGAATTAATGCGCTTATTTTTACAAACCAGCTGGGCAAAAAACAGATCCGAACAGAACATCGAACTTTTATTAAAAAATATAGGACCGTTTGTTGCGATTAAAGATCATGATCTGCTTATCGGATTTGGACGAGCTATAACAGATAACGTATATCGCGCTATGCTCGATGATATAGTGGTAGATTCGAGATATAGAAACCAAGGGATCGGTACAAGAATTGTTGAAGAACTCCTAAACCAATTAGCCGGAGTTGAACACGTATTTTTGAATACCAAACCAGATTTGGAGGTGTTTTATGGGTCATTTGGTTTTTTAAAATCTAAAGGATTGACAATGAAGTTGTAGTTCATGTAAGATCCCTTTGAAAGTTCAATAAAACGAAAAGGTATACCTTCTAAATACCGAGAAGTTGACACAGGGGATATTATGTTATTTAATATGCTGATTATTTATTTTTAAGTGTCTAAGAATAGCCTTTCTCAAGTCAATTTTATTTAAGGGTTTATTGATAAGATCATTCATACCGGCATTAAGACATTCGACTTCTACCTCGGTTAATTCTGATGCGGTTAAAGCAATAATTGGGGTTGACTTATCAAATTTTCTGATTTTTTTTGTGGCAGTAAGACCATCTAATACTGGCATGTTGATATCCATTAGAATTAAATCAAAGGGTTGTTGTTTTGCGAGTTCGAGTGCATCTGATCCATTTTCTGCAACACAACAACTACAACCAATAGATTTTAATAAGTTTTTGGTGACCAATTGATTGATTTTATTGTCTTCAGCTACCAGAATATTAAAATTTAAAGATTCTGTAGTTTCTACTTTCGTCCCTTCGATGCTGTTGTTATTCAATGCATCAGAGATCTTTAAGTGTAAAACGAAATAAAATTTCGATCCCGTATTTGTACTACTTTCAAAATGAATTGTGCTGTCCATTCGTTGCAAAAGATTTTTTACAATCGACAACCCTAGACCTGTTCCTTGCTTGTTGTCATAAACGCTTCCTATCTGTGAGAACTCTTCAAATATATATTCTTTTTGGTCTTCCGGAATTCCAATTCCGGTATCTTCAACCTCAAATTGTATTTTCACCCTTTTAGAATCAATATATTTTAGGATAACTCTTAGCCATATTTTCCCTTTTTCGGTAAACTTTATGGCATTTCCAATCAAATTAATCAAAATTTCAGACACCCATAACGAATCTAGATCTATCAAATTAGGAATACTATGATTATATTCTAAAAGCAGTTCGTTTTGTTTTTCTTTTGATTGATATTCAAAAGAGTGTAGAATATTTTTCACTAAAGAAAGTAGATTGGTTGGCGTTTGAACTAGTTCTGTTTTTTCAGAATCAATTTTACTGATTTTCAACACCTTATTTACTAAGTTGAGTAAATAATCTGCAGAAAATTTTAAAGAATTCAAGAGCTCTTTATCATGTTTTGAGTTTTTATTATTTTCTAATAAAAGTGAAGAAATTCCAATAACACCATATAGAGGAGTCCTAAGTTCATGGCTTATCATTGAAATAAATTGTGATTTGATTTTACTCAATTTTTCTGCTGCGGATTTAGCTTTATTTAATTCAATGTTTTTTATGCTCAGCATGTCGCTTGATTTTTTTTTAGACTGATATCCACGATAATAAAAAAACACCATGCCTATTAATAACAGAAGACAGATAAAAGAAATATAAATGATCACTTTATTATTCTTATCTATATTTAATAGTAATATTTTTTCTCTTTTGGCAGCATCTATTTCTCGCTCATATTCATCTACTTTAAATTTGGTTTTTGTGATTTCCTGATCTTTTACTCTGGCATTTTCAAATAGCTTATATTCGTTCTTTTGCAATTCTTTTAGATCATTTATGGCATTAGGATAATCTTTGATTTTCTGATACATTTCTGACCGATACCGATAAAAGTAACTTTTTCCTTTCAACCAATACTTATCCTCTTCCTGAAGGAGTTTAAATGTTTTTTCAAAATTTTCTTTGGCGTTGGCAATGTCGCCCTGATACGCAAAATTTCGAGCTCTCAAAAGATAAAGAGAACTTTTACCTAATTGTATGCTATCAGCAATAAGTCTGTCAATACTATCGGCTTCTTTTAGATAATAAGTCGCCTCATCAAATCTATCTAGATCCATATAGGTCCATATCAAATTATATAGGGGGATTTGATAATTGTTGATATGAACCTTATTTTTGGCTAATTCTACTCCTTTTTTATAATAGACTAATGCGTTTTGATAGTCTCCATTATCATCATAATAAATATTGGCCAAACCCTGCAAAATATAGGGTAAAAGTTTTTTAGATTTAGTTTTTTCAGAGTATTTTAATGCCTTTAACATTTGTGTTTTGGCATTTTCGTAATCAATAATTTCATATTGAATGGTGCCCATCGTAAAATAAGCATGCGATAAATAATGATTATGATTAAGCTCATTTGCATACGTAGCAGCCTTAAACGCAAGTTCTAAAGCTTCATACATGTTATTTTCCAATCTTAGTTCTTGAGAATTTTTTAATAACACATCAAGGCTGTCTACTTTTTTATAACCAAGATCATTTTGAGAATAAATGAATGGGGATAAAATAAAAATCGATATGAAAACAATGTTTTTTCCCAATACAAAACAATTTAAGGTAAAAATGAATGAAAGATGTCACATTATTTAATCAAAAAATAGTCATACTTCTTTTACATTTTTATACTTTGAAAGCCCCAATATTTGGATAGATTTGAGAGAAAAATCGTAATACATTGTTTTTAAGAGTCATATAATGTAATAAAATTATTGGATTTATTGGTTATAATACGAATGAAAAAGGTTTGAAAAGAAGTTAGAAATGGAAGTTTTTTCTTACTTTTTTAGCGCTACCTTCTTTTTTAGAAGTTATTTTCAACCACATTATTTAACATTTAAAATACCTATTGAAACTAATTTTGCTTAAACAAATTAAAGTTTACATACAGTTGCATCCAAAAAGGTTTGTTATTTTCGGGATACTTATAATATGGTTTTATTTTTCATTACCAAAACCACTTTTCGACGACCCAACGGCCACCGTTATTGAAACCAAAGAAGGAGAGCTGCTTGGGGCAAAAATAGCAAAAGATGGACAATGGAGATTTCCTGAAACCGATAGTGTTCCTGATAAATTTAAGAAATGTATCATCGCGTTCGAAGATCAACAATTTTACAAGCATCCCGGATTTAATCCTGTAGCGATGGCTGAAGCCATGATAGAGAACATAAAAGCCGGTAAAGTGGTTAGGGGCGGTAGTACAATAACGCAACAGGTAATCCGATTATCACGAAAAGGGAAAAAAAGAACGTATTTCGAAAAAATTAAAGAATTTGTTTTGGCAACCCGTCTTGAGATAGGAACTTCTAAAGAAAAAATTCTGAAACTTTATGCGTCTCATGCCCCGTTTGGAGGAAATGTTGTGGGAATCGATATGGCAGCCTGGAGATATTTTGGATTGAGGGCGAATCAACTCTCATGGGCAGAAAGCGCTACACTTGCAGTATTGCCTAATGCCCCTTCATTGATTTATCCTGGAAAGAATCAGGCAAGGCTTCTGGAGAAAAGGAACAGGTTATTATTAACACTTCTCAAACAAAAAACAATTGATTCACTAACGTATGAATTATCAATTAGTGAAGCATTACCTAAAAAGCCATATTTTTTACCTCAAACCTCTCCACATTTTTTAGACTTGTTGGCTAAACGGTATCCTGGTCAACGTTTAAGAACGACGATCAATATACATCTTCAAAAGCAGGTAAATGAAGTAGTAAGACAGCACCATGAAATAGTAAAGCAAAACGAAGTGCACAACATGGCTGTGTTGGTTCTCGATGTTGATTCGAGAAAAGTGCTGAGTTACGTCGGAAACGCGCCTACTGATAAAAATCATCAGAAAGACGTAGATATCATTCAAGCATCTCGAAGTACCGGAAGTACACTTAAACCACTCCTTTATGCTGCACTGATGGATAAAGGTGAATTGTTGCCCGAACAATTGGTTTCTGATATTCCCACAATTATTGCTGGCTATCACCCAAAAAATTTTGATGAAGGGTATAGTGGAGCCGTACCAGCAAATAGAGCCTTGGCTAGATCTTTAAATGTGCCTGCAGTACGATTATTACAACAATACGGTTTGCAACGCTTTAGAGATGAACTCAACGCACTTCAAATTAAAGGATTGAAGTACAGTGCCGATCATTATGGATTGTCTTTAATTGTTGGCGGAGCAGAAGGAAGCTTGTGGGATCTTTGTAAAACCTATGCCGGGTTAGCCGGTACACTTAATCATTTCCAAAACACGTCTAGTGAGTATTTTACCAAAGAATATGTAGAACCTATCGTATTGGCAGGGAGCAAGGTGAATCATGGCAACAAAGTTTCAGAAAAGCTAAACTACGGTGCAGGAAGCATTTGGTTAACTTTTGAGGCAATGAAAAAAGTAAATCGACCAGAAGGCGACGAGGCTTGGCAGTTTTATGACTCGTCTCGAGAGATTGCCTGGAAGACAGGAACCAGTTTTGGTAATCGAGATGCCTGGGCAATAGGAGTTAGTCAAAAGTACGTTGTTGGCATTTGGATTGGCAATGCCGACGGTGAAGGACGTCCAGAACTAACAGGTTTAAATACAGCTGCTCCCGTATTATTTGATGTATTTAATCTATTGCCCAATACACAATGGTTTGCGACTCCTTATGATGATTTGATAGAAGTAGATGTATGCAGTACTAGTGGCTTTTTGGCAGGCAGGTATTGCCCTAATAAGAAAACATATGCCTCCCCATTGGGGGCAAAAACAAAATCATGTCCATTTCATCAATTAATACATTTGGATACCAAACAACAATATCGAGTAAATTCTTCTTGCGAATCAATAGCAAATATGATTCATAAATCATGGTTTGTCTTACCTCCAGTACAGGAATATTTTTTTAAAACTAATAATGCCAGGTACAGACCTTTGCCTCCCTACAGACTAAATTGTTACAAAGAAACTCAAGAAAGAATGGATTTTATATTTCCAAAAGCCAATAGTAGTGTGTATTTGCCAAAGGGATTTGATGGTAAAACCAACGAGCTAGTCCTCAAGATAGCACACACCAACCCCGAAAATCAGGTATTTTGGTATATCGATGATACGTTTATAGGCACTACTAAACAGTTTCATGAAATACCAATATTGCCTAAACCAGGTCATCACATTATAACGGTTCTAGACGAAAAAGGAAATGAACTAAAACAGAAGATCGAGATTAAAGAGTAATACTCCTTTTTCATGCGTCAAAATTCAATCAATACAATAAAATCATTTTAGAATTTGCAATTTAAATACGTAAATATGCTGAAGTGTAATTGACAAATAACAAATAGTCAAATATGACTAAAAAGGTGGTCATAAATATAAAATTATTCGTATATTTGAAGAAAAGGAAAAATTTTGGCTACAAAAAAGAGAATACTTGATAAGGCTATTAAGGTCTTCAATAAATCAGGATATGGTGCAGTAAACCTGTTTGAATTAGCAAAATCACTTGAGATGAGTAGAGGTAATATGACTTACCATTTCAAGGATAAAGAAGCTTTATTAAAATCAATAACGGATCAGTTATGGGAAAAGCTGACCAATGCAAGGGTTGCAAATAGTATACCTTCATTTCAGAATCTACATCACGATGTACAGCTGTATTATAGATTGCAAAAAGAGTATTCATTTATTTTTCAGGATAATCAAGTGCTTAAACATGCGTTGATTGCGCCCAAAATGAAATCGCTTTGTAATAAAACAATCCGGGACATAGAAATGGCTATTGCATTTTCCATTCAATTAGGAAACATGAAACCCGAACCAGTGCCAGGAGTATATAAAAACTTGGCAGTGACGTCATGGATGATGATGTTTTTTTGGGCTTCTCAACAAATGATCAGAGGAGATAAAACCAAAGAAGATGGAGAAAAAGTAATTTGGAGCCTTTTATTACCTCACCTTACAGAAAAAGGCTTGGCATCTTTCAAAAAATTCTTTGGTGAAGATTATTTGGCAAGCTTTGGCGAAGAGTTTGATCAAAATATGGATTCTTATTTAACTTTTTAACCTTGATCATGAGCAATTCGAGTTTTCCTGATTATGATACGCTTCCAGAATATTTTTATCATTGTGTTAAAGAAAAGCCAGAGTATCCTTTTTTAAAACAGCCGAAAGGAAATCAATGGAATATTTTGACATACAAGGAGGCATACCATGAAGCTTCAAGGATGACAAATGCATTACAAGCTTTAGGGTTAAAAAAAGGAGATCATATAGCAATCTATTCGAAAAATTGCTATCACTGGATACTGTCAGACCTAGCGATCATGATGGGAGGATTTGTTTCTGTGCCTTTATACTACAATCTTTCGGCTAAACAATTAGGAGAAGTTCTTCAGTTATCTGATGCAAAAGCGGTTTTTATCGGAAAATTAGATAGTTGGTCCGGACACGCAGAAGAAATCAATAAAGACATACATATCATACGCTTTTCATACTACCAAGGAAATGCAAAAGTTAGCGACGGATTGCTTTGGGACGATTTGATTACAAATAGAGAACCTTTGGTTAAGGGATACATTCCGGATCCTCAAGAACTATGGACAATCATGTTTACTTCTGGTACTACCGGAACACCAAAAGGAGTGATGCACATACATAAAACTCCAGTGCAAATTATAAAAGATGATAACGAGAATGATTGGATTGGGATTGCTAATCATCCTGCTCCTCAATTATTATCATATCTGCCTTTAAACCATGTTGCAGAAAAAATTGGGGTTTATGCGGTTTCATTAATGTTGGGTGGTACTATTTCTTTTGGAGAGAGCATCGAAACGTTTGCAAAAAACCTGCAAGATACACAACCTACAATCTTCTTTGCAGTACCAAGAATCTGGACCAAGTTTTATCTTGCGGTAGCCCATAAACTACCCCTTCAAAAACAACGATGGTTATTTAAAATCCCCCTACTTTCGAGGATAATAAAAAATAAAATATGTCATGGTTTAGGTATGGCTCATGCAAAAGTTGTGGCTACGGGATCTGCAATTACACCGGCATATTTAAAGCAATGGTATGCCAGCTTAGGGATTCACCTTATAGAGGCTTATGGAATGACAGAAGTTTGTGGATCGATTACTAATTCTCCTATGAAAGATGCCCCAAAAGATTCTGTAGGTAAACCAGTTCCGGGTTGTGAAGTAAAAATTGATCCTGAGACCAAAGAAATCCTTATGAAATCTCCCTATATGATGAAGGGATATTATAACGATCCTCAACTAACTGCAAAAGTTTTAATAAATGGTTGGCTGCATAGTGGGGATAAAGGAAGTTTTGATGAAAATGGTTTCTTAAAAATTATTGGGCGCGTCTCAGATGCTTTTAAAACTAGTAAAGGCAAATATATCACCCCCAATCCATTAGAAGAAAAAATAGAAAAAAATGAATTAATTGAGCAAGTTTGTGTAGCCGGGCTGGGGATACCCCAGCCAATTGCCATTGTTAATCTTTCAGAGGTTGCACAATCAATTACAAAACAAGAAATAGAGTTATCTTTAGACCATACCCTTCTTACACTTAACAATGAATTAGCGAATTATACAAAAGTATCAACTATCGTTGTAGATTCTAAAACCTGGAATACAGAAAATGCATTATTGACTCCCACGCTCAAAATAAGAAGAGGAGAAATCGATAATCAATTTGGGAAATATTTTCTGCACTGGCATAATGATAAAAAAAAGGTAATATGGATATAAGTAAAACAGTTCTGGTCACTGGAGGTTCTAGTGGGATTGGTTTTACCATATCCAAACATTTTGCAAAAGCAGGATATCGCTTGGTATGGGTATCCCTTTCTCAACAAGAAATAGATCATGCAAAATTGAGATTACAATCAGAAGTTCAGGATTGCGAGATAAATGCAATAGCGCTTGATTTGTCTTTACCCAATGCCGCCAAAAAAGTCTATGAATGGGTTAAAAATCAATGGCATATCGATGTCTTAATAAATAATGCGGGTTTTGGTACGTATGGTTTTAGTCATCATATAGATATGGATAGAGAGTTAAATATGATTCAGCTTAATGTGATCAATCTATATAAAATGACACGATTTTTCTTAAGCGATATGATAGATTATAATAAAGGAACTATTATCAATATTAGCTCTAATACTTCTTTTCAACCTACTCCAAAACTAAGTACTTATGGAGCTACTAAATCTTTTGTAAACCACTTTAGCAGAAGTATTAATGAAGAATTAAAGATACTCAATTCAAAAGTCAAAGTTATGTGTGTCTGTCCTTCGGCTATACAAAACACTAACTTTAGGAAGACCAGTAAAATGGACAATTTAAAAACATTTAGAGGATTGGCTGCAACTACTTCAGAAGAAGTAGCTAAAGATGTTTGGAATGGTTTTGTAACAGGAAAAGACTTTATAATAAGTGGTTGGAAAATGAGAATACTGTATCGAATTTCAACGATCGTACCTTATCGAATTCAACAGTTTTTAGTGAGAAAAGAAATTAAAGAAATATAGTAAATGAGAGCATTATCATCCAATATCAATACATCCAGTGCTTCTTTTAAAAAGAATAAACAAGCAATGCTTGAGCTTGTACAAAAACTAGATAAGCATTTAGTAGAAAGCCGTTTTCAAGGAAAAGAGAAATCAATAGACCGAGCTCGATCCCGAAACAAATTATTAGCCAGAGAGCGAATAGAATTACTTCTGGATCAGGATAGTCCTTTTCTAGAGCTTCTACCGCTGGCAGGTATGCAAAATAAGGGCGGGTTTGGAGCAGGAGGAACCAACGTTGCAGGAATTGGATTAGTAGAAGGAAAGTTGTGTATGATCACTTCTAACGTAGGTACTCGAAAAGGCGGATCAGTAGATTATGCAACCGTGTTTAAAGGCTTTCGAATCGGACAAATCATTAGAGAATGTAGACTGCCATCTATAAATCTTGTCGAAAGCGGAGGAGCCAACCTTACTGATCAGGCTAAAATTTTTAACTATGGTGGCGAAGCGTTTAGAGAAATAACCCGAAGGTCTGAAATGGGAATTCCAACAATATCTGTAGTTTTTGGAAACGCTACTGCAGGTGGGGCTTATGTTCCTGGTATGTCTGATTATGCCATATTTCAAAAACAAGCCGCAAAGGTATTCCTGGCAGGGCCTCCTTTGGTAAAAATGGCAACCAATGAAGAAGCTACAGATGAAGAATTAGGAGGTGCCGAAATGCACAGTCGGGTTTCTGGAGTTTCTGATTACCTGGCAGAAGACGAATTAGATGCCATACGGATTGCAAGAGAGATTATGGAGTTTATTCCAGATTCTAAGCCACATTTTGTACCTGAATTACCAATCAAAAAACCTCTTTTTTCGGCCGATGAAATACTAGGTGTCGTTCCGGCAGATATTAAAACACCATTTGATATCAAAGAATTAATCATGCGTATAACAGATGGTTCGGAGTTTTCTGAGTTTAAACCCGAATATGGAAACACTATGGTTTGTGGATGGGCCAAAATACATGGATACCCAGTAGGTATTCTTGGAAATAATGGTGTTATTTTCTCAGAATCGGCCAATAAAGGGGCACAATTTATACAGTTATCTAATCAAAAAAACATTCCGTTGCTATTCTTGCAGAATACTACAGGCTATATGGTAGGTAAAAAATATGAAGAAGGGGGGATCATTAAAAACGGTGCTAAACTCATTAATGCGGTGTCGAATAGTAAAGTACCTTCTATTACTGTAATGGTCGGATCCTCATTTGGTGCAGGTAACTACGGGATGAATGGTAGATCATACGAACCCAATTTTCTTTTTTCGTACCCCAATTCAAAGATTGGTGTCATGGGATCACAACAATTAGCCGGCGTGATGCGAATCATCCAAAAAGCTTCGGCACAGGCAAAAGGGATGCCTTATGATGAGGAACAAGCCAAGATGATTGAAGGGATGCTTATTGCCGAGGCAGAATCAAAATCATCTGCCTGGTATTCTACCTCAGAATTGTGGGATGATGGGGTTATTAATCCAAAAGAAACAAGAAATTATTTAGGATTTTCTCTGGCTGTTGTATACAACCAAGAAATTAAAGGGACGAGTAGTTATGGTGTTTGGCGACACTAAATATGAAAATTGGATTTCCTATCTCTGCTGTGGAGAAGGATCTCAAAATTTTCTTTGTGAGTTTAAGTTGTTATAAATATGAAAAATGTAAATACTATATTAATTGCAAACAGAGGAGAAATTGCCTCAAGGATTATTCGTACCTGTAAAAAAATGGGCATCACTTCTGTAGCAGTATATTCTGAGGCGGATAAATATTTACCATTTGTTCAAGAGGCAGATGTAGCGATTCATATCGGTGATCCAGAACCTGTAAAATCGTATTTGGATCAGGACAAAATTATAGCAGCAGCGCTTCAGTCCTCTGCAGATGCAATACATCCCGGCTATGGGTTTTTGTCAGAAAATGCTTCGTTTGCTAAACGATGTGCAGATGAAGAGATCATTTTTATTGGTCCGAAGCCAGAAGCAATAGAAGCTATGGGATCCAAATCCAAAGCCAAGGCTCTTATGGAAAAATCTGGTGTTCCGGTAATTCCCGGGTATAAAGGAAAAGATCAATCTGAGTCGGTCTTAAAAGCCGAAGCTCTAAAAATAGGATTTCCTTTGCTGCTCAAAGCTACTGCAGGCGGAGGTGGAAAAGGGATGAGAATCGTGTATAAAGAAGAAGAAATAGATGAAGCTATAAGCTCAGCTAAACGCGAAGCCCAAAGTGCTTTTGGAAATGACGAACTTTTGATTGAAAAATACATTGAGTGTGGTCGACATATCGAGTTTCAGATTTTTGGAGATCAACACGGTAATGTCATTCATGTATTAGAAAGAGAATGTACCATCCAAAGACGATATCAAAAAGTCATTGAAGAAAGCCCTTCATCCATTATGACTAATCCGCTTAGAACAACTATGGGTGAGACAGCCGTTGTGGCAGCAAAAGCTTTGAAGTATGATAATGCAGGTACAGTAGAATTCATTTTTGACGATAAAACCGGAGATTTTTATTTCCTTGAAGTGAATACCAGATTACAAGTTGAACACCCCGTAACTGAGGTAATTACCGGGCTGGATCTTGTGCAAATGCAAATAGAATCAGTTCAAGGGCTTCGACTGCCAATACAACAAGAAGATGTGCAAGGAAATGGATACGCAATCGAGGCCAGACTGTATGCAGAAGATGCCTCAAATAACTTTGCTCCAGTAACGGGAAAAGTACACAAATTTGATTTTCCTGAGGTTGAAGGTCTTCGGGTTGAATCAGCAATAAAATCAGGTTCAGAAATTTCAATGTTTTATGATCCAATGATCGCCAAAATTGTAGTAAAGGATAAAGACAGGCAAACCGCCCATGGAAAACTTAGATACGTGCTACAAAATTTGATTTGTCAAGGAACTGTTACCAATGCACCTTTTTTACAAACTCTTCTTCAGCATCAAGATTTCAAAGAAGGGAAGTATGATACCCATTTTATTGAGAAACATATCGATCTATCCAAAATTAATGACCTTTCAGAACAGGATACCGAAGAAGCAGCTATTGCAGCAACATTATTTAGTTGGAACCAACGTAATGCATCTAGAAATATGTTAAGCAGTCTTCCTTCCGGATGGAGAAATAGCTTTTATGAACATCAGAAAGAAACATTTTTGATCCATCAAAATAAACTGACGGTAAAGTATAAGTATGAGGATAAAATCTTTACCGTATTAATTGGAGAAAAAGAATTTGAAGTTCAAATTATAGCTATTAATGAAGAAACAATTCGACTCAGTATTAATGGTTTGCAGAAAGACTTTACGATAACAAACGTAGATAATGATTATTTTGTTCATTCGGCTACTATAGGAAACCTTCAGATTTCAAAACAAGACCGGTTCCCACTAAAGAAAAAAGAAAAAGTACATGGAGGATACGAAGCTCCCATACCTTCACAAATTGTTAAAATTAATATTGCTGCAGGCGATACAATTAAAGAAGGCGACTCGATGATCGTTCTTTCTTCCATGAAAATGGAAACCCATATCACAGCAGATAAAGAGGGTATCATTGATGAGGTTTTTGTAGAAGAAGGAGCTAATGTTGAAGCTGGATTTGTATTGCTTACAATTAAAGAGAACTAATTATGAATTTTTTTGAAGATATATTAATTGAAAATGCTATTAACCAAAAGTTTGCCTTTATAAAATTAAGAGTAGACGATCATGTAATGACCTTAACTTTGGATAGACCCGAAAAGAAGAATGCATTACATCCTCATATGGTACAGGAAATTGCATTCGCAATGCAATTCGCAAAGCAAACTCCCGATATTAGAGCAATTGTAATCGATGCATCAGGAGAGGTGTTTTGTGCCGGGGCAGATCTAAAGGCTTTTATGGGTATGGTAGGAGAATTCGATTCGTCAATTCCTAGGGCAAACAAAGAGGTACTGATCGGAGAGCTTTTCAATAAAGTTCATAAACCGGTTATCGCAAAAGTAGAAGGTACCGTATTGGCAGGGGGTTTTTTCTTTCTGGCGGGTGCCAATTATGTGGTTTGTACTGAAGGAAATAAACTAGGGTTACCAGAAGTAAAACGCGGATTGTTCCCATTTCAGGTCATGGCAGTTTTATTGGAGATCATGCCAAAGCGAATTGTAGTAGACTGGTGCATTAGAGGGTATGATCTTGATGTTGAGAAAGCCAAAAATTTTGGGCTTGTTACCCATATAGTAACTCCTCAAACTATAGATAAAACCATTGAAGCGATACTAGATGAAATAAAAGCAAATTCTCCCACCGCAATAAGACTTGGGCTAGAAGCTTTGGATACCATTAGCGAACAAGCTTCTAAACATAAGTATCTTATGGAGATGCTTCAAAAAACCGTAGGGTCAAAAGATGGACAAGAAGGATTACTTGCTTTTAGACAAAAGAGGAAACCTGTTTGGACAGGAGAATAAAAAAATAAGAAGTAAACAAATACATTATGGCTTTTAAAAAAATGATTCTTTCAGCGGCCCTTACAGGTGCAGCTACCAATAGAACGCATTGCCCGCATATACCTTATACTCCAGAAGAATTAGGTTTAGAAGCAAAACGAGCAGTAGATGCTGGTGCCTCTATTGTACATATTCATGCTCGCGAGGATAATGGAATGCCAAGCTGGAGGACGGAAGTATTTGAAGAGATCACAACCGAGGTAAGAAACCATTGTCCAGATGTCATCATCAATTATTCTACTGGAGCAATTGGTCTTTCGATCGAAGACCGATTGAAGCATTTACCCGCTACAAAACCAGATATGGCTGCGTTTAATATGGGAAGTATGAACTATGCTATTTTCTCAAAAAGAGCGAAACAGTTTGTATGGAACGGCGTTTTTGAAAACTCATTTGATGATATGATCAAAGTAGTCAATACAATGAATGATCATACTATTTGTCCCGAAATGGAATGTTTTGATACAGGACATATTAGAAATGCAGAACCGTTAAGAGAAATGGGATTGTTACCAGATAACGCTTGTTATAGCTTGGTGATGGGAGTTATGGGAGGGATTCCTGCAACACCGGAAAATCTGATTCATCAGATAAAACAAGTGCCAGAAGGAGCCTTTTGGCAGTCGATTGTGATTAGCCGTAAACAATGGCAACTTTCTGCCATAGCTGCAGCCATGGGAGGTAATTTTAGAGTAGGATTAGAAGATAACTTTTATCTCCCTAATGGAGAAATGGCTACATCTAATGGAGAACTTGTAGATGCAGGGGTTACCCTGGCCAGAATGATTGGTCGAGAAATAGCAACTATTGAAGAGGCCAGAGAAATGCTCAATATTCCAACAAAAACAAAAGTGTAACTATGTTTAAATCAGACACATTTAAAAATAAAGTAGTACTGGTCACAGGAGGCCGGTCAGGAATTGGATTTCAGATTGCCAAAGATTTCTTGACGCTTGGTGCTAAGGTTGTCATTTGTTCGCGAAAAGAAGATAAGCTGAAAATCGCAGCAGAAGCGTTAGCCCGTTATGGAGAATTATCATATCAGGCCTGTGATATCAGAAAAACTGAAAATATTCAATCATTAGCAGTCATGATCAAGGAAAAATATAATCGATTGGATATCTTGGTCAATAATGCAGGAGGACAATTTCCTGCTTTGGCAGAATACATAAACGATAAAGGATGGAGTGCGGTGATTAATAATAATCTCAATGGTACATTTTCAATGACTCGTGAAATGGCAAATACTTTTTTTATTCCTCAAAAACATGGAGTTATCGTGAATATTACTGCTGAAGTATATCGAGGGTTTCCGGGTATGGCTCATACGGGTGCAGCGAGAGCAGGAGTAGAAAACCTAACTAAAACATTGGCTCAAGAATGGAGCGATTTTAATATCAGAATTAATTGCGTATCACCGGGAATTATAGAATCCAGCGGTTTACAGCAATATCCACAGCAAATACAGGATATGTTTGAAGAAGCAGAAAAAGCTATCCCGCTAAAACGATTTGGTAAAGTAGAAGATGTTTCGAATGCTGTAACCTTTTTGGCCAGTCCCATGGCAGCCTATATTACAGGTATTTCGTTATTTGTTGATGGGGCTCAGCATTTAGGT
Organism: uncultured Aquimarina sp.; assembly: GCA_947497175.1. Taxonomy (GTDB): domain Bacteria; phylum Bacteroidota; class Bacteroidia; order Flavobacteriales; family Flavobacteriaceae; genus Aquimarina. The sequence continues at coordinate 496,649 of CANMFM010000004.1, read as the reverse complement.
TTTGATAAGATGGGACTAGCTAATGTATTAAAATCATTTATGTAGTTATGAACTCTAAACTAGACATAATAAAAGGGGGTGAGTTTTTGATCAAAACAAGTGATCCAAGCACTGTTTTTACTCCCGAAGATTATACCGAAGAACAACATATGCTCAGAGGGGCAATACGTGATTTTATAAATAAAGAAATAGAGCCTCTAAAACAAACCTTTGATAGTAAAGACGGGATTGAAATCACCCCTAGTATATTAGAAAAACTTGGCGAATTAGGTTTTTTGGCAATTTCTGTACCCGAAAGTATTGGAGGTATGGGATGCGATATCAAAACTGACCTGGCAGCTTCAGAGATTATGTCCGATAGTTTTTCTTTCTCACAAACATTGGGAGTACAACGAGGCTTAGGAGTCAATACCATCCTATTCTATGGTACCAAAGCACAAAAAGAAAAGTACCTAGATTATATTCTTTCCGCCAAATTAAAATGCTCCTACTGCTTAACAGAACCAGGAGCCGGATCTGATGCAAATTCGGGCAAGACTAAAGCTGTTTTAAGTGACGATGGTAAACATTATATTTTAAATGGTCAGAAAATGTGGATTACCAATGCTGGTTTTGCTGATATATTTTCAGTGTTCTGTAAAATCGAGGATGATGAGAATTTATCCTGCCTCATCGTAGAAAAAGAATGGGGCGTAAAATTAGGTGTAGAAGAACATAAGTTGGGTATTCATGGATCATCAACTAGACAGGTGTTTTTTGAAGATATAAAAGTACCAGTAGAAAATCTCTTGGGAGAAAGGAATAAGGGATTCAAAATTGCTATGAATGCACTCAACATGGGACGACTCATGATCGGTATAGCAGGATCGGCGATTGGAAAAAGAGCGTTTCGATTAGGTGTGCAATATGCCAATCAAAGAATCCAGTTTAAAAAACCAATATCTTCTTTTGGAGCAATTCAAGAAAAGATAGCCAAAATGGCCACAAAGATTTATGCAATAGAATCAGGTTGGAATAGATTGGCGGGGGATATGGATAATCTTTATGATGAATTTATAGCGGAAGGGATAGAACCACTAAAAGCCAAACAGCAAGTAGCGCAAGAGTTTGCCGCAGAGTGTTCTATAATAAAGGTTTTTGGATCAGAAATAGAACAGTTTGTAGTTGATGAAGCCTTACAAATGCATGGTGGAATGGGATTCTCTGGCGATAGTGAAATCTCTATTCATTATAGAAATATTAGAGGTAACAGGATTTATGAAGGAACGAATGAAATCAATCGATTAGTGATACCGGGTACAATAATGAAATATGCTCTTAAAGGAAAATTGCCACTTATGCAATCTGCTCTGCAAGCTTTTCAGGATTTGCAATCCGGAAATCTGATCCCTGCTAATAGCACTAAACCATTTGGCGAATTTGCCCTCCATTTTTTAGATAATTGTAAAAAATCGGCTATCCTGGTTAGTGGGCAGGCGATGCATAAATTTCAACAAGCAATTCAAGAGGAGCAAGAAGTACTATCTCGGCTGTCAGATATCATTACTCAGGTATATACGTTAGAGGGTGTGTTGCTGAGAACGCTTAAATGTAAAAACCAAAACCAAGACATCAGAGAGGCAATGTGTAAAATATATATGCATGCCGTAGCAGACCACCTCAAAATAGCAGCAAAAGAAGTCGTTTTTGCTACAACAAAAGAGGATACAGCATCAACAACACTAAAAGCTATCAACAGGCTAATTCAGTTACCAGTCCATAATATTATTGAAGATAGAAGAGCAATTGCAACCCATTTTATCCAGGAAAATAAATACAAAATTTAAAAAAGTACTACAATGAACAGTTATTATTTTACAGAAGAGCATGAATTATTTAGGCAAAGTCTAAAGGCTTTTTTGCAAAAAGAAGTAATACCCAACATGGACCAATGGGAAGAAGATCAACGTATCCCCAGAGAAGTATGGAAAAAAATGGGTGATATGGGATTTTTAGGACTTTCATACCCCGAAGTATTTGGAGGATCAAATCTCGATTTCTTTTATGATGTTGTCTTTTGTGAAGAAATTGCTAAAGTATTTTCTGGAGGTTTTGCCATTACACAAGCGGTAGTACAATATATGTCGGGGCCGTATATAGTAAAGTATGGATCACAAAAATTAAAAGAAAAATACCTTCCTGGCATTATTTCTGGCGAAACTATTAGCTGTATTGGGATCTCAGAACCTACTGCAGGATCAGATGTTGCTAATATAAAAACAACCGCTGTGTTAGAAGGAGATCATTATATAGTTAATGGTTCTAAAACATTTATTACGAATGCCGTTTATGGAGATTTTGTGGTATGCGTTGTTAAAACTGATCCTAAGGCAGGTCCCGATGGTGTAAGTTTACTGGTAGTTGATCTTGATAAAGAAGGGGTTAGTAAAACAAAATTAAAAAAATTGGGATGGCATGCTTCAGATACTGCAGAGCTGGCATTTGATAATGTAAAAATTCCGAAAGAAAATCTCATAGGAGAAGAAGGACAAGGGTTTTATTATCTTATGGGAGGATTGCAGGTAGAAAGATTAGTTGGTGCTGTTATGGGGTATGCTGCATGCGAATCTGCGATGAGCTATACCTTGCAATATATGTCAGAAAGAACAGCATTTGGGAGACCCATCAATAAGTTCCAGGTATTACGACATAGAATGGCACAACTATCATCAGAAATAGAATCCTGTAAACAATTTGTTCTATATTGTTCCAGGTTGAATAATGATGGCAAATATGCAGTTAAAGAATGTTCAATGGCAAAGCTTCTGGCAACCGAATTATCGGATAAAACCATGACTCAATGTTTGCAATCTTTTGGGGGATATGGGTATATAGAGGATTTTAAAATAGCAAGAATGTTTCGGGATAGCCGCATAGGCACTATTGGAGGAGGAACATCAGAAATCATGAGAGAAATCATAGCAAAAATGATTATTGATGATGTTTCTTATAAAGAAGCAAATAATAATTCGAATACTAATACAAATAACAAAAACAGTAACATTATGAGTAAATTAGAAGACGTACTACAAGGGATACAGTCCAAAGCAGAACAAGCAGATACCTTAGACAGTACGTTAAAGTTTAATTTTGGAGAAGAACAACTTTATATTGATGGTACAGGAGATAAAAATAAAGTTTCAACAGAAGATAAAGATGCCGATTGCCAGGTAGATGTGTCCTTTGATGATTTTGTAGCGTTGACTAAAGGAGAGCTTAATCCTATGTCGGCGGTAATGGGAGGGAAGATAAAAATTAAAGGAGACATGTCTGTAGCAATGAAATTGCAATCCTTATTTTCTTAAGACGGTTTGAAAATTCTATATAGCAATTATGGCCACTCAATTTAATGAAACAAAAATTTCGGTAATCGAAGGGATTTATGCTCAGCAGAAGTCTCACTATCTCGCCATAGGTAAAACCACGGCTTCAGAACGTATTCAAAAATTAACGAGGCTTCGTGATACAATTTTTACTTTTCGAAAAGAATTGCAAGATGCAATGTGGAAAGATTACAGAAAACCTGCAGCAGAAGTTGATTTAACCGAAATTTACCCTGTACTTCAGGAAATCAAGTTTGCTTCAAAACATCTTAAACGATGGATGAAGCCAAAACGAGTGGCACGACCAATTACAATGATAGGCTCGTCTTCCTGGATTCAGTATGAACCGAAAGGGATGAGCCTTATTATCGCTCCCTGGAATTATCCCATGCAGCTTTTGTTTGCTCCGTTGGTTTCGGCAATCGCTGCTGGTAATACAGTAATTCTTAAACCTTCAGAATTTACCTCACATACGGTAGCTATACTTAAGAGCATAGTTTCTGAAACCTTTGAAGAAAAAGAAATAGCTGTAGTCGAAGGGGGGGTTGAGGTTTCTACCGCATTACTCAACCTGAAATTTAATCATATCTTTTTTACAGGTGCTCCTGATATTGGTAAAATCGTGATGGCTGCTGCATCAAAGCACTTGGCAAGCGTAACGCTTGAGTTGGGGGGTAAATCTCCTACAATTATTGATCAAACAGCAAATATTAAAGCTATTGTTCCTAGAATTGCATGGGCCAAATTTGTAAACGCAGGCCAAATATGTATCGCCCCTGACTATGCCATTATACATGAAAGTAAAAAAGAAGAGTTTATACAAAGTATGGGGCAACAAATTACCAAACATTACGGAGAAGACATAATGAAATCCTCTGACTATCTCAGAATTATAAGCTCAAAGCATTTTTTGAGGCTAAAAGGATATCTTGAAAACAGTTTGGAACAAGGTGGAAAAATTGCTTATGGAGGAACATTATATGAACCAGAAAATTATATTGAACCCACCTTAGTCGAAAATGTACCCTTGGATTCTGATTTGATGAAGTATGAAGTTTTTGGACCTATTTTTCCTGTCATTACCTATAAAGATCGAAAAGAGGTTGTCGATCTTATTAATTCCAAAGAAAAGCCATTGGCGTTATATATATACAGCCAAAATAAAAAGAACATCAAATACTTCATCGAAAATACTAGCGCCGGAGGCACATGCATAAACATGTCTGCTGTACATGTAGGAAATCCTAATTTACCTTTTGGAGGGATAAACAATAGCGGTATCGGAAAATCAAGAGGGCATTATGGGTTTTTAGAATTTACAAATGAACGATCTGTATTGCATCAAAAGTTGCCTAGTGCGATAGAATTTATGGCTCCACCGTATACCAAACTGAAACAACGGTTGGTTGATATAACACTAAAATATTTTTAAGGCATTCTCACGTTATCTCAAAGGAAATCCCTTAGCAGCCCACCAGGGATGAATTTCGATAATTAAACGACCTGCTTTGACCATTGGGTCCATATTAGCAAGACTGTCTGCCATTTTTTGATTGGGAGTATTATAAATAGTAATGCCTCGAATATCCCCGTCATCTCCAAAAGGTCCGGAAATATCGGCATATCCTTCGTTATACATTCTTCCCAAATGCGCTAGATGCAATTTTTGTAAACTATCAGTCTCTTGTTTGTTTTGAGAACGATTTGGACCACGTTTTAAGAAAGCGATAAAATACTGTTGCATAACTATAGTATCACCACTTTGCTTATCGATATAATCAAAGGTCTTAAAACCATTTTTTTGTAATTGCTCTTTAATTGCTTGAACAGAAGGTTTTTTGGATTCTTCTGTTTTGATTTCAGTCTCTTTTTCGGGATTCTGTTCTACTGATTTTTGGCAAGAAACAAGTACAAGTATGGTAGTGATGATACATACGTTAAGAAAGAATGATGAACTAGTGGTATACATAATCCTATATTTTAATGGTAAACACCATCAAATATACTAATTTGATGGTGTTTAAGATAAATTAAGGATGTATACTATGTATTTATCTGGCGGTGTAGACCAATCCAAAGGCGAACCCGGATTCTTTGCTATAGTTTCTCCCATCAAGAGTGGTTCCGTAACTTGCAGAAACCCCTAAAGAATGTTTGTACACCGGAACATAAAAATCAAAGGTCAGATTGGTGTAATCTACTTCAGTTTCTGGTAAAATAGCAGCACCTCCGGCAGCGCCAAACTCTGGAGATCCAATATCCAGGCCAGACATTGAGTTTTGAATGTCTAACTTGGCATGTAGGTAAAGAAATTTGTTATAAAATCCAACTTTCGCACTGTACAATATTGCATTAGGGATATCAAAATTACCGCTATTACGCAAACTATAGCCTAATTGTACTTCGGTAAAAATATGTATGGGTAATGTATATTGTACAATGGCTGATCCATTAACCGTAGTTGCTTGATTCCCTAAAGAAAGTACACCTGCACCTTCATAATCACCAACAGGAAATGTAACCCCTGTTGCCCCGCCAATGGTTACTTTTGAAGTGTTTTGAAATTTCTTTTCATAAACCCGGGCTTTCACAAAAATGCCTAAGTCTTGCACGCCATCGACTTGGTCAACTTGTTGAACCGGATCAAGAACCCCGTCTTCGCTTTCAATTTGTATGTATGGCAAGGTAACGGTAGAAGATAACCAATCCAGAATGGCATATTGACCATAGATAGATATAATGGATGATGAAATTTCTCCTAAACCTGCCGGATTTCCTTCTGACAATGTTGAACCACGATAAAACTGATCAAAACTTTTATAAGCAAAACTCGGAGCTACGGTTAAGGTGTTTTTTTCAGGATAAAAACCGTTAACCGGGATTTGTGCAGAAAGAGTTAAAAATGAGCACATAAAGAGCATGATCCCAATTAGAGATCTTTTAGATTTGTGTAACATAATTTTAATTTTGGTTAATAATAAGGTTGCTTAGACGTGTTCACGATTTCTGCCTTACCAAAGTTGTATGTTACTTTTTTGTTAAAGAATTTAAAAGGATAAGAATCAAAGTTTATAACCTAAAGGCTTTACTTTTTTACCATAATGAGAAGGGGTTTTTACTTAATTGTGAATTATAATATTTAGAATCTCCAGTAACTTCTGTATCTAGCCATTTAGGTTTTAGAAAAAATTCGTTTTCGTCACGTAGTTCGATTTCTGCAATGATTAGTCCTGCATTATCTCCAAAGAATTCATCGACCTCAATAATATGATCGCCAGATATAATTTCAAAACGGATTTTTTCAATGATTCCTGGCTCACACAAAAGAAGTAATTGTTCAGCTTCTTGTACTTCAATTGGTTTTTCCCATTCAAATCTTGAAGTGCCAGACGTGTTACCTATTCCTTTTACGGTAACAAAAGCTTCATCGCCTTTAATTCTAATTCGAACCGTTCGTTCTGGATCGGTATTGAGAAACCCTTGTACAATTCTTGTACTTTTGTGGGCTGCATTTTTAAAGGTTTCAGAAGTAACCAGAAATTTGCGTTCTATTTCGATCATAAGGTATTAATTGAAGACTGAGACTATAGTTTTTAAAGACTATTTTGATTTACAATTTGTTTTATTTTATCAGAGACTATTCTTTTTTCTCTAAAATCATGATTTGCTAACCAAACCATTGCTGAAACGATTGTTTCAGGACTTATAGTTTGGTATTTTTTTAGAGGCCGCAGTAATAAAGGATTTATAACTTTCATCAGGATCTTAAAGAAATATTCGCCCAGTCGTTTTTCTTCTCTTTTTCCGCCAATAAGTGAAGGTTGCAAAAGATGAGTTTTTGGAATATCAAATTCTAAAACAGCCTCTTCCATTTCTCCTTTAGTCCGGTTATAAAAGATAGAGCTATTTGCATCAGCCCCTAAGGCAGAAATTACTATAAAAACCCCAATTTTATTGGTTTTACAAAGACGAGCAGCACTTACCGGTATTCCATAATCTATTTCGTGATATAGTTCTTTACTCGAAGTTTTTGAAGCGGTAGTACCAATACAACAAAATACGTCATCGGCCGTAAAATTATGTGCAGAATCTCTTAACTCGAGCATATCTATAATATATTCTTCGATTTTAGGATGAGATAGGTCTACACGTTTTCTGGAAAAAAGTTTGATTTTGGTATATCGATCATCCTGTACGAGTTGTTGCAATAAAATCCCTCCTGTTAATCCTGTTGCGCCTAGTATGATGGCAGTTTTCATAAATCTATGCTTTTAGATTGCTTAAGTTTTTTTATATTTACGGTAAAACCGTAACAAAACAAATGTAAACACATTGTATAAAAATTGATTCTGATTTTAATTTAAGTTTTTAAAATTACCCCTATATGAAAAACTTACCCCAAGCTACAAAATGCATATTGCATTTACTATTACTATGTCTTTTTTTTCATTTTCATGCTAAAACGTACTCTCAAATTGATGCAAACTCGCTCATGGGATTACCAGCGGCAACTACAGCAGATAGAATTGCTATCACAGGAGCTCAGGAAGGGTCTTTAGTTTATGACACGGATGCCCATCGGGTATATGAGTTCACAAATACCGGATGGCAGGAGATGCTCACCACGGGGAATGTTTATGTTGGTGCCTTTCAAATATCTGCAGCTGGTGTAATTACTATTTCCGGAGTTCCTTTTCGACCTACTTCGGTAACTTTTGTGGCTCATGCCAATGTTGAAGATTTTGATATCAATGGAGATAACGGTAGCGTTAATAATGACAGAGGTATTCGTAACTCATTTGGTACCATGAATGGGTTTGCCAGACAAGATGGAGGAACTATTAACCAACAAGTAATTTACATAGGTTCGCATGGAAATTCGATTAATGATATTTCGCGTTTTGCATCAAGTACCAATGCTATAGGATTACGATACGGTGATCAAAACGGAAATTTTTTGGGGAGTATATCCGGGAGTATCACTTCGTTTACGACCGATGGTTTTTCTATTAGTATCACCTATACTAATGGTACTATCACCAATACAGGAGTAACGCCTAATATTTTACCTGCAGATATCAACAATGAAGGAATAGTCGTACTCTTCACGGCTTATCGTTAATAGTATTATGTTTTTTTATATAAAGCAATTATTAGGAATATCCTTTATTTTTGTCATGTGGAAGAACCTGAGATACATAGAAAAATCATTCACGTTGATATGGATGCGTTCTACGCTTCGGTAGAGCAAATGGATAATCCAGAACTCAGAGGCAAACCCCTAGCCGTAGGAGGTGGAGGCAAACGTGGAGTTGTAAGCGCTGCGAGTTATGAAGCGCGTGTATTTGGAGTGCGATCCGCCATGCCAGGATTTACGGCAAGAAAACTGTGCCCGGATTTAATGTTTGTGCGTCCCAGGTTTGATCGCTATAAAGAAATATCAACTCAAATACGAAAAATCTTTTTTGACTATACCGATTTAGTAGAGCCACTGTCATTAGACGAGGCATATCTTGATGTAACCGACAACAAAAAGGGAAACCCCAGTGCAACTTTAATTGCTCAGGAAATACGACAGCGTATTTTTGATGAGGTAGGTTTAACGGCTTCTGCAGGAATATCAATCAATAAATTTGTGGCCAAGGTAGCCAGTGACTATAACAAGCCAAACGGACAAAAAACCGTAAATCCAGAAGAGGTAGTTGAGTTTCTAGAGGATTTGGATGTCAAAAAATTTTATGGTGTGGGCAAAGTAACCCAAGCCAAAATGTATCAAATGGGAATTTATACCGGTAAAGATTTGAAATCTAAATCTGAAGAATTTCTTACACAACATTTCGGGAAATCCGGGGGACATTATTATCGAATTGTAAGAGGGATTCATTTAAGTGAAGTAAAACCCAATAGAGAACGTAAATCTTTAGCGGCAGAACGTACCTTTAGCGAAAATATAGCATCTGAAATCTACATGCTTGAGCGGTTAGAAAATATTGCCGAGGAACTTCAGAAAAGGTTAAAACAAAGCAAGGTAGCAGGTAGAACAGTGACGTTAAAGATTAAATACAGTGATTTTACATTGCAAACGAGAAGTAAGACCCTGCCTTATTTTGTAAATGAGGCTTCCATTCTGTTAGAAACAGCAAAAGAATTGTTGTATCAGGATACAATGAAAAATTCTGTACGATTATTAGGGATTTCACTTTCGAATTTGAATACAGGTAAGAAAAATGAAAAGAAAAAGGAGAAAGAAGAGGTAGAGATCATACAATTACGATTTGATTTTTAACTAAAAAGCGTCAATTTTAATGGTTCTTATAAAAAATGAAGAGTAGTGTGCCTCAGAAATGTTTTTTTTACAATTCTTTCAACTTACAACAAGCAACTAAATCCTACACAAAATCTCTGCAGCTTTTTTTAATGTATCATTCTTTTTTGCAAAGCAAAATCGCAATACGGTATCATCCCGTTGATTGAGATTAAATACCGAAACAGGAATCGAAGCGATTTTGTGTTTCTTCGTTAGTATTTCGGCAAAAGCTACATCACCTTCATCTGTAATTTTTGAATAATTCAATAATTGAAAATAGGTACCACCGGCAGGAGTAAAAGTAAATCTCGAATCTTTGATTAACGATAAAAATAAATCACGTTTTTCTTGGTAAAAGGCTGCAAGAGATAAATAATTTTCTGGGGTTTTGAGGTATTCTGCCAAGGCATACTGCATGGGATGATTACTACAAAACACATTAAACTGATGTACCTTTCTGAATTCTGTCATTAATGCTGAAGGGGCGAGACAATATCCCATTTTCCATCCGGTGGTATGAAAAGTTTTACCAAAAGAAGCTGTAATAAATGTACGGGCCTTTAATCCTGGGTATCTAGCGGCACTTTGGTGTTCTGCACCATCAAAAATAATATGTTCATATACCTCATCGCTTACTAAAATAATATTCGTATCCTCGAGTAGCTTTTCTAGTATAAGCATATCCTTTTTTGATAAAATGGATCCACTCGGATTATGAGGGGAATTGATAATCATCATTTTAGTTTCAGAAGTTATTTTTGATGATACTTCTTGCCAATCTATACTAAAATCAGGAGCCGACATTTGAATCGGAACGATCGTTCCTCCAAATAATTCTATAGAAGGTTCGTAACAATCATAAGCCGGTTTAAAAATAATCACTTCATCTCCGGGTCTTATAAATGCTGATAAAATAGTGAAAATTGCCTGTGTAGCACCCGATGTTATGGTAACTTCGGTTTCTGGATGATAGGTGCTGCCGTATAGAGAATTTGTTTTTTCTGCAATACTTTCTCGTAAAGGCATGAAACCTGGCATCGGGGCGTATTGATTGTAGCCTTTTTTCATGCCTTGAGTTACCAAATCAATAAGTTTTGGATCAACATCAAAATTCGGAAATCCCTGAGAAAGATTTATGGCACTATACTCATTTGCCATTGTACTCATGATAGTGAAAATGGTGGTTGAAACCTCAGGAAGTTTAGAATTGATATTTTGCATGGTATAAAAGTAGTGTATTTATAAAAAAAGACACTTTTTTTTGTTGAATGATACTTGTTTAGCGCAAACGATTTCGAGATAAAGCTTAAACAAATATCGTGATGTATTTTAAATTCATTATAAATACCACATAAACCGACTGTAAATGTTGTTAAAAAGCCTTTTGAATCTTACTTTTGCTATCGAAATTTTAAACATTTTAAATAATGGGTGGATTGATAAAATCTTCAATAGCAAGAAAAGTAGCGATGGCACTTTCGGGACTTTTCTTAGTTTTCTTCTTATTACAGCATTTTAGTATCAACTTTACTTCAGTTTTTAGTCCGGAAACATTTAACGAGATTTCTCATTTTATGGGTACAAATCCTGTAGTACAGTTTGCGCTTCAGCCTGTTTTAATCTTTGCGGTGATTTTTCATTTCGTTATGGGGTTCATTTTAGAACTTCAAAACAACAAGGCACGTGCCGTTAAATACGCCAAGTATAATGGAGGAGCAAATGCTTCTTGGGTTTCCAGGAACATGATATATTCTGGATTAGTGGTCCTTGCTTTTTTAGGACTGCATTTCTATGATTTTTGGGTTCCTGAAATGGTCTATAAATATGTAGAATCAAATCCTGAGGTTCCTACAAGATATTTTGAAGAACTGGTGCATAAATTCGAAAGCCCAATCCGTACTGGATTGTACGTGCTTTCTTTTATATTTCTAGCTTTGCACTTATGGCACGGCTTCGCTTCTTCTTTTCAATCTGTAGGATTTAACAACAAATACTCAGCAGGAGCGACCAAGTTTGCAAAAGTTTTTGCAGTTGCTATTCCCTTTGGATTTGTCGTTATTGCATTAGTTCATCATTTTAATCATTAAAAAACCACTATTATGTCAATTTTAGATTCTAAAATACCTGAAGGTCCACTGGCAGATAAGTGGACAAAACATAAAAATACAATTAACCTGGTAAATCCTGCCAATAAACGTAATATTGACGTTATCGTTGTAGGTACCGGATTAGCAGGAGGAAGTGCAGCTGCAACATTGGCTGAGCTTGGATATAATGTAAAAACCTTTTGTTATCAGGATTCTCCTCGTCGCGCGCATTCGATAGCTGCACAGGGAGGAATCAATGCTGCAAAAAACTATCAGGGAGATGGTGATTCTGATTACCGTTTGTTCTATGATACCATAAAAGGAGGAGATTATAGGTCTCGAGAGGCTAATGTATACCGTTTAGCTGAAGTTTCTGGAAATATCATTGATCAATGTGTGGCACAAGGAGTGCCTTTTGCACGTGAGTATGGAGGGTTACTTGACAACCGCTCATTTGGTGGGGTGTTGGTATCTCGTACATTCTATGCAAAAGGGCAAACAGGACAACAATTATTATTAGGCGCATATTCTGCGATGAACCGCCAGATTAATAGAGGTAAAATAGAAGCGTTTAATCGTCATGAAATGCTGGATTTAGTAAAAATCGACGGTAAAGCGAGAGGAATTATTGCTCGTGACCTGGTTACAGGAGAAATAGAGCGTCACTCTGCTCATGCGGTGGTACTGGCTACCGGTGGTTACGGGAACGTATTCTTTTTGAGTACCAACGCCATGGGGAGCAATGTTATGGCAGCATGGAGAGCTCACCGAAGAGGAGCATTTTTTGCCAACCCTTGTTATACACAGATTCACCCAACATGTATCCCGGTTTCTGGAGATCATCAATCTAAACTTACATTGATGTCAGAATCACTGCGTAATGATGGTCGTATCTGGGTTCCTAAAAGAATTGAAGATGCAGAAGCCATACGTGCGGGTAAATTAAAACCAACACAATTAGCTGAAGAAGAAAGGGACTACTACTTAGAACGCCGTTATCCGGCATTTGGGAACCTGGTACCACGTGATGTAGCATCAAGAGCAGCAAAAGAGCGTTGTGATGCTGGTTTTGGAGTGAATAAAACCGGAGAAGCTGTTTATCTTGATTTTGCTTCAGCGATACAGCGCTATGGAAAAGAAAAAGCATTGACATCAGGGATTGAAAACCCTTCAAAAGAAGAAATTACAAAACTTGGAGAAGAAGTTATTGAAAATAAATATGGTAACCTTTTCCAAATGTATGAAAAGATCGTTGATGAAGATCCATATAAAACCCCAATGATGATCTATCCTGCGGTACATTATACTATGGGTGGTCTTTGGGTAGATTATAACTTGCAAACTACAGTTCCAGGTTGTTATGCTGCAGGAGAGGCAAATTTCTCTGATCATGGCGCTAACCGTCTTGGAGCTTCGGCGTTAATGCAAGGTTTGGCAGATGGATATTTTGTCTTGCCATATACCATAGGAGATTATTTATCTCATGATATTCGTACCGGAAAAATCCCAACAGATACTCCAGAGTTTGATCAGGCAGAAAAAGATGTAAAAGATCGTATCCAGAAATTAATGGGAGGATCAGGTGAACATTCTGTCGATTATTACCACAAGAAATTAGGTAAAATCATGTGGAACAAATGTGGAATGTCTCGTAACGAAAAAGAACTTAAAGAAGCCATTGCTGAGATAGCTGAGCTACGACAAGATTTTTGGAAGAGTGTAAAAGTTCCAGGTACTGCTAAGGGTATGAACCCAGAATTAGAGAAAGCAGGGCGTGTGGCGGATTTCTTAGAATTAGGGGAGTTATTTGCCAAAGATGCCTTACATCGAAATGAATCTTGTGGAGGTCATTTTAGAGAAGAATCTGTTGAACAATCTGGAGAGCAAAAAGGAGAAGCACTACGGGATGATGAAAACTTTAAGTATGTTGCAGCCTGGGAGTATAAAGGCGAACCTAAAGATGCCCAATTACATAAAGAAGAACTGATCTTCGAAAATATAGAATTAAAAACACGTTCTTATAAATAAAAAGCTATGAATCTTACACTAAAAATATGGCGTCAAAAAGATGCCCAATCACAAGGAAAGATAGTTGATTATCCAATATCAGGTATTGAAGGTGACATGTCTTTTTTAGAAATGTTAGACGTGTTAAATGAAGAATTAATTACAAAAGGTGAAGAGCCTGTAGTATTTGATCACGATTGTAGAGAAGGAATTTGCGGTTCATGTTCATTACAAATCAATGGAGAACCACATGGCCCAGATCGTTTGGTAACTACTTGTCAATTACACATGCGTAAGTTTAATGATGGTGATACTATTTATATCGAACCTTTTAGGGCAAAAGCATTTCCTGTGGTTAAGGATCTGATGGTCGATCGAAGTGCGTTTGATAGAATCCAGCACGCAGGAGGGTATATCTCTGTAAATACATCTGGAAATACAATAGACGCTAATGCAATTCCGGTAAATAAAGATGATGCAGATGACTCTTTTGCAGCAGCTACATGTATTGGTTGTGGAGCCTGTGTGGCAGCATGTAAAAATGCTTCGGCCATGTTATTTACCTCTGCAAAAGTTTCTCAGTTTGCCCTGTTGCCACAAGGTCAGGTAGAAGCTACTGATCGGGTATTGGCGATGGTAAATCAAATGGATGAAGAAGGATTTGGGAACTGTACCAACACTGGAGCTTGTGAGATCGAATGCCCTAAGGGTATTTCTCTTGAAAATATTGCTCGTATGAATCGCGAGTATCTTAAAGCAAGTTTGAAAGGATAATATTTTGCATTTTGCATATTAAGAAAGCCGGAGCATATCGCTTCGGCTTTTTTAATCGTATAATAGCCCTCCAAAAACCACACGATCAGAGATGTAGAACTCTGGTGTTTTTCAAAAAAAAGTAAAAAAATTTGTTTGGATGGATTAACTTACTTAGTTTTGAGGTGTACTAGATGACTAATACACTAGATATGGTAACGCTAAATAACCTTAGATTCTACTTCCCAAAAGGGAAACAAATATTTGATGATGTTACGTTGAGTTTTACAGCTGGAAATATTTATGGTCTTTTTGGTAAAAACGGAGAAGGTAAAAGTACTTTAATAAAGCTAATGTCTGGATTACTATTCCCAAAATCAGGACATTGTCGAGTTTTTGATGAAGACATCTCTAAAAGAACCGTAAGATCTCTTCAACATGTCTTTATGATCCCTGAAGCGTTCGAATTAAACGGATTAAAAATTACCACCTATGAGCAGATTAATTCTGTTTTTTACCCCAGATTTTCTAAAGATCAGTTTTATAACCTTATAGAAGGCTTTGAGCTTTCAAAAAACCAAAAGATTACAACACTTTCATTTGGACAAAAGAAAAAAGTACTAATTGCTTTCGGAATTGCCGCTAATACAAAACTTCTTTTAATGGATGAACCTACCAATGGGTTAGATATTCCATCAAAAAGTCAGTTTAGAAAACTAATGGCTTCGGTTGCCGATGACCAAAGATGTATTGTAATTTCAACACATCAGGTTAGAGATTTACATAGCCTTATAAATCATGTTATCATACTCGACCAAGGTAAGGTTACATTTGATCATTCACTATCAAAAGTATCTGATCGATTATGGTTTGGCAAACCAACTCATGATACTACAGGGGCTATTGTATACTCAGAATCTTCTTTTGCGGCGAAAAAGGTATTGCTTAGAGATGACAGAGAAGAAACTGAAGTTGATCTCGAACTATTATTTAATGCCGTTTTAAGTAATAAAGATACTATTAATAATGTACTAAACAACACGTATCATGATATCAGGCTTTAGCTTAAAAAGAATAGTAAATAGTGTATACAGAGACGTTGTAGTTCAAAGCGGAAGTATAATCACCGGACTTTTCATTGCAGCAGGAATTCTTTTCATCGCTTTTTTATTAAATCTTGGTATCGAAGATCATATTATATCAGCACAGGATTATGCAGAAACTCTAGGTTTCTTTTATATTTTATTTGGTATACTATTTACATTCTCAACCTTTAAAGAGGTGCATGATCAAAAAAAGAATCATCTATACTTTATATTGCCTATTTCATCATACGAAAGAATACTTTCGGTTTGGATTACCACATACCTTCTTTACACACTAGCCTTTACGATACTTGGTATTTTGGTGGGGCAATTGGCAATTATCTTTGGGAGTTTGTTCTCTGAAGTAAGTTTCCACTTCATTTCAATATTTTCTGAAGAATATAAGAGCATGATAACGTTCTACTTCTTTTTGCAACCTGTATTTTTTTATGGAGCTCTTAGATTTAGTAAAAATAAAATGGGTAAAACAATTCTTTCGGTATTGTTAATTTTTTTAGGAATATTATTTTACAATTTTTTGATATATGCTGTACTTAACCATGATTATGAGGTGTTTTCTGGAGAACAATTGGCTTCAGAAGCCTTCGGCTTAGCAAAGAATGATTTTTCAATTGCGGGCAGATGGTTATTCATGATCATTATAGGGCCAGTCATGTTATTGGCAGGATATTTTAGAATGATTGAAAAGGAAGTGTAATTATGGATTTTGATAACGGTAAACCCATTTATTTACAGATCGTAGATTTTTTTTACGAAAATATTCTGAAAAAAAGATGGAACGGGGATGAGAGAATACCTTCTGTCAGAGAAATGGCAATGATGGTTGAAGTTAATCCCAATACCGCGATACGAGCTTTTAATTACCTACAAGATTTAGAAGTAATATATAATAAAAGAGGAATCGGATACTTCATCTCACCAGACGGTTATGATAAAGTACTCGCGATTAAAAAAAAAGAATTTATAAACGAAACGCTCCCCGATATATTTAAAAAAATGAAGCTTCTTAATATAACATTTGAAGAGGTTGAAAGCTCTTTTGAGAACTATAAAATTGATAAAGACCATGAAAAAAAGTAACCTCATTATAATTTTTACGATTGGTATCATTGCCCTTTTCTTTATGGCATTTCAGTTCTCGATACATCGTTATGTACGCGCAGGAGCAATTACAAATGTTGATACTGGTGATTTTGTTTCTGAAACCAGAAATATTTCAAGTTTTAATAAGATATCATTAAACCACGGCATCACACTATTTTTTTTACAAGATAGCGTAACAGAAATAAAGGTTAAAGCACCTCAAAATTTAATGCCGTACATAAAAACTGAAGTGAAGCATGAAAAGCTAATCATAGAAAAAACGAAGCGCACAAATTCTATTGATAGTATAGTAGTATTTGTTACCAATGGTGCTCTGGATTCTTTGCAAGTAAGGTCAGGAGCACATTTTGAAACGATCGGTCTAGTTTCGGGGAAACATATTAAGCTTCAGTTTATTGATGATAGTAGTGCAGATTTAAAATTATCATATCAATCTGTAAAATGCCATGTCGATACAGATGCCAAAGTAAAAGTAACAGGAGATTCTAAAGCACTAGATTTCAGTAATTAAAAGTATACACTATGAAACAATAACATCATCAGTCAAAAAACGAACTATCAATCATCATCATCATCAATCAAAAAACGAACAGTTATGAATTTAAAAAACAGTATTGTCAATACCGTACATAACGATGTAGCTGCAACGCACAAAGTCTCTAAAGTTAGGTTATATCTTATGCAGGGTCTGTATTTATTAACTTTCCTTACTTTGGGATATAGCTCCTGGTCAGAAATTATTAGCCCGAGTGAGTTATGGGGGCCCTATGACGGAGTCGCCTATAGCTTTTGGGCAGCGTTTGCTACATTAATGGGCCTGGGAATACGTTATCCTATGCCAATGTTACCCTTGCTATTATTACAATTGTTTTATAAGTCAGTTTGGTTGCTGGGTATTTACTTGCCGTTATGGTCTACCGGGCAATTAGATGCTGACTTCGATGGATTTTTAAAGCCTTTTGCGATTGCTATTCCCATCGATCTTATTGTGATTCCATGGGGATATGTGTTCAAAAATTACATTAAAAGTTCTCCAAAGTGAACTATTAAATCACTATATCCATTTTTAAGATAAATAAGAATCTAGATCTATCTAGGGGTATCTTCTAATCAATTTTTAATCATCAACATGCCTGTCACTTCGGCGGGCAAAAAACGAACAATTATGAATTCAATTAAAAAAACCGGAAGAGTTGCAGGTATATTATTCCTGTTAATGATGTTATCGGGTGCTACAGGTACCTATTTAAGAGGATTATCAATGTCACTCGTCGAATCCGAAAATTTCCTGATAACAGTATTTGAAAGCTCTTTACAAATGAAGAGTGCTATACTTTTGGACCTAATTTCTGGAGCTCTTGGCGTAAGTATTGCTGTTGTGCTGTTTCCTGTTTTAAAACAATACAAAAGAAGTCTAGCACTTTGGTATCTCATTTTATGGATAATCGGATTTGCAATTACCATAGTGAGCAATATTACTCATCTATCATTAATATCTCTAAGTCAGATTTTACAAAATACTGAAATGGCAGATGTAGCATATTATAGAACGATAGGAGCTTTAAAAGTTGAAGAATATTATTGGGCTCATTTTTTTATTCTAATCCTGTTTAGTGCCGGAGCGGTATTGCTTTACCATATTTTTTATAAAACAAAACTCATCCCTAGGTTTTTTTCGGTTTGGTTTAGTATTTCTGCAGCACTGGTTTTTACCGTATCATGGTTGCAAATTTTTGACTACCAGGTAAGCTTTGCGTTTTATGGTCAAAATGGCGTGCATCTCATAGTGCTTATTATATGGTTACTCAGTAAAGGATTCAATCCATCTCCTATTGTTTTCCAAAAGGAATAAAGAAAATTTCATCATCAATCAAATCAATTATTAATCAAAAAACGAACAGGTATGAATTCAAATATTAATACATCTGGCACTACACTGCAATCTCAAGATTTGTGGGCAGACAAGGTATTAAAAGCTACGGTTAAACTTTGGTTTAGTGTTGCGATTTTGGGTCAGTGGTTATTTGCTTATTACATAGCAGTTTTTTATGGAGGAGCAGCAATTCAAGGCAATTTTGCAGATTGGACCAAAAGAATGATTCATGGTTTTATAGAAGGGGATTACATAGGTAATGCCTTTGTTCTTCTTCATATTCTAATGGCATTTATAATCACTTTTGGAGGGCCTTTACAGTTTTTTCCCAAAATACAGCAGCAGTACCCTTTATTTCACAGATTAAATGGTAGAGCCTATATTTTCACAGCTTTTATTATAAGTCTCGGAGGTTTATATATGATATGGAGCCGACCAAATACAGTGGGAGGGGTGATTGGCCAAATTGCATTAACGACCAATGCCATTTTTATTATCTGCTGCGCTTCCATATGTGTTTATTATGCGATTAAACGAAAAATAAATAGTCATCAGCGTTGGGCGATGCGTACTTTTTTGGTTGTAAGTGGTGTTTGGTTTTTTAGGGTTGGATTTGGACTTTGGATTCTAATTCATGGAGGAGCTCCGGGAAGTAATGAAACGCTTACCGGCCCCTTTGACATATTTCTATATTTTGCATGTTTTTTAGTACCTCTGCTATTTTTTGAAATCTATGTACTATCAAAACGTAAAGCAACAAATAAAGGCAAATGGGCAGTATCTGCTGGCTTATTTGTGTTAACTCTTGCAACAGCTGGAGGAGTCTTTATGGCGGCTCAAATTTTTTGGCTTCCAAATCTCTATTAATAATTAATTAAACAACTGACGAAGATGAAGAATGTAATTATTATCAATGAGCCACAAGAAGAAGATACCTTGAAAAAGGTATGTCAGGTACTATCTGAAGCAGAAAAAACAAGAAATTATTTAGAATTCTATTCGTTTCTGAAAACCACGAATGTACCTTTTATTTCTTGCTATGAGAAAAAGATAAAAAAAGCATATCAAGAGTGTTTCATGGCTTTACATAGGATTGGTGAAGTTTCAATTCCGGTGTCAGTAGCATTATCGATGCACTATTATGTTTTGGCATCATTTGCGTCATATCCTTTTTCAAAAACAAGCACCGCATATTGGAAGAGAGAAGTGCTACTTAAAAGAATTAAAAAAGAAGGCTTATTAATTGCCAATACAGGATCTGTAAGAACCTATAAAGATGCTTCAGGCCGGGCTAAGATCATAGCTCAAAAAGAAAATAATTCTTATATCATCAATGGCAAGGCATCCTTTATGTCATTAGCTGGAGTTGCAGATTATTTAGTCTTTACGGCAGCGCTACCTGAAGAAGGTAAAGCCGTATTTTTTATCCCTTCAAACAATGATAATATCATTTTTGGTGATTCTTCTTTTGACCATACGATGCAAGGATCATTTACAAGATCTGTAAAATTCGAAAATCTAAAGGTATCCAGCTCTAATGTTATTCAATTAGATAGAGCCGAGCAAGAAAGATCCGAGATTTTGATATATCAAAGATCCTGGTTTCAGGCGTTGATTCCTGCTCCTTATTTGGGAGGAGCGTATCGTGTTATTTCACAATTAAAAGAATTTAGCAGCAAGAAGATCAAGAACGGAAAAAGGTTAGCTGATTCAGAGAGATTTAGCAACGACATTGGAGATTTGTGGATCACATACAAAGCGGCATTTCAATTATGCGAACAAGTAGGAGTATTCATCGAAGATTTTAGGGTAGGCAACCAATCTTCATTAAAAAAATTATTTGAAGCCTCTGTTATAGCAAAATATTACTCAATGCATTATGCAGAAGAAATCGTAAATAAAACAAGAAGAATAATGGGGACTAGCTTCTTGACTCCAGATTCAATTACAAACAAAATTTATAAAGAAATTGTATTCGGTGCCCTGCAACCAATGACCGATACAGATATACGCGATTACTTTGGAAAACAATAAACACATACTAAAATTTAATTTTATGATTTCAACAAATAAAAACACAGCACGACTGGCAGGAGTGTTATTTTTAACTCTTGCCAGTACTGGAATATTTGCAGAGTTTTTTGTAAGGCAGAAAATTTTTGTACCTAATGATATTGTGGCTACTTCAAATAATATTATCAATAACGAATGGCTATTTAGATTAGGATTTGTAAGCGATCTAGTGATGTCTACGATGTTCTTTTTCTACGCTTTTGTATTATATCTGGTTTTTAAAGGCCTTTATAAAAATATTTCTTTATTCATGTTGTTATGTGTAGTCATTTCGGTAGCGATGTACTGCCAAAACATGCTTAATCAATTTTCTGCCTTCGAATTATTAAGTGATCCCAACTATAGTAATGCCTTCAAAACAGAACAACTGCAGGCTTTATCAACTTTTTTCCTGAAAATGCATAGCAAAGGGTACTTTGTAAATCAACTATTTTATGGAATGTATTTACTTCCTCTTGGATACATGATTTTTAAATCGGGTGTACTCCCAAAAATTATTGGAATTTTTTTGATATTGGGGTGCGTTGGCGATTTAATAGATTTTGTAGTGTACTTTATGGATCCAGATAATGAATCGATTATAATACAAAATATCACAATACCTGCCGATATCGGAGAAATTTCATTGTGTTTATGGCTTTTAATTAAGGGAGTTGATATAGAAAAGTTTAAGACAAGTACCTCTAGCACCTGATAAAAAATTTCATGGTAGAGTTAACTGTAAAGGTCTTTCAAAAATTCATACTCCAGAGCATTCTGAATTTTATCAGAGTTTATTATCTTTCCTTTTGAGGGAGTGTTCATCTCATATTCTGGTTTGGGCAATCCCATTTGTTGACAAACCTGACTATAATATTCTGCCTTTTCAGGATGGTCAGGATAAGATGCGTTGAATACTTGCCCCCAACTACTACTTTCTATACTTGTCTTGATGACCCCGATACAGTCGTTAAGATGAATAAGATTTACAGGGGCTTTGGGATTTTTGATGTTGGTTTTACCGGATAGCATTGTAGCGGGGTGTCGATTTGGGCCAAATAGACCAGCAAAGCGCAAAACCGTAGTGTCGAATTTTTTCTGGTTTTGCAGTAGTTGTTCTACTTCGAATAACTGTTTTCCGGCAATTGAAGTAGCATTAGGGATGGTTTCTTCAGAAATTAAAGGTATTTCATCTAAATCCGCAAAAACCGACGTAGAACTCACAAAAATCACATGTTTAATATCTGAATTTTTAATATGAGGAATCAGGTTTTGGATTTTTGCCACAAAGTTACCTTCGGGATTTCGTCTCAGTCCGGGCGGGATATTAATGATTAATAATTCACTTCCTTCTAAAAATGGTTGTATGCTTCCCGAGGTACCTTCTTCATTCAAAAGTAGTTGAAAAGCCTGAATATGTTCTTTTTCTAAAGGTTGTAATTTGTTTTCAGAGGTAGTAGAGCCTTTAATTATATAATTTTCGTTGAGTAAAGCTTTTGCCAATGGAAACCCAAGCCAACCAATACCGAGAATGCTAATTTGTTTATTCATTTTATGTATCGCGCTTCAGTTGATTCTACTTTTGTAAGATGTATTGTATCTTTTTTCTTTTCTTGATATTTTGGCAAAGTATAACTTTTTTTGATTACAATAGCATCATTTATAACAAATGGTTTTGGCATCATTTCTTTACTTCTCGATGGAATCGAAAACTGCTCATTCTGAAGTAAATCATAAGAAGACTCATATACAATAAATTGGGGCAAAGAGTCTTTATGAAATTGCATTTTTAGCTCCAGAGGTTCATTTTTATTTACGTAATACGTGAGTAGGTTATTTTTCCATCTTTTGGTAAATACGTTGTATGTGTTACCATCAGAGTATTCAAAATCCACAGCAGTTTCACCATTTGCCCGAAGGGATTCAAAATTAAATAGAGTTTCGGTATACAAATCGATTCTATGGATATCTCGTTGTGGAGCTATACAGAGGTTATAATATCTACTATTGCCAATAATGGTGTCTTTACTACTATCAAACCTGGGTTGTCTTATATTTTTAACTGGTGCTTGATTGGCGTATGCGAAAGATCTGCCATATTTGCTATGCAAGGCATTAGCATTATATGTTTCTGCCATGTTTTCAGTAATATCTATATAATTTTGAGTCCAGGAGTCGAGTTTTTTA
The DNA here is from genome assembly GCA_947497175.1 of uncultured Aquimarina sp. Taxonomy (GTDB): domain Bacteria; phylum Bacteroidota; class Bacteroidia; order Flavobacteriales; family Flavobacteriaceae; genus Aquimarina. The sequence goes on along the minus strand of CANMFM010000004.1, from coordinate 473,811 downwards.
TCATACGTAGCCCAGACTGCTTTATTTTGATCTGCATCTAATATATATACTAAACTATTGGGTTTTTGGCGCTTTTCTGTGAAATCAGATTTTGCATGTGCTAAAATCAAAAAAACTACAGTCAATAAAAGACCAAAATTTCCAATTAAATCTTTTCTTTTGTAAAACCCTACAACCGGGAGTAATACGCCAAATAACAATACCGATAGTATAGCTGAGACAAAAAGGATTTTAAGCCCTAGTGCAACCGGAAACATAGCTATAAATGGCGTTAAAATAAAAATTGAGGGCAATGACAGACTTATCATGAGCCATGGATTTGGATTCTTTTGTCTGATAAGCACAAATAAGGACAATAGTCCAAAGAAGGCGATAAGTATAAAATAACTGGCGCCTTTAAGATAGAACGCAGAACATGCAGATATGACCAACCACATAAACAAAGGAGCGATCATTAGGTTGGGGATGTTTGTGCCTTTACTAAATCTTGCATATACCTTAAAGCATATCGCAATCGATACGAGTATAAAACTGGAAACATATAAGTATCCGTTATAGGTAAATCCATGTTGGATTTCTTTGTAATGAGGATATATCAATTTGAGAAGTTCCCATAACCCAAAAGTCAGAAAACCGGCTAAGTTTATAGCGATTAAGAAAATTCCGAATCCTTTTAAGACCTCTTTAAAATCGATTCGATAGGTTGCCTTTCCGTATATAATAAGTCCGAAAAACAAAATAATTGCACTAATCAGCAATATAAATATCCAACTAAAAGGATAGGTAATAAGTTTGAAAATAGGGACATTAAAATAAATATAGTCGTCATCCGATTTTAGAGTATTGATATCTGATTCTGAAAAATAAGAGAGAAGCGGCGTTATGTAATTTCCTTGATGCTGTAATGTACTGATATCCAGGTTTTGCCAAGTGTCGTTTGCCGTATGATAATCGTAATGATCATCGATAAAGGCAAAATTAAAACCTGCGATATCTCCCTGTTTTCTTAGCACAGTAAGATCAGTGTCATTAGGCAACATTTTATAAATACTATATGCTAAGGAGTTTGTAGAGGGATATCGAACACCTGCTTTAGAAAACTCTTCAATCATTTTCCCATTTTTTCCATTTGTTTCGATAAGCATATATGAATCTCCGCCACTACCTCTAGCTTCAAAATTAAGAGCAAGCCCTATATTTTTGGCCCATCGATGTTTTTTTACAAAAAGATCAGCACCATTTAATCCAAGTTCTTCTCCGTCGGTAATACAAATAATGATATCATTTTTTGGTATCATATTGGTGCTCAAATATGCCCTTACTCCTTCTAAAATAGTGGCTACACCACTAGCGGCATCACTTGCTCCAAACGAAGAATGTTGAGAACTGTCATAATGAGACATCAAGAGTAAAGCTTTTCCGTTTCCACTACCTTTGATTTTGGCGAGGATGTTTTGCGGCCTACTCATATTTCCTCGTTTTGGGATCGATATACCTTCTTGTATCTCTGGTTTTAAGCCCATTTTTTTCAATTCATTCAGAATATATGTTTTTGCTTCTTGGTGCGCAGAACTACCTAGATAATGCGGCGCTTTGGAGATGTTTTTTACATGTTCTAATGCCCGTAGTGTAGAAAACTCCTGATCGGGAGTATCCATATCAGAGATGCTATGGGATTTGCTGCTGTAGAATGTATAAAGGATGGAGAGAAGGAGAAGAATGAAAGAAAATAGAGAAGAAAATTTTCGCATATGTGTTTTGGTTTATGCTAAAGGTAAGAAATTAGCCACAACAATTATGTATTTGTTAATCGAAATGATCACTCTGCACATAAACAACAATGCATTCGCTATATGAAAACAACAAATTATGAACCTTCTAAAAATGTGTGATATATGTCCAAAAGTCAGAATCCTTTTTGAATAAGTTATTGAAAATCATTATATTTAAGATTCACTAAATCACTAAATATTATGGGAATAATCAGTTTTCAAGGAGCGCGCTCTAAAACAAAGAAGCAAGATGAGACTCCAATTAAAGTTTCAGATTACATGACAAAGGACTTGATTACATTCAACCCTAATCAGTCTGTAATGCAGGTTATTGAAACCTTGGTAAAGCATAAAATTTCAGGAGGACCTGTCGTAAATGAACGCAATGAATTGTTAGGAATAATTTCTGAAGGAGATTGTATCAAACAACTCAATGAAAGTCGTTATTATAATATGCCTATAGATGATGCAAAGGTTGAGCAATTTATGGTAAAGAATGTTGAGACTATCGACGGAAACGTAAACATTTTTGATGCTGCTAATAAATTTTTACAAACTAAAAGAAGACGTTTTCCGATTTTAGAAGATGGAAAACTTGTAGGCCAGATTAGTCAAAAAGACGTAATGAAAGCGGCATTAAAACTAAATAGCCAACATTGGCGAGACATGTAAAATTTACCTGTCTGACCCCGTAATTTTAGGATCATTAGTCGTTTTAAGGATGTTTGCCTTGTTCAAAGATGTATTTGATTTTTAAGATGAGTATTGATCATATTTGTGATGTAATGCTACTCAATTTGCCGTGACTGTTGTCGCTATTTTTTTCATCTATTCTTTTACACGCTTCATTAAAATAAGGAGTAAACATCTCTAAAAGCATTAGAACAGCGAATACAATATAGTACACTTCAAAATTGATCCATGACTTTGAGGTGGTATTCTTAATTAGGTTCTTTTTACCAGCGCATAAAAATCATTCTCCAAAGATAGATAACCCTGGTCGTAAACAAAATAATAAGTGTTCCCTGTTTTGGTGGTATAAATACTGGTAAAATGATTAAAGTCAAACCCATTAGCGATAAGTTTTGACTTGGTAGTTTTAGTTTTTTCGTTAGGATTTAGGGCTTCCAGAATACGATAGTTTTTGCGTAATAAATTATTAATGTTACGCACTAGGTTTTTACTGTCTTTGTTTAGCTGATTGTTAAATGCATTACGGCAATAATCACTACAAAACTTTTTATCTGCTCTGCCAATAATTTTATTTCCACAGATGGGACATTCTTTTTGCATATTTTACTTTCTTTTGTAATTAAATTTAACTCGATAATCGAGATTTAAATGCTCAGAGGCTTGCCTCGAAATCAAAATTATTTTTCAACCGATGGCGTATAGGCTTGCCCTGAGGTAGTTTGCCTCATCACATGATCCATTGTTATTATTAATAACTACATATACATTCATTTCGTTTTCGCTAATTTTTTCAAAGGTCATTTGATCAAAAAAGATGCTATTTTTTTCTGTTTTTACGAGTTTAAAATCAACGGTTTCTTCTTTTTCTTCCCAACCTTTAAAATCACTGTTGAAATGTTTTAGTTGTAATAAAAGAGTGTTGTTACTTTCTGTAATTCCTACAACCTCATAGAATTTAATTGTACCATCAATCACTAATTTAAATGAAAACATCATAGAATTACCTAAAGAATCACTCCAGATTTCTTCGACTATTCCTCCAAATGCCTGGCCTCGCCAATATCCGCTAATCTTGGAAACATCCTGAAGGGTAGCTTTAGGTGAAGACATGTTATCTTCAGACACCATAATATTAGATGTCTTCTCTTAAGCTATTGTTACCTGAAAAGACATAAAAATAGAAAGTCAAGCAAATCGTAGTCTCATGACTAAATCGTTTAACAACGAGAAAGATACAATAAATATCTGCTTACAAACGCTTAATGTAGTTTAAAAGAAAATATGCTGAGCAAGTCTAAAGGTATTGGCATGTGCTTCAACAATAATTTTGATATCTGCAGAATATCCACCACCCATAGAACACATTACCGGGATGTTTTGATCTTTACAGGTTTGTAGTACAAACCGATCTCGCTCTTTACAACCAGATACAGTACACCCCAGTTTTCCAAGTTTATCAGTAGCAAGTATATCTACACCACATAAATAATATATAAAATCAGGTTGTTGCTTGTCTATAAGTTTAGGCAATGTTTCTTTTATAATTTTTAAATAGTGTTGATCATCAACTTGATTAGGCAATTCGATATCCAGATCAGAGATCTCTTTTTTGAAAGGATAATTGTTTGCTCCATGCATAGAGAAGGTAAATACGGCTGGATCGTTCTCAAATATTTGTGCGCTACCATTGCCTTGGTGCACATCGAGATCAACAATAAGAATTTTTGTAGCTAATCCTTGCTTTAATAAATATCTTGCTCCTATGGCTTGATCATTAAGTAAGCAAAATGCTTCGCCACGATTGGTATAGGCATGATGAGTGCCACCGGCGATATTCATAGCAATACCATATTTTAAGGCATACTCTGACGCTTTGATGGTGCCATCTGCTATGATCACCTCCCGATCAACCAATTCTTTTGATAACGGAAAACCAATTTTTCTGGCGGCTTTTGGGTCTAAAGAAAGTTCAATAAGGCTATTGTAATATTCTTTGGTATGAACAGCCAGAATGGGTTCTGAATCCGGAACCTCTGGGGTAAAGAAATTTTGCTCCTCACAAGTACCTTCATAAATAAGTTGTTTTGGTAACAATTCATATTTGATCATCGGAAATCGATGCCCTTCTGGTAGGGGATGGGTGTAGATAGGATGATACGCTATTTTGAGCATAAATGAGGCGCTATTTTTCGAACTTTCTTAAGTAATATTTATGTTGATTATGATAGTAATATCCATAAATTAATTGGTTGTTGAAGTTGAATATTGTTTCTGTATTCTCGTCCAAAATTTCTTTTCATTATATATTTTTTCCGGGATTAATTTTTAACTCACAACCGCTCCGGGCTTCACACCATCCTCATCAGGGTTTAGGAATACTAGTTTACCCTCTGGTGTTTCGGTCATTAAGATCATACCCTCACTCTCTACACCACGTAGTTTTCTTGGTGCCAGATTAACTAATACAGTGACCTTTTTGCCTACTACCTCTTCAGGAGTAAAATGCTCTGCAATACCTGAAACGATCGTTCTGGTATTGATCCCCGTATCCACTTTAAGAACTAAGAGCTTTTTTGCTTTAGGCATTTTTTCGGCTTCGATAATCGTACCTACTCTTATGTCTAGCTTCGTAAAATCTTCAAAAGTAGCGGTTTCTTTTTGTGGTTCTATAACTTTATTTTCGGCTTCGTTGGCTTTTTTGGTAGCTTCCAATTTGTCTAATTGTTTTTGGATTTCGGCATCTTCAATTTTTGAGAATAATAATTCTCCTTTTTCAATTTGATGACCGGCGGGGAGTAATACTTCTTTTGTTGCAATTCCATTCCAGGTAGATGCTGTATCAAGTGCAGCATGAGAAAGAATCGATTTCAATTTAGCACTTGTAAAGGGTAAAAAGGGTTCTGCAAGTGTGGCCAAAGCTGAAGCAATTTGTAATGCTACAAACATAACAGTTTTGGTGCGTTCTTCATCAGTTTTTATGGTTTTCCAAGGCTCTTCGTCGGCTAGGTATTTGTTTCCCAAGCGAGCCACATTCATTAACTCCTGACTGGCTTCTCTAAATCGATAGCGCTCGATAGAACTTGAGATTACAGCCGGGTAGGCTTTTAACTCCGCCAAGGTCTGTAAATCAATTTCAGAAAATGTTGCAGGTGATGGAACACTACCGTCATAGTATTTATTCGTAAGTACAACTACCCGGTTGATAAAGTTTCCGAAAATGGCGACTAATTCATTATTATTGCGTGCCTGGAAGTCTTTCCAGGTAAAATCATTATCTTTTGTTTCCGGAGCATTTGCCGTAAGTGCATATCGAAGCACATCCTGCTTATCAGGAAATTCTTCTAAGTATTCGTGTAACCATACTGCCCAGTTTTTTGATGTCGATAATTTGTTTCCTTCTAAATTTAAAAATTCATTGGCAGGCACGTTTTCTGGTAAAATATAACTTCCTTCGGCTTTGAGCATGCTCGGAAAGATTATACAATGAAAAACAATGTTATCTTTTCCTATAAAATGTACAAGTTTGGTGTCTTTATCTTTCCAATACTGTTCCCAGTCTTTTCCTTCTCTAGCAGCCCATTCTTTGGTAGATGAAATATATCCGATAGGAGCATCAAACCAAACATACAATACTTTTCCTTCGGCACCTTCTACAGGCACAGGTATCCCCCAGTCTAAATCTCTGGTAACAGCACGAGGACGTAATCCGTCGTCTACCCAGGATTTTATTTGGCCATATACATTGGTTTTCCAGTCTTTTTTATGTCCTTTTAATACCCATTCTCTTAGAAAATCTTCATATTGATCCAAAGGTAAAAACCAGTGTTTGGTTTGTTTCAGAATGGGTTCTGCTCCAGAAATGGTTGATTTTGGATTAATAAGATCAGTAGCATTAAGAGAGCTTCCGCAATTTTCGCACTGATCCCCATAGGCTTCTTCATTCCCACATTTTGGACAGGTACCAATTACAAATCGATCTGCAAGAAACTGTTCGGCTTCGGGATCGTATAATTGCTCTGATGTTTCTTCAATAAATTTACCATCATCATACATTTTTTTAAAAAACGCTGATGCTGTTTCATGATGAATGGAAGCAGAGGTTCTGGAGTAATTATCAAATGAAATTCCGAAATCTTCAAAAGATTTTTTGATAATATTGTGATACTTATCAATGATTACCTGAGGCGAAACGCCTTCTTTTTTGGCTCGCATTGGGATCGCAGCGCCATGCTCATCACTACCGCAGATAAAAGCAACATCGTTGCCTGTAATTCTTAGATAGCGCGAGTATATGTCTGCAGGCACGTAAACTCCTGCAAGATGGCCTATGTGTATTGGGCCATTAGTATATGGTAATGCTGCGGTAATGGTATATCTTCCCTCTGTGCTCATAATGCTTAAAAATAAGGCACAAAGGTAATAAAAAGAGCATCAAAAAATAGCCGCTGCAGATCCAATTATTTTGAATGATTGCAGCGGTTATATATACTTGTTTTATGAAATTATAATTGACTTACTATAATTACCATTATTCGTCTGAATTTGATAAACATAGGGCCCTGTGCTTAATCGTGTTTTGGCAGCTTCCTTTACATTGATCACAAAATCCACGCCTTCCATAAGCATTTCATTAGCCAAAGTAGCTACTTTTTGACCAATTACATTATACAACGAGACATCTATATGTGTGGTCTGCGGAGTGACAATATTAAGAAAGGTTTGATTATCGCTATACGAAGGGATATGTGAGATTCCTGCCCCATCGGGAGGAGTAAAACTCGAACCACTACAATTAAACCCTAAATCAAGAGATTCAAAGTCGGATCCTAATAACGCTCTTCCTACCAAGCCTTGATCAATACAAAGCCAATCTTTCATAACGGTGGCATACACTTGTCTAAAATCCATGGTATTGGTTACATTTCCACCTCTGGTTAAATCATTTAGATCAGGATGTTCTCCAACAAAACCATTACCATTAAGGGCAGACCCAAAAAACATGGTAGGTGCTGCCGTACCGTGATCGGTACCTAAAGAACCATTTTCTCTAAAACGTCTACCAAATTCTGAAATCGTCATTGTAAGCACTTTATCATCCCACCCAGCAGCGGTAAGGTCTTTATAGAATGTGCTTACAGCCTCAGAAAAAGAGTTTAAAAGCTGCTGATGTCTTTGGGGTTGATTGTTGTGTGTGTCAAAGCCACCTAAGGTGACCAGGTATACCTTTGTTCCTAAGTTTCCTTTAATCAATCTCGAAATAATACTAAACTGTCTTCCTAAGCTATCGTCAAGATATCCTGCAAAATCATTAGGCCCTGATCTATCATAGGCAGCACTGATTACATCGGCATAATTAAAGGTTGTATTTGTGGCTTCTCTCAGATATCTAACCTTATCATCATACGTGCAATTTTCTAATCCATCGAGGTTGTAAAAAGTTTCATTTTCTATAATCTGCAGGAGCCTTCTAGGGTCAGAAACTGCAAAAGAAAAATCATTTTGAGGTCCTTTAAATATTAAATTCCCAATACTTCCGATCTGAATTGAGGGTGGACTTGCTGGTGGGTTAAAGAAATAATCAGGATAAAGCTCCTGAAAATATCTTCCCATAAAACCAGTGCGATCATCTTCTTCCAGGTTCGTATTGGCATAAATGTCTGATCCTTTAAAATGAGATAGCGAAGAATCTTCATATCCTACACCGTGCACTACGCGCATTTGACCATCACCCCAAACGCTTTCGAGTTTATTCATGGGTTTGGGCATAGAAAAATTATCATCCAGTGTGATAAACTCACTAGGCGGGATTCGTATTAGAGGTCTGGCATTAGCATATACATCATAATCATATACGGGGATAATGGTATTAAATCCATCATTACCACCTTGCAATCTACAAATGATTAAAATATTATCATTTTCTGCCTGACTTAGTGCCAAGGATAGGGGTGAAGCTCTAGATACAGAAAGAGGTGTGTTGGCAAGCATCATTGATCCCCCGCCTGCAAGCCCAAGAGCTTGTAGAAAAGATCTTCTGTTCCATTTTTTATGATCGTCAGTATTACAAGAACTGTTCTTGTCTACATGTATATTTTTATTGTGATTTGTTTCGCACATAGCAGTTTATTTAAGTTGAAATTCGGGGATGTCTACAATATAATCTAATAGGGCTGCAAACTGGTCTGCAACCTCGTTAAAACCGAGATCCCAAGTTGGGCTCCCACCAATTTCGTAATACGTAGGAGGAAAAATCTCCTTAAATACACCTAAAATTTCATTGAAAATTACATCATCTTCAATACCTCTAGGGAAGAAGTAATTGACAATTGCTCTAACCACAATTTCTACTTCGGGGCCACTTAAAGTTGGTTGCAGGGTTCCGTCGGCAGCAGTACCAATGGGTAATCCTACAACAAAATCTCTGAACTGTTGTTGGTTGTTCTGAAAGGCTTGGTTAACAATAAAACGTGCACTTTCCCATCTACCAATTAGTAAATCCGGACTGATCCAGTCTTCGTCACCTTGCCAACCCTCAACATCTATCGGGTTTAATACATCTTGTCCTAAGATTCGAACCGTACCCCGAATAAAATCATTGGGGTCTATAGAAGCGTCGAATGTAAATCCAAGTTCGTTATAAAAACAGATCAAAAGATCACAAGGACTTTTAATAATGGCACCTATGGCTTCGGTATTAAAAAAGTGCTCACTTTTAAATAATTGGCGAAGTACGGGTGCGATGTCAAAATTATTATTGATAAAGGTTTGTGCCATCTGTGTCACAATAGCTTCGCTACATGTTGGACTTACAAAATACGCATATAATTTAGAGCAAATAAATGTAGCTACCTGTGTTGTTCTTTGCTGAAACAAGATATTGATCACATCATCATAGGTCCAGTTTCCGGTTTGACCAAAAATGGTTTTTGTTTCGTTGCTAAACTCGCTTGGATCAAAAAGGATATCTCCCCATGCAATACCATTGGTGTCTACATAACCGGTAAGGCCTTTGGCAGTTTCCTGGATATCATCTTCGGTATAGGCATTATCTACACCCAATGTAAAGAGTTCGTATAATTCTCGAGCATAGTTTTCGTTAGGTCTGTCTCGTACGTTTTCATCACCATTAAGGTAGACCAGCATAGCATTTGAAATCCCAATATCATATACAAAATCTCTAAAGTTTCCTATGGCATGCATTTGTAGCAAACTATAGTATTGTAGTTGATAAGCAGGGCTTCGGTATGTGTCATCTTCAGTAACAAAATGGTTGCTCCAAAATAAAGTAAGACGTTCTCTTACCTTGTTTTGAATTAAATCACCAATCATTTGATTTTTTCCTTCTTGTCGATAAAAATTTAGATCATTGTCGGGGTTGGCATCTTCTGCAGCTTCAAACTGGTCTCTATTCCACATACTCCAGGGGAGTGGCGGTGTGGTGTTTAAAGCAATTGCTTCGTCAATTAGTGCATCAACTAATGCTCCCGGATTTTGAGACAAAGCAGCAACAACTTCGGCTTTTGAAGCCCCAAAACCTATACGACGATATAAATGGTTTATCTTGGTGACATTCCAAGGATTTTCTGCGGTGGGGATATATTCATCGAGAGAATCCAGATTACATGTAGTATCAGAAATCATAGCATTTTAGTTTAATAGTAGGGGTTTGAGGGACAAATTTATAGTACAATATAATAGATTATAACGAAAGTCTTTGTTAATTAGTATCATTAATTTGAAATTTTAAGAAATGAAGCTGTTAAAAGAATATTTATTAGAATCAAAAAATGAATATCTTTTTAAAAAGCTCAATTCTATTTGACAGATATTTAAAATAAAAAAAGTAAATTAAATGTTGAAGCCTGATTTTATTAAAGAAGGAGATAAAATCGCAATTGTTTCTACTGCTAGAAAGATTGACATCAAAGAGATCGAAGACGCTTTATATATTCTGAAACAATGGAAATTAGTCCCTGTTGTGGGTGCAACGATAGGATTAACTAATCATCAATTTGCGGGTACCGATGAGGAGCGAAGATCTGATTTTCAGAAGATGCTAGATGATCAGGAAATTAAAGCCATATGGTGTGCCAGAGGAGGATATGGTACAGTAAGAATTATTGATGATATTGATTTTTCTCAATTTCGCAAACATCCTAAATGGATCATAGGCTACTCAGATATTACCGTGTTACATTCTCATCTTCACAATTTGGGATTTTGTTCATTACATGCTCCTATGCCTGTAGATATTCATAAAGGAACCAGAGAATCAATAGATACTCTTAGAGATGCGATTTTTGGAAGAAATATAACCTATACTGTTTCACCATCTAAAAAAAATATTCCCGGCATCTGCACAGGGCAACTTATAGGTGGAAATTTATCTATGCTCTACTCTATGTGTGGTTCTGGTTCATCTTTGAATACATCGGGTAAAATTTTATGTATTGAAGATTTAGATGAATATCTTTATCATATCGATAGAATGCTTCAAAATTTAAAAAGAAACCGATATTTTGAGGGACTCTCTGGATTAATTGTTGGCGGCATGACCAAGATGCATGATAATAATATCCCTTTTGGTAAAAAACCAAAACAGATTATTTTAGATATTGTGAAGGAATATGGATTTCCGGTTGTATTTAAATTTCCAATGGGGCACATAGAAGATAACCAAACCCTTATTTTTGGAGCACAAGCATCATTACAGATCACCAAAAATGAGGTTAAATTGAAATACCTATAATCATGGCAGACCATAATACTTTAGGAAAAAAAGGAGAAACATTAGCCGTTGATTTTCTGCTCAAGAAAGGATGTGAGATTTTAGAAAAAAACTATAGATATTTGAAGTCTGAAATTGATATCATTGCCAGAACAAAAGATACTATTGTAGTTGTCGAGGTTAAAACGCGCAGTACACCAGATTTTGGTGATCCACAGGAGTTTGTAAAACCTAAGCAAATACAATCAATGGTCAAAGCCATTGATCATTATGTAACTGATGCCGACCTTGATACAGAGGTACGATTTGATATTGTTGCTATTATAGAAAATAAACAAGGTACAGCAATTGAACATCTCGAGGATGCATTTTATCATTTTTAATCAAAAAATAACAATTGTCTGATGCAGTCTTTAGAAATAATTGATTTTTTGCTTTTTTTAGGAATAAGCCAGGGCTTGTTTCTGGCCGTTACCATTCAGTTTATTAAGAATAAAAACAAATCTGCTAATGCATTGCTTTCGATTATATTGGTCCTAGCGGTTGTAATGCTTTTAGGAAGAATGATTTTTTTCAAGTTTCTGACCCTACGCCTGTTTCAATGGACCATACTTATCGATGCTATTATATTTTTATTTGGACCACTATGTTATATGTATTTTAGAAGGTTAGCATTTTCTGAACATACCAATTATAAACTCTCTTGGTTTCATTACATTCCTGTTAGTATTCATGTTTTATTTTCTATTTATATTTTATCTCTTGGAGTTGAAGAATTCTCTGAAAAGCTTTCTGTCCGTTTTTTTAAGGTTCCTTTTTTAATCATGGAAGGAGCAGGGATCTTATCAAATTTCTATTATTGGATAGTAAATGTAAAACTCTTACAAGCCTATATCAGAGAAGAAAAAAATGCGATCTCCTATAAACAAAGCCTGGTTTCATTTTTAAAGCTTTTTCAAATCTCTGTAGGAGTTTTTTTGATTCTATGGCTCATAAGTTTTATAGTGCCAAGGCTATTAAATTATCCGATTCGATTTGTTAACTATAATTCGGTTTGGGGAGCTATTTCTCTTTTTATTTTTGTAGTTGGGTATTATAGTCTAAGAGAACCACAATTGTTTAGGGTTTCTTTGAAAAAAAATAAACCAGATTCGCAACAGCGGTTGCCTCAGGCCAAAATAACTTTCCTGAAAAAAGAGATGAAACGACTTATCGAAGAAGAAAAAATGTATTTGAAACCTAATTTAACCTTAAGAGATCTTTCGGAACAATTAAACACGTCAACGCACAATATTTCCTGGTATCTTAATACGATCTCAAAAAGTAATTTCTACGATTATATCAATCATTATAGGATTAAGGAATTCTTGAAAAAGATAGAAAACGGTGAGCATCATCGTCATACAATTCTTGCTCTTTCCTTAGAATCAGGTTTTAATTCAAAGTCTACATTTAATAAAGCGTTTAAATTAGAGATGAAGGATACGCCTAGTAATTATATCAAAAAACTAAAAGTTGCCTAAAAAGGAGTACGACTACATCCAAACGGTCGATTTTTAAGTGCTCTAGAGATACTTTAGAGCCAACTTAAAAATCATACAAATGAAAAAACGTACAAAAAACAATCACATTAAAGCGCTTATTTTTTTCACATTCTTAGGATTGTCTGTAGTATTAACCTCTTGCCATGGAGATGGGGTTGATCGGGATCCTTTAGTAGATACAGTAGTTGCAGATTTTCCAGGAAACGATGCTGTATCGGTAGATCGGAAAGGAAATGTATACGTATCAGAATTCGGACGATTTGTTGGGGTTAGCGGAAACGGAACTCGAGTTTTTAAAGTATCCAAAAATGGTGATGTAACCGAGTTTATTACAGGTTTAACCGGCCCACTGGGTAATGCAATCGATGAACAAGGTAATTTTTATGTGGTCAATGGTAGTGGAAACGGGACAGGAGATGTATTGAAAATTACGGCAGATGGTACTCGAACCGTATTGGCAACCATTGATGGTTTTCCATCGGGATTAACTTTGGACTACTATAATAATGTATATGTATCTAATTTTGGAACTCCAACTGTTCACAAAATTACTCAAGATGGAACAGTAACCGTCTATGCATCTGATCCAAGATTAGCAGGTGGTGTAGGGATTGATTTTGACTATAAAGGAAATCTTGTGGTAGGTAATTTTGGAACTGCAGATATTTTGTCTATCGATCCAAAAGGAAATGTTTCTTTAATTGCATCAATTCCTGAAGCTGTAGTTAGCGGTTTTGGTATTGGTTACATAACGGTTTCAGGTAACTCTGTTTTTGCAACCGGGATTGGAGTGAACAAAATCTTTAGAGTTACCCTCGACGGTAATGTTGAAGAATTTGCGGGTACCGGGACCCCGGCTGTTGTTGATGGCCCGGTGGCAGAAGCATCGTTTAATGGTCCTAACGGGATTACAATAGATAAGTATACAAAAGCTATATATATTTCAGAATTTGGAGGCGTGGGAGCGTTAAGAAAAATTTCGCTTAGATAGCCGTTATATCTTATTGTATTAAGATAAGTGGTCTTTACTTAACTAGACAAGGGTTCAACGTGTACACGTTGAACCCTTGTCTGATTCAATACGAAATATCTTGCATGTGCATATTTTTTTAAGTTTTAATAGTGCGAGCATATCGAGTCGGTCGAATTATTTGTGCTATTACTATACATTTACATAAATAAGAATAATTTTTATGCAGACATTTAGAGGTATTGATTTTATTGTTTTTTTGGGGATTAGTCAAGGAGTATTTCTGGCGATAGCTATTCAAATGATTCAAAATAGAAACAGATTAGCAAATAGAATTTTATCATGGATTCTTATCATCGCCGCTATAATGCTAACAGGTAGATTTTTTTTCACAATTTTAGAAAGAGAAATAGCCTCATTCAGGTTAGCACTTTTTGTGGATGTATTGGTTTTTATATTTGGCCCGCTACTATATCTCTATTTTAGGCGTTTATTATTTAATAAACAAGCGTTGTATACCTTACATTATGTCAACTTTGTTCCTGCTTTATTGATGTTCTTGTATCATATCTGGACGTATCAGTATTCATATTATGAGTTTTTAGTAATGTATCATGAAGGACGCTTAAAACTACCATTTCTCATTATAGAGATATCTGGAATTGTGTTTAATCTTTATTTCTTGTTTCGATGTTTTCAGTTGTTAAGGGCTTACATTAAAGCAGAGAAGAAAAATCTATCCTACACTCAGGATGTACGTAAATACTTAACAATATTTTTATGGGTTTTTGCTGTTTTTTTAAGCTTATGGATAGTGGGATTTATTCAATATTACGTTTTGGATACATATCTATCATTTGTCAATTATAATATCATTTGGATTTTGATCCCTACCTTTATTTATATAGTGGGGTTTTACAGTTTGAAACAGCCTGATATTTTTAGAATGCCGCTACAAATAAAACCGCAATCTAAAAGTCACGAAGGTTTGGATCTAAAGCAAATTCAGGATCTTAGTCAAAAATTAGAAGAGATTATGGTACGGCAAAAAATCTATCTTGATCATCAGCTTACTCTTGTAGATTTGGCAAAGACTCTAGAGATATCAACCAACAAAATGTCCTGGCTTCTTAATAATATTCATAAAATGAGTTTTTATGATTATGTAAATAAATATAGAGTAGAAGCGTTCATAGAAAAAATTCATAATGGAGAGCATCGTCATCATACACTTCTTGCGTTATCTATAGATTCTGGATTTAATAGCAAATCAACATTTAATAGGGCGTTCAAAATGTTTGTTAATGATACTCCCAGAGAATATGTAAAAAAAACAGAAGTATTATGATCAGTTGGTGTCACTCTATATAAACGGTCGATTTTTATTGGTTTTTGGATCTATTTTCACCAAAAATTCAAAATACCAATATTATGAAAACACATTTCAAAACACACACATTACACGCTTTATTTTTTATTCTTCTTTTTACAGTTCCACTATGCTTATCATCTTGCTATGGTGATGGTATTGATCCAAATCCCGAAGTAGAAACTTTAATTAGCGATTTTCCTGCTAACGGAGCAGTTTCTGTTGATAGAGAAGGGTTTATTTATGTCTCAGAATATGGTCGATTTGTAGATACAGGGGGTAGCGGAACCAGAATTTTTAAACTTGCACCAAGTGGAAGAATCGTAGACACTATTCAGGGGTTAACGGGGCCAATGGGTACGGCAAAAGATACTAAAGGAAATCTTTATGTGAACAATGCCAACAATACCGTTAATGGTCAGGTATTAAGAATAGCACCTAACGGCGAAAGAATAGTAATTGCTACTATAGAGGGGTGGCCTAGTAGTATGACAATAGACCACAAGGACAATCTATACATTTCTAACTATACAGCCCCTACAGTACATAAGATTACCCCAGATGGCGAAGTAATTGTTTTGGCAACAGACCCTAGATTAGCAGGCGGAGTAGGAATTGATTTAGATAGTAGAGGAAATATCATTGTGGCCAACTTTGTCACAGCAGATATATACTCTATTACTCCCGACGGGGAAATCTCTATAATTGCCAATATTCCGGACATCGTCATTCAAAATTTTGGTATTGGATATATCACGGTTATCAACGATGTTATTTATGCTACCGGAATCGCTGTAAACTATATTTTCAGAGTAACGTTAGATGGTACAGTAGAAACCATCGCTGGTAATGGAGAAGCAACCCAAATAGACGGCCCGCTATTAGAAGCTTCTTTTAGTAATCCTAACGGAATCGCCTTCAATAAATATTTAAAAACAATATACATTTCAGAGTATACAGGGGTAGGAGGGGTACGAAAAATTAAACTTTAAGTGCTAGTATCGAAAATAGACTAATATAAAATTCATTAATTATGTTACAATCCATTTTAAAATTACACGGAGTAAAAGAACTCAAAAAAGAAATTCAAAAAAACATTGCAGGAGGTGTCTCTAGCAACGGTATTTGCCCAAGAGCAGGTGATTCATGTTGTGCAGGAGGATTTCTAGATATACCTTGTTTAGGACCGATAGCACCAATTAAATGTATTAATGGTGTTTGGACCGAGATTTAGAAACGTTCTAAAACACTAAAGCAGAAAAAGAGATTGTCTCCAGCAGTAATCATTATCATCTAATCAGGTCAATGAAATAGTTGACAACTATTTAGAGCGATTTTTAAATCTGTGCAGATAATCTCTTTCTATTTTTAATAAGCTGACTAAAAATCAAAGGGGTTTTTTGCATTTTATTCGTGCAAATGTATACATTCGGTCGAAAAACTTATCATAAAAAGATAGTTTAGTATCAATGTTAATTACATGTTTATGCAGACTTTTGGAATTATTGACTTCATCGTTTTTTTAGGAATTAGTCAAGGGATTTTTTTAGCAATTACCATTCAGGTGATTCAACACAAAAATAAAGCTGCTAATAAAATACTGTCCCTCATATTGATTGTGGCTTCTATATTATTATTGGGTAAATTCTTGTACGCGTTTGATACTAATAATGAGTGGTTTTTCAGGATTGCACTTTTTATAGATACGTTGATCTTTGTATTCGGGCCGTTGTTATATACGTATTGTAGACGATTAATCTTTAATGAGAACCCTGTATACCGCATACATTATGCTTATTTTATTCCTGTTTTAGGGATGTGTATCTATTATATTTGGACACTCACATATTCTCATGATGAATTACTACTGATGATGCAGCAAGGAAAGTTAATTATTCCCTTTTTTATTATTGAAACTTCTGGGATTACGTTTAACTATTATTTTTGTTATCGCTGTTATCAATTAATAATGCAATATAAAAAGGGAGAAAAGGATAATTTGTCTTATTCTCAAAGTGTGTTGCCTTTTTTAAAAACTATTTTATTTGCTGCCACACTGTTCTTCACACTATGGTTGTTCAGCTATATTTCTTCTTATTATTTGAGATTCTATTTTCGTTATATCAATTATAAGATCATATGGATTGCCTTTCCTATTTTTATATATATCATAGGTTTTTACAGTTTAAAACAACCTTACATCTTCAGAGTTCCGTTTCTTAAAAAGAAAACCTCACAAAATAAGGAGCGGGTAGAAGGAAAAGAGCTAGATACATTAAAAAAGAATTTAGAAAAACTAATGGTTGACGAAAAAATATATTTAAATCATAAGCTCACATTATTGGGTTTAGCGAAAAAATTAAATACATCACCAAATAATATTTCATGGTTATTAAATAACATTCATCAATGTAGTTTTTATGATTACATTAATCATTATCGAGTGCAAGAATTTATAAAAAAAGTAGAGCAGGGCGAATACCAAAAGCATACACTGTTAGCCTTATCTTTAGATTCGGGGTTTAATTCTAAGTCTACTTTTAATAAAGCTTTTAAGGCCGAAATGAATGAAACCCCAAGCAATTATATAAAAAAAATAAGAGTGGCATAGAAAGGAGTCCGTTTGTACACTCTAGGTCGATTGTACGTAATTAAGAATATAGTTTTGATCAAAACTTTTAAAAAACTACGACAATGAAATCATTCTTAAAAACGATTAGAAATCAAAGTACAAAAATTTTAGCAGGAGTTGCTTTAGGTACATCCGTAATCATGATCTCTTGCCAGGGAGGAAATATTCCTGATGTAAAGGTAACCGTATCGACAGTAACCGAAGGCGCCTTTCAAGATGGTCTTGCTCAGGATAGTAAAGGAAATCTCTACGGCTCAGATTTTTTTGGGAATACGGTGTATAAATTAGACCCGTCGGGTGTAGTTACGGTATTTGCCGATAGATTTGTAACGCCAAACGGGATCGGAATAAACAGTAAAGATGAGATTTATATCTGTGATCACTTCGGAAACCGAATAGTTAAATTTAATTCAGAAGGAAAGCCTTTAGAAGTGGTTGCTGCTACTACACCAGCGGGGATTAAAAAAATCCCGGGGACAGATAATATGCTTTTCGTAGAATATAACACCAATACGATTAATATATTGAAAGAAGATGGAAGTATTACAAAACTATTTGAAGGAAACCCTATCAATGGTCCGGCAGGTATTGCCTTTGACAGAAAAGGAAACACCTATATAGGAAACTTTAATGATCGAAAAATATACCGATATAAAGACGGAAACGTTGATTTTGTAGCCCAATTACCAGATTCAGCAGAAAATAGAAACTTTCTCGGCTTTTTAACCTATGCTAAAGGATATTTATACGCAACGCAACTTGGAGAACATCGTATCTATAAAATCAATCCTAGAAAAATTGATGATTTTGAAGTATTTGCAGGAAGTGTTATCGGTAGTACAGATGGTGATATTTCTGAAGCCACCTTTAATCTTCCCAATGGGATACTGGCCGGGCGAGATCAAAAAACATTATATGTTTCTGATGCAGGGACCAAAAATTTAAGAATTATTACCAGTATGTTGACCTATTAGGATTACTTTTTTTATTAAAAATATGTTGAGGTTTACGTAAAAACCAGGAGATAAGATCCTGGTTTTTTTATGATTATATGTGTTTGAAATGAGAGTGTATTTTACCTGTTTACCGAATTAGATTCGTTGACTTTTTTTAGTTTTTTAAAAAAATGAATAAAAAATCAGGAATCACTAAACTCTTTTTGTTTGGTTTTTAGCATTTGAGAAACGTTGTACAGCAAAATAATTTCTAATATGATCGTTGGGATAAGCAAAACCATACCCGCGATCGATAAAAATATAGTTATTAAACAGCCATAAGTAACAATTTCAAAAATTCCGGTTAGGGTAGCAATGGTGCCCAGAGCATTTTTTAGACGTAGTACAGAGATTCCTAATAGTATTCCGATCGCCCCAAAAGTTACAGCTTCTGCACCTAATATAAATTCGGTATCAATTGTGCCTACATAAAGCGATACGATATCATAGGTATAAAAAATACAACTAACAAATACTAAAATAAATGCTGTAATGCGCAATAGCTCATTTTTAAAAATCTTTCCACTTAAAATAAATCCACGATAAAATAGAATAATCGAAGCAAGAATTATGAGTTTTGTAACTGTGTAAACAATGTTGTTTGTAATCATTTCATCCTGAAAATACCTGAAAAAATCCATTGCAAATTCTCCAAAGCCCAGTATGAAATATACAATACCACTAATCCAGGAGATTGAAAGTTGACGGATTAAAAAATTTATTTCTCTACTATCGTCTACGGCTAATAAAAGGAGTTTTTTAAATTCTTGAGTTATCGAAGAATTTTCGGTTTCAATAGTGCTTAGATCATAATCTAAGGCTGATAAAATTGTTTTAATGGTATAACTTCTGGGAGTAACTTCTCCGGCTTCAATTCTTTGTATTGTACGCACACTAATATTGCACTGCGCTACTAGCTCTTCTTGTGTAAGTCCCTTCGATTTTCTAAGTTCAGATATTTTTATACCTAATGCTGGCTGTTTCATAATCCATAAGTTTTTAGTTCGATTCTTGTGATCACTAGAACTTGTTTTCATTTTCTTCAGCAATATTAATTTTCAGAATTAGGTTCTCAAATTTTTTTACGTGTATTTCACCCGTCATTAACCCGACATACCACGTAAACTGTTACTTTTTTACTTTTTAGGACTCTTTTTATGAGCAGACAAGTTTTTGAAAAATATACAATATTTTGCATTACAATTAAGAGGTTACAAAAAGAAAAAATCCAGTTTAACTCAATGCTATTCTAATTTTATTCATGATGGTTTGCATGATACTGTAAACTACTTCAGAAGAAAAGCCTCCTAACAAGGCAAAAATAAGTCGGTTCATCTCAACGTCTTCACTCAGGCTTTCTTGGTTTATTACGATAATTTCAGACATAATTAACCCACTTAATATGCCCATAATGAGCATTGACCAATAATAGGTGGTGTCACTTTTAGAAAGTGTAGCTTCTTTTACTTCTTTTGTTAACTTGGATAATAGAAAAAATACAGTTCCAATACCTGCTCCAGAACATAAGAACACTAGGTTTTTAAGAAGAGAAATCCCAGAATTATTAAGAATACCTTTTGAAAGTATTTCGGCATTAACATCTGGAGATAACCCTGAACCTAAAAGACTAGCAATTGCGATGAGGGCCAGAATAATAAAATTTCGAACTAAAGGGATTGGACTAAATAAGTATTGTTTAAGACCTATACATCGTTCTAAATATTTTATAGCTTCAGGCGTCGCTGGTTTAATAAGCTCGCAAAGATCACCATGTGCCAAAAGTAAATCTTCTAATTGGTCACTCTTTATAAGCAATATTGTCTTATCTGAAATTTTTTTACCCTTGTTAAATAGAAACGTTGTTATGCTATGGATTTCACTTTTTACCTTATCTCGTAAGATGCTTTGTAATTGTTTTTGAGATTCATCTGTTTCGTTAGATTTGATATCTTTTTCAATCTGCGAGAAATCAGTCGAATTATATGTTTCTTGATTATATATGGGTTCTGTATGATCTTCAGTTGCATTTTTATATTCATTGCCATGAGTAGTAGTTTTTTCTATACTATCGTTATCCGTATCAGCTATGATAAGATTCTGATCGTCGTAAATTCTTCGATTTATTATTTTATCCTTAATATTCATCTTGATCAGTACTTAAAGTTTAATTATATTCTAAAAAGAACATTATAATTACTAGTGTAGCAATAGTGTATTTAAAAAAATGGATCTTTTTATTTCAGGCTTAAAACTTGAAGAAGGCTGTCCAAAAAGTCGTCATTCTAAGAGCAGCTAAGGAATCTGGTAAGTGTGTGCTACTGGTAGACGGATTACTTCAAAATTAGAATTCTTTGTAATGATATTATTATATTATTTTCGGACAGCCTCATACTTGTTTTTATACCTTCTTTAAATTTCCGTTTTCGATGTTTTCTTCAAAATCACCAGAATAACAAATGTCTGCCGCCCAAATTGCGGTGCATTGCGTATTGGTTAACTCCTTCTTTACTGCATTTCCATAAGCATAATCATTTTCGCCACAAGCATCCAGAATCAGAGTATACTCCCTATTTATTTTCCTTAGATACCCAGACAGGCTTTCTGGAGAAACATCAAAATCATCTCCTTTAGTACCTATTAGATCAGCACAGCCGTGTGCAGATATTACCAGGTACTTGTATTGAGGGGATTCGTTAAAATCTGTGATAGCTTCATTTAATTCGTTTAAATCAAGAGCTACAAACGTTTCTAATGCATTTTCGGTTCTTTTTACAGCATTATCAAAAGTTAACATAATTTGAAATGTATCTTTCATTTTTAATTTAATTTATCTTCCTACTCTATTTAATAATAGGCTTTTCGGATTTCGCCTTGTACTAATTGCTAGTGTACAACATAGCTTAACATAGGGTTTACCATTGACTGATTGTCATTGTATTTGCAGCCTGGTGTATAGCGTTATAATGTGCTTGGGTCATGCCTGATCGCAAATCAGGAAGATTGGCATCTAATTGTCTAAATTCATCTCTAGCTTCGCGCAAAAGTTGTCGTCCGTGAGATTCAGGAAATCAGTACCCTGCGTATGCTTTGGGTGAGAAACTCCCGCAGTATGGCTTCCAACTTGAACTAATATGTTTCGAGCTCTGTTGTATTGATAGTCACTTATCATAATTATAAGTTTAGTATGATTACCTACTCTATTCAGTTTTCGGTCTCCCTGTTTGTAAAAAGTAAGGTCAAGAAAAGGTAGATTTTCCAGTTCTTTTTTTGTGTATGAAAGTAAAATCAGGATCCAGCTGATATGATGTAAAAAGAGAAATTCTTTAAATTTTCTGTATTTATGATTTTAAGATTCTTTACACTACACTTTTAATGAGATAATCATTAATTCTTAAAAAAGATTCTGAAGGATCACCTGCTTCAAAAGTGATATCGATATCAGCGGTAGATTGGCTTTTTCCAAACATGCCACCACCACCGCCAGTATCGATATCCAGGCTTGGGGCTTGCGGACCATCTCCGTCTTTATCTACGAGCTTTATTTTTCCGAGAGCAGCTTTAAAGGACACTTTAAGTTCTTTGATCTTTATCGCTGATGGCGGAAGTAGGCTCATAAGAGGCACTTTGATTGTCACCATATTATCAGGATCATCATCGGGATCCAACGTGGGTACTTGTAGTTCTTGTGTAATTGGTTTCCCGTCATCATCAAAATATTTACCTAGCTGATGAATATGTTGCTCTTCGGTTAATTCTTGAGCTTTTAATACAGCATTATGAATGGCTTGAAGAAGCTGGTCAAATCGTTGTTGTGCCATGATTATCAATTTTTGTTGTTAAAAGAATTCTTTACATTGTTACTTTTCTAACCAGTGAGGTTTACGCTCAAAACCAATATGATATGTTGTTTTTTGCATATTCATTTGATGCTCTCCTAACTGAAACGTAGCTATAGAAACGTCTCTTCCTATGATTTTTCCTCTTGGGTAATCGTTCAGGCAACTATTTAAGAGTTTCATTTGTCGATCATGTTCTTCCTCAGAAAAGGCAACTTGCGGATTTATGGCTCCAATCGTTATTTTTTTGATAAAGCGAATCCTGTCCAGCGAAAACTGAGGGGGTGGAGATTTTAAAGTATCGTTTAACATATCAAACCAGTATTAGGTTAATTAGTGTCAGAACTTGTTTGAGTATCTGTATTATCTAACAATACCGGAGTGTCTGTTGGATTTCCTTTTTCGTCCCTATTAATTTCTCCGTTATCATTTGGTTTGTACTGTTCGATTCTTCTTGGAGCGGCTGCCTGATTCATAAGGTCGAGCACTCTAGCGAGTCCTTCGGGGACACCAAAGTTTTTGGCATTAACTTCTACATGATATTTTGCGGAAGAATCACTACTGCGTGTATTTTCTTTTGAAGAAGATACAGAACCGCTTATTTTAACAGTTGCCGATACCGGACCCCAACCAATTTTTGCCTGGGCTTCCATACTGGCATTCATGTCTAGCTTTTCTCGAGATGAAGTAGAATTTTTTACTTCCATATCAAATGATACGTCTACATTGTTTACCTGTAAATTTGGAATCGGTACAACCGCCAGAACAGGAACTTTAAGTTTTACTAACTCTATAGTTGGCGCTCCCTCTTGATCAACACCGGGTCGTTCAAAAGAAAAGTCAACCATTCGTGGAGCGCCTGGTGTGGTAGTTCCATCTTCTGCTACTTGAGGTATAAAACCTACATCATTAATAAAGTTTGATGTTGCTTGTGCCATAAGTACATTAGCATCACAAGCGGCTTTTAGTGGTCCACCGATAAGGCTCTCCATCGGTAGCCCTTTGAATTGATTTGCAATCTCCATAATTATTTGATATTTAAATAGTTACTAATTTTTTGATGTGTCATAGCATACATTTTTCTAAGCGATTGATGTTTATATGATAAGAAGATTATTGAGTTTGCGATTGATAAAATCCATGAGCTCTTCTGCACTAACTTTACCGTCAATTTCTGGGCCTGAGGTAAGTAGGCCTTGTTGTAATGCAAGTTCTACAGCAGCTTTAGGATAACATTGCAGTGGGATGTAATTATCAACAATTTCAACTTCGATATTTAGAGCATTAATGACTTCAAGAGGAGAGTAATTTCCAAACTTCTGGCAATATATTTCCCCCTGTGGTGTGCCATGGCCTATTACAAATAAACTTATGGCATTATAATTTTGAGCAATGGTGGCGCTTATTTCCTGAATGTAAGTAGCGTAATCCATATTTTGATTGGCCAAATGATTATTGCTTAAATGAAGTCGGTACAGATCATCTGTAGAAACACAAAGAGAATCGATAAGAGGCATTTGACTTACTTTTTCTTCAATATATTTGGTGATTTTATTTAATTCAATTTCTAGATCACGATCTCTCCAAAGTTTTTCAGGATCAATGTTGATTTCGAATATTTCTTTATCTGTTTGCTCTTGTAGTGCTGTTTCATAGAGTAAGGTTGCACTATCTAAATCAGTAAGTGTATCTTCAAGAAGGGCTAGTTTATTTGCCCTTTTTAGTCCTTTTTTTAACAGCGTAACACCCAAGGGTGTGATTTCACCACCAACATAAAATACAAGTGCTAGTCTTTTCTTTAGATAGTGCTCATAGAATGATTTTTTTTGCCTTGGTTTTTGGTTGTCTTCATAAGCATCTATGATGTCAGACATTTCTATAGTATCATTTTTCGACAAGAGAAGGTCTACTGCAATTTGTTTCTTGACTTCAGCATCTTCTAATAGGTATCCTATCTCATGCAATTGATTAAGTAATTCGTGTAATTTTTTCATTGTTTTAAAGATTTCAATTATGTTGTTATCATAAGCAGGAGAAGCACTTAGTTAAAATCATTTTCTTCAAGCAGAGTATAGGTAAAAGAGTTACCGTATATTTTTGCAGCTTTTCTGCAGCAATTCATGAAGAAGTTAAAATCTGCTACTTTTTGGAATACCTGACACCCAGCTGACCATTTTTCGACCATTTGAGATTGATTTGTAGGATTGCTTCGATGAATATTAATTCCAAAAATCCCTGTATATACCTTGCCATTTTTGTCTATTGTGGTATCTCGATTAGCATCACGCCAGACACTTACAGGTTTTTTTTGTTTTAAAGCCTCATATTTTCCCTGATGTAATCCAATGTGATGTGAACCTTTATATTGATCTGGTTTTAAAATCGCAGTACCCGCTACATTCAATGGATTTTTTAACCAATAAGACCCGGGGTCAGTTGTAATTGAGAATTCATAAACTTGTTCATTCAACTGATCATCTCGAAAAATCAGGTAGAGCCAATCATCAAAACTATTAGCGATGTCATTATTACTGCGTACACCTATAATATTAAGATTGTAAGCTTTGTTTTTATCAAAAAAATCATATCCTTTTTTAGCCAGGACTTCTTTTATATGTTGAGTACTAAATTTCATTTTCGTAAACTTTTTAATAAGCCAAAAGCGCTTTTTTCTTTGTTATTATGTGATAAAATTAGTGGGATATATAGGGCGAGATGAGACTAATGACATGAGTGTAGTTATCTATGTCATAAGTGGGAAAAAATGCGGTATAAACTGCATTTTGATTAGGACGTTTTTAGTATCTTAGTTTTAGAATCTTAAAACCAACTTATAATGACTTCTATTACACGTCAAATAGGAGGGATCAGCCTTTCCGTAAAACTTGCCAAAAAGCTAAATAAAAGTGGTGAAACGATACCGCTTCACGAAATTAGTAAATCACCCCTGGTGCATGTTTCTGTGGTTGAATCTGAAGGTAATGAAACATTTGATGTAACGATAATCGCATTTATTCCTGCGATGTTATCTTTTATTGAAGAACCAGAAAGCGCTATAGAAATGCCGCTAGACCATAACAGAAATAGTATTTTCTTGCAATATAATGGGATTTTTAGGTTGCAAACGCCTATACAGACCAATCAAGAAGATAATGCTTTGCTTTGTAGAGAGTTTGAATTACTTTATAAAACTTCTGATAATAATATCTATTATGATGCATATATGTTTGTTATTAATTATGGATTGATGTATAAAAATATGCAAAAAGCCGAAGCTATAGTGGTAATGGATAAGAATCTAGACCCCGAAACTTCAAGAGGTACAGTGACGACTTCAACAGGATCTACGTGATACGGTATCAATTTATTATTTTATTTTTCTCAATATCTTTCGTATTCAGTCAAAGTAAAATAGATTTTACAGATAATGAATACCATACTATTACTAATTTTTGTTATATCGAAAAGGAAGAAGTATTTGATGAAAAAAAGATAATAAAAGACACTACAATTAAACATGCTAATTTTCATAATGCTCATGTTCTTCTGAAAAACGGAGATTATGAAAGGTCTTTTTCTTTTATACTCAAGGCACTTCAAGGGTTTGAAAAATCAAAAGATACCTTAGGGATGTTTTATTCTTCTATAATAAAAGCAAAAATTCTTAATAGAAAAAATCTGTTGTTTGAAGCTGCAGAGCTTTACAAGCATGCTCTTGAGTTGAAAGAAAAACACAGAATTAAGTCATGGTATCAAATTGAAATTAAAATAGCTAGGATTTATTTTGATCTCGAGAAATATACAGATGCATTAGACTATTATACAGTGTGGAATGAAAACAGAAATGAGCATGACTTACAAAATACAGAGAGTAATTATCATAATATGGGATTATGCTATTTGCATTTGGAAGATTATAATAAAGCAGATTTTTTTTTATCAAAAAGTTATGAAATAAGATTAAAAAACAAAGATACTTTGGGTATCGCAGTTTCATATATGGACCTTGCCAATCTCTATTATGTACAATACAAAGACGCTGAAGCCATTCCGCTTTTTAAAAAGGGATTACAATTTGCCAAACAATCTAAAGATCCAACAGTGCTTAAAACAGCTCATTATAATATGGGTATTGTAGAAGAAAACCTCAAAAACTACAAAGCAGCACTGCAACATTTTAAAACCTATAATAAAATCCAAGATAGTCTTAAAAACAGTCAGCGTATTTGGGAGCTCGCAGAGCAACAAAAGAAAATTGAGCTACAACAAAAAAATGCTGAAATTACAAACCTGGAAAAAGATAAACAAATACAACAAGCGGCCCTAGAAATCAAAAATCAACAACGTAATTTATTATTGTCGATAGCCGTTGGATTATTGCTTATTGCTATTCTGGTAGCCATATTTTATCGCAACAGTCTTAAAAAAAATAAACTTATACAGATTCAAAAAGAATCACTTAATGAACTTAATAAACTTAAAGACGAGTTATTTTCGGTATTGGCACATGATTTACGATCACCAGTACATCATTTAATATCGGTTACCAAACAAATGAAAGCTGCATTAGATACCAAAGATCATCAAAAATTAGATGATTTGATTTTATACGGAAGTGGTGCTGCCAACAAAACATATTTGATGTTAGATAATTTATTGCATTGGGTGCTATTCCAAAATCAACGTATGTTGTTTGATAGAGAAAATATCAATGTTGCTTCGATATTTAGGCAAATAGAACCTGTTTTTCAATCAATAATACATATGAAAAAAATTGATTTGATTACCAAAATACCAGACCATATTATAGCTTATGTCGATTTAAATTCTTTAAAAATCATTTTTAGAAACCTACTTGATAATGCTATAAAATTCACACCAGAAAACAACACTGTTTTTATCGCAGCTCAAGAAAATCCTAATGATGTTACGATACAAATTAAGGATCAGGGTGTAGGAATGGACCCTACTACAATAAAATCCTTACAAAATCCAATTACAAAAACCACTAAAGATACCTATCATCGAAAAAGTACGGGATTAGGATTGCGATTATGTGTTTCATTTGTGAAAAGAAATAGAGGAACTCTAAACATAATGAGCGCAAAAAATAAAGGAACCACCATAACAATTACACTACCAAAACGAGATAGAGAAAATGAAAAAGATTGATGTTTTATTAATTGAAGACGATGTCTTTGAAGCAGACCTATTAAAAGTACACCTGGAGAATCACCAGTTTAAGATAGTCGCCATTGCGACTAATCTAAAAGAAGCATTGACCTACTATTATATCAAAAAGTTTGATGTGGTCATCGTTGATATTTTTTTGAATCAAAATCCTGATGGGATTACCTTTGCAGAAAAGATCAATATCCATAAACAATCTCTTAAGCCTTTTGTTTTTTTAACGGGCCATATGGATCGAACTATTTTTGAAAGAGCTAAAATTACACAGCCTTATAGCTTTTTGTTAAAACCCTTTAACGAGCTTGAAATTATTTATGCCCTTGAGCTTGCTCTGGAAAAATTTATGGATCAGACAAAATGGAATTTACAGGAACAAGAAGATTCAGAGAATAAAAGGAACCTCGCCTTTTTTGTTAAAAAAAACAATGTGCTACATAAAATCTACTTGAAGGATATTTATTATATTGAAGTAGAAGGAAGATATTCAAAAATAGTGCTTAAAAATGAATCTTTTTTAGTTCAGTATGCCTTATCCGAACTTCATGAAAAATTACCACGATCTATCTTCATTCGTTCGCATAGAAACTATATTGTAAATATTGCAACAGTCAAAGAAATACATCATAAAGATAATCTTATTCTTTTAAAAAATCAGAAACAAATTCAATTAGGAAGAACGTATAAGAGTGATTTTTTGAATGTTTATGAGACGCTTAAATAAACGAATTTATTTTACAAATAATTTATTAAAAGTAAGAATGGTATAGGCAATTATTTTTAACGTATCAATATATTCTTATACCTCAATACACCTTGTTTTTACGATTCATTGTTATAAATACGCGTATGGATATGAACACCAAAAGAGTAGTTCGTTATACACTCAAACATCAGTATTACGAAACTTTTGTTTTGTCGATATTTTATCGTAAAGGATGCAATGCAGTTAAAGCCTTATCAACAGAATCAATGTGGTCAAAAGTCAATAATAATCGCAATCCATTTCTTGTTTCCTTTTCTTTCATTTTACAAATCCCTGGATTTTTTTGTACAAACTGAAGTACTTTGGAAAACGCAGAACTCTGATAAAATTCGGATTGTTGATCGCTAATAAAATACCCAACCAATTTGTTTTGTTTCATGATGACTTTCTCTAAGCCAATAGAAGTGGCAATCCATTTAATGCGTACAGAATTTAATAAGTCAGTGGCTTGATCTGGCAATTCACCAAAACGATCTACTAAGCGTTTTTCATATTCTTGTAAACTGTCTTCATCTTTAATGGCATTGAGCTCGGTATACAGATTTAATCGTTCTGTAATATTGTTGATGTAGTCATCGGGAAACAATAATTCAAAATCAGTATCGATTTGTGTATCTTTAAGAAATACCTTGTTTTTAGTGTCATCTTCATATAAATCTTTGAATTCGTTTTCTTTTAACTCTTCAATAGCTTCATTCAGGATTTTTTGATAGGTATCAAATCCAATTTCATTAATAAATCCACTTTGCTCACCGCCCAATAAATCTCCGGCTCCCCTAATTTCAAGATCTTTCATGGCAATATTAAACCCACTACCCAGCTCAGAGAATTGCTCAAGTGCTGTAATACGTTTTCGGGCGTCTTCGGTCATAGCAGAATAGGGCGGCGTGATAAAATAGCAAAAGGCTTTTTTGTTACTTCGGCCAACGCGCCCTCGCATTTGATGTAGGTCTGATAACCCAAAATTATTAGCGTTATTGATAAAAATGGTATTGGCATTGGGTACATCGAGTCCACTTTCAATAATCGTGGTGGATACTAATACATCAAATTCGCCATTCATAAAAGAAAGCATAAGGCCCTCTAGTTTTTTGCCTTCCATCTGGCCATGGCCTATACCTACTTTGGCGTCGGGGACCAGGCGTTGGATCATGCCGGCTACTTCTTTGATGTTTTCGATTCGGTTATGAATGAAAAATACTTGTCCGCCACGTTGTATTTCATAACTTATGGCATCGCGTATCGTTTCTTCTGTAAATCGTATTACATTAGTTTCAATAGGATACCGATTTGGTGGTGGGGTAGTGATCGTAGAAAGATCCCTTGCCGCCATCAAACTAAATTGTAGTGTTCTTGGGATTGGTGTAGCGGTTAGTGTTAGGGTATCTACATTTTCTTTAATGGTTTTTAGCTTATCTTTTACCGATACTCCAAATTTTTGTTCTTCATCAATAACGAGTAACCCGAGGTCTTTAAATTTTACATTTTTATTCACTAACTGGTGTGTGCCGATAATAATATCAATTTTACCCGCCGCCAGATCCTCAAGCGTTTCTCTTTTTTGTTTAGCTGTGCGAAAACGATTAATATAATCTACTACAACCGGAAAATCTTTTAATCGTTCTCTAAATGTTTTTGCATGCTGAAAAGCCAGAATGGTGGTAGGCACCAGTACTGCTACTTGTTTGCCATTATCGACGGCTTTAAATGCAGCGCGAATCGCCACTTCGGTTTTACCAAAGCCGACATCTCCACAAATAAGCCGATCCATAGGGCGCTCGCTTTCCATGTCAGCTTTTACGGCTTCAGTAGCTGTACTTTGATCAGGAGTGTCTTCATAGATAAAAGAAGCTTCTAACTCATGCTGAAGATAACTATCGGGAGCATACTGAAATCCTTTTTGTAATTTTCGCTTTGCATAGAGCTGTATAAGATTAAAAGCAATATGCTTAACCCTGGCTTTGGTTTTTTGCTTTAAGGTTTTCCAGGCTTTGGATCCTAATTTATAAATTTGCGGAGCTTTACCGTCTTTGCCATTAAATTTTGAGATTTTATGAAGTGAATGGATACTCAAGTAAAGTACATCTCTTTCTCCATAAATTAACTTAATAGCCTCTTGTTTTTTACCATCTACATCGATCTTTTGCAGCCCTCCAAATTTTCCGATTCCATGATCAATGTGGGTAACATAATCTCCAACTTCAAGATTGGTCAACTCTTTAAGGGTGATGGCTTGCTTTTTTGCATACCCATTTTTAAGATTAAATTTATGATACCGCTCAAAGATTTGATGATCAGTATAACAGGCTATTTTTAAATTATGATCTATAAACCCCTGGTACGCAGAAAAAACAATGGTTTCGTATTGTTTTACATTAAGATCGGCATCGTCAAAAATATCGTGGAAACGCTTGGCTTGCTGCTCACTTACACAGAAGATGTAATTCTTGTATCCATTTTCATGATTTTCGTTCAGGTTTTGAATCAGTAAATCAAATTGTTTATTAAGGGAGGGTTGAGGTTTTGTATCAAATTTTATAGCATAATCGGCTTTGGTCAAGGGTCGGTTTCCAATTTCGACCAAAGTAAAATTTAGTAATTGTTTTTTGATAACTCCTGAGGTAGCAAAAAGCTCTTCTGGTGTACTGTGCTTAATGTCTTGAGAAAGGGTATTAAAAGCTTCTTTCGCTTTTTCAAAATTGGTATCGATTCTTGCAGAAAGCAGATCGATATCTTTAGCAAAAACTATGGTTTTAGCAGCAATGTATTTTAAGAAACTCTCACGGGTTTCTTGCATGGTTTTGTTTTCTACATTAGGAATTACTGTGATTTTTTTAATTTGATCGGTAGATAATTGGGTTTCTACATCAAATGTTCTAATACTATCAACTTCATCTCCAAAGAATTCTATACGATAGGGTTCGTCATTGCTAAATGAAAAAACATCTACGATCCCCCCTCGTACCGAAAACTCTCCTGGTTCGGTAACAAAATCTACTCTCTTAAATTGATATTCGAATAATACTTCATTTACAAAATCGAGGGAAAGCGTATCACCAATTGCTATTTTTAAGGTGTTTTTCTCTAGCTCTTTTCGGGTAACCACCTTCTCAAATAAAGCGTCGGGATATGTGATGATTAGCGCGGGTTTCTTTCGCGAATTTATTCGGTTCAAGACTTCTGCTCGTAGAAGCACATTAGCATTATCAGTTTCTTCAATTTGGTAGGGTCTTCGATAACTACCAGGATAGAAAAGTACATTTTTATCACCTAATAATTGTTCCAGATCATTAAGATAATAGGCAGCTTCTTCTTTGTCGTTAAAAATGCAAAGAAAGGGGTTTTCTGCTGCAGTAAAGGCCTGTGCAATAGCAAAGGATAATGAAGATCCAATAAGGCCATAAAGGTGTACGTTTGCTTCGGGCTGGGCAATAGCTTTTCCCAGTTTCTGCAAGGGCAAAGACTGTAAAAAAGTTTGCGTGATTAGGGTTGTACTCACGTAGTAAGAATTTTAGAGCAAATATACTATCATTCTTTCTGTAATAACAAACCTATTATAGCAATCAAGTGCTAAATATTTTCTAAAGCGTTAATCAAACCCTCTTTTGTTTAGTACTTTGAGATCCGAGCTTGGGAATTATCTTAATTAATACTATTTCTAATGGAGATTAAAGAATTTGATGTATTTGTCATTGGTAGCGGTATTGCTGGTCAAACTGTGGCCGAATCGTGTGCCAAGAATGGATACAAAGTTGCTATTGCCGATAAAAGAGTGTTTGGAGGAACGTGTGCAAATCGTGGATGCGACCCAAAGAAAGTAATTCTTGGTTTTACCGAAGTCTTAAAAAAATCTCTGGATTTACACGGAAAAGGAGTTCAGGTACTACCCCAATTAGACTGGAGAGATATTATGAAATTTAAATGCGAATTTACAGATGCAATACCCCCAGGTACCGAAGACAAATTAACAAAGTTAGATATTACACTATATCACCAATCTCCTAAATTTATAGATAGTAATACGCTTTCTGTTGAAGGAAAAACAGTGAAAGCAAAAAAAATTGTGATCGCCACAGGATTAACTCCGAGGCCTCTGAATATAAAAGGAGATGCTCTTACTTTACTAAGTGATGATTTTTTGACATTAGAAAAACTGCCCAAGTCGATAATTTTTATAGGAGCGGGATATATAGGAATGGAGTTTGCTCATATGGCAGCCAGATTAGGAGTAGAGGTAACGGTAATAGAATCCGGGAAAAGACCTCTAAGTATATTTGATCAGGATATGGTTGCTTATATTATAAAAGCTTCAGAGGCTATTGGGATCAAATTTATATTCAATGCAAAGGTAACTGCTATAGAAGCATTGAGAAAAAATAAAAGAGTATACTTTTCTGTAGAGGATAAGAAAGAAAATGTGAAAGCAGAAATGGTTTTTAATACTACAGGAAGAATACCGTCACTTAATGATTTGGAATTACAAAAAGGAAATGTGACCTATTCTGAAAAAGGTATTCTAGTGAATGAATATTTGCAAAATGAGGGGAATACAGCCGTATATGCATGCGGTGATGTTGCCGATAGTGCTTTGCCCTTAACTCCATTTTCGTCCCGAGAAGGTAAAATCGTTGCTCATAATTTGCACAAAGGAAATGAGAAAAAGGCTACCTTCTCTACAATTCCCTCAGTTGCGTTTACATTACCTCATATTGCTTCTGTTGGACTTTCTGAGGCAGCCGCCCAAGAACAGTTTAAAGATTTAAAGATCAATACTGAAGACGGATCAGGTTTTTACAACGCTAAGCGCGTTAATGAAAAGATATATGCGTATAAAATAATAATTGATAATGCAACCCAAACAATCGTGGGAGCCCATTTGGTAGGTCCTGAGGCTGGTGAGGTAATCAACCTTTTTGCTATGGCACTTTATAATCAAATGACTGTTTCAGAAATTAAAGACATGATTTTTACGTATCCCAGCTGGTCTGGTGATATTCAGTACATGTTTTAGCATTATTCTCACCTAAATCTTTCTACTAATTTCTTTCCAGGATTGGTATCGCGATTTAAAAAACCATGTATTCCTGCTGTAATACATAAGAGAATTGCTCCTGCCAATGCGGTATATCCTATAATTTGATTTGATATTTGATGTCTGATATAGATGGCTATTAATGCCCAAATCCCAACCATAGCAAACTCTCTCATATTGCGTTTAAGGATCATTAAAAGATTAAGAAGTATTGCGATACTAATCATGATAATTGTCCAACTTGTTTCAGAAATACCAAAACCATTCCAATCGATTTTTGAGAGATATAGTGAAATATTTGCAATGGTAGCAACCGTAATCCAACCAGAATATAAGCAAATTGGCCACCACACAAAAACTATAATTCCGATTGGAGCATCCCATCGTTCCATATTAGTGTTGAGAATGATTTTTAATAAAGAAATTAGTATTCCTATCATAATAATAACAGATAAGCCCGTAAATTCATATACAAAAGCTAACACCCAGCATCCATTCAAGATGTTAGCTATAAAAAACCAATATGAAGTTTGTCTTATATAGTTCAGCTCTCTAGAATCGAAGAAAGCAATTTTGATTTGATATAAAACATAGGCGATCAAGCTTAGAAAAATTAGTCCCCAAATTGCAAAAGCATAACCAGAAGGTGTAAACAGATTATCATAAGTATCACTTAGTTCGCCTATTGTTGTATTGTTAAAACGAAAGAATTGCGATGCGTAGTTTATGCCTAATACAAACACTACAGAAACGAGATTAAGGATGGCTAATGTTTTCTTCATATTTTCAAAAATAGAAGTATTAATTGATAAAAATTAATCCTAAAGATAGAACCCTTGTCTTTATTCAAAACAATTGATCAACTTCGCAAAGTCTTCTTTTGTATTATAAATATGGCAAGAAACTCTTATAGCATTACCGCGATGCGATACAAAAATCTGCTCTTCTTTTAATTTGGTTTTTATAATATCTGGCTTCATATGTTCTGGGAGGTAAATTCCAAAAAGGTGATGCGCCCTATATGGATCCTTTTCAATAAAGCATCCCAAATCCCGAAGTTGTTGTACTGCTTGTTTTGAAATAGCACTACAGTAGTTTTGTATTGCCATTGGCGACCATTCTATTAATTGTTCGATTGCTCTGATTAACATGGGAGTGAGGATAAAATTACTGGATTCTCCAACAGAATACCTGGCCGCTTTTTCCTTGTAGCGGTCTTCGTAATTTGTGAGTTTTGCAAAGTCTTCACTAGTAAAGCGGTTCATCCAGTTATGCTCAATTGGCGTTCCTTCATTAAAAGCATCGCTATAGTATGCCATTCCGATAGAGTAAGGGCCAAGCATCCATTTATATCCTCCACAAATTAAAGCATCAGGTTCAAATTCTTTTATTGAAAAAGGTAAGGCGCCTATACTTTGGGTACCATCGATCACCAACATTGCCTGAACATTCTTTGTTTTTTCGCGAATAGCTTTAAGATCAAATAAGGTGCCATCAGCCCAATGCACATGGCACATCGCAATAACGGCTGTCTTTTTAGTAATGGCATCCAGAATATTCTGATTCCATATGCTGCCTCTGTTCTCAAACTTTTTAGGGGGTTTGACAACCTTTAGTACGGCTCCTTTTTTTTGAGCTATATCTCGCCAAATGTATACATTGCTGGGAAATTGCTCATCTACGAGCAGGATTTCATCTCCTTTATGGATGGGGATATTATTGGCCGCATTGGCAATACCGTAGGATACCGAAGGTATGATGGCTGTGCTCTTATAATCAGGCGCATCGATCAATTGCGCAAAACGTTGTTTTAAGGTTTCTTGTTGAGTAAAGAAATCATGAGCTAATATCTCATTTGGTCGGGCTTTGCGTACTACAGATTTTAATCCTATTTCAGAAACCGA
Source organism: uncultured Aquimarina sp. (assembly GCA_947497175.1). Taxonomy (GTDB): domain Bacteria; phylum Bacteroidota; class Bacteroidia; order Flavobacteriales; family Flavobacteriaceae; genus Aquimarina. The sequence continues at coordinate 438,383 of CANMFM010000004.1, read as the reverse complement.
CTTTAATTGTGGAGACATATATGCACAATTTAAATAGGTAAGGTCTTCAGAAAGGTCAAAAAGATGTTTTTGCTGTTGCATTTGTGAGTTTTAATGGTACGACAAAAAGATATAAAAAGATCAGTAGTGTCCGGATATATTTTTGTCCTTTTAATTGTTCGATCTCAAAAAAAAGGAAATGTACTGAGTATTTGGTTTGCGAAATATCATTTTTGAAGCGGTGGCTAAATCTGATTTTAATATAAATATTTATATCTTAATCTGTTATTGGTCTATATACCAAAAAAAGGATCATTAGAAATTTTAAAAGGTGTAGAGTTTAGTTATATTTGCGGCAAATTAAACAAAAGTACATGATGTCAATATCTGATTTATTTGATAGTGGGTTTCAGAAAAGAAATCAGGATCATTTTGCAGCTATCGTTAGAGTTGCAATGAGTGATGGTGTAATTACTGATGAAGAGCAGGCTTTTTTAGAAAGGTTGGCTCGCAGATTAAGTATTAGCGAGAATGATTTTAAAGAAATACTGAAAGATTATAATACACATCCTATCAATCCGCCAACGAGCTATGATATGAGATTGGAGCGATTATATGATTTGGCAAGAATGGTATATGCAGATAGTATTAAAGGTGATGAACAGGTTATTTTGCTTGAAAAATTAAGTATTGGACTTGGATTTAGAGCTGATAACGCTAAATATGTTGTAGATAAAGCACTTAATTTGGTAGATAAAGGAGTAGATATTGATACTTTTTCAGATGAGATTAAGAATATGAATAGATAATAATCTATCTGTTCTAGACGAGTATAAAGGTTGCCTAATTGGCAGCCTTTTTTGCTATTTGTTTTATAATGCGGTAAATCAGATCTTCTCTTTTGAATGGCTTGGAAATAAAATCATCCATCCCTGACCTTAAACATTTGTCTCGTTCACTTTCTTGGGTATGCGATGTAAAACCAATGATTGGAACTCCCGAAATAACTTCGTCTCCATAATTGTTTCTAATCATTTGAGTAGCTTGATACCCATCGATATTAGACATTTTTAAATCCATCAGAACCAAGTCATAATTTCGTCGTTCAATGCATTTTATGGCTTCTTCGCCATTGATTGCGAGATCAACATAAAAGCTGCCGTGACTTATCAGGATTTTCATGACCAAATACTGTGTCGTTTCTTCATCTTCTACTAATAATATTCTAAATTTCTTTTTGGTATCGGGCAACGAATATTTTTTCTTTTTTCGTTCAGGAGCGGGTTTGGAAATTTCAAATTTAAAAGGAAGTTTAACATTAAACGTGGTGCCTTTTTCGGGTTGGCTGATTACTTTTATTTCTCCATTAAGTTTATCAACCAGATTTTTAACAATAGCTAATCCCAATCCTGTGCCAGAAATTTGTTTGTTTCCGATAAAACGCGAAAAGCGATCAAAGATGTGATCGAGATGCTCTTCTAGAATGCCCATTCCAGTGTCTTCAATTCTAAAATTAATACTTAGTTTATTGGTGCGCTGGTAGTTTTTTGTAATGGAAAGGCTGATTTTTCCCTCTTCAGTAAATTTAAAAGCATTAGTAAGAAGATTATTTAAGATTTGATAAACTCTCATTCTGTCTCCTATGATATACTCCTGAATATTTGGGTCAACATGAGTTTCAAAATGAATGTTTTTTTCTTCGGCAATAATAGAATAGGCTTCTTTAAGTCCTTCGACTAAGTCCTTAAAAATAAATCGCTCCTCTACAATGTTAAGCGTTCCCGATTCAATTTTAGAAATATCCACCATATCATCAATAAGTGCATGCAGATGCTGGCTGTCTCTTTTTATAATCCTGGTCAATTCTTCCTGGTCAAAACTTAGTTTTGTTTTTTCAAGAACTTCTATAAACCCCATAATACTGGTAAGAGGAGTTCTTATTTCATGATTAATGTTAGCAATAAAATCATTTTTGAACGCTTCTTTTTCGATTAGATATTTGTTTCTAAGCTCTAATTCTTTGGCAATAAGAATAGATTCATTTCTTTGTTGTGCCGTTTCGTTAAGTTCTTTGTATTTCTTTGTATACTCGAAAAACACAATTACTATTTCGCCAAGATCTATTTTTATAGATACATCACAAATATTTTCAAATCCATTGTTTTCGAAATGAATACAAGGAAAACTGAATTCTTTAATATCGGGATCCTGTAGTATGCTTTTTAATATTTCAAAAAAAGGATGAATATCATAAATAGAGGACCCTATCTCCCAGTTAAATATATGATGATCCGTTTCTTTAATAATACCATCTAAAGAAACGGTTACAAGCTGGATTTTCTGATTAAATTGAGATGATTGACTTTGCATGATCCTTATTTTGCTATTTCCTCGGCCAGATCTAAAAAGAACTTTTGTACATTTTTATTCGTCTTGGCACTAGTTAAACAATCAAAAGGGATATCTAGTTCTTTAAGTTGTTTAGTTATGACTCGCTCACTAACTAAATCTAGTTTGTTACCAATTGTTTTTGTAATAACTTTATTGTAGGTGTTTTTGAGGTACTCTAAATCCTGATTCAAATATTTATACGTGTCTTCTCTAGTGAGATCGAACACATAAATAAAGGCATCAGATCCCAAAAGATAGGATTTCCGGGTATCCTCAACGCTGTTTGAATGTCCTTCGGTATCCCAAATTATCATGGATAATTCTCTCCCATCAGGTAATTGTACGACCTTCTTTTTTATTTGAACGCCTAAAGTAACTTTGTATTCTTCAGAAAATGCATTATCAATAAAGCGCCTGAATAATGATGTTTTTCCAACACCAAAGTGTCCTAAAAGCACTACTTTTTTAGACAATTTCATCTGCAAAATGTTTTTTTAATTTTTGTGTAAAAAGGGAGCTGTTTTCTAATTCATTACGAGAAATATGATTTTTTGCAAAATCTAAGATTTGATCTTCTAGAATTTCTTTAAACATGATACTATATGCTCCCGATATAACCGCTGCAATATAATAAGAATAAAAATTCTGAATGTGTATCGTGTATAATTCATATTCTATAGTTTCAAGATTTTGATCTCCTCCTTCAAAAGCATCTTCCACAAAACTTTTAATTGCAGTTAGCATACCTGCAATCATTTCTTTATCTACTGTACCTTCTGATAGAGGACTGTACTCAGAGATTAGAATCCCAGAGTTTTTTTCGATCACTAACATCTGTATTAGTCTTGGCTTTGCATAATCTGACAGTGCATAGTCTCCTTCGGTAATACCTTGTGCCCTGGCTTTTGTTTTTCTGAACCAGGTTTTGAATGAAAAGGCTTTTTTAGTTTGTCGACTTATGTTTTCGCTCAGCAGTTTCATTTCGTGAGCAATGTATTTCTTGATCATTTTACCAATGATAGGAAACAGAGCCTCTACTACGGCATCTTGGGAGTTTTTGATTTCTTCTTTTAACGCTTCTGTAATCGTTGGGCCCAGGGTTTGCGGTATCTCTTCAACAAATTTATCTAATTTGTCATCGATAATGGGGTCAACTTTGTGAGAAAGCTCTTGTTTTTGATAAACTATTTTACTTAACTCTTCTACTTTTTCGGCAATAGCGTTAGTGTACTCTTTTTCTTCGGTAAGAAGGAGTTCTTTTAGAATTTTAAGTTTATCCTGATCTTCCATGATTTGTGGATAGAAGGATTACTTTTGACTTATTTTTTCACCTAAAGTGATAAGAAGATCTCCTAAGATTTTTTTATCTACTTTTTTTGAATCTAACATATCTGCTTTATCTGCCAAATTATCTTCTAACTCTGTGATTCGAATATTGACATCGGTACTTAGATTATCAATTGCCTGATGCAATTCTTTGCTGGTGTCTTCTATATACTCTCGAAGCTCTTGTCGTTTTGCGGCAATATCTTTTTTAACCTGTTCAAATTCAGAATTGTATGCAGCGATATTTTCACCGAAAATTAAATTTTTTATTGCTTCTATTTTTGAAGAAGGATCGTTAGCCATTTTTTCTTCAACAGCCTTATTTTCTTTAGCCATTTTGGTTGATTTATTAGATTCCTAATTTTTTGAACTCAATGTAAATTAACATAAAATATGTTAAAATAAAGGCTAAATAGCCGATAATGTTAAAATGTATCCAATTAAAAACTCGACCGTTGTTAAAAAACGCAAGTGTTATTCAATTCTAAAACTATGGGGTAAGTAATCACGAATTGATATAAATATATCAATTATTATTCTTTTAAAAAAAGAATAGCCGAGGTAAAGAAAATATGTGTTGTCGTAATTAGTCCATAAAAGACTCAACTTTTTCGACCATATTTTTGCTGCCACATACAAAAGGAGTACGCTGGTGTAATTGAGTAGGTTTAATATCGAGTATTCTTTTATAGCCATCACTTGCTTTTCCACCGGCTTGTTCGGCTATAAAAGCCATAGGGTTGCATTCGTATAAAAGGCGTAGTTTCCCTTTAGGAGATTTTGAAGTACTTGGATATAAATACACCCCACCTTTTATCATATTGCGATGTATATCACTTACTAATGAACCAATATATCTTGAAGTATAGGGTCGATCTTCTTTCTCCTCCTGACAGTATTTTATATAATCCTTAATTCCCTGAGGGAAATGAATATAATTCCCTTCATTTACCGAGTATATGTGTCCATCTTCAGGAAATCTCATGTTAGGATGTGATAAGTAATACGTCCCTAATGCAGGGTTAAGCGTAAAACCATTAACACCATGCCCCGTTGTATACACCAACATGGTCGAGGTTCCATAAATGATGTAACCAGCGGCTACTTGCAGGTTGCCAGGCTGTAAAAAATCCTCTAAAGTTACAGGAGTTCCGGTCGGGGTAACTCTGCGATAAATAGAAAAAATAGTTCCTACAGAAACATTGACATCGATGTTAGAACTACCATCTAAAGGGTCCATTAAGACAACATAATTATTACGGTGATCATTTTTTTGCCCTTTTATAGTGATAAATTCGTCATTTTCTTCAGAAGCGATACCACATACAATTTCCCTGTTGGTTAACGTATTAATAAAAGTTTCGTTTGCTAGTACATCAAGTTTTTGCTGATCCTCACCTTGTACGTTTGTTTCTCCTACAGCTCCGGTAATATCCACCAAACCAGCTTTGTTTACCTCATGATTCACCATTTTTGCAGCCAGCCTAATAGAGTTGATCAAACGAGAGAGTTCTCCGCTTGCATACGGAAAATCCTTTTGATTTTCAATAATAAATTCTCCTAAAGTTTGGTTTTTTCTTGCCATTTATGGTGGATTTTATTTGGTGCAAAAGTATTATTTTTTAAATAACTATAACGTTTTCGGACGGTTAAATTATTTTCACATACTAAGAATTATAAAAAGATAAATAGTTGAAGGATAACCTTTAAAAATTGTTATGTTTCTAGTACATATTTTATAGTTTTGATAAACTTTTCGCTATATGGAATATATTATCAGAGATGCTACGGCTCAGGATATGACTAAGGTATTAGTGTTAATACAGGAATTGGCAGTATTTGAGAAAGAACCTGATGCCGTCGAAGTAACGGTGGATGAGCTTATAGAAGAAGGCTTTGGGCAGCACCCACTTTTTCATTGCTTTGTGGCCGAAGTAGCTAACGAAATCGTAGGAATTGCTTTGGTGTACTATCGGTTTTCGACTTGGAAAGGACGTACAATACACCTGGAAGATCTTATTGTTAAAGAATCCATGAGAGGTACCGGATTGGGTAGTGCACTGTATAAAGAAGTGATGAAATATGCAAAATCTAAAGGAGTACGCAGAGTAGAATGGGTGGTTCTGGACTGGAATAAAAAGGCCATAGATTTTTATGAAAGAAGTGGTGCAAAACTATTAAAAGACTGGTATCTCGCTCAAATGGATGAGAAAGGGTTAGAAAACTTTTTAAGTAAATTTTAATACATGAAGGTATTTAAATTTGGAGGCGCATCTGTAAAAGATGCCAAAGCAGTACAAAATGTAATCAATGTGCTCCAGGAAACTGGGTTTTCTAACCTTGTGATAATTGTATCTGCAATGGGTAAAACGACTAATGCGTTAGAAAAAGTGGTTGAGTTTTATCTAAAAAATGATCCGGAACTTCAAAAATCGATACAGGATGTCTACGAGTATCATAAAAATATTCTGAATGATCTTTTTCAGAATAGAGAGCACATGGTTTTTAAAAAAATCAAAGGACTCTTCTCTGATTTAGAAACCACACTCAAAAGGAATAAATCGAAGCAATACGATTATGTATATGATCAAATCGTAAGTTATGGCGAGATCATTTCTACCACGATAGTAAGTGAATATCTGAACCAACATGGGTTTGATAATCAATGGCTCGATGCACGTGATTTTATCAAAACAGATACGGTATATAGAGATGCCGAAGTCAATTGGAAGGTGACCCAAAAATTGATTACCGATAAAATTAACAGGAAAAAGCTTAGTGTAACTCAAGGTTTTATTGGATCTGACAAAAATAATTTTACCACAACGTTGGGCAGAGAAGGAAGTGATTATACCGCTGGGATTTTAGCATATTGTCTTGGAGCCGATAGTGTAAGTATATGGAAAGACGTGCCAGGAGTTCTTAACGCTGATCCCCGAGTTTTTGAAAATACAGAGTTATTATCTCACATCTCATACGAAGAAGCTATAGAGTTAGCTTTTTACGGAGCATCCGTGATTCATCCTAAAACGATACAACCTTTGCAGCGTAAAGAAATTCCGCTGTACGTAAAATCATTTCTCAATCCATTAAGCGAAGGAACATCGGTAAAAAAAGGACAGCCACTAGACCCGTATGTACCCTGTTACATAGTAAAGAAAAATCAGATTTTACTATCGCTATCATCCCTTGATTTTTCGTTCATTGTGGAAGATAATATTAGCGAAATTTTCAATCTTTTTCATCAATATCATATCAAGGTGGATTTGATTCAAAACTCAGCAATTAGCTTTTCGGTGTGTCTTGACGATAAATTTAACCGTTTTGATGAGCTTTTAAACAAATTAAAGCCAAAATTCAAGGTTGTTTATAATAAAGATGTATCTCTATATACATTACGACATTTTACAAATAAGGCTATCGAATCTTTAGAAAAAAACAGAGATATTTTGCTTAAACAAATCACGCGGGAGACGTATCAAATGGTTATCCGGGGTTAGTTCAAAAAATTCAGGGATTTTGCTATATTTGCAGTTAGCGCAAATTGTATTTAATGCCTATAATCACAGCAAAAGAAATAGCCACTGGGCTCAAATTAGATAAACTTGGTTTTATAGGTAACTTTTTGGGTTGGATAATTCTCAAGGTTACCCGATTATCAAAAGTGAATCGACAATACGATAAAATAAGTCATCTCAATGATTTAGAATTTTTGATAAAAGCTTTAGAGATTCATGGAGTAAAGTATGAAATCCCTGAAGAAGATTTAAAAAGGCTTCCAAAAAATGGTGCTTTTATTACATTGTCGAACCATCCATTAGGAGGGCTTGACGGAATTTTGTTACTTAAAATACTCTTAGAGCATAGGTCTGATTATAAAATAATAGCCAATTTTTTATTACACAACCTTTTACCGCTCAAACCTTATATTATGCCGGTCAATCCTTTTGAGGATAGAAAAGAAGCTAAATCAAGCCATAAGGGGATCAAAGAAGCTATTTTACATCTTCGGGAAGGTAACCCTCTCGGGATTTTTCCGGCAGGAGAAGTTTCTACCCATAAAGAAGGAAAAAATTATGTAGATAAACCCTGGGAAGCCAGTGCTATGCGATTAGTTCAAAAAGCTAAGGTCCCGGTAATCCCTATGTATTTTCACGCTCGAAACAGCAGTCTTTTTTATCGATTGGCTTCCATTAGCGATACATTAAGAACCGCAAAGTTGCCTAGCGAACTTTTTTCTCAGGAAAATAAGGTAATTAAAGTTAGAATTGGTAACCCTGTTTCGGTCAAAGATCAGGAGGAGCATACAAATCTAGAAGATTTTACAAATTTCTTGCGTAAGAAGACATATATGTTGGCTAATCCTTTTGAGAAGAAAACCCTAAGAGAATCTATTCCAAGAAATCTAAAATTACCAAAGTCTCCAAAAGAAATTGCAGGCGAAGGGAATGTTAAAAAAATCGAAGCCGAATTACAGTTTTGCAGGGATAATGATAGAAGGCTATTAATAAGTAAAAATTACGAAGTTTTTTTAGCTCAAAAACAGTTTATTCCTAATATATTGAATGAGATAGGAAGGCTAAGAGAAATTACTTTTAGAGAAATAGGTGAAGGGACTAATAACTCTATAGATTTAGATAAATTTGATCACTATTATCACCACATGTTTCTATGGGATAGCGGAGCCAAAAAAATTGCTGGAGCTTATCGCATGGGAATGGGATCAAAAATATATGCAAATTTTGGTATCGATGGGTTTTATCTTCAAGACCTGTTTAGATTTGAACCGGAGCTGCATAAAATGATGAGCCAATCGATAGAGATGGGAAGAGCTTTTATTATTAAAGAATATCAACAACGACCCATGCCATTGTTTTTATTATGGAAAGGTATTGTACATTGTACATTGCGTTTTCCAGAGCACAAATATCTAATTGGTGGAGTTAGCATAAGTAATAAGTTTAGCAATTTTACGAAGTCTTTGATGATTGAGTTTATGAAATCTCACTATTACGACCCCTATGTTGCACAATATGTAAGGCCTAAGAAAGAATTTAAAGTAAAATTAAAAGATGCTGATAAGGATTTTGTGTTTGATGAGAGCAAGAGCGATCTAAATAAATTTGATAGAATTATAGATGAGGTAGAGCCGGGTAGCCTTCGTATTCCTGTACTGATTAAAAAGTATATCAAGCAAAATGCAAAAGTAGTTGCTTTTAATGTCGATCCTTTATTTAATAATGCGGTTGACGGGTTGATGTACATCCGCATAGCAGATCTTCCTGACAGTACGGTGAAACCGGTAATGGAAGAATTTCAGGCTGAGCTGGAACAGAAATACTTTAAAAATGGCGATAAATAAGCCGTAGCGTATAGCCTTTCTTTGATTAATAGAATGAATTATTTTCTTTTAAAGTAGTTCTCGTTTTTTTAGTTAAAAGCATAGCATACCTTGATAATTTAAAAGCATAAAAATGATTATCCAGTATCTTTATTTTGCACTAGCCATTTTAGGAATTATTCTTTTCATTTTTCTAATTAAAAAGTTTTTCAAATGGTTGCAAAATAGAATTAGCAAACTAGAAAGTAACATTTTCTTTAGCAATACTAAATTTGCACAGTTTTTTAGATTTATAACCCCCAGAAGAGAGCGCCATATTCTTACCTTTCTTCTTAGGCTATTGCGCATATCAATAATTATTACGTTTCTGGTTCTGTATTTACCCTTTTTGTTTAGTCTGGTGCCGCAAACAAAAGAATATGCCGACGTGGTTATCGGGTATATAAAGAAACCCTTATTTTTTCTATACGAAGGCCTTATAGGATTTATCCCCAATCTATTTTTTATAGTGGTTATATTTTTTGTCACAAAATACCTCCTAAGATTTTTAAAGTACGTAACCAACGAATTAGAAAGAGAAGCGGTTCGACTAGATGGTTTTCATGCAGATTGGGCCAGACCGACATTTAATTTATTAAGAGTTGTGATTATTGCATTTGCCCTAATCATAGTTTTTCCGTACATACCAGGTTCTGATTCTCCTGCATTTAAAGGAGTTTCAATATTTTTTGGTATCCTTTTTTCTTTGGGATCTACATCGGCGATATCTAATATTGTTGCCGGTATTGTGATTACTTATATGCGGCCTTTTAAAGTAGGAGATCGGGTAAAAATAGGTGAAACCATAGGTGATATTACAGAAAGAAGCCTATTGGTCACCAGGGTAAGAACAATTAAAAACTTAGATATTACAATCCCGAATTCCTCAATTTTAGGAAATCATATAGTTAACTTTAGTATAAATGCTGCCGAAGATGTGGGTATTATTCTTCATACTTCGGTAACGATTGGGTACGATGTAGTAAGTAATGAGGTGATAAAAGTGTTAATAGAAGGCGCAAAGAAAACAGAGGGTATTTTATCTGACCCATCACCTTTTGTTTTGATTAAAAGTTTGGATGACTTCTATATTAATTATGAGATAAATGCGTATACCAAAGACCCTAAAAAAGCCGCAGTGCTTTATTCAATGTTACATCAAAATATAAAAGATGAATTACATAATGCGGGGATAGAAATTTTATCTCCCCATTATCACGCAGTAAGAGATGGTAATGTTTTAACAGTCCCTCCCGAGAATATTCCTAAAGCGTATAAAAAACCTGGTTTTAAGATTGAGAACTAATATTAGTCTTTAAACGACTAATGACCACAAATAAAAAAGTCACTATTACAAAAGTGACTTTTTTATTTGTGGTATTTTATGGATGTATGGGTTAATAGGTGGTGGCAAGAACATGTTTTTCAACAAAATCCTTACAATATTCTTTAATCTGATTTCTTGTTTTGACAAAAGCGGCATGAATTTCCTCTTCTGTACCTGCTACTTTTGAGGGGTCAAAAAAGTTAAAGTGTACTCTTTTTGCTTTTCCAGGGAAGAAAGGACATCTTTCTTTTGCATTGTCACAAACGGTTAGGATATAGTCAAATTCGATATCCAGATATTCATCAAGATTATTGGAGGTATGATCAGAAATATCAATATGATCTTCTTTCATGATAGACACGGCTCTGGGATTAACTCCATGAGTTTCTACTCCTGCGCTATAGATGGTCGCATGTTTGTTTGCAAAATGCTTTAAATATCCTTCTGCCATTTGACTACGGCATGAGTTTCCTGTGCATAATACTAAAATATTCATATATGTGGTGTTTTTTGGTTATAATATTGTTTTGCTTCTTCGCTCTAAAATAGTGTTGTCATACCAAATATCATCTAGTTTTCCGACTTTTTCCCGATACCCAACTTCTCTAAATCCTAAAGACGTATGCAGAGCAATACTGGCAATATTATTGCTAAAAATGCTTGCCTGCAGTGTCCAGAATCCTTCGGCTTCACTTTCTTCGATTAATCTGGATAAAAGTAGCTTTCCGACACCTAAATTTCTGAATCTTGATGTTATGTAAATGCTAACTTCTGCCACACCTTTGTACACTTCTCTTTTTGAAGTAGGAGATAAGGCTGCCCAACCTGCAATTTCGTCTTTTATAATCGCTTTTAATCTACAGGATTTAATATGCGACATATCCCATGTTTTCCAACTAGGTATCCGGGTTTCAAAAGTTGCCATTTTGGTATCAATACCTTCTTTATAGATGGTAGAAATGGTGGGCCACTCTGCTTCGGTAAAATATGTTATTTGAATAGAAGTATTCATTTAACAACAACCACTACCGGGTGCACACGAATTGGTTTCAGTTTGTACCGTTTCTGTAACTCCACAAGTTTCTTTGGCCTTACAATCCGTAGGCTGAACATGAAGTTTTAGGATCAATTTCTTTTCTTTAATTTCAAAATCATTAACATGTAATTGTGTAGTATGAAACATAGCATTACCGTATTCTATTTTAACTGTGGCGTCCATTTGGTAGGCTTTCATTTGGCCAACTTTCTTTAGAATTCCTAAAGCTTTATATGCACTCATATGATCCGGCTTACCTAGTTCACTCGGACTTTCCCATAATTGAACCACAGTTTCTTTCCAGGCATCTGTTCCTGCACCACAATCTACAGCATCTACAGTAATATGTTTTACTTCTGTAATGTGATAATTTGTACCGACCAGCATACCAGGAGCATACTCAAATAATACTGATTTTTCTTGGTGTTCTTCTAATAGTGTAATAAAATCTGATGTATTCATATTTTTGTAAATTTTGAGTCACATTGGTTTAGCAACAATTTTGTTTTGTATTATTAAAAAAAGAATTTAAGAGTTGTTGTAACGCATTCCATCGATCAATGTCGATACAGTAGCACATACTTTTGCCTTCGATTTCACCTTTTAATAAGCCTATACTTTTCAATTCTTTGAGGTGTTGAGAAATGGTTGCCTGTGCCAAGCCAATTTCTTCTACCAGATCATTACAAATACACGAGTTTTGAGTACTTATATGCTGAAGTATTGCTATGCGGGCCGGATGACCCAATATTTTGAAGAATTGGGCAAGCTCATTTTGTTTCTTATCGAATATTTGTGTCTTCGTAATTCCCATTTGTATATTTTAATATCGCAATATTACGATATTAAAATGAATTAAAAAAGCCAGAAGATAATTTTCTGACTTTTTGATATGTTAGAACCAGGGTTTTTTACCTGCCTGGTATGTTTGATAAAATTCTTCATCTGTTTTAGTAAGATACATAATGCCCTCGATAATACCAACGACAGATGATATCATCGAAGTAATACCACAGGTTAGAAATCCTAAGAGTCCACAAACTAGCATAATAACACCTTCTTTGTTATACCCTAAGATAAATTTATGAACACCTAACCAGCCCAAAAATATTCCTAAAATACCGGCCAGCATTTTTTTATTATCATTCGAGTTCACTATTCCTTTAGCGCCCTCTGTGAATTCATTAGCGGTTTCTTTAACCGTTTCTGCAGCTTCTTCTGCACCTTTTTTAATGTCATCTTCTAAGTTGTTGTTTTCCTCACTCATGTTGTTTAAAAATTGATTTATTATTTGCAGAAAATTACAAAAAAATATTAATTAAGAATTGGAAGATTCATAATAATCTTCACTTTACTATTTTAACTATATAAGTTCGTTATTAATTCGGAAATTTTGATAACTGAAATTTATTTCTATATTTGAAGCTACTAACCTAAACAAATTTATAACTATGAAGTGGTACTTAAAAGTTGTTAAAGAGAACTATGCAAACTTTCAAGGTAGAGCAAGACGCCAAGAATATTGGATGTTTTTATTATTTAATATCATTTTCCTAATTGTTGCTATGGTTCTTGATAATGTATTCGGTTTAGCCTTTGAAGGCATTGGGTACGGTCCTCTATATGTTGTTTATTCATTAGCTGTTCTTGTTCCTGGTTTGGCAGTAGCCGTTAGAAGACTTCATGATATCGGGAAAAGCGGTTGGATGATACTGGTCGGACTTATTCCTTTGATTGGATTTATTTGGCTTCTTGTCCTTTATGTAACAGAAGGTGAAAAAGGAGATAACCAATACGGGCCTGATCCAAAAGCTGGAGAATAACACGAGGATATTTACATGTAACGAATAAAAAGGATAAGCCGGCAATTTTGCCGGCTTATCCTTTTTATAAGAATGCCTTGTCTATAGGTTCCCAAAGTTCTACTTTGTTTCCTTCAGGATCTATGATCCACCCAAATTTGCCATATTCATATTCTTCTATCTCTCCAATTACAGTTACGCCTTCTTCTTTTAAGACGGTAAGTAACTCTACCAGGTTTTCTACCCTAAAATTCATCATAAATTCTTTTTTGCTAGGAGCAAAATAGGTAGTGTCATCCTTAAATGGGCTCCACTGCGTTGAACAATCCTGCCCTTCTTTGTCTTTCCACCAAAAGGTGCAACCATAATCATCTACCGGAAGTCCAAGATGTTTTCCGTACCATTCTTTTGTTGCTTTTGGATCTTTAGTTTTAAAAAAGAACCCACCTAATCCTGTTACACGTTTTTTCATTGATGTTTTTTTATAGTATTTTCATATATATTTATCCACTCTTGCGGTGTTAATTTAGAAGCTAACTCACCTATCAAGTCTATCGGGATTTGATCTGGTTTTTTAAACCGAATACAACTTTTACCCATATCGAGTTTAGTTTTAACATATTTAGGATATTGACCAACAAACCAATTCATTAATTCTTTATTGGCATAAATTCCGCTGTGATATACTGCAATAAAGTTCTTTTGTGAAGCAATATTCATAAAAGGTAGGGGTAATTTAGGATCACAGTGATATCCTTCAGGATATAGCGAGTGCGGAACCACGTAGCCTATCATTCCGTAATTAATTTCTTCAGAAAAGCCTTTAGGAAGATTCTTTTTGATTACATTTCGTAATGCTGTCATTGCTATTCGCCGATCTTCTGGAATTGCAGCAATGTATTCGTCTGGTGTATTTGCTTCATATTTCATGCTGTGATCCTCATTTTTAATTTTCTGTTACAGGTTTACGTTGTAGAATTAGTGCTGATAGGAGAGAAATGATAAATCCAATAATTAATACAGTGGCAAACATGAGCAAAAAGCTCATAAATATATTCGAAAACAGCTCCTTTTGGGCTTCTAACTTTTCAAGTTCGACCTTAAATTCTGCTTCAGATAATGTACTTCTCATTTGTTCTACATAATGGGTATAGTACTCGGCCATAAAATCTGGATTGATAAATTTGACATAAATAACATCCAGGATTCCAAATGCTAAGGCGGCAATTAAAGAGATCAAAATCCCTATGAGGAGTGCTTTTTTAAAAGAAACAACACCGTCATTCTCGTTATCACGATAGTGCTTTATTCCAAAAAATACAAAAAGTAAGGACACGACCATACTGGTATATCCAATAATTTCCTGGATAGAATAGTCAAGATTTTTTCCTAAAAACCACCCGGTTAAGGATAGTGTGGATATAGTGATGGCGCTATATACTCCGTAACGTAAAACGGTATTTTTCATTTTGTTTGATATTTAATGATTCGTTTCAAAAGTAGGTTTCGCCTGGAATATGGAGTTCATACTAAAGTATGAAATAAGCCATAATTGTCGAGTTCATGTTAAAAATAATAATTATTGGCGATTCTATCTGACTGATCAAAGACAATACATACGAACAGATAAATTGTATAGAACTTTAGTATCATTAGCTTTCAAAAAGAGATGATCTGTAGCTTTTTTGCAATTTGAATGGCGTGCGTACGACGTTTGGCATCTAATTTTACCAAAATATTAGATACGTGAGTTTTTATAGTACTCTCCGAAACAAATAATTTCTCTGCGATTTCTTTATTTGATAATCCCGAGGCTATTTCACATAAGACTTCATGTTCTCGTTTACTTAGCCCTAATTCCTGAACTTTTTTGTGATGTATGGCTTGAGTCGGGTTTTTCTGTTGGTACAGTATCTTTTTGTTGATAATTACCCCTATTATAAAGAAGATAATTGCGACTATGGTTATTATAATTTCTACAGAAGAACTCCCCATGAGCACACTATATGTACTCAACTGAAAAAGAGTAAGCAATGCTATAACCAGTGCTGCAAAAATGAAAATTGTTTTCTTCACTTTATAAATTTAGGAAAACTCTGCATTATTTAGAAAGTATAGTAATCTCTTGTTGAAGATTTTCTTTGGCTTGCCTTTCAAATCTGTTATAGAAATCATCTGTTTTAAAAATTCTTGGCATAGCCAAAAAATGCCGAAGCACTTTAACCCGACCTTTATTGTACATGAAATCGGGATAGTATTTATATTCTTTTCTTACCTGTTTAAAATACGTTTTATAATACTCCCAATCGCTACCTAAAATCGAAAGATCGGCATCAGTAAAATAGTTTACATCGTCATTTTTTGAGGTATTATGTCCTTTTGTCGCCAAAATAATTTCATTACAAAGCTCAATCCTGTTTTTGTTTACAGATAATATATGCAAAACCTCTACAGCTTTCTTTGCACTTTCTTCTTCGTTATTTTGTTTTAGGGCATTATAGATAAAATCGTGATAAAATAAAGCAAACAATACTATATCCCAATCCACGATCTTATCTTTTACTTCGTTGAGTTGATCATAAAGGTATTTGAGATGCGTAAGATTATGATAATGTCGGTTCTTTTTACCATGATTTTGTTCAATCTCTTTCCATAATGACTCAATTTGTCTATAGTCATCGGTATAGTTCGAAAGTAAAGATGTAAAGATTTTTTTTAACAAAACGCTGCTTTGATTTTATCTACTATGGTCTGGGCTAATTTTTCTTTAGATTCGATAGTCCAGCCCGCTACATGAGGGCTTAAGATTACGTTGTCGCTATCAAGTAGTTCTTTTAGCGCTTTTGGCATCTCCTTTTTTGAAGTAAATAAATTCTCGAAGGATGATTTTTCATATTCTAATACGTCTAATCCTGCACCTAATATTTTACCTTTCTTTAATGCTTTGACCAGATCTGCTGTGACGACACTTTTACCCCGGGCGGTATTAATCAACCAAAATGGTTTCTCAAATTTATTGATAAAGTTGGTATCGATCATACCTATAGTTTTAGATGTTTCGGGGGTATGAATACTTAATACATCTGTTTTTTCAAAGAGTTCATCAATGGCTACTTGTGTAGCATCACTATTTTCTACATCTTCAAGAATATCATAACAGATTACTTCGACATTAAAGCCCCGAAGTTTTCGGGCAAAGGCTCGACCCATGTTTCCGTAGCCAATAATTCCTACTGTTTTACCATCTAATTCTATACCTCGATGTTCTTCGCGAAGCCATTTACCCTCTCTAATACTTTGATCAGCCTGATTTAGTTTATTAAATAAGGACAAAATCATTCCTAAAGCATGTTCTCCAACCGCATTGCGATTGCCTTCGGGAGCGTTAAATAGTTTGATCTTTAACGTCTGGGCATAAGCGATATCAATGTTTTCTAATCCCGCACCTACACGACCTATAAACTTAAGATTTATGGCTTCGTCTAAAAATTTTTTGTCGATAGGAAATCTGCTTCGAACGATGATCCCATCATACTGGGCAATTTTAGCTTCGATTTCTATTTTGGATGAAGTATAATCTTCATCATTTTTAAAACCTGCTGCCGTTAATTGATTAAGAAGTAGCGGGTGATTCGTATCTAGGTGAAGGATTTTCATTGCTGTATTAGTTACGATATCAAAAGTAAATAATAAAAGAGTAGGTACGTATATATTTTGGAAGTCATCAACCTTGTTTTTAGAAATATTTAAGATGTTACTCCTCTTATTAGTATCAAATGTGGTTGTTAAGGATATGGCTAGGTAGGATTATGTTTGATTTCGCTAAATACTACTTTCAGGGTATTTTTCTAATTGTTTCCACATTAGGTATGTATACTTCATTCACAAATAGTACTTTAGGTTGACGGGTTGTCGATGCCGACGTTATCATAAATACGTAAGACTACGAATACGATCACAAGTCATTGCGAAGTATCTTTGCAAGTATAAATCTAACTATCAAAGACCATTATTTAACAGATTAAATTTCCTTAAAGAAAAGTTAAAAGTTAATTTCGCATTTTTTAAATTTTAAACCCAAAATATGATTAGAAAACTACACTTACAATTTACTATTTTATTCTTATTACCGATTGCTGTATTTTCTCAAGACCAGGTTTTTACAGATGACGTTATTGTGCAAGGCTCTATGCAAATAGGCGGAAGCGCACAAAACGGATATAGTTTTGGATTCAATACATTTGTAATGAGCGAAGATAACCTTCGAATGCTATTTGATGATACTTCAGCTAGTGGCTCTTTTCCATCAAACGACTGGCGTTTTACATTTAACGATAGCAGTAATGGTGGAAGCAATTATTTCTCTATTGATGATGTCACGGGAGGAAAAGCTCCGTTTAGGATAGATGCTGGTGCTCCTAATCATGCCTTTAGAATTGCAAATAGCGGAAATATCGGTATAGGAATAAGTGACCCCGGAGCTATAGAATTGCATGTAGCCGACGGAGATACTCCCACAATGCGCTTAAATCAGGATGGCTCTGCTGGCTGGAAAGCTCAGGTTTGGGATTTGGCCGGAAATGAAAGTAATTTTTTTATTCGTGATGTAACTAATGGTAGTAAACTGCCATTCAAAATACAACCCGGTACACCCAATAATACATTGACGATGGGTAAAAACGGGAATATAGGTGTTGGTTTTGGGGGCGGTAGCGCATTTCCAAGTATTAATGCTAATGCATCTATGCATCTGAAAGCCACCAATAAAGGACTTTTGATTAATAGTATGACTACCGCACAACGTACTACATTTACAACCAGTTTAGGAACCGGCGAGAATGGAATGATGGTATATGATAACGAAGAGAATAAATTATATCTCTGGAACGGTACTGCATGGGTAACCGATACCGATGCACAGGATATAGAGCTTACTAATAATACATTAAGTTTAACTAATGATGGTACTACAGTAGATCTTGCAAAGTATTTAGATAATACTGATGATCAATCTATCGATGTATTTCAATTAAATGGAAATAGTCTCGAGCTATCACTAGAAAATGACGGAGTTGCGAGTCAAACGGTTAATCTTGCAAAATATCTTGACAATACCGATGCACAAGATCTGGGTTTATCTGGGAATACGCTTAGTTTAACTAATGATGGTACCACAGTAGATCTTGCAAAATACCTTGATAATACAGATGCGCAAACGTTGAGCTTTTCTAATGGCAATTTAACTATTGCAGGAGGTAATAGTGTTGATCTTTCAGCATTGCAAGATGGGATAGGAACAGATAGTCAGACTATTAATTTGACTAACAATACCTTAAGTATTAGTAACGGTAATTCAGTTGATTTTTCGGCGTTTGTAAATACGGATAGCCAGAATTTAACCTCCGCAAGTCTAAACGGAACCGATCTTACTATCGAAATCGAAAATGGAAATGCAGTTACGGTTGACCTTTCTTCAATAGTAGCCCCTTTACAAGAAGAAAATGTAGCTCAGCAGGCTCAGATAGATGATTTATTGAGTCGTTTAGAGGCTTTAGAACAAAATATAGGTAACCAAGCCCCTGCCAACAAGTCAAATATTCCAATATTATATCAAAATATTCCGAATCCATTTAACGGTACATCTACGATTAAATATTATTTGCCAGACGGAATTACAAACGCTTCGATTGTATTTAGTAACTCTTTAGGACAAGTATTTTCTAGTGTTGTTTTAAAAGAAACTGGTAACGGCGAGTTGAATGCTAATAGTGATGGGCTGGCCAATGGGACCTATTTCTATACATTATATATAGGGAGTAATAGGATCGATTCTAAGAAAATGGTTATTAAAAATTAAGGGTTTACCATGTTATTCATGACTAATACCACTCAAGCAATTGAGTGGTTTTTTCTTTTTTGAAAGAGTTTCTAGTAGAAATACGAGGAGATACCTCGTTGATTAAGCCTCTTTATATAGCTATAAAGATATCTTTTTACCACTTTTTGCTGATGTATAGATCGCCTCAACGATCCTGATATCTTTCATGCCTTCTTCGCCGGGAACCATAACTGGAGTATTATTCATAATTGCTATAGCATCATTATCCATTTGTTGAGCTTGTTGATTAGGTATTCTTTGGTTTAAAAGTATACCATCACTTGTTTTACCTCGTATTCCGCCATACGCCTGAAAAGGGCTCAAGCCATAGGACCCAGTTTCACCATGAATATGTAATTTGTTCATGCTTGCACCAAAACTAGTCTTGCAATTTGCTATAGCACCAGATGGAAATTCTAAAGTAAACTGCGTGGTTTCATCAACTTCGGTATAAATTTTTGGTCTTTTAGTAGTATGACTGGCTTTTAGCACAGCTATGGGTTCTTCACCTGTTGCATATCGCGTAGCATTTAACGGATACACACCCATATCATACATGGCTCCGCCGCCCAGGGCTTTATTTTGTTTCCAATGATCAGATCGAGAATCGTAGTATCCCGCTTCAGCGGTAATGCTTTTTATTTTTCCGTAAGGCTTAGAATCAGCCCATCTCATAATTTTTTGTGTATTGGGTTCATGCTGCATACGATATCCTATTGAAAGTTTTACCTTGTTTTTTATACAGGCTTCAATAATAGCCTGACACTCTACTGCAGTTCTGGCCATTGGTTTTTCGCACCATACATGTTTTCCGGTAGTAGCGGCTTTTATGGCATATTGAGCGTGTAATCCGGTAGGGAGCACAATATAAATTACATCGATATCCGGGTTATCTGCTATTCGACCCATATTTTGGTAATTGTAGACATTCTTATCAGGAATAGTATATCGTTTTTGCCATTTAGGAATTTTCCAGGGGCTTCCGGTAACGATTCCAGTTAAGCGACAGTGTTTTGTGAGTTGTAATGCCGGTGCCAAAAGATCGGTACTGTAGTACCCTAATCCCACAAGGCAAACCCCGAGTTGTTTTTGATTTGAATCTGAATATAAATTAGAATAAGGGAGTAGGCTATATCCAAGTAACAATCCGGTATTTCTTATGAATGTTCTTCGATTTACATACATGTTTATGACTTTTAAATTTCTCTATACATAATATATGCATCTACATATCCTAGTGAGGAATGTTTGTACCCTTTAGGGATGGTTCCAATGATTTTAAAGCTGTATTTTTCCCAAAGTTTGATGGCAGGAATATTTGTGCTCACCACAATGTTAAATTGCATCGCTTTATATCCCATTATTTTAGCGTTTTCTAAAGAATGCTCGCACATCATTTTTCCTAATCCTTTTCCAAAAGATTCGGGATCTACCATATAGCTACAATTGCAAATATGAGATCCTAAATCTATTTGATTGGGTTTCAAAATATATGTTGCTAAAATCTTATTTTTTTCTTCTACCACATATGTTTTCATATACGATGTAAACCAATGTTTTGCCAGATCTGTTTTTGGAGTTTGAGGATCAAATACATACGTATCTCCTGTTTTTATAACCTTTTTAAAGATGTTCCAAATGGCATCATAATCTTTTAGTGTGGCTTCTCGTATTTTCATTTTGAACACTAAAGAATTGAATATTAGATATCAATGTATTGTGTTACCGTGCGTTCATTTTGTATCTCACCGGTATGTTTAGTACTTGCTTTTTCAAAAAGAAGTACATGAACTTCTTCATTATTTTTGGTAGACGGGCAATGCTCTACACCTTTGGGTACTACAATAAGCTCTCCAGGATTAACGGTGACCGTTTTATCTCTAAATTTCATATAAAGTGTTCCTTTTATGACCTGAAACAATTCGTCTTCGTTATCATGTTTATGCCATACAAAGTCACCCATAAGTTTTGCAAGGTATACTTGATTATTATCTACCATGGCAATACGATGCGGATGCCATTGTTTATCAAATTTTGATAATTTTTCTTTGATATTGATTGCTTCCATTTGGACTAACTGTTTTGAACAAACAAGGTACTTATTTCATCTGTGATGCGAATAGGTCTTAACGTTTCTTTAGAGAGCAAGCACCACATCGTTTTTGCAGATGCCAATACTTTTTGAGTATGTGCGTTGATAATCTTGGTATGTCGTTCGCTTTTTACTCCACGATGATGATCAATCCAGGTTTGCAAGGTAATTGTATCGTTTTCGAATGCTGGATGATGATACTCAATATAATGATTGAGTACCACCCATACGTAGGTATTTCTAATCGTGTCATCAGTTTTGGACTCCCAGTGCTTTTTTGCGATATCCTGTACCCATTGCAGATAGACTACATTGTTTACATGATTCATATCGTCGATAGCAGAATTTGGAACGGTAAGCTGGTATTGGAAGATTTCTGATTTCATGTAGGAAACTTTATAGATTAAAAGTACAATAATTTTGATCTCAGGCAGTGATTGTAACGGCAGCTTTTACAAACTTTAATCAATGGTTTGTAAAACTACAGTGAAAAGCACGGTGCTTGCAGCCTGCCTAAAATCCTAAAATAAGTTTGGCAATAGAAAAGAATAGAAAAATTCCAAAAATATCGTTACTCGTGGTAATAAAAGGCCCGGTTGCGATGGCCGGGTCAATACCTCTTTTATCTAAAATGATAGGGACAAAGGTTCCTACCAGAGCGGCTACAATAATAACGCATAACATCGAAATAGCTATTGTAAAACTAAATATAAGATCCATCCCGTCAAAAAAACCGAAAAGTATCACCAGGATGCCAAGAGTAACCCCGCTAATTAGACTTAGACTTATTTCTTTTAGTAATCGATTAAATAGACTTCCTTTTACGATATCATTAGCCAGACCCTGAACGATAATGGCCGAGGATTGTACGCCTACGTTACCAGCCATAGCGGCAATGAGAGGGGTAAAGAAAAACAGTTCTTTATATTGTGCCAGAGCTTCTTCGTAACCTTCCATAATAAAAACACTTCCCAGTCCACCAAACAAACCAAGGACAAGCCAGGGCAATCGAGCTCTTGTGAGTTCTAAAACACTATCGTCTGCTTCTACATCCTGAGAGATACCTGCTGCTAATTGATAATCTTTTTCGGCTTCGTCTTTAATAAAATCTACCATATCATCAATAGTAACCCTGCCTACCAATACACCATCGTGATCTACTACCGGTATGGCTTCAAGGTCATACTTTTGCATGATACGTGCCACTTCCTCACCTTCGGTATCTACATTAACATAATCTACCTTTGGGATATATACCTCGCTAATATGTGTTTTGGCAGGAGCGGTAAGCAAATCTTTGAGTGATAATCGACCTTTGAGTTTTCCTTCTTTATCTGTTACATAAATAGAGTGCACCCGGGTTACATTTTCTGCTTGTCTGCGCATTTCGCGAACACATCCTGCAACGGTCCAGGTTTCTTTTACTTTTACCAATTCTTTGGCCATAAGCCCACCCGCAGTATCCTCTTCATAAGAGAGCAGTTCTTTAATATCTTCTGCGTGTTTCTCATCTTCTATTTCGGCAATTACTTTTTCTACAATTTCATCAGGTAATTCTGCTACCACATCGGCGGCATCATCAGAATCCATTTCTTCTAATTCTTCTGCAATTTCTTTAGGAGAAAGCTTTTCGAGAATGCGTTCACGAAAATCCTCTTCTAACTCCATTAGGGCTTCAGAGGTTTTTTCGCTATCTAATAATTTGACAAGGTATGTAGCGTCTGCAAGGCTAAGCTCACTAAGGATCTCTGCAATATCAGCAAAGTGAATTTCATCGAGTATTTGGCGCAGACGACCATCACCCTCTTCTTGAATGAGGTGTTGTACCTGTTCGATTAGTTCTCTGGTTATCTTAAATTGCATAGCTGGCTATTTTAGTGGTCCCTTGCGCAAACGCTCACAAAGATAACCAAAGAATTTAATTCGTGGGGCTTTGATTTTAAAACCATAATTTAGGTTTTAAAATTGTATGAACCGAACTTTTCCATTAGGGTTTGAGACTCTGTTTTAAACAGAAGTGTATTTTGTTTTTCGGGTTCCTACCGCTGTAGGAATAACACTTAAGAAACAACTAAAGCCTTTCTAGTATAGTTGTTAGTTCTATAAACTGATCAACACCTAATTGTTCTGGCCGCTTGGTGAAGATGTCTAATCCTTTTATGTCGTCTGTAAGTTGAAATATTTTAAGGCTGTTTCTTAGGGTTTTTCGACGTTGACCAAAAGCAGTTTTTACGACTTTAAAAAATAATTTTTCATCACAAGGTAAGGTGTATTCTTTTTTTCGGATTAATCGTAGTACACCGCTATCTACTTTGGGAGGAGGGTTAAAAACACCCGGAGGAACCGAAAACAAATATTCTGCATCATAAAAGGCCTGTACAAGCACCGAAAGGATACCGTATGTTTTACTTCCTTCTTTTTCACAAATACGTTGCGCAACTTCTTTTTGGAACATTCCGGTAAATTCGGGGATACGATCCCTGTTTTCCAAAGTTTTAAAAACTATTTGCGAAGAAATATTATAGGGGAAATTACCAGTAATGGCAAATTGCTCTTTGATAAATAACGTACTTAGATCATACTTTAAAAAATCGGCTTCTAAAACCTGGAAAGAATTAGTGTCTTTTATAGCTTCATTATGTTCTAACTGAAAACTAGTGTTTAGATATTCAATTGACTCGTTATCAAGATCCATTGCTATTACGTCGAGTCCTTTTTGGAGAATATATTTGGTAAGTACGCCCATTCCCGGGCCAATTTCAATCACATTTTTATACCCATTAAGTGTAAGAGTATCACCAATCTTTTTTGCTACATTTTCATCTTTTAAAAAATGTTGACCGAGATGTTTTTTGGCTCGGACTGCTGTTTTTTCGGTAGTATTCCTATGGTTTAACGTATGGTTTTTATTATTTTTTTTAGCCATTTCGTTCGCTCACAATTTCTAATTCGGTTCTGAAGGCTACAAATTTACCGGCAAATCGCTCACTTTCTGCCCTTAGTCGACTGGCATCTTCATCATAATATTGTTGCAGGGTTTCTTTACTACTTGTTGTATATTGTACAGAGTAGGTAATTCCACCCATTTCTTCTTCGACCAATACTTTGGTCATTAAAGCCTTTGTGAATTTACCGGTAGAAAGCATATCGGGGATATGCTCATTTTTCATCCAGGTTAGCCATTCGTCATGAACGGTCTCTTCAATATTGATTGTAACGTTATAAATGTACATATTAGTGATTAGTTGTTAGATGGTGGTTTATAGAATTTGTCGCAAAGTTACAAAGAAGCAAAGATTGGATAGGTTTTCTAGTTCGATAAACTGTTAATTAATTTTCTTTTGAAAGAATTTTAGAAATATCAATAGAAGCTAGAACGACACGAGTATGTGATTCATATTCAGTTTCGCTATACCTAAGAGCTCCAATAATATTTTTGAATTCGTTCTCTACAACCCTAATAAATTCATTAGTGTGCTCTTCTATGTTCTTCGACCTGTGTTTCTCAAGAGAATAATTAGACTGATGTTTCTCAATTATAAACAGCAATTTTTTTCTTTCTATATCATTCATATTTTCAAACTTTGAAATTAATGCTGTAAATTTAGAATTTCCATATCAAGTATGAAATCCTATTAAAATCAAACATATCAAAGAAAAACATATCAAGAATATTTTAATATTAAATTAAAATTAACAGTTTCCCTTAATTATAAAATACTAAGCCATAGAATCGTGTAAAAAACTTTGATCCAATATTTGTATTAACATTAAATATCCTCTAACTACTAAAAACTAACCACTAACCACTAGTTAATCGCATCTCCCCGCAGCGCCCGAAATTTTTTTCGAGCATCTACAAAATAGATACTATCGGCGTGATTAAAAATGATCTTTTCGTATAATTCTTTTGCTTTCTCAGGGGCTCCTAGTTCATTAACATATAATTCTGCCAACCAGTAGTAGGCATCATCGGCCAAAATATCATCGTTATAAAACTCAATGATTTTTAAATAGTTAACCTTTGCTTTTTCAAACTGTTTTTCTGTTTCATATAACTTTGCCTGTTTTAGAAAAGCCTCGTCTTCTATTTTTTCGCCTCGATGTTGCGTTAGGATTTTTTCATACATGGCGATTGCTTCCTCATTTTTATTCTGAAAAGCTAAAAGATCAGCCTTTGCAAATATTTTAAGTGCGGTTTGGGTAGAATCTTCCTGAGAATTGTCGCTAATAATAAGGCTTAATTCCATTGCATCATTAGCGATGAGTTGTGATGTAGAAGATTTTAGAACATCAAGTTGTGTTTGTGCCCATTTAAAATCACCTTTATAATAACTGGTTTTTGCCACTTTAAATCGAGCATCTTGTGCCAAAAAATTATTTTTCAAAGCGTTTTGTACTTGTGTATAATAGATCAAGGCTTGGTTAAATTTTTGATCTAATACCAGGATATCAGCGATTTTCATTTTAATCCGTGATGACTGAAACCTGGATAAGCGTTCTCTTTTGATGATGTCTTTCAAAAAAGCAATAGCCTCTTGTTTTTTATCTTGGTTAAACGCTAAAAAATGAGCATAGTCTATTTGCAAACCAATAGTCTCTCTGGATTTTCCATACGCTGCAAATACGGCATTATATTGTTCTACTATTGATTTGTATTCTTTTTTATTAGCGGTATCAACTTTAGCTTTCAGAATAATCTTGTGGGCTGTCAGTTTCAGGTCTTTGGATACAGGGGTTTCAAGAATGTAATTAAGAATTTCTGTAGCAGATTTGATATCTTTTTCGGAAATAGCAATTCTGGCTAAATCGATAATCCCCTGCGGACCTTCTTCTTTACGCTTGTAAATGGCTTTTTCCTGTACAAATGCTTTTTTATATTCTTTTTGCTGTATAAAAAGCCAACTTAGCATTTCATTATACAGGATATCGGGGTTTTGCTGCAGTTTTTTGATCAATAATTTTCTAAAAATGACATTAGCTTCGCTCGAAGGATTGTCAGAGATATAATCACTAAAATTTCGTTGTACTATAGTAATGTAATTTGGTTGCAGCTGTAGCAATGATAAATAGCTATTGAACATTTTTTCAAGCTTACCTTGTTCACCATATATTTTGGCCAGCTGTACATTGAAATTTGCCCTGGGATTGTTTTCCATTCCCTTTTCATATACCAAAGCCGCCTCATCTAATAAACTGTATTTTTCAAAAGTTTGCGCTAGCGAATAAGCATGATTTACATCACTGTTTTCAAATACTTTTATGGCTTTATCATAATATAAACGGGCTTGTTCCGGTTTTTCCTGAAGGTCGTAGTGGTGCCCCAGCTCTACTATAATCTGAGCATTATTCGGGTTTTTTTCTACTCTTTGTACTAAGATCTTTTCAGCCTCATTAAACTGTTCTAATTGCTGAAAAGATTCTACCAAACCTAATACATAGCTATTGCGATTCGGGTTTTTGTTATAAAGCTTCTTATAAATCGAAAGTGCTTTTTCATATTGACCTTGTTGCATATAGTTTTTTGCCAACTGTTCTGACTGAGAGAATACCGAAAGCGTTAAAAACAAACTTATATATAGAAAGACAAAGCGCATTATGCGAGTTTTTTTGTAAAGATAGTTTTAAAGTAACAAAGTTACAAAGAAGCCTAGTCGCAAAGACTTAGTTTTTCTAAAACAGGAACTAGGCAAGTAATAAGATAAATTTGAATATTTTGGAAACCTTTAAGCAATTTGCTTTGGCCCATGTAGCTCAAAAACTCTGATTCTTTGTGCCTAAAAAATCTAATCTATATACTCAAACCCACAATAGGGTACTAATACTTCTGGTATTTTAATCCCTTGGGGAGTTTGATAATTTTCTAAAATACCGGCAAGTACTCTGGGTAATGCTAACGAACTTCCATTAAGGGTATGCGCAAGTTGCTTTTTCCCATCTTTACTTTTGAAACGCAATTTTAAGCGATTCGCCTGGAAGGATTCAAAATTAGATACAGAACTGATTTCTAACCAGCGATCCTGGGCCGTAGAAAATACCTCAAAATCATAGGTTAGGGCAGAAGTAAATCCGATATCACCACCGCAAAGACGTAAGATACGATAGGGCAATTTTAATTCTTTCAGAATATGTTTAACATGTTCAACCATTCCGTCCAGGGCTTGGTACGAGTTTTCCGGCTTTTCGATACGCACAATCTCAACCTTATCAAACTGATGTAAGCGATTTAACCCACGAACATGAGCTCCATAAGAACCCGCCTCACGTCTAAAACAAGGCGTATACCCGGTACAACAAATAGGAAGGTCACTTTCTTGAAGCAAATCATCTCTAAACATATTGGTTACCGGCACCTCTGCGGTTGGTATAAGGTATAAGTCATCACCCGTTACATGATACATTTGCCCTTCTTTATCCGGTAGTTGCCCCGTTCCATAACCAGAAGTCTCGTTAACCAAATGCGGAACCTGATATTCTTTATAACCCGCTTCGGTATTTTTATCAAGAAAATAGTTTATTAAAGCACGTTGCAATCTGGCGCCTTTCCCTTTATAAACAGGAAACCCGGCTCCCGTAATTTTAACACCCAATTCAAAATCTATAATATCATATTTTTTGGCAAGCTCCCAATGTGGTAACGCACCATCTTCTAATTGTGGTACCTCTCCTTCTTTAAATACTTCTTCATTATCTTCATCGCTTTGACCATCGGGTACAGAATCGTGTGGTATGTTTGGTATGGTATACAGAAGTTCTGCAAGTTGTTCCTGGATTTCAGTTAGTTTGGCAGATAAGTCCTTTGAGGTTTCTTTAAGCTGAGCTGTTTTTTCTTTTAGCAAATTTGCTTTTTGCTGCTCTCCATTCTTGAACAATATGCCGATTTCTTTAGAAAAGGTATTAGAATCAGCGAGTGTATTATCTAGTTTAGCTTGCGTGGCACGGCGATCTTCATCCAAAGTAATGACTTGGTTTAGAACTGGTGCTGCATCGAAATTACGTTTTGCTAGAGCTTTAATATACTCCTCTTTATTGGCTAAGATGTTCTGTACTACTAACATGATTTCTTTTTTGAGCGATTACCGGGTTATTCGTTATATCTTTTTTGTAGTCCCCCTCGACAAGCTCAGCGTACTACAAAAAAGGATGCCACTGCTACCCCTATCGCAATGAAGGAGCAAATTTAAAGAAAAGCGTGGTTTTTAAAAGCGTAATTTGCAGAGATAATTATAGATTTTTTTTCAAGTTTAGAAAAGAACTCTCGATATCCATTTCAAAAACTAGATTACAAGCCAATGCGTGTTGGGTTTTGATTTTATTTACGTAAAGAGTTTTTTGCAGCGTTACGGGTTGGTATTCCAGCAATTCTACCTTCAATACTTCTATTTACTTTGATACATCATATACTTTTGACTGTTCTTATTTTTTGAGACTAAGATGTTTATTAGGTAACATAAATTACATCAATAGGCTCAAAATACCCGAAGGATATCGGTAAATCATTCTGGTATACCTTTTCTCACAATATTCCCGAGGGGGGTGGTTCTGAACCACCCCTTAGGAGGTTCTGAACCCTTACGAGATGGTTCTATACCGGTTCGAATAGGTGTCGAGCTGCTTCGAACCACTGTAGTAGGTGTCTCGAAGGGGTTTGTTATCGCTTCTAATAGGTCCTAGTTGTGGTAAGAGGGGGTTCTGTACTGGTTGTAATGGGTTCTGTACTGGTTCGAAGCAGTTTAATACCATTTCGAGTAGGTTGCACAGGCCCTTAAAATGAGTGTTGCAGCGCTTCTAATAGGTTTTGAACCCCTTATAATAGATGTAGCATCCTTTTGTACCAGTACCACAACCTATTTAGAGGAGTTTGCAACAGGTTATATGCAACACTATGCTCTCTGTAGCCGTAACGGTAGTTACCTTGTTTTTTAGCCTAGAAGCTTCTTTATCTAAATTATCTGGATATTCTTTATTAAACTCTTCTTCTCCAAGATCTTCTCAATCTTGAATAACTTTGTGATAGAGTTCTACCTTTGAGTTTTAAAGGAGTATCTATTACACTAGTTTGTAGAATAGCTCCTGTTTTTACAATAATTTTATGTGATTCCAACTTAAGATTGATTTACTTAAAAAGAGCTTCATTAGCATTGGCTTTTGCCAGGGCTGTTCAAATTTACCTGAAGTATTATGATCAGAGGCTTTTTGATTGGTATTCAATCCGCAGATATAACTTGATTAAATACTATCATTAACACGATCTTCTATCTAATAATCACTCAAACCATACGAAGTCTGAAATAAACCTATCTCAAATAATAATAAACCACTATCACCAGGGTTTTCTGTACTCCTTTTGCCTTTGTAGTAATGTCTTGAAATACCAGCAGAGACGGGAGTCCAATCTAACAAGTTATTTATCTGAGTACGAAAAGGGACGCTTAGTTTTTGTAATTGTAAATCGAAGGTACAATCTGCCAAACCAGGTTGCGTGATTAATTCTATATCTAAAAAAATGTTATTTCTTACCCTGAACAAAGTTCAACACCCGTTTACTTGTCAATCCGTGTATCAATATACTGGAAAGCAAGGTGAGGAAAACAATTTTTATTATCAATTCGGCGTCTTCAAATTGACCATTATTCAATGCATAGGTTACGTAAAAAACAGAGCCAATACCCCGGATACCAAAAAAACTGGCAGCGATCTTTTCCTTCAGCTCATATTTACATTGGCTAATTGCTAAATAGGCGGTAAGTGGCCTTATCACCAGTGCTGTCGACAGGACGATAGCAGCCATTTTCCAGTTTAAGCCTACGAATAGATCGGATACCATTATATACCCCCCAAAGTAGATCAACCAGATCACAGTCAAAAATTTTTCGATATCTTCTATAAAAGGGAGAATTGGCGCTTCTTTAACTTTAATACCTTTCTTATGCACGACAACACAAGACAATAGACCTGCAAAAAACACACTTAAAAAACCATAACCATTCAAGAGCTCTGCTACACCATAGGCGGTTAAGAGGAGCGATAAGCCAACAAACCCTAATTTGGATTTCGATAAGTTATTACTGTAAAACGGGTATACGCTTTTACTAAAAATGGCTCCACACAATGCTCCACAAATAATACCTACAACAATTTTATATACTACATAAAACGATAACCAATCGATAAGATCACCGCTGCCAAAATTTGGTGTTGTCGATAATACGATGGCTAAATAAACAAAAGGGAAGGCCAAACCATCATTAAGACCAGCCTCTGCAGTTAATAAATATCGAAGACCCACATCTTTATCTTTAGCCTTTTGTTTTTTTTGCAATTGGAGTTCAGAAGCCAAAACCGGATCTGTTGGCGCCAGAGCAGCTGCTATTAGTACCGACGTTGCTAATGGAAGTTGTAGTACATAATAAAATGATAGGGCAACACTTAGCATAAAAAGTGGCATGGCAATCAGAACTAACTTGATAGGAGTTTTCCATTCCTTCATCGAGTACTTAAGTCCGATTTTTACCCCGGCAATAAGAACACTAATGATAACAATAAATTCACTATACTTAATAAAGGCATAGGTGTGATCTAATGGGGATGGTAGAGAAAAAGAACCAAAAATAAATGATATGAGTACGCCCAGTACAGTCAATAAAATAGTAAAGCTGACCTTAATCTTTTTGGCAATCATAGGTAAGTAGACCATAGACCAGGAGCTTAACCCAATAACCAGGAAAACCATAAATAAAACGGTATCAGACATTTCTAAAGGCGTAAAGGTTTTTTATTTTTTAATGGATATACGGTAACAAATTAGTATTTCAGGGTCAAAAGCATGAGCAGTTTACCGATAAATATGTGCTCAATCAAATATAGCTTCGGAAATCGTTGTCTTAATCAAAATTATCAATATTGAAATACCAATTGAGGTCAAGGAGGGGAGTACACTATATTTAATTTCAAGTAAGATATTTTTTTTAACTTAAAAAATAATGCGTCTACCCAAAGTCAAAAATTCAATTAAATACATATTTCAGAATTTATCGACAATGTTTAGTAATTAGTTTTAATTGAAAAAAGATAGTAAAATTATGACCTGAATTTTTATCGTAAAAA
Organism: uncultured Aquimarina sp.; assembly: GCA_947497175.1. Lineage (GTDB taxonomy): Bacteria > Bacteroidota > Bacteroidia > Flavobacteriales > Flavobacteriaceae > Aquimarina. Next base: position 407,065 of record CANMFM010000004.1, on the reverse strand, counting down.
GCCCCGTTTCATATAAAAAATAATAACGGGGCTTATTGCTTAAGAGCAGTTGTCGATCAAGATAAGATTGTCTATGGATATAGACAATCAAGGGCTTGAGGAGTAAACTCTAATGTATTTAAATCATATCCCTGTACGATCAAATTCACAAAAATTTTAAATAGGGCTAATTTTTGTTTGAATGTTGTAATTTGGGGTGTTCTGCTTAATAAGAACAGGCTATCCCTATTAGGTCCACTTACCACCGAAAAGTCGTAAGGTTGGTCTTTTTCAAAACCAATAAGATCAATAATCCAGTAATCTCCCGGGACCGGACCAAAGAACACATTTAATTTGGCATTGGTTTGCTGATCTACAACAACGGCCGTACCATTTATCGAATTAAACATCCCTGTAGTGGTTAATGTACAATTGTTAAAAACACTGATCCCCTCTGTAATAGGAGCATAATCTGCAGTCGTACATGAGCAGTTTTTACTAAAAAATGATGGAAAATTAGCAAGTTCATACCATCTGCCGGTATATCTGGATAAATCAACAAAATCTACCGTTTGTACCGGTCCTTTTTGTTTTTTTTCAATTGAAGTCTGAGATATGGCTTCGTTTACGATAGCTTGAATGTCATTGGGGGCAATAGTTTCTAGACTTTTAGGATAATTTGAATCCAAAGATTGCTTTTGACAACCTGTCGATAAAATAAGGGATAGTCCTATAGTGAGGACAGAAAAAATGTTTTTCATAGGTGTAATGATTAAAGTTGGTTTTACACTATGAAGTTATATTTAATAGAAACACTTAATATATAATCAAATGTTAAAATTTAATTTTTTCTAGATGTTTTTTCGACCTGAATCGAACTACTTTAAAGCACAATCCTTAGTCTTTTTGATTACTATATTTAATAATCCAGGGATTGGTCGTAAAATAATTCCAGGGCACATTGGCCAGATCAACGTCAGGATCAATAAAGAGTTTACTTTTTTTACCATTTATAGAGATATTGCTTTTTACGTATACGGCGATATCTTTTCCTTTGGAAGCATAGTGTTGTTTAAGACGTTGCGCAAATTGCCACATCGCATCTGGTTTGGTCGTCACTAAACGCATTTGCTTTTTAGAAACATATTCTCGTTTATTGATATAATTTCGTTTGGCTTGGGGATCATTTTTATCAACTACATAAAAGTTTGTATTACCCGATCGCCCTCTAAGCATCATACGCCAACTAAGTCTGTGGCCTTCTTCGGTCCATAATACATCCCCGGGGATAAACCAATGACGCACAGGTAGTGCTATTTGTATAACAAACCAAACAAGCATTATGGGCAGTACTATTTTTTTGTAGGAAGGAATACTTATTTCATTAGCGGTGTAGAAAGGTTTCTTTTTCATAAAAATATGGTGTACTTTTTCTTTAGAAAAGAAGAATACAGTAAAAGCTAATGACAGATATGGAAATATACCAATCTGAAATATGATAGAGTTAAATAAATGAAAAAAGATACTAAAGCAAAACGCTGCTAAACGAGTTTTTCTCCATAATAAAAGCGGTATTATCAATAGATCAAATAAAATTCCAAAATACGTTACGCTCACATGTGCCCACCGCCCTTGTATTACATCTCCGATAATAGGATAATAAGCTCTTCCGGCCATAAGGTTTTTGGCTACGGTGTAATCAAGCCAGTCTGGATATAATTTGGCTACCGAGGCGTAGGTGTAAACGATCCATAATTGGGCAATAATTACAATAACAATCCAACGAGGCATTGAAATCTTTTTAAGCGATGGATTTCTTTTTACGTCTATAGAAAAATAATTTCCGGCCGGTAGTATGCTCATAAGTATGCATAGCAATAACAAAAGATAATAATGGTTATTGTATGACGCCTTTTGCATGAAATAGACACCCGCCCACATCACAGTATAGGCAATCATGCTCCATCGATATTTAAAACCGATCATTACCAAAAGACCAAAAATTCCCATTACGGCAAAATAAAAATACATTCCGTTGCCAGGTAGGGGTTGTAAGAAGTCAAACCCTATAAAATTAAACGTAAATTCGGGTTCAATAAGTGTTCTTTTAACCCAGCCGGTAAAAATAGCGCCTATAGCTTCTGCGGCAATAAGAAATCCAAAAAAAACTCTAAAGATAATAAGAGCACTATTATCTATTTGAGTAAATAACCAGCGATTGATCATACTAGAGAATTTATGTAATCACGAGAAAAATCTTCATCTTTTTGCATAGCCTCCTGTAAATCTTCAATAGAATCGAATTTTTTCTCATCCCTTACGCGTTTTAGCATTTCGATTTGTATTTTTTTCTCATACAAATTAAAAGAAGCATCAAAAAAATGAGTCTCTATGGTTCGATCTGTGCCATTTACCGTTGGATTAGTGCCAATATTCATCATGCCAAAATAGATTCTACTGTTAATATGAGATTTTACAATGTATACTCCATTTTTTGGAATTAATTTATAGGATTCTTTGATATGCAAATTCGCAGTGGGGTAATTTAGTTTACGCCCAAGTTCTTTTCCTTTCACAACTTTACCGGTTAACATAAAATTATATCCAAGGTAGGTATTTGCTTTAGCCACATTTCCTTCTAAAAGGGACTGACGTATTTTTGTTGAACTCACAGCTACATCATCAATATCTTGTTTAGAGATTTCTTCTACGGTAAAATCATTTTGAATACCATAGGATGCAAGATCGGTGATATTAGAATTACGGTTTCGGCCAAACCTGTGATCATAACCTATAATTACATGTCTTACATTAAGACGCTCGATAAGCATTTGTTGTACGTATTCTCCTGCGGTAAGACGAGAAAATTCTTTTGTAAATGGATGAATAACCAGGTTGTCCAGCCCTGTTTCTTCCAGAATCTGTGTGCGCTCATCAATAGTGTTAATGAGTTTAATATCAGAATCTTGCTGAAGTACCATTCTCGGATGTGGAAAAAAGGTAAGCACAACAGATTCTAATCCGTTGCTTTTAGCACTTTCGATTAAGTGTTCGATTATTTTTTTGTGACCAATATGTACACCATCAAAAGTACCTATGGTAACTACCGATGGTGAATCATTGTCGTATGTTTTGGCATCTGTATAGCGTTTCATCTGCTTACTGTTTTTGTTTTTCAATAGTCAGACAGAATTCGCTAATGATTATTGTGGTTAGCATTAATTCGTGTATTATAGCTTATTTCTTAAACTGAAATGTAAAGCAATTGTAAAAGTAAAAAAATGTTTGGAGACATTTTCATTATTTTCCGTTAAAGGTGTTCATAGTATGTGCTAGTCCTGCTGTGGCAAAAGATTTAATAAGAGAAATTCCTTTTTCTAATCGTTCTGGCATTGCAGATTCTTCTTCTTCGCTCCATTCTCCTAAGACATAATCGACCTGTCTCCCTTTGCTAAACTCTGCACCTACGCCAAATCGAAATCTGCAATATTTCGAGGTATTGAGTTGCGCTTCGGTATCTTTTAACCCATTATGACCACCGGCACTGCCTTTTGCTTTTAATCGAATTGTACCAAAGGGCAGGTTAATGTCATCAGTAATAACCAGTAGGTTTTCTAAAGGAATTTTTTCTTTTGTTAACCAATAACGAATAGCTTTTCCGCTAAGGTTCATGTAGGTATTAGGTTTAAGAAGGATAAGTGTTCTTCCTTTGTGTTTATAGGTTGTAAGATCACCTAATTTTTGAGTTTCGAATATGAGATCTTCTGCTTTTGCTAAAGCATCGAGAATTCTAAATCCTATATTGTGACGGGTATTGTGGTATTTAGGACCTATATTGCCAAGACCGACAACAAGAAATTTTTTCATAAGATCTTCTTGAGTTTCTTTTTCTTTTTTTTGAAATAATCTTCTGAGAACAGAAAGCATATACTATTTATTATTTGCGTAAGGGATAGCAGCGGCATCCTTTTTATCGTCACTTCGAGTGCCGTGCTTTTTTTTGCACGGTGTATCGAGAAGCGATGATGAAAAGATACAGCGTATAGCCCGACCGTAGTATAACGTAGGGACGCCCTTATAGCTCTGTGTAAAAATAAAAAAAGCATTCTGAATGGAGTCAGAATGCTTTTATATTGTATTAAAACTTCAGGATTATCCTTCAGCTGATGCTTCGGCAGCTGGTGCTGCTCCTTCAGCTGCTCCTTCAGTTTCTTCTTCTTCTTCGTCATCATCTGCAACAGCAGTACGAGAAGTTTTCACCATACAAATTACCGTATTATCCGGGTGTAGGATAGTAAACTTGTCACTAGCTACATCGGTAACATATAATTTGTTTCCAATTTTTAGTTTTGTAATATCTCCTTCGATTACATCCGGTAAATCTGAAGAAAGACCTTTTACTTTGATACGTCTTAAGTTGAAACGTAGTACACCACCATTACGCACACCACGAGAGTTTCCTACAGTTCTGAAAGGAAGTTCAACAGTGATTGGTTTATCGTCAAAAATTTCAACAAAATCTATATGTAAAATTTTATCCGTTACAGGGTGAAATTGAATATCCTGTAAGATGGCATTTATTTTTGTACCATTATCCAACGCTATAACCACGGTATGAACGTCTGGAGTGTACACTAAATTTTTGAAAGCAATTTCTGGCGCTGCAAAGTGTACAATAGTGTCTCCACCGTAAATAACACAAGGTACCTGTCCAGCATTACGTAAGGCCTTTGTTGCTTTCTTGCCTACGCTTTCTCTTTGAGATGCATTGATTGTTAATGATTTCATTTTAAAATTTATTAATTATTAATTTACATGATAAACTTAGAGCTAATCGACTTATTATTATGAACGCGGTTCATAACATCTGCAAATAAATTTGCACAAGTAATCACTCTAATTTTATTGCTTTCTTGTCGTAACGGAATAGAATCCGTAACGATCAACTCTTCTAATTTTGAATTTTCCAGTTTTTCATAGGCATTACCAGAAAGAATCGGATGGGTACAGATGGCCCGTACACTTTTTGCTCCTCTTTCCATCATCAAATCTGCTGCCTTTGTTAGCGTTCCGGCTGTATCTACCATATCATCTACTAATACTACATTTTTACCGGTAACATCACCAATTAATTCCATATGCGAAATTACATTGGCTTTGGCACGTTGCTTATAACATATTACTACATCACTTTTTAATGCTTTAGAATAGGCATAGGCTCTTTTAGATCCTCCCATATCTGGTGATGCAATAGTAAGATTATCAAGATTAAGAGACTGCAAATAGGGTAAGAAAATAGTAGATGCAAATAAATGATCTACTGGTTTTTCAAAGAATCCCTGGATCTGGTCTGCATGAAGATCCATGGTAATAATTCTTGTAGCACCTGCAGTTTCTAACATTTTGGCAATTAATTTTGCCGCAATAGGTACTCTGGGTTTGTCTTTTCTATCCTGACGTGCCCATCCATAATACGGCAATACGGCCGTAATATGTCTAGCAGATGCTCTTTTTGCCGCATCTAACATTAAAAGCATTTCCATCAAGTGATCAGAACTTGGGTGTGTCGAACCAATGATAAATACTCTTGATCCTCTTACCGACTCTTCAAAAGAAGGCTGAAACTCACCATCACTATAGGTTGATGTAATTACTTTACCTAATTTAGCGCCATAGGCAGCTACTATTTTTTCTGCAAGTTCGGTACTTTGGTTGCATGCAAAAAACTTTGCTTCTGTAACTCCGGTTGGCATAGGGTAAAATGTTGTTATGTAATGAGTTAAAACTTATTTTTTAAAAACAAGGTGCAAATTTAAAAATTTATTTCAACTCTTGCTCTTATTTTATCACTTATTTAATGGTGAAAAACGATTATTTTACTAATTTTGCCATCCAATTCATTAAAAAATGCTCGAGTGGCGGAATTGGTAGACGCGCCGGATTCAAAATCCAAATTTCGAAAGGCGCAATAAAATATGCCGAAGTGGTGGAATTGGTAGACACGATGGATTCAAAATCCATTGCTCACAAGGCGTGCGGGTTCGATTCCCGCCTTCGGTACGAAAAAAGCTGAGATGAAAATCTCGGCTTTTTTTATGCTCAGGTACAACATAGGTACAACATTTTGTCTTTTTTCAGAACCAAATTGGCTTTAATACTATATCCTTTCATTTGATGCCAAATACTATTTTCTGTATTGAGGATTAATAAATTTTAGGTTATCTCAACCTCTGTACTTCGTAAGAGGGGTTTATTATCATACAATATACACGCAAGGTAAACTCGTAAAATACTTCCATCAAAAGACTACGGCATAAAGCCAACGCTTCTTCCCCTACTCATTTATTCCGTTTCCTTTTGAGCCAAGATTTTATCTTCCGTTTGGTTTCTGCTCAAATATTGTTTAATCAAAAATTTGAGTATTATGACAACAAAAGCGAGTACCACAAAGAAGCGCAGTAGAGCGAAATCTACTGTCAAGAAAGAAGTAAACGGAAAGAAATCATCCGCACTTCAAATTCAGAACTTACCATTGGGTAAAATCAAGCCTGACCTTGAACAGCCGAGAAAGACCTTTAACGAGGATGCGTTAAAGCAGCTTTCTGAGAGTATCGAAAAGCACGGTGTGTTGCAACCGATTACCGTCAGGCAACTAAATGGCCATTACATCATCGTGATGGGCGAACGCCGATATCGTGCAAGTAAATTAGCAGGGAAAAAGACTATACCCAGTATCGTTAGGACTTATGAGAACAATGATATTCTGGAAGTTCAGATTATCGAGAATTTGCAAAGACAGGATGTCGAGCCTACCGAAGAAGCCGAGGCGATTGCTTACCTAAGCGAAAAGTATTCAGCATCTGAAATCGCAAAGCGGTTGGGTAGAACGGATAACTTTATCAGACAACGACTTAAACTGGCTGGATTGATTGATGGTTTTAAGAACTTTGTCCGTAATGGCGAAATGACCATATCATTGGGTGTCGGTGTTGCGCTCTTTGAACCTGAAGAACAGCTAATGATGTTGGAAACAATGGGCGAGGATTTTAGTGCACATCAGATAAACAGGATGATTAAAGACCAGACCTATGACTTGGAAAAAGCATCTTTTGATGTGGCCGACAAAAAATTGGTTCCGAAAGCTGGGTCTTGCGTTGAATGTCCTTTCAACGCGGCAAATCAAGGCAATCTGTTCGGCGATGGTAAAATGGTCTGCACGAAAGCAGCCTGTTTTGAAACGAAGAAAAATAAATCGTTCTTGAACCTGATTGAGAAATCCAAGAAAGAGAACATCTTATTAATTCCTGAAATACGACAGTATTGGGTAGATGACGAAAACAATCAGCTCATTATATCGCAATTGGAAAAGAACGGATTGAAAGTCTATTTACTGGATGATGTTGAAATTTTAGAGAATCCGATTGAGCCAACAATCGAAGCTATTCAGAAAGAGTATCAGCATTATGATTATTCTGAAGATGAATTAAAGGCAGAATTCGATGAAGCTATGCAGGATTATAAAGAAGCATTGGAAAAATTTAATTCAGCAAAAGAAGATGCATATAAGAATGGCATTATGTTTCATCCAGATTCATTCCAGCACAAGGAAATCTTTGTTAAGATTGTTGAAAAATCCAAAAATGATTCTACGGAATATTCTGCACCATTGACCAACAGAAAAATGGCAGATTGTACGCCTGAAGAACAAATCGTAAAAATCAACGAAAGGGAAATCCGTAAGAAGCAAATAGAGAACAACAAGCAGTTTGAAGAAGTTGTGCAGATGATTCGTGAGACCAAATACATTGATACGAAGAAGACACTTTCAAAAGATGAAATGGTCGCATTCTCAATATCGCTATTTGAGAACAATGTGGACTATATGAGTCAACAAAAGTATTTCTCAAAATTCTTAGGGGAAACTTCAAAGATGACCAAAGTTGAAATGGTAGAGAATTTCAAGAAGAAGTTCAAAAAGGAAATCTTCCATAAGTTGATACGGTATATGCTCACAAAGCAAGTGCATTTTGGCGAAAGCAATCACGTCAATAATCTGACGAACATTTCATTTTACAACGCAATGCAGGGATATTACAAATCCAAGATTGTTAGCATAGAAAAGGAATATGCCGACAAAAGGAACAAGCGTGAAGCACGTTTGAAAGAGCGCCTTACTGTTCTTGAAAAGCAAATTGAGGAACTCAACGATTAGCTTTTGTTGTTTGAAGAAGGGTCGGCATTCGTGCTGGCTCTTTTTCTCAATATCTGATTCTGTAAATAAATAGTATATTGACTGTTTGATTAAATACGAAATATGAAAATTAAACTTGGTGTTACATTTGAAGCTTGCTTTCCAAAAGAGAATCGAAAATCTATTGATGAATATTTGAGTGGAATAAGTCGTGATACCTTATTGAAAACAGGTTCTCACTTTCTTGGATTTGATACAGAAAAATCAAAATATAGTGATGTAATCGCCTTTATGAATATGTTCTTCTCGCAAGGTAATCAGAATTTTGCCAATGAAGCATACCAGAATCTCTTGAGCTACGTAGCAGAAGCAGACTATGATATATCTGATTACGAAATTCCGTATGTAGGTAGTAGCCTTCTGTTCTTTGAATATATCTTTGACAATATTTCCGAGGATGTTGAAACAGAAAAGACCAACGAGGAAATGGAGCGTGACATATTTAGAGCTTACCTGCACCTTAATCAGGTCTCATTTACCGATAGGGGAATCGAACAAAAAAAAGCCGATGAAGAATCAGGCTTACAGTTTACTGCTGCTCAAGCAATCCTAATGTTGCAATTTCACAATTATGAATTAATAAACTTTAGAACCGATAAAGTATTTACCTGCCAGTTTCTGCGTGCGGTGTCGTATTTTGAATTTCTTTCTGGTATTGAGCAATGCGGGCCGTTGTTAAATGCCTTTTACAAATATTATGGCGTTGAGAATTACAATGAATACCTACGTCGCCTTTTAGGTATCACTTATTCAGTTTTAATGAAGGATAAGGAAACTCATACAGAGATACATCTCGAAGACCCTGTCCACGAAGATTTTATAGACAAGCATATTCTATCCCCAGATGATATAGCTGCAGAGCTGGATTTTGTGACTTTAAGAAGTAGGCCTCTGTACAAGATTGAAGAATTAAAATACCGTATTATATCGCCATTATTTGTAATAGAAATGATATACAATGGACTATATTTTAGGTTGAAGCTAATCAACGATGAGTTGCCAAATGACCAAAAAGTTAAAGGTTTATATGGCCTTAAAACATACGAATATAGTGAGCAATACGCACTCGATACATTATTAAGAGAAATATTCGGAAAACGATATTTTCAAAAATCAGGAAAGGAACTTGATGAATTGATGGATGGAGCGCCAGACTATTATATCAGAAATGGTAAACGAGCAATGCTATTTGAGTCTAAGGATATATTAATATCTAAAGAATCAAAAACAAGTCCTGATTATACAGTACTTGAAGCCGAGCTCAGGCTAAAGTTGTTTGAGAACGAGAAGGGAAAACCTAAAGCAGTTCGACAATTGGCAACAAATATTGAAATTTTACTCAAAGGTAAAGCAGATTATGACTCACAGTTTCCTTCGAAAAAAGGTATTATCAGGCCGATATTGGTTGTACATTATCGAATGTTTAACACAGCAGGAGCAAATGCCATTCTCAACGGTTGGTTTCGGGATGAACTTGTCAAATTGGAAGAAAATGGTTTAGATATTTCCAGAGTCCAAGATTTGGTTATCATAGATATTGATACACTAATGTTCAATAAAGAAGCTCTTCAATCAAAAAAAATGAATTTATGGGATATCCTATTGGAGTATCAGGAAGATTACCTAAGATTTGAGTTGTCAAAGGCAAAACCGCAACCTCGTTCTGAAGAGGAAGGTATTGCAATGTTAAAGTCATCGTATAAGCCTTTTTCCTTCTTTGTGGACAATAAAGTTGAAAAGCTAAATCTCACGAGAACACCAAAAGAATTATTAGAAAAAGCAGCACCACTATTCCCTGAATAAATAAATCTTAGCTAAAATACCCCTCAGCACATTCCCCTACATTCCACGCTCGCCTGCTGAAAAAGCAGGCAACCACTTCACTTCGGGAAAGAGCTTCACTACATATCTCTTGGACACAATCCCCAATTTCAGCTTTCCATTCCGCTAACCCTTCCCGTCCCGAAACTTCGGGACTGGGAAGGAACACTACATTCCTGAGCCAAAATCGTGAATTAAGTCCGCTTTTCTAATCGGAAAGCCATCGCCTTGATTTTCTTGACAGGATTTTCGGCACGGTCTTCTTGAGCCCTCACTCGAAAATCCTTAAAAACCAAACCGCTGTCTTACACATTTTAAGGGGTTTATAATGGATAAAGCCTTTCTTGTTTTTCGGGGCGTCGAAAAACAGGCACGACATAACCAATTCTAATTTAACCACAGCTACTTATCTCGCTTAACTGTCGGTACGCTCAAACGCAACTGCGTTTAAAAGAATTGCTAATGCCCTTATGGAACTTGTCAAGACTGTACAAGTTTTAGTGAAAAATAAGGTTTCTACTTCCTTGAAATTCCAAGGAATTTACTACGTCGCAAACACACCTGATTTATTCCCAAAAAGTCTTGACAAAACCCACTCTATCCATTGTGCGGTGCACGAAAGAAAAGAACAAACACCCCTTAAAATTTAATCTGTTTTAAATCAATAGGGTAAATATAAATCACTTAAATATTTTATTATGAGTACTATTAGAAATCACGTACAGTTAATTGGAAACGTTGGACAAGAGCCAACAATCACGAACCTTGAAAGCGGTAAGAAAGTAGCCCGCTTCTCACTCGCTACAAACGAGTATTACAAAGACAGCAAAGGCGAAAAGCAAACGGACACCAACTGGCACACCGTAGTGGCTTGGGGCAAGACTGCCGAAATTGTGGAAAAGTTTGTCGAAAAAGGCAAAGAGGTTGGAATTACAGGGAAACTAAAGACCCGAACTTACACCACCGATGATGGCAACCAACGCTACGTTACAGAAGTTGTAGCCGATGAAATCCTGTTACTTGGAAGCAAAGACGACAAGTAATCTTCAAAAACAAAGAGGGCGTTCCTCTCGAAAGTTGCGCCCTCTTTTCATTATTCACACATTTAAATATATGCACAATGAAAGCACAAGTTAACGAAATAAAGATTAGCTACAAAGGCGGGTTAAAATCATCAATGTGGCAGAAAATAAGTAATTCACAAGATGCGGCAGAACTGCTCTTTGAGGATTGGGATAAAGATACAATCGGCATACAAGAAACCTTCAAAGTTGTTCTGTTGAACAACAGCAATAAAGTGAAAGGTGTATATCAACTTTCGCAAGGTGGAATTACAGGTACATTGATAGACCTACGAATTTTGTTTGCCGTCATTTTAAAATCCTTATCGGTAGCTATAATTTTAACGCACAACCACCCAAGTGGAAAATTAGAACCAAGCGATGCAGATAAAAGGTTAACGAACAAGATTAAAAAGGCATCCAAACTATTCGACATTACCATTCTTGACCATTTGATATTTGCACCAGATGGGGATTATTATAGTTTTTCTGATAACGGAATTTTGTAAAATCTAAAGCTATGGTATATCTCAATTTTACAGACTTGAGCGAAGAAGCTCAAAACCGACTTTTGGAAACTTCCAAAGAAGATGTGAAACGAAAATTTGGGGATAGCATTCGCAAATACGTAAAAGAAAATTATGGTTGTTTTGAAACGATGATTGAGGAAGAAGCTCTTCGGAATTTATATTCCTATACATACGTTTTCAATATATAATTTTGGCAATTTTTAAATCAGAACACCTCTGAATTTTTAGAGGTGTTTTTCTATGCAATTAATATATAGTCAAGAAAAAAACGTATCTTTATTTCGCTGAAATTCAGCATTCAATTTTACGTAAGGTTATCCACTTTTCGACTTTCGCCGATAACCGTACACATCGGAAAATAACATATCGGAAAATCATTTTCCCTGAAAATGGCAATCGGCTTTTTAGCCGGATTGTATGGATTTTTGTCACGCTTGCGCGTGACGAAAAGGAATAGCAAGAGGGTAACACGCTGCGCGATGTTTCGGATTCCTTTTCGTTTTCAAATTGCTGATAACCAGCGATTTGAATATGTTTTAAATTCTTGACAATCAACGATTTGCGACAAACGGGCTGGAAACGCCCATTTTTAGGGAAGATTTTGCGACAAATCGGCGAAATATGGACTCATTTACTGGAATTAGATTTAAAAAGGAAACCGCAAAACGTTTCCAAACTTTCTCACGCACATACTTCAAATCGCACACCGAGGCGATGTCCACGATGCTCGATTTTTTCTTCTACAACGAAATATCGCCAAAGGAAAAATTAGGACCAACAGGGCGAACCATCGAAGCTAAATTACTCAAAAGAATCAATGCGGTTATTGCCATAATGCGAGATGTAGAAAAGACACAAACCAAACCTACGGTGGCTATGATTCAGTCCCTTTTTGAGACCGAAGAGCCAACCAAAAAACCGCTGATTGTAGAAAAGAAATATGCGGAAGAAAAGAAGGAAGTCCGTTTTCGAGAAAAGCAAAACACAAGTAATCAACTTTAATTTTTTGAGCTATGTATATCACAATCACACCTCAAAAATTAGGCAACAATTATTCACAAAGTTCAGCTGATTTTGTGGGCTATTTGGAAAAGGAAAATCAAGGTTTGGAACAGCGGGATATGGAACACTTTTTTAACCACTATGGCGATGAGATTTCCGCTGAAGAAGTGGTCAAAGAAATTGATGGAAACACCGCAAAATTAAAAAAGAAAGAACCCAAGTTTTATTCGATTACGGTTAGTCCTTCAAAATATGAATTGCGAAAACTTCAGAACAATAGTCAAGATTTAAAAACCTACACCCGTGAGCTGATGAAAGATTATGTTGCCGGTTTCAATCGGGAAATAAACGGGCGACCTATAACCATCGATGACATAAAATATTATGCGAAAATTGAACACCAAAGAACATTCAAGGGAACAGATTTTCAGATTAAAGAAAACCAACCTTTTGCTACAAAAATTCTTCAGCTGAAAACCGAAATCAGAAACATTCAAGAAGGGCGAGCTGAAGGGAATATTAAAAGGATGGAAAAGGAAATTGCCAAATTGGAACGCCAAGCACCACACCAGCAAAATGACAAACGGATTGTCCAGGGAATGAAAAAGGATGGAAACCAAAGCCATATCCATATCATCGTGAGCAGAAAGGATGCTTCCAATTCGGTCAGTCTTTCCCCAGGAAGTAAACACAAAGCTTCCGAAGTTGAAATGCACGGCAAAAAGGTAAAGCGTGGTTTTGATAGAGATGCCTTTTTCGCGAAAGCAGAAAAAACGTTCGACAAAACTTTTGGCTACAAACGCAACTTTGCCGAGACCTACAAAGCAAGAAAGGATTTTATAAAAAACCCCAACTTGTATTTCGCCGCCTTGATGAAATTACCAGCGAACGAAAAAGCATTAGCGTTTAAAATGATTACCAAATCAGGATTACCGATAGTGCCAAGTATTCCAGTTAGTCAAGCACAAATTGCACTTCGGGTTTTCAAGCGGTTAAGACGTGGTGCAGAAGTGGCAATCAAATCAAGTTCAATAGGAATTTAGGGTATGGAAATAGACAATCTCATAACGATACTTTCAATTATTGCTGTGGCCAGTATCATTTCCTATGCAATGTTTCGAGTGAGCAAGTACGCACTATTCTTGAATTTCACAATGCTTTCTTGCTTGGTTATCTATTTAACCCAAGTGAACGAATTAGTATCGATATTGCTGTATCTGGTCTGCCCGCTAATGCTAATTAATATAGGGTTGTATGTCTTTCTGCATAAAACTGAAACCGTACAGAATGGCGATAGCAAGTACCGAGTCAATTTTGTAACAACCAAAGGAAATTTCAAATTAGATAATATCAAAAGGGGCGCATCCATCATCGGTTCTGCCGGAAGTGGAAAGACCGAAAGTGTAGTATATGGATTTTTAAAACATTTCTGGAAAGAGCGCTTTTGTGGAATCATTCACGACTACAAGGATTTTGAATTAACCGAAATGGCGTATCCGCTTTTCAAGGATAGCGATATTCCGTTTAAGGTCATTTCCTTTGATAAAATCATCCATAGGGTAAATCCTATTGCGCCACGCTATTTAGAGAATGAGGAAAGCGTAAATGAGGTTTCAAGGGTGCTGATTGAAAACCTTTTGGAACAAAGGGAAAGCGGGACTACTGGAACAACAAAATTCTTTAACGATGCCGCTGAAGGCTTGATAGGTGGATTGATTTGGAAACTGAAAACCGACTATCCCAACTACTGTACGCTTCCACATTTGATAGCCATTTATCAAATACTCGATACCGATAGCCTTATCCAATTTCTGGAAACCAACACCACATCGAGAGCAATGGCAGATGCATTTATTAGCGGTAAGGATTCAGATAGACAGACAGCTGGTGTTAAAAGTACTCTGGCAAATGCGCTAAAACGAATTAGTACACAGCGGATTTTTATGGCACTATCCGCAGATGAAGTGCCATTGAATATCAATAGCGAGGAAAATCCTGCAATCATTTCTGTAGTGAACAACCCTAAATATGAAACATCCTATTCGCCAGTAATTGCCACAATCATTCACACCATTACTAAACAAATGAGTGTAAGAAATTCCAAACCGTCATTCCTGTTGATGGAAGAAGCACCAACGATTCGCCTGTTGAATATGCACCGAATTCCGGCAACACTTAGAAGTTATGATATTGCCACCATTTACGTAATGCAGGATAAGATTCAGAACGATATGATGTACGGCGACAAGGCAAGCAAAGCGATTTTGAGCAACCTATCCTACCAGTTCTTTGGCAAAGTCAACGACCCAGACACCGCCAAATACTATGAGCGCTTTTTTGAAATCATCAAAGACCCAACCAAAAGCATCAGCCGAGGCCATAATCTCGATTTTGATACGCGAATCACAACGGGCGAAAAAGAAATCCCGAAAATTAGAGCAGACGTTTTCTTTCGATTAAAACAGGGCGAATTTATAACCTATGCTGATGGTAAGGATAAGAAAGTGCAGTTTAAATTGTCAAGAATTCAGCGGCAGCTTCCTGAAGAATCCAAGCAATTTTCTCAGGCGGATTTAGCGGCTAATTTTGAGCGGGTTTATGATGAGGCGAAGTCTATATTTAGTTAAATTAAAAGCCGTATTTATCCTTTCTAAGTCTAAATGCCTTTTCACCACCTTCCATTACTGAAGTAATTTCGTTTTTTATTTTTTTCCTATCAATTGCGCCTTCAGCTTTTATAACACCTCTGGTTTGCGAGCTTGCATCTTTATAATCACAGCATATTACTAATTCAGCGTCACCATTTACAACTAAGTTGGCGTTATGGCTTGTGAAAATCAACTGTCTTTTCTTTTTAGCATTCCAAATGTTTTTGATTATTGCATCAATCGCTCGGTTATCAATGTCATCCTCTGGCTGGTCTATCAATAAAGGTATTCCTGGTTGATTAAGTAGAACTGTAAGAAGTGCAGTAGCTTGTTGTCCAGCAGATGCATCTCGAAAAGGAATTTCGTCCCCAAGCTCATTATTTGTTGTATAAAAGAATTCTGGATTGAATTCCAATTCCGTTGCTGTTAATTGCAACCAATCATCAGTAGAAATTTTGGATTGAATTTTTAGCTTATGGTCTTCAGAAAATCCTGCTGAATCCAAAATTGGTGTTGCAGGTAAATCTTCTGGATTATCTTCATCCAGCTTGAATTCAGCCAATAGTCGTAGTTCTTCTGAAACAGCTATAAATTGGGTAATAGGGTCTGCTTTACTGCGAATATTTTCCAACAATGCATCTATTCGTTCTTCCCTAATTCTTGTTCCTTCAAGAATAGAACGAAATTTTTCTTTGAAATTTGCAAGATTGATGTTCTTAGTGACTATTGCTTTTATAAGGTTGTTTGACAAATCCGTAAAATTTGTTGCTTGGTCGTTCAAGACACCGACTTTTTCAATGTGTAAGTTTTTCCATTCTTCATTATGGATGTTATAATCAACTTCAGGATTTCCAAGCTTTTTAATAACAGATTTTCTTTCGGCAACTAAACTATTGATTTCAGCCAGACGGTCTTCCAGCTTTTTTATGTTTGATAATTGCTCTTGACTTGATTGAGATTTGCCCTTGGCTGCCTCATATTCAGAATTGAATGCGGCTTCCTTTTTTTCCCATTCTTCAATAATTTCATTGTATGCCTTCAATCCACTTTCACTAAAGACATCCTTTAATTTTTGAACAGCATCGTTGATGTTCTTGAATTTTGAATTGATTTCGGTATCAAGTTTAGCTATTAATTCCTTGTTTTCGACATCTTCAAGGAAAGGCTCAATAGGTTCTGGGTACAACTTCAATAGTTCAAGAAGTTCATCTGTTTTGGAATCAAAAAGGGTCAGTTCAGATTCAGTATTTTCTATAATTGTCTTTTCTAACTCAAATTTTGATTTTTTATCAATCGTTTTTTGGTCGTCTTCCGAAATACCTTTTAAGGATTCACGAATACCCTTAACCTGTCCTTTAATAGAACTACCTTCAATATTAAAATTGGCAATCTCGTTCTGTACCTTTTTCTTGCGCACCAGTTGGTTATAAGCATTTTTTAATTTAAGATTTGTTTCATCTAACTTATATGAGATACGCTCTAAGCTGCTTTTTATAGGTTGCTCTATGAATCGTTTAAGTTCTTCAGTCTTAACACCTACATCACTTAGTTGTTTCTGACTGTATGATTGGATGGGCAGTACCTTACGGATATCCTCTTCACTAACTTTTTGAAATTCCCCATCCCCAATCTTCAAAAGTATTTCCCTGCTTGAAGAATTTCTTTTAACGATATGCCGTACATCATTTTTGACCATTGTTATTCTTACCTCACCGCTAACAGCGGTTAAGGTTTTCTTTATCAGAGTATCTCGACGATTCTGAATGATATCCAGCTCTTGGTAGTTGCCAATTTTTACGGTTTGGTCGCATAGTCCCCATCTGATGTATTCCAATATGGTTGACTTGCCCGTTCCTCTTCCACCTATAAATGCATTATATTGACGATTGAATCTAATATTAAAACTTCCCAAAAATTTTGAGTTTGTAACATCGATTGCTTCAATAAATATTTGTGGCATTTCTGGTTCGGCTTGGGATATTCTGGATTCCTTGGCTAAACACGCCTGTCTAATTGCCTCTGCAGTAGGTTCTGCCCATTTTACCCAAGTAGAATATTTTCCAAACTCACGTCCATCTTCATACCTATTATCAGATGTGGATACAAGACCTATACTTTTATTACCATAATTTACATCACCACCATTAATTTTATTTTGATATCCAGATTCAGACGATATTTCTTTATCGACATAACCGCCAACACAGGGCATTTTAATATAATGCTCTTGGAAACCTTGGCGTATGATTGAATGCTGACCACCTTTACCAACATTTGGAAGAACGATATACCTACCTTTACAATAATTTACTTCATCCAAGATTTTGTGAAGCTGGGAAAGGTTGCTGATGACTTCTTGAGAAATTCTTTGAGTTTGAACTGTCTGTTTATCATATTTGTCTGTAGCCTGAATACCGAGAAAATTGAGAACAGAATTAAGACGTGCATCTTCGAAATCAGCATCAAAAATAATTATGACCTGACTGGCTGGATTGGAAAGACTAAGTTCAATACCCGGAAATACTGTTACAATTTTTTCTGGTTCGCCCATTAATTCGTGTATTTCGTTCTGCTCTTTGGCGACTTTTCTCAAATGCTGGACGAAGACCACATCGTGATGGTCAGTCATTGCGATAGCATTGATTCCAGCACTACTGATTTTATCTAAGTATTCCTTGCAAAATTGTTCGCGATTCTCGTCGATTTGTTGCTTTTCAGCTTCTGATAAATTTGCTATTTGTTCAGCGTTTACACCAAAACGAACACCTGTCCAATTAATATCTCTTGGACTGTGTACTTGAAAATCACATCTATAAAATTTTGCGCCTTTATCCATAAAATATAGTTTTTACAACCACCAAAGGTAATTAACATATTCAGGATTTTAACATTTCAAAGCAGTTTAGTTTTAACAAACATTTTCCTGCATTCGGTATAACTGTAATCTTATTGTAACCGTTTATATCTATTCCCACAATTTAATATCATTATCTTTACTGTCCGATTTTAATTAAATAATGACCGAAACAAACCGCATAGAATACAAACGAGAACTGTCCGATGGACTTGAAAAAGAGGTCATTGCTTTTTTGAACTATCGTGAAGGCGGCATTATCTATATCGGTATTGATAAGGAAGGGAACACTTACGGTCTGGCTGATGCGGATGGCGACCAATTGAAGATTAAGGATAGATTGAAGAACAATATCCGTCCTTCAGCTTTGGGTTTGTTTGATATTGTGAGTGAGGAACGAGATGGTAAAAACATCCTGAAAGTTATTGTGGCGAGCGGTCCTGAAAAACCCTATCATCTCAAAAAATATGGGATGAGTGAAAAGGGTTGTTTTATTCGCTTAGGTTCAGCAGCTGAACCGATGCCACAAAAAATGATTGACGAGCTCTTTGCCAAGCGCACCCGAAATTCCATCAGCAAAATTAAAGCGGGTCGTCAAGATTTAAGCTTTAGCCAGTTGAAAATCTACTACGAGGAATCGGGTCATACCCTTGGTAAAGCTTTTGCAAAGAACTTGGAACTATTGACCGAAAACGGCGCATTCAATTATGCCGGCTATCTCTTGGCAGATAAGAATAACACTTCAATTAAAGTAGCCAAGTATTCGGGCAAAACCCGAACAGACTTGATAGAAAGCAACGAATATGGTCACGAATGCTTAGTAAAAGCGACAAAACAAGTCATTGATAAAATTGCCGTAGAGAACCGAACCAACACAAAAATAACGGCCAAAGAAAGACAACAAGCCAGCCTTTGGAATCCCATCGCATTGCGCGAGGCCATCATCAATGCCTTTGTACATAATGATTATACCAATGAGATTACCCCAAAGTTTGAAATCTTTGCTGATAGAATTGAAATCACATCGGCAGGCGGTCTTCCGGAAGGATTGAGCAAACAGGAATTTTTCGAGGGCTTTTCAGTTCCACGTAACAAAGAACTGATGCGGATTTTTAAGGATTTGGAACTCGTGGAACAATTGGGTTCTGGCATCCCTCGTATTTTGGAACACTATGGCAAAGAGAGTTTTGGCTTTTCAGATAACTTCCTTAGAATGACTTTTAACGCTAAAGAAACTGCTGTTGAAGAAGGTGGTCAAATAGGTGGTCAAATAGGTGGTCTAATGGGTGGTCAAAAAGGTGGTGTAATAGGTGGTGTAATAGGTGGTGTAATTGATGCGACTGAAGCTCTAACTAAAAGACAAAAAGAAGTTCTTAAACTTATTGCGGCTAATCCTTCCATAACCTATAATGAAATAGCTGAAGCTTTGGGTATTAATGAATCTGCTGTTGGTAAGCATATTACAGCTATCAAAAATAAAGGCTTTTTAACGCGTCAAGGCGATACACGAGGTTATTGGGAAATCAATCTCGATAAAAATTAAGAAAAATCTTTTAAAAAGGCCCTTTTTCCCTCGGACCTTTACTGGTCACTTTCCATTGACCGTTTTCCTTAGTCAGTTTAAAAATGCCTGTTTTTCCATCATAGGTCGTGCTGTATTTTACCCAGGCAATTTCGCCATCAACAGCTTCGTCTAAAATTTCTACCTTGATATCTTTATCAGAATCTGGCATCATATTCTGTAAGGTAATCAAACTGGCATAGCCTTCAGAAGTGGTATGCTTTTTTAAAGCTGATTCATCTTTTGAGAAAAAGCTTGACGCAACAACTTTGGCAGTTTCAGAAGGGGATTTTGTTGTGCTTTCTGAACAAGAAAGGAACAACAATACAAGCGAGCAAATGACTAATCTTTTCATAACAGTATTAATTTGGGTTATTGATATATCTATGCGATAGTTTCATTTCTATGTTCCGTTCGCCATCTTTTTCATTCAATTCCAAAATTGCCCTACGGTCATCGGATAATGAAAATTTGGGCAACACATAAACAAATCGAGCCATTTCATTTTCCTTAATCTTGGACGGCAGACTATGTTTATATATCGGTTCTTGATACAGTCGTTGCAATGATTTTCTTTTCCCTTTTTGTCTCGTTTCAATAGACAGGTTCAAGAAATTCAAATCGTAATCCAACGTAGAATTATTTTCAATCTCGATAACGAAATAGAGTTCATCCTTATCAAAAACAATGTTCTCTACGGTCAAGATAATACCTTCGTTTCGTTTCTTGATTCGCGCTATGCGCTGTTTTCTATTGAGAAGATATGAGCAGAATTTCTGGTAATAATAGGTGCTGTTATCTACAAGTTCTTCAGAAGATTCAACAAGAACCGAATCCTTTACAAACGGTTTTTCATTACCGATACTATTGGATAGCGGAATGAAATAATTGAGCTTAGAAAGCTGTTTTTTATACCTTACAATATACGAAAAAATTGAACCATTTCTATTGACTACCAGCAAATTACTTTCCTTCCCAGGTGTTGCTTGAAGAAGCCCAAAATACTGTTCTTTTTCACGGTTGTATGTAAAAACAAAATTGTCTGAACCAGTTATGCCTTGACGGATTGGCTCAGGAAAAAATAGCGCAACGTTTTTGGTATCGTTTGCATAAATAGTGTCGAGTGGTATGGGTTGCTGTTGTGCTTTCGCGGAAGCGGAAATCAACACCGCCAATATTAGGATAAATGTTCTCATAATTTAGGTTTTAGAATTAATCTGTAATTGTTCAATACCGTAACTTTCACGTTTCGGTTGCTTCGCCTTAACACTTTTGTAACACCACCTACTTGCGGTACTGTGGGTATGTTGATATCGCCAATAATATCGTCCAAGACTTCGGTGGTGGCTTCTGCCCGAAAATTGTTCTCTACGTAGATGCCTTCACTACCATCAGACAAATCAAAAGCTTTGAGTTTTGTGGGATGGTGCTTTATGTTTTCAATTTCAATTAAAGCCCGATTAGGCTGAAAGCTGATAAATCCAAACACAGGTGTATTCTTGAGCATCAGCTTACCATTGATGGTAGCAGCTTTGGTCAGGCGCATTCGCAATCTGGTATTCGCTTTTACGACTTGGTCGCCATCCACAACTACGTAAATAGTTTCATCTGTATTTCCGATTATTGAAATTTCATTGGGTTTCGGTGCAGCAGCGAAGAACAACTGATGTTCCAAGCCCAGTTCTTTAGCTTGGATTTTTTGTTCCCGCTTTACTTCAGCAGAATCTATTGTTGATACCACTTTGCGAGCAGTTCTTTTCTGTCCCAAATTTTGGTATCGCTTTTCGGAATATTGAATTTTGCCAGCTTCATAGATACTATCTACGATACGTTCTTTTTCCCGTTCTGGTAAATCTGGGTCGTAAAATCCCAAGGAATCAATCAGCTTTTCATCATAGATGCTGGGTGCATTGTTTTCACGTACTTTTTTCAAGTCGTTAATTGCATCCAGTTTGGAATCATACTCTTTTTGGTCTTTTTCCAAATCGGGAACTAATGTCTGTTTAAGGTTTTCCGTTTCACTTTCATCATCGCCCATTACCATTACCGAATAGGAAATAAGGAATATGAAAATCACGGCCAATACCGCTGCAAATACAATCTTGTTTTTTTCTACTTTCATAAGAGTGAGTTTTTAAGTGCCGATTACCTGCCTGACGGTAGGCAGGTCGGCTCAGTTTTCATCTGATATTTTCTTTAAGGTGTTTTCGAAATAGTTGGTAATCAAAAGTCCGTGTGGATTGTTGGGAAAGTTTCGGTCAACCATAATCAAGTTTCCGGTAGAAACCAGCTCGTAGGTGTCGATTATTGAACCTCTATTGATTTCAAAAATGGTAGTCGTCGTAAAACCATACGAACCATCATTTTCAGATATTCTTGAATCGATGCTCAGTACTTTTTGAACCAATGAATATTGCAACAATCGGTTATAGACACCATCGGCTTTTTTCTGGCGGTAGAGATTGTCCACGGAACTATTGCCCAACCACAACGCCTTTTCCAAGTTCCGTTCGTAATTGCTGGCATCGATGTTATAGAAGTAGTTATGGAACAGATCCAAATGTGCTAAAGCTTCAACCCTAAAATTTTCCTTTTGGGTCACGAGCTTCAGCGGAATGATACTGCCATCGGTATTGATGGCAAAGGCGCTATTGAGCGCTTTTTGATTGGTGTTGAATACCATCCAAACTGAAAATGTACTGGACAGCAACGCACACACAACAACCGCCAAAACGATAAATCGATTCAGCTTTAAGACGTTGTAAATATTCTTGTATGGTGTTTTCATATTTTTGTTTTTAATCTGCCTTAGGCAGTAAATAGTCTGAGAGTGAATGACGTGGCACGTTTATACAGTTTGAATTTCAAGAAAACGATAAATCCAACCGAACCTAACTGAACAACAGGCGCAAAAAAGCCTTGACCTGTATCGGTTCCAAAAAGGTTGACCCAAAAATTGGTGTTGATTTCCGTATAAATGGCATTGATAAATACATTGACCAAAAAGAACGCTGGAACGAGCATATACACGGCTGCATATAATTTGAAGAACGTATAAGCTAACGAACGGAACTTTTCAAAGACTGCAAGGCTAATGACCAAGGGAAAAAAAGTTTGCATTATTCCGAGTAGAAAAAACCGTTCTGCCAAGAATAAGGGGTAGATGAACAAATCCAATATCCAGAGGAACAGGCTAATGATGAATGCAAATATTTTGAATCCGTAAAGCGGTGTGACCAAGGCTTCATACAATAGTGTCATAGCAGCTTGGGCAACCTCTATTATGCTAACGTCCTCTTCAATGGGAATATCTTGCATCTGTAAAGGCAATAAAGCAGGTGCTGTGCCACGATATTGTCCTTCAATAGCCACCAAGATTCCATCGAAAAAGCCTAACACCTGTGTCGAGAATATGACCAAAATGACAATGGCAAAATTCTTGGCAAGTTCGCCTGGACTCAATCCCCAAGTGTAACCATCCTTATCTGCAATGCCTTCATTGTATTTTTTGAGAATGTTGACCAGAAAGAACAGGACAGCGAGCGTTTTCATTCCCGCAATCGTATATTGCGAAAAGTCGCTGGCCTGTATGGTCTGGAAAACGGTATCTATATATTCCAGCCCAATTCCTAAGAGAATGGTCGCCGTCATTTTTAGTATTCGGTTTCTCGGTTATTGACTTTATCCTGCATTTTTCTGAAGGAAATAATATCACGATAGCGTTTTGTTTTTGTAGTGATGTTGGAAACCATTTGTTTGGATTCCTTCTCTTTTGCTTTAAGAATTTCAGCACGTTCGGCATCGCTCATTTTTAGGTAATCGCTGGATAGGACTTCATCGATAAAATCTACCGTGTCCAATGAATTTTGAACTATGGCATCGAAAGATTCCACAACCCTTGAAACTTCATCGGGTTTGATGTAGGGCGAATTCAAAATATCCTGCAAATCATTTTGCATTACGTTGATAAGACGCTGATTATTCTGTCCAATTTCCTCAACTGCTCTCAGTTGCTCAACAACGCTTGATACTTTCTCTATTGCCTCTTTTGCATCTTTTAGGAATTTTACAGACTTAATCATCTGAGCTGTCTGTTTACCTGATTCTATAAGTTGTTTTACCAAACTGATAAAATTGGTGTTGTCATAAGTGGGCATTCCTTGTGCGGTAGCATTACCTGACATAAACAAGGTCAGGGCTACAGTCATTACTAAAATTTTAATTTTTGTTTTACTCATTGTAAAAAAACTGTTTTGGTATTCGTGAATCTTCGATTTCATAATATTATGTTTTAGATGTGAATTGAATTATTGCTTTTTGCATATCGTGATGCTCGTTGTAGAGCTTCATTATTTCTTCATTTTCCTGTCCATCGGTCAAGTAAGCTGCATATACTTCCTTCGGAACTTCGAGACGGAAAATGTTGCTTTCTCTACCTATCTTAATAAACATTTCGGTGTACTTGCGTGGACCGGAAAGATTGTTTTTGATTGATTTCAGTTGGTTAAGGTCGTGGCTGGATAAGTTGAGCCTTTTGACCAGTTCATCATATCCTTTTTCATTGTTCAGACTATAAATGACTTGCGTGTTTTCGAGAATACTCGCAGAAGTTGAATTGTTCGGAAGCTGATTTATGGATTGCAGAATAATCCCAATCGCACCATTTTGTTTACGGATGGCTTGATAGTAGAATTCTACACTTTCCAGTACGTTTTCAAACTTTAGTTGTTTGGCAAACTCATCAAATAGGATGATACCCTTTTCAGCTCTGTTTTTCCAAATCGTTCTTTGGATTGCGGACTTAATGAGCTTGAGCATCACGGACAGGATTTCCTTGTTGTCCTTTACTTCATCCAGTTCAAAAACTATCAAACGTTTGTCCTCGATTTTGTAAGTCTGGTCCTCGCTTACTTCAAACAGAAAACTATATAGACCATCGCCGACATATTCGGACATTACGTGCAAAAAGCTCGTGACATTGAAGTAGTCGGGATGGATTTTTAGGGTGTCCAGAAGGTCTTTCTGATTCCTTTCTATAAAACTGTAAAAACCATCCAACGAGTGATTTTCTGAAGTGCTATCGTAATAATGGCGCAGTATTTTTTTGACCGATACTGATTGTGCTTTGGTCACTTTTAAATCCGAAGCAAATAACTCAAACAAAAAGACGGATAGGTCTTCCAGTCGTTCAGGTGTGAGGTCATTAGTATCACTTATATAAAATGGATTGATACCTAAGTTTTTTCCACTTTCGTAGCGAAGCACGGTGTATTTTTCAGGATAGAGTTTGGCAAATTTGGTGTAGGATCCACCGAGGTCTATGATGACCAAGCGAACGCCGTTCTCAAAATATTGGCGCAATATGTTATTGGCCAAAAAAGACTTGCCCTCGCCTGTTGGCGCAAAAATGGCGAAGTTTCTTGCCTTGATGCGTCTCTTCTTTTCATCCCAAACATCCTTTAAAACAGGAATGTTATGCTCACGGTCATTAAAGATGATTCCGGTGTTATCACTTTTGTAATTGGTGTTATTTATAAAAAGACAGAGCGCGTGTTTTAAATCGGTTACATATAAATCGTTGTTTGAGAAATTGGAAGAGAAACAGCAGTAACTATTTAGGATATAATTCTTACGTTCTTCGCCTCTTGGATAATACGGGATGATATCCAATTCCTTAAATTCTGTTTTGATTTTTGAGGTTATTTTATCGAGCTCTTTAGCTTCCTTTGCCCAATAGACAATATTGAGATGACCACGAATAATTCGGGCATTATCATCGGCATTGATTTGGTCGAGAATGTGCTGGATTTTGCCAAGCACTACTTTATTCTGCGAACCAAAATTTGAACTTTTGTTCAGTTCTTCAATTTTCTTATCCAATAGCTTGCGCCACTTCTGTTTGTCATCTAAATACAAAATTTGATTAACAATATGATTTTCGTTAAGCGTAAGCCCTATGCCATCAATAAACCCTTGATGAAACACAAAATCGTCTGAAGTGAATTTCTCATTGGTTTTGCTACTCTGTACACTTTCGCCAAAGCACAGTTCACTATTGATGGCAAGGGCATCAAAATGGTTTTCGCCAATATTGACGTTTGTCTTATCCAGTAAAATATCAGTATCATAGCCTTCATTAAAGCCGTTGAAATAGGAATTAGTCAGTTGTTGTATTTCTTCCGCTTTAAGCGAAACAAAATCCATCTTTCGGCTATTGTTGATAAAGGAAACCGAATCACTTACTGAGTTTGCGAAGCTCTTTATGTTATCATCCAGTTCCTGTACGATACCTTTTGAAACCTTTCTGAAAGGGTTGACATATTTAGGATTGTTGAGCGCCTTATTTTTAGTCAAGATGAAGAACAGATAGCAGCTGTGCTCGATATGTCCACGACCTTTAAAATGCTCGTGGGTAGCTTTTTCCAAAAAGGTGGAATTCGGAAGTTGTTCTGAAGTATAAGATTTCTTCAGGTAGATATCTTGTTTGTGAACAACGGTTCCGACAGGCAATGACTTCAAAGCTTGAAACCAAGCACCGTGCATATCCTCAAAATCCCTTTCAGATAAGGAATAGATTTCTGGTAGATTACCTTTGTAGCACAGAATAACATTGCCGTTGTTGGCAAATACGATATTGTCCTGAATATCTACGATGGGTTGATATGCCGAAAGGTTAATCTTGTTCATAATCGAAGCCTGAATTTCTTTTGTTACTGATAATTTTTGGAAAAGCCTTAGCCATTTGGAATAGTTGCGGATTGTGGGTTATTCTTGTCAAAGCCACATATAGGGAAGCATTGAAGACCAATACACCTATTATTATCCCAAAGCTGAAAGAGAAGATGATGATGAGCAACGAAGCCAAAACGGAAACCATCATTAAGGCAAACAGGGAAATTGGCAGCCCAAATATGACTGCCCTTTTCCTGATGTTTTTATAGACCTCGAACCGTTTCATTTATACTACGATTCCTATTAAGTATGTGAAGATGCCCACAACTGCGCCAGCAATCAAAACAAATACAAGTACTCTGGTAATCCCTTTTTTAAGGTCAGCATTTTCGCCAAAGAAGTGTCCCGCATTAAAAAGGAAGCCTACCAAGAAGATGACACCTAATAAAATTGGAAATATGGTCCTGATGGTATCGCCTACATCGTTAACGGAATCTTCAATGCCACCAATTTGAGCAAAAAGCGAAGTGGATAAGAGCGAAAGAATTGATGCTAAATAGTGTGATTTTTTCATATCGGAAAAGTTTAAATTTTTAGTTCATTTTCGTTATTGGAAATTTACATATATTTGAATATAAATAACTGAAAATCAAATATTTGTGAATAAAATATTATTTGATATAGATTGAATTCTGTTGCTGTTATTTGACATCAAATCCTATGGATTTTTGAAGTGAAGTTGTTGATAACCCGAAAATTGAAAATGAAAAAAGTGCTCAAAAACGTCAGTTTTGTGATTTTGTTTCTAAAAATGTGTGTCATTTTTGGACAAGAAACGGATGCTCAAAAACGAATTGTTATTGACGTTGGACACGGCGGAAAAGATTCTGGTGCAATTGGTATAAATGGCATCCAAGAAAAGGATGTGGTTTTGTCCATTGCAAATGCCATTTTAAAGCTGAATAAAGAAATGGATAAGCCTTTGGATATTTATTTGACCAGGTATAGTGATACGCTTATTTCTTTATCAGACAGAACAAAGCTGGCCGAAGCCTTGAATGCTGATTTGTTTGTGTCTTTGCATTGCAATCATTCCGATAATCCAGATGCGAGAGGTATAGAGGTTTATGCTTCAAGAAAACAAAAGGAATTCTCAAAAGCATCGGTTCTTATAGGTTATCAAATTGAACGAGCCCTTTGTGAAGCCATTGCTTATGAAAGTCGAGGTGTGAAGTTTGCCAACTTTCAGGTACTTGGGGAAACTGTTGAGTATTGCGCCTCATTACTATTGGAATTGGGTTTTTTGAGCAATAAAGATGAAGGCAGCTATATTTTGGATAATAACAATATTGAACGCATTGCACTATCGATATTATTATCCATTCAAAAATCAATAGAATTATGAAAGATATTTTTTTAGAGTTAACGAAGAGCTTGAAGGACATTGTTTTACAATGTGTTTCAGAAGTTATTTTACTGTACAAATCCTTTAGAAGTTAGATTACCTAAGTTTATTATCTACACATTATAAAAAACAATTTATTCAATAGTGTATTTAAGTATTTGCTTAAATAATATAATAATGATATATTTGTGGCCACTTTAAATCAAAAAAGATGAGCTTGGAAATAACCTGTACACGGAACGAAGCAGACAAGAAGCAAATATCGAGATGTAAGGAAACCATAGAGAATTCTTCAGGTAGCTTAGAAGCAATAAGCAAAATTTTGTCTCTTGCGGGAAGCGAGGTACGACTGAAAATTCTATTTCTATTGAACATAGAGAATGAACTGTGTCCTTGCGATATTGCTGACATTCTTGAAATGAGTGTTCCTGCCGTATCCCAACATATCCGTAAAATGAAGGATGCGGGAATTATTACATCGAGACGTGAAGGGCAAACATTGTATTATTCGCTGGTAAAGAGTGAGGACAATGTTTTGAATGGAATTTTCAATTCAATTTCAGCAAGAAAGAAAACAGCTTAGAAAGTTTACATTATGGCACCGAATAAAACTTCAAATACCGCGGCCTATACCGGCATTTTTACCGCAGTTGCAGCATCAATATGTTGTATAACCCCTGTCTTGGCATTAATTGCTGGAACAAGCGGAATTGCATCTACATTCTCTTGGGTCGAGCCATTTAGACCCTATCTTATCGGCTTGACCATTATTGTTTTGGTCTTTGCCTGGTACCAGAAACTACGACCGAAAACACAGGAAGAAATAGATTGCGCCTGTGAAGATGATGCGAAACCATCGTTTTGGCAATCCAAACGGTTCTTATTGATAGTAACACTATTCGCCGCATTGATGCTGGCCTTCCCGTACTATTCCAATCTATTTTATGCACAGCCCGCCAAGGATATCGTCTATGTCTCTCAATCCAATATCAAAAAACAGACTTTTGAAGTCGCTGGAATGACCTGTGCAGGTTGTGAGGCACACGTAGAAAGCGAAGTCAATAAATTGGACGGAATTATTTCTATCAAAGCCAGCTACGAAAATGCTAATACCATAGTGGAATTTGACAAGACCAAAACCGATTTGCCCACAATCCGAAAAGCTATAGAAAGCACGGGGTACAAAATAATAGAATAATGAAGATTCAATTAAAATCTACGATTACCTGTCCAGAATGCGGCCACAAAAAGGCTGAAGAAATGCCAACCACCGCCTGTCAATTCTTTTATGAATGTGAGAATTGCAAAACGGTTCTGAAACCAAAAGAAGGGGATTGTTGTGTATTCTGTTCTTATGGTACTGTGGCTTGTCCGCCGATTCAAGAAAATAAAAATTGTTGTTAAAAAGCCATACCTTAAATTCACTTCCGTTTATCCCCAGCTTTAGTATCAAAAGCAATCAAATTAAAAAGTTCTCGCATTCGGCTACGCACACGATTACCATAGCGTTCTTCCAGTTCTTCAGCATTGAGATTGGTTGTGGCGTGCGTCTTGATTTTGTGTTTGGTTTGTAAGTAAAGCTCGTATCGGGATAAGAGCACTTCGCCCATTACGTTCAAATCCTTTCCGTAGAATCTACCAGATGGTTCCACACCTAAATCATCAAAACAGTAAAATTTGGTATTACCATACTCTTCAACCGTTTTAAACCCAAGATGGTTGAAACTGAAGGTTACATTCCGGCAGGGAATCATTTCGTAAGGTCTTTGTAGTGGAACCAAATGGCGCAACAATTTCATCAAACTGGTTTTGCCGCAGCCAACGGGTCCGGAAAGTAGAATGCCTTTGTCAATGTCAATACCATAAGTCTCACAGTTGTCTTTATCCTTGATGAAGTAGGAACAGAGCTTCAGCAAAATATCCTTGTCTTCATCATATATCCTAAACTTTTCGCCAAACAAAAGTTTGCCTTTGGCATTCAGGTAAATCAAGATTTTTGGAAAATCATAGATCACACTTTTACCATCAAATTTTCCGAGCGAATATTCCACGCCACCTTCGGTTATTTTAGAGGGGTTGTCCATAATCTTTGTTTTTAGTGGTTCGCAAGTTGTCCTTGATTTGGGACGCTTGTTTTTTGTTTGGTTTGTTTTCCTCGTCGAATATTTCGGTTCTGTCCATCCAGTTGATGGCTACGGCTCGCCAATCTCTGATTTCCTTGCCATCGCCAGTTTGCCAATTTCTGGTCTGGTAATGCTCATAGAATTTTTTAGCTTCATCAGCATCAAAACCTTTTTCTTCAAAAAAAATAAAAACGGCCTGCCAGCCCTTTGGTTGTTTTATATAGTTTTCTTGTTTGATATTGTTTGTATTAGATACCAATGCTTGTCCATCTATGGGACGGTGCTGGTTCGCAACCTGTCCATTTTTGGGATGGTGGTGTCCCTCAAGCGGTACACCTCTGGGATGGTACTGTTCCGCAAGCTGTTCTAAAATGGGATTGTACTGTCCCACAACCGGTTCATCGCTTGTCCCAATAATGGCCATCTTTATTTTGCTGCCTTTGTAGGGATTGTTGGAAGGGAAATAGGTTAAGTATTGCCAAGAATCTAACTCGACGATGCATCTGTGATATGTAGACTTAGAACCTATTTTAGCACATCGCATCAAATCGCGACGGTTTACATAAAATTCATCCATAAAGCGGCAACTGTTCCATTCTTGGAATAGCGCCATATACAAACTGATATGGGATGGGTTAAGGCGGTCATCAAAATAGAACTTTTCAAAAGCCGCATTAAGTAGCTTTATATAGTTCATCGCTTAAGAATTTAGACCGTGGTGCACACGGTTGGCATCCATAACTTTTTGAATTTCCTCGGTATCGTAATAGATAATGCCACCCACCTTGGTGTATGGTAATGTGCCATTGATACGAAGATTTTGTAAAGTGCCTGGACTTACTTGTAGCAAGTCCATAACCTCAGAAGATTTGAGGTATTTTTTGAGTTTCCCGCTGGCTTGTCTGGTAAGTAATTGTTTAATGTCATCGAGCAATTCCATTTTGAATTCCCGAAGGTCGTCTGTGGTAATAATACTTGTTGGCATAATAGAACGGTTTTAAAAGAAAGGGACTATCTGGGTTTATGATTTTAAATGATAGTCCCTGACCTGATTTGACTTTCGTTCTACAAATTTGAATAGGTTTATTGGATTTTATTCCCCAGTACGACCGTACTACGGTCAAAATTTAACATTTTGAAATTTGATGGGTTTTGTAGTATTATGGTGCTTCTAAAGTGGAAACGGTGTGCTAAATCATATCAAATTATATGAAGACGCCTTCCAAAATAAAAAGACCGTAGGTCAACCGTAGTACGGTCTTTTGTTAACAGTAAAATAGCTTGTTATTCTTCGCTTTTGTCCATTTCTATCAGTAACGAGGTGGAAAGCTCATCGAGAAATAGTGTCCTACTGTTCTTGCGGTTTTTGATGTCCTGATAGGTTTTGTAGATGTCCTTTGGCTCAATATCGAAAAGCTGTTGCATTTTTTTGGAAACCTGCATTATGGCTTGATTATCCTGTTTGCCCAATCCCTTTGAGCAGAGTGCATAAACGAGTTCAACATAATCTGTATTTGAAAATGGCCAATGTATCTTTTCAATTGGTTTAGCACCATTTAATTTGCCGTTCAATCCTTTCCGAATTCGATGCTTTTTTTCATCCAAATATATCACTAACAAATCATACGCCTTGTATTTGCCAAGTAGCATATCCCTTGGTGTGCAAAACTCTGGGTCTTGAAAGTAAAATTTGGAAGTTGTTATATGGAATGTTTCGAGATAATCTCTGGTGTAGTATTCCTTGTCAAAATGGGTAGCACCGGAATTTACATAACGTCCAAAATCGATATTGTACAGGAAAAAGCGATTTATTTTGCTGATTTTCTTTTTAATCGATTTTAGTTGGGCATCCTTATCGCCCTTTGGAAGTTGAATCTCAAAGGAATGTATTTCTGAAAAGTAGATGAGCCTTATAAGAGGAACCTGCTTTACCTTTTTAAAGAAATTTATTTCATCTTGTATCGTCTGAAATTTAGTGTCAATGATTTCCTTTTTGTAAGAACTCAATAGTTTGCGACAGGCTTTGATGGAAAGATATGCCTGTTCTAAAATATTTCCATTCTGAATTTTAAACTCATCCAGATCCTTTAATAATTTTTTTGATTGTAATTGCGAATTCATAAGCAGGAACTTTAACGTTGTAAACCATAGAAATGGGATTTAGTTGATACGATTTATTGGTGGTTGTCATAGTCCTACAAAATGATGTAAATGAAAGTCACGGAACATAAAATTTGTGGCTCATTGTTGTATTTTAGGGAACTATGTGTAAAGTAGCTTTACTTTGTAATTGTACAAGGAAAACGTGCCGTATATAATTACGGAATAGTCCGTATTTTTCTACGGATTATTTGTTAGGTACTGCAAATAGTGGTTTTTATATAAACTCAATTTACTTACTTTTTCTTCCGAAATCGCTTCAAAAATTCACGCCTATTCTTTACGCCCGTTTTTTTGAAGATATTTGATGCGTGTTTTGATACGGTACTTTCTGCAATGAATAAATCTTTGGCGATGTTTCTGTAGCTTAAATTACTTAAAATTGACAAAGCCACTTCGATTTCTCTACGGGTCAAATCTTCATAGATGATTTTGCGCTCGACCGATTCGTCACGTTGTTTTTTCTTCAACGCAAAGACCTCATACATTCGGTTATTGTTTTCTATGAAGTACAAATACCTATCTGCTTCAATGGCGGTTATGGCAAAGAAAGCCAAGTTCATTACGGTAAATGTTATCCATTGATAGTCGCCGATGACTGTGCAGATAGGTAACAGGGCAATACTTGCTACACTTACCATTGAGAGTTTGTTTCGTCTTACTATGAAAGGATTTGGATTGCTGGGATTCGATATGCGACGATAGAAAATAAACAGAAAAACAAAAGCGACAGCAGATATAGGAATGGTAAATAGAAAACGTGCAGAATTAAGTGAATCTGTCAGGAAATAAGGGATAAGAAACAGCACTACAAAACTCACGCTTGCGAGTATAGCAAGGTTTCTTATGGATGAGTTGAATTTTAAAACGACAATATCGTACTCTTTGTAGAGATAATAAACGATATAAACACACAAGGCGATGGCAACACCATAGGTAATAATATACTGCAAAATAAAAGGACCTGGGAAGTTGTCAATTGGTAAAAAACCACCAGTAGCATTATAAGCAACAAACAAGATTCCGAGGTAGAGGAAACGCCTTAGACTACTACGCGTTTTCTTTCTGGAAAAGTAGAGTGTAAGCAATACTATGAACGTATCTATTAATAGATAGAAAAAAGTCGTCCAATGTATCGAAGTACCAAACATCTATTTTACTACTCATTGCGCTCAAATTTGTTGGTTTCTAAATTCTTGGAAACATTGTTCCAATTAAAAATTTGTCCGTTCATAGCAATATAAACATCCGGTTTTAGAAGCTGTAAAGAGCTAATTGCATACCCTAAATTAAATGGTGCATCTGTCTCTGCAGATGAACCTAATATGAAAGCCCCAACCAAAACGATTGTTTTGTTCAAATTGAGTTTTCCTATATATTTTGCAGTATCTTCCATTGTGAAAGTACCGTGGGTAATCAGTATCTTAGTCGCATTAGTTTCCTTTATCTTGCTCGCCAACAACTTTCTGTCATCATCTGTTATGGCACGACTGTCTTTTTTGAAAACACCTTCTATGGTATATTCAAAATTTATATTTGCTTTATCCAAAAAATCTTCAATCCCTACGTCGGATGACATTATACCACTATCATCAATATAGTCCAGCCCCTCGATTGTGCCACCTGTTGTGAAAATGTGAATCATTGATTAAGACTTATTCTGACTTATAAAGATAGCTTTAATTTATTTGAAACTACTTTCATTTGCTCGGCCGTAATAAGCGTTCTAAGAATCCTGCCACTTCATTTTCTGCAATCTGACGGCATTGAGGATAGCAAGCAGCGCAACACCTACATCTGCAAAAACGGCTTCCCACATTGTTGCGAGACCACCTGCCCCGAGAATGAGGACTATAACCTTTACACCAAAGGCAAGCCCAATATTCTGCCAGACAATTCTTCGCGTTGAACGACCAATTTTAATCGCTCTTGCAATCTTACTGGGTTGGTCGGTCTGTATGATAACATCGGCTGTTTCTATAGCAACGTCGCTACCCAAACCACCCATTGCAATACCTACACCACTTGCTGCCAAAACGGGTGCATCATTAATACCATCACCAATAAATGCAACTTTGGTTTCGGGTTGCTTTTTGAGCTCTTCCACCTCATTCAGTTTATCTTCGGGTAACAACCCACCTTTTGCCCAATCGATGTTCAGCTCTTTTGCAACCTGTTGTGTAATTGAATCTTTGTCGCCTGATAGCATTATGATTTTTGAAATCCCTGCATCTCTAATTTGTTTAATGGCTTGGTGCGCATCATCCTTCAATTCATCTGCAATGGTTACATAACCTGCAAAATTTCCATCAATGGATACCATTACGATGGATTCTACAATACCATCTGTTTCTGAAGGAACTTCTATGTTGTTTGAAGTCATCAAAGCTTTGTTGCCTACCAACACCGTTTTCCCATTAACTGTTCCCTTCAATCCCTTTCCAGCAACCTCTGAAACATCAGTCGCTTCATAATCCGAACCGTCTGCTTTGTATTCGAGAATCGCTTTTGCAATAGGATGGGTAGATTGCTCTTCCATTGCCATCAAGTACTTCATAAATTCGGCTTCCTCAAATGTGATGGAATTGATTTCTTTGATTTTAAAAACCCCTTTGGTAACGGTTCCTGTTTTGTCCATTACGACCGTGTTTACTTGGGTCATTGCATCTAAAAAGGATGCACCTTTAAAAAGAATACCATTGCGCGATGCCGCACCCAAACCGCCAAAATAGCCGAGAGGAATAGAGATGACCAACGCACAAGGACACGAAATCACGAGGAATATCAATGCTCTATATAGCCAATCCCTAAACACGTAGTCATCTACAAAAAAGAAAGGTAGGAACGTAAGTCCGATGGCGAGGAATACAACAATAGGCGTATAAATTCGTGCAAATTTTCTAATGAACAATTCGGTCTTTGATTTTCTGGCAGTTGCATTTTGCACCATATCCAGAATTCGTGCAATGGAACTATCCTTAAATTCTTTAGTGGTTTCAATCTCGATTACACCATCAAGATTTATGCTTCCTGCAAAAACAGTATCACCTTTAGCAATCGTATCAGGTTTGCTTTCGCCTGTCAAGGCAGCAGTATTAAAAGAACCCTTTTCAGAAAGCAGAATACCATCAAGCGGAACTTTTTCGCCTACACGTACCTGTATCTTTTCACCGATTTCAACAGTCTCGGGATTTACTGAAACAAAGTCGCCATCACGATAAACCAAAGCTTCATTTGGTCTTACATCGAGTAAGGCTTTTATATTTCCTTTCGCACGGTTAACGGCCGCATTTTGGAAGAGTTCGCCCACAGCATAAAACAGCATTACGGCAACACCTTCGGGATATTCGCCAATGGCAAATGCACCTAAAGTGGCTATGGACATTAAGAAGAATTCCGTAAAAAAATCACCATTTTTAATACTTTTCCAGCCTTCTCTTATCACCGGAAAACCAACAGGGATATAGGCTACCGTGTACCATACTACGCGAATCCATCCTTTGAAGAAAGGAAACGCATCAAAGTAATCAATAGCGATTCCTGCTATCAACATCACAAAGCTGAAAATAGCTGGTAGATAGGTTCTAAAATTTGAAATTTCTTCAGGGCTGCTATGGTTATGGCCGTCATCGTGACTGTGCTCGCCTGAATGCTTATTAGTGTCTATATCCCGTAGGTTTATTTTTTTCTTTTTCATATTGTAAAATTCTTTAAATTAAGTATGCAACGGAAGTACATTGATTATCCACTACACTTCTCGCAAATACCTTTGAGCACCAAATTGGCATCTTCGGCGACATAACCATCGGGTAAGTTGATATGCGGGATTTTTTGTTCCGTTAAACAAACCGTTTCGTCACAGTTAGTGCAATGAAAATGCAAGTGCAAATCTTGTTCAAGTTCACAGTTGCAACCCGGTTCGCACAATGCAAATTTCGAAATATGGGTGCCATCATCTATCTGGTGTACGATACCTTTTTGCTCAAAGGTTTTGAGGGTGCGGTACAGAGTAGTCCTGTCCGCTTTCGCGAAAACGTTCTCGATATCCGTGAGCGCAACCGCAATTTCTTTTTCGGCCATATACTTATAAATCAATATGCGCATTGCCGTGGGGCGAACCCCATTGTCATTCAATCTTTTTTCTATTTCTTTCATTTCTTATCGATGCTGTTTTTGATTTTTTGTGCCTTGGAAAATGCTTTCAAACCCTCTTTTGCCGCATATGGCACTATCAACAATGCCGCAACGGGGTCGGCCCACCACCAGCCCAGCCATTTCACGAGCAATAGGCCTATTAGTACTACTACGGTTTGATATAGACAGATAAAAGTATCCTTGGCATCTGCAAGCAGAGCAGGGCTATCCAGTTTATGTCCGTACTTTCTTTTGTAATAAATCAAAAATGGATTTACCACTAAGGAAACTATCAGTATACCAATACCCACCGTAGACCAAGATGCCGTTTCTTGACTTATTAATTTTGAAATAGAATCATAGGATATGAAAATGCAGATGAGGGCAAAGGATATTGCGATGACATAAAGGGTTGTCATTTTTCTTTGCTCTACACGCTTTTCATCCAGACCCTTGATTTCGCCGTGCAATCGCCAACCGAGCGTTCCTGCACTAATGACTTCGATGGTGCTGTCCAATCCCCAGCCTATTAATGCTGAACTGTTTGCCGTGAATCCGGCTATAAGCGATACGACCACCTCGATAATGTCATAGATGACATTCCATATCTGAAGCGTTCTTGCTTCCTTTAAATTTTGTTTTCTTTTTTTGTCCATTTTTTAATGTCCTTCTTCCTCGTTTTCCCCTTTTTTCATTTCTGCCATTAAGTAGTAGGCGTTATTAAAGGCATACTTAGTATTTGGTTCTTGTTCCATTAGAAAATCAATGGCAATCCAATCGCCATCGTGAGTTCCTTTTATGATTTCCACGGGCATAAACTTCCAATCCTCGCCTTCCTTTTTTGCTGAAAACACAAAGGACTTTTCGCCATCGGCTGCAATGGCACTTTCAGGAATAGCCGTGGTCATTGTATTGTTGGTTTGGATGCGCCCTTGAATATACATTCCTGGTATCAGGTTGCCTTCCTTGTTCTCGATTTCGGCGTGTACGTGTATCGCTTTGGGGTTCTGCTCAAAAGTTTTTCCTACGGAATAAATTTCCGCTGTCAGTTCCTTTCCCGGAATGGATTGGACATTGAACCGCACGGTTTGTCCTTCCTTTACTTTGTACACATCCTTTTCAAACACCATCAAATCGGCGTGTACGTGATGGGTGTCCACGATTTCCATTAGGTCGGTTTGAGGTTCTACATATTGTCCTGTTTTAACCTCTACTTTTTCCACAAAGCCTTGAATAGGACTTCGTAGCGCAACCCTTTGATAAATAGTGCCATTTCTCACACCTGATGCACTAACATTTAATTGTTGTAATTGTGCTTCCAAACCGTTCACCATACTTCGGGAAGCTTGATATTCCGCTTCTGCTTTTTGGAAATTGGCACCGCTGCCCACACCTGCATCATAAAGAGTTTTTTGGCGTTCGTATTCCTTTTTGAGAAACTGACTGTTACTATATGCATTGAGGTAATCCGTCTGTTTCTGAATAATATTGGGATGTGACAGATAGGCCACCGTCTGACCTTTGTTGACCTTATCGCCCTCGATGACCTCTATAGAAACCACGTTCGCACCCACTACTGTAGTGATGGTCGCTTCATTTTGTGGCGGAACTTCCAATTGACCGTTCGCTTCTACGTATCCGCTCATATTGCGCTGGGCAAGCGTATCGACTTCCATTTGTAGGACATCATACTGTTTAGCAGTAAGTGTTACTATTTCATCTTCTTTAGAGTGATTTTCTTCTGTTTCTGAATGTGTTGCATCATCGTGGTCGCTTTCGGTTTTTGACTCGCCACAACTAATTATTGTCAATGCCATAAGCATTGCGGTAATCGGTATATATTTTAATTTTTTCATCTTTTTAGTTTTGAAAGTATTGTAGTTCAAACAAGGCATCTAAATAATTGTCAAGCGCATCGAGCGCATCCATTTCGGTGTTTATGGCATCACGTATAATCTGCGTGAATGCAGCATAATCCACCGCACCTTCCTTGTAGGCAAGTAACGCACCCTTACGCTGTTCTTCTGCAAGTGGCAGAGCTTTATCCCTGTAAAACTGCCAAGATGTTTTCCATTTTTGATAGGCTTGTACTGCCTGCTGAAATTCAGATTGTAGTTGGCGTTGGGTATAGTCCGCATTTGTCTTTGCGATTTCGCTATCGATTTTAGCGGCTTTGGCTTGACTGCGCTGGGTGCCCGAAAACAACGGGACGGAAATCCCTGCCTGATAGGTATAAAATCCGTTATCGCCATTGACCTGTTGCAATCCACCTTGAAGGTTTAATTTAGGAAGTAGCTCGGCACGAGCGGCATTATAGTTTGCTTCGGCTTCATCGATGCGCCTTTGTGAAAGTTCCAACTCTGGATGTCTTTCTAAATTCGCACCCAATCCCAATACTGCCACCTCATTTTCTTCAAACGAATCTGGTACAGAATAAAAAATGTCAGTTGCCAGCCAGAGATTTAGCTTTTGCAGGGCAATGGCATAATCGCTTTCGGCCTGTTGCAGTTTGTTACTTATTTGCAATGCTTGGTTTTTAGCCGATGAATATTCCAATCTGGAAATGGCTTCTACTTCAAAGTTGAGTTGGATTGCGGTTTCAAACTGTGAATAAATGGAATCCAGCTCGCGGTACAGTTCAAATTTCTGTCGCTGTTGGTATGCCTGCGACCAAGCCTTTTTCACTTCCTGTTCCACTTGCAATTCAGACAGGTCGAGAGCGGTTTCGGCCAAAGCTATTCGTTGTTTTTGAAGTCGCTTTTTTGCACCGATACCCAAGAGGTCTAAATTTTGTTGCCCTACACCAACTAAAGTATATATACCTTGACCATCTGTTATTTCTTCGCCACCCGTAAAAACTTGGGTGTTCCCAAAATCATAAGCAATACCTTTAAGTGCGTTCTGTCGTTGAATTTCCAACTGTTTCGTTTTCAATAACGGATAGTTTTCCTTGGAAATTTCTACTGCTCTTTCCAATGAAACAATTGGTAAAGAATCTTGAGGTTGGACTTGTTGTGCTTTCGCGAAAGCGGAAGTGAATAAAAGGCAGACCACGGCTGTTGCGGTAACAAATTTTGGATTGAATTTCTTCTTCCGTTCCGACCGTTTTTCGACCCATTGGTAAAAGATGGGAAGGATAAAGAGCGTCAGAAGCGTTGATGTTATCAATCCACCGATTACCACGGTCGCCAAGGGTCGCTGCACTTCAGCACCTGCCGAAGCTGATATCGCCATCGGAAGAAATCCTAAAATATCGGTAAAGGCCGTCAGCATAATGGGACGTATTCTGCGTTTTGTACCTTCAATTATTCGGTCTTTTAAATTGGTCACGCCTTCTTCCTTCAATTCATTTAGACCGCTAATCATTACCAGTCCGTTCAGGACGGCAACACCAAAGAGGACGATAAAGCCGACCCCTGCGGAAATACTGAAAGGCATATCCCGAAGCCATAGTGCGAATACACCGCCAATGGTCGCCATCGGGATGGCCAAGTAAATCATCAAGGTCTGCGGAAAGGATTTTAATGCGAAATAAATCAAGATAAAAATCAACAATAAAGCAATCGGGACCACAGTCTGTAATCGCTCGCTTGCTCTTTCAAGATTTTCAAATGCACCACCATACCGAATAAAATAGCCTGGTGGTAATTCAAGATTTGCGTCCAGTTTATCCTTAATCTCGTTAACTAATGATTCCACATCACGTCCGCGCACATTTACACCCACGTAGGTTCTTCGGTTGGTATTGTCCCGGCTTATCTGCATCGGACCTGGTTCGTATTCGATTGTGGCCAGTTCTTGAAGCGGAATCTGCGAGCCGTTAGGCAAATTGATGTACAGATTTCTGATGTCATTGATGTCAGTACGGTTCTGCTCGTCGAGCCGAACCACTAAGTCAAAACGCTTTTCGCCTTCAAAAATGACCCCTGCATATCCACCCGCAAAAGCGGACTGTACCATTGTATTGAGTTGGTCGATACTCACACCATACTGTGCCAGTTTGTTGCGATTGTATTTAATGGTCATTTGGGGCAATCCAGAAGTTGCTTCTGCCCTCATATCGCCTATACCTTCAGTACCCGCTATGATTTTTGTAATCTCATCGGCCTTTGCAGCAAGTACGTCTATATCCTCACCATAAATTTTAATGGCAACATCTTCTCGAATACCCTCTAACAGTTCATTAAAGCGCATTTCGATTGGTTGGGTAAACTCATAATTTACGCCCGGGATAATGCTTACCGCTTCCTTCATTTTATCAATAAGTTCATCCTTATCATCGGCAGACACCCATTCATCTTGGGGTTTTAGAATAACAAATACATCAGCGAAATCCATTGGCATCGGGTCTGTGGGCACTTCGGCCACACCGATACGGCTTACAATTTTCTCAACTTCCGGAAATTCGGCCTTTATGATACGCTCAACTTTAGTAGTGGTCTCAATCGTTTCGCTTAGTGAGCTTCCGGGTTTAAGTATGGTGTGAAATGCAATATCGCCTTCATCCAGTTGGGGAATGAATTCGCCACCCATTCTTGTAAACATAAAAACGGTTAGGGCAAATATGGCGACGGCAATACCCACAATCCATTTTCCCTTGTTTAAAGTCTTGACCAAAAGTGGTTCATACTTCCGCTGTACCCAATGCACGAAACGGTCGCCCCAAGATTTTTTTTCCGTCTTGGGTGGTTTTAAAAATAGTGCGGACATCATTGGAACGTATGTCAGGCAAAGAAACATAGCACCAATCATTGCAAATATGAATGTGAGCGCCATTGGTTTAAACATTTTGCCCTCGATGCCTTCCAAAGCCAGTATGGGCAAGAACACAATTAGAATTATCAATTGCCCAAAGAAGGCGGCATTCATCATTTTCTTTGATGCATTTGCGGCTATCTCATCACGTTTTTCCTTGTTTAAAGACTTCTTTTTTAGGATGTAGCTTCCCATTAAGAATACGCTGGCTTCCACGATGATGACCGCCCCATCTACGATGATACCAAAATCGATAGCACCTAAACTCATCAAGTTCGCCCATACGTCAAAAACGTTCATTAGTATAAAAGCGAACAATAGCGATAAAGGGATAGTCGAAGCCACAATAAGACCACCACGCCAGTTTCCTAAAAGGAAAACAAGTACGAAAATCACGATAAGCGCACCTTCGAGTAGATTGTTACGCACCGTGCCGGTTGTTTCACTTATAAGCTTACTTCTATCCAATAAGGGCTGAATGACAACCCCTTCAGGAAGGGATTTCTGTATTTCGGCCATCCGGTCTTTCACACGTACAATAACCTCGTTTGAGTTTGCCCCTTTGAGCATCATAACAAGACCGCCAACGACCTCACCTTCGCCGTCCTGCGTCAAAGCCCCATAGCGCACGGCAGAACCAAAGCGCACATCTGCAACATCACTTATGGTAATGGGCACACCATTTTCATTTTTGATGACGATTTTTTTAATATCATCAAGGCTTCGCACCAAACCTTCACCTCGAATGAAGTTCGCCTGATGGTTTTTCTCAATGTACGCACCACCTGTATTTTTATTGTTCGCTTCCAATGCTTCGAACACATCGGTAATAGTAAGGCCGATTGCCTTTAATTCATTAGGGTCGACGGCCACCTCATATTGCTTTATTT
The DNA here is from genome assembly GCA_947497175.1 of uncultured Aquimarina sp. Classification (GTDB taxonomy): domain Bacteria; phylum Bacteroidota; class Bacteroidia; order Flavobacteriales; family Flavobacteriaceae; genus Aquimarina. Next base: position 365,219 of record CANMFM010000004.1, on the reverse strand, counting down.
TTCCGCCGATGGCATTAATTTCTACAACACCAGGCACCATTGCCATTTGCCGTTGCACAATCCAATCTTGCATTGTACGTAAATCGGATAATGAATATTTATCTTCAAATTCAGGTTCTACCTTTAAGGTATATTGGTACACTTCCCCCAAACCTGTTGAAATTGGCCCCATACTTGGCTGTCCAAAACCCTCTGGGATTTGTTCACGTACTTCGGTCAGTTTTTCAGAAACAAGTTGACGCGGTAAATAGGTACCCATATCATCGTCAAAAACGACGGTTACTACGGAAAGGCCAAAGCGGGACACCGAACGAATTTCCTTTACATTGGGCAAGTTGCTCATTGCAACTTCGACGGGATAGGTTACGAATTGCTCAATATCTTCCGTTCCCAGATTAGGGGATTGTGTGATGACCTGTACTTGGTTATTAGTAATATCCGGCACGGCATCAATGGGCACTTGGGTCATACTATATATACCAGCACCAATCAATGCCAGCGTGAGCAGACCGATTATAAATTTGTTATTGATTGAAAAATCAATGATTCTATTAATCATAGATAAGGGTGTTAATTCAGTTGAAATTTTGGTTCTATACATTGAATTAAATGCAATGCACAATGTTGACGAATCCAATAGATGGACACGTCAAAACAGGATATAGTTATCCTATTAAAACTGAATTATGCCTGAGGGGGCTGAAAAAGGGAATGGGGAATATCTTTGCCGAGGTCATCAAAATGGACAAAGAATTCGTGTGGAATAGCAGGCTGTAGCGGTTGAAATGCAACAAGCCCAAAATTTATCGTGTGAACGTGGCAGCAATGACATTGGCAAAAAGGCGAGCATAACTCACAGTCTTGGTCGTGGTCGCCATCAATATCTATTACCGTAACAACTTGGGTGTCATCGGCACTATTTGTCGCATCGCTACAAGGCACTACATTGAGTGCCAAGAAATAAAACGATAAAATGATTGCTACAACTTTCACAATGCAAAGATAAAAATATTTTGGTGCAACTGTGTTGCAAATGATTTTTACAACGAATCAATCACACTTCCGCAAGTCAACATTGCATCGCCATAGTATGGATTTCTTATTTCTTCTTCCATACTTAACCATACCGCACCTTTATTGTTATTTGCCATAGGGCATTTCTGAATGTAATAATTTGTCGAGTTTTCTATGCTCATTGCAATAGGCACGATATTCTCGTTTAGAATGACGAAGTGAGCGCGCTGGTTTTCCAGAATGTCATTGTTTGCAATGGCATCCAGCATCTCAATACTTTTGGTTAAATGTTGTTTTTCCATCGTACCTAAATCATCAGTCGATATTGCTTTTAATTTTTCTGATGTCGCTTTCGCGAAAGCGGAAACTTGACTTGCATCGCTTGCTACAAGGGCATCTTTCATTTTGAGATATGATGGTAATGCTTTGTCGAAATCAGAACTAAACGCATCGCTGAAACTCATTTCCATATCGCCGATCATTGCTGATTCGTCCTGCATCATTTGCTGATTCATCATTGATTTTTTACCCTGTAATTGTGCTGCTGCATCTACCGTGAAAGTTCCATTGGTTACTATTTCATCGCCATTATTTAATCCGGAAGATACTTGGTAAGTTTCGCCAGAGCGATTGCCCAAGGTCACTTCGCGCATTTCAAACACAGGCTCGTTAGGATTGGTTTTAACATATACCAATGAGCGCTCGCCTGTCCATAGTACAGCACTTGCAGGTACGGCAAGTGTATTTTCCATAGTTTGCGTTGCGCCTTTAACCTTACCTGTAACAAACATTCCTGGTTTAAATAGGTCGTCTCTATTTTGAAGGGTTGCACGTACCGTTACCGTTCGTGTCGCATTATTTAAAATTGGGTCAATAAATGAAATTGTTCCCTCAAATTCTTTATTTGGATAGGCATTGGTCGTGATGTTGATTTTTTGCCCAATATTGAACTGTGCTATCTGATTTTCATAAGCATCAAATTCTGCCCAAACCGAATTCAAGTTGCTCAACTTCACAATAGGCTGTCCTTGATTTACATAATCGCCCTGTGCTGCCATTACTTCTGATACCGTTCCGGAAACCGTTGCATAAATCGGAAAGTTCTCACGCACGCTGCCACTTTCCTCAATAGCATTGATTTGTGTATCTGAAAGTTTCCAGTTTTTTAACTTGTTGCGAACGGCTTTGTATAAAGCGGGTTGCGATGCTTTGAGCGATGCTGCGGTAATCAGTTCCTGCTGTGCCGCTACAAGGTCTGGTGCGTAAATGGTTGCCAATAGCTGACCACGGTTTACTTGCTGTCCTTCATAGTTAACGTTGAGTTGTTCTATCCTTCCTTTAAAATAGCTGGATTGTACGGTATTGTTTTCTTCGTTTGCAGCTATTTTTCCCGAAAGGAAAATCATCCCGTCATCATCGCTTGTTTCTGCATTACCCACAATGGTAGTTTGAATATTTGCTAATGCCATAGCATTTTCGGTCATTTTTATCTCGTTTGCTGCGAGACCTTCTGCACCAGTTTCAGCAGGGATTAAGTCCATCCCACATATTGGGCAATCACCAGCTTCGGGTTGCATAATCTGTGGATGCATTGAGCACGTCCACATCTGGTCTGCACTCTCGCCAGAGTGGTCGTGTTGATCAGACATATCGGATATATCCTTATTTGCCATAGTATCACTTGACCCGTTTCCAAAAATGAGCCAGCCTGCGCCCAAACCTATTATTATGGCTATTGCTATATATAAAATGTTCTTATTCATAATCTTATTTTTCGTTTTCTAAACGTTCAATCATTTCTTTCATTTCGGCGATTTCCCTTCGTTGTGCCTTAATGATTTCTTCAGCCAGTTTTTTAACTTCAGGGTCTTCAATATCTGCACGTTCACTTGTTAAAATTGCAATGGAATGGTGTGGTATCATTGCTTTCATCCAAAGTACATCGCCTACGGTTGACTTTTGGTCACGTACGAGTCCTAATGCACTTACAAAGAGAACGATACTTCCCAAGACTATGGCGATATTCTTCTTTTTATTTTGGTACATACCACGCATTGCCACAAACATAATGATGGCCATAGCTGCGATACCAAGGCAGACCATATAAAACCTCGTTAGGCTAAACCAAACGTGGTCCCATTCATAAGTGTTTAAATACATCGTAATGTACATTGCTACAAAAGAGCAAGCGAGCATCGCTACAAAACGTGTGTAATGGTTTTTTGATTTTCCTGAATTTTTGTGTTCGTTTGAATTCATAATTTTTGGTTTTTTTGTTACTAATTATTTAATTTTCTTTTTTAGTTTTCTGATTGATGGGGAACTGATGTACCACAAAACGAAACCGCTTAAGACGGTTATCAACCCCAAAAGTGAAAATGCCCTTAACAACAACGTGTTGAAATTATCCCTTCCCTGATAATCCATTGTATGGGTCATCCAAAGAAAATCAAACCAGCGCCAATCCCTGTGTCTCACCGTTTGAAAAGCGCCATTCTCAACCGCCACATATGCTTTTAAATTTTGTGGTGTCTCATACAAGATTTCATAAGCTGGAAGTGGGCGACCGCGATATTCGTGATGTGGCCCTACAGAATCGACTAATTGAATTTTTGCTATTTCTAAATCGTCCAACATATACCTATTTGCAACTTGTTGTGCCTCTTTTTTAGAAATTCCATTTTTCCTTTGTCCCGTTCTTGCATTATAAAGCTGTGCTTCATTAATCCAATAATAAGGTTCATTTGCGATTTCCAGCAGTTCCAAAGATTGTACGGATTCTTTTGTAGCCAGTTGGGATGTGCCGAGCAAATTATCAAAAGAGGTCTGCACAGGTGCTGCTTTCTTAAAATGGTCGCCGTGTATCTCGTCGATGTCTGTCCAGCTGAAATACATCCCACTAATCGTCCACATCAGAAACTGAATACCTAAAAAAACACCCAAATAGCGGTGTGCTTTTCTAATCCATTTCGCTGTTTTTCTATTTACCATTTTACTTTATTTCAAAAGGAAATTCAATCGTTACTTTTTCCCAACTCATTGAGATTGTTCCTGAAGTCTCTGTTGTTTTGTTTACTTTATACTCTAAATGTTCTTTGATATCTTCAGAAGTTTTAGGTGTTACTTTGAATCGTAATACATCATCATTTTCAGTATAGTCGTCCTTACCGTGTTGGTTCCAATTCCTGTTGAAAATGACAGTCCATTCTTCCTGATTCGGAATTACAAAAAACCCGTATTTTCCAGCTTTCAATTCTTTACCGTCGATTTCTAAATCCTTATTTGTTTCAAGCCAAGTAGCCATATGGGCACCAGCCTGCCAGACTTGGTCGTAAGCCAACAATCCACCGAAAATAATTCTATCCCTTACGCCTGGCGACGAATAATCTATATGGATATGAGCATCACCTATCATAGCCATTGCCGATGTGTGTGGACTTAGGGTTTTTTTGTTCTCAGATTTAGGTTCACTCTGGGTATGATTGTGCTCTGTCTCTATTTTGGTATTATTCTTTTCTTCATTTTTACATCCGCTGACAGCAACTACCAATAGGATTATCAAAATTTTATATTTCATAAGTATTTAATTAGTTAGATTATATGTTTTTACTTTTTAGACGTAATGAGTTGGCAATTACCGATACCGAACTGAAGCTCATCGCCAAAGCCGCAATCATTGGCGATAAGAGTATTCCAAAAAACGGATACAGTAGTCCTGCTGCAATAGGGATACCCAGCGTGTTATAAATCATTGCAAAAAAGAGGTTTTGTTTGATATTGCGCATTACTGCATCACTTAGATTTCTTGCCTTTACGATACCGTGTAAATCGCCTTTCACCAAGGTAATGGCTGCACTTTCAATGGCAACATCCGTACCTGTTCCCATTGCGATACCTACATCACTTTTAGCGAGTGCAGGTGCATCATTGATACCATCGCCTGCCATTGCAACCACCTTGCCTTGCTCTTGTAATTTCTCGACTTCCTGCAATTTGTTTTCTGGTAGCATACTTGCTTGAAAATCGGCAAGGTTAAGCTCATCTGCGACAGCTTGGGCGGTGTCGTGATTATCACCAGTAAGCATAATGACCGCAATTCCCTTATTCTGCAAATCCTTGATAGCTTTTGCACTCGTTTCCTTGATTTTGTCGCCGATAACGACGTAGCCTACAACTTGACCTTCTACAGCGAGATAGGAAACCGTTTTCCCTTGTTTTTGGTAGGATTGTGCCTCGTTTTCCATAGCTTCGGTAAGTGTAGCATTTGCCTGTTCCATCATTTTGGCGTTACCTAAAGCCACTTCTTTATTGTTCACTTCACCTTCAACGCCTTTTCCAGTTACTGCGTTAAATCCATCTGCTTTTAAAAACTCTGCGTTTTGTTCTTTTCCATATTTTACGGTGGCTTCCGCCAGCGGATGTTCACTTTGGCTGTTCAAGGAAACAATGTATTGTAGTACTTCGGTTTCGGTAAACCCCTTCTCAAAAGAACCCACTTTCTCAACTGTAGGTTTTCCTTCAGTTATCGTTCCGGTCTTATCGACAATGAGAGTATCGACCTTATCCATTTTTTCAAGGGCTTCGGCATTTTTAATAAGCACACCATTCTGCGCACCTTTGCCAACGCCGACCATTACAGACATTGGTGTCGCAAGCCCCAAAGCACAGGGACAGGCGATAATTAATACGGCAATCGCATTGACCAAAGCATAAACATAGGCTGGCTCTGGGCCCCAAATTGCCCAAACGGCAAATGTAACAACAGCGATTATAACAACGATTGGCACGAAATATCCCGAAACGGTATCGGCCAACTTTTGGATGGGTGCACGGCTTCGACTGGCATCATTGACCATCTGTATAATCTGTGATAACAAAGTGTCAGACCCAACCTTTTCAGCTTTCATCAAAAAGGACTGATTGCCATTGATAGTTCCGCTACTTACTTTATCATCTACTGATTTGTTTACAGGAATGGGTTCGCCCGTAATCATCGATTCATCTATAGAAGTTTCGCCTTCGGTAATAACGCCATCCACAGGAATCTTATCGCCCGGCTTTACACGCAGAATATCACCCAATTCAATTTCATCGATGGCCACTTCCTGTTCCTCGCCATCAACTACCTTTACAGCCTTGTTAGGTGCCAATTTTAAAAGTTCCTTGACTGCGGAATTGGTCTTGCTATGCGCACGAGCTTCCAGAACCTGCCCAAGCAATACCAAAGTTAGAATGACCGTTGCCGCTTCAAAATAGACGTGAACGGTACCTGCCTCGGTCTTGAATTGGTCTGGGAAAAAATCGGGAACGAGCATCCCGAACACGCTGAACAGCCAAGCAACACCTGCACCGATACCGATAAGCGTAAACATATTTAAGTTCCACGTCTTTATACTGCGGTAGGCACGTTCAAAGAACATCCAAGTAGCGTAGAATACCACAGGGATAGAGAGCGCAAATTGAATCCAATTCCAATAGTTTAATTCTAAAACATCATATAATGGATTGTTGGGCAGCATTTCGGACATTGCAATGATAAAAATGGGCAATGTGAAAGCGACCGCTATCCAGAACTTTTTAAGCAGTTTTTTATAGGTCTTTTCTTCTGCGGATAAATCGGGTTCCATAGGAACTAAATCCATCCCACAAATTGGACAGCTTCCCGGTTCATCCTTAATAATTTCGGGATGCATCGGACAGGTATATTGGGTGTCGGAAGTAGCCGTTAGGTTCACTTCTTCAACCAAATCCATCCCGCAAACAGGACAATCGCCTGGTTTGTCGTAAGTCTTGTCGCCCTCGCAATGCATCGGGCAATAGAACGTTCCCGTTCCTTTGCCTTTGGGTTTATCTACTTTCTTCTTATCGTGGGTATGATGATGTTCCCCATTCTGATGGATGCTGTATTGCCCACCGTTCGTTTTCAGCGCCTCTTGAAATTTTTCGATGGGAATATGGGATTGCATTTCAATGGTCGCTTCGGCTTTTTCTAAATTGACAGTTGCATTGGTAACACCTTCAACTTTAGAGAGCGTTTCTTCTACGTGCGTTCTACAACCATTACAGGTCATTCCGTGTATGTGATAGGTGTGTGTCATTTTATGATTGGCTAAAAATTATTTAACATTTCTGGATGATGAATGTGTTTTAACTATCTGCCATTTATCATCTATCTTCTTAAGGATAGAAGTCGCCACCCCTTTTTTCTTTATAGTTCGGGTATTGCCATTATCATCGGGATTGAGAACTATGGTATAGACGTAAGTTTCGGTAGTAAATGCATAGGGCAAATCTACTTCTGCATCAATTTCATAATCTGAAAATTCAAACTTCTTGAAGTGTCCTAATTCTGGTCCCAAATGGTGTTCTATATAGTGCGCATAGGAACCCTCAACACCACCGGACTCAAAAACTTCCGAGTCGTTTGTGAACAACTCAAAGGTACCTTCAGTCGTTAGGTTTTGCAGCGCATCCTTATAGGTTTTCATTACTTTAAGTACGGCTTGCTTTTCTGTGTTTGTATCTTGTCCGAACACTTGGCTTGTTGCTATTATAATTAATGCGAATATTGTAGTTTTTCTAAGTGCATTCATCCTGTTTGTTTTTAAGGGTTTTTATTCAAATTCATTTATGTCATTATTCATTTTTCTAATATTTTTTATTGTGCCTGACAAGGGAAGGGCTACTAACTAACCAACCATCAACTTTCCCTTCCCATATCAGGACTTTATTCCAAACTGTCTTTTAACGCTGTCATATAATCTATTATCACCCTCTTATCTTCATCTGAAAGAATTGCATCCTTGTGAATGAGTGTATAAGAATCCAATGGCATTTTATCTTCTTCAATTTGGCTTATGATAGACCGAAGTTTACTGTTCTTTCGCCGGTCTGAATATTCTGCCCATTCATTAAAATTAAGTTCGTCCTTACCTTCTTGTATGTGGTCTTCCAGATACCAAGCCGCAGGCTGTATCTTACTATACCACGGATAATCTGTATTATTACTGTGGCAATCGTAGCAAGAAACCTGCAACCGATTTTTTATCGTTGCAGGCACTTGATTTTCGACCATAAAATCACTTTGCGGTACAGTATCGCTCTCGTTCAGGGTTATTGGAAAGAACTGAATCACTATCAATGCCACAAGGGCAAGCCACGCTATGATTTTTATAAACTTCAATTAGTTGATTTCACGCTGTACTTTACCGCATTTCAACATTTTGTCACCGAAATAGGGGTTTCTAATTTCTTCGTTCATACTAAGCCAAGCACCACCCTCATTATTCTTATACATAGGGCAGAATTGCTCGTATATCTTCATCTCAGTTCCGGTAATGGCAACCATATCGGTAACATCCTTGCTTAATATCTTAAAGTGCTCACGTTGGTGTGCCATATCACTTTCTGAAATGTGTTCTGCGTGTTCAATTGCGTCTTCCAAAATATCCTTGAGTTCTTGTTGCTCGTTATCTGAATAGCTCGATGCATCAAAACTGCCTAAAGTGCTTGCCAGCGTGGCACCCAATTGTTTTGCTTTGTCATTATTCGTCTCGACAAGTGCATCTTTTAGTTTAAAGTAGTCTTGTAGGACTGCTTTTGCATCTTGGTTGTCATTCATTGCCATATTGTCTTTGTCATCCATAGATTCTTGGTGCATCTCGTTGCTCATAGGTGCAGCAGGTTCATTTTTGTTTCCATCCTTGCAGGAAACCGTTAACACCATTATAGCAGCAAGTGCCATTGTACCTATTGTTCTTTTTACTGTTTTCATTTTTGTTATTTATTTAAGTTAATAATTGTTCTAAAATCTTAATGAGAGTCCACCACCAGCGCCAAAGCGGTTGTCATAGCTTCCCATTAATGAGAAGTCACGGCTCAATACGTATTCAAGTCCAACTTGCCACGTGGTTTCTTCTTCAAAGTCCTGACCTTCGGGTAATTTGCCGTCCCAGCCAAAGTCCATCTGGTATTCATACTCGCCATAAATTCCAAGGTGGGGAAAAATCATAAAGCCCGTACTAAAACTTATCTGTGGACGCAGTTTGCTGTCAATTCTGAAATCTGAATTAATGAGCAATGGCATTAACCATCGTACACCAGCAATGGCGGTTGTGTTTATTTCTTCAAGGCTGTCCTCACCTTCATTCTCTACATTTACACCACCAAAAACTCGGAAGTAATCATTGAGATAGCGCTCGTAGGTAAACTCGGCTTCCAGATTTTTGTTCCATCCATATTCGCCCCTTAGCGCAAATTGATTTCTGATATTTGTTGCAGTAGCGTAAAGCTCGGTCATATGACTTGCAGCCGTGATTTCGCCCCAAGTGAATATGTGGTCTGCTTCGTTGGTAAGGTTAGTAAGTGGGTAGCCTTCTAATCGTTCGTCACGAGGTGTATCGTAACTGAAAACCCTTGCCATACCGCTCATCATATGATAAAGGATGTGACAATGGAAAAACCAATCACCAGTTTCATCAGCGGCAAACTCAAATACGACTTTTTGCATTGGTGCCACGTTAACAGTATGCTTTAGTGGTGAATACTCACCGTTCTCGTTCAATACTCTAAAGAAGTGGCCGTGCAAGTGCATAGGGTGGTGCATCATCGTGAGATTGTTAAGTGTGATACGCACGACTTCGCCTTGCTCGATTTTTATCTTATCTGTTTCTGAAAGGGGCACACCGTTGATAGACCAGACGTAGCGGTTCATATTTCCTGTAAGGTTGAAAAGCATTTCCTTTACGGGCTTATCGTTTTCAAATTCGGTAGGTTCTTTAGCCCTTAAGTAGTTGTAATTGAACTCGGGATTACCACCCGTTTTCATATTATCGCCTACCACTTTATCTTTTGGCACCATATATCCCATTTTCATTTCGCCCATATCCATACCGCCATCCATTTTCATATTGGCCTTGCCTTTGTTCATCTTCATTTCTGACTTGGACATTTTCATTTTATCATTCTTCATATCCATTTTTGAATGGTCCATTTTATTGTGAGCCATCTTGGTAGAATCCATTTCCATTTCACCCTTTTTCATATTATCATCCATCATAGACATACTATTCATCTGCATTCCGCCCATATCCATTTTGTACTTTTCCATTACTTGAATGGAATCGTTTTTTGAAGGATTAAATTTTGAAGCAGGTGCGCCCATCTTCATACCCATAGACATCATTTGCTTCATATTCTTTATAAGATTAGGTTCTGGAACTACAGGTGCTTCCAGTACATTTCCAGTTCCTATAAATGCCGAAGCTTCGCCAGAACCATCCTGTGCCGTAGCTCTTACTTGAAGTTTTCCACTTTCTGGAATCGTCACTATAAAATCATAGGTTTCGGCAACGCCAATCAAAGTTTTGTTATGTTCTACTGGAACCACATCAAGTCCATCGGCAGATACGAGCATTGGGTCTTCGCCACCAAATGTGAGCCAGAAATAAGACGCTGCGGCTGCGTTTACAAATCGAAGCCTCACGCGCTCGCCGGGCTGAAAATCTGGATATTCCTGTGAAGTACCACCATTGATAAAAAACTTGTCAAAATAATTATCTGAAATAGCCATATCTGGCATACGTTGCCACGCCATCTTTAACTTGGCACCTACTGCGCCTTGGGCAATTAATTTATCCAGACTTTGAACCTGACCTTTTTTAATTAAATACCACTCATTGCCACGCTTCAAATTTTTAAGTTGAGATTGTGGATTTTCATCTACCCAATCCGAAAGCACTAAGACCAAATCTTTGTCATATTCTAAATCGGTTTCCTTTGGATTTATCTGTAATGAACCATACACCCCACGTTGTTCCTGTAACCCAGTATGGGAATGATACCAATAGGTTCCAGATTGTTTCAATGCAAACTTGTATTGAAAGGTTTCCCCTGGACGGATAGGTGGTGTGGTCAAATACGGTACGCCATCGTGGAAATTAGGTAATATCATCCCGTGCCAATGGACAGATGTTTCCACATCCATTTTATTGGTAACGTTGATAATGGCAAACTCACCTTCATTAAACTCAAGATTGGGACCAGGTATTCCACCGTTTATGGTCATTGCCTGCACATCCTTCCCCGTAAAGTTTACGGTTTCATAATCTATGGTTAGGTCATAAATCCGTTCTGGCCAGTTGTCAACATTTTCTTCAGTTTCATTCGCTACCAATTGGGCTTTTGCACCAAAAGTGATAAGCATTGTTAGAAGTAATGTGATTTTATATTTCATAGTTCTTAATTTTATTTGGATAAAATTACCACTGTAAATCAACAGCTTGTGTCATAATTTTGGTTGTTATCTACATAATTTTGTCCAATGTATTCCTAAAATTTTTCTGTTGGGATTTATAAGCTGTTAGGCTCATTCCCGTTTCGCTTTTGAACTGGCCACTTAAATGATTGATATGGCTATAATCAAGCAACTGTGCCATTTCTGTAAAGTTGAGTTCCTTGGCCTGTACCAGTTCCTTTACCTTTTCTATTTTCAATTTGATGAAGTACTTCTCGATGGTAATGCCTTCGGTAATTGAAAAGACCTTACTGATTTTGGAATACTCGTGACCTAATGCATCTGCTAAGTGAGCGGATAATTTCTTATCGAGTTCCAAAGGCAATTCTTGCAATGCCTTTATCAGTTCTACCTTGACCTGCTCTGTGAGTTTTTCTTCGGTACTGCCAATTAGGGAAAATCCATTACTTTCAAGTAAAGTTTTCAATTTTTCGATTTCATCATCGCTCTCGATATCGAGACGCAAACGACCCAATTCGATTTGTAACAATTCGATATTTTGTTTATCCAGTCCATCCCTTAAAACCTTGATGCATCTATCACATACCATATTCTTTATGTAAAAATCCTTGACCATAATTAGTTGATTAAATAGTTAATAATGGCCGATTGTACATAGTACATTTGCACCGACTCGATTTGATTCATCTGAAACTTCAACTGCAATTCCTGAATGTCCAGCACATCATTAAAATCGATAGTGCCAGTTTCATAATTTTTTACCAGAATTTCTTCGGCATCCTGCGCTTGTTTCAGGTTGCGGTCTTGTGTGTCGTATGCAATGCGCGCTTGGTTACGTTGTGATTGTGCTTTCGCGAAAGCGGATTCCAGCACATTCAATCGCTGTTCCCGTTGGGTCTCTATTTCTTGCTGTCGCAGTTCGTTTTGCTTTGAAATGGATTTGTAACGGTTGTTGAAAATGGGGATTGAAACCGAAACCATAGGCATCAACACATCTTTCCCATTATCGCTGAAGTTGACATCGCTACGTTCCGTTACGGGCAGGTAGTCTACACCAAAACCAATCATAGGCAAACTCTCACGTTGGTTGAGCAGTTCGGATTGTGCTACCGATTCATAGAGTTTGTCATATTTGAGCAGTTCGGGATTGAGCGATAGCGCTTCATTGTTGTAAAATGGGTCTTCCTGCGGAATTTCCATTTCTGGAACGACGATAACCGTCATCATCGAATCACGGTTGAGCAGATTGTTAAAAGCCGTTTGTTCTGCTGTAAATTCTTCTTCCAGCACTTCCTTTTGTTGGTGTAATTCATTTTGTCTAATCTGAAGTCGCAACACATCTACGGCACTCGCTTTGCCCACTTCTACAGATGTGAGTGCAAGTCGTTCGTAGGTTTCCAGTAGTTGTATGTTTTCATCCAGTACGGCTTGCTTGGCACGTATGGAATATAAACGATAATAGGATTGTGCAACCGAAAGTGCGAGCTTGCGCTTTGCAATCGTGATATCCACATATTCGGCATCTGCCATTGCGGTGGCATAATTTTCACGAGCGGTAATGGTACCAAACCACGGCAACATCTGTTTTACGCCTATTCGTGCACGTTGCGCACCGACTCTGGTTTCAGGCTCACTCACAAAATAGCCGGCACTCACTTCGGTATTTGGAATCCAGTTGGCTTCATTTACCTTTTCTTCGGCAATATTATAGCGCAGTTCAAAGGCTTGAATTTCTGGATTGTTCGCTTCGGCTTCCTTAATGTAGGATTGTAATTGTTGCGCTTTCGCGAAAGCGGAAACAAACAAGAACACCAGTATATATTTTAATTTCTTCATCTGTTTGCTTTTTTAAGTTGGTATTCCTTTTTCCAGCTATATAAGACTGGCAGTAGGAAATAGGACGTAACATCGATTATCATTCCGCCAAAAATGGGTATCGCCATCGGTATCATTATATCGCTTCCCTTGCCTGTGGATGTAAGTACGGGAAGTAGTGCCAGTACCGTAGTTACAGTAGTCATCAAACACGGACGAATACGTTTACCTGCGGCTTCCAAAGTGGCGAGACGAATGCCCTTTTTATTGTCTGGTTCGTTGCTTTTGAAAGATTGGTCTAAATAGGTGGCCATTACCACGCCATCATCCGTAGCAATACCAAATAGGGCGATAAAACCTACCCAAACGGCTACACTTAAATTGATGGTTTTCATATTGAACAAATCCCGCAGATTTTCGCCAAAAAAGCCGAAATTGAAAAACCAATCTTGTCCGTATAGCCATATCATTATAAAGCCACCAGCAAAGGCCACGGCGATTGCGGTAAACACCATAAGCGATGTGGAAACCGACCTGAATTGGAAATACAAAATCAAGAAAATAACCAGCAAACAAAGCGGTACGACAACCGATAGCGTTTTTTCTGCTCGTAACTGATTTTCATAGGTTCCCGTAAAGCGATAGCTCACGCCTTGTGGTACGACCAGCGAACCGTTATCAATATTTTCTTGAATTAAGGCTTGGGCATTTTCCACCACATCTACTTCGGCAAAGCCATCGAGTTTATCAAACAGCACATAGCCAATTAGAAAAGTATCTTCACTCTTAATGACCTGTGGTCCTTGCTCGTATCGAATTTCAACCAATTCGCCCAGCGGTACGGGACTTCCTTTTTCAACAGGAACATAGATATTATGCAAGTCGTCTGGATTTGCCCGCAATTCTCGTGGATAGCGAACCCGAACGGCATAACGCTCACGACCTTCCACGGTTTGCGTTAGTGGCATACCGCCCACGGCCACTTGAAGGATTTCCTGCACGTCCATTATGGACACCCCATATCGAGCCAATTGGTCTCGCTTAATATCGATGAGCAAGTAGGGTTTGCCCACGATACGGTCTGCAAAGACAGCTTGTTCTTTAACGCCTTCGGCTTGTTTCAAGATGTCTTCCAGTTGCAGTCCAAAATTTTCTATGGACTTTAAATCCGGACCTTTTACCTTGATGCCCATAGGCGCACGCATTCCCGTTTGTAGCATTACCAAACGTGTTTCGATGGGTTGCAACTTGGGTGCAGATGTCACGCCTGGTAGTTTGGTTACTCGAACTATCTCGTTCCAAATATCATCTGGACTCTCGATGTCTGGTCGCCAATTTCGGTAGTACTCGCCATCTTCATCTTCAATCAAGTCTTCGCGTGTGGCAGTAGTTTTTAGCGATATTTCGTCATAGTTGGCATCTTCATCTATCTCGTTGTTCGGATTGATAATGAATTTGTCGTTCTTCAGTACAAACAATCCATCATCATTGACTTTATAGCGTTGTCGTTGGCCAGATGCATTGCGCATATATTCAGATTTATACTGAATGACATTCTCATACATTGAAAGTGGTGCTGGGTCGAGTGCGCTTTCCGTTCTTCCAGCTTTTCCCACCACAGTTTCAATCTCTGGGATGCTTGCCACCGCCATATCCAGCTGTTGCAATACACGTTTGTTTTCTTCAACGCCTGCGTGCGGTAAGGATGTGGGCATCAATAAGAATGAACCTTCATTGAGTGCTGGCATAAATTCCTTACCTGTGTTGCGCATAATGATGATGCCCAACGTGAGCACCGTAGCCGGAATGATTAAGAACAGATATCGGTTCTGAAGTGCCCATCGCAAAATACGCGCATAGTATATCCTAAAAATCGAGAACACACCGAGCAGTCCAAAACAGATGATGGAAACAAATATCAGGTTCATAACAATGCTTCGGTCAAAGCCTAATGGTCGCCAGTATTCTGCTAATAAAACTACGATAGCAATAGATGAAATGATGATGTCAAGCAGGTTTTTGCGCTTTTGCGAAAGCGTACCGCGCATCTTTAAAAATGATGTGATGGCAAAGGCGATTAGAATTAGTCCTAACCAAAAGCCGTAAACGATGGCGAGAATTCCCAATAAAACAAGTGCGCCATTGATGACGTACTGTGTCCGTTCACGCAAATTCGTCTTACGGAAAAGGAATGCCGCAATGGGTGGAATGAGAAACAGCGCAATAATGAGCGATGCCGTGAGTGCCATTGTTTTAGTAAAGGCGAGCGGGCGGAATAGTTTACCTTCAGCACCTATCATTGTGAATACTGGTAGGAAACTGATTATGGTCGTTAAAACTGCCGTAAGGATAGCGCCGGAAACTTCGGCAGTTGCGTTGTAGATGATTTCGTTTGTGGTGTATTCTTTACCGTTTTCATTAAGGCGTAACTTTTCATCTTCCAAGTGCCGTATCATATTTTCGGCGAGTATCACGCCCACGTCCACCATTGTACCGATGGCAATGGCAATACCTGAAAGTGCGACGATATTTGCATCTACATTAAAGAGCTTCATCGTGATGAAAACCATCAAAACGGCTACGGGTAACAACCCTGAAATAAGGATGGATGCACGCAGATTGAAAACCATTATAATAATGACCAAAATGGTAATTAGGATTTCCAAAGTGAGTGCTTCATTGAGCGTTCCCAGCGTTTCTTGTATGAGTTCTGTCCGGTCATAAAATGGTACAATGGTAACTTGCGAAATGCGACCATCTGATAAAGTTTTTGTGGGAAGTCCAGAGCTTATTTCGGCAATTTGCGCCTTGACATTATTGATAACTTCCAACGGATTTGCACCGTAGCGAGCGACTACGACACCACCTACGACTTCGGCCCCTTCCTTATCGAGAATACCACGTCTGGTAGCAGGCCCCAAATGGACGTTAGCCACATCTTTGATGCGGATGGAAGTGAAATTTTCAGAATCTACAACTGCATTTTCAATATCTGCTATGGACTTGACGTAACCCAATCCGCGTACGAGGTATTCGGCTTGATTGATTTCGAGAGTCTGTGCCCCTATATCTTGATTGCTCTGTTTGACGGCTTTAACCACATCGCCCATACTCACATTGTACTGGCGCATTTTTTCTGGGTCAATGTCCACTTGGTATTCCTGAACATAGCCACCAATGGAAGCTACTTCAGAAACACCACTTGCCGATGACAATCCATATTTCACATAGTAATCCTGTATGCTACGCAATTCCTGTAAATCCCATCCGCCAGTTACGTTGCCGTCTTTATCACGACCTTCCAGCGTGTACCAAAAAATCTGTCCCAGACCTGTGGCATCTGGCCCAAGAGATGGATTGACACCATCGGGCAAAAGGTTTGCAGGAAGTGAGTTCAGTTTTTCCAGTATGCGACTGCGCGACCAATAGAACTCGATGTCTTCTTCAAAAATGATGTAGATGCTGGAAAATCCAAACATCGAAGAACTACGAATAGTTTTTACGCCTGGAATACCAAGAAGGGAAGTGGTAAGCGGATATGTGATTTGGTCTTCAATATCCTGTGGCGAGCGACCTTGCCACTTGGTAAAAACAATTTGTTGGTTCTCGCCAATATCAGGTATGGCATCAACGGCAACTGGGTCTGTGGGCAAAAAGCCTGTTTCCCAATTAAAGGGTGCGTTGACGATGCCCCAACCCACAAATAGGGCGAGTAGTAGAACGGCAACAAGTTTGTTTTCTATGAGAAATTTAATGCTCTTATTTAGCATAGCATTTGATTATTAGATAATTGGAATTACGTGTTGCAGAATATGGCAAACACGAGTTTTAGCCCACGACAGCGTAGCTGTTGGGCTTCATTCTGAAAATCTAATAAATCAAATTAAGAAAGTCTGGTGCAGCACTTGCACATCCCGTTTGACAAAGGGTCGCGGGTAATCGTTGAAAGGAACTTCTTCAGATTCGGTTACTTCAAATAAGTTTATATAAGAATAGGTAAAAGCAGCGACGAACGTTTGCTGCTCGAAAGAAAGTGTGTCAAAAGATATTTTAAGGTCGTCTTTGCCTTCCTTTACAATTTGTTGGTCAGTACAACAAGATTTCTCAGTCATTTTAGGATTCTCACAAGTTTTGGTAGGTTGCGCTTTTTCCATTCCGCAACCTTCAGCTTTTGAGAATAAACTGAAATCGACCAAATTGTCCCCACAATAATGCATATCCACAGTAAATGACATAGTAGAGAACATCACTACAAAGGCCATCGAAATGGATAATATTTTATGGAAAGCCTGTTTCATCGTTGCAAAATTACAAAAATTTAACAGTTTTTATTGGGATTAACAGAAATTTAATTTTCTCATTAAGTTTATAGACAACAATTATTTCCAATGTCCAGTTGCAATTAAAAGCCTTTTCATCTTAATGAGTTGGTCTTCATCTTTGAAATATTTATGGTTAAGCATCTTTTTAAGCTGACCAATTGTTTCAGTCGAAGTTAATCCCGTCTTTTCACAAATTTGATGAAACTTTTGAAGTTCCTCTAACTTAAATTTTGCCTTTTCAACAAATTGTTCGCCATTTTCAGATTCTTCATAACTTGATTGAATTTCGAAATGTTTTTCTATTGTTCCTGGCTTTCCAATTATCAACTTCTCAGCATTACTCTGAATGATAGCGTTGGTCGTAAACACATAATCCCTATCGTGAACCATTCTATGAATTATAGTTTGACCATCAGCAATGCTGTTCGGAAAGATTTCCAAATAATATTGAGTATCTAACGGTAAAGTTATTACTGAGTCAGGATTGAAAAGGCCTTCGAATCGCGTTGATTTTATACCACGTATAGATACTGGATTATCGCAGGTAATCAATGGTGCATCTTTATCATTAATTCGATGGACATTTATCGTGCAATCATATTTAAAGTCCACAAACTCTTTCCATTTCTCTAAGTGCTGCACCAAGAATTTAATCCTGTTTCGCTCTTTAAATTCTTGTCTAACTTTATCTATATCCTTTATATTGAACTCGTGTCTTTCTTCTTCAAACGTAAATTTCACCTCGCCATTTTCGTCTGCATACAGTAGCATTCTATCTAAAATTTGGTCAGTAAAGGCATTTTGATGATTAAGAAATCTTGGTGTTCTAAAGTAAAGAGATAGACATACGTATAATACCTGTTTCTTTTGCTCAGGGGTCAATATTTTCACACTTTCATCAACAAGTAGTCTATATATTTTGGGAAATTCTGAATCTACGTGTTCGGCGTAATGGTGTTCTAAATCGTATTTCCTATCAACTTCAGCATTCGGAATTGTGTAAAGATTTTTTTTGAAACAGATACTTTTCGTGCTAATCTTTTCAAGTAGCAAATCGTCTTCAAGTCTATAAGCATCTACTAAATAGTTGCCCTTTTTGGCTTCGACACCAAAATTTTTTAGGTAGGAACGTGGTATGTAGTGTTGTTTGATGGGTTCGTTTTTTGCCATATCTTAAATATTTAATTGTACAGTCCAGGAATATATGTTTTAGGTGTAAGAAAAGGAATTGATAATCTCGCTTGAACGGTTTGATTAAAATTAAAATTTTTGAAATCTGTTATTTCGTAAAAATCGTTTCGTGTGGGTTCAGAATCTAAAGCATAAACAACACCAAATGGTGGGAAGGTAATTTCACCAAGATGATGAAACCCTTTTTCGGTTCTTGCCATTCCCCAGCCATTTCTAACTTGTTTTGTAATGGTGTGGTAAACAAATACTCTCAAGCTATCTGGAAGCGCCCTTGAATCCTTATCCAAAATAAAATCCGCAAGCCCTTCTAAATTTAAAAGTTGGTCGCTTGTATCTATCGCCATAAACATTGCTAAAATCTGTTTGAGAATGTTTAGTGGCTGTAAGGCATATTCAAAAGTAATATCTTTTGATGCCAAAATTCTATGTGTCAGCGCCATCATTCCCATATAGGCGAATTTCTTGTAGCTGTCCCCATAGTAACTACCTGTGAGATTGTTACAAGATTTGCATAAGTAATATCCACCTGCACCTTGATTACTTCGAATTTTTTTACCGTATAGAAAACTTTTTTTGTCGTGAAGATGGACGGACTTTTGAAAGAATACAGGGTTAGAATTGAAGGCACTTTGTGGCGGAACGTGCTCGAACGTCAATTTTGCATACTTACCGCAGATTCTGCAAATTCCTACTTTCTTCAACTAATACTTAGTAATTAAGATTTTTAATTTTCTCAGTTAAACCATCACATTGAATTCTTTCTTTGGCTTCTCGTTCAATCCTTAAACCCAGACCTTTCGTCTGGTTAATATGGTTTGATGTAAGTTGATTGACATAGGCATAGATTATTCCAACTTCCGTATTCATTTTTGTGTTCCAGTCGAAATCATACAGTTCTTTCAATTCTTCAGTTGGTGTTGTTCTAAAGACGAAATTTGGATTTTTATAGTGTCTGCCATCGTCCAGCAATATGACCATAAGAAAGACCCTACTAAAACCTATGTTTATGTAACCATCTGCTTGCTTTGTCCCTTTTTTCTGAACGCTTGTAATCTTGTTGATTTTTGGCGGTTGATTTTCTAAGGATTCTGATTTTACTATTTTACATTCTATGCCAACTGCATTGCTTTCATTGCCTTCTTTGTAAAGAAGGATGTCAATGTCGCCAGGTTTCTTTTTAGGTTCTGTTATTGGTTCTTTCACGCCACAATGATGGATGACAGAGGATGATGAAAATAGATTTTTGAAAAGTATATGTTTAAAGTCGGCATTGCTCATCAACCAATTAATAACATCGTCTTCATTTTCAAAGGTTCTGGTCACGCTTGCACCAGGCTGAGGATTATTCACAAAAAATGAAATTTTTGATGCACCTGTAATAGGTTGTCTATCTGAAATAACAAATTGTGTAACCTCGTATTCAGGCGGTGGTTCTTTTTGAATGAAAGTCCTAATTGTTTTTTTGAGTCTCGCCAGTATTTTCATAAATTAGAATGGCAATATTTGGTCGGTAAATTGCTTGAATATCTCGCTGGCAAGTGTTTTGTTTAAAGCCCTTGCAGCAATTAAATCCCCGAGTTTTGACTTTAACAATTGCCCGAAAGATTTCTTACTTAGCTTGGGAATATCATCTCGTAGCTCATCAAATTCATCAAAAATGATTTGCTGGCCAATTCCCAATTTTTCGACTTCTTTTAGAACACCCTCAATAAGTGCTTTTAACTCTTCATCAGAACTACTAATTTTCGTGTAGTCTGTAACTTGCGCTTTTCTTGACTGTTCTATTGCATACTTTCCTTCCAGCGTAAGTCTGGCGCCTGTATCTTTTGTAGTAATAGTATCAATAAGATTTCTGTTTTCAAGCATTTTGGCATAATCCCAATCTTCGCCGTGATTGTTCAACTTTATACCATTGCCTTCCAGAATCCATTTGATAGAATGATATAATCTGTCATCATAAAGCTCATAGAGTTTGCTAAGAATGAGGTCGAGCCTACCTTCGGTGTCAAGATTCTTGCGTTCTTCTAAATT
This sequence comes from uncultured Aquimarina sp., assembly GCA_947497175.1. GTDB lineage: Bacteria > Bacteroidota > Bacteroidia > Flavobacteriales > Flavobacteriaceae > Aquimarina. Next base: position 344,591 of record CANMFM010000004.1, on the reverse strand, counting down.
AATTTCTTCAGCTCTTATTATTGCATCGGAAATGAATAGCATTTTCAAGTAGTAGTCAAGACCATTGATTTCATCTTTTAGGTCTTGAATTATGTTTTTAATCCTTTGGTCAATACCTAATTTCAAGCCAGTATTATAACCTCTTTGGGCTTTGAATTCATATCTAAAGTTTGTATGTTCAGGTTCAAAGGAAGTTTTTACATAGTCTATGACCTCATTTTCCCAACGTTGCTTTTCTTCCTTTAGGCTTTCTAAATCATTTTCAGTTCTTGAAGACCTATATTTTTCGACCAGAGCTTCGCCTTTAGCTTTCTGTTCTTCAATTTTATTTTTAAAATCTATCCATTTGACCTTTAAAACCATACGCAAAAAGTTTAGCTTGTAAAGGTAGAAGAATGAAGTTCTAAAATGTTAAAATTTCTATTTAAGATGTTCACAGCTGGTAAACAATTTGCCTAAAAATTGACAACGCTGTCCAAAGCATCATCTGCATCTTTATGGATGAAATTGGCTTGATATTTTATTGTAGTAGTAACGGATGAATGCCTGTAAAGTTTTTGAAGCATTTTAATAGGAATTTTGTCTTCTGAGATATGGCCAAAGCTGTGTCGAGCTATATGCATAGTTACCTTTTTGGTAATTTTTGCTTTCTTGGCGACCCCAACCAAATATTTATTGAACTTTTTAGTAGCCGTTTTGGTCTTGGCATAGACATCTTTCGCATCTTTTAAATCTGCCTTTTTCATTTCGGGAAAAACGAAATCGTCATTGTCCCGTTTTTCAGATTTGTAATATTCCAATATAGGGAAGACTTTTTCTGGTATTTTGAGAGATAGTAATTTGGAATTTTTATTCATACGGTAGTGAAGTCTATCATCATAAATATCTGACCATCTAATTTTCAGCAAATCGGCAGCTCTGATACCTGCAAAATAGAAACTGAATAACCATACGTTTCGTGCGTGAGTTTCATTTTCAGTAAGATTTTTAGCAGATTCAAACGACTTTATTTCTTTCTTGGTCAATCCTATTTTTTCAGTTTCAGGGAATTTTATCCTAATCTTACCTGAGCCAAATGGATAAAATTTTCTATCAACAACACCCATTTTTATCGCTCTGTTGTATATTGTTCTTATAACAACAAGATTATTAACTATCGACCTTTCAGAGAGATTTAATTTTTTCAAATAAATCTTAAATTTTCTCAAAAAGGCTTCGTCTATTTCTTGAAAGGTCAACTGCTTTGACTTATTAAAGTTTATTACGTGGTTAACACGAGCCTTATCGGTAGACAGTTGAGAGAGCTTTTTATTGGATTCAAGTTCGGAAAGAAAATCTCTTGCAACTTCATAAAAAGTACTCGATTTTGACTCTGAATAGAGTGCTTCTTTTATTTGATTTGCAGAGAAATCTTTTTTATCTGACTGTAAATCTATTAGTGTTTTATTGGCCTCTAATAGCTTGGTGGAAATCAAATTATTTAATCTGTTAGCATTAGTATGGGATTTCCTAACACGTAAGTTCTTCTCATCCCAATCTTTTAAATCTATGTAATGACCAACATAGTGATATGTTGAGCGACGGTTCTTGGTTATGCGGATTGCCAAAGGATAAAGCCCTTCTTTATTTGGTTTCTTTCTTATAACTACTTTTGCATTTGAGGCCATACCATTGAATTTTAGATTATAAAGATAATCAATTTTGGTACAACATAGGTACAACATTTATTGATTTTAAATCATATTAAATGAAATCAATTAATATTAAATATTTATTAATCAGTTGATTATAAGTATATTTAGCTAAATTTACCATCAAATACGCTGGATTCAAAATCCGGTTCTTTCGGGAGTGTGGGTTCGATTCCCACCTCGAGTACAAAAGCCAAAAAACAATACTGTTTTTTGGCTTTTCTTTTTGAACAACCTTTAGGGATATAGTACAGGCCTAGTGATTACTACAATGATGTATTTTTTTTACTGTTAAACTCCTTGTTCTAATGGGGGTAATTACCCCTTTTTTGGTAGGGTTTTTTTCTGTATTTTGTATAGGTTACCAGTTTATTTTATTTTTTTTTGAAGTCAATTTTGGTTGATTTTGATGCTAAAATTTCCCCCCTGCTTATGGTCAGATATTTACTTAGACTATATAGAAAAAAGTACTAATAGTTCAGCGTAGATTATTAGGTAACTTTTTGTTTGTTTTATTTCATGTGCTTCTGAGCCTTTTCTTAATAGGGGCTTTGGGAGATTAGAAATAGTTTGTATGTGATTTTTAGTAAGAACTGGGACATATTGTTGCAAATTTGAACATAAATCATTTCTCTCTTTTGATTCTCTATCTTTTTGTAAAACAAAGTATTACTCATAAAAAAATCTTAGCATAAAGTAAGAGAATATGTACGTAAGATATTTGTGTTTAAAAAAATAAATCTCCAACTTTATGTAAATTAAAGCCACTTAATTTTTTCACACAAAACAAACAATACTCTTATGAATCCTGACCACAATTTTTATGTAGCTCATTGTGTAGACGAGCCTATTCTTTCTACAGAAATTTCTAAAATATTTAATACTTGTAATGATTCTAAAAATTTGATAATTGGTATTTATCTTATCGAAGATGACAAGTTTTTATATTGCAATAGAATATTCAAAAAAGTAATAGGATACGATTCTCATCATCTTGTTAATAATGGCTGGCAATTTTGGTTTTCTTTAATCGTTCCTAATGAAGTGGCAGATATAAGAAATAAGATATTTAATTTTTTTACTGCACCATTGGTCAAAGATATAATTACGCTTCACTATCATATCAATACTGAAAAGGGAGAAGAAATTTATATAAAACATGAAATTTTAATTTATAAATTAAAACAAGAAATGTTTGCGATCAATTATTTTTTTGATATTTCAGAAAAAGAAGAAATCGAACGTTGCGTAAAAAGTAATGGCGGGCATCGAGGAGGAATTTTTTTTAAAAAACAACTTACGTGCATATCTTCCAGAGAAGAGGAAGTTCTCAAACTTATTGCCGACGGATTTTCATCTAAACAAATTGCCGAAAAACTTTTTATCAGCAATCATACCGCAATCTCTCACCGAAAACACCTCATACAAAAATTTCGGGTAAAGAATACTGCACAGCTTATAAAGAAAGCATCAAAAATATTAGAACTTTAATTACAGTGCTTTGTTAATCAAGTGTTAATTAAATTCCTATGAGCAAAATCCCCATTTTTGGGGATTCATTTGCCTGTTTTTTTTTTGACCTTAGACACTTCAGATGTAAACATAAAATAGCGTTAATAATAAACAGTAATAACTCCAGAGTTTCTTTTTACTCTGAAGCAACTTGATTTGCTACCCCACAAATCAATCATAAGTTTTGAATTTAATATTTATCTATGATTGGGCTAGCACTAAAATTATTAAGAGACGAATTAAGTAATTATATTTTTCAAAATAAAACACCTGATGATCCCATCGAGGCAGATGATATTATTTTGCACAATATCTCTTTGATGGAGAGCGAAAATAATGCCGACCTGAATAACAAAATTGTGATCACTCTGGTGAACACAGAAGAAGAGAGTACATTAAAAAACAGCAGTAATGTTTTTAGAACTTCCAATTCTGTAAAATATGTTGAGCCTCCCGTTTTTTTAAACCTTTACATTCTTATATCTACCACCCTAGGACAAGACTTACAAGATGCATATGAGTTTGCTTTGGGTAGATTGTCTCTAGTTATTCAATTTTTTCAGGCGAAAAAAAGTTTTACCGTCAAAAACTCCCCTTTTGCTACTATCGCCGGAAACAATAACATTCCTCAAATAAGTAAAGACGAGCTCAAACTCAATGTAGAACTCTATACACTCACTTTTGAACAAATTAATCATTTATGGGGGTCCTTGGGCGGAAAACAGGTTCCGTTTGCAATGTATAAGATCAGACTTGTCAATATTAAAGAAAATTCTGGTCAGGAAGCACCATTAATAGAAGAGTTAGTAAATAATGGAAAAATAACAAACGCGAATTAATATGGGGGATGCTATTGTATTTAAAAGATTATTTGAAGTTCAGATACTACACGACTATTTTCTTACTACAGTTGATGGCGAGTCCTTTTTCGATAAAAATAAGATAGATAAAGAAAACCTGATATTACAAAAGTTGCAAAACCGATTATATACAACAAGTGATCTCTTTGAAATTGACGCAGTAGGGACAACAAAATCAATCCTCAATAATTACAAACTAATATTAGCAAAAACAGATTTAGGTTTTATTGTGGGTACCGAGGTAACGGTTGAAAATAAAGCAGGTGTAACGCTATATAAGCCTCGATTCGAATTTAGTGACGATACTCATCTTATATTTGCTATTAAACCTACAGCCTCTTTCTTCAATAGCATCAGTAATCTAAGTTTACGGCCTGCTTTTCCTTCTATTTACTATTTTACTAATAAAGACAAGGATGTATTTGATGAAGCACCATTTCCGTATACATCACTTCCAATTTCAAATAAAGTAAAAGCTCATCAAGATGGAATATTCTACGAAATGGGGGCATTGGCAGATTTTGGTGGTACGATAAGAGAAGCATTACAATATACAGATGGTAGTGATCCAACCCATTGGGTAGATATAACCGATAAACGCTTTGTTAGCGATGCAGATAGAGCATTACTCCCCCATAATTTTGAATATACATTCAGAAAAGAACAAAACATTACTCAAGTAGCGTTTGTATTAGAAGACGAGAATAACAATGCATTAAAAACCATCAATAAAAGCGGGCTTGATGTTCTTGAACGCGTTGTATTGAATTTTACAAAAGTTGATGATAATAACCCAAATTCTGATAGTATTCCCGATGGGAAATACACACTAAAAGTAACGGCAAATGCAGGACCCGAAATTATCTATCAAATTTATTTAAGCAATGATATTTATAATAAAAATTATTTTGCAATCGTAAATATCCGATTCGATGAAAAGGATTCTCCATATAGCCTTTTAGATACTGAAAATTATCTTAAAACCAGAATTGATGCTTTAAATGAAAAAATTACACACCCTATTTTTGAAATAAGAATCAAAAACAGGAGAACGTACTGGAGATATAATCGAGAAGGAGGTTTTAGTGAAGACGACGTTAATGCCACTACTACATTTCTAAAACCAGAACCAGAACTTCCACAGGTGCCAGAAAAATTAATCTCAGTCGATCCAAAAGGGTTAACAGAAACTTTAGTGCCTTTTAAAAACGGTACAACATTAATGTTGCCACATCCTAGAATGCCATCCATCAAAATAGAAAAAGAAAGAATTTTCTCAGAGATCTTTATTAATCAATCTAATAGATTATTGAATAATTAAATGGAACTTTTTATAAAAATGATATTATGAATTACAAAACACCAGGAGTTTATATAGAAGAAATTCCAAAACTTCCGCCGTCGATTGCTCAAGTAGAAACTGCAATTCCTGCTTTTATAGGGTATACAGAAAAAGCAGTGGATGAAAGAGGTAATGAGCTGTTGAACGAGCCTAAAAGAATTAGCTCTATGTTAGAATATGAACGCTTTTTCGGAAAAGCTGTTCCTGAAGAAAACCTAACAGTACTTATTAAAGAAACACTAGGGGCACCTACAGATGTACAGGCATCGATAGGAGAAAAAGCAAAATACATAATGAATTACGCTTTAGAAATGTTTTTCGCCAATGGAGGAGGCCCTTGTTGGATTGTTTCAGTAGGAGATTACACCACAGGCATTGTTAATTTTGCTGATCTTAAAACAGGATTAGATGCTACAGAAAAAGTAGATGAAATTACTCTATACGTATACCCGGATGCCCAGGGACTAGATAATTTTTCAGACTTCTACAACCTTTTTGGCGAATCTATGGATATGTGTCAGGAGCTTAAAGATCGTTTTACAGTAATGGATATTTGGCTTGATCCAACACAGCCAGATTTATTAGCAAATATCGATACCATGCGTAATAATACTCCGCCTGAAGAAGACACGATTAAATATGGGGGCACATATTTTCCAAATGTCGAAACAATACTGGATTATTATTATGGCGGCGAAGGCGAAGGCGATGCGAGAGTTACCATAGTGCATGAAGGAGGTGATGGGTCATTGGCGGGTACATTAGAAGAGCTAAAGACCAAAAACAATGCCTTGTATTTCCAAGCACAGAATGCCTTAAGAACATTACCTATGGAAATGCCACCATCTCCTGGAGTAGTCGGGCAATATGCCAGTGTAGATAACTCAAGAGGCGTGTGGAAAGCTCCTGCTAATGTAAACATGGATTACGTAATCAGACCGGTTATGAAAATCACAGATAAGCAACAAGAGAGTCTAAATGTAGACGTAAATGCGGGTAAATCGGTTAATGTAATCCGCTCTTTTGTAGGAAGAGGAAACGCCATTATTTGGGGGGCAAGAACTATGGCCGGAAATAGTAATGAATGGCGCTATATTTCAGTTAGAAGATTTTTCAATATGGTAGAAGAATCTGTGAAAAAATCATCAATACAGTTTGTTTTTGAACCTAATGATCTTAATACCTGGGTACGTGTAAAATCTATGATTGATAATTTTTTAGTACAACAATGGAAGGCAGGTGCCTTAATGGGCACGACTCCAGAACAGGCTTTTTATGTAAAAGTTGGACTAAACGAAACTATGGATGAAGTAGATATTTGGGAAGGTAGAATGATAGTAGAAATCGGAATGGCTGTAGTTAGACCTGCAGAATTTATCATCCTGAGATTTAGCCATAAAATGCTATCAGAATAGTATTAATAAACGATAAATAACTTAAAACAGTAGTAAAATGGCAAACATGAATGGGAATGATAGTACGATGCTAAATCCCGAAAAGAATATATGTGACATACTAAAAGTCATTAAAAATGAAGAAAAAACGGCAGATAGTTCGCACACTGCCTACAAGACCAAAAGAGATTCTAAAGAAATTGCCCGAGGCTACAAGATATGTTGCCTCGATAAAGCCGAAGAATCTTATGATGTATACCAGGATTTGATGAGTTGTATCGTCTTAAAAAACTACAAGAAAACTGAAATTATTCAAAAAAATGTAGACGATTACTGTAAGAAAGATGATGAGTTAGAAAAACTTATCAATGAATCTTCTAAACTAATTAATGAACTGCGTGTAAAGATAAATGAAGCCAATGATGCAGCATGTGCTATGGCTAATTGTATCAAAAATTGTATACCTGAACCTAAAAGTGGAGGAGAACGAAAAAGAGATAAAGAACAGACAAGAATTAAAGAAGTTCATAAAAAATTAAAAGACATTACTGACAAAACTTCTGAGCTAGCAGCCAAAGGTCAAAATGCATTTAATTCTACAGTGAATGTTGCAGGAATACAAACCTTCATTAACACTTGTGGCCTCAAAAGCTTTGCTGCAAATCTTATAGACTCAATGAAAGCGTTTAAGGATTTCATTACTGAGAACATCAAAACCACAGAAAAAGATGTTGCCACATTTAGAGATGAGTTAAATGTTGTTGTCGAAGAACTTGCAGAGGTTACCTGCACTTTGTATATGGAAGGGACCAAAGAAAAAGGGTTACACGCCACCAGAAAGTTTATTTGCGAAGGTGAATGTAAAGACGAGCCTTTAGATCTTTCATGTGATTGTGAAGAAAATGATAATTGTGATGATGATGATGATCACTACGAATCTAAGAATATGAAGCAACAAACCGAAGATAAGGATTGATAGATATTTGATATAACTGATATAAAAATAGAATTATGGAGAGTATAAAATTTTTGATAGATGATCGTTGTTGCACAGACGAAGGGGGTAATGGAGATAACGGAGGCAAAAATTGCCTAACAAAATGGGAAGATGATTTCATCGATGCATGCAATACCTATAAAACGAAATCTGCAGAAGCCGATAAACGAAAAGAAAAATATACCAATTCTTACAATTGGAAAGATAAGTTAGATAAATGGTTTGACCTTATTGAAAAGTCAGACGAAAAAGCTAGTGACATTGTTGTTAATCTCGACTTTTTTTACCAACAAGTACTAAAGGTTTGTAAAAACTCAAAATGTAATAATGGCGCATTGAGAAAGCTTCTCTGTTTGGTAAAATCCATGTTTGATTGTTTGTACACCTACGAAGAATCAAAAAAAGGTCTCTTTGACCTAACATCAGACCTAATTACCGCCATAGAATGTTTGAAGAATCTTAAAGACGAAGACAAAGACGAAATGATAAAGTGTATAAAGGTATACGAAGAAAAGATTAAAGCTATTGCCGAACTTCAGGATGCCATTATAACTAAGCTTTTAGACGCGCTGAAATGCGCTAATTTATTGTATGCTTACATCTGCGAAGAGCAAGGTCTAGAGTATAAAATAAAGAAAATGCTAGACGAATTTAAGGGAGATCTCACAGAGAAAATGCATTGTTCTCCAGATGAGGATGATGATAAAAATATGTATCCATGTGATGACGAAAAAGCAAAACCTCAACCAGAATTTCCAATTAAGAATAGTGATTACTATAAAGAAATTCAAAAAGCATTAGGTATTGCTATTACAAAAACAGAACAGTTTAAAAAAGAATGGACCGATAAGAAAAAAGAAAGCGATGAGGCATTATCTCGAAAAAACAGTCTTACCGAAGCAATAAAAGCAGCAAAAGCAGCTGAAGGAAAATAAATCTAAATATAATTTAAGAATAAAATCATGGCAGAAAAAAAATTAGATTATCCATTACCAAAGTTTCATTTTAAAGTAGAATGGGGCGATAAATTTCGTATTGGATTTACAGAAGTTAGCGGACTTGATTTTGAAACTGAAGTCATAGAATATAGAGAAGGAGATAGCCTGAAGTATAACAAAACTAAACAGCCAGGACTTACCAAGTTTAGTAATATTACGCTTAAAAGAGGAACATTTCAGGGGGACTTTGATTTTTATAAAGAATGGCAAAAAACATATTACTTCCAAGAGGATAACAAACCAAGATCTAAATATAGAAGAGATGTTTCTATCAGCTTATTAGATGAAAATCATAAAGCTATAATTACTTGGCAATTAGAAAATGCTTGGCCCAGTAAAGTACAATCAACCGATCTTAAAGCCGATGCCAATGAAGTAGCTATTGAAACCATGGAGTTGGTTCATGAAGGATTGACCATTCTTGAGGCAAAATAATCACAGTAATTTATGGCAAATGCATATCAAATAGTTGGTTTTCATTTTAGAGTGCTTTTTACGGGCCTTCCTCAATCTAATGGAACAGATGTTAGTTTTCAATCTGTATCTGGTTTAGATGTTCAAATCGAGAAAGAGGCCATGAAAGAAGGTGGCGAGAACAGGTTTGAACATCAAATCCCAGGACGAAGTAAGTATACACCCTTAACACTAAAAAGAGGAATACTCAAACCTGACGATTCCGGGTTGATTAAATGGTGTCAGCAAGCTTTTCAGAATATGATAATCAGGCCCTTGCCCAACATTGATGTAGAATTGCTAAATGAAAACCATAAACCTTTAATGAGATGGCAATTGTCACACGTATGGCCAGTAAGCTGGAAAGTAGGAGAGTTCAATGCAGAAAGAGGTGAAGTCCTTATAGAAACTCTTGAACTAAACTATAATTATTATGTGGTAACTGCTCCCTAAAAATCATAAAAATGCCTTTAGAAATAAGAGAATTGGTAATCAAAGCTTCTGTAGGAAGAGAAAACACCTCTACAGTTAATACCTCTAATAGTTCCTCAGAAAGTGGTCTGGGAGAGTCTACAATGAATGAAATTGTAGCAAAAGTACTTGAAATAATTAAAGAGAAAAATGAGCGATAATGAACGAAAGTGGGAAATTAATAAAAGTATCAATAGAATCTTATGAAAACGAAGAGTTTACTAAAAAAGCTAAGACTAAGCCTAACCGAATCTCTTTGCCGGTAAACCCCGAAAGTTTTACACAAAATTTTAAAGTAAAACTTAACACCCAACAAGGGCAAGGAAATCAAGGAACTAATGCAAGCTATGAAGGAACTGCTCCAGAAGAATTAAAATTGGATTTTATACTGGATGGTACAAATACAATTCAAGGGTATAATTCTAAATTAGAATTTAATGCACAAATTGATAGCGCGTCTCAAGAACCGGCATTGCCTGTAAAGGATCAATTAAAGATTTTTATGAATACGGTCTATAACATGAATGGAGAAATTCATAGACCACATTTTTTAAAAGTTCATTGGGGTGATGGATTTAAATTTCCATGTATTCTTTCAAATCTAGACCTCAATTATACACTATTCAAACCTAACGGAGATCCATTAAGAATTAAAGTAAGTGCCACTTTTCTAAATTATATTGCTCAAAAAGAACGTGTAGCGCGCGAACGTAAAAGATCCCCTGATCTAACCCATGTTCGATTAGTAAAGGCAGGCGATAGGCTCGATTGGATGACAGATGAAATTTATAATGATCCTAAGTATGTACTGCAAGTGGCCAAAGCAAATGGGCTAACCACATTTAGGCAAATAAAACCAGGTAGAGAGTTAGTTTTTCCACCTTTAGAAAAAACTACCGAATAAAAACTGATTAAGAGTATGAAAGATAGAGAAATACCAATACAAGTATCACACAATGTATCAACATTTGATATTTTGATAGACGGGACACTAGTTGATCCTGGCTATCAGGTACTCTCAATTTCGATAGTTAAAGAAATTAATAAAATTCCGACAGGAAAAATTATTATGCAAGACGGAAATTCATCCAAGGAAACCTTTAAGATAAGTGAAGAGGAAGAGTTTTTACCAGGAAAATCAATAACGATAAAAGCCGGACGTGATGGAGAAAATAAACAGTTATTTAAAGGGATCATAGTAAAACACGGTATAAAAGTAAAAGAAAGCGGCAAAACCGAACTTATACTCGACTGTAGAGATGAGGCTGTAAAGATGACAATAGGGCGACATAATTATTATTATGAAGAAATAAAAGATAGTGAAATCATGGAAGAAGTGATCGGTAGGTATTCTTCTTTACGTCATGATGTAGAAGCTACAAACATTAGTCATCTAGAAATGGTACAGCACCATTGCACAGATTGGGATTTTTTACTCATGAGAGCCGAGGCCAACGGTAAATTAGTGACGGTAGATGACGGTAAAATAAACATTAAAGCTCCTGTAACTAATTCAAACCCTGCAATAGCAGTATTGTTTGGCTCAACAATGATTGATTTTGAAGCCGAAATGGACTCTAGAAACCAATGGACTTCAGTTGAAGCAAAATCATGGAACTATGGGGGGCAAGATATGTTTGAACATGTAACAGAAAATGTATCGATAAACGAGCCAGGTAATGTAAGCGGAAGAGATCTGGCAGCATTAATAAGTCCAGAGAAATTTGAACTTAGGCATACAGGTCAGGCAATAGAAGAAGAACTTCAGGAGTGGACAAAATCTATACTACAAAATAGTAGACTATCAAAAATACAGGGGCGAGCCAAGTTTATAGGTTTTGGAGATATCAAACCAGGTCAATTAATAGAATTACAAGGTGTTGGATTACGTTTTAATGGTAATGCTTTTGTTTCTGCGGTTAGACATGATGTTTATAACGGCTCATGGTATACGCAAGCACAATTTGGATTAAAACCTGATTGTTTTTCTCATATCCATAAGAATATTGCAGATACACCCGCCGCAGGTTTAGTTCCCGGGATCAATGGATTACAAATTGGCAAGGTAGTGCAATTACAGGATGACCCCGAAGGAGAAAATAGAATCTTAGTAAGATTACCCATTATTGATAATTCTGCAAGAGGTGTATGGGCACGAGTAGCCACCTTAGATGCAGGTTCAGGAAGTGTTGATGGAGGTAGAGGATCATTTTTCTTACCTGAAATTGAAGACGAAGTCATCGTAGGATTTTTGAATGATGACCCCCGAGAAGCTATTGTATTAGGAATGCTAAATAGTAGCAATAAACCAGCATCTATTACGGCTCAGGACGATAACCACGAAAAGGGTTTTGTCACACGTTCAGGAATGAGACTACATTTTCATGATGAAACCAAAACCATTACGGTAGATACTCCGGCAGGCAATAGAATTGTTTTGGATGAAGATTCTACATCAATTACTATGGAAGATCAAAATGGAAATATAGCCGTTATGGATCCAGATGGAATCTCAGTTAACAGTCCGGGCGACATTAAGATAGAAGCTACCGGGAATTTGGACATAAAAGCAGGAATGAATATGACACTAGAGGCCACACAGATATCAGTAAAAGCCAGTGCAAGTATGGAGGTCAAAGGGGCAACAACAGATGTTTCTGCCGATGGGCCAACTACGATCAAAGGATCTGTAGTTAATATTAATTAAAAAAAGAACAAAATTATGCCAGCAGCAGCAAGAATAACAGATATGCATACATGCCCATTAGTTAATGGAACCGTACCCCATGTAGGAGGCCCGATAATAGGACCTCCCAAATCTCCTGTTTTGATCGGAGGCATGCCGGCGGCTGTAGTTGGTGACATGTGTGTATGCGTAGGACCTCCTGATACCATAAATCGTGGATCAGGAACGGTTTTTATAGGAGGTAGCCCGGCAGCAAGAATGGGAGATATGACCACACATGGGGGTACAATTGTTCAGGGATTTCCAACGGTAATGATAGGAGGATAAAATAAAAAAAATGAATACGAGAAAAGCATATTTAGGAACAGGATGGTCATTTCCACCAACATTCGATATCAATAGTAAAACGATTGCCATGGTTAGTGCAGAAAAAGATATTGAACAGAGCCTTGAAATTTTACTTTCGACAAGTTTAGGAGAACGTGTGATGCAACCTGAGTATGGATGTAATTTAAAGGACTATCAATTTGAAAGTACTGATAGTACATTAATTGGATTCATTAAAGATTTAGTAGAAAGAGCTATACTTTTTTTTGAACCCAGAATCAAATTAGAAAGAATAGATGTTACCGAAGAAGATTCTTTTGATCTGATAGAAGGGCTCCTAAAAATAATTGTGCATTATGAAATTGAAGGATCCAATACCCGTAATAATTATGTGTATGATTTCTATCTAAGAGAAGCTAATCAAGGGATATAAATAAAGATATAAGTACATGAAAAACCCATCAAACATAGCACATCCCTTAAAAAACAGGACTGGAACAAGTCAAAGAAACAGAGTTTCTCAGGCTTTAAGAACTGACTTTGCATTAATTGATGGTAAAACGTTGGCAGATAGATTGTTTTTGATTAGTGAATATGCAAGACACATTAACTTCTATCAGTATAAAAAAACTGAAAGCAACGGAGAATCTCAGGAGTTGGACAGCTGGTCGATATTTTTCAAGGATAGTTTACCTTTTCAATTAGCTATTTTAAGCAAAACCTCTGTTGATAATCTAGATGCTCAATTTTTGATTTTACATCAAGAATTAGAGGCAAACCCCTCAAAAGAATCACTAGAGTCACTTTTTAATTTCATTGCCACCAAAATTTTATCACCTACAACACAATTGTTTAAAAGAGTTAAAAATGAAGAAAATAGCTTTGCAGATTCTTTGTTGGCAATTCTTAAGACTTCGTTTTTAGAAGCGGTAAAATCATATATTAGTCTATATAATTCTAGTGCCAATTTTCTGTGTATACACAAAAAGACTTTTACAGACTTTATGAATGCCCCCTGGCAACTAAAAGTTGAAGAGATCTATGCATTAGATTTATGTATCACAAAGGTAAGAAATGGGAAAGAAGAAGCTTTCTTAAAAGCGGGACAAATATTAAATACTGTAGTTCAACAGCTATTAAGTGGGTTACAGGAGATTGTAATTGTGGCCCCAGATTATATCGGGGAAAGCTTAATACCCTTACAAGAATCTTTACAAAAAAGACATGAACCCCACATTGCATTGTTATTTACTTTTTTAGAGGTATTTAAGCACTTTCAAGGAAACATAAATGATCTCAGTAAAAATCATTTGGATTTCTTTTATGAAAAAGTACTAAAACTAGTTCCTAAAGATGCTACCCCTGATCATGCTCATATCGTTTTTGAACTAGCAAACCATAAAAAACAATATGTACTAAAAAAAGACGTGCTCCTAAAAGATGGAAAAGATGGTAATAATCAAGATATACAGTTTGGACTCGATCATGAAATTGTTATAGACAAAGCACAAGTAAAAGAGTTAAAAACACTTTCTCTTTATCCGGCAAAAGCAAATGGCACTAAATATATCGAAGGAGTGTATATAGCGCCAAAAGCGAACTCAGCAGATGGTATTGATAAGGATTTTAAAGAAGAACAACCCACGAATTGGCCAACATTAGGATCTAAGTATAGCAAATATATAAAAGAGGGAAATGAAGAACCTGAAGAATACCCCAGAGCACGCCTTGGATTTATAATAGCATCTCCAGTGTTATTACTAGAAGAAGGTAAACGAGTTATAGAAATTAGACTTAATTGCAATTTACCTGATAATGGATTTACGGCATCGCAAATAAAAACAAACCTGGACCAGATTGCATCTCAAAAAGTGTTTTCATTTAGTAAAGAGGCCGTAAACAGATGTCTAGAGATATCTGATGATACGAGAAAATACTTGTTAGAGATACTAGGGGATAAAGATAAGTATTGGATAGAAGGCAGTTTAAAAGATTTTTTAGAACAAAAAAATCCGATGAGTTGTGTCCCATTTTTGGATGATGACCAAAAATCGCTTTTATGTGATTGCCAAGTATTTGTAGAAGAAATATCTCCTGATGTTAGTCAGCTGTTTACTATTTCTTTTAGTGGTGAAAAAGAGTGGGTCATTCCAAAATCTGATAATATCGAAAGTGTACAGATAAATCTACCCGCGTTTACAGAATTAAGTACCGAAGGAGATATACAATTTATGTTTAGAATAACACTCGATGATAATGATCCGAAGGTTGTTTTTTTTAATGAAGAAAAATTAAAAGAAAAAATTAAGCTTAAAATACCTTTCCCATTAGTCAAAATAGAGCTTAATCCAAAAGTAAAAAAGAAACTACATGTTTTTACATGCGATCAGATAACAGGAGGCCCTGTTATATCTAAAAAAAATGATCGTATTGAGTGTTGTTTGAAAAAAGATGAAAACCCCTTTGAAGAACAAGAAATATCACCGTATAACTTTTTAAAGGGATTAGTGCTTACAGATGCCAAAATCGATGTTGAAGTTTGTGGGGTCAAAAATTTAATCGTACAAAATGACGAAAATTTACAAGATGTAAATAAACCCATGTTTCCGTTTGGACCAAGACCCAAAGTAGACGCATCATTTTTTATAGGATCAAAAGAGATTTTTTGCAAAAACTGGGAGTCTTTTAGAGTAGGAGTCGAGTGGAGAGATCGACCTAAAGTTTTTGAAGACTATTATGAAGCATACAATCTTGAAGATGGGGTCGCAATAGACGATAGTGTTTTCTTAGTGGAAGCCAGTATTTTGGATGATGCCCAATGGAATAAAGATAGCAATCCAGAGAAAGAGATTTTTACAACAAGGGATTCTTTCTCGCCGTGTCCGCCAATTATCGATACAGAAGAAGAATTTAATTTTAACGGCTATGCCTGGGAGCGATCAGATTTTTCATTAGATCCTTACCGGGCAAAAGCAATGCCAATTGATCCTTTGTCTCCATTAACCGTCAATTCCAGAAAGGCCTTTTTTAGAATGCGACTTAAAGGAGAAGATTTTCAGCATGATCAATATGCTTTTGTATTAGCAAAACAAGTGATGGCTCTTGCTGATATTATAGATGCCAAATCTGCAGAACAGGTAAAAGAAAATCTAAGATTGTTAAGTATACTAAGTGCGAGAGCAGATATAGTAATGGGAACCATACTAGGAAATGTCAATGATGTCTTTGATCGTATTGATGAATTATCAGGTAATATAGCGGGAATACCCAATCTAATACCAATTGCTCGTAATGTACGAGATGAATTAACACTTGTAGTTAATGATTATCAAAATGCAGCTTCTCCGGGAAGAGTTTTAGCAGCTAGAAATAATATGAATGTTATTCTTGTTCAACTAGGAGACCCTGTCCTTAACCCAATGCCACTATCAGTTTTAGGAAGATTAAATACAATAAAGGATCTGGTTATTCTTATTATCGATCTTATAGAGAAAGATCCACGAGGTGTGGTACAACCTCCTAGAACCAGTATTCCGGATAGCGAGATTGATAATAATCTGGAATCTTATGGTTTATGGGTTATTATAAGAGCTATAAAAGGAAGAATCGAAACGGTCACAGATCTTTTAGATATCAAAGAAGAAGCCAAATTACCAAATGAGCCCTATACACCACAGCTTAAATCCATTTTCATGGACTATAAAGCGGTCGCAGAAATAGATGACATGGATATTGTTCATCTGTATCCATTTAAAGATACGTCTAAGTATGAAAATATTGAAAATGAACCTACTCTTTTTCCATATTTTGATGATGAAGGAACCTTGTTTATTGGGATTGAAAAAATAACTGTAGGAGGTAGTTTATCGATGCTTTTTCAATTGGCAGAAGCAACTGCAAATTCAGAATTAGATAGAGCAGAAATTAAATGGCATTATTTAAGTAATAATACCTGGAAACCACTAGAATATGATTTTAAGGTGATTTCTGATACGACAGATGGTTTTACCGTATCGGGTATTGCTACCATAATTATCCCCGAAGATATAAGCAATGACGGAAACACGGTAATGCCAGACCCATTGTACTGGATTAAAGCTTCAGCACCCGAAAATGTGAAAGCCGTTGCAGAAACCATAGGGATTCATACTCAAGCCGCAAAAACTTCGGCAAGAATCACTGAGTTAAACGATAAAAATAGATTAGAAAAAGCATTAGAATCAGGTAGTATTGCCAAATTGGTAGAAGCAGATTTTAACGTAAAAAAAGTAGCGCAATTATATCCTTCATTCGGGGGTAGAACTCCAGAAGCTAATGGACATTTTTACACCCGGGTTAGTGAGCATCTAAAACATAAAGGACGTGCTTTAATGCTTACTGATTACGAAAAAATTGTTTTAGAAGGGTTTCCCGAAATCTATAAAGCAAAATGTATTACGCATACTATGGGGCTTTCTGCAATTGATTACAAACGCGATTTGGAGATCGCACCCGGCTATGTTGTAGTCACCGTAATCCCAGATTTGACCAAGCTTAAGTCTGGAAATTTACAAGAACCAAAAGTACCCGTAAGTTTATTAGAAAAAATAGGAGATCATATTAGAAAACGCACTTCTCCTTTTACCCGCCTAAAAGTAATGAATCCCAGATTTGAATATATAGATGTGTCTATTACTGTTCGACTATATCGTGGTAAAGCACCTAATTTTTATTTGAAAAAATTGAAAGAGGATATCAATTTGTTTCTAGCACCTTGGTCAGTAGGAGATTCAGAAAAATTAGCTTTTGGGCAAGTGGTACTTTTTTCTGATATCGTTGGGTTTGTCGAACAATTGGAGTATGTAGATTTTATTGTATGTCTAAAGCTAGAAGGAGAATGTAATCAGAAAGGATCAATTATAAAACCACTTACGGCAAGATCGGTTTTAACCGCAGGAGAAATTTGCGTCAAGGACAGTAAAGAAACATGTTTTGAAGATGGAGAGGATGAATGCCCAGATGATGAGCCTGTTCCAATTCCTCAATTTAATAAATCATATCAATCAACGTAAGGATGACTGGATTATCAGAAAATAATATATCTGTTATTAAGCAAAACGATCCGGATTTACCGCAATATCTGGATTTTGAAAAACTTAGAAAAGAAGGACTTGAGCATATCGGGAATCTTTCTGGAAAGATATGGACCGATCATAATGTTCATGATCCCGGGATCACAATACTTGAAGTACTCGTGTATGCTCTAATGGATTTGGGCTACAAAACAAATCTTCCGTTTAAGGATGTAATTGCCAAAAAAAATATCCAGGATGAAGACGATAATTTTTTAACCCCTCTAGAAATATTAACTATAAATCCGGTTACTATAACCGACTATAGAAAACTATTACTAGAAATAGAAGGTGTTAGAAATGCCTGGCTAGAACCTGTACATCAAGAAGTGGGTTTGGTGGTAAATCCAAATACCGATACTCTCAATTGTACCCGTATACATAACGAAGAAGCTGATAGTACTGAAGACAATTGTACACTTGGACAACTTTGTTTAAATGGATTATACAATGTTTATATAGAAAAAGAAAGAGATATTGATGATAATACACTTAGAAAAAAAGTTATAGAGTTCCTTTCTATGCATAGAAATGTATGCGAGGATTTTGTTGATATCAAAATTTTAGAACCTGTAAATTTTGGAGTATGCGTAGATGTTGAAATTCGTGAGGGATACGAGCCTAAAACCATATACACGAAAATCATTAAGGTGATAAAAAATTTCATCCAACCCGAAATTAGATATTATACCCTTAATGAACTTTTGGATAAAGGAAAAACAATTGATGAAATTTTTGCAGGAAGACCTTATAGCAATGAAAGCTTTGGCTTTGTTGATACAGATGAGTTTGAAGAATTAAAGAAACGTAGCAAAATTAATCTGTCTGATCTATATCATGTTATTCTTAATATAGAGGGTATTCGAAAAATAAAAAAGATTCACATATCCAAACAACAACCAGGAGGAGATATGCTTCCGTCTACGGCTTGGCAACAACATATTGACAAAGACCAGGTTCCGGTGTTTTCTATTGATGATACCTGTGTTGATTTATATAGCGAAGAAGGAGTTCTTACAATTGACAAATTAAAGATCCTTAGGTCACTTTCTTTTAGCAAAAAATTTAGACTTCCTAAGGACAGTCTGGATAACGAAATTCCTTTTGGGATTTATCATGATGATATGAACGAGTATTACTCTGTTCAAAATGATTTTCCAACGGTGTATGGAATTGGAGAAGATGGGTTGCCCGATAGTGCGTCGTTAGTAAGAAAAACACAAGCACTGCAGCTTAAAGGATATCTAATGTTTTATGATCAAATATTAGCAAATTATACGTCTCAATTGGCTAATATCAGATCATTGTTTTCGATGAAATCTGAAAAAGAAAGAAGTCCTGAAGAAAAGAAAACATATTTTACTCAGATCCCAGAAACAATATCTGGATTAGAAGATTTATTACGGTTTTATGATCATAACACAACTCATAATACCATATTAGCATATCCTGTAGCAATAGATGAACAATGGGAAATGGCGTTAAAAAAACTCGAAGAAAATCCAAGAACAGAGTTTTCTATACGTAATTACTGTGAGGATACAACCGGATTAATCAACATGTATACGTTTCCTTCAGTAAACATACGTTCTATATATATAAATCAGCTAATTGATTCTTTTTTTACTAAAAATTACACGATACAGATTTTAGAGGACCGCTTTGGTTGTTTTTTTGTGTTGTATCCCGGGTTGCCAGATGAGGTGGTTATTGTGGGTACAAAAAGATATAAAACGAGTAATGAAGCAAAAAATTCAGCAAAAGATATTGCCTTTTTTGCAACGGCAAGTGATAATTATAATTTGGTCACCAATAAATCAAAAGATACGTCTCCGGATCAACATCATTTTGGGATCACTACAAACCCAATATCTTATATAAACCTAATCCAGGAGCTGACCGAAAATAAAGAAGAGTATATCTCAAGACGTAAACAGTTTTTAGATCATTTACTGGCCAGATTTGGAGAAGAATTTACCGACTATACTTTACTTCAATATAGAGGAAAGTTAAATCAATCAGAGCTAGATCAGGAAATAATTAATGATCAGTCTTTGTATATCAATGAATTTGCAGCGCTAAGCAGAAATCGCGGTAAGGCATTCAATTATTTAGAACCTTCTTGGAATACGGATAATGTTTCCGGATTCGAAAAAAGAATTTCTCGCCTAGCAGGGTTACAGAACTACAACAGGAGAAACCTGTGCAACTTTGAAGTATCCGAATGTCATAAATTAGTACTAAGAGACCCAAAAGGATCTCTTCTTTTCAGAGGCAATATAAGTTACGAGACCCAAAAGGAGTTAAAGCTCGCCGCAAAGGATATTTTATTAAAACTCCGAGATGCCAAATCGTATAAAACATTAGGAAGAAAGTTAAATGGTTTTGATTCTGATGTGGCCGCAAGAATATTTTGCGAAAAGCCGACTGATGAAAATATTAAAATTACCAAATATCACTACCGTCAAAAGTTAGTAAACCATAAAGGTATAGAAGTAGTTGTTAGCAAAAATACCCGAATAACGTCTCGAGAAGCCGCAGTCAATAAAAGAGAAGATTTCATTAAGAATATAAATCAGCAAACTTCGCTCAATATCTCCAAAGAAAAAGAGAAATACCGTTTGCTTCCTGTCGACCGAGAGGATAGTTATGTAGATGTAGATAAACTACAACCAACGATAGACTCAATCATTAGTTGGAAATGGCACATTATAGATGCTATTTCTAAAGAAAAAATATCAAGCGACACTGGCTTTGAAAATGAAAAAGAAGCATGGGAGCATTTGATGAAACGGCCAGAGTTAGATTCTTATGTAACAGAACATAAAAAAGGATATAAATGGACGCTCAATATTACAGGTGAGAAGATTTCTTTTTATGGATTAGGATGTTATCCAGATAGAGATAAAGTAATTGCTGCATGGCGAAAGGCAAAAGTATTAGGAAACTCTTCAAAAAATTACATCATAGAGAAAGAAGAAAATAAATACAGAATACTATTACAAAATGAAAAGAAAAAGGTCATTGCGATCTCTGAAGTATATGAAAATCATAAAGAAGAAATTATTGATAGATGTGTAGAAGCTTTCAGTAGTATAAAAACAAAACCTAATTATAAAGAAGAAAAAGCTAAGATCGGATTTAAAATTCCTGAAAGCGATAATACAACACCACTGGTTAGTTATTGTGTTTATGATTCTAAAAAAGAAGCGTTACAAGAAATAAGCAAGGTTTTTGAATTAGGTAGGAACAAGAAAAATTATTTATTATCTGGAGATGAGGGAAATTCGGAATATAACTTTATACTTAAAGATGCCTTGGGTTCATTTCTAATCGTACCCCTCGAAGATTTTGAAACGGCCGCCCAGCGCAATAGCTCACTCAACAAGATACTTAGTTTTTTTAAAGATAATGATCAACCGGTCGTAGTTAAAGAAGAACCGCGAAGATACATTTGGTCACTTTCAGACAATGATAACATAGTACTAAAATCAGAATCAGAATTCTCGTCTAAAACTAGAGCACAGAACAATTTTGATAAAGTTATCGTCACCGAAGCTTTGCAAAGTTGTGCAGATCTATGCTGGGATCACATGTATAGGTTTGAAATTGAAAGTACGCCTTCAGCATATAAGTTTGTATATGGAAACACGAATTCGCTTCATGAATTAAATCCAATCTTTATTAGTAATGATGTATATAAAAATAAGGATGAAGCTTCAAAGGCATATGAAGAATTTGTAAAAAAACTACCGGGACTGTCACTTAAAACATCTAGAAAAAACAAAAACACATCTGAGTTTTCTTTGTATGACAAAAGTACTTTGGTAGCGATACAATATAACAACAAAGAGATTAAAAATTCATCAAAAGAAGGAATCTACAAAGGGTCTTTAGAAGATGCTAAAGAGATTACAGCATATATAAGTAAAATATATACAGACAATACAACTCCTAATGATGATTTTATCGCGTCTGAAATGACAGAAGATAACAACGTATCATACGAGTGGAGATTTTATAAGAAGAATGCGCCTATTGCTAAGAATCTTTATGTGTGCGATCAGAAAGAGCAATCAGAAATAATAAAAAGAATTGTTTGTGATAGAACGCCTCCTGTTGACCTTAGCGTTTGTCCTTCTAAACAGGTTGTTATTTGTCCGAGAGAAGATAAAAATATATATCACTACCAAGTTTGTTTTAATGACAATGATGATAAAGAGTTTGTTTTAATAAGTTATGTTGGTTATCAAACACGTGCAGAGGCCGAAGCAGCGTATCAAAAAGAATGGCTAGGCATCATAAAATTAGCTACAGAGAAAGAAGAATATACTAACCAGGGGAAAATAAATGTAAAAGAAGAATATCAAGATCTCGAATCCAAAGACTGTAATGAAATCTCTTTTATTGCAGTAATCCCCAAAGAGAAAAGAGACGAAATAGGAGGTAATGAAGAGACGTTGATAAATTATTATACAGAATTAGCTGATATATTTCCTATTTACAAAGTAGAAATTGATGAAGATGAACTAGATGAGGAACTAGATCATGATATTAAAAGATGTAAGGACGCATATAAATATAGGGTTGTTGTTCCCGAGAAAGAACTGATAGGGGAGACCGGGTGCACAAATACAGATAAAAATGATTATCTGGGCAGTTTATTATGGGACAGTGTAGATTGTTTTAGCAGTGTCCAGGAAGCGATACATGCATATCATCACTTTTATATATTAGCGAATACTCCAAATAATTGCAGAATTCTCTGCCAGAAAGGTAAATTTTATGTAGGTATAGTTGAGGTTTTAGCAGAAAGCTCATGTGATTATGGAACATCTGCAGAGGCCTGGGATAGTGCTTTTCCAGAAGTCGAAAAAGATACTTGTGGAGATTGTTCTACAGGGGGAGTGAGAGAATTTATCTATGCTGCTGAAGATGATAAGAACTATATTCCGGTATGTGATCAACAATATTGGAAATTTAAAATAGTATCTCCCAGCTATTTTGTGTCAGAACATACGTGTTGGTATAACTCTGAAGCCGAAAGAGATGCTCAAATTAGTATATGGAAAGAAATCTTAGAATCGTTGGATTGGAGCAAATATATTGTTCAGGATCAAGTAGAAGATACCGAGAAAAATACTCCGAAAGCTCAGGCATTAGATAGCATTATTGATTTTATTAATGAAAACCCCGATAGGATTAATCAAATATGCGAATATGTTGAAATCGCAAGAGATTGTTTTGAGGCATGCCCCGAAAATGAAGAAGCTTTTCTAAAGTGTTTTTTAGAGAAAATTCCTGTTGATAAAGAAAATCCCAAACTAACCGATAATCTGGATATTAACATAGAAGGCATATACTATTTAATACATTATTTTCCGGTTTATAAAACCGACCAGGGATATTGCTACAGGTTATATTGGTCTCCAAATGGCGATACAATATCTCAAGAAACATTACAGCCTTGCGGATGTGATGATCAAATTGAAGAAGATGATCAAGCTTGCGTAGAACAATACCCGTTTATAAGTAGTAATTGTTATGCTTGCTGTTCTGAAGCATTAATAGAATTCATGCGATTCTGTGAATTAATTACCAATAAGACCTATAGTTTTGAAAATGTTTCAAAAACAAAATATGGTCCATATTCTTTTCAAGTAATTGATACGCATAGAGAACTTGCATACCACCCTCAACAATATACTTGTTTGCAAGAAGTAGAAGATGCCATAAAGATGACCAAAGAATGTATCGATGACGGGGGGATGCATCTTTTAGAACATATTTTATTAAGGCCAAAAAACAATGACGAGTGTAGTCAACCTATACTCATAGATGATGAATATGAAAACCAAAGAGTTGAAAACTGTCTTTTGCCCATTTGTCCTGATTATCCTTGCAACATAGAATGGCGGCCAGACCTTGATAAAGATGATCCCTGTGCAGAAAATCCTGAAGCAAATGTGATTCACTATCTGCCGGGTACAGATCCATACTCTTTTTGGGCTACTGTTGCTTTGCCATCATGGATAAAAAGCTTTAGAACTGATGAATCTCGTCACATTTTTGAAAAATTACTTTATAAAGAAGTACCAGCACTTGTGGGCCTAAATATTCTATGGTTAAGCCCCGAAGATATGTGCAAGTTTGAGGATAACTATAAAAAATGGTTAGAATGGGTACAAATTTCTGAAACCCATAAATATGATCCTGAAAAAATTGATAAAGACTTAACATCGAGTCTATGCGAGCCCGAAAAAGGTTCGCCGGTATGTTCAATAGTAGATTGCATCAAAACTCTAAAATCAGAACCAGCGTGTCCCTCGGTACCAGGAGAACAAGGGGATTGTAATTGTAAAGATAAAGAATGGGTAAACGACAACGATTGTTGCTTGCCAAAAGAAACAAAAGGAACCATTTTCTGGTCTTGTTGCGATGCGTCTGATAATAATCCAATACCTGTACCCGAAGAGGATACAACGTATGACTTAATTACAAATGTAAGACCTTCTTCTGTTGTAAAAGAAAAATCAGTCGGTACCTCAAAAAAAGCTAAAAAGACGATAAAAAAAGAGATAGATAAAGAAGAATCTGATCATGATTTATTAGTGTTGGTACGGCAAAGAAAACCCAAATATCTTTCTAATGTAAAAGCATTGGCAGATGATGATATGAAGAAAACCAAAAGTTATGAGAGAACAGTATTCTTTTTACAAAATACCCCTACAGTATCAGGTTATACACAATTAGTAAACTTCTTTAGTAGATATAGCTTGCAAAAAGATAATAATGTAGAAGGCTTTTTAGGTTTGTTAAAAAATGCAACATGGCATCTTTTAGATAAGTTGGTGCTTGATCAAAAAGAAGCGATTAAAAAAGAAAAACTCGATGAGCTAGAGACTTGTTTTAATAGGCTGAACGAAAAAGGACTTTCTCTTAAAAAAATGGTCAAAGAATGGAAAATTGAAGACGTAAAATCTTTAGCAAATACAAGATCTCTTAATCAGATAAAAAAGGTAGTACACTAGGAAATGGCAAACAATCACCTCATAGGTAAACAAAGTATAGAGATAGAAGTTAGTTCTTCTGATAAAATCTATACCATGCAGCAAATAATAAGTGACTTGGTATGGAAAGATTTATTGCCTACGCTTACTACAATGTTCGATAAAATTGTAGGTCCAGATGAGGTAATTCGCTTAGATAGAATTGAACTAAATATAGGTGACATTCAACTAAGTCGTAGGTCGCATATTGATGAAATCGTAGCTAAAATCAGTAAGCTCTTAGAAGAAAAAATACAAGAGCAATTAAAAAAAATTACTATAGATAAAGATAATTTTAGAGTTGAAAATGAACGTCATAAGGATACTGCTTTTAATCATAAAAATGACGTATATCGTAACTATCATCAGGAAAATTTAGAACATTATTCTAAAGAAAAACCTAAGGATAGAGAACCTATTACTAACGAGTCAAAATTTGAAAAAAACAACAGGCAATTGCTTAGGAGATACTACTTTGATTTATGGTTGTACTGGCTGGAGAAAGGAAGATTACCTTCATATGCTATAGAACCTACCGGAGATTGGACGCCCTTAATCCTTGAAACTTTAGGAATAGATATAGATGCAGTCACAATATTAGAAAACAAACTCAGAAAATTTCCAATTGCATTAAAGCGATTGATACTACAGCATACCAATAAAGATTTAAAATCAATAGTAGAACTGTATACAGGGTTTTCGCAGGCTAAACTCTTAAATCTATGTAAAGAAACTAAGCAGATTTATGAAAAATTAGCACCACAATCAGTATCCCTAAAATATAGAACGTTAGAAATTAATATTTGGCAGCATATTTTTGAAATAGTTATTCTGGATAGAAAGAAATTAGACAGTTTTTTGATAAGTGTCGAGGTTATTAAGCAACCTTTTATGTCTTTTCTTTTTAAGGATGTTAATACTATAAAAGCAATAAATGATGAAGCAAGTTATTCTTTTTTACATGAAATACTAAAGAAAGAATCTCTAGTCTATCAAAAAGAAAAAGAAATTTCTTTATTAAAAGATGATGATGAAATCGATGAGGATATTGATAATCTCCTGGAAGTTGAGGATTCATTTAATGATCAACAGTTAAAAACTCCTCAGTTTTTTAATACTGCCGGAGTCGTGTTGCTACATCCTTTTTTGAATACTTTTTACAGAAAACTGAGTTTGTTAGAAGAAGAAGATTTTATAGACTTTAGCGCCCGAAGTAAAGCAGTTACTTTATTACATTTTTTAGCTACTGGAGAAGAAAATCCCAAAGAGTATAACATGGTTTTGTCAAAATTTCTTTGTGAAATGCCAGTAAATATGCCCTTGGATCATACGATTATATTGACTCAAACAGACAAAGAAGAGGCCAATAACTTATTACAAGCGGTTATAGAACATTGGGGAGTATTGGGGGGCACCTCTCCAGAGGGTTTGAGAGAGGGGTTTCTTATGAGAGAAGGAAAATTAGAAAAAGAACAAACAGGATGGAAACTTTATGTAGAGCAAAAAACCCTGGATATCTTATTAGATAGACTTCCTTGGAATTTAAGCTTGGTAAAACTCCCCTGGATGAAAGAGATGCTTAAAGTAGAGTGGAGATAAATGCTACATCCAAAAATCAGCAAATATGAAATCAATTGCTGATCACCTCATTCTATAAAAAATCGTACTTCTCTTTTTAGGAGTATTCTTGTTTATGATATTCGCTACGGATTAGCAGATCGTATAATCAAGGACCACGATTAAATAATAACAAAACATAAAGAATAACATCATAAAATCTTAAATAAAAATAAAACAGGTTGAAAGTAGACGAAGTACAAAAAAGCACAGCTTCACACAATGAGATCCAGATGAAGCGAGATTCTTTCTTTAAAAAAGAAGGACAAGGAGGCTTTTTTTCTAAATCTAACAAAGCCAGAACCTCTTTTTTTAATCCAACTACAATACTACCAAAACTTACTGTAGGTCAACCTGATGATAAATTTGAAGTCGAAGCTGATGAAATGGCTGATAAAGTAGTACAACGATTAAGTAATACCTCGACAAATACTATGAGCCATGTTCAGCCAAAATGCAAGGATTGTGAGCAGGAAGAAAAGCTTCAAAAAAAAGAAGATGAAGATGAGGTTTCGGATAATGCAGTAGAGCTACAACGCAAACCTATATTTGAAAGTAATACAGATGAAGCTCAGAACAATCTGCAAAAAAAGCCATTATCTAATATAACAATACAAAGAAAATGTGCTTCATGTGAGGAAAAAGAAAAACTTCAGAAAAAAGAAGATGAATTTTCTGAAACCGAAGAGGATATTCAAGAAAAATCAGAAACGACTCAAAATCAATCGAGCTATGATGTAGAAAGCCATCTAAATTCTTCTAAGGGAAGGGGGAGACCATTGTCTGCAAATGTTGAAAAATCAATGGGCTCAGCTTTTGGAGCAGATTTCAGTAAAGTTAGAGTGCATACAGGAAATCAGGCCATACAAATGAGTAAAGCACTGGGAGCTCAAGCCTTTACACATGGTAGCGACATTTATTTTAATCAGGGAAAATACGATACCAACACGAGCTCTGGAAAGCACTTATTAGCACATGAGCTAACACACACGGTACAACAAGGAAAAAGTAGTATAGTCCAGAAACAGGATGATTTAGGAGAATACGAAGAACCCGTATTCGAACCTACCGAGAAACAGCTAAGCAATATGGAAGAGGGGACACCAGTCGAAAGTCATGGAATAGTCCAGCATGATGAAGGAACCTCGCTTTGGCCACAACCAGATCGTAGTGAATCGAGCTTGGGTATATTACCTCTCAATACTCGTGTATTTGTAGATAGAAAAGATAAACACGGTTGGTACTCGGTATATGTTGCCAAACATCAAAAAGGAGAAACATTACCAGTAAAAAAAGGAACACACGGTTTTATTCCTGCCAGTAGGGTCAATATAGATATGCCAGATCCCGGTGCATGGCTCTACAGAATAACAAAAGAAGGACAAGGAGCCTTGTCCTTGGCTATAGAGTTGTTTCCAGGACATGTGTCAGACTGTCTTATCAAAAATAGTTTATTTACTCTTGCCTGTAAAAATGATTTTCGATTTTTAGTCAATGTACTTACAGCCGTAAACCAATCAAAAGGACGAAGGTATATTTATAAGGATAATCCCAACGATTCCTGGGTAAAAACAAAAACAAAGAAAGGACAAATTTGGGTTCCTGGTAAGCAATTAGTCGAAGCTATGCGGGGACAGGTTTCTTCGGGTTCTATTTCTTATGAAATGCTCTCAACACTTTCCGATATTGCAATTGGTATTGCAGCCTTTGTAGTTGGATTATTACATGGTGCAGTGATGTCAATTGCAGATGTCTTTATAGGGCTTTATGATTTAGTAGTATTAATAAAAGATATCATTGTAAAACTCTTTAAGGGAACATTAATTTCTGATGCAAAGGCCTTTTTTAAAGACATCTCCAAAATAAAAATGAGTGACATCGTAAAGATGGTCGGAGAAAAATGGAATCATCCTAATGTATGGGATAGATGGAAATTTAGAGGATATGTAATAGGGTATGCCATAGTAGAAATACTAATGCTCGTTTTTTCTGGAGGAATTGTGACTGCGATTAAGTGGGCTGGGAAAGCTGGAAAATTTGGAAAATTAGCAAAGTATCTAGGAAAGCTAAAAAGTGTTCAAAAAATCATGAATAAAGCCAATACCTTAAAGGGAAAAGGTGTCGAAAAAGTGCGTAAGGCCCTCAAAGCGGCTAATGCACTGTCTGAAGCACATGGTTGGGCTGCCAGAGTTTTAAGAATTCCATTAGGTATTTTAAAAAGATTAAGTCAAGCAGATATCGGGAAGCTTAAAAAACTTCCCCAATGGGCTAGAGAACGCTTTGCCCGTATGGCAAATAACGTAAAACTTCGCTTGCTTGGGTGTTCATCACCATGTAAAGTAGATGTGGATGAAATTCAAAAAGCACTAAAATTAGTCTCAAAAGGAGGAAAAGTACTCAGTACGGTTGATGATGTCATTAAAGCATTACCCAAAGGGCTTAATAAAATAAAAATCTCCAGGAAACTCAGAAAAAAAGGATCTGCTTTAATGACAGCTATTAAAGAAGCAGGATTAACCGATAAAGATTTCCTTAAACTTGCCGATTTCTTGACTCCCGGAGATGCTAATATATCGCAAGCATACAGAACTTTTACGCGATATTTAACAAGCGTTATCCCGGCAAAGACAGGAAAAGATATTAAGAAACTTAATAAAATTTTGGCCGAAATGATCAAAGCTGAACCTCGTAGAGGAGCAGCTTTAAAAGGTGCCATATTCGAACAGTGGATAGCACTGCATGTTCCAAAACTTGCGTCTAAAACTTTTGGAAGAATAAGTTTTGACTTAAAAAAACTAATTGGTAAAGCTAAACCACCATATACACGTACAGTAGATAAATGGTTGCCAAGTGCAGGTGAGATATGGGATATGAAACATCAATTGAGTAAAGTTCCTACTGGGCAGGCTGATGATTATCTGGCTTTGATTGGAAAAGTAGCTCCTGATGGAAATACAGTAAAAGCTGTAAATTACCTATTCCCCACCAAAGAAGCGGCCGAACTTAATAAATGGTTAAAAACCTATAGATTCGGAGTGCATTATATTGATGAAGTAACGAATAAATTAGTAAAATTATAATTCATTCAAATTTAGTTGAACAAAATAGTATTTAATATGAAGTTATATTGGAATGGAGCGACAAGATATCATGACTGGTATAAAAGTAAAAATGAAATTCCTAGACAAATATTTGAAAGTATCAAAGCCCTTCAGGTATTTGAAGAGGTCCAGTGGATGTATGTAGGAATAGATGAGGATAAAAAAACACCTGTTAATAAAGATTTTGATGTGGTTGAATATCTCTCGAAGATAAAAGAGAAGAAAAATGAATCTTTTTCCTTTAACCTTGGAAGTTCTAAACCTTTTGATTGGGAAGTCAACCTACTGCTTTTTCCCTATGTATCTTCTATGAATCAGATCAGAGGGATAAATATGTTTAATTTCTATTTTCAAAATGATCATTTTCTTACCGATGATGGATCAGATTTGTTAGCCGAGACATTTAAGAAAGCGCACACTGTAGAAGATACAGAGTTTGCATTTGTTCATCCAGAGAACAGACATAGAGAACTTACAGATGCTTTAGATGGTCAATACCAAAATCCCTTAACATTTGGCCCTATGTTTAATGGTGTTTTTTGGGTCGTTTTTTTAGGAAAAGAACATCTCAATTTTTTTGATACAGAAAAATTACAAAACATTCAATGTTATCAGCATGAGTGGGTAAATAATAATGAAGGATTATATATACGAATGACCAAAAATATTTTGGATTCGATGACACCAGAAATAGAAAAAGAGATGTTTCAATTGACCAGGCAATTCAAGGAAGCTCTTCTTGTAAATTTATAAAAAGATGTAGTGTTCTTGGGATATTAATTAAGTATTAAAAATGTAAGAAAATATGAAGCCACAATTAAATATTAATGTTTTTGGGAAGAGAATCAATTCCTTCATTTTCTTTGGTGTTTTAGGATATCTATTAGGGGTATCTGTTGGAATCGTATTATCTATAAAACTGCATCTATCTGTACAGATAATTTTGATGATGAGCTTAATAAGTATGATTGTATTTTTCTTACTAGCTTATATTGTGAAAGTTGTGTCTAGAGAAGAAAATATCGTTTATTATCATCACGAGATAGCCATAACAATATGTTGTACACTTGTATTAATTTTTTTAAAACAGCCGATATTACCCTATTTAGACGTAATGATCTTAGGAATAGGTACTTTTCTAATTTTTGGAAGACTAGGTTGCTTTTCTGTTGGTTGTTGCCACGGTAAACCAAGCAAATATGGTGTTAAGTATGATGAGAATCATGTAAGAGAAGGCTTTACGTGGTATTATAAAAATATAAAATTATTCCCTGTTCAACTGGTGGAAGCATCTTTTGCAGCTTTTATCGTGATTACTGGTATAGCTTTATTAATCATTAAAGTAAAACCGGGAACGGTATTTTTGTATTATTCTATATCCTACTCTTTATTTCGGTTTTTTATAGAATTTTTTAGAGGTGATTCTGAAAGGCCTATTTGGGTTGGAGTTTCTGAAGCCCAGTGGACATCAGTTATATTGGTGTTTGTTTTATTCATAATGAGCTATTATCATTGGTTTCCTGTTTATTTAGGACATACTATCGTTAGTGCCATTTTATTCGTTTCTCTCATAATTACAATTATAATTTATAATATAAAAGGCACAAATAGATTGATTAACCACAAGCATATTCCGGAGATTATTGAAGGAGTGTCATTTTTAAGCCGTTTTCCCCAAAATATTCAAAAAATTAATAATAAAGAGAGTATAAAGATTTTCAAAACCTCTAAGGGAATGAGTCTTTCTAAAGGGATGCATGGTAATGGATGTTTTTATACCATTTCACATACAGAAAAATTAGAAATAAATGTAGTAACTAAGATAGCCAGGATATTGAAAATTTTAAATAAAAATTATACAGCTTACTCTATTGAAAAAAGTAAAAATAAAAGTAAAGCATACCATATTTTATTCTGGAATTAAGTAAGCTCAACCAAAATTATATAAAACAGTATCGGTCTTTTATAGCAAGTGAAAACAGTTGAAAGAAATACGAGTTCTAGTTCGTCGAATCAATTACAGATGAAACGGCAACCCTTCTTTAGTGCAGAAGGGCAGCATTCTTTTTTTTCCGATTCAAGACCAGATGTTCAACTAGAACCTTTTTTTAATCATATTCAGGAAGCCCGTAATGAAACGATACAAGATGTAGATTCAGAAAATACATTAATATCAAATAATCCATCTATACAAGCCAAATGTAGTCAATGTGAAACTGAAGAAGAAGTTCAAGCAAAAGAAGAAGAGCAAGCAACTTCCCTACAAGAAACTTTAGATATTCAAACGAAACCTATTTTTGAAAGCGACACTCGAGAGCAAAATAATATTCAAACTAAAAGGTTGACCGTTGGATCTCCTAACGATAAATATGAGAGAGAAGCCGATTCGGTAGCAGATCAAGTTGTTCAACGAATGGAGGGAGCCAAACCTATGGTAACGGAAGACGAACTGCCCGAAGTACAAGCCAAGCTAGACACCTCAGAAAATCAAAATAATCAGGAAAACATATCTGATAACGTTGATACGTCAAGAATCAATGGAATCACCTCTGATCCAAGCATAAGCCCAATTACAGTTAGTATATCATCTATACAAGCGAAGTGCGAAAGTTGCGAAGAAGAAGTTATTGAACAAGGAGAAGAACAAGAGATTCAACGAAAGATAGGAGCAGGAGTAGGGGCCTCGGGATTACCTACAGATGATGAAGATCCTGATCTACAATTAAGGGCAATGGAAATGGAAATGACAGAATATCCCATTTTGTTTAAAAAGATGCCGAGCCTACAATTAAAAGGGAGCAGTAGTTCTAGTGGTTCGAGAGAACGTATCGTAGAGGAAGCACAGAAAATGGTAGGTAAGATCGAAGCTAAAAAGAATGATGGCTCAGGTCGACGCTTAGGAGCCGAACATCTTCTGGAGATTTTTCATTTAGCCGCAAAAGACGAATGGCCTGATGAGGTAATAGAAAATGTAAAGTATACTAAAGAGTTTCCACATTGGTGTGGTATTTTTTCGGTATATGCGATCAAAAAAGCAGGAATTGATTTAGGATATTGGCAAATGGGAAAAGGGGTATCTGCATTTGGTACGCTTCAGCCAACAGATAACCCACAACCAGGAGATATTGGATATTTTACCAAACTACAACATCACTGCATCATAAAAGCTGTCAATGGAGATATGATTGATTCTATCGATGGAAATAGTGGAAATTTCAGCGAAGTTAAAGAGAGAACACGTCCCAGATCTCAGTTTCATGCATTTTTTACCGCTTTTACAGGATCGGAAAAATATATTCAGAGAAAAGAAGAAACCACAGCATCTTCACATAAAAATTCTTTAGGAGACAAACTCTCTTCAAAAGCAGGCAAAGGGATGCCCATGGCGGGGAATATTAAGTCACAGATGGAATCAGGTTTTGGAGCCGATTTTAGTGGTGTAAATATCCATACAGATAGTGATGCTATTTCTATGAGTAAAGAGTTAGGAGCTCAGGCATTTACACATGGTAATGATATTTATTTTAATGAAGGAAAATATAATACAGGTTCTACATCTGGTAAACACTTACTAGCTCATGAATTAACGCATACAGTACAACAAGGTGCATCGGTACAGGGAAAAGAGAATATCTCTAAAAAAGTAATCTCAAGATCAGAAGAGACAAATGGTAGTGAGTGGATAGTGGCTAATGAAGTGCATCCATCTTCAGATCAACTTACTAAAAAAGATTTTATTAGAGAACTTCATATTAGAGTATGTGAAGAAGTGAATCATGGATTACAAGGCACACCATACAATGCTGGAAATTGCGGGTATTTAAGACGGGTTTTTAACCGCTACGAAAATTATACTCCTCAACAATTTCAGCAAGTTATACAAAGATATGCACCAGCTACTCGAAATTTAAGTACAGCATCCGAGGTTATTGAGTTAGTAGCCCGTAAGTCTAGACAAGTAGCTATTCAATGGGCGCAAACGGGTAGCCTTGAAGGTTTGTCCCCAGAAATGGCAAGTCTTATTCCCGCTAATTTAAGAAGACTGGCAAGTATTGGAAGGTTGGGAGAAAGAGTAGTTTCTACAGTTAATAACGTAGCTTCTACTATTCGCAGTGGAATCTCATCTGTCGTTAACTTCTTTTTCAAAGCAAAACCAGGAGGCGCTAAACCAGCGCAAAATCCAGAATCTGTAATGAACTCATTAGGGACCGGGCAATCTTTAAATTCAGGCGTTAGAAGTGGAATAGAAAAAGCTTATGGGACTGATTTTTCAGGAGTGCAAATTCATACCGATAATCATGCCGCTAGCCTTAATAAAGAAATGAATTCTAAAGCATTCACTGTTGGAAATCATGTTGCTTTTGGAAGTGGAGAGTATAAACCTGGAACATTGGTAGGAGATGCTCTAATTGCTCATGAATTAGCACATGTTCAGCAGCAAAAATCAGTAACTGGTGTTCAAACCAAGTCTTCCGAGGCACAAGGAAGAACAGATTATTTTGAGAAAGAAGCTGATCAAAGTGCTTTACAAGCAATGAGCAGTATATATCTGGGAGATGATACTTTACCAAAAACAGAAGCTAAAACATCTGGACTAAAGCTTCAACGTTGTTTTTGTTCCAGAGATCCTGAAGAGATGCGCGAACGTGGTCAGGAATTAATTAGAGAAAGTATTGGAGAACATGATCAGGTAGAAGTTTCGTCTGCAGATCGTGCCAGCTATGAAGTAGTAATTGAAGAATTAAGAATGCTTTTCAATCGGAAAAAAGTGCTTATTGAGTCTGGAAGTAGTAATTACGAAGAGATTGATTATATAAATAATCAAATTACAAATGGAATCGATGTTCTAAGGCAACTAGGTGTTCAGATCTCTGATACAGAACTCATGGATATGTTAGCTGATAGTGATTCAGACCTTTCAGCTGATACGATAATGAATATGACAGGTAACTTGAACATGGATATCCTGTCAGGATCTCCGGCGGGCGCTTCAGAAGGAGAGTTACCTTTAGGTAGTCGAACACGATTTACGGCCAGTCTCAATTATATGCCTCCCGGTCATACTGCTCACGTAGTTTGGATGTTTGAAGTAGGAGATAGAACGTACCATATTTACGACAGACAATATTGGGAACAAGGTGCTATGCAATTAAGATCAGTTGGAGCTAGAGAGTTTGATGAACTTCATCGTGTTATGAACCGAGGCCTGCAATATGAACTTGATGAAGTAGGATGGCTTATGATCGACCGTGAGATGACCAACTTTGGAACCAACCAGGTCAATATAGTGGCTTACATTTATTTGGATAATCAAACAGATTATGCAGCTCAGCTTCGAAAGGATAATATTCGAGTAGCTATAAATGAGCCTCCTACTAATTTGGATATTCAAGTTATGAATCAACGAATAGTTGACGGTACTCATGTTGAAGCCCGAATAGAAAATTATGCGGCGCCTTTTGATAGATTTGTGCTAGAGTGGTCGTATGGACAAGGAGGGCGATTTAGAATGATCAATAGGGACGCTTTGGTAATTAGACATCCGGTAAGCGGCACTGGCGAACGCCAATTAAAAGTAGAAGCTTTCCGAACAGCTACTCCAGGAAGCGGCGTGCCAGCTGGAAATGATCCTACAATTCCTCCAGGGTTTGATAATAGACGTTTTAGAGAAACTACCGCGATCTCTACAGGAGAAACTACCATTACGATCCAGGCTGCCGGTACTGCTGCAAGCGAAGCTATGGAACAGATGTTGGGAGTTGTACCAGAAGAAAGATATCCATCTTTAGCAGGAACTAGAGATAGTATAGAGTCTTCGATAACAGAATTGAGAGGGAGAGAAACAAGTGATGCGGCTCATGCCGATTATTATGAGAACCGTCGTGAAGCTCAAGAGAATAGGTTGGAGAGAATAGAATCCTTAGCTGGAGATGTTACTCAAACTCAAAAATTGCCGTTAGATTTGAGTCAAGCTCAGGCGGGCATAAAATATACCCGACCTATTCCTTCAGGGTTGTTAGTTCATCAAACAGGAGCCTTCCAGCCATTAAATGTTTATTTGATTCTAGAAGGAACTGAGGAAGGGAACTGGACTGCAAGACTATTAGATGTTACAGGGCGAGATGTTTATAAGTTTGATGGAAGTGGAAGAAGTGCATCATCGGCTGTTCAAAATGCATTTTCTGATTGGAATAGTAGTGAGAACCCTTATCCTATAGAGTGCACTTTGGCACATAGTTATTCTCCTACTGGGGTAACAGTTGATAATAATTTTAGCACAACTACAGCTTGGAAAGTTGCCAAGAAGTGGATTGATGGTATTTTAATGGTCGGAGGTTTACTTGTAGCCGGATTCTTAATATTAGTTCCTGAACCCGGTTCAACGGCTGCTGGTATTGCGATGGTGGTGGCTATAGCTAGTGCTATTCGAGGAGGTATTGCCATAGCAGAAAATATAAATATAGGAATACGGGCTACAGATTCAAGAAATGTACTGGAAGCTGTTGGTATTGTAGCTTCTTTTGCTGGAATGGGAGGAGCTGCACTTCGTAGCGCAGGGCTTCAGGCAGGACGCTATGCGACGTATCGATTAGGAAGCGGATTGGTATTAAGTTCGTTGGCAGCTGATGCAGGGTCATTGGCTTATGCAACGTATGAAGCCATGAGAATGATTAGTGCGATTCAAGATGATCCTACTTTGGGCGAAAGCCAAAAAATTAATCAGATTTTATCTTTGATGACACGTTTGATAGCTCAGGGAGCTATTATTATTGCGACAAACAGAGATATGTTTACCGGAAACGGGTTAAGACGTTCGGATTTCTTCCGCTCTGAATTCCGGCCTGGTGAAACTATACAAATTGATGCAGGATCAAGGTTAGACATGATTGATTATATGAGACGTAATGACCCTGACTTTGATTTGGCACATATAAATGGGTTACCACCTGCACAACTGGTGGGTGAATTCCGAATGGTTCAGGACCGAACCATGTCGAGAAATAGACTTAATGAAATTTTAGGAGAAGGAAGAGCTCAAGGATTTTCGGATGATGAAATCAGCGCACTAAATAGGTTAAATGATAGTGAGTTATCAGACTTGCGTAATCGCCCAAGTGATGAGATTAGAGGTTTTGCTCGTGAGATTATTGATGGAGAGGTAAGAATTGGAGATGCGGGAGGTGTAAGAGGTAGAAATGTGTATGATCTTGCGGATCCATCTGATCCATCTCAGCGCAGTATTCTTTCGGTTTTCGGAACACCTCCAAAAGGTCCAAGTGTATCAAATATTTTCAGACTTATGACGGCAAGTAGTGGAAGCCAAACAATAAGATCAAGATTCCGTACAAGAAGAGCAGGAGGTCATGAAAGTACATTGAGTTGGACAAATCCGAATCCACATTATAACCTTGGAGTAACCGTAGGAAGCACTCCGGTAGATGTAGAAGTAACTATAAGGGCTAGAGGGTTTGATACCAGAGGAAATCCTATAAGCGGAAGTGGGGGTGGAGGCGCACATGGTGCAGAAACAGGACCGGCAACTTTCACATTGGAATTTGTACCAGGTACAGGAG
This sequence comes from uncultured Aquimarina sp., assembly GCA_947497175.1. Lineage (GTDB taxonomy): Bacteria > Bacteroidota > Bacteroidia > Flavobacteriales > Flavobacteriaceae > Aquimarina. The sequence continues at coordinate 307,408 of CANMFM010000004.1, read as the reverse complement.
GTGCCCCTGGAAAATGGAGGGCTGTAATAGAAGTAGATCCTAATGTAAGATTAAGTTCAGAATCAGGTTCTCCACATCGATCGGATGATTTTGATGCAATGGTTGGTCACGAATTAGATGAAATAGCAGACATAGTACGTAACAATCATACACATACAGGTGAAATGCCAGGAACTACTATGGATAGGTCAGTATTGGATCAGAATATTGCAGAGCAACAACAAGCATCAATGTTTAGAGCTGATATAGATCCAGGTGTCACTCCTCAAATTACATCACATGATAGAGCAGCAGCAGTAGAATTGTTTACGCATTATCAGCAAATGCAAGCAACAGGATTGAGTCCTACTGCACGAGATGCACTAGAGCGACGTTTTAACAGATTGTTAGAGAGTATGGGCTTTACTGACACCATTGATATAGCGAGGTTTAATCAATTGATGGGAGCTTTACGTAGTTCAGGACAAAATGATATTAACTTTTTAAATAGAGTAGAAGCACAGTGGATGTATAATGTTACTTCAAGGGCATTAAGTGGTGTGCCTACCGGAGAGCTGTTAGCAGGAGGTCATCGTATATTAACGCCAAATGTTATTATTCATTTAATTGAACCAAGGCCGAGTGCAAATAATTTTGTGACTTCTGGAATTTCAGGCGGGCATGATACAGTTAGATTTACCGCTTTAAATACTGATGGTTCAAGTCCGTTTTATGTTGTGCAAGAAGGGGTAATAACTATTCCAGGGGTCGGAACAGTAAGGAGGTATAGACAATATGAGATAAAACCTGGAGCGAATAAGAGTACAGCTACTGCACCTACCGCTGTTTCGGGAGCACCGACTCCAAGTACAGGAACTGGTCCAGGTGCGCTTCCAGCAGCAACAAGTGGAACACATTATAATGGTAGTGAGTGGACAGTTTCTAATCTTCCTAAAAGTACGGTAGATAATATGTCGGCATTCTTGCCACAAGCAGAAAGAGCATTTGCCGATTTTTTCACAAGTCATGTGCAAGGATCGGTAACATCTCCTACAAGTGGTGCAATATGGTTTAGACATACTTTTGAAGGTGTCACTTATGCTGGATATTATAGATATGATGGCGCAAATGTAGAGTCTTTATCAGTAACTTCTATATTTGTTGATGCGTATTCAATTCCTTAGAAAATAAAACTAAATAATGAAAGTTACTAAAATACATATAGACGGATTACCATTTCAGGTTTATGAAAACTTAGGCTCAAAATCACTTGTTCCTCCAAGTTCTTTTGACGCCTTAGGAACCCTTATCGAAGAATTAAAAAAGGATTATGGGGAAGAAATAAAGAATAAATTGAAAAATGGAAAGTTATTTTCGAATGATGGTATATCTGTCACTATAGTGGAGGAAGAAAAAATCAATGAAGCTTTACGTTTTTGGAAAAGAAATACAAATCAGGAAGCATCTGGAGAAATGTTTTTAATATCTACCCCCCATATGCCTTCTTATGCATTTATTCCTCGGTCTACATTGTTGAAAATAGTTGAAAAATTAGATGATTTGTTGTTTTCTGAATCTCAGATACCATCACCTCCATGGCTTTTTAGAGAAACGCCTATTGCAAAATATGCGTGTAATAAAGAACCCTACAAGAATGTAGAAGAAAACATGATAAAATCTCTTGAGGAAAAATTCCAACAATATGACATAGGAGCTAATGGAGAAATTTTTCCTAAGGGGACTCTAAATCCCTTACCCGAAGATCATGAATTTTTAAAAGGATTAAAATCACATGGATTATTTTCAGCAACCTATCAAGAAATAAAAAAAGACTATTTACTTAGATGGGGTTCTATAAAATTAATCGCTTTTTACCAAAAACAGTTGGACAAACAAGAACAACAGAGTTACCTAATCAACAAATCATTAAATATTCAAGTGAAGAGGTTTTTTGACGAGTTGTCCAAACCTGTTTCAGATCAAGATAAGAATGTAATTAGTGAATTGAGAAAAGAATTAGGTGCAAAATTGAATAAACTAGGTTATTTAGATAAGCTTAAAAATAAAGACAAAAGAGAGCAGTTGCTGAGTACAACGGCATCATTATCAGACCTTAATCAGTATTTAAAGGGGGTTGGTTTTTTATGGCAATATGTTGAATCTGCAGAAAGAAGAAACAAGATAGGTAAAGATAAAAAAGAAGTATTAGAGTTAATTAATTTCCCTGTGATTTTAGAGTGGTTCTTATTGCAAAAACCTCCAAAAGGATATACTCCATTTGACTGGTTGGCTCTTTGTGAGAAAGAGTTATATACTGTATCATTAGACCAACCTAAACAACTATTTAAAAAGATCGGAAAGGGCACAGTTGTATTATATATTGATAATGTAGATAGTACTGTTTGTAAACTTGTTACTTATGAATTGAAAATGAAAAAAAATTACTGATCATGATGAAATACAAAAATTGTTAAATAGCCATAAGGAACATTCACGCGAATAAAGGAGGCCTTAAAAGATAATGTACTAACCCAACAACTCTGTATAGAATGGGTTTTTTATAAAATGATTGAATACAAGTTAGATTAATTATATACACAAAAATTAGAACTCATGGCGACAAAAAGAACATACACACCAAGTAAAGCCCACAGATGGAATCGATTAACCTGCGATGCATTGCATTACACCGGGGCGCCTCCTACAGTTGCTGCCAGGGCATTAGCAATGGTGCATACTGCTATGTATGATGCCTGGACTAATTATAATGATGGCGGGTCCGAAGTAAGTACAACTACCGGAAGTCGCTTAAAACAACCCGATAGCCAATGTACTTCCGAAAACCGATCAAAGGCCTATAGCCATGCAGCATATACAGTATTGCAAGAGCTTTTTTGGTTGTTACTGCCCCCAGAAAAGAAAAGTATTTTTCGTGATTTCATGTGTGATTGTGGGTATGATCCAGATGATAAAAACCTAAAACCATATAATGCTGTTGGGATTGGAAATCTATCCGCCAGATTAATTTTAGAATGCCGTACGGGCGATGCTTCTAATCCATACGCAACATTACTTTCTAATAATTTTTCTGATTTTACGGGTTACCATCCTGTTAACCCTCCAGTTCCTCAATCATTAAAGTACATCAATCGTTGGCAACCCGAGTTGCGAAACCAACAGCCACAAAAATTTCTGACTCCGCAATGGGGAGTAGTAAAACCTTTTGCACTATCCTGGGGAGGCCAGTTTAGACCGCCATCGCCAATAGAATGCGATGAAAAGGGGTTTGAAAAGCAAGCCGATATTCTCATCGAGTATAGTGCCAATTTAACCGATGAACAAAAAATCATCGCAGAATTTTGGGGCGGAATGCATGAAGATAAATTTGTCGATACCTCAAATGGTGAAAAAGGTCCATGGGCCACACCACCCGAACAATGCTGTAGACAAGCACGGTATTTATCAAGAAAGTATAAATATAAAAACGCATTTGATGTTAAAATGTTTTTTGTACTGTCTAATGCACTGCTGGATGCTGGAATAGCAGCATGGGACTGCAAGGTGTATTATGATTACGTAAGACCAAAATCGCTCATCAATACATTGTACAAAGGCAAAACTATTGAAGCATGGGGTGGTCCCTGTGAAGGAACTAAACAAATCGAAGGCCAAAATTGGATCCCCTACGTTCCTACACCTCCTTTTGCAGAGTATGTATCTGGTCATAGTACATTTAGTGCCGCTGCAGATGAAGTGCTATACAGCTTTTGCGCAGATAGGGAATATGGGGAGTCGGTAATTATTCCCAAAGGAAACTCTAAAATTGAGCCGGGTTGTACTCCATGTGAAGATATTAAATTAACCTGGGCGACACTAAAAGATGCAGCAAATCAAGCAGGAATTTCAAGACTGTACGGAGGGATTCATTTTATTGACGGAGATTTGGAAGGTAGAAAACTGGGAAATAAAGTGGGTAGCGAAGTATGGGAAAAAGCCTGCCAATATTTTAATGGAGAATTAGGTTGATTCAACTTTTTGATATAGAGTGTTATAGTAAAAAATATGGAGAGTTTTTAGAATAGGTTTGTGTATATTTATATAGGTGTATTCTGTAATAGAAGATATAGTATAATGAAAGTAATCTCAGTAGCAAATTTTAAAGGAGGAGTGGGTAAGACTACTACAGCAATTAACCTGGCAGCCGGACTAAAAAAGAAAGGTAAAAAAGTACTTTTAATCGATGTAGATCCTCAAGCTAATCTTACACAATCACTAGGAATACTTGACACGATCGAGGAGTCAATATATACCGTTTTGCATAAAGAGGCTTTTGGCGAAAAAACAAAAATTACCGATGTAATGATTACTGCTTCTGGATTGGATGTTATACCTTCTTCTCTGGATTTAGCCGGAGCCGAATTAGAATTAGCTAGCGTATATGGCCGTGAGCAAATACTTTCACAACTTATTAAACCTTTAAAAGAGTATGATTTTGTATTTATAGACTGCCCTCCTTCGATGGGTATGCTTACGGTAAATGCATTGGTTAGTAGTGATTATGTTCTAATACCACTTCAAGCAGAATTTTTACCCCTAAAAGGAGTAAGAAGCTTTTTGAATCACTTTGAACTGGTAAAAAAACTCAATAAAAAGATAGCACTACTGGGATTTGTACTCACTAAGTATGATTATCGAAAAAAAATGAATCAACACGTAAAACAAGAACTCCAACATGAGTTTTCTGAGAACATGATTTTTAAGACGCATATTCGAAGCAATATTGCCTTAGCGAATGCCCAGCAAAAGGGCAAGGATATCTATACGTATGATAAAAATTCAAACGGAGCTCTGGATTATAAGGAGCTGACTGCAGAGTTTTTAGCAAAATTTTAATGACCTAAAAAATGCCGAAAGATGAAAAATGTATTTTCTAATAGTTGGAAAAAAAATCCACATAATAACGAAGGAAAAGAATCTAAAGAAACTCCTTTCTTTTCTAAGAATAATAAGAAACCATTTTTTAATGTTGCAAATGGAGATACTGTGCAGACCAAATTAACCGTAGGGCAACCCGATGACAAATATGAAAAAGAGGCCGATACGATGGCAGATGCAGTAGTAAACAACGCTTCGAAGCCTGATGTTCAAAACAAAGAAATAAGTAGTATTCAACGAGAATCTTTAGCTACACCACAAGAAGATGAGAAATTAGGAACTGCCGAGCAACGAATGGAAGAAGATAAACTGGTACAAGAAAAACCCGAAATACAAAAAATGGGAGAAGAAGAGGAAGAGGAGTTGCAAACAAAACCAGAGATTCAAAAAATGAGCGGTCAGGAGGAGGAAGAATTACAAACAAAGAGTATTTCTAATACCAACAGTCAAACGGCAAGCAAAGGTCTGTCTCAACAAATAAAAGGCAAATCTGGTAAAGGCAAAGGGCTTCCAAAAAGTACAAAGGCAGAAATGGAAGCCTCTTTTGGACATGATTTCAGCGGTGTTACTATTCATACCGATCAAGATGCCATCGCTATGAATAAAGAGTTGAGTGCCCAGGCGTTTACTTATGGTAGCGACGTGTTTTTTAATATAGGAAAGTATGATCCTGACTCAAGGAGTGGTAAGCATTTATTGGCGCATGAGTTAACACATGTAATACAGCAAAGCAAAACGATAAAAAAAAAATCCAAAAAAAGGGAGGGAAAAGCCCAAAAGGAGTAACATACTCAAATGACCATATTTTTATTAAAAATAAGTTTTATAGTAGAGTTAAAAAAGCTGTTTCTGATGGTCCTATAACAGATGATGAGATTAAGAAATTAAAAAAATATGCAATAAAGAAAAATGGCACAGTAAAGCAAGCCGAACTTTTATTGATGGCAGCAATGAGAACGCAAGAGAATATAGATATAATGTTAGCCGATAAGAATAAATACTTAACATTATCTATGAAAAAAATATCTGTTTCAGATCGAAATCATGTTGTTAATGTAGATAGACAGGTGGTGTCTGAAAAGTTGTTCATATTACTGATAAAGCAATTTTTTACAGAATTAGGATTGACAAAATTAAATTTAGATGATGTAAAAACAGATGTTATTGAGACAATTATATCTGAAATGGAAAAATCGAATAGTAAAAAATTCAAAAATCATGTTGCCGAGTTGATCATGTATCTATATGGAGGAAATACACCTCCGTTGGTTTCAGATCGAGAAGTTTTATTTGCTATGATGAATGCTTCTTCAGATAGTACTAAAGGAGATAAGGTTATGGCAGGGAAAGCATATATAGTCGCAAAAGAATATAATCATCCTATGGCAAGTAAGATTTTAAGCGGTTCATTAAAGATAGATGCATTGATTCCGAAGGTGTATAAAAGGCTTATTGGAAAAGGCAGTGCCGGGTATGTTTCCTCAACTAAAAGTGAATTGCTTAAAGCAGATACACTTTATTTACCAACAAACCTTAGCCTAGATAATCTTAGTGACAGAGCATTGATTATTCACGAATTAACTCATGCAAAAGAAGACTTTGAAGTGACTTTGGGCACGCATAAAATAGTAAACGAAATTGATATGGAAATGAGAGCCTATAAAGCTCAAGTGAAGTATATTATAGATGATTATATTTCTAAAAACTCTTTTTCTAAGTTGGCAGAAGTTATACTATCTCATAAAAAAAGCGATCCTCTTTTTTATTGGAGTTCTATTTCGGTGCTCAAAAAAAATATCGTTGCTTACAAGAATTTTGTAGATACAATTGGTATTGCTAAAAAAGATAAAAAACTACTCAGGATAAAATCTGACATGTCAAAATCTTTGATCGAAATTGATAAGAAATTAAGATCGAGCATTATTAATTTGACTGATCAAAAAGGAAAAAAAATATATAGCGAAAGTGAACATGGTTTACTTGATGGAAATGCTGGACATTTTTATCACGGTAAATTATAAATACATTAAGTAGTAACCTATGGCAGAAATATTAGAGTTTGTATACCTTCAAGAACTAATCCAATATCGGTTGGATACTTATTTTAATACAGAAAATGATACGGTTGCCCCAGAAATGCCACATTTTAATGAATGGAGTTTATCTGTTCCTGAGATGTTTAAAAATGCCAACTTGATTGATCTTGAAAAAATCACAATATTATTAGCTTTATGCCCCCACGTTTATAGCAATTTGTTAGATAGCATCATACAAAATAAACTATCTGCTACAGGTGATTTTCCGCAATTAGGAGGAATACGGGGTAAAAATTTCAGAGGGTTTTTACCCACAGGAGAGACCGCACTATTTATATTAGCAGGAGATGATTTGGAAAAAAGAAAAGAGGTTCAAGAATTTTTTAATCCGGACCATTTTTTTGCTAAACATCGAATTCTTTGGTTGGAAGAACCTCCCGAAGGCGAACCTAAAATGAGTGGAAAAATAGTATTCTCGCAAGAATATGTTGAACTTTTAGTGTTAGGAAAAGCCACTAAACCCGCCTTTAGTATGAAGTTTCCTGCAGAAATTATCGAAACCGAAATGGATTGGGATGATTTGGTGCTAACCGAGGATACTCATAAACAAATTCAAGAATTACAAACCTGGATTACTCATGGTAATACATTGCTACATGATTGGGGGATGTCCAAAAAGCTTAAACCAGGATACAGAGCATTATTTCATGGACCTCCTGGGACTGGTAAGACATTAACTGCCAGTTTACTGGGGAAGTATACCGGCAAAGATGTTTATAAGATTGACCTTTCGATGGTAGTGTCCAAATTTATTGGTGAAACAGAGAAAAACTTAGCGAATTTACTGGCAAAAGCAGAAAAAACAGAAAATATTCTCTTTTTTGATGAAGCCGACGCTTTGTTTGGTAAACGAACCAATGTAAGAGATGCTCATGATAAATACGCAAATCAAGAGGTGTCTTACTTGCTACAAAGAATAGAGGGGTATAAAGGTTTAGTTATTCTCGCTTCAAATTTTAAAAGTAATATAGATGATGCCTTTGTAAGACGTTTTCAATCTATTGTTCATTTTCCACTCCCAAAAATGTCTGAACGATTAATAATTTGGAAAAAAGCGTTTCCATCTACTATAAGATTTCATTCAGACGTTGACTTAATGCAGATTGCTCAACGGTATGAGTTGTCTGGTGCCGAAATCATGAATATCGTGCAATACGCTTGTTTATGTTCTTTAAATGCAAATAAAAAAACAATATATCAGCACGATATCGTGACAGGAATCCAAAGAGAATTCCAAAAAGGAGGAAGAGTTATGAGGTAACCCAAACGTTTAAACGCTTAAAGTGACACTCCTACGATAACACCAATGCCTACACCACCAATAGCAAAAAGTATTTTCTCAAAAGCACTTTTTGCACGCTGTCTTTTTGTCTTTTTTTCAACAATTTCTAAACTATTAGTTGCCTTTTCAAGACTGTTTATTGTATAATCTAATGCTTTTTGTGTATGAAGTAAAGTTGTCTGAGTTTTTTGATAGATTATCTGGTCTATACTATCTGTTTTTGCAAAATTAGATTTTAGTTGGCTTTCTAATCTTTCATTGCGTTCTAAGGTTGCCGTATAATTCTTGTCAATTTCTTTGTATATAGAGTCTTTGCGCTTCATTTCTTTAAATGTGTTCTTCATCAAATCATAAGAGGAGATATTAATAAAGTAAACGTCTGGTGTTCTAAAAATATACGGGACATTTTTTTTTGCTAAATACGGTATACCTCTTCGGTTGGCATAAGATTCTGGAATTTCATAAGCCTTTAAAGAATCTAACGCTACCAGTGTAAAGTCTTGTCCGTAAGAAACCGAAATAAAGGATGTCAAGAAAATAAATAAATATATGTGTTTCATAATAGTAAATGTTGCGTTTTATCAACTTTAGTGTGTATATATTTTAAAGTCCAAACAGGCTATCTAGTAATTTTGTTTCTACGGTAATTTTATCTTGGATTACTTTTAAAGAATCTTGAAGCTCCATTTTTTGTTTCCAATCTACAGCATTTTTTTGCCCAAAATCAACAAGCAAAGAATCACGTTTATGTGTTACGAGATCTTTCTGAAGTTTTAATTTGTTTATTTCTTTCAATGATTTTTTTAATTGAGATTTTGTGGCAGCCAACGTATCTTTGGAGATTTCAAGCTCTTTTCTGGCTCTTTCTAATTCAGATTTTATGATTTTCCAATTGGAACCAGAATTAAATGTCATATACCCAATAATAAGTAAGAATAATAATGCCACGATTTGAAGAATAGTATTTGTGTTAACGTTTTTCATGAGTCTCAAGTTGGTAATTCAATTCAAGAAGGGAATCGATAAGTAAATGTAAGTATTTTATTTGTTATAATGGAGGGGGAATAAACCCTAAAACATGATGCCTGTGTTATCTATTTAAGCACTTTTGTAATGTGTCATTTGGTTCCTAGCGGTGTGCCAAAAATAGGGATGTGTCTTCTAAGAATGCATATTCTTTTCATTTTAAAAAACGTTAATATTCCTAAACTTTTAATAAGAATTATTCTCTGATTTCCTTGTTCTTTTATTTAATTGTACATTAGCCCAACCTCAAAACTTTTTGAATATGTCAGAATTTTGGCTTTATGTTAAGCTAGGCTTTGGTCACGTATTAGATTGGAATGCCTATGACCACATCTTATTTTTAGTCGTACTTACTGTGGGGTATACCTTGGATAATTGGAAACGAATATTGTGGCTGGTTACTCTTTTTACGATAGGACATACCATTTCATTATTCTTGGCGGCTTATCATGTCGTGTCGGTAAATTCGAGATTGGTTGAGTTTTTGATTCCTTTAACCATATTAGCAACAGCCGTATTTAATGTATTAACAGGTAAAAGTGGTTCTAAAACAAGTAAAATAGGAGTTTTATATGGTGCGACTATCTTTTTTGGTTTAATACATGGATTAGGATTTTCAAGTTATTTTAAAGCCATAAGTAGCAACGTTAGTTCTAAAATTTTGCCTTTAATAGAGTTTGCGTTAGGTATAGAAATTTCACAAATCATTGTAGTTCTTGTTGTGGTTTTGGTAAGTTTTATTGCCCAAACGTTTTTAAGATTTTCAAAAAGAGACTGGATTCTTATTGTATCTTCAATTGTAATTGGGATGGTTATCCCTATGCTCATCGCTAACAAAATTTGGTAATTAAGTGAAGTTTTGAGTTGTATTTGCCACATGGTAGTAATATATTCGTACTTTGATTATTAAGAATATACTAGTCATTCTACCCCATATGTCTAAAAAAAAACAATTAAAATACGATAAAGCATATCTTAGGATTGCTAGAGAGTGGGGTAAGTTATCTCATTGCGAACGCAAAAAAGTTGGTGCGGTTATTGTTAAAGATAGAATGATTATCTCTGATGGATTTAACGGTACACCAACCGGTTTTGAAAATCCATGCGAAGACGAAGAAGGATATACAAAGTGGTACGTATTGCATGCCGAAGCTAATGCAATCTCAAAAGTTGCGTCATCAACACAATCATGTAAAGGTGCAACACTATATATTACGTTATCACCATGTAAGGAGTGTAGTAAACTGATTCATCAGGCGGGTATAAAACGTATTGTGTATCAGGTAGATTATAAAGATAATTCCGGATTAACTTTTCTTGCAAAAGCCGGTGTAGAAATAGAACAGATTACGGATTTAGAAGAGTAATGGGATATTCAAAAAAATACTTGCCTTTGTTTTTAGGTTTGGCAGTTGGAGCGGGAGTGTTTTTAGGTAGTAAACTTGATTTTAGTAACCCGTCGGCCAAACTCTTTTCCTCTAATGCAAAAAAGGAAAAGCTTAATAGGTTAATTGATTACATAGATTATGAATATGTAGACGAGATCAATACTGATAGCATTGTAGATGTTACAGTCAACAGCATCCTAGAGAATTTGGACCCCCATTCTGTGTACATCCCGCCAGAAGAACTAGAAGGAATTACCGAGAGCATGCAAGGAGATTTTATTGGTATTGGGGTAACGTATTATCCTTACAAAGATACCATATCTGTTATCAATACCATAAGGGGAGGGCCCAGCGAAAAATCAGGAATTAAACCAGGAGACAGAATCCTAATGGCTGATAACGATACGCTATATGGAGAAGGTCTGATAAGAGACGGTCTTGCAAATAAGTTAAAAGGCGAATTGAATAGCCAGGTACAACTTAAAGTGTTTAGAAAAGGCACTGGAGTATTTGATGTTGTAGTAAAAAGAGGTAAGGTGCCATTACAGAGTGTGGATGCATCATATATGCTTGATGACAAGGTTGGGTATATCAAAGTAAATCGATTTGCAGAAACCACATACAAAGAATTTAAGAGTGCATTAACTACTTTAATTAATAATGGAGCAAAAAACTTGGTTGTCGATCTTCGAAACAATGGAGGTGGATTTATTGCTCCAGCGTTAAAAATGGCAGACGAGTTTCTAGGGGATGACGTTCTTATCATGTTTACAAAAAACAAAAAAGGGGCTATAGAAAATAATTTTGCTACCAGTAAAGGTAGCTTCGAGCAAGGAAAAATTTATGTTCTTATAAATGAAAACTCTGCTTCTGCCAGCGAGATTTTTGCAGGCGCAATACAAGACAATGATAGAGGTATTATCGTAGGTAGACGATCTTATGGCAAAGGACTCGTGCAAAGAGAAATGGCTCTGGGAGACGGAAGCGCAGTTAGATTAACAATCTCTAGGTATTATACCCCTACGGGTCGATCCATACAAAAACCGTATACTAATGGTAATAAAGAGTATTTTAATGAATATCTAGAACGCTATAAAAATGGAGAGCTGCAAAATGCCGATAGCATACAGGTAGCAGATTCTTTAAAGTTTAAAACGCCAGGGGGTAAGACCGTATACGGAGGTGGAGGGATTATACCCGATATTTTTGTGGGTAAAGACACAACCCGGGTTGGAGAAACATTAAATTATTTGTTGCGTTCAGGTTTTATAGGCCGTTATGTGTTTGAAGAAGAGCTGGATAAAAAAAGAGATTTTTATAACAACTTATCGAAACAGGAATTTCAGGAAACCATTACTATTAGTGATGATTTTGCCGAAGGGTTTTTGAAATACGCGAGAAAACGAAGAGTTGAAATTCAATTGAGAAATTATCAAGGTCAATTGAAAAAATACCTAAAAGCTACTATGGCACAACAGCTGTTTGGTACTAATGAGTTTGAGAAAATCATAAATAATGATGATGCAATGATCAACAAAGTATTGTCACTTAATAAAGAAGAGTAAATAACGCTTAAGTATGTCAGAACTAGAAGAATATTTAATTGCTATCGCAATTTGTTCACCGCTTTTTTTCTTCATCATTGCAGTTGCCTTTAGACTGTTAGACAATAGTGCGGCAATTTTCTTAAAACACGACATTCTAGTTGATACATCCTACGTTTCTGGTGATGTGATAAGAGAGCATATACATAATTCAGAAGATAGTAAGCTTAAAGGGTCTTTAAAGAGGGCTTTACTTTTCAGGAAATTACATAATTTCTTTATGATTTTAATGGTAGTGTCTATTCCGCCGGTAATTATTGCTTGCTTTTTCGTTTTTTAATTCAATGACAATAAGAACTCACCTCGACGTTTTCTATTTCCCAAAAAAAACGTTTCAAATTTTATTTTTCGTTTTTCTTCAGTTGAATTTTTCTGGAAATTAGCAGAATTAACATCAAAAGAATAACACAAGCTGGGGCAACAACACCTATCAATGCAGTTTTACTGTCATCTGCAAGTATATTGTTAAAATCCAAATGCGTTGCATTGTAGATCATTAATCCAGTAGCAATTGTAATTAAGGCATAGATAAAATATTTCAAAATAATGATTTTATTAGTTGTAAGAATGTTCTAAAACAATCCTTTAATATTAGTAGCAAATAATTTAACAGCTATAGCAAGTAAAATTACACCAAAAATCTTTCGAACCACATTAATCCCTTGCTTACCCAAAACTTTTTCAATCCTACCCGAGGATTTTAGTACAATGTATACAAAAATGATATTAATAACAATGGCAATTACAATATTAACAGTGTGATATTCTGCCCTAAGGGAAAGAATAGAAGTCATTGTTCCGGCCCCTGCAATCAAAGGAAATGCTAAAGGTACAACAGCTGCGGTTTCCGGGGCATCATCCCTGTATAATTGAATACCCAATATCATTTCTATAGCTAAAAAGAAAATAATAAATGATCCTGCAACGGCAAAAGAATTTACATCAATACCTATTAAACTCAGGATTTCTTTACCTACAAATAAGAATAGAATCATTAATATAGCAGCAACAATTGATGCTTTTTCACTTTGAATATGCCCTACTTTTTTTCGTAAATCTATAATAATAGGAATGCTACCTACAATGTCGATAACTGCAAATAGTATCATACTTGCAGTTAATATTTCTTTTAGGTCAAAGTTCATAGATGGATAGTTTCAAAATTTGTGCAAATATAAATAGACTTTATTCAATAAAGATATTATAAAAAGGTAAATAATAACAAAAAATATATTTGATAAGATTTATATTTGTAGCATGTTTCAACTAGGAAAAACTATAGTTTCTGAAGATATTATCCAGAAAGATTTTGTGTGTAATCTTTCTGCTTGTAAAGGAGCCTGCTGTATTGATGGCGAGGCGGGAGCACCTCTCGAAGTGTCTGAAGTACAGAAATTAAACGAAGTCTACCCTATCGTTAAACCTTATTTGCGTAACGAAGGTATTGAGGCTATAGAAAGTCAGGGAGCCTATATCAAAACTGTTGAAGGAGAATTAGAAACTCCGTTAATTAACGGTGCAGATTGTGCCTATGTGATCTTTGATGAAAATAGTACCGCCATGTGTGCTATCGAAGAGGCCTATAATCAAGGAGAAATTGATTGGAAAAAACCAATTTCTTGCCATCTTTATCCAGTACGCGTACAAGAGTATACAGAATTTTCGGCGGTTAACTACCATAAATGGGAAATTTGTGATGATGCATGTACATTAGGACAAGAATTGCAGGTGCCTGTTTATAAATTTGTAAAAGAAGCCTTGATCCGGAAATTCGGAGAAGATTGGTACCTCGAGCTTGAAAAAATTGCTATAGGATTAAACAAGTAAAAAATAGTAATTGAATAAAATTTCCCTGAATTTTCATTCTTTTTTTGTTAAAAAATGAAAATTTTAAGGTTACGGTTTTGCCGTAATTTAGGGTTTTTCTGCTTCAGTTTTTTTTTACCGTCAAAACCGTGTCGGCATGCGGGAAATAGACACTTGTCATTGATTAGGGGTGATCATTATTTTCTTTTCAATTCGTTTTAAATTACTGATATTCAGTGTTTTATATTTTGAGAAGAAATAGATTTTTTTTAGTAGGAAATACCCTCGTGTTGAAAACTTTGTTGAAAACGTTTACTAACTTTTGGTAGAACTTTTCCTGTATTTCTTGATCTTTGTAAGACCCTTTGAAAAGAAAAATTCTTAAAAAAAACAGCTAAAAAAATTAAGATGAGTGCAGTAGAACCTATTTTGCAAGAAAATAAAGATCGATTCGTGATTTTCCCTATTCAACATCATGATATTTGGGAATGGTACAAAAAATCGGAAGCCAGCTTTTGGACCGCTGAAGAAATCGATTTACATCAGGATATTACAGACTGGTCTACCAAGCTTAGTGATGATGAACAGTATTTTATCAAACATATTTTAGCGTTTTTTGCAGCTTCCGATGGTATTGTAAATGAGAATCTTGCCGAAAATTTTGTAAATGAAGTGCAATATAGCGAAGCAAAATTTTTCTACGGTTTTCAGATCATGATGGAAAATATTCATTCTGAAACGTATTCGTTATTGATCGATACGTATGTTAAAGATGAAAAAGAAAAAGATATTTTGTTTAATGCCATAGAAAATTTTCCTGCTATTAAGAAAAAAGCAGATTGGGCGTTAAAATGGATCGAATCCGATTCGTTTGCAGAGCGTCTTATCGCATTCGCAGCAGTAGAAGGGATTTTCTTTTCAGGAGCATTTTGCTCTATCTTTTGGTTGAAAAAGCGAGGGTTAATGCCGGGACTTACTTTTTCTAACGAATTAATTTCCAGAGATGAAGGAGTGCACTGTGATTTTGCTGTACATCTTCACAATAAGCACTTGGTCAATAAAGTGTCAAAAGAAAGAATACGAGAAATTATTGTTGATGCACTTAATATAGAAAGAGAGTTTATTACAGAATCTCTACCCGTAAGTTTAATAGGAATGAACTCTAAATTGATGACCCAATACCTGGAGTTTGTTACCGATAGATTATTGGTCGAATTAGAATGTGAAAAAGAATACGGTACTGCAAATCCGTTTGACTTCATGGATATGATTTCATTGCAAGGAAAAACAAATTTCTTCGAAAAACGAGTTTCAGAATACCAAAAAGCAGGGGTGCTTAACAAAGATACTGAAGACAATAAAATAAGTTTTGATGCCGATTTTTAACGAATCGTCATTCCAAGCTCAGATAGAGTGATTATCATGAGCGTATTAAAACAACAATATATTCATTCTGAGCTAGTCAAAAACATTTCTTCTGTTTATTTCAGATTAGCTCAGTTTGATACAGCTTTATAACAAAGAAAAGGGACGAAAGTCAGAAAATTATATTTTACTTGTAAAATCACTCTAGGTTTTTTAAAAATGTAGAGGTTTACTTCTTATAGTTTGTTTCTTACAGATGAAATATAATTTTTTGGTGTTCAGATAGTAGAATTAATAACACAAATTAACATCAACTTCTTCGGAAGAAGAAACTTTAAAAAACCAAAAAGGCGTATGTATGTAGTAAAAAGAGATGGGCGTAAAGAACCAATTATGTTCGACAAGATTACCGCAAGGGTAAGAAAATTATGTTATGGACTTAATTCATTAGTTGACCCGGTAAAGGTAGCGATGAGAGTAATCGAAGGACTGTATGATGGGGTAACCACAAGTGAACTTGATAATCTTGCCGCAGAAATTGCAGCAACGATGACTATAACACATCCCGATTATGCAAAACTAGCAGCTCGTATCTCTGTTTCTAATTTACATAAAAATACCAAGAAAACATTTTCTGAAGTAATTACGGATCTTTACGAATATGTTAATCCAAGAACAAATAAAAAAGCACCGTTAATCTCTGATGAGGTATACGACGTCATTATCGCCAATAAAGAAAAACTAGACTCTACGATCATATACAATCGTGATTTTGGATATGATTATTTTGGTTTTAAAACATTAGAGCGCTCGTATTTATTAAAAATTAACGGTAAGATTGCAGAACGACCACAACATATGTTAATGAGAGTTTCTATAGGAATTCATCTTAACGATTTAGATGCAGCTATAGAAACGTATGAGTTGATGTCTAAAAAATACTTTACACACGCTACACCAACATTATTTAATTCAGGAACGCCAAAACCACAAATGTCATCATGTTTCTTATTAACAATGCAAGATGATAGTATTGATGGTATCTACGATACGCTAAAGCAAACTGCTAAAATTTCTCAATCTGCAGGAGGAATAGGATTGTCTATTCATAATGTACGTGCTACAGGATCATATATTGCAGGAACCAACGGTACTTCTAATGGTATTGTACCCATGCTTAGAGTGTATAATGATACGGCACGCTATGTAGATCAAGGAGGAGGAAAACGTAAAGGATCTTTTGCGATATATGTAGAGCCATGGCATGCTGATATTTTTGATTTCCTGGATCTAAAAAAGAACCATGGTAAAGAAGAAATGCGTGCTCGTGACTTATTCTATGCAATGTGGGTTCCGGATTTATTCATGAAACGTGTACAGGATGATGCAGAGTGGACGTTGATGTGTCCAAACGAGTGTCCTGGATTATATGATATGCATAGTGATGAGTTTGAAGAAGCTTACCTTCGTTATGAGGCTGAAGGAAAAGGTCGCAGAACTATAAAGGCTCGCGAATTATGGGAAAAAATCTTAGAATCTCAGATTGAAACCGGAACACCATACATGTTGTACAAAGATGCGGCAAATCGCAAATCTAACCAGCAAAATTTGGGAACTATACGTTCATCAAACTTATGTACAGAGATTTTAGAGTACACCAGCCCAGACGAAGTGGCCGTATGTAACCTAGCATCTATTGCGTTGCCAATGTTTGTGAAAAACGGAGCGTTTGATCATAAAGAATTGTTTAGAATCACAAAACGTGTTACTAAGAATTTAAATAAGGTAATTGATCGTAATTACTACCCCGTAAAAGAAGCAGAAAACTCAAATATGCGTCATCGCCCTATCGGATTAGGAGTGCAAGGGTTGGCCGATGCCTTTATTCAATTGCGCCTGCCATTTACAAGCGATGAGGCCAAGAAATTAAATCAAGAGATTTTTGAAACCTTATATTTTGCGGCAGTAACTGCATCTATGGAAGAAGCTAAAGCAGACGGTCCATACCAGAGCTACGAAGGTTCTCCAATATCGAAAGGAGAATTTCAATATAACCTATGGGGGATCAAAGACGAAGAATTAAGTGGTCGTTGGGATTGGGCAAAACTACGTAAGCAAGTGCTTAAAAATGGAGTACGAAACTCGTTGTTGGTAGCACCAATGCCTACAGCATCTACTTCTCAAATCCTAGGGAATAATGAAGCATTTGAACCCTATACTAGTAATATTTATACCAGACGTGTATTATCGGGTGAGTTTATTGTAGTAAATAAACATCTGTTAGAAGATTTAGTACAGCTAGGATTGTGGAATGATGAGCTCAAAGATGCCATTATGCGTGCAAATGGATCTGTTCAAAATATAGATATCATTCCTCAGGACTTAAAAGAATTATATAAAACAGTTTGGGAAATGAGTATGAAAGATATTATCGATATGTCTCGTCACAGAGGATATTTTATCGATCAGTCTCAGTCGCTTAACTTATTTATGGAAGGAGCAACTATGGCAAAACTAACCTCTATGCATTTTTATGCCTGGAAGAGTGGTTTAAAAACAGGAATGTACTACTTAAGAACAAAATCTGCGGTAGATGCCATTAAGTTTACACTTAAAAGTGAAAAGAAAGAAGCCCCACAGGCAGAAAAAGTTGCGGTAGCGGCGGCACAAGTGATGGAAGCACAAGCAACCAAAGCAGAGCCAGCACAAACTCCCGTTACTCCTGAAGGTACTTCACTTACTCCAGAAGAGCTTAGAGCGCTAATTGCGCAATCAAAAGAAGCCGAAGGAGATGATTGTTTAATGTGTGGGTCATAGACCTAGATTTATATAGGGCAAAAGGGAAGTCATCCTAGGATGCTTCCCTTTTTGTATATTCGAATTTTATTTGACATATGATGAATTGGGAACAACTCCTGTCTTTAAAAAGACAAGGAGATACAAACAAAAGACTACGCAAAGAACAAGATGAGACCCGTTTGGGTTTTGAAGTAGATTATGACAGAATAATCTTTTCTTCGGCATTTAGAAGCCTTCAAGACAAAACCCAGGTAATACCGTTATCCAAAACTAGCTTTGTACACACCCGTTTAACACATAGCTTAGAAGTATCTGTAGTTGGACGTTCTCTGGGTAGAGTCGTGGGTAAAAAGATTTTAGAAAAACATCCTCATCTTGCTACTATTCATGGATATCGGTTTAATGATTTTGGTGCCATCGTTGCCGCTGCAGCATTAGCGCATGATATTGGAAATCCTCCATTTGGACATTCTGGAGAGAAGGCCATAGGAGAGTACTTTAAAACCGGGAGTGGAAACCGTTATAAAAGTCAACTTACACCAAAACAATATCAGGATTTGATTGATTTTGAAGGAAATGCTAATGGATTTAAAATTTTGACAGAATCTCGTCAGGGAATAGAAGGAGGACTTCGGTTATCGTATGCCACTCTGGGCGCTTTTATGAAATACCCTAAAGAGTCACTGCCCAAAAAACCAACAACGCATATCGCTCATAAAAAGTTCGGTTTTTTTCAGAACGAAAAACCTTTTTTCCAAGAAGTTGCACATGAAATCGGGCTTTTACAACACACCATAAAAAATGAAGTGACCTATAGTCGTCATCCATTAACTTTTCTTGTCGAAGCCGCAGATGATATTTGTTATACTATTATCGATTTTGAAGACGGTATCAACCTTGGGTTGATCGAAGAAGAATATGCGTTGGAATATCTTATTAAACTGGTAAAAGATGCTATCAATACTTCAAAATACAATAACCTGGTCACGACAGCTGATCGATTGAGCTATTTGCGATCATTAGCAATTAACACACTAATAGGAGAGGCTGCAAGTATCTTTATAGATCACGAAGAACAAATATTATCAGGAACGTTTGATGCAGCTTTAATTGATAAAAGTAAGTACCAGGCTCAAATCAATGATATTATTAAGATTAGTGTCGAAAAAATATATCAAAGCCAAGAAGTTACCGAAAAAGAAATAGCGGGATATGAGATTTTGGCTACTTTATTAGATCGGTATTGTGTAGCTACTGATAATTATACCCAAGGCCAAAGTTCAAATTATGACAAGTTAATTCTAAGAGCCGAAGGCGCTAATTTTGAGTATAAAAATGATGATTTATATGCTCGCCTAATCAGTATTAGTAATTATGTTGCCAGCCTAACCGATGGTAATGCATTGCTCAAGTTTCAGAAGATAAGAGGCTTGCAATTATGAAAAAGAGTCTCTGTTTTTCAGAGACTCAGCTGGTCAAGAATTAAATATTTTTTACAATAATCTCAAGGCAGTATTCGATTATTGTTTCTTGTAACCAAATTCTGTTTTAAATCCTTCGTCATTATATTCTATCGTTAATATATCATCAACGATAGTAAACGTAGTTACATCAATAATCGTTTCGCCTTCATCTACATAGGTTAAGGTTAACGTATTATTTTCTTCTTTCCATGTTCCCACATCCTGATAGTCAATTTGGCAATCCGTATTAACAGGAGCGTAACCGATATCGGTATATGATACCGAAGTGAACTCAATCGTAGATCTCTTTTCGCAATCAGTAATTGTCATAGCTTCACCTTGTTGAGTAAATGAAATTTGGCCCCATGTTCCAATTAATTTTGAGGTTGCCGCCTGATTTTGAGGGGTTGAACTATCATCATCACTGCTCAAGAGGTTAATGTGATCGCAATAAGTAGGATAAATACACTAAGTTTTTTCATAATTGCTAATAATTTAATTTTCATATAGGTTGCCTAACGTTTTGGAATGTTACTATCATATTTACAGATTATTTAAGATAGTCTCTTGAATCTTGTCTGAAGAAATGCCACAAATATTATGTAATTCTTCAACGGTACCCTGATGAATAAACTGATCAGGAACGCCTAAGGTAATAATTTTATTTTTTACATGAAGTTGATTCGCAAAATCAAGTATCGTACTTCCAAAACCGCCTTTGATTACCCCGTCTTCAACCGTAATAATGGTAGTGTATTTTTTCAATATTTTTTTTAGAAAGGCACTATCCAAGGGCTTAATGAAACCGAAATGATAATGCCCTATTTTTTCTTTAATACCTTCTAATGCAGTAGAAACATTATGAGCTATTGTTCCTGTAGAAATAACAGCGATAGCACTACCTTCCTGTATAGCAGTTCCTTTTCCAATGTTAATTGTTTTAAAGGATCTTTGCCAATCTATGATATGGCCTCTTCCTCTGGGATATCTAATCGCAATAGGATGGTTTAGTCCTAAAGAAGCTGTATAAAGAAGAAGGCGTAACTCAATTTCATCTTTGGGGGCAGCAACAATCATATTTGGGATACAATTAAGGTAAGGGATATCAAAAATACCATGATGCGTTGCCCCATCTGCACCAACAATTCCAGCTCGATCTATACAAAAAATAACAGGAAGATCCTGTAAGGCAACATCGTGTATTACCTGGTCATAAGCCCGTTGCAAAAACGTTGAATAAATAGTACAGAAAGGAACCATTCCTTGTGTTGCCATTCCTGCTGCAAGAGTAACAGCATGTTGTTCGGCAATACCGACATCAAAAGCCCTATCTGGGAGCTCTTGCATCATGTATTTTAGGGAGCTTCCAGTTGGCATAGCCGGAGTAATACCTACAATTTTTTTGTTGTCTCTGGCTAACTCAAGTATAGTATAGCCAAAAACGTCCTGAAATTTAGGGGGCAATCCAGCATTGTTTTTTGCTATTAGGTTTCCTGTGGCCGCATCAAACTTACCTGGGGCATGATAGGTTACTTGATTTTCTTCGGCTTGTTTCAATCCTTTTCCTTTGGTAGTAATAATATGTAAAAGCTTTGGTCCTTTGGTCGTTTTTAATTTTTCTAAAGTGGTAAGTAAGGATGGTAAATCATGACCATCTATGGGGCCAAAATAATTGAAGTTTAAGGCTTCTATAATATTGTTAGTTTTTGGTTTTATCCCAACTTTAGCTTTGGTAAGATACTGTTTAAGAGCCCCGACACTTGGGTCAATTCCAATAGCATTATCATTAAGAATAACCAATATATTAGTATCAGTAACTCCAGCATGATTAAGCCCTTCAAAGGCCATTCCACTAGCGATAGAGGCATCACCTATGACCGCGATATGTTGTTTTTTGAAATGTCCTTTTAACTTTGATGCAATAGCCATACCCAGAATAGCTGAGATAGAAGTAGAAGAATGCCCTACACCAAAAGTATCATAATTGCTTTCGCTTCGTTTTGGGAAACCACTGATACCATCTAATTGCCGGTTGGTCTGAAAAACATCTTTTCTTCCGGTTAATATTTTATGAGGATAGGCCTGGTGCCCCACATCCCAAACCAAGAGGTCTTTTGGGGTGTCAAAGATATAATGCAATGCAATAGTAAGCTCTACAACTCCCAAACTAGCTCCTAAATGCCCTTCTTTAGTGGCAACAATAGTAATGATGAAGTCTCTGAGCTCTTTTGCTAATTTTGGTAGCTGATCAGGCGAAAGCTTCCTTAAATCTGATGGATATTGAATATTTGAGAGTAATGATGATGACATACGGCAAAAATACTATTTTGTGCTGGTTCTTTTTAAACTTTTATTTGGTATCAAAAATGAATCAATTTATTTACTAGCTTTACTTAAAAATCGATTGTTATGTTAGATCCGTTAGATGATGTGCATTTTATGAAAAAAGCACTTCAGGAAGCCGAAACTGCTTATAAAAAAAATGAAGTACCCGTGGGAGCTGTTATTGTAGTTGCTGGTAGAATTATAGCCAGGGCACATAATCTAACAGAACTATTAACTGATGTTACGGCACATGCCGAAATGCAAGCGATAACAGCAGCTTCTAATTTTTTAGGAGGTAAATACCTCAATGAGTGTACGCTATATGTTACTCTGGAGCCGTGTCAGATGTGTGCCGGGGCTTTATATTGGAGCCAGATAGGTAAAATAGTATATGGTGCAGTTGATAAACAAAGAGGATGCACTGTCATGGGAACAAAACTACATCCAAAAACCGAAATGATAGGAGGAGTTTTAGAAGAAGAATGTGGAGCACTAATAAAACGATTTTTTATAGAAAAACGAAATCTGAATTAATCCCGTGATCTTAGGTTATGAAAAATACTATTGCAGAACGTATTCAGGATTTTTTAAAACAATTTCCGCCATTTGATATCCTAAAAAAAGAGGAATTACTAGCTATTTCCAAACAAATAAGAGTGTGCTATGTAGAAAAAGGAGATTATATTTTTAAGCAAGATAAGCCTTGTCATGATGAGTTTTATATCGTAAGAGAAGGAGCGGTAGGGCTTTACCGAGGTTTTAATAGTAACCAGAGTTTAGTGGATATATGTGATACAGGAGATTTATTTGGACTTCGTATTATGATCATCAAGAAAAATTATCGCATGTCTGCTATTGCTGATGAAGAATCTATTGTGTACAGTATTCCTGCAAAGATTTTTGAACCTTATATTGAAGAAAATAAAGAAGTAAATAGATTTTTACTGAACACTTTCGCAACGCATGCAAGAAACTACTATACCGAAACCGAAAAAGGGAAAAGAATTGATAATACCATTTCTATAGAAGCGGCAAAAGATCTATCAGCATTGCGCAGCATCTCGTATCATAAAAAACCTGTTACTTGTTCTTTAGATACTTCTGCACAAGAAATTGCCAGGAAAATCACCAAAAAAAAGGCAAGCTATGCCGTTGTTGTAGACGATAATAAATTTCCTGTCGGTATTATTACAGATAGTGATTTAAGAGCAAAAGTAGGCACGGGTCTATTTCCATTAACATCATTGGCAACCAAAGTCATGACATCGCCCGTAGTAACTTATCCTAAAAAACTTACTGTTGCTGAGGCACAAATCGCATTGATAAAACACGGTATAAGCCACCTTTGTATTACCAAAGAAGGGACTCAAACTTCTAAACTAATAGGAATTTTATCAGAACATGATCTGTTAGTATCTTTTGGTAACAATCCCTCTGTACTTATAAAAGAAATTAACCGTATACGTAAATTAGAAAAACTAAGATATATTCGAAAACAAGTAGAGAAGCTTCTTAAAAGTTATTTGGAACAAGATATTCCTACAGCGCATATATTACATATTATCTCAGAAATTAATGATGCATTAGTAGCAAGAATTATCGAATTATCAATAAAAGAAATGCCTGCCAAGCCTATAGTAAAGTTTAGTTTTTTGGTATTAGGAAGTCAAGGTAGAAGAGAGCAGTTATTACTCACCGATCAAGATAACGCTATCGTTTTTGAAGATGTTGCCAAAGAGAATTATAAATCAACACAAGACTATTTTTTAAAACTGGCAAGTAAGATTACTAAAGGTTTGCATACGATTGGATTCGAATATTGTCCGGCAGAGATGATGGCGAGTAACCCAAGATGGTGTATGTCTGTATCCAAATGGGAAACACAGTTTAGAGATTGGATGACCATTCCTACTAACGAAAGTACATTGTTATCGTCAATATTTTTTGATTTTCAACACGTATATGGAGATGTTGCTTTGGCAGATAGATTATCTGAAGTAGTATTTGATGGGGTTAACAAAAGTAACCGGTTCTTAAGCCTATTGGGGGTTAGCGCTTTACAGAAACCCTCTCCATTGGGTTTTTTTAAACAATTTTTGGTTGAACAAAATGGAGAGCATAAAGATACTTTTGATATCAAAACAAGAGCGATGATGGTATTGATTGATGCAGCCAGAATTTTGACATTATCGTATAACTTGAAAGGAGTAAACAATACATTACAACGTTATGAGAAACTCGCCGAACTTGAACCTAAAAACGCAGCTCTTTTTGATAGTTGCGCCAAAGCCTTTAGAGTGCTGATCAAATTTAGAACCCGGCAAGGGCTGTTGCATAATGACTCAGGAAGATTTATTAAATTAAATACGCTAAGCAAAAACGATAAACTTAGACTTAAACGCTGCTTTAAGCCCATACGAGATATACAGGAGTTGTTAAGAGTTCGGTTTCAACTTAAATCCTTGATGTAAATGAAGTTTTGGTCAAAAAAAAGTACAGATAATCATCCAGATTTTTGGAAAGCATACTTAAAGTTATTTGATGAAAAAGACCGGAAATCTGCTTTGGAAGATATTCGATTTATCGCTTTTGATACAGAAACAACTGGTTTCGATTATATAGATGATAGAATTCTTTCGATCGGAGCAGTGGCTATAAAAAATGGAAGTATCGATGTGGCTGATCAGTTAGAAATTTACTTGGATCAGGAGGTATTTAATGAAGATACTGTTGAGATTCATGGGATTATTAAAAACGGCTCCTACGATAGGCTATCAGAGAAAAAAGCAATTCAGTTATTTATTACCTACATAAAAGATGCAGTGCTTATTGCTCATCATGCAGAATTTGATAGAAAAATGATCAATAGAGCCCTACAGCGACTAGGATTGGGAAAATTGAAAAACAAAATTCTGGATACAGGTGTTCTGTTTAAAAACTCCAGGCATAAAATATATGCCAAAGATTCAATAAAAAGCTATAGTCTTGATGAACTTTGTAATGATTTAAAATTATCACAAAGCGATAGGCATACAGCTTCTGGAGATGCATTTATTACAGGGATGGCTTTCTTAAAAATTTTGGCAAAACTTAAAAAAGATAAAAATATTGATGTAGATTATCTATTTAGGTTAACCTAGCGATTTGCAACGTTTCTTTATGTATTGCGTCTTTTAGTGTTATATATTATAGAATGCGTTTCATTATTTACGTCTTTATTGCATTGATTACTTGTTATGGTTATTCACAAGAGATTATAACGCTGCATGGTAAAATCATAGTAGATGAGTTACAGCCGGATGCAATACATATACTCAATCAAACGCAGAATTTAGGAGTGATTAGTAATCAGGATGGCTTTTTTGCAATTAGAGCCAAACAAGGAGATACTTTAGTTGTTTCTTCTATTCAATTTGCCTTACAGAAACATATAGTACAGCAAAAGGACTTAGATGCTGATCGCCTTGAAATCATTTTGGATATTGCTGTTAATGAGTTAGAGGAAGTGAGAATATCACAATATTCTTTAATAGGTAGACTAGAAGATGATATTTTAAATATTCCAACACATACAGAACACCTTCCTTTTTGGAATGCAGCAGAACTTAAACAAATGGGGGTTGGTGCATTTGATGATGGGCAATCGCCTGTAAATAATTTAGTATTACGCAATGAAATGAGTACAACCGCCGTCGATTTTATGGCTATTGGAAAAAGGATCGGAGGAGTATTCAAAAATAAAAACAAAAGAAAAATAAGAGAAGTACCCAGTATTTTAACAGATGTGTATAGTCAAGAGTTTTTCATTGAAGGATTAAAAATCCCTGAAGCAGAATATTATAATTTTTTGGAGTATTTAAACGAACAACCAGGAATTATGTTGGCACTAAGATCACCGGATAAGTTAAAGACTTTAGAATATATTATTGAGAAAAGCCAAAGATTCAGATCCATCCTGGGACTGGATTAAAAATTAAAAAGAAAAAAGCACTATCGGTGTAGTGCTTTTAAACCTTCAGAAATGTATATATCTTTAATCATGAATTACGCGTACTTGAGCAGCAATAATTCCTTTGCGGCCTTCTTCTTCTTGATATTCTACTTTGTCACCTTCGTTTAAAGCTTCTCCGTTTAATCCAGATGCATGTACAAAGATGTCTTTTCCGGTTTCATCGTTGGTAATAAATCCGTAACCTTTTGATTCATTAAAAAATTTAACTGTTCCTTCCATTGTAATAAAATAAAAAATAAATGATTTGAGTTCTAAAGTTAATCTTAAATATGATATGTTGCGTTATTAAAATGTGAATATTTTTAAAATTCGTTTCTAATTATTCTCTTTTTTTTGATCGTAATCCCTCATTTTATTAAGGTTTTCCTCTGTAAGCATATAATCTTTTACTTTTTTATTTTTCCATCTGTGATAGATAAAAATCGGCATTAAAATAAAAGAAGCTACTAATATTCCAACACCAACCAGTTTATCACCAGTGAGGTGATCTCCAGTGTTTTTAAAGTAATATCCTACACTTACTAGTATGATAATGGTTATAAAAAGTATTTTAATTACGTATTTCATTGTCGTCTAAATTATCTCGTAAAATTAATCAACTTTCTTCGATATGACGTGAGAAGTTTTGATTTAGAAATAAAACCAAGGTATTTACCTTCTTTAATCACAGGAAGATTCCATACACCAGTGTCCTGAAATTTTTGCATTACAGTTTTAGCATTATCATTTTCATATATAATTGCCATTGCTGTAGGAGACATTAACGTTTCTACTTTTACTTTATGATACATGGTTATATCGAACATTATGTCCCTAATATCATCTAAGGCAACGATCCCAATCAGATGATCAGCTTCATCAGTAACAGGAAATAAATTTCTGTTTGATTTTGCAACAGCTTCGCTTAGCAATTGTTTTAGTGTATAATCTGGTTTTACTTGTATGAAATTAGTTTCTATGCATTCTTCCAGATTCATTAAAGTCAACACCGTTTGATCCTTATCATGCGTTATTAAATGGCCTTGCTCTGCAAGTTCTCTAGTATATATATTATGCTCAATACTGTTTTTAGAAATGATAAATGATATCGCTGTAGTGATCATTAATGGAACAAATAATTCGTAACTCGAAGTAATTTCTGCAATCAAAAATATTGAAGTAAGGGGTGCATGTAATACTCCGGCAATAAGTCCGGCCATTCCTAATAGCGTAAAATTAGCTTCAGACACCTGAAAACCTATGCCAAGATTGTTGATTACCTTTGACACAACATTGCCTAAGGCACTGCCCATTACCATTGTAGGAATAAATATTCCGCCAGAACCACCAGCAGCAAATGTAGCAGTCATCGCAACAGCTTTAAAAATAGTGATTCCGGTTAATAAGGCAATAACGATCCATATATTGCTTGTACTATTATCAAAAGGTGTGTTGCCTATCGCTTTTAAGTGATCGCCATGGAGCAAATCGTTTATAAAACCAAGACCTTCACCGTAGAGAGGAGGTATAAAATATAACATAATCCCAATCGCAAGTCCACCAATCAAAAGCCTGTAGATCTTTTTAGAAAATCGATCGAAAAAATGCAAAATACCAAAATACATTTTAGTAAAATAGATAGATGCCACTGCCGTACCAATACCCAATATGATATAAAAAGGAGTGTCATAAATATCAAACTTTTCCAGGACCTCAAAACGAAATAATACTTCATCTCCTAAAAAGAAGTAGGAGGTAAGTATAGAGGATACCGAGGCAAAGAGCAAGGGTAAAAGAGATGCAAGTGTTAGATCGAGGCTAAATACTTCTACAGCAAAAACTAAACCTGCGAGCGGCGACTTAAAGACAGCTGATATTGCACCCGCGGCTGCACAACCAATTAATAAGAAGCGGGTTTTATCCTTGATTTTAAATAAGTTACTAATATCAGAGCTTAGAGTAGATGCTGATCCAATAGCTGGCCCCAGAAGCCCTACCGAACCTCCAAAACCTACAGTAATAGGAGCCAAAATGAGAGGTAAATACCCATGTATAGGCTTTATAATACCGTCTTTTTTGGACAGAGAGTGTAATATCAAAGGGATGGCTGACCGCACATCTTTTTTGATGACATATTTTGTAAATACGTAGACAATTAGTAATCCAATTACCGGGATAATAAAGTAAAAAGAGGTTTGCCAAGAGATAATATCGCTCTCTAAAACCATTTGGATCAGGTGTGTAATATTTTTTAATAAAAGTGAAATAAGGCCCGCAGTAAATCCCACAATAATACTCAACAGAAGAATGAAATTCTTATTAGAGATATTGCGATAGCGCCATTTTAAAAGCTTGTATAATACTGTTTTTTTTGTGGGGCTTGACATCTTTTGCGAACTCTTATCCAGTTAAAGGTAATAAAAATCCCGCCATAAGCGGGATTTAATACTCAATCAAATTCTAAAACTCAATAGATTCTATATTATTATAAATCAAGTGTAATATGTAGTTCTTTTAGTTGCTCGGCATCGATATTTGCGGGTGCGTCGATCATAACGTCTCGCCCACTATTATTTTTAGGGAAAGCAATAAAATCACGAATTGTTTCCTGTCCGCCAAGGATAGCTACCAATCGATCAAACCCAAAGGCGATTCCACCATGAGGTGGCGCCCCATATTGAAATGCATCCATTAGAAAGCCAAATTGAGCCTTGGCCTCTTCTGCTGTAAATCCTAAATGATCAAACATCAGGGCTTGCGTTTTTTTATCATGAATACGAATGGAACCTCCACCAATTTCATTTCCATTTAGCACTAAATCGTAAGCATTGGCCCGTACATCACCTGGTCTGGTATCTAACAGAGGAATATCTTCTGGTTTTGGAGAAGTAAACGGATGATGCATAGCATGATAACGCTCGGTTTCTTCATCCCATTCTAGCAACGGAAAATCTACCACCCACAACGGTGCAAATTCTTCTGGATTTCTAAGGCCTAATCTTTCTGCTAATTCCATGCGTAAGGCACTAAGCTGTGCTCTTACTTTATTAGTAGCTCCAGAAAGAATACAAATAAGATCTCCGGTTTTTGCTCCGGTAGTTTCTGCCCATTTTGCTAAATCTTCCTGATCATAAAATTTATCTACCGATGATTTAAAGGTTCCGTCTTCGTTACATTTTACATACACCATTCCTAGTGCTCCAACTTGTGGACGTTTTACCCAATCGATAAGCTTATCGATTTCTTTTCGGGTATAGGATGCTGCGCCCGGTACCGCGATCCCTACAACAAGCTCGGCATCGTTAAAAACCTTAAAATCTTTGTGTTGAGCCACGTTGTTGAGCTCGCCGAATTTCATTCCAAAACGAATATCTGGCTTGTCGTTACCATACGTTTTCATGGCTTGGTCATAGGTCATTCTTGGAAAGTCTCCAATTTCTACCTCTTTGATTTCTTTGAGCAAATGTCTTGTTAAGCCTTCAAATATGGTTAAGATATCTTCTTGTTCAACAAAAGCCATTTCACAATCGATTTGCGTAAACTCTGGTTGTCTGTCTGCTCTAAGATCTTCATCTCTAAAACATTTTACGATCTGAAAATACTTATCCATACCTCCTACCATAAGCAATTGCTTAAAAGTTTGTGGGGACTGTGGTAGCGCATAGAATTGTCCTTCATTCATTCGAGAAGGGACTACAAAATCACGAGCTCCTTCAGGAGTTGACTTAATCAGATATGGAGTTTCGACTTCGATAAAATCTTGGTTTGATAAATAATTGCGTACTTTCATAGCAACCTGATGACGAAACATCAAACTATTCTTTACGGGATTACGACGAATATCCAGATAACGATATTTCATTCGGATATCCTCACCACCGTCAGTTTCATCTTCGATAGTAAAAGGAGGTACAAGAGCTTCGTTAAGAATATCCAATTCACTGACCAGAATTTCAATATCTCCTGTTGGGATATTTTTGTTCTTAGATTCGCGCTCTATGACAGTACCTTTAATTTGGATCACAAACTCACGCCCTAATGTTTTAGCCTTTTCTACAACAGCTGTAGGAGTGCGTTCTTCATCAAAGATTAATTGAGTAATACCATAACGATCTCTGAGGTCTACCCATATCATAAATCCTTTATCACGTGTTTTTTGTACCCATCCTGCCAGGATAACTTCTTGATTAATATCTACGGCACGTAATTGGCCGCAGGAATGACTTCTGTACATAGTAGCTAGTATTAAGGCAGCAAAAATAAGAAAGTTTTAAGGGATATATGTATCGATCATAAGAAAATAAGATGGGGTATAGGTTGTTAAATAGTACACAGTATAAACCAAATTGTTAATAATGTAATTTTTTAATGATTACGTTGGGTATTTTATAGGATTGGCGTTTATTTTTCGCGAACAATTGTTAGTTTTAACATTTATTTGTCAATTTCTTTTAATAGTTTTAACCAAACATTTAAACAAATCATTATGAAAAAACAAACTCATTTTAGCAGGATGAAAATTTTGCTATTATTAATTTTTACTCCGGTTATGCTAATAGCCCAAGAAACCATTACGGGGAAAGTGGTTGTCGAGAGTAGCGGAGAAGGGGCACCTTTTGTTAATGTTGTAGAAAATGGAACCGATAATGGTACAGCTACCGATATAGATGGTAATTTTTCGATCAATGTTAATACGCTGCCAGTACGTTTAAAGGTTTTTGCTTTAGGTTTTGCAACACAAATGATAGATGTTGCTACCCCGGGAGCGATTACTGTACAGATTAAAGAATCTTCAGAATCCTTAGAAGAGGTGGTAGTAACGGGTTTAGCAACTTCTGTAAAAAGAAGTAACGCTGCAAATGCGGTAGCATCTGTTTCTGCACAGGATTTAGCTGGGTTAACGCCACCACAAACTTTAGATGGAGCGTTGGCTGGTAAATTTGCAGGGGCATTAATTACAAAAAATTCTGGTGCACCAGGAGGAGGTATATCGATAAAGTTAAGAGGGGTTACCTCGGTTAACGGTAATTCACAACCTTTGTATATTGTTGATGGTGTATATGTTAATAATAATAGTATATCTGCAGCGGGTTTAAATTCGGTATCTGGAGCCGCAGCAGGAGGTAATGCTTCTAATCAGGATAACCCATCAAACAGGATAGCAGATATTAATCCTGACGATATAGAAAGCGTTGAAGTACTCAAAGGAGCATCGGCAGCAGCGATTTATGGTGCCCGAGCAGCAGCGGGTGTAATTATTATTACTACAAAGAAAGGTAAGCAAGGTAAAACAAAGGTTTCTTTTTCTCAAGATGTAGGTTTTAACACGATTATTAATTTTAGAGGGCAAAGGCAGTATACAGAAGACCGTGTATTTGATCTTTTTTATTCTCCTAATGCTGATCCCATATTAGATCAGCGATCTAGAGATGCAGCCAATGATCAAGTAGAGCTTTTTAGAACGGCTAGAGATTCTGGAAGATTGGTGGATTATGAAGATGAGATTTATGGAGAGCAAGGGTTTATTTCTAATACAAGCGTCAATGTATCTGGAGGATCAGAAAACACACAATTCTATGCAGCTTTTTCTAATAATGAAGAAGACGGGATTGTTAAAAATACAGGGTATGATAGAAAATCAATACGATTAAATATAAATCATCAATTTTTAGAGGATAGAGCCAAACTTTCTTTATCGAGTAACTATATCGACTCTAAGTCTGATAGAGGATTCTTTAATAATGATAATACAGGTACTACCATAGGGGTTGCATTAACATCGACGTTACCATGGGCACAATTACAGCCAGATGCTACTGGGGCTTATCCCGATAATCCATTTGGATCGTCTAATCCATTACAAACTCGTGATTTAATTACCAACAGAGAAGATGTAAACAGATTTATAGTAGGAGGTACTTTAGATTTAAAACTATATGAAGCCGAAAAATCGAGTTTAAAATTAGTTTTAGGAGGAGGGGTTGATTATTATGAATTGATTACAACTTCAATTTTTCCAAAAACACTACAGTTTCAAAAGCCTTCTAATGGAGGTTTAAACGGAGTATCAGCTTTGGGTACGACAGAGAATAAAGATGCCAACTATTCTGCTTTTTTAGTACATAATTATACAACAAGTTCTGATCTTAATTTTAGAACACAAGCAGGTATTACCAAACAAACTTTCTTCAGAAATACGGTAGGTAATGTCGCATCAAATTTAATTGCTTTTGAAACCAATCTTGATCAGGGAGCCAATATTAGCGTGTCTCAGTTTAAACAAAAACAAGAAGATCAAGGATTTTTTGTACAGGAAGAATTAAATTACCAAGACAAAATTATTGGTACTATAGGGGTAAGAGGTGATAAGTCTAGTAACAACGGAGATGCCAACGAATTGTTCTATTACCCTAAAGCATCTGCAGCTGTAAATTTACATAATTTTGATTTTTGGAACGTTGGATTTATGAACCAGTTTAAAATAAGAGGTGCTTATGGAGAAGCTGGTAATTTTGCTCCTAATGGTGCTGTATTCACTACCTATACGAGTTCATTAATTGATGGTATCGCAGGTATCGTACTTCCAATATTTCCATTATCTTTAGGAGATTCAGAAATTGATCCTGAGAGACAAAAAGAATTAGAAGTAGGTTTTGATGCAAGTTTTTTACAGAGTAGAGTTAGTTTAGAGTTTTCATACTACAACAAAACAGTAGACGATTTAATTTTACAGGCAAATGTTGAACCTTCTTCTGGTTTTACGACAAAGTTTTCTAATGCAGGAGATCTTAAAAATGAAGGTATCGAAGTAGGAATTAACGCCGACGTATTTACTGGAGATGATTTTGAGTGGAGCACCGGAGCGTTATTTTTTACAAATAGATCAGAAGTTACACGATTGGATGTAGACCCATTTAATCTAGGTGCTTTTGGTACAGGTCTGGGAACTTTTAGAATAGAAGAAGGTAGAAGTGTGACTCAAATTGTTGGTAATGATGCTGATGGTGATTTAGTCGTTTTAGGGGATGCAGAGCCTGATTTTCAAATGACATTTACAAATAATCTACGATACAAAGATTTTACATTGTCGTTTTTATGGCATTGGAAACAAGGTGGAGACAACGTCAACCTTACCAATTTATTGACAGATTTTGGGGGTACAAGTCCTGATTATGATGATATAGACTTAGATCCAGCTGGAGAAACTCCTAATGGTCCATTTAGAATTGGAGCTTTTCGTTCTGGAAACGCTACTCCGTTTACAGAAGACGCGTCTTATCTTAGATTGAGAGAAGTAGGATTATACTATACGTTACCGACCAAGTTCCTTGATCAGGTTTTTAAAGGAAATATATCTAATTTAAAAATTGGCTTTTCGGGTAATAACTTAATCAATATCTTCGATTATAATAGTTATGATCCTGAGGTTTCTAACTTTGGAGGTAACGGTCTGTCTACAGGGGTAGAAGTAACACCTTTCCCTTCTTCAAAACGCTATCTATTTCACGTAAAAGTTGACTTTTAATAAAAACATAAGAAAATGAAAATAATAAAGATATTTTTAACAGCAATACTATTTTCAATGCTCGTTGTATCATGCGAAGTTGAGGATGGAAGTGATCTAAATGGTCCTAGTATTGCATCGATTTCCAGCGATTTATCGAGAGGGGAATTACAAGAAGCTGTTGGGGGAATTCTCGCTGATATGAGAACACGTATAGGCACCCAGGTAGATGCCCAATCTGTGGCAGGTAGAGAGTATTGGAGATTTCAGAGTTCTGATCCCAGATGGACCGCTGATTTATTAACCGGTACATTGGATAATAACACATTTTATACTACTGCTCCATATTCTTCTAGATATGCAACGGTAAAAGAGGTGAATCTGGTATTAGAAGGACTGACCAATAGTACAGAATCTTTTTCTGATGAAGAAAAAGCAGGTATTCGAGGTTTTGTAAATACCATAAAAGCTCACGAATTACTTATGGTATTAAACCTGCAATTTCAGAATGGTATACGAATAGATGTTGCCGATGGAGATAATCTGGGACCTTTTGTTGATTATACTAGTGCTCTAGAGGCGATTTTTAATTTACTACAAAGCGCAGGAACAGATTTATCAAATGCAGGAGATGAGTTTGCTTTTGGTTTACCATCTGGTTTTGATGGTATAGAGGGAGCTTCGGGGATACCAGATGATCCAGAAAATGAAATTGTTTCACCGGCCGATTTTTTAAGGTTTACTAATTCTTTAGCGGCCAGAGTAGCGGCTTATAGAGGTGATTATACTACAGTAAATACTCTTTTGAATAATTCTTCTTTTATGAATTTAACAGGTGATTTAACTAATGGGGTATATATGACGTTTTCACTTAGTGGAACAGATATCGCTAATCCATTGTTTTTTGCAAAAAATTCAACTGGTGCTAACGCAAGAATTGCACATCCTACTTTCATTACAGAGGCAGAGGCAAATGACAATAGAGTAGGTAAAGTCGTTTTTAGAGAAGCAGAAAATTCTGCCGGGGTTGTAGTACCAAACCCTTTAACTCAAGATAATCTGACAGGTGCGTATGATGTATTTATTTACGATAGTAATATAGCACCCGTTGCTATCATAAGAAATGAAGAGTTAATACTTTTGTATGCTGAAGCAAATCATATTACCAACCCTGTAGAAGCTGTAAATGCAATCAATATAATCAGAAATGCTGCCGGTGTTGGCCCGTATACTGGAGGTACTAGTCCAACAGAACTAGTTACAGAGATTTTAAAACAAAGAAGATATTCGTTATTTGCAGAAGGAGGACATCGATGGATTGATCTAAGAAGATTCAACAGATTAGATGAATTACCATTAGATAGGTCTGGAGATGCTACTTTTGAGCAGTTCCCTACACCGGCTAATGAGAACAGGTAATATTCTTATCTAATTAAATTAATAAAAAACGCCGCAATTTGCGGCGTTTTTTAGTTTGGTACTCTTCTCTCTTGTTAAAATCAAAATTATCATGTTGGCCTTGATTAATTTTGGTTCTTGTAGTATTCAGTTGGTGAGCTGTTCCTGTATTATATACTTCTTTAGAGTGATAACATTGCAGGGCAAAGACTCTAACTTGAATAGTATCTCGGTTATCACATCGATAAAATCCAACCCCATAGCTCTTTTCGTATACTAAGAGGTAGTTTTTGCGCTTAGTATTGTCAATTATTAAGGGTCAATAATTGATAGTTAATCTTCAATAGAAATTTTAACATTTTAATTTTCTGAGTTTCAAAAATTGAAACTGGAATATGCTACTATTGCATTAGAAAACTAAAAAACCGTAAAGAATCGATGAGGAAAACCGTAATAAAAATTCCGAAACTTCCCTTTTTTGTGTTGTTCACCTATTTTTCTCATCCAGACATCTAAAAAGGGAAAAATCCCCCCATTATCCTTTAATTATTAGTGGTAGTTTTGCCGCTTTGTTAAAAAACAAAAGAATCAGTCACCAAAATAAAATACTTACTTTATGAAATACCTTTTTATATTTTTATCTGTTATCAATTTTTCATTGATAATGGCTCAAGGCCCAGACGATGGTGGAGGAGCAATCACTCCTCCGGATTTTAATACTATTGTCAAAGTTCCAAACTCCCCAGAGGCCAGTGCTTTTATTCAATATGGTACTACTCCAATATCAATGTATACAGGTCGACCTGATATTTCAATTCCTATTCATAGGATCCAGGGCAGAGAACTTAGCCTACCTATTTCTTTATCTTATGATGCTTCAGGAGTTAAAGTAAGCCAGATCGCCACTAATGTTGGTTTAGGATGGAACCTTAATGCCGGAGGCGTTGTTAGTCGACAGGTAAATGGTCTTGCTGATGAAGTGGGTGGCATCGACAGCGACCCCCGACAAGGGGTGATTCGCGAACTTTATAAAACCGGTCCGCAGGGGTTTCATCCTTCAGGATGGATTCCCATGTTTTTTCAGCAAATGACAGAACGTAACTATGGCGAATCGGATTTTGTTCCCGATGTGTTTTCATTTAATATCAACGGATTATCCGGGGAAATTGCTATAGATTACAGTAAAAAGATTTTGGGTACTACTAGATATGTTGCTTATTGTATCAATGATCCATCTATCAAGGTAGATTACGTTGGTCAGGGCACCATAGTTACTAGTTGGATCATTACAGGTCCTAATGGTACGGTGTATAGGTTTGGAAAAGCAGAAATCACCAGAAGCAGTTTTAGTAATGATGCAAATGAAGGGACACATACCTATACTTCTGCATGGTATATTACTTCTATTACCAATGCCAACCAAACCGAGACGATTAGTTTTGAGTATACCAATGGAAAGTATTGGGATACAGAACAACCTTTTTATGGAGCCAATACCATCACACATAACTTAAATAGTTGTACAAGTTCTCCCACCCAGGGGTATAGTACAACAAGTACCCCTAATGATTATAAAATTTTTCAATTTAACCTTAAGAATATCAAGCTTAATGGAGTATCTCAGGTTGTTTTTATCGAAGGATCAGAACGTACAGATCTTCCGGGAAGAAAAGGATTGCAACATATAAGGGTGCAAGATGATCATGGTCGAACCATTAACAATATAGAATTGAAGCAATCGTATTTTATAGCTTCAAGTCCAACCAGTATTACTTCAAAACCAGAACTTAATTATCGTTTAAAACTGGATGAGGTACATATTAAAGACGTAGGCTTTCCAACCGGTACTGTGGTTGCAGGAAATAGCGTTTTTCAGGCCCCACAGAAATACAGGTTTGAGTATTATAACGAAGACATGATCCCTCATCGTTTTTCAACAACTCAAGATTATTGGGGGTATAATAATGGGAAGTCTTCTTCAAATTTAGTGCCCAAAAAAATATTAAATAAAGGTACAACTCACCAAATTGTATTGCCTGGTGCTGATAGATCTGCAGATTTGTCACATACGCTTGCCGGAACCTTAAAGAAGATTCATTATCCAACCGGAGGAAATAGTGCATTTTGGTATGATTTACACCGTACTCCAAAGCAATTTGAGAATCAAACAAAAACAGTAGTCATCGGAGGAGCTTCACTACGAGGAGGGCTTACCAGTGATTTTGTAAGAGAAGACTACGCTTCGTGTGATGATGCTATCAATGAAGCCAAAGCACCTGTTAAAAAAGATAGCGAGCCCTTTACCATAGAAGAAGACGGGCATTATAAAGTTGAACTTACAGTAAATACTGTTGGGATACAAACTACATCTACTATTGGTATTGGAGCGCTTGCTGCGATTTATAAATCTAATAAAGGTACGGGAGAATGTTTTGAAAGCCCTTTGGGTGATGGCGGTACTATATGTGATTTTGATGGCCCTGTACAACCTTACTGTTATCTACACAACAACACTACTTCCAACGTTCCTTTTTTGCAAGAAGGGTCAAATCTAACCCCAGGCACATTTAATGTATACTTTCCCGCAGGCGATTATAGAGCAGTGGTCCTTAGTGAATATACCAATAAATCATATTCTTTAACTGTAACAAAAACAGTTCCTGTTCAGGTAGAATTGGATAATCGTGTAGGAGGGTTACGTGTATATAAAACACAGGATCAAGCCTCTTTGAATGGAAAAAAACTGACGAAGTACTATTATTATGATGATATTAGTGCAGTTGCCCCTTTGGCAATAACCCCAGAACTGTTGTCTAATCAAGACTCATCTTCGGGAATAGCCCATAAAGCTTTGATCTTTGATGATACTTCTTCTTTTGTTAGCTATGGTGGCTGTGAAGATGGTTGTGATACATTTACCTCACTAACCTTGTCCCGATATGCTAATAATATTGCCAGTCCCACTGCTTTACATGTTTCCTACAGTAGGGTAAGTGAAATTGCCTTTGATGGGAATATGATTAATGGATATACAGTACATCATTTTTACAATAACAGAGACGCTTCAAGTACCGGAGTGTATAAAAAGAAAAACTTTAATAACGGAAAACCAAAGCAGATACGAACTTATGATCATTCCGGAAGAATACTAAGAGAAGATAGCAATACTTTTGAACAAGTATATTTTTCTGATCAAGACATGCCTAAAGCTATAGGAACTGTAGTTAACAGTAAAAAATCTTTTGCAGAAGGATATGCCTGTACGGCTTTCTATAGATATCAAGGAGATCCCGAAAAGACATACTATGGATATGCTGTAAGCTCATGTACCACAGTAGCAACATCCCCTGGTAACAGCGAGACCCCTACAATTATAAAAGCGATACACCCCGATTGTAACGGAAACGGTACCGCTATTGGAACCATAGGAGGAAACTACGCCTTTTACAGCTCAAACAGAGTATCGTATCCTGTGTTGTGGTCTAAACTTTCTCAAAGTAAATCGACAGAATATCATCCATCGGGACCTATCACCACCACCAAAACCTACCACTATGATAATTTAGAGCACTTGCAGCCGACTAGTATCATCAGTGAGATAAGCAATGGAGTGCGGGTAACGACCAAAACACAATATCCCCAGGATATAGACATTAGGTCTGAGGCAGAACAAAAACTGATAGATCAGTATCGTATTACCACACCAATACAGGTAGAACGCATAGAAGAACATAGCATCGGCGCTACTCCTACGGTATCTAAAATGACTCAAAAGACGAATTACCACCTTTGGACCTCAAATATCGTATCACCAAAAACTATTGATATGTCTAAGGATGGTGGTCTTGCAGATTCAAGAGTGATATACCATCGTTATAATGACCAGGGCAATCCACTAGAGGTGAGCCAGCCCGATGGCCGTCATATTGCTTATATCTGGGGATATCAGGATATGTATCCTATTGCTAAGATCGAAAATGCAACCTATGATCAGGTACAGCCCTATGAGACCGATCTTAGAGATAAGGCTAATGCCGATAATGATCGTTGCCGCCAGTCAAGCTGTACAGAACAAATTTTAAGAGAAGCGCTACAGGATTTACGAGAAGCCTTACCAAATGCTATGGTAACTACCTATACCTACGATCCGCTAATTGGGGTTACCAGTATGACCGATCCCAGAGGATATACCACATTTTATGAATACGATGGATTTAACCGTTTGATGCATATCTGGGATGCCGATCAAAAACTTACCGATAAGTTTTATTACTACTATACGAATCAATTGTTTACTCCTGTAGAGGTAAGTATCACATCTAGTCCATGGGTATTTACAAATACGACTATGGTAGTACCATCTGTCGCAAGTGGTGGATCTGGTGACTTTAGTTATCACTGGGAAGTTAAAAAACCAGGAGGTATCGTAGAAGAGCATACCAGTAAAGATCTTACGTTGCAAGGAGGTACTACAGATGGGATGGCTGTTATCACTTTAACCGTTACCGATAATGTCACAGGTAAAAAAGAAACGGCAAATAGGTCAATCAGTATTTATAATCCACTATCGGTATCTGCTACTAATATTTCAAGACCGGCTAATGTGGTAGTACGAAGTAACGCCTCATTTAGTATCAGCCCATCAAAGGGTTCTGGGAATTATACATACGCCTGGAGAATTTATAATAGCCAAGCTACGTATCGATCAAATAACAAGTCTTTTTCTATGACGATGGGGTGTGATTATTATGGTCAGGTACGTATAGAATGCACAGTTACCGATACTGTTACAGAAGAATCCACGTTGGTGACCACCACAATGCAAGTACAACCAGAATTATGGGGTATTAGTTCTTTTAGTACTCGTCGTTACTCTTCTCCTACAAGAACTAAGAAATTAGAGGTGATTGCCAATATTTCTGGAGGATCAGGAAGTTATAGCTATAAGTGGTATCTAGATGGCGCCTATGACGGGTCCTCGTCTACCGGCATGGTCACACTAAGGTGCGATGGAAAACGATCTGTTATTGTAAAATGTGTAGTTACCGATCAATGTACCGGTGTGAGTGCTACAAGATCCCAAAACTACAGTATGTCTACCTCAGAGTGTAGCACTGGCGGTGGTGGTGGCGACGGCGACGGCGACCCCGATATCGTAGTTCCTGATACCAATCAATAACCTAACCCCAAAAAGAGATGATACAAAAACATAAAACATACAGTTTGATGAAAACTATACTCAACATATCTATATATATCATAGGGGTGATCACTACAATGGGAGTCACCTATGCCCAGGGGTTGGATCTATCCAGGGACCAAAATTATATGATGGCCGTTAGGGCACAAGAACCTTTTGCCACGGTTAATGAACTTGAAACCGCCCCACAAGAACAAAAGATCTATAACATCACCTATTATGACGGGTTGGGTAGACCGATGCAGCAAACCGGGATCAACGCCTCACCCAATAGTAAGGATATTATTACCCATATCGGGTATGATGGGTATGGCAGGCAAGCCAGACACTATCTGCCCTATAGGGATAATCTAGGGGTAACAGGAAGTTATCGAGAGGTAGATGTCAATCAACACATTAATACGTATTATAAAAATAAGTATGCTGATGACTTTCCTGGGATAACCGACATGAACCAGATCAATGCCTATAGCGAGAGTATATTTGAGCCTTCTCCGCTTAATCGGGTGAGAGAACAAGGCGCACCGGGCAAAGCATGGAAGGCTGATCCTAATAGTGATACGGATCATACCATAAAATTTGATTGGGGGACTAATGTAGCCAATGAAGTGGTGTATTTTAAAGTACACTTTGCTGATGCTACTAATACCGAAGCACCAAGTTTAGAAAAAGTAGAATTCTATAATCCAGGAGAGTTGCAAGTAAGTATCACTAAAGATGAAAACTGGCAACCGGGGCAGACGCATCCTAATGATCATACTACCAGAGAATATAAAGACAAACTAGGGCGTGTTGTTTTAAAACGAACCTATAATGAGGGAGAAGAACACGATACCTATTATGTATATGATGGGTATGGTAACCTTACCTACGTACTACCTCCTAAAGTAACCACTACAGATGGAGTCTCAGACACAGAGCTTTCTGAACTGTGTTACCAATACAGATATGATTATAGAAATCGATTGATCGAAAAAAAGATTCCGGGCAAGGGATGGGAGTATATTGTGTACAACACACTGGATCAACCTGTATTTACACAAGATGCAAACCAAAGAAAGGTAAACTCAGGTAAGGCAAAAGATGAATGGTTATTTACCAAGTATGATGCTTTTGGTAGAGTGGCATACACAGGAATAATACAGAATGATAGTAGCAGAGCTGCTATACAAGGGTCTGCTAACAATACTACTGTTTATAGGCAATACGAAACCAAGCAAGGTACTGCTAATACAATAGCAGGAACTACGATCTTTTATAGTAATGATGCTGTCCCACGCGTAATTACTGAAATCTATACGATCAACTACTATGATGATTATACATTTTTAGGGACCTCTCCTGTACCACAATTAGCTAATCCGGGTATGGCATATGGTGAATCTATTTCGAATAAGACTACATCGTTAGCTACAGGGTCAAAAGTAAAGGTGCTGGGAACCGATCAATGGATTACAACAGTAATGTATTATGATAAAAAGGCAAGACCTATTTGTACAGCTACTGTAAATGACTATCTGGGCACTTCTGATATCACAGAAACAAAGCTGGACTTTTTAGGTAAAGTTTTAGAAACGACCACCAAACATAATAAAATTGGTCAAGAAGAAATCGTAACGGTAGACAAATTCACCTATGATCATATGGGTCGATTGCTTACCCAAACTCAAAAGATCAATAATCAGGCAGAAGAAATGATTGTAGATAATACCTACGACGAATTAGGACAACTACAATCAAAAACTGTTGGAGGTGGCTTGCAAGATATAAACTATACTTACAACATACGAGGATGGCTTAGAGGGATTAACGATGTCGGTACTTTGGGGGATGATCTCTTTGCTTTTGGTCTTAATTATAATAACCCAACAGAAAACTTGGGAAGCGAAGCACTTTACAATGGTAACATAAGCGAAACGGTCTGGAAAACAGCAAATGATAACATAAAGCGTGCTTATGGCTACCGGTATGATGCGCTTAACAGATTGGTCAGTGCTAAGGGGTACGACGATAGTTTTTCTGTACCCTTTATTAAATATGATCATATGGGAAACATTACCGACTTAAGGCGTTATGGTATAGAGGGTGACTTATCTAATGGTGATGTGGACTTTCCGGGTCTTGGAGGGGCAGTACAAAGCTATGTTGATGATCTGATTTATGAGTACAATGAAGGTAACAAGCTCATGGCAGTATATGAATTTGGCCAATTAGAAGAAGGTTTTACAGCACCACAGTTGAGCATCGGGGAGCAATATTCATATGATGCCAATGGCAATATGATTACCGATACGAACAAAGGCATCACCAGCATTACCTATAACCACCTAAACCTACCTGAAACAGTTTCTATAAGCAATAGTGAAGGATCAGGAACTATTTCTTATATTTACGATGCTACAGGGGCAAAATTGAAAAAGATTGCTCCCAGTGGAGGTTCTTTAATAGAAACGGAATATGCAGGTAATTATGTCTATAAAAGTGGGAACCTGGAGTTCTTTAACCACCCAGAAGGTATTATAGAAAAAGAGGCTGACGGGTATAAATATGTATACCAGTTTAAGGATCATCTGGATAACGTTAGATTATCTTATAAGGATAAAAATAAAGATGGAACCATTACTCAAGATGAGATTGTACAAGAAAAGAATTATTATCCATTTGGACTTACGCATAAGGGATATAATGATGTGCTCAGAGGTAGAAATCATACCTATGGATTTGGTAATAAAGAAGAACAGGATGAAATAGGTCTGGGTTGGATAGATATTACCGCTCGTAACTACGATCCTGCTTTAGGGAGATGGATGAACCTTGATCCTTTGGCCGAACAAATGAGAAGACACTCTCCTTATAACTACGCGTTTGATAATCCAGTTTATTATATAGATCCTGATGGGATGAAGCCTTTAGGTAATGGTGATTGTTGTGGTGGGTTAAAAAAATTAGCTTCGGCTGTTAAAAATACGATCACTTCTGATTTAAGAGCTGTAAAAAACTCGCTTTCTAAGGCATTTAATAACTTAAAATCTATTGATCAAAATTTAAAGGGAGATGGGGATAAACCAACTATTGGATCTGCAGTTAATTTAGAGGCTTCTGCTGAAGGAGGGCCAAGTAATCCTATGGACATCCAAACTTCTGGATCAGAAAACTCTCGAGATGATATTACCATTCCTAATGCAGATATTATTTGGGATGCTGCTATGTCGTTATTTGGAATGAAAAGACCATCCCCTAGCGGTGATGGAAAAACTAATGCTAGTAATCCTAATAAAAAAACAAATTTGGCTACGGAATGGAATAAAGGAAAAAGTGATGCTGAAAACACATATTACGTCACTGCCGTAAATTTGGGTGAAAAAGCTTACAATATTGCAGAAGCAACTATGGAAAATCAAAATTTTGATGGAGAGGTTTCTACTGATACTTTAGCAACAACAACAGCTAGTTATAATGGATTTGAAGTAATAAAATTTTTTGATAATAAAGCAGAAGCAGTTAAAGATTCTACAAACCAAATGAATAATAAAAAGGTAAAAAAAGTAGAAATAAACGATTATTAATTTATGAAAGTATATATTTTTTATGTTACATTTTTTGTAGCTATAATTTTCACATCATGTAATAACGTATCAAAAGAATATTATGAAAATGGTATGTTAAAGAAAGAATACACTAAAAGTAATGGTGTTCTTCATGGTGTATATAAAGAATACTATAGAAATGGTAATATTAAACTAAAGCATAACTACGATTTAGGAGTTTTAAAAGATTCATCACTGTATTTTTTAAAGGATGTAAATAAAATTGATTTTATTCGTTTTTGGAGTGATAGTGTTGGTATAAAACAAATCGAGTACTATCCAAACGGTAATTTGGAGAAATATGGTTATGTAAATGATAAGTTTTTTAAAATCGGAAAGTGGAATTTTTACAATGAAAATGGTCATTTAGATGTAATTCGTCAATATAAAATCATAGAT
Organism: uncultured Aquimarina sp.; assembly: GCA_947497175.1. GTDB lineage: Bacteria > Bacteroidota > Bacteroidia > Flavobacteriales > Flavobacteriaceae > Aquimarina. The sequence continues at coordinate 263,261 of CANMFM010000004.1, read as the reverse complement.
GGGAATCATCATTTAAATCAAGAATGGAAACTTAATGTTAAAGGGGATACACTCTATACAGGTAGTAAGTATTTCGATATTCAGGTTATGGATGATACTATATCAAAAGGAGAACAATTTTTAGCAGCAGCTTTCTTAAGAGCTCAATTATATAAAGATAAACCTTCAGAAATATTAGTTTGTCTTCCAAATGGAGAAAAGGATAATTTCAATAAGGATTTTTCAAATATTAGAGAAATTAAATTAGATACTTTTTACAATCTTCATCATGATGTTAAAAATCAAAAAAACTTTGAAGGGTTTCACAAATCCTATTCTGTAGCGTTTGGAAAGAGGTTTAGTGAAATCACTGGAAAAAGAGACATCAGAGGTTTTATACAAGAATATTACAAAGAAGGAGATTCCATTTTTTCAACAAAAATGTATTTTGATATTCCTATTTATATTAAAGATACCATTTTACCTGAACCAGAAACTAAAAAAATAGCGATAAATTATTAAAACCCGATAGCGCGGATTTGCAATCCGTGCAACAACAGGTATAGAAAAAAGACTACTCACTTGTAGTCTTTTTCTCTTTAGAAGAAGACAGTTTCATTTTTTACAACTAGTATATACTATCATTGTAGATAATTTTAGTAAGGTAATTACATGTCAACAACGTATAAAGCAACGATGCCTGATGTGGGATATTTTATCACGATAACTACCGTAGGATGGATTGATATCTTTACCAGAGTAAGACAAAAGTATGTTATCATTGATAGTTTACACTATTGTCAACATAATAAGGGTTTAGAAATCTATGCTTATTGTGTTATGCCGAGCCATATTCATATGGTTTGCAAAGCAAAAGAGGGATGTGTATTATCAGATATCATTCGAGATTTTAAGAAGTTTACTTCCAAAAAGATCATTGAAACCATTATAAACTATCCAGAGAGTAGAAGAGAGTGGATGTTAGGCTATTTCAATAAAGCATGTGAAGATTTAAAAAGAAAACAACAATATAAAGTTTGGCAAGATGGGTATCATGCAGAAATCGTGAATTCGAATTGGTTTTTAAAACAAAAAATAAATTATATTCATAACAACGCGGTAGTAGATAAAATCGTAAAGCATCCAGAAAATTATGTATTTAGTTCTGCTAGAAATTATGCTGATTTAGACCATGAATTAGATGTGTTGGTTTTATCTTTGTTTTAACTTGTAATAGGGCACGGATTGCAAATCCGCGCTATCGGGTTTTAATATTGGTTTTTTTGTATCTAATACTAGCCAAGAAGTTAATAGAAGAAAGAAAAAGTAAATTTAAATATGATCTTTATATATGTATTATTTTTTTTAGCTCTAAATCTTATGATTTTTAGCTTTTTAACTAAAAAAATAGAATTTAATTTTAGAGTACAAATAGGATTGATTGTTTTACTTGTTGCTATAACCGTACTTCATTTGTTTAAGTTGTTACCAGAGCTGATATCAAATCAACACTTCTTTCATTTAGTGCTTTTCAGTATGGTACTATTTATAATGCACTTCGGTAGTAAACTAGCTATTTTAAGCATGAAAAAAATTAATCCAAATTTTGAAACTCATATAGTGTTTTCTGTGTTTAACTTTATGAGGTATTACATTATATACGTATTAGTTTTTGTATATCAATGCATCTCATTATTTTCACCACAGTAGAGAACCTTTATATGATATATTTTAATAAGTATAAAATGAATTTGTTAATTAATTTTTTGGCTGTTCTGTCTATATTAAGCTGCCAACAGGATAAAGATGAAATGCTTGAAAAGGAAGATTATTTAGTATCTTATCCTTCTCATTTAGAACTTGATGTTAGCGGACAGAATGGTACTTCATTTATATTAAAAACTAAGAAAGAAGGAGATAATGATTTTTTTATCGAAAATATTAATTTAGTTATTAGTGACGTAAAAAAAATCTCTTTTGATGAATTTGTAAATAAAGCAAAAAAAGATATTAGTAGTGTTGCCAGTATAGTTGAAAACAGGAGACTTAACATAAATGGCAAAAATTGCTTTAAACTGGTATTCAAATTAACTCAGAATGATGTTGATTTTACTGTTGTACAGCATTATTTTTTAGAGAATGAGAAAGCTTATCTCCTAACTTTTACAAGTGAAACCACTAAGTTTAAGAAGTATTTTGATGAAATCAATAAAGTTTTATCAAGTTTTAAGATCAAATAGCATAGTTAACTTGAAATATGTACAAGACCACCTTTAGCGAGGTGGTTTTTTATGAATACGCTTTTTTAGCTTTAAAATCACGGATATAAGCATCAATAATTTTAAAGAGTGCGTTTTTATCTTCACTACCCATATCAATAATAGCCTCAATACGTTTGGTAATATCTTTATCAAAAACTGTAGTATCACTATCACCTACCAAATAATCTAAGGTAACATTAAGAGCATTAGCCAATCTGCGAGCAGTCTCAATAGATGGCTTCATCTCATTACGTTTATACTTCCCCACAATATCACCCGATAGCGCGGATTTGCAATCCGTGCAACAACAGATATAGAAAAAAGATTACTCACTTGTGGTCTTTTTCTATTTAGGAGAAGACAGTTTCATTTTTTACAACTAGTATATACCAAAAAACGCCGCAATTTGCGGCGTTTTTTCATCAATTTTACATATTTCTATGCCGTTGCAGGAGTTACAGGAACCTCTACAACGTTCTTTTTGCTAAATCTAACTTTTACTCTGTTAACAATAAAAAATAAGCAGGGTACGATAATAAGGGTTAAGAATGTAGCTATAATAAGTCCGTAAATTACGGCCCAGGCCAATGGCCCCCAAAATATTACATTATCTCCTCCTAGATATATCTTTGGATCCCCGGTGCTAAACAACGAGAAAAAATCTACATTGAAACCAATCGCCAGCGGGATTAACCCTAATACGGTTGTGATTGCCGTTAATAATACAGGTCGCAAACGTGCTCTACCTCCTTTAATAATGATTTTCATTACTTCTTCATTAGGTAGTAGGTCTCTTTCAGAAACATCAAGTTCTGCCTTTTTACGGTCTATCAGAAGTTGTGTATAATCCAGAAGCACTACCCCGTTATTTACTACGATTCCTGCCAGTGAGATGATTCCCATCATGGTCATCATAATAACGAAAGAAGCCCCGGTGATCAATATACCTCCAAATACACCAATAAAACTTAAGAATATGGCGATCATAATAATGGTAGGCTTAGAGATCGAACTAAACTGAAATATTAGGATCAACATGATAAGCCCTAACCCTGAGAAAAAGGCCCCCATTAAGAAAGACATTTGCTTATTTTGCTCTTCGATCTGACCGGTATAATCAATTTTTACATTTCTGGGCAGTTCAGGAAAACCAGCCATTTCGGTCTGTATTTGAGAAACAATAGCCCCTGCATCTGTAAAACCGGGTTGAAGTCCAGAATACACTGTAACCACTCTTTTGGTATCTTTATGCTTGATAGCGCTAAATGAAGAAGTGTTTTTTTGAGAAGCTACAGCCGAAACAGGAATTTCTTTGAGTTGGCCGGTTGCCTGATCTCTAAAGGTGATATTTTGATTAAATAGCGCACTTGTATTATAGCGATTATCTTCGTTAAATCTAACGTAGATATCATAGTCTTCGCCATCCTTTTTGAAGATCCCGGCTTTTTCTCCAAAAATCGATCGACGCAGCTGATTTCCAACTTGTCCGGCAGCCACACCTAGTTCTCCCGCTTTTTCTCGGTCAACAACAACCTGCATGGCGGGTTTGCCTTTATTGACATCAATTTTTAGTTCTTCTATACCGGGTATGTTTTTTTCATTAATGAAGTTACGCATTTGCTCTGCAATATTGATGAGCTCATCATAGTCAGGCCCTTCAATTTCAATATTGATAGGGTATCCGGCGGGAGGGCCTACAGCATCTTTTTCTACAGAAATAGCCACACCTGGGTAAATCCCTTTTAAAGCATCCTGTACTTTTTGGCGTAATATTTCAGAGTCTTTACCTTTTCGGTATTTATATTCTCTCATCGTGGCGGTAATTTTAGCACGATGCGGCATTTCGGCATTACTACCCCCATCAGTTTGAGGATTTCCAGCCCCTTCACCTACTTGCGAAACTGCAGATTCTACTAAAAAGTTATAATCTTGACCCTCGACGTATTCATCTTCGTTTACCACAGCATAAACACGCTGCTCTATATCCTTGGTAATCGCATTGGTTTTATCAATATCAGTTCCTTGAGGATACTCTATATAGACAATAATCTGGTTGGGTTTATTATCCGGAAAGAATTCGACTTTAGTACGTTGACTGCCAATTGAGGCTCCAAACATTGCAAATACAACAATCAGTAGTAAAAAAGTACCAAAAGTAAATGCATATGCCCTCCATCCTTTTAAGGCAAATGTTAAAAAACGTTGGTATTTATTTTCCAGCCATACCAAAAATTTACGTTGAAATACGTTGGCAGCACCTTTTAATGCATAACGATACAACCAAAACATAAGTGCAGTAAAGATCATCAAGGTTCCTAGTGCTCGAACCTGACCTCCAAAAATTATGATGAATGTACCAAGCCCACCTAAAATAATACTTAATCGAATTAATTGTTTACGCGTTAATTTTTTCTCACCTATTTCCATAAACTGAGATACCAACATCGAATTTATGAAAATAGCGACAAATAATGAGGATCCTAGTACTACAGAAAGTGTGATCGGGAAGTAAATCATAAACTCACCCATAACCCCAGGCCACATACCTAAAGGGATAAATGCAGCAACGGTGGTTGCGGTCGAAATAATGATCGGGAAAGCGATTTCTCCTATACCTTTTTTGGCAGCTTCGATTCGTGACATTCCTTCTTCTTCCATCAATCGATATACATTTTCGACTACCACAATACCATTATCAACCAACATACCTAATCCCATGATTAAAGCAAAAAGAATCATCGTGTTCATCGTGTACCCTAGCAGCGATAAAATCATAAAAGACATAAACATTGACATAGGGATCGCAAATCCTACAAATAGCGCATTTCTAAAGCCTAAAAAGAACATAAGCACACCTACTACCAGGATTATTCCAAAGATGATATTGTTGACCAGATCGCTAACCTGGTTCTCAGTTTTTTCTGATTGGTCATTGGCAATAGAAACACTTAAATCACTTGGGAAAACATTTTTTGTTGCTTCTTCAAGAATTACATCAATTTTTTCTACGGCCTCGATCATGTTTTTTCCCGAACGTTTCATCACATCCAACATCACCACACTGTGCCCAAATTCTCGTGCATAGGTAGTTTTGTCTTCTTCTTTGAAAGTAACCTCTGCAATATCCCTGAGGTAGACTGCACCATTTTGAGATTTTACCACAAAATCATCAAGTTCTGATGGCTTTTGGATCTCTCCCAGGATTCTAATCGTTCTACGTTGACCACTGGTGATCATATTTCCTGCAGACATCGTCATATTCCCATTGCGAATAGCGTTAATCACATCATCAAAACTTACCTGTGCCGCCATCATTTTATAGATATCTACAGCAATCTCTACTTCTTTTTCCTGGGCGCCTCTAATCTCTGCTTTTTTGATTTCCGGTAAGTCTTCAATTTCGTCTTCCAGATATTCGGCAAACTCTTTTAATTTGTTTACCGGGTAGTCTCCAGCAATATTGATATTCAAAATAGGTATTTCTTCAGACATACTGAGATCAAAAACATTTGGCTCAACTTTGGCACCATTAAATGTAGGCCAGTCTTCATTTGCTTTTTCCGAATCTACTTCGTCTTTTACCTTTTGTTTAGCCTCGGCTACAGCAAGGTCCTCTTCAAATTCAATAGTGATGATTCCATAATCTTCTTGTGATGTGGATAATATTTCTACAACTCCACTAACATTTTTAAGTTGATCTTCTAAGGGATCAATGATTAGTCGTTCTATGTCCTCTGCTGTATTTCCAGGATACGGAATGCTAATATATATTTTAGTTTCATTAATTTCCGGAAAGTTCTCTCTTGGCATCGAGAAATATGCAGAAAGCCCTAATACCAGAAATATGCCAATCATTACATAAATGGTAGTGGGGTTGTCTATAGCCCAAGAGGATAGTCGAAACTCTTTATCTACCTTTTTCTTCTTAACTTCCATACGATATTAGTTTAAAATTTTAACTTTCTGGCCATCTTTTACGCTTCGGGCACCTTCACTAATAATTGCATCACCATTATTGATTCCTCCTGTAATTTCGATAAGATCACCTTGTGTTTTTCCGGTTCTTACGATAACTCTTTTGGCCTCTGCTATATTTTCGGCATCTTTATCTGAAGTTACGTAGGTATATTGATCTCCTTCGGCATTCTCAGAAATGATACTTTGCGGTATCAAAATTGCTTTATCATTAGTGTAATCATTAATCTTTACTTTGGCAGTAAGATTAGGTTTGATTATACCGCCATTGGATGGGATGCCTACTTCGACCATAAATGATCTGTTGTTTGGGTTGATGTAATTACCTACCTGACGGACTTTGGTCTCAATGGTTTTGTTAAGTACCGGAAAATAAACCTCTACTTTTTTTCCGTTAGTAATATTGGAAATATAGCGCTCTGGCACTTCGGTTTCAATATACATATCATTAAGGTTAACGATACGTATGATTTGATTTTGGCCGGCAGATACTACACTTCCTTGTTCGGTAATTATATCATCTATAACTCCAGAAAATGGTGCGTTAATAGTTGTTTTGGCCAGTTGACGCTTTATTTGATCTACAGCATTCTTTTGGGCTTCATAGTTTGTTTTTGCTTCCAGGTATTGAATTTCTGAGCCGATTTTTTGCTCCCATAATCGTTTTTGACGATCAAATGTTGTTTTAGCCAGTTGCGCTTGTACTTCTATTTGAGAAAGCTGTTGGCTCAACCCTCCATCATCAATTCTTGCGAGCAATTGCCCTTTTCTAACATTTTGACCTTCATCAACATAGATTCTGGTAAGAATTCCGCTCATTTCAGGGTATAAAACAATATTTTGTTTGGTCTCTACGTTTCCTTGCAATTCCAAATAATGGTTAAATACAGTGTCTTTAGCCTTGATAACTGTGACTAAGGGTAGTTTTTTCACGGTATCCAGAGTAGCAATTGCCTGATCAATTTGTTTTAACTGATCAGCTACCGATTGCTGTTTTGCTACAATCTCTGTTCTTTTGGTACGCAAAGCCTCAAGATCTCCTTGCTCAATAATTTTTTCTATAGACTTGTTATCATTACCACCGCATGAAATAATTAGCAGAGAGATGGATAATATCGTAAGTATCTTTTTCATAATGTGATTACTTATTTGTTGGTGTGTTTAAAATTGTTTCTAATTCGGCTTTTTTATTGATAATATTAAGCATAGCATTTAATACTTCGTCTTGCGAGGAGTATAATTGTAATTGCGCCTGTCTAAGCTCAAAACTTGTAGCGAGCCCTTCAGAATATTTGATCTGATTTTTGTTTTCAATTCTTTCTGCAAGCGCTAGGTTTTGTTTAGCGGTATCGTAGCTTTCTATCGAAAACTTGAAATCATTAATAGCAGTATTGTAATTGAGCTCTATTTCTTGTTGCGTTCTCAAAAAATCTGTCTTAGCTTGTTCGTCTGCTATTTTAGCCTGCTGCGTTTTTGCACTTCTGCGTAGTGAGCTAAAAATAGGAATATTAAGACTTGCACCCAGAATAGAAGACTGAAACCATGGAGTTTCGCTATCAAAAAAGACAAACTCATTATCAAAGGCAGCAGTACCATAATTAATAAAAGCGGTTAGCTTGGGTAATGCTCTACTTTTTTCTAGCTTCAGCTCTAGCCGGGTTTGCTCTGTTAGTAGATACGCTAATCGGTAATCAATATTATTTTCTAAGATAAAGGGTTCATTAATAATAGATTGATCCATGTTTTTCATCGATAGATCTTCTAGAGCATCTGATAACACCGTATTTGCATTGACATCTACACCTATGGTAAGGTTAAACATCTGAAGTGCAATTTTTTCTAAACGTTCTGCATTACGCAGCTGATTTGTGATTTGTAAAAATGTTATTTGAAGCTGCTCTACATCTTCTTCTTCGGCTAGACCGTTTTCAAAAATCTTTTTAGTTTCTAGATAGTTTTTTTCTAAAGCATTTAAATTGTTTTTAAAAATCTTGACACTCTCTTGTGCTACCAAAACGCTACCATAAGCGTTAATTACGCCTTTGCGCACTTCGAGTTGGGTCTTTTCTTCAACATCATCACTGTATTGCAAAAAGCTTTTTGCTGCTTCAATACCTACAAGGTATGATCCGTCAAAAATCTTCTGGCTCAAGGTTGCCGTGGCCGAGGCTTGTTGTTTAACGCCAAAAACAACAGGAACAAAGGTGCCGGGTTCGCCTCCAACGATCTCACCGGGCAAGGGAGTTACAGGTTGTTTTAATTGATTTTGATAATCAATAAGACCGTCAATTTGAGGAAGCCCGTCTGCCGTGGTTTCCCACTTTCTTTTCAAGGCTCTGGCAACATCACGTCTTGCGTTGATGGATTGATAACTATTTTCTAATGCAAATTCAATGGCTTCATCTAGTGTAAATGAATATGAAGAATTAGCTTGTGGCTCTTGGGCTTGTAGTGCAACTGTGCTTAGCATAGCAAAACAAAATAACCAAAGGGTGCTTTTCATATTTATTGTTCTTTTATTAGGTTGTTTAAAATTGTACGTCCTTTTTCTGTGGTGATTCCCAAGATGTGATATTCCAGGTAATCATCCATGAGTTTTGCAACCGGAAACATTTGATCCGGAAACATGTGTTTATCCTTAATCCCATTTGTACCTATAAAATAGATTCTGGATATAAATTCAATATCAATATTTTTTCTAAATACCCCTTTTTCGATTCCTCTTTTTAGATTATCTACAACACAATCCTGAAAAACTTCAAATTGTTTTGATTTTAGACCTTGATGAATCTTGGGATAATATTTTTCTAATTGATGCAGGGGAGCAGTTTTTTCATTTTTAAGATGAAGCATCACAAAGGCTTTGATTGCATATAACTCTTCTATGGGATCTAAGCGCTCTCCTAAAATAGCATTGATACCATCATTTATTTTACAAAAAAGATGATGTGTGGTTGCTTCTACTAATTTGGTTTTATTTTGAAAGTGAGTATAAATTGTTTTTTTAGAAATTCCCATCTCTGAAGCAAGGTCATCCATAGTAACACTCTTAAAACCCAGGTTCAAAAACATATCATTAGCTTTTTCAACTATTTTTTCCTTCATTTTTGGGGTACTTATTATTATTTTGAGAGCAAATGTACACATGGAAACTAAAAAAACAATAAAAGTTTCCTTGGTTTTACATTTATTTAACATTGTCATAGTAAAAAAGGCTGTATTGTTAATTTGGTGTATATATAGTATTACTAAGACGTGTATAGCCTAGATTTTAGGACAAAAAAATGAAACTGCCATCTCAAATTTTGTTTTACCTTAGCATAAAAAAAATTACTGTGCATACGATTACTGATTATCAGGGGTATTTCTTGGACTACTTATCAAAGAAAGATATTACCAAAGAACCCAAAAACCTTTATGAACCAATTTCTTATATTCTTAACCTTGGCGGAAAACGTTTGCGTCCTACATTAGTATTAATGGCAGCCGATATTTTTGGCGGGTCGTATAAAGAAGCTCTAGATGCAGCCTTAGCGGTTGAGGTTTTTCATAATTTTTCATTAATTCATGATGATATTATGGATGATGCGCCACTTAGAAGAGGCAAAGAAACTGTACATGAAAAGTGGGATGTAAATACAGGAATTCTTTCAGGAGATGCAATGCTTATTAATGCTTATCAATTGTTTGAGAAGTACGAAGGAGAAACGTTTAAAGAATTAGCAAAACTATTTACCAAAACAGCTATCGAAGTATGTGAGGGACAACAATATGATATCGATTTTGAGACCAGAGACGATGTTACTATTCCCGAATACATAAAAATGATTGAGTATAAAACTGCGGTTTTGGTCGGAGCTGCGTTAAAAATGGGAGCTATTGTAGCCAATGCTTCCGAAAATTGCGCGGCATCAATCTATGATTTTGGAAGGCTCCTTGGATTGGCATTTCAACTTCAGGATGATTACCTTGATGCATTTGGAGACCCCGAAACTTTTGGAAAACAGGTAGGAGGAGATATTATTGAGAATAAGAAGACCTTTTTATACCTTAAAGCTTTAGAATTTGCTTCTGAAGATGAAAAAAAGCAGTTAGAAGGGTTGTTTTCTCTTAATCCTGAAAATCCTTCAGGAAAAATACATACTGTTACTCAATTTTTTGAAACTACAGGGGCTAAACAGGCGACAAGAAATGAGATTAAAATGTATACACAAAAAGCATTTTTAACACTGGATAAACTCAATATTTCTGAAGAAAAAAAAGCATTACTACGTCTTTTCGGAGAAAATCTAATGAATAGAAGTGTCTAAAGAGCATCATACAATTTTGATAAATAACCTCATTGCCGAGGTAAATAGTACTGCCCTATATCCAGAACTTGTTAATCAGCTTCAAAAAGATATCAATCGAGCTGGAGTAGCGTATCATATTGATCCAACAATTCAATTGAATGATCTTATGATTGCTCTAAACCGTCTGCTTTTGAATAGGTTACAAAACGCTTTTAATGAGTATCTGAACCTATTATATGCGATTGATGTTTCTGAAACCGAGTTGAGAAATTTTAAATCAGAAAAAGTTGAAGACATAGCAGCGTATTCTACGTATTTAATTCTTAAAAGAGAATGGAAAAAAGTACGGTACAGAAATCACACTACATGAGTCAATGTCACTTTGAGAATGTCCTGTCTGAAGAGAGAATAATGCCATAAATTGTGATACTAAGATTAATTTTTTTTGCAGAGTAAACACTTTCAGTGTTAAATTTCTAAAAAATTATGAGATAAATATAAATATTTTGATGTCCCATATATTGTAATTATTGTATTTTTGTAGCGTTTTGTCACAATAAAGACAACTGAATGCTTACATATGGATAAATATTCATTTTTGAATGCGGCTCATACCGCATTTTTTGCAGAGTTATATGATCAATATTTACAAAGCCCCGATAGCGTAGAGCCAAGTTGGAGGGCTTTTTTTCAAGGATTTGACTTTGGTCTAGAAAATGCTGATGGTGTTGTAGATACCATTTATGTTGAAAAAGAATCCGGAGAAACAACGGCTGTTCCTGAAAGTGTACAGAAAGAATTTCAGGTCGTTCGTTTAATAGATGCCTATAGGACAAGAGGTCATTTGTTTACAAAGACGAATCCTGTTAGAGAAAGAAGAAAATATACTCCAACATTAGCGCTTGAAAATTTTGGATTAAGTCAGGGAGATCTTAATACCGTTTTTAATGCAGGAGAAATTATTGGCATAGGTCCTAATACACTTAGTAATATTGTTGTTCATTTAGAACAAATCTATTGTGATTCTATCGGGATAGAGTATATGTATATTCGTAATCCTGAAGAACGTGAGTGGATCCAATCTAGAGTAAACTTTAATACCAATAGAACTAAATTTTCTGCAGATCAAAAAAAGCATATTCTCAAGAAATTAAATCAAGCAGTTTCTTTTGAAAGCTTCTTACATACCAAGTATGTTGGTCAGAAACGATTTTCGCTAGAAGGAGGAGAGTCTCTTATTCCTGCATTAGATGCTTTGGTCGAAAAGGCGGCAGATTTTGGGGTTAAAGAATTTGTTATGGGGATGGCTCATCGTGGTCGTCTAAGTACTCTTACCAATATATTTGGAAAAAGCCCTAAGGACATCTTTAGTGAGTTTGACGGTAAAGATTATGAAGAAGCCGTTTTTGATGGAGATGTTAAATATCATTTGGGATGGACCTCAAAAAGAAAAACAGACTCAGGCAAAGATATCAATATGAATATCGCTCCTAATCCATCGCACTTAGAAACTGTTGGTGCAGTTGTAGAAGGTATTACGAGAGCAAAACAAGATCGTCACTATCAAGAAAACACCTCGGCAGTGCTTCCCATAGTAGTGCATGGAGATGCAGCTATTGCGGGTCAGGGATTAGTCTATGAAATAGTTCAAATGGCCAAGCTCGATGGATATAAAACAGGAGGAACCATCCATATTGTCGTGAACAACCAAATTGGATTTACTACAAATTATTTGGATGCAAGATCTTCTACGTATTGTACTGATGTTGGTAAGGTAACCTTATCACCGGTATTACATGTCAACGCTGATGATGCGGAAGCCGTAGTGCATGCAGCCAATTTTGCGTTAGATTTTAGAATGACCTTTAAACGGGATGTGTTTATCGACTTATTAGGCTATCGTAAATATGGTCATAATGAAGGTGATGAGCCTCGTTTTACACAACCTAAACTCTATAAAGCGATTGCAAAACATAAAAATCCAAGAGATATTTATGCTGATAAATTGATCGCTGATGGTATTATTGACAAGGAGTATGTAACAAAACTTGAAAAAGAGTACAAAGCCTCTCTTGAAGAAGAATTGGAAGATTCTCGTAAAGAAGAGAAAACAGTAATTACTCCATTTATGCATGATGAGTGGGCAGGTTTCAAACGGGTACAAGAAGATAAAATGATGGAAGTGGTTGATACCACATATCCAAAAGATAAATTAACAGAAATAGCCGAAGTAATTACCAAACTTCCTTCTGATAAGAAATTTCTCAGAAAAATAGAACGATTGATTGATCAACGACATAAAATGTTTTTTGAAAATGATCAACTAGATTGGGCTATGGGAGAATTATTAGCATATGGTTCATTATTGAGAGAAGGGTACGATGTGCGGATGAGTGGGCAAGATGTAGAAAGAGGAACATTTTCTCATAGACATGCCGTTGTAAAGGTTGAAGATAGCGAAGAAGAAGTTGTTTTGCTAAATCATCTTACAGGAGACCAAGGCGATTTTTATATTTATAATTCTCTACTTTCAGAATATGGAGTGGTAGGATTTGATTATGGATACGCTATGGCAAGTCCAGACACGTTAACCATTTGGGAAGCCCAATTTGGAGATTTTAGTAATGGAGCGCAGATCATGATGGATCAGTATATATCGTCTGCAGAAGATAAATGGAAGCTACAAAACGGCCTTGTCATGTTATTACCACATGGATATGAAGGTCAGGGAGCAGAACATTCTTCGGGTAGAATGGAACGTTATCTTCAGCTTTGTGCCAAAGATAATATGTTTGTGGCAGACGTGACTACACCAGCAAATATGTTTCATTTGCTTCGCAGACAAATGAAAGCCAAATATCGTAAGCCATTAATTGTTTTTACCCCAAAAAGTTTACTGCGTCATCCTAAAGTACTTTCTTCGGTCGAAGAGTTTGCCTCAGGAAGTTTCCAAACTGTAATTGATGATCCAGATGCAAAAGCTAAAGAAATAAAATCATTGGTTTTCTGTACTGGTAAATTCTACTATGATCTTTTAGAAGAAAAAGAAAAACAAGGAAGAAAAGATGTAGCCTTAGTTCGTATCGAACAATTATTTCCATTACCGATTACAGAAATGGATAAATTAATTAAAAAATACAAAGCAGATGATGTGGTTTGGGCACAGGAAGAACCTCGTAATATGGGAGCGCTAAGTCATATGCTCATGCATTATGATGAAGCAAAAAGCTTTAGATTTGCAAGTCGAAGACCATATGGTGCGCCTGCCGCAGGTAGTGCAATACGATCTAAACGAAGACATCAGGAAGTAATTGATTATGTTTTTGATAAAACAAAAAATAATCAGAAACGATAGTAAAATAAATAACAACAGGTAACAAATTTCCAAAGGAAATTGTACACAAAGGATAAATTCAGAATTATGGCTTTAGAAATGAAAGTCCCATCACCGGGAGAGTCTATAACAGAAGTAGAAATAGCACAATGGCTTGTTGAAGACGGTGATTACGTAACAAAAGATCAGGCAATTGCCGAGGTTGATAGTGACAAGGCAACGCTGGAATTACCGGCAGAAGCGAGTGGTATTATTACTTTAAAAGCAGAAGAAGGTGATGCTGTAGCTGTTGGCCAAGTGGTTTGCCTTATTGACACTGAAGCTGAAGCTCCTGATGGTAATGCAGATAACGAAGGTGATGAAGGAGGTCCAGGCAACGCAGCTATGGATATAGACAAGCAACGGGATAAAAGCGAAGATAAAGCAGATAGTCCAAAAGCCGAAGCATTAACTCAGACCCCTTCAAAAGCAACAACTCCACCACAAAAGCAGGATACTTATGCTACAGGAACTGCTTCTCCAGCAGCAAAAAAGGTTCTTGCAGAAAAAGGGATTGAAGCTTCGCAAGTACAGGGTACCGGTCGAGATGGAAGAATTACTAAAGCAGATGCTTTAGATGCAAAACCATCCATGGGAACTCCAGGACCTGGTAGTCGAGGTGAAAGTCGTAAAAAACTTTCAATGCTTCGTCGCAAGGTGGCAGAGCGTTTAGTTTCTGTAAAAAATGAAACAGCAATGCTTACGACGTTCAATGAAGTCGATATGCAGCCGATTTTTGACCTGCGTAGTCAGTACAAAGAGACTTTTAAAAGTAAGCATGGAGTCAGTCTTGGATTTATGTCGTTCTTTACTCTGGCTTGTGTGCGAGCGCTGCAACAATATCCCGCAGTAAACTCTATGATTGATGGAAAAGAAATGCTTTCTTATGACTTTCAGGATATTAGTATAGCAGTTTCTGGGCCTAAAGGACTTATGGTTCCTGTAATTCGAAATGCAGAAAATTTAAGTTTTAGAGGAGTAGAATCTGAAGTAAAAAGATTAGCGATTAGAGCTCGTGAAGGACAGATTACTGTTGATGAAATGACTGGAGGTACGTTTACTATTACCAATGGAGGAGTTTTTGGGAGTATGTTATCCACGCCAATCATTAACCCGCCACAAAGTGCAATTTTAGGAATGCATAATATAGTTGAGCGTCCGATTGTAAGAGATGGTCAGATCGTAATAGCTCCAATTATGTATGTAGCACTATCTTATGATCATAGAATTATTGATGGTAAAGAATCAGTTGGATTTTTGGTTGCAGTAAAAGAAGCCTTAGAAAATCCTGAAGAATTACTTATGGATAATAATGTAACTAAAGCACTAGAGCTGTAATATGCTCTTGATACAATAAAGAAAAGCCTCAATTTGCAAAAACTGAGGCTTTTTCTTTATAAGACCATCTCTGTATACGGTATAATAGTTGTGTATTCTTTTGCTCTAAAATAGTCCATATCGGGAAGAGTACCGGTTACCAAGACAAAATCGCCACCCCAACCTCCGAGGCTTTTAATGCTGCCTGAATAATCAGGAAAAAGTTTTGATTTTATAGTTTCAGTTTTGATGATTTTTGAGATGATTTCTTCATGAGTATCTATCAATTCTGTGAACTCATCTAATGAAGAGCAATCCAAAAGTTTATTTGTGATTTCTGAGACAGACCTGGCAGCAGTATCAAAATCCTTTAATGGTAAAGATTGATATCTTTTTATAGAATCTTTGCTATTCTGTTTTTGGTTTAAATACACAAAAAATAAATGCTCTTTAAAAGAAGGATTAAAATCTATTTCTTTGATTATTGGTTTTGCTTCAGTGCGTTTATATACTATAGGTAACTCATGCTGTGCTGCTGCAACATCATATCCGCTACCTCCGAAACTGTTTTCTAACAACTTAAAAGCATCTACTTTTGCCCACTGTGCTATATTATTTATCAGGGTAGAAGACGATCCAAGCCCCCAGTGACGATCAAACTCTAATCGGGTTTCTACCAGATATCCTTTATCAGAAAGAAAATTTGGATTCAGTTTTTTGGCTTCTGTCAAAATTTCGAGTAAAGTTTCGGTAATACCCAATCCTTCTTCATCATTTAAAACCGGTTGCGTATCATCTTCTGCTTCATCTGTAATTCCAAAAGGGAGATTAATTTTTGTGTCAAACCAAACATTGCCTTCATGGTCAACACTCTTCCATGCGATATGATTACTATCGTTCTCTTCAATATATAACCATTGTCCTTTTTTGGTGGGTAGGGCCAAGGCTTCTACACTATCCAACACCAGATATTCTGCGGTAAGTAATACTTTACCGTGACTGTAAAAGGACTTTTTCATAATTGTGTTAGGCTCTTAATTTTTCAATTTGTGTTACTACCTCACTATGAGTAACGGTATTGGTCTTAAAATATTCAACAAGTTTTTCTTTTTCTTTTTCTGTAGCCTTAAACTGATTGAGAATATTCATTAAATGCATTTTCATATGACCTTGTTGAATTCCTGTGGTGATCAATGAGTTTATAGCAGCAAAGTTTTGTGCAAGTCCAGCTACGGCAGTTATTTCCATTAGTTTTTTTGCATTAGGTCTTCCCAGAAGTTGTAATGCTAATTTGACTAAAGGATGTAATGAGGTTAGACCACCAACAGTGCCTAAAGCTAATGGGACTTCAATACTAAAGATAAATTGATCATCTTTAATTTCGGCATGAGTGAGACTTTTATAGGTTCCATCTTTAGCAGCATAAGCATGTGCGCCAGCCTCGATAGCTCTAAAATCATTTCCGGTAGCCAAAACTACGGCATCAATACCATTCATGATGCCTTTGTTATGTGTTACGGCTCTGTAAGGTTCAACTTCAGCAATTTGTACAGCCCTTACAAATTTTTCTGCATAGCGCAGAGAGGATAATTGGTCGGTATTTGGTAATTCGTTTACAGGACAAGACACCAAAGCTCTTACTAAACATTGCGGCACATAATTAGAAAGAATACTCATAATGATTTCAATATTCTTTTCGGTCTTAGAAAAGCCATTGTATTGCTCAGCTTGGGTAACTAATGTTTTGGCAAACTGTTCAAGGCAAGAATTGATAAAATTCGCTCCCATTGCATCTGCCGTTTCAAAAGTGCAATGCAATTGATAGTAATTGTCTATTTCTGAAGTTTTGTCTCTAAGTTCTATTTCCTGAACACCACCACCTCGCTTTTCCATATTTTTGGTTATCGTAGATACAGAGTGTAGTAGATCTGATTTTACAGAGGTAAAAAACTGAGCTAGTATTTCGTAGCTTCCGGTATAGGTAAAATGTACCTGACCAACCTTTACGGTAGAAAGTACTTCTGCTTTAAAACCACCACGATTTTGCCAGAATTTTGCAGCTTTGCTTGCCGCTGCAACTACCGAGCTCTCTTCGATAGTCATAGGTAAGGTATACCTGGTATTATTAATTAAAAAATTTGGAGCAACAGAAAAAGGCAGGTAATAATTAGAGATTGTGTTTTCTGTAAATTCATCATGAAGCTGTTGTAAATTATCATCAGAATTCCAATATGTGGTTAATGTATCTGTAGCAGTCACGTCATTACTAAAATGATGTTCTGCTAACCATTTGATTTTGTCTGCTTTAGAGAGTTTAGAAAACCCAGAAACTACCGGCGCCATTGTCTATTTTATTATTAATGCTTCAAAGATACTATTCTGTTTTATCATTTACATACTCAAAAAGTCTAATCCAAAGATTTTTACGAAACGATTATTTAATCATTGATTGATGATTTGTTAAAAAATATTGCTTTACTATTCTTGTTTTTATTGTATTTAACATCAATTGTTGTATTTTTCACGGATTTTTTAGTATTCTTGGCGTTAACAATTGTTAAAATATGATATGAAGATTACAAAATTGTTTTTCGGATTTATAGTTTGGTTTGGGTTTATAACTACTGCCCAAGACAAAGCTTTTTCCCTTGAAGAGATATGGGGAGGCGAGTTTAGAACAGAAAACTTGCAATCATTACATTCCATGAAAAATGGGACTCAATATTCTGTTTTAGAAAAAGATAAAGCTTCTGGAGCAACGAACATAGAAGTGTATAATTATAAGACCGGAGAAAAAGCTAAAACATTAATAAGTTCTGCAGCTATTGAAGGTCTTGATACATTTCAGGGATATTCTTTTAGTAAAGACGAAAATAGAATTTTGCTGTCCAGTGAGATGGAACAAATATATCGTCGCTCTTCAAGGGGGATATATCATATTTATGACGTTCCTTCTAACGGAGTGTTTAAGGTTAGTGAAAAGAAAATTCAATCTCCAATGCTATCACCCGATGGCAACAAGATAGCATATGTTCTGGATAATAATATTTATATGTTGAATTTTGTAACTGGACAAGAAATTCAATTAACCGATGATGGTAAGAAAAATGAAATCATCAATGGAATTACAGATTGGGTATACGAAGAGGAATTTTCTGTAGTAAGAGCTTTTGATTGGAGTGCTGATAGTAATAAGATTGCTTTCTTACGTTTTGATGAAAAAGAAGTACCCGAATTTTCTATGGATGTATATGGTAACGCATTGTATCAAAAACAAGCTGTTTTTAAATACCCTAAAGCAGGAGAAAAAAACGCAAAGGTGACCTTATATATAGCAGACATTAATGCTATGGCCTTAGATCAGGTAAATTTAGGAACGTATAAAGATTTTTATATTCCTAGAATTAAATGGACAGCAAATCCAGATATTTTGAGTGTACAAGTAATGAACAGGCATCAAAATAATCTGGATTTAATTTTTGTAGACGCCAAAACTAAGGCTCCAAAAGTAATACTTAACGAAAAAGATCAAGCCTATATTGATATTACCGATAATCTAACATTTTTAGAGGATAATAGTTTTATTTGGACGAGTGAAAAAGATGGGTATAATCACATTTATCATTATGCTGCAACCGGAACCTTGATAAGCCAAGTGACTAAAGGCAATTGGGAAGTTACTCAGTATTACGGTTATGACAAAAAGAACAAGAGGATATTGTATCAAAGTGTAGAGAACGGAAATATCAATCGCGATATTTATTCGATTGCTTTGGATGGAAAAGATCAAAAACGACTAAGTACTAAAGAAGGGTTTAATG
Source organism: uncultured Aquimarina sp. (assembly GCA_947497175.1). GTDB lineage: Bacteria > Bacteroidota > Bacteroidia > Flavobacteriales > Flavobacteriaceae > Aquimarina. The sequence continues at coordinate 244,243 of CANMFM010000004.1, read as the reverse complement.
ATGCCGAGTTTAGTGCCGACTTCAGTTTGTACATTAACTATTTTTCAAATGCCACTACTCCTTATGAATATACTTTGAATGATGGAGTTACCGGAAAAGTGATAAGAGAAATCAAAAATAATAAAGCATTATTAGATAAACTGGCTCAATACGATGTGAGACCTAAAGAGTTTTCAACCATCGAAATTAATGGTGAGTCATTAAATATGTGGATGATCAAACCAAAAGACTTTGATCCTAAGAAAAAGTATCCATTGCTTATGTATCAATATTCAGGACCGGGGTCTCAAATGGTAAAAAATTCATGGCACAGACCCAACGATTATTGGTATATGATGCTGGCACAAAAAGGCTATATTATTGCCTGTGTGGATGGAAAAGGGACAGGTTTTAAAGGAGCAAAATTTAAGAAAGCTACACAAAATGACCTCGGAAACTTAGAAGTACAAGATCAGATTACAGCAGCAAAACAGCTCGGATCACTAGAGTATATCGATGCTTCCCGAATTGGGATTTGGGGGTGGAGTTATGGTGGATTTATGTCTAGTAACTGTTTGTTTAAAGCTCCAGACACCTTTAAAATGGCAATTGCCGTAGCTCCTGTGACCAGTTGGAGGTTTTATGATACGATTTATACGGAACGATATTTGATGACTCCACAGGAGAATGCCAAGGGGTATGATACGAATTCGCCTATCAATTTTGTAGATGGATTAAAAGGTGAGTTTCTATTGGTTCATGGTAGCGCAGATGATAACGTACATGTGCAAAACACTATGCAATTAATTGAAGCATTAGTACAGGCTAATAAAGAATTCGATTGGGCTATTTATCCCGATAAAAATCATGGAATTTATGGCGGTAACACTCGCTTACATTTATATAATAAAATGACAAACTTCATAAAAGAGAACTTATAATTAATTAAACAAACATAATGGCAAATACAGTGAAAGCAGCTCATCAAAAAGAGCTTTTTGGGCATCCGGTAGGGTTATACATACTATTTTTTACAGAAATGTGGGAGCGTTTTTCCTACTATGGAATGAGAGCAATTTTTGTATTATATCTAACCGCTAAAACTGTTGATGAGAATGCAGGTTTAGGGTGGTCGTCTGGAGAAGCTTTAGCTCTTTATGGTTGGTATACCATGTTAGTTTATGTGGCGTCTATTCCTGGAGGATGGATTGCAGATAAAATTCTAGGTCAAAAGAAATCTGTATTAATAGGAGGTATTTTATTGGTTGCCGGTCATAGTATTTTGGCAGTAGAACAAATGTGGGCCTGGTACTCCGGGCTTGGTTTAATAATAGCCGGAGTAGGAATGCTAAAACCTAACATTTCAACAATGGTAGGTGGATTATATAAACAAGGGGATATTCGAAGAGATAAAGGATTTACTATTTTTTATATAGGAATCAACCTTGGAGCGTTCCTTTCTAGTTTAATTGTCGGATATGTTGGAGAAGTACATGGATGGCACTATGGTTTCGGTCTTGCGGGTATCGGTATGGCTTTAGGATTACTGCAATACCTTTTAGGTCAGAAATATCTTGCCAATGTAGGTAATTTTTTAGGCGCTTCTGAGAAATCCGAAGATAAAGAAGCTATGAAAAAACCACTAACTAAAATTGAAAAAGATAGAATAATAGTGCTTCTTATTTCATTCTTATTAGTAATTGTTTTTTGGGGAGCTTTTGAGCAAGCCGGAGGATTAATGAATATTTATGCAAAAGAGAAAACGAATAGAATGTTAATGGGTTGGGAAGTTCCTGCCTCATGGTTTCAATCTCTGAATGCAATGTTTATTATTTTCTTAGGAACTACAGTGGCGTGGTATTGGGCAAACCGAAAATTAAAAGGTAAAGTGTCGAGTTCATTGTTTAAAATGATTATCGGACTTATCATTATGGGTACAGGTTTTTTCTTTATGACTGCTGCATCTATGGAGTTTAATGCTGAGGGATCATCGGCAATGTATTGGTTAGTTTTGGCCTATTTATTTCATACGATCGGTGAGCTTTGTATATCACCCGTAGCACTTTCTTTTATTACCAAATTGGCACCGGTTAAATATGGAGCCTTAATGATGGGAGTATATTTTGCGATGACAGGTTTTGGAAATAAATTAGCAGGTTTATTAGGAGAATGGGCAGAAAGCCAGGGGGAATTCGCAATTTTTACTGGAATCGCAGTTTTTTGTGTAGTGTTCGGATCAATTGTAATGCTGTTTAGAAAAAAATTAGAAGTTCTTACTCATGGTGTAGAAGACAAAGAAGGTACAGTGTATGAAACTGAAGGGTATGAGTTTGTGGAGTCTGTTAAAGAGGCCGAAAACTTATAGTAGCATGCAACAAGATTCAAAAGTTTTTAGTTTACTAGGTCATAAACCGTCATTATTTGTACTTTTTTTTACAGAAATGTGGGAACGCTTTTCATATTATGGAATGCGGGCTCTTTTCGTCTTGTTTTTAACTAGTCAAATCATCGATGGCGGCTGGGCCTGGAGTAACGAAGATGCTCTAAAACTTTATGGTTGGTACACTGGTTTGGTATATCTTACTCCGATATTTGGGGGATTTATTGCCGATAAATTTCTGGGCTATAGAAAAGCTGTTGCGCTTGGGGCTTTATTTATGACCTTGGGGCATATTTCAATGGCGTTAGAAACTCCAATGTTTTTATATATAGGATTAGCATGTCTTATTATCGGGAATGGATTATTCAAACCAAATTTAACATCTATTGTAAGTGGTTTGTATGATAAAAATGAAGAAAAGAAAGATGGTGCATATACTATCTATTATATGGGGGTTAACGCAGGAGCCTTTTTAGGAATAATGCTTTGTGGGTATATAGGTGAAAAAGTAAGCTGGAGTTTTGGTTTTGGTCTGGCCGGGATATTTATGCTACTGGGAATGCTTCAGTTCTGGTTTGGTAGAAGTATTTTTGAAAAAGTCGGATTATCTCCAAAGGAAATGCTTGATCTAGATGAAGTTGATGATGTTATAGAAGATAAAGTTGAGGAAATTGTTGAAGAAGTAAAAGTAAGCTCAAAAGTTCAAAAAGATAGATATATTGTAGTTGCTATTTTGGCGTTCTTTACCATATTTTTTTGGGCAGCTTTTGAACAAGCTGGAGGCTCGATGACCATTTTTGCCAGTAAATATACCAATCGAATTTTGGTTGGCGATAGTGCCACGATTTTTAAAATTGTAGATGCTATCATAACTTTAGTACCTTTAGTGATTATTTCCTGGGTGTTGTATAAATTGTTTGTGCAAACTTTTAAGAAAATATCATTATCCAATACAATCTTAGGGTTTAGTTTTGCGATAATTTGGACCATTGTAGTTTGGAAATTATATCGCGAATTCAACGCAGACACAACAGAAGTTCCTGCATCTTGGTTTGGGATCTTAAATTCATTATTCATCATTTCCTTCGCACCCTTATTTTCAAAATTATGGGAAAGTAAATATAACCCGTCTGCCGCTGTAAAATTTGGACTTGGACTCATACTCTTAGGTTTTGGATTTGCGCTTTTGGCATTTGGTGCTGTTTCTATTCCACAAGGTGCAGAAACTGCTGCCGTAAGTATGGTTTGGCTAATTCTGGCTTATCTATTTCATACGATCGGAGAACTGTTTTTATCTCCCGTAGGATTATCTTATGTTAGTAAGCTCGTTTCACCTAAACTTATTGGTTTAATGTTTGGAGTTTGGTATCTGGCAATTTTTATCGGAAATTGGTCTGCAGGACAGTTAGGAGGGATGATTGATAAAATAACCAGCGAATATTCCTTGTCAACCTTCTTTTTAATATTTACAATAGTACCTGTAGCAGCAGGAGGGATTATGATTATATTAAATCCATTGCTAAAGAAACTCATGCACGGTGTGCGATAAAATAATAATGTGTAACTTTACTCGTTTCCCAAAGACGAGTAAAGTTTTTTTAAATAAGGAACAGTTTTTGTTTCCGACATACTATAAAAACTATTAAGAATGAAAAACCTACTTATAATACTAGGATTTCTAATGTGCATTTCTACCCAGGCACAAGAAATCAACTGGATGTCTATAAATGAAGCCTTAGCAGCTCAAAAAAAAGAACCTAAGAAAATATTTATGGATGTATATACCGATTGGTGTGGGCCGTGCAAGCTTTTAGATAAAAGAACTTTTCATAACAAAGACGTCGTAAATTATGTAAATGAACATTACTATGCCGTAAAATTTAACGCAGAAGGAACTGAAGAAGTTAAGTACAATAATTTCACATATACCAATCCGAATTATAGCCCTGGCAGAAAAGGAAGAAATAGCCAGCATTTTTTCGCAAATGCTTTAAAAATATCCGGATATCCCAGTATGGTGTTTTTTGATGAGAACGGAAACCTTATTGCTCCGGTGGTTGGGTTCAAAACTCCACAACAATTAGAGTTGTATCTTAAAATGATTCATAATAACGATTACAAAAAATTAACTACTGCCGAAGCGTGGAAGAAGTATGAAAAATCATTCGTAGGGACGTTCAAGGATTAAATTTTTACGACTATAATTACATTAACAACCTTTTAATCATATTCGATTAAAAGGTTTTTTTTTGACTTATTAGCCCATTTTTAAAATTGCACTACACAATTAGACTAGCTTTTTCTTGTTAATTTTTAAGTTTAGCACAATTAATTGAAATTGTGTTCGTTACCTTATACGTAAACCCAAAAAGTACCCAAAACTGGTTAAAAAAATGATAAATTATGCATTTAATCGATTTTTTTGTTGATTTTGTCGAATATTTTTTCTTTTTTTGAACCACAAATCTACTTATGAAAAAAATAATTATCATAGCCACCCCCACTATGTTGTTACTTGCGTTGCTCTTTTCCTTTACGTTTATTGAGCGTCCAGAACTACCTAAGCAGTCACAAGCTGTTATTTATCCGCAACCACAACCGCCAGAAATTCATTTACGTGATCTACAAAAACAAAAGCTCGAAAAATCTATTCAGGCATACTTTAATGAGGCCTTAGAAAGGCATCAAATTGTGGGAGCTGCTGTAGCTATTGTAAAATGCGATTCTATTATTTACTCAAGAGGTTTTGGTAATAAAAATGCAGCTTTAAATGATACAGTCAATGCCGAAACGATATTTAGAATCGGTTCTGTTTCCAAAGGGTTTGCAGGAATATTAACAGGAATTCATGTCGAAGAAGGATTAATGAATTGGGAAGATAGAATTATTGATCATATTCCTAATTTTAAACTTGCCAGTAAAGCCTCGACAAATAAAGTAACTTTATCTAATGTGTTGTCGCATACAGCGGGGTTACCTTATCATAGTTTTACAAATCTCGTGGAAGATGGATTAGATTTAACTACAATTGCTGGGCGTTTTAACGAGGTTTTGCCTATCCAGGAACCAGGAAGTGTGTATAATTATCAAAATGCAATTTTTGCTTTGAGTGGAGAGATTATCGAGCGGATTTCTGGAAAACCTTTAAAAGAGGTTTTTCAAAATAAAATCTTTGATCCTCTTGGTATGTCAACAGCTTCAGCAAGTTACGAAGCTTTGCAAGAGTCTGATAATGTAGCAATGCCGCATCAGCGTATCCGTAGAGGATGGAGACCTCTTCCTATTAATAAGAAATATTATAAAGCCGTAGCGGCAGGTGGTATTAACGCTAGTGCTACCGATATGGGTAAGTGGATGAAATTTTTGTTGGGAAATAACCCAGAGGTGTTAATGCCTGGTACAATAGAAGATGTTTTTAATCCAAAAATTCAGGTAGGCGGCAGAAGAAATTATTATCAAAGATGGCCGGGATATAAAGCTTCTTATTACGGTTTAGGATGGCGAATTCATAAATTTGATGATGCCAAAACAGGCGAACTAAACACAGTTATACATCATGGCGGTGGGGTAAATAACTATCGAAGTGAAATTGCAATCTATCCTAATGAAGACATAGGGATTTGTGTCCTCTTTAATAGTCCAAATAAAATGGCTAAAGATTGTATTCCTAAAATACACGAAATAGTACAAGAGGTTTTAAATTCATCATCTATTGATGCTACTATGTATATAAAAGAATCCTTAGTTGCATTATAGAATAGAAGGTGTCTACCATAGTATTATTGTAATATAAATGCCCCGTTTTTATCTGTACGATGAAAAGGGGTATTATGTTTTCTACAACTTTTTTCCCATCGGTCTAAATAACTTTTGTAATTACTTCCATCGGCAATAACATATAGGGGGCATAAAATATCAATAATTCTATCGAGATGGATTTTTGGCGAATTTGATAGGATAATAATATCCGGCTGAAATGTTTTAACAAAATATATTGATGCGCTATCAATAACCAGTATGGTGTGCTCCTTATATCGGTATGTATTTTTCAATATTCTGGGAGTCGTGTCATAGGACGCATGATTCATAAGGCTATAATTACCAAATAAAAAGTTTTGATCCCTGATAGGGATTTTAGTATGGCTGTAAACTCGAAGCTTCTGATTCTCGAGAACACCTACTGTAGTATTTCGGCGATTATTAAAAATAATCAATTCTTCATGATTAGAAACCGTATATTTTTCATACAACAAAACAGACATGATTACAACGATACTGGTGAGTAAGCTAAAAATACTTCTTCTATTATATTTTTGGATTATCATAATCGTTGTGATTATAACAACATAAAGGGTAAGAAGCATCCTCCATGAAAATGGGATTTCTGTGATTACAAAATCTTGTTGTTTAGAAATCCAAGCTACTATACCATTCAGAAGGTTTATACAATTGCCAAATAGCGATGCCATGAATTGTGGTAAAATTCCTATAACGGCGAGTATGATTACTATAATACCATAGCCCAATATTCCTCCTAAAAATGGAATGATAATTAGATTAGATAGAAAGAATAAACCTGGAAACTGATGAAAATAATAAAGAGTTAGAGGTAATAACCCCAGCTGGGCGGCAAGGGTAACTGTAAGAGTTTCCCAGATTTTTTTAGAAAAATAAAACGTTGGAGTATATCTTCTGGCTAGTATTGGTTGTATCCAGACAATAGCAAATACTGCTAGGTAACTCAATTGAAAACCTACCGAAAATAATAATAAAGGATTAAAACATAACAAAACAAACAAGGAGACAAACAGTGAAGTATAAATGCTCGTTTTCGATTTGATTTGCTGGCCAATGGCCATAAAAGAGAACATAGTGACAGCTCTAAGCACAGATGGAGAAAGCCCGGCAACACTGGCAAAACACCAGAGTAAAATAAGGGTCAGTATTAATTTGAAAGCCTTACCACGTTTTTTATACCTATCCAAAGGTCTTAAAATCAGATTTAACATCATTAAAATGATGCCTACATGTAACCCCGAAACAGCTAAAATATGAATAGCTCCTGCATCTCTGTATTGGTTAAAAATTTCATGATTAATATCTTGTCGTTGGCCTAAAAGCAATGCATTTATTATTGATAATTGTTTAGCTGTAAAAGAATATTCTTGAAGTCGAACATTCACATAATTCCTTAATATATTAGCTGTTCTTAAGATAGACCACTGAGGTTTATCTGGGCTATAAACTAACCTATTTTTTGAAACTTTTATTTGGTGATAGACATAGTGTTTGCTTAGATACTTTGCGTAATCAAATTGATGTGGATTTAAAGGAGGGGGGATAGGTTTTATTTGTGTAAAAGCGATATAAGTATTACCAATATCTAAAGTGATGTAAGAACTATCTTTAGGAATGAGTAACAGAATTTTTCCTTGAACCATTTTATGGTCTAAATAGGTAATCGAAACAACGTATTTTTGATAAAACGAAGTAGATTTTAATCTTTCTCTGATGTGAAACTCAATCCCATGATAGTTTTCTTGAAGCTCTTCTTTTGAAAATTGATTTAAATAATGACTTGAATTGTATTTTGGGTCATGAATGCGAACCAAAACAATTCCAAAAATGACGAAAGTAAGAATCATCATCAATAAAAAGCTCCATCCGCTATTGTATATTTTTTTTGATCGTTGCCACGAAACCGCAAGGATAATGATAGCAGCAAGAAAGCTGAATAACGCTGAAGTAACATCTATAGTAATGTATAGACCTAAGATAATGCCAATAATCGTTGACAAAGTAAGGATGATAAATGGAGTGTGTAGAAATCTCACAAGATATACTAAGATGATTTTATGTGAGACTATCCACAAAACCAGTACTCACTCTACAAGTATACGAGAGGCTGGTTTCATTTTTTGAAACTGGAATTATTTTTTATATGCAGTGTTTGAAAATAAGGATTATAAAACTCTTCTGGCTACTGCAAAAGCTTTGTTCCAATAATTTTCATTAAGACTGGAGATAATTACTCCTCTAGAGGTTGAAGCATGGATAAACTTGATTGCTCCTTTGACTTCGACTACTAAGCCCACATGAGAAATAACATTTTTTCTCTTATTGGTTTTAAAAAATAATAAATCACCAACATCAACTTTTTTCAAGGATATTGGTTTCCCCTGTGTTGCCATTGTCTTTGAAGTTCTGGGCAGGACAATATTTTCTTTTTTAAATGAAGTGTATACTAAACCAGAACAATCCATTCCTTTTTTAGTAGTGCCTCCATATTTATATCGGGTACCGTTAAATGTTTTAGCATAACTAACAATACTTTTAATTTTTTTGTTGCCAGAATTTTTGGAGGTACTTGCCTTTTTGCTAGAGATTATAACCCTATCTTTAGGAGAGCTGCCACATGCAGAAACAGCAAAACTAAGTATGAGTAGGTAAGAAATTATTTTTTTCATTATGGGGCGTATTTTATTATTGTATGGATTCGATAATTAATTTAGCCGTTTTATCATTGGCTCCTTTGCCACCCAGTTTCTTTTCGAGGTCATAATAATCCAAAAACATTACTGCTCGATTATAACTGTCGGTTATTTTGGCGAGTTCTTCTTTTAGTTTTTTGGTGTTGAAATCATTCTGTATAAGCTCTGTCACTACCTGTTTATCCATGATAAGATTTACAAGAGAAATATAATCGAGATTAATAACACGTTTAGCAATTTGATACGAAATATAGCTTCCTTTATAGCATACAACTTCTGGTACTTTAAATAATGCGGTCTCAAGGGTGGCAGTACCCGAGGTTACCAAAGCGGCATTACTAAGACTTAAAAGATCATACGTTTGGTTCATAACAAGATGAACTCCCTGTTTTTTAATAAATGGAGTATAAAAAGAGGCATCTTGGCTAGGTGCTCCGGCAATAACAAATTGGTAGTCAGGAAATTCGTCTACTACGGTTAACATTACCTCAAGCATTTTACGAATTTCTTGTTTTCTACTACCCGGAAGTATTGCAATAATAGGGCGATCATCTAACCGATGCCTGGTTTTAAACGTTTCTGGCAGGATTTGCTTATGATCTGCGATAGCGTCAATTAGCGGATGTCCTACAAATTGAACAGGAAATTCGTGTTTGTCTTCGTAAAATGATTTTTCAAACGGAAGGATCACATACATCATATCAATACATTTTTTTATTGTTTTGATTCTTCCTTCTTTCCAAGCCCATATCTGAGGGGATATATAATAATGTGTTTTAAACCCTTTTTCTTTAGCCCATTGTGCAATGCGAAGATTAAATCCGGGATAATCAATAAATACCAGCACATCGGGTTGATATTCTATAATATCTTGCTTGCAGAGCTTTATATTTTTTAGAATGGTAAATAGGTTTAGCACCACTTCAATAAACCCCATAAAAGCTAAATCGCGATAATGCTTTACTAATGATCCTCCAACCGCTTGCATAAGATCACCACCCCAAAATCGAAATTCGGCTTGAGGATCTTCTTTGAGGATAGATTTCATAAGATTGGCACCGTGTAAATCACCAGATGCTTCTCCTGCTATTAAGTAATATTTCATGCATTTAAATCATTAAAAAAACCAGCTACAGTCTAAAAATAGTATCCAAATTTACTAATTGCAATGCAAATAGCTGCTACTAGTGTTGCAAGAAGCACGCCACGAGCACGATAGGGTTTGTTTTTTTTCAAAAACCAAAAGAAAATAACCAGATTGGGAATTGCGCCTAATACAATTAGACTACCAAAAGAGTCATTTTTTAAAGAAGCTTTAATCGTTTCTGTAAATGTGAGGTCTAGCCGGTTAAGAGCAGAAAAGATGAACACACAAAGTGTAAATCCAATGCTGTTAACCATCAAACCTGCTAAAAAACCAATGCCTATTTCTTTTTTAATCATGTAGTGACCAATTATTTAATTCTTGAATAAAGTGATGAGCTGTCAAGTCAAATTGAGTAGGCACCACAGAAACATACCCTTGTTTTAGTGCCCATTCGTCAGTGTCTTCTCCTTCATCTTCATTAATAAATTTACCAGAGAGCCAGTAATATTCTCTACCCATAGGATTTACTCTCTTATCGAATTCTTCTACCCAATGTGCATTAGCCTGTCGACAAATTTTAATCCCTTTAATGTCTTCTGCCGGCAATCTTGGAATATTTACATTAAGTACAACACCTTTAGGGAGCCCATTTATTAATACGTTTTCGACAATTTTTTTGATATATTTTCTAGAAGGTTCAAAATTAGCATCCATAGAATAATCACATAATGAGAACCCGATAGCCGGGATTCCTTCAATACCTGCCTCTACAGCTGCACTCATTGTTCCCGAATAAATTACATTGATTGCAGAATTTGATCCATGGTTAATACCACTGACACATAAGTCAGGTTGTCTGTCGAGAATCTGACGAGATGCCATTTTAACACAGTCTGCCGGAGTTCCAGAACAACTATACTCTTTTTGAGGCGCATTTTTGTCAATCACAATAGCATCACAATACAAAGTGCTGTTCACAGTGATTGCGTGGCCCATACCACTTTGAGGGCTATCGGGAGCGACTACAAAAACATCCCCGATTTCATTCATGACATTTATTAATGCGCGTATACCCGGTGCAGTAATCCCATCATCATTGGTTACTAAAATCAAGGGTCTTTTTTGAACCATAGCTTAGCGTTTTTTATAAAGGTAAAAATACATTTTTTTTGTACGAATTGGCAGATAAAAGAAGAGTAAGGAATAATATTAGTTCATTTAAGAAAAATTTAGTATTATTACCTGATGTTGGCATGATTTTTAATGTATTTTGCCATAAAAACCCCTAAATTTTTTTGAGCGTATGAAAAAGAGTTTTTTGATTTTGATGCTTGCCGTGATTGTTTCTGCTGCTTCGTGCAGTTTTACTACTAAAGTTGAAAATGACCCGGATAAAGATAAGCTGCTGATTGATTTGATAAGTTATGTGTTAGGAAAGGGTCATTATGATGCCAAAGATATCAATGATGATTTCTCTAAGGAAGTTTTTTCTGATTATATAGATGCTTTAGACCCTCTTAAACGTTATTTCTATAAAAGTGATATCGAAGAGTTTAAGAAATATGAAAAGCTTATCGATGACGAAATAAGAAATAAAGACATTTCTTTTTTCAATCTTACCTATGACCGATTACAAAAAAGAATGACCGAAGCTAGGTCATTATACAAAGAAATATTGAAAGAACCTTTTGACTTTGATAAAGATGAGGCTATCGATACGGATTATGAAAAGTTGCCTTATGCAGCAAATAAAAAGGAAATGACAAACCGTTGGAGACTTCAACTTAAATTTAATGCACTTTCTAGTTATTATGATAAGTTTGAAGAACAGGCCGATTCTATTGCAAAAAACAGCGACTACAAAGGTAAAACACCTGTGGAGTTTGAAAAAGAAGCTCGTGAGAATACAATGACTTCACTTAAAGAATATTTTGAGTTTGCAGATGATTTAGAACGAAAGGATTGGTTTTCAATTTATATCAATTCTATTGTAGAAGAATTTGATCCGCATACCTATTACTTTGCCCCGCAAGATAAAGATCGATTTGATATTGCTATGTCTGGGAAACTAGAAGGAATTGGAGCCCGATTACAGAAGAAAAATGACAATGTTAAAATTATTGAAATTATTTCTGGAGGACCGGCATGGAGAGGCAATAAGGTTGAGGTTGGTGATTTTATCATGAAGGTTAAACAAGAAGATGAAGAAGAGCCTGTAAGTATCGTTGGAATGCGTCTTGATGATGCTGTAAGTTTAATAAAGGGCCCAAAAGGAACAAAAGTTTCGCTTACCGTAAAAAAAGTCAATGGTACTATTGAAGTTGTAGAAATTGTAAGAGACGTTGTTGAGCTAGAAGAAACATATGCAAAATCTTCTATTGTAAAGAAAAATGATAAAGCTTTTGGAGTTATTAATTTGCCTAAGTTTTATTTTAATATGCAGGATTATAATCAACGTAACGCTGCTAAAGATGTAAAACAAGAAATTATACGTCTTAAAGAACAAAACATGGATGGTCTGGTAATTGACTTGAGAGATAACGGTGGGGGTTCGCTTCAAACAGTAGTCGATATTGCCGGGTTGTTTATCGAAAAAGGCCCAGTGGTGCAAGTTCGTACCAAAGGAGAATCTCCAGAAGTATTAAGTGATAAAGATAAGAACATTTTATGGGATGGTCCCTTAGTAATACTCGTGAACGAGCTATCTGCTTCTGCTTCAGAGATTTTGGCGGCAGCTATGCAGGATTATAAAAGAGCTATTATCATTGGAAGTAAACAAACTTACGGTAAAGGTACTGTGCAAAATGTAATGGATCTTAACCGATGGATGCGCAGTAATGATTTTGGCGACTTAGGAGCTTTAAAACTTACAACTCAAAAATTTTATAGAGTAAATGGAGGTTCTACACAATTAGAAGGTGTAAAGAGTGATGTTGTAGTGCCAGATCGATATAGTTATATAGATATTGGAGAGAAAGATCAAGAAAATCCTTTGCCATGGGATAAAATACCTCCTGCTGATTACGAAAGTTGGAATGGTTACATTGATTTTGATCAAACCATAAGCAATAGTAAACTAAGAATGTCTAAGAATGAACAATTAAAGTTAATTGAAGAAAATGCTAAATGGGTTAGACAAAAAAGAGATGTTGATATCTATTCTTTGAAATATGAAAGGTATAAAGCAAACATCGAGCTTAATGAAAAGCAAGCAGAGCGATTTGAAGCCATAGACGATTATAAAACTGATCTTGTTTTTGAGTCGTTGCCTTATGAGCAAAATTTAATTAAAAGCGATTCGATTTTAGCAGAAAAAAGAAAAAGATGGCATAAAGATCTTAGTAAAGATGTTTATGTAGAAGAGGCTATTAGTGTACTAGAGGATATGAAAATCAATAACATTAGAAGATCTAAAAATCCTCTCACACTTAAGAATTAACACATTAATGCCTAGAGCAAAATCAAAGTCTTTAAGTACACTGGCGCTCCAAAAATTCAAAAAGAATTTTTGGGGCGTTTTGAGTTTTTACTTCATTGTATTGTGCGCAATTGTTGCAGTATTCGCATATGTTTTAGCCCCAGATAATTCTCAGAATGCCAATCAGATGCATTTATCTATTCATTCTAAGCCACCAGGGTTTAGTGTAAAGATGTTGACCATCCCTTCTCAAGAAACTGGAGATCAATCCTTGCTCAATAGACTGTTTTTTGGAGAAAAAAATACAGATACAGAAATTCCCATAGAAAATTATTTGTTAAAAAAGGATGTATTGAAGATTTCTCCGTATAGCGAGGGCGAAATCAAAGGTGTTTCAAAAGAAATTAAATTGAAGATCTTTCCGGGTCATTTGACACCCGATGAGATCGTCAATACCTATATTAACCCTCAAATATTTGTTTTAGGAACAGATAAATACGGAAGAGATTTATTGAGTAGAATGCTTATTGGGATTCGAATTTCTTTTTCAATTGGGTTTATCGCTGTTTTAATTTCTTTGGTTTTAGGAATCTCCTTAGGTGCAATAGCAGGTTATTTTGGTGGTAAAATAGATGCTGCTATTATGTGGTTGATCAATGTTACCTGGTCTATACCAACACTTTTATTAGTGATCGCAATAACATTGGCTCTAGGTAAAGGTTTTTGGCAGGTTTTTATCGCTGTAGGTTTAACAATGTGGGTCGAGGTTGCACGTGTGGTAAGAGGGCAAGTATTAAGTGTAAAACAAATGCAGTATGTAACTGCAGCCAGAGCCTTGGGATTTACTAATTTTAGAATAATTACTAAACACGTATTACCTAATAGTTTAGCGCCGGTGATTGTAATTTCTGCAGCAAATTTTGCAGGAGCAATACTTATCGAAAGTGGGTTAAGTTTTTTAGGTATAGGAGCACAACCTCCAATGCCAAGTTGGGGAGCTATGATCAAAGACCATTACTCTTATATTATTTTAGGAAAAGCATATCTGGCGGTCATCCCAGGATTAGCGATTATGAGTCTTGTTATGGCATTTATGCTTATTGGTAATGCATTGCGAGATGCTTTAGATGTAAAAAGGTAGCTTACGATATGGTAAGCTGGTGAAAAGAAATTATTTTTGCATTTCGCTACTAAATAGAACAAATTGAAACGAAAATATCTATATCCACTATTACTTATTCTGGTCACCATAGGGTTTTATTATTTTGAAGAATATACCGGACAAGGTAACTTCGAAACCTATACAGATGATAAAGAAGACAACCCACCCAAACTTAGTTTTTTTTATCTCCCAACATCAACAACAGGCACTATAATAACGCACAAACATTATTCTTTGTCATATTCTGAAAAGCATGAACAGGCAGAGTGGGTAGCATACCACTTAAAAAAAGAGCATCTGTCGTCTAACGATTTTAAACGGCCTTTTTTTGAAGTAGACAAAAGAGTTAGCACTTTGTCTGCAGATTGGCGTAATTATAAAAAATCCGGATATGATAGAGGGCATTTATGCCCGGCAGGGGATAGACGATTTAGTTACAAGGCTTTTGAAGAGACATTTTTAACGTCAAATGTAACCCCTCAAAATCATGAATTTAATAGCGGTATATGGAATGATTTAGAGCGAAAAGTACGGTATTGGGCAAAATTGTATAATGGAGTATATGTGGTAACCGGAGGTGTTTTATCTAATGATCTAAAAACTATAGGTTATGAGGCGGTTTCGGTGCCAAAATATTTCTATAAAATAATACTGAGTACTAGTGCTGACCGTCCTAAAATAATTGCTTTTTTGATGGAAGCTAAGAACTCAAAGGCTTCTCTTAAAGAATTTGTGGTTTCTGTTGACCGTGTTGAAGCGCTTACCGGAATTGATTTCTTTCCGAAGTTAGAAGATGATATTGAAGCTACATTAGAGGCATCAGCCAGTAGACAGGGTTGGAAATTTTAAGTGCTTTGGCACCTACCATTCATTCACTCTATTCGCATCTAACTTAATAAAGATAAAGAGTAAAATGGTAAATCCCCATAGCCCTGATCCTCCATAACTAAAAAACGGAAGTGGGATGCCAATAGTAGGGAGCAAACCAGTCACCATTCCAATGTTGATCGCAAAATGAATAAATAATATACCTACCACACTGTAGCCGTAGACTCTGCTAAACTGGGATTTTTGGCGCTCTGCCAAATTGATGAGCCGTACTAACAATAAAATAAATAAAATAATGACCATAGTAGCACCTAAAAATCCCCATTCTTCACCTACGGTACTAAATATATAATCTGTGTGTTGTTCAGGAACGAATCCTCCTTTGGTTTGTGTGCCTTCTTTCCATCCTTTTCCAGTCCAACTACCACTACCAATTGCAATTTGACTTTGATTCGTGTTATATCCAATACCTTTGGAGTCAACCTCTTTTCCTAGTACGATATTAAATCGATCTCTATGTCGTTGTTCAAATACATTATTAAAGATATAATTCACAGAAAAACAGAAGCCGGTAACTACTATAATTGTTAAAAGATATCTCGAATACTTAGGTTTTTGTTTCCTGTTTCTGATTAAAATAAAAACCATAATAGCAGCAATAGCTAGTACTACCCACAGCGGTTTAAAAAGAAGGGTGAGTATAAATAGCGTTGCCGCAGAAACACCTACAATCAAATATATAGCCGCTAGCCCTTCTCTATAAAGTGGAAAGAAAAAGGCAGCATATACCAAGGCGCTTCCAGGATCAGGTTGGGGGATGATTAGTATTGCGGGTAAAGCAATAATTAAAAAAGCCCTTACTTGATGGCCAAGAAGGTTGATATTGGTTTGCATATCGCTTAAGTATTTTGCTAATGCTAATGCAGTACACGCTTTTGCAAATTCTGAAGGTTGTAAACCTACCGGGCCAAAAGCATACCAAGAAGTTGCACCAGAAATAGTTTTTCCGAAAACAAAAAGGCCCAAAAGGGATAGTATAGATAGTACATAAATTAAGCCGGCAAATCGTTCATAAAATTTTGCCTCAATGGCCTGGATGATGATGATGAGTATAATACTCAATAAAATCCAATAGGCTTGTTTTACATACGCATGAGAAAAATCAAATAAAGAGAACGCTTCACCTTCATATGAGGCCGAATAAATATTTCCCCATCCAAATCCCACCAATAATAAAAATAATAAAACCGTTATCCAATCAATAGCGGCTACACTCGATTTTGCCATTATTGATTAATTTTAAAAGGTTGGCCACTATAAGGTTTTGCGTATTCTTCCTCAAGGCTATGGGTGAGTATCCAATCTTCTAGATCTGTTCGTGATATAGAATCTGTTAAATGTTTTTCAATCATTAATGAAGCTATTCTACCTGCATATCGAGCTCCCCAATACCCATTCTCTACAAATACTGCAAGCGCTATTTTGGGATTGTCTTTTGGGGCAAAGGCTATAAAAACAGAGTGATCAGTAAGTTGTGTTTTTACGCCGTTGATCTTGGTGAAATTTTCTGCAGTTCCTGTTTTTCCACAAATATCTATCCCTTTAACTTGCAAAAAACTGGCAGTACCATTGGTATATACTTGGTGCATCCCTTCAATGACAGGTTCAAAATGTGAAGGGTCAATTGTTGTAATCTTGGGTTTGGTATAATTTTCGTTCTCAATGGGTTTGCCATCAATAGCTTTTATAATATGTGGAGTATAATAATAGCCTCTGTTTGCGATAGCAGCGGTCATATTGGCTAATTGAATAGGGGTTGAGAGTACTTCTCCTTGTCCAATAGCGTTTGATAATGTAGCAGTAGCATACCATTTATAGGTTGGATATTGATATACTTTATTATAGTAATCAGAATTGGGTACCTTGCCTCGTTTACCTGTTGCCAGATCATTGCCCAAATATTTCCCCAGTCCAAAACTTTGTACATGGTTTCTCCAGACATCTATCCCTTCTTGTGGGGTATCGTATTTTTCTATAATTCTTCTGTATGCCGTGGCAAAGTATGCGTTACAAGAATGAGCAATTCCGGGTATCATGCTAAGCGGACTTTTATGAAAATGACACCCCAGTTTTTGACCTCTTCGACCATAATAATATCCCATCCTGCATGAAACACTTTCTTTAGTGTCAATAACGCCCTCTTGTAATGCTATTAATGCGTTAATCGTCTTAAAAGGAGATCCTGGCGGATATTCTCCTATGATACCTCTATCGAATAATGGATTAGCAATGGTGTCGTAAACGAGTTTTGTAAAATTTGGAGATCGTTTTCTGCCAACTAATAATTCTGGCTTATAGGTAGGCGCTGTAACCATAGCAAGAATTTCTCCGGTAGAAGGTTCTAATGCCACAATACCTCCTCTTTTGTTTTTCATCAACCTTTGTCCATACGCTTGAAGCTTAGCATCAATTGTAATTGTAAGATCTTTTCCGTTTACAGGTAAGGTGTCGAATTTTCCATCTTTATAGGGGCCGATATCTCTGTTAAATCTATCTTTTTGAATTCGTTTTACGCCTTTGATTCCTCGAAGCTCTTTTTCATATTGTTTTTCAACGCCATCAATTCCAATAAGATCCCCCGAGAGATAGTAAGGGTCTTTTTTGATTAAGGCATCATTTACTTCTCCTATGTATCCCAAAACATTTGCGGCGTGTACTGTTTGGTAATCCCTCAGCGAACGTTTCTGAATATAAAAACCCTCAAATTTCCGCATTTTTTCCTGTAGATAAGCGTATTCATCTTTAGTCAACTGTGGAATTATTATTGAAGGAACTCTAGGGGAGTATACTCTAGCCTTATTCAGTCTTTTTATAAGTTTATCTTTGCTAATTTTAAGAATCGAGCAAAACTCTAAGGTGTCAAAAGATTTTAATTCTCTTGGGATGACCATAACATCATAAGAGGGTTGATTGGTAACCAATAATCTACCATTACGATCATAGATCGCTCCTCTTTGCGGATAATCATAAATTACTTTTACGGCATTATCCTCTGATAAAGATGCAAATGATGTATTGTAAATTTGCAAATAAAAGAGTCTCGAAACAAAGACAAGACCTGTCGTAATTATAATAAGATACAGTAATAATTTTCTCATGAATCTTTTCTTCTAAACAATACCAAAACCAGTAAGGTAATCACTATAGTGAATAAACTGGTAAATAACGTTTTTTTTGCAATTAATAGTATATGCGAGAAGTTAAAAATTTCTAATGAAAATAGAACAATATGATGTGTTAAAACCATTATAGTAACATAGGTAAACCTTTCACCAAATCCTAGGTTACTTAATTTTAAGGTCTGGAACTCATAACTCAATCCAAATACAGTTCGTAATGCTACGGGACGAAAAAATGCTATGATCGTACAGGCAGCTGCATGAACCCCCCCAGAATCACCAAAAAAATCCATAATTAACCCTAATATAAAGCTAATTAAAAGTAAAAGACTTTTGTTAATGTTAATTGGGGCTAAAAGAATGAAAATGATATAAATATATGGGTTTAGGTATCCTAAAAAATTAATGTGATTCAGAACCATTACCTGAATCAAAACCAGTACCATAAATCTACTTATTTGTAACGCTGTGTCCCTATTCATCTCCTGATTCTTCTAAACTTTTGATTTCCTGAGCGCTACTGTTCTTTATGCCATATACGAATCCAATATCGGTCATATCATTAAATAATTTGACATCGATGAGATAATAACTCTTGTTTTGATTTAATTTATAGTTGACTATGGTGCCAATCCCGATGCCCCTCGGAAAAATAGTTGATCGTCCATGCGTAATAATAGTGTCGCCTTCTTTTAAAATAGCTTGCCTAGGTATTGTTTCTAATTGAACGATGTTAGGGTCATTGCCGTTCCATACTAAAGAACCATATTGATTCGATTTTTTTAATCCGGCATTGATACGAGAATTACTATTTAGGATAGATATTATCCTTCCATAGTTTTTGGAGGTGTTTTCTACAATTCCAATTATGCCTTTGTCTGTAATCACTCCCATATCTGTAAAGATGCTGTCTTTTTCTCCTTTATTAATTAAAATATAGTTGTCAATTTTACTATAATCATTTTTAATGACTCTTGCTTTTATAAAGGTATATGGTTTGTTGAAGGATATGCTGTCTGTGTATATTTGATTTACAGTGTCTAATGTGTACGCACTTAATTGATTGTGGAGCCGCTCGTTTTCTGCTAAAAGCCGCTCATTTTCTTTTTTTAGCC
Source organism: uncultured Aquimarina sp. (assembly GCA_947497175.1). Taxonomy (GTDB): domain Bacteria; phylum Bacteroidota; class Bacteroidia; order Flavobacteriales; family Flavobacteriaceae; genus Aquimarina. Next base: position 224,604 of record CANMFM010000004.1, on the reverse strand, counting down.
TAAAATAATCACTAACAGAGTGTTGCCATCCATATACACCCCCGCTTATAAAATTGGTTGAACTTACAAATTTACCTTTGTGATAAGAATGTGATTGTATAGTGAAAATTAACGATAATACTAATAATAAAAGAAATAGCAGCGAATGTTTATTTCGTATTAAAAAATTAATGATCTGCTGCATGCTCTAGGGTGTGATTATTTTTCAGGTTAAACGTTCCATTATCTAGGCTTTATACTTCAGCCATACTATAGTAAAGCAGGATAACGTAAAATCAGAAATTTAGGTATATTCTTGAATCTATTTTTTTGAAATCCTATTTAATCAATACGCTTTTATATCGGTTTAAGTTTTTAAGTGTAATCCCTGTACCTCTTACCACTGCTCTTAACGGATCCTCTGCAATATAAACAGGTAAATCAGTTTTTTGAGATAAACGTTTATCTAATCCACGAAGCATAGAACCTCCTCCTGCAAGGTATATTCCTGTGTTATATATATCTGCTGCAAGTTCTGGAGGAGTTTGTGATAACGTTTCCATCACGGCATCTTCTATACGCAGAATAGATTTGTCGAGTGCCTTGGCCATTTCTCTGTAAGAAATCTGTACTTGTTTTGGTTTTCCTGTTAAGAGATCACGTCCCTGAACATTCATCTCTTCCGGAGGTATTTCGAGGTCTTCGGTAGCTGCACCTATCTGTATTTTTATTTTTTCGGCAGTACGCTCTCCAACATATAGATTGTGCTGCGTACGCATGTAATATATAATATCATTGGTGAATACATCACCTGCAATTTTTACTGATTTATCACACACGATACCTCCAAGAGCAATTACTGCAATTTCAGTTGTACCACCACCAATATCTACAATCATATTTCCTTTGGGTTGCATAATATCTACACCAATACCGATTGCAGCAGCCATAGGTTCGTGAATAAGATAAACTTCTTTACCATTAACACGTTCTGCACTTTCTCTAACGGCTCGCATTTCTACTTCAGTAATTCCTGAAGGAATACAAATTACCATACGCAGTGCAGGAGCAAAGAGTTTTTTCTTTAAAGCAGGAATGTCTTTGATGAAAAGACTAATCATCTTTTCACTCGCATCAAAATCAGCAATTACACCATCTTTAAGAGGACGAATAGTTTTTATATTCTCGTGGGTTTTTCCTTGCATCATAGCAGCCTCTTTTCCGGCGGCAATAATTTTACCAGTCATAATATCTCTGGCTACAATAGAAGGACTGTCTACTACAACTTTATCATTGTGAATAACTAATGTATTAGCGGTACCTAAATCTATTGCGATCTCTTCGGTAAAGAAGTCAAAAAATCCCATAAAAAGTCGAAAAAAGGGGTTAAAATTCAGTAAATGTAATAAATTAATGTTTAAAATGACGTGTTCCGGTCATAACCATTGCAATTCCGTTTTGATCACAATATGCTATACTTAACTCGTCTTTTATCGAACCACCGGGTTGAATTACAGCTTTTATACCTGCTTTATCGGCCAATTCTACACAATCCGGGAATGGAAAAAATGCATCGCTCGCCATAACGGCACCGTTAAGATCAAAGTTGAACGATTTTGCTTTCTCTACAGATTGCTTTAGGGCATCTACCCTAGAGGTTTGTCCTGTTCCGCTAGCTAATAATTGTTTGCCTTTAGTAAAAACTATGGTATTCGACTTCGTGTGTTTGCAAATTTTAGATGCAAATAAAAGATCTTCAATTTGCTCAGACGTTGGTGCTACTTTGGTAACCGTCTTTAAGTCGTCTTTGGCATCGGTTTTAAGATCTTTATCTTGAACCAAGGATCCATTAAGGCAAGAGCGAACCTGCGTTTTTGGGAGTTCTATATTTTTTTGAATTAAGATAATTCTATTTTTCTTTCCTTTTAAAATTTCTAAAGCTTCATCGCTGTAAGAAGGAGCAATTACTACCTCGCAGAATAGTTTATGAATTTCATCTGCTGTTGCTTTGTCTAGTTGTGTATTACTAATCAAAATTCCTCCAAATGCCGAAACGGGATCTCCTGCTAAGGCGTCAACATATGATTGAAGCACCGTATCTCTTTGAGCTAAACCACAGGCATTATTATGTTTTAATATAGCAAAAGTAGGAGCTTCTCCTTTAAACTCGTTCATCAGATTAACGGCAGCATCAACATCTAAAAGATTATTGTATGATAACTCTTTACCGTGTACCTTATCGAACATCGCATCAAAATCTCCAAAGAAGAATCCTTTTTGATGCGGGTTTTCGCCATAACGTAATGTTTTGCCCTTGGTCTCGCTAATTTTTAATGAAGCTATTTTGTGATCACTATTAAAATAATTAAAAATTGCAGAATCATAATGAGAAGACACATTAAAAGCTTTAGCAGCAAATCGTTTTCTGTCTTCTAAAGAAATACTTCCTTTTCCTTCAGAAATAATTTCTAAAAAATCAGCGTAGTCATCAACCGAAGCTACACAGGTAACATCGGCAAAGTTTTTGGCAGCAGCTCTTATTAGCGAAATACCACCGATGTCAATTTTTTCAATTATATCTTGTTCGGCAGCACCCGAAGCAACAGTTTTTTCAAAAGGATAAAGATCTACAATTACAATATCAATTTGCGGAATTTCATATTGCTCAAGTTCGGCAACATCACTATCATTATTTTGACGATTTAAAATCCCTCCGAATACTTTCGGATGCAGGGTCTTTACTCTTCCGCCCAAAATTGATGGGTATGAAGTAACGTCTTCAACAGGAACTACGTTAATTCCCAAATCTCTAATAAATTTTTCGGTTCCTCCGGTAGAATAAATAGTAATATTAAGTTCGTCTAATTTTTTTACGATAGGTGCTAATCCGTCTTTGCTAAATACAGAAATTAATGCAGATTTTGCCGATTTTGTGTTGCTCATGAGAAATTTTAGTTAGTAAAACGCAAAAGTAGCAATTTAGTATGCAATTAGACAACCAATTATGGGTAATTGTTTAAAGAAAATAGGAATAAAAATATAAGAGAAATACTGGAGTATCGATAATAATAAAACTGAAATTACAATGTTGCTTACGATTTATGTAAGAATATAAAATGAAATTGAATCGGTTATTTACTTTAAAAACAAACACATTCTTTCGTAATCAATCACAGCTTTTCCTCGTTTTAAGATATCAGCACCAATAATCCCATCAACTGGTTCTGCCTGGTGGGTGATTAAAGCTTCGTTTACGTGCTTTAGATCGAACAAAACAAGTGAAAGGTTCTTTTTAGACCATTTGCCGATTTCGACGGTGTTTTTTTTCGAAAGTTGAGTAAGCATATCGGTTGCTCCAGCACCAGCGGCTTTTACATCACTATCTTGGGTAAAAAGATCAAACTTTTCTGTAGCTTCAAAACCAACACAAGAATTTGAGGCGCCAGTATCTACAATAAAATTACCTTCAATACCATTTAAAATCGCTTGGACTTCAAAATGATTTGTTTTTGTTAAGATTAGCTTAATTCTATGATATCCTTTTTGGGTTAAAAACTGCCGAAGTGTACTCATATATAGTATAAAATTCTAAAGGTAAAGGTACTATTTTGTTCATAAAAAGAAATTATTACAAAGTATTTTCCTGATAAGGAATTTAATTACTTTTGCCGCATGATACTAACAGATACCCATACCCATATTTATAGCGAAGCTTTTGAAGAGGATCAGGATCAAATGATGGATCGTGCTATCAAAAATGGGGTAACACGTTTTTTTGTGCCCGCTATTGATTCTTCGTATACAAAAGCTATGTATGATATTGAATCCAGATATCCGGAACATGTTTTTTTAATGATGGGATTGCATCCCACCCATGTAAAAGAGAATTTTGAAGAAGAATTGACCCATGTAGAAGAAGAACTGGCGAAACGTTTTGAGCAAGATGCCGGTAAAAAATTTTACGCTGTAGGAGAGATAGGTATAGATCTGTATTGGGATAAAACTTTTTTAAAACAGCAACAAGAGGCGTTTAGATACCAGATTCGATTGGCAAAACAATATAAATTGCCCATTGTTATACATTGCAGAGATGCCTTTGAAGAAATTTTTGAGGTTTTGGAGTCTGAAAAAGAGGATAGTTTATTCGGGATTTTTCATTGTTTTACAGGGACTATTGAAGATGCTCATCGTGCAATCGGTTATAATATGAAATTGGGAATTGGAGGGGTAGTAACCTTTAAAAACGGGAAAATCGATACTTTTTTAAACCAGATTCCTCTCGAGAATATAGTTTTAGAAACGGATGCTCCATATTTAGCACCAACGCCATATCGTGGTAAGCGTAATGAAAGTGCGTATTTGATAAATGTACTGAATAGGCTTTCTGAAGTCTATCAAAAACCATCAGAAGAAATTGCTGCTATGACTACGCAAAACTCTAAAGACATATTTGGGGTTTAAATATATTGAAGATCATTTAAAATTTTGTTCATTTGTTCTATGAATACTTCGCCACACATACTACTTATTTACACCGGTGGTACAATAGGGATGATCAAAGACTTTGAGACAGGAGCGCTAACGGCTTTTGATTTCGACGAATTATTGCTGAGTATCCCAGAATTGAAGCAGTTAGATTGTACTATAGATACCGTTAGTTTTTCGACTCCTATTGATTCTTCAGATATGAATGTTGATCGATGGAAAGAACTTGGTGATATTATTAACGGTGGTTATGAAGATTATGATGGTTTTGTAGTGCTTCATGGTAGTGATACGATGTCTTATACAGCATCTGCAGTTAGTTTTATGTTTGAGAATTTGGCAAAACCCATAATTTTTACCGGATCTCAATTGCCGATAGGTGATTTAAGAACTGATGCTAAAGAAAATTTGATAACTGCTGTACAAATTGCTGCACTACAAAAAAAAGGCAAGCCGGTAATTACTGAGGTTGGACTTTATTTTGAGTATAAGCTATTAAGAGCGAATAGAACAACTAAGATTAATGCAGAGCATTTTGAAGCATTTCAATCTCTTAATTATCCTTCTTTAGTAGAATCAGGAGTGCATCTTAAAGTTCATGCATCTTTTTTAAGACCCGTTAACAGACGCAAAAAAATGGTCTATCACACCCATTTTGATAATAACATCATTATAATCAAAATGTTTCCGGGGATTAATGAAAATATTTTGCAAAGCATTCTCTCGGTAAACGCCATAAAAGGAGTTATTTTAGAAACTTATGGGGCAGGCAATACCACAAAAGAAAAATGGTTTATCGATCTGATCTCTAATCTGGTTAAAAGAGGAGTACCTGTAGTAAATGTAACACAATGTGCGGGAGGTAGTGTCGAAATGGGTAAATATGACACCAGTGTAGCCTTAAAAAAGGCGGGGGTTATTTCTGGACAAGACATCACAACTGAAGCTGCTGTAGCGAAATTAATGTATTTGTTAGGAGAAAACTTACCGCTTAAAGTGCTCAAAACCATATATGAAACCTCATTACGCGGGGAAATGTCGGAAAATTAACGCCCTAAATTTTAACAGGTAACATTTTTTTTGTTATTTGCCCCTCCCATTTTTGGGGAAACAAAGAGAGGTGGCCGAGTGGTCGAAGGCGCACGCCTGGAAAGTGTGTATACGTCAAAAGCGTATCGAGGGTTCGAATCCCTTCCTCTCTGCAATATATTTAATTTTATGATAATTTTTATATTATTTTTATATCTTTAACCCTTTAACTAATTAAAATTAAGAATCAGCGCAATGAAAAGATTATTTTCTATTCTGGCAATCGTAGCGGTAATGGCTTTTGGAAACTTACAAGCAGCTACTGCACCTGCCCAGTTATTAACGGCAAATGTGCAATTATTAATTGCTCCTATAACTACGACAACAACACAAGATGATGTAGCAGCAGATGCTACAGAAGAGTTATCCTTCCATCAAAACCTTAAAAAACGTTTTATTGAAGGAGGACCTGAATTTATGGGAATCGTACTTTTATGTTTGATCCTTGGTCTAGCGATTGCAATCGAAAGAATTATCTTTTTAAATCTTTCTACGACAAACACTAAGAAATTACAACAAAATGTTGAAGACGCACTTAGTAGTGGTGGTGTTGAAGCAGCTAAAGAAGTTTGTAGAAATACAAAAGGACCTGTTGCCTCGATCTATTATCAAGGACTTGATAGAGCAGATGAAAGCATCGATGCTGCAGAAAAAGCAGTCGTTGCTTACGGTGGAGTACAAATGGGACAATTAGAGAAAAACGTATCATGGGTTTCTTTATTTATCGCTCTTGCTCCAATGTTAGGTTTCATGGGTACTGTAATTGGTATGATCCAGGCATTTGATAAAATTGAAGCCGCTGGAGATATGCAGCCTTCTCTTGTAGCAGGTGGTATTAAAGTAGCACTTCTAACAACGGTATTTGGACTTATCGTAGCGATTATTCTTCAGATTTTTTACAATTATATTGTAGCTAAAATCGATAGAATCGTTAATGATATGGAAGATGCTTCGATTACTTTAATCGATATGTTAGTAGCTTACAAAAACAAGAAATAAGAAGATTTTCTTCATAAACTTCTTTCTTATTAAAGAGTAAGAAAGCGTTTAATTTTTCTTGTTACTTTAATCGGATTGCTTATGGGCATTCCAAATTAAAAAATATACACACATGAAAATTTCTAAAATATTATCATATATTGTTCTAGGTGTAGGTGTCTTAGGAGGTATCCTTTGGTATGTTATGAGTAGCACAATTAGTGACTTAATGGCTGAAAATGGTGTGTCTGAAGCTAGAGAACTTCCGTTGGAATTAGCAGAGTCTTCAGTAACTCCATTATATAGTCTTACATTGGTTATTTTTGTAGTAACCATAATAGCAACTTTAATTGCAGTGTTTTCAACACTTGCAAAGAACCCATCAGGCCTTAAAAATACGGCAATTGGTATTATAGCTTTCGCTGTAATAGTAATTATAGGTTTTGTATTAGCTGACGGTGTAGAGACACCTATGAAAGACGGAGACGTTCTTTCTGCCAGCGGCTCAAAATGGGTAGGAACCGGATTGTATGCATTTTACGTGCTAGCTGCTGTAGCAGTTGGATTAATGTTCCTTTCTGGTATTAAAAAATTAATAGGTAAATAATTATTATGGCAAGAAGAGCAGCACCAGAAGTAAATGCAGGATCTATGGCAGATATTGCATTCTTACTTCTTATATTCTTCCTGGTTACGACTACTATCGAAACAGATAGTGGTATTAGCCGTAAGCTTCCTCCTCCTCAAGAGGATAATGTTGAACCGCCAGTTCTAAAACAAAAAAATATTTTTGTTGTGGAACTCAATAAGAACAATGATTTGTTAGTTGAAGAAGTTCCGATGGAACTAAAAGATCTTCGTGAAGCTGCAGTTAAGTTCTTAGATAATGGTGGAGGTCAAGGAGAAGAAGCTTGTAATTATTGCCAGGGAGCAAAAGATCCTTCTTCATCAGATAATCCTACTAAAGCAGTAATTTCTTTACGTAACAATAGAGAAACTAATTATGCTACATATATAGCAGTTCAAAATGAATTGGTTGCGGCATATACTGCGTTACGTAATAGAGAAGCACAACGTCTTTTTGGAAAAACATTTGTACAAATGGAAAAAGACCTTAAAGATGTTAATTACACAGGAAATAAGGATAGACTGAAAGAAGATATCAAGAAAATACAGTTTCTGTTTCCAGAGAAACTCTCTGAAGCAGAACCAAAGAAATAGTAATAACATAAAACAGAAATCTTATGTCTAAGTTTAATAAGAAAAAAAGCGGTGAATTACCTGCTATTTCTACGGCTTCGTTACCGGATATCGTATTTATGTTATTGTTCTTCTTTATGGTGGCAACGGTAATGCGTCAAAATACGTTAATGATTGAAAACAAATTACCTTATGCAGACCAAATAGAAAAACTTGATAAAAAAGATTTGGTAATGTATATTTATGCTGGAAAACCAAGTTCTAGATATCGCGCAAGTGCCGGTAATCAAGCTAGAATCCAGCTAAATGATAAATTTGCTGAGGTAGGTGATATAAAAGCTTTTATCCTCGCAGAAAGAGCAGCGAAGAGAGAGGAATTAATTCCTTTCTTAACCACAGCTTTAAAAGTTGATGGAGAAACCAACATGGGACTTGTTGGTGATATCAAAAGTGAACTAAGAGAAGTTCAGGCGTTGAAGATTAATTATACTACTAGAACTGGTGATGCAGTCGATAATTTGAAATAATTATCGTGTAGAAAATAATCCAATATACAATAAAAAAATCCTGCCACCGGCGGGATTTTTTTATGAAATTAATCTACTTAAGTAGTTAATTTGGCATAACAATTGTTCATTTACGAATACTGTAATCTATACTTATCATCATTATCAATATCCTAACCTTCCAAAATTGTGATATTGAATACACAGATAAACCTATTTTTTAACATTGTGTTTTTCTTCTTAATAATTCGTATTGCAAAGGATTGCAGTTTATAATGTGTAAGTAATTATTAACTAAATATGAATTATTATGAATAGAAGATTAGCACCGGCGGTTAATGCAGGATCTATGGCAGATATTGCATTTTTATTACTTATCTTTTTTTTGGTCACTACTACAATTCAAATAGATAGTGGTATTACTAAAAAGCTGCCGCCTCCCGTGAATCGTGAAAATGACACTTTTATTAAGAAAAAAAATCTTTTTGAAGTAGCAATTAACCAGGAAAATCAATTAATGGTAGAAGGGAAAGTAATGAAACTCTCTGATTTAAAAAAAGTGGCCATCGCTTTTTTGGATAACGGAGCAAAAAATTGCGTGTATTGCAAAGGCAGTAAAGATTCAGGCTCTTCTGATAATCCAGATAAAGCAGTGATTTCTTTAAAAAGTAGCATAAAAACAAGTTATGCGACTTTTATAGCGGTGCAAAACGAGCTTATAGCGGCGTACACTGTGCTTAGGAATAGAGAAGCTAAACGCCTCTTTGGAAAAACATTTATAGCAATGGAACAGGATCTTAAGGATGTTAGTTATTTAGCAAATAAAGCTAATGTTAGACAACGAATCAGAAAAATTAGATCTATGTATCCACAGAAAATTATGGAGGCTGAACTCAATGAATAAACTTGTTGTTAAACTTTACTATACTAAAATCCTTTTATAACAAGGGTTTTAGTATAGTTTTGATATTGTTTATATAAGTTTGTCTGTTTTCTAAAGAAATAAATTTATTTTAGTATTCTCATGAAAAAGACATTACTATTTATTTTTTATAGCGCATTTATGTTGGTTTCTTTCGGACAAGAAAACGTTCTGGATGGTGGCCCGAAGAAAGTTTTGGATTCTTTGTATCGCGAAGACCAATTTTATGTTGGATTTACGTATAATTTACTTTTAAATAGACCGGAAGGTATACGTCAATCAGGTTTTTCGGGAGGACTACATTTAGGTTTTATAAGAGATATGCCGATTAATAAGAAGCGTGATGTTGCCATTGGTTTAGGGATCGGATATTCGTTTAATGTGTATAATCATAATTTATTTTTGGATAAGGATGAAGGTACACAGCAAACTGTATTTAGTAGCCTGGAGGATGTTGATTTTAGTACGAATCGATTTTCTACACATATTGTAGAAGCTCCTTTTGAGTTTAGATGGCGTACATCTGTTCCAGAAACTCATAAATTTTATAGAATTTATACGGGCTTCAAAGTAGGGTATTTATTTTCTTTTCAATCAAATTTTAAAGGTGCTGAAGGTCAGATAAAACAAACAAGAATTAGTGAATTGGATCGATTCAGAATGGGAGTTACATTTACCTTTGGGTGGAATACGTTTAATTTTCATTTTTATTATAGCTTAACTCCTTTGTTTAATGATGATGCTTTAATTGGGCAGGAAACTGTAGGGATGAGACCTGCTAAAATAGGATTAACATTCTATATTTTATAGCCAAAAATTAATCAAAGTCAACTGTGGAATTACACCAATTAGAAATCCAAGAATTAGTTCTAGATTTGTATGAGCCTTACAGTGTAATCTTGATGTTGCTACAAGTCCGTTAGCGATCATTAGTGCAGTAATTAACAATGTTAGATTCATTCCGAAATGAATGCTTAATGCTATGGTAAACATGGTTACTCCACTAACCCCTGTCATATGAAGGCTGGCTTTGATATTAAACAATACCATGAAAATGGCGCTTAATGATGAAAATAATACTCCTAAGAAAAAGTAGTAGAGTTCGGGATAATGATATATATCTATAATTACCTTTATGACGATGATAAGTAAAATAGATTGAAGTAATAAAGGGATTTTACGTTGTTTAACTTCTTCCAGATGTATAGAATTTATTGTTCCGAAGCTTTTTAAGAAAAAGAACAACACTATTGGGATCAAGACCGTTAGTATTATAAGTCCAAAAATTTTTGCTCTAACAATTTCTTCGGGTATAAATCTAGGCGCAGCCGTAAAATAAATTATTGCACCGATAAGAGGCATTACTAGGGGGTGCAAAATATAAGAAATGCTTTTAAGAAAAAAGTTCATCAAATTTTCTTTCGTAACCGGGCTACAGGAATATCTAATTGTTCCCTGTATTTAGCTACTGTTCGTCTGGCTATAGGATATCCTTTTTCTTTTAGGATTTTGGCAAGCTTTTCGTCTGTAAGCGGTTTTTTCTTGTCTTCTTCACCTATAGTTATTTCCAGTATTTTCTTTATCTCTCGGGTGGATACTTCTTCTCCTTCAACATTGGTCATAGATTCAGAGAAAAATTCTTTTATAAGTTTTGTTCCGTATGGGGTATCAACATACTTGCTATTGGCTACCCTTGAAACAGTACTTACGTCCATTTCGATCTCATCAGCGATATCTTTTAAGATCATTGGTCTTAGATTTCGTTCGTCTCCACTAAGGAAATAACTTTTTTGGTAGTGCATTATTGCACTCATGGTGACAAAAAGTGTTTGTTGTCTTTGTTTTACTGCTTCAATAAACCATTTTGCGGCATCTAATTTTTGTTTTATAAATAAGACCGCGTCTTTTTGAGATTTTGATTTTTCTTTACTTGCTTTATACCCTTGCAGCATATTGTTATACTCTCTGGATACGTGTAGTTCTGGAGCATTACGACCATTGAGTGTTAGTTCTAATTCGCCATCAATAATCCTAATGGTAAAATCAGGAACCACATGCTCTATCATTCGATTATTTCCAGAATAGGCCCCTCCTGGCTTAGGATTAAGGTTTTCAATCTCTTCTATTGCATCTTTTAAATCATCTTCAGTAATATCAAACTTTAGCAATAGTTTCTCATAATGCTTTTTGCTAAAGTGATCAAATGCATTTTTTAATATATCTGAAGCTAATTTGATCGGAATTGTAGTTTCTTTTCTATCAAGCTGTATTAGTAAACATTCTTGTAAGTTGCGCGCCCCCACACCAGCGGGATCTAATTGATGCACAGTTTTTAAGATACTTTCTATTTTATCTTCTGTTGTGTATACATTTTGAGTAAACGCCAGATCGTCTAAAATATCGGTTACCGACCTTCTTATGTAGCCACTTTCATCGACACTACCTACAAGAAATTCTGCAATTTCTCGTTCTTCTTCATTAAATCTATATGTATTTAGTTGATTGATCAAATGCTGATGAAATGTTGTGCCCGAAGCATAAGGCACACTTTTTTCTTCATCATCACTACTGTAATTATTAGAGCTTAATCTATAACTCGGAATTTCATCATCACTAAGGTATTCATCTACATTAATATCGGCTTCTATTTTTTCGGTTCCATAGTCTTCATCACCAGTATTCTCATTGCTAAAAGAATCTTCATATTCATCAGCTTTTTCTTTGCCACTATCCAAAGCAGGGTTTTCTTCCATTTCTTGTTTCAGGCGTTGTTCAAAAGCTTGCGTAGGAAGTTGTATCAACTTCATGAGTTGAATTTGCTGAGGAGAAAGTTTCTGAGAAAGTTTAAAATTTAATTGTTGCTTTAGCATAAAATCGTCAATGTTCTTCTACTCACAAAAATAAACAAAAAACACTGTTTTTAACGAAGTATAAGATGGTTAGTTTACTTAAAAAACCATAAAACCGTGACGATTTGCATATCGTCGTGATTTTATTTTTTTCTAATTACAATAAACGAGCCAAAAGTAATTATAATATGTAGGAATAGTTTCAAGGAACAAATATTTTGTTCTTGATCGCATAAATTACTAACCCAGTTCTGTTCTTAAGGTCTAATTTTTCAAAAATAGAATCTCTGTAGCCTTCAATAGTTTTTGGACTTAGGCACATATCGCCCGCAATTTCTTTATACGTTTTTTCTGTGCAGGCATGTTTAATAAATTCGAGTTCGCGGTCCTTGAGTACTATATTATCTTCGCTTTTGGGATTTAAAGAGCCTATTAATAAGTTGGTTACATTTTTTGTATGATAAAAACCAGTTTCCTGAATTTGTATAAGTGCATTTTCTAGGATACTTTTTTCAGTATCTTTTAAGAGATATCCTTTTGCACCAGCCCTGAGCATTTTGAGAATGGTTTTTTCGTCTTCTTCAACAGATAGTGCTAACACCTTGACATCGGGATATTCGTCTTTTAAAACGGCTGTAGTTTCTATACCGTTCATGATAGGCATATTGATATCCATAAGTACAATATCAGGAATGTTTTTCGGGTCTTTGAAACGGGTTAAAAGCTCTTTTCCATTCTTACAGATATATAATATTTTGAACTTAGCAAACCCATCTACTAACCCTGATAAAGCTTGAGAGAGTAAAATATGATCTTCTACGATTACAACTGAATATTTCATCTGTGTGTGTTTTATGTAAGTCGAAAATACGACTTCTTGTTTGTGTACATAGTTCTTGATACAAAGTTAATCAACTTCATTTTCTAATGAGGTTAAACTTTTCTTATTATAGTAATAGGTAAGCATCATAGCTGTTCCTTTTCCTTCTTGAGATTGTAAAGTCACATCTGCATTAATCAACTTCCCTCGGTTTTGTATATTACCCAAGCCAATACCTTGTTTTGCGTTCGTGACGTTCATATTAAATCCAACACCATCATCTTTGGCATTAATAACTAGTTTTTCTTGGTCATAATGTACAGTAACATCAAGGTTTGAGGCTTTAGAATGTTTGATCGTATTGGTAAAAAACTCTTGTAATATTCTAAAAATGATAATTTCAATTTTATCATCTAACGGTTCTATTTCTTCATTACTTGTTATTGTTGCTTTAATGAATTGCAGGCGATTAAATCGCTCGATTTCCATAGTTATGGCTTCGGTCAGGCTTAGGCTCTTAATAGCGTCTGGGTTAATCAATTTAGACAAAGATCTAAGTTCTACCAGGCTTTTGGTTATGGTGTCGGTAACCTCTTGTAGTTTATTCGGATCATTTTGAGCGACACTTACCTGTATTTTGGCCAGCGTGAGTAACTGGCCTATATTATCGTGTAACTCCCAACTAATATTGCGTAATGTTTCTTCTCTAATTTCGATTTGTGTTTCTGCTATAGATTTTTCAAATCTTTGCTGATCTTCTTTTTGTTGTAGCAATAGAGTATTCTTCCTTTTTTGAAAAATTAAAAAAAGAGAAATCATGATTACAATAATTACCACCAATACGATAGTGGTTATTAGTATTGCTGTTTCTTGTCGCTCCATATAAAGCCTATCATATAGCAAATATTAGATAAAATAATCAACACAAATAAAAGTGAAAATAATATAGTCCAAGATTCTTTTTCAAGATAATACTTAATTGCAATTCGAAAAGGAATATTGCCAACATAATAAACAAGAATACCTATACTAATCCAAAAAAAGAGATTCTTTTTTATATATAAAATACGTTCGCTGTTCAATATTTCAATGAAATATAAAGTTGCTTGTAGCACAAACAAAATAGATGCGGCTATAAATGGTATAGATTGAAAATCTACAATATAGTTTTCATAAAATCCTCCAATTATAAATGCTACTATATAGATAACTATAAAAAATAGTACGGCCTTCTTATTTCTGGGATCTCTTAGAATTCTATAATACAATGATGATAAGTATAAAAAACTAAAGAAGAAAAATAGATTGTATACAATCCCGTTATTTCGAATATCAAACCATTCTCTAGCAACATATGCCCCATAATCTATGATAACGCTTATCCATAAATAGGTTAGAAAATGTTTTAATACAGAGTCTTTATATTTATAAAAATAGAAAGATCCAATTATAGGGCATAAAAGCCCTATAAAAAGTGTTGAAAAATCCCGAAGGAATGTATACGCCTCTATATTCATTTTTGCGCTCTAATTTTACTCGATATTGTATGGAGGAGGACTTTGTTGGCCACCGCCATTCTTTCCTTGAGTTTCTATGCTCATTACCGTAGAAAAATTAAAAAATGAAAGCACAGAGGCTTCATTTTTGATATTTAATTTTTCTGATGAACCGCTAGAGTTAGGTTTTTGAAGGGTGTCACTCTTAGTTGCAGGTGGGGCTATAATATCTTTCAAATAAACAATCGATGCTTCGCCTCCTGATCTGTCAATAGCATAGGCAAGGTCTTTTTGTTCATTTTTATCAAATACCGTCGGATTAAAAAATAAGACCTGCCTTCCTTTTTGCTTACTAGGTTTGTCATCTCTATATTTCCCGTAATAAAATCGTAATCCAGAGATTGTCGCCTTTGCTTCGACAGAATTATTTTCTATATATGCGATATAGTTTTTTAAATCCTGATATTCAAAAGTTACCGATCTTACAGCTTCAAAATCTGGTATGTTTCTTCTTTCTGCACTATCAATTACTGGTGAGCGTTTATCGGCATATCGATAGTATAAATCTCCCATTTGTTCTGGGCTAAGAAGGTCTTCTGGGGGATTACCATTCGGAGGATAGGGATCTTGGCCTACTTCATGTCCCTGAGTGAAAAAAAGAGCTCCACCGGCCCCTATCGCAAGTGCTAGAATATATCCTAATATATTGCTTTTGAACCGGTCAGAAAATTTAGTGTTATTGTCCATTGTTTAGGTGTTTAGGATGTTAGTGATTACTAAAAATACTATTATTATATAGTTATAAAAAGTGAATCATAAGTTTTGTTAAAGAATGCGTATGGTAACCCCTTGTGATTAAGGTGTTTTTGCCAGAGTTTCGGCTTTAAATGTTAAAAACTGAAAACCTAGGAGAGGGGGAAAAACCCCTGGGTAAAAAAGTGGATTGACTGTTGCTGAATAATAAAAAAAAGAGATAAGGAGAATAATTCTCCTTATCTCTTTTTGAAGTGCTATTTCATGCCATTTTATTGATATTTAGCTAGATGTCTTATCTACCCATTGGAGGTGTTCCTGTGACTTCATTCGCTATTGAAGTAGATCCTAAACCGTTAAATTTGGAAACTATTTTTTCTAAATGAGTTTGACTAAAGTCCAAAATGATTATTTTATTATCTACTAAAGTATACGAGCTGTTATTGTTTTGGCTTTTAGCTTCAGAAGTGGTTGGAGCAAAGAATAATGTTTGATGATTCGCATAAGCTCCAAACGAAGCATCTTTTCCATATACCCCAAATACCATATTTATACCGGATACGTTAATGTTGTTGTTTGCTGCTTGTTGTTTGATGTATGTCAGGTAGTTTTTAAACACTCCCTTTTCGTAAAAACAGATTCTGGTATCATTTTCTATCACATCGGTTAAGGGTTTAAGCTTAGAGTCATAATAATTATTGTACATGGTGACAGCCTTGGCTGAGGAGATGTATCCATCACTACTCAAGATCAAGCTTTGATTTGTAGTTGCAGATTTTGCTTCATTATTAATTTTTGCATGATTATCAAAAGGACTGGCATGTAAGAAAGTAATCTTATCATTATCTATCGAAAATGCCCTGTTAATTCCTGATTCTGAATCAAAAGTCATAGGAGCAAGAAATACTGTTCTTTTATTATTGGAATCGACTCCAAGAACAAAACCTAAATTAGTAATTTCAATTCCTTTTTGTTGCGTTACGGTTTCAATTTTTTGCAGGTAATTTTCTAATGTTTGTAGATCATACCACACTGCACGGTTGTCTTTGGTGGCAGTTTCATTTTGTAATGGTGCAATACGTGTATTATAAAAATTATTATACTCGTTAATGGCTTTGCTTACAGGTATAATTTTTTCAGGAATTTCGGCAACTGTAGTTTCTTGGTTAGTGGTTTCGGTTTCATTTTCACAACTGGTAACTCCTAAAGTAAAGGTGGCAATTGCAAATGATAGTTTTAAGAATGATTTTGTTTTCATGTGTGTATGGTTTTTAAGGATTAATAATTAATTTTTGATAATCATACTCACAAGTATAGATGTAAAATTGTGTACTGAAGTTCTGTATGTTTAAGAAGTTTAAGATTCAGGACTTATTTTTTACGAAAACTTTTATCGTCAATTTTCATAAAAACCATTGAAAAGGTTTTCGTGTTTGTTTTGTGGTGAAAATATGACCTAAAATTTTCGCGGTGATACAACTATAAATTTTCGCAACTAAAATCACTTCGCTAATACATATTCTTAGTTTTTAAGAACTCTGCAATTCCAATTTTTTGAATTTAAATTTTGGTTAAAAATTCTTCTTAACGAAATCGTTTTTTGTGAAATAATTGTTAATTCTAAACCCGCTAATTGTGAGGGAAATAACCCTGATATATCTTAAGGTTAAAGCTTTTGATAACCACTAAACTTTTTCGAAAAGTAAGACGAACAAAAAACAAAACCACAATCATTTTAACAAACAATAATTATGAGAAAAATTATAACCTTATTAGTAGTTGTGTTGGGTTTAATTTCATGTACTCAAGACATTGACCAAATTGATTCTGTGACAGAATCAATTGAAGTAGCTACAAAAAATAGCTCAGATAACGTTACACTTCTTCGGGCCTGGACATCAAACAGTAGTAGTCCTGTAAGAAGACGATACGTAAGACGTTTTGTTGTTAAAGTAAAAAACCTGGCTTTTGATAAACAAGTATTTATTCATCACGCTACATATAATGGAAATTGGGTTGACATCCCTCTGAGCTTCAAGCAAAGTATTAATGAAGATGAAGAAGTCTGGGTAGGTGAAGTAGAACCGGATACAGAAATCTATAGTGATGAATTTGTAGTTAAATATGTAGTTGATGGACAAACCTATTGGGATAATAATAATGGTTCGAACTACAGTATGCCTGTAAATATAGGAGCCCAGTTATCACCAGAAATAGAAGTAATGGTGGATCTGTATTATACACGATTTTCTGGTAGTTATTTTGCAATTAATGTTGATGCAAGAAGAAACTATGGGTCAACAGGAAGTGTAGAAGTTGTATACACCACAGATAATTGGGTAACTACTCAAAGGGCTTTGTTAAGTTATCAGAGGTATTTTAGAGTGGGGTATGCACATTATATACAAAGCCCTAATCAATTCGATATCGATAAGTGGGAAACTTCTGTACAGGTAGATCGCAGTGTAACTTCAATCGAATATGCAGTGGTATATAAAACAGCAGGTCAGGAATATTGGGATAATAATTATGGTAGAAATTACACAGTAAATACATCGAACTAACCAAATATTAACTTTTAAAACCATCAACAATGAAAAAGTGTGTTTATTTATTAATGAGTTTAGTTATCTTTTCTTGTACAACAGAAGATGATCTAATGGTAGGCCCGGAGAGCTTGGTTTCTGAAGCTGAAATCACGGTCAAAAGTTCGGATCAAGTACGTTTAATTAAATCATGGACGTCTTCTGGCGGATACAGAGGGTATACCACCTATACCAGAAAGTTTACCGTGAAAGTTGCAGATCTCGCTTTTGACAAACAAGTAAGTATATATCATGAAAAAATAGATGGAACGTGGGAAGAAATTCCACTAAGCTATAATATGGAGATAGATGATCAGAACGAATTATGGTCCGGGGAGAGTAATATTCAAGGATATGGTGTTTCTCCGGTATATGCCAATGAATTTGTGGTGAAGTATGTTGTCAACGGAAATACATACTGGGATAACAATAGTGGAGCAAACTATAGAATGGATAGAAGAGATGGATATTTTATTGCTGATCCTAATGCCAATCTGAGTGTAGATACTGATTTTGATAATTTGTATTATTTACCCACTTATGATCAAAATTCTTTACAAGTAACGGTAGATGTTAGAAATCTGGCGCCAAGTAAAGAAGTAGGTGTACTGTATACAACCGATGGATGGCAAACACAAAACTATTTTACACTTAAGTATAGAAACTATTGGTATAGCGGTCCGTTTTTTTATATCCAAAGTCCAAATCAGTTTGGTATTGAGAGATGGGACGGAAGCGTGAGATTTGATAAATCCATAAGTACAGTAGAGTATGCCGTGGTTTACAAAGTAAATGGGCAAGAGTACTGGGATAACAACTATGGGAAAAATCATGTGGTATCCAGATAATTTTATGACTAGTTAAAAGGGGAGATTAACTGATCGATCCGCTTTGCAATAAAATGCAAAGCGGATTTTTTTTATAACACCAATTCCATTTTGATATTACTGCGCTTGTAAAGCGGGTTTTCTTCAATAGGAATTTCAACAAAACCGAATTTTTTGTAGATGTAGATTGCATTTTCCAGAATTCGATTGGAGTAGAGGATTATTTTTTTCCAGTCTTGTTCTTTTGCAAAATCAATACAAAATTTTAATAATTGTTGTCCAATTTTCTGACCTTGGAATTTTGGCGAAACAGCCATCTTTCCTAATTCATAAGTAGCATCTCCTATTTTTATTAGAGAAAATGTTCCTGCGATTTGATCCCCTACTTTTGCAAAGAAAATATAGCCTCCCTTATTAATGATCGTTTCTTCACATTGTTGCAATAATTCTTTATCCAGAGGTTCTACGACAAAGTATTTTTCTAACCATTCTATATTTAGTCTTGCAAAATCTTTCGCATATTTTGGATCGAATGGAAGTATAGTTGCTGTCATTGTTTTCATATTTTTCATAATGTTTTATTATAATTTGGATTAAACCACACCATATGTATTGGAGTTTCTAAGGTGAGGTCCGGGTTTTTAATTTTTTGATACTGTTTCCCTTCATTACAGAACCCTAGTTTTAAGTAAAAACGAATTGCGTTAGTGTTATTCTCTCGCACAAACAACTCCACTCTTAAAATATTTGGGTGCTCGACTTTGACTGTTTCCAAAAATGTATTGAAAAGTAACTTTCCTATCTTTTGTCCTTGAAATTTGGGATCGACCACGATCGTTAAATCGGTAAGTATGTGTCTAAAAGCCGATAAGCCGATTTGATACGCATGTATCTCACCAATGATTTGACGGTTATTTGGGTTAAGAACAACCAATATCAGACCATCGTTAATACTTTTATGCATAAAATCTTGAATATACTCAAAGGTTATTTCACGCTTAAGGCGTATAATTCCGCCAGGTTGATGTCCTACTTTTTTATAAAGTTTAAGGATTTGAGAAGCGTCAGATGATATGGCTTTTTGTATGGTATACATTACACATTACATTTTTCAAGTATCCGTCGACTTAGTGATTTTTCTTTTAATTGATTTTCGAGATGGGTTAAATGACTCGTTAAACTAATCGACGTTCCTTCGGTAAGCCATTTAACTTGTTCATCAATAATTTCCCATAGGGGGAGCATCGTCTGATGGGTTTGGTTACCTTTTTTGGTAAGTCTAAATATTTTTTTTCGTTTATCGTTTTTATCTGTTTTGTATGATACTAATTGCTTGTCCATTAGTTTTTTTAATGACTGAGTGATAGCGGGTTGTGTGTATTGAAGCGCTTCTTGTATGTCGGTGGTCGTTGCTAGCTCTTTATCAATAATTACTCTGAAAATCGGAAACAGGTAAGGGTCAAAATCGATATTATTGGCAGTGTATACTAATTGAATTTCTCTCATCATATACTCGCTAAGGCGCTTGAACCTAGAGCCTAAACCTAATTCTCCGTATTGCTGCAAACTATCTTTCATAAGTATTTATATAAGTGCTTATGTAAAAGTATTAATTTTTTTCGAGATTTTAAAATCAAACGTATATTTCGCGTTACGAATGCCTCACAAATCCTAAAGATTTGTGAGGTCGAATAAGATTATTTTTCTAACCCCTTTTTCAATACCTTTTGTATCCCTGCCAGGTGATCGCTAAACTGCATCATTTGAGCCAAGACCTGTGCCATTTCATTTTTATCGCCAAACCCTTTGAGTTTATTGTTCTTTACAAATGTTTCTTTAATGGTCTTCCAACGAGAGGTTTCATCCTTAGAAATGGTTTGTGTCATTTCTTTATATTTCAATAAATTGGCTTCGGCAGCACTGGTTAGTGTTTGTGATTCATTTTCGTAATGAGATAGGAGTAGCGTTTGTAGTTCCTGATCATTCATAATCGGAACAACTTTGGACACCAATTTGCTCATGTCCCGATACGATCCCTGTAATTTAAACGAAGGTTCGGTACGATAAGCATCTTCCATAGCTGCAGATTTGATGTAAGTCTCGTTTACCTTTAAGACTGTATTGCGTATCGCAACTACTTTTTCTAATACCGCGATATAATCCTGAATTTCTTGTTTGGTATGATTACCTTGTAACTCTACTCCTTCTTGAGATCCGGTTTCTACAATTTCAATAAGGCGATAGATATCTTCAAAATATTTACTACTTAACTGATGTAAAACCGGGTTTGAAGTCATTGAATTCTCAATCAAACTCAATTTAAATAAATCTGCGGTATCTCCAATAATATCACCGAGGTTATAAATATCCGCTCGGTTCGCTAACATATCCGGAATCTGAAATTTTTCCCCACTTTCGGTATAGGGGTTACCAGCCATTATTACGCAAAATCGTTTGCTTCTCAAGTCATAGGTCTTTGGATTGCCATTATACACACCTTCAATTTTGCGAGTACCATCTGCCAAAGAAATAAATTTTTGTAAAAACTCAGGATTACAATGTTGGATATCATCGAGGTATAGCATTACATTATTACCCATTTCAAAGGCGAGATTTAGTTTTTTTAACTCTTCTCTAGAAGCAGCATTATTTGCTGCCATCGGATCGACCGAGGTGACCTCATGACCAATTGCAGGACCATTAATTTTCATGAATACCAACCCCAATCGATTAGCCATATACTCCATTAATGTCGTCTTACCATACCCGGGAGGAGAAATCAATAATAACATCCCCATACGGTCAGTACGTTTGTTTTCTCCAATACTACCAAGCTGTTTTGATAAGTTGTCTCCAAACAATGGTAAATACACCTGATCGATAAGCTTATTTCTTACAAAAGACGAGAGTACTTTGGGTTTAAACTCATTTAATTTCAGAGTTGATTTTAACTCTTCAGTAACTTTGTGTTTAGCTTCACGATAGGCTTTAAAAGCAGGAACTTCTACTGTTGTAAAATGTCTAACTTTAGTAATGAATTTATGATAGTTAAACTCAAAATTTCCATCGCTAATACTTGTATGACTTCCTTTTAAGCCTTCGATGGTTTGTGTTGGATGTACATGGATTATTTCTGAAGTAGAATCGTCTTTAAAAAGTAAAATGCAAACAATTTCTTGCACATATTCTATTTGATTAGGGTGTTTTGTTTTTAGATATGAGCGTACCCATTGTGTAGCCAAATTAATTTTATCACTCCAATTTACACTACCATTAGAATGCGGCTTGGCATCTAATTGTATTGTTTTTTTTAATTTGGTAAATACTTTTTTAATTTTTAGTTCAGCAACAAAAGCATCGTATATTTCGTTTGCAGTTTGACTTATACAAAACGTATGATCACTTTGTAATTCATCAAATAGATATCTGGAAATTTTATGGCTTATCTGTACTTCAAAAAGACGAGTGGTTTCTGCGAATGCTAAAATTTCTTCTTCTAAATTCGCTATAATGTTTTGGTTTTCGGTACTATCTGGGAACGCTTGTAGTACTTCTCCTGAAGCCTTTATGGTGTCATTCCAGTAGGTTTGCCTTTCTGGGCTTAGGCCAAACCAAAAGTACTGAGCAAAAGCTCGTGTCTCGGGAGCATACCGAAGTAACCCCAAATCATGATTTTTGGTAACCAGTGTTTTTAGAATTTTTGCTGCGTCTACATCGTGAACACCTTTTACATAGCCTTCTGCATAGTTTTTACTACTTTCTGATGTAATGACTTCTAGTAGTTGTTCTTCTGTCATCTTAGTCAGGGCGAGCTTGTCGAAGTTTTTTGTATTCGATGGTGTTAGTTGTACATCGTTGGTTTCAGTATGATAGCTTTGAAATATTTTATAGGCGAGATACGCAGATCGATATACCTCTTGGTTTTCAGAAATTAATTCCTGATCCCAATATTTTTGAGATTGAAGTAATATTTTATTATTAATTTCTTGATAAAAATCAGTTCCGGTAAGATGATATGCCAATACATGATCCTTGTAGACTATGGTTAAATCCAAAGGTTGTTTATTGACTCCAAATTTGTGTTTACCAAGTTTGATGATATTCTCACCATCTTCATACAGGTCCTGTTTGTCTTTGAGTTTTCGGGTAGCGTCTTCTTTGGCGACTTTAAGCGCGGTCTCGATAGCTTCGGCTTTACCAGCGTCATCTAAGGCAGCAAGTTGAGAAATAATATCTCTCAATTTATTAATCATCAGGTCTGATGCGAAATAACCATTAATATCAATAATAGAATCAAAACGTAAAGCTTTTTTTGCTACTCCTTTTAAGATACGATTTGCAGCATTTTCTAAGGCGATAGCTTTCTTGTTTCGAGCTTCGATAAGGCTATTTTTTCGAGCTTCAAAAGCATTGTATACTTCTTCTCGTTTTTCAATGATCTGGGTGATAAATTCTTCAAAATCTGCAAAACGCCCTTCGAGATCTTCTAATTGAACAGAAACCTTGTTTAATAATTCATCTGTCTTTTCTGGAGTATTAGCGATATCCAGGTAATTGATGATGCTTTGATCCACTAATTTAAGTTGGGCTGCAAATTCTGCTGTTGCTTCTTTGCTTCCTAAAGATTTTATTTTGTTTTTGATCCCCGCTTTGAGCTGATTGATCGTCGCAAAAATTAAAGAGATATTATCGATAATTTTAGTAGAGTGCGAAGTGTCTTCGATCTGAAGATTTGATACGATATCGATTAGCATTTCGAGATCCGTTGCGATCTGGTTGACTTCTTCTTCTAGTTGTTTAGCATTAATTACCTTTTTGATTTTCTCTAGACCGGTTTGTTTTTCTTCTACTCGGGAATGATAGGGTAGAAGGGCCTTATCATCTAATAAAAACTGAACGCATCGTTGTGATATCGTTTCGGTTTGTGCTGCGATTTCGGTCTCTAATTGTTCTATAAAAGTTGTGTCTACATACCGAATATCATGAAGACCAATTACTTCACCACGAAGTGTACGTAATTGTGACAACACCTGTACAAAGTCATCAATAGAGGTAAAAGAACTACTTTTGATTTTACCAAAGATACCTTTGGCTTTGTCTTGAGTTTCTGTAGTAACTGTAGTAGCTGTTTTACGAAGCTGTACTACTTTTTCAAATTCATCAATAGCAGCATTTGCAGCTTCATTGATTTCTCCTAAAGGAATATCTAGTCTGTATGTGGCTTCTTCACGAATCCAATAATAACTATCAATAACGTCATTTGAAAATTTAGCAATGTCATCGTAAAGTCCATCATAGCTATCTTCTTTATTTAGTAAAGTGATCAATGCATGACATTCGGCCATGGCTTTCACAATATCTTTGTTACCGATTTTATATAATAACGTATCTGTGTGTTCTGACGGTAACACGTCTCCTTTCATAAAGGGAGTTTGCCAAATTTGAATCACATGATGTTTGGTTTGCTCATCTTCGGTTTTAAAATAACATAGTTCTCCATCTTTAAGAATTGCGAAACCATTACATACAATGGGTGTTTTTACTTCTTGTTCAATAACATTATACGACATTAAGGTGTATAGTCCCTTTTCACTTTCGTAGAAAACATATAAAAAATCTTCACCATTAGGAGAGGTTATTTTTTCCTGAAACTTGACATCAGAGACTTCGTTTGTAAATAGCTTATATTCGCCAGATTGCAAGTAATACCCATTTGGATAAATTATTCCCTGATCATCCGGAAGCAAAACACAGGCATCCTTTATACATTCGATCTTTTTGACCTCTTGCATTTTGTGATTGTACACAAAGTAACGGGGGGCTTCCTGAAAAGGTTTAATTTCTAGTGTAATCAGGTTTCCTATGTCGGCAAATCGATATTGCCCATCATCCAGAGTTTGATCTACATGCTCTACGGGTTCATCAAGGATTCCTTTTCCTTCATCGGTATTGTCTTCGATTTTAATTGTGAGGTCCCCACCAATGGTCTCTACAAATATTTTATCGAGAATAGAAATATGAGGATGTGCTCCATAGCGATGCATATCTCGAGTGACCTCTGTCCAATTGAATTCATGTTGTTTCGGAAATTTGAATTCGTGTTCGCTACGATTATCTACATAGGTCAGTGTATCTTCATTAATCAACCATTTGAATGTTTTAATGTCTGAAATACTTTCGCTGAGTTGGAACACCATATGCAAATAGTTTCCGACAACGGCAAATTTTGAAAATATCGTATTGCGATAATATTTATAGAGATTAGTAAAATCATCAATAAATGTAGGGTCGTTAATAAGATCTAAGGGTTTTGCAGAAAAATGATCACCGGTATAGGTGTATACGCTAAATACATCTGCAAGCGTAATCTCTGTGCGAAGCCCGAAATGCACATTATAACCAAACAAACAATATTGGCCTATGGTTACAATATCGCGAGCTATACAATTATTCTCCGTATTGATTCTGTTGTTTGCAATAAGTTTGGTTTCTACACTTCCAAAAACCTCTTTTCTTGCCTCATTGAGTTGTGTAAGACGGTTCTGTAGCTCACCTTTGTGTTTTTGCAAACGGTTCTGGATGATCTCATAAGTGCCTCCGTCTAATTGTATGTTGTTAGTGTTTTTTTCCATAGTTTTTACTCTAGTGTTTAATCAGAGTTGTAAAATGTCCTCTCTTCTTTAAGAAAGGACAGATTTATCGTTGATAAATTAGGAGTGGTGTTGGATTTACAACCACTTCCTTCTTCCGCTTTGCGAAATTCATTCTCCTCCTTCAAAAGGAGGAGAGCTTTTGGTTTTAACGTTTCACTTCGTGAAAATTGCCGTTTTACTTTATAAAAATTATAATGCTCCTCTCTTTATCAGGGAGGGGAATAGTTTGTCTTCGACAAACCGCGGGGAGGTTATTGATTCCCTCTAAAATTATCTTTTATTTCTTTTAATACTGAAGACAAGTGATTAAATACCATTTTGTTTTCAAATCGTATTACAGTAAACCCTAAACTTTCTATATAATTAGTTCGGATAAGATCTTTTTCCTCAACATTTGTGTTATTATGTACTTCTCCATCTAGTTCTATGATAAGTTTTTCTCTTGGGCAATAAAAATCCACAATCTAATTACCGATACTATGTTGTCTTCTGAATTTTCTTCCTTCTTGTTGACTTCTTGACAAATATCTCCATAAAAATGCTTCAGCAGAAGTACCATTGTTTCTTAGGTCCTTTCGGAAAGTTTCTAAGTATTTTCTGTTATGGATTTGATTTTTGTTTTTCACAATTATTTTAATCTATTCCTTTATAGTTTCCCTCCTCTGTGAGGAGGGAAGAATTTGCTAAAAGCAAATTCAGGGTGGTGATTGACCTCTAACGACCTCTTTTATTCAGCTCCGCAGAATTCGTTCTCCTCCATTTAAAAGAAGGAGAGCTTTTTAAATTATAGTTATCAACCCTACAATCAAAATTATCATCAATCCAAAACCAATTAATCTTTTTCTAAAAAGTACTTGTCTTTGTCTTTGCAACGTATCTCTGATTTCTTGTAATAGCTCTTCAGAAACAGGTTCTATTTTGATGCCTTGGCTTTCTTTGTCAAAGCCTGTCCATCCTTCAAAGGCTTCTCTTTTATTTCTTCTGTTATTATTTTTTAGCGATGTTATCATCGCTGCTGTTGATCCTCCAAATCCCATAATTAAACCGTATTTAAAAGTTAAACAAATCCCATCTAGTCAATTCCTCGCTACCCCAAAGAGAGTTCTTGACTTTCAGGGATTGACTTTTATGGGTCTAAAAATGATGTAGTGATGGTATGCATATATATGTATTGCGGGGCTTGAACCACCTCTTTCTTTGATTTTAAGAAATTTATTCTCCTTCTCGGGAAGAGAAGGAGCGTTGTTTTCTGGTTTTATTTCAATTTTTTGTCTGATAATCCTAAACCACTAGCCAGATTAAACAAATTGGTAAACAGATTGTTTTCGTCTGGATCTGTAGTTTTCTGTTTTAATTCCATTAACAAGTTGGCTATCGTCAGATTTTTGATGTCTTCTGATGAGATTCCATATTTGGTTGCAAACTCTTTAATCTTTTCTAAAAGATTTCCTTTTACATCTTCGCTGCCCAGTATTGCATCTTTTACATCCTGGATGTTGTCTGAGTGTTGCACCAATCTATCGATCCCCTTAGCTCTGGTAATCTGACCCACAATTTGATCAAAGAACATAGTTTCGCCGCCTACAATATCAATATTAGCCGCTTTTAAGGCCTCTCCAATAACTTCGGCCTGTGCATCTGCAATTTCCTTTTGAATATTGATATGTGCTAAGTCTACTTGTAATTCTTTATCTAAGCGTAGCTTAAACTCTTCGTGTTCTTTACCAACACCGTCAAGTTTTTTCATTGCTTCGGCCTTTTCTTCGATTCCTGCAGCATCGGCTAATGCTTTTTCTTTGATTACTTCGGCTTCGGCTAGTCCTTCCTCGCGTATTGCTTCTGCTTTTGCTTGTATTCCTGCGGCTTCTGCTCTCGCTTTTTTCTCGATTACAACTGCATCTACCAAACCTTCGCGCTCACGAGCATCTGCTTTTGCATGCATTACTTGGGCTTCAGACATTCCAAGGGTAGCTTCTTCTTTAGCTTGAGCATCGGCTAATGTTTTACGTGCTTCGGCTTCTTTTTCACTTGCTTCTTTTTGTGCCTGGGCTTCGATATTAATCTCTTCAGCTTTTTGTTTTGCGGCTTCTTTTTGTGCTTCGGCAGCTTTTATGGTTCTGATTAGTGCTTCTTCAGCATTGGCTTCGGCTATAGTGATTTTTACTTGCTTATCACGATCTGCAGTTTTGAAAGCCTCGATATCTTTCATATTCTCCTGTTCTTGCACTACGCCTTTTTCGAGCATTACCCGATCACGAATTACATCCTGGATGTTTTTCTTCTCGACTTCAACTACTTTTTCTTTTTCGATTTGAGCCAGTGTCACAATTCTTTCGCGTTCTGTAGCCTCGAGCATTCTATCTTTTTCTACTCTTTCGGTCTCTACGGCATCAGTACGTTGCTTATTTTTAGCGGCAACGATAATTTGTCGTTCCATATTTTCTTCGGCAACTTTTACTTTTTCCTGAGTAGCAATTCGAGCCGTTTCAGATTTTAAACGTTCTTCTTCAGCAACTTTTAATATTTCAGCTTCTTCTCTGGATTTGATGTTAGAGATCTCACGTCGTTGTTGTTCTTCTTTTTCTGCTAATTGTTTGTCTAATTCCAGAATCGCTTCGCGAGCTTCTACATCTTGTTTACGAATTACTTTTTCTTCGTCACGCTTGATAAGGTTGGATTTAATATTTTGAGCTGCCGTAAGCTCAGTAATCTTTTTGATTCCTTCAGAATCAAGAATGTTATCTGGCTTTAAAACGCTTAGCGAGGTTTGTTCAAGGTCATCGATCGCGCAATCATCAAGAATATATCCATTAAGATCTGTGCCAATAATATTTATAATTTCATCGCGGAACTCACGACGAGCTTCATATAATTCTACGAATTCAAACTTTTTACCTACTGTTTTCAGGGCTTCAGAGAATTTTGCATCAAATAAACTGCGTAGGGTATCAATTTCTGAAGCGCGGTTACATCCTATGGTTTGAGCCACATTGATAATATCTTCTACAGATTTATTTACCCTAACAAAAAATGCAACTTTGATATCTGCTCGAATATTATCCTTACAGATTAATCCGTTTATTCCGGTACGCTCAATTTCGATCTTTTTGATAGAAATATCCATTATTTCTACTTTATGTAATACCGGTATTACATAAAGCCCTTTATCAAAGGCTACCGCAGTCCCCCCGAAACCTGTTCGTACCAACGATTCTCCTTGCGGTATTTTCTTATAGAAAATGGCAATGATTATAAAATAGAGTACTATAAGAAGTACCAATGCTACCACCACGATGATGGCTATGTTTGCTATATTGCTCATAATAAATTAATAGTTTAATGGTTGAATGATATAAAGTTGTTTGTTTTTGACTTGATTTACGATTTCTACAGTAGTGTTAGCCTGGATTTCTATTCCATCTTTTGATTTCACCATAACTTTAATCGGGTCTGACTGAATCTTTATTTCCAGCGTTGAAATCTTTTCTCCAGAAATGGTACTTTGTAGTATTCCTTGTCTTCCTAATAATTCTAAAGCACTTTCACCTTTATTATTAAAATTGGTAAAAAATCGTTTAAAAGGGGATGTGAAAATTTTTGTTAGGAAAAGTGCAGGAATGATCCCTCCGAAGAAAAATATAAAACCAAAATCAGTATCATAACTATGTGTTATTGATGTTCCTGCCATTGTAATAGCCCACCAAAACAGTACAAAAAAACTGAAAGTGAACATGAATGGAAGCCCTACAAAGTTGAAATAGATAAGAAATATCTGAAAAATATTTAGCTTTCCTCTTCGACGAATTACATCTTCTTTTTTGACTTCGGTATTTGAAACATCTTGGATGTCTATATTTGTTCTCGCATCAAATTCTGTATCTATATCAGCATCAAGATCAGCGTCTATATCTACATCGATATCGGCATCAAAGAAATCCAGATCTATTCCCGTTAGTGTGGTTAGGAGCCAATACAGGATTAATAGTCCAAATAATATAGTTAAGGGTAGATTAACTATAGAAATTGCTATGTCAAATAATTCTTTCAATGCTTTAGTTGTTTAGTTAATTAGATATGTGAGGATGTCACTCCTTAAAGACATATTATACGTCCTTATTTTTCATTCCTAGTTGCTCTTTAAGCTTTGCCAAGTCATCTTCGGCATTAGCTTTGGTCACATCGATAGCTTTATCGATTTCCTCATCGATGGACTTAGATGCGTTAGCGATATCACCATAGGCTTCGGCAAGGGCTTCTTCCTGGCTTACCTTTTCTTTCATGCGTTCTAACATAGTAACGGTGCTCGAACTATCGATTTCGGCCATTTGCTTATTGAGATTCTTTGTTGCTTTAGAAACTTTTACGCGTGCTTTAAGGGTTTTTAACTCATTTTCCCATTTGCTGATATTTTGTTTAATTTCCTGTACATTTTTTTCGAGTTGACCTACAGATTTATCAAATTTTTCTGATTCATCTTTGCTACGGGTAACGTGCTGCATTGACTCTTCTTTTTTTATCAGAGCTTCTTTGGCCAGTCGATCTGCTTCGGTCGTATCTATATCTCCATTTTGCGCCTTTTTAAGAATCAACATTGCTTTTTGCTGGTAATCTTCGGCTTTCGCAGCGAACTCTTCGGTATCGTTTTTTGCTCTAATAGCTAAAGCTTTAACTTGTGCTAGGGCCTCCAGGCTTTTTTCAAGATCGGTTTTCATATCGCGTATACCTTGCTCGGTCATCTTGATAGGATCTTCCATTTTATCAATTGCAGAATGTGCCTCAGCTTCTCCTATTTTGAATAATCGTTTAAAAAAGTTCATAGTATTAGTATTTTGAAAAATTTATAATGTGTTCTGAATATTCGCTTAATAATAAGCCTAAGGAATTCAGAGAACCTTCGAGTTCATTTAGATCTAAATGTTCTACTTGTAACGTGTCTCTAAAGATTACTTTTTCACCGGTTTGATCGAGAACAAAAGCTCCGTGTACTATATCCCGGTTTTTCTGAAGTAAACTTTTATATACAGCTTCATTTTTGTTTTTAATATTAAAAATGTGTTGTTCCATTATTAAAATAGGTGGTGCGACGCCAAGAATCATATTTTTGATCCCTTCATTTTCTTTACTTATCATAATAATACCTTCGCCCTTATTTTCATGGATGATATTATAATTAAGTTTCAGTAAATAGTCTTTCACCAGTTGAAAATGATCTTGCATGTGATGGTTGTTTTTATGTTTTTTTGATTGATAATTAGTGGTTTATTTTGTTTTTTTGAAAGTGTTTCAATATTACAAAAAGTCGCTTAACTTTTCGGCAATGTTTACAACTAAATTGGCTATATAAAATACAATGACTAACATGAATGTGTTGATTAAAAGGTTATTAATTTAGATAAACTGCTAATATTTTTAGTCAACTCTTTCTTTTACGTAGTAAAATGATAAAAATCTAAAAGAAATTCTACTAAAATTAGCATTATTTAAAAGTATTAGCTAATATTGTTAGTGTAAATGTACAATTATTTTTGATAATTGCAAATAAAATTAGCAAAAAATGTCTTGTTTTGGAAAAAATATAAAAAAAATACGAAGTGTAAAGGGGTTGAGTCAGCAGGCTTTTGCTGAGCTTTTCGACTTGAAACGTGGAACTTTGGGTGCTTATGAAGAAGGTAGAAGTGAACCTAAAATCGAAACAATAATTAAAATAGCTAATTATTTTAGCATAACGATTGATAATATATTAACCCATGAGCTTACTGTAAATCAACTGCTAAAGTTTAAAGGAGATCTTACTACCTACGCCGAAGATGTGAAACGAGAGCAATTTGCATTAATTCCATGTATTACAGATAGCACTTCGAATGAATATACTACTTTATTTGACAAAGAGAACTTTGTAAAAGAGTTGCCAACTATTCAATTGCCAATTAATCCGGCAAAAGAGTTTAGAGGATACACAGTTTCTAATTTAGAAATGACCTCGCATGATAAAGGATTTTATCCCAAAGACATTGTAATAGGAGAAAAGGTGCCCGCTACTATTATTAAAAAATTAAATAATGGAACTTTGGTTTTTGTAGTCGTAGAAGGACGATTGATTTTTAGAAGACTATATATTACAAATAGCAATGCAGTATTACGCGCTGACCATAAAAATATTGAAGATGAAGAATTTCCTATTTCAAAAATTAAAGAACTATGGAGAGTACGATATGTATTTTGTAGACGTATTCCAGAGTTTGGCGACCATGTAGAGGATAAATTGTTGATGATTGAACAAGAATTAATAAAGATGAAAAATAAACTTTCTAAATAGCCTTTTTATAGTAGTGGAAAGCGGATCCCTTCTCTTTTTAGAACAAGAGTACCTTTCTTAAAAGGGAAATACAACCAATTCGACCCTTTTTTATCCCGATTCGTCAGAATTTACCTTATTGAGTGCAGGTGTACCTTTAGTTTTGTATAGGAAATCACTAAAAATTAAAGGATCAATCATGAAACGAATAGCGATATTTTTATACATTACATTTTGCTTTACAGCGACTACTTTAGCGCAAAAATCAAATCTAATTACAAAAATTCCTTTCCAACTAGAAGGAAATCATTTGTTTATACAGGTTAAGGTTAATGATTCTAATAATTTAAACTTTGTATTTGATACCGGGGCAGGGGCTACATCAATAAATTCAACGACAGCAGAGAAACTTAAATTAACTGGCTCCAAAACAACAACTTCAAAAGGAGCTTCAGGAGATGTAGAATTGAAAGTTATTAAAAATAATACACTGACAATACGTAATCTGAATTTAAAAAAAATAAATCTATACAGTGCTCCATTAGTCCATCTTGAAAAAGTATTTGGTACAGATATAGATGGAATACTTGGCTACGATTTACTCAAAAAATATGTAGTTAAAATTAACTATGATACTTCAGAAATAGAACTTTATGCTTCAAAAGGATATAAATATGTAGGTAACGGCGAAGTAGTAAAAATCGACCTGGGAAAAGTGCCTACAGCAAAAGCTAAGATCGACTTAGGGGATGGAAACTACCTTGATGGAGAGTTTATTTTAGATAATGGAGCAGGTTTGGCTATGGGGTTTTGTACACCATATGCGCAAAAACATCAGCTAAAAAAATCAATTGGTAAAACCTATAGTGTCAAATCAAGAGGGTATTCTTCGAATACTACTATTGTAGAGGTTGGTCGATTAAAAGAGCTTAAAGTTCAAAAGTTTCAATTTTCTAAAATACCTGTCAGAATCTATAATACGAAATCTGGCGTACTGGCTCATGAGGGTATTGCTGGTATTATTGGAAATGAAATATTGAAAAGATTTAATATCACTTTTAACTATAAAAGAAAAGAAAGTTATTGGGAGCCTAATACCAAGTTTAAGGATGTTCCCTATGATGTGTCTTACTCTGGCTTAAAATTATCTCTAGATGAAACTAAAACAAGAGTACTTATTGATAACATCATTTTGGGGTCACCTTCTTCAGTATCAGAAATAAAAATTGGAGATGAAATAGTTGAAATCAATGGTGTTAAAGCAAAAGATTCTTCGTTAACTGCACTTCGAAAATTATTACGTCAGGAAAACACAAAAGTTACTATTAAATGTATGCGAAATGATACTTTGATAGAAGTAACGATTCATTTAACGCCAATGCTATAACCATTCTTCAGGGTTGTATGCCTTAGAACAAAGCATAAACAAAATCTAAAATATATTCAAAAGAAGAGATTCTATATTCTAATAGCATCTTAAAGGGAAACAAAATCATTATGAACATTCAGAAAATAATATTTTTAGCATTAACCATGCTAACGCATGTACTGCATGCCCAATACTCAGTTAATGGAACGATTACAGATGGAGATAACACTCCGTTAGTTTTTGCAAATGTGATTTTATATAATAATCAAACTAATACAGCGGTTAATGCTATGGCAACAGCAGACACCGGTACATATGTTTTTGAAGACCTCAAAGAAGGGCAGTATCACATAGAAGTCTCGATGCTAGGGTATAATACAAGAGTGTCTGACGTATTTCAACTTAATAATTCGATAACCACCTTAACTCTAAATTTTTCTTTACAATCCGAACAGCTAGATGAAGTTATTGTTACGTATAAAAAGCCAATTATTAAGCAAACCGCAGAAAAGCTAATCGTAGACATCGAAAAATCTGAAATGATAAATACCAATTTGCAGGACGTTATGAAAAAGATTCCGGGAGTTATTGTGACCAATGGAAACTTAAATTATGGTGGGCAGGATAATATCAGAATTCTTATTAATGGAAAAACTACAGATTATATCGATGTAGAAGCGTTATTGCGAGAAATGCCTGCAGATAATATAGCTAGAGTAGAGCTTATACAACAGCCTGGTGCCGAGTACGATGCCGAGGGTTCTGGCCCCATTATTAATGTGATTCTGAAGAAAAATGTAAAGTTAGGGACACATGGTAATATTAAAAGTGCCATAGGATACGTAGACGATTATTTGTACGGTGGTAGCGCCTCAATAGCTAGCTATAAAAATAAATTGAATTGGCAGGCTAGCGTAGGATACAATAGATCTTCATGGAGAGAGGACTTAATACTATCTCGTAAAGTTTTAAATGAAACCTATGATCAAATTACGATCTCTCCTTTTGATCCTGAAACATTAAGAATGAGTGGAGGGATTGATTACTATATCGATACAGAAAACTCTTTGGGTATAAGTGTCAATAGAATACAATCAAACTCAGAACGAATTACTAATAATAGTACCACGATAACTAATGAGGTATCCCAAAACAATTTGTTAACCGATAATAGTTTTGATAGAGATCGAGTTACTTATACCATAAACCCTTATTATGAATTTAATGACCAAAAGAATAAAATAACATTAGATTTTAGCTATATAGATTATTCATACTATAATGAAAATAACTTATTTCAAATAGGAGAAAGTTCTGTAGATTACAATGATCAACGTTATTATCAAGATGCAGAATATGAGATTTTTACTTATCAAGGGGATTATAAAAGAACTGTAGGAGATCATTTTAGTTGGGGAGCCGGAGCAAAATATTCGGAAGTAAATTCTGATAGCGATTTACAATCGTTTACTCGAAATGAATTGGGAGATTTTGTCAATAATGTAAATCAAACGAATCAATTCTTAATCGATGAAAGTATACTAGCTATTTATTTTAAGTTTAATGCAAAAATAGACAATTGGTCTTTGTCGGGGGGATTACGCTGGGAAGAAAGTGATACCAAAGGTACTTCGGTTACTCAGGACCAAACCAGAACCAGAACCATTTCTAAGTTTTTTCCTAGTGTAACGCTAGGCAGAAAAATTACAGACGAAATTAAGGCTAATGTGGCCTATAGTTATAGGATTAGTAGACCATCGTATAGCTCATTAAACTCTTTTGTATACTATTATGACCCCTTTACCTTTGAAGAAGGTAACCCAAATCTTAAACCGGCGTTTACTAATAGCTACCAATTTAATCTTACCTATGATGATCAACCTTTTTTTAGTGTTGGTTATAAACAAACCCGAGATGCACTATTCGAGATTATAACCCAAAATGATGCCTCTGCAGAAACTTCAAGATCGGTGATTAATCTGGCAGAGAGCACTAATTTTAATGCTAGTTTTTTTGGTCCTCTTAATTTTATAAAAGGGTTAGAGGGTTTTACAGGAGTAATCGTAAATTATAAGGAGTATAATTCTGAAAAGTTAGCTCCAAAATTAGAACTGTCCCAATGGAGTTTAACGTGGTATACAAGTGC
Organism: uncultured Aquimarina sp.; assembly: GCA_947497175.1. Lineage (GTDB taxonomy): Bacteria > Bacteroidota > Bacteroidia > Flavobacteriales > Flavobacteriaceae > Aquimarina. Next base: position 189,652 of record CANMFM010000004.1, on the reverse strand, counting down.
AGAATATAAACTCCCTTGGGGAATAAATTCTGAAATATCAGGATATTACACTTCGGGAGGACTAGAAGGACAGGTTGAATATGAATGGATAGCCGGAATTGATATAGCCCTTAGTAAAAAGTTTATGCAAGATCGATTAAAAGTAAGTGTAGAGTTTGAAGAGATTTTAAACAGAAAATTCTTTGGATCGATTAATTATGATAATGTAAATGCCACCATAGAAAATGATTGGGCAAGACAAAATCTATTTGTACAACTAAACTATAGCTTTGGATCAAAATATAATAAAAATAAGAAGAGAACTAACGTTTCGAAAAGCGAAAGAGATAGAATTGAAGATAATAATTAAACTAATAGATATGCATACCTTAATAAAATACCTTATAGCAGCTATTGTATTTACAATGCTACTTAGCAGTTGCTCTGATTCAAATTCTGAAACTATGGATAGTTATCTTGGGTTCGATATTCCTAAAACAACTTTTGATAAGTTTCTGGATGATAAAATGAAAGAATATGATATTCCAGGTTTATCTATTGCCGTAATTAATGATGGTAAAGTGGTATACCATCAAACTAAAGGTTTCGCTAATGTTGCTGAACAAACTCCAGTAACTACAAAAACGATTTTTGAAGGAGCCTCTATGTCAAAACCAGTATTTGGCTTTTTTGTTATGACTCTTGTTGAAGATGGGATTCTTGATCTCGATAAACCACTGTTTGAATATATGGAGTACCCAGATATTGCTCATGATGATCGATACAAAAAAATTACCGCAAGAATGGCTCTGAGTCATCGTTCTGGGTTTCCGAATTGGAGAGAGGATAATGAAGATGAGAAACTTAACATTCAGTTTGATCCGGGAACCGATTATTTTTATTCGGGCGAGGGATATCAATTCGTAACTCAAGTACTAAAACACATACTAAAAACCGATGATGCTGGTCTTGAAGCAGAATTTCAGAAAAGGGTAGGAGAACCAATTGGGTTAAAGCATACAGTATATATTCAAAATGACTATACCAGAAAACACAAAGCAGAACCTTATGATAAAGATGCAAAATGGATCGATTGGGAAAATGAGTATTGGGCACAAAAAGAAGACGGTAATTTTTATGCACCTTCTTCTATTCATTCTGAGCCCTTAGATTTCTCAAAATGGATGATAGCAGTAATGAATCAAGAAATTCTATCTCCGGTAAGTTATGCTGAATTATTTAAATCACATTCAAAGGTGCCTTATGATGGAGTTGATGTATCCTACACCTTGGGCTTTTTAACTATTCATTTCCCATTGACTAACATCTATCTTCATAGCGGAAATAATGAAGGATTTACTAGTTGGTTTACTTTAGATACAGAGAAAGATTGGGGATTTGTGGTGTTTACCAATTCGGAATATGGAGAGCAATTGGGGCAAGAACTGTTTTTTTATATGCTTGCTGATCCAGGTAGAACAAAGTTGTATATAGCATTAGGGGTCAGTTTTATTTTTCTTATTCTTGCAATTGTATTTATAATAAGAGCTGCGATACGAAGCTTTAGAAAAGCAAAAAAGAGATAAATAAAGATATGAATACTAAACTCTCCAAGTCCGATTATGTATTGTTAGCAGTCATATATGTGGTCAATATTTTTTTCAATTGTGTTGATTATTATCAGGATGGAAATGAACTTATCGAGTATTTGGTAGATATACCCGTAGCAGTGGTGCTTTCATTTGCTATCATTCTCATCTTTATGTATTGGCTCATACCTAATTATCTGGTGAAAGAAAAAAAATATGGTCATTTCGTATTTTTTGGGCTTGTAATACTTACTGGTCTGGGAGCGATTGATTATGTTGCAGGATTTTGGTCAGGGGGTAGTGATTGGAGCAAGTTTCCTAAATGGTTCGACTTTTTTCTACGAAGTGTTTTTAGGTTATCCGACGATGCCGGTTTTCCTTTCGGGATTTTATTAGCTAAAAAGTTTTATGAAGGACAGTCGCAGTTTTATAACATACAAAAACAACAAAAAGAAAACGAGTTAAAACTGCTTCGCTCGCAAATAGATCCTCATTTTTTGTTCAATAACCTTAATACACTCGATGCTTTAATCGATAGTGATTCAGAAAAAGCCAAAGAGTATATCAACCGGCTATCACTAATTTATCGATATTTGATTCAAACTAAAGACGCCGAGGTCATGGAGCTTGTAGAAGAAGTTTCTTTAGCCGAAAATTATACTTTTCTTATTCAAACACGATTTGGAGATGACTACAATTTTGAAGTAAGAAAAGAAACGGTATTTGAGGATAAATTTATTCCCACTGGTTCATTACAAACGTTACTAGAAAATGTAGTGAAGCATAATAAATCAACAGGGCAAAAAACAATTAAAGTTCTTGTGACCATTACCGACGATTGGCTAACAGTTCATAATGATAAGTCTAAAATTAATTCAGATCAAGAGTCCTTTGGTACCGGTTTAGAAAATCTAAAAACACGATACGAGCTATTGTCTAATCATGAAATACAGATACAGAACACTGATTCAGCATTTAAAATCTCAATACCTATTATCAAATTAAGTAACCAACCATAGAACGAATGCGCATTTTAATTTTAGAAGATGAAATCCCGGCATATCAAAAACTCTTAAAATTTTTGAATAATTATTTGGAAGAACAAGTTAACCCTCATTGGTCCCGATCTGTCGCCGAAGGTAAAATGTTATTAGAGAAAAACACTTATGATTTCATATTATCTGATATTCAGTTGCTAGATGGGCTTTCGTTTGATTTGTTTGATGAAATCGCAGTTGATTGTCCTATTATTTTTTGTTCTGCTCATGATGAATATTTATTTCAAGCTTTTAATACTAATGGTATCGCATATATTTTGAAACCATACTCCCAGAATGATCTTAAGAAAGCTCTTGATAAATACCAATCGTTATTTAAGCAGGGCAATTATAAAGCTTTAAATCATGCCACCTTAGATGCATTAAAATCTGCTTTACAAGAAGAGCAAATACAATATAAAAAACGATTTGTGATCAAAAAAACCAAAGGGATTCAGTTACTTAATGTAATTGACATAAGTATCATTGAAGCTTCTGGTGATTTTTGTATGGCAACAGATCTAAATGGGAAAAAACATCCTGTTTTAGAAAAAATAGGAGTACTCATGGTGTCATTAAACCCCAAAAAATTCTTCAGAATTAATAGGAGTCAGATAGTTCATATAGAATATATAATTACTATAGAAAATCATTTTAAAAATAGATTGCTCATAAAAATGCAAGGAGTAGATGATAAAGTGATGACAAGTTCTTCAAACACATCCAACTTCAGAAAATGGATAGAACAATAATCCGATTCTTGATTTCCTGATGAATCCTATGCGTAAAAGTTGCATGAAATAAACTGAGGTTATTTCCGAAGTATTACAATCAATCTAGACTATTGATTTTGTGTCAAATATCGAGTATCTTTAAATAGGTTTAATTCTCTTAAAACTTGGATCGTTGCTCTGGGCCATAAATCCAATGAATAGGAGTACCAAATAATTTAATAGATTTTTATTATTGTAAATATTAAAATAATAACTAATTATTATTGTATTTTTAAAAAGTCTAAAACATAACTCTTAAATTTTTGATATGGAAAAAAATAATCACACAGAAACATCAACAAAAGGTTCTGTATGGGGGATTAATGATAGTGAAGGCAAATGTCCATTTTTGAATGGCTCTCATAAACAAAGTGCGGGTGGAGGGACCACTAACCGTGATTGGTGGCCAAATCAATTAAAACTTAATATTCTTCGTCAACATTCGTCATTATCAAATCCTATGGGAGATGATTTTAACTATGCAGAAGAGTTCAAGAAACTAGATCTACAGGCTGTTAAAGAAGATCTTTTCACACTCATGACAGACTCACAGGATTGGTGGCCAGCAGATTATGGTCACTACGGGCCATTTTTTATCCGTATGGCATGGCATAGTGCGGGTACCTATCGAATTGCCGATGGTCGTGGAGGATCTGGTTCCGGAAGCCAGCGTTTCGCACCACTAAATAGTTGGCCGGATAATGGAAATCTTGATAAAGCACGATTACTGCTATGGCCAATAAAACAGAAATACGGCAAGAAAATTTCATGGGCCGATTTGATGATCCTTGCGGGTAACTGCGCTCTTGAGTCTATGGGTTTCAAAACTTTTGGTTTTGCAGGAGGGCGCGAAGATATCTGGGAGCCTGAAGAAGATATATATTGGGGGGCAGAAACCGAATGGTTAGGAGATAAGCGATACGAAGGTGATCGAGAGCTTGAAAATCCGCTGGGTGCTGTACAGATGGGATTGATCTATGTGAATCCCGAAGGACCAAACGGCAATCCGGATCCAGTTGCTTCTGCAAGAGATATTCGGGAAACTTTTGGAAGAATGGCCATGAATGATGAAGAAACAGTGGCGCTGGTAGCAGGAGGGCATACTTTTGGTAAAGCACATGGTGCGGCTGATCCTGATAAGTATGTGGATAGAGAGCCTGCAGGAGCCAGTATAGAAGAGCAAGGTTTGGGTTGGAAAAATACATTTGGCAGTGGTTTTGGAGATCATACAATTACCAGTGGTATAGAAGGCGCATGGACCCCACATCCAACACGTTGGGATAATGAATATTTTGATGTTCTTTTTGGTTACGAATGGGAGCTAACCAAAAGTCCAGCCGGAGCACACCAATGGAAACCGACTGCTGCATCTGGTGCAAAAACTGCCCCAAGGGCTCATGATGCATCTCAAACGCAAGATCTTATGATGACTACAGCAGATATGGGGCTCAAAATGGATCCTGTTTATGCAAAAATTTCTAAACATTTTCATGAAAATCCAGATGAGTTTGCCGACGCATTTGCTAGAGCGTGGTTTAAATTAACACATCGGGATATGGGGCCTGTTGCACGATATCTTGGTCCAGAAGTACCAAAAGAAGAGCTAATTTGGCAAGATCCTATTCCTGAAGTTACGCATACATTAATTGATAGTGGTGATATCGCTGCATTAAAGACTAAAATACTTTCTTCAGAATTATCAATTTCTCAGTTAGTTTCTACGGCTTGGGCATCTGCATCCACATTTAGAGGCTCTGATATGCGCGGTGGAGCTAACGGGGGTCGTATTCGTCTAGAGCCACAAAAGAATTGGGAAATAAACAATCCTGAAGAACTTTCAAAAGTAATAGCGGTATTAGAAGGTATCCAAAATGACTTTAATAGTGCAAATTCTGACAAAAAAGTTTCAATTGCCGATGTCATTGTCTTAGGAGGATGCGCTGGTATAGAACAAGCCGCTAAAAATGCTGGCCATGAAATCATAGTGCCATTTACACCCGGACGAACAGATGCATCGCAAGAGCAAACCGATATAGAATCCTTTTCTGTTCTCGAGCCGAGAGCTGATGGATTTAGAAATTATGTGAAAGGTAAGTATGATATCTCAACAGAAGAAATGTTGATTGATCAGGCACAGTTATTAACGCTTACAGCTCCGGAAATGACTGTTTTGATTGGTGGTATGCGAGTTCTTGATACGAATGCCGATCATTCTGAACATGGAGTGTTTACAAAACATAAAGAAGCATTAACAAATGATTTCTTTGTTAATTTACTCGATTTAAGTACTACCTGGAAGGCAATTTCTGAATCTGATGAGGTGTTCGAGGGGCGTGATCGTAAAACAGATGATCTTAAATGGACCGGTACTCGTGTAGACCTCATATTTGGTTCTAATTCTGAATTACGTGCAATTGCCGAGGTTTATGGTTGTAAAGATTCTCAACAAAGATTTGTTGATCATTTCGTTGCGGCATGGAGTAAAGTTATGAATCTTGATCGCTTTGATCTGGCATAACTTAGAAACCATAGAAACTAAAGATATGTATTACGGGTGGTTTGTCTGTAAATCACCCGTTTTTAAGTGTATGGCTGATACTAAGTACACTAAAAGTTTGTAACCTTACTATGCCTTTCTTTTTTTAACCTTCACTAGATTAGATAGAATTAGAGCGTAGATAGGCATCACAATTAATATACAAGCATAATGGAAGATATTTTTAATGCTATTCGTTCAGAAGAATTAGAAGAAATACAATCGATTTTGGATGTAAACCCATTACTTGTTCATGTAAAAAATGATAGCGGGGCAACACCCTTGCTACTGGCTTCATATTATGGACATATAGACATTACCAAATTGATTTTGAAATATGATCCTCAAATTGATGATAAAGATAATGCAGGTAATACCGCACTAATGGGGGTATGTTTTAAAGGATGTCATGACATTGCAAAATTGCTGATTGAATCTGGAGCACAGGTTAATGAGAAAAATTTTAACGATGCTACAGCTTTAATTTTTGCAGCAATGTTTGGGCAAAAAGAAATCATTAAATTGCTTATTGATAATGGGGTCGGTATACATGCAAAAGATAATAAGGGGTATACCGCTGCAATGCACGCCCTAAATCACGGTTTAGATATATCAGAATTAGTGAACCATACACAATGAACAACACCAATGATATAGAGGGTATAAAATCTGTAAATATCAGATCTACAGACATCAGACGAAGGTTGTTGATGTCTACATCTATGGTTGTTGTTTTTGAATCTTTTTTAAAGCAAAATATCGGAAATGAAGTGCTGATTGTAAATACCAATATTGGCATGGAGATTTATTATCATTCTCAAAGTGATTATAGTACTTTTATCAAAGAAAGTGTTTTGATGTATACTCTAAAGGACCTGGATCATTCTAAATTGGAGTTTAAGTACCATCTTAATCGGGAAGAAGTGTATCAGAGTTTTTGTCAGGCATTAATGACTTTTGCTCAATATCCTCAGATTTTTTTAGCCTACACTAAAAAATTTATTCATCTAAAAGAAAAGAATAAATCCAGTCGATTTGTAATCCCTGTTCTTAATGATTTCTTTGAAGAAGTGCTTAATTTTTTAACCAAAACCGGTAAAATCCCTCACTTTGAGAAAATAAAAAAAGCAAGAAGCAAATCTCAGAAACCTGACATCAACAAGATGATCATTAAGGATTTGATTTCTGAGATTTTATTAAAGAAGCATTATAATTAAGACCAATCTCTGCTTCAGCATGTATTAATTGTGTACTTAAATTATATCCTAAGCTTATTTTATGCTAGGGATAAAATCCAGTTTTATTTAAAACTCAGCATTTAGAGGTGTTCTCGGATAAGGGATGACATCTCGTATATTACCCATTCCGGTCACAAATAATACCAGACGCTCAAAACCAAGTCCAAAACCACTATGAGTACAAGTTCCGAAACGACGAGTATCCAAATACCACCATAGTTCTTCTTCTGGGATATTAAGAGCTGCCATTTTTTCTTTTAAGACATCTAAGCGTTCCTCACGCTGTGAGCCTCCTACAATTTCTCCGATACCAGGAAAAAGAATGTCCATAGCGCGTACCGTTTTACCATCTTCATTTAAGCGCATATAGAATGATTTAATATCAGCAGGATAATCAAATAAAATTACAGGACATTTGAAATGTTTCTCTACTAAAAATCGTTCATGCTCACTTTGCAGATCGGCTCCCCATCCATCAATTGGAAATTTAAATTTTTTCTTTTTGTTAGGTTTAGAATTCTGCAAAATTTCGATAGCCTCAGTATAGCTTACTCTTTTAAAGTTATTTTCTAATACGAACTTCAGTTTATCTCGAAGTAACATTTCTGAACGTTCTGTCTGTGGTTTCTGTTTGTCTTCCTGTACAAGACGATTTTCTAAAAATTCTAAATCATCAGCACAGTGATCTAGGGCATATTGAACCACATATTTGATAAAATCTTCCGCCAGATCCATGTTTCCATCAAGATCACAAAAAGCTACCTCGGGTTCTACCATCCAAAATTCTGCTAGGTGTCGCGAAGTATTCGAATTTTCTGCTCTAAAAGTAGGTCCAAAAGTATATACCTGACCTAGTCCCATAGCATAAGTCTCGGCTTCTAACTGACCAGAAACGGTTAAGTTGGTTTCACCTCCAAAAAAGTCCTTTTTGTAATCTACTTCGCCGTTTTCATCTTTTGCAATAGCATTGAGATCAAGGTTCGTCACTTTAAATGCTTCACCAGCACCTTCAGCATCACTTTTTGTAATTATTGGTGTGTGAACATAGTAAAAATCGTTTTTTTGAAAATATTCATGGATGGCAAAAGATAATTTTGAACGCACACGCATAATCGCTCCAAATGTATTGGTACGCACTCTAAGATGTGCCTGTTCTCTCAATTTTTCTAAACTATGGCGCTTTGGCGATAGGATCGTAAGTTTTAGCTCTTCGGGATCTGCATCTCCTTCTATTTCAATACTGCTCACTTGAATTTCAACACGTTGTCCTTTTCCTTGACTTTCTACTAAAGTACCCGTTATGGTTATCGCAGCTCCGGTATTAATCCTATTTTGAATCGCAGTGTCTACTGTATCATCTTCTAAAACACACTGTATATTATTGATAGTGGATCCATCATTAACTGCAATAAACCTATCATTGCGAAAAGAACGAACCCATCCCTTAATGGTAACGGGCTGTAATAGTTTGTCACTTTTTAGTACTTCTACTACTTTAGTATGCTTCATTTTGTTTTATTTACTTATATAGTCTAATCTCTTCAACTCAATACTCTTTATAGAACGTAAAACCTTCTACTTAACAAGAATTTAAAAATTGAGGTAGCAAAGATAATTTTTTAATCTGATTGAAGCATACTGATATGAATTCAAAAAAAACAGGTTTTGATATTTTACCTTTGTTTTGCAATTTTGAACGACCGATATATTAAAATCTGACGCTTTTTGAAAACCCAATTCTATGAGAAAAACCGTAAAAACAGGTTTTTTCTACTAAAAAGACGATAATTTGTTTTTTTTTTCGTGGCGAAATTTAAAAAATAAAAACATATTAACTGTTTGATAATCAAAGTATTGATAGTTAAACGGAAGCTTGTTTTGATGCGAATAATGTTAAATTTTAAAAAAAAATATAAAAAAGGGGATTTTTCCCCCCCAAGGGGTATTTCAAAATATAAAAAGGGGTCGTATCTTGTTTATGCAATTATGACGATTGTGTTTACGTTAAGTTTAGTTCGATAGGTTTTGGGGTAATCTATCTAACATAAGCCCTGTTAGTTTTCTAACAGGGTTTTTATTTGAGATAGGTTTTATTCTTCTTCTTCAAGCTCTTCATCGCTTGGAATAATTTTCAAAGCAGGTTCTTTTAACGTCTTTTTATTGGCAATACTTCGTTCTAAAGAGAGTAATAAAGATGGGAGAAGTAATAAATTGGCCAGCATTGCAAATAATAATGTTGTAGAGACCAATCCGCCAAGTGCCTTCGTACCTCCGAAACTTGAAATCATAAATACAGAGAATCCGAAAAATAACACCGTAGAGGTATAAAACATGCTTACTCCTGTTTCTCTCAAGGAAGCTAGAACAGATTTTCTAATTCTCCAGTGATTCGATTTTAATTCTTGCCTATATTTTGCCAGAAAATGTATAGTGTCATCAACAGAAATACCGAATGCTATACTAAAAACCAATATCGTTGATGGTTTGATAGGGACTCCTAAAAAGCCCATCAATCCTGCTGTCATGAGTAAGGGTAAGAGATTCGGAATAAGAGATATCACAATCATTTTAAAAGATCGAAACATCCATGCCATAAATAACGCAATTAGGAGTACTGCTAAACCTAATGAAAAAGTAAGATTCCAGACTAGATATTTTGTTCCTTTTTGAAAAATAAGTGCCTTGCCAGTGAAGGAGACCTCATAACGATCCTTTGGAAAAATTTTCTCTAATTTGGGTGCTAAATTGGCTTCGATACGTTCCATTTCTTCAGTGCCGACATCTTTCATAAACGTAGTGATTCTGGCATATTGCCCTGTAGAATCAATATAACTTTTCATGACATCAGATTCGGATTCGAAGCTTTTAAGATATGGTAATATGAAATTTCGTTCTTGACTACTGGGTAATTGATAATATTTTGGGTTTCCGTTATAAAATGCCTGTTTAGAATATTTGGCCAGACTTACAATGGATATGGGTTTGGATAATTCAGGAGTTTCTTCCAAAAGTTCCTGAAGTTGTTCCATGCGCCTTAATGTTGGTAATTTTAAAACGCCTTGTTTTCGCTTGGTGTTTATAAGTATTTCTAATGGCATGACACCATCGAACTCATTTTCAAAAAATATAATATCTTTATAAAATCCGGTTGATTTTGGCATATCTTCTAACAAACTGCCGGAAACTTTTATAGTATAAATACCAATAATGCTAACAATGAGAATAATTACAGAAGAAAAATAAATAGTTACTCGTCTGTTTTTCACCATATTTTCCATCCAATCTACTAATCTTTCTATCCATCTTTTACCCAAGTGTTTTAAGTGCCTTTCTTTGGGTTGAGGCATATAGCTGTAGATGATTGTAATAACGAGCAAGCATAAAATAAATAGAGCGATAATGTTTAATGAAGCTACAATACCGAATTCTTTAAGCAATTTACTTTCAGTAAGTGCAAACGTTGCAAACCCTGCAGCAGTAGTAACATTAGTCATCAAAGTTGCATTACCAACTTTGGTGATTACGCGTTGTAAAGATTTTGCTTTATTACCATGCTTTTTTATTTCTTGCTGATATTTATTAATAAGAAAAATACAATTCGGAATTCCTATTACAATAACCAAAGGAGGGATAATAGCAGTTAGCACAGTAATTTCATATCTAAGCAACCCCAAGATTCCAAAGGCCCACATTACCCCTATGATTACCGCTGTCATGGATATAAGAGTTGCTCTAAATGATCTGAAAAAGAAAAAGAATATAAGAGAGGTGATTAATAATGCCGCAAGGATGAAAATCTGAATTTCATCCATGATATTTTGTGAGTTTAATGTTCTTATATAAGGCATACCCGAAACTTTGATATCAAGATTATGTTCTTGCTCAAATGCTTCGACGGCTGGTTGTAATATTTCGACAACAAATTTCTTTCTAAGAGGTGTATTTACAATATCCTTTTTTATATAAAGAGCACTTTGTATGGTTTGTGACTTTTTGCTATATACCAAGCCTTCGTAAAAAGGAAGTTTGTTGAATAATTCGTATTTGTATTTAGAAACTTGCTTTTTAGTATAGCTCGAATCTTGAATAAAAGGAACTAACTCAAATCTAGCCGGGTTTTCTTTTTTTACAAGTTTCTTAAGATCCCCGACTGAAACGACAAGGTCGATCTCTTCGTATTGTTTAAAAGAGTCATTAAAATCATTCCAAGCTTTTAATTTTGTCGGAGTAAAAAGAGAGCTATCTTTAATTGCCATAACAATTAAGTTACCTTCTTCTCCAAATTTTTGAAGAAAATCCTGATATTTTATATTTACTTCGTGATCATCCGGGAGGAGGTTAGCTTCAGAATAGGAAAATCTCATGTTTTTCCATTGAAATCCTAAAAAAACTGTAATCCCTATTATGGTTAGAAATATTATGGCTCTATTACGTAGTATTACTCCAGCGAGCGCATTCCAAAATCCGAAACTGAATAATTTTTCCATTCTTTTTTTTCCTGATGCAAATGTAAGGATTTGAAGGATTATTATTTATGAATTTTAGGAAAGAAAATTAGCGATATTTCTTAACGAACTTATAGCTTTAGATAGAATGTAAATTTGAATGAAATGTTATCTTCAAATCTTGGCAAATGATAAGCCCCGTAGCGATATGCAAAACTAAGTCCAAAACCCGCAAATAATTTATTAATTTCGAATCCAGATTCTTGGTAAAGTTCCTGTAATGATCCAAAATCTACACCTTGGTGATTTTGAATATTATCTACATCGCCGATAGCGTATCGTGTAATAAACACTAATTCTGGATTGAGCCAATTAACTACTCTAAAGGGTTTTATGCTATGTTTTAATTGTAGAGTTGCCAGTCTATCACTAAAAAATTCTCCAAAAAACATGGTCTCAAAAGTTCTTCGGCCTGCCACAGAAAATCGCTGTAAAACGGTTTCTTTAGTGGGGGCATTAGGATAAGCATGAAACAAATGAGTGAGTGGTACATCTCCTGTAGCAACATTACCCTCGAGCAAAATACTTGTACGGGATTGGTTGATTCGATGTATTACATATTCAGCTTTAAGACCTATTTTATTATAGCTAAAACTGCCATCAAATATTCCTTTAAATCCTTGTGTATATTGAGCGCTAATTTTTGGATACCCTTCATGAATTTCTTTTATTCCCTGCGGGGTTTTAAGAAATCTGCTAAAAGGGCTCCATCGTAATGCTATGGTAGATTCGACAGTTTTATAAGCCGAAAATAAGGCGCCCTTATTGAGATACTGATACCCTTTGGTTTGATTAATATTGCTAACTGATAGTTGTGCTTCCGAAAGAAACTTGGGTGAAATCTGATGCTGTACACTGCTACTCCAGGTTCTGTGTTTATAATAGAAATCAATATTCACTAAACGAGGCTCAAAAAGAGAATATACTCTTCTGTCTGTAAGATAAAGAAAGCTTCCAACCTCTCTAATATCATCAGTATAGTTTACATTGAGCCAAGAACCTGAATTTTTGTTAATAAGCATACCACCTCCAATTCCAAATTTTGATTTAGAATCTCTAAAACCATACACCAAGTATCCTTCCAGTCGAAATCGTTTAGAAAATTTGGCATTTGTTAATCCGCCAAGACCCAAACGAAGACCTTCAAAATTATTATATTTTATAGGGTATGTAAGATCAAAATTAAAAAAACCAACCGGGTAATATCCTATATTGAAGCTTTGTATTACATCAATTTTCCGTTCAATATTTTGGGCTTTTACAATGCTGTCTACAACAGGAAATGAATTTGAATCTTTTTCGGTAATTGTACTGGTACGGTATTGGTTCCAATACTTTTCGGATCTGTTATTGGCTTCAGGAGCAATTTTGATAGAAGCGTCTCCTTGTTTTATATCTTGCTTGGTGTTTAGTTCGATATCGAATAAATCAGTTTTTGAAACTAAAAAATCATTGCTAATTGTATCTTTTCTGGAGTTTCCTACTCTTCCAAGAGATATTTGTCCTCCAAAAAGACTAACTTTTTGCCTTCCGTCCCCAGGGCGAATCGTAATTTCTTGACGTATAGGAAACCAATTTTTTTGCTCCGGGAAATATTTAAAATCATGGGTAGCCATTACATTAAGCTCTCCGCGTAATTCGATAATTGCATTTTGAATTTGCAAGGTCTTTATATCCAGGTATAATATTCCTTCGAGGCTTGCAAAATTTTTAGATTTTCGAGGTTGGAAAAGTATGATAAAGGCTGGTTTTTTGTCGCGAGTGGTGCCCAGGATTTTATAGTAATAGTTTTTAAGCGCTCTATTAGATAATGGTCCTATATACTCATTGTTAAAAATCGTATAATCATCTTCATAAAGAGAATTGGATTGTATTTTGATCCCTAATATGTTATAAATAGGTTCTTTAAAACCCGTCATTCGTGTGGCTAAAACAGTTTCTTTCTCGTCAATACCTTTTCTAAATTGATGATTGCTTATTTTTTCTGACAAAAAAGAATGCGCTTCGTTAAATAAACGCTGCATATCTATTCCTGTAGTATCTCTTGTGTTTAATTTTGCCTGATTATCTGTAGTGATCTTTAGTTTGTTATAACTTTTGTAGCTATAACTTTTTAACGCTTTTTTGGGGTTGTTTTGTCGTTTTCTGCGAATAGCTTCTTTTATTATTTTGGAAGCTACATTTTCGATGATATCAAGATTTACTGCAGATTGGTTTTCTTCTTTTTGAAGGAGTTTTATTTCAATTTTGTCTACACTCTTAGAAGGAATTAGAATATTTTTTGTTTTATATCCCCGAAAACTAACAGTAAGGGTAACCGGATACTTTTTACAGCGTATAACAAATTCGCCGTTAACAGAAGTGATAGCATAGGCTTCTTTACCAGTTTTAACCGTAGCAAATGGTAGTGGTTGATCAGAGCTTGCATCAATCACGGTGCCTTTAATGCTTACCTGTGATATTAAGATAAAGTGGGTAAAAAATAATAAACAAAATAATTTGTTTCGCATTATACAGACGTGGTTCAAAAAACGAATATACGAAAAAGCGTTTCCAATAAGAAAACGCTGATATTTATAATTTATGTGAATAGAAAATGTTAAACCGTCATAATTTCCTTTTCTTTATTAGCAAGCATTTCATCGATCTTTGTAATAAAGTTATTTGTCAATTCTTGAATATCTACTTCTGTATTTTTTGCCAGATCTTCTGAAAGTCCTTCCTTTTCTAGTTTTTTAATCTCATTGTTAGCATTTTTACGGTCATTTCTTACACCAACTTTCGAGTCTTCTGCTTCTGCTTTTGCTTGTTTTACAAGGTCTCTACGGCGTTCTTCCGTAAGAGGAGGAACGTTGATAATTACGCTTTCACCATTATTCATTGGGTTGAAGCCAAGATTTGCTACCTGAATTCCTTTTTCAATTTCGGGGATTAAAGATTTCTCAAACGGTTGTATGGTAATCGTTCGAGCATCTGGCGTAGTTACATTTCCCACTTGGTTTAGGGGTGTTTGCGAGCCATAATACTCTACCGTTACACTACCAAGCATGGCAGGCGATGCTTTTCCGGCTCTAATATTGAGTAATTTTTTCTCTAAATGCACAATGGCAGCCTGCATAGATTCCTTAGTTGAATCTAGAATAAAATCTATTTCTTCATTCATTGTTTACTTCTTTTTCTTTTGACTGTATGAAAAGTCTATGCCAATTTTTACACTGACGGGATAAATATAGTATAATTAAAGATTAACTTGTGTGCCTATAGACTCTCCAGAAACTACTTTTAAGAGGTTTCCGGCTTTATTCATATCAAAAACTATTATTGGTAATTCATTTTCCTGGCTTAATGTAAAAGCGGTAGTATCCATTACTTTAAGACCTTTTCGCAATACATCATCAAAGGATATAAAATCAAATTTTGTTGCATCTGCATTTTTTTCTGGGTCAGAAGTATAAATACCATCGACTCTGGTCCCTTTAAGAATAACGTCTGCATTAATCTCTATTGCTCTAAGCACAGCCGCAGAATCTGTCGTGAAATAAGGGTTTCCGGTACCTCCGCCAAAAATAACAACCCTTCCTTTTTCTAGGTGACGCATAGCCCTGCGTCTTATAAAAGGTTCGGCAACTTCATTGATTTTAACTGCAGACTGTAATCTGGTTGGAATTTCGGCATCCTCTAGAGCGCTCTGTAATGCTAAACCATTAATAACTGTTGCAAGCATTCCCATATGGTCTGCTTGTACTCGATCCATTCCTTTACTTGCGCCTGCTACACCTCTAAAAATATTACCCCCGCCAATCACTATGGCAACTTGAACACCCTTGTTAGTTATTTGTTTGATTTCATGTGCATATTCTGCCAATCTTTTGGGGTCTATACCATATTGACGTTCGCCCATTAAGGCCTCTCCTGATAATTTAAGTAATATTCTTTTATATTTCATTGTACGGTGTAACTGTGATGCAAATATAATGATATTCTTAATTTAGAAAATACTTTAGAAAATAAAGGTGAAAGTTTTGGGTTTAACAAGCCTTCGGGGAAATAAAATACCCCTATAAAAAAGGGTGCTTTTCCCCTGACCAAAGTATTGATTGGCTTTGAAATAAGTTATAGGTTTGCCACAGGGAAAACAAAAAAAATGAGGGGGATGATAAATATGATTTGAAAGAATGTTTTAGCGTTTTGTGTAGGCTAATTGGGGAGTTAGTCTTTATTTTGGGGGTAAAACCTTATAGGGATTTAAGGTTTTATAACGTTAGTAACAGATCAAAGTATATTTTGAAAAATGAAGAAGAAAAAACCGCTTCTGGATCTTCCAGAAGCGGTTTTTAATTTTTCGTTTATAAAGAGTATAGGTAAATTGTAAAAGAATTACCCTAATGTTACTCTTTCAAAAGCAGTTACATGAACATCTCCATAAGACTCAACATATTTGGCAACATTGATTTTTTCATCCTTAATGAAATTTTGATCTAATAAACATTGCTCTTTATCAAGAGTAGTATTGTCAGAAATAAAACGCTCCATTTTTCCAGGAAGAATTCTATCCCAGATTTGTTCTGGTTTACCTTCAGCTTTTAATTCTGCTTTAGCATCTTCTTCGGCTTTTGCAAGAACCTCTGGAGTTAATTGAGACATAGAAATATACTGAGGTACATTTTTAAGTGTTTTACCTAAACGACCCAATTCTTCATTGTCTTTTTCAATTACGGCAATTCTAGCTTCGGTTTCTGAAGCCACATAAGCGGGATCAAAATCTTTATAAGAAAGCGTAGTTGCTCCCATAGAAGCAATTTGCATAGCTAGATCTTTTGCTAATACATCAACTTTATCCACCTTAGCAGATAATCCAACTAGAGCAGCAATTTTATTAATATGTACATAGGAACCAACATAAGGAGCTTCTAATTTTGCAAATGCATTGATTTCGAGTTTTTCACCAATAACACCTGTTTGCTCTACTAATTTTTCGGCAACAGTCATTCCTCCAAAATCTGCAGCTAAAAACTCTTCTTTAGAGGAGTAGTTTAATGCAAGTTCTGCTAATTCATTAGCTAAAGCAACGAAGCTTTCATTTTTACCAACAAAATCAGTTTCGCAACCAAGAACGATGGCTACACCGGCAGTATTGTCTGCATTGATTTTAGCAATTGCTGCTCCTTCAGAAGACTCACGGTCTGCTCTCTTTGCTGCAACTTTTTGTCCTTTTTTACGTAATACATCTATAGCTTTGTCGAAATCTCCTTCGGCTTCAACAAGTGCTTTTTTGCAGTCCATCATTCCGGCACCTGTAGCTTTTCTTAATTTATTTACTTCTGCGGCTGTAATTTTTGCCATATCGCTTAAATATTTTAATGTGTATAATGTGTATTTGTTTAAAAACAACAAGTCGTTTAGTTATTACTGCAAAAGTAAAGAACCAAACGACTCATTAGTTTTATGTTAAAGTTAAGGTTTTGATTGACAATCAAAAAACACCTCAATCTTTAAAAGATTGTTAAACGGCCAATCTGTTTATTCTTCTTCTTGCTTTGCAGCTTCAGTTACAACAGGCTCTTCAACTTTTGCTTCTGCTTTTGGTTTTGCAGGAGCATCTTTCTTAGGAGCATCTTTTGCAGCTTTTCTTTCGCTTAAACCATCAATGATAGCATCACTTACAAAGGTCATTACTTTGTCGATAGATTTAGAAGCATCATCATTCGCAGGGATGACATAATCAACCTGACGTGGGTCAGAGTTTGTATCCACCATTGCGAAAATAGGAATGTTTAATTTCTGAGCTTCTTTTACTGCGATGTGCTCACGAGTAATATCTACAACAAATAATGCTCCAGGTAGACGTGTCATATCAGAGATAGAACCAAGGTTTTTTTCTAGTTTGGCTCTTAAACGATCTACTTGTAAGCGTTCTTTTTTAGATAGTGTATTGAAGGTACCGTCTTTCTTCATTCTATCAATAGAAGCCATTTTCTTAACGGCTTTACGAATAGTAACAAAGTTAGTAAGCATACCACCTGGCCATCTTTCTGTGATGTATGGCTGGTTTGCTTTACCTGCTTTTTCAGCAACGATTTCTTTAGCTTGTTTTTTAGTCGCAACAAAAAGAATTTTTCTGCCGGACGCTGCTATTTTTCTTAAAGCTTCACTAGCTTCGTCGATTTTTGCAGCAGTTTTATATAAGTTAATGATGTGAATACCATTACGCTCCATATAGATATATGGCGCCATGTTTGGATCCCATCTTCTTGTAAGGTGACCAAAGTGTACACCCGCATCAAGTAATTCTTTTACTTCGATATTGTTTGCCATTTTTGTAATAGTTTACGTTCTGTTGAATTAGCAATGCTCAAGTGGCTACTTTTTTAGTATGGCCTTGGGCATTTAGATGCTAAACTAACCCCTCAATATGAGGTAACAACAAATACTGTTTTAATAAATTAACGTTTAGAGAACTGGAATTTCTTACGAGCTTTCTTCTGACCGAATTTCTTACGCTCTACCATTCTTGGATCTCTGGTCAATAAACCTTCTGGTTTAAGGATAGATCTGTTTTCTTCGTCTAACTCGCATACCGCTCTTGATATAGCTAAACGAACAGCTTCTGCCTGACCAGTGATTCCTCCACCGTATACATTTACTTTTACGTCGTATTTCTCCTCATTACTTGTTAAAGTTAAAGGTTGATTTACTTTGTATTGTAAAGTAGCAGTAGTGAAGTAGTCATTAAGATCTTTTTTATTAACCGTAATTTTTCCAGAACCATCTTTAAGATATACTCTGGCTACAGCCGTTTTTCTACGACCAATTTTGTGAATAACTTCCATTACT
This sequence comes from uncultured Aquimarina sp., assembly GCA_947497175.1. Classification (GTDB taxonomy): domain Bacteria; phylum Bacteroidota; class Bacteroidia; order Flavobacteriales; family Flavobacteriaceae; genus Aquimarina. The sequence continues at coordinate 171,161 of CANMFM010000004.1, read as the reverse complement.
TAAATTCTTTTAAGTTAACAGTTTTAGGTTTTTGAGCATCTTGATTGTGTTCTGCTCCTGCATAAACCTTTAAATTACGGAATAATTCTGCTCCTAATTTGTTTTTAGGTAACATTCCTTTTACCGCTTTTTCGATTAAACGCTCTGGATTTTTTTCATACAATTCCTGAGCAGTAAGACTTCTTTGCCCTCCAGGATAACCTGTGTGACGGATATACGATTTATCTGTCCACTTTTTTCCTGTTAAGTTGATTTTTTCGGCGTTTGTTATAATAACATTATCACCGCAATCAACGTGTGGGGTAAAGCTAGGTTTGTGCTTACCTCTAAGTAGTATAGCTACTACAGAAGAAAGACGACCTAAAGTCTGTCCTTCAGCATCTACATGCAACCATTCTTTTGTAACGGTTCCTTTATTTGCAGATACTGTTTTGTAACTTAATGTGTCCACACTAATTAATTTTACTTATTAAACATTCCTTTTCCTATATAAAATAGGGGTGCAAATGTACAATTATATATTTATATAGCAAACGCCAGTTGATATTATTTTTAATCTATGAGGTATTGGTTTTCAGAGACATTAATAATTGTAAGGGTTATTTGTTTGTTTTATATGCTTTAACCATTGTTACGTGTTAATTTTTTACTAAAAAATAAGGGGAAGTGTGACAAAAAATAATAATTTCTGTCATCTTAGTTAGATCAATCATCAAACGTATAACGATCATGAAGTATTTGCGCCATTTATTGGTTCTTTCTCTATTTCCTGTTTTTAGTATTGCACAAGATTCTACAAAAGTTGTCACTAAAAGAATTTATACTACCAAACCCCTTCATGCCAATGAAGCTCCCAATATTGACGGAGTGATAGATGATTCGAGTTGGGATATCGCAGAGTGGGCTGGAGATTTTATCGAGAGCCAGCCTGATGAAAATACGCCGCCTGATCAGCAAAGTAAATTTAAAATCATATATGATCAGAAAAATCTTTATGTAGCGTATCGGTGCTATGACAAAGAACCTGGCAAAATTGAAAAAAGATTATCCCGAAGAGATGGTTTTGCCGGTGATAGAATCACCATTATATTGGATACTTATCACGATAAGAGAACTGCTTTTTCGTTTACAATTACTGCAGCAGGTGTAAAAGGGGATGAGTTTGTAAGTCAAAATGGTGATAATTGGGACGAAAGTTGGAATCCTATATGGTATGCAGCTTCCAGAATTGATGATGAAGGATGGACAGCCGAGGCTAAGATTCCTTTGAGCCAGTTAAAATTTGGTAACGATAAAGAACAGATTTGGGGTTTTCAGGTAACTCGACTTATTTTCAGGAAAGATGAGCGATCGGGATGGCAGCGTATTCCTGCTGATGCTCCGGGTTTTATAAGTGAGTTTGGGGAGCTACATGGATTGATTGATATAGAACCTCAAAAGCAGTTGGAAATACAACCTTTTGCGGTTACACAATTGGATACCTATCCTGTAGAAGAAGGCAATCCCTTTAGAGATGGCGAAGATTTTAAGCTCAACGGAGGTTTAGATGCTAAAGTTGGTATTACCAATGATCTAACTTTAGACTTAACGGTAAATCCAGATTTTGGACAAGTAGAAGCTGATCCTGCGGCTATTGCTTTAGATGGTTTCCAGATTTTTTTTAGAGAACAACGGCCTTTTTTTGTAGAAAACAAGAATATATTCGATTATCAGTTCGCCAATGGATTTGATAATGTGTTCTATTCTCGTAGAATTGGTCGAAATCCCCAAGGGTCTGTAACCGAATTGGATGGAGAATTTATCAATAGCCCTGTCAATACAACTATGCTGGGTGCAGCAAAGTTTAGCGGCAAAACTAAGAACGGATGGTCTATTGGGGTGCTAGAGAGTGTTACAGAGAGGGAGGTTGCTAAAATTGAAGATGAGAGCGGAAATCGAAGAGAGGCCATTGTAGAGCCGCTTACCAACTATTTTGTGGGTAGAATTCAGAAAGATTTTAACGAACGTAATACATTTATAGGCGGTATTTTTACAGCAACCCATCGTAATTTGGGTGACTTTTTTGAAATTGATGAAGAAAATCAGGATACCGATGAAACATCAGAACTTGCAGGAACACGAGAAAATAACCTGAATTTACTTCGAAAATCTGCATATACGGGTGGGCTGGATTTTAGACATAACTGGAAGGATAGAAAATATTTTATAGAAGGAAACATCGTGACAAGCCATGTTGAAGGCTCTAAAGAGGCTATAGAAGAGACTCAAAATGAGCTTACTCACCTTTTTCAGCGAGTAGATGCAGATCATGTAGAGGTGGATCCTAATCGAACTTCTCTTACCGGGACTGGTGGTAAATTAGTCGGAGGAAGATCCGGTGGAGGAAATTGGCGGTATAATGCAGGGGTTTTTTGGCGTTCTCCGGAACTGGAGTTAAATGATGTCGGTTTTTTACGCCAGGCAGATGAGATACGACAATTTGTGAATGCACGCTACTTGTTTTTAAAACCTACATCATTATATCGCAGGGCTAATATTTTTGTAGAACAATTCTCTACTTACGATTTTGAAGGAAATTACAATCGTATTCAATACGAATTAAATGGGTATATTAATTACAAGAACAATTGGTGGACAGAGGTTGGTTTTGGTCATAAACCCCGTATTTTTACCAATACATTTTTACGTGGTGGGCCGCGTTGGAGATTTTCTGATGAAAACTTTGCGTTTTTGTTCTTTGGTTCGGATCAAAGAAAAAAGTTCAATTTTACTATAGGGCACGTTAATGCATCAGCACAACAAAATAATTTTTCATTTCAAAGATATGTTGTAAGACTTAGATACCAGCCTTTTGATGCGTTTAGTATGTCAATAAACCCTGAATTTGAGCGCAATCCTAACAAAACACAATATGTTGCCGAAGCTGATTTTGGAAATATAAAGCGATATATTACGGCACGTATCGATCAACAAACCTTAAGTGCAAGTATTCGGTTAAATTATAATATTAATCCTAATCTAACGATACAATACTATGGTCAGCCATTTATATCCAGAGGTAGGTATACAGACTTTAATTATGTTAATAATGCCGTTGCCAAAGATCTTGCTGAGCGGGTAACGTTGTATGATCAGAATCAGATTTCATTTGTAGATGAAGCATATGCTGTAGATGAAAATAGAGATGGCTCGGTTGATTACACGTTTGATGATCCGGATTTTGCCTTTGTACAATTTCGATCAAATTTAGTATTGCGTTGGGAGTACATTCCCGGTTCAGAGATATTTTTGGTTTGGTCTCAAGGGATCACAGGGGATGGGGCACCTTCTGATCATTTGTTTAGAAGTTTAAATAATCAAATCCTGGATCAACAACCTGAGAATACATTTTTAATTAAAGCAACCTATAGATTTGTATTGTAAGCATTAAGTGTAGTTGGATTCATTACAGTTGTAAAAACTTTTACTCTTATAATTTTAAATGTATTTTGCAGCAGTTTTGAACATCGCTTTATGAAATTATTTTACGTTGCAGTTGTTGCTGTCTTTTTAGTTACTTGTAGTACACCAAAACCCGAAGAAAAAGAAGATCTTGGAGAAGATAAAAGCTCCAAAGCTTTAGAAAAAGATTCTCTTTCATTTTTTCTAAGTCATTACGAGAAATTTTTTGCTACTAATTTTAATGTGTCCGAGTGTCCGGGAGCTGCTGTGGTTATTGTTAAAGATTCTGCAGTGATCTATAAAAAAGGGTTTGGGGTGAAAGAAATTCATACGCAAGACTCAGTCGATATTAATACGGTATTTAGAATAGCCAGCTTGTCAAAAGGTGTAACCGCTGTACTTGCAGGCAATTTAGTAGACCATGATGAGTTGCAGTGGAATGAAAGGGTTAAAAAATCTGTAAAAGGATTTAATCTAAAGGATAGAGAACAGGCAGATCGACTTCGGGTATATCATTTACTATCGCATACCACGGGATTGTATAAATACACCTATACTAAGCTTATTCAAAGAGGGTGGTCGATTGATCGCATTGTCAATAGTTTTAGAAGAAAAGGTGTTGTGGCCAAAGAAGGTGTAGATTATGAATATCAAAATGCAATGTTTTCTGTTATTGAAAAAGTAATGGAACATAAAACTAACACACCTTTTCAGATTTTGCTTAAAGAACGGATATTCAATCCTGCAAATATGTTTACAGCCTCAAGTACTTTTTCTGAAATAAAAAAGAACAAAAACGTTGCATTACCACATTCTTACAATCACTATTCAAAAAAATATAAGTTAGATAAACTCCATGAAAATTATTATAATGTCGCAGCTGCGGGGGGCATTAATGCATCTATTTCTGATATGGGCGAGTATCTTAAGATATTATTAGGATATCGACCTGATATTATTTCAAACGAAAGTCTTGTTGATATTTTTAACCCTGTGATCTGCACCAGTAATAAGGATACTTATGTTAATTTATGGGATGGAGTTACTGATTCCTATTATGCCATGGGTTGGCGAATTTTAGAGTATAGAGGGCGACGAATTGTGTATCATGGAGGTAATGTAAATCAGTATAAAACACAGTTGCTTATCGATCTGGATAACAAAATAGGGATTTGTGTTTTATTTAATGCTCCCAATCCTTTTAATGGCCCTGTAATGCCAACTTTTTTAAACTATTATGATTTTTATCTGGATATGAAGGGATAAAAAAACTCTATGATTTTATTTCATAGCGTTTTTTGATAAAAGCTAAAGCTTGTGATTGTTTAAAACCGTAAACAACGCTGTTTTATAGGTGTCTCCAATAGGTAGTTCTTTAGTGTTGATATGTATTGTTGATGAGGTCGTTTTTTCAATATGAAGTATTGAAATGATAAATGACTTATGGATTTGCACAAAAACTGAATCAGGTAAATTTTCTTTGATATTTTTTAAGGTATTGTAGGTGATAATTTGGGTGTTCTTTAGGTGTAATGCAACATAATTCTTTAAACCTTCAATATATAGTATGTCGTTAATCTTCACTTTTTCGAAGTTGTTCTTACCATCTGTTTTGACAAACACAAAATCGTTTAAGGCACTTTGTTTTTCAATAGTGTCTTTAGTGACTTCAACTTTTTTTATGGCTTTGTAAAACCTTTCAAAGTCAAAAGGTTTAAGTAAGTAATCGGCAGCGTTAAGATCATAACTTTCTAAAGCAAATTGCGGATATGCCGTTGTAAATATAATTTTGATATGTTTTTTGATTATTTTAGAAAGCTGTATTCCGGTCAAATTAGGCATTTGAATATCCAGAAATACTAAATCAATGGTTTCTGTCTCAAGAATTTGTAGTGCTTCCAGGGGATTAGTAGTAGTAGTTACCAATTCAAGAAAAGATACTTTTTCAACGTATTTCTTTAGTAGCCGTATTGCAGGTGGTTCATCATCTACAATAACACATCTGATATGTTTACTCATACAGGAATTTTTAGAAAGGTATAAAAATTATTTTCCTTAGTCTTGTAGTGTAAGTCAAAGTTGGCATTAAAAATTGCAGTTAATCTTCTTTTTACATTTTCTGTCCCGATACCAGAGTCCATATATTTTTCTGACAATAGGATCGCATTACAGGTTTCTAGAACCAGATTTTTTTCTGTTATAGTAATATTAATTTTAGCTGGATTTTTTTTGTCATTTACCACACCATGTTTAAATAAGTTTTCTACAAAATGAATTAATACAAGAGAGGGTATGAATTGATTTTGGATGCTTCCATTTATTGAAAAATCGATAGCCAGTTCTTCTTCAAATCGCTTATTGAAAAAATGAATATAATCTTTTAAAAAATCTATTTCACTTTGTAAAAGAACAAAATCTTGTTTTGAATCATAGGTCACATATCGTAATAATTCTGATAACCTGTGTACATCTTTTGCTACCTCGGGTTTGTCGTCTAGGAGTTCAACATAAAAAGCGTTCAAAGTATTAAATAGAAAATGAGGGCTTATTTGTGACTTAAGCGAATCAAGTTCTGCCTTGTTTAGGTCTTTGTCCTCAATAAGTTTTAAAACCAGATAAACCATGGTGCTATATAAAATAGGAGGTAGGGCAAAATAAGAATTGTCAACAATATAATACCAAAACCTTCTGGTTTCTTCATAATAGTTATGCTGCCCTGTAATTTCAAAGACAATCACTTCTTCAAGTACATACCGAAGAGCAGCAAAAACCAGAAGTAAACCTAATGAGGAAATAAAAAACCATGATAAATGGTTTTTTTTGAGAAATCTAGGACATACCACTTTAAAATTAACAAAATAGATAACGATACACGATATAAAAAATGTGGACTTGAGCCATAAATATAAAGAATCAAGATTTTTAAGCAGCTTAAATTCTTCGTTATTCAAGATTTCAAAAAAATCCATACTTACAAGAATTAAGGCAAGGATTAAATGATATTTCCACTCTTTTTTTAGATACATATTACAAAGTTACTTTTTTAAAGTATTGATTGCACCAGTTAGGACAAACACAGTTTTTTTTACAGATCAACGCTCTTTTTGGTACAACAAAAAATGTTATACGATATATGGGCTGTTTTATCTGGTAATTATTGCTTTTGCTACAAAAAGAAAATTTATGGCTTTAACGCTACATATATTTGAACTCAATAAAACATAAAAATTTGTACAATGAGAAAGTTATTATTAATTCTAGTCATTATAATCACATCGTGTAATGCACAATCTACAAATGATACTGAAAATATAATTAGAAAGGGTGAAAGAACATCTTCAAAAGTGAACGTCTTATTAGTGGGGACATCACATTGGGATAATTATCAGAAAGCCGATCTTGATGTTGTGCAAGCAGATGAAATTGATATCTTATCTGATCAATATCAAACTCAACTTGATGAAATAGTAGCTAAAATTGTAGAGTTTAAGCCTACCAAAATATTTGTAGAGAGAACCGTGGCATATCAACCTAAACTGGATTCTATTTATAATTTATATAAGACTTCAGATTGGGGGAATAAAAGCAGAAATGAAATTATTCAACTTGGATTTAAGACGGCCAAAAAACTGGGCCATCAGAGAGTTTATGGAATAGATTATAGAGAGACCTCGTTTCCGTATGATAGTTTGATGAAAGTTATGAAAACCGAGAAGCAAGAGACTCTAATTTCAGATTTCGAAAAGGATATTAAAAATTTTGAAAAAGAGTACAATACACTTGTTTATAACAAAACATCTCTTAAGGATATTTTATATTATTTAAACGATAAAGATCGAAGAAGGTCTGATTTAGGATGGTATTTGAGCAAAGCCACCCAGGCAGGAAGTGTAGATAATCACACGGGTGCATTCTTAGGTTCAGAATGGGTAAAACGTAATATCTATTCTTACAGTATCATGCAAAAATATACAGGCCCTAATGACGATCGGATAATGGTGCTAATGGGATCGAGTCACATTGCGGTTTTTGAAAATTTAATCGCTTACAACCCGGATTGGAAAGTTGTGGAGCTAAAAGATATCATGAAATAAAGTTTTTAATGCGCCTCTAACCAGTTGTTTCCTAGTCCTAGATCTACATCCAAAGGTACTTCAAGTGTATATGCATTTTCCATTTCTGTCTTGATAAGTGTTTTGATGTCTTCGAGTTCAGTCTTGAAGACATCAAAAACCAATTCATCATGTACCTGCAAGAGCATCTTGGTTTTGTAATTGTTTTCTTTTAGTTTTTTATGAATATTGATCATGGCGATTTTAATAATATCGGCTGCACTTCCTTGTATAGGTGCGTTAACCGCATTTCTTTCTGCAGCGCCACGAACTACAGCATTAGCAGAATTAATATCTTTCAAATACCTTCGTCTTCCTAAAACGGTTTGTACATATCCGTTTTCTCGTGCAAAATCCACCTGCTCGCTCATATAATTACGAAGCTTTGGGTAGGTTTTATAGTAGGTATCGATTAATTCTTTGGCTTCGCTACGTGAAAGACTGGTCTGATTACTTAGTCCAAAAGCCGATACTCCGTAAATAATCCCAAAATTTACAGTTTTAGCATTGCTACGTTGCTCTCTACTTACTTCATTTAATGGAACATTAAAAACTTTGGCTGCTGTAGAAGTATGAATATCTTCTCCATTTTTAAAAGCCTCAATCATGGTTCTTTCCTCACTAAGTGCTGCAATAATTCGTAATTCTATTTGCGAATAATCTGCCGCTAATAAAGTATATTCATCATTTCTTGGTATAAATGCTTTTCTTACTTGTCTTCCTCGTTCGGTACGTATAGGTATATTCTGTAAGTTAGGGTTATTAGAGCTTAATCTACCTGTAGCGGCAACAGTCTGCATGTAGTCGGTATGTACTCTACCTGTATTGTTGTTAACCTGAGTAGGCAATGCATCAACATAAGTGCTTTTTAGTTTAGATAGTCCCCTAAAATCTAATATATTTTGAATAATTTCATGATCCTTGGCTAAATATGAAAGCACATCTTCAGCAGTAGAATATTGGCCAGTTTTTGTTTTTTTAGGTTTGTCAACCAGTTTCATTTTTTCAAATAGAATAACGCCTAGTTGTTTTGGCGAAGCTATATTAAATTCTTCTCCTGCTTCAGTATAAATTTTTGCTTCTAAATTTTTAATATCCTCATCTAGTTGTTTAGATAGTGAATTTAAAAACTCTTTATCCAGATTGATCCCTTCAATCTCCATATCAGCCAAAACCCGTAACAATGGTATTTCAATATTTTCGAATAAAGATACATTATTGGCGTCCTTAAGCTCTGGCGCAAAGTGTTCTTTTAATTGAAGAGTGATATCTGCATCTTCTACGGCATATTCGGTTTGTTGATCTATAGGTACTTGCCTGAACGATAATTGATTTTTACCTTTTTTTCCGATAAGTTCTGTGATAGAAACCGGAGTATAGTTTAGGTACGTTTCAGAAAGTACATCCATATTATGTCTCATATCTGGGTTAATGAGATAATGAGCCAGCATAGTGTCAAATATATTTCCTTTAACTTCGATATTGTATTTGGCCAGTACTTTAATATCGTATTTTAAATTCTGACCAATTTTTAAAATTGTTGAGGCTTCAAAGAAAGGTCGTAGTTGCTCAATTAATTGTTGTGCTTCCTCACGATCCTCGGGGAAAGGGATGTAAAATCCTTTTCCGGCTTCCCAAGAAAACGCAATACCTACCAATTCTGCTGTAAGTGGGTCGAGTCCGGTTGTTTCTGTATCAAAGCAGACACTTTTTTGCTTTAGTAGGTTTTGAAGAAACAATTTCATCGCCATGCCCGGTGCAATACTTTGATAAAAATGTTCCGTGTTTTGTATTGTTCTTCTACTTGAATAGGAGGTGACCTCTGTAGTTTCATGGTTTTCTCCAAATAATGAAAATTGCCCGGCACCGGCTTGCTTGGCTTGTTTTTTTGCTGTGGCGGTACTAGTAACCTGGGTAGTACTGGTATCTTCACCAGAGAAGATCTTGATAAACTGATCCTTTAATCTTCTAAATTCAAGTTCTTCGAAAATTTCCTGCACTTTTTTAGCATCGGGTTCCGAAAGCTCATAATCATTAGCATTAAAAGTTACATCGCAATCAGTAATGATTGTCGCTAGTTTTTTAGAAAGAAGTCCTAATTCTGCATTGGCTTCAACTTTCTCCTTCATTTTTCCTTTCAGCTTATCTGTGTTAGCTAATAATCCTTCCATAGAGCCATATGCTGCCAGAAATTTTTTTGCTGTTTTATCACCAACCCCGGGCAGTCCTGGTATATTGTCCACTGCGTCTCCCATCATGCCCAGATAATCGATTACTTGTTCTGGTCGTTCTATTTCAAATCTTTTTTGCACTTCAGGAATCCCCCAGATTTCAATACCATTTCCCATTCGGGCAGGGCGATACATAAAAATATTTTCAGAGACCAATTGTGCATAATCTTTATCAGGGGTAACCATAAAGGTTTTAAATCCTTCTTTTTCGGCTTGTTTAGCTATGGTTCCTATTAAGTCATCTGCTTCTACACCTGCACGTTCGATGATAGGAATTTGCATTGCTTTAAGTATATCCTGGATAATAGGTACTGCAATTTTGATAGCCTCGGGGGTTTCGTCGCGATTCGCTTTATATTCTGGAAAAATTTCTAAACGATCTTTACTTCCTTCTTTATCAAACGCAACGGCAAGATGGTCTGGTTTTTCTCTTTTAATAACATCAAATAGAGAATTTACGAAACCTAAAACTGCAGATGTATCCTGACCTTTAGAATTAATTCGGGGATTTTTAATGAGTGCATAATATCCTCGAAAAATTAAAGCATAAGCATCCAGAAGAAAAAGACGTTTTTGTGACATAACGTGAGTAAATTTTTAGTCTATTGTGCATTTAGAATTGATTTTTTACCAAAATCCAGCAATTCGAGTACTTCGACCGAAGGAGAAGTATATCGAGAATAGGATTATTGGTGTAAAAGCTGTTTTCGATACGTTTGTCTCCTTCCATCTTAAGTGTAGATGAGAGTGTATTGAAACAAAATACTCGAAATGATACTTTTTTAGCATTTCTTTTAAATGCACAACCAGTAATTTTTAGAAACGCAATATAAAAAGAAGATTATTTAAATGGTTCTAAAACATAGAATAAATATAAAAAGAAATGCCGTCAAAAACTGACGGCATTTCGCCCCAAAATAAAATTGATAACAATGTATCAACTGCTTTAAATACGATAGTAAATTTTATATATAAAATAGATTTTTTATCATTACCCTAATAAACCTTTGCGGTATATATTTAGACGAAGTTACAAATAATAATTTTACTTCTAAAAGAAATTACTAAGATTTATGATTTTATAAAGAGTTGCTTTTTGGTCTTTTTTAGTGTTTTCAGAAATGGATATCGTTAATTTTTACTTAAAAACACCTAGATATTAAAAAGGAGAGATAGTTTTGCTTAGTAAATAAATTTGAATGTGTTATGCGTTGGTTACTCCCTATAATTTTATATGTACTTCTTGAGGTTTATGCATTTCAGGCCGTAAAAACAATGACAAAAAATTTGTGGTTACAAATAGGGTATTTTGTGTTGTCGTTAATGATTTTGGGGTATGTAATATACATTTTTGCAAATTACGATAGAAGCGTGGGGCCTACTAAGTATACCCTAAGGGCCAGTGGTCTCCTGTTGTTAACCATAGTTCCGAAATTGATTTTGGTGCTTTTTATGTTTGGAGAAGATATCATTAGAGTATGTATTGCAGGATATACGTATTTAACCAATACTTTTTTTGAAGGAACTGCGACAGAATATCTTCCTGATCGCAGAAAATTTATAAGCCAACTTGCGTTAGGGGTTGCGGCCATACCGTTTGCAGGGCTCTTACATGGTATTTTTAGAGGGAAGTATAATTTTAAAGTTATACGGCACGTCTTACATTTTGAGGATTTGCCAACGGCGTTTGATGGGTTTAGAATTACTCAAATTTCGGATATACATTCTGGAAGTTTTGATGATGCCGAAAAGATCGAGTATGCAGTAGACTTAATTAATGAACAAGAAACAGACCTTCTTCTTTTTACTGGCGATATTGTAAATACGGTGGCAGAAGAAATGGATGATTGGATTGATACCTTTAAGCGTATTAAAACTCCTAAGTATGGAAAGTACTCTGTTTTGGGAAATCATGATTATGGAGAGTATGTTACATGGAATAGTCAGGAAGAAAAAGAAGCAAATTTTGAGGCAATAAAGGATGTTCATAATAAAATCGATTTTAATCTGTTACTTAATGATAGCGCTTTTATTGAAAAAGATGGCGAACGTATTGCTGTAATAGGTGTAGAGAATTGGGGGCATAACTTCAAAAAGGCTGGAGATTTGAACAAAGCTTCAGAGAAAGTGGCTCAAGATGATTTTAAAGTCTTATTAAGTCATGATCCATCCCATTGGGAATACGAAGTAAAAAAGCACGCCAATCATTATCACCTTACGCTAAGTGGTCATACGCATGGATTTCAATTTGGGATTGAAATCCCTGGGCTAGTACGATGGAGTCCTGTGCAATATGTGTATAAGCAATGGGCTGGCATGTACAATGAAGTGGGACGCTATTTAAATGTAAATCGTGGGTTCGGGTTTCATGCCTTTCCTGGAAGAGTTGGTATTTGGCCCGAGATTACAGTAATCGAATTAAGAAAAAAGACGCAACTTTCTTAATTCTCAGAAAATAGTATATTTACAATGGTTTAAAGGTCGGTTGATTAGTATAAATGGCCTAAAACATAAAAGTTTTTGAACATGTCAAAGTTTGGAGATATAATTGGTATTGATATTCCTGTTTTATTGGATTTTTATACCGAATGGAATGAGCCTTCTTTAGCAATGCATCCTGTGCTAAAAGATGTAGCTGCTGCACTTGGGGATAAAGGTAAAGTAATAAAGATAGATGTTGATAAAAATGAAGAGCTTGCTACCGCACTTCGTATCAAGGGGCTTCCTACATTAATGATTTATAAACAAGGTGAGATGGTATGGAGGCAAAGTGGAGAACAAGATGCCAATACACTCATTGGTCTTATGAAAGAGTATGTTTAATACTCTATTTTATCAAATACAAATCCTTTCTTAGTAAAATAATCCAATACTTTGGGTAATGTATACTTTAAGTTTCTTGAAGCTTTGATACTATCATGAAAGACAATAATGCTTCCTTGTGATGTGTTTTGAATTACATTTTGGAAACACTGTTCTTTGCGTACTGTCTTATCCCAGTCTTTTGATAACACATCCCATAGTATAATTTGATATCCCAGTTTTTCTAATGTTTTAAATTTAGAATAGCTTATTTGTCCATATGGCGGTCTGAAAAGTTTTGTGTTGGATTGTATGTTGGTGTATTTCTGGATAATATCTTGACATTCTCTTACATTTTTTAGATACGTTTTTGGATCATTTTTCCATACTTTTAAATGATTCATGGTGTGATTTCCTATGGCGTGATCACTTGATAGAATTTTTTTAAAAATATCAGGATGTTTTTTAATATTCTCTCCTATGCAAAAAAAAGTCGCTTTTGCTTCAAATGTATGTAGTTGTTCTAGTACAAACTCTGTAATATCAGGTATAGGGCCATCATCAAAGGTGAGGTACAATTTTTTTTCATTTTTATTATGAAAATCCCAAGCATAAGTAACAAAAAATTGTTTTAGAACCTTGGGTGTTTTATTTGGAATTAAGTCCACCTTATAAAAAATAAAAGACGGGCAAAGCCCGCCTGTTAGTTGTATTAGTTAGAAATTGTATCTAAAGAATCCAGGTTTTCTTCTTGATTTTGGAATTCTTTGATTAAATCTTCTTCTTGCTTTTTTATAGCTTCATCATCATATGCTTCATCTGCAGAATATAACCTGGTGAAAAGCCCCAGATACTTATTAAATTCATCTGCTTTCTCTTCAATCATTTCTCTATCTTGATTAACCAGTAGTAAATCAACCACACTTCGATAGCGTTCAACATTGGTTACAATGTCTTCGGCATAGTGGTACTGATCTTTAAGCTCTAAACTTCCAAAATAAGTAAGCTGTTCCTGGTACTTTTTGGCTATTTTTTCCCAGAGATCCCTTGCTTTTTGTTTTTCACCTACTTGATAATAGCCGGTAACATATGCTTCTAAGAGCGTGTAATATTCATAGAATTCTATTGGCATTTTTTCCATGGCCAGATCTAAAATTACTTTAGCCTTATCTTTTTTACCTTCCTGAATTAAGGCTTCGACTAATCTGGCAAGATTACTTCTATATGTAATTGCATTTTTTCGGGTTTCCGGATCGTGATATATGTTTGGGTCATCACTATTACCCCAATCCCAACTAGTTACATTTTTATACATTAAATCGGTATCGATTCTACCCATATCAAATGGATTTCGGGGATCTTGTTTTGTGCGTATAGGCACTAGTTTATAGGTAACACCATCCAATTGTAAATAGTCTTTCATCCATAAAAAGTCATCATCTCCGTAGCTTCCTCCGGTAAAATATATCGGGCGCTCCCAGTTATTGTTGGCGATAATATCTAGCATCAATAACCTGTTTTTGAATAATAAGTCGCCTTTTAGATGGATGTCTATATAGGGTACAATGAGATCAGCATCTTTTTGGGCCACGATTCCACTTTTGAGAACTGCTTCTTTATTTACAGGTATTCTAATGTGTTTCGTAGGAAAAGTATTTACTTTTTTTCCGCTGCTTAGATCGCCTTTGGTTCTTGGGTCGTCGGTTTGTATCCAGCGCATCCAGTTTTTGATTAACATAGTGTCTTTTGTCACCGGTTTGTAGTAGATGGCATCATTATTTCCCCATTTATAAAAATCATGGGTTAGTTGGGATGGAATAGGTTTGCCTTCGTAAGCGGCTCTTTTCATTTGGTCTATATACCAGTCGGTAGCAAAAAGACTCGTGTTTACAGTTCTTACATCAGTTCTGTACCCTTCGATTTCCTGGGCATACCATAAGGCAAAAGTATCATTATCTCCAATAGTAAAAAGAATAGCATCTTCTTGGCACGATTGTAAATACATTTTTGCCATGGCCTGTGCTGTATATCGATTTGAACGATCATGATCGTCCCAATTCTCTGAAGCTAATAGCACGGGTACTGCCAATAAACAAACTGTGGTAACAATAGGAGCAAGAAGTTTGGGCTTTAGATATTCTTTAAGTAAGTCAAATAACGCATATACTCCAAAACCTATCCAGATCGCAAATACATAAAACGAACCCACTAAGGCATAATCACGTTCTCTTGGCTCAAAAGGTCTTTCATTTAAATAAACTTTGAGCGCTAAGCCCGTAAATAAGAAAAATACGAGTAATACCCAGAAATATTTTTTGTCGCGCTGAAACATGAATACAAATCCGATAAGTCCCAAGAGCAGAGGTAAAAAATAATAGGTATTTCTGGCCTTGTTTTTTAGGGCATCTGACGGCAAATTATCTTGTGATCCTAAACGCGCTTCGTCAATAAATTTAATACCGCTCAGCCAGTTTCCTTCGAGGTTTGTAAGTTTACCTTGATTGTCATCTTGTCTTCCTGCAAAATTCCACATAAAATAACGCCAGTACATGTACCCCATTTGGTACTCAAACATATACGTAACATTGTCCCAAAACGAGGGTTTTTCTACAGTAAGATAGTTTCCAAAGGACTGAAGAAATTTGTGATAATCTTCATTGTCTAGTTTACCGCTTGCATATTCTCTTCTAAATTGAGTTACGGCATTCAACAATTCATCTTCGTCTTGATATTCAGGTTTTATCGTAAACTTTAAGGGGCCGGTAAACTCCATATAATTTGCAATATGCTCGGTGCTCCACATTCTTGGTAGTAATGCTTTATGGGCATTATCAAGATTTTGTCTGGCGTTTTTCCAATCGTTTACGATAACATATTTCCCGGTTTTAGAATCTTTTTCATATTTGGGCTTGTCATCTTCGTATGGGTTGTTTTCGTCCAAACCAGCATAGATTTCAGTAAACTGTGGCCCATAAAAAAGATGGGTTTCTGGATATTGCTCTAAGTTATAATATGCCAAAAGTTCTCTGGCATTATTAGGGTTATTTTCATTTATTACAGTACCTGCATTCGCTCTAATGGGCAGCATAATCCAACTTGAAAATCCAATAAGAATAAATAAAACACACAGTAATAGAGTGTTAAGTTGCGGGTATTCTTTTTTTCGGGTGTATTTTATTGCGTAGTAAAAAGCTGCGATAATAATAAGTCCGGCAATAATTGTCCCAGAGTTGAACGGAAGGCCAATTGCGTTTACAAAAAATACTTCAGCGACACCAAAGAATTTTAATGTAGAAGGCAATAATAATTTAAAGATAAACAAAAGTATAGCTACTACAGTAACATTAGCGATGATGAAATTTTTTAAAGTAATTTCTTTATAATTCTTAAAGTAATATAACAGGCCAATAGCCGGAATTGATAATAATCCCATGAAGTGAACTCCAAATGACAAACCAACAATAAAAGAGATTAAAATCAACCATTTATTTCCTCTTGGCATATGCATATCCCTCTCCCATAATAATCCCAAGTAAAAAAGAACGGATAAAATGCATGTTGCCATAGCATAAACTTCGGCCTCTACTGCATTAAACCAGAAACTATCGGTAAAGGTAAATGCTAAAGAGCCCACTAGAGCACTTCCTAATACGGCCATTGCTTTTCCTTGTGTAAACTCTTCATCTTTTACAATTAATTTTTTTACTAGAATGGTGATTGACCAAAACATAAATAGGATCGTAAATGCACTGGCAAAGGCAGAAGTCATGTTGACCATTAACGCAATTTGGGTGTTATCTGAAGCAAATGCACTCGCAAATGCACCAATCATTTGAAAAATAGGTGCTCCCGGAGGATGCCCAACTTGTAATTTTGATGAAGTTGCAATATATTCTCCCGCATCCCAAAAACTGGCGGTAGGTTCTACGGTCATCGAGTATACACATAAGGCAATGGCAAAAACTACCCAGCCTAATATTTTATTCCACTTAGTAAAGTTGAATGTATTCATAAGATTGTATCAGTTGTATAACGTGTGGCGAATTTAGTAATAAAAATACTTTCCCTTGAGTTTTTTTAGCAAACGCTTAACAGAAGTTTATATTATATGAGATCCCAGTACTTCCTAAAAACATGCATTATGAGATTTTTAGTAAATAATTTTAAAAAAATGTTTGCAGAGCCGAAAGAATGTTTTAAATTTGCACCCGCAATGACGCATTGGTCTAT
This sequence comes from uncultured Aquimarina sp., assembly GCA_947497175.1. Lineage (GTDB taxonomy): Bacteria > Bacteroidota > Bacteroidia > Flavobacteriales > Flavobacteriaceae > Aquimarina. The sequence goes on along the minus strand of CANMFM010000004.1, from coordinate 154,345 downwards.
GGTGTAACTGGCAACACGTCTGGTTTTGGTCCAGAAGAGTCTAGGTTCGAGCCCTAGTAGACCAACTTAAAAAGGAGCAACTAATTATAAGGTTGTTCCTTTTTTTTGTTTTTAAAGTAAAGGTTTTTTAGGGCGAAAAGTTTATCCTGAGCGTATGTCGAAGGGAGCTCTAGTAGAGTAACTTAGATGGTGTAATGATTTTAAGTATTCTCTCTCTTTATGTTTCAAATGAATAGGTTGTAGTTTGTTTTTGATTGTAGGTGTTAAATAAATATTAAAAAAGGAATGCTTCGAAAGCATTCCTTTTTCTGTTTTAGAACGAACATGGGATATGGTTAAGGGAATCTATTCCCTCCAGGGTAATTATTTGGGTGTCATTATATTTTAAATGTTAACACAGGTCGCTTGGCATGATTTACAACGTCTTCGCCCAGGCTACCGTTAATGAAATGAGATATCCCCTTTCTGCCATGTGTGCTTATTCCAATCATTCCTGCTTTAATCGAATCTGCAAAATTCAGAATTCCTTTTTCTACAGTAATGTCATTGTATATATTAAGGGTGTAGTTGTTGATGCCTAACCCGGAGATCATTTTATTCATTTTCTCTTCAGTTTCATAAGTAGTTTTAAAGCCATTTGCGGTATTGATCCAAACAAGATGTAGTTTTGCTCTAATTGAATTGGCAAACTCGTTTGCGGCTAATAATGATGGTTTGTCTTCATCATCAAAGTTTGTAGCATATACAAAATCTTTGACTTCAAAAATTTCACAATCTTCTTTGATAACTAATACCGGCACTTTTGAAGTGCGAACAATTTTTTCAGCATTCGAACCTATAAATAACTCTTCAAAACCAGTAGACCCATGAGACCCCATTATAATAATATCCACTTGATTTTTAGTGCTGGAATCAATAATGCCGTGCATCACATCCTCAAAACTTACAGTTTCAATAACTTCAATGTCCTTTAAATATTCTTGCTCAAGTACTTCTTCAAATTTTTTGTGGGTCTGTTTCATGAAAAAAATAGCTTCAGGAGCCGGAGCCGGAGCACCAGAAGACATTAAGTCTGTTAAATGCATCGGGAGCTCTAAAATATGTAGCAAATAAATTTTGGCGTTATTCTTTTTTGCAATTTGAGCAGCAACCTTTAAGGCACTTTCAGCTTGTTTAGAAAAATCTGTAGGCACTAGTATACTTTTAATCATAATATAGCTTTTTTGAGACGTTAGTTAATAATGCTTCGCTGTTTTTAGAATTTGTAAGCGTGTAAAAGAACGGAGACCTTTTTGGTTAGAAATATAAATTCCTATGTATCAATAAGGAAACTACTCTGTAGAATATCTTAAATTTACAAAATAAATTCATTCATTACGGTATTTTGTATATAAGATATTATTACTATCTTTGCACCGTTGAAATTAAAAAACCAGGATGAGGGGACGAAAAGTCCCCTCTTTTTATCTATTTATGTCATTGAAAGATAATGTTGTAAGATTGTTAGAAGAAGCTCTCGATGAGCGGCCTTCTTTATTTTTGATTAGTTGCAAAGTTCATCCGGATAATAGTATAGAAGTTATTATTGATGGTGATCAGGGAGTTAAGGTCGAGGATTGCATCGCTATAAGCAGAGCGATTGAGCATAATTTGGATAGAGAAGAAGAAGATTTTTCTCTTCAGGTAATGTCTGCAGGAGTTTCAGAAGGATTATCGCATGTTCGTCAATACAAGAAAAATATGGGTAGAAAGCTTCAGGTAAAAACTAATGAAGAAAAGTTTGAAGGGGAATTGATTTCAGCTACCGATGATAGTATTACACTAACCTGGAAAACCAGAGAGCCTAAACCTGTAGGAAAAGGAAAGGTAACTGTTACTAAAGAAGCTAGTATGGCATACAAAGATATTGTAGAAGCAAAAGTTATGATAACATTTTAATTATAATATTGATATGGAAAATATCGCATTAATAGAATCATTCTCAGAATTCAAAGATGATAAGTTTATAGATCGTGTGACACTTATGTCGATCTTAGAAGATGTGTTTAGAAATGCTCTAAAAAAGAAATTTGGTAGTGATGATAATTTCGATATCATTATAAATCCCGATAAAGGGGATTTAGAAATATGGAGAAACCGTATTGTTGTAGCTGATGGCGAGGTTGAAGACGATAATCAAGAAATATCATTGACCGCAGCACGTAGAATTGAGCCTGATTTTGAGGTAGGTGAAGATGTATCTGAAGAAGTAAAACTTATCGATTTAGGAAGACGTTCGATTTTAGCATTACGCCAAAATTTGATTTCAAAAATCCATGAGCATGATAATACAAATATTTATAAGCAGTTTAAAGAATTAGAAGGAGAAATATATACAGCAGAGGTTCATCACATACGACATCGGGCAATCATTATGTTAGATGATGAGGGAAATGAGATTATTCTGCCAAAAGACAGGCAAATACCTTCAGATTTTTTCCGTAAAGGAGAGAATGTAAGAGGTGTTATAGAATCTGTAGAGCTTAAAGGAAATAAGCCTTCTATAATCATGTCAAGAACATCTCCTTTGTTTCTCGAGAAATTATTTGAATCAGAAATACCTGAAGTTTTTGATGGATTAATTACCGTTAAAAAAGTAGTAAGAATTCCTGGTGAAAAAGCTAAGGTAGCCGTTGATTCATATGATGACAGGATCGATCCTGTAGGAGCTTGTGTTGGTATGAAAGGATCTAGAATTCATGGTATTGTAAGAGAATTAGGTAATGAAAATATAGATGTAATTAATTATACTAATAATTTACAATTGTACATAACCAGAGCATTAAGTCCTGCAAAAGTTACATCTATTAAAATAAATGAAGAAACTAATCGAGCCGAAGTAATGCTTAGGCCAGAAGAAGTTTCTAAAGCCATTGGTAGAGGTGGGCATAATATCAGATTAGCAGGTCAATTAACTGGTTTTGAGATTGATGTGTTTAGAGAAGGAGTAGAAGAAGATGTTGAGCTTACAGAGTTTACTGATGAAATCGATTCTTGGATTATTGAAGAATTTGCTAAGATTGGGTTGGATACTGCTAAGAGTATTTTAGAGCAAGATCTGGCCGATCTTGTGAAGCGAACCGATCTTGAAGAAGAGACAGTAAGTGAAGTAATGAAAATATTAAAATCTGAATTTGAAGATTAATAAATACAATTAATTTATATTTGAGCATTAAATAAAAGGCGTTTATGGCTGAAGCAAAAACAATGAGATTAAATAAGGTATTACGCGAATTCAATATCTCGCTAGATCGGGCTGTTGACTTTTTGAGTGCAAAAGGTCACGAGATAGATGCGCGTCCTACCACTAAAATTTCTGAAGAAGTATACCAGCTTCTGTTTGATGAATTTCAGACAGATAAAAGTAAAAAGGTGGCTTCTAAAGAGGTTGGAGAAGAAAAGAGGAAGGAGAAAGAGGCATTGCGTGTGCAGATTGAGCATGAGCAGGAAGAAAAGCGTAAACTTGCTGAAGCGAGAGAAGTTGTAAAAGCCAAAGCTCAATTAAGCGGTCCCAAGCAGGTCGGTAAGATTGAATTAGAGAAAAAGGAAGAGAAAGAAAAAGTACAGCAGCCCAAAGAAAAAGTACAAGACTCTCCTAAAGAAGAAGAGAAAAAGAAAGAGCCCGAAATAGTTTCTAATAGACCGGTTAAAAAAGGCCTAAAGATTACCAAAGAGGCTCCTAAGCAACTAGAAAAGAAAGAAGAGGTTGAGAAACCTGCAGCCAAAAAGGTTGTAGAAGATAAACCTGTCACTCCACCAGTTGCAGAAACAACCGGTGAGCCCGATAAGGTTAAAACCCAATACAAAAAATTAGATGGTCCTAATTTTACAGGTCAAAAAATTGATTTAGCGCAATTCAAAAAACCTGCAAAGAAGAAGGATGATAAATCTGATAAGAAAACTGCTGGAGGTGGAGATCCTAAGAAGCGTAGAAGAAGAATCAGTAAAGAAAGCGGAGCTTCTGGTCCTGGCGGAGGAAGACCAGGTGGTAATTCTGGAGGAAACCGAGGTGGTAACAGAGGCGGTAGAGGCCCGGCAAAAGGGAAAAGACCTGCGATCGTTAAAGAAGAGCCTAGCGAAGAAGAAGTACAAAAACAAGTAAGAGAAACCTTAGAGAAATTACAAGGTAAATCGAACAAGTCGAAAGCGGCTAAGTATCGTAGAGATAAAAGAGATCAGCACCGTCAAAAAGCTGAGGATGATGTTGCACAGCAAGAACAAGAAAGTAAAGTTCTTAAAGTAACAGAATTTGTTACCGTTTCTGAGGTAGCGACCATGATGAATGTCTCTACTACAGAGGTGATCTCGGCATGTATGTCGCTCGGTATTATGGTAACTATGAATCAGCGTTTAGATGCTGAAACACTTTCTATAGTTGCCGATGAATTTGGTTACGAAGTGAATTTTGTAACAGCTGATATAGAAGAATCAATAGAAGAGATTGTTGATGCTCCAGAAGATCTAGTAAACAGAGCGCCTATCGTTACCGTAATGGGGCATGTAGATCATGGTAAAACATCGTTGCTGGATTATATTCGACAAGAAAATGTAATTGCCGGAGAGAGTGGTGGGATTACCCAGCATATCGGTGCTTATGGAGTACAATTAGATAATGGTCAAAAAATAGCATTCTTGGATACACCAGGTCACGAAGCGTTTACAGCAATGCGTGCTCGTGGTGCACAAGTAACAGATTTGGCAATTATTGTTATTGCGGCAGATGATGATGTGATGCCACAGACAAAAGAGGCAATCAGTCATGCTCAGGCGGCTGGTGTTCCAATTGTATTCGCAATTAACAAAGTGGATAGGCCAGAGGCTAATCCAGAAAAGATAAAAGAAAAACTGGCTTCTATGAATTTATTAGTAGAAGATTGGGGAGGTAAAATTCAATCCCACGATATTTCTGCTAAAACAGGTCAGGGAGTTAAAGAGTTATTAGAAAAAGTATTGCTAGAAGCCGAAATTCTTGAGCTAAAAGCTAATCCTACACGATTAGCATCAGGAACCGTTGTTGAAGCTTTCTTAGATAAGGGTCGTGGATACGTGTCTACCATATTAGTGCAAACCGGAACACTTCGTGTAGGAGATTATGTTCTTGCAGGAAAAAATAGTGGTAAAGTAAAAGCAATGCATGATGAGCGTGGAAAAAACGTCGAAGAAGCAGGTCCGTCTACTCCAGTCTCTATTTTAGGACTCGATGGAGCTCCGCAAGCTGGTGACAAATTTAACGTACTCGAAGATGAGCGCGAGGCAAAAGACATAGCGTCAAAACGTGCACAGTTGCATAGAGAGCAGTCAGTACGTACACAACGTCATATAACTTTAGATGAGATTGGTCGTCGTATTGCTTTGGGAGACTTTAAGGAATTAAATATAATTCTAAAAGGTGATGTGGATGGTTCTGTTGAAGCATTGACAGATTCATTCCAAAAACTATCTACAGAAGAAATTCATGTAAATATAATACATAAAGCTGTTGGAGCAATCACCGAAAGTGATGTGTTACTTGCTTCTGCATCAGATGCGATCATTATAGGTTTTAATGTAAGGCCGGCAGGTAATGCCAGACAGGTAGCAGATAAAGAAGAAATCGATATCAGAACGTATTCGATAATTTATGATGCTATCAACGATCTTAAGGATGCGATGGAAGGAATGCTTTCTCCGGTTATGAAGGAAGAAATTACAGGTACTGCAGAGATTAGAGAGACATTTAAGATTTCTAAAATAGGTACTATTGCTGGATGTATGGTTCAGAGTGGTAAAATATATAGAAATTCCGGAATTCGTCTGATTCGAGAAGGAGTTGTAGTGTATACAGGAGAATTAGCTTCTCTAAAGCGTTTTAAAGACGATGTGAAAGAAGTTAGTAAAGGATATGATTGTGGTATACAGGTTAAAAACTACAATGATATTAAAATAGGAGATGTCATTGAAGCGTATCAAGAAGTAGCGGTTAAGAAAAAGTTATAATTTGATATCATATTTTAAGGATATAAAAAGACCTCTATGTTTTGCATAGAGGTCTTTTTTGTTGGGTATAAGATCAAAAGTTAAACTCCTGATGTTTTACTATATCGTGACTAGGATTTATTTTTTTCCGGCTTAAAGATAAAGGCACTCGGAAACACGGTGTGTACTTCTTTAAGCGCTCTGTCTGCCTCTAGACGAGTGCGATAATTTCCCATCCAAACTTTGTAATTTGGAGTTTCCCACTGTATAGATGAGTCCCACTGAGGGAAAGATTCCTTTGAGGATTTCATGATTTCGTTGGCTTTGTTTAAATTCCCATAGTACAACTGGATTTTGTAACGATCGCTAAAATCACCGTTCTTTTCCATTTTTGCTTTGATGTCTAAAAGCATTTTTATTTTGGGATCTTGATTAATGGTTACCGAAGCTTCCGGTGGAGGTAAAATGTTTACCGGCACAAAATTGTTATTATTTGAAGAGTCAAGAACAGGATTTGGGTTCTCTTGAGCAATTGTGGATGATGTAAATATGAGGCAAAAACCTAATACTGAAAGATAAAGCTTTGTGTTTAACATTCTCATTACAAATTAATTTGGTGTAAAGGTAAAGTTTAATAACTCAAAATTGCTAAAAAATATTATTTAGAATTATTATAAATTAATGATTAACGGTTCTCTAACATTTCCAAAATCGACTTATTATAGTACTTTTGTCGTCGAATTAAAAGTGTCGGTTTTTATATTTTTTAATGATAGAGAATGAAAAAACCATACCAAAATTAAGACGATAATTCTACTTAATAATATGAAACAGGTGAAATACCGAAATTCAGCCTCTAAAATCCTAATCCTAGGAACTGTTTTTTTATTTACTTTTTTTAATCCTGTTTTTGGACAGGATGAAGCAGCTACGAGTGCAGTAGTTGCAACCGAAGCTTCGTCTGGAGGAGATGTAGCTAAAGGTGAGGAGTTATTTAAATCCCTTTGTGCAGCTTGTCATAAGCGTTATAAAAAGATGACCGGTCCGGCTCTTTATGGCGTTGCAGATAAGTATGAGCGAGAATGGTTGTATTCTTGGATTAAGAATAGTGCTGCAATGATTGCTTCTGGCGATCCGCAGGCTATTGCTATCTATGAAGAGTATAACAGAACGGCAATGAATGCATTTCCGCAGTTAAGCAATGACGATATTGATGATATCCTTGCGTATGTAATGATACCAAAAGCCGACCCACCGGCATCAGTGCCAGGAGCAGATACTGCTGTAGCTACGGATGGTGGCTCGGGGATTTCAACAAATGTGCTTTTAGCGATATTGGCATTGGTGTTTCTAATGTTGATGGTGGTGTTGTTTTTAGTGAATAACACGCTTAGACGCTTTGCAGAGGCAAATAATATCGAATTGCCTGCTTCTGAGCCAAAAAAGCCAATCTGGAAAGCATTTGTTGAAAATCAATTTTTAGTTTTAGTAACAGCTATTCTATTGCTTTTAGCGAGTGGATACTTTGTGTATGGCTATTTTATGCAAGTGGGGGTTGATCAGGGGTACGCTCCAATTCAGCCAATTCATTACTCTCATAAAATCCATGCAGGAGAAAATCAAATCGAATGTAAGTATTGCCACTCTTCTGCAAGAGTAAGTAAGCATTCTGGGATACCTTCGTTAAACGTTTGTATGAACTGTCATAAATCTATCGCTGAAGTAGCTGAAGCTACTGCTACTGCTGATTACTCTAAAGAATTTTATGATGGTGAGATTCAAAAGCTATACAAAGCTGTTGGTTGGGATGCAGACGCTCAAAAATATACAGGAAAAACAGAACCGGTGAAATGGGTGCGTATCCATAATTTGCCAGACTTCGCTTACTTTAACCATTCTCAACACGTAAGTGTTGCGGGTATTGAATGTCAGAAATGTCATGGTCCGGTAGAGGAAATGGAAATTATGTATCAGCACGCTCCGCTTACTATGGGGTGGTGTATTAATTGTCACAGAGAAACTAATGTGAAAGTTGCTGATAATAAGTACTATGAGAAGATTCACAAAGAACTTTCGAAAAAATATGGTGTTGATCAGTTAACAGCCGCTCAAATGGGAGGTCTGGAATGTGGTAAATGTCATTATTAATAAAATTTTATCCGAAATTCGGAAAATAGTAAGAAGCTAATATCAATTATATATGTCATCTAACAAGAAATACTGGAAAAGTGTTGAGGAGCTTAACGAAAATAGCTCTATTGTTGAGACGCTACAGCAAAACGAATTCGTACAGGAAATTCCTACGGATGAGTTTTTAGGAGATAAAACGTCGTTAGAGAATTCTTCGACTACACGTCGTGATTTCCTTAAATATGTAGGTTTTAGTACAGCAGCTGCTTCATTAGCAGCTTGTGAAGGCCCAGTTAAAAAATCAATACCATACGTAGTTCAGCCAGAAAGAATTGTTCCTGGTGTAGCTAATTACTATGCGACTACAATAGCAGATGGTTATGATTTTGCAAGTGTGTTAATTAAAACAAGAGAAGGTCGACCAATTAAGGTTGAAAATAATAATCTAGCTACTTCTAATGGAGATGCTAATGCAAGAGTACATGCTTCGGTATTATCTTTGTATGATAGTTCGCGTCTTCAAGGACCTAAAAAAGGTGGAGAAGATATAAGTTGGGCAGATTTAGACAAAGAAGTTGGAGCTAAGCTTAACGGTCTTGGCGGTAAACAAATTGTTTTATTAACTCAAACGTTTGCTAGCCCTTCTACTTCAAAATTGATTACAGAATTTAAAGCTAAATATCAAAACGTAAAGCATGTTGTATATGATGCTGTGTCTCAGAGTGAAGCTTTGGATGCGTATCAAATGATGTATGGAGAAAGAGCACTTGCAGACTATGATTTTGGTAAAGTAAATACAATTGTAAGTGTTGCAGCTGACTTTTTAGGAGATTGGCAAGGAGGAGGATATGATAGTAGTTATGCTAAAGGGCGTATTCCAAAAAACGGGAAAATGTCTAAACATATTCAGTTTGAATCTAATATGTCTCTTACCGGGGCAAATGCTGATAAACGAATTGCAATTACACCTTCACAACAAAAACAAGTTCTTGCTGCATTGTATGCTTATGTTACAGGTTCAGGATCAAAAAGTTCTTTAGGAGCTGGTCTGGATGGAGAAGTTGTAAAAGCTGCAAAACAAATACAAAAAGCAGGAAGCAATGCGGTGGTTGTTTCCGGAATTCAAGATGTAGATGCGCAATTGATTGTGTTGGCTATTAATAAGGCGATACAAAGTAAAGCGTTTAACGAAAATACACCGCGTACCATACGTCAGGGAGATGCTAAAGCGGTTACTCAATTGGTTAAAGATATGAATGCGGGTCGAGTTGGTGGTCTTTTGATTGCTGGTGTTGATCCTATGTATTCGTTACCCAATGCAAACGAATTTAAGGCTGGTCTTGAGAAAGTAGATCTTTCAGTAGCATTTAGTATGCATAATGACGAGACTGCTTCAGCATGCAATTATATAGCTACCATACCTCATTATTTAGAGTCTTGGGGAGATGTAGAGTTTAAGAAAGGTAGTTATAGTCTAATGCAGCCTACGATTAAGCCGTTGTTTGATACACGACAGTTTCAGGAAACTTTATTGAAGTGGACTGGAAATTCGGCAACGTATCATGATTATATTAAAAATGCTTGGACAGGCATTTTAGGAGGTTCTTCTTGGAATCAAGCATTACATGATGGTGTTTTGGTTACGCCATCGCTTCCAAAAGAAGAATTAGCAGATGCAATTGAGACACCAGAAGGTGACGTTTCTGCTCCTGAAGCCGTATCGGCTGGTCCTAATTTAGGTGCAGCTGCAAGAAGACTTTCTAATGCTAAATCTAATGGATTAGAACTTACGTTGTATACGAAAACGTCGCTTGGTGATGGGCAACAAGCTAATAACCCTTGGTTACAAGAAATGCCAGATCCTATTACCAGGACTTCATGGGATAACTATTTAACAGTTTCTAAAGCAGATGCAGAACAATTAGGATTGACTAATGAGAATGTAGCTAACGGGGCTTTGAATGGTAGTTATGCCAAAGTAACGGTTGGAGAATCAGAAGTAATCGCGCCGGTACTTATTCAGCCAGGACAAGCACAAGGTTCTGTTGGTTTAGCTTTAGGTTATGGTAAATCTAAAGGGCTTAAGGAAGCTATGGTAGTGGGAGTGAATGCTTATCCACTATATCAAAACCTTAATGCTGTACAAGAGGTTGCTATTGCTGCGGTAGAAGGTGTGCATGAGTTTGCATGTGTGCAGCTGCATAATACATTGATGGGTCGTGGAGATATTGTTAGAGAAACGACGCTTGAGATATTTAATACAAAAGATAAGCACGAATGGAATCCTATTCCTGAAGTAAGCAAGAACCATATAGAATATGAAGTAACTTCTCCAGAAGTTGATCTTTGGGATGAGTTTGATCGTTCTATTGGACACCATTTTAATCTTTCTATAGATTTGAATGCATGTACCGGTTGTGGTGCTTGTGTAATTGCTTGTCATGCAGAGAACAATGTTCCCGTTGTAGGAAAATCAGAAATACGTAGGTCTCGTGACATGCACTGGTTACGAATCGACAGATATTATTCTTCTGAAGATTCTTTTAACTTAGATGATACTAAGAAAAATGATATTGCAGGTCTTGGAAGTTCTTTATCTGAGTTTGGTGAGATGGAAAATCCATCTGATAACCCTCAGGTAGTATTTCAGCCAGTAATGTGTCAGCATTGTAATCACGCTCCATGTGAGACTGTATGTCCGGTGGCTGCAACATCACATGGTAGACAAGGACAAAATCACATGGCATATAACCGTTGTGTAGGTACTAGATACTGTGCAAACAACTGTCCTTACAAAGTGCGTAGATTCAACTGGTTCTTGTATAATAACAATGATGAGTTTGATTATCATATGAATAATGATTTAGGTAGAATGGTCATCAATCCTGATGTAACTGTGCGTTCTAGAGGGGTTATGGAAAAATGTTCTATGTGTATTCAAATGACTCAGAAAACTATTCTGGATGCTAAACGAGATGGAAGAGTAATCGAAGATGGAGAATTCCAAACGGCTTGTTCTGCAGCTTGTTCATCAGGTGCTATGGTATTTGGTGATATCAATGATAAGGATAGTAAAGTAGCTAAACTAAAAGAGGATGATCGTATGTATCACTTACTTGAGCATGTAGGTACAAAACCTAATGTGATGTATCATACTAAAGTAAGAAATACTACAGAAGCCTAATTAACTAAATAAAGAATCAATTCAATTATAAAGGATTATGTCTCATTACGAAGCACCTATAAGAAAGCCTTTAGTAACCGGCGATAAAACATACCATGATGTAACGGTCGATGTTGCTGCACCGGTTGAAGGTAAAGCAAATAAATCTTGGTGGATTGTGTTTTCTATCGCACTTGTTGCTTTCCTTTGGGGAATAGGTTGTATTATATATACAGTTTCTACAGGTATAGGAACCTGGGGATTAAATAAAACAGTAGGATGGGCCTGGGATATCACCAACTTTGTTTGGTGGGTAGGTATTGGTCACGCCGGAACTCTAATTTCTGCAGTATTATTGCTATTTCGTCAAAAATGGAGAATGGCAATTAACCGATCTGCAGAGGCGATGACTATTTTCTCAGTTATTCAAGCAGGTTTATTTCCAATTATTCACATGGGACGCCCATGGTTAGCATACTGGGTATTACCAATCCCTAACCAATTTGGATCATTATGGGTAAATTTTAATTCACCATTACTTTGGGATGTATTTGCGATCTCTACGTATCTTTCGGTATCTTTAGTATTTTGGTGGACAGGTTTACTTCCGGATTTTGCGATGATCAGAGATCGTGCAATAACACCTTTTAATAAAAAAATATATGGCCTCCTTTCTTTTGGATGGAGCGGAAGAGCCAAAGACTGGCAGCGTTTCGAAGAAGTATCACTGGTCTTAGCAGGTTTGGCAACGCCACTTGTACTTTCTGTGCATACAATTGTATCATTTGACTTTGCTACTTCGGTTATACCAGGATGGCATACTACGATATTTCCGCCGTATTTTGTTGCGGGAGCAATTTTCTCTGGATTCGCAATGGTAAACACCTTGCTTATTATCATGAGAAAAGTATCTAATCTAGAAAACTATATTACTATTCAGCATATAGAATTGATGAACATTGTGATTATGATTACTGGCTCTATTGTTGGGGTGGCATATATTACAGAATTATTTATCGCGTGGTATTCTGGAGTAGAATATGAGCAGTACGCATTCTTAAACAGAGCAACCGGTCCTTACTGGTGGGCATACTGGGCAATGATGACCTGTAATGTATTCTCACCACAGTTTATGTGGTTCCCAAAACTGAGAAGAAGTATCATGTTCTCTTTTATCATTTCTATAGTAGTGAATATAGGTATGTGGTTTGAGCGTTTCGTAATTATTGTAACTTCATTACACAGAGATTACTTACCCTCATCCTGGACGATGTTTTCTCCTACGTTTGTAGATATCGGAATATTTATCGGTACTATCGGATTCTTCTTTGTATTATTCTTACTATATGCACGTACATTCCCGGTGATTGCGCAGGCTGAAGTAAAGACAATTTTGAAATCTTCTGGTGAGAAATATAAAAAACTTAGAGAAGCTGGTATAGATCACAGAGATGAGCTGCCAAAAGCCGCTGTAAAAGTTTCTTCGGCTAAAATTGAAGAAGAAGTGAAGACAGAAGGTGTAATTACTGCTACTGATGATCAAATTAATGACTTATTAGATAATTTAGGAGTTTTTGATCCATCAACTCAAACAGCAGATGATCTTAAAAAAGTTAACGGAATTGGTCCGGTAATGGAAAAGAAACTCAATGAGATTGGAATCTTTACTTTTGATCAGGTAAGTAAAATGACCGAAAAAGAGTATAATTTATTAGATAATATCACAGGTTCTTTCCCTGGAAGAGCACAACGTGACGATTGGGCTGGTCAGGCCGAAAACCTTAAAAATAATTAGAAGTATGGCATCAAAAGTTATACATGCATTATATACAGATGATGATGTCCTAATGGACGCAGTAAAAAAAGTTCGATCAGAACGTTATCATATCGAAGAGGTTTTTTGTCCTTTTCCTGTTCATGGTTTAGATAAAGCAATGGGTATTCCTCATACACGTCTCGCTATTACATCTTTTATGTATGGCTGTGTAGGTTTAACAGTAGCTGTTTTGATGATGAATTACATCATGATCGAAGATTGGCCCCAAAATATCGGCGGGAAACCCAGTTTTAGCTATATCGAAAATATGCCGGCCTTTGTTCCTATCATGTTTGAACTTACCGTATTTTTTGCGGCGCATTTAATGGTGATCACATTTTATATGAGAAGTAGATTATGGCCATTTAAAGAAGCGGAAAATCCTGATGTTAGAACTACTGATGATCATTTTTTAATGGAAGTTGATGCAGGAAATCATGACATAGAGAAACTAACAAGTTTATTAGGTGATACAGGAGCAGTAGAAATTAAAATAATAGATAAGGAAGAAGATAACCATTAGTAATATAATGAAGAATACTATAAAAATATTAGCAGCGGCAATCGTGATAATTAGTGTTGTTTCTTGTCAGAATGACAAAAAACCTAATTATCAGTATATGCCAAACATGTATGAATCCGTAGGTTATGAAACATATGGTGAGTATCGTGTTTTCCCGGGAGAACAAGAGGCTATGCAACCAGTTGAAGGTTCCATACCAAGAGGATGGATGCCATATGATTTTGAAAACTCAAATGCAGGTTATCAATTAGCTAAGGATACACTTAAAAATCCTATAAAGTACACTAAAGAGAATGAGGCTGCGGGTATGCAATTGTATACAATTTATTGTGCAATTTGTCATGGAGATAAAGGAGATGGTAAAGGGACTTTAGTGCAGAGAGAGAAAATATTAGGGGTGCCGAGTTATGACGATGTAGGTAGAGCAATAACCGAAGGAAGTATTTATCATGTAATGTATTACGGAATAAACTCAATGGGATCATACGCTTCTCAAACTAATGAACATGAGCGTTGGCAAATTGTTCAGTATGTAGAAAAGTTGAAAGCAGATTTAGAGGGTAAAGAGCCTAGAATAGATCAGGAAAAAGGTCCAGCTCCATCCAATTTAATTCCAGCGGTCAATAAAAGACCTGAAGAAGAGGAGCAACATGCTACTACTGAAGAACACAAAGACGCACATTAGTGCCATTAATAAAAAGTTAAGAATAACGATATTATAAAGATATGTATACGCTATCAAATAGATTAAGATTATTTTCTATCATTCTTATGGTTGTAGGTTTAGTAGGTCTTGTTATAGGATTCGCAAAGGCACCTTCATCTATAGAAGAGGTAAAAGAAATGATGGCAGCGCACGACACTCATGGAGGAGGTCATGGTGGGTCAGAAACCGAAATTCATGCAGGTAACACTGTCCATGCAGAGCATGATTTAGAAAAAGATGCACATAGCGGCGATGCACATTATGAGCACGTTTTACATCAACTACAAAATAAACCTTGGGCTTCCCTATATGCAGCAGCATTTTTCTTTTTCATGATTGCTCTTGGTGTACTGGCGTTCTATGCAATACAATTTGCTGCACAAGCAGGATGGTCTCCGGTACTTTTTAGGGTAATGGAAGCGATTACAGCGTATCTTGTGCCTGGTGGTTTAATTCTTTTCGTGATTCTTGCATTATCAGGTTTTCACGTAAATCACTTGTTTGTTTGGGCAGATCCAGAAGTTGTAGCTCATGATAAACTTATTCAAGGAAAATCGAGCTGGCTTAACGGTACAGGGTTTATTATCCGAGCGGCTATCTTTTTAGGTGGTTGGTTATTATATCGCCATTTTGCAGTAAAATACTCTAGAAAACAAGATGAAGATTCTACAGGTAATAAATGGTACAAAAAAAGTTTCAAGATATCGGCAGGTTTCTTAGTGTTTTTTATATATACTGAGTCTATGATGTCTTGGGATTGGATTATGAGTTTTGATCCACATTGGTTTAGTACATTGTTTGGGTGGTATGTATTTGCAAGTTTATTTGTATCTGGTATTACCACGATTGCTCTAATAACCATTTATCTTAAATCAAAAGGGTATTTAGAGTTTGTAAACGATAGTCACATTCATGATTTAGCTAAATTTATGTTTGGAATTAGTATTTTCTGGACATACTTATGGTTCTCTCAGTTCATGCTAATCTGGTATTCAAATATACCAGAGGAAGTTACATATTTTATAACTCGTATAGAGGATTATAAATTACCATTTTTCGGAATGTTGGTAATGAACTTTATTTTCCCACTACTTGTATTAATGAACAGTGATTTTAAACGAGTAAACTGGTTTGTTGTAATGGCAGGAATTGTTATCCTTTGCGGTCATTACATAGATGTATATAATATGATAATGCCTGCGACTGTTGGAGAATCATGGTTTATTGGTATAAGCGAAATAAGCGCAGTATTATTATTCTTAGGATTGTTCTTATTTGTTGTGTTCAGAGCACTTACAAAAGCTCCATTATTGGCAAAAGGGAATCCTTATTTAGAGGAAAGTAAGCATTTCCATTATTAAAATTTGAATTGTAAAAAAAGAAGTTAGATAAAATGACTGTATTTTTAATCATAGTAGTTATAGCACTTTTTGGGATCACATTGTGGCAAATGTCGAAAATATTGAAATTGTCTCAAGTAAAAGGTGCAGATGTTTCACAGGTAGCAAATGATAAGGATAACAATATGCAAGGTAAACTAATGCTTGCGTTTGTAATATTCATATACCTATTAACTATATTTTGTTTCGTAAAATATAATAGCTTTTTCTTACCAGAATCGGCTTCAGAGCATGGTGTAGATTATGATCAATTAATGTTAATCTCTATGGTACTGATCATGTTTGTACAGATCATTACACAAGGATTATTACACTATTTTGCCTATAAATACAGGGGTAAAAAAGAAAATAAAGCATTGTTTTTTGCGGATAATGATAAATTAGAGTTTATCTGGACAATCATTCCTGTAATTGTATTAGCTGGATTAATCATTTATGGACTGTTTACCTGGACCGATATCATGAATATCGACGAGGAAGAAGGAGATCCATTAATTGTAGAATTGTATGCATATCAGTTTGATTGGAGAGCTAGATATTCTGGAGAAGATAATGTATTAGGAAAAGCAAATGTTAGATATATTGAAGGAATCAATACATTAGGTATCGATGTTTCAGATACCTATGGTAAAGATGATAAAGTTACTACAGAGTTACACTTACCAGTAAACAGAAAAGTTATCTTTAAAATGAGATCGCAGGATATTCTTCATTCAGCATATATGCCTTTCTTTAGAGCCCAAATGAATGTAGTGCCAGGTATGATTACCGAGTTTTCATACACACCAACTATGACTTCAGAAGAGATGAGAAATAGTGAATTTATGGTAGAGAAAGTAGCTACGATCAATAAGATAAGAAAAGAAAAAAGTAAAAAACTTGTTGCCAAAGGTGATGAGGCTTTAGAAGAGTATACTTTTGATTATTATCTTTTATGTAACAAAATTTGTGGAGTTTCGCATTATAATATGCAAATGAAGATTGTTGTAGAATCTGAAGAAGATTATAAGGCCTGGTTAAAAACACAGCAAACCTTTGGCGAACAATTATCAGCTCAGGCAAGTAATTAAAAAGAAAAAGAAGAATTAATATATTTTATTAAAAAAAAATAGCGTTATGTCATCAAATCACGGAGATAACCACGATCACGGCCACGATGATCACGGACATCATAAAGAGACGTTTATTACCAAATATATATTTAGTCAGGATCATAAAATGATCTCTAAACAGTATTTAATTACCGGTTTGATTATGGGTATTATTGGTATCGCAATGTCAATTTTGTTTAGAATGCAATTGGCATGGCCAGATCATCAATTTACTATCTATGAAATATTATTAGGTAAATTTGGAGAGGATGGAATTATGGACCCAAGTATCTATTTGGCCTTAGTTACTATACACGGTACTATTATGGTGTTTTTTGTATTAACAGCAGGTTTAAGTGGTACGTTCAGTAATTTACTAATTCCACTACAGATCGGAGCCCGAGATATGGCTTCTGGTTTTTTAAACATGGTATCTTATTGGTTATTCTTCTTGAGTAGCGTAATTATGGTGTTATCCTTATTTGCCGAAGCTGGTCCTGCATCTGCAGGATGGACGATTTACCCTCCTTTAAGTGCATTACCACAAGCAATCGGCGGTTCGGGTACGGGTATGACATTATGGTTAGTTTCTATGGCAATATTTATTGCATCGTCTCTATTAGGTTCATTAAACTATGTAGTAACAGTAATTAATCTGCGTACAAAAGGAATGTCTATGACAAGAATGCCATTAACAATTTGGGCGTTCTTTGTTACTGCGATCATAGGGATTGTGTCTTTTCCAGTGTTATTATCGGCTGCATTATTATTGATCATGGATAGAAGTTTTGGTACTTCTTTCTATTTGAGCGATATTTATATACAAGGTGAAGTGTTACATAATCAAGGGGGTTCTCCGGTATTATTTGAGCATCTTTTCTGGTTCTTGGGCCACCCAGAGGTATATATTGTACTTCTTCCTGCACTTGGTATAACTTCAGAAATTATAGCTACAAACGCGCGTAAACCTATCTTTGGATATAGAGCTATGGTAGCGTCGATTTTAGCAATCGCTTTTTTATCAACTATCGTATGGGGGCATCACATGTTTATATCGGGGATGAATCCATTTCTTGGTTCGGTATTTACGTTTACTACCTTATTAATTGCTATCCCATCGGCGGTAAAAGCGTTTAATTATATCACAACCCTTTGGAAAGGTAACTTGCAGCTGAATCCGGCAATGTTATTCTCTATAGGTTTGGTATCTACGTTTATTACAGGAGGTCTTACAGGAATTATTCTTGGAGATAGCACATTAGATATTAATGTTCACGATACATATTTTGTAGTGGCGCATTTCCACTTAGTAATGGGTATTTCTGCACTATATGGTTTATTTGCAGGAGTATATCATTGGTTCCCTAAAATGTATGGTAAAATGATGAATAAGAATCTTGGATATGTGCATTTCTGGGTCACAGCTGTTGGAGCGTATGGAGTATTTTTCCCAATGCACTTTATTGGTATGGCAGGTTTACCTCGTCGTTACTATACTAACTCCAATTTCCCTTATTTTGATGATTTGGCTGATACTAATGTACTGATTACTGTTTTTGCAATTATAACCGCAGCGGCACAATTAGTATTTTTATATAATTTTATCAGCTCTATGTTCTATGGGAAAAAGGCTACACAAAATCCTTGGAAATCAAACACATTAGAATGGACTACTCCAGTAGAACATCTGCATGGTAATTGGCCAGGAGCGATTCCTCATGTACACAGATGGCCTTATGATTACAGTAAGACCAATGAGAATGGTGAGTATGTGATCGCAGGACAAGATTTTGTATCTCAAATTGTTCCATTACAAGAAGGAGAAGAAGAAATGCATCACTAAAATAGATGCTTTATAATATAGCAATAAGCCTTTTCATTTTGAAAAGGCTTATTTTTTTAATTACCATATTGTACTCCATCTATATTGTAGGGTGTTAAAGTGATGGTTTGTTAAAATAAAATGAAATTTAAATTTTATTTTAGACCTATATATCACTTAAATTGAACTTTACCTCACCAGCACATATCTTCTGCTATATAACGATAGTTATCGTTTTTTTTTGTGGGCTTTTTTTTGGTAATCAGGTATTAGTTTTTATCAAGCCCGTTTCATCCTTAGCGCTTATCTGGATTTATTTTGAAAACAGAAAAAAGGTTAGTATGCTCTATCCTTTTATCATTACCGTTATTATAATAAATGATCTATTTGTTTTAAGTGATTTTGATCGATTTTTTAATTACATAGGAGTTTTATTACCAACATATTATTTGCTATGTTCTTACCTCCTTATGTCGTTTATTTCATTTAAGTATATTAGATACAAAGAGATTGTAACGCCATCAGTACTCATAGGGTTGTTATTAATTATTTATCTCACTATTTCTATTCTTAGCTTATTAATGCCAGATTTAAAGGATTCTATGGGTTATGCTACATTGATCCTTATTTCCTTATTTTATTATTTAGGATGTTGTTTTATTGTTTATTTAAGAAACCGATATACCTATGGATATTTTTTGTTGATCGCCGCAATTAGCTGCATTTTAGTAAATGCAGTGCTTCCTATCCAAGAGCTTTATTATCATAATCCAGTCTTTGAAGCAGTAATTTATTCGGCAGATGTCATAGCGATGTTTTTTTATCTGAAGTTTTTAATATGTACTGAACCTGTAGAAAATAATGATTCACCAGATTTTTTTTAAACGATTCCATTTTTAAATCATAGTACTATTAAAAATATCTTAAAATTATAATCACATCATATTTAGTTAGGAATCCTTACTATATTTGTAACGCAATTTTGCAGTAATTTAAATTTATAGTAATGAGCAAATCAATTTTTTATCATGCAGGATGCTCTGTTTGTGTATCAGCAGAGCACGACATTATCAATTTAATCGGTTCTGATAATGTAGAGGTTATTCATATTGGCGAAGATCGGTCGAGAATTTCTGAGGCAGAAAGCGCTGGAGTCAAATCTGTGCCGGCATTGGTATTGCCAAACGGTAATACCCTACATATTAACTTTGGAGCGTCAATTGAAGAAGTAAGAGGATAATTTTTTAACCTATAAAGTTAGGAGTCCTAATATATTGAAAAGATTCCTAACTTTCAAAAAACAAACTAAAATGAAATTAAAAATAATACTATATGCGGCTATTATGCTTTTTGGGATAAGTGCAAATTCTTATGCTCAAGAAAGTCCGTATAAAAATGAAGACTTTGTTCTTAATAAAGTAAGCGTTACACACGACGCTGGTTTAGGGATATCAATCTGGGAAATTAGAGTCGATGGGATTGCAGGCAAAACTACTCCTCATAAAGCAGGGCAATTAGATGGTGCGCCAGTTTTAGGTTATGTCTTTCCGACAAGTTTAAAACCCATTGATGTAGGTTTCAATGCTACAGAAGGAATAGTGGCTTTGGCACTTACCTCACATCCTGATTTTGACGACACACCTTTGTGGGACGAGAATAGCGATAATCTTTTTGACAATGACGGGGTAGAGTGGCATCCACACTGGGTTATTTTACATGAGGATAAAAGAGTTAAAGGAGGATTATCTGTAAAGCAGTATAAAAAAGAGGATAGCACTGTAGTGCTACCTCCAACAAATCCCGGGATGCCAATGTATATGGATTCACCAGGTTATCCTGTCATTTCAAAAAATAATAGTATAAAAGTTGTAGTTCCTGATTATCGAATTAACAATCAAATAGACTTTAATTATGATGGTGTAACTGCTTTTTTAAAGGTTAACACAAGCAAACCTGATTTACCAATGTTAGGAGTTTATGAGATATTTAATGTTGCGAGTGGAGATTTATCATTGCCTTATAAAGTAAAATAGAAGATATGGAAGTTTCAGTTTGGGATACTTACGTACACAGAAAAAATGGTACAATAATGCACTTTGATATTGTGGTACCGAGTGATATGAAGGACGAACAAGTCATTTTTGGATATGGGAAAGAATTTTTAAAAATAAAGTCGTTTCAAACTAAAGGTTTGACAACTGAAGAATGTAGATTTTGCCATATTGAGCAAGCGACTCATGAGATGATAGCGCAGATCAATAAAAAAGGATATTTTATCATCGAAATGGAGCATTGTGATTAATTTAATTAGGATGATTAACTTTGCCTGTCAAACAAATTTTGGCAGGCATAACTATTATGGAAAAAAAAGTCTTCGATCCTCGTATACAAGAGAATGATGTTCCTAGTAAAATAGTAGCAGGATTAGAGCGGATTTCGGAGGTTTTTAAGGTTCTGCTGTGGGAAAAAGCAAAAGTAGTAGGATTAAGCCCTATACAAATTCAGATTCTCATTTTTATAGTATATCACAAGCAGGAATTTTGTAATGTTAGTCATTTGGCTAAGGAATTTAATGTCACAAAGCCAACAATAAGCGATGCTGTTCGGATTTTGACCAAGAAACAATTGATTATCAAAGACTTTTCATCTTCAGATAGTAGAAGCTATTCAATGCGTTTGTCCGATTTGGGAAAGAAAGTTGTTGCCGAAACCGAAGATTTTGCAGATCCTCTTAGAAACCAAATAAAAGGAAGTACTCCCGAAGATTTAGAAAACCTTTTTCAACTAATAAGTAAACTGATTTATCAACTTCATCAAAACGGAATTCTTACCGTGCAAAGAACTTGCTATGGATGCAAATTCTACGCTAAAAGGAGAAACAACGGGTATTGTAATTTATTAGAGAAAGAACTATTGACTTCAGATATACGATTAGACTGTCAGGAATATGAAGAAAAAAGCAAAGTAGTATAAATAATATGAAGATTGTTGAGGATAAAAACAAATAGACTTTTCTTTTTTGAGTTATATTTGCTTTATTGATTTAAAAAACTCTTCTTTTATACTCCAAAAAGAAAAGTGAGATAGATACTTATGAACGAAAATCTTAATCCTACAAACGAAAATTTTTCAGGGGAAGACCTTGATATCGAAAGAGCATTACGACCTCTTGCCTTTGAGGATTTTGCAGGTCAGGATCAGGTTCTTGAAAATTTGAAAATTTTTGTGCAAGCCGCTAATCTTCGTGATGAAGCTTTGGACCATACTTTGTTTCACGGTCCCCCGGGATTGGGTAAAACTACATTAGCTCATATTCTATCCAATGAACTTGGGGTAGGGATTAAAGTAACTTCAGGTCCGGTACTAGACAAACCAGGAGATTTAGCAGGACTTCTCACCAATTTAGATGATAGGGATGTGCTTTTTATTGATGAAATTCATCGATTGAGTCCTATTGTAGAAGAATACCTATACTCGGCCATGGAAGATTACAAGATTGATATTATGATCGAGAGTGGCCCTAATGCAAGAACAGTACAGATCAATCTTAATCCTTTTACACTGGTTGGAGCAACCACGCGCTCTGGATTGCTAACGGCGCCTATGAGAGCTCGTTTTGGGATTCAATCACGTTTACAGTATTATACTACCGAATTATTGGCCACTATTGTAGAGCGAAGTGCTCACATTTTAAACGTTCCTATCTCTATGGAGGCAGCTATCGAAATAGCGGGTAGAAGTAGAGGAACGCCACGTATTGCTAATGCTTTATTGCGTAGAGTGCGCGATTTTGCTCAAATTAAGGGTAATGGCAAGATAGACATAGAAATCTCAAAATTTGCTTTAAAAGCACTTAATGTTGATGCACATGGATTGGATGAGATGGATAATAAAATTTTAACCACCTTAATCGATAAGTTTAAAGGAGGCCCTGTGGGGATCACAACTCTTGCAACTGCGGTTAGTGAAAGTGCAGAGACGATAGAAGAAGTATATGAGCCCTTTTTAATCCAACAAGGGTTTATTATGCGAACTCCACGAGGCAGAGAGGTAACAGAAGCTGCTTATAAACATTTGGGGCGTGTAAAAGGCGGAATCCAGGGAGGATTATTTTAATACATATATTTGATTAATAAATACGATGAGTAAAACTATTCCGGTGGTTTCTTTTTTAACTGTACTTAAAAACGCAAGTCGAATTCTTAAAAATCCATTGCCTTTTCACAATGAAAATTTTGAAAAACATGGAGACATCTTTAGAGTTCAATTAGGTT
Source organism: uncultured Aquimarina sp. (assembly GCA_947497175.1). Taxonomy (GTDB): domain Bacteria; phylum Bacteroidota; class Bacteroidia; order Flavobacteriales; family Flavobacteriaceae; genus Aquimarina. Next base: position 131,426 of record CANMFM010000004.1, on the reverse strand, counting down.
TTGGAAATAGTGTGCTGTTTACACGTGATGCAGGTTTGGCCAGGCACGCTCTTCAAAAGCAACATAGAAATTATCATAAATCGGCGTTGCAGTCTAAAGACTTGGCAAGGTATATCGGAGAGGGGCTGTTAACCGCTAATGGCGAGAAATGGCTAAAACAAAGAAGGTTAATTCAGCCAGCATTTCATAAAAAAAAGCTGGAAGAAATCATTGATACCATCCAAAATGTGGTAAGAGAAGAAGTCTCCAATATCGTACCGGATAAAACCATAGATGTATACCCATTGATGAGTGATTTAGCTTTTAAGGTGGTAGCAAAATCACTGTTTAGCTATACAGATACGGGAAACACGATTTCAAGATTACAGCACATTACTCAAACCGCCCAAAAAACATTAATAAAAGAGATAAGACAACCCTACAAACGATGGTGGTTTTATCTTAGCGGAAAAACGCGCAGTACATTAAAACTTACTCAAGAGGCACGAAGTATTTTGAATACGATTATCGATGAAAGAAAAAATTCTGGTGAGCAGTATAATGATTTGTTAGATATGCTCTTAGAGTCAAGGTATGATGACGGTAGCGCAATGGATAATGAACAATTGATAGATGAAATCCTTATCCTTTTTACTGCCGGTCATGAAACGACTTCTAATGCGCTGACATTTACGTTACTATTATTAGCACTTCATCCCCAAATACAAGACAAAGTATATGCCGAAGTCTCAAAGAGTACAGAAAATATATCGGCGATGGCCTTGGTGGCAAAACATCAATATACCAAACAGTGTATTGAAGAATCTATGCGTTTATATCCACCAGCATATTTTTCTGATCGGGTGGCAATTAATGATGATCAATATGATGATATCATACTAAAAAAAGGAACCACGATTCTAATTTCATTTTTCGAGATACACAGGCAAGCTGGTTTATGGGAGGAGCCGTTATCATTTAATCCGGATAGATTTGATCCTAATGTTGATAAAAAAGAATATGCTGATTGGTATTTTCCTTTTGGAGCTGGGCCAAGAATGTGCATTGGTAATAATTTTGCAATGTCTGAAATGATTCTTGCAGTAGCACAACTAATTAAAGATTATAAAGTTACTACCAAACTGAAAGATGTAAAGGTTCAGCCATTAATTACGTTAAAGCCTTTAGAATCTAGATTAGAGTTTACAAGAAGGTAAGTGATTTATGAATCCTGTTACAAAACATACGCAGCTTATTAAAACCGAAGCAAAACGTTTAGGCTTTTTGTCATGCGGAGTTAGCAAAGCAGAATTTTTAGAACAAGAGGCGCCCAGATTAGAAAAATGGTTGCACCAAAATATGCATGGAGAGATGCAGTATATGGAAAATCATTTTGATAAACGTCTTGACCCAACAAAACTAGTCGAGGGTTCTAAAAGCGTAATATCCTTATTACTTAATTATTTTCCATCAGCAAAACAAAATGACCCTAAAGCGCCTAAAATATCTAAATATGCGTATGGTACTGATTATCATTTTGTGATTAAGGATAAACTCAAACAATTGTTAGCGTATATTCAAGAAGAAATTGGAGAAGTACATGGGCGTGCTTTTGTAGATTCTGCCCCGGTACTTGATAAAGCCTGGGCTGCAAAAAGTGGTTTGGGATGGATCGGAAAAAATAGTAATTTGCTTACTCAACAAGTCGGTTCTTTCTATTTTATTGCAGAATTAATAGTTGATCTCGATTTAGATTATGATGCACCAGTTACAGATCACTGCGGGACATGCACAGCATGTATTGATGCTTGTCCCACACAAGCTATTGTAGATCCTTATGTGGTTGATGGAAGTAAATGTATTTCATATTTTACAATCGAGCTAAAAGACGAAATTCCGAATAGTTACAAGGATAAATTTGATAATTGGATGTTTGGTTGTGATGTCTGTCAGGATGTGTGTCCATGGAATCGTTTTTCAAAACCTCATAACGAGCCACTTTTTAATCCAAAACCTGAACTGCTAGAAATGACCAAAAAAGATTGGGAAGAGATTACACAAGAAGTGTTTTCCAAAGTTTTTCAAAAATCTGCAGTAAAAAGAACAAAGTTTTCTGGGTTACGTCGAAATATTGAATTTTTGAAACCGTAGTGTTTTTTTGTTGAAAATTTAATAATACAAACGTTTGTATTATTAGTTTTTGACATTTTGATTCATAAAATGCTACTCATTTTACAATAATCTTGTATATTCATCATGTTTTTTCACAAAAAACAGTTTAGTTTTTAAAGCTCCCCCAGATCCTTTACTTTAAAAACAATACTCTTGATTTAGCATAAATACTTCATACATGAATGGATTATCGTATATCGACATTGCTGTTATCGTAGTTTATTTGATAGGGATCATCATCTACGGGATATCAAAATCTAAAAGAGGAAGCTCTGAGGATTATTTTTTAGGAGGCCGAACGATGACTTGGCCCATTGTAGGGATAGCATTATTCTCTGCCAATATATCAAGTTCAACCTTGGTAGGATTAGCATCAGATGGTTTTCAAACCAATGTTAATGTGTACAATTACGAGTGGTTTGCAGTTGTGGTTTTAATCTTTTTTGCCATCTTTTTTCTTCCTTTTTATCTCAGATCAGGTGTGTATACTATGCCAGAATTTTTGGAGAGGCGTTATGACAGTAGATCCAGATATTATTTCTCTTTTATAACTGTAGTAGGTAATATTTTGGTAGACACAGCCGCAGGGTTGTATGTTGGTAAAATAGTTTTAACCTTATTATTTCCTTCTTTAGATTCTACACTGATTTTGATCATATTAGCTGTTGCAGCCGCAGCATATACAATACCGGGTGGATTAAACTCTGTAATTCAAACCGAAGTGATCCAGGCGGTATTGTTGATATTAGGCTCTTGCTTACTCACTTACTTTGCCTTTGATCAACTAGGAGGAGGGTGGTCTGGCATGATGGCCAAGCTTGATACAATGTTATCTTCAGGAGAAGTCAACTTTGGCGATAGATTGGTAGAAGATAAACATATACCACAAAATTCAGACGAAGTCTTTAGTTTGGTTAGGCCAGATAATGACGAATTTATGCCGTGGTGGGGTTTGCTTACCGGAGTCCCGTTGCTTGGTTTTTATTTTTGGGCCAATAATCAGTTTATGGTACAGCGTGTTTTGGGAGCAAAAGATCTAAACCATGGTCGATGGGGCGCTCTTTTTGCAGGATTACTAAAACTACCTGTGATATTTATTATGGTAGTACCTGGTGTTTTAGCATTATTGTTATTTAATACGTTAGATATTTCAGGTCTTAATTATGAGTTAACCAACGGAACTATCTGTAATAATCTTGCAGATTGTCCTAATCTTACGTATCCCGTGTTGTTGTTTCAATTGTTACCAGTTGGAGTGTTGGGACTCGTTGTAGCAGGACTAATGGCAGCTATGATGTCATCAGTTTCTGCAACATTTAATTCTGCGTCTACTTTGGTAACCATGGATTTTGTAAAACAATTAAAACCAGATTTAACGAGTAAGCAATTAGTAAGAGTTGGTCAAATCACTACCGTTATCTTGGTGGTACTGGCTATTTCCTGGGTGCCTTTTATTGAAAGTGTAAGTGATTCGCTATGGACATATTTGCAATTGGTAATAGCCTATACATGCCCACCTGCAGTATCTACTTTTATTTTAGGGATGTTCTGGAAACGGGCTAACGGTACCGGGTCTTTTGTAAGTTTATTAACAGGTTTTTCGCTGGCGGTATTGATGATACTTTCTCAAACTTTTGATTGGGTGCCTGAGGTCAATGACCTTCATTTCCTGGCAAAAGCTACATGGTTGTTCGTGATTTGTGTTATCATTCATGTAAGTATAAGTTTGATGACTAAACCGCAGTCAGAACAACAGATCAAGGAATATACGTATAAAAAAGAAATGTTTACCGAAGAATCAAAAGATCTCGCGGGATTACCTTGGTATAAAAACTATAGAACGTTATCAATTATTCTTTTAATTGCAACGGCAATTGTAGTCGGTTTCTTTTGGTAAATAAATTCTAAATCATGGATAAAAAAAGCTATTCCATTCAGTACTTTGGGAGTATTGTTATTTGCTTTCTGTTACTTTGTTGCAAACCAGAAAAAACTCAAAACTTAGAGTATGGTTCTGTTTTAGAAAGTCTTATTAATCAAGAAGATACAGATGGAGATAAAAAAATTACCATCGAAGATAAGGGTCCAAAAAAATTTGAGTTTATCGATAAAAATGGAAAATCCCATATCATAGAGGGAACCTATCACTTATCTAATTTGCTTCAGGAGCTGGCTATCGTAAAAAAGGAGGATACCATTTCTATGGATAGAATAACCGAACCGCCTTCAATTCGTATTTCTCGCTTAATCAAAACTCGGTTTTGGGATAACCTAACCCGATCTATAGATAAAAATGGGCTAGAAAAAGTTTTAGAAGATACAAAGTCAGATACAGACACGCTGCGATTATATATTCCTTTTGATGATAAAGATGCAATTGCCTATTTTCAATCATTAGTACCAGAATTTCAAAAACTAGACGTAGTTATTCTCCCAAAGGAAATCACACCAGAATATGTAAAAACTCTTAATAATAAACCTGGTATTTTAAACCTAGCGCATAGCAAACAAGGCAAAAATTATCAAGGAGTACCCTTTGTAGTGCCGGGAGGGCGATTTAATGAAATGTATGGTTGGGATAGTTACTTCGAATCAGTAGGACTATTAATCGATGATAGAGAGGATTTGGCTATGGCAATGGCCGATAATTTTTCATACCAGATAAAACATTATGGAAAAATCTTAAATGCAAACCGCACATATTATCTAACTCGTACACAGCCTCCTTTTTTTAGCTCCTTACTTGTAGAGATTTATGAAAAAAATCCTCAAGTATCAAAAGATTGGCTCGCTCATAACCTGAAAATGGTAATCAAAGAGTATAACACCGTTTGGATGCAAGATGGAGCTCGTCTTACCAACACTGGTTTGAATCGTTTTTATGCCGAGGGGATTGGTATGCCTCCGGAAACCGAAGAAGGCCATTTTGATTTCATACTGAAAAAGCATGCCAATAAGCATAAGTCTGATTTTAAGGATTTTAAACAGATGTATCAAGAAGGGAAGATTAGAGACGAGGCGCTTGATGAATATTTTACTCACGATCGATCTATGCGAGAAAGTGGGCACGATACTTCTAATCGTTTAGATAATATATGTGCAGACTTAAACACGGTAGGTCTTAATAGTTTATTATATAAATATGAAATTGATATTGCGTATGTAATCAAAAATGTTTTTGAGGATAGTTTCGAAATTGGTGACCATAAATACACAAGTCAGTTTTGGTTAAAACAAGCCGAAAAAAGAAAGAAATTAATGAATTCGCTTATGTGGAATGAGGAAAAAGGGGCGTTCTATGATTACAATTTTATGACTCAAAAACAAACTCAAATAGAATCCGCCACAAACTACTATCCATTGTGGGTTGGTATCTGCAGTAAAAAACAGGCAAATCTCATGGTAGAAAGTTTATTTAAAAATTTGGTTCAAAAAGGAGGTGTTGCCAGTACTACAGATCTAGCAGACAATGCAAATGCCGAGGCTCCCCAGCGCCAGTGGGATTATCCCAATGGTTGGGCGCCACATCAAATGTTGATTTGGAGAGGATTGCATATGTATGGTTTTACATCTCAGAATCAGGAATTAGTATACCGTTGGTTATGGATGATCACAAAGAATGCGGTTAATTATAACGGTACAATCCCAGAAAAATATGATGTAGTGAGGTGTACACATAAGGTATACGCAGAATACGGAAATGTAGGAACAGAATTCGATTATATTACGCCTAGCGGATTTGGATGGATGAATGCATCTTACCAACTGGGATTACGTTTTTTAAATGATGAATACATAGAAAAACTAAATAATCTAACTGATCCTGATAAAATTTTTAAAAAAACAAATAAATAGATAGTAAATCTTTAATTTAAATGTTAAAAAAGCGCACGCTATTTACTATTCGTAATTTTTTTGAAGATAACAAGGTTTAAATTTCCGCATCTCATACAGACTTGTACCTTTGTATACTTAGTATTCGCACATTTATCTTGATTTAGTATGAGTATCGAAAGTAAAAGAAGAGAAGCTTTAGTATATCACGCAAAGCCTACCCCTGGTAAAATCAAAGTTGTTCCAACCAAAAAATATGCTACACAAAGAGATTTATCTTTGGCATACTCACCTGGTGTTGCAGAACCCTGCCTTGAAATAGAAAAGGAAAAATCAAACGTATATCGGTATACAGCTAAAGGAAACCTGGTCGCAGTAATATCTAATGGGACCGCCGTATTAGGACTAGGAGATATAGGCCCAGAAGCATCTAAACCAGTTATGGAAGGTAAAGGATTACTGTTCAAAATTTTTGCAGATATCGATGTGTTTGATATCGAGGTTGATACCAAAGATGTTGATGCTTTTATAGAAACAGTCAAAAATATAGCTCCGACTTTTGGAGGCATAAACCTAGAGGATATTAAAGCCCCCGAAGCTTTCGAAATTGAAAGAAGGTTAAAAGAAGAGCTTGATATCCCGGTCATGCATGATGATCAACATGGAACCGCAATTATTTCGGCTGCCGCTTTATTAAATGCTCTAGAACTTGCCAACAAAAAAATTGATGAAGTTAAAATTGTTGTAAGTGGTGCAGGGGCTGCTGCTGTATCCTGTACACGACTTTATAAAGCTTTTGGCGCTAAAGCAGAACATATTGTAATGACCGATAGTAAAGGAGTGATTAGAAAAGATCGCGATAATCTAACTTCAGAAAAAGCCGAATTTGCTACAGATCGAGATTTAAATGAGCTTGAAGATGCGATGAAAGATGCAGACGTATTTATTGGTTTATCGATGGCCAATTTAGTAACTCCAGACATGTTGCTAGCTATGGCAGATAATCCTATAGTTTTTGCAATGGCTAACCCTGATCCTGAGATAAAATATGATGTTGCTATCAAAACTCGTAATGATGTTATCATGGCAACGGGTAGGAGTGATCATCCTAACCAGGTAAATAATGTGCTTGGTTTTCCTTTTATCTTTAGGGGAGCTTTAGATGTTAGAGCAACAGCTATTAATGAAGAAATGAAAATGGCTGCCGTAAAAGCATTAGCAGAATTAGCAAAAGAACCAGTACCCGAACAAGTAAATATTGCATATGGCGAAACTCGCCTAAATTTTGGAAGAGAGTATATTATTCCAAAACCTTTTGATCCAAGATTAATTGCAAAAGTACCACCAGCTGTTGCAAAAGCGGCAATAGAAAGCGGTGTGGCTACAGAACCTATTACAGATTGGGAAAAGTATGAAGATGAGTTATTAGAGAGAATGGGTAATGATAATAAACTTGTACGTTTGTTATTGGATAGAGCCCGCACAAATCCAAAGAAAGTCGTATTTGCCGAGGCAGATCATCTCGATGTATTGAAAGCTGCTCAAACCGTAAAAGAAGAGGGTATTGCTTTTCCGATCTTATTAGGACGAAAGGATATTATACTCGAATTGATGAAAGAGATCGATTTTGATCCTAGTGGGATCGATATTATTGATCCTAAAGCAGATGAAGAAAGTGAAAGAAAAAATCATTATGCCAAAAAGTATTGGGAAGCTAACAAACGAAAGGGAATAACGCTATACGATGCTCAACGCCTGTTACGAGAGCGTAATTACTTTGCTGCTATGATGGTTAATGAAGGAGACGCTGATGCGTTACTTTCGGGTTATTCTCGTAGTTATCCTACAGTGGTTAAACCTATGTTAGATCTTATTGGTTTAGCAAAAGGCGCTACTCGTATAGCAACCATGAATGTGATGATGACAGATAGAGGTCCTTTGTTTATTAGTGATACTTCTATTAATATTGATCCTTCTTCAAAAGATTTGGCTAAAATTGCTCAAATGACAGCCCGAACGGTAGAAATGTTTGGTATTAAACCGATAATAGCAATGCTTTCTTATACTAACTTTGGGTCATCGACACATCCGAGTGCATCTAAGGTTCAGGATGCAGTGGCTTATCTGCATCGTTATTATCCTAATTTAATTGTAGATGGAGGGTTACAAATGAATTTTGCATTAAATAAGAAAATGCGCAAAGATAAATTTCCATTCTCTAAGCTAAATGGTCAGAAAGTGAACACGTTAGTGTTCCCAAATTTGGATGCGGCCAATAGTAATTATAAGCTTCTAAGCGAATTAAACAATGCAGAATCAATAGGGCCTATTATGATGGGTATGAATAAACCGGTACACATTCTTCAATTGGGAGCTAGTGTTGAAGAAATGATTAACATGGCAGCTGTAGCAGTCATCGACGCTCAGGAAAAAGAGAAAAGAGAACGCGAACTGTCTTTAATTTCATAAAATATTCGAAAAAAACAATGTAAATACACATAGATAATAAGCTTTAAAAGATCATTTTAAAGCTTATTTTTTATCTCCTTTATGTAGTTTAATTTTATTACATTTGGTTTCTTAACATCAACTTAACAAATGATCACACATATCAAGGGGAGGCTTATAGAGAAAAACCCTACTGATGTAATAATTGATTGTGGTGGAGTAGGGTATTTATTACATATCTCATTACATACTTTTTCATTGATTCCAGACGAAGAAGTGCTTCAGTTATTTACACATCTCCAGATTAAAGAAGATTCACACACCTTATTCGGTTTTGTAGAAAAATCTGAGAGAGAAATTTTCAGGCTTTTAATTTCCGTTTCCGGGATTGGCGCCAGTACCGCCAGAACCATGTTATCTTCGTTGCACCCGGATCAAATAAAAGAAGCGATAGCTTCTAACGATGTGGCTACTATTCAATCCATAAAAGGAATAGGAGCTAAGACTGCCCAACGAGTGATTATTGATCTAAAAGATAAAATACTTAAAGTATACAATATTGATGAAGTTTCAGTGTCCCAAAACAATACTAACAAGGATGAAGCGTTATCTGCATTAGAAACACTTGGATTTAATCGAAAGCTTGCCGAGAAAGCTGTTGATCGAGTTCTAAAAACCACCCCAAAAGAAACAGTTGAAAATATTATTAAACAGGCACTAAAAAATTTATAAAAACATTGAGTTCGTTGAATTACTTTCAGTTTAATTTTTTTAGGATCGTAGTATGTTTGATAGCACTTTATAGCGGGGTGTTACACAGTCAAGACAACGAAACAGTTCGAGATTCGACTAGTACTACATTTTCTTTAGGAGAAATTTCTTTACCAGACCCGAATAGTATTCTTTCCAAATATGAATATGACCCGATAACCAATCGATATATTTATCGTGAGATGCTTGGTAACTTTAATGTAAGATATCCATTGTTTTTAACTCCTGCAGAATTTGAAGCCCTGATTGCTGAAGAACAAAGAAGAAATTATTTCAAAGAAAAAATAGAAGCATTTAGTGGTAAAAAAGATGGTAGCGAAGAAAAAAGAAAAAATTTACTTCCTATATTTTATGTAAATTCTAATTTTTTTGAATCTGTTTTTGGAGGTAATGAAATTGAAATAATACCTCAGGGATCCGTAGAAATGGATCTAGGGTTGCTGTTTACCAAACAAGATAATCCGGCATTTTCGCCTCGTAACAGAAGCAATTTCACCTTTGACTTTGACCAAAGAATAAGCCTAAGTTTGTTAGGTAAAATAGGAACTAGATTGCAAGTAACTGCAAATTACGATAATCAGGCTACTTTTGCTTTTCAGGAACAATTTAAAATAGAATATACCCCCACCGAGGATGATATCATTCAGAGTATAGAAGTGGGTAATGTAAGTATGCCATTAAATAGCTCTTTAATTCAGGGAGCACAAAGTCTTTTTGGTGTAAAGATGGGGCTGCAATTTGGTAGAACTACAATTACGGGAGTATTTTCTGAACAAAGATCTGAAACCCGATCGGTAAATGTAGAAGGTGGAGGTACTGTTGAAGATTTTGAGATTGCATCATTAGATTATGATGAAAATCGACATTTTTTTCTGGCACATCATTTTAGAGATACATATAATAGGTCATTAGCTAATTATCCTTTTATTAATAACAATATTCAAATCACCAGGATAGAAGTATGGACTACTAATCGGGCTACAAGTGCACAAACATTAACAAATGCGCGTAACATCGTAGCTCTTCAGGATCTTGGAGAGTCTGCAGTAGATGGTAATTTTACTATTCCTGCGTCTTTGTTTAATCCAGGGTCTGGTTCTTTTCCAGATAATGGTAATAATGATCTCGATCCAACTAGGATTGGCCCAGCTGGACCAATTACCGATGCTGTTCGCCAAATACCTACAGTGCAACAAGGGTTTACGGGTCCGATATCAGGGTTCAACGAAGGGTTTGATTATGCAATTTTAGAAAATGCCAGAAAACTAAACGCTAGCGAATATACGCTAAACACTCAGTTAGGATATATCTCATTGAATCAACGCTTAAATAATGATGAAGTTTTAGGAGTCGCTTTTCAATATACGGTAGGAGGAAGAGTTTATCAGGTTGGAGAATTTGCCAATGATGGTGTTGATGCAACCGTAGGAGACACCTCAGGGACTGATGATGTACAGGTTGGATCCAGTCAGAGTTTAGTTGTAAAGATGTTAAAGAGTCCTATTGTTGCTGTCGATCTTCCTATTTGGGATTTAATGATGAAGAATATCTATAGTACAGGAGCTTTCAGATTGGAACAAAATGATTTTAGACTAAATATTCTGTACTCAAATCCGTCTCCGGTAAATTACATTACAGCAGCAGAGGGATCATCTGTTCCATTGCCTGATGATGTAGAACAAACTACCTTACTTAAAGTGTTTAATCTGGATCGACTTAATCCAAATAATGATCCGGTACAAGGAGGAGATGGTTTTTTTGATTATGTTCCGGGGGTCACTATAGATTCAGAAAATGGAAGGATAATTTTTACTACTGTTGAACCTTTCGGAGAGCATCTTTTTGATAAATTAAATAATACCGTAGGAGCTAATTATAACAATCCTGATTCCTATAACCCGAATCAGGCTCAGTATGTTTTTCGCGATCTTTATACACAGACTAAAATTATTGCTGATCAAAGGTCCGCTGATAAGAACTATTTCAGACTTAAAGGAAGGTACAAATCTTCTGGCCAGGATGGTATTTCTTTAGGAGCATTTAATGTCCCTCAAGGTTCGGTAACGGTGACTGCCGGAGGAAGAGTTTTGCAAGAAGGAGTAGATTATTCTGTTAATTATCAACTAGGAAGAGTTACCATTTTAGATGAAGCATTATTAGCATCTAATACTCCCATAGAAGTGTCTACCGAAAATAATGCCGTTTTTGGGCAACAAACAAAGCGTTTTACGGGTTTAAATATTGAACATAAATTTAATGATGATTTTATCATTGGAGGGACCTACCTTAATCTTAATGAAAGGCCTATAACCCAAAAATCTAACTATGATTTTGAGCCTATAAATAATACGATATTAGGATTTAATGTTGCATATGCTACAGAAGTACCTTTCTTAACCAGAATGGTTAATAAACTGCCTAATATTGATACCGATGTGCCTTCTAATGTTTCATTAAGAGCGGAAGCCGCATATCTAATTGCAGGGGCGCCAAAAGGGGCAGATTTTGATGGTAGAGTGACTACATACATTGATGATTTTGAAGGGGCGCAAACCAGAATAGATGTAAGTTCTCCTTTGTCTTGGGAACTTTCGAGTGTACCTATAGGTTTTGGAGATCCAAATAACCCAAACAGCAATTCTGTGGTAAGGGGAGTAGAGTCTGGATTTAAAAGGGCAAAATTATCATGGTATACGATTGATCCTATTTTTTACAGTAATAGTAGACCTAGTGGTATTTCTGAAGAAGATTTAGCTACTAATGAAGCACGACAAGTATTGGTTGATGAAGTTTTTCCTGATACCGATATAGAGCAAGGTAGAAATTTGTCGTTATTTACATTTGACCTAAATTATGATCCTACCACCAGAGGGCAGTATAATTTTAATCCGGCTTATGCACCAGGAAATACGTTGCCAACACCAAACCCAAGAGAAAACTTTGGAGGAATTATTAGGCAAATAACATCGACTAATTTTGAACAATCTAATGTTGAGTTTATTGAGTTTTGGGTATTAGACCCTTTTTATACAGGTGAAGCAGGTAATAAAGAACCTCTTACCAACGATACCAACGGAAAAATAGTCTTCAACTTAGGAAATATTAGTGAAGATGTATTAAAAGACGGTAGGAAACAGTATGAGAACGGTTTGCCAGAAGTAACTTCAAACGACTTTACACCAACAGACTACAGAGCTCAGGTACCTGTAAATCAATCCTTGATTTATGCTTTTGATTCTGAAGACCAGGCCAGAATCAATCAGGATGTTGGATATGATGGATTAAATGATGCGCAAGAAGCGGCGCAGTATGGAGATTTGGGATATACAGGTAGCGACCCGGCAGCAGATAATTATACGTATTTTCTTCAGGCCAGTGGAGGGATTTTAGAGCGTTATAAAAATTACAACGGAGTTCAGGGAAACTCGCCAACCGACGTATCCAATGATGATCGTGGTAATACCACTTTTCCTACTGCCGAAGATGTAAATAGAGATAATACCATGAATACTATTGATAGTTATTTCGAGTACGAGATTCCTATTTTTAGTGGTATGGGGATCGGTAATGATAATAATACCGGGTATATCACCGATATTAGGCAAGGTACTGCCGTAGTTTCAAATCAAGAAGTGGAGTATCGTTGGGTTCGTTTTAAGATACCAGTATACGAACCTACCAGAGCTATAAATGTTAGTGATTTCAGGTCGATACGATTTATGAGAATGTATATTACAGATTTTGCAGAACCTGTTCTGTTACGTTTTAGTAATATGGATTTAGTTCGAGGTGATTACAGGAGATATGTTGTTGAAGGAAACACAACAAATGATCCTACTAGTGGTTTAAATGTTTTTGGAGATAGCGAAGTTATCGTAACCTCTGTTAGTGAAGAAGAAACGCCTAATTATGTGTTACCACCAGGTGTAGTAAGAGAGCAGTTCAATAACAATAACAATATTATAAGGCAAGACGAACGATCATTAGCACTTACGGTAAATGATCTTCAATCAGGTGATGCCCGTGGTGTATACAAGAATTTTAGTATTGATATGCGTCAATATGAGAACTTTGAGTTATTTATTCATGCAGAGCCGGTGCCTAATCAACCTGTAATTCGAGACGGTGACTTAAAAGCTTTCGTTAGAATGGGGAATGATTTTACCGATAATTTCTATCAGATAGAATTGCCTCTGGAGGTATCTGATTTAAGCGACAGGAACGCGAGTGATGTATGGCCAGAGGCGAATAGGCTAAGTTTGCCATTAGAATTGCTGCAACAAGTAAAATCTGATGTTCTTGGTGACGATAATTTGAGTTCTGCTAATCTTAATTTCATTGATGGTCCGAACAATCTTAGAGTAGGAATAAAAGGGAACCCTAGTTTTGGAGATATAAGAGTATTGATGGTAGGGATTAAAAACGATAGCGGCACCGATCAATCTGGAACGGTATGGTTTAATGAAATGCGTCTTAGCGATTTAAAAAACCAAGGAGGTTGGGCCAGTGTTGGTAGTTTAGATGCAAATATTGCGGATTTTGCTAATGTAAGTGCTTCAGGAAGAATAAGTACAATAGGATTTGGAGGGATCGAACAAGGACCTAATGAACGCAGTAGAGAAGATATAAGGCAATATGATTTAACAACCAACGTCAACTTAGGGCAGCTATTACCAAAGAAATGGGGGATTCAAATTCCATTTAATTACAGTAGGGGAGAAGAATTAATTACGCCACAGTTTGATCCCGAGTTTCAGGATATCGAACTTCAGGACCGATTAGATAGTGAAACTAGCTCAGAAGAAAAAGAACGTATAGAACGACAATCTACAGACTATACTAAAAGAGAAAGCTTTAACGTAATAGGGTTGCGTAAAGAAAGAACAGGCGATGCTAAACCTATGCCATATGATATAGAAAATTTCACATTTTCGGGAACATATAATACTACAGATCATCGTGATTTTGAAATTGAAAGTTCTTTAGATCAAACCGTAAGAGCCGGTGCAACCTATGATTTTAGTTTTCAGCCAAAAGAAGTAGAGCCGTTTAAGAAAATTAAATTTTTAGGAAAAAGTAAGTATTTTGATTTGCTAAAGGATTTTAATTTTAACCTTCTTCCTACCAGTATCTCTGTAAGTTCAAATATCAATAGACAATATAATGAGCAAGTGTTTAGAGATATTACTCTAGGTCCGGATGATATAAGGTTGCCAACATTGTATCAGCGTAATTTCCTTTTTGATTGGCAATATGGATTTAATTATAATTTAACTAAGTCGTTAAATGTAAACTTTACTTCGGCAAATAATCGTATTGTCAAAAATTTTATTGATGAAAATAATCAAGTAGATAATTCAATTGACGTATGGAGCGGCTTTTTTGAAATAGGTGATGCTAACACGCTTAATCAGCAACTACAGGTGAACTATGAAATCCCCTTCAGAAAAATACCATTATTTAAATTTATGCGAGCGACCTATTCATATAATGCAGATTTTCAATGGATAAAAGGAAGTGAAGCTTTAAAAACATTAGATGATATTCCTGATTTGGGAAATACCGTTCAAAATGCAAATGTTCATACGGTAAATGGCTCATTAGATATGAATTCGCTGTATAAATATGTCGGTCTTACCAAAAGAAAACCAGGGCGAAGAAACCAGAAAAAAAAGAATAAAAAATCAAAGGATAGAAAAAAATCCGAAGGTTTAGAAAGCACAAAAGAAACCTCTAAGAAAACTAATCCAAGAAGTAGAGGAAAATTAAGCGCAGGAGATAAAGCGTACAATACACTTATCGGATTAGTTACTGCGGTAAAAAAAGTAAACGTAAATTATCAACAGGATAACGGTATTTTCTTACCTGGGTATATTAGAGAACCTGGTTTTGTTGGTACGTTAAAACCTACAACCGGTTTTGTTTTTGGTAGCCAGGCAGAAATTAGAGATATAGCCGCTCGTAATGGATGGCTTACTCTGTATGAAGATTTTAATGAACAGTATCAAGAGGTCGAAGGGCGACAGTTTAATGTTCAGGCATCTCTAGGGTTGCTCAAAGATTTTGCGATTGATATTAGTGCAAGCAGAAACTACTCTGAAACCTATACCGAGAATTATCGAGTAAATAGCGATCTGGAGTATCAATCCCTTACGCCAAACACGTTCGGTAATTTTACAATCTCTACATTACTTATTAATACTGCTTTTAGTTCTAGTGATGAATTTAATTCTAAAGTTTTTGATGATTTTAGGCAAAACAGACAAATAATTGCTGATCGTTTAGCAACAGAATTTTACGGAACTTCAAATTTTCCCAGAAGTACCGAAGTAGAGGCTAATGGATATAGTTATCCGGTAGGTTTTGGTAAGACCAATCAAGCCGTGTTGTTGCCAGCTTTTTTATCTGCGTATTCGGGGTCTGATGCTTCTAAAGTCAAAAAAGGTGCTTTTAGGGATGTTCCGTTACCAAACTGGGATATTAAATATACCGGTTTCATGAATTTGAAATGGTTTAAGAAAAGATTTAAACGGTTTTCTGTGACTCATGGATATAGAGCTAATTATACTATTAACCAGTTTCAAACCAACTTAGAATTTGTAAATAGCGGTGATTTAGATCAATCGGGTAATTTTAGGAACCCTCTATTATTTTCAAATATCAACTTAACAGAACAGTTTAGTCCTCTAATGCGATTGGATATGGAGATGAAAAGCTCCGTAAAAATCCTTGCAGAGTGGAAAAAAGATCGTGCTTTATCACTAAGTTTTGATAATAATTTACTTACTGAAATTCAAGGAAACGAATATATTATCGGATTAGGATATAGATTACAGGATCTTACTTTTACTACAAAAATAGGAGGAAGAAAACAGGTGGTAAAAAGTGATCTTAATCTTAGAGCAGATTTATCATTACGCCAGAATGAAACCTTAGTCCGTTATCTGGATTTAGACAATACTCAGATTACTTCTGGGCAAGATATCTATGGTTTAAAATTTACTGCAGATTACGCCCTAAGTAAAAATTTAACAGCTCTGTTCTTTTATGATCATACATTTTCTGAATATTCTATCTCAACCGCTTTTCCACAAACAACAATAAGGGGAGGGTTTACGTTGCGATATAATTTCGGAAATTAAAAATGGGTACGACTTCTTTATAAAGAAATAGTATTGGATAACCCGTCGTGTATTTAAAATTCACTTTTATCAAAATCGTTTCGTTGCTTCATAGAAATCGAATTGACACTTTTTTTAGTATCTCTCTTAAATACACAACGGGTTATTGATATTTTTTTGCTAGGTTTTCTTAATATATGATAAAATAGATTTATTTTCGTCTTCAAAAATAATAACAACTCATAAATACATTTTTTCGGATGAATATTCCTTCAGAATTAAAATACACAAAAGATCACGAGTGGATCAAAATAGATGGAGATGTTGCTACAGTTGGTATCACAGATTTTGCGCAAAGTGAATTAGGAGATATCGTTTATGTAGAGGTAGAAACTGTTGGCGAGGAGCTAGAGCAAGAAGAAGTTTTTGGTACCGTAGAAGCGGTAAAAACAGTTTCGGATTTATTTCTTCCATTAACAGGAGAGATAATCGAATTTAATGAAACCTTAGAGTCTGATCCAGAATTAGTCAACAGCGATCCTTACGGTGAAGGCTGGATGGTAAAGATCAAAATATCAGAAGCATCTCAAATAGATGGTTTATTGTCTGCTGATGGGTATAAAGAAATTATTGGGGCATAAACACCTTTTTTTACTGGTAATTTTATCAACAAGTTTTATAACATGGGCTTCTTTGGCAAAATTTGTTAACCCTGTAGGGTTTACTATAAAAGGAAGTGATAAAATTGCACATTGTATAGCATATTTTGTATTTGCATTAGTGTGGTTCTTATTTTTCTATTTTTCAAAAAATGGAAAAACAAACTTTATTCAGAGCATCATAAGAACGTTTGTTATATGTTTCTTTTATGGAGTTCTTATGGAATCACTTCAATTTTTGTTAACCAGTTATCGCAGTTTTGAGTGGCTGGATGTGCTGGCAAACACAAGCGGTATAATTTTTGCTGTATTATTTTTAAAAGTAATTGAAAATAAATTAGTTAGTTTTAAAAAGAAACAATCAAAAGCATAGCTAAGTATAATTTTTTCAACGAGTTTTTATTTCGATAGATGGTCAGATAAAAGTTAAAAAACTTATTTTTTGATTTACATTTCTATCTTTAATTGGAAAATACAAAAGAAATTAGCTATTTTAGCAATCCTATAACGTAATATATAATATGGAACCAAAGAAAAATCCTAAAGCAGATTTAACTAAAAGAAGTACCTTGTTCCTTCAATTAGGACTTATTTTAGTTCTTTTAATAACATGGCAAGGAATAGAGTGGAAAACCTACGATAGAAGCAATATTGATATAGGTCAGGTGAATCTTGATGAATTGGAAGAAGAAGATGTTCCAATTACTCAAAACCTGAATACACCTCCACCACCTCCACCTCCACCACCTGCACCAGAAATTATTGATGTAGTAGAAGATGAAGAAGAGGTAGAAGAAACTATTATCGAGTCTACAGAAACTAATCAAGATGAAGAAATCGTTGAGATAGAAGAGGTAGAAGATGTTAGTGATGAAGAAGAGATCGCTGATGTTCCGTTTGCAGTTATTGAGAATGTACCTGTTTTTCCAGGATGTGAAAACGCAGGTGGTAATGCTGCAAAAAAGAAATGTATGAGTGAAAAGGTTAAGAAATTTGTTAACCGTAAGTTTAATACAGAATTAGGAAGTGAACTGGGATTATCTGGTGTAAATAGAATTTATGTAAGATTTAAAATCGACAGAAGCGGTAACATTGTAGGTGTTCAAGCCAGAGGTCCACACCCAAGACTTGAGAAAGAAGCACAACGAGTGATTAATTTATTACCAAAAATGACTCCAGGAAAACAAAGAGGAAAAGCAGTAGGGGTATTGTACTCTCTGCCTATAGTATTCCAAGTGCAAGACTAAGGAAATAAAATACTTTTATTATATCAGAATCCCGTCACATTACTGTAGACGGGATTCTTTTTTGGTATGCTTGTTGATTTAGAGTTTAATTGTAACGTTAAAACTAAATATTATGAGTAACAAGCACGATGCTAATGTACGAAAAAGTGCATTGGTGAACTTTCAGATTGGACTTATAGCAAGTCTGTTATTTACTTTCTTTATGTTTGAGGTGTATACTACCTCGCAAGTTATCGATTCAGAAAACACAGGCTTTGTGATAGAAGAGCCTGTGGTAGAATGGAATACAAGATTTAAAGTCTATGAAGAGCCAAAACCTAAGCAAATTGCTGCCAAGCAGCATAAAAAGATTATCGATCCTCAAAAATTTAAAATCATCAAAGATACCGATGTGGTCAAAAGCGCAGATAAGGTGTTTGTGAATGAGCCAGTACCATCACAACCTATCAGTCCAGGAGATATAGCAGATGTGCCTGATGGAGCGGATGAGCCTGAAGAAGTACCATTTATCGCTGTAGAATTTGCTCCAATATTTCCAGGTTGCGAAAAATTGAATACAAATAGTGAAAGAGCTTCTTGTTTTTCAGATAACATAAAGAGAATGGTAGCAAAAAAGTTTAATACAGATCTGGGAGCCGATCTTGGGTTAAAGGGGTTACAACGAATTTATGTACAATTCGATGTCTATAAAGACGGTGTTATTAAGAATATCACGGCTAGAGCACCTCATCCGTTATTAGAGCGTGAAGCTAAAAGAGTAGTAGAATCGTTTCCAAGAATGACTCCAGGAAAACAAAGGGATAGAGCGGTGACAGTAAAATACTCTTTACCAATAGTATTTAAAATACAGAAGTAAATAAAAAAAGTTCGGTGGTCTATGATCACCGAGCTTTTTAGAATTATGAAATATCGTATCATTTTGTAAGACTTGTGTAAATCGTTTTTCGTATCTGTTCTGAGTTAATATATCCATCTCCATAACCTTTAGCGTCATATAATGAAGTTAGCGATGAGTTTTTTATGATATCATTTTCTGACCTACCCGCATTAATCTCTTGTTGGATGGCTTTGGTAATTTCTTTAAGCATGCTCAAAAAAAATTCGAGGTCTTTTTTGGTTGCTAATTTTCCATGGCCAGGAATGATTTTTGTGTCATCATTAATCAGAAGCAATGCTTTTTCTGAAGCCCTTATATAACCCGTGATACTTCCGCCAGATTTCAAATCTATATAAGGGTATCGTCCATTAAAAAACGTATCTCCCATGTGTAGTACGTTTCCATTAACAAAATACACCATAGTGTCTCCGTCTGTATGCGCGTTATGAACATGAAAAGCTTTTATGTTTTCATTTTTAAAATACAAGTGTAGCCCCTCTTCAAAAGTAATCGCCGGTAACGATGCGGTGATTACGTTTCCTTTATTTTTTTGTTTGTTTTCCATTCTGGACCGCACATTTTTTTGGGCAATGATCATAGCGCCTTGTTTGGCCATGTTCTCATTCCCTCCTGTATGATCTCCATGAAAATGTGTGTTCATAACCATAGTTACCGGTTGATTGCTAATGGTTTTTAAATGATCGAGAATTTTGGTTGAAAGCCGGGCAAACTGATCGTCAATAATAAATAACCCTTTTTCGTTTTTGAATACCCCAATATTTCCACCTTGACCGGTAAGCATATAGATGTTTTCTGTAAGGGGGTCGATTTGGATGTTAACTTCTCTTTTTTGCCCATAGGATGAAACCCAAAATATAGAGAGTGCGAAGATTATTATTTTTTTCATGAGATTGTTTGTGTGTTTTAGATCATGTAAAATACAAAATTTACCTTTGTTGGTGGCGTATGTGGTACATCTTCTAATAAGAGCGTATTTGTATAAACAGTTGTTAAAAGGTAAATTATTGATAACAGATAAGTTGCCTAAAAGGCTTTTAAGGTATATCTTTGCACCACTTTAAAAAAAAGCTAATACGATAAGTGCAAAATTTGAGCGTAACCCAAATCAATACTGCAAAAGTTTCTGTTGTTCAGGATTTTAAAGAGATTACAAAAATGCGTTTAGCATTAAGTGTCGTTTTTTCTTCTGTTGCAGGATATTTATTAGGCGTTGAAACAATCTCCTGGAGTACACTTCTGCTTCTTTCGATTGGAGGTTATTTTATGGTAGGTGCTTCTAATGCCTTTAATCAAATCATAGAAAGAGATTTGGATAAACTGATGGATCGCACCAAGAACAGACCAATCCCATCAGGAAGAATGACGGTAAACACAGCGTTTGTTATTGCTACTCTTTTTACAATTGCAGGTATTACCGTATTGTACATTATCAATCCGCAAACAGCAATGTTTGGAGCGATATCTATATTTATATATGTTAGTCTGTATACCCCTTTAAAAACAAAAACTCCATTATCAGTATTTGTAGGTGCAATACCGGGTGCAATTCCTTTTATGTTAGGGTGGGTAGCTGCGACAGATGATTTTGGAATTGAACCAGGGACGTTGTTCATGGTGCAATTCTTTTGGCAATTTCCTCATTTTTGGGCCATTGGTTGGTTTTTATATGAAGATTATAAAAAAGGAGGTTTCTTCATGCTTCCAACAGGTAAAAGAGATCAAGGAACAGCCACCCAGGTAGTTGTATACACCATTTGGACTGTTGTTACTTCTTTGATTCCGGTGTTTGGAGTTACAGGTAAATTGTATTTAACTCCTGTTTCCGGAGTCATTATTTTAGGATTAGGATTAGTTTTATTGAAATCGGCAATTCGCCTGTATAAAGTAAGAGATGCTAAAACAGCAAAACAATTAATGCTGATGAGTGTTTTATATATTACGTTGCTTCAAGTTATTTATGTGGCAGATAAATTTATTAGAGTATGGATTTAACACAAGGAACAACAAACGAAAAAATCAAGAGAGCAAAAAAAACCATGATGTGGTTTGCTATGGTAAGCATGGCAATGGTATTTGCAGGACTTACAAGTGCTTATGTAGTGAGCAAAACAAGAAAGGATTGGTTAACAGATCTTGTTTTTCCGCAACCATTTGTATATAGCATTTTAGTTATTATTGCAAGCAGCTTTGCCTTGTATATGGTAAAAAAAGCAATCGAAGATGAGAATAGAAGCCTGGCGACGATCTTGTTGCTTTCTACTCTTGCACTCGGAGGGATCTTTGTATTTCTTCAATTTGAAGGGTTTTCTGATATCGTTGAACAGGGATATCACTTTACTGGTCCAACATCAAATATCGTTTCTACGTTCATGTTTATAATTGTAGTAACGCATTTGGCGCATGTTATTGGCGGAATTATAGTGCTTTTAGTGGTAATTTATAATCATTTTAAACAAAAATATAAAAAGGGTCAAACTTTGGGTCTCGAATTAGGGTCCATGTACTGGCACTTTGTTGATTTTCTGTGGGTTTATCTATTTTTGTTTTTATATTTTGTGAAGTAGTTCTTGTTTGCAGATCAAAGTTTAAAAAAATAGATTATTTGCGCAATGCGTATCTGGTTAAATTAAAAAAGAGATTTGAGCAGATGAAATGATAAAATTGATTATTTTTGTGGAAAATTTAACAATACCAAATTCTTTATATGGAAACAACTGTTACTAAAACAGGTACAGAGGATCAAATCTGGGGAGGTGGTAACCAGCCACTTAAGGTGAGCTATGGTAAAATGATGATGTGGTTTTTTATCCTTTCTGATGCACTTACATTTTCAGGTTTTCTTGCTGCATATGGCTTTTCTAGATTTAAATTCATCAATTCATGGCCAATAGCCGATGAGGTGTTTAATCACTTTCCGTTTTTACATGGGGTTGATGCTCCTATGTACTATGTGGCTTTGATGACGTTTATTTTAATATTTTCTTCTGTGACCATGGTTCTTGCGGTAGATGCTGGTCATCACATGAAACAGAAAAAAGTCATCCTTTACATGTTCTTAACCATTATTGGAGGTCTAATATTTGTTGGGTCACAAGCCTGGGAATGGAAAAACTTTATTAAAGGAGAGTATGGTGCCGTAGAAACAAAAGCCGGGCAAATCTTACAATTTGTAGATACCGAAGGCCATAGAGTTGCTCTGGACGAAGTTGCTATAGTTGATACCAACAAAGAGAGGGCGCAACATGAAAAAAAATCGGGTATTTGGTATGAAGGTGAAGCTACGCTTCCTACGTATTCAATAGATGAAATAAGAGCAGGTTTTGCCAAAAATAAGGATCTTTTAATACGCACACAGATACTAACAGAAGATGGCGAAAAAACAGTTTTGTCCAGAGAAGAATCTCTTAGAAGGCTAAATGCTGATGCAATTGGTATTGTAGAAGGAGCAAATCTTGTTCATAATGAATATGGAACACCTTTATTTGCAAATTTCTTTTTCTTTATTACAGGCTTTCATGGTTTTCACGTATTTTCTGGTGTCATCATTAATATAATTATCTTTATTAATGTGATTCTGGGTACTTATGAAAGAAGAAAGAATTATGAAATGGTAGAGAAAGTTGGTCTGTACTGGCACTTTGTCGATTTAGTATGGGTATTTGTATTTACATTCTTTTACCTGGTTTAATAATATTATAGTAGTTATATATAACATGGCACACGATACAGCACATCACGAATCAAACATAGGAAGAATCTGGAAAGTGTTTTTTCTACTCTCCGTAATTACTATTGTTGAAGTAATACTAGGTATAATCAAGCCTGCATTTCTAGTTGAAACAACATTAATTAGCATGAAATTGCTTAACTGGATTTTTATTATCCTTACAATCTGGAAAGCATACTATATAACCTGGTCGTTCATGCATATGGAAGGAGAAACTAAAGGATTGAGAAGATCTGTAGTTTGGACAGGTATATTTTTGATCTGTTATTTGATTTTTATTCTTCTTACAGAAGGAGATTATATATATGAAGTATTTAGAGGTGGATATAAAGCTTGGGACTTTTAGTTCTTTACACCTTTAAGTTAAAAGCATTGTAAAAAGGCGGTTTTTAAACCGCCTTTTTCTATTTTTGTACGCAGTTTTTAATCCTGTTTAGGGGATTCTTATAAAAGCAAAATTCATTTAAAAATGAAAAAATTTCTTGTTTTAGGTATCTTGTTTATTTTACCATTAGTTGCATATTTATTTTTTGCTTCTGGAGTTCATAATTTTGCAAAACTTCCGGTATTAAATACTTCGATAGGAAGCCTGGAAAACTTCGAAAGCTTTACTAAGGAACAGATTACATTTCAAGATAAAATCACGGTGCTTGGGTTTTTAGGGAAAGACATTTATAATAAGCAGGGAAACGCTTTTAATCTCAATCAAAAGATCTATAAAAAGAACCACGGATTTCAAGATTTTCAATTTGTTATGGTATTGCCTTACGGTAGTGAAAAAGCGGTAAAAGAACTTTTAGATGAATTAGATAACATAGCTGATGTTTCTGGCTGGAAATTTCTTTTTGGAACACCAGAAAGTATAAAAACCTTGTTTGATAGCCTTAAATCCCCCCACCAATTAGACAATAACCTCGCTACACATTATGTATATATCATTGATAAAAAAAGTAGCTTGAGAGGCAGAGACGGCACATTAAAAGATGATGAGTCTAAGGTTTATGGTTATGATGCAAGCTCTGTGGCAGATTTGGCAAATGTAATGACAGATGATATCAAGGTAATTCTTGCAGAGTATCGTTTGGCATTAAAAAAATATAAAGCGGATCGTAAAGACAAATAAATAATGAAAAAATATTCATACGTAGGAATATCGTTTATTATACTAATTTTCGGAATTATCTTTATACCCAGGATAGTAAATCGGGTAAAAAACACCTCTGTTGTTAAAAATGACAGGATGAGTGCTAATAACCCAATTGCCAATGAAAAACTTTCTTACAATAAGATAAATGGAGAGCCTAAAAAAGTACCTGAGTTTGCATTTTTAAACCAGGATAGTATCTTAATTACTCATCATGATTATAAAGGCAAAGTATATATAGCCGAGTTTTTCTTTACCAGCTGCCCTACCATATGCCCTAAAATGACTAGAAACCTGGTATATCTTCAAAATGAATTAAAAGAGTATGATGATTTTGGAGTTGCTTCCTTTACCATAAATCCAAAAATGGATACTCCTACCAGGCTAAAAAAATATGCCGAAAATTATAAGGTTACTAATCCTAATTGGCATTTTTTGACTGGCGAAAGAGAAGATATTTATGATTTAGCAAATGCCGGGTTTAATATTTATGCAGCAGAGAATCCAGAAGTACCTGGTGGATTTGAACATAATGGATATTTTGCTCTTATTGACCAGGAAGGATATATTAGATCAAGGTATGATGCATTTGGAAATCCTATGGTTTATTATAGAGGAACAATTGGTGTTGATGAAAAAGTTGACCAGGATGGAGAAGAAGAGCAAATCACTATTTTATTAGAAGACATAAAAAAACTTTTGAAGAAAAATGAATAATACATCTGCAGTAGAAAAAAAATATAATAAATGGATTGTCATACTTTCGGTAATAATTCCCTTAACCGTAGCTGCATTATTTGGTGTTAATTTAAGAAAGTTAGGATTCGATGTTCAACCGCTTACTTTTTTGCCACCGATTTATGCTTCGGTAAATGGTCTAACAGCAGTTATTTTGGTTGCTGCCTTGTGGGCTATAAAAAATAAGAAGGTCGCATTACATGAAAAATTGATGAAAACTGCAATTTTGTGTTCAGTTCTCTTTCTAATTATGTATGTGGCATATC
This sequence comes from uncultured Aquimarina sp., assembly GCA_947497175.1. Lineage (GTDB taxonomy): Bacteria > Bacteroidota > Bacteroidia > Flavobacteriales > Flavobacteriaceae > Aquimarina. The sequence goes on along the minus strand of CANMFM010000004.1, from coordinate 106,422 downwards.
ATATGACCAGCGATTCTACTAAATATGGAGGAGAAGGTGCTATACGATACGTGTATTACTTTATTCTGATTACTCATATCGTATTGTCAATAGTAGTAATTCCTTTTGTTTTAATCACATACGTACGCGCTTTGGCACAACGATTTGATACGCATCGAAAGATTGCTAAAATTACGTTTCCGATATGGTTGTATGTTGCCGTTACCGGGGTCATTGTATACCTAATGATTTCACCATATTATACCTGAATAATATGATATTTAGCTTGTCAAAGTATTTATGAAAACTAAGATCTTTTATATATCAATTTTAGCACTGTTAATTTCTCTTCCAACTGAAGCACAATGTGCAATGTGTAGAGCTGTTTTAGAAAGTGAAGAAGGTCAGGAAACCGCAAAAGGAATCAATAACGGGATTGTTTACCTTATGATTGTGCCTTACATTCTAATAGGAGTTGTTGGATATTTTGTTTATAAGAACAAGAAGAAACCTACCCACATAAAAGAGTGAAAATTTAGGTCAGAGACTAATTTTAACATTTTCATAACAATCTGGGCTGTAACAAAAATCGCATAATGTGAGTCTTATGTATCAAGACTGCACTAACCAATCATAGGTCTTCGAGGGGGAAAAACTAGAAGATAGATCAAGAGTATATATTCTAAGAGGTGGTGCGTTATTAGTTATTTTGGGCGCATATTGTGTCTTTTTAAATCTTAATCCGGTATTATGATTGAAATTAAAGACTTACATAAATCTTATCAAATGGGTAGCAACTCTCTTCATGTGCTCAAAGGAATAGATTTTAGTGTTAAAGAAGGAGAATTGGTTGCAATTATGGGATCATCAGGTTCTGGAAAATCAACACTACTTAATATTTTAGGAATGCTGGATGAGGCAGATAGTGGAAGCTATTTCCTTGATAATGTCCCTATTAAAGGACTAAATGAAACCAAAGCAGCACAATATCGCAATAAGTTTTTAGGATTCGTTTTTCAATCATTTAATCTTATTAATTATAAAACTGCTTTAGAAAATGTTGCATTACCTCTCTATTATCAACGCAAAAAGCGAAAAGAGAGAACCGATAAAGCATTGAGCTATCTTGGTAAAGTTGGTCTGGCTGATTGGGCAACACACTTGCCTAGTGAGCTTTCAGGGGGGCAAAAGCAACGTGTAGCTATTGCCAGAGCTCTGGCGGCAGATCCAAAAGTGTTACTGGCAGACGAACCAACAGGAGCATTAGATAGTACAACTTCTTATGAAGTTATGGATATTATCCAAAACATAAATGATGAGGGTAAAACAATATTGGTAGTAACTCACGAACCTGATATAGCCAATATGTGTAAACGCATTGTACACCTTAAGGATGGTGTCATTGTAGAAGATAAAGAAGTAGAACAAGTTAGAGCGTCTCGATATGTTTGATAGAGACAGGTGGCAAGAAATTTTCGAAGCAATAGGTAAGAATAAACTTCGTACGTTCTTATCGGGCTTTACGGTGGCTTTAGGAATACTTATTTTCACGGTATTATTAGGGTTGGGGAATGGATTGCTTAACAGTTTTTTAAGCAGTTTTGTAGATGATGCTCAAAATATTATTTTCATTAACTCTGGTAATACTTCAAAAGCGTACAAGGGCTTTCAGGAGAATAGGAAAATTCAATTCAAGAACGAGGATTTCGAATTCATTAAAAGCAATTATATAGGTAAAGTAGAATTTGCTACACCAAGAGTGTATCGAAATGGTCAGGCAAAATATAAAAGAGAATCAGGAAGTTATAATATACGAGCAGTGAACCAAGATCATCAATACCTCGAAAAGACAATAATGATGAAAGGTAGGTATATCAATGAGATTGATGTAAAAGAGCGCTCTAAAAATATTGTAATTGGAAGATTAGTCGAAAAGGATCTTTTTAAGAATGAAAGCGCCCTTGGTAAAATGCTAGATGTCGATGGTATCCCCTACAAAGTAGTTGGTGTTTTTCAGGATAGTGGAGGGGACAACGAGGAGCGAATTATTTACATCCCTTTTAAAACAGTGCAGTTACTTTTTGGAAATAATGATCATATAGATCAGATTAATTTGTCATATAATATGGCAATGAGTTCTGAGCAGGCGATTGCCTTTGCAGATCAAATCAAAGATGATCTTAAAGAAAAGTTTAAAGTAGCTCCAGATGATCAAAGTGCAATTAGGGTTCGAAGCTTTGCAGAGGATATTAAAGAGACTATGGTAATCCTGGGGGGGATTTATCTGATAATTTTTGTAGTTGGTATAGGTACTTTAATTTCTGGCGTGATAGGTATTGGTAATATTATGACCTTTAGTATTAAAGAAAGGACAAAAGAGTTAGGGATTAGAAAAGCATTAGGAGCATCGCCTAGATCAATTATAGCAATGGTATTACAAGAATCTGTTTTAATAACTTCAGTAGCTGGTTACGTAGGTTTATTGTTAGGAATTTTTGTACTTAAATTAATAGGTAATAATCTTGAAAAGTTCTTTATCCTCAACCCAAAAGTAGATACAGGTGTTATTATAGTCGCGACTATTACGTTAATTCTTGCTGGTTTATTAGCAGGATATATACCGGCAAGAAGAGCCGCAAGAATAAAACCCATTATTGCATTAAGAGATGAGTAATTAAAAGTAAGCGCTATGAAGTTTATATTCGAAAAAGATACCTGGCAAGAAATTTATGGAGCTATTCGTAAAAATAAGATTAGAACGGTAATTACTGTTATTGGAGTTACTTGGGGAGTGTTTTTATTTGTGGTCCTCTTAGGAATGGCCAAAGGATTAGATAATAGCTTTAGAAGTCAGTTTAATGACTTTGCTACCAATACTATGTTTGTATGGGGGCAACAAACCAGTATCCCTAATGGAGGATTTAAAAGAGGGCGAAGAATGCAGCTTACACTTGATGATGTAGCCGCTTTAGAATCTCAGGTAAGTGATATCGAGTATATCACACCGCGCAATGTTACCGGTCAATGGGGAACACCACCGGGGCAGTTTGTGAGGGGATCTAAATCAGGAGCCTTTAAGGTATTCGGAGATTATCCAACTATCGATAAAGTATCAAAGAAAAAGATGTTTGATGGTGGACGATTTATCAATGAAGAAGATATTAAATATGAACGCAAGGTTTGTGTTATAGGAGAAGACATATATAAACAATTCTATGACAAAGATGAAAATGCGATTGGTGATTTTGTAAGGATTAATGGGATTTATTTTAAAGTAATTGGGGTGTATAAGCCTACACAAACTGGATTTGAAGGTGATGATTCAATCTTTCTGCCGTTTACAACATTCCAATCCATATTTAATCAGGGTAAAGACATCTCATGGATGGTAGTGACTGCAAAACAAAATAGAAATATTGTGGATACAGAAGCGACCATAAAAACAATGCTAAAAAGGATGCATAATGTGCATCCAGACGATACGCAAGCTTTTGGTAGTTTTAATTTAGGTAAAGAAGTTGCTAAGGTAAATGGATTTCTTTCCGGGATGCGATTGATCACGTATATCGTTGGGATAGCAACTCTTATAGCTGGAGTTATAGCAATAGGTAATGTGCTTCTAATTACAGTGAAAGAGCGCACCAGAGAGATCGGCGTACGTAGGGCATTAGGAGCAACACCAGCAGAAGTAAGAGGCCAGATTATGTTAGAATCTATTTTACTTACATTTCTGGCTGGATTAATCGGATTCGTTTTTGGTACTTTAGTACTTTGGGCAATTAATACCGCCATTGGTAACAACGATGATATACCAATATTAAATCCATCAGTTGATTTCTTTGCAGTGGTGGGTGCCTTATTATCCATTGTATTGCTAGGAACCATAATCGGATTAATTCCAGCGCAAAAAGCAGTAAGCATCAAGCCAATAGAGGCATTAAGAGAAGAGTAAAATAATAATCACAGTAAAAAATAATCAATCAGAAATCAAATGAAAAAGTTTCTTAAAATTCTATTAATAGTTGTTTTTGTAGCCTTACTTGGTTTTTCAGGTAAGTATTTAATCGATTCTAACAGTAAATCACCTATAGTATTTACTACCGAAAAAGCTTTTAAAACTTCTATTGAAGAAAAAACCGTAGCTACAGGTAAGGTAGTTCCCGAAGATGAAGTTGAAATTAAGCCGCAGGTTTCAGGGATTATTGAAAAAATCTATGTTGAAGAAGGAGCACCCATAAAATCAGGTGATTTAATAGCAAAAGTAAAAGTAGTACCCAATGAGCAATCATTAAATAGTGCAAGAGGACGTGTAAAAAATGCAGATATAAGCCTGGCTAATGCCAAACAGGATTATGATCGTAATAAAGCGCTTTTTGATAAAGGGGTTATCTCTACTCAAGATTTTCAGAATATACAATTACGGTTTGATCAGGCAAAACAAGAAGTAAATAATGCGAGAAACGATCTTCAGATAATTCGTCAGGGATCTACAGGAGGAGCAAAAGCAATTACAAACATTAGAGCTTCTGTCTCAGGAACTGTTTTAGAAATCCCGGTCGAAGAAGGGGATCAGGTAATACAAAGTAACAATTTTAATGATGGAACCACAGTGGCAACAATTGCAGATTTAGGCAAGATGATTTTTGAAGGAAAAGTAGACGAGGCTGAGGTGAATAAACTAAAAATAAATATGCCTCTCAAAGTTAGTTTAGGAGCCATTAGAGATAAAGAGTTTGATGCAAAATTAAAATTTATTGCACCCAAGGGAAGTGAAGAGCAAGGAGCCGTTCAGTTTAAAATAGAAGGAGAAGTTTTTCTTGACGATTCTTATTTTATACGAGCAGGATATAGTGCTAATGCTTCTATTGTATTAGATACAAAAAACGATGTGCTTGCAATTAAAGAGGCATTATTGCAATTTGATAGAGAAACTGAAAAACCATACGTAGAAATACAGACGGGAGACCAGGAGTTTGAAAGACGCGATGTTGAGATAGGACTTTCTGACGGGATTAATGTTGAAATAGTTTCGGGCGTGACAGAGGATGATGCTATTAAAGTTTGGAGCAAAACAGAACCGATCAAGAAAGAAGAAGAGAATAAAGATTAAAATAGTAATTAAGGATATATACCGATTAAGGCTGATGTTTCTAAAGCATCAGTAACAACATCAGTCAATTACATACAGAGACATTATGAAAATTAGAATTTCAATTTTGTTATTTACACTTTTTGGAGTGTTGGCATCTCAGGCACAAGAAAAAAAATGGACACTCCGCGAGTGTGTTGAATATGCCATCGAAAATAGTATTTCTATTAAACAATCTGAGTTAGATTTAGAAACTGCCACCTTGGATAGGTTAACGGCATTAGGTAATTTTGTCCCAGATGTGAGCGGTTCGGGTACACTTTCCTCAAATACAGGAGCCAATATTAATCCAGTTACGAATACCTTCGAGACCACTACATTTTCATCCTTTACTACTGGAGTTAATGTAGGATTAACATTATTTGATGGTTTACGTAATTTACGGCAGTTACAAAGAGCTAAACTTAACAAGTTGCTAAGCCAGTATAATCTTGGTAAATCCAAAGATGATATTGCCTTGTTTGTCGCCAATGGTTATTTACAAGTTTTGGTAAACAAAGAATCTCTAAAAGTCATAGAAAAACAACACGAAATTACATTAGAGCAGCTAAAAAGAACAAAGGACCTTGTGGATGCAGGAGTTTTGCCTCAGGGGGATCTTTTGGAAATAGAAGCAACATCAGCAGACGAATTAACACGTATTGTACAAGCTGAGAATGCAGTGCTTATAGCTCGTGTCTCACTGGCCCAGACATTATTAATTCAAGAGTATGAAAATTTTGATATTGCAGAGCAAGAATATCTGGTGCCTTCTGCAGAAATATTAACTAAATCTATAGATGAAATAAGATCTACTGCCAGAGAGGCAAGATATGAAGTGCAAATCGCCGAGCAAAATAAACTATTAGCAGAAAAAGATGTTCAATTGGCAAAAGGATCTTATTATCCAACGCTAAGTGCTTTTTTTGGATATAACACCAGATGGTCGGATAATGATACACAAAGAGATTTTGTACAGCAATTATACCTCAATGATGGATTTGCATATGGATTGCAATTAAATGTTCCTATTCTTAGTGGCTTTACAACAAGAACAAATGTTAAAAGGAATAAGATAAATGTTACCAGAACTGAGTTTCAATTGGAACAAGCCAAATTAGATTTAGATAGTAATGTATACCAGGCATATCTTGATGCAAAAGGGTCAGCAGAGGCTTATGAAGCTTCTTTAGTTTCGGTTAAAGCGCAAGAAAGGGCATATGAGTATGCAAAAGATCGCTATGATGTAGGACTTACTAATGCATTTGATTTTAGCCAATCCAAGTTTAGATTAGAAAATGCTCAAAGTCAGGAGGTTCAAAACAAATTTGATTATATTTTTAAGCTTAAAGTATTAGAACTGTATTTTGGAATAAAGATCGCCGATATAAAATTATAAGCAATAGCGTTCACGTTTTGGTTATCTTTGCCAAAATTTAAGATATGGGATATATTCTTTGCATTGAAACTTCTACTACTAATTGTTCTGTGTCATTGGCTAAAGAAGAAAAGTTGATCGCTTTTAAAGAAGATTATGACACAAAATATTCTCATGCAGAACGATTACATAAGTATATTGATACGGTGATTAAAGAAGCAGCGCTATCCTATAAAGATCTTTCTGCAATAGCTGTAAGCAAAGGCCCGGGATCATATACAGGGTTAAGGATTGGTGTTTCTACAGCTAAGGGATTGTGTTATGCTCTAGATATTCCGTTAATATCGGTACCCACACTACATTCATTGTCAATGCAAGTTGCACCAGCTGGAGACCATATTATAGTTCCGATGATTGATGCACGAAGAATGGAAGTGTATTCTTCTGTTTTTTCTAGTACCTATGTTCAAATACGAGAAACTAAAGCCGAAATTCTCACTCAGGATTCTTTTTCTGATTATTTAGAAAATAGTAACGTTTATTTTATAGGTAATGGAGTAGAAAAATTCTCTGCGATATGTAAAAATGATAATGCAGTTTTTATTCAAAACGCATTACCATCCTCAAAAGAGATGGCAGTACTAAGTCATCTTAAATTTATGGAAAAAGATTTTGAAGATGTAACATATTTTGAGCCCTATTATTTAAAAGATTTTGTGACGGGCTAGTTCCAACCTTTTTAGGATATTGTATCTAGCATCTCGTCTTAAGTAATTCTGCTGTTTTTAAGGGGAAATCTTACCTTCTTTATAAAAAAATGCCATCTAATAGATGGCATATATTATATTTTCGATAGATATTTACACATTTATTCTCTTCGCGTTACGTTACTTAAAAGACTTTGAGATGGAGTAGAATCTGCACTTTTTAAGGCATTATATCTAGCAACCAACCGAATTAAATCTTCTTCTTTTCTCAAACGTATTTTTTCCTTTTTTAAATATACTTTCAATTCACTTTCTTTATCACTAAAGACTGCTAACATCTCTTTTTTATTCATCGGTAGCTCCATTATTGTACCTTCTTCTTCAACAAAGTAGGTAGTTGTCATTTTTAGCTGACCCGCTTCTGCAACTTGCGTTAATGTATTTTGAGTAGGCTCAATAATTTTAAGCGTAAACCTTTTGTAAATTCGGTATTTATCATTTAGTTCTACTAATACATAATATCCTTCTCTATTCAAACCTCTAGTGCTTTTAAAATTGCAGAAATAAAAATAATCACCATCAATTCTTGCATGTACCGTAGGACTTTTAATAACCTCAAAGTATTTAGACCCTTGATTGTATTCTAAAGCATCTGTAAAAATGTTATACTTTAGCTTTGCATCAAAGGCTCCCGATTTTTCATCAATAACACTTGATTCTTTGTATCTCATCTTCATGTAGATAGAGCCATCATATTCATCAAAAGTAGAGACCCTTTCTGTTGATTTTAATAAGTTTCGAGGGAGTTGAGCAAGTAATAGTCCAGGAGCTATTATTAGAAATAATAAGAGTAGTAGTTTTTTCATGTTAAAAAGATTTAGGTGAAGTAAATTTAAAGAAACAGGCTTATAAATGCAATTTTTTATATTTTTTACGAATATTTTTGCGAATTATTCAATATAAACGTATTAAATGGCAAATTTGAAAGATAGAATCAGTTTTTTAACAGAAAATCTATATAATTTTTTATGGTTTAACCGTAATAAAACACTGTTTTTTAGCTACGAAAACGTTATAATTGGATGTTTTGAGCAATTTTCCGGAAGATTAATGGAGCTTTTAACACTTCGTTTTTTGGCAAACTAAAACTTGTTATGTTATTTTTTTAAATTCTGAATTTAATTTTTCATTACTTACAAGACTCTCATTTAAATAAGAAAACATAAAAATTTGCTCGTTCATCGAGATCTAAATACTCAGAGCCTTGCCTCGAAAACAAAATTACCTTCTGTTCCAATGTCGAGGATTTGTTCAGGGTACTTTACTCTAAGAATTCGATAGCCTCTTTGACACTTTCAACAGGATACTTGCATGTATTCTGAACACAAACATATATCAAAGTTTTATCATCAACATATCTGTTTTTTAAAAGTACTCTCTCAGAATCAGATCGGCTCACAGCAATAAGCTTGTTCGGAATATAACTTTTGTTAAGTTCTTCTACTTTGCTTTTAGATTCTTTACCTGTAATAGCTATTTCATAAAAATTAAATGAAAAATTGAGCATTTGATCCAGCCAATTCGAATAAGAAGAGGCATAAGGTGTAATTTGAGGTTGTATATTATGCAACATCTGTTCACTTATTTTTTTATACTCTGGCACATCGTAATAGTGAGACAATAAAAATAGGTTCTTTGCCATAATAGAGTTAGATGCCGGGATTACATTATCACTCGATTCTATAGTTCGGGCTATGAGTTTAGGGTCTTCATCGGAAGTAAAATAGAATATGTTTTTTTCTTTGTCAAAAAAATGAGTTAAGGCATACTCTGTAAGATGTTTTGAAATATCTAACCACTCTGTATCAAAAGTTGTTTGGTATAAAACGATAAAAGCTTCTATGACGGTAGCATAGTCCTCTAAGTACCCATTTACATTACTTTTTCCATTTTTGTAATTATGGAATAATGAGTAATCCTTTTTTAATTGTTGGTTTTTTATGAAGGTTGCATTTTTTACAGCTGCATTCAAAAAATCAACGTTCCCAAAAGTGGTATAGGCGTCGATGTATCCTTTGAGCATTAGGGCATTCCAGGATGTTAAGGTCTTGTCATCTAATCTGGGTCTGGACCGCTTTTCTCGGTGTTGATGTAGTGTTTTTTTCCATTGAGCACGTTTTTTTCTCAGGGATTCTAATTTGATGTCATTCTCATTGCAAAATGTATGATCATGATCTTTTCGTATTAACACATAGTTATCTTTTTCCCAGAAACCATAAGAATTTACGTTGTAATAGTTCGAAAAGAGTTGATAATCATCTTTTAAGAGTGTGCTCAGTTCTTCTTTGGTCCATACATAAAAAGCACCTTCTTCCAGTTCACCATCCAGAGTTTTACTATCGGCATCTAATGAAGAATAAAAAGCACCTTCATCGCTGGTGAGTTCTCTTGATATAAAATTCAGGGTTTCATTCACCACGTTTTCAAACCAAGGGTCTTTGGTGGTCAAATAGGCATCAGAATATAAGCTGACGAGTTGTGCGTTATCATATAGCATTTTTTCGAAATGGGGGATATGCCATTTTGCGTCTGTTGAATATCTTGAAAACCCACCGCCGATATGATCATATACGCCACCAAACGATATTTTTGTTAGTGTATTGAGCACATATTCTCTTAGTTTTTCATCCTGTGTTTGATGAGCATATCTAAGTAAGAATTGATAGTTGTTGGGCATCATAAATTTTGGAACCCGCTTGGTACCCCCTAATTTATGGTCAAAGTTGGCGCTCCATTTTTTTACCGCAGAAGCAATAAAATCTTTGCTAAAGTTGAGCGCATCAGAATTTGTTTCGATAAGGTCTATAGCTTTAATTCCTTGTTCTAGTTTCTCGGCATATTCTACAAGTTTTTCGGGTTGTTTTTTATGCAGATTAGCAATTTGTTGAAGGGCTTCAATCCAATTTCCTTTCGGAAAATATGTACCCCCCCAAACGGGTCTTCCATCTGGTAGGGCAACAACATTAAGCGGCCAACCACCGCTTCCCGTCATAAGCTGCACTGCATTCATGTACACTTGATCAATATCTGGTCGTTCTTCGCGATCCACCTTAATATTAACAAAGCTCGCGTTCATAAGTTCTGCTACCTTAGGGTCCTCGAAGCTCTCATGTTCCATAACATGGCACCAATGGCAAGCTGCATAACCAATACTGATAATGATTAATTTATTTTCTTTTTTTGCCTGATCCAGTACGTTTTCATTCCAGGGTTTCCAATCTACAGGATTATGAGCATGCTGAAGCAAATACGGGCTGGATTCATCAATTAAATCATTGGTGTATGTGTGTTGCTCCATAGTTTTTTTATTTTGAATTGTGCAAGAGGTCATAATCATTAATGCGTAGAAAAACCAATGCTTCATGATAGTCAATTTAATATGTCTCAAAATATAAAAAGCATTCTGAAATGCTCAGAATGCTCTTCATAAAAAAATTGTAAAATTTTACTTCACCTCAAAAGATACTTTTAGATTTACTCTATACTCAGAAACTTCATTATCTTTTACTATAACTTTTTGGTCAGATACCCAGGCAGATTTAATACCTTTAACTGTTTTTGAAGCTTGTTTTATTCCACTTTTAGCAGCATCATCCCATCCTTTTTCAGAGCTTGCTATTATTTCAATAGTTTTAACAATTGCCATTTTAATGATTTTTTAGTTAATATTTTAAAAGAATCTCTAAAATACGGCATACTTTGTTCTTTTTGAAATAAAAGAAGGTATTATTTTAACAGTTTTGTCAGTGTAAGCGGTTCTTTTTCGCCGAACTATCCATTTAATGCTTCAACATACTCAACTTTATCTTTTAGCATCTCTTTTAACATGTTTTCGATGCCGTTTTTTAAGGTAAAGGTAGAAGAAGGACATCCACTACATGCACCTTGTAAAATTACTTTCACACCTTTGCTTTCTGGATCATAAGAATCAAATAATATGTTTCCCCCATCACTGGCCACTGCAGGTTTTATATATTCTTCAATTATATTTACAATATCTTTAGAAACATCATCCAGTTTTTCAAAATCTACATCAGCCTGTTTTTCAACTTCATTTTTAGATGTTGTAGCGTGGGCAGATAGTATTTCTTTGCCTTGTTCAAGATAGTTTCGCAAAAACTCTCTTATTTCCAGAGTGATATCATTCCAGTCGGCCATATCATATTTACTTATTGAGATATAATTGTCGGCCATGTATACTTCTTTTACAAATGGGAAGTGAAATAACTCCTGTGCCAGAGGAGCTTCTTTAGCTTCGTCTATATTTTTAAACTCATGTCCGGCGGTTACTAATTTTTTATTAGCCACAAATTTTAATACTGCCGGGTTTGGAGTGCTTTCTGCATATATAGTAATCGCTACTTTTTTATTGCTTTCGGTTTCTGTAATCACAGGTTGGTCACTGTTGAGGTAGTTTTTGATTTGTTCGGCTACCTCATCCTGTACATCTGACCATTCTACAATATCATACTTGTCTATAGCTACAAAATTTTGCGCAATAAATACTCTTTTCACAAAGGGGAGATAAAATAGTTGTTGTGCTAAGGGAGAACTCTTTGCCTGATCAATATTTTCAAATTCGTAACTCGTATGCTGTGTCAGAAAATAATTGGCCTCAAATTTTATGATACCCGGATTGGATGTTGTTTCTATCTTTATTTCAAAATTCTTTTCCATGTGCTAATTTTTAGCAAATTTACTAAAAAGCAATACGATATCGTTACGGTATTTATTTAGCTTGGTTTTTTTAACTATAATTACTTAAAATGGAGGTAAAATATTTGATTCTAACAAAAATTTATATCTTTGAGATTATTATAATTTTATAATTTATTAATGAAACCCCACAATATAAACTGTTTTTAATAGTTTACATTTAATTCACAAATTCTATTTAGCCCCGTAAATGATAGAACCCAAATGAACTTTAAAAAGCTACATGTACTCTTTTTGGTATTACTCTCTCAATGTGTTTTTTCGCAAGAAGGAATTCCGGTTTATGCCGATTATCTTTCTGATAACCTGTATTTGGTCCACCCAGCTATGGCAGGTGCGGCAAACGCTAATAAAATTAGACTTACCGCCAGAAAACAATGGTTTGATGTGGATAATGCACCAAATACACAATCTGCAAATGTTAATTTTAGAGTAGGCGATAAGACAGGATTGGGAGGAATAATATTTAAGGATGAAAACGGAAGGTTTTCTCAAACCGGAGTGTATATAACGGCGGCTTATCATTTGTTATTTTCCAGAGATAGAACAGATCTGAATATGCTATCATTTGGGGTTAGCGGAGGTTTTATTCAATCTAATTTGGATCTACGGGGGTTAGATGATTTTGCAGATCCTGATCCGGTAATACTAGACAGAGAACAAAAAGATTCTTATTATAATGTCGATATTGGATTGTCCTATAATTTTTTAGAATGGTATGCCCATTTTACGGTTAAAAATCTTTTACCAACCACACGAGATATTTTTAATAACAATACTCCGATACAAGAATCAAATAATCAGCGACGATACGTAATGTCTTTTGGATATCTTTTTGGTATCGGGGCCGAAGGATGGAGTTTTGAACCTTCTGCCATGTATCAAGTAACTGAGCAAACACAGGAAGCTAGCTTTGATGCTAATATGAAAGTATACAAAGATCTGGGAGAGGTTACAACGTTATGGGGCGGTTTATCTTACAGGCGTAACCTGGATGGAGCGCAGTTTTCTGAAGATGGTACCGAGGTGAGAAGCCAGAATTTACAATATTTTACTCCGTTTCTAGGAGTAAATTATAAACAATGGATGGTAGGATATACCTATAGTTATCAGGCTAACTCTGTGGTGCTTAGTAATGGAGGTTTTCATCAGATTACACTAGGTTATGATTTTGGAAAGCGTAAAGAACGCTGGAACTGTAAATGCCCCGCGGTTAATTCGAAGTAATATATATATTATTTATACTAATTCGAAATGCCCGCAAATTTGCGGGCATTTTTGGTATATAGATTCATCAATTACTTCTTATTGTACAGAATCACCTTCAAACTGTAGTCTCTGATCTTCTATAGGGACAAGAGAAGATAATTCATGTACATTTTTATACCCATACCCATATAGATTAATAAATGTTGGAATATTTAAGGCAAGTGGTGTTTTTTTTGATGCAAAATGAAAACGATCTCCATTAAAATTATTATTACAATAGATTAAGATTCTTGTTTCTTTTGAAGGGATTTTTTCAGAGAGCTTCGCTTCTGTAAAATCTGAAAAATTCAGATGTATGGCCCCTCTCAGGTGTTTTTGTTTAAAAGCAGCTTCAGAACGTGTATCCAACACTATAGTGTGTTCTTCGGTTGCGTATTCAAGAAACGTTTCTAAAGGGATTAATCGTTGTTGTCTATACTCCAAAATTTGTTCAGATAATTCTATAAAAGAAGCGTAATCAACTTTTGATTTTGGTAGTTTTTTACTGTGTTGTGACTGCATCGATATGGGTATAAGTAGTACTAGAATTAGTTTAAAAAAATTGATCTCCATTATTGTTGTTTTTTGGGATTATTCTTCCCAGCTGAACGATTTTTTTCTTCCTTGTTTTTTGATGGCATTTAACAATGCTGCTTCAAGATTGCTTTCTTCTTTTTTACGATTATTTTTAAGGTAGACGACACGCTTTTTATTGAGTTCCTGTATTTTTTGCTGTATTTCTTTTCGTTCTTCGCTTTTTTCAACAATATGCTTTTTGAGTTCTGTTTTAGATTTTTTTCGAAGCTCTTGCGGTAGCTCCTCAGCAACTATTTCTTCGAATTCAAAATCTTTATCGGCTGCTGCATCAACCAAATCCCAACTCTTATTTTTATAAAAACCAGAACTTTTACTCACGGTACGGCTTACCGCATTGGCTGCACTATAGGATTCTGCATTATTATCTTGTTCTCTTTGCTGCATTCTTTTTTGAACCCCATTACTTCCGTAATAAATGTAAGTATCGTTTAACTGATGGTTTAGTTTTAATATTACATCATCATATGGGGTGGCAATATGTACGGTTTGATGATTGTGATCTATAGCACTGTATTCTCCATGAGTAATATCTGCTCCATGTTTCCACATGGTATCAATACCTTGTCTGTAATTACCACAAAAAATAGTATTAATAGTAATATCTTTTTCTAAGGCATCTGTGGCCGCATCAGTATAATTTACAGGGCCCTGGGTAAAAGGTTCGTTGCCTGCAATAAAAATTAGTTTTAGATGGTCATTATTTTTTTTCCAATCTAATTGATTAATAGAAGTATTAATTACTTTACCACAGTACTCGTTTCCTCCGTTTGTTGTTAAGGCAAACAGCTCTTTAGAAATCTCATCCAGGTCATCAGAAAAAGGTAACACTTGTCTGATAAACCCTTCTTTAGAAGATAACCCATCATTACCATACTCATATAAGGCAATCTGTAGTTGTATAGTGTTATGTCCGCATTTAGCATACGAAAGTTCATTAACAATCTCCCAAAGTTGTGCTTTGGCTTGATCTATTAATCCATCCATACTATTACTGGTGTCTAATAGTAAGGCTACCTGAATATTACGGGTATTGGGATCGGTCTTTGTCGTAAACAGTTTGTGCGATTGTTGTTTTGTATGGATAATTTCATTTTTTGGTTGGTGGTTTGCAGTGCAAGAAACGTGAGCTAATAAACAAAGTGTACTCCATATTATAAATGTTTTCATAATTTTTCCTTTTTAAATTATGAGATAAAACTAGATTGAACTTTTTTGTCTAAAAATCTAAAATGAGGGAAGGAGCGATTATAATTAGTGAAGAGGCCTAATGAATTAGTCTGCCTTTCATTTTTTACATAAAAAGCATCATAAAATCGTATCCTCACAAGATGGTGATTTTATTATCCCATTTAAATGGATTAAGTTTATCATGTTTTAATTAGTATAGAATGAAGAAGGTAGGGTTAATACTATTATTTTTTTGGCTTATCCCAATGTTGGTTTCTGGTCAGGAGGCCGTTAAAGCTTCACCCTCGATAACAATTAAAGGATCTGTAAAAGAAAAAAGTACAAGAAAACCAATTAAAGGCGCAGAGGTTACAATTGCAGGAAAAGGAACAGTAACCACCGATGTGTTTGGCGATTTTAAAATCGAGGCCAGGGTTGGAGACGAACTCATCATCACTGATGATAGTTTTTCTACAGTGCGATACAGGATTAAAGACGGACAAAATATCGATGTTTTAGTAGAAGATCATCCTAATGAGTCACGGTTAGAGATGTTTTCTGAAAAGAAACCGGAATCGAACTATGACCAAAACCTAAAGGCAGCCAGAAATACACTTAAAAAAGATGCGGCAACCAGTATTGAATACATAACGAATGCTCTAGAGGCTGTGCGTGATGATGATCCCGGTGCTGACTATAAAAAGGCCGAGCTGTTTGAGGCTTTAGCAGATATTTATAAATATTGGAAACAACCAGATCTTGCAGAAAGTAATTATTTAATTAGTCTTAAAAACAAGTATAATATTGATGTAGAAATTAAATTAGGGCACTCTAGATTAGAAGATGAAAATTATCAAAAGGCTTTTCTTACGTTTAGTAAATTGCAAAAATCACGGCTTAGTGCTAATCAAAAAATTCAGGTTTATGAAGGGTTAGGTGATAGTTATAAAGGATTGCAGAAGTATAGTGAGGCAATTGCCAGTTATAATAAAGCATTGGCATTAAGTCAACGAAAAAAACTCGAGGGTAATGTAATATCATTGAACTCAAAACTGGCAAAAGTATTGCAGCAACAAGGTCGATTAAGTGCTGCCGAAGGATATTTGGATAATTCTGTACAACTCGCCGAGAAAAAAGATAAGAAAACCGCCGCGAGACAACGAACAGTGGCTGCAGATTTTTATAATAAGAATAATAGCTATGACAAAGAGATACAATTAAGAAAAGAGGCGCTGCAGGATATTGAAGAGATGGAAGAGATTGAAGGGGAGGCGCCACCAAATGAAGATAAATCGCTAACACCACAAGTACAAAACTATAAAATTGCCAGTGCTTTTGCCGCTCAACAAGAGTATGATGAAGCCATTACGTATCTCGAAGAAAGTAAAAAAGAAGCCAAATCAAAAAACGACCTTATTGTTCAGAAAGATGCCGCCAGAAAATTAGGTGAAGTGTATCGCGAAAAAGGTGAATTGAAAAAAGCATCTGAAGCTTTTGAAGAATATGAAGTAATTATCGATAAGCTCTACATTCAAAAAGATCAGGAAATATCTCAGGCAGCTCGTTTTAGTCGGGAATTAGCCCAGAAAGCTAATCGCATAACCACGTTAGAAAAAGACAGAGCGCTAAATGAAGCAAGATATGAGCTTGCATTTGCATCTCAGGAACTGGCCAATCAGCAGAGTTTAAGGCAGCAAATAGTAATATACTTCTTAGTTGGACTTACCATTTTATTACTTTTGGCAGCGTATTTAATGTTTCGCAATATGAAACAGCAACGATATGCCAATAATCTTTTGGCATTAAAATCTCTTCGTTCGCAAATGAACCCTCATTTTATTTTTAATGCGTTAAATTCTGTGAATACATTTATTGCTACAAATGATGAGAGAACTGCAAATCGATATTTAACTGATTTTTCTTTATTGATGAGAGCAGTTTTAGAAAATAGTGAGCAAGATTTCATTCCCTTAGAGAAAGAAATTGAACTGCTTAGACTCTATGTTCAGTTAGAACATTTTAGATTTCAGGATAAATTTGATTATACCATAGAGGTTGATCCAGAGATAAATGTTAATGAATATATGATACCACCTATGCTGCTTCAGCCCTATGTCGAAAATGCAGTATGGCATGGATTGCGTTATAAATCTGAAAAAGGATTGTTGACCATAAACTTCCAAAATGTAGCGTCTGATACTATAGAAATTATAATTAGCGATAATGGAATTGGACGTAAAAAGTCTGAAGAACTGAAAACTCAAAATCAGAAACTGCAAAAATCGAAAGGGATGGGTAATATCAAAAAAAGAATTGCAATCCTTAATAAAATGTATAAAGACAAAGTAGATGTTTTTATTACCGATTTAGAAGAAAATTCTGAAGGAACCAAAGTAAAGCTAACTCTTAACAAAGACAAATGAATTTAACTTCTATTATCGTAGATGACGAAGCAAATAGTAGAGCTATTTTAAGAAATTATCTAACAAAGTATTGTCCTTCAGTCACAATCTTAGGAGAAGCTGCCAGTGTGCAAGAAACGTTAGTGTTATTACAGACCAATACTCCGGATGTATTATTTCTTGATGTCGAAATGCCGTATGGGAATGCTTTTGATTTGCTCGAACAAGTACCAGATCGAACATTCGAAATTGTTTTTGTAACAGCTTATGATCATTATGCTGTAGATGCTCTCAATGCTCAGGCAACATATTATCTGTTAAAACCTATTGCAATTGATAACCTTATCAAGGCAGTAGATCATGTTGGTCATATTAAACAACGGGAAAAAGAGCTTCAGGATACTGTTTTAGTGCCTAAAGTAACTTGTGCCGAAGGTAAAATTACAATTCCGCAACAAGATGGTTTCGAAGTACTTCGAATTGCAGATATTTTATATTGTGAAGCCGATGATAACTATACCAAAATCTATCTTGAAAAAGGACAAAAACTAGTGAGTAAAACGCTTAAATATTTTGAAGAATCGCTACATCCGCACGGATTTGTAAGAACTCATAAAAGTTTTTTGGTCAATGTAAACGAAATTATAAAGTATAGAAAAGGCAAAGGGGGAAGTATAGTGCTTTCTTCTGGTAAAGAACTGGCAGTGTCCTCTTCTAAAAAGGGAACGCTGCTAGATTATTTTAAGTAGACTAATTAAAACTTGTTTAAAAAGCTAAATAGTGAATGTGTAAAGAAGTGCTATTGTTTTTAAGAATATTTTTTAATACTTCGACCTCGTTATTTGTATAAAACGTATAGGTTCCTGTCTCAGAATTTTTATTTAAAAGATTATTGGTCGTAAGCACGGCTTTAGTTTGTCTGGCTACAGCCTCACCAGAATCAATAAGGGTTACATGGTCTGGCAGTATTTTTTTTATGTTCGGAATAAGATAAGGGTAGTGGGTGCAGCCTAAAACCAAATAATCAATATCTTTTTTGATCATTGGAGTAATATAAGAAGTCAGTAGGGCATGCATTTCTTGACTATCAATTTTACCTTCTTCAATGCATTCTACCAAGCCTGTTCCAACAACTTCAATAACTTCAATATTGTTGGCATGCAGGTCTGAAGTTTTGGCAAATAATTCGCTGGACAACGTGCCTTTTGTGGCCAGTACACCAACCTTTTTTGTTTTGGTTTGAATCGCAGCAGGTTTTATGGCAGGTTCTATGCCTATAAACGGTACATCATAAGAAGAGCGAAGTACTTTTATAGCATTTGTAGTTGCGGTATTGCAGGCAACAACGACGAGTTTACAATTAAGTTCAAGAAGTTTTTCTGTATTTTTTATGCTTAATGCTATGATTTCGTCTTTACTTCTTTTACCATAGGGTGCATTTTTACTATCTGCCAGATAGATCGTATTTTCGTGAGGTAGTGCAATAGAAATTTCTTTCCATATAGAAGTACCTCCAATTCCAGAATCAAATATTCCTATTGCCTGATGTTGCATAATAAGTATTTCAAAAATAAAAAAAACAGTAAAAGAATTATCTTTTACTGTTTTTTTTATTTTTTATGGTGTAAAGATGTCTACTTATATTCCTAAATCTTTCTTTACATCAGCCATAAGGTCTTTACCATCAGCCATAATAACTCCAGTTCCTGTTGTAGAATCTAGAACGTACTGAAAACCTTGTGCTCGTGCAACTTTTTGAATAGAAGTACGTGCTTTTTCATATATAGGCTTCATAAGTTCAATTTCTTTTTTCTGAAGATCCTGAAGAGCATTTTGTCTGTAATCAGTAATACTTTTTTCTGTAGCCTGAACTTCTTGCGCTCTTTTTGCATTTTCTTCTTCAGTCTTTGTAGAAGCTTCGGCTTGATATTTTTTCATTGTAGTTTGCAGCTCTAATACCATGTTTCTGATCTCTGCATCATACGTTTTGTTTAGTTTTTCAATTTCGCTTTTAGCAGCTTTAAAAGCAGGCATTGATTCTACAAGTTCTTGTGATGCAATATGTGCCACTTTGGATTGCGCATTTACAAAACCTGTTGTTCCTATAGTAAGTGCAAAAGCTACTAGTAATGTTCTAAATTGTTTCATTTGTAAGTAATATTAATAGTGTTATAAATTTAAAAATTGATATTCTAATTACCATCATCTTCACTTCCGTTATCAGAATTTGATGGATTTTCATTTTGTTTTAACTTCTCTCTTTGTGCTTTAAGCATATTGATAGAGTCTTTTTTTCTTTTTTGTAGCTCTAATAATTTAGCTCTTCTTTCTTCAAAATCTTTCTTCTTGGCTATTCGTATAGAATCTCTCTCGGCTTTTCGTTGTTCAAGTAGTTTTTCTCTTTCTGATAATCTTTCTTGAGCCAATCGGTCTCTGTCTGATACTTCTTTTTCTTGCTCGGCATTTCTTTTTTCATCTCTTTCCAGAGATTTCTTTTCTTTTTTGTTATTAAGCTGCTTTCTTTTTGAAGCTCTGTTTATTCTTAATAATACTTGATCACTAATGTCGTACCTGTCTGCTGAATACAGCATTACCAGATCGGCTGACTTATCAAAAACGAAGTCGTATTTTTTATTTTTTGCAATCTCTTGAACAGCTACAAACACCTGGTCTTGTACTGGTTGTACCAATCGCTTTTTTTGTATAAATAAATCTCCATTCGGCCCAAATCTCTTTTGCTGATATTCTAATATTTCTTTTTCCTTAAAAACAATGTCTTCTTCTCTTTCTTCTATAAGTTCTTTGGTAAGCAAAACTCTTTCATTATTAAGATCTTTTCGCATTTCTTCAACATTTTTTAACTCTGCTTCAATTTCTACCTTCCATTTTTGAACTTTGGTTTCAAGCTCTGCTGATGCTTCATTATATTCTGGTACATTTTCCAAAATATACCCCATATCTATGTAACCGATTCTTATACCTTTTTGCGCATGTACTACATTTGTAAAGAACAGCCAACTTATTGTTGCGACTAATAAAAGACCCTTTGTTTTCATAATTTGTGTGTATATAGAAATAATCGTGCCAAAACTAAAACTGTTGCCCTATAATAAAATGTATTTCCTGCCCATGCGGCTGATTAGAACCTGGGATTGGATCAAATCCATATCCAAAATCTATACCAAGTAATCCAAAAGCTGGCATAAATATACGCAAACCTGCTCCAGCTGAGCGATTTAATTGAAAAGGATTAAAATCTCTAAAGCTGTCATATGATGCACCACCTTCTAAAAATGCGAGCATGTAAATTGATGCTGCAGGTTTTAGTGTTATAGGATAACGAAGCTCTAACGAATATTTATTATAAATTGTTGCCCCGTCGGCATCAAAAGTCTGATTATTAGCTCTGCTTTCTGGAAGTAATGATTGATCAGGGTATCCCCTTAGTGCCACAAGCTCACGGCCATCCAAAGCGTTAGCTCCTAAAGCAACACCTCCTAAGAAGTATCTCTCGAAAGGGATGTTTCCTCTATTTCCATTATACGCTCCTAAAAAACCATACTCTGCATTAGTTTTTAAAACCAGAGGCTTTGTACCAATGTTAAAGAGGCTGGTATACCATGTACCATCAAATTTTAATTTATAATATTCTAACCACTTGAAACGCTCTTGGTCAATTTCTCCTATTCGTTCTCGATTTTCTGCAAACTGTATAGGTGCACTGGGTTCAGTACTAGTTTGCAGTTCGGCTTGCTGGGCTTCAAGCGCATCTCTTTCGTTTGCAAGAGCGCTATAATCAACACCGTCAAAAAGAGAATAGGGTAGTGATAACTTGGCTATAATGTTAAACTCTGAACCACCTACAGGGAAAATAGGGTTTACTGTAGTATTGTTCCGACTTAATCCAATAGTATAGGCTAAATCATTTGATGAGCCATTACCAAATGTAAATAATGAAGTATTGTAATTTTTAAGATTATAATGTCTTAAACTTACAGCTTGTGATAAAGTAAAATAATTGTCGGGCCAATTTAATCTTTTAGCAATACCTACGGATCCTCCTGTGATTAAAAATTTACTGTTTCTATCTACCTGGTTTCTCCCTGTAAATAAGTATTGGATTGTGTGTGAGAATGAAGTTGATAATTGATATGGTCTTTTTCCACCCAACCAAGGTTCTATAAAAGAAAGGCTGTAGGTCTGAAAAGATCTACTAGCCTGTGCTCTAACTCTAAGAGTTTGACCATCTCCCATAGGTAAGGGACTATAGGATTCTCCATTAAAAATATTACGTATAGAAAAGTTATTAAATGCTAATCCTAGTGTTCCTACAAAACCACCGCCTCCAAAACCACCTTGAAGCTCGATTTGGCTAGACCCTTTTTCTACAACAGGATAATTGATATCAATGGTACCGGCTTGCGGATTTGCATTTTGGAACTGAGGTTCTAATTGCTCTGGATCAAAAAAGCCTAACTGTCCAATTTCACGAACTGTTCTTACAACAAGATCTTTACTATATCGTTGGCCGGGTTTTGTTCTTAGTATTCGATATACTACGTGATCATTTGTTTTGTCGTTTCCTGTCACCGAAATGTGATCGAAATAGGTCAGTTTCCCTTCTCTGATTCTGACTTCAAAATCAATAGTATCATTATAAACTTTCGTTTCTACTGCATCAATCGAAGAGAATAGATACCCGTTATTTTGATATAAATTGGTAAGGTCATTTGCATCTGGTTTGGTGTTATCTGCAATTTGTTTTTCGAGAAGAACACCATTGTATACATCTCCTTTCTTGATAACCAATTGCCTTGCTAATTGTCTATCTGTATATACACTATTTCCTAGAAATGTAATATTCCCAAAATAATACCTGTTGCCTTCTTCTATAGAAAGATTTAAAGAGACACTATTGTCATCCTCAACAATTAAGGTGTCTTTGGTTATTCGAGCATCTCTATATCCTTTCTCTTTATACTTTGTAATAATATTATCTTTATCCTCAAGATAATCTGCTCTAATATACTTTGATCGTTTCCAGAATCTTAAAGGTTTTTTCTGCTTAGTATTTTTCATCGCACTGCGTACCTTAGCGTCTGATAGTTTTTCATTTCCTGTTATGGTAATATGATCTACTTTAACACGGTCACCCTTATCTACTCGGACCAATACGTTTACTTTGTTGCTGGTGGCTACAGTATCTTTTACGGGTATCAGATTAATGGCTACTTTGGTGTTTAGAAATCCATCTTTTTTGTATTTATTGGTGATAAAGTTACGCGTAGTTGTAATAAGATTTTCGGTTACTTTTGCACCTTTGGTCAATCCATTATCTTTAATGAGCTCTTCGGCTTTACGTTTTTTTATCCCTTCAATGCGAGCTTCATTTAATTCGGGAACTTCCTGAATATTAATTTCAATATCAGCAACATCTCCTTCAACTTTGGTAATATAGAAGTTGATATCACTAAACAATTCAAGATCCCATAATTTTTTGATCACTTTACTTATTTTATCTCCTGGAAGAAATATTCGCTCTCCTTTTTTAAGACCGGTAAACGTAATTACAGTGTTTTCATTATAGCTGGTGGTTCCGGTAACTTTTATCTTTCCAATAACGTACTCTTTACCATTTGCACCAGGTACATTTTGGGCTGTAATCGATATTGAGTGTAATAATAAGGCAAGTAACGTAAAATACGTAATAGGTAATTTTTTTATCATTCCTTTAACTGAGCTGCTCACTAGTTTTTCCAAATCTTCTTTCTCTTTTTTGATAATTCAATATGGCTTCAAATAAATCTGTTCTTCTGAAATCTGGCCATAAAATTTCTGTAAAATATAATTCTGCGTACGCAATCTGCCATAGTAAAAAATTACTAATACGTTGTTCTCCACTAGTCCGTATTAATAAGTCAACATCGGGCAGGTTTTTAGTGTACAAATGCTCATTAATGACTGCTTCATTTATAAGATGTGGCGAAATTACACCATTTTTAACTTTAATACTTATTTCTTCAATAGTTTTTATGAGTTCTTCTCTACTTCCATAGCTCAGTGCAAGAGTAAGTACCATATGATCATTGGACTTAGTCTTTTCAATAACTTCCATGAGTTCTACTCGTGCTTTTTTTGGTAAATTTTGGAGGTTACCAATAGCGTTTAGCTGGATATTGTTTTCTTGAAGAGTTTTGATTTCTTTTTTCAGCGAACTTACTAAAAGTTTCATTAAAGTATCTACTTCAAGTTTTGGTCTATTCCAATTCTCGGTCGAGAATGCATAGAGGGTAAGATGTTTTATGCCTATTTCTGCGCTGCCTTCTACGACCTCGCGTACTGCTTTTGTCCCTTTCTCGTGGCCCGCAGCTCTAAAAAGTCCTTTCTTTTTGGCCCATCGACCATTGCCGTCCATTATGATTGCAATGTGTCGAGGTATATTGTTAGAGTCTAATTGTTTTTTGTCAATCATTTTAAAATGCGCAATAACAAGGGATCCTACCCCAGGTATATGATAATGTTATACCTGTAAATACGTACCAGTCATTGTTGTTTAAATTACCAAATCCTGTTCCAAATCTATCATCAGGATTACTTCCATCTAGATTATCGGTAAATGTATATCGGGCACCAATTTCGGCACCAATTACAAAGTCTCTGCCTAATGTTTTTTTAATTCCTACTACCATAGGGATTGCAAAATTCCACTTATCGCTATAAGCATCTAGTTCATCATTTGCATCTAAAGCAAGTGCTCCATGATTAAATGCAGTGATTCCGCTGTAAAGATAAGGAGTAAACTGAGGTTTTCCATCATAAAGAAACCAATCCCAGAAATTAAATTCCATTCCTAATGAAACTTCCTTTATAGAATTATTAAAACTAAAACCTCTTTCTTTTCTTCGATCATCTCCTTTACTATCATCTGCGTCGAGTGCTGCATATAAAAATGAAGCTCTAAAGGCATGTCGTTTACTTCGGTTCCATTTTGCGATGGCCCCAAATGCTATGTCGTTAGGAGCAATATAGAGTGTCGACCCTACATCGCCTATATAATTAGACCCTCCTGCCATTAAGCCTACTTCATAGGTTTGTGACGTGATAGATTGTACAAAAAACAGAACAATTACGAATGATGCTAAGTATCTCATAGATTTTCAAAAGTTTGCAAATATAACAATTAACTTTAGTACACAAGAATTTGAGTAAAATAGTATGAATTTAAAAACACTTTTTAGTAGATTTTATTGTTTAATTGCGTTTATCTTCTCCCCAAAGCATCTTTTTACGTAGTGTTTTTAGGAAGCTATCGTCCTGCAATACTACCATATTAATTTTAAATGGAGCTTTTTTTATGACTACAGTTGTTTCATTTGGTAAGGTGTGAACTCTAGAGTCTAAAGAAACCAGATAGGTGTCTTCTCTTCCGGAGACTTGTAATTTGATTTCCTGATCATCAGGTATTACAAGAGGTCTTGCGTTAAGATTATGTGGTGCGATAGGGGTAAGCACCATGCTCTCTGCCTCTGGCATTATCACGGGGCCGCCGCAACTCAAAGAATAGCCTGTAGATCCTGTGGGTGTTGATACAATTAACCCATCTGCCCAATACGAATTAAGAAACTCGTTATTCAGGCTTGTGTGTACGGTAATCATAGAGGTGGTGTTTCGTCTGCTTACAGCAATTTCATTCATTGCAAAATTTAAGACTCCAAATTCTTTATTTTTGGGTATGGTTTCAATGGTTACCAGGCTTCTCGAAGAAGTGTAAAACTTTTTATTTAAGATTAAGTCGATACTATCCTGAATTTCTTCTTTTTGAATAGTGGCAAGAAATCCTAACCTTCCGGTATTGATTCCTGCAATTGGGATTCCTAAATCTCTTACATAAGTAATAGTTCTTAAAATGGTTCCATCGCCGCCAATACTAAAGAAAAGATCATATGAAGTGTCTAGTTCTTCAAAAGTACTGAAGTGAGAATACGACTTATCAATATCATCATGAAGATCGATGAGTTCTAAAAAATTCTTTTCGATGACTACTTCTACACTATTTTTATCTAGATTTTCTAGAAGCTGCTGGATATAGATTCCAGAATTTTTATGGTAGAACTGGCCGTATATACCGATTTTCATTGTGATATGATTGTGTTAATTGAATCTCTTGTTTTTATATATTCAGATATTTTTCTAGATATTGAGACCTTTCTTTCAGATTTGTTAAAAACGAATCTTCTTGATGTTTGGATATTATATTATAGCTATATCTTCTAAATGTTTGCACAATATTGTTGATATCGCTATCATTAATTTTAATTGTTATTTGTGCTACATCATTTTCCATATTAGAAATAAAAAGCCCTAAAACTTTTGCATTATTAGATTCAACAATTTGAGAAATTTCGCTAAAAGAATAGTCCAAAATTCCTTTTTCAACGATCAAAATATTTCCGGGTTCACTAAGAAAAGGAGTTTCGTTAAAAAGATTCATAATGTCACCCAGTTCAAAAAAACCGAGATAATTATTATTGTCATCTAAAACAGGCATTATATTAGATCGATTTTGAGCAAAGGATTCTAAAATATCGATCCAATTATTATCTTTTCTAACAAAGAAACCTTCAAGCGCATATTGGTAGGCAGTTAGCGTTTTATCTGTTTCAAAACACCTGATATCAGCTTCAGAAATGCAACCTAAATAAATGTTGTCTTTTATAACTGGGAAATGGGTGTATGTAAGTTCGTTAAATAATAATTGCGCATCAGTAACCTTAGTGGTTATGTTTAGGGGTGCAATTTCGTTAACAATGTATAAGTTTGTCTTCATAGTATTTAGAAGCTATATAATGCAAAATAATCAAAAAATATACAATCAAGGCGTTCTCAACTTTGTATTTTTGCTTTTTTAGTTAAAGACATCAAAAATCATGACAAAGTTAAGTGTTAATATTAATAAAATTGCTACACTACGAAATTCCAGAGGTGGCAATACACCAAATCTACTTAAGGTTGCAAAGGATATCGAAAGTTTTGGCGGTCAGGGTATAACCATACATCCAAGACCAGATGAACGACATATAAGATACCAGGATGCTTATGATCTAAAATCAATAGTACAAACAGAGTATAATATTGAAGGGAATCCAATTTCTAAGTTCGTAGAATTAGTGGTGGCGGTAAAACCAACACAGGTTACTCTGGTGCCTGATGCTGAAGATGCAATCACCAGCAATGCAGGTTGGGATACAAGAAAACACAAAGATTTTTTACAAGAAATAATCTCTGAATTTAAACGAAACGGCATCAGAACTTCAATTTTTGTGGACCCGGTTCTAGATGTAATTGAAGGAGCCGCAGAAACCGGCACAGATCGAATTGAATTATATACCGAAGAATTTGCTTCAGAATTTGCTAAAGGAAATAAAAAATCTATTACCTCGTATGCCGATTGCGCCCAATTGGCAATCCAAATGGGGGTAGGGGTCAATGCAGGGCACGATTTGTCTTTAGAGAATATTAAATTTTTTAAAGAAAATATTCCAGGATTACTAGAGGTTTCTATTGGACATGCGCTAATAAGCGAATCAATTTATCTTGGATTAGAAAATGTAGTTAATATGTATTTACACCGTTTAAAATAATACGATAAATGAAATTACATGCTAATGTTTTTGGCGAAGGGCAACCATTTTTAATCCTTCATGGATTTTTAGGAATGGGAGACAACTGGAAAACACTGGGTAAAAAAATTGCTCAGCAAGGTTTTCAGGTTCACTTAATAGATCAACGTAACCACGGAAGAAGTGAACATAGTGATGAATTTAGTTACGATATTTTAGCCGAGGATTTAAAGGAGTATTGTGAAACTAATCATCTTAGAAATATTAATCTTCTTGGGCATTCTATGGGTGGTAAGACTGTGATGCTATTTGCAACAAAGTACTCACATCTTATCGATCACTTGCTGGTTGCCGATATTGGTCCAAAATATTACCCACTACATCATCAAGATATTTTAGATGGTTTGAGTTCGTTAGATTTTGATATGTTGAAATCAAGAGCCGAGGTAGACCATGAGTTAAGCACTTATGTGCCTGATGCCGGAGTGAGGATGTTTCTTTTAAAAAACCTTTACTGGAAAGATAAAGGGGTACTCGCTCTCCGATTAAACCTGCAGTCTTTAGTTAAGAATGCATCAAAGATTGGAGAAGAGCTTAAAGAAGAATTAATATTTGAAGGGAAAACCCTTTTTCTGAAAGGGGAAAAATCCAACTATATTCTTACTGATGATTTAACTAGAATTAAAGAGCAATTCCCTAACTTTATACTTAAACAAATTTCTTCTGCAGGACATTGGTTGCATGCCGAAAATCCAAATGACTTTTTGACCGAAGTATTAGAATTTGTCAAAAAATAGATGAAAAATCTTATGTATGCATAATAATTTGTGGATTGCGTTGGATAATTGGTATTTTCTTTTAAATTTGGAAAATCAATTTTATAAATTTCCTTAACAAACAAAAACAATTCTAAATTAATTATGAAAAAACTTCTATTGTTAGTTCTATTCATCACGGTAACGGCAGTTACCTATGCTGGTGGATATAGAGTTAGTGTACAAGGACAACGCGCTATGGCTATGGGGCATACCGGTGTAGCTGTAGTCAATAGTGCTGAGCTGGTATTCTTTAATCCGGCAGGTCTAGTATACTTAGAGAATAATCTTAATGTAAGTGCAGGTGTAAGTGGTATTTTTAGTGAAGTGATTTTTCAAAATACTGAATCTGGGGTTAGTGCAGAAACTGATAATTCTGTAGGAACACCACTTAATCTATATGGATCCTATAAGATCAATGACTGGATGTCTGTAGGTCTTGGGGTGTATACACCTTACGGTAGTGAGGTAACCTGGCCAACAGATTGGGCTGGATCTCATTTGGTAAATGATATTGACTTGGCTGCCATATTTGTGCAACCTGTAGTTTCCTTTAAGCTTTCAGATCATTTTAGTATAGGTGGAGGACCAATCTTCGTTACTGGATCTGTAAACTTCAATCGTAACTCTAATAGAACAGCAACAGATATTGATGGTGTTAGATCAAATGTTACTGTTGATGATTCTGGGGTAACTAATTGGGGATGGACTATTGGTGCGATGTTTAATCCAACAGAAAATCTTCGCGTAGGATTTAATTACCGTAGTGAGATTATTATTGAGTCTGAAGATGGAGAGGCAACATTCTCAAATTTCCCTAACTCTTTGGCGGCACCACCTAATGGTACAACAAGTTTTAGAGCAGAATTGCCTTTGCCTGCTGAGCTAACTATTGGGTTGTCTTATGAGTATAAAAAATGGTTATTTGCATTTGATTTTAATAGACAATTCTGGGATGTGTACGAATCTTTAGATATTACATTTGGTAACGGAGCTCCGGCATCTATAAATCCTCGGAATTACAAAAATTCATCTGTATACCGTTTTGGATTACAATATGAAGCAACAGAAAAAATCACATTAAGAGCAGGATATTATATTGATGAATCTCCGGTTCAAGAAGGTTTTTTCGCTCCAGAAACACCGCGTAATGATTCTGATGGATTCTCAGGTGGTTTCAGTTATGCAATTACACCTAAGTTAGCCATTGATGCTTCTTTCTTCTTTCTTAGATTTAAAGAAGTTAATGCTTCATACGATTTTTATCAAGAAAATGGACAGAATGTTCCTTTTGGAGGGACTTATGAATCAAGCGCATTTGGTCCAGGACTTGGTTTAACTTATAAAATGTAATTATAATGATAAAGAATAATATAAAATATTTAGCGGTTCTAGCATTAGGTTTGATTGCTTGTGAACCAGAGTTTGATAATCCAATCGAAGAATCAAATAATTTTACAAGTGGCGAATTAGATCTAACTAATTATGTGGCTTTAGGTAATTCTCTTACAGCAGGTTTTGCAGATGGAGCTTTATACATTACAGGTCAGGAAAATTCATTTCCTAATATTTTAGCTCAACAATTTAAAATTGTTGGTGGCGGAGAATTTACTCAGCCTTTAATGGCAGATAACACTGGAGGATTTGCAGGAAATAATGCAGATTTTCCGCCCAGATTAGTTCTGGTATTTGATGAGAATCAACAACCAGTAGGGCCTGCACCATACACAGGAGCTGCTTCTACGACGGATATTAGTGCGAATTTAGGCGGAACGTTCAATAATATGGGAGTACCGGGCGCAAAGAGTTTTCATTTAGGTTTTGAGGGATACGGTTCCTTGAATCCTTATTTTGGTCGTTTTCAACAATCGGCTACGTCTAGCGTGATTGCTGATGCTGTTGCACAAAACCCTTCATTCTTTAGTTTATGGATAGGTAATAATGATATTCTTGGGTATGCCACATCTGGAGGTACAGGAGAAGATCATAATGTAACAGGTAATATGGATCCAACATCATACGGAAGTAATGATATTACTAATAATGGGCTGTTTTCACAAACGTATACTGGTTTAGTACAGGCATTAGCTGCCGGAGGTAGAAAAGGAGTGTTAATTGATTTGCCTAATGTAACTTCTATTCCGTTTTTTACTACTGTTCCGTTTGCGCCATTGAGTCCTTTAGATCCTGACTTTGCTGCTCAAATACCTACGCTCAATGAAACCTATGCGGGTCTGAATATGGCATTTGTAGGTCTAGGTGTTCCGGAAAGATCGGTAGAATTCTCAGCAACTGCAGCAAGTGCGGTTGTGATTAAAGATGAATCTTTAGAAGATATAACAACGCAGTTAACTGCGGCGATTACTCCGGTATTTGGACCACTTGCACCTATTATAGCTGCACAATTTGGTCAGGTGAGACAAGCAACAGAAGAGGATTTGTTGGTTTTAACAAGTTCAAGCGTGATTGGTCAGCTTGATACCGATAGAGTTGCTGAATTGGTTGGTCTAGGCGTGCCTCAGGAGTTAGCAGGACAATTGTCTGTTAAAGGTGTAACACTGCCTCTTGAAGATCAATTTGTATTGATTCCTGCAGAACAAACTGCAATTAAAGTAGCTCAGGATTCGTATAACGAAACAATTAGAAACCTTGCGACTGCAAATGGTTTAGCTTTTGTGAGTATGAAATCGCAATTGTCCCAGGTGGCAAGTGGAGGTGTTTCTTTTGACGGAGGCGTTATTACATCAACTTTTGCTTCTGGAGGAGGTTTTTCTTTAGACGGAGTGCACCCTACACCAAGAGGGCATGCATTAGTTGCTAATGGGATACTGGATGCCTTAGAAAGAACCTATGGATTAGTAGTGCCAAGGGTTAATCCTGGAGAATTTGGTACAATTACTGTAAGTAATGAAGTAAATTAACAGGAAACAAATCCTAAATTTTATACTTTAAAACCTGCTACTTGTTAGCAGGTTTTTTTATATTCATATAAAATATACATTTATGAAATTTTTATTGAGATTAATTTTAACAGCTGCTGCTGTATTGTTGTTAGCAGAGATTCTTCCTGGGGTGGCGGTCAATAATTATGTTAGTGCTATTATAGTAGCGCTTGTTTTGGCAATTTTAAATACAATAGTAAAACCAGTTTTGATAATTTTAACACTGCCAGCTACCATACTTACTTTGGGATTATTTCTTTTGGTTATTAATGCTGCCATTATTTTGTTAGCAGATTATTTTGTAAGTGATTTTAGTGTTAGTGGTTGGTTTTGGGCATTGATATTTAGTGTGTTGTTGTCAGTTTTTCAATCTATACTACATTCTATTTTAAAGAAAGATTAAATTTAACTGTTTTTCAGGGAGTTAAAAATTTGTTGAGACATAAAAAAGTATTACTTTTGCAACCCAATTTTTAGTAGTAAATCGTAATAGATTATGAATATTTCAAAAGAGCAATTAGACGAATTGAATGCTGTAGTGACAGTAGATATAGCCAAAGCAGATTATAGTGATAAGGTAGATAAAATCCTTAAAGATTACCGTAAAAACGCCAATATTCCAGGTTTTAGAAAAGGCCATGTTCCAATGGGACTGGTTAAAAAACAGTATGGAAAAGCCGTTTTGGTAGATGAGGTTAATAAACTACTACAAGATGCATTAAATAAGTATCTGACCGAAGAAAAACTCGATGTTTTAGGGAATCCATTACCCAAAGAACAAGATAATTTTGATTGGGATGCCGACAATTATTCTTTTGAATTTGAGCTTGGATTGGCACCAAAATTTGAGGTAAAACTAAACGGTAAAAAGGCAATTACTCATTATAAAATTACCGCTACAGATGAGATGATTGATAACCAAATCAAAACTATTCAAAAGCAATACGGTAAACTTATTTCTAAGGACACCGTTGAAAAAGATGATGTAGTAGCTGGTTCTTTTGTAAACGAAGAGAAAGAAATTAATAATGTATCTACGGTTGCTTTAGAAAAGATCAAAGGAAAGAAAAACCTTGATAAGTTTATTGGGGCAAAGGTAGGCGATACTCTAAAACTAAAAACAAAAGGGTTGTTTAATGATGATCATGATCTTGTAAGTGCTTTAAAAATAAGTCACGATGAAGCACATGATTTAGATATTGAAGTTTCTTTTACAATTTCTGAAATAAATACCCAAGAACTGGCAGATTTAGATCAAGATTTATTTGATAAACTTTATGGTCCTGGTAATGTAAAAACAGTAACAGATCTAAAAGAAAAAATAAAAGAAGATGCAGAGCGTCAGTTTGAGCAACAGTCGGATCAGCAACTGCTTAATGATATCACCGAGAATGCTCTTGAGAATACAAAATTTGAATTACCTGTTGAGTTCTTACAAAAATGGATACGTACTACCGGAGAACAACCATTAACCGAAGACCAGGCTAAAGATGAGTATGAGAAAAGTGAAAAAGGACTGCGTTATCAATTGATTGAAGGAAAAATAATTAATGATAATAACCTTCAGGTAACTTTTGAAGAGCTTAAAGATTTTGCAAAAAATCTTATTAAAGGGCAAATGGCTCAATTTGGGCAAAATTCTCCTGAGGATAAAGAGCTAGAAGATATCGCAGCAAGAATTTTATCAAACCAAGATGAGGTTAAACGAATTTCTGAGCAATTGATGAGTCAAAAATTGTTAAATTATTATAAAGAGAACGCTAAACTTAAAACTAAAGAGGTTAGCTTTGACGAATTCATAAAAGAAGTTTACAAATAATTATTGTTGTAATTTACTAAGGAATTTATACTTATATTTAGGGCGTTAAACCATCTTTAGTTTAACGCCCTTTTTATAAATAAAATTTTTCAGAAAAGAAATATGGATTACGGTAAAGAATTCGAAAAATACGCTACCAAACATCATGGTATTAATAGTAATTACTATGAGAAAATTGTGAGTAGTATGTATCCTGCTGGTATGACTCCTAATATTATCGAAGAACGTCAGATGAATATAGCTATTTTTGATGTTTTCTCCAGATTAATGATGGATCGAATTATATTTATGGGAACTGGTATTAATGATCAGGTAGCTAATATTATTCAAGCTCAGTTATTATTCCTTGAAAGTGTAGATTCTTCAAAAGATATTCAGATTTATATTAATTCTCCAGGGGGTAGTGTATATGCAGGTCTAGGGATTTATGATACAATGCAATTTATAAAGCCCGATGTCGCTACAATTTGTACAGGTATGGCAGCATCAATGGGTGCAGTATTATTGTGTGCAGGTCAAAAAGGAAAGCGCTCTGGATTGCCTCATAGTCGTGTCATGATTCATCAGCCATTAGGAGGAGCTCAGGGTCAGGCCAGTGATATAGAGATTACTGCCAGGGAGATCTTAATTTTGAAAGAAGAATTATATAAAATTATCTCTAAGCACTCTGGACAAACGTATGAGAAAGTCTATGAAGATAGCGATAGAGATTATTGGATGAAAGCCGATAAGGCTCTTGAGTATGGAATGATTGACGAAATTTTAACTAGAGAATAGTAGACTTTTCGATAAACAGAAAAGATTTCTATTTAATATAGTTTTACGATATAAAAATTAAAGCATTATAAGTTAAGTTATCATTAGGCTTATGATGTAATTCTATCTCAAAAATTGAATATTAAAGTACGATAGAAGAGATTAATTGAAACTAAATAACAATGGCCAAAGAAGATTTAGAATGCTCTTTTTGTGGGAGAAAAAAGCCTGAAACTAATTTGTTAATAGCAGGATTAGATGCGCATATATGTGATCGATGTATTGTTCAGGCTCATGGAATTGTAGTAGAAGAAGCTAAAGAAGAAGAAACAGGCGAGTTAAGTAGCGAATTGATGTTGCGTAAACCAATGGCTATTAAGAGATTTTTGGATGAATATGTCATTGGACAAGAGTTTACCAAAAAAATAATGGCTGTGGCGGTATATAACCATTATAAACGGCTACTTCAACCACAAACAGAAGATGATATTGAAATCCAGAAAAGCAATATTATTATGGTTGGGCAGACCGGTACAGGTAAAACATTAATGGCTAAAACTATTGCAAAAATGCTTAATGTTCCATTGGCGATTGTGGATGCTACGGTACTTACTGAAGCTGGTTATGTAGGAGAAGATGTAGAAAGTATTTTGACCAGGCTTTTACAAGCTGCTGATTATAATCTTGAAAAAGCCCAAAGAGGAATAGTTTTTATCGATGAAATAGATAAAATTGCTCGCAAGAGCGATAATCCCAGTATTACCCGGGATGTTTCTGGTGAGGGGGTACAACAGGCACTACTTAAACTTTTAGAAGGTACTGTGGTAAATGTTCCGCCAAAAGGAGGTAGAAAACATCCTGATCAGAAATTTATTGAGGTCAATACTGAAAATATCTTATTTATTGCGGGTGGAGCTTTTGATGGTATTGAAAAAATGATTCAGAAACGTCTGAATATGCAGGCCGTAGGGTATAGCGCCTCAAAAACAGAAGATTCTATAGAAAAAGACAATCTACTTCAATACATTATCCCTAAGGATTTAAAAGATTTTGGATTGATTCCTGAGATTATAGGAAGACTGCCTGTGCTATCGTATATGAATCCTTTAGATGAGGAAACATTAAGATCCATTTTAACGGCTCCTAAGAATGCTATAATCAAGCAGTATAAGAAATTATTTGAAATGGATAATATTTCATTTTCAATAACCGATGGAGCCTTGGATTATATTGTAAAAAAGGCGATGGAGTATAAACTTGGGGCTAGAGGTTTAAGATCACTTTGTGAAGCAATTTTAACAGATGCAATGTTTGAATTGCCAGAGAGTGAAGAAACTGAATTTAAGGTAACTAAGGATTATGCTGAAAAAAAGCTTAATAAATCCACGATCAAAAAGCTTAAAGCTGTATCATAAGTAGAATAAAATTTATATAAAAACACCGTTACACAAATGTATAACGGTGTTTTTTTTGGTTGATTAGTTGGGTAATTCTAATATATTAGGGCAATATAATTATGGCAAGCGGGCATTATTCTGAATACGATACACGTTCTTTATTGTTAATTATAATTTCTTCGGTGTTTTTTAAAGCTATATCAACAGTGCTATCATTCTCTCTAATATTAATATTAAAACCATTTTGCTTAATCAGGGCTTTGTAAAAAGCTACCTTAGATATCTCTGCATAACAAATAGTATCTTCAATCAAACTATCAGTCGATGTTGTTATGATGGATGTAGAAGAAGTATTAGTGTTTTTAGAAACAGTAGTTTCAAGACTATTTTCATTATCAATAGTTTTTACTTCTTGCGCACATATACCTACAGTTAGGAGTAAAAAAATAGAGAGTAATAGTGTGTTTTTCATATCTCGGGGCTTTGATAAATTAGTAACTATCTGGTTTCAAATTTAATATGAAAAACAGAGGCTAAAAAATGATTTGCTAATTTTTAGATCAAACGCTTTTTTTGGACGATGAAATACTGTTTTTTTTGATAAAAATAACATTTCTTACACATCTTTTTTACGGTTTAACCGTAAAATTTAACATTCTTTTACAGTGAATTAGCAGGTAAAACGATAACTTTTGACTCCAAATTGGTTTCATGAAGAAGAACAAGAGTCGACTTTATTGAGCGCTAACAATTCTTCAACATAAGTTCGCTGATTAGATAACCTTGGTATTTTATGTTGCCCCCCCAGTTTACCGTTCTTTTTTAACCAGTCGTAAAACAAATTAGGTCTTGCTTCTCTTATTTGAAGTACATTAAGAGTTGTATTGTTATATCTTTTGGCCTCATAATCACTGTTTACCTGTTGCAAGTTTTGATCGAGGATATGTGAGAATTCTGTAATGTTTTCTGGATATTTTTTAAATTCAATAACCCATTCGTGAGCCCCCTTTTCTTTTCCTTTCATAAAGATAGGAGCTACCGTATAGTCTACAACTTCGCTGTTAGTTTGTCGTGTAGCTCTTTTTAAAGCTTCTTCCGCATTTTCGATAATAAGCTCTTCTCCAAATACATTAATATGATGTTTTGTTCTTCCGGATACTTTAATTCTATAAGGATTAACTGATGTAAAACGAACGGTGTCTCCTATTTTATATCTCCATAAACCGGCATTGGTAGTAATTATTACCGCGTAATTTTTTCCAACTTCAACTTCACTTAATGGTATCACTTTTTCATTATTAGTATCATAGGTGTCCATTGGGATAAATTCATAAAAAATCCCATAGTCTAACATTAGAAGTAATTCTGAAGAATCATTGCGATCTTGGATAGCAAAAAAGCCCTCTGAGGCGTTATAAATTTCATAATACTTAAAAGAATCTTTTGGTGCTATTTTTTTATATTGATCTCTATATGGGTCAAAACTTACTCCTCCATGAAAATATACCTCCAGATTAGGCCAGACCTCAAAAAGGTGAGTATTTCCGGTTGTTTCTAACACTTGGTTTAGTAAAACGAGCATCCAGGAAGGTACTCCGGCCAAACTGGTCACATTTTCTTGAATAGTCTCCTTTACTATGGCTTGCATTTTATATTCCCAATCACTCATCAAAGATACTTCACTGCTCGGTGTAGAGCTATAGTCTGCCCAGAATGGCATATTGGCAATGATAATCGCTGATAAATCTCCAAAAGAAGTTCCATTTTCTTTATAGAGTTCCTGACTTCCTCCCAAACGAAGCCCTTTTCCTGTAAAAAGTTGAGAATCCTCGTTGTTGTTAAGATATATGCACAAAAGATCTTTGACAGCCGCATAGTGACAATCTTCCAGTGATTCCTGGCTTACTGGTAAAAATTTGCTTTTGGCACTAGTGGTTCCACTCGATTTTGCAAACCATTTTATAGCGGTGGGCCAAAAAATATTGTTTTCGCCATGACGACTTCTTTCAATCATTGACTCATAATCTTCATAAGACCTAATGGGTACACGTTCTGTAAACGTTGCATAGTTATGTATAGAAGCAAAATCGTATTTTTTACCTAATTCTGTGTTTTTTGCTGTCTCCAATAGCACGTGTAATAATTCATGCTGGACTTCATTAGGGTACTTAAGAAATAGTTCCATTTGATGAAACCTCTTTTTTAAGAACCAACTGGCTATAGAATTAACTAATGGGATTGCCATTTTTTGATGTATATTTATACTGAAATAGTTCTGTACTTACTATTTTTGGTTGTTGTCAACTAAAATAATAAAAATTTTTACATTCTTCTTACAAGGGTAATTTATAACAAAATTTTATGCAATATCAAGGAGTGCTTACCAAAATGCAAACAGAGATAGGAGATCCTATTCAATATTATCTAGTGTTTGAATCTGATTTTATTCACGTTAATCAACTGTTGGATAAAAAAGTAAGTCTACAGTTTGAAAAGTATCAGTGTCTCGCCTGTGGCAAGAATAAGAAGATATTTAGACAGGGGTATTGTTATGATGATTTTTATAATCAGCCCCAAGTAGGAGATTGGGTAATGCGTCCAGAACTAAGTCAAGCACATTTAGATATAGAGGATAGAGATTTAGAATTTGAAAAAAAAGTGCAGCTTCAGCCTCACATTGTGTATTTGGCAAATTCTAGTAATGTTAAGGTAGGGGTTACCCGAAAATCACAGGTTCCTACTCGTTGGATCGATCAAGGTGCTCATGAAGCCATAGAGGTTGTAGAGGTTCCTAATCGCTACTTGGCCGGAATCACCGAGGTAGCTTTAAAAGAGCATGTAGCTGATAAAACAAACTGGCGAACCATGCTAAAAAATGAAGTAGTTGATCAAGATCTAATAGAATATAAAAACAAGCTTAAGGATTTTCTGCCAGAAGAAGTACAAGAATATTTTATTGAAAATGGAAAAGAAACCGAGTTGCATTTTCCTGTGTTGCAATATCCAGAAAAATTAAAGAGTCTTAACCTGGATAAAACACCAGTTTTCTCCGGAGTGCTTAAGGGTATTAAGGGGCAATACCTTATTTTTGAAGATAATACCGTTTTCAATGTACGAAATAGCGAAGGTTATGTGGTGACACTAACTGTAAATTAAGGGTATGTATTACTTACTTGTTTTAGTTCTTCTTCTCCATACATTTCGCATTGTTTTAATGTGTTTTTAATGTCTTCGATAGTAGTTCTGGGGTTTATAAGACACATTCTAAGCACGACCTGTCCTTGTAGTACAGTGGTAACCAATAATGCTTCTTTTGAATGCGTTATTTTCTTCGAAATTGTTTGATTAATATGATCTAGTTCGTTCTCAGATAATTTTTGGCCTATGGGATGATATCTAAAATTGATGATGCCCAATGTTGCCGGAGAGGTGATTTCCCAAAGTACACTTTTTCTTAAAAGTGCTTCGGTCTGCTCAGCTAGATTGATATTGTAAGTAATAGCTTCTTTGAAGGATGATAATCCAAAAGTTTTTAATGACATGTAAAACTTTAAGGCCCGGAAACGACGAGTTAGCTGGATACCGTGATCATAAAAATTAATTTCAGATTCATTGCCTTCAATATCACGTAAGTATTCTGGTTTTTCGCTAAAAGTACTGCTTAGCCAACTATGATTTTTAACTAATAAACAACCTATTTCGTAAGGCTGAAAAAACCATTTGTGAGGATCAACAGTCAAAGAGTCGGCTCTTTCAATTCCTTTGAGCAATTTTTTTCCGTTTTGAGCCAAAATTGCAGCACCTCCATACGCACCATCAATATGCATCCACATATTTTCATTCTGGCATATATCAGCAATCTCGTCAAGAGGGTCTACCGTACCTGTATTTGTGGTTCCTGCAGAAGCAATAATGCAAAAGGGCTGTAATCCCTCTAGGCGGTCCTTTGCAATTATATTTTTTAATTTGTTGAGAGATATTTTGAACTCGATATCCGTAGGAATAATACGAATTTGTTCTTTTTTAAAGCCGATCACCTTTATTGCCTTGATATTGGATGAATGCGCCTGATCAGAAAGATAAATTATTGCTTTAGAAAAATCATCTCCACATTTTATGCGACGAGCCGTAACCAGAGCAGTCAAATTTGCCATTGAGCCTCCGCTTGTAAAAATACCGCCCCCTTTTTTAGTTGGAAACCCAAAAATTTCTAACAACCAGTTCATAGTTACTATTTCTAACTCAGCAGCTGCAGGAGATGCAGCCCAACCGCCAGAAAATATATTAAAACCCGTAGCGATAGTATCAGCCATAACACTGATATAATTATTTGGACCCGGCACAAAAGAATAGGATTTTGGATGCGATACAATATTACTATTAGGAATAACCTGATTCATTACAAAATCTAAAACTTCATTAGCAGGGGATGGTTGATCAGGAATGCTTTCGGTTAACAATAAATCCATTTCTTCTCTGGTAGCGAGAGCCACCGGTTTTTTAGAGTTTTGCGTCTCAAAATGATCTACAATATGGTCAATAATTTTATAACCGTACTGTTGCATCTCTTCTTTTGATATTGTTAATGTGTGGCTGGGGTTATTTTTTGTAGTCATTCTTTAACTTTTGGACCTACAAAGATACTTCTATATCTATTTAATATACTTGTATAATTCCTTAAAAAAACGGTACCATCAATAATAATAGCCTTTGATGATGTTATTCTATAATAAATTTTATGCTTTGGAAAATAGAAATTGTAATTAAAGCGATACCTATGATACGATGAAGTTTTGTTTTAGAATCTCCTTGCTTTTGTGCTATTTTGTTTCCCCATTTGCCATAAAAATATAGTGTTCCTATTTTACCAAGATAAATTCCTAAAAAGAAAAGCAACAATGTCGATGTGGAATTTTCGATAGTAAGTTTGAATACATGTTTGTTTGTCAACGAAATTGCAATTATCCAATAAATGACGACCGGAGGATTTAGTACGGCTAATGAAAAACCGGTGAGAACTTTAGAATTTGGTAGCTTTAGCGGGGATTGTTTCTTTGTTGGACCAGGTTTGTTTGCTGAATACATAAAGTAAATACCTATTAAAAGGAAACCTGCTATAAAGCTGATCTGTATCCATTGATTTTCATGAAAAAAGCTGGATAACTCCATACTGCAATGTAATGCCAAAAAAGCTAATACGATTTCTCCTATTCCAGCTGCGAGTATAATATAAACTGTACTCTTTATATTTTCTCTTATAGAAGTATTGATTACAGCCAAATTTACCGCTCCCAAAGGTATCGCACCTAGAGTAGCAATAAGTGCTCCAAATAACAGGTATAACAATATCATGATCGTTTAGTAGTATCTGTTTTATAAATCTTACAAGTTATTTAAAAAAACAGAAGCGGCTATTGCCGCTTCCTACCCTAAGTAAATATGATAATTTAAACACATTACAACATTTTACTTTTTTAATAATTTCCATTAGCACCTATTCTCATTTTTTTAATAATCTCTTCTAAATACAAGATGGTCCAGATAATTTTTTCTGTATCGGCATATGCGACTAGTTCTTCTATCGCTGCATTGATACTTTCTAAGTTTTTTGCGGT
This sequence comes from uncultured Aquimarina sp., assembly GCA_947497175.1. GTDB lineage: Bacteria > Bacteroidota > Bacteroidia > Flavobacteriales > Flavobacteriaceae > Aquimarina. The sequence continues at coordinate 66,076 of CANMFM010000004.1, read as the reverse complement.
GTCTTCTTTACTATTCTTTAAAGTTTTAAGATGCCTCGAATCTTCTTTAATTCCAATATCTTCTAATCTGATACCTGGCTCATTAGTTAATGATAAGAAGGGTAGCACTATAATGATTTCTGCTACTCGATCTTGGTATAATTTTATCAAGTCTCCTTTCATTTTGTTTTCTAAATCACTGATGGTATGAAATTTATTAATCTGTTTTTTTTGAGTAAAGAATACTGCGTCCTCAGTTTTTTGAGAAAAGGCATGAGTAAATAACAAAAAGAAAACGAAGTTGATTAAAAATTTAAACATGATATCTAGATAATTATTTTTTGAACTGTTTTTTGTTTTTTATAAATCTAAAACAATTTTATTGCATCACCATATAGGTGTTTAATGATCTTTTTAAGTCAAATTTTGGGTTCGCATTATCAAAAGGATTGCTAAACAATTCTTCTACACCTGCAAAATCTTTTGTGAATCGGTTATATTTGAGAACATTTAGTGATTCTTTTTTTATGGATTTATTTGCCGACTCTACACCTTCACCATGGATGTTAAAAAAACTATTATCCATCATAAATGCTTGCTGCATTTTAGAAAGTGAATTATAAGATTCGTCAAATTTCACCACATCAGAAAAACCAGATATTTTGGAATTGTGAATGTAAAGATTCGCAAGATTAGAGGTATATACTGCCGGGGCGGTATGTTGGTAGTTGCTTTTATCTGATAAATTTACAATTGTCGCATTTGATATTGTTGCATCAGTTACGGCGTTGAGATCGGTGTACCCCATGTTTTTGTCATACCCATCGGCTGCAATGGCAAAAGATCCTTTTGAGCTGGTAATATAGGGATGGCGAATTGCCATAATAGAATTTAAGTTTCCTTTAAATCCTTCAGAAAATTGATAATCATTTCCTTTAACTTTAAAAGAAATCAAATTTTTAATATTGTTTTCTCCACCGTGAATATTAAAAGCATCCTGATTTGAATGACTTACCATAATGTTATCTATGATCGAAGATGTACCTAGTCCGTATAAAGATAGGCCATTAGATCCTTGTTGTCTTTTGGTTGTATTTCCAGAGAATTCAATTCTTATATATCTCAGGATCGTGGTTTCTTCAGAAAATTGATTGCCTCCAAATACAGAATATTGAGGTTTGTAATTTCCTTGTATCAGACCATTACCGGAAACTGTGTTTACTTTTCCTGATCCGGCTATTGTGATACCACCCCAGTCACCGCTTCGTCTGGATTTAGGATCTTTGTTAGATGTAAATACAATGGGATATGCAACAGACCCGGCAGCCACTAATTTGGAACCTTTTGTTACGATAAGATTTGCTGGATTTTTATGATCACATCTTATAATTGTTCCTTCCTGTATAGTTAACGAGGCGTTATTGATTACATAAACGTCGCCTGACATGAAATACACAACATCATTTGTTAAATATGTATTGTTAGCTATAATATTGGGTAATTTTTCTTCAGCTTGTGGATAGTCTGTTTTATTTGGAGTAAAATTAGTCCATCCTCTAGCCCATTTATTGGTGCTGTTATTAAAGTCTTGAGCTAATGTTGTAAAAGAAGTTATAAATATTGCAAAAGCTGTAATTAAAAAACATCTTTTTTTCATGAGTAGGTTTTTTGGGGTTAAAATATTTGGAAGAAATTTCTTCCTCTAGATTTAGGGATTACTAAGTTACAAGAGTTTTGAGTAAAGAGGTTACGTTTTTACCGTAAACTTTGTACGTTTGTCGATATTTTAACTATAATTAATATAATATTGTGATTAAAATTCTTACAAAATTTTGGATTATTATACTGAAAATCAAAAAAATAGCATGATTTTGTAATGTTGAGTTGGTACGAATGAAGTAAACAGCGTTTACAGAAATTTAACAAAAAAAGTACCCTTTTATTGAGTTTTTTTCTGTTTTCATGGGTCTTTTGGTCTGTTAAAAAATCATTTTTATGAATAGAAAAATCATTTTTTTAACTATTTAGGTTGTTTTTTTGTATTAAAAGCGTGTTTTTTAACACAAAATATGCCGATAATATAAAGGTGAATATACTTCAGATTTTATGCTATATACATATAATTAATTAGTTATTATATTAGTTTCCGCTTTTTATAGTGTCTTTCTTCTTTTTCTTTCCAAGGAAACCACCCAAGATATTCTTAGCCGTATTTTTTAATGTTTCTTCTGTGTTATTTTGTGCGTCCTCTTTCTTTGTATCTGAATTCGTATCTGCGTCTTTTGTAGAACCGCCTCCTAATAAGTCTGTTAGAGCTTCTTTTCCTTTATCTACGATTTTATCTTTCGCTTTTGCTTTTTGTTTGCTTAAGATTTGCTGTGATAATTGTTTTATTGCTGATCCCATTTCTAAATCGATTTTGGGATTGGTAAAATTTCCTGTTATCCCAATGGGAACTGCTACGGTCATGCTATTCGCTTCTTCTTCATTAAGTTGAGCCATTAATCCTCCAACTTGATCTCCTAAGTACTTTGCCGGTAAATCTAAGGAGACATTATAGTTCATGCTTCTGTCAAAACTATGACTACCGCCCGCTTTAATTTTTATTCCTTTTACATCAAATTCAAAAGGTGTTACATTGATTTTACCATCATCAAAACTTAAGTTTGTTTTTATGTCTTTAAGATCAAGTTTGTCTATCTCTACAAAGTTTAGTTTATTATTAAGGCTTGATAGTAGTGGTGTCTTTGAAGTAGATACTTTTGCATCTAAAATTTCGGCAAGTGCTTTTCCTTTCAATGAGGTCAATACGGGCGTAAGACTTTCATTTAAATTACCATTCAAATTTATCTGTGTAGTAAGGTTTCCGGTAAGCGCTCTTGCGATTGGTGCCAGACCCTTTATAAGTTCGAGATTGTTAAACGATTGAGCGATATCAATTTTACTCAGGTCTAATGCCATAGCAAAGGTTGGAACTTTAGATTTAGTAGAAATGTTGCCATCAAATGCCAAGCCTCCATTAAAGATGTTAGAAGTTACATTTTGTAAATATGCTGTTTCGTCTTTTATTTTAACCGTACCCTTTGTGTTTTGAAGAACCAGATTATCATACACTACTTTTTTGGTATCAAAATTTAGTGTAGCGTCTAAAAAAGAAGGGATTTTCATGGTTTCTTCTTTAAGGTCACTAGTAGTATTTGTTTTTTCTTCTTCTTCATCCTCACCCTCTGGCTCATCGATCATAAAATCGCTTACTGCAAAAACATTAGAAGTAACATCAAAATTTCCTTTAAGGTCTTGTTTTGCGAATAAGAACCCCATAAGATTATCGATAGTACCCGATGCAGACAGGTCTGATTTTCCTGTGGTAGCTTGCATTTGATCCAGAGATATGGTCTGAGGGTTAAAACTCACGTTGGCTTTTTCAATACGTATTTCATTAGGTAATTCTGGAGATGCATAGGCAAATTCTGAAATACTTGCAGTTCCAGAACTTTTTACATTTTGATATTGCTCTCTTTCCAAAGATTGCATATCAAAACGAGTTTTGACGTCTGCCAGAACAATACCATTTATTTTTTCTTCAAGCTCTAAAGGATAGGCTTGATTTAGATTGGCAAGGTTTAAGGTGCCTTTTAATGCCATATCTACAATCATATTTTTGGTGAGATTTCTAAGGCTGCCATTTGCGGCAAAAGAATCTTCATCTATCTTAAATGTAAGATTACCGATTTTGATGTAGGTATCATCGGCTAAACCGGTTTCATTTTTAATTTGTGTGTCAATATTGATATTCTTTACTCCTTTGGGTAAATCCGGATACTTAAAAGATGCATTGTGAGATACAATTTTAATATCCATTTTAGGGATATAGGTATCATCCGATTTACCTATTATTTGTCCATCGATAGAGAAATCTCCACTAGTTTGCACTCCATCCAGATTTTTAGCATATGTTTCTGGTATAACGGCCAAAAAGTTCTTAAAATCTGAAGTGGGGGTTTTAAAGCTTAGGTCTATATCGGTATATTTTTCTTGTAATTGAACAAAGCCCGCAAATTCTAGCGGTAATCTATTGATCAATGCTTTATTTTCGTTAAAAGAGTACCGTTGGTTTTTGAGATCTAATTCTATTTGTGCATCTAACTGTAATTTGTTTTTGTTTAAATATTTAGTGTCGTCAAAACTAAAAGAAGCTTCAGAATTGGTTTGAGTATCCAGGATTACTTTATCGCCCGATACCGATCCGTCACCACTATGATTAAGATGAGTAAGCATTAAAAATGTCTTACTTACATCATCACTAAATACGATGTTGCTATCATTAATCTCATAATGTTCTAAAGCAAAAGTAAAAGAACTGCCTTCTTCTTCGGGCTTAGTTTCAATACCACTTTCCTGTTTTTGGGCGATGTCAAAGTTTGAGTTGCCTAGAGAATCTGTTTTTATAACAATATTAGCCTGATCTATGATTATTTTTTGAACACTAACCGCTTCCGTTGCATCTTTGAATAATTCATTAATAGACATATCAAGGGCAATTTTTTTTGCATATGCTAAGGTGTCTCCTTCAAAAGGGGCATAGTTTAGTATAGATAGCTCATCGATGATTACAGAAGCTTTTGGAAAACTCCTAAAAAGGCTGATGTCAATATTGGCAAAGTCAACTTTTGCATGTACATGTTCATTTACCAAATAACGTACTTTATCTTGTAAGGTTCCCTTAAATAAGAAGGGTATAGAAACAATCGTAATACTAAAGAGTAGTAAAACGACACCTAAAATTTTGAGGGCTTTTTTCATGTGTTTATTTTTATTTTTTTGATCACTTTCCAATGGTGATCAGGCTTTTTTGTAAAATAAAGGATTACAAAGATATATGTTAGTTTTTTTTAGTTAACTATTTGTTAGATTTTAAATTTCAAGTGTTAATTCACCTCCTTGTCGTAATCTAAATCTTCTTCTTAAAATATATACTCCAAGATATAAAATTGGAGTATCCAGAGCGGCTACCAGTACTTTAAATAAGAATCCGTTAAGTAATAATACTCCAAAACGATCCCAATTAATAATGCCTGAAAAACAAAGTAATAAAAGCACAGTTAGTGTGTCTATAAATTGCGAAGTGAAGGTAGAGAAATTATTGCGCAACCATAGGTGTTTTCCTCTAGTTACACGCTTCCAAAAATGAAAAACCTGAATATCAATATATTGTGCAAAAAGGTAGGCGATCATTGATGCAAAAACAGCTATGGCGGTAGCGCCAAAAACCTTGCTAAATAGTTCGTCGCTTATGGGCGACCATGAGGTAGCGGGTACAGCGGCAGACGCCCATACAATGAGTAACGAGAAAAAGGAGGCAAAGATACCTGCAGTAACAATCTGATTGGCTTTTCTTTTCCCGAAAATTTCGCTAATAATATCGGTAATCAAAAACGTGATAGGGTAGGGTAGAATGCCTACAGAAATCTCGAATGTATAAATTCCGAAAAAATCCCAATAAAAGAATTTTTGAAAAATTAAGTTAGATGCAACCAGTGATGAGATAAATAATGCGCCTAAAATCAAATAAATTCTATATGCAGACTTTTTATCTTTTGGGGTAAGAGAGGGTTCGTTCAAAATAGATATCGTTAATAATAGTTCACCCAAAAATAAGGTGATGTGATTTTGTTTTGCTTAATTTGCTCTTAAAAATAAGGAGTTCTGACCAGATTATAAATACCCAACCTTGAAAACATCACATCATATATACATTTCGCTAGGTAGTAATATCGGAGATCGCTTAGATTATCTTCAAAAAGCGGTCGATCAAATCTATAAAACACTTGGAGATGTTGTTCTGATTTCTAAAGTATATCAAACACCAGCCTGGGGTTTTGAGAGTGATGATTTTTATAACGCTTGTGTTTTAATTGAAACATTCTACACCACAGAACAGGTTTTGGATACTCTTTTGGAAATTGAAAATATGTTGGGTAGACATCGTAATACGGCAGCGGGATATGCAGCCAGAACTATTGATTTGGATATTGTTTTTTCTTCTGAAGGAGAAATCCATACAAAAAAGTTGATCGTTCCGCATCCAGCATTAGAACATCGAAAGTTTGTTTTAGAACCACTATCTGATATTGCATCAGAAGTAGTGCATCCTAAATTGAAACAAACCGTATCACAATTATTAAAAGTAACAAAAGATTCGTCGCAAGTAACTCAACTTGATATGGGTATCGTGGATCCAAAAGAGCGATATAATTTATCACGATTTGAATACCTTACTATTGAAGGCAATATCGGAGCCGGAAAAACAAGTCTGGCCAAATTGATTTCTAAAGAATTTAATGCTAAATTAATTCTTGAACGTTTTGCCGATAATCCTTTTTTACCCAAGTTTTATGATGATATGGAGCGTTATGCATTTCCGTTAGAAATGTCCTTTTTGGCAGATCGTTACCAACGAATGCAGGATGATATTGCCCAGTTTGACTTATTCAAAGATTTTGTAGTTAGTGATTATGATGTATTTAAATCATTAATCTTTGCCAAAGTTACGCTGCAAGAAGAAGAGTATAAACTCTATAAAAAAGTATTTGATTTAATGTACATTAACTTGCCAAAACCAGGGCTGTATGTCTATCTCTATCAAAATACGGAGCGTCTTTTAGAACACATAAAAAAAAGGGGGCGCGAGTATGAACAAAAAATTCCTGCAGAGTATTTAGATAAAATCAATAAAGGGTATCTTCAATTTATAAAATCGCAGAACGAGTTTAATGTCAAAATTATTGATGTGTCTGATAAGGATTTTATAGCCAATCGAACTGATTATATTTCAATTCTAGAAGAGGTTGGTTAGGAGTTGATTATTCGAAACTGTCTCAATTTCTAACAAATCCCTGAACACTACCTGCTGAAAAAAATTACTTCTTTTCTTGCTGTGTTTTTATAAATGTCTGAATATCCTCAATCTTATCCAACGGAACTTTGCGTAGCAAATCGGTAAGATGTTCTATTTTGTCCAAATTATTAGCCTTTATAGCATGAAGAGCATGAGTGTTATCTCCGAGTTGGTGTTGCGTTGGGTGCCATTCCATGATGTCGTTTGGCGTACAATTAAGCAAAAGACATAGCTTTTCGATTGTTTTTGGCCTTAGGATTTTTACCTGATTGTTTTTCAGTTTGGTAGCTAATTGTGTAGAAAATCCGGCATTCACAAAATACGTATATGGTCTTTCTATGCCACGAGCAAAAATAATAGGCTCAAAATTATACTTCAACATAATACACTATGAATTTTTGATTTAAGTACTATAAATCTAAGCAAAAAAATGTACTCATTAATTAAAAATATGTCTAGAATGATGATATCGAAGTTATAGATGATAATTAAGAGGTCGCAGAAGGTTATAATGAGGTGTTGGGTGATAATAAAGAGATGTTATATGATTATTTTAATGTTGTAAATGGTATTTTTGAGGTTACAGAAGGTTATAATAAGATGTTTTTAGATAAAAAAAATGTGTTAGCTGAAGTAAAAGCTGTGGTATTTGATAATTTTGATGTTGTAGTTAAGGCTCTAGCTATGTTATTTGTTTAAAAATTTAATTTAAATCGCTAGAACAGAATCTTGGGCACTAACTAACTAAAATTAAAAGCCATCAATAATGCACTGCTTAATTGACACTTGCTTATTATACACCACGTATGTGTATTGTTTGCTGTTTCCTAAGCACTTACGTTGTAAGTGCTATACCTCATTAGGGTTCAGTTTGCAAAACAAATCCCATACGACGATCCCGGCACTTACCGAAATATTTAAAGAGTGTTTGCTTCCAAATTGTGGTATTTCTATAACAACATCACTTTCTGAAACCACTTCTTGTTGTACTCCTTTGACTTCGTTACCAAAAATGATCGCATACCTTTGGTGGGTTTCAGGGATAAAATCATTGAGCATCGCTGCATTTTCAGCCTGCTCAATAGAAATGATTTTAACATTCTTTGATCGTAATTCGTGTACTAATTCTAAGGTATCTTTTTTGTGTTCCCAGCTTACTGTATCGGTAGCGCCCAGAGCGGTTTTCTGAATATCTTTATGAGGTGGTGTCGCAGTAATACCGCAGAGATATATTTTTTCTATCAAAAATGCATCAGCAGTTCTAAAAACCGACCCGATGTTATTTAAACTTCTAATATTATCTAAAATAATAAGGAGTCGTGTTTTTTCTGAAGCTTTAAATTCTGCTATCGTTTTGCGATCAAGTTCGCTGTTTTTGAGTTTTCTGGACATTTTAGTAGGCAGTTTTTAGTTTGCAGTATGCAGTTTAGTTGTAGAGGACTACTTACTGCTATTTGATTAATTATTCATTGACGCCAAATTTACCCGGATTATGGATCATATAGTTTATTAAATTTCCAACTTCAAGACTTAATGAATTACGTTCTTCAAATGTTGTTTGATCTATATATTTACATGCTAATGAAAATTCAAGCCAAGTTTGAGTTTCAGAATTTTCTGCATCACTATCTGTAGGTTTACTTACAACGTGTTTAGGGTAATTTTTTTTTCTATACGATTCTGAAATGTTTGCAGTAACACTTCGTGAAGATCTTCTTATTTGATCCGTTAGAGCGTAAGTTTCTTCTTTAGGAAAGCTTTTAGTGACTTCAAAAAGTTTCATTGCTAAATCAAATGATTTTTTATAAGCTAATAAGTCCTTAAAATCCATATGGTATTCATATCTGTTGTCAAAGGTATAATTTTCTCATTATTAATTGCTAGATACAGTAATTAAGGAAGGCTTCTTTTTTTGAATAAGTTCTAATTTCAAAATTATCTACTGCTCACTGCAAACTAAGAACTGCCCACTTCAAAGAATTGTGAATAAATTTGAATAACTCCCGGTTGTGATATTTCAAAAAAAATAGAAGAATAGCTACTTTAGCCTGATTGATAAATTTTAGGCTTAATGGCAGCAAAAACCGCTAAGAAAGTAACCCCGTTGATGAAGCAATACAATGCAATTAAGGCGAAATATCCTGATGCTTTATTATTGTTTAGAGTAGGAGATTTTTATGAGACTTTTGGTAAAGATGCTGTTAAAGCTGCTGCTATACTCAATATTGTTCAAACCAAAAGAGGCAACGGGAGCGATCAGGAGACGGCTTTAGCAGGTTTTCCGCACCACTCTCTAAACACGTACTTGCCAAAATTGGTAAAAGCCGGTGAGCGTGTTGCTATTTGCGATCAGCTCGAAGATCCCAAGCAAACCAAAACCATCGTAAAAAGAGGAGTAACCGAATTGGTAACTCCTGGGGTAGCGTTAAATGATGAGGTTTTACAGAGTAAAACCAATAACTTCTTGTGTGCACTCCATTATGGAAAAAAAGAACTGGGAATAGCTTTTTTAGATGTATCCACAGGAGAATTTTTGACCGCTCAGGGCGATGCAGCACATATGGATAAGTTAATGCAAAACTTCAGGCCAAGTGAAATCCTTGTTACAAAACCTAAAAAGCAAACGTTTTATCAAGATTTTGGGCAAGATAATCATACGTTTTTTCTTGAAGATTGGGTGTTTAAAACCGATTATGCCAATGAGACGTTACAAGATCACTTTAATACATCATCGCTCAAAGGATTTGGAGTAGATCATTTGCACGAAGGCATTATTGCGGCAGGTGTAATTCTTCATTATTTGGGTGAAACACAGCACCATAAATTAAAACATATCACCGCAATCCATCGTATTGCTGAAGATCAATACATCTGGATGGATCGATTTACGATTCGTAATCTCGAGCTATATCATGCCAATGCAACAAATGCTGTAACCTTATTGGATGTTATTGATAAAACAATCTCACCAATGGGGGGGCGTACTTTAAAACGTTGGCTGGCCTTACCACTAAAAAATAGTATTGCTATACAAAAGCGACACGAAGTCGTACAGTATTTTCTGGATAATGATGCATTGCACCAAAAGATTTTACATCAAATTAAACAAATAAGTGATATAGAGCGCTTAATCTCTAAGGTGGCTACGGGTAAAGTCTGCCCTCGAGAAGTGATTCAACTTAAAAACTCGTTAGAAGCCATTGTGCCTATTAAAGCACAAGCATCACATAGCGAAAACGAAGCCTTAAAAGTGATCGGAGATACACTTCATGATTGCGAATTGTTGCGGGCTAAAATAAAGGAAACATTAAACGAAGAAGCCCCGGTAAACATCCTGAAAGGAAATACCATTGCGAATGGATATCTGGATGAATTAGACGAATTGCGTTCTATTGCTTTTTCTGGAAAAGATTACCTGGATAAGATGTTAGCTCGTGAGACTGAAGCCACGGGGATTACGTCACTAAAAATAGCATCAAATAATGTATTTGGATATTATATAGAGGTTAGAAATACTCATAAAGATAAAGTACCAGATACCTGGATTCGTAAACAAACTCTGGTTAGTGCCGAGCGATACATTACCGAAGAGCTTAAAGAATATGAAGCAAAAATCCTTGGTGCAGAAGAAAAGATTTTAGCACTAGAACAGCAGTTATTCAATGATCTGGTTGTTTGGATGAACGAATATATTAAACCAGTGCAATTAAATGCATCTTTGATCGGTCAATTAGATTGCTTGTGCTCGTTTGCTCAATTGGCTCAAGAAAATCAGTATTCCAGACCATTGATAGATGAGTCATTTGATTTAGAAATTAAAAATGGTCGTCATCCTGTAATCGAAAAACAGTTACCACCAGGAGAGCAGTATATTGCTAATGATGTATTGTTAGATCGTAATCATCAACAAATGATTATGATTACAGGGCCCAATATGAGTGGTAAATCGGCAATACTTCGACAAACAGCATTAATAGTATTATTAGCGCAAATGGGATGTTTTGTTCCTGCCGAAGAAGCTAAGATTGGAGTAGTGGATAAAATATTTACCAGAGTAGGAGCAAGCGATAATATATCTATGGGAGAATCTACTTTTATGGTTGAAATGAATGAAACGGCTAGTATTCTTAATAATTTATCCGATAGAAGTTTAGTACTATTGGATGAAATTGGCCGCGGGACCAGCACCTATGACGGGATTTCTATCGCATGGGCGATTAGTGAATTTTTGCATGAGCACCCAGGAAGACCAAAGACGTTATTTGCAACGCATTATCACGAATTAAATGAGATGTGCGAAACCTTTGAACGCATCAAAAATTATAATGTGTCGGTCAAAGAACTTAAGGATACGGTACTATTCTTGCGTAAGCTTGTTCCCGGGGGTAGTGAGCATAGTTTTGGTATTCATGTAGCTAAAATGGCGGGGATGCCTCAACAAGTATTGCACAGAGCTAATAAAATGCTTAAAAAATTGGAAAAATCTCATAGTAGCGAGGAGCTTACCGATAAAATTAAAGGAATGCAGGAAGATGACGAGTTGCAGTTGAGTTTCTTTAATTTAGATGATCCTTTATTAGAACAGATCAAAGAAGAAATTTTAGATATTGACATCAATACACTAACTCCTGTAGAAGCATTAATGAAACTTAATGAGATTAAACGCATGTTAACCAGGAAGAAAGCATCAAAGGTGTAATTTTTTTTATTCTTTTTGTAAAAAAGACTTTGGTATTACTAGAATTGTTTTAAATTTGCATCCGCAATAACGCATTGCGAAGTTCTTTAAAAAACTGCGAAAGTAGCTCAGGGGTAGAGCATCACCTTGCCAAGGTGAGGGTCGCGGGTTCAAATCCCGTCTTTCGCTCTGAGATAATATACCATGCTGAAGTGGTGGAATTGGTAGACACGTTGGACTTAAAATCCAATGGCCATTATGGCCGTGCGGGTTCAAGTCCCGCCTTCAGTACTTAAGAAAACCCCTTGATACATCAAGGGGTTTCTTTGTTTTTAGACTTTTCTTAATCGTAGTTTTAATCCTTGGTGTTTTCTTACGGTTTCAACATGGTTTCAACAAAATTAACTTTGGTTTCAACTTATTCTAAATAGTATTTGAGTTAGTTTTTGAAAATAGAGTGAGGAAGGGAATATTTTCTTTAGTGAAATTTCTTTTATTCTATTATATGTACTCATCCCAATTAAAAAAGTAATGCAAGATGTTACCCTGACTCATAATCAGGGGGTCCTTGGTTCGAGCCCAAGTGGGACCACCTTAATTTTCAAAGAGTTACGATAAACTATTTTCGTAACTCTTTTTGTTTTTGTACTATTTTGAAACAATTTGCTCGGTTTTTGCTCGGTTTTTATGGTTTAATACGGGTCTAAACAGGCTTATTCAATAGTTTATGATGTAGAGGGAAAGATTCTTGAGTTCTTCTTTTCACAATAAATTCTGATAGTTTTATCACTTCTTTGACGTAATTGAAAGTAGGGCCAACCCTAATATAAATACTACAGGTCCAGAAAACAGTAATACATATAGACCTGGCCAATGCAATATTTTAAACATAACACCTAAGAAGAAAAGTAGTATCCCAAGGATAATGAATAGTACTCCAAACACTTTAATCCAATTCATCGATGTATTGAATTTTAGTTTTCTCTATGCTCTAACCATTTAATCGCCCAATAGTAGGTTGTTTTAGAGAAACCAAATTTTTGACAAACATCATCCATTCTTAATCCTGGATTTGTTTTTATGTAATTTTTAATCTCAAGGGTTTTTTGGATGGATTCATTTTTGGGTCTACCTGGTCTGCCTGATTTCACTTTCTTAGTATGGTACCTTCTATTTTTTAAGCCTTTTATATTAAAAAGGATATCTTCATTTTCCAAAAGCTCCATCCCTTTTTTAGTTTTGAGTACCCTAGAGGTTAAAGAAGCAACAGTGTTTTTGTCATGCTCCTCGATATAGTTATAGACAAAAATCGAAACCTCAAACTTTTTATAATCTTGTACCAATACTTTTTCTCCTATAAGCTCTTGGATAATCAGCTGTTCTTTTTTAATAAAATTTTCTGCTTCTAGTTTAGCCTTCTTAGATGTTGATGGTTTTTTATATTTAAGACTATCTTGCCAGTTTTTCTTGGCTAAGAATTCAACAAGAGTCGCTATTTCGCCTTTGGTAGATAGGCGTAGTTGAAAATTGTATTTATTTTTTAGAGTATTCATTGTATGCGTAAATTTTCATCTCCAAATGTAACTTTTTCAAAGATTTATGCTTACATATTGAATAAATAAAATCGCAATTGTGGAAAACCATAATTCTCGAAATGAAATATTTCCGATTTTAGCAAAATTATATATGATTACAAAAAGTAACTATATATTTAATATTTATGGGATATAACTACCTGGGTGATTATACAATTGTTGCGCGTCATTTCGAGATGATAATATTTAACTAATCAAAATAGAATATATGAATTTGAAAATACTGATTCTGAATTTTCTAACAATATTTACAATATCAATAGGATATGGACAAAAGCAGAAGAATTTTAAAGAAAAGCAATATTTAGTTCTAAAAGACGGAAAATATTTAACTCAGGAAAAAGACTCAAGTGTATTTTTAAAAGTAAAAACCAAAAATGGGAAAAAACTTGAAAAAGCTGAAGTTCTAATATCCAATAGTGACACAATTTATAAGTATAAAGAAGTTGACGATTATATTGTAAAACCTTTTTTACAGTCAGACTTTACTGGGCTTAGAACATCAAAATTTAGAGGTAATTTTAAAATTGAAAAGAAAAAACTAGTTTTCTATCCCTGGAAGTTTTCAGCAGTAGAAGACTCTAATTTAAATCAAGAATTAAGTAAAAACTCTTATTTCTTGGATATCCCGGAAAGAACGGTTTTAAAAGTAAAATTTCATTCTTATCAATTTGGAGCATTGACTTTACCAGTTAAAATTTATTTATCCTCTAAAGCTGACAGCTTAGTCAATAATGTTCAAACTGATATTAACTTGAATTTTATGATTGGTCACAAATGGGGTGTTAAGAAGTATTCTCAGCTACCTAATGAGGAAGAAGGTTCTTCATATGAAAATTCTTGGAGCATAAACTTTCTTATTGGAATGAGTAAAATAGACTTAAAAAAGAATAATACTACACCAGATTTGACCAAAGGAGATATTTCAGTACCAGCTATTTCAACTGGATTTGCTTTTGGCTATCAATATCGTAAAATTGGAGCATATATAGCGAGCGGAATTGATAACCCTTTGAGTAAGTATGGCAAGGATTGGGACTTTAAAAATCAACTTTGGTTAGGGTTTGGACTTGGACTTGGGCTTTAAAAACGAACACACAACAATGCTATAAGTAATTGCTACAACTTGTTGTGTACTTGTAAAGTTAAGTGCTAACACACTTAACTAATCCTAGCCGAGGCCTTTGGTAGCAAGAAATAAAAAGAAATTATATTAAGTCAAATCTATGGCAAATAGAATAAGAACAGAACCTGTATCACTTAATGAGAGTACTCTTGAAACAAATATTGCAAGCGAAATAGCTTCTATATTCAACTCTCCTTTTAATTTTGGGTACCCCAGTAGATTAAGATGGCTTTTTGAATTTGATCGAATAAATTTCAACTCTTTTCGAAAGAGAAAAACAAAACTTTATAGACTTACTCCAATTGAAGAAAATAAAGGAGGCGGATGGGATACTAAGATAGTAATCCCTAGAGGTAGGAATGAGAGAAGAGCAATTTTTATTCAATTCAAAAGCGGTAAACATAGTAATGGCAATACTGTCTCAAATAGTGCATTTAATATAAATAAGTCTAATCCAAATTTACATGCAGAATTTAAATTCAATGACAATACAAATAACAATCAACATCAAACCTTAAAAACATTATCTGATAATCTCCTATCAAAAGGTTTTTCTTCAAAATCGGTAATGTATGCTTTTCCAAGAGTCACAGAATTAGAACAATTTGAAAAACTGGAAGAGGACTTAATATTATATACCACTTTTTTGACCATGCCAGAAATTGATAGCGAATCAAGAAACAATAATGTGAACCTTTATGATGGTAATACACATCATTTTAGAACATGTTATTTTGACGAAAATAAAAGAGAAATTGCCTCAACACCATTTTTACTTGATGGAAAAAGTAATGTGGAAGACATCATTTTCGAAATCTTATTAGTAAAAATATCTCATTATAGAAATCAAATTAGACCCTATTTCCCATATGAGTTTTTGGATGAAGAATTGTCTTTAATGCTTGCGGATTATTTAAAAATAAATCCAGAAAATATAGTCGATTTCGATAGGATAATTCCGCGATTTAACAGAAAAGATTTAAATACTTATTTTGATAAAACTGAGAAAAATAGAAATGAAAATTTCACTTCAATTTTTGGTAAATCAAATAATACAGGACAATTCAATTGGAGATATAGAGTATTTGAAAGAGTTTATAATTTCTTTAATCAAAGAGGTAGAAATAGAAAAGTTAATATTCGAGAAGAAATACCAAGTCAATTCACCTTAAATTTAACCAATGATGAATATGAATTTGGAGTTAACTCAGATGAAGAAATAAACTTAATGATTTTTTAACCTGAAAATCCTATAGACAAATCATAAAATGTTCACGCACTCTATGCAGGAAACACCATTTAAGACCGTTAGCAACAATAAAAATAGACACATACAAAAAATAACAGTTTCGTACTTAAACGAAAAGTCAATACTTAAATATTATTCTTACTTTTCATATTTGAACAATTATAAAAATCCACAATGCTTGATCAAATTCTGTTAATAAAAGAACTATTAGAAATTGCTTTAAAATATAAAAAAACAATATTAACAATTTTTATAGCTACTTCATTTTTGTTTTTCATATTAATTGTTTGGAGTAGTAGCATAGATTATGAGGAGAAAGTCGAATTGGATAAACAATGGGAAAACCTCTCGGTGGGAGACTCAGTATTTATAAAAGAAAATATATACTATATTGGTTTTTATAAAAAAGGAAGACAAAAAATGACCCAATATGACCAAAGAAAAATTAAGTACAAAAGAGAAGATACTTTGAATTTTATCAAAAAAAATAATGTGCCAAAAAAGTATTTTTATAGAAACAATACATCATTTGTTGGTATATGTATTGGTAAAGATTCATCGATTACAAACGCTGGAGAATATAAAGGACATAGATGGTTAATGGTTAAACCAAGTTATGGAATTACCCATCCTCCTATTTCCGGAAAATATGACTATGATAAAAGACAATGGAACGATGGAAGCACTTCTTTTAATTTTCAAGGGACGTTAAGCAAAAATTACTTTGTGAATTTCACAGATATTATACTGATAAATAATGATAGTATTTTCAAATGATATTTACTCTAATATTTTATGCGAAGTCAAAGCAATTTAGTGCTAAATCAAGAGATTATTTCCTTTTTTTGTAATAACGCAAATTTTATTTCTTTTTAAGTATTCTTAAAACTTCCTCTTTAGTGAAAAGGTAGTTCATAGTATTAGTAATACAAAGGACTTTTGATAAATTTAACCCTTCTGTTCTTTCATCCATATTCTTTAGAAAATCATTTTGACTTTTCATTAAATTTCCCGCCTTGTTAACAACCCAATAATCTGTCCCAAATAATGTTCTTGATCTTATATGATCTTTAAAGTATAGAACATTCTTTAAATTATTACTTAGATTAACTTCAATAAGGTTATACGAAAAATCAGCATAAACATTTGGATAATCATTCATGAAATCAAAAATAGTTTCTTTTCGTCTTTGAGGGTCAATATCTGTGTTTGCGGGTGAGCTAGATGACCAAGTTTCATACCCTCCGAAGTGAGCAAAATTTAATCTTAAATTAGGAAATTTTTCTAAAACTAAACGCCATCTATTGGGATTATTTAAGATATATGCAATTTCCCTTCTTTTTTTAGCAGTAATCCTAACTTTTTTTTCTCCTTCATAAATGTCTAAGTCTAGAATATCAGTTGAAACAGATTCTCCTCCGCAATGTGTTAGAACAGGAATGTTAAGTTCTTCACACAATTCATAAATAGGCCATAGTCTATAATCTGATGGATCATATCCTAAAGCAGGATAAATTTTAACCCCAAAAAAACTCGAATTACCCTTGAAAGCTAAATTAAATAATTCGTAAAGATTATCCTTTTTCCCAGTTAAATCAGCCCTTCTCGGATCACAATAAAGGAAAGGTAAAATAGGCTTTACTTTGCTTAATTCTTTTAGTTCTAGTACTTGATCATAAAAACTTTTTTTTGTCTTAACTCCCCATCCCATTTCTAAATCCATCATTAAAGCCGTCGAAATTACATTTCTTTTGGGCAGATTAAAGTATTTTGCAAGTGAGAAATTTTCAATGTAATGCTCATACACATCATTCATAAACTTAAATCCTAGAAATTTTCTAGCTTTTATTAGATCAATTATTCCTTTTTTCCCATCCAGATGAACCTCTCCACTCTCTTGTCTCATTAATAATTCTTTTTCTAACTCTTCTTCCCACCCTTCTATATATTGAGAATTATTATTGTAAAGAGTTTCTACATCATAATCAACAAACGATTCATCAGTTCCCTTTAAGCCAATAAAATCTTTTAATAATCTTATAATAAAATAACTTTTATTAATACATTTAATATCGAAAATATGCATATGTACGTCTATGACAAAATCTTTATTTAATATATCCGATACAGCTTGTGAAGCCCTGTCAATTGATTGTTTATAAAAAGAATCTTTATCAATTATACTATTAAACCTCTCCTTGTACATAATACGTATTTACATTTTTTTGTCAGCCTTATAAAACTCGAAAGAATAACTATTTGGTAGTCCTAAGCTTTGTATAAGTTTTATAGCGTGTTTGTGTGCATTTTCATAGATAACGCTTAATGAATCACTATTTCTTTCTATGTAACTAAAAAAACAATCAGTAAATTCTCTAGCTGTTTTTATATCAACATTTTCTGTAGTTGCAATAATGTTTTTACAAGAATCTTTTAGAAGATGTCCTATTTTACTTGATGAGCACGCACTCAAAATCACACATTCGGTATATTCAGATCTCTCATAGAAAAATTTCTTTAATTCGATTGCTGGAATTTCTTTACTATTTCCATTATCATCCTCTAGAAATAATGATGTTTCTTGTCCATGGCAAGAAAAAAACACAATACCAGGTCTGAATTCATCCCATATGCCAAAAATATTTTTGATAGATGCGGGTTTCACTCTCTTTAAACCTATTCTTTTATTTTCTGAAAGTATTTTTAAAAAGTCAAATTCACCTTCCACATTTATTTTACTTTTATTTTCATTTTCAGCACCAATAAATAATACTTTTCTTCTTAGTAAATCTTGAACACTTTCTTTTATTTTTAAAAAAGCATAATTACTTTTTTTACTATTTTTTTGATTCTTTGAGGCCTCAAAAGCTGCCTGTAACATTAGTTCAATATTTTTTAACTTAAATCTGGCAGTATCATTAATTTTAGCTAACTTTTCTACTCTTTCAGGAATTTCTTTGATTGGTATATTACCAGGAATAAATTTTGGATATTTATCATGATTTATATCACCGTATAAATTTATATGCATACCATTAATATCTAGATTGGTTATACCTTGGTTTTTGTCAAAAGATTTAAGAGAGTATTCATGGTTATTATCCAATGAATTCTTGTCAAATAAAGCATCAAGAAAGTCCATAGATTTTTTAAATTATATTATTCTACAATTTGTTGAATTTTAATTCATTTCTAATACCCATTTGATTAATTGTGATAGGGATAATAGATAAGACAAATTTTCTTTAGTAGACAAACAACCCCATATCCAAATGATTTGGACATGGGGTTACTGAATTTTTACGTTGTTTATAAAATTACAAAAAAAATATTAATTTTTTGACTATCAGGTGTTTAATTAATTTTTGTATCGTTTTATTGAACTTTAATTAGTAATTATTAAGTTTATGTCCTTTGTTTATTCTACGATCTGCCATAAACAAAATACGATCTGATTTTTCAAAGGGAATCTCCAGTTTGACACAAACATCTTGAAGGTCTTCCAAATATTTTAGGTATAGGTCTATTTGAGATTTAATATTCTTATCGGAATTATAAGTACTCAATTTCAAAGTTTCTTTCGGATAAATAATACGAAATACGCGCTGATCAATTATTTGAAATAGATTTGGATTTCTATATCTTAGAATAGTTGATGCCATTGGCAATTGAACACCTTTGGTTTTTAGCATTTGAGTTAGAATATTCCTTACTTTCTCATTATCCAGTTTTTTTTCACTTGGGTCAATTGAGTTGATTAGTTCAATTACATCATTAGAAAACGAAGCAAACCTATTTACTTTCCATAAAACAATTTCATTTAAAGTATTTTGATCGAAATCTTCTTTGAAATTATCAAGCTTATGAGTGAGTTCTTTTTGATACTCAAATTTGTGGTCTTCTGAAACCACCATAAATTCTTGATCATATATTGTCTTATGCATCGCTTTTTTGAACTTTTAATTTACCATTCTGTGCGGAAAACATTTTCATATTATTTAGGTATTATACCTTGTTCTCTGATTGAGGTTTTACTTTCCGTAAATTTTCCAATCAAGGTCTATGCTTTCAGTCCTTTTAAATTTTTTTATTTTATTTATAATAGACTGCCTGTGAGCGACACCACACATAAAAATGGCATTTTCAAATTGAGTTTTTTTACTATACCTATAAATACTACGTAACATAGAATTTTCATATTTTTCTATATCATTGTTGAACTTTTCATTTAACTTCTTACCATCTAAAATCATGTATCCATATTCGCGCATTTCTGTATGAAGAGTTATACTTTCTAAACTATTTAGAAAATCAAAACCATTCACACTAGCTTGCGAATTAATATTGTCAATCATTTTTTGAAATTGAGTGTTTTCGCAGACTAGGTTGAACCATTTATCAAACGAATAAGATAACCCTTTTTCAAGTACAGGAATATATTCGAACGAACATATACTATTGTATTTCTGAATTGCTTTAATCTCCAGTTTTTCATGAAATACCCCAAAAGAAGAAAATGTAAGATGTTGATAATTTGTATAAGTCTCTTCTAAAGCCTCTAGAAATATAACATCGGGGTTTTTTGTATGCAGAATTTTGCACAATTCATCAGCATTGCATTTTCCAATTTCCTTATGTACAGTACTAACAAATGTAATTTTATGCATCGAATCGCTTTATTGAACTTTTAACGTTTATGTATGGTGCGTATCCTGAAGGGTATGTATTATAGCATTGTTGTGGTGTCGTTTTTTATATCAGTCGTGCTGTAAAAGCGTTACGTTCCTTATCATATTTCATAATTCCATTTCGGTCAGTTCCGTCTGTTTCTTTCAATGAAACATTGTATCCAGGTTCTCCATCCAATATTTTTGCTTTTTCCTTTTCAAACCTCTCTTGAAAACCATAAGACAACAGAAAAGAATAGCAAAATCGGATTGTCCAATCGTCATAAGATATTTTCTCTATTTCCCAATTTTCTCCTTTGTAGTTTGTTAAAATCAATTCTGGTCTGTTCATATCAAAAACATATTCTGAATGGGCAAAAGCATTTCTTAATGATGAATGATAACCTTTTGAAATAACATTTTCAATTTTTAAATTTTTTACGCCAAAAATATCTCGTATTTGCTGTCTTATAAAAGTGTGCTTTGTGTAATCTGGAACTTCCACATTCCAATCATAGTTTTCCGAATTGCAAAGGTTCGCTAATTTTTTTAATTGCCTTAAAAAAGGTTTAGATTCCCAAATGTGAGTATAAATCATCAATTCAATTGTGATTGATGTTTTCGAGTCCATTGTGTTTTCAGCGTGAAATGAGTATGCATTGTTTAAGTACTCAACAAGAAATTTCAGTCTTTCTTCGTCACGATAACCGTTAACTCGATAGTCAACTAAGTGTGGATTAACATTTGTCCCGACATATTTTTCTATGTATTCGGCATTGCTTAAAAATAGCAGATAATCATTTTCGTTATTCTCATTCTGTTTCGCAAATTGAAAAGCCTCTTCAATTGCAGTATCAACTTCAAATTTGATTTGTCTAAATTCTTCTTTTCTTATCATTTGGTCGGTTTGTCACTTAAAATGTACCACAACAATCGTTTTTTTGAACTTTGAGTTTTTTAATTCCGCACTGAAAACATTTTCGCTATCTGTGTTCTATTCTAATGGTTCAATGTCATCCAGATTATTTAAAATACCTTGTTCACTATAGGGTGAAAAGATATTTATTTGAATAACATTCCTTACATTTTTCCAAATTATTATTGTTTTGAAAGCAATTGTAAGAACTACTTTTTTTCTTAAATCAATTTCAGCTTCTCTATCTAACCATCTTTCCCGAATTTGATCATTCTCCTCTAAGTTTAAATCCAGAACAGATGTATATATATTGTTTCCTTTTGTTGTTAATTTATCTAAAGCTATTTCCTCCTCTTTGAATTCAATATTTTTGATTGTAGGTAAATCGATTTTTTTCAAGATAAAAAATGTATCGCTTACTCTATTGTTAGTAGAATTAATTTCTATAATGTACCTTTTATACTCATTTAACAGCTCTAATTTACCATAAGTCGGATTAATGGCTACTATTATATATTCATCATTAAGTCTTAGCTTTTTTACTGCTAATTTTAATTCTTGTTCTTTGAATAAATATCTTTTAGTTCTTGCAGTGAGAAAAGAATTAGGAATAAAGTAATCTATTTTATTAGTTACAACCGAGTTTGCTAAAAATGTATCATAGTTTATATGCGAATCATCTTCAGTAAAGCCAACTTTTGGATATAGGGTACTTGAACCATTTACACCAAATTTGGTAGTGTCTTCAATACTTGATAAATCTTTTGCATTTTGTATTACTTCATACTTGTCAAAAGCTCGATTTATTATTTGATCAGTTTTTTCAACAAAACTCTCAATTTTGGGATCATACAAAGGAACATTTATTTGATTATCTTCTATTTTGTTTTCAATACTCTCTTTAAGTTCAACAAAGAAGTTTAAAAAAGTGTTCTCATTGTTATTCTTATCTATAATGTTGGAGAAATTTAGTAATTCAATTAAATTTTCATTTTTAGCAACACCTTCTACCACGTTCTCAAATAATAAAATGTTTTTTAACCAATAGTTTAATTCAGTATTACTATCTGGTAATTGTTGTTGTGATGTGAAATCCTGGTATGTATAAATTCTCGTGAGTGAATATTCTCGTATAAATAAAAGAGCAATATAATCATTAATATGCTTACGAATATTTTGTCCCCAATAATCATCAAGGCCAGAAAAAGGGTACTTAAATTCAATATTATTTTCTAAAAGATAATTATTGTCAGAAAACAAATGTAGAATATTAAATATTTCTGTTATGCTTGATGGAAGTAATACATATTTAGGAGGTAAACTTGATGAATAATTAAATAAGTACTTAATTGCGGAGTAATTTTGTTTAAACATTAGTAACCCTCCGAAAGCAAAATTAAATTCTAAAAACTCGAGTCTTTCTTTTTCTCTTTGTGATATTTCCTCTTGATTAGCATAAGTTCCATTTTCTAGATTGTAATCAATACCCATTATTGATCTTAACTTAGTGTCATAATGTTGTGATGCTCTCGACCAATACATTTTTATGAAATCGGTCTTGTTAGCTATTAAATTAAGATTTCTCCAGAGCCAAGTATACGATTCGTTAGAAATTTGAACGGCACTAAATCCTTCTCCCAAAATCCATACTCCGCTAACGGCTCTATGTTCTAATGCTCTTAACTTGTTTTTTTCATTCGTAACTAATTCCAAAGTAACATTATATATGAATTGATATAGATCAGATTCAAAAACTAAAGGTTCTCCAGCCTTTTGATTCTTTTGATATTTAGAAAATTCTTCAAAGTAGAAGTTAACTAGAGTTTTTTGAATGTGTGCATCTTGACTTTTTATTGCATAATAGCCAAATTCATTTATAGTTTTTAAATGGTAGTTTCCATCTTTTTCATCAGTTATTTGATGATGTTTTTTTATTAAGTAATTTAATAATCTTGTGGATTTATGGTTGTAGATTGATACTTTATTCAACCATTTAAAAAAGAATATTAAAAGAAGTACAGAAAAAAGAAAAACTATTAAATCAGCTGAATTTCGAATAATCCAAAACTTATCCCAATCGTATAAAGGTTTAAATTTAAATATTTGGGGGATAAATGAAATAATAGTTGAGTACAGAAAGAAAATAAAGTAAGAAACTGTTTTGCCAAAAATCTTAAACCCTAATTTTTTTTGAGGAAATTCGTTTTCGAATAGTTCAGATAAATACTCAGATGAATATTTGCTCCCAATATTTGATATCTTATCAATTATTATTGGATATGCAATACCAATTATAGCAATATCAAGGGCTATACAAATTTCTATTATATTATCAATCTCTGGTAAAATCATTTATTACGTTTTATTGAACTTTTTCATTTTGAGATTTTGCTAAATTCACCAAACTTTCTAATATTTTTTTTAGTATTGGCTCTACTTCTTCATATAATTTCAGAAATTCACACATATACTCAAAATTATTCTTTGCTATTATTTTACCTTGGCTATTCATAACGTTAATAACATCTTCAGCCCATAATTTTGTTTTATACTCTCCATTATTTTCTAAATTGAATTTCAAACTGTGTTTTGTATTGTTATGCGCAAAAGCATTTCTGATAGCTGCTATCTTTTGAATGTTTGTTATTAAGCTATTTGTTTCTTTGGAATAATCTAAAATTGCGTTTAGGACTTTCAATTTACTTCCAAAACTCATAATAGAACTATTCAGGACATGACTTCTGAAAAATTTCGGTCTCTTTGGATCAAAATATTGAAATATTATGTAGTCTAAATATTCCTCAATTTTTATGGCTGAGTTAATTATCCATCCTTGTGCTTCAACCTGATTGAACTCTTTTAGATCTTTTTTAATTAAAGGCGGTAAATTGGTTATCATTTTTAATCGTTTATTTAGACTTTAATTTATATTTAATTCATTATAGCTTTCGTAGTTGCTCTTAATCCAATTTTTAATTTCTTCACTTAGATTATTCCATTGATTAATAAACTCCAGTAGATTTTGTTCTGGTCCAAAAGGCTTGCCTATAGAATCTTGTGGGAAGTTAGTGGGACGAGCTGTTACCACTATTTCATTTTCATTGATATGATCACTAAGATAAGTCAATCCAATAACATCAAGTTTTTTCACCTTTTCGGCTATGCTCTTTGGTAAATAAATTTGAGCTCCTGAAGAGAGAATAGGTCTAATAAAATCAAGATAATGAGTTGAAATCCTAATTTTTTTACCATAATATTCTTCAACCTTTTTGATATCATAGTTAAAAGGGTTTATTGATAAATGATAATCTTTTCTTTTTAGAGAAAAAATAATAAAGTCCTTGTTAACCAGCTCAATTAGTTTAAAAACTTCTTCACTACGCTTTTGTTGAAGATTTTTTTCAGAATCAAACCGATCATTTAGTTGTATAGCTATAATTAATGTTATTAGAGATGACAATCCAGCAATAAGGCCAAAACTAATATTCATTTTATCCTTGTAATCTTCAGATAGAATAAATGGTAACACAACAACAATAATAGATATTACTAAAATAATAATATATTGTTTTCTTTTAGAACTCATCATATTTGAAAATTATCGTTTTATTGAACTTTGAATTTATAAGTTAAGTTTTCTGTACTCTTCCCAACTTAACGAATTAATCTCTCCAGTTTCGTTATCAACTACAAAGCCAGGTGATCCGCCAATTGCAAATTGATCATAGGGATTTTTAAGTTCATATCGGTAATTGAAGAAAAATCCAAAACTTACAAGGATAGGTTCTGTCAAAATCCAAAACATTTTACTGGAATAAGTATTTTCCTGATTCAATTTATCTATATGCTCCTGCGCAATTATTATGGCTTGATCTTTTTCCATATCGTGTTGTTTATATAAACTTTTGATTGGTTTTAACTATCCATATATTTCAATACTACATACCCAATAGCAACAACTCCAAGTACGTATGGAATAGCTTTAATATTACTTTCTATTCCATCAAAAAAACTTCCTCCTCTCAATAATTCTGGCAAACCCCACATAATAAGAATTCCAATCGCTACAAACAAAATTGTACATCCTCTATTATTTTTTGGTTTGCCATTTTCCATCGTTTTATTGAACTTCATACTATTTAGTTTTACCATTTTGGTTTTATACATTATTGTTAAATTGAGAGCTTAACCTTTTGCTAATAAAGAATCTCCTCCTCTTATAAAGTTAAATTCTACATGTTTTTCTATTTCTCTGTTCTTTGTTCTTATTCTTTTTAATAATTCATAATGATCTTGAAAGAATTTAATCTTTCCAAACTTTTCAACTTTTAAAGTTTGCTCAATCCAAACCATAATATATTCCTCTGTTGTTAATAAGTGTGTTCTATAAAAACTAAGAACTAAGTAGGAAATTACTTTTTGTCGGGAAGTGTCCATATCCACTTCCAATAATGACAATTGTAGGAGCTCGTAGTGTTTTAAAATATAAAGTAGTTCTCTATTGAAATAGTCCTTTGCTAGCAAAACCTTCTTATTCTGTGCATTGTGATATCTAGCATGGAGTTTTAAAAATTGATCAATTGCATCGATGCCTTTAAATTCGCCTAAACTTACATTAGAAATATCTTGTTTTAACTCATTAAACATATCAGAATTAATTTGAAAATTTCTGTCATGTTTATGCTCTAACATTTGGCTTTTCGAAATCTCAAATGAATTTTCTTGGGCGCTTGCCGTCCTACTTAATTCTTTTCGTGTTTGAATTAGTTCTTCTCTTTGATATTGAAGTTCTTTTTTTTGCATTAAAGCGGTTACAATTAAGAAAGCAAATGCTAATGCAGAAAAAAGGGCATTTATCCCTCCAAAACTGTCTCCAAATTCTGCTGCATTCTTAGGAATTGGAAACCAGATTTCATTTAATTTCCAAAATCCTAAATAAATAAGAAAGACGATAATAATAGCAACAATTATCCATATCCAAAAACTTGTTTTCTTAGTGTCCTTAATATCTTCCATATAAATAGCAGATACTTTAATTAAATTTTTTGGAAATAACACTAACTGATTTATGTCTAAATCCCTTATTTTTTCCGAAGCATGTTGTTTTGTTATAGCCTAAATTAACTTTACTTCTTTTGCTTACGTATATCTTTTTGATTTCTGTTTTAGATTTAACATCACATCCCGTTAGAATTACTTTTATTTCTAAATTAACCCCCTTATCAGTATTATTAACAGCATACCAAGTCGCCGTTCTACCGTCAGAAGAATTATAAACATTTCGTTGCTCAACACCAACATCGTTTTGTGAAAAACATATTGTACTTAAGAATAAAAATGAAGTAAATATTATTGATTTCATCCTTTATAAATTTTAGTTATTATTTTTGATAAATAATCGTTTTATTGAACTTTAGTTTAATCGGTTATTAATAAACCTGATAATAGCGACCTTTTCAGGTCAACAAACATTTCGGGCACTTTTCTTCTATAAATTAGCTTATTTTCAAGCACCTCAAATTCTAACACTTGACAGTTTATAAATTCATCAGAATCTGCATTATCAAACCTTTCTTGATCTGTTAAATAAACTTTATCAGGATCAATATTTTCTTGAACAAAAAAAGGATTAGTTATTCCCTCGATTGCATGCATTAGTTCTCTTCTTTTAGCCATAATTAATCGTTTTATTGAACTTTTTCGTTTTGAGATTTTGCTAAATTCACCAAACCTTCTAATATTTTTTTTAGTATTGGCTCTACTTCTTCATATAATTTCAGAAATTCAATCATATACTCAAAATTATTCTTTGCTATTATTTTACCCTGGCTATTCATAACGTTAATAATATCTTCAGCCCATAATTTTGTTTTATACTCTCCATTATTTTCTAAATTGAATTTCAAACTGTGTTTTATATTGTTATGTGCAAAAGCATTTCTGATAGCTGCTATCTTTTGAATGTTTGATATTAAGCTATTTGTTTCTTTGGAATAATCTAAAATTGCGTTTAGGACTTTCAATTTACTTCCAAAACTCATAATAGAACTATTCAGGACATGACTTCTGAAAAATTTCGGTCTCTTTGGATCAAAATATTGAAATATTATGTAGTCTAAATATTCCTCAATTTTTATGGCAGAGTTAATTATCCATCCTTGTGCTTCAACCTGATTGAACTCTTTTAGATCTTTTTTAGTTAAAGGCGGTAAATTGGTTATCATTTTTAATCGTTTTATTGAACTTTAGCGTAAATTAAATGTCCTGTAAATAAAAGTAGAACTAAAATTGAAAGTATTACTGACAATTTCTTATCTCCCGTAATATACTCTACAATCAGATCAAGTAGCTCTTCAATCATCATTTATTTGGACTTCGATTAATCTAACCCGTAAGCTTTATCTTGACACTTTTGACTACTACAATATCCTGTTGGATCTAGTTTCTCTTCTTCTGATAATGGCTTACCACATAAAATACAGTTATCTGTTGAATCTTTCATAATATATCAGTTTATTGGACTATATTGTCTTACAATATCGATAATTTACCAATGTGATAATTACGGTTTTCCACAGGAATGCTTTTTTTGTTTATAGGATTTTCATTCTATGTTTTAATTTCTTTAAAATAAAGGACCCCTTATCTGTGAATAATCCTGATAAGGGGTGATTTGTATATTTTACATTGATTTAAAATAATGATACTTAAAATTATTTTTTATCATATGTAAAAGGATTTGATAGTTCCATTCCAGAAATTTATAGTCTAAAATTTTAAACTTATGGAACAAGTTGAATTAATTAAAAAGTTAGAAACGTTAGAAAAGCAATTGACGACATTAAAGTCCGTAGTTAAAAATGTGCACAATACAGATGCAGTATATAACACCAAAGATACAATGGGCTACGCACAAATGATAGAGGCAACAGGTGGAAAAACCTATTATCTATCAGGAATGACACCCTGGAACAAAGAGATGAAGCTTATGAGCAATGATATCAACGAGCAGTTAGGCCATACTCTTGATAATTTGGTAGACTTATTAAAATCAAAAGACCTTTCACCCCAAAACCTGGTCTCTGTGAGATTGTATGTAGCAAAACCCAATTATTATGATGATTGGCAACAATTTCTTCCTATTTTTAAAGAAAAACTAGGGGAAAAGATTGAATCGTCGATGACGATGGTAGGTGTCACTGGTTTAGCTGAGCCTGAGCAGTTAATTGAGATAGAAGCAATAGCTGTAAACTAATTTTAAACTATGAATGGTATTATCAACGTATTTTAATCAATATAGTCCATTAAGTAAGAAGTCCAGTGAAGCACTGGATTCCTTATCGATGGATGTCTCTTACCCTAGAGGGTACCTGATCCACCGTGCAGGACAGGTAAGTCATACTGTGTATTTAATGAAAAAGGGTATTGCCCGTACCTTTTACTATCGCAATGGCAATGATATTACGAACTACTTTTTTTCTGAAGGCGAAGGTGTTGCCGCTATGGAAAGTCTATATTCTAAAAAACCAAGCTTTTACAATATAGAGCTTTTAGAAGACTGTGAACTCATCAAAGTAGATTACCATAATTTAGAAACACTCTACAAAAAGTATCACGATTTAGAGTCTTGTGGAAGGCAACTTACCATTCAATGCTATTTAGAAGAAAATGAACGTAGCCGTTCCTTCCAGATGCTTACTGCAAAAAAACGCTACCTAAATCTTATCAAATCTAAACCTGAGATTTTGCAACGTGTCAAACTGGGGCATATCGCTTCATTCATAGGGGTTACTCAGGTTCAACTCAGTAGAATACGAGCTTCGATTACTTCGGTAAATGGTAAAGCATCTATGGACGAAACTATTTTTGAGAGTAAAGATTTTGGGAAAAAATATTCACCCAACAAATGATAAATATATGAAATATAGATACTTTAGAATATAAAACAGTTAATTACTTTTTCTTTTTGATCCTCATATGTCTTTTGCAGTAAGCGATATCTATATTTTGATCTCTGTCCCAAAATATGACTTTGCAAACAACACAATTCCTTCGACCTCGATGGGTTAAATATTTGTACAAAGTAGCTTTGGAATTGATATCAACCAACTTAATCGTTTAATTGAACTTTTATATGTTATCCCAAAATTCTGGATCTTGCTGATCAAGATCTAAAGGATCATTATAATATTCATTTCCAAAATAGTTCTCTACATCTTTAATTATATGAGATTTTCTGTTAATATTAAAATCATCAGGTGTTTCCCTTATAATTTTATTTCTTTCTCTTGCGGTTTGATTTGAAAAAGTACTCATTTTGTAAGTTTTTTTAACCGTGTCATATATCATAGAGGCAACACCAATATCTCCAGAGCACCAATACTTGTAAGCCTTGGTTTTTCCATGAACATATTTTTTTAGTTTAATTTGATCTATTAATTGTTCAACCTTCCAATAAGTAAAATCTCTACTGTTCATTAATTCAACCATTTTATCCAAACTTTTCTCTGCTATTGCATTAAAAACGGCAATTCCATATGCTTCACCATTAGAATGTTTTAATATATTACCATTAGGATAATGAGTTTTAAATTCTTGTAAAACTACATTATCATAAGCCGTAATTGTCTTTTTTAAAACACCTACTTCATTAAGTTTGTTTTCAAGAAAATGACGTAGTTCTTCCGACATTTCTATTTCATCGTTTACTTAAACTGTTAAAAATTCTTGAATCATTAGATAAAGAAGAATACATTCTTTTAGCCTCTTCCAGTGAAAGAGGTTCTTCAAAACCTAAAACATTTAATAACTCATCATATGTAACAAACTCATCCGTATCGGACCATTTGAAAATTCTTTGCCTTAATGTGTCCTTGACCGCCCTTATAGAGGTGTCTTTTATTAATTTTTCTTGATCCATTGCAATCGTTTATTTGAACTTTTAAGTTTCCGATATTATCTATATGTTTAAAATCATATGGTTTTTCAATTATTTTACCTCCGCTTGAGATAAAAGAACCAAATAATCCCCTCCAATCTTCTAAATCTTGATTTTTATTGGTATCCCATCTAATTAACCCATAAGAATTTCCAATTTCTTCTGACTCTATTACTACCCCATATTCATTTTCTAAATAGACAATCATTCCAACCTCAAAATCTTCATATGCATTTTTCATCGTTTATTTAATACTCTAAACAAAACACCCCATACCTGAAGAAATCTTCAGATATGGGGTAATTTATTATTTATGTAGCTTCTAAGTTAGGAAAATAAAATTAAAAGGCCACTTTTTACACGTTTTTTGTTATATGATTCTTAACATTAAATATTGAGATGGGTTGCAAAAGGGAACATAGCCGAATAAAATAATAGTTCATTTAAGTGCTATTTCTTAAACTTATAAAATGAACCGTATTATTGAACTTAATAGGTTTTATTCAAGGTTTCTAGGCAAAAGTTCAATAAAACCACCAGTTCAAAGAGAAGCCTTATGCGTTGCTCTAAAATAACAGAGGAGTAGCTGATTTTTATTAAAAACTTAGTTCTGGATCTTCAACTACATACAGATCCAGGACTTTTGAAGCTATTTTTTGATTAATATTACGAAAAAATTCTCTGCTACATCATGAATATTATAAGACTATGTTTTGATTAGATAACTAGAAATGGATAAACAATTAAATTTTAAAACTGGTAACGTAGAGGTTAATACAATTTCTTGAGTAAAATTATTAATCCTAAATATCATTAAACATGAAAAAACTGTTTTATTTATTAAGCTTAACTATTTTATTTATTTCTTGTGAAAAAGACAATCTTAAGCAAGAAATCAATAATAAAGATCTGATAACCATTGAAGAATCCAGCTCTAAAAACCGTGGTATTAATCCAATATCTATATCTAGTTGTTCTATCTCAGGACCTACAATAGTAACACCTGGTTCAACCGTAGAATATACTTTCTTTACATCTGATAACCCTACTTTATTTGCTCTAGATAATGGGGATTCTCCACATGCATCTTTTGGAGATGGCTATATTGATGAAAATGGTAATTGGGTGTATCAGGTTATTTTCGAATCAGCTTTTACATGTTTAACCATTAACTTTGCTGATGGCAATGGTTGTAGATATAATTTAGCGGTAGCTACAGCTGATAATCTTGATTGTCTTCCGAATACTTCACCTGTTTGTCCTAGAACATCTTGTCTTTATACTACTACTATAGATGATTGTAAGAACGGCTATGCCTATCTTGATTGCGCAAAAGATGTAGCTTCTGTAATATGGACATATTATTTAGGACCACATCAGAATGTATATTTTGGCACTTCATATAACTTATCTGAAAGTACTTCAATAATTAAATCATTATCTGTACCGAATGGTAATTGGAATAATTCTATATTAAGAGTAGATGCTAATATAACCCTTAAAGATGGTTCTACCTGCCGAATAAGTAATAGTAAACGTCTAGAATGTATAAATGGTGTTGGAGATCACGAACAATAAATTAGCATTCTAAGTTGAAAGATTTCAATCAGATTGAAATCCATACACCTTTTATTTTATAAAAACCCTGTAGTACAAATGATACAGGGTTTTTAGGTTCAATAAAACCACCATATAGATGGTATCTTTTCCTTAGATTTAATAATCTGCGACTGATTCAGAATTTATCTCTACAGCACCCTTAATTTCTTTACTGAATATATTGTATTTGATTCCTGTAATACCATAGCGGTTTTTAGAAGTAACCGCATAGTTATTTCTGAAGGAATCATCGGCTCTTACCACTTCGAGATTAATACCAGCATCAAAAAGGGGAGCAGTACCTCCTCGGATTGTCTTTTGAGTAGTACGTTGAAAAATCACGATGAAAATGGTATCGGGATTCTCCTTTCGTAGTTTGTCAAAATCTTGCGAGGGTAACCCCGTTTTGTTCCAACTATCAATTATAATCACATCAAAACTTTTGGTAGTATCTTGAATCGTTTTATATCCTTCAGGTAACTGGTCTGCTATAAAAATCTGGTGTTGGTTTTCTGACTTAAGGTACTCTTTTTTCATTCGGGTAATCAGGTCAGATTTACTACCTATTTCTAAAGAGAAAATAGCAATCTTATGCCCAATCTCCGCAAATGTATCTGCTAGTTGATAAGTAAACCTTGTTTTTCCGCCTCCTTGATCTCCTTCGACGGTTATGGCTAGTTCAAACTTCTCCAGATCACCTAATAGTTCTCCCAAAGCCCCATTAAGCCTGAAGGTATTTTTATTGGTTCCCTGAGATTGCTCATTCATAGGAGAAAATAAAGATGTTGTTTCTATAGGACGTATATCTAATTTTAAATTCGCGCCATTTAATCCGGATAAAGTTTTAACAATCTTTCTAAGCTGCCTTAGCCATTTTCTATTAATTACAATTTTAATTTCTTCTTTTAGAATTAGCTTATTATGCTGTATAATCAATCTATCCTGAATTTGCATCAAATGATCTGCTACCGGTGAGTCCTTACTAATCTCTTTTTTAGAAATTGCTTTCTGTAGATCAAAAATGTAGCGTTTCAATTCCTCTCTGGTTTGAATAGTTCTATGTATATCCAGAAATCGTTTTATAAAATCAATTTCGATTACTGAAATCCCATGTAAAGTATCCATATCATCCCCTTCAGGTAGATGAGCATTTAATTTCTCTAGATAAATATCAATAGTTTCTTTTATAATAGGTTCACTTTGATAAAAGTCCCTGGCATCCATAAAAAATTGATGACCTTCTTGTAAAATTTTAGGGAGTTGCGTAACATTTATATGAATAATCTCTTGATTATAATTCTCAAATGAAATGGCTTGTTTTTTCATAAAACAATACTAATGCCTGTAGCTTTCCCAGTTTCGGGATCGTTCTGTTTCGTTCTGGATGAGAACTAATTTTGTAGATGTAGTTTTAAGGCCCTTGATCTTATCCTAATTCTTTCTAAATCCGGAATACCAGATAGGTTTGATACTATTTTTTGGATATCATAATTTGCTGTAAGTACTTCAGTTTTCTTCTTTTTTGTTTGTTTGGTTACCGCAATCTTTTTTTCTATCGAATGTTGAAACCATTTGTTTTTCTTTCTGTACTCCTCAAGTATATCTGAGGGGTAGCTACTCAATAAAAACTCTCCCTTGATTTTACTTATAACCTCTAATAGTTCTTTAAAGTCGTGTTCCGAATATCCTTTATAATGCCCCATATCGGAATTAAAATAGGGTGGATCGATATAAAAGAAACTTTCAGGAGTGTCGCGGCTCTCAATAACCTTTAGAGCATCATTACATTCTATATCGACAAGATCCAGACGATTACATATCTCTTTGGTAAATGTCTGCTTTTTATTAAAAATTGTTTTTGAAATTCCATTAGATTGTCTCTCGTAAGCATAGCCACCAAATATTCTTGCAGAAAAACTCATATTGGTTTGTACCCAAAATGCCCAGGCTCTTTTTATTTTATCCTTTTCCTTATCCCTTCTAAGAATCTCTGCAGCTTCCTTATGTAATTTTCGACTATGGGGTGTGGCCTGGATTAGTTTATTAAGTTTCGGAAAATCTCGTTTACATACCTGGTAAAAGTTGACCACATTACCATTGAGGTCATTAATCACTTCTGCAGCACCAGGCTCCTTTGCAAAGAATACTGCTCCACCACCAACAAAAGGTTCGCAATACAAATTATGCTTGGGAATTAAAGAAAGAATAAGCTTAGTTAATGCTTGCTTACCTCCATAATATGTGATTGGAGTTTTTGTGGTTTTTCTTAGTCCGTTTAAAGGAGGGGCGATCATTTTTTTACTTCTCTTATTCTATAATCTCAGCAATTATATTGAAAAGCAATAATCTTATTTCTGGATACTTCCTAGTAATGATAGATTCGAATTCAAAATAAAGAAAATATTATTCTCCGACCAATTTAAGATATTTTTTGGGTTCGTATTTGATGATATTCTGAGAAATCATTGTTTCAATAAAGGAATTTACTTCATAAGGATAGCAGAAGTCTATTCTAACAGATTTTAATTCTTCATACATTCTAGACTTATAACAATTCTTATTTCGAATAACCTCCTTTATTTTGTCCTTTACGAGCCTGCTAAAACCTATACACTTTTTAGCATACTCATTAAGAAGTTCTTCTTCAATCCTTAAATGCCCAACCTCGAAGATGATTTTATCTTCGATTTTTGTTAATAGAGAATTGGGTATACGAATTACTTTTACATTCTTAAACTCATTTTCTGAAGAAAAATAATTAAATAACCCTGACCAATATTGAACAATAGTTGAAATAGAAATAAAATAAAATACCGGATTGGAGGTAGAGTCTATTAAATCTCTATCAGTAAATGCAAGCCAGACTGGCATTAAAATTGAATCCTGTAAATTTCTTAATCGTTCAATTTCTTCTGTAAATAGTGAAAAATAATTTTCACCTGAATTATGAAAACCTATTCTTCTTCGACATTTAGCATCAAAGAGTATAGTTCCCATATCCTTAATATTTACAAGAAAATCTGCTCTTTTAGATTTCATTTCATCTATTAAAATTCCAGAACGTTCTATTCCAAATGGACCTTGACCTATGTACAAAAAAGGAATGCTGTTTTTATCTAAAAGCTCTTTGAATTTCAATTCTCCTTTTATTCCATCTTGCTCATATTTAGAAAGAAATTGCGGAATTTTAACTCCATTAAATTCATCATTTAAATAAAATTCTATAAAAGAATCATGCTTCTTTAAAGGTTTTATTTTATCCTTGTTTTTAGCGCTACCCTTACAAACCAATATCGAATTGGATTCGTAATCAAAATCTAAATAACTCATAATGTGTACTATATTTTCTATTAAATTAGATTATAAATAATCTAATGAAAGTTGGCTTATCAAATATAGGGAATAAATACCCCAGAAAATATAAACTTCTTTAAGGCTCTCCCAACCGCTCAAACAAAAAACGTACGACTTCAGGTCTAAGAAGCTTAGTGCTTTTTTTATATCCAAACTGTTCTAATTCCTCTAGGTAAATATGAATCCAGGAAGAGAAGGTTTTAGTACAAATATTGTATAATGCTGCAAGTTCATATTTATAATATGCCCTGATTTTTACGGGCTCTTCTCCTTCAAAATAAATGGATTGTAATTTAGTTTCCTTCATAATCATTAGTTTTTTTAAACGTATCTTCATTAATCAATTCTTCTCCGAGACAGTTTCCAATAAATCCACCGATCAAAATAAAAGGATAAGTTTCTTTTGGGGAGTATTTTTTGGCAATGATAAACCCTAACATACTCCCTATTAATGCTAATCCTGCCTTTTTTGTATTTTTTGATAGCTTCATGTTCTAATTCATTCGATTCAATAACAATAACCCACCTGTAGTGACTAATACTCCCCAGGCTATATAACGAAATCGTCTTCGACGCTCATCCCTAAAATCCACTAGAGTTATCGTGTAAGAATTCCCGTAACGATGACGATGTTCCTTAGCCATATTCATAAAACGATTAAAATCTTCAGCATTGGCAAATACTAAACACCCAGCAGAGAAGTCATCAATCACATTGGTGATCCCTTGTTTTCTTGCTCTATGAATATTGATTCCAAACCTTCCGGTATCCGTAATGCCAGACTCAAACCATTTAAATAATCCTTTGCGCTGATAATCCCTTATAATCGTTACCGGAGCTTTTTGTATCAGTGCAGGGTAAACTCCTCTATGCAGACCTACACTATAGGCACCTTTATATTGACCTTTCTTTAAAAATGCCGTCCCTTGTGGATGTATTGGATTTTCTAACCAATACTGTCCTGGATCTGTAGTAGCTTTAAAGATATGGTATACCCATTTTCCCTGATCATTGGTATAGAATACATGAATCTCATCATCAAATTGATTACTGCGAACATACCGACTTCTATAGCCTACAATATTTAACCGATAGGGTTGTCTGTAAATTTCGTACCCTTTGCTTTGTAATATTTGTAAGCTCTTTGATAACATTCTTTAGTTGTTCATTGATAATTTAATGCTTGTCGGTGCTACCGATGAAGTCAGATACTGCCCATACCTGTTTTTTTAATCGACGTTTTCTATATACCCCATCACCTTCTCTTGATCCATTGATATTGGTATTCCCTTCTACAGTGGTAATCCATGTTGCCCCCCATTGATCGACAAAACCAATATGAGCCGGTCGATTAAGGTTAGGATACCAGATCATAAAAACATCGCCCGTTTGTGGCTTTTTCTTTAAAAATTTTCCTCGCTCATAAATACGATTGCTTATTAAAGCATAGCTGGGAACCCAGCCGCTTGTTGGGGCATCGACCCCAGCGTTTTGGTAACACCAGCTTACAAAAGCTGCACACCACGCATAGCCCGGATCAAGCCCAATGCTGGCCAAATACATCGCTACATGGGCTCCTTGATTATCTCCACCAGTTTCACGCACTCCCACCTGGGAATCATACAATTCTTTGACACATTTTCTTAGCTCCATTTCTTCTAAAGTTTCCTTGTTGGAGGTTAGGGAATCTACAGTGTCCTGGCTAAAAAGGCTACTGCAAATAAAAACGCAAAGAATATAGAGGTGGATAGTTTTAGTTTTTGCCATGGGGTTATGGTTTTAAAGTCTTCTCGAAAATGATGGTCCAGATACTGTTCTGAAGTGGGCCAGATAAGTTTCATAAGGATACGAACAATCCCATGAAGTATAAAGATCCCAATGATGGCAAAGAGATAGACCTGGAATACCCCTGCATCATACATTCCTGCTGTTGGATCGATCCAGCGCAGGAATACCGCACTATGAATCCAAAGAATAAGGCCTACTGCCAATGAAGATAATTCTCTCCATACAACAAAGTATCCACACAGTGGATTTAGTTTGTTAAGCGTCTTTTTAATCCATTCGGTTATTGTCTTCATTATTTTTTATTTTTTCAATTTTACGTTTACATTGACGATAGGTTCTTGGTAGGCGCATAGACGGTCTCTCCCGATTGAGTAAGAATTTGTGTCATTTCATCATGAATGCCAGTAATATAACCCACTACAGTATTGGGTACTAGTTCAGGAACAATAAGGGATCCATCTTCAGCTTTGAGTAAGGTTGGCCTTTCTACTATAGCCAGATTCCATTCCTGTTCAATTTGATCACTCATGTGATTAAAATTTCCAAGAGTACCTAAATTGGGAATAAACCATACCCCACGTACATTTTGTTTGAGTCCCATTCTTCTAAACTCTGCTCTTATTTTAACTTTCTCCAGTTCTTTGGATTTAAACGCTACGCTCAGTAGTGCATTGACTAATGAGGTTACCCGAGTTCCAAGGATCCTTACATTTTGAAAAAATATACTCACCTGTTTATATTGATTAGGAGAGCTTATCTTCTTAAGTCCATTAAGAACCCCAAACAGATTTCGTTTGTTGGCTGCATCGATCAATTCTTTGGCAACAGCTCCCCAACTCCCAAAGGAAGCATTCGTATTCTTGCCCACCAGTGAGGTAAACGTA
This sequence comes from uncultured Aquimarina sp., assembly GCA_947497175.1. Taxonomy (GTDB): domain Bacteria; phylum Bacteroidota; class Bacteroidia; order Flavobacteriales; family Flavobacteriaceae; genus Aquimarina. The sequence goes on along the minus strand of CANMFM010000004.1, from coordinate 28,405 downwards.
CTTTGTGTTATCACTGAAGGGAATCCGGCAGCTCGCAGAGCACGCTGGGTTCCTGTGCCAAATATCCCATCGGGTTTGCCATTTCTAAAACTGGTTTCTTTAATGATCAGTGCTGCTTGCCCTCCTTTTTGTAACAGAGCCTTTTGCACTAGTTGTACTAAAGAACCTCTGGCTCCTCTTCGAAGTGGAAAACTACTGGAAGAAGCCACAGGAAGTATAGGAGTAGTCACGATACCTCTAGGTGTTGGTGGAGTGATCGGGGCTATGGTTCCTCTGGCTGTGACCCTGCGGTTTCTAAGGTAATTATACGCCAGGTATCCACCACCAATAAGGGCAGCAATCCCAAGACCGTACATGACGTATTTCTTTTGAGTACCATCTTTTTTTTGTGTTTTATTTTTGGTCGGTCGCTTTACGACGGTTTGTGTGTTCATGATTTATGTTTTTGAATTAATAATATCCAGGGCAATCAAATATTCTTGCGTGGTTAGTTCATTCTTTAAATCAGCAGAAAGATTACTAGTATATAAATCTTTGTAGGCTCGAAGTACCCTTCGCATCAATGAGGCAGATGATATTTGTTCTAATATTCGGTAAATAGCTTCTTCATCGGTTCCCCATCCAAAAGCATTATCATTTTCAAAGGCCATTTTAAGCTGGGTAGCAAAACTGGCTGGATTGCCTTCTTGTAAAGCCAGACGTTCCCGATTATTGCGCTTAAACTTCCCAATCAAAGCCCGTACTCCAAAAAAAGCTCCTAATCCCAATCCCGCTGTCAATAACACCGTGGTCACTTTAGAAGTAATCCTTGCTTTTGGCTTGTTTTTTATTGCTTGCATTGCAAGCGCTGCTGCGGGTAATGCCATAGTTTCATTTTTTTACAATTAATCTCTGGCTATGCCAGTTTCATTTTGACCAGGTTTCGTATAAAAGCATCTTTCAGGAATAGCTGTTCCATTCGAATAATCCCTTTGGCACCAAAATGTTTGTTCATCGTCTCAAAAGCTTTTTTAACCTGGTGTGCTTCTGTTTTGTCCTGTACTTCTAATCCTATGGTGATTTGTGTATTCATTTTTTTTAAGTTTCTGATTTTCAAAGAATCAAGGAGTATTATGCTACTTTGTAGCTTTCTCACTTTGTGGGGTATCATTTTTTAATTGATTCAGGTAGTACCCTATTTTTTGGATCAGCTTATTATCCTGTTTAATTTGCTCTGCTATCTCCATCATAAGGGCAATAAGCTGTTCGAACTGTTCTTCAGTACATACTTCTTTGAGATAATGTAAAATGTGCAAAAGATGTTCATTATCCTTATGTGCTTCGTCTATATGTTCATCCGCTATATGGTGGCTGAGTCCCAGACTTCCCAGAGTACCTGCGATCCCCTGCATTTGTTTAGGATATTGTTTGGCTAAGCCGGAAATCGCTCCGGGAAGTAGGGCCTTGCCTAATTCTACAAATCCTAATTTTTTAACTAAAGCTTCGATTTCCTGCTGCTTGGCTTCCGTTTCTTTCTTTGACTCATGGAGGCTTTTCTGTAGTTGTTCTATTTTAGTTTCACTTTTTACAAATGCCTCTTTGAGATTTTCATAATCTCTTTTTTGTAACTCCTCCTGAAGCATGGAATGTACTTTATGATGTACACCACTTAAGGTTTCTTCAGAATGCTTACTAACTTCTTCCAATTTCTCCTGAAGCTTTCGGTTTTCAAGAGTCAATCGTTGTATGGTGAGCTGATCTTCCATAACACCAGGATGCGATCTTTTTTCACTGACCACCGGTAGTGTTCTTACCACATTTTCAGAAGGTGATTTTAATACCTCAAGCTTGGATTGCCCTTGTTCCATTTTGTATTTTACATAGGCACTTTCACTTTGAAAACCTAGTTGTTCCATTTCCTGGTATTGCCTGTCGTTTAATCGAACAGATCCGGGTTTTTTATGTCTTACTTCCATCATCTTTAGTTTTTAAGATCACCTGTAAAAAACGAATAGTAGCCTGCTCATCCCTGGCATTTCGAATCTCGATATGATCCCCATGCTCATAAGAGTTTTCTACAATCCCCTGGGTGTACCAATGTTCATGTCGGCCATAGTCTGATTTTACAATCAGTCCCCACCCGATATGGGTGATGAGCCAAAGCTCATTGTTTGCCTGGAATTTGAGCATTCCTTTGGCAGGAATCACAAATTCCCGATAAACAATTCGGTACGAATCGTATCCTCTCTCTTTGGCCCTTCTATCGGCATATTGTATTGCAAATTCTTCCTGCATAACACCTCTTATATTTTATTGTCTCACACGCAAAGCGTGATTTATTATATTATTCCTATGCATACTCTATCCTTTTATCACACGTGATTCGTATGATTTCAAATGCCCATGATGGGCTGGACCGGACTGAATTGACTTTCGATAAGAAGCCATACGGTAATCTCATAGGGATAGTTGGCTTTTCCATCATCTTCAAAGGTGGCTGAGATATAATCTGTAGTACCCGATTCATCCACTGGGTTTACTCTGAAGCTTTCATGAGCATTTTGATCTGAAAGAGCAGCATTACCGTTTAATTCGTTGTTTTCTATATTGGAAAACTGATCTGCACAAGCGATGTGTATCTCTTTATAAAACACCCCTCTTTTTTGCTGAAGGGTGAGTGTTCCTAGTATCATAATTCATTCGTTTATATGGAATCAGTAAATGAGATCGATAGCCCGGTTCCCTCCAGAGGAAGAATCCCGCTCCAGAGATAGTAGTCCTGCGGATCACAGTACCCCTCCAAATTGATAGTAATTGTTTTGGGTACTATTTCTAAATCAAACCCATTTAAGGTGATGATCGGCTTTCGATCCAGGATAGGATGTGCAAAGTACCACCACTTGAAATCAGAAAAAATATCGAATGTAAGATCAGGCGGGTAGGGTTGGGCATACTCTTCCCCCGGATTGGTTTCTAAAAAAGAAGCATCCTGTATTTGATTGTCGGTAACTCCGGTATAATATCTGGGTGCAAAGATGGCTTTATTACAGGTGTTTACCTTTTTAACGGTAAGCACTCCAATCACTTTAGATGTAGTAAAAGGAAGTTTGGCCGAGGCGTTTACAAATTGGTTTTCCTTTGTTATTTTAAATTGTATAGGCACAAACTTCCTGCGAACTATAACACTCTTACCGTCTTCTTTATTGTATGTCTCAATCTTACATTTCATTTTTTCATTTTTAAATGCCGCTATACGGCTTCGTGGATGAGTATAATTAGGCTTACCTTATATCCTTCTCGAAAATCCGTACTGGGATGATCAGTATCTTGGTAGCGCACTTTCACCGATAGGTCTCCCGGTAATACCGCTCCTAAATCAAAGAATCGTTCTTTAGGAGCAACACTTAAAGAAGACATCAAGATCTTACTATCAAACCCGTCGGGGAAGAGTTCCTCACCACCAATCTCGATACGTTGACTTCCCCTGTAGTAGAGCTTATCGGGATAATCCGAGATCAGCTGAAGCCCTTTGACCATTTTGGTGTGTTTAGGCAGCTCCAGGTTATCTACAGTAATCAGCTTATTGGCCTCAGGAATCCTAAAAGAGAAGGTTACGCGCGTTTCTTTGGTACTATTTTCCATCATCCAATGAATTATGCCGGAATGGTCACTGTTCCTGCCAGAACTACCTTAACCAACGTTTTCTCCGGGGCATCATCACCCAATTCGATATTGAATTCAAACTCTTCATCATCGCGAATAAATCGTGGACTCTCCAGGTAGTAGGTTCCTAGATTGGTCATCAGATTATTATCGGTCACAAATTCCTGCATCGGACGCTCATCAATGATGGTCTTTTTATTGGCCACCAGGGAAAATACTCCATTTTGTAGGCCTGCTACCTTTTTAATACTATCAAAGTTGGTTTGCTTGATCGTCTTTTTTAGTTGGGAATCACTATCAGGCAGATCGCCATCAATCTCAGCTGCTAACAGGATAATACGGTTGCATAAAAACAATCTATCTTTCTGTAACTTGGATTGGGTGACATTAGTGATCCCAATCTCCTTGGCATCCTGGGTTTCGAACATATCAATATTAGCCCGGTTGCCTGCAAACTTGATAGAGTAATAGGCAGCATCCGCCAGTTGTAATCTTCCATCTTTAATATCCATAGCTACCTTGACCATAGCAGGATCGTACTTTTTTGCCTGGTCTCTAAGGGAGATATGAGCATTGACAATTTCTAAAAATTGTGCTCTTGAACTTTTTTTCATGGTATTCATTGTATTATTAGTATTAAGTATTTAGTAATGAGTAATTAGAATATCTTTTACAGTAGTATTGAAAACTCAATATCTTGTACTAACGACTCTAATAATTTATAGCCATCGCCTTGCGACTTAGGCTACTGCGTTGAGTTCTGTGATATCTTCTGACCCTTGTAATTCGGTCATGTCAAGATTTCCAAAATGTATTGCCCCCATATCACCGTCCACACCCTGGGTGAAATCTTCTTGTATGTCAGCTGTGGGAATAGGTTCTCCGGCTTCTATCCTTTGGATCACATCATCAATCTCATCGGTATTAAAGTCACCTTCATCCACCATATCCGATCCCATAAATACCAGGGGACGATCTTCTAAATTCCCTAGAGAAAGTTTCTGTGCCATGGAAGGCGATAGCTTATCAAGGTATAGTTTTTTACCAATGGCCTTTAAAGAGTTGACTGCCCTGTCTTTAGCTTCTTCCAGATTGTCTTGGATACCATCAATACCATTGGTGGTTTTCGACTTCCCTCCAAATCCATTAGAGAATGCCATTCCGACTCCTGCCGAAGTAATCCAATCTTTACCGTAGTAGGCTCCCCCGAATATGGTCAGCGCACCAAGGGCGAGGGAATACCTACCTACGGCAGAACCAGCTACCATTCCTAATACTCCTGTACTCAGGTGTTGTCCTACTTCCAGGAGACTATCTTTTACATTTGCTTTTGTTTTCATAATTATTTAATAATGTTTAGTTCATTTCTTTGCCTTGTCAGCGCACTATATTTATCCTGTTTATTAAGGAGATTTTGTATTGGAATTATCTGACGATCTAATTTCAATTACTAAAAATCATAGCAGAGCCTTGGGGATTAGTTTTTCTGGGGCTTTTCGTTTTACTGTTCTTTTCTTTTTTACAGTATGCCCTTTAGTAAATCGTCCAAGTGCATCTCTACCAGTATTTTTTTGCTTCCCTTGCTTGAGGCGTTTTCTCGGAACTCCGGAAACTGGTCTCGAAGCTTTCTTAGTATTCGATTTTACCGCTATGGCAATGGCACTTCCAGCCACCAAAACACCTGCTCCTATAAGTAACGGGGTTTTATTTCGTTCGATCCAGCTTTTCTTTTCAGCTGATGTTGTCGTATTGGTTTTAGCGGGTAGCGGTTTATTTCTTGAAATCACTGCAGGCACAGACCTTGCAGGTCCTCTTGAAATCCGGGTAGGTCGTACGCTCGTTCTTGGTATAGAACGTGGTAGAGGTTGTGGCAAGGGTCGGGGCGCAGGAGGTCTTGGAAATCTCCTTGGTTTTTGAAACAAGGTTTGTGCTTGTTGTTTGACCTGGCTCACCTGGTTCACTACATTATTTGCCTTCCCGAAAATGTTTCCAATTTTGCTGAGTACCTTAGCCACACTAGCAACCGCGCCACTGGCAGCAGCAACTGCAGTTCCGGTAGCAACTGCTCCTAATCCATCCAGGTGTCCTTCATTATTTAAAAATGCTTCAAAAGTGTCCACATCTGATTCTACCACGAATTTTTCAAAAGGATCACTATAAAAGATCGGTTCCTCATCAATACTTCCAATGGTAAAACCACTTAATGGTACTTTTCGATCCCTGTTCCCTTTTCCGGTAAGAATAGCTTTTCTAAGGTTTCTACCTCTTCCTCCGGCCACGCGATAAATTTTCTCTGCTTTTTCTACCGCTTTTCGAAGCTTACCAAACTTGCGCATATCGACTCCCATTTTCTTGGCCTGGGTGGTACTGAGATACCCAAAGCGAAGTCGGCTGGCAACCTTCATCATGTCAGACTTCATGGCTAGTAAAAATCCATTACGAAGTAAAATGGTCACAGGATTAATAAAACGATTTAAGGTCCTGACCACAGGTTTAATTACATACTTACCTACTTTTCGGGTAAACTTCTTTAATCCACGTCCAATCTTTTTAAAGAAACCTCCCAAGCCATCGATCACATAAATATTCTCTTCGCTATCGGCATATAAGATCACATTTCCATCTTTATCTAAAATTTCATAGGCGATATCAGGGGCGTCATTAACGCCTTTTAGCATCAGATCAGGTTCCTGTTGGGAAAGGCTTCCTGTGATCTCCATATGATCTAGTCCGCTGGCATCAAAGCCATCCAATCGGTGTAATTCCATAGGTGTCATTTTTAAGGGTCATAAGCCCGATTTATTTTTTTACGTATTTCGCTCTTTGCGCTTTTTTAGTCAATAGCTTGATAACTCCAATTCCCACAGAAACGGAAATCACCGAGATGAGTAGGTAATTCAGCAAATTGAAATCCTTTTTAGAGGTACTCGTTTTTGCATTTTGATGTTCCTTAAACCGAAAAGGAGATACCAGAGTTCCTGAGGTTACAACCTTTCGTTTTCCCTGAGTAGATATGGGGCTTGGTGTACATTTTATCCTTGTCGTCCTATTGGGAATCATCTCTCGTAATGGAATGCGTTCTTGGATTATACCATCCAGGCTGATATCTGCCGTATCCACACCACTTAACCCGGTGATATCTTGAGTATCTATAGTATCGTTAATCCCGATGTCTTTCTTTTCAGAATATGGGACTTCGTGATTGAATTTGTCCGTCACACAATCCATGGTAATATGACCTCCGGGTGTGGGTACTATAGGATATACATGTTGAAAGTGTTTTTTACCTCCATACTTGGTAATTCTCATTTTAAAGGGGATTCCAAGATTAAAAAGGATACTACTGATAAAAACCGTATAACAATCACAATCCACTCCGCTATTGCGATCAGCCCATGTTCGGGAAGGTCGACGTACTTGCTCTATACCGGTTTTATCCATGGTATATTGGATATGGCCATAGACAAACTGCCAGATATTCTTGCAAGTCTCTTTCACAGTATGTCCTTTTAAGTGTATAGCAAGTGTCGCAGTATCTTCCTTAGTCTCCTGAATGATCTTTTTCATCAGGTTTAGGGTATCTTGTAGTTGCGCTTTCCCGGAACCTATAACCACCGTATCCTTGCTGATACGTTGAGGAATCAAATGAGAAAACTGCGCTCCCGAACGGATATGTCGTTTTGCCTGTGCCTGCATTAGAGTTGTACTATGATGTTATCCATTTTTTCATAAGGCAATCCATTGACCCTGGTGGTTACCTGTGTTTGAATCTTTAATTGAATGGGAGCTCCGGATCGAATATCGCTTACTACTTTAGTTCCCAGTATTTGGATGAGTGTCAGCCATCCTGCGGATTGAATCTGTAATTCAAAATTCTTTTGGCTGTTCTCGGGAATCTCAATAACCTGGTTTTCAATCGTGGAACTGCCTAACAGTTTATCTTTAAATAAAATTTTGACAAATGGATGTTGTAGCTTTAAGGATACCGGGTTGGGGTTTTGTAATTGCACTTCTGCTTTGAGTTCAATCCCGGTTAGATTGATCTTATGGATACGCACTCGTATACGAGAGGTGATATTAGTACTTGCCCGTTGTAACCGGGATAAGTATCGTATCGAAAAAAATGCGGCCAATCCTCCGGCAATCCATTTGAACATAATTCTTTGTTTTATATCAAAGAAATAGGGTTTGAAAACAACATACAAATGAGATTGTATAAGCCTGTTTTAGCTATGGTTGTTACTTGAAATCCTTGTAGTTTAGTGGGGTTACTGGGCCGAGTTTACAAAACTGGTAAACATTTGGTTCTTGAAGTTATAAAAGTCTAAAACGAATTAAAATAGTACTATGGAAATGAGATTTTGGAGTAAAGCCGAGCTCGCTTTAAAGTTTGGTATAAGCCGAGAAACCCTGAGATTAAAACTTAAAGAAATTGAGGGGTTAAATACGGGTCGTAGACAATTATTATATCCTTATGAGGTACGGATGGTGTTTAGGGCTTTTGGGGTGGAGGAGTGAATTGTTTTTACACTTTACTTGTATCCAGGGGTAACTTAAAAATTCTTATATGCTAATTTAATTCAGGAATTCCCATTTCAGATTTTGATTTTCCGGTTTTCTCTTCCAATCTAGTTATCAAGTTATCGAAACCAATTAAATGCATATGGGCTTTAATATTTTTGTCAGAAGCTGCAATTTTCAATTCTAAGCTAACCTTTCCAAAGGATAAGTCATTGATCTCATCCCATTTAATTTCATTTTGTTTTCCAAACATAGAGGTTTCTATAATTCCTGAATCGGTAACCTTAATATAGGATATATAACCCTTAGCAAATAAATACAAATCAGTAAGAAATGCTAATAGGCTACAAATAGAAGCTAAAATTGCATCATTCTCTTTACCAAAGAAGAAAGCAAAGATTAATAATCCAAGTCCACCAATAATAACCAAAATTCCGAATATTGGATAGAATTTTGGTAGCTGTAGAATCATATTTCCATGTCCATCTTCTTTGGGTTTTTTCTTTGATACAGCATAAAGTATTGCCATGAGCATTGAAACCACAATTACAGGTAAAAGATTTTTTAAAATCATAAATTCAATTCAATATTTCTTGATTCATACATTTTTTATTAAAAGAATAAATATATTCAATTATGTTTATTCTTCTCAAGATTTTTCTTATAAAAGAAAACTCCGATAGTAAAAGCTAAAAATAAGATATATCCTATTGCATAGGCACTAAGGCTAAAATGCAACTCTGTTTTCTGTGTAATTAATAACAAAATTAAATAAAGAATAATGTTTCCAACGATAAACTGAATCGATTTAACAATTACAAGATTTAGTAATTCACGGTTATATCTCATAATTTAATTGTGTTAAACTACTTATTGCTTTCCAGTAAAGATACTTTATGATCTAATAATTCTTTTTTCTTGAGAAAATACCCTCGAGATAATATATATCCAAAACCATTCAACGAAGTGAATAGAACTTCTAAATTATCATCAAAATATCTTTCATGTCCAAAATACTCTATTTCTCCTATTATGTATGATTCAAAGGCCCTTTTCATCTCTTTAGTTATTTCAGAAGTGTAACTATCATCGTTTAATAATTGTTTGATACCATCTCTTAATTCAGATTCTAAAGGTTTAATATTTCTAAAATTGGATTTAATCTGATCGAATGGAGTATTAAAATTAATAAATTGAAGTTTATCTGATAACTTCGTATAAATCTCAATCTTAGAATTGTATTCTTCGTCAAAATCAAAGAATTTAGAATAAAGTTCTTTTATTCGATTTGTATTATTCTTGTCTTCAGCCTTTACAAAGAAGTTATAAATATCAATATCGTTTTGCTTTATTTTGTTATTTACCTCTTCTAGTTCTTTCTGAAGTTTTAGAATTAAAGCGTTGCTTTCTTTTTGCCTATACTTCTTACCATCATAATCAAAAGTCTTAATTTTAACTGTTTTGTATGCAATTCTTTTAATACTTTCAATATCATTTTCTAAGGCAATTGCATCATAAATTAAGTTAATTATTTTTCCTGAAAATAAATCTTCAATGCTGTTTTTGGATCCTGAAACTTTATGTGCGTCAATGTCAAAAGGTATCGGGTTTTTACTATCATAATAACCGTTAAACACCTTAGAGAAAGTATTTTTTTCAAACTCTTCTTCAAACTCTAACTTAAAATTTTCTAGAGAATTTGATGTTGGAGTTTCTGGATATTTTACTTTCTTAAAAAGTTCAAGTGTAAGTTGTTTTTGAGTTTTTTCTATATCATAAAACAACTCATTAGCCAAATCGTTTGTGTATTCTTCAGACAAAATATTGGTTGCTTCCAGCTTTTTGATTCGATCTTCAGTACTTGGATGTGATGTCCATTGATCTTTGATCACCAATTTAGACTTATTAAATCTATTTAATTCTTCTATTGGAACCTCAGGAAGGTTATTTACAATTGGAATTTCATCGTCTTTTGCCAAAAAGTTTTGCAAATATTGATGCTCTTTAAAAATGTTTTCACTTTTTAAGTTCTCCGATATTTTTCCTTCATAAAAAGATAGAACTGTATTAAAAGAATGATCGGCCAAAGTCATCCTAAGAAGAGAACTTTTAAGAGGTTCATAACCTGTGACATTTGCCGCTATTTCATCAGCGTGAAATTCCATTTCTCTTGACAATGCTAAATAACTCTTATTAACCACCCCATACATTATCTGTAGAATCCACTGGATACCTTCTACTATTTTGATTGCAATGATCACAAATATTGAGAAATACCCACTAGCACTAGCCCACTCTTGAACAACCTTATTATATGAATCATTATCATATAACATATTAAAAATTACTTGGTTTACATTATACACATAACTTCCTACCTTCATGGTTCGCTGTGAAAAATGGCCAAATTCATGAGCTAATATTGCTTTTAATTCTTCTTTTCGTGTTGAATTTACCAAACCAAGTCCTATATGTAAATTTTTCTTTACCGGAAAAAACATACTCCAAAAGTTTGAATCATAAAAAACGGAAGCATTAACTTCTGTTGATAAATACACTCTCTTTGGAAAACTTGTTCCTACAGCTTCTACAATTTCACTAACCAATTTAAATAATTCCGGTTCATCTTTCTTCGTTATTTCATGAAGATTAGAACGATCTACTTTATTCGATTTAAATAGAAACTTCAATAAAAAGAAAAGCACCATAAATCCTAAACTTGCCAGCCCGATTCCTAAAGCAATTCCAAAAAGTCTTGGAATTGTAATTGCAATCATTACACCGCCATATACACATGCTGCTGTTAAAGCAACAGATAATAGAAAAATTAAGATATATACCAATACGAAAGTAATAATCGAAGCTATTGCTTTTGTAGTTTGGGTTTTAAATTCTGAAGATAATTTGATTTCTTTTGAGACCATATGTTATTTTGAAAAGGTAGTATTCGTTTTGTGATTAATTTTGGGGACTATTCTAAAATTTATGCTTACTTATTATAGATTCTTATTTCCTTCTAATTCGACTGCGAAAATATAATATCTCAGTTTCATTTTTTGAAACTGAAATGGTTTTTATGGATAAAAATCTTTGAAAGGGATATTTCCTTAGTTTCGGGTATGTGACATAATAGTCAAATTATAAACAACAATAGTGTACTTATTTTTTTGTCTTATTAAGAAAATCTTTTAGTCCTCTTTTAGATAAAATATGCCCGTTCAAATGAAGTTTCCTATTTTGGGAAGTAAATTTTATATCGATTAAATTTGAGTATTTTTTTCCTAATAATGTCAATATAAATTCACCTTCATACGTTGGTGATCTTTGACTGATTTTTCATTTAAAAGGAATCTTTAAATCCCATTCCCTAATTTTAAATCCGTATAAATTTTTAATAATTAATAAATTTTCTTTCAGCTCAATAGCATAAACCATGAAATAATTAATGAATAAGAAGGCCAAAGACATAATTATGTTTAATTCAGTTTCGCTCAGTTCAATATATAAAACCCTTTTTAAGATTTTATTTCCGAAAAAGAAAACGCAAAATACAACCAATGCAACTATGAAGATTTTTGCGATTAAAAATTTTAGGTCTTTTTGGAATTTCATTGAATGGAATAATCTTTAACTTAGTCTACTATCAAGTGTAATAGATGTAATTTCCCTAAAAACAACTATGAATTGCTTGGATGCTGAACTATAGATGTTTTTTTATTTATGAAAACATAAGTAATTAATGCAATACTTGTTACACTCAAAATAGTTATTCCAAGCTTTATAGAAAATAGTGGATTGTTATATAAATCATCATTAAATATTCCAACAATGTAAGAGAAAAACCGAGTAGGAATAAATGCTAAGCTGATAACAATTGCCAGGTATTTTGGGTTTGTATATTGAGTTAATATTGAATGTATTATTGGAGCAATATGAATCTCTGAAATACTTAAAAATAGTAATGAAACCAGATATAAAATAAGATGTTGTTCTGAAGGAGTTTCTGGAATGAATAAGAGCAATCCAAAAGAAATAGCACCCAATATAAAACCAATTGTCAGTTTGATAAACTGGGTATTATAAAAAAGAGACCAAACAATGATTGCAATAATACTTATTGGAATTAGAAAAACTGAGTTTAAGGATGACCAAAGACTTTTTGAGATATTCAAAGTCGAAATTTCCCTAAACTTTATCTCTAAATCGAAAAATCTCATACCAGATATTTCGTAAACTGCCCAAAATAATGCCACCAGAATAAATGCACTAATAACTTTTAATATTTTTTGAGTAATATGAGTATCTCTTTCTATTTTTTGCGTGGTATCTGTTTCTTTTGAGATCAGTGGAAAAATAATAGAAATCAACATTAGCAGTCCAGCTACTATAAATCCATAGTTCCACCAAAGTTTTTCGCCAAAATATCCCATTAGAATAGTGCCGATAAAGGCTCCAATATTAATAGCTAAATAAAATATTATAAACCCAGAATCTAGGAGTTTAGTCTTGTTTAAGTAAAGTTTCCCAAAATGAGAAATCATATTAGGTGTATATAATCCTCCACCTAAAACAACAAGTACAATTCCAATATATAATCCTGTTGTTGAAGGTATGCAAAAACTAAAAGCCCCTATGGCCTGCAAAATACCACCTATAATTATTGATTTTTTATTGCCAATAACCAGGTCGCCAAGGAAAGCTCCTAGGATTTGTGAAAAAACAATCGAAGCTGTAAGCCACCCATAAATACTTAAAGCTTCTTCTGTAGGCATTTTTAAGCTTTCTCCAACCATATAAAGAACCAATAACGAACGTAATCCGTAATACGAAGCTCTCTCAAATAATCTTGATAATGCGTATATGAAAGTGTATTTATTATGAGTTTGATTTACTATTTTTTCCATTTAATTTTGTTTGTAATATTTGCTATAGCTATAAATTGCATGAGGTTTGGTGTTATCTACGTTGTCTTGTATTTAAAGTACTACCTATATAATTCTAACTTTTTTATTTGAGCAATTACATCATCATTAGCACATATTTGCTTTAATTTACTATTTATTTTTTCTGCATTCTGGCTTGAAATTATTCCTTTTCTTACAAGCTCTAGATCGGAAACAATCTCTTCCATCAATACAATAATATCTTAATTATTAATACTTTTTTCTAGAGGTGTTCCTATTCGCTGCAAATGATCTAGATCACCTCCGACTCGTATATATAGTTCAATATGATATTCTGTAATAATCATTCCGATTGTAAATAGTAATATAAATATATGTTCTAGGCGAGTAAAACATTACTTTGTCTTTCAATTTTCTGCGCATTGCATCTCGAAAATACTTTAACCTTTTGCTGTATAACTGATCTGCTTTGATTACATATTATTGTCATCCATCGTTTTTATCATTTCATTAATTCGATTTTCCGCTTCACTTTTCGAAATTCCATCATAAAAATCTCTAACAAATGGATGATCAAAATCTTGATGAGGAAAAATTTCAGGTCTTTGATTCCCCTTTCTGGTAATTACATCACAAGGGATTGACATAGTGTTTTCATATTCTGGGATAGTGCTACAAAGCCAACCAAAATAACAAACTTCATGATTTTGACTATCAAAATTTGTCTTATAATCAGAAAAACTTTTTTCACTTAACGAAACCCAAAGTCCGTAATCCAAATTTTCACAAGCATCATTTACCTTTTGAGTTAGAGTAACTCTTATGAAACGGTCAATCTGATCTTGGTAATGAATTTCACAAAAATCAGAATCCAATTTTCCCAGTTTTACTTTTTCTTGGTCAGAAAGGTTGTGATAATTTGAAGGCGATTTAAAAGTAAGGGCGGGCCATTCCGAATGAGCTTGCCCGCATTCAGGGCATTTAAAATTCGTTGGTTTATTTCTCTTTCTTTTCCAGAACATTATTCAATGGTTTGAGTCATGGCAATCGTCATCATTATTCCGACATACAAAAATGGAATTGCGCTTAATAAAATCCAAATCAAATTATTTTTAATGTCAGATTTGTATTTGGAGACCAAAAGAAATGTATTGGTAAATGACCATAAAACTCCACTATAAAAAACAAGTAATGAAATCATACTGCCATATTGATAAATCCATGTTCCCCTGTAGGGTTGAACTAAATATTTTAATAGCACAGCACTCAAACATACAGCGATTATTAGAATTCCACTTTTTTTAGTCCAATTTATATTTCTCAATATGATCTTTAGTTAATTTGTCGCTAAATTACAACATCACAGTTTCAAAAATTGAAACTGTGATGTTTTTTAAAAAAAGCATGAACTCATAACCAATTCAATATACCTTAACACCACCCCTATATTTAGCAATTTCTCTACCGTTGGGTTGATTTTCATAGATTATTGCGGTTTCCCATGTCCCTTTAAAACGTTGGAGAAGCATTTTTTCCAACCTTTTTAACCCTAAGATTTTATTGGGCCTGGCGTTCTTATGGCTTTTATCTAAAGAATAAAAGGTTCCACAATTTCCATCTTTAAAATAGACTATGCATTTGGTCAATGCTACGCTAGGTAAGTTTGAAGGAATCATTTGATTAAGTCTTTGGATAGTATTTTTTGTAAACTGTTTTCATATGCCTTGAGTAATGTCTTATCTCTATAAGATTCAAGGTGTTTGAGTTGTAAACGAAATAATTGTAAACGACTTTTATCTTTATGTTTACCTTCTCCTTTATCATGATCAATCCATTCTTTTTCTGCTTTTTGTATAAGTATTCGATTTCGGATATTTCGTTTGAGATTTTGTTGTTTTAAATACCATTGATACGTGTTTTTAAAATTATTACGCTTATTATGTGGATGAAAATATAGATATGCAGTAGGGATCCATCGATAAGGATTTCGGTCTAACCATCGTTTTACCATCTCAACCCTTTTATACAAGCTATCTTGATACTCCTTCCAATCTTTGTAACTCCCCTTGACTTCAAAATTTCTGTAAACAGTTGTTGTAATATTCGCTAGTATTTTTAATTCTTCCTCTTTGGAAAATATATTATCGGGAAACAATTTTGAACGAGCGTACTTCCAAAAATTATTAACCAATCGTTGTAAAAAAGCCGGTTCCAATTCATTTGCTTTCGCATTAACAGAATTGGAAATCCGACTTTCCTCCGTGTTCTTGTGATGTTCCTGCAGTGTTCTAGTTACATTTATTAAACTATTAACATCACTATTATTATTCTTTTGTTCTTGATGTTCTTGAACTAATGGGTGAAAATTTTTCACTCTTTCATCAAAAATTAATGGATTAATCCATAATTCTATCCCTGTTTTACCATGATGAACTTCTTTAATAATAAACCCTGCAGCTTTTAATCGATCCTTGTGATTAATTATAGTTCTCACTGTACATCCTTTACATGACGCTAAACTAGGATTAAAGGTTTTAAAGCCTGGAATTCCATCTTCAAATGAGTCTCCACGGGATATAGCTTTATTTAATTGTTTGGCATATAATCGTGTAATCAGTTCTGCGGTTGCCCTATGATTTGCATTAATGCGACTCTTTAATTCAAAATTATCTTTATTATAATTATCTATATAGGATTTTGTTGCTGTAAATAAGGAACTAAAATTATAATATAATCTTGAGGGTTTAATTTCTTCATTGATCATACAATTGTATTTATAGATCATTTTTATGTTATTTTTTGTCTTTTTATATAAGCTATGATACTCTTCTTGGAGTATAGAACTCTCCTGCCATGCTGATAGAAAACAATTTCCTTTTGTTCCCGAAGGTTATAAAGTCGATTTCTACTCTTTAATTTCAGAAGTTTTAGCGCTTCAGTGGTAGTAAGGAAATCATGTTCTTCTTCTGAACAGGATAAGGCTTTTTCTTCTGATGCAATTTTATACATCCTTCTTAACATTTCCTCGTACATTTTGTAATAAGTCTTTTCTTCAAATACAATAAGTTTCATATCATCCCTGATTTTTAATTATTAATTCTTGCAAAGATTTTAAAACTGAATCATAGCAAAAAATGACATGACTAATCCGCTCTGTAAATATCTCCTTATGTATTTCACCAAACTGACTTTGTAAATGGGTAAGAAGACCTATATCGCTTTTTTTCTTTTCTTCTAGAAATACCAATTGTTCCTCAAGTGTAAGCATAGTAGTAGTATTTACAGTTGTTTACCTAACAATGTGTCGATTTAGATACTCGAGTATGCTGGTTTTAGAGTAGCGAATAACTTTACCGGCTTTAGAGTATAAAATCTCATCAAAATCTCGTAGTTCTTGTAGTTTTGTTTTGCTTTTTATTCCTAATAAACTTTTTGCCTCTTCGGGAGATAACCAATCGTTTGCGGGATCCATATTCGCTAATGCTTCTTCTTTGGCTTCACGTATGGTGGTTCTTACCATTTGTAACATTTCTCGTTGTAAATTGAGATATGCTTCAGATTCAAATACAATTATTTCCATATTCCTAATTGTTAACTCTAATTTCTAACTGTTCGAGAAAATCATCACGGGATATTAAAATGATGCTATTTTTGGAATTTTTATGAGAAACAATCCAATCACCATATGGCAGGTTATTTCTGTCTATTCTAGACCAGTCTATCTTTTTATCTTTTGACACTTTTCCTCGATTAAAACTTATTTGGGACAAAGAGAATCATTAAGACCATATTAAAACAGTGACAAAGGGGTTTACAACCCTTTGTTTAAGTTTTAATTGATTGAAAAACAATGAATTAAACTGAAAATAAATTCGATATTTGAGGGAGATAATGGTATATTGTGATCCAAAATAACTATATAATCATTGATAAGTATCACCCTAATGCAACCCCTTATTTTAAAAAATTCCATAGAAAATTTGGATCTGTCCAAAGAGATCAAGACATTCATGCAAAAACATAACATTCACACACTCGAAAAGTTATTAGAAATCAAGGGGTCCGAATTATTAGAAATGGATGGATTTTCGTATCGAATGCTACAGCAATTATTGGCTTTTTTACATGATCACAATTGTTTACACCTTTTTAAAGAAAAATAACTATAATTCTCCCTTCATTTGATCCAATTGAAGAAGCATTCCTTTGAGTATCTTTTTTACTGACCTTTTTGAACTTTCACTTACCGAATAATAATTGTTACTTAAGCTTTCTGATGAAATTAGAGCTGCTTTTTCTGTTCTAAAAGTCTTTGAGAGAAATGAAAACAACTCAGTTCTGGGGCCATCAATCACTTTAGATTCATATAGCAATTTTGTGATTAAAGAAACTTCTGGTACCGAAACCTTTAAAAGTTTCCTGTTATTGAGAGTTTCTTCTAATACTCTTGATTTATTAAACTTTATAAGCTCTTCATAAAAAGTTATTTCTTCGGTGATCCAATCTAAAAGGTTTTTTCTTAATGGAGGCAGTTCTGGATTTAATCGATAGGGGATAGTGTTTACAATGGTTTTGACTTTTTTTAAGTATTCTCGATACAGTTTTAGTTTATCCTCATTATTTTTTAAACTTTTGACCTTGTTTTTAATGTCGTCAGTCATAAAAAAGAAAATCTTAAACGTATTAAAATCCAAACTAATAAGCACCTCATATAGTTGTTCTTTGGAAGGAAGTTTTTCTTTATTAAAAAGATGATCTAAGACTTTTATAAAGGTTGAATAATATTCTTTGGATTCATAAGTAAGATCCGAAATTGTATTGTCCTTTATCTTGGACAATAATTGATGTATTTCATCTTTAACAATTTTTTGAACCTTGAGACTGGGGATTTTACCCTGTATAGTATTTATTGTGTCCTGATTTTGATGCGCAAACCATATTCTTTGTTGGTATGGAATATCCAAAGATTTATCTATATACTTAAGAAAAGTTTCTTCTAAAAAAAGTAATATTGAATCCAATGTTTTGTATAAAATCTTAAAAATATCTGTATTAGTTTTTTCTTCAGAAATTTTAAATATTGATTTCTTATCTTCAACTGATAGATAGTTTTGTTCTATAATTCTCATATAGTTCAAAACATAGTTCTGGTAATTTTTTATAAGATTATCTATATCCTCAACTTTTTTATCTAGAGAGAATAACTTTTTGTGTAAGTCCCACTTAATATTTTGCAGAGTATGATTGAACAAACTTTGGTAATACCAAAATTTTAAAGTGATAGTACTAGTGTTAGTCATCTTCAAATCTCTAAAATCACACCTTCCTAATTCATCATGCTTTTTATTTTCAAGATAGGTTAAATAGTATTCTTTTGTCTTTTGATTAGTTAATGGATGTAGATTCCCATGAAATATCCTGTGGAATACATTCATATGTTCCATAAATGATGTGTTTAAGTTAATTTTCCCTTTTTATGTAGTAGTCACATCATATGTTTATTTCGGTTAAGGCTTAATAGTTGCTAGTATTATGAAGATTTACTTTTAGCAATTTTCTAATGAATTTCTTCTTTTTAATACTTCTGTTTTTTGTTAGAAAATCTCTAATGTCTACCTCTTCACTTGTATCTTGAAAGCTTTCCAACAAATTCTTTTTAGTAAGTTTTGCAATTTTTGAGAAAGGGTGCTTAATTTTGAAATAATAGGTATCAAATATTTTCCATTTATAGATTCCTTTCTTCTGTTCTTTGTAGATATAAAGCCAATCGTTTGTACCTATGCACTTGCATAATCTACCATTAGGAAGGGTTGTAAACGAATATGTATCTAAATCCTCTTTGACACCTTTATCGATCTCTATAAGATATTTAATTTGGTTTTTAGTTAGAGGTCCCGATGAATAGGATAATAAAATCTCAATTTTTAGTAATAGATCTAGAACATCTATCCTTTGCATTCCTACACATTGTCTCAAGACTTAATAGACAGCTTGTTGCTCTTTCCTCAATGTTGTTAATTTTTGACATTATAAGTATTTTGTTAAAACATTTACTCTTAGAAAGCTAAAATAGAGTGTATTAGTTTCATTTTTCGGGAGTAGTGATTTTTTTGAATAAATCAATATTAATTTCATAATGCGACTTTAATAAGAAATCAAAATTGTAGGTATAGAAACATAAAAAGGATTAATTTACTTAAAGCCATCTCATTAAAGAAACTATGTAAACCGGAATGTTATTATCATATTTAGAAATATGCATTAATCTATTTCAATGAAGTATAAAAGCCACAACATATTACGATGTTGTGGCTTTTAAAAACAATATAGCTCATCTCATATTGCAAATCCAAGCAATTAGGACTTTTCCAATGAAATTAGGGCTTCTTAATTTGCTCCCTCCATCGACTTTTTACTTTCCCATAAGTATAATCCTCAAGCTCATATAGCTCTTTATCTACTTTTAATAACCAGTTATTGCTAGGGATAGGCATAGATCCATTAAAAGTCTCGCGGTCATATGTATTTTGATATATTTTACAAGCTTTCCAATATGTACTGTATACTTCTTGATATGCATCAAAATCCTTAACCTTTTTATGCTTAAGTTCCTCAAAGGCTTTACGCATTTTTCTAGTAAACAATTCTGCAATATCAAAATGTAGTTGCTCATGAGCTAAATGCTTAGGATCTTTTTTATCGCCTAACCATGATTTATTTTTATAAAAATAAGTGGCAAGATTCATTTTTAAATAATTTACAATATGATTCTTTTCATCCACTACTACTTCTTTAGGTAAAATTTCTATTCTATACGTAGTTAATGCGTTTTTAACTTTAAATGGATTGGCTTCTTTAACAACTTTAAAATCATTTGGTGTTAAAAATACACCCTCTTTCCATTGAATAATATTAGCATCAATCATTATGTCTCTTTGACTAAACATTATAGATGTATATAAAAAAGTGACAACTATTAATCTAAACATAAACTGGGTTTTATAAAACCAACTAAAAGTAACTGGCTCTCTCCATTTATTTAATCATGCTTGGTACTCATAGCAAACGAGCCTAGTACATATATGACCTCGCAAGATATAGGGAAAGGTTATAAATCTAATCATATCCTCTATTTGCTCTTCTTTTATGATTTTCTATTTCCTTATCTGTAGAAGCTAAAAAAGATTTTTCATTTTTGCTAAAATCAAAGCCTATTTCTTTTTTCCACCAACTAAAATCAGTTTCATAATTCTGATTTTTATCAAATACTATGTCATTTCCATCTTCATTGAGTACATGTTCAACGAATTTTTTAGGTAATCTAACACCATGCTTCTCTATATAATGAACTAAACCTTCAGGATAGATATATGTCCCATCTGTTAAACATCTAGCGCCCATATTCGTTTCACCACACCTAAATCTACACCAACTTATCCCCATCCAATCAGCTACTGATAGACCTTTCTTTAAATACTTAATAACGAATTGTTTTTCAATGTTATCCCAATTTTTATCTATAAACTTCGCGGGATCTGGCATATCAGGTTCATAGCAACTATGCCAATAACCTATTCCAATTAATTTATTTTTTTTATTAATCATTTCTAGAATTTAATAATGTCAAATTTAAGTCTTTTTTAGGATTAGAATTGTTTCCACACTCCATTTCCAAATATTTCATATGTACCATCTTCTAAAACCCGTACTTTATCAGTTGGAGCGGTCACTGGTGATTTCAAATACCTTGATAATTGATAAGCAGCTCCATCAGAAAATTTACCCGTATGACAAGACACACAT
This sequence comes from uncultured Aquimarina sp., assembly GCA_947497175.1. Lineage (GTDB taxonomy): Bacteria > Bacteroidota > Bacteroidia > Flavobacteriales > Flavobacteriaceae > Aquimarina. The sequence continues at coordinate 7,535 of CANMFM010000004.1, read as the reverse complement.
CTAATCGGTGTTCCTTTTCTAAAACCTGCGCTCAGCAATGATCTTGCAACTTGTTTAGGGGAAGTTACAGTTCCATCTATAATAAAATTATCATAATGGCCATGCACTAAAAGCTGATGAACTCCTTTTTCAGAGATCATTCTTGATGCATTCCTCATAGTTATTGCATCTGCTCCAAGAACTGTTCTACTGGTATTAAAGGCTGAACTTGCTTTACCAATAGGAACGATACTTAATGCATTTAAATTAGCTTGGACAGGAGTCATTGTATTTCCTAATCGATCTTCACCAGTTGCCGCATAACTTGCAGTATCCCATAACATTGCAATAGGATTATATTGATTAACCTGATCCATTACGTACATGGTGTTATCCATAAAACTACCACTACCATCCCCTCCATAGTTTCTATCATACCATTTTGTAGCATAGATATTACTCATAGTTCTTCTGGCTGCTCTGAAACGAGATAAAGCATTCCCGCCAATATCTCCATTTCTGTAACTTACATACGTATCTGGAAGAGCACTTCTACCTCCTTGGTCTACCCATTGTCTCGGGCTAAAAATTTCTAATGCAACATCATGACTAAAATTCCAAGAATGCCCCGCACCATTATTAGCATTATTGTTAAACCAAATCGTACCTCCATTGCTAGGAGTACTACTCCAGTTAATAGTGATAGTATTCCCGCTCATAGATATGGCATTACTATCTTTATTGTCATCTCTATTATCTCTATTTCTGGATTCACCATCTTTTGTACTATTCCCCCCACTAGGATCAGCGTAATAGATTGGGTTATTATCAAAGGCATTATAAGTAGATAAACCATGATGTACTACAGGGTCTTGTCGGTTCCATCTTGCGGTTGTTGGATCGTAAGAACGCAATGGCATCTCGTACCAATTGAGTCCTAAACCTTCTTCTAGTTCTGTATTGTTGTACTTATATTGATGTGATCGTCCATTGATCATCCCGTTATATCCTTTGTGTTCTAACCCAAAAGGATAATAATTCGATTCTTCGATGATTTCGTCTTGGGTAATGCTACCATCATTGTTCTTATCGCTGTAGCTTAAGCGAACGTTCCCTAAATGATCAGCATATTGATATACATACTGATATCCATCATTTGAAGGTTCGATATACCCCTCTGGCTGTGCCATAAACTCTAACTGGCCATTTTTATATTGGGCAACCCCAGCATATTCAGTCGTAGTGATCGTACCACTATCATTCAGGATCTTTTTTAGTTTGCTACCTGTAGCATCGTAGATATATTCGATGGTTTTGTTGGTATCCTCCTCAAAGGTAATTTTTACCGGTAAATCCAGATGGTTATGCTCGATACTCGTGATGCCTTTATTTTTGTCTACGGTAATGCTTCCATTGGTATCATATTGATAATCATTGCCTACCGTATTACCATCTTTAAATCCAAAAGTGGTATTGCCGGCGTCGGTTACACTTAGCAGTTTATGTCCTGTAGGCTCGTAGGTATAGGATAGTTTATCCATCTCCCCAAAAGTAGTGGCATTAGTATCCAGATGTCCTTTTCTATCTAAGGTTAAGATATTACCCATCTTGTCATAGGTAATACCAGAGAGGTCGTACCTCGTGTCATTGCTGGTCGCGCTTGTTAATCGATCCTGGGCATCATAGGTATAGGTATAACTTCTCTCCAAGTGATCATTAGCAGATTTCCATGAGGTCTTGGCGATATTTCCATTATATAATGGGTTTTGGGTAGTAGCATACTCCATTTTGTACCCAAATAGATCTCCATTAGCCGTATCTCCATCATTAATCGCAGTTAACCACCCGCGTATGTTCGTTTTATAGTCTATATGTTGCAAGCCACCTCCTATGTTTTTGGCCACCAATTGTCCAAGACTGTCATACTCATTACTGGTGATTACTTCTACAGGCTTATCATTGATCTGTTGGGTTTGAGTAAGTACCCTACCCATATGATCGTAGGTAAACCTATCGGTTATAATGATCGCTGCATTACTGCCTTTAATATGAGTGGTTTTGCTTTGGATTACTTTGCCTGCAAAGTCTAATTGGATTGCTAAGATATTTCTGGTATTTAAATACTCATTTTTGCTGGCTGCATAGATCGATTGCGCTTTTTTATCATAATACGATACCATAGTGGTCCAATCATTAGTCCCTAACACCCTTATTTTGTTTGCAGTAAGTAGGGTTTTGGTGCGATCAGTTATAGGTTGGCCGTAGACTGCCCCCGGGTTGGCGAGTTCTGTAGGAATATCAAAATTATAATCATCATAATAGAGGATGCCGTGCAGCTCAATATTGGTAGTTGGGAATACTGTATTAGTATAATATAGGGTAGTCCCTGCAATATCGGTTGCTACTCCTCGCTTCTCCCAGAGCGTAGTTAGGGTATTCACCTCTTGCTGTAGTGTTGGTCGATCTCTGGTATCGCTATACATCCCGGTATAGATCCCTCTACCCAATCCATCATATTTTGTAAAGAGCCATTGCCCCTTTGCATTCATGATCTCATCCTGGGTGAGTATCGGTTGGTCGAGCTCGTTATAGACGATATATTCCCAGCCTTTGCCTGGATCTTTCTTTTCGATCAAACGGTTGCGGTTGTCATATCGGTATTGGTAGATGAGTTCGCTGAGTTCTTCGGTAGAAATCCCATTAGCAGTATTTACTTTAGGTGGGATTACAAAAGTAAGATTACCATAGTCGTCGTAGACATTATAGGTATCTATGGACGCTCCATTATTGTAGGACCGGCTTAAAAGGGTACGTCCATTTTTATCGGTAAAACGCTCTGCGGTTTTGTTATGGCCATCGGCAGCGGTCCAGTTTTCGTTTTTAACGATACTCTTGCTTAGCTGCCTTGCCTCATAGGTGCCATTAGCAATCAGTGTAGGTACACCGTTTGTGATCGTTACATCAAAACGTAATACTTCTGAGGCGTTGTTAAGGTCGTATTCAGATTTTACTGTATGCTCGTTGGTCACATATTCATTGTATTCTTTAATATATTGAGTATGGCTAAGATCATAAATACTTCTTGCTTTAACTCCGTTAGTCAAGGGTCTTGGATTATCCCCTAGTGGAGTAATGGTAACAAAGTTATCTTCGATACTGATTTTATAATCAATAGGAACATCGTTTACATCGGTTAATTGCCCAAGATCGGCAGATTCAATTTCTGGATAGACGTCTAGTTTTCGAAGTTTCCCGATGGGTAGTGCTTCGATGTTTAGCTCTGGTTTTGCGTTTATCAATAACCTAAGTTCTGCATTACTAATATAAACTGAAACTCCATTATCCAGATTTATAGGTGCTGTTGATCTCGGGCCAGAGGTATAAAAAATATCGGTTGCTGCCCAGCCGTCGCTATGCACCAAGTCGACAGGATAACTGGCATAAACCGGATCTCTATGACGTTTGTACTCCCAGGCAGTTCCCGGTGCTGCTTGTTCTTGTACCCGATTAAGCGGTGAGGCTTCAAGGATCGTCTCGCTATAGGCATTGACCTCTTCTAGTGGTACACCTGCAAAATCATCAGGGTATTTGTTTTGGTAATAGGCGTTGATATCCTGGTGGATATTCACTTCTCTGTAACTCCCTGTTACGCCTGTGGCTTCAAAAGGCAGGTATTGTTTGGTTTGTCTCCCCAACCCATCATACTCGATATGCGAGATAATATCGTTGTTATTTGTCGAGGCATTGATGGCATTTTGCTGTATGGGTCTGCCCAATCCATCATAATAGGTGATGGTTTGGATTTTTTGATCCTCGGGTGCTGTCTCTAAGGCATGGGCTGTGGTAAAAGGCGCTTGTGCCTGTACGGCCATAACATAGTTCTGATCTTCAGAGGGGACCAATCCCTGGGCATAGGCTGTCTGTATAGAGACGAGTATGCCTATGATATATAGGAAAGTTTTGAATGTTGTTTTCATCACACTGTGTTTTTTATGTCGTTGTTTCATCTTGTGGCGGGTTTGGGGTTATTGATTGGTATCGGGGACTATAATATCTGGTCCACCGTCACCACCTCCGCCACCGCCGCCATTGTTATTGCTGCATCGTGCGCTGCTAATAGTATATGTTACAGGAAACATACTTTTAACTTTACCGGTGATTTGGTCGGTCACCTCACATCGTATACTTTTAGATCCGTTAGAACCACAATACAGGGTGACATTGATCTTTGAAGAAGAGCTTACTCTGGTTCCGTCGACATACCATGCATGCCTGTAGCTGCCTGAGCCTCCTCCTTTATGAGCACTAACCTCAAATTTTTCTGTTCGTGGGGGAGAAGTGGTCGCTGGCATTCTTCGTAATGAAACAGACCAGGACTGGAACTCTTCTACTATCATCGTAGTGGTAATGGTCTTGCTTTTTCCTGTAGTACGGTCGGTAAGGATACATTCTACACGTATTTGTCCATAATACGCATAATCCATATAAAGACTAAAGGACTTTTGTGTGGATCTATGGGTTTTATTACTTTTATATACTCTCCAGCTATAGCTAAAGTTACCTGATCCCCCGATGGGGTTGATCCCAAATGAAGCCATTTTCTTTACCTCATGATTGGCTGGGCGGACAATTTGACTTGACGCAGTCGATAACGGAGCATAAATACTAATCGATTTGTTCATCACCTTGGTTTTACTGGTAATGATATCGGTAATGGTAAGCGTTACGGTTGCCATTCCTGCGGTTGTTCCTGCTTGTAGGCTAATGTCTTTGGTAGTAAAATACTGTGTTGTCACTCCTGGCCTGGTTACCTCCCAACGGTAGGCAAATTGTTCTGACCCTCCTGTTGCAGTAGACTGCATCTGCAAGCTGGTATTGGTTTCTAACCAATTACGTTCTGAAGACATACTCGCAACTATAGGGTCATACTGTATCCCGCCATCATTGTAGTAATATTTGTTGATGATATTACGGTCCGCATCACGAGTGTGTAATAAACGGTACAATCCATCATATTCGGTATGGGTGGTATATCCTCTTGGATCAGTCGTACTGGTCATCCCGATCAGTGGATCATAGGTATAGGTGGTCACAATGGCATTAGGCAGCGCATCCCGAAGTCCGTCTAAGGCTTGTCGCAGGGCACCTTCTGCTCCGGTATACCCTGTAGTACGATCGGTATCGGCATTAGACTTGGCTTTTAGATCTGCCTCAAAAGCGGCAACCTGATCATAGGTGGCATTGCCAATCTTGGCAATAGGGTACAGATCATTATACCCCCAGATATAGACCGTATGCGGGCCTTTGTTTTGAGAAACTTCTAAGGCATTGCCTTTAGTATCATATTTATGATAAATCGTTTGATCTTGTAGTGGAGCACCTTCTTTAGCCCCTTGTATTACTGATGGCAAGTAATACCCACCAGTAGTCGTATCAAAATTTACTACCGCTGTAGCTTGTTTTGTAGGCCCGATAAAGGTTTCGGTCTTTATGGGTGAAGCCACACGATGTGCTCCTACTAATTGGGTATCGTTAATATCAGGATGATACGGGTAGAAATAGTTTGATTGTTGCAGCTCTCCCTTAGAGTTGGTTTGGGTTTGCCCGATCATCTGGTGATACTGATCATACTCATACTCAGTACTACTTTCTGAATACTGCGAGGGATCAGTATCCGAATACGTCCTGCTGATCACTCGTTTTTGTAGGGGTTGGATGTTGGTTTCTTTGTAGGTCTGTATTGCGTATTGTCCATTTTCATTGTCTTCTCCAGCCTCACCTACACCATAAGTATACTTTATTAACTGCCTATACATATAACTCCCTACAGGCACTTCTGTTCTACGAATCAGTTCATCGGCCCAGGCCTTGTATTCTGCCTGATTACGTCTATAATAATAAGTGCTAAAATCTATCCAATAATATGGTAAACCTAAATTAGTAATTATTGAACCCTGAACATCTTGTAGCTGCCATCGTACATATTCCTGTAAATGCCTTTTTCGCTTTACTCCGTTTCCAGCACGTACTTTAAGCCCATACGGATAATTAGGGTCTAAGGAGTTTCCAAATTCATCTCTATTCATTTGCACAGGGATATATTCGTAACGTCGTTCGGTAAGCAATTGTTCTGTTGGCTGCGGATTGCCATCAATATGCTTATAGGTACGGATGGATTTAATTCTGATATCGCCCTCTACTTCACCTCGTGGCATAAGATTATGTACAACCAGTGAATCACTAAAATCTCCTATATTTTCAAATACCTCGGGATCTTCGAAGGTATAGACGGTTCTTCCGTTACGAATCTCTGCAGTAGGATCTGAAGATACGATACGCTCACTCACTTGTGCATAATAAATCGGTTCTTCTGGGCCTACATAGTTTGCATTAGTACTACTTGCATTTTGTACTACTGAGTTAATTTGGGCACTAGAGCCCAGTTCATCTTTACTATAATCATACTGCTTTTGGGTACATGCCGTGGTGTTTCCTGAACAACTTTCGATACTTTTTACTCGAATCCCTCCATACTCTGAAATATATGAGTTCAATTCATACTCGATCTTAGTTTGCCCGCCCGCCTTATTGGTAATTGTTTTTAAGGCACCTAGTACGGTTCCTCTAAAACTCGGATGGCTAGTTACTACAGGATCTGTTTCATTTGAAGGCACACTTCGATAAGCAAAATATCCCCAAGGATCCATTCCTTTAGTAATAGGTTCTTCATAAAACCCATAATCAAGAATGTCATAAGGATCATTCTGGTCATAATACTCAAACCGGACCTCTAATTGATCGTTCTTTTTGATCTCGGTAAGCAAACGCCTGGATCGCTGGGTAAACAAATCGTATTTATTAATGGTATGGTTATGAAAATCTTTGAGAGCAATACGGTGATACTGGTGGTATATTCCTGAAGTCCCTGGTTTACTGATAAAATCCAAAGACCCTTCGGTAAAGTTGATTTTGGTGAGTACCGGGGTAGTGATATCTACATCCATACGTACATGCGGATAGATATAGGGATCAAATCTTTGATTTGATGACTCAGGCTGGTTAAATAAAAACTCAGGGGATAGGGATTTAAACGAATATATTTTAGGTACAAATGCCTTTCTTCTATCGGTTTGGTTTTGATACTCAAAGGTAATCTGCTGTGTGGTATTAGGCGGTTGTATACTGGTTAAATACCAACTACGCGTATAGGTTTCATAATCTCCTTGTACTCCTATTAGTGGAAGAACACCCAAACCAGGCTCATAAGGGTCAAAGACTTCTTTAGCCCCAAAGATGTATTTCACACCTTCGGCATCGATGACTTCAATTTGATCCCAACTAAAGGTTATCGCTACATTATGATGCGATAAGAGTACAGGCTGGCCGTTAATCCCAATCTTAAAGGAGAAGTGTAAAGCACCGGCATTGACGGTAAAAAGATCCGGCTCGCCATCCACCAGTCCATTGGCTAGTAAATAGGCATGATGTTCTTTCATTACCTTTTTGCCTCCAGTACCCGGACTGTTATTAGGATCGAAATGATAATACGGATCCAG
>CANMFM010000003.1 GCA_947497175.1 uncultured Aquimarina sp. | reverse complement strand
TGAGTTTTAATTTTAGAGTAAGCCCCTAAATTAAGATGATTTGTGTGAAGAGAAAGAGTGCAACTGCACTCTTTTTTATTTATATATAATTTTTGGTATTATTCCTTTTAAACGATGACTTTGCTAATTTGGACCTTAATTTAATTTCAAATCTTTTTTAATAGTTTCAATCTTATTATCTAAACGTTGTTGAACAAGATCAAAATCTGAGATTTTGTTTAATGTATCCTGAACGCTGATGTAAAATTTAATTTTAGGTTCAGTACCACTTGGTCTGGCTGCAATTTTGCTTCCGGATTCTGTATAAAATATCAATACATTAGATTTTGGCGTATCAATAATTGTTTCGCTTTGATCTTGAGTATTAATTGCTAAGCTTGTTTGGTAATCTTCAATTAACACAACCTTTTCATTATTGATATACTCCGGTGGGGTATTTCTTAGAGTAACCATGGTTTGTTTAATTTCGGCAGCACCATCTATTCCTTGTTTTACCAAAGAAACTAAACTCTCTTTATAAAAACCATGAGTGGTATATAGATGGAGTAATGTACTATAAAATGAACTATGATTGGCTTTTGTATGTGCTACAATTTCACATGCTAATAGGGTAGAGGTCACGGCATCTTTATCTCGCACAAAATCTCCTACCATATATCCAAAACTTTCTTCACCTCCACCAATAAAATGCATTTCAGGATAGTCTTTAATTAATTTTGCAATCCATTTAAATCCGGTTAATACTTCTTTATATGCAACACCAAAGGCTTCAGAAAGTGTTCTCATCATTGGTGTAGAAACGATAGTTGAAGCTATAAACTCATTACCATTAAATCCTTTTTCATTTTTATAATAATCTAAAAGGAACCAAGTCATCACAATCATAGTTTGATTACCATTCAGAAGTTGTAATTCTCCTTTGTCATTTCGCACAGCTATTCCTAATCGATCACAATCTGGATCAGTACCAATCACAATATCCGCATCTACTTCTTTTGCAAGTTGCATGGCCATAAGTAAGGCTTCGGGTTCTTCTGGATTTGGTGATTTAACGGTAGGGAAATTACCATCAGGTTCTGCTTGCTCCTTTACAATGTACACATTTTTATATCCTGCTTTTTCTAAAGTTTCAGGAACTGCAGTAATCGAAGTGCCATGTAACGAGGTAAAAACGATTTTTATATCATCTTTTGCCTCTTGCGATGCAATAAAACTTCCATTTCTTACGCTTTGTTCTATAAATACATCATCAATTTGAGCGTCGATTTTTTTTATGAGGTTTGAATTCGCTTCAAACTTTATATCCGAGTATTTTAATGAATTTATTTCTGAAATAATTTCTTGGTCTTGAGGCGGGACTAATTGTCCTCCGTCTTGCCAGTATACTTTATAACCATTATACTCTGGGGGGTTATGACTTGCTGTTAAAACGATACCACAATGGCACCCTAATTCTTTTACGGCAAATGATAATTCTGGAGTTGGGCGAAGATCACTAAACAGATACACCTTAATTCCGTTAGCAGAAAATACATCGGCTACAGTTTGCGCTAAGGTAGCGCTATTATTTCTGCAATCATAAGCTATCACAGCCTTTGGTTGTTCATTTGGGAATTGGTTCAGTACATAATTACTTAATCCCTGAGTACTTTTTCCTAGAGTATATTTGTTGATTCGGTTCGTGCCAACTCCCATAATACCTCGCATACCACCTGTACCAAATTCAAGATCTTTATAGAAGCTTTCTTCTAATTCTTGAGGTTTCTCTAGTAATTTTTTGATTTCGAGTTGAGTGTTTTTGTCAAAAACAGGAGTTAACCATTCTTCAACTCTGGCGATTATATCAGAATTTGTGATTTGCATGCTGGTAATTTTAAAAACAAAAATACTATTTAATTTTGTTAAAAATTCTGGAATCTGCAAAGTTCTAATCGCAAGTTTAAATTTTGCAATGTAATCTACTGTTTATTATAAAAAATGTTAAGAAAAGCGTCAATTCCAGTAATTTTTTAGAGTGACTTCTCAATTTCACTCGAGAAAATAAAAGAAAAAATGGTATCAGGCCCTGCGTCAAGTTCAGAATAACATTTTTTTTGATTATTAATAGCTTTGCCAGGCTTGTTAAATTGCGTCTGGTCTTTCAGTCAACGTATGATAATTCAGGATTTTTTAATACAAAAAGTAAAATGTATCGGGTTAATATCGTTTTGTTATAAATGTATCTTTTCAGAAATACTATACCGTTCTTTACTTCTTTTACTGGTTAAAATAATTTCACCTAAAAATCCGGCCAGGAAAAATTGTGTTCCTAATATCATTGCTGTGAGTGCCACATAAAATTCTGGTCTTTGAGCAATTAATCTACCTTTGGTTTCTATAAAAAGTTTATCGATACCAAGATATAAGGAAAAGCCAAAACCAACTATAAATAATATCGTTCCGATAAGACCAAAAAAGTGCATTGGCCGTTTACCAAAACGAGACATAAACCAAATGGTAACCAGATCTAAAAAACCATTGATAAAGCGACTCATTCCAAATTTGGTTTTACCATATTTTCTGGCTTGATGCAAAACCACTTTTTCACCAATTTTGATAAACCCTGCATTTTTTGCTAAAACTGGAATATAACGATGCATTTCGCCATGCACATCAATATTTTTGACCACGATGTTTTTATAGGCTTTCAAACCACAGTTAAAATCATGAAGTTTAACTCCAGATGTTTTTCTGGCTGCTGCATTAAATAATTTAGAAGGTAAGTTTTTGGCAATAACAGAGTCGTACCGTTTCTTTTTCCAACCAGAGACTAAATCAAATCCATCGTTATCGACAAGACTGTAGAGTTCTGGAATTTCTTCTGGATTATCTTGCAGATCTGCATCCATAGTGATTACTACATCTCCTTTTGCAACACCAAAACCAGCGTGTAAGGCTTGAGATTTTCCAAAATTCTTTAGAAAACGTATTCCTTTTACATATGGATCTTTCTTCGATAATTGGGTAATAGTATCCCAGGATCCATCGGTACTTCCATCATCAATAAAGATAATTTCGTAAGAAAAAGAATTGGATTGCATAACCTTTGCAATCCAAGTATATAATTCGTTAAGTGATTCCTGCTCATTGAGCAGCGGTATGACCACAGATATATTCATATGTTAATATAACTCTTGTTTCTTTTGCATTACCAATCCTGTTATTAAAGAAATAATGAATCCCATAAAAAGACTTCCAATAATTCCAATCGCAAAACTGATAGCAGGACTTTGTAATTTTTCGGTAATCGCAAATACTTGCTCTACTTGTTCTTCGGTCATATCCGGAGACTCTTTTAAGAGCTTTTCTTTCTGAATTTCCATAACCTCTGTAGAGTAGTCAGGTTCTATTACGGTAGTTAACGTAAGATTCCAAATACCAGAAAGAATTCCACTAATCAGGGCAATGCCGATACCTACTTTTAGTGCATCACTTAAATTTAGAAAACCATTATTAGCCGATTTATACGCTTTAATACCATATACTAACGCGGCCAACATGATCACTAGTCCCAGTACTCCAACAGACCAATGAGGATCTTTGTACATACCTGTAGCATAAATAAGGGCGCTAAATAATATGGATACTATTCCTAGCAGTACCCCGTAATTTATAATAATCTTCTTTGTGGATTTTTTTACATCCTCCATATTGAAATCGTTTTGGTTATTTATATAACCATAAGTGTTCAAAGATACTAAAATGTTACAAGAGCTAGGAAATATATTTAGTGTTGACGTTTGAAGATGTTATATATGTCCTCAAAAATCTCAATAGTGCTGGTATTATAGAAATAAAAAAATTGATTTAGTGAAGTCTATTATTAAAAGGGATCTCGATTTTTCTGCATAAAGGCTCCTCCTAACAACGATATTAAAATGCCTAATATTGAATAAAAAATTAAACTAGTCAAAGATGTCTTGAAAAGATGACTATTTTCTATGTTTAACAATCTATTTTGTTCTTGGGATGTTGTTGATGCCGATGGGTTTGTTGCATCAATAATACTTTGAAGAGTTTCTGGAGAAATTATTTTTAGAAAAAAAATTTCTCCAAGTATTTGAATTATAGTCCCTATCAAAGCAATTCCAAAGCCAATTTTAAAGGCTTGCCATAAGGTTAAAAAACCATCGTTTTTATGTTTGAATTTGTAAATTCCATACACAATAATTACTATATAAAGGGATAATTCAAAAACAGACAAAGCCCAATTTGATGTTGTTCTATTATCCGTAACATGACGAAGAATTCCATAAAAAACCCATACAAGACCAAGAATAGCCCCATAAATTAGAATGTATTTTTTAACAGAAATAGTAGTTTCTCTCATACAGCAAAAATGTTTTTGGCAGTCATTAAACTACCGGTATAATACTATAAGTAAATGTTGTAATCGTAAGAATTATAGTATTTTATCGGGTTAATATACATTTTTATCGTATATTTACAAAATAGTTACGGTTTTTCCGTAGTTTTAAAATGGTCTTAACAAGTGTAAAATATAGGTTTTACCTAGAAATAGACAAAATAGATTATAAGGTTTGAAGATGAAGATTTTTGATTGTTTTGAATAATGTTGAAAACATAATTGTACTTTTTTTAGTGCGGAATACCCCAATTTTAAATTGTAAAAATATATTAACAAAATCACAGATTATGAAAAAACTACTACTTTTTACGCTTATTTTTACTTTTATAGGGATTAGCTCCTGTACAAAAGATGAAGAGCATCTTGACATATCACAAGAAGAAAAAGAATTATTGGTGAAACAAACTATTATTGAGTTTAATAAAAGTGCTATTGAAACGGGCAAGTTTCAAAAATTTATGACCTCTATATCTCAAAAAACTTCAGGAGATCAAGATGTAGAAGCTCTATTTCGGGAATTTTTGGGGGAGCAATCACAAGCTTTTTTGGATTTATACTATCAACTTGAGGCGATGAATATGACGGGGGAAGAATTTACTCAAATTGCTCATAAGTATGATTACTTAAGATTGGATACGAGAATCAATTTTGGGAAGAGTTCAAATAGTTGTGGAAATAGTGGGAATAATGGTAGTCTTCTTTGCGCAATTTTGGATTTCATAGATTATAATAAAGAAATAATTAAAAACTAAACATACGTTTAGGAGTAATAAATACTACTGAACGAAATCACCTCATTACATTTTTTTGGGGGTCTAAAAAAGACGATTTCGAGTTTATTCACTTTATTTTTAAAAATGTTTTGCAATTCATAAAATAGTTGTAAATTTGCAGCTCGAAAAAAGAAAAGATTAATATAATGAGAAAAGATATTCACCCAGAAAATTATAGATTAGTAGCGTTTAAAGATATGTCTAATGATGAAGTTTTTTTAACTAAATCTACGGCAAATACTAAGGAAACTCTTGAAGTTGATGGTGTAGAGTATCCGTTAGTGAAATTAGAAATTTCAAGAACCTCTCATCCATTCTATACTGGTAAGTCTAAACTTATCGATACCGCAGGACGTATTGACAAGTTTAAAAATAAATACGCTAAATTCAAGAAATAATTTAGCTTGATAATTTTAGTATACAAAAACCTTTCTGAAAAGAAAGGTTTTTTTGTTGCAATAATGTAATTCTCGAGCCTTTTGAAAAACAAGGGTATTCGTCCAGTTAGAAAAAAAATATTATTTCCAAATAAAATAGCTTAACTACGCTATTTTTGTCATAAACGTGCTTATTTTTGTTTTGAAATAAACCGTGAGGTATTTGATGTATTTTAAATTGAAATCTGTCTGTTCTAGTGTTTCGATATCAGGAGAAGCATATGGAGAATAGGATTTTGCTTTAAAAAAGCTTTTCTCGATATATTTTGTCTCGATTTTAGTATGACAAAATACTCGAACTAATGCTTTTTTAAAATATAATTTATGGATATTAAGCGGATTCATCTATTAATTATTTAGGATCAAAACATGAATTACATTCTTTTTGACGGTGCTTCACGAGATGCCTTGTTGCCATTTACGTATACCAGACCCGTTGCTGACATTAGAATAGGAATTTTAACCATTCGTGAAAAATGGGAAAAGTATTTAGGATATGCAACCTCTACGGTTACCGAAGAATATCTTAGTGAAAAATATCCCATGGTAGAATTGGAAGAGAATATTATGATCAATGCGTCGTATCTTCCTTCAAAAGATCTGGTCGCAAAGGTCGCTGGTTTAAAACCCAATCAGGCTATATTTGATAATGAGATACCTGTTGCATTTTATGTTCTTGAAGACCAGGAGGTAGATTTTGATGATTACACAATAATACCGCTAGATGAAGATGTGATAACGGTTAAGAATACCTGGGATATCTTTTCAAAAAATGAAAAGGCTATCCATAACGATTTTGAATTGTTAACCAACGATAGAAAGAGTGTGCCTATACCCAAAAGTACTAATGTAATTGCCCCCGAAAATATCTTTCTTGAAGAAGGAGCTACACTAGAATTTACAACGCTTAATGCTTCTAACGGACCTATTTATATTGGAAAGGATGCAGAAATTATGGAAGGGAGTTTTATTAGAGGACCATTTGCTCTTTGTGATCATGCTACTGTAAAAATGGGAGCCAAAATCTATGGAGGCACAACCATCGGACCTTATTCTAAAGTAGGAGGAGAGATAACCAATTGTGTGATTTTTGGATACTCTAATAAAGGGCACGACGGGTTTATTGGTAATTCAGTATTGGGAGAATGGTGTAATCTTGGAGCAGATACGAATACATCGAATCTAAAGAATAACTACGCTCCGGTTCGGCTTTGGAGTTATGAAACCGAAGGCTTTGCAAAAACAGGATTACAATTTTGCGGATTAATGATGGGAGACCATTCTAAATGTGGTATCAATACGATGTTTAATACAGGAACTGTGGTCGGAGTTAATGCAAATATCTTTGGTAGCGGGTTTCCTAGAAATTTTATACCTAGCTACAGTTGGGGCGGTAGCGGAGGTTTTACCACCTATCTTACCAGGAAAGCTTTTGAAGTTGCCAAAGTAGTCATGTCAAGAAGAGATATTGAATTTACCGAACAAGATGCGAAAATTTTAGAGCACGTTTTTGAAAACACAAAATCATGGCGTAAAAGCTATGATTCTTAACTTATAGTTCCGAAAATAAAAAAATACAACTATTCTACAACGTTTTTGGGTAATACACACCTGTTGTGCATTTAGAATTTGTTCTTCATCAAAATCCGTCAATTCTCATGATTCGATCTAGGCAGAGAAATCTAAAGGGCTCTCTATTAAGATATTGATAATAAGGAGTATAGATAAAAAAGCTATTCTAAATACATTATATCTTCATTCCATGATGACAAAATACTCAAATTAACGTTTTTTAGTATCTCTCTTAAATGCGCAACGGGTAACACACTTATTTTTGAATTTATTTTATCAGATTTTACTCGATAATCGAGATTTGAGTACACTACGGGGTGCTTCAAAATTTAAAATCATTTTTTTACCAATGCCTCGTGGACTCACCCCAAAGTTGTTTACTGTTTCTTCTCTTTCCAAACTCTTTTAAGAACCAAGAAATTTTGTGGGTTCATAGTCATTCCTTTTACATTTTTTTGAGTGAAGTGTGTTATTTGATCATAATATAAAGGAACGATGGGGGCATGAGAAATAACTATTGAGTCCATTTTTGTGTACAGTTGTTCGCGTACCTTAGTATCGGTAATCAAAAAACTCTCTTCGTATAATTGATCAAAGAGTGTATTGGTAAAATGCGTATAATTTGGTCCGTTTGGAGTGTGGTTTTTGCTATAGTACGGTGATAAGAAATTTTCGGCATCCGGATAATCAGCAATCCAGCTGGCCCTAAAAGTATCTAGTTTTCCGCTCCATTTTTGTTCTCTAATTGTAGAGGGGGGTAGCACATCAACTACGATTTGTAACCCTATTTTCTCTAATTCTCGTTGTATAAATTCACACAAACTTAGATAGTTGCTATCGGTAGTAATCGTTATCGTAGGAGTTGTATTACCGGTTTCCTTTATATATTTTTTTACAAGCTTGCGCGCTTTATCTGGATTGTATTCGTATCCTTTGATACTATTGAATCCAGGAAGCCCTTTTGGTATAAAACCATGTATAGCAGGTGTCCCAATTCCATTTTTTAGATAAGTAATCATTTTTACTCTGTCAAACCCATAATTAACAGCTTGTCTAAGCAGTAGAGATTGAATCTCATTTTTCTCACTATCCAAATAGAAACCTAAATATTCAGAATTTAGGTAAGGACCCTTAGAAATGGTGATGCGATCTTTATATTTTTCTCTCAATTTTCCACCTGGTGTTAAAAGCTCATCTTTGTAAGACGCATCCAGACTATTTAAAAAGTCAATATTACCTTTAGCAAATTGTAAGAATTCACTCTGCTTTTCTGGTAAAAATGTGATGGCGACTGCTTCGAGGTAGGGGAGTTGTTTTCCGTTTTCATCGTTCTCAAAATACAATTCATTTTTGCGCAATACCAGCTTAATATTTTCTTCCCATAATTTAAATTTAAAAGGCCCGGTTCCTACAGGGTTTGATCTAAATTGATTTCCGTAAAACTCAACTACCTCTTTAGGGACAACAGAGCAGTAACGCATGCTCATTAACCCTAAAAAGGCAGGGAAAGGTTTCTTGAGATTGATCTCAAAAACACTGTCGTTAATAGCGTGATACGATTTTACGTTTTTAAGAACCCAATTTCCCGGAGAAGCTAGTTCCGGATGTATTAGACGATCAAAACTATATTTGAAATCTGAGGCAAGTACGCGTCTTGTACTGTCCTGGGTTTTAAATAGGTTATGTTTATGAAAATACACATTATCCCGAAGTGTGAATGTATATCGCAGCCCATTTTCAGAAATTTCCCATCTTTTAGCAATGTCCGGTTGCACACGCAATGAATCATCAAATTGAACAAGGCTATTAAATAATTGGTTTGTAGACCAAATATTAGCTGGATTTCTGGCAAAGGCAGGGTCAAGCGAGCTAATATTATCGTATTGATTATATCGAAATACTAAGTGATCTTTATCTTCTTTTAAAGAATTTGAACAAGAGTAAAGCGAAAAGCTAATGTAAACAATTGCTAAATAGCGGATTATAAATAGGGAATGATTAAGTTTCAATTTTAGTAAACGAATTATTGTTGGTATATTTGCACCCTCTAAATTTATACTTAGGTATTCTGTTAAGCGTAAATATAAAGAGATTTCCGCCCTTGGCGAAATGACACGTAGTTTTATGAGAAAAAAAGTAGCTTTTTATACATTAGGTTGTAAACTGAATTTTTCAGAGACCTCTACAATTGCCAGAAGTTTTAAAGATGAAGGCTTTGATCGTGTGGATTTTTCTGAAAATGCAGATATTTATGTAATCAATACCTGTTCTGTTACTGAAAATGCAGATAAAAGATTTAAAACTATAGTTAAACAAGCTCAAAAAACCAATCAGGATGCTTTTGTCGCGGCAGTCGGGTGTTATGCACAGCTAAAACCTGAAGAGTTAGCTGCTGTTGATGGTGTTGATTTGGTTTTGGGGGCTACAGAAAAATTTAAAATTACGGACTACATTAATGATTTATCTAAGAATGATTTTGGCGAGGTGCATTCTTGTGAAATTGAAGAAGCAGATTTTTATGTAGGAAGCTATTCTATAGGGGATCGTACCCGTGCTTTTTTAAAAGTTCAGGATGGATGTGATTATAAATGTACCTACTGTACCATTCCGTTGGCAAGGGGAATATCCAGAAGTGATACTTTAGAGAATGTACTTAAAAATGCAAAAGAAATTTCAGAAAAAGGTATCAAAGAAATTGTGCTTACCGGAGTAAATATAGGAGATTACGGTAAAGGTGAGTTTGGAAATAAAAAGCACGAACATACATTTTTTGAACTTGTGCAGGCCTTAGATATGGTTGACGGTATTGAGCGATTACGAATTTCGTCTATAGAGCCTAATTTGTTGAAAAACGAAACGATCGATTTTGTTGCAGGTTCCAAAACTTTTGTGCCGCATTTTCATATCCCATTACAATCGGGTAATGATGAAATTCTTAAACTGATGCGACGAAGATATCTCAGCGATCTATATGTTGACCGGGTGAAACGTATAAAAGAAGTGATGCCTCATGCCTGTATCGGAGTTGATGTCATTGTTGGTTTTCCAGGCGAAACGGATGATCACTTTTTAGATACGTATAATTTTTTATCTGCATTAGATATTTCTTATCTTCATGTGTTTACATATTCAGAAAGAGATAATACGGTAGCTGCAGATATGGATACTATTGTTCCATTAGATATTCGTAAAAAGAGAAGCAAAATGCTCAGAGGTCTGTCGGCAAAAAAAAGAAGAGCATTTTATGAGCGTCAAATAGGAACGGAAAGAACAGTTTTATTCGAATCAGAGAATAAAGAAGGGTATATTCATGGTTTTACTGAAAACTATGTGAAGGTTAAAATGCCCTGGAATCCATCATATATAAACACATTGAATGCTGTAAGATTAACCGAGATAGATGAAGATGGTATAGTAAGGTTTGAATTTGTATAAAAGAATATCTATGTCTATCTTCTATTTTAGAAAGGAAAGCGTCGATTCAAGTGTTTTGTTGTAGTGGAATTAAGACAAAATGTATCGACCCTTCGACAAACTCAGGAAGACAACGCTTTTATACCAATAATCCTATTCTCGATATACTTTTTCGTATGTCGAAGCATTCGAATTGACGGATTTTGAGTAAGCTTTTTTTTTAAAAAAACTACGGATTATCTGTTTATACACATAAAAAAAAGACCAGTATTTTTACTGGTCTTTTTTGTGTGTATTTTCTCGAAAACTATATATTTATTCCTACGGGTAATAAATCTTTATATTTTCGCCTGTTTTTTCGCATAAACTTTGCAATAATAGGGCTTGTGGGTACTAATCTAATATTACGATCTTGAATCAGATTAAAGACAGCGACAATAAAATCTTCTTCATAACCTTTTTCTAAATGCTCATCGCTCATGATTAGTTTTGTAAGGAAAATTTTTCTTTCCTGTTGAGCGTATTCGATCTTCGCTTTTTGACCTTCAATTGTAGTTTCGAATTGTCTTAGAAATTCGTTATCAATAATTTCTAATTCAACATCACTCATGTTCTCCATATTTTTAAAAATTATGAGGTTTTAAATCATAAATAAGAGGAGTTACCCTCTCTTATTTCTAACCATAGTTGTAACTATATCTTCTGGAATGAAATCCTATGCAATCATCCATATAATTATACGTTGCTAACTAAGATTTGTTAGTTCAAAATTCCCTTTTTACAAAAAAATAACATCAATTTTCCTTTTATTTAATAAGGAATACTATAATTTTGAGATGCAAAGATACGAAAATTCGAGATTTAAAGTTTAAATCCACTGTTAAAATACCTATGAAGCAGCAAGTTACTCATGTTTACTTTGTCCCGGGCTTGGCTGCCGATGTATCTATTTTCGAATATATAAACCTCCCGAAAAACCAATTTGAATGTCATACAATTCCTTGGAAAATTCCTAATAAGAATGAGTCTATAGAGGATTATGCAAAAAGGATGAGTGCAGAAGTTCAACATAAAAACTGTGTTTTGATCGGTGTTTCGTTTGGAGGTGTCATGGCACAGGAAATGAGTAGGTATCTAAGCTTGAAAAAACTAATTATTATCTCTAGTGTTAAGAATAAGCATGAACTGCCTAAACGTATCAAAATTGCCCGTAAAACAAAGGCTTATAGGTTGTTGCCAACTTCATTAATTTCTAAAATTGATAATTGGGAGAAACTCGCTTTTGGGGATTTTGCAAAAAAAAGAGCAGCGATGTATCAGCGTTATCTGTCGGTAAGTCACAAAAGGTACTTGGATTGGGCTATTGAGAAAATGGTGTGTTGGGATCAGGAAGAAACTCCAGAAGGACTTATACATATTCATGGAAATAAGGATATCGTTTTTCCTATTTCAAATATTAAAAATTGTATTATCGTAGAACAGGGAACTCATGTAATGATTGTAAATAGATACCGATGGTTTAATAAACATTTACCTGAAATAATTAGTGATAACTTGCATTAGTCTAACTTTTTACGTTATATTGTAAAACAATATTTTATTCCCCAAATAAAACCTACTTAGTATGAAAATGATCAGGAAAATTTTAGTTTTTTTAGGCGCATTATTCACTTTTGGTATTCTTGTAAATGCCACCCAAGATGATATACAAAAACCCGTAGCTCAAGAAGCGCTTGAGCAAAAACTGGTTAACGATTACAATGTATATGCGATTCCTATGCCAGATAATCTAAATTTTGCAGGGGAGCTTGTTCCTATCGAAAATCCGGATATAAGAGAAAGAATGGATCGGGAGTTGTTGGTAAATACGTATTGGCAATCCAATGGCTTACTACTTTTTAAAAGAGCAAATAAATATTTTCCTATCATAGAACCAATTTTAAAAGAAGAGGGAGTACCTGATGATTTTAAATATCTAGCCGTTATAGAAAGTAGTTTGACACAGGCAGTATCACCGGCAAGAGCAACTGGATTTTGGCAAATACTTAAAGGTACCGCTAAAGAATATGGTCTTGAAGTAAACCAAAATATAGATGAGCGTTATCATATAGAGAAATCTACACGTGTAGCTTGTAAATATCTAAAGAGTGCTAAAGAAAAATTTGGATCCTGGACTCTTGCCGCGGCATCTTATAATGCTGGAAGAGCTGGAGTTAACAGAAGACTCGAGGAGCAAAATGTCACTACATATTATGATTTGTTGTTAGGTGAGGAAACGGGGAGGTATGTATTTAGAATTGTAGCAGTGAAAGAAATTTTAAGTAATCCAAAGCAATATGGATTTAACTTTAATAACGAAGATTTATACAGACATATCCCGACATTTAATGTTCTTGTAGATGAGCCTATTGCAGATTTTACTGAATTTGCAAAGCAATATGATATCAATTATAAAATCCTGAAACTCCATAACCCATGGCTTAGAGAGCCGCATCTAAATAATGCAACGGGCAAAGAATATATTATTAAAATACCAAGAGAAGGGTACTACAAAACAGGAGTAGGACAATAAGAGGTTCTTTTATCTAATATTTCCAAGATATTTAGTTAAGTTAGCTACTTATTTTAATAGTAGTATGAATACATCTGTACTTATTTCCCTTATACTTATTGGTCTATTGGCAGGTTTTTTTAGCGGTACTCTGGGAATCGGGGGAAGCGTAGTGATGATTCCTTTGATGATTTTATGGGTAAATTTTTCTCAGCATCAGGCGCAAGGTACCAGCTTGGCAGTTTTGGCGGTTCCGGTAACTTTATTAGCGGCTTATAACTATTATCAAGAAGGATATGTGAACTGGAAATACGCTGCAATAATAGCCGTAACGTTTATTCTTGGAGGTTATTTAGGAAGCCAGTTAGCACTATCGATCAATCAGGTGTTACTCAAAAAGATTTTTGGTGGAATACTGTTGTTGGTGGCTATAAAAATGATCTTCGGAAAATAATACGCAATACCAAGAAGCTAATTACCTCTTCTGCGACGTTTTTTTAGTGAGTCTTTCTCTCTCTTGTATCTTTCGTATTCTTCATCAATGTTACGCTCTTCTTCAGTGCGGCCATCAGCGTCTCTCTTATCTTTTCTGCTTTTAGAAGTGGTTTCTTCTTCTGGAGCTTCTACATCATCAGCCAATAACCCTTTGGCGTCAAGATCTGCGATAATTAACGAAACTCCTTTAGATAAAGAGTTAAAATGTATATTGTATGAATTGCTTATGGTCTCGCTCGAATGGTGTGTTTCGATTTTTTGAATATTTAGTACTTTTCTTTCTTCATCCATAAAATACATCATCGGAAACCCAAGTGCGTGTTTTAGTTTATTTACGATATGAGAATCCTGATTGGTTTTTTCATCTACATATACTAACTTAATATTTTGACTATATTCGTTG
The DNA here is from genome assembly GCA_947497175.1 of uncultured Aquimarina sp. Taxonomy (GTDB): domain Bacteria; phylum Bacteroidota; class Bacteroidia; order Flavobacteriales; family Flavobacteriaceae; genus Aquimarina. The sequence goes on along the minus strand of CANMFM010000003.1, from coordinate 280,449 downwards.
CTTTTAGATTTTAAATTCTCTTTGGTGTCCCAAAACAACACTATAAAATCAATTTGGTCATGAAATCGATCAGCCAGATCATTTAAAGCCGGAATCTCTCCAACACCAGGTACGCACCATGCCGCATAGGTGATCAGAAATATTGGTTTCTCGTAATCATCAAAAGCTACAGGTTCTTCCTTTATAGTATTTACCGTAAAGTTATCCATGTACGTTCCGTTAAGATGATTGGTAACTAATGAATCAAATAAAAACGTAGCACGTTCCATATCGTTTTCTCGATAAACGGCATCCATTTTTTGATTGTACTTTACGATATGTGCTGATATAGCGGTAGAAAACGGTATTCTTCGTTCTTCCTGGGCAACAATGTTGCTAAAATATAAAAAGAGTATTCCTAGTATTAATAATTTCTTCATTACAAATTAATTACAAGAGCTAATGTAGTATAAAGTAGTTAAAAAAGCATTTTTTGTTTATAAAACTTTAGATTTCTACACCAGTGATTTCTGTAGGTTTCTACAATAAAAACCTCTTTGTTAACGTAAAATGTTATACAATTAGTATGCCTAAATTTTCTTCATCTGCTGTTTCATCATGTTAATTTGATCTTTTAGCATCCCATGCTTGTCTAATTTCTTTGCTTCTGTTAGCAATAGTTGTGCTTCTCTTTTTCTACGCTTTGTCATCGCAATACCGGCAAGATTTAATTTGGCAACAGCTAGATCCTGATTCATTGATAACCCTAGCTTTATCGCTTTTTTTAGATATTTTTCGGCTTGAGTAATATTCGTCTGAGATAACATAATACCTAGCAGATAATTATAATATCCTTGCTGTTTTGTGGTAAGCGCATTTTCTGGATTCTGGATTTTATGTAACCATTTTTTGGCACCGTCAAAATCTTGCTTACGCAAGCGTAAAAAAGCAAGAAGAATGAATTCATTTTTAAAATAAAGAAAAACAAATATCAATGCCAGCAAAATGATCATGATTCCATTACCTATATATCCTTCAATTATTTGCCATACAGCTACGCCAACAAGTATTGCAGCGATTACTAGTTTTATATTTTTATTGTACATTGATTTGTTTAATTATTAAGACGCGGCAAAGGTAATAAAAACAATTAAAAATATTTTTATATTTAGGTTTGTCAAAGTAAAAACTCTTCGTATATTTGCCCGCAGTTTTGAGGAGATATACTCAAAAGTAAATTAAAGATATACGAAGAAGATATTATAAAGATAGATAGCAATGAAAAGAACGTTTCAACCATCAAAGAGAAAGAGAAAAAACAAACACGGTTTCAGAGAGCGTATGGCTTCTGTAAATGGTAGAAAGGTATTAGCTCGTAGAAGAGCAAAAGGTAGAAAGAAGTTATCTGTTTCTTCAGAATTAAGACATAAGCACTAATGGTAATGTGCAGTTTAAAATATTAAAGGTGTTACTTTATAGGTAACGCCTTTTTTTATATCTATTAGCGAAATAACTATTATACACAACACAATTTTAATTACATGCCAAAAAGAGAAGAACTTAGGAGTATACTGATTATTGGATCCGGACCGATTATTATTGGACAAGCTTGCGAATTTGATTATTCTGGATCACAAGCATTACGTTCATTAAGAGAAGACGGAATAGAAACGATTTTGATCAATTCTAACCCGGCGACTATTATGACCGATCCGTCGATGGCTGATCATGTATATCTTAAACCTTTGAATACTAAATCAATTATTGAAATCCTGAAAGAACATCCTCAGATTGACGCTGTGTTGCCTACTATGGGAGGGCAAACGGCTTTAAATCTTTGTATTGAGGCTGATGAAAAAGGGATTTGGAAAGATTTTGATGTAGAAATTATTGGAGTAGATATCGATGCAATCAACATCACCGAGGATAGAGAGCAATTTAGAGAATTAATGCTTAAGATTGGGGTAGGTATGGCACCGCAGGCTACCGCAGGATCATATCTGAAAGGAAAAGAAATCGCTCAGGAATTTGGTTTTCCTTTAGTAATTAGAGCTTCTTATACCTTAGGTGGAGCTGGGGCATCTTTTGTGTATAAAGAAGAAGATTTTGACGAATTATTAACTCGAGGATTGGAAACTTCTCCTATTCACGAAGTAATGATCGATAAAGCACTAATAGGATGGAAAGAATATGAATTAGAACTCCTTCGAGACGCTAATGATAATGTTGTGATTATTTGTGCGATAGAAAATATGGATCCGATGGGGATACATACCGGAGATTCTATTACTGTGGCACCTGCAATGACACTTAGTGATAAAACATATCAGCGAATGCGTGATATGGCAATTCATATGATGAGAAGTATAGGAGAGTTCGCGGGAGGATGTAATGTGCAGTTTGCCGTAAGTCCCGATGAAAAAGAAGATATTATTGCCATCGAGATCAACCCACGTGTATCCAGATCTTCAGCATTAGCATCAAAAGCTACAGGGTACCCAATTGCAAAGATTGCAGCAAAACTTGCTATTGGATACAACCTTGATGAGCTGGATAATCAAATTACTAAATCAACTTCGGCATTATTTGAACCAACATTAGATTATGTTATCGTAAAAATACCACGATGGAATTTTGATAAATTTGAAGGCTCTGACAGAACGTTAGGATTACAAATGAAAGCAGTGGGAGAAGTAATGGCGATCGGAAGATCTTTCCAGGAAGCATTACACAAAGCTACACAATCTCTGGAAATTAAAAGAAACGGGTTAGGTGCCGACGGTAAAGGCTATAAAAACTATGATCAAATCATAGAAAAACTTACATATGCAAGCTGGGATAGAGTATTTGTAATTTATGATGCCATTCAAATGGGAATTCCATTGAGCAGAATACATGAAATTACTAAAATAGATATGTGGTTCTTAAAACAATATGAAGAATTACATAACCTTGAAAAGGAAATCTCGACCTACACTATACAATCACTAACTAAAGATTTGATACTGGAAGCAAAACAAAAAGGATTTGCCGATAGACAAATTGCACACATGGTGGGGTGTTATGAAAGTGAAGTACATCAAAAAAGAGATGAACTAGGAATCAATAGAGTGTATAAATTAGTAGACACCTGTGCTGCTGAGTTTAAAGCCGAGACTCCCTATTTCTACTCAACTTTTGAAGCTGAAATAGAAACCCCGGACGGAACAGTTTCAGTTTCAAATGAAAGTGAAGTAAGTGATAAAAAGAAAATCGTTGTATTAGGCTCTGGACCTAATCGAATAGGGCAGGGGATCGAGTTTGATTATTGTTGTGTACACGGTGTTTTGGCATCTGCAGAGTGTGGATATGAAACCATTATGATTAATTGTAATCCAGAAACGGTTTCTACAGATTTTGATACCGCAGATAAGCTATATTTTGAACCTGTATTCTGGGAACATATTTATGATATTATCAGGCATGAAAAGCCAGAGGGTGTTATCGTTCAGCTTGGGGGGCAAACGGCATTAAAACTCGCTGAAAAATTAGATCGATACGGGATCAAGATTATTGGAACCAGTTTTCAATCGCTGGATTTAGCTGAAGACAGAGGTAGTTTTTCTCAACTTCTAAAAGAAAATAATATTCCTTATCCAGAATTTGACACTGCCGAAACAGCAGATGAAGCATTGGCGGTGGCTGATCGATTAGATTTTCCGATTTTAGTAAGACCGTCATATGTATTGGGAGGGCAAGGGATGAAAATTGTAATCAACAAACAAGAATTAGAAGAGCATGTTGTTGATCTATTGCGCAAAATACCCAATAATAAATTGTTACTGGATCATTATCTTGATGGTGCTATAGAAGCAGAAGCAGATGCAATATGCGATGGCGAGAACGTTTACATCATAGGTATCATGGAGCATATAGAACCATGTGGAATTCACTCTGGAGATTCTAATGCTACCTTACCGGCATTCAACCTTGGAGAGTTTGTGATGCAACAAATTAAAGATCATACTCATAAAATAGCGCTGGCCTTAAATACAGTAGGCCTGATTAATATACAGTTTGCAATAAAGGACGATGTAGTTTATATTATAGAGGCAAACCCAAGAGCATCAAGAACGGTACCTTTTATAGCAAAAGCTTATGGAGAACCTTATGTAAATTATGCTACAAAAGTAATGTTGGGTGAGAAAAAAGTTACTGATTTTGATTTCAAACCGCATTTAGATGGGTATGCAATCAAGCAACCTGTATTTTCGTTTAATAAGTTTCCAAATGTAAATAAAAAGCTAGGTCCAGAAATGAAAAGTACAGGAGAAAGTATCTTATTTATCAAAGATCTTAAAGATGACCAGTTTTATGACCTATACTCCAGACGTAAAATGTATTTGAGTAAATAAGGTTTAACAACTCATAAATTTTTGTAAAAGAGCATCATTTTGATGCTCTTTTGTGTTTTTGTTAACGAGCTAATTGCTTAATTAGTAGTAAATTGAAATAAAAAGCTATGAAAAATCTACTACTATTTATTTTATTTTTTATTGGATCATTACTAGTGTATCCAAATGACAAAAACCCTGTTGGTGATTTCAACGATGAATTATTTTCTTTTGAAATTAAACCTTCAATAACATCTCATTTTATAACCATTGAGACTAATGTACCAAATCAATTGATCGAAATCAAAATAATCGATCAGGCTGGCCATATAAGAATTCAAAAAGAATTACATCTCGATAGAGAGATTGATGTATCTCAGCTTAGACAAGGATTTTATCTTGTTAAGGTGTATACTAACAATAGTATGGCTATTAAAAGATTCTACAAAGGGCCGGATAGAGTCAATACCAAGTAATAGTCTCTATAGCATCTATATCTATTTTTTTACATTAAAAATTCGTCGAGTTAAATATTTTGAAAGTTGGAGAAGTGTGATAAAAATAGAGCTCCGATTTATTTGTCAAGATAAATTTAAAATACCTGTTGTTTACTATGGCAGGTATTTTGTTTTTATAGAAAAAATGACTTGTCTTCAATACAATTTTCTACCAAAAATCACGCAGACTGGCATAAATTTTTAAGCAAAAGTCGTGTCACCTCAAACTCAATGAAGGACTTGATACTAGCTTTTTACAATTTGCTTCAAAAAGTCATTAGAATTGGTGGCTCTTAATTATTTACATCTTTTGGTACAACTTGCGTTACCTTATTCTTCTAAAAGTCCATCAGCTTGCCAATCCAAAATAATATCTACAGTCTCCTGAGGCAATCTTCCGTTTGGTGGCATTACTCTTAAAGAGCTAGTGGTAGACACTCTACCAAATACATCCCAATCGCTAAGAGCGGTTATAATTTCCTGATATGTACTTAAGGCTACAGGGGCTCCCTGAGTGGGTTCTGCACCGTGGCATTCTATACAATTAGCTGCAAAAATGGCCTGCACATCAGCATTGTATGTTGTTGTTTTATCAGGGATAGGATTGACATCTGGTGGTGGGGTGCCTCCATCGGTTATAGGTACAGTAGAATCATCGCTACTGCTACAGCTATAGCCGATAATAAGAACAAGACAGGTTAAAAGGATTACATTTATATTTTTCATAGCATGGGGTTTAGATACTCTAATATACAAATTTGTATGTATTCTTCTAACGTATAACTAACAGGATGATTGTGTAGCCTCAAAACAATGAAGCTATATAATCGAATACGATTTCGCAAACCGAAATCAACTCTCCCTTTTAAAAAGCGGAGGTAGAAAAATGTGATAACCTCTTACTCTAGATATTTAAAATTTTAACATTTGAATTTTTCCAATGCCGAAAAATGAAACTGGAATATGCTACTATTGCATCATAAAACTAAAAAACCGTAAAGAATCGATGAGGAAAACCGTAATAAAACTCCGAAACTTCCCTTTTTTATGTCGTTCACCTATTTTAATAATCCAGACATCGAAAAAGGGAAAAATCCCCCCTTAATCATTTTAAAATAAGTGGTAGTTTTGCCGCTTCGCTTCAAAATAATTTAATAGTATTAACAATTTTTTATGTTTAACTTAACAACTTTTAAAATTAATAAGAGATATTCAGTAGTATTACTAATCTCAATAGTTCTTTTCAGCTTTCCAATACATATAAGAGCTCAAGATAATCAGCATGATTTCCCTCCTAGCCAACTTCCAGAAAGTATTGCTTCGAGTCCTGAAGTATCAAGTTTGGGAAATTATGGAAACATCAATGGAAACAAGTATAACGGAACCATAGACTTGTCGATTCCGATTTACAATCTCAACTTTGATGGTATCATCTTCCCAATTCAAATCTCTTATGATTCAAAAGGAGTACGAGCCAATCAAGACGCAGGCTGGGTAGGTTTAAATTGGAATTTAACGGCGTACTCTGCTATAACCCGAACCATTAATGGTTCAGACGACTTAAGGGGCGAAACCCCTTCTCGTGGTTTTTTATACAATAATTATAATGTAGAAGAACCCGTAGGAGTAACTCCTTATATACCTTATAACCAGGTAAGAGATTTGCATACAAGTTTCCCGAGTGGGCATATACCCATTGACATGGAGCCTGATTTATTCGAATTAAATCTTTTAGGTAAAGCGTATAAATTTAGATTTAAAAAAAAGCAATCGGATAGTAATATTGTAGAAACAGTGGTGTTTAATGATAATACGGTAAGAATAGCATTTAATTTTATAAACAAGTCTTTTACGGTACGAGATGATAAAGGGTTTAAGTTTATATTTTTTGCTAAAGAGATCAATACCTCATTTAGTACAGTGCCGGATATAAATGCAAAATTAGTAAGTGCTTCAAATGAAACAGAGGCGTTAATTGGAATCTTTGCAGATCCTAATCGCCAAGAAGAAAGTATCATAACTAGCTGGCTTTTAAGTTCTGTAGAATCTCCTTACGGGAGAAAAATAGTCTTTACATATAAAGAAGGATTGCATTTTTCTTATCCTGGATTTAGTGACTATACAGAGGTTGCTGACAAAAATCTAATACAGTCTGATGGAGGAGGCATAGGAAGAGGCGCTCTTTCTGTACATGCAACTACAACCGTAATAGAAAATCAATACCTGGAAAGCATTTATGGCGACTTCGGAAAGATCGAATTTAACCATGCACCTCGATTGGATTTGATGACACCGTTGGCCTTCGCAAAAATGACAGGTCATTCTAATATTGTTTTAGTAACCGCAAATGGTACAGTACGAAGCCATCCTACAGCACCTTCTCCAAGAACGCCCTTACGACTCAATGGTATAAAGGTTAAAAACTCGAATAACAAGGTAGTACGTGATATCGTATTTAATCATAGTTATTTCAATCAAAATAAAATTAATGATGTCCATAAAGAAAAGTATGTAAGACTAAAATTGGATGGTTTGACTATTAATGACAAGCAGTATAATTTTGAATATACCAATCCAAATGCCTTACCACCAAAAGATACCAAAGATGTTGATTTTTGGGGATTTTATAACGGTGCTAACAATACAGACAGAATACCAAGTATAGGACGATTTGTTACATCTGCTTATGTTGGTACTAATTTAGAAGTGGGTCAGGCTTATGTAGATGTTACAATGGCAAATCGATCTGCCGCATTTGCACACGGCAAAATCGGAACCTTAAATAAAGTAACCTACCCAACAGGAGGCTACTCTATCTTCGAATATGAAGGACATGAGGCCTTAATAAAGGTTACACAACCGTATACGATTACAGAACGCCTACCCAATGGCAGGTATCGATGGACCAATCTAATCGATGAAGAAAAATACAATTTTACCTATCAATACCTAAAAAAGGCTAAGGATCCATCATACCGATTAATAGATCAGGTAGATCAAGGTACAAATGGAGCGTTTGATGAAGTTAATGTCTCTATCAATACAGAGTTTACGATAACAGAGCCTACATCGTTTAAGACCTCCAGTAGTCGTAATTGTCATCATAATTGTGATAATGTTGGCTTTTATTCGGGCTATCCTATGCGAAGTATTTTAAATGTTGATACGGGGCAAGAGCAGGTGTTATTTAACTACGGGACTTCGAGTTTTAATGTAGAAAAAACACTGTCTCCAGGTACGTATAAAGTGATCTCTAAATCGTTGCCATATTCTCCTGATAATCCAGGATGGCCCGGAATCGAAGTTGTAAACGAATCCAATATTTATAAGATTTATATACCTAAAAGTAATGACAATACTACTGTTCCTAGATTATATGAACCTTTTGAAATAGGAGGTTTAAGAATAAAAAGTATTACCAACTATTTAGATAATAACTCCTTTAGCAATAAAAAAGTATATGAGTATGATGTGGTAAATGCTTATAACGAAAAGGAGACGACAGGAATTTTAATGGATGACCTATTGTATTTTTCAAAACCTTATGGTTATACAAGTTATACGCCAAGGTTATGGGGGCAGTCTTCACTTAAGTTAAGCTCAGATATTACTTTAAGAACATTACCGTCGGCTCAGGGTAGTCATATTGGGTATTCTGTAGTATACGAAAAAGATGTAGATGCCCTAGGAAACACAAATGGTACCATAGAAACAAAGTACGTAAACAATCCTAATGAGTATCATAAGATTAGTTTTCGTAGACCCTATTATGATTGGGGTGGCATATCTGGGCATAACCCCCCGGATGTAAGTATTAAAAATGCTTATCTACTTGGGATTGCCCCTAAAAATAGTTTTGGATACATTAATGGTAATGTTACCGAAGAAATACTATACAATCAACAAGGCAATAAAGTAAGAAGTACTATAAATAGTTATAAAACTTTATATGGTATTGCAAATGACCGAAGTTTTGCAAGGGTAATGGCCTTTTATTATAATGGAGCTCCTCCAATTGATTGGGGTAATGATCATTTTACTTATTATACCTATCGATTTCCTCATCATTATGCACAAAAATCTGTGTTAGAAGAAAGCACGACCAAAGAATATTTAAACGAGGCTATCAATACTACACAATCCAATGTGTTTAATGAAAGTACACATCACCTTCGTATTTCGAAATCACAAGATAGTAATAATCAGGAAGTAGAGACCCGATATTACTATCCTTATGATACCGATGTGTACAATCGTGAGTATATGGATGAATTAAGAGATGCAAATCGTATTAGTACTCCGATAAAATCTGAAGTGTATAAAAACAATAACTTGTTAAGTTCTCAGATAACTAATTATGGTAAGAATATTACTTTACCGATTCAACTTATAACGAGTAGTAGCGAAAACTTTAATGTAGCACAAAACAAAATAGTACAACGCTCTGTAGAAGTAGCAAAAGGAGTTGTCACGACTTCAAATCCGCTGCAAAAAACCATTGAATTTGAACTATATGATGACAAAGGAAATATTCTACAATACAAAAAACCAGATGGGCCTACAACAAGCTATATTTGGGGGCATAGCAAAATGTATCCTTTGGCCAAAATTGAAAATGCCAAGTTTGCAGACATCGCTTCTTCATTAGGGATTACACCAGCAGAACTGATGAATTTTGATTTATCACTGAACTTAAATACCCTAAGAGAAAAGCTTCCTCAGGCCATGGTAACTACCTATACGTATGAACCTCTAATCGGAATGACAAGTATGACAGATCCAAAAGGGTATATGAGGTATTATGAATATGATACTTTTAATCGCCTGATGCATGAAAAGGATGCAGAAGAAAACATCACAAATAAGTTTTATTATGGATATGCAGGCACTACTAATTCAACTGCGGGATATGATCCTCTTGTAATACATTTTAAAAATTTCCCTGAGTTTGGAACTACACATAAGCAAACTGATTTTCAGGTTACCATTAGTGGTGGGTCAGGACAATATGATTATAAATGGGAGTTCGAAGCCCCTAATGGTAAGGTTTCAACGATTAAAAACAAACTATCTTATTATTTTCATTTTAACCCAGATCAAGCTGGATATAATACTATTCGTGTTAAGGTGACGGATAAAATCACTGGTGAGAAAAAAACAATTACGAAAGGCCTTACAGTATACGGTATAAATATCAATACACCTAGAGAAGTTAAGGTAGCTACCAATGCTTCCTTTAGTATTGCAGTTACTGGAGGTTCAGGTAATTATAGCTATAAGTGGTTGATCTATGGTAGAAATTTTAATCATACCCCTACCACACGCACATTCACCATGAATATGAGTTATAACTTTTACGGAATAGACAAGTTCCTAATCTGTGAAGTTACCGATAATACAAAAGGAAATACTATTAAAGTGTATAGAGATATTTCTGTATATGGTGCCGAAATAGATCAACGCTGGAACACTGTTGTAGATGAGTACTATAATTCCTACATGACAAAGAGTTATAAAGCAGTGCCAACAAAAGGGTCTGGTGATTACACAATTACATGGACCAGCAGTGCTGATCCGAACAGACCATATTTGGGCGATACCTACGGAATTTCATTATACAATTGCGGAGAATCGGGTTATTTAGAATGTACGGTTACTGATAATATGAGTGGATTGACTCACACCAAAAAGATGAACTTTTACTTCAACCCCGATTATTGTAACAATAATGGCGGCGGTTCCGGAGGTTCCGGTGGTGGTTCCGGCGGTGGACCAGACCTCATTGATGATAGTGATAATCATAAGCAATAAACGTATCACATGTTATATCAACAATACTATTTAAAACAATCTCAAATGCATACATTTAAATTATATAGCTGTGGTATATTTATGATCCTGTCTTTTTTATCAGGATGGTCACAGCACATCCAAATCAGTGATGAAAATTTTGTAATGGCTGTACAGCCACAAGAACCTTTCAAAAGAGCAGCAGACTTAGATGCAGCACCTTTAGAGAAAAAGATCACGAATATTACATATTATGATGGATTAGGGAGGTCTAAGCAGCAAATTGCTGTGGCAGCCAGCCCGTTGTTTTCTTCAAAAACCAATATAGTTACGATAGATTGGAAAGCCGGACAAGGAAGCACTCCAAATTTTATCCAAAATGGTGGGACTTCAGAAAATAGTCGTGAGCTAGGGATTAATCCTACAGGAGAACAATCTTTATTGTGGAAGTGTGGTAATGACACTGCCAGTGATGCCGATGGAGGTTGGAATACCAATTATTTTCAGATTGATAATACACTAGGATATCGCTATAGTGTATGGGTAAAACGTACTGGGTCTCAAGATGGTTCTACATATCACGGGACACAAAATGTGAATACGCTTAGTGGAATACAAGATAATAATCCATATTTCTTTTATGGTGATTTACCGCAGTTAGATACCTGGTATCTAATTGTTGGGATTATTCACCCACATAACTATACAGGTCCTGATCAAGGAATCAGTGGAGTCTATGATACCGATGGAAACCGGGTGATGGATGGTAAAGAGTTTAAATGGAGAAGTAACGTACACACCTCTAGATTTAGAAGTTATTTGTTTTATAGTACAGATACTAATGTAAGACAGTATTTCTGGAATCCTATGATCCAAAAATTAGATGGTACAGAGCAAGAGATTACAGATGTAAGTGTATTTAATACTACTAATGAGCTTATGATGGATTGGTCTCAGGGAGGAGGAGGTACTCCATTTTTTAACCAGAATGGAAGTACTTCAGAAAATCGTAGGATGTATGGTAATAATCCTCATGGTGAGTTTACTATGCTTTGGCGATGTGGTAATGATGCTGGAAAAGATGCCGACGGAGGCTGGAATACCGATTATTTTACAGTAGATAAAACCCTGGAATATCGATATAACGTTTGGATAAAACGTACCGGTTCGCAAAATGGATTAGCCTATCATGGTACTAATAATGTAGAAGATCTCAATGGAATAGCACAAGGAAATCCTTATTTTTGGTATGGAAATCTCCCTAAATTAGATACCTGGTATCTTATAAAAGGAGTGATTCATCCATATAACTATACCGGTAGTGATCAAGGGATTAGTGGGGTATATGATATTAATGGTAACAAAGTATTAGATGGGAATGAATTTCGATGGAGTAGTACAACGACTACAGCGAGATTTAGAAGTTATCTATACTACAGTATAGATACTAATGTACACCAATATTTTTGGAATCCTGTAGTGCAAAAATTAGGTGGTGATGTTAATCCGGCAGCTGGCTCAATACAGGAAGAGATAATAATCCCTGAAGATATTGTAACCCATATCGAATATGATAATTTTGGCAGACAAGCTAAGCAATATTTACCATTTGCGACTGCAGGTAGCAATGGTAGTTATAGAAATGTAAATACCCGGATAGATATCAATACGTATTATAAAAATAAATATGTCAATGATTTCCCCGGGATAACCGACATGAACCAGATCAATGCCTATAGCGAAAGTATATTCGAAGCCTCACCACTTAATCGGGTGAGAGAACAGGGCGCACCGGGAGCAGCCTGGAAAGCCAATCCCAATAGTGATACTGATCATACCATCAAATTTGATTGGGAAACTAATACAATTGCAGATAAGGTAGCACATTTTAGAGTTGCTTTTACCAATGGAGATACCGAAAAACCACAATTGGTTAAAAACGCTACAGATTATGATGCCGGTCAGTTACATATCGCAATTACCAAAGATGAAAATTGGCAACCGGGCCAGACGCATCCTAGTGATCATACTACCAAAGAATATAAAGACAAACTAGGGCGTGTTATTTTAAAAAGAAGCTATAATGAGGGAGTAGAACACGACACCTATTATGTATACGACGATTTTGGGAATCTTACCTATGTACTACCGCCAAAAGTTGATATTACCTATAATATTTCTGATACCGAGCTTTCTGAACTGTGTTACCAATACAGATATGATTACAGAAATCGATTGATCGAAAAAAAGATTCCAGGCAAGGGATGGGAATATATTGTGTACAACACACTGGATCAACCCATCATGACTCAGGATACAAATTTAGAAGCAGAAAACAAATGGTTATTTAGCGTATATGACGCTTTTGGAAGAGTAGCTTATACCGGAGTAGATACAAATAACACAAAAGATAGAAAAACGATACAGGCTGAAGCCAATAATGCAAGCAGTCAATTTGTTACCAAAACAAACACTGCTCAAACTTATGTAGGAGCAACAGTATACTATAGCAAGAATGCCTATCCTGTAAGTTTTGATGAAGTGTATACGATCAACTACTATGATGATTATACATTTTTAGGGACCTCTCCTGTACCACAATTAGCTAATCCGGGTACTGTATATGGCGAATCTATTTCGAATAAGACTACATCGTTAGCTACAGGGTCAAAAGTAAAGGTACTGGGAACCGATCAATGGATTACAACAGTAATGTATTATGATAAAAAGGCAAGACCTATTTGTACAGCTACTGTAAATGACTATCTGGACACTTCTGATATCACAGAAACAAAGCTGGATTTTTTAGGTAAAGTTTTAGAAACGACCACCAAACACAATAAAATTGGTCAAGAAGAAATCGTAACGGTAGACAAATTCACCTATGATCATATGGGTCGATTGCTTACACAAATCCAAAAGATCAATAATCAGGCAGAAGAAATGATTGTAGACAATACCTACGACGAATTAGGACAACTACAATCAAAAACTGTAGGAGGTGGCTTGCAAGATATAAACTATACTTACAACATACGTGGATGGCTTAGAGGAATTAATGATGTGAATCAGTTAGGAAACGATCTTTTTGGTTTTGCCATAGACTACAATACAGGTATAAACCTATTATATAATGGTAATATCTCGGCTACCTCATGGCAAACCGCTAATGATCATATAACTAGAAGGTATGAGTATACCTATGATGCCTTAAACCGAATAACCACAGCAGAAAGTGGAACCGGAAGGTATAACCTTTCTAATGTTACTTACGATAAAATGGGCAATATCCTAACCCTACAACGTACAGGGGCTATAGTCGAAACCATTGACCCTACACGATTAGAACATTTTGGGATTATGGATAACCTATGGTATACCTATGATCAGGGAAATAAGCTGTTACAAGTAACAGATGCAGGAAGCAAAGACCATGGATTTAAAGACGGGGTCAATACCAATGATGATTTTGAATATGATGCCAATGGCAATATGATCAAGGATCAGAACAAAGGCATCACCAGCATTACCTATAACCACCTAAACCTACCTAAAACAGTTTCTATAAGCAATAGTGAAGGATCAGGAACTATTTCTTATATTTACGACGCTACAGGGGCAAAATTGAAAAAGATTGCTCCCAGTGGAGGTTCTTTAATAGAAACGGAATATGCAGGTAATTATGTCTATAAAAGTGGGAACCTGGAGTTCTTTAACCACTCAGAAGGGATTGTAGAAAAAGAAGCTGATGGATATAAGTATGTGTATCAGTTTAAGGATCATCTGGATAATATACGATTATCCTATAAGGATAAAAATAAAGATGGTAGCATTACCCAGGATGAGATTATACAAGAAAAGAATTATTATCCTTTTGGACTTACGCATAAGGGATATAATGATGTGCTTAGAGGTAGGAATCATACTTATGGATTTGGTAATAAAGAAGAACAGGATGAGATAGGTCTGGGTTGGATAGATATTACTGCTCGTAACTACGATCCTGCTTTAGGGAGATGGATGAACCTTGATCCTTTGGCCGAACAAATGAGAAGACACTCTCCTTATAACTACGCGTTTGATAATCCAGTTTATTATATAGATCCTGATGGGATGAAGCCTTTAGGTAATGGTGATTGTTGTGGTGGGTTAAAAAAATTAGCTTCGGCTGTTAAAAATACGATCACTTCTGATTTAAGAGCTGTAAAAAACTCGCTTTCTAAGGCATTTAATAACTTAAAATCTATTGATCAAAATTTAAAGGGAGATGGGGATAAACCAACTATTGGATCTGCAGTTAATTTAGAGGCTTCTGCTGAAGGAGGGCCAAGTAATCCTATGGACATCCAAACTTCTGGATCAGAAAACCCTGGCGATGATATTACCATTCCTAATGCAGATATTATTTGGGATGCTGCTATGTCGTTATTTGGAATGAAAAGACCTTCTCCTAATGGTGATGGAAAAACTAATGCCAGTAATCCCAATAAAAAAACAAATTTGGCTACAGAATGGAATAAAGGAAAAAATGATGCTGAAAACACATATTATGTTACTGCCGTAAATTTGGGTGAAAAAGTTTATAATATTGCAAAAGCAACTATGGAAAGTCAAAGTAATGAAGAACCAAAAACTACAACAATTTCTGTTATTAATGTCCTGAGAGTTGATAAACAAACTCAGAATGGTAACACAACAAATAAAGTTGTAACAGCTACTAAAGATACTGTTGTTGAAGTGTCAGATATTATTCAAGTAAATCAAGCTAAAAGAGAGGCTCTTTTAAGAGCACAAGAGCAATAATAAGTTATGAGAAAGTTATTAATATTTAAAGTTATAGTCTTTCTAATTTTTATTTCCTGCAAGAAGGAGTTAAAAAAAGATTCTGAATTTCAGAAAGATGCTACTAACAAGAATACCATAGAAGGCACTGAAGAAGATAAAGAGCAGAATATTCTAGAATACTCAATTTTTTTCTATGACACAGTGTATGTAAACAAAAGTTATAAAGGGTATATTTACTTTAAAAATGTATTTGATACTTTGAACACTAAGCAAGGAGACCAAAGATTTACTTTGTACTATTCAAAAATAACTGATAGATTAATAACAGATTATCCTACTTTTAAGAAACAAAAGCTAGATACTTTTGGGGCTAGGAATAATCATGAAATACCTATTAAGTTTAAGTTTGATAAGCTTGGTGTTAATTATGTTGATGGTTTTTTAGAAGATGAAATATATATACCTATAAAGAATGATAGTACTAAAGTTAGGGTGGTAACTCAGGATGCCAGAATAACTTTTAAAGTCTTTGTTAAGGACAGTATTCAGAAATCATTACCTGAGAAAGAACCTTATGAAGTTAAGAAAATAAAACCAGGTTATCTTTAGATAACTAGTATCTTATGTAAGATAAGAGCCACTCTTAATAGAGTGGTTTTTTTATGCTCTAAAGTGAAGTAACACAGCAGACACAACTAAAACCCAAATCTATGTCAACAAACAACATTGCTGAAATACAGATCAGCTATTCATCTCATATCACTAAAGATGATAGAGTGAAGATCAAGAATTCAGATAGTGCTTATAAGGTCTTATTGAGTTCTTGGAGTAGAGATACAATAGAACTTCAAGAAGAATTTAAGGTATTGTTGCTCAACAATGGTAATGAAGTATTAGGAATACAAAGTCTATCAAAAGGAGGAACTACAGGAACTTATGTTGATGTAAAACTCTTATTTGCTATTGCTCTAAAAGCCTGTGCAAGTGCCATTATTATAGCACATAACCCCGATAGCGCGGATTTGCAATCCGTGCAACAACAGATATAGAAAAAAGGCTACTCAATTGTAGTCTTTTTCTATTTAGAAGGAGACAGTTTCATTTTTTACAACTAGTATATACTATTGTTGTAGATAATTTTAGTAAGATAATTACATGTCAACAACGTATAAAGCAACGATGCCCGATGTGGGATATTTTATCACGATAACTACCGTAGAATGGATTGATATCTTTACCAGAGTAAGACAAAAGTATGTTATCATTGATAGTTTACATTATTGTCAACATAATAAGGGTTTAGAAATCTATAGCTATTATTTTATACAAAGTCACGTTCATATACTTTGCAACGCAGTAAGAGAATGTGTGTTATCAAAGATCATTCGAGATTTTAAGAAGTGTACTTCCAAAAAAAGCATTACAAAGTAACCTTTACATTATACTCTTTAAGAATATCAAGATGAGATTCTAACTCAAACTCAGAGGCTTTAAAACGATCTCGTCGTACTTGCGCATCTTCTTTTCTGATGATACTTCGCACAAAGCGGCGAATAGCCGTTTTATTTTCTAAAATCAAACCAGGGATGGCAACACTCTGGCCTTGATCATTTTTGGCAACCATGGTAAAATAGCTGGAATTGCAATGTTTTACTTTTCCGGTTCGTATATTTTCGGCCTCTACGCGTACACCAACAACCATCGAGGTTTTGCCTACGTGATTTACAGAAGCTTTTAGTGTGACCAGTTCACCAACTTCTATAGGTTTTAAAAAATCAACTTTGTCCACACTTGCGGTTACGCAATAAGTTTCAGAATGTTTTGATGCACATGCAAAAGCAATTTGATCCATTAATGATAAGATATAACCCCCATGTATTTTTCCACTAAAATTAGAATGAGAGGGCAACATCAGTTCTGTGATTTTTACACTGGATTGTTTACTATTCTTAAATTTTTTCATTCTGTATTTAGTTTTTCAGTTGATCTTTAACCTACGTCAGGATATAAGCAAACGCTTAATACTAAAACTACTATCTTGATACTTCTATTTGTTTTAGGATGTATGTACATTCATTCTACATCATATGTATTCTAACTTATATTAAATTGGTAATTCATCATCAGTACATTATAAATCTCGTTACTTATGCCTGAAATGCGGAGATTCTTCTTCTTCAACATCAATAATAAAATATTTGGTATCGCCTAGCCATGATATTTTAGCAAACCGCTCTTTATATTTCAGTTTTACGTAGCGCCCCTGGAGTTTTTCAAGTTTCTCTATGATGTCCTCTTCTTTATCCTCAACAGAAAAACTAAAAATTTGTGCACCAGAAATACCCTGGCTAATCTCACCCTCCCAGGTTTTGACTACGACTCCTTTGTTACTAAATTTAATGAGTTCACCACTTCGGGTTCCTTCGCTATACGAAGCATAATATACAAAGGCATACCAACCGGCAAATAATGCCAAAATGGTGATAATGATAATTGCGAGTACTTTTTGCATGGTTATAAAGCGTTATATACTTTGGTTATAAATTCATCGATTTGTTTTGGAGCCAACCATCGTGTGACTACCACTAAATTTTCTTTTTGATCAATGACAATAAAATTGCCTCCAAATCCTGCGGCATAAAATACGTGCTCCGGTATCCCTTTCCAATGTCTGGCTCCTTGTTGATTTAGCCACCACATAAACCCATAATTAGGATTGGCCTGAGACGGTTTTGTAGCCTCGGTGATCCATGTCTTAGAAATAAGTTGTTGACCGTTCCAGTTGCCATTGTTTAAAAATAAAAGACCAAATCGGGCATGATCCAGAGTATTGATAAACAATCCTCCACCAGAATGCCCACCGCCACTTACAGATTGCATTTGGATTCCGTCGATGTTTACCCAAGAATTATCGTAACCGTACCATCGCCATGTGGTAGAGGCCCCTATGGGGTCCATGATATTTTTTTTCAATACTTGTGGTAAAGGTTTTCTCCAGATATTTAACAAAGAATAGGCAAGGACATTTACACGCACATCATTGTATTCAAAAACAGTTCCAGGGGTGCTTCGTTTTTTGGATTTCCAGTTATCAATACCGCCTTCTTTTGGTGGTCGGTCTGCCCAATCGTATCCCCCCCATAATTGTCCTGACCAATCTGATGATTGTGTAAGTAGATGCCTCCAGCTAACCTGACTGTTATGGTTTCCGTCAAAGGTGTGATCCCAAATATATCGGTGTACCTTATCATCTGCGGATGAAATTAGTTTTTGATCTATAGCGAGTCCTGCAATGGTAGATAAATAACTTTTGGTTACACTAAACGTCATATCTACACGAGTAACATCTCCCCATTGTGCAATAATATATCCATCTTTAATAATAACTCCGGCTGGCGCACCTCTTTTTTTTGTGGGCCCGAGTATGGTATGATAAGGTTCTCGCTCAAAACCTTTTAGAATGGCTTGTCGTAAATCTTTAGCCCCAGAGTACTCATTGTCCTTCGCAAATTGTAAGGCTTCTTCCAGTTTTGTTTGATCGATTTTAAAGACCGATGGAGGTTTTTGTTCCCAGTTTCCACGTTCTGGGAAATAGATTTCCTGCGTATGGCCAGTTGCCATACTAACAAATAGAAAGAAAATAATATAAGTACTTCTCATTAGATTTATGATATTTTTATAACCCTTTTAACCAAAAGAGATAATCCCACAACAAAAAGGATAGACCCTATAAAGGATAATACCCCCGTTCCCATGGTAATGTATGAATAGATGTCAGTACTCCATTTTCTGTAATGCACAAATAGCACCATAAATACCTGGCTAAGAATAATAGTAGTACAGAGTATGCTATTGCCTATTAATATAAGTACTCCATCAATTGTAGAGCCAGCTTTTTTAAGATAATAGAGGCTAATAATGATGCATGCCATAGTGGGTAGTGCATAGACAATACCTAAAAGCAATTGAACAATAATCGATGGCATATTGACATCCATAGGATTTTAGTTTTAAGAGTCTTCATTTTCGCCAGCACGTTTCAGGATTGGTTCTGGTAATGATTTTTTGGCTTTGGCTCCCATTTTTTTAAGTTTTTCTACACTGGTAATCAAGTTACCACGTCCTTCTACCAGCTTATTCATAGCGGCAGAATAATCTTTTTTGGCGTCATCTATTTTTTTACCTACCCCAGTTAGATCTTTTACTAACCCTTCAAACTTATCATATAAAGCACCCGCTTGTCGGGCAATTTCTATAGCATTGCGTTGTTGTTTTTCGTTATTCCACATGGTATCTATGGTACGCAATGTAGCCAACAGCGTAGCGGGAGTAACAATTACGATGTTTTTTTCAAAAGCTTTGTTATATAATTTGTTATCCTGGTTGATTGCTATGGCAAAAGCGGGTTCTATAGGCACAAAAAGCAATACAAAATCAGGAGATTCGATATCGTATAAATCCTGGTAGTTTTTTTCTGAAAGTTGATCCACATGCCGTTTTAATGAAGCAATGTGCTCTTTGAGATAAGTTGCTTTTAGGTCTTCATCATCTTCATTAACAAAGCGCTCATAAGCGGTGAGTGTTACCTTAGAATCGATCACCATCTTTTTATTATCCGGCAGATAGATAACGACATCAGGCAATACGCGATCACCTTCTGCGGTAGTAAAACTTTGTTGTATAAAGTATTCCCGATCTCGTTCCAGACCTGATTTTTCTAATACCCGCTCTAATACTAATTCT
The DNA here is from genome assembly GCA_947497175.1 of uncultured Aquimarina sp. GTDB lineage: Bacteria > Bacteroidota > Bacteroidia > Flavobacteriales > Flavobacteriaceae > Aquimarina. The sequence continues at coordinate 260,282 of CANMFM010000003.1, read as the reverse complement.
CCCCAGTTACCTTGCATTTTGCTATCTCCTTTGAGGGCTTTAGTAAGGTTAGTGGCTTCTTTACTCATTTGTTCATTAAGGTCTCTAAGACCTAAGATTTGCTGACGTAAAGCGGCGTGATAATCAATACTTTCTTTATGGGTTTGATCTACTTTTTTCTCAAACGTGATAATCTTTTCTTGTAGTGGTGTTAAGATATTTTTGATGTTCTCTTTATTCTGCTCGGTAAATTTATTTGACTTCTCATCCAGAATTTTGTTGGCCAGATTTTCAAATTCTTTAGTAAATTTTTCCTGAAGATTTTCTACTTCATCTTTTTGCTCCTGGTTTTTGAGAAGTAAGTTCTCATATTCGGTGTTACGCCGAGTGAGTTCGGTATTAAGAAAGTCTTTTTCTCTGCGAATTTCTTCGCGCTGATGACTAATTTCTGAAAGTTGTTTTTCTGAATGTTGTTTTTGTTCTTCGATTTGCATCTGAAGCTGACTATATCGTTCGTTTAAGGCACTTTGTTCGCTTTTGTTTTTAAGTGATGCCATGTAGTTACCTATAAAAAAACCTACAATAATAGAGATGATAATTGCTCCTGTAGCAATGATGATCGGTGTGTATTCTGACATGTATTTGTTAATCTTTATTCAAAGATAAAGATTTATGAGTTAGTGAGTATTTGTAGTAGAAGAGAAATTAAATATTTAACGATACTTATAATGCTTATTTAGTTCCTCACTTTATATCGCCCTGATTTCTCATCAAACAAAATCAAATCCTCAGGAAATAAACCCGAAAAGGCTCTTGCCTGCACCAATTCTTTAGGTCTTCCAAATTCAAAACCGTCTTGATTAAGAACAATCATCTTATCGCAAAGTTGTATGGCAAAATCGATCTCGTGTGTAGAAAAAAGAATTGTTTTTTTGGTCTCGAAAGCCAACCGTTTTAACAGCTTTAAAATATAAGCCTTATGATATATATCTAAGTGTGTAGTGGGTTCATCTAACATGATAAAAGGGGTGTCCTGTGCAATGGCACGAGCAATGAGTACCTTTTGTAACTGTCCGTCGCTTAATTCAAAACATCTTTTGTTGATCAAATCTTTGATATGAGTTACTTCGATAGCTTTATGCACTTTTTCTACATCTTCTTGGGCCATGTTACCTACCCAATTGGTATACGGTTGTCTACCCAAAGCAACGAGCTCATAAACGGTTAAGTTTTTTGAAGCCACTTGCTCGGTCAATACAATACTTAATTGTGCTGCCAGCTCGATAGATTTATACGAAGTCAGTTTTTTGTCAGACAAATAAACGCTTCCGTGCAATGCGGGTTGTACTCGAGATAATGTTCTTAATAGGGTAGATTTTCCGATCCCATTAGCACCAACCAACCCTATGAGTTCTCCTTCGTGTAATTTTAGGTTGATATCAGCAGCGACCACATGCAGTTCTTTTTTAGTGCGGTAGCCAATAGAGAGGTCTTCGGTTTTTAGTACAATATTTAGGTTTTCGTATTCGATAAGAATTTGCTTTTAATTTTGAGGCTTTTATTATATCAAATATAGAAAATAGAATTTAAGCAGGTCATGTAATAACGTTAAGAAAGCAAAACATGAAGTAAGACCAGATTCTTACTTAGGTTTATAGTATGGTTGTTAAGAAGGTGGCATAGATTATCTACCGGTTGCGCAGTTAGGTGTTTTTTGATCAAAAATCAAACTATTTACCAATATCGTTTGGTCATGCAATAGAAATCAAATAGACACTTTTTATAGTACTTTTTTAAATGTACAGCAGAGTATTTAACAAATAGAATTTAACGTGAGTTCGATGCAAGAATTTAGTTCTCAAAGCCGTCAAACTGAGTGATTTTCATAGTGCAACGTAGAAAAATTGTATCGGAAATTAGGCTTTTGCTTGAAAGTTTACTTGTCTTCGATACAGTTTTTTATCAAAAATTACTCTGACTGACGTAAATTTTCTTATGTCGAACTCACTTTATTTATAAAGCTTTGCTATACTTTCTTTTTCGTATATATATAAATAAGAATCCGAATACAGCCAAAATCAGTAATGGAACCAAGATATTGATGATTTGCCAGTATGTTTTATGCGCCACTACTTTTTCTATATTCAAAAATGGGACTTTAATTTCTTTACTCCGCACTTCGATAATTCCAGAATCATCTAATAAATAATTTACCGCATTAAGTAAAAACTCTTTATTACCATAGTTCAGATTCATATACGGATCATAACCCAGAGGTATGGGTTGCCCTTTTCGGGTACTGTTTTTGATGACATCACCATCGGCAATAACAATCATTTTTGTAGCAAGACCGGTATCTCTATTTGTTTCCAGGGTAGTTGGTTTTACTCTACTTTTGTAGGCAGATTTAAAGGTTCCTTCCAGTAATACTGCGAGATTTTGTGGTCCATCAGTATAACTTTCGATATCCGGTTTTTTTCTTATCACATCCAACCTCATTTCTTTAGGAACTCCTTCGAGCTTTGATTTATCTGAACTGGTCAATAAAACCGTCTTTTTAATATCATTTTTTAAAGTATCGATCTGATTAGAGAACTCAAATTTTACAGATTCGATATTCTTTACAATCGGGTGATCACTTGTACTTTTGGTTAGCGATCCATAAAACCAGGGATAGGGTGTAAATTGGGTGTCATTACCTTCTCCAGAAGCTAGTACTAATGGGGCAGAGTAGAGGTCATTTACAATAACCGGGTTGACTCGAACACCATATGAGAATAATACATCTCCCAATCTCAAATCTTGCATTAAGGCTACTGAAGTTCCCTCGGGATTCATAAGGCTATCAATTTCCATAGACGTAGATTCTAATAACCAGAGTGATTTACCACCATTCATGATAAACTGATCTAATACATATTTTTCTTTCTCAGAAAATGCTTCAGAGGGTTTGGCATTAATAATCATATCAAATTTTTGTAAATCCTGAACTGTTTTTTGAGGATTTCCAGCTACAGAGTCTAGAGTAAATGCACCTACAAAATAGTAATCCTGCAAGGTTTTGATAAAATCAGCTATTTTAACATCTGGTAATTGCCCGTTTCCTTTGAGTACCGCAATCTTTTGTTTTTTGGGATGTAAAAGTTTGGTTAACCCATCGGCAAACGCATACTCTAATTGTTGAACCGAATTATATACCCGCTCTTCTGTAGTTGCTCCAATGGTATTTTTTATCAATGGGATTTTTACACTTTGATTTTGATAACTCATAATAGCCCAGGGGACTACGGTTTCGATTTCTGTTTTACCGCTTTCTTGTACACTAACCTCCATAGGAGTAAGGCCAAATCGCTGTAGCTCTGAAATAGTTTGTGCACGCAATTCTTCTTCGGCCAGAGGATTAGTGAACATATGTTTTATATTAGAGTTTATCGCATTAAACTCTTCTAGGATTTGTTTTGTTTCTGCCTGTAAACGTCTAAATTCTGAAGGAAAATCGCCCTCTAGTAAAATATCAACAATCACAGGGGCGGCAGCTTCAAGGACAAGGTTTTCGGTTGCCTGAGATAATGTAAAACGCTTATCTTGAGTAAGGTCAAAACGGGTATAACTAACAGTTCCTAATACGTTAATTATCACAGTTGTGATCACTAGAATGATCAGAGGCTTTATCTTTTGTTTTTTAGTGCTTTTGTGTAAAACGATACTGGTTAACACAACAAAAAACAGAAGGATACTTAAAAAATAGAAAATATCTCTTGTATCTACAACACCCTGGCTCATACGCTCATAATGCCACTGCATACCAAGTTGTTCAAAAAGATAGGTCGTATTGCCTAACGTCTCAAAATTAGCAAGACTACTAAACCCATAATAAAATGTAAAACAAATCAATAATGCTATTAAAAATGCTACAATCTGGTTATTGGTTATTGAGGATGAGAATATACCAATTGAAGTATATGAAGCCGCAAGTAGTAGGAGAACAAGGTAAGACCCTAAAGTGCTTCCGATGTCTAAATTGCCTGTAGGATTTCCTAATTGATAGATGGTAAACACATAAAGTAAACTCGGTACAAGAGCAATGCAAATCAGAGATAAGCTGCCTAGATATTTGCCCAATACCATTTGCCACCTTTTAATAGGTTTTGTAAATAATAATTCTAAAGTTCCTTGTTTTTTTTCTTCAGAAATACTGCGCATGGTTACTGCAGGAACCAAAAGCAATAATACCCAAGGAGCCACTTGAAAAAAAGGTGACAGATCAGCAAAACCACTATTAAGGATGTTAAATTGTCCTTTGAATACCCAAAGAAAAAGTCCATTTAGAATTAAAAAAATTGCAATAACAAGATATCCTACTGCAGAGGAAAAAAAGGTGTTTATTTCTTTTCGTAATAATGCGAACATGTTTTTATTTTTTATCAATTTCGCCTAGTTCTGTATGTCAGGCTGAGCTTGTCGAAGCCAATTTGCACTTTGATTTTAGTTTCACTTCGACAACACTTCGACAAGCTCAGTGTGACATAAGTGTCCCAAAAATATAGTCTTTATACTATACGCACACTCCAGGCCTCGGGTTTCTGATTAAATTTACTTTTGGTATTCGTCCAAACTCCTTTGAATAACGTAGAGTTTCTATAGTTATTGAGGTGCTCTTCAGATTCCCAATGGCTATAAGTGAAAAATTGATTAGGGGTATTGATGTCTCTTAGTAATTGGACATGGCTACATCCTTCAAAATTTAAAATCTTATCTTTATTTTGTTCAAAAATCTCAATAAAGGCCTCCACCTGATCAGGTTCAAAACCTAATTTTACTATTCTTTCAATCATTGTCTGTGTTTCAATGTAGCAAAACTACAACGTTTTAAAGTTTGTTGCGACTGCGTTAGGGATAGCGGTGAAAATCCCGCAGTATTGTTATCCCAAGCTTGGCGAAGGGTAAACAATACGAGGAATTGCAACCAATAGCCCGCTCGAACGCCATCATTATTTTTATTGTATTACGTATTACAAATTGCTTAGCAGTTATTCAAAACTAATACTTACCGTATCCCTGTAATGCAAACCAAAGAGGCTAGACGCACCGCCTACCGTTTTTGGATTACTTTTGTATATGGCCAACTCTAAATACCCCGAAGAATTGAAAATTGCCAGTTTTTTACCATCTTCTTCACGTCTGCTCTTTTCGATTTCGAAATTGATAGCGTCACTATAACGTTCATAAACATTTTCAAAGACCGCGGTACGGGCAGTAATTTTAAAGTTACGACCCTTGCCAACCTCTTCGAAAAGTTTTCGGGTGATATTAGTGACCAGGTTTCCATAATTATCGATATAAATAATACTACCTACAATTTGTTTGTTACCAACATTTACAATGGGGGTAATTCCTTTTATGGTCTTAATTTCTGAAATCGTTTTACCTATAACATCTAAAGTACCACCTCGAGCGATATGACAAGCTACGGTAACAAATACGTCTAACACCGGAAAATTAGACACAATCGCATCATGAATGTTAATCTCAACAATTTTTTCGGGATTAAACTCTGAAGTAATTAGGCATATTAATCCGTTATTTGCACAAATAAAATAATGCCCGTCTAATTGTACCGCAATATGTTTGTTTTCGGGATTAAGCTCACTATCGATACCTATAATATGGATACTGCCCTTTGGAAAACTTTTATATGCATTTTGTATAATATATGCTGCTTCGGTGATATGAAATGGCGAAATCTCATGTGATATATCAACAACCTTGGCTTCCGGTAATTCGGTATAAATAGCTCCTTTAACCGCAGATACAAAGTGATCTTTGATTCCGAAATCTGTAGTTAACGTTATGATTGGCATGTACAAGAATTGTTAATATCTTTTGACTGTAAGCGCTTAAAAATATGTAAATTTGTTCTTAAGTTCTTATGAGTCTTTTTTTGAGTTGCAAAATGATAATAAAATTAACTTTTTTTATTGTTCTACAGATTGTAAAATCGAATTACGATCCGATCTACGATCAAATCAGCTTTATAGTATCATTTTGTTTTCCGGCAAAAGACTTACAACAACTTTAGCAAACTTAGTCAATCCTTGAAAAAAATCATACTAAAATTCGTATAGCTTTTGAACGAACTTATCATTGAATTAACAGAAATCAATCCGAGAGAATTTTTCGGACTTCAGAATAGCAATATTCAGTTATTAAAGAAATACTTTCCTAAGTTAAAAATTGTAGCCCGAGGTAGTAAAATGAAAGTCTATGGAGACGAAGATATGCTCGAGGAGTTTGATATGCGTCTTAATATGCTTTTGGAACACTTTGGAAAATATAATAAATTAGATGAAAATGTAATCGAACGAGTGCTGACCAGCGAGAGCAAGGCAGATTATGAAACTTCTGCCAATAGTGGAGAAACGCTATTACATGGAGTAGGGGGTAAGTTGATCAAAGCGCAAACAGCCAATCAGCGTAAATTGGTAGAGTCTTCGAATAAAAATGATATGGTTTTTGCCATAGGTCCTGCCGGTACCGGAAAAACGTATACCGGGGTTGCTTTAGCTGTAAAAGCACTGAAAGAAAAACAAGTAAGACGAATTATTTTAACGCGTCCTGCTGTTGAAGCTGGAGAAAATCTTGGTTTTTTACCAGGCGATCTCAAAGAAAAATTAGATCCTTACATGCAACCCTTGTATGATGCTTTGCGGGATATGATCCCTGCCGAAAAATTGGATAGTTTTATTGAAAAAGGAATTATCCAGATCGCTCCGATGGCTTTTATGAGAGGAAGAACCTTAGATAATGCTTTTGTAATTCTTGATGAGGCCCAGAACACGACGCATGCTCAAATGAAAATGTTTCTTACCAGAATGGGGAAAAATGCAAAGTTTATCATTACTGGAGATCCAGGACAGATTGATTTGCCACGTAGAGTTACATCTGGTCTTAAAGAAGCATTACTGGTACTTAAAAATATTCAGGGTATAGGCATGATTTATCTGGATGACAAGGATGTGATACGACACAAATTGGTTAAAAAGGTTATTGCCGCCTATAAAGAAATTGAAAACAGAAACGGATGATCTAAGGGATGAGTTAGTTGCGGGGGAGCCGTTGAAAAAGCTTTGCTTTTAAAAGTAGATAGCAGTGGACACTCTGATAGGAACAAGAGCATGGTTATAAAACGCTCGGGTACTAAAGATCTCACAAACTCAAACACTCACAAATTAATTGGATGAATACAATAACAGATACAAACTATAATTTTCCTAATCAAAAATTGGTATACAAAGGAAAAGTAAGAGAAGTATACACTATTAATGACGAGGTATTGGTCATGATTGCTACTGATCGTTTATCGGCATTCGATGTGGTTATGCCCAGAGGGATCCCCTTTAAAGGGCAGATTTTAAATCAAATTGCGACCAAAATGATGAAGGCCACAGAAGATTTGGTGCCAAACTGGTTGATCGATACACCTGATCCTAATGTAGCCGTAGGGCATTTATGCGAACCGTTTAAAGTTGAAATGGTAATTAGAGGATATCTTTCTGGTCATGCAGCTCGCGAATATAAAGTTGGAAAAAGAGTACTTTGTGGTGTGTCGATGCCAGATGGAATGAAAGAAAATGATAAATTTCCTGAGCCTATTATTACTCCATCAACAAAAGCGGATAACGGAGAGCATGATGAAGATATCTCTCGTGAGGAAATTATATCTAAAGGGATCGTTTCTGAAGAAGAATATCTAATTCTTGAGGATTATACGCGTAAACTTTTTCAAAGAGGAACAGAGATTGCGGCAAAACAAGGTTTAATTTTGGTTGATACCAAGTATGAATTTGGAAAAACCAAAGAGGGCAAAATTGTTTTGATAGACGAAATACATACACCGGATTCTTCTCGTTATTTTTATGCTGAAGGTTATGAAGAGCGACAACAAAAAAACGAAGCGCAAAAGCAATTGTCTAAAGAATTTGTAAGGCAGTGGCTGATTGGTAACGGTTTTCAGGGCAAAGAAGGACAAAAGATCCCGGAAATGAACGATGAATACATACAATCTGTTTCTGAACGCTATATAGAACTTTATGAACATATTACTGGCGAATCATTTGTAAAAGCCGATGTTTCTGAAGTAGAAAAGCGTATAGAACGTAATATTCTTAATTATTTACATTCTTAATTATTGAAACACTATAAAAAAAGAAGCGATTGTTGGAGGACAATCGCTTCTTTTTTGCCTATTAAGCAACTTTGTACTCCAATAATTGTACATTATCCTGTAGGCGTTCTTTTACAATATTCATCATGCGCTTATTAAGGGATGATGAGTTTTGTGTATATTTAGTATACTCTTCAACAGTAAATTGCCCAATAATCATACCTTTTAGACTGTTTCTGAATTTCATGTCTTTTTGGATTGCATTCTCAATAAATGCCAGTCTTTTTTCTAAAGACAGTTCATAAAAAGTATTCTTTCTCTTTCTAATATAGTTTTTGAATACTTCGAGTAACAAATCTCCCTGAAGTTTTATTATTGGCCTAATAGTTTTATTCTGAAATTGCTCGTCATTAGACATGTCTTCAGAAACTCTGGCATTTAATAATTGCGGACGCATTGCCAACAAATTTGATTCCCTGTTTTCCATAATAATGAAGGTTTACTAAAAATACGTATTTGTTGTATTCGAATTTCAAGACATCAAATAGAGTTTTAAACTACTTATAAACAATACAGATGCTACGGAATCTTATCAAAATATGTAAAAATATAGTTTCTAGTTTATTTTAGTATTAAACTAATCCTAAGATATTGATAAAATAAAAAAAGCTCCCTACATGGGAGCTTTATCGATGTATTTTGAAAGATCTACTTGCTTAAAAACTCTTGTTTATCTAAGATTTCAGTAGATTTTGTATCTGTTTTTTCAAGATATTTATTAAGCTTGGCAACCTGCTTATTCTGTATCTTTTCATATGCGGCTTTAGCTTCGTTCAGCTTTTTTTGCAATACTTCCATATTTTCTAATTGAGAAAATGACGGCTTTTCAAACTGATTTGTCACTTCGGCATATAGTTCAGATAATTTTTCTCTTAATTGTGGTTCGGCTTCATTTACATAGTTATCTCCTGTCGTTACAACTAGCGTTTCTTTTAATTTGGTTAACTCTTTAATGGCAGAAGCCGAAACCTTGCTAGAGGCAGGATCATTTTTTAATAGATTTTCTGCCTTTTTAATATTTTGATCAATTTTATATACTAAATAAGCAAGGTCTTCCATTCCGTCAAATAATTGTTTTGCAGCGTTTTGCTGAGCAACTCTTTCTTGATCTGTAATTAAAGAAGCTGGATCATTTTTAAGAGTAATAGAAGTTGTAAATTCTTTTTTTCCCTTTTTGAGAACTACCTTATATGTTCCTTCAGAAACTCTTGGAGAAGTAAAACCACCAAAAGTAAATGTTTTTCCGGCAGCCACTTTAGGGGCTTTCTTTCTAAAGTTCCAGTCTACAATATTAATACCTTTTGCTTTTCCTGGTGTTAAAGAAACGACCTCATTGCCTTGCTGATCCTGGATAGATAATGTCATTTTACCAAAAGTATGGCGCTTTTTGAGGTAATATATAATCTTGGCATTTGTGTTGGGGTTATCACCTACAAATTGTAGTTCGGTACTTCCGCCGCCAAAACCACTTTCTTCTTTAATTATGGCAGGTTTGGTTTCAAAAAAGTGGACTTCTTTGGCAAGAACCTCTTGATTAATTTGTCGCAAAGGCGAAATATCGTCTATAATAATTACACCACGGCCATGAGTACCCATTACTAGATCATTGGTTTTTTTCTGTAAATCAATAAAATGAACAGCAGCAGCGGGCATATTATTGGTAAAACGAGACCAGTTTTTACCCCCATCTATGGTAATGAATAAACCAAACTCTGTACCCAGAAATAAAAGATCTTCATTGACATAGTCTTCTTGGATGTTTCTTGCAAATCCTTTAATATCATCGGTTACAATTGACGTCCATGTTTTTCCAAAATCTGAAGTTTTATATACATAGGTATTCATATCTCCTGATGCATGTCCATCAAAAACTGCATATGCAGTGCCTTTTTTATGGGTACTGGCCTCAATATGATACACCCATGTATTTTTTGGAAGCCCTTGAATATTTGCTACGGTATTGGTCCATGTTTTACCACCGTCTTGGGTTATCTGAACATTTCCATCGTCGGTACCTACCCAAATTATTTTTTCATCAAGAGGAGATTCTGCGATTGTAAATATTGTAGTATGGGTTTCTGCACCTGATTTATCTGTAGAAATTCCTCCGGATTCTTTATCTTGTTTTGCCGGGTCATTAGTAGTAAGGTCTGGAGATATTTTTTTCCAATTGTCTCCCATATCCTCACTAACATGCAAGAATTGACTTCCGATATAAAATCGATCAGGCTGATGATTGCTAACGGCTATAGGGGCATTCCAGTTAAAGCGTAAATCGGCTTCTCCTTTTATAGGCAGTGGTTGAATATTTTTGGTGTAATTTTTGTCCATATCGTACCTCCAAACATTTTGTGCACCCTGCATTTCAGAATAGATGATACGTTTTGTTGGGTGTCTTAAAACTCTAAATCCATCACCTGCACCTACAGGGTTCCAGTCCCGGGCTTCAATACCTCCGGGAGAAGAAGAGGGACCCCACCAGGACCCATTATCCTGAAGACCTCCATAGATATTATAGGGATCATCATTATCTACGCTAATATGATAAAACTGTGATACGGGTAAGTTATCAACCATATCAAAAGTACCTGCACTATCCCAACTTCTGTATACACCCCCATCTGTTCCCACATACAATCGATCAGAATCGTTAATATCAAATACAACATCATGGATATCCGGATGAAGTTTTAAAGCTCCTGTAAGTGGGGTTAAGGCCTTAAAGGTTTTTCCTCCATCGCGAGAGATAGAGCCTAAAAAACCTCCTTTGATTAGAATATCCGGATTTTTTGGATCTACAACTACTCTTGAAAAGTAAAACGGTCTAACAACCAACTCAAAATCTGAGTTCAACAATTTCCAATTAGCGCCTGCATCATCAGATCTGTACAATCCTTTATCTTCTTTACTTTCTACTACGGCATAAACGATTTTTGGGTTAGAAGGAGCAACGGCAATTGCAAATCTACCTAAATCGCCAGCGGGGAAACCATTATGGATTTTATTCCATGTTTTACCTGCATCAGTAGATTTATACAAGGCACTATTGGGCCCACCAGAATTAAAGCCCCAAGCTGTTCTTCTAAATTCCCACATTGAAGCGTACAGAACATTGGGGTTGGATGGATCCATGATTAGATCACTAGCCCCGGTTTTTTGGTTTGTATATAATATTTTATTCCAGGTTTTGCCACCATCTGTTGTTTTGTAAATTCCTCGCTCTTCACTATCTCCCCACAATGCTCCCATAACCGCAACATAAATTTCGTTAGAGTTATTAGGATTTATTTCTATACTACTTATGCGTTCAGAGTTTTCGAAACCCATCTTTTTCCAGTTTGCTCCACCATCGGTAGATTTATATAAACCATCTCCGACAGAAACACTATTTCTGGTCCATATTTCTCCGGTACCTACCCATATAGTATTATCCGGGTCATTGGGATCTACTGCAACTACACCAATAGATTGTGCATGTTTGTCGAAGATAGAAACAAAACTTGCACCTCCGTTTGATGATTTCCATACACCACCACCTGCGGTACCCGCATAAAGTATTCTACTATTGGTTGGATGATTTTCCAGGTCAATAATTCTACCACTCATAAGAGCAGGACCAATTTGTCGAGCTTCTAAATTACCAAAAAGTTCTTTCCCCTTAAGAACGATCTCTTGTGCTTGCATACTTAAAGACAAGAGTATGCTTAATGCTCCAAAAATAATTTTTTTGTTCATGATTACATTAATTGATTTGATGTGAATTAAAAATCCCCAATAGTTGCATTGGGGATTCGTAGTGTATTTTATTTATTCCTTTTTTTCTTCTACTGTTTTTTCTGGAAAGGCGAAAATTGCAGTGTCTACTTCAGGATCGAGTTTAATGTCTTTAAAGCTCATTGTTTGAAATTGATTAGTAATAGTAAATGGAAAATACACTCCATTTACTTCTTGGTAATCACTAATAGAAGACTTTGCGATCTGACCTTTCATTGGGCCATCATTAATTTCTGATTCTACAATAATAGGTACATAATTTTCTGAGTCAAAATAGTAATGTGATATATTTGGCCTAGACTCACCATTAATAGTAATAGGATCTTTGGTTAATTTTATTTTGAAAGTTTCTGTTCCATCTACAGTTTCTTTTCCAATCAACTCTACAGTGTATCCTTTTTCTTTATAGTTTAAAAATGGATCTGGAAAATCTTTGGCTTGTTTTTTCATGTTTTCGGTAGCTTCATTATCACTTTTCTCTGGCTCCATTGTCATTTGATTTCTTTGCCAAGAGGTTTCACCATCAAAAGCAGACCAAACCATTTTATTACCTTGAAGTTCTATAGAAACAACTTGTTTACCATCTTTTGTGGATATTTGATCAAATGGGATTTCCATTCCCTGCATTTTCATCACACCAACCATCTCTATTCCTTTTAGTTTTTCCCAGTTATCTTTACCACCAGTGTTTTCGAAGTAGTTGTTCAGTATTTCATCTGCAGTTTGTGCGTGAAATGATGTCGTAATAGCCAATATTAAAGCTACCAAAATTGATTTTAAAGCACTCATTATTGTAATTTTTTATGTTGTTTTGTAAAATTAGTCATTCGAGTTATACTTTTGTTACACTTTTTATTAATTCTTTTCATATATGCAATTCGGCAAAGTAGATCATCCAGAACATATTGACTTCACATTACCACAAGATCATAAAGGCACTCAAAAGGTTTTAAATAAGAGCAGTAAAGAGGAGTTATCAGTTTACGTTGGTTGTGCTAAGTGGAATAGACAGGATTTAAAAGGATTCTATCCACGAGGAACCAAGGACGAGCTTGAGTATTATTCAAGGCAGTTTAATAGTATTGAGTTGAATGCCACTTTTTACAGGATATTTCCGGAAGAGCAATTTCAAAAATGGTATGAGAAAACGCCGGAAGGATTTAAGTTTTTTCCAAAACTTGTACAGAACATCTCTCATTTAAAGCGTTTAAATGAGGATGTGCAACCGTATGTTGATCAATATTTATCATGTGCAGTGCATCTTAAAGAGAAATTAGGCACTATTTTTTTACAGATGCATGGTAACTTTGCACCTAAAAATTTTGATAGGGTTCTACATTTTATAGAACAATGGCCTAAAGAAATACGGTTAGCGGTGGAGTTTAGGCATACAGATTGGTTTAATGATCAACAGATTGCAAATGAGTTGTATACGCTTCTTGAAGAAAATAATGTAGCAAATATTATCACAGATACTGCGGGTAGGAGAGATTTGTTACATATGCGACTTACCAATGACGAAGCCTTTATTAGATATGTGGGGGCTAATCATCCAACAGATTATGATCGATTAGATGTTTGGGTAGAAAGACTCAAATCCTGGAAAGAACAGGGCATTAATCACATTCATTTTTTTGTACATCAAAACATAGAAAAAGAATCTCCATTATTGTCTAAATATTTAATTGTAGCGTTAAATAAACATCTGAATACAAAACTAAGCTTACCAGGGCATGATACAGATGATTTAAAGTTGTTTTAAGAGTGTTTTTCGCTAAAGATATGGTTTTGATATCGTTAGAAGGAAGTCTCTTTTGTTTTTAAATGTTAAAAAACAAATTAATCTTGCTGTTTGTCGAATAAATGTGTATTTTGCCGATGTATTTGAAAGTTATGTAAGCAATTATGCTTAATACCAACGGGTTCAGCGTACTTTCGAAATATGATAAAATTAATACCCAATCTTAAAATTGAATCATATGAGCAAATCTTTACACTCCTTAAATTTACTAGCCTTTTTGTTGATTGTTAGTGTAATGCATTCGCAATCTTCAATTGAAGATAATCATTTTAACCCTGTAGAAAGTACATTTCATACTGCAGAGATAGACTCGTATGTTCTAGAAAATAATGATTCTTCAAAAACGAAGGTTTTTTCTTACATACAAGAAGATCACGCTCATCATGACCATAAAGACGAGTTGTCTTTATTAGACATTATCTCTTCTGATGAAGGAGCTGATTTTAATTGTTCAGGTGGTTTTTGTATGAATAAATCTCATTTTCATAAAAAAGGCTTGACCATCAAGAAACAACTTTTCGTATACTTTATGCTCATATCTTGTTAACCAAAAGAATTATCTAGTTAGTTATTACTGATTATCTTGGGTTGTAAATATATTAAACTATTTTTGCAACTTAAATCAGGTAACTATGACATTTTTTGAACTTGGGGTTTCCAAAGAATTATGTAAAGGTCTAAAGGAAATAGGGATTACTATTCCTACAAAAATTCAGGAGCAAGCTATTCCGGTTTTGATGAATCAACAGACTGATTTTATAGGAAAAGCTCAGACAGGTACTGGAAAAACTGCTGCTTTTGGTATTCCATTACTATCTAATATAGATCCTAAGAAAAAATATGTTCAGGCCCTAATTTTAGCTCCGACCAGAGAGCTAGGTCAGCAGATAGCCAAGCAGCTTTTTAAATTTACAAAATATACCGATAAGATTTTTATTGAATCTGTGTACGGCGGAGAAAAAATCGATAGGCAGATTTCCAGATTAAATAGGCCTACACATATTGTTGTCGCGACTCCTGGAAGATTGATAGACTTAATTGAGAGAAAGGCTGTTGACATTTCTAAAATACGAACAATTGTAATGGATGAAGCCGATGAAATGTTAAGCATGGGTTTTAAAAAAGATCTTACCACAATTTTGAGCCAAACCAAAGGAAGTAGAAATGTATGGCTTTTCTCGGCTACGATGCCTGTTTCGTTAAATGAGATCATCACTACTTATGTCGATAGAAACGCTGTTGAGGTAAGTATTGATAAAAATGATGCCATAAATAAAAGTATTGATCATCAATTTGTTGTGGGAGAAGAAGCTGCTAAATTAGATACACTTACTTATTTTTTAAAGACGCAAAAAGGAAACAGAGGTATTGTTTTTACAAAAACTAAGGTAGCTGCACGAACGCTTTCCAAACAGTTGAAAGCTAAAAATTATGAGGTAGGCTTGCTTGAAGGAGAGATGACTCAAAAAGAAAGAGATAAAGTGATGAGAGCATTTAGAAATAAAAGCTTACAATTATTAGTATCTACCGATGTAGCAGCGCGAGGTATAGATGTAGCAAATTTATCTTTTGTGATTCACTACCAGTTGCCTGATCAGATAGAGTATTATACCCATAGAAGTGGCAGAACAGCCAGAGCAGGAAATACAGGGTTGTCACTGGCTTTAATAACAAAATCTGAAGTTAAAGCTATACGTGAGTTAGAACAACAACTAGGGATTAGATTTAGTCAGATACGCTAAAAATCAGGGGATACTCAATGTAGAAATAGCAGATAATAATTCATCAAAATTCACGGGTTTTGAGAAATAGTTATCAAAGCCAATATTCATAAATCGCTGTTTGTCTCCTGGCATTGCATAAGCAGTAACCGCAAAAACGGGAATGCCTTTAAGAATATCTAACTTACGAAATCTTTGTAGTAATTCGCAGCCATCCATTTGATTTAATCCCAGGTTGATGTCAACAAGGATGAGATCAAGATTTCTTTCTTTCACTACTTTAAGGGCTTGCGAACCATTTTCTGCAATGACCACATGAGAATCATGTTTGGATAACATTTTATCCATAACCATCGCATTTATTTTATTGTCTTCAACGTAAAGAATATTCATACGTGTTTTGGTATTATAATGATGAATTCTGTACCCTTACCTAATTTGCTTTTTAACTTTATTTTTCCACCTAAAATTTCAATATATCTTTTAGAAAGACTTAAACCAATACCTGTTCCTTCATACTCTCGACTTATACCAGCGCTTCCTTGAATTAAGGGTTCAAAGATTTTTTCATAATCCTTTTTATCTACACCTATACCAGTATCTTTTATATAAATATAAATATTTTTTTTGGAAGTATTAGAATTAATACGAATACTAACACCTCCTTTTTTAGTATATTTAATGGCATTGTGTATGATATTATTGAGCGCTGGTCGAAATAAATTTATATCTATTTTTGCCTGAGGGCTTTCATTATCAAGTTCTAAATTATACGTCAGGTTTTTATGCTCTGCCATATGTTTATACTCTCTAAAAGAAGATTCTACCGTATAATTGATATCCACTTCTTCAAAATTGAGATTATCATGAATAGCATTTATTTCGCTAAAATTGGATAATTTGTTCATGGTATCCAGGAGCCTATCTTTACTTTCTTCCAGATATGTTAGCAGTTGATTTTGTTCTTCGGGATATTTATCTTTTAAAATCAAATTACTTATGGTCATTATACCATTTAACGGTGTTCTTATCTCATGACTAAAATTGGATAAAATATTTGATTTTAAGTTACTTAATTCTTGTTCTTTCAAATGTGCCGATGTGATAGCTTGCTCTGCAAGTTTTCGTTCTGAAATATCATGAAAACTAACCAAAACCGAATTAATTTTGTATTCGTCATCAAAAATTGGGATGTACTTTGATTCTAACCATTGTGTGTTTCCATCATTTGTGATACGTTCAATTTCTTTTTTTACAGTATTACCTTTCAAAGCTTCGTTAAAAGTATGTGTAAATGAATTTTTGAAATTAACAGGCATTACATCGATAAACAAACAATCTGTTTTTGTTGGATCAACATTGAAGTCATTTTTAATGATCTTTAATGACTTTTTATCTGTTATCAAGATTTTTCCATTTGTATCTAAGAGTACGGTATAGGCAAATCCGTTATTTACAATAGCTTGAAGCCTTTTTTTGCCCTCTATGATGGTTCGTTCATTTAGTTTTCGCTGGTGTACATCTATCAAATTACCAATCATTCTAACGGTTTCTCCGTTTTCATTCTTTCTTCTAAAACCATGAACTTCATAATACCTGTAGTTCCCTTTTTTATCTTTTATTCGATAATGATTATAATAGTGATTTCCGGGTTTTTTGAGATTATCCAGATGCCTCTGCAATGCATCATTAACATCTTTGGGGTGAATCATTTTTCTAAAAACTTCTTCGGATACATAATCCTGATCCAGGGGTAGCCCGAGCATTTTTCTAAAATCTAAACTATAGAAAACTTCATTTTTTTTGATATGATGATCAAATAATCCCGATTGAATACCTTTTAAAGCAAGATTTTTGGTTTCTTCATTATACCTTAATTTTTCAATATAATCATGGCGATCGGTAATATCTGCGATGGTTCCATTTACGTAAATGACCTCGTTTTTATGAGTAACCGGATGGGCTACAACTTTTACCCATTTTTCTTCTCCTTGCTGTGTGATAATTTTCTCGGTATACTCGTATGCTTTTTTGTTTTTTATTAAATCGTCGAGATATTTTTCAATTCTTTTTCGAGATTCTTTCGGATAAAAACTGGCTCCGAGTTCTCTGGTCATTGGTGTATCTGGATCTAAACCTTTAATAAGATAGCATCCTTTAGACCAATACATTTCTTCATTTTTTGGGTTAAAATACCATGCACCTGTTTTGGTGAGTTTAGAAATTGTCATCAGGGCTCTATGCTCTTTATACTCTTCGGTGGTATCCATTCCAGCGGCATAAATTAAATTGTTCTGAAACGTTAAATCAAATTTAAGGGATAGCACACCATGTTTTTCTGTTGCAAAACTGAAAGATTTACTAGTAAGAGCGTTTTTTGGCGAAAGTTCAGAAATAACCTTTTTAAAAATAGGAACATCATCATCAATGATAAAATCTGTAATGTAGCCCCCTTCCATATAACTGCCTTCTGAAGGGAATAATATTTCGCACCTATTATTATAGGCAATAATTCTACCATCTTTTTCAAAAACAAGAAGAAAGTGTAGGGTTTTTTCGGCTAAGATTTCAAATTGATCCAGTGTAAAAGGCATAGTAAAAAAGTGATTTTCTATTATAGATCAGGGGTATTTTCTCTTAAAGTTACAAAATGATTTAGAATGATAACGGTTATATGATAGTTTTTAAAGATTTATTCAATTTATTTTTAATAATAATCGATTAAATATTGCTAAAATGATAAGAAGTAAATCGGAAGAATCTTTAAATAAGCATGTGTGCCTTTAATCAATGATAAATGACCTATCCTTTTGAGATTGTTTTCTAGAAATACGTTAACTGAAATTAAAAATAAATGATATCAGTTTCTAATAAACACTTATTTTATCTTATTGAGTGATTAATTAAGTTGAAATTTTAGGATCTTCGTATACTTAATTGACTAAGTGATTATGCATAAAGAAAAGTTGCCAACGCTGGGTATTATAGGTTGTGGACCCAGAGGATTGGCTGCACTGGAGCTATTTGTTGCCAATGTTGTTCTTAAAAATGATTCAGCATCTTTCGAAGTTGTAATATTTGAAAAGGCAAAACATCCAGGAGCTGGACAAGTTTGGATGATTGAGCAACCTAATGCGAACTGGCTTAATATAGACAACGAATCTTTAAAAGCTCTAAAAGGTAGAAAAGAATTAATACATAAAAAATTCATCATACCTGAATTTCCAGGATTTACGGATTGGCAAAGTAAATCCGAAAAAACACACGACGAGAGTGACCATAAATATATATTTCATTATCGCTCTACGATGGGAGAATATTTGTATCAAAGATTCAATTCTATCTTTCAAATACTTTATCAGCATAATTTTGTTCGCTTGTTCACTTCAAAGATTATTGATTTAAAACAAAAGAATACCCAGATTATCATTGTTGATCAGTCTAATAGAGAGTATAAAGTAGATGAATGTTTACTAACTATTGGTCATCAACCAACCCGTCTCTCTAATGAAATAAAAGACTGGAAGGACATGGCTAAACTTCATAATATTCAATTAGAGCTAGATCCTTACGATCTAGAATTAAAGAAGAGAATACATTCAGGTAGTAAAATTGCAATTAGAGGATTTGGTTTAGCAACTATTGATCTTATACGGTTATTTATTAGTGAAGAGAATGGCGTTTTTTCAAAAAATAGTGACGATATATTTCTTACTTATACATCAAAACGCAATAAAGATAAAGAAATAGTAGTTTTTTCGTTAGATGGATTGCCACCGGTCCCAAAACCTATCGGGATTATTGTAGATTCAACTTTTGATCCCGGAAAAGAGGTTATTCGTAAATTTGAGGACGATATAATTTCTCTTTTAAAAAAATCAGAACAGATAACATCATCATTGTTTCTTGTAGAATTAGTAGCTGATATAGTCTCAGACATTTTTTTTAAAAAACCTAATCATTTTTATTCACACTCGTTAGACCGACAACAGATTAAAAAACTTGTTATTGCATGGCTACAGGATATGAATATTAAGCATACTCTTATCCTAAATATATCTCAGGATAGAAAAGAATATATGAGATGCACAGCAAAAATGGCTTACGGCATAAGTACTGCTTCTCTTGATTATACTATTGGTCAGATTTGGCGTCATTTGCAACCTTCTATGTATAAAACGTTATCTCACTCTGGTCTTTCAGATTCAATAATACAAGAGATTATCGAGCTTGATGAAAGTACAAAAAGATACTCTTACGGGCCCCCAGTCGATTCAATTTTACAGCTGATTGCTTTGGCAGATCAAGGTGCTTTGAATCTCGATTTTACGGAAGATCCTTCTATACAGGTTGATTCAGCAGGCTGGACTTTAGTAAATGAGCGAGGAGATAGTGTTTCTACAGAGGTGATGATCAATAGTGTTCTGGATAGCCCTAGTCTTGAAAAAATTAACTCGGACTTAGTTAAGAATCTATTGGAAAATGACTTGCTTAAACCAATTACAAGTGATTTAGGTGTAGATACCTATGAAAATGGTATAGTCAAATATGCTAACAAAGATGAGAAAACTCATATCAGTATGTTAGGTAGAAATTGTAAGGGTAGTGTTATAGGAGTCGATGCTATTTTAGAATGTTTTGGGTTGAGAATAGAAAAGTGGGCTACAGCATGCTCTTCTAGAATGTTTGATAATGCATAATTGTTCTTGAAGTCTCCCTTTTTAGTACCCTTTACGGTAAAAAAGGAATCCATTTGATTATAATTGGTTTGGTCTTAATATCGCTTTGATTCATGGCATTAGATGATTTTAATACGTATAGTGCCAAGAACCAATGGATCTTAAATAACATTCTGAATAATTTTCCTGTCATTTTTTTTAATTACTTGAGCAGGGATTTATCTATCTTGTTTTCTGAATACAAACTTCAACCCACTCCAATCTGAGTCTATGGCACATACTTTAATATCAACCAGTCCGGTTTTCAAAATATACTCTCTAATAGGCTCTCGTTTAAGCTCTGTTTTTACTTTAGAAGAGCCTTTGGGCCAGCTTACCCAAAGGACTCCTTCTTTTTTTAAAAGTGGTATAACTCTCTTGATAACAACTTTTAACTCAGTCTTAGTAGTTACAAAAATGTGTATTAAGTCAATACATTGTTTTTTAAGGACAGGACTGGTGTTAACTGTTTTTGGAAAGTCTATAAAAAAATCGCTGTATGGCTTGGGCTCATTTACAATCAATACATGCATATTTTCTTTTATGCCTAGCTTTTTAAGCAGAGGTGTTTTAGAATAACCGATAGTGACCATTATTTCTTTGATTTAACGAATACGGGAGCATACTGCTCAACCTTATCTTCGGTTAGTTGAATCGTTACACCATCTTTGGTTCTTTTATACAGTTCATAACCTGTATGATTATTCATTGATGCCTCAAAGATTAAGTCACCATCTGCATTCCAATGGTGATATACCTGATTATTCTCTAACGGTGTAACAGATGTCATTTCGGTACCATCAGGATTAATTGTATAAATATCATAATTATTTTCTCTTTTTGATGCAAAAGAAATTTTCCCATCAGCTCTCCATCTAGGTGCTGCTGCAAGATAACCAGTCCATTGTTTACCTGCATTTTCATCTGGATGCGAAGTAATTTTATTCATTTGTTTCGTGGATAAATCCATTACGTATAATGCATCAGCAAACCCTAATTCTTTTGGCGATTTTTTATCGCTTCCTCGGAAAACTATTTTTGTGCCATCTGGTGAGAAAGTTGGGTCATTGAAGTAGGTTAGGACAATTTTAATCTTTTCGGTAATTGTTCCTTCTGAATCAATTATGTAAAAAGATGAGTCTTCAGTTTCAGCGGGTTTTACAATAAACTCCATACCTTCTTTTCGGCTGCTTAACCAACTATCCCCTAATTTAAAATTTGTGATTTTTCTGAGGTTATCCCCATTTGAATCCATCTCGTACAGATAGAAGCATCGGAAGCATTCGTTTCTATCAGATAGAAAATAAATCTTATCCTCAAAACTGTCATACACCCAATCTACAGATTTTGAGTTGGTAATGTTTTTACTGTTTTTTCCATCAACGTCCATAACATAGACTTCATAATCTTGTGTAGCTGCGTCTTCTAATACATTATATGCTACTTTCTGTTGGGCATAACATCTTATACTGAATATTATTACCAAAATAAAATAAATTGCTTTTTTCATAATTGTATTATCTCCAGATTCCTATAATGAATCCAATTAATGTAAAGTAAACAATGATATACCCACTATTAATAAGGATATATTTCCAAGATTTCTTTTCAAAAAGACCAATTGCGGCAAAAATCATGGCACACCATCCAAAGCCAGTTAAAAACCCAGCTGTCAGTCCCCAAACCCAATCAGTTTGGGCATCACCAAGAAAAAAAGCCATATTGTAGGACATAATAAGTGCAAGAAAAAAGCTTACACCGTACATCTTGCCCATATTGATGTTTTTAAAGTCTTCGTCCGTTAATCCGTTTTCTTTTTTCCAAGCCTTATAAAATAGTGCCGGACTATACCATAACGCACCGACGACCAAATTTAAAATTGCACACGCAAATACTGCTAAATGATTAATGTACATTGATTCCATAATTTCTTTTTAATGATTAATAGGGTACAAAGTAACTGTAATGCTATTTTTTAAAATTGTAAAAAATTTACTTGACCGGTAAAAAGTTAGGAAAGTCTTCTATATCCGTAATATATTTCTTTGGGTTAATTCCTGAAAAAGACTGAAAGTCTTTTATAAAATGCGCTTGGTCAAAATAACCACAGTCTGCTGCAATTATGGTCCAAGATATATTTTCTTTATTTTCTACAGTTGTAAGTATTTCGTTGAATCGTACTATACGGTGAAATTGCTTAGGTGTAAGTCCAACATATTTCTTGAACAACTGAATAAACTGTTTTTGAGAATATCCTAATTTATCTGATAACTCACTAAGATTTATTTGAGTCGGCGAATTTTCGATGGCTTCAATTGCATACCGAATAATATCAGTGTAAAAGTCATCAGTATTAAATTGACTTTCTAGCCAATTCTCTACAAGTTCGAACTTAATTTCTGGCGATTTAGCTTCTTTCAGATACTTATGCAGTTCCAATATTTCCAAACCCAGAATTTCTTCTGCTTGAAATACTTTATTGGTATAATTAGAAATTGATTTTTGAATTAAAGAGTAACCTGCACCTGGCTTAAAAGCTACAACCATCATTTCTTCACTCTCAGCGCTTATGGTAAGATAATTTTTTTGGACTCCAGAAAACCAAACATTCCTACATTCCTGAATTTTTTGGTCTGTACCATTTTTATAAATGTATTTTGGTTTACCTGTAAATTCAAAAACTATATTTATGGTGCCATCTGGCAAATATTTATCCTTGATATGTACAGGCTGGAAATCTTTATGATATACTATATCAGATAAATATTTAGATAGCTGTGACGATATTATGTGAGATTTGAATATCAATAAAAACTATTTGAGTTGAAATTTAATTAAATACTTGTATTTGACAAAGTATTTTCAAAAATATTGACTTTGAAAATTAGATTGACTTAAGAGATAAAAGTTTATACCGAAGAAGATCAGACGACGAATAAATCAGATGATATAATTGAATTATACGGGGCTTTTAGAGATGCAATAGTGAATCTGGCTGATGATATTGAAATTCAGCCTAAAAAGTTATACATAGCCTTCAAAAAGAGTAAAAAACATAGCAGATATTGTATTACTTAAGAAAGGTTTAAAAGTATTCATAAATCTAACAAAAGGTACGTTAGACGACCCAAAAATGATTATGCGTGATATTTCGAATACAGGTCATTGGGGTAATGATGATTATGAATTAGTTATCAAGAATACAGATGATTTGGAATATATTATGAGTTTGATTAAACAGGCAATTTAAACTTTATAAGTAAGTGTACTGTCAACGATTTTGTCTACCAAAAAAAGAAAACACTGTAAATCAATTATTTACAGGGTTTTTGTTGCCTTTTGTAGGACTTTTTACGGAGAAAGAGGAACTATCTTTTAATTAATAAAAATATGATTATCAGTGTTCTAAAATATTATTAATTCAAATAAGCACCGAAATAAAATCACTTAAACTGGTAGAAAATCCATTTCGGTACTATAAGATACCTTTCTCAAGACACACCAAAAAGAAAGCTCTGCCTAAAGAAGGTTTTTATAGCATTCATAATAAGAATAATCTACTCAGCATGTTCAAGTGTGGGGTATGAACCACATTGATTTTAAAAAATTGAGAATAAAAAACATAAGAGTAGATAGGTTTTTTATGAATGCAGTAAGACCAGTGATAAATTATCCGTAAAAATAACTAATAAATTTCGTCCAATTTTAGACTATTATCTAGTTGTTAAGCAGTCTGAGGATTTTATTTTTCCTATTGGTTGCGACGGATCTGTTTTAGATTTCAAGATGTATCGCTTTAATCGAAGATTGGTTAATGAACTTTGTAAAGTAATCGCAAAAGATACAGGGCTAAAAGAGCTACTTAAATCTCATTATATAAGGCATTCACGGGTTATCAATGCCATAGAAAAAGGCGTTCCAACAGAAGTGATAAGTGAAAATTTAGGGTACCATTCTATCAAAATTACCGAGATTTACCTTAAAAGTTTTGATAATTCAATTCTTGACGAAGCAAATGAAATCATTGTTTCTCAGACTAGGATATTGTTAAATTCGAACAGAATTAAATCAAGTAATGGGTTAAGCTCGTTTTTAGAAATTTGTCTCTAGTTTGGATTATATATTATTTAGATTTAAGTCTTGGTCAAAACTTTTCAATTTAAAAACAAACATAGCAGTTTTCAAATTTTGAATATAAATCTTCAACTATAATAGCCTAGATCGAGCTCATGTTTGGTTTCAATGCCTTATATGCTAAAATCGAAAATATAGATATCTTATAATTTTGTTGACAATTTGTGGTGATATTCAGAACGCCTTAGGTTTATATCGCAATATTAGTTCTGTGAATTAGGTTTATTCTAAACTATGGATGCAACTTTTAGAATAAGTAATATTCCTTTTTAAACAATAGTATTAAAGAATAAAGGCTGATTTTTGACCTAAAATTAGGTTTAATAATAAATTTATTTCAATAAATGGGTTTAGCAGAAAGAAGAATAATAAAAGAATTTCAAGAAGGGGCGTACAAAAATTTGGTGTCAGAAATTAATCAATTAATTGGGTTTAACATAGAATTTGATGTAGATTGGAATAGTTTAATGTCAAATGAGTATTCTGATATTTGGGATACTACATTTTCAAAGGTTTATTTTCAACCTCTTCTGGGGGCTTTAAAATCTATTGCCGAAGATGACATGGGAAAAGAAGCTCTCAAAGACTCCCTTCATAAAATAGTCATTAAAGATGAAAGTGATAACTCATCTGCTCGTAACACGTACAAGTTCGAAAATGGAGTGTTAGTTATCGATCATTCGTCATATATGAATGCTGATTTTGTAGAGGAAAGAACGGGTGCTCTGACCGAGGTGTTAGAAAAGAATTTATAGATCCTTTGAAGGTAAGTGAAACTTTATATGAGGTTCCCATTTATAGTAAACGGGAACTTCTTTCGTATATTATCAATAAAAAAATAATTACCCTGATTTTGATCAAATCAAAATCCGGAAGTAATTTAAAGGGTATTCCTTTTAAAATTGATGATTTATCAGGGGAAGGAACTATTCTTTATCTAAAACTTATAGATGATTATAATTCTAATGGTATAGGTATAAGTAATATTTTACATATAAATTTGGAAATGGTAGAGTATGTAGAGTTTATGGATACTAATGAGGAGGTTATAATAGATATACTTTCAAAACGAGTCCCCATAAAAACGAAAGTATACGATAAGTCGGGAAAATTTCAGGTTCGAAAGGCGTTTAAAGAGTTTGAAAATACAATTTACAAACAATGTAAAATTGAAGTATGTGTACAAGGTTTTGAGCTACCGGAGGACGGACAGCAATTAGGAAGATTGCTACAATTGACAGGAACCATTCATCGGGTAGTTTTGGACGTATTAGAATCAGAAGATGCTCAAGAAAGTTGGTCTTCTCTTTTTAAAGAGGTGGAATTTGTTGAAAGTTCAAAATTTGAGGTGATTAAAAAAGAAATGACATTGTTAATTCATTTTCCATTTACTGATGTTAAAGCTGAAGAAATTCCTGATGAACTTCTTAAGAGTCTTATTTTAAAAGTGTTGTAGTACCAGTGCCTCCTTGGGTTAATTGGTGTGATGTAAATGCAAAATAGAGTAGGGAGAATAGAATACGGTGCGGTTGTAGTTGATAGAAGAATATTAATACATTGTTGGTTGTATAAGTAAGTTAGATACCGAATTAAGGAAAAACCTATTTATATTATATATTATCAGTTATTTATGGTATATAATAGTAGGTTCTTTTTTTATAACTTATTATGTTATGAATAATTTTTGTTTAAGTAATATTTTTGAATGAAATCAAAACTCTGACCTGCTTGTAACTTCAGATTACTTTTCAAGTATGATAAATTTTAGATTGTTTGATATTTTAGGTAGTTAGAGATGTTCTTCTTTACTATAAATTTGGGATTATAAGAATAACTTAATTAAAAAAAACATTTTATTATTATAATCGGATCTTATACATCATGGTTTTTTTTTAAAATTAATAAATATGATTTGAAATTTCCTATGTACTTCTGCTTCTATACAATTATTTAGTGCTTTTGGAAAGTTAAGTTTAAGTAATAGTAGTTTACTCAATGTGAGTAAATAATAGTGTGAAGGCCCATGAACAAATGTTTGTGTGCATCATTTCACTTTGTGGCAGCAAATAAATAAATCTTATTATCCTATAATTTGGAGTTCATTTAAATCTTTATTTAGATTTCCATATATGCCTATAGAATGTTTCCATGGTAGTAGGGTTGAGTCATTACTATAGCGAGCCTCAAAGAAACCATTCTTACCAATTATTAAATCTTTTAAATTTATTCTGTTTTGAAATTCATGCATTGTAAAGAGCTTTTTGTTGCTATCTAGTCTATCGTTTATTATTTTTAATAGCTCTTTTGAGATTTTTTCCTTAAATCTTAAGTCCAAATAATCTTGTCTTTCAAACAATTTAATAGCAGATAATTCCATATCTGGAACCTCTTTCAGATTTCCTGATAAAAAAAGTCTAATTTCGTTACTGATCCATCTAGTCTTAATTTCAAACCAATAAGGTTCGGGGCACCAGTAAAAGTCACCAAAAAAATCACTTTTAAATATAATAGACTCTTGTCTTTTTTCTAAAAACTTTTGTAGCGTTGTATTTTGGACCGTCGTATTAATGATTGCATATAAATCAATTCTATTGGAATCCGAATGCTGTATTTTTTCTCCTATAAATTCGACTATTGTTAATGGCTTCAGACCTTCAATTGTGTAATCATAGGTGGGGATTTTCATATAAACGGTTGTCTCTTCTTCTTTAAGCTGATCATTATAAATATAGGCACAAAGATTAAATGCAATGAAATTCTCGTTTTTGAATAAAATTCTTCTTACACCTGTTTCTTCTACTATGCCTATATAAATGTCTCCGCTTTTCACTTCATTATGGTCTTTAAGGGAAATAACTTCATCAACTTTTGTATGGAAAGGTTTTACTTGTTTTTATTTTGATCCAATCGAAAGATCGAAACCAACTAAAATCACCTTTCTAGTCTTAATTTTTACTTATTTTTAAATCTTAAAAAGTTTTTAATATACTCACGATATACATAACCCCAAGGAATTATCAATACGTTAAAAACAATCCCACCAATACAAATCCAGAAGAATTCTTTCAATCCTTCATTTAAAAGTCCAGAGTTTTTTGCTGGTAGATAAGTTCCAATAATCCAAGCGGATTTATAAAGCAATTGAAGTAATAATATTGGTAGCATCTTGAGAGGAAACCTTATGCCTATAAAATTTAATAAGGAAAATCCTGCCCAAAAACTAATTGCTACACCAGTCAGTGTATCCATTTGCTCCTTAGGAAACAAAATAGTTGACCAATTGTCATAGGCAAGACTGATGACATTTAAAAAAAAGAGTCCTCTCATTAAATGAAGTCTCCAGTTGTAGGGTTTTTTCAACTCTTCCATGTTTTCTGTTTTATATTCAAATTCTTTTAATGTTTTAAGTAAAACAAGTATAAAAATACATTATTAAGCAGTTGATAACGTATTTATTTTTTGTTGTGCTTTATGGTTTTGTTGGAGTGAACAAAGTTAACAATGTTGTTAGTATTCATTATCCCTGTTTTCAGTGAAAATTCATATACCATCTTGTGTGTTAGGATTTTAATGATTATCCAGTTAGGACGAATCGTAAAATGTTATAAGGACTACCATGTAAATTAATGTTTCAATCTGATTATAGGTTTCATAAGTAGCGAATTTATCTTTTAGTTTATAAGAGCGCAGTCGTTGGGTGTTTACTGCCTTTTGTTTTTAGAATAAACATTTTCTTACATTTTTGTCCTTTTGATAATTTGTTTTAAGGAACTGTTGCGATGGTGCAAATTTCTTTGAGTTTTACGAAAAACAGTGGTTTTTTGCTAAAAAGATTCGGACAACTTTGTTTTTTTAAAAATATTATTTACGTAAAAAAATTATGAAACAAATTCGTAGTATTAGTTTGTTTATTATTATTGTGTTATTTCATTCCTGCACAACGGGAGATGAAGATCAGGAATTAACAAATTCTGAAATCATGCCAATAGAAGTGTTTGAAATTGAAAATTCTTCTTCAGGTTCTAAGACCATTTCTTTACCTAACCCTAAATAAAAAATTACTAAAGTTTGGAATACCACTTCTTTTGGGAAATTAACTTTTGTATTTGATGAAATTTCAAGGATAATTATTGAAAAAGATGAATTCAATAGGGAATTGTTCTATTTTTACTTGCTTTTTGAAAGAGTAAATTTTATTTATATTCAGGATATTTCAAGGGGACTTGAACTTGCTCTTCCTGTTTGGAATCCTGGCAATAATGCGCCGGCATTTTTTAGAAGTAGTAATACCTCATGGTTGCAATGGCGTGAGTTTAATTATTCGAGTTGTGTGCAAGATAACATAAAGCCAACGGTGGGCGAAAATCCAGATTTTCCAGAGGTATATGATTTTTATAGAAGAGAAGGAGGAATAGATTTCAGAGGAATAAATTCTAGATTGTGCTACGGGAGGGATCCTGCAAACCTTTTCGACTACACTTCATCTATTCGGTTTTATTTGAATATTACAGATAATCGTGATCAAGATTTAATCTTTAGGCAAGAACCACCTTCTGGAACACCGGTTCCCGGTAATGAGATTGTAGAAGGTCAAGTGTACATTATGGATAATAGCGGAAACGAAATTGTCATTCCTTTTCTAGATTTCATAGGGATATGTGATTAAATATAAAGAGGAAAGGCAAGTGACGGTTAAGTTATCTTTGTGTCTATTAATATAAAAATAAACCTTAGATAGTTAAATGGGTCTGAGGTTTTTTTGGAATGTTGTTTATTAGAAATCTTGATATAATTAATATACGTTTTTTTATTGATTGTAGGGGTGAGTAGTAATAATTGTTTATAGGGTTTTTGGTTAAGCGTTTTTGATACTTTTCATTGTGAAGTGAATAGCTCTTGATAAGAATGATAAAGATGATTTTTTTTGGTTGCGAAGTAATTTCGAATTGAGGTTAGCGTATTTAATAACTATACCAAAAACAACAAAGTATAAGTGCATTGTGTGTACTTCATTTGATTATTGATAATTATATGATCATAGGAATAAGAATGATGCAATCACGACCCAAGTACCAATAAAAAAACCAATAATCCCTAGTTTTCCTTGCTTTGGGGCTAATTTGGATCTTATAATGCGTGCTTTTCTCAAACTATTAGTGAATAAAATTTTATTGATTAAGCTGCAACCTAACATAAACCCAAGAATAATAGAAGTAATATTTCCTATAAGCAGAGATACATACCAGATTATATTACTGTGTAGCTTCTCTATTTCTAAAACAAAATCAACAATCCCTAAAATTCCAAAAAGACAAGCCCCCAAACCAATTAATCCTTGGTATAATTCTGTCTTTTCTAAAAGTTCTACTGCATTGGGTTCTTTTGAAAGAAAAAGAGACGGTATTGCAATAATGCTTAATAAAATTAAGGCCATTCCCCAGGTCATAATATTTCAATTTTAATCAAGGTTTCGATTTTTAACTTTTTGTTAATAGTGTTTTATGTCTAAGGGGTAATTAGAATTTCGATTAGTTTTGATGTGTTTTATTTTCAGCTAAATTAGTGTTTTCAAGGCGAGGGTAATACACTGTTATCAGTGAAAATAAATACCCCGAAAATAAGGGAATATTTCTTAAACCCCTATTCTTTTCATATATTGATATAATACTGGTTTTAAAAAAATAAGATCGTATTTTATAAATACGATCTTAACCACTATGGGGGCTGTTATAATTTTATTTAACTTCCAAAATTATCATCAGTCGGTATGCCAATATCTAAATCAAATCCTGGACGTGTTGGACCTTCTATACCGGGAAGTATGAGAACTCCCCCATATACCTTATTTAATGATTGTTTTGATAAAATAGTTGCGTTTTTCCAATTTTTTGATTTTAGGGTTTTCATATCCTACTTTTTAAAATTAATGACTAAAATCGGGCTTTACTTTCTAATATAGGCCCCTGTTTTCAGTGATTTTTATTTTATTAACATTTAGGGCTTTACATAATTCATTTTCAAGGCATATTTTGTTAAGCCAGCCAGGTTTCTTACATTAAGTTTAGAGATTAGATTTTTTCTGTAGCTCTCGATGGTGTGCTTGCTTAAAAAAAGCTTATCAGCTATTTCCTGAGTTGTATATTCTTTGGCAATTAGTGTAATCACATCTATTTCTCTTTCCGTTAATTGTATTTCTTCTTTTTTTTGTTTTGAAAACTTATTCTTGAGATAGATATCTTTAATTTGTTTTGAGAAGTATTTTTCGCCTTTTAAAATCGTTTCAATAGCTTTTAAAAATTCCTGTTTTTCAGCATTTTTAGAGATATAGCCGTCTACATCATTTGATACAAGTTTTTCAATCAGGTTTGGGTCGCTATGCATGCTCACAACTAAGGTTTTTATGTTTTTGTTGTTCTCTTTGATAATTTTATTGAGACTTATGCCGTCTAGTTCGGGCATGCTAATATCTGTGATAACCAGATCTATTTGCTCTTCTTTGTTGATCTCAATATATTTCGCAATTTGTTTGCCATTTTTTGCCGTCAACAATATTTCATATTGGCTTTCTGATTCTAAAATACTTAATATTCCATCTAAAAACATTTTATGATCATCTACAATAATTAAGCTATATTTCATAATAAGCGGTTTTTTTTATTTTAGCAATTTCTATATTAATTAAAGTTCCTCTTTCTATTCTTGAGTCAATAGTCAATATGCCTGATAGTTTTTGTAGTCTGTTTTGTATGTTGGTAAACCCTAATCCATCTTTAATATTCTCTGGGTCAAATCCTATTCCGTTATCTTCAAAAAGAATATTAAGACTTTCATCTATCAAATTAATTTGCAGATCCATAACATTGGCTTCTGCATGTTTGATCGTATTGGTTATCAATTCTTGAATTATTTTAAAGATTTCTACCTGTTGCTCTCTACTAATAGCGTTTATTTTTCTTCTTGGGTATACAGAAAATATAGTGGTTATATTACTAGCATTACCAAGATTGTTTAAGTACTCCTCGAGTACGTCACAAAAGTGATTTATGGTAAACTTTTTAGGGATAAGATTATGAGATAAGTTTCTTACCTGTTGGTACGTGTCGTCTATTTGGTCATTTACTTTTTTTAGAGAATCTTTACCATTAATGGTTAAATTGTTTAATTGAAGCTTAATGGCAGCAAGGTTTCCTCCTATACTATCATGTAGTTCTTGTGAAATTCGTTTCCTTTCTTTATCTGTACCTATTATACTAGCTTTAATAACTTCTAATTGTTGGTCTTTTAATAGAGTCTCTATCTTTTGATGATTTATCTCCTTTTGTTTTTTATTTAATTTACTTTGTGCTATTAATCTTTGATAATAATTTATTAATAAACCAATAATTGGTATTAGTATAATAAGAAATGAGTATAAAATTATATTTTTCATGCTCTTTTGACGAGCTAGTTTTTCTTCTTGTAACTCTTGCTCTTTTTTTAATAGTACGATTTCAGCATTCTTTTTTTCAGAAGCATTTTGAAAAGCTAAAACTTTGTTTTGGCTTTCCTTTTGTTCTATTTCTTGCTGTAGCTTTAGGTTTTTAAAAGCTTCTTCTTGGTTCGTTAGTTCTAATTTTCTGTTGGTGTTCTCTATTTGTAATAATTTTATTTCCTTCTCTTTTTGAAAAGTTTTATACTTTACTTCGAGTTCATTTATTTCTTTGTTCTTTTGAAGTTCGGTTATAG
Source organism: uncultured Aquimarina sp. (assembly GCA_947497175.1). Taxonomy (GTDB): domain Bacteria; phylum Bacteroidota; class Bacteroidia; order Flavobacteriales; family Flavobacteriaceae; genus Aquimarina. The sequence continues at coordinate 228,206 of CANMFM010000003.1, read as the reverse complement.
AGTCCTTAGTCTTAAAATAATCAGACATAAATCCTAAAGCTTTTTTGTAGTCATTTTGTCTTAGGGCAATTTCCTTTAAATTGTCAAAAATGTTTAGCTGAATACTCAACATTCCGGAATTTTGGGCATGATGTAAAGAAGTTGCATAGATGATTTCGGCTTCTTCATATTTTTTCGATTCAATATAAACACTTCCAATATTTATTCTAGCCATAAGTCCGATACGGTTCAAATCATGTTTATCCGCCAACGTAATTACTTCTTTATAACGTTTAATTGCTTCATCTAGCTGATTCTGCATTTGTGCATTAATAGCCAGATTGAGTAAAATCACGGCTAAGGCGTTATAACTCTTATCTTTTTTACTCAATTTTAAGCCTCGTTTAAAGTACTTATTAGCCAATTCGTAGTTTTCCATCTCAGAATAGATAGTTCCAATATTTATATAACTGGCGTAAATAATTTGTTTATCTTTTTCATATTCAAGGCATTTTTTAAATAATTCCAAAGAGTTTGGGAAATCTTTTGCATCATTATAGACCATTGCTAGTCCATGAGTATTGGTGTAATACAGTTTTTTTTCATTATATTTTCTGGACTCTTCTATTCCTTGTAAATGCCACTTTTTACTTTCTTCCAGCAAACCTTTGTTTTTATAGTTGATTCCTAAGATGTTGTAAGCTAGTGATCGTCTTCTGGTTTCTAAGGAATCATTATTTAGTCTGTTGTATTTTAGTGATAGTTTGGCATAATAGATAGAGGAGTCTGCCAAAGTTTTATTTTTAAAATATTGTGAAAGTAAAAGGTTAGCATCTCCAATACCATAATTTGTCTTAAAGCTTTTTTTTAGTTTATGAGTCATTTCATAGGCTTCTTCAAGTTGGTCCTTGTTAAACAAATCAAATGCGTTATTCATTAATGTTTTCTCCTTGTGTTCTAAGGTTAATTCTTTATAGAGCGGTGTGTTTTTATAATCAAATTGCGACAACGCAGTATTGAAAAAAAGTAAGAGTATTATTAAGAGATGTTTTCTGCCTTTTTTCATAATCTGTTAATTGGTTCTTGTACTAAATCGTAAAATAATATTTCAATTATTTGAATTAAAAAAATAAAATTTACAGTAGATGTTTTACTTGTTCAGCCTAACTTTTTAAGATCAAAGTGTGTGATTATATTGATGTGCAGAACCAAAATTAATGCTCAGCCTTAAAGATGTTTTATGTAACTCAATAGACTAAAATACAGTAAAAAAACTAATTAAACTATATTGTCAATCATAAAAATAATTTTTTGGCATCTGTTTCTTTTGGAATAATATTTTATCCTTTTTGAACATGTTATTGTTCTTTTAATTTAAGAATTTAGTGAATTTTAATGTATTTGTTTTTTAGCAAAGATTAGTAGTTGTAATGAGATTGAAATCAACTTTTTAGTTTATGAAGAATAATATGATTTGGGTGATAGGATTGGTAGTTTTGATAGTGGTTATTATATTGTTTGGTCAATATTTTAGTAAATTGATTGGTTTCCAGGATAGAGTTGTGTTATCGGAAGATTACAAAACGTATAAATATCTTTCAGATGAGTCAAATATTGCATCAAAGATTGAAGTTTTAAAAATACTGGATAATTGGTTGGGAGCTGCAGAAATAGATGGTAAAATTTCTTTAAAAGGGATATGGTATGATTTGAAGACGGAAACTTATGTGTTGATTACACATTTGACCTATTATATTAACGACTATGAAGAACAGGGTTATTACGAAGAGAATGAATATCCAATATTGTATAAGGTGAATAGCGATGGAAAAATAGTCGATTCTCTTAAGTTGGTCGAGCAACATTCTTTAGATAACCTTCATGATTCTGGTGTTATTTTTAATGATGATCACTTTATAGATTGGGTAAATACAGGCGATACAAAAAAAAAACGGTACAAAAGTATTGTAGATGGAGATGCTTTATCTAAAGAAGAATTAATCAACATTCTAAAAAATTCAGATATTGTTAATGTGGGATATACTTTAGGTATGGATGGTGAAGGGATTATCAGGTTTTATATTTACTTTTCTGGAAATTGGAGTGTGTTAAAATCAACGCAGCTATATAATTCAAAGGAAGCCTGGGAATGGGAAGAGCAAAAAATATCATTGAATAGTATCAAATTGTTGCCATATTTAGATTCGTATGAGAAAAGGTTTTTAAGGTTAAAAAGTATAACTCAGAATGAATCTATTCAGAAACCTTATCGTTGGACAGACCCTTCAAATCCATTATATCTCCAGTATTTCCAAAGAACAAAAAAAAGAAAAATCAATAGCTTTAATCCTTACGGGTCTAAAAGACCTGGTTGGGAGGGGATAGGATACTTCAGATTGAAACTCAACCCAGATAACGACGATATATTACATTTTAAATCATACGCGTTTAAAGATCAAGATAAAACTTGGGGATATACGCCATACATCTCGGTGCTTTCTCATAGCAACAAGAGAGATATGTTGACTTTTGTGTATATAAATAAGTTTGGCAATAACGAAATGTTATATTCGAATTCGGGGATTTATGTTCTTCTTACAAAGAAATAAAACATCAATAAGTTACTTTACTTAAGTTGCTTAAATTGGTTTATTAATTACCTCTAATTATAAACAAAACTTTTAGAACATTAGTTAATCCTTTTCAAACAATAAAGCTCGCAATTTTCTTAAGAAATTGCATTTTATGTTTTCTAAGGATGAGTGATACGTTGTAGGATATGGTTGAAGTTACAAGAATCGAAAATAGAAAAAGGGCGCTAAAAAATTATATCAAGAATTTTTATACGGATGTACGTGGGGAGTTGTTTGTGAACCCAGAAGAGGTTTATGGGGCTTTAGATATAATTGATAGTCAAATATGAGTAATTCAAACCGGCAGTAGAAAATTTAGATTTGTTGTTGGATGATAGAATAAAAGCAATCGTTTTTTAGTTTTATGATTCTGGAGACGAAGAAGATGTTTGGGTAGAATCAGTTTCAGAATATACAGATTGTGAGTTTGATGGTAAATTAGCAAGTACTGATTTATTTGACGAAGTTCCAGGGTTAGAGGTTGATCCAAAGCTGTCGGGTCTTTTGGAGGAAGGAGTTGGGTATAATATTTTTTGTATTGGCGCTGTATTGAACAGATTTAATCTAGAGTTTTATCCTCGGTTGGAGGTAGGAAGTACTGAAGAATTTTATGATCCGGAAGGTTCCGATTTAGGTCGTTTAGAAAATATTTATCAAAACCTCTTTTATATAAAAATTGTGGACGCTTTAAGAGGGTTATTCTTAAAAGAATTAGATTCTGAAGAATTGGAAATGAAGAGAGTTAGTCCCCTTCATATTTTTATAAAGGAGCATAGCCATTGGCCGATTCATGTAACCACTTTAAAGCAATAAGAAAAGTTTCAACTTTCTATTTACAATTAAAATGACATTGGGTTATTCAAAAAAAAGATTAGGACAGAAACATCAAATTCTTCAAAATTTATAAAATTTAAGATATAATATGACAAAATTAGTATTGCTTTTTTTATTCTTTTGGGTGACAGCGAACCTAATGGGGCAAATGATTTATGAAAAAGAAAAAGAAATGAAAACGATCGAACTGGTTTCTAATGACAAAGGACCTTTTAAGCACTATGCACTAGTGGTTAACCGAAATGCAGGAGTTGATTTTAGTATTTTTTTTAATAAGGATAAACTTGCGGATTTTAATGATGGCAGACAATCAATAACAAGTATTAGATTAAATAAAAAAAGAGGTTTTATTAAAGAAGGATTTAATGAAATCGTATTACAAATACATAGGGTAGAAAAAGATCTAAAACCATTTTTAGAGGGTGGTTCTATTATTACTATGCAAATTCATGCGGTAGACGAGCCAACAATGTTTGCTGAAGAAAATAGTATTCTCAAAATTGATTGGAATCTTAAAGAGAACGGGCAACCTGAAACATTAAAATATGTGTTTGAGTTACATAAAAAAAGGCAAACAGAAGGAATTGATGTAGAATCTCGAAACTAGCTTGGAATATTTGAAGTCTTGAAGAGTGAATTTTAATGAAAAAGAATGATATACTCAAACGTATTTAGGTGTTTTTTTATAAAAGATTGTTTTAACCATATTAACATAAACATATTAAAAATGAAGAAACTACTTATCATATTATCTCTAGGTTCTGTTATTTTATCCTGTAAAAAATCTAAAATAAATAACGCTGACATTAATTGTTCAGATTGGTAATTAGTTTTTAGAAATGATAAAAACGGGACTCCAGTTTATGGTACTAAGCAGCAATTAATAAAAGACATCTGAAAAGGATATCCTGTTAGGGTTGGTTGGGCATCTCGAAGGCTAAAAGACGCCACAAAATCTGTCGAACATGTATCAGATGTAAATTTTATTACTATTGCCAATGTTCAAGAAGTTTTTGTGAAGATCAAACCGTTTTTAGCACAAAGACTGGATCTAAATTCTGATATATTGTCAATGATCTTGATGGTAAATCAATCATCTTGGGTATTAGGCACTAATGGTTTGATAAGTAGCGTTGGCCTAAATTTTGTAAAGGATACCGCAGCCGCGTATCCTCCTGGAAAATTTGGTTTTGACCTTAGTTGGTTTGTGAATAAACCAGTAAATGAATTATCAAATAAAAATAAGGAAGCTCATCCTTTTTTATGGGATTAGGAGATTAATATTACAAATTGATTGTAAATGCTTTTGGAATAAGACATAATCCTTTTTGAACAATTATTGTACATCGGTTTTGATTAATTTTGTTAGTAGTTTTTGTTTCAATTAATTGTTATATCAGCTTTGCTGAGAAAGCGTAATAATTAATTTGTGTGAGTTACCTCATTTTAGAAATAAAATGAGGTTTTTTATATTGTGTACATATACAGAGTAGCTTGATAAAACTCAAAAAAATCATTAAAGTGTTGTATATGCAACATTATTGTTATATGTTTGTAGTCTTAAAGATGTGCGCCTATGAAATTTGATTTAGATTTTTGTATCGGTAATAGATTGCGATGTTTGTCTCGTATAGTCGATAATGAGTTTAGATCAAAACTCAAACAATTTGAAATTACAGAAAATCAATTAAGTATTCTTTTTGTATTGTCAAAACTGGGTGACGCCGAACAAGGTAAAATAGGGGAGATCTTATTTTTAGAAAGATCAACTGTTAGTAGAAATGTAAAATTGCTAGAGAAAAGACAAATTGTTACAAAGACAACGGATTATCATCCGGTTATCTCCTTATCTGAAAAAGGAACTGATTTGTTAGAGCAAATAGTACCAGTATGGGAATCAATAATGGATAAATTAGTCGAAAAACTTGATGATGAAGGGTTACAGGATCTAGTTTCTCTAGAAGAAAGATTGAAATAAGTAATATGGCAAACAATTAAGTTGAATAACAAAGTTTAAAACCAGCATATGAAGAACACCAATGTTTTAATAATTAATAAAATAGAATACTGTATGTATGGTGTAGTTTAGTTATCTAAGAATAAAAAATTTAGTATTAAAGTTGTATATACAACATAAATTCAAAATATGAAAACTTTTATTAACAAATATGGGCCGTGGGCTTTGATTACGGGAGCTTCAGTGGGAATAGGAAGAGAATATGCACTTCAGGTCGCCTCAAGAGGCTTGAATGTCATAATAGTAGCTCGTAATGCGCAAAGACTTAAGCTTCTTAAAACTGAGATTACTGCAAATTATAACATAGATGTAAAAGTTATAATTGCAGACTTAACATCTGAAGAGGCTATTCAACAAATCATCAATATGACCCAGGATATGCAGATCGGTTTATTGATAAATAATGCTGGCCGTGAAGATTCTAATCATTTTTTAAGAATTAATCCTCAAGAGCATTTACAAACTATAAATTTAAATGTAAAAGCACCACTACTATTAACGCATCACTTTGGGGCAAAAATGATAGAACAAAAAAAAGGAGGCATCATAAATATGTCATCAATCGTTGCTTTTCAAGGGGTGCCTTACATAGCAAACTATGCGGCTACCAAATCTTTTAATCTAATTTTTTCTGAAGGAATTGCAGCAGAGTTCAAAAAGCATAATGTCGATGTCTTGGCGGTGACACCGGGTTTTACAAATACAAATTTGGCAAGTGTTTATGAGTTCAGCGGTACACCCTTTAAACCATTAGAACCTGAGTTTGTAGCGCAAAGGGCCTTAAAAGCTTTAGGTGATAAACAATTGACAATTCCAGGATTTATAAACAAATTTCTTTACTGGAGCGGTAAGTTTTTGTTTACCAGAAACCTTAATACTGCCTCTTTTGGAACTGTATTTAAAAAAGTACTAAGAAATACATTGAAAAACTAAGAACTATGAAAAACGAAAATCAAAAGGCTACAAATTTTTTCAAATATGTTACTTCCAAGTATAAAATTATTCTTCTGCTTAGCATAATTGTCATGACTGGTGTGGCCTTGTTTATACCCAAAATGACAAAAGATACCAGCTATGATGCATTTTTACCAAAGGATGATCCTGTTTTGACTTTTAGAAATAAGACAAAAGAAACATTTGGATTAAAGGATCCCATGGTTATTGCAGTTGTTAATGAGGAGGGGATATTTAATAAGAAAACTCTTGATTTAGTTCAAAAACTGAGTGAGCAGTTAAAAACTGTTCCAGGGGTAGACCCAGATCAAATTACAAGTCTTTGGACCGAAAATAATATTGTAGGGACTTATGATGGTCTACAGGTTGATCCATTTTATGAATTAGATGATTTATCAGACGATAAAGCTTTAAAGGTTAAATCAGCAATAGAAGATTTTGAGCTATATCAAGGAAGTTTAGTCTCTAAGGATCAAACTACTACACTTATATTGGCTGAAATGTTGGATAGTTATGGTAAAAGGCAACATGAGGTATATAAAAGTATAATGACTTTATTAGAACAATACAAATCTTATGATGAGAAACTCTATCTGGCCGGTGAAGGTGCCGTAAGTGGATATTTGATTAAATATATAGATGAAGATGCAATGAAAACAAATCCATTTGCAGCGATCGTCATTTCCATAATTTTAATTTTTGCTTACAGAAGGGTTAGAGGTGTAGTCTTACCAAATATCATGGTGTTGGCTTCAGTGGGAATCGCTTTAGGTGCAATGGCGGGATTTGGAGTAGACTTTTTCGTAATAACCAATGGACTGCCAGTGGTACTTATTTCTATTGCAGTGGCTGATGGGATTCATATTCTGGGTGAATATTATGAGGCGGCGGCAAAGCATCCCAACTTTTCGCAAAGAGAATTGGTGTTGTATACGATGTCCAATATGTGGAGACCAATAACTATAACTTCTGTTACCACAATTGCAGGTTTTTTGGCGGTCTCGGTTTCTTCGTATATGCCGCCCATGACGTATTTTGGATTGTTTGGAGCATTGGGAGTTTTTGCTGCGCTAGTATATGCGATTTTCTTTATTCCATCGGCATTGATGCTTCTGAAACCACAAACGAGTAGAGCCTACAAAGTCGATCAAAAAGTGGATCGCTTCGGGAAACTTATGGAATTGGTTGGGAAGTTTGTTGTTAAATATCCAAAATTCATTTTGGCTATGGCAGTAGTGATAATTGGACTAGGAATTAATGGAGCCTCGCATTTAGAAATCAATGAAGATAGGATTAAGAACTTCCAATCAGACGAACCAATTGTAAAAGCAGATGCTTTAATCAACTTAAAAACCGATGGGACTTCTTATTTAGATATATTTATTGAAACACCTGAAAATGAAGATATTTTTGAACCAGAAAATCTAAAGAAAATGCAAGCTTTGCAAACGTATGCAGAAACTCTACCTCATGTAAAAGGAAGTGTTTCTATTGTAGATTTTCTTAAAAAAATGAATCAATCTCTGAATGAAAACAATACAGATTATTATATAATACCAAGCGACAGAGATTTGGTTGCTCAGTATTTCTTGTTGTACTCTGCAAGTGGTGACCCTACCGACTTTGATAATTATGTAGATTATGATTATCGCTTAGCAAATATTAGATTAAGATTAGATACAGGAGAATACAAATATGAAAAACCAGTTGTTGATTCAATTAATAAGTATATAGAACATCATTTTAATAGTGATTCGATTCAAGCTACGACAACTGGTAAGGTTACTGTGGATGCGTATTGGATAAATCGGCTAGGTTTTAACCATTTTTTGGGTGCTGGATTGGCTTTATTAGTGGTTTTAATATTTAGTAGTCTTAGTTTCAGGTCGATATCTGCCGGCTTGCTAACTATAATTCCGGTATCAATCTCGGTACTATTTATTTATACGGTAATGGGTATCCTGGATATATGGTTAGCTGTTGGGACTTCTATGTTCGCGGCCATAGCAATAGGTATTGGTGTAGACTTTGCAGTGCATACGGTCGATCGACTTAAGTTTTTACTCAGTGATCAGGGACTGCCTATACAAGAAGCGTATCTAGAGTTTTATAAGTCTGCTGGGCGAGCTTTGCTATTTAATTTTTTAGCGTTAGCCTTAGGATTTAGCGTATTAATGGTGAGTTCTGTTCCGCCATTAAGTCAATTTGGGTTTCTGGTTGCTGTAGCTGTATCTGTTAGTTTCATTGGTAGTATGACTTTATTACCGGCCATTATTCTTGTTACAAAACCCAAATTTTTTAGTCCAGAGTAAATCGAGTTTAAATTTTAAAAATTAAAAAAAACACAAAAATGAAAATAAATTTAATCACAGGATTCTTAGCATTGTTAATGCTGTTTTCTAACAAAAGTAAAGCGCAATCATTTCCTTCTGGAAAAGACATTGCCCAAAAAACTCACGAAAAAAATGAAGGTGTGTCAATGAGCAGAAAATTAACCATGGAGCTAAAGGACAAGAGAGGAAAAATTAGATTAAGAGAGACTATATCACTTAGAAAGTATTTTGGTAAAGAAAAACGATTGGCTATTTTCTATCAAACCCCTAAAAGTGTACAGGGTACTGCATTTTTAACCTATGATTATCCTGATGTTTCTGTAGATGATGATCAATGGTTGTATATGCCTGCACTCAGAAAAACACGCCGTATTTCGGCAGCCAACAGAGGAGATTATTTTTTAGGAACTGATTTGACTTACGAGGATATCAAACTAGAAACAAGAATTAGTCGTGAAGACTACAACTATAAAACCGTAAGGAAGGAAATGATAGACGGGCAAGAATGTTATGTTTTAGAGGGGACTCCTGTATCAAAAGAAATAGCTAAGGAACTTGGGTATGGAAAAGTTAAGTTTTGGGTAGATGCAAAAATCTGGATGCTCAGAAAGGCAGATAGCTGGGATATTGCAGGAAATCATTTAAAGACTATTGAAATTAAAGATATTAAGAAGGTGCAAAATATTTGGACATACCACAAAATATTTGCAAAAAACCATAAGACTAATCATGAAACTACATTTTTGATCAGTGAAATTGATTATCAAACAACCATTAGTGATGATACGTTTACCAAAGAAGCTATGGTTAATGGTTTATAGCAAATTTCTAAAGATTATAAATAAGAGAAGTTATGATTAGTAAGCCTTATTCATTAGTAATACTCCTGCTTTTAATAGCAGGAGTATATGCTCAAGAAAAACAATATACATTCAAAGAAGCGCTCGAATCAAGCTTAATTGTTGAGACAGATTTTTCTTATGAATTTGATAGTCAAAGTCTTCAAAAATCTGAAATTATATTAAAACCTAAATTTTCATATCGAGTCAATAAGAGATCAAAATTGGTGTTAATAGGGCAAGTATATTCAGAATTAAATGACAATTTGGAAGAAGAGGTTCCTGGACAAGAGACTGTTTCAGATTTGAGCAAACGTTTATTCATTGGGGATCGTACCGATCTCGAGTTACGAGAGTTATATTTTTACACCAACGTTGCAAACAAGTTGAGGTTAACAATTGGTAAACAACAAATTGTTTGGGGAGAAACTGATGGGTTAAAACTATTGGATATTGTAAACCCTCAAAACTTCAGAGAGTTTATCCTTGATGATTTTGAAGATAGCAGAGTACCCTTGTGGTCTATAAAAGGCGAATTTGATATAAAAGATATTGCTGTTCAGGTTGTATGGATCCCTGATAACACCTACCATATCACTCAAGATTTTGATGCTCCTTTTTTTACTCAAAATTTGTTCCCCAAACCTCCAGAAGGTGTGACAACAGTCTTCAATGATGCATTAAAACCTAAGCGTTTTATTAAAGATTCGGATATCGGTTTTAGGCTTAGTGCGTTTACACAAGGCTGGGATATTTCATTCAATTATTTTTATTATTATGATGATCTACCCGCTTTTTACAACAAGATAGAGGCATTTGATACGGCTCCTACCGTGGTAATATCTCCCAGATTTGAAAGACAACATTTGGTCGGGGGAACGTTTAATAAAGTATTTGGTTCTTCTACATTTAGAGGTGAGATGGCCTATGTTTTTGATCAAAACTTTATATCGACAAACCCTGTGGCGATGTCTGGTGTAGAAAACTCAGATGTTTTTAAGTCTGCAATAGGAATTGATTATATCAAAGGAGAAAGCATCATTAGTGCGCAATTATTTAGTGACATTATAACAGATGATATATTAGCTTATAATAGAGATAGGTTCGAGACCAATACGTCTTTGAAAGTTTCGCAAGAGATGATGAACGATAATCTTACTCTAGAAACACTTTGGGTGCATAATGCCAACCATGGCGATGGGTATATAAGGCCTCAATTAAGCTATTGGATGAATACATCTACTCAATTATTTCTGGAGAGTAGTGTTTTTTATGGTGATAAAAACCAACTGTTTGGGCAGTTTAGAGATAGGAGCAGGGTTTCTGTAGGGATGCGTTGGGGGATATAGAATTATGCAAGATATTTCCCTTATATTTTACGTTTAAGGCAGCTAGAAGATACGTATATCGTGTAGATGTTTAATTATATTTATCATAAGTAGTTTGTTATAAACAATATAAATACTAGCTCGGATTTTCTACTTTCAACCAGTACCTAAATCTGGGAGGAGGTCAATGAAATTAAATGAAAGTAGGACTTTTCACTGAAAACAGGGATACGCGTGTTTTAAAATTTATTTTTCTTTGAAAGTCTTAAGTAAAATAAATATAATCGTTTATAAATGTTTACAAACAACAGTAAATGGTTATATGACACATATGTGTTATATACAATTGTTGTATGCAATGTGAAATACGAAGCAAATGAACCCTTTATTATTATTTGAAAAATGGTTTTCTGAAGAAAAAGAGCAAAACAATTTAAAATTACCTGCTGCCTGCTGTTTGTCTACCAATGGATTAGATGGATACCCGAATTCTAGATTTGTTTCTTTAAAAGAAATTAAGAACAAATCATTTGTAATTACGGGCCCTTTAGATTCAAGAAAAGGAAAAGAAATTAAAAGTCATTCGAAAGTTGCACTATCATTTTGGTGGACTTCTACAGAAAGACAAGTTAGGATACAAGGAGATGTATCAGAAATTCCTAAGTCTGATGCTGAAATTTACTTTAAGCAAAGGAATAGAGACTCAAAAATTGTATCTGCTATTTTTGAACAAGGACAAGAAATTCAAGATGTATCATATATGCAAAAGCTTTTCGAAGAGAAGAAAGCAGCGTTAGAAAATAAAGATATTGAACAGCCGAATAATTGGGGAGGTATTTTCATTAAACCCATTAGAATAGAGTTTATGGAGTTTAGAAAAAGTAGGCTACACGAAAGAAAACTTTTTGAACAATCCAGTAATGGATGGGAAATGAAAATACTACAACCATAAATTTTCTGTGAACAAAAAAATTGCATATATAACCGACATTCATTTAGACGAACAATTTCCAATTGACCAAGGAGTTGATGCTCGAAAAAATTGGGAAATAATACTTAATGATGTTTCCCAAAAGGGTATAGGAGAAATTATATTTGGAGGAGATATTGGAGAAAAAACTGCAAACAAATGGTTTTTTGAATCTCTACAAAATTATAATATTGCCATAACTTTAGGAAATCACGATTACTTTGATGAAGTAGTCAATCACTACAGTATTGAAATCGTTGAAAGCCAAATTGAACTATACTATAGTCAAGAGTATAACTATTATAAATTTCTATTTTTAGACTCAAGTTCAGGCTCAATAAGTCAAGAACAATTTAATTGGTTTAAAAAGGAACTTTTAACGGAAAAAAACATCATCCTCTTTATTCATCATCCTATTTTAGGAGTTGACACCGAAGTAGATAAGCAATTTGCTTTAAAAAATCGAAATCTTTTAAAAACAGAGCTGCAAAGCCTTGAAAAAGATGTTGTCATTTTCTGTGGGCATTATCATTTCGAAGATGAAAGAAGTAATAATAATATCCGACAGTATATTACACCTGCAAGTTCTTATCAGGTAGAGAAAATACCTGATGAGATTAAAGTTAATAGCGTAACATTTGGGTATAGAATTATTGAACTGAATAAAAATGAAATTAATACTCAAGTAATAATGTTTACGACAGGAAAAAAACACTGCATACAACACAGTGTATAAGTAATAGCGGTTTAAGTGATAAAACGAAAGTATAAACATAAAACAAAGGTCAGTGCAAAACCGAAAAGTTTGTGAGTAGAGATCCGCTACTACTCATACACAAGACCGTTGTAACACATTGAATCTGAATTTTGGAATTAAGTCAAATAAATAAACGAAAAGTAAAATGGACAACTAAAATGGCATTCATCGGTTGTGGAATTTTATTTTTTGCACTTGGAGTTAACTTTCTTCGAGAACCACTTTTCGGAATTAAAGAGGGTTACGCACCTCACAATTTTGGATTTAATTTTATGTTTTTTCTACCTTTAATGCTAACTGCTCTTATTCTTGGCTTGGTAGTAGTTGGACGGACAATAAAATACTGGAAAATATGGACGGATCTGAAAAAAAAATGGATTTTGATCGGAATGTCAATACCGGCAATCGGACTTTGGACATTTATGATTGTTCGAATTATTATGACTGTGCCTGAATAGATAAAAAACATGTTACAACAACATATATGTGATCATAGCAGCTACGTGATTAATCGAATGGTTGTTGTACTTATATGTTAGTTAACAATAATGAAGAGGCAGAAAAATTCTTTAAATTAGCTAAAATCATTTCAAAAAGAAAAAACTAAATTAAAAGTGATAAAAATTTTGCGTAGTTCATTTGCTTTTTTCTGGAAGTAAATGCACTAAACAATGGTTGTGATACACCATATAAAAATATTATAATATAATAAAGAAAATGATAAAACCCTATTCAGTCTATATACATCAAGAAATTCTTGATGATTTAAACTTAAGAATCAAAAACAGTCGTTGGCCCGATGAGATAAACAACTCTGGTTGGAATTATGGAGCCAATTTATCCTATATGAAAGAATTAAGTAATTACTGGCTTAATGATTTTAGTTGGAGAAAAATTGAACATGAAATCAATGCGTTTCCTAATTTTATGGCTGATATCGATGGTCATCTAATTCATTTTCTACATGTAAAGGGTAAAGGTAAAAAGTCTATACCGCTAATTATAACACATGGATGGCCAGGATCATTCATAGAGATGTTAAAACTTATACCTCTATTAACCAATAATGAAGATTTTTCTTTTGATTTGGTAATTCCCTCAGTTATTGGATTTGGATTTTCTAGTAAGTGCGTGGAGAATGGATGTGACAACGCTTATGTAGCAGATGTATGGCATCAATTAATGTTAATGTTAGGTTATGAAAAATATGCAGCTCAGGGAGGAGACATAGGTTCGGGTATTAGTACTCGACTAGCAATGAAATACCCTGACCATATTATAGGGATACATCTTAATTATGTGTCTGACTCTTTTAAACCATATCTCAAAGAAGAAGAGCTCTCTGAAGATGTTATAAATTACAATCTGGAGCTCGAAGAATGGGCTGCTAGGGAGGCAGGATATGCTTATATTCAGAGTACAAAACCAATAACATTAGCTTATGGATTAAATGATTCTCCCATTGGATTATGTGCTTGGATAGTGGAAAAATTCAATAGCTGGAGCGATAACGAGGGGTGCGTGGAAAACATTTTTACTAAAGATGAAATACTAGCTAATGTAACACTCTATTGGGTAACACAGACCATTCATTCGTCAATAAGAATTTATAATGAAAATAGTAAAAATCCAATGAAATTTGGTATAAATGATTTCGTGAAACCTCCAGTTGCTTATGCTAATTTTCCTAATGAGTTGTCAAGACCACCTAAGGCATATATGTTAAAAGGATATAATGTAACACAATGGACAAATATGTCAAAAGGAGGACATTTTGCTGCTATGGAAAGACCAGAATTATTGGCCGAAGATATCTTTAGATTCTTTAAGAATATTAAATCGTAAATTGTAGGGTACCACCACGCTATGTTTGATTTTATTTAGTAAATAGTCTGTCTTCATTAACCTCCCTGCATAAACGATTATAAACAAACAAAATGTACATTTAATGTTACCTTCAAATAAGAATAAAAATTACCAATTATATTAGCTTAAGGGATTGAAAAATATGAAGAAAGTGGTAATATTTCATATGGATGGTGTAATCGTAAATTCCGAAAGCGCATGGGCAATAGCGGCAAAAGAAGTTTTTTCTTCTTTGGGAGTAATCATGGATGATGAATCTTACAATCAGACTAAATCTATGACTACAGAAGAAGTGACTAAATTTTGGTTTTTAAGATATCCATAGCGAGGTAATGACTTCAAAGACATAGAATATATGTTTGTCAGTCGTGTAATTGAGCTAATTAGAATAGAAGACTGTGGAATTGATGGAATTAAAAAGACGGTACAGAAGCTTAAATCGTTGGGCTTTAAAATAGGGTTAGCAACAAACGCACCGTTTCGAGTTGTGCCCAAAGTATTGGCAAAATTGGAATTGACCCATCTTTTTGATAATACTACATCTGCTGAATTTGAAGAGCAAGGGAAACCGAGCCCGGATGTTTACCTAACTGCTTCAAAAAAACTTAGGGAATTAGGGCAAAATTGTATTGCAATGGAAGATTCAAGTTCGGGCATAAAAGCAGCTAAAAGGGAGGGAATGACCGTTATTGGATTTACAAATAACGGTACGAACACTAATTGATCAGAGGCAGACTATATCATTGATAAGTTTGGAGATGTAAATTGGGATATACTTGTAAATGATAGAACAATAATAAAGTAAATGAAATATGCCAAAATTAATTTGCGAACTACATACTTTAAACGGTATGTGATAAATAGAAGCTTAGCATGCCACGAAACGAAGTGTATACCCATTTTGGCTATACATGCACAAATAATTAAAAAGAGATGAGGAAATATTCTTTGTTGATTTTTATACTTTTGATTTGCCATCTATTGCATAGTCAAAATGTTTCTCAACAAAACTTTGTAATTGGTAAAAAGTATACTATCAACTCTAAAATCCTAAATACGAATCGGGAAATAATAATTTATCTTCCTGAAAGCTATAATTTCAATGATTACTACAGATATCCGGTTATTTATCTTCTTGATGGAAAGAAGTTTTTTCACTCCTTTACCGGAGTGGTAGCTCAAAAGAGTAGTGATGCCAGCCCTCAGATCCCCGAAATGATTTTAGTAGGAATAGTAAGTCAAGATAGAGTTAAAGACTCATCGCCAACAAATTCGCTAATAGGTTACACAGGAAATGAAGAAAAAGGACTGGAAGTAAGTGGTGGTGCTGATAATTTTATCGAGTTTATAGAAAAAGAACTAATCCCATATATTGACCAAACTTACCGCTCAAATGACTGTCGAATCTTTACAGGTTACTCTTTTACTGGATTACCAGTATTACATGCGTTATTTTCGAGATCAGAATTATTTAATTCATATTTGGTAATCGAATTCAGTGCATGGTGGGACGAAGAAGTTACTTTAAAAAATTTAAATGTATTCTTCAAACATTACAAAGGTCCTTATAAGGATGTATTCATCTCTACAGTAGATCGGGTAAAGAATGTCGTTTATCGGGAAGAGGAAAACAAGACTTGGAAATTCATTCAACGGTTTGAGCAGAATCTTCCTGAAAACGTCGATTTGGGTTATAAAAAATATGGTTATAAGTCGGAAAATCATCATTCAACACCTTTAATATCATTTCTAGATGGTCTAAAATATCTGTTTCGTGGGTATATGATTAACTATGATGAGATGTACAACGACCCCAATAAAATTAAAGTCAGATTTGAACAGTTATCAAATAGAATAGGATGGAAAATTGTACCAAGAGAAGATTTGATAAATTTTTTTGGAAATCAGTTTTTGTATTCACATGTTGATATTGATAAGGCTCTTTTTTACTTCAAATACAATGCTGAAAATTATCCTGAATCCCATTATGCATGGTATAGTTTAGGGAAATTCTATGAACAAGTTAGTGATAAAGACAAAGCAATTCTCAGTTACAAAAAATCTTTGAAATTACTTCCAACGAATAATGAGTTGAAAAAAAAGATAAAAGAGCTCACAAATGAGTAGAGTAACAAGACATGTACAAATAAAGTATATAATATTATAGCCTCGCTACACTCGATGTACTGACCGGTTGTACTTCATCAAAAGGACGAAATGATCAGAATAGAATACATAGAATTTTTAAAAGAGCTCAAGATAATAATAAAATTGGGAGAATAAGACACGAGGATTTTCTGGAAGCAATGGTAAGGTATAGGTATGCGGAAGATGTTCAAGGTTTTTACGATCATATGAAATTGGATCGATGCTAATAAAGCAATATGGGAAAATTTCTTAACAATTATGAAAGTGACTTTAATTTATGAATAATCTAATTGACATAGAATCTGGACAAATAAGACTTGAGGACAATTTGTTTAGTTATAAAATGACTTTTGAAGAAGCTCTTAGTCTTTCTAAAAGTTTTAAAATTGAAACTTTTGATTACAATAATGGTTATAAGTGGATTAATTTAAATGAGATTGAGTTAAACGGGGAATATTTCTATTTTAGATTTTGTTTTAAAAGCGACCTACTTGATACTATCGATTTTGGATTTTCTTCATTAAAAAAGTTAAAAAGAACATGGAGTGATTGGACAAATGCAAGTGAACTAAGTAAACAGGAGCTCTACGAAAAGTGGTTAACGGATAATCTAAGCCCAAAAAGAAACTTTGAATGGGGAAATATAGAAACATATTACGACCCTAAAAGGGGTACAGCAGGAATTACAGTAAAATTTATATAATAAATACAAACTATGTCCTTTACATTAGATATTGCAAATTGGTTTCTTGATAGTCATGAAGAAACATCTAAAAAGTTATTAGAAAGGAAGGCTTATGGATTGCTAATGCATAACTACGAAAAATGCATAGAATCATATTTGTTTATTGCCTAAAATTCCTGCTCTAATCACTTTGAAGGAATTAAATTTTTAAATAACAAAAGAGTCTTAGGGATAGTCGAATCAATAATCCACTTGCCTAAGAAAAGTCAAGGGTCGCCTTATTTAAACGTTAAACATTATAACCACAATTATTATGGTTTGTCGACTACCATTCAACTTGCCTGGCTTATCAATAAACCGGCTTTGGCTCGAGCTCTGTTTGGAGCATGGCGTTTTGATGACATATTTAAAATGGAAAAAATATCCTTTTGGGAGTATAATGCGCATACTTTGTTTTTGTTTTTTAACCGTCAAATTCAAGAGCATGATGCTCTATATAATTTAAGAGGACTGCAAAAGTATTGGGTGAAATACCCGACTTTAATGTCGTTGATTTCCTCTGGTAGGATAGATCAAATTACTAATATGATAAATGATATAGAGGAAAGTTTTATTGGGTATAATAAAAATAGAAGTATTACCTCGACAGGAATGGTTGATCCTTGCAAAGAGCACCACTTCAAATGGGATTTTAGGTTGCATGCTATTATAAATATGGGCAAAAATCTTTATCAACTTAATGTTGAGTTATGAAATACGAATTATTTTAGGCTTTCAATTTTTCTTTGATCCAAGAAAAACAGAATAGAACACTGTTACTCATCAATTAAATTTTTCGTAGTCACCAAATATATTGTAAACGATTATATAAAAACTGTTTACGGCACGATTTGTAATGATAGCTGCCGATGGGTTAATTAATGGTTAAGAATATTGAATTCAAAAGACTTCAAAAGTCTCTCGTTATTTTGATTTCGTATCATTTTATGACGAAGAGCATATAAATCAGTAACAATTGAATAAAATATTATATCACAATATAGCAACGATCTTAAAAAGTACTTTGCATGGAGTGTTAAAAGAGTTATAGAATTAAGAATTTTTCACTGGAAACAGGGTGATAATTATTCTGAAATTTGTCTTTCTTTGAAAATCTAAAGATAAGTAAATCAAATGTTTATAAACGGAAACAAACGAGTATATAACACATATGTGTTATATACTCGTTTGTTATAGCCAATTAGAATGATTATGAATAAAGAGGTTACTGATAAAAAGTCATTTATTGAATTTCTTGAACTGTTTAGAAAAGATTTGACTGAAAATTCCGAAAATTGGGAAAACATCGATCTTAATGATTTCTTGGAAGCTATGACTAGGTATTCAGAAGATATTCAAGGATTATATGATAATACAAATCAGAATATTAATTCAGAAAATGCTAGTTGGAACATTTTTGCTGACATTTTAAAAGGAGCTTCAATATATGAATAATCGTTATCCAAATGCTTGGAACTTTTCAAATTCGGACAAGAACTTAATTTCACCTAATGGAAAATTAAGGATTGAATATGGAGAGCAATATGAAATAGCTATGGGAGCACCTTTAGGAGCTGAATGTTTTCTTATCATTGAAGATAACGAAAGAATAAAAATAAGTGATTGGGCTGGCGGACCTGCAATTTGGAATAGTGAAAGTGATAAAGTTACTTTCCCTATTTGGACAAAAAATAGGAGTCAACAAATTAGAGTAGTTGACCTAAATGTTGAGAAAATAATTACTTTCTCCCAAGTATTTCGAGTTTTGGAATTAGAAAAATTTGAGAATTCAAAAATCATTGGAGTTGATAGTCCAATTCATATGACTAAGAGCCTAAACTTTGACACTCAAACTGAGAAGCGACAAACAGAGACTGAATTAAAAAATAAAAAGGCTATAACACTATGTATATTGCATATGCTCCCTTCGGGAAGCAAACGCATCATGCAATAATCTTACAAGAAATAAATATTTCACTGAAAACAGGGGGTGGTTATGGACTAAAATATTAAGATATTCGATTTATAATTTAATCCAAAAATGAATGAATCTGAAACTATAAAAAAATAGAAGACGCACTACTAAAAATAGTGAATTATAAAAATAATCCTGATGTTGTTTTTATTGAAAAAGATACGAGTAGTTTGGGAAACAGTCTTAAACCTTATTTAAGTTTGTATGGTGATTTGATTTTAAATCAAGAAAATTTTGACAATGCAGTACAAAGGGCTATTAATCAAGATGAAATCGGGTATGTAGTTAATATATTAGACTGCGTAATTTATGATGATTTTGAAATAGAACTTCCCGCTTTATATCCCAATTGACCAAATGAACTTGAAATCGAAAATCTTAAAATAATTAATGTTATTAAAAAATCTATAGATGGTAATAGAAAAAAATTTAGCCATATAAGAAAATTATACTTTCATTATGTAGACAATTTTGATTTTGTTAAAATTATTGACAAACCACTTGGCTAATAATAAATAGAGAAAAAAAACACCTTATAACACAAAATAAAAAGTACTAAAACGACTTTTTATTTGAATCGTTATACATTATTAAGTGAAATTAAACATTATCTTATTTGAATAATTATGTATTGGGTATTAGCAAGTGAAAGATCTGATGAAAAAGAGTTGACAATTGACGGAATTCCGAAAATTATTGAAGATTTAGACTTGAATTTTGATTACGGAGTTAACATTATCCAATCTGTACCGATTATAGACGTATTATATTCAACAAATGATGGCAAATTTAAAACAGATAATATTGTTGTAGCTACTCGTGTTGGTTTACTAACTAATAAAAAATTAAGAAATATTTTAGACTCATTAAACATTGATAACATCAGATACTATCCAACCCGACTTATTAATAATGATTCTGCAGAAATTGATGAAGATTATAAAATTACAAACATTATAGGGAAAATTGCATGTGTTGACAAGGAAAACTCAGAACTCGCACTTTATCCAGATGGCGATATTGAATTAATTGATAAACTCGTTCTTAAATTAGAAAAAAATAAACGCTATGGACACATTTTCAGATTGAGTGAATTTTCACCTATAATAATTATCAGCAATTTGTTAAAAACTAAGATGGAAGAAGCTCACATTACAGGGGTTAAAATATATCCTCCTGAGGATTATAATTTGTAAAACCTTAGAAATATATAACAAAAAATAAAAAGCATTAAAACGGCTTTTTATTCAAACCGTTGTGTGTCACTTGGAAAAACTATTGAAATGAAAAAATCTAAAGAAAATAGTGAACATTATAATTGGGGAAACAATTGTAGCGGATGGCATTTAGTGAAATCTGAAAGTTTGAGCGTAATTGAAGAATTAATGCCGCCAAAAACACAGGAGAAAAAACACTACCATAATAACTCTCAACAGTTTTTCAGAATCTTAAACGGAAAGGCAACCTTTGAAATTGAAAATGAAATAATTGAAGTGGAATGTGGGAAAGGAATTCATATTCCACCGAAAGTAAAACATCGAATACGAAATGACCAATCTGAAAATCTGGAATTTATCGTGATTTCGGAACCGACGACTCGTGGAGATAGATTTGACGAATTAGATGAATAAAAAACGCCACACAACAGTGGTAACCGTTGCACAAGCCAATATTTTTTAACTAATTGCTTAAGTCAAACAATGAAAATGACAAAGGAAGAATATTTTGAAAAAGCTAAATTCATCTGGAAGAACTATGTTCCCAAATCTGGACAATCGGAATTTGTTCAAGGAGAATTACTAAGAGCTATCGAGAAATTAAGGGATGAAGCTCATAGAAATGGGAACATAAATTTTAATGAAAAGTGCCACGGAATTTTAATTAGATTTTTAAAAGAAAAGCTATCTGACCAAAAATTATTTGACAGTGAAACAATCGAAAAAATTAATGAAGATTTAGATAGACTCTCTGTTGAGAATCAGCCATATACTTGGGATGATATTTTTGACCAAATAGGAGAGAGAGTAGTTGACTGGTATTTATATTACGGAGATAAAATTCAACACGAAAAGAACTTCGAATTATATTGTTAAATAAATACTGCATGTAACAGTATATGAAATCAGACCAAAGTTTAGTGATCGATCAAGAAGGTCTTTTCTTTTTGTCATGGCGCTAGATTTTTATAAAATAGACGGGAAATAAAAATATATTAGATAGATCTATTGGTTAGAGCATACTTACTCACGACAACGCATACATTTAACGTTATAAGAAATTGAATTTTTACTCAAAACAGGGAGAAATATTCTACGAAATTTATTTTCTTTTGAAGAGCCAAAAGCAAACATTTTTATAAACGACAGTAAACAAAGGGGATAATATATTTCACTGAAAACAGGGTGGTAATTATTCTGAAATTTATCTTTCCTTTGAAAACTTAAAAAATAGTTTAAGTATCAAGTTAATCATGAGAATTAAATCAATATCCTTACTTTCTTGTTTTCTTTATCTTTTTTTAGTTATTCCAACAAGCATATTTGGGCAAGACAGTTCATCTCTAATCTATCAATGTGCTCCTTGTGGTTGTGATTCAGATAGTAAACACTTCAACGAACCAGGTAACTGCCCAAGTTGTAGTATGAAACTAGAAAAAATCGTAAACCCAAATGAAGCCTTAAAAAAATTGGATAGACCCCTGAATGTTGCTATCTTAATTTATCATCACGCACAAGTATTAGATTATTCAGCTCCTTATGATATTTTTATCGCCGGAGGAGAAAATTTCAATGTTTATACTGTTGCTCAAACATCTAATAAAGTGACTACGATGCCAAGTCTGAGTATTAACCCTGAGTATAATATTTCTAATGCACCAAAGCCTGATATTTTGATTGTTCCTGGGGGAATGTGGAATGCGGTAAGTGAAAAAACCAAAGAATGGATTAAAAATATCTCTAAGGATACTGAATATATTTTGTCTATATGTACAGGAGCATTTATTTTAGCGGAATTAGGGTTGTTAGATGATTTAGAGGCCACAACTCATAGTGCAGGACTACATCTTTTAGAGAAAAACTATACAGCTATTAAAAAAGTACATCGTGATGTCCGATTTATAGATAATGGAAAAATTATTACATCTGGAGGGGTTACTGCTGGTATGGATGCATCTTTTCATCTGGTATCAAAAATTTTGGGAAAAGAATGGGAAAAAGCAATCAAAAGAAACTTAGAGTATCCAAACTAATTAAAAATAGAATATAAAAATTAGGCCCTGAGTCAATTCGAAAAGTTGGTATCTTTTCGAATACGGCACCTCATACATAATTTTTTAGTAACAAATAATTAAACCACAATGCAAAATATTAGATCAATCATTTTATTAATAATCATCATAACAAATAGTTCTTGCAATTTTAGCCAATCGGTAAATACCGATTTAACAACAGGTGCATATGCTAGAGGTGATGGAATTAAGGTCAATGACATTATAATAGAGATTAATGGAGAGGCAGTTAATAGAAATGAATTTGTTTTCGGCGAAAAAGTAGATTTTATCTTTAAAAATGTTTCTGGGCTAACCAATTCAGGAGGAAAGACATTCCCGAAACTTTCAATGCATATTGTAAAAAATGAGAAAGATACGGTCTTTGCTAGTCATGGCTTACTTAAAGGTTTAGATAATGGAACTGATCTTTCACCCCTTCAATTGCGAGCTAACTTCATAGCAGCGTTACCCAATCAAAACAATGAAAAATATAGGGTTTTTATTGAGATCAAAGATGTAAAAGGAGACGGAAAATTTCATTATGAACTCCCATTCACAATTAAGGAAAATAATTTATTAGACATAAAAACTAACGGAATCGATTACTCTAATATCTATTTGTGGGATGAAACGCTTAAAAAACCTGTATTGGACAATAATGTAAGTTCTGAACATCGTTATATTTTGATACTCAATGGGATTGAAGGTTTGAGTTTAACTGACGAAAAAGTTTTTCCGATTTTTTCACTTGATTTAGTCGATAAAAATGGGAACAAAATAATTTCTAAACCAAATCTTTTAAGTGCTTATAAGGATAAAGGAGCGAACCCTAAAGATTTGAAAAGTCAGGTTACTGCTAAAATTACTTTTACGAAAGGAACGATAAATAATCCTTGTGTATTGACTGCAACACTGAAAGATAAAAACTCATCAAAAGAAATTAATATTTCGACCAAATTAATAATAGAATAAAACCTAAACATACAAATTAAGCTATTTATATTATGATAATTTTTGGACTAAGAGCCAGTAACATTGGCTCATTAAGAGTTGATAATGCTAAATGTGAATATTGTGAAAATGAAGGAACTCAAAATATTACAGAATTTGGGAGGTATTTTCATATTTTTTGGATTCCTATTTTTCCATTAGGAAGAAAAACATTTGGAGAATGCTGCCATTGTAAAAGAACCATAAAGAAAAAAGAATTTAATTCAGAATTAAAAAGACTTTATGTTGAAAATAAATCGACAATACGAAGACCTATATGGCATTGGCTGGGAACAATTCTTATTGGACTATTTATCGTTCTGATTTTTATATTGGCTAAAACAAATTAAAAACAACTATTTACAACAATGTATACAAATAATTACTCAATTTTTGGACTTAACCAAAGATAGTTACAAGTTTACTACGTCTGATTTTCCGGTGGAAAATCCTAGCACGTAAACCCCCAAACTATTCTTATACGAAACAGTTAGATGTAGTCTTTAAAAAATGAACGACAAAATAAGAAAACCTCCACATAAATCTTTACATCCTAAAAATCATCTTTTTGTTCTTGAGATGAATTTTGATACTCTTAAAAGATAAATTGAACACGTTACCGATTCAAAAAATGGAGGAGATACCATTGCCAATCATTTTGAATCAATGACCAATTTTTTTTTCGAAACTGCAATACTAAGATATTTTCTTGAAGGAATTTCAGCATCTGAGTTCATAGAAATGCTTAAAAAATCCTCAGCTGCTGTTTGTAACTATTTTAGGTTAATAACATCGGAAAAAAATAACATACAACTGGGATAACAGGATATATACAACAAAGTATAAAGATGATTGAATTCATTATGCAGCTAATTCTTTATTAAGCATGGGGGTTAACTGCTGCAATAATTTCTAACCAAAACTCAGAAATTGAATATTTATCTAATATTGATTTGTCAAAGATTATTTAAAGAGATTTATTAAATGGTGGGGCTTTTACATTAAAGACTTTAGCCTTACAGCTAATATGCTCTTGAGATAAAGTTAATTCTAATAAATATTTTGAAGCTATAGAATGTCTTCCGCTGCCTAATAGAAATTTGGATGTAAAATTAAGGTGCTCAATCCTAAACCAGATAGTATAGTCTTAGAATTAGGTATGGGTAATGGTTTTTTTACCAAAGATTTAATGGCGATATGTAACAATTTAGAGTATATAGGATTAGATTATTCTCAGACAATGGTTGATGAAGCTAGACGGTTAAATCAAGAATTAATTAGTTCACAGAAAGTATCTTTCATATATGGATCACTTGAAAGTCTTCCATTTAAAGACAATAGTATTGATTGCTTATCGACCCAAAGAATTAATGGATAAAGTAGAAGTATCTAATTATGGATTTAACAAATACGAAAAAGCCGATGTTGAAAGTTTACTTGTTAAAATAGGGTTTAACCAAGTTTCTACCGAAGAAATACCTGAACCAGAACTTGATTTTGATGGTACGTCAATACAAATGATCGGATTATATAGTTCTGGAATAAAATAATAACATTGCCATAACTATATATAAAATCATAGCTACCCATAGGTAAATCATTTGCTTATATTATATGCGATTGGCAAAAATATAACTAAAAATATGTCGAAAATTACGCATGCTGTGCTGAATTTCTTTTTAGTCAAGCTGAAAGAGCTCATAATGAGAAATTTAGTTTATAGACTGCCACATTGGGTTTAAGCTTTTTTATTTAAAGAGATGGTGCCGAATTGAATAATCATTTTTATCTGGAAATGATACAATTAGAAAGAAATAAATTATTTTGGATATAGATGTTAAACAAGTGTTGGGTTCTGATGTTTGATTATTTATTTAAGATGGAAAGCTCCAGATAAAGGAGTCTGTTTTGAATTAGGAATTGTATGCAATCAAAATCAAAAAAACAAAATGACTCAAAGAAAGAAAGTATTAGGAGTTCACACAGATGTGGGATGTTCTTTTATAAACTCAAAGTTGAATACCACGCTGGAAGTTTTTTGTTAAAAATATTAATATCTGAACAAGAGTTGATAGAGTATTTATGTAAAGTGTAAAAAGCAATATGGTCATTGATAATTACTAGCTCAGATCAGCTTATATAAGGTCTACAGTTTTTAAAAAGAAACAAATTTTCTAAATATAGCAACTTTCGGATTTTATTATCGTAGTGCCTTTTCGACTTTTGTATTAAATAATTCGAAAAATGGAGAAGCAAAATCAACTTAATTACAATCGAATTGCTGAAGCAATTGAGTACATAAAAGAAAACTTTAAATTACAACCTAATCTAGACGAAGTAGCAAAAAAAGTAAACTTAAGCCCATCTCATTTTCAAAAAATTTTTACAGAATGGGCTGGAATAAGCCCTAAAAAGTTCCTACAGTTTATAAGCGTTGAACACGCTAAGAAAATTCTGAAAGAACAAAGAGCAACTTTGTTCGATACCGCTTTTGACACGGGACTTTCCAGTACCAGTCGTTTGCATGATTTATTTGTGAATATTGAAGGAATGACTCCAGCCGAATACAAAAATGGAGGCAAAAATCTGCGCATTAATTACAGTTTTGCCGAAAGTCCATTTGGATCTGTGATCGTTGCTTCAACATTAAAAGGTATTTGTTGTATGGCATTTGAAGACAATGAAGAAACGGCATTAAAAAATCTGCAAGAGAGATTTCCGAATGCAATGTTTCGAAGAAAACTAGATTTAATGCAACAAAATGCCCTTTTCATTTTTCAAAATGATTGGAGCAAGTTAAGTGAAATTAGGCTACATTTAAAAGGAACGGATTTTCAACTAAAAATTTGGGAAAGTTTGCTGAAAATACCAATGGGAAGTTTATCGACTTATGGAGGTTTAGCTAGAAAAATCGGTAATCCTAATGCTTCAAGAGCCGTAGGTACTGCTATTGGAAGTAATCCCGTGGCCTACTTAATTCCGTGCCACCGAGTAATACAGTCGACAGGAAATTATGGAGGATATATGTGGGGGAACACCCGAAAAACTGCAATTATTGGTTGGGAAGGAGTAAAAATTCATTCATAGAACTAAAACTAAGTTAATGCAAAATATCATTCAAAAAATAGAGAATACCGATTGGGAAAATATAACCGAGGCAATGCACCAAAATGGTTATGATATCATTCCGAACTTACTTTCAGAAGAACAGTGTGAAACGCTGAAAACCAATTATTATGATTCGAGTTTATATCGGAA
Source organism: uncultured Aquimarina sp. (assembly GCA_947497175.1). GTDB lineage: Bacteria > Bacteroidota > Bacteroidia > Flavobacteriales > Flavobacteriaceae > Aquimarina. The sequence continues at coordinate 201,330 of CANMFM010000003.1, read as the reverse complement.
AACAGTCGTGATGGCTCGTTATCGTTTTGGTCTGGGTGAATACAAATATTTCGAGTATCCGTTACCCAACATCATTCAAACTATTCGAACAAGCCTGTATCCCCATCTAGTACCCATTGCCAACACCTGGTTCAATGCATTAAAAATCGATATGCAATTTCCAACTAAGCATCAAGAATTTATTGAACAATGTCACCAAAACGGACAAGGAAAGGCTACGACTCTTATTTTAAAATATGGCAAAGGCGGTTATAATACCTTACATCAAGATTTGTATGGAGATATTTATTTTCCGATTCAAATTGTTTTGATGCTTGACGAACCTGATACCGATTTTATAGGTGGCGAATTTGTTATGACACAACACGTTCCACGTGCACAATCCAAAGCTATTGTCTTAAAACCCAAAAAAGGAGATGCGCTTATTTTTACCACCAATTTCAAGCCTGAAAGAGCAAGTAAAGGGTATTATCGAGTTAATATGAAACACGGTGTAAGCGAGGTGAGGTCAGGAAACCGTCACGCTTTGGGAATCATTTTTCATGATGCTATTAGTTAGTTATGATACAACATTCTGAAATCTCTAGCACTGCTTTAAAAGCAAAATTAAAAAACGGAGAAATTCATTTCGGCGGAAATAAAAAACTTAAAATTTATGGGCAATTATCCTGCAAATCTGGAAAAAGAATGAAACCAGAAAACCGAGTTTTCTTTACTTCAGAACAAGAAGCGCTACAAAATCAATTTCGTCCCTGTGGACATTGTATGAAAACCAAATACAAAATTTGGAAAAATGGACTTATTTAACCCAACGATTAATAAAGATAAAAATTGGCTTCCGTATGATGGAGTGGTCAATTATTATGGAACAATTTTAAATAAAGAACTAGCAAATTTTTATTTTAAAAATCTTTTGGAAACCATAGCATAGCATGGCGAAATGATGAATCGATTATTTTTGGGAAGAAAATTGTAACCAAACGCAAAATAGCTTGGTATGGCGACAAACCGTTTAAATATACCTATTCTAACACTACAAAATATGCGTTGACATGGACAAAAGAACTCTTAGAATTGAAACAAATAGTAGAACAGGAAACGGGCGAGTCGTTCAATTCTTGCTTACTTAATTTGTGTCATAACGGTGGTGAAAGAATGGCTTAGTACAGCGATAGTGAAACCGATTTGAATAAAAACGGAGCGATTGGATCAATGAGTTTTGGAGCAGAAAGAAAGTTTGCTTTCAAGCACAAACAAAACAAAGAAAAAGTGGATATCTTATTACAACACGACAGTCTTTTGGTTATGAAAGATACTACACAAACATATTGGCTTCACCGATTATCACCTACTAGAAAAGTAATTACACCGAGAATAAACTTGACTTTTAGAACTATTAAAAACCAAAAAAGGGTACTATGAACAACTTAATTAAAAGTCCTTTTAATGTGTAAAGTATGGATGCAAAATTTTACAAATCACTTGTCCTTTGTTTGCTGTGCTTTTGATTCTTTTTATACAGTCATTCCGATATTTTTAATCTAAATTTAAGTATTTATGGCTACCAAAGAATATAATTCATCCAAGAGATATTCACTGAAAACAGGGGTAATTTAAGATAAATGAATTTGTTTATTTGTTCATTATTAAACGTTGTACCCCATTTTAAGAATGACGCTACCTAGCAAAATATCTGTTCAAAATCCAAAACCTTTTACCAAAGAACAAATTATCGAATTGGAAAATTTGACTGGATTGATTTTTACTGATGAACTGGTTTCCTTCTTCACCAAATTTGCAGGAGGAAAGCCTAAAATCAGAGGGAAAGACTGTTTTACAAAAATTGTTCATCAGGAAGGATGGAAGACTTCTAATAGAATAGTGAAAATAGAATCATTCGATTCTGTAAGAGATACATGGAAATATAATGGTTATCTAAAAGAGTTTAAGAAACACTTTATAATTCCTGACAGTGTTGTAGAAATTGAACATCGACTTCCAATTATGGAACTAATGGCTGATTCAATTCGTTATGTGTCAGGAGGATTGCATTCTGAAAAAATGTACTATGTCGACAATGGAGACTTTGGAATTGTTAAAATAGCAGATTCTCTTGATGATTTTTTAAAAAATTTATACACTGAATAAATGCAAGCTAAAATTAAATACGTATTCTCATCTAAACTGTGGAAAGACAATATGCAGGGAGGTTGGTTTTTTGTTTCACTGCCTAAGGAAATTTCAGAAGAAATTAGAGAGAATTTAAAATGGCAAGAAGAGGGTTGGGGACGAATGAAAACATCTGCAAAAATCAAGAAAATAGAATGGGATACGGCAATTTGGTTTGATAAAAAAGCTAATACATACCTGCTACCTATAAAGGCGAACATTAGAAAGAAGATTAATGTTAAATTGGATGATCTTATTACTGTAAGCATTTCAATATAAGAAATCAGTTATGAATAAGCTGAAAAGAATAACAATTTTAATGCTACTTCAAAAAAAAGTTATTCCCAACGAAATTGAGGATATATATGCTACTGAAAATAAATTTAACTGGACTTCGAGAAAAAACTAAAAAAACAAGGATGATTTTTTACTTACTATTGTAATATGTATGTATAATTATGAAAAGTATAAATTCAAAAATAATTACTCTTGTATTGGCTTTATTTATAATCAATGTGATTTCGACTCACAATCCAAAAATCTGACACTATTCCTGTTGATTGAAGGTATATGTTTGATATAGCGTTTGCCGATTGAGGAGGTAGATCATTGGCAGAAAAATAATCGTAATATCGTAATTATTAAGGAGACTCAATAAAAGTTGTTTATGACGGTTGTGAAGACGTGATATCTAATAAAAAAAGAGAATTATAGGTAAAGTTCAAATTGTAAGACATACATCTGAGTTTTGGATTATTGCCTAGGACCAAAAAGAGAATGGTGCTAACGAAGTTGAGGAATGTTCTGATAGGCCGAGAGTTATTGATTTTAGAAAAATGAAATTATGAATGTGCTAAAGCAATTTTTCAACAAAACATATTTCGTTTTTTGCAGTGTATTAGTATGCAATAATGTTATGGTACTATAAATCCATTCTTAGGCGTACTTTGTCCATTTTTTACTAGCTCCCTTATGTAGATCTTTGGCTGTACTAATTATAAAAAGTAAATAATATGGAAAATTCTAAAAAGACATATGTATTGGTTCACGGTGCTTGGCATGGCGCTTGGTCATTTGCCCAAACAAAAGCAAGACTTGAAGAGCAGGGGGCAAATGTCATAACTTTTGATTTGCCGGGGCACGGGGATGATAAAACCCAGATTCCTGATGTAACTTTTGACGTCTATACGGCAAAGGTTGTCAAAGAACTGAACCTTCTTGAAGGTAAAGTAGTTTTAGTGGGGCATAGTTTATCAGGTTTTGTTGTTACCAAAGTAGCGGAGATCATGCCGCAAAAAATTGAAAAGTTGGTTTTTATAGCTGCTATGGTCCCGAATAATGAAAAAACTGTTTTTGATATTTTAAGTGAGGATGAAGAAGGGCATTTACTGGCGAACCTGATTTTCGGAGAGAATAAGAGTTGGGCTACTGTTAATGAAGAAACTCTTAAAAACGTTATTTATAATGGAGCAACTTTAGATCAAATTACCACTGCTGCTCAAAGTTTGGTATATCAAGCTACACAACCTTTTTTTGTCCCTGTTTCTACTGGTGAGAACTTTAAACAAATTCCAAAAACATATATTATTTGTGAAAAGGATAAAGTGATTAGTCCAAACGCTCAAAAACAATTAATTGAGGTTTGTCAAATTGATACAAGTCTAAGTATTGATACTGGACACGTGCCACAGGTTGAAAACCCTACTCAGCTTGCAAACATATTGTTGCAAGCATAATAAGCATGATATTAAATATCTCGGAAGTTTTATAACTTCCGGGATTTCAATTATTATTAATAAAAGTCAATGGAACAAATAGGATGTCTGATTCTTTTTTTTGAAAGTAGCACCCGAAGCTTTAGAAAAGTGTTTTGATGTGATAGTATACATAATGAAAAGTGCGGAGTGGCGATGTAGATTTTTTTAACAAATATGGTAATTTGTAAACTAATATAAATAATATTCTAATATATTTTAAAAGACAGAAAACTGTAATTTTAGTTCATGAATGAAAAGCAATCACATACGATTATCAATCAGCAGTCAGGGGATCTAGCATTTAAATTGTTGTTTTTTGAGGATAATTCACATTTTGATCACTTGCAAAGAAACAATTATTTTACACTGATTTGGCTTACAAACGGAAAGGGTATATTAAGAACTGTATACTCAGAATATAGTTTGAAAGAAAACTCAATGTTTGCATTTGCTCCTTATCAACCTTTTATGATTCAAGGTGAAAACTGTGGAGGGGTTGCTATTTATTTTCATTCAGATTTTTTTTGTATTCACAAGCATCATACTGAAGTTACTTGCAACGGTGTATTGTTTAATAACGTTCACCAATTGCCAGTTTTTATCATAGATGGATCAACTCAAAAAGTTTTTGAAGGTCTTATTAAAAGCATAAAAAAAGAAATTAAAAATACTTCATTGGCTCAATATGAGATGCTCATGTCGTATCTAAAAATATTACTAATTACTGCCAGTAGAATAAAATCTGAAGTTGTTATTAATAATGAACCTTTACCAAGTTTAGAACCTGAAAAACTCCAAAAGTTAAAAGATTTAATTGAACATCAATTCAAAACTATACATATTGCTTCAGAATATTCTAGTCAGCTTAATATATCGCAAAAAGCATTGAATAAATTAGTGAAAAAGCATTACAAGAAATCTTTCAAGGACTTATTGACTGAGCGAATTATTATAGAAGCAAAAAGAGAATTATATTTAACAAATAAAACAGTTAAAGAAATATCTTATGAGTTAGGATATAATGACGAGTACTATTTTAGCAGATTATTTAAAAAGAAGGCTGGTGTATCACCTCAATTATATAGAAGCACAGTAGGTTTTGGGAAGGAAGAAGAGTAAAAATACTATGAATGTAAAAACTACAAGTATAATTTAATGAAGTATAACTTATCAGTTTGTCCTTTCGTGTTTATTTTAATGTGTTAAAATACTTAATGATTAGTTTACTATAAACTACTTATTGACCTTCGGGCGTTGATATTGAACAATTAAGCCAATCTACATGGTCAAGTTATTAAAATAAGTTTTTTAAATAATGATTTTTCACTATAAATGGGTAGTAGATAATATGATATGTTTATACCTTACAAAAACAGTAACACCTTGTTTTCAGAAGCATGATTTTTTAATGCTAGTACTTGTTATTATACCATTAATTTTCGTTAACAAGTTGAGAAACGGGGTAAAAAACGATAAGTAAATTCAAGTGAACTTTTCTGAACTAAAAAGAAGATGTGTAAAATTATGGAGCCGACTTCTTAATGTGTACTTGCATTGGAAAACTTGTAAAAAAGCACTTTACTTTATGGAAATGATTAAGCAGGTTTCTAAAGGAGAATATTTTTTTAATAACATTATTATGCAGAACTGAAAAAATATATGGAATTACGAATCACGATGAGAAAATTTGGAGTATTAAGATTTGGAAAATGAATTGGAATTTTCTGAAAAATATCGAGCAGATTTTTTTGAATAAATAATTGATCTACATATAGTTGAATTGGAAAAGTAAGAATTGAAAGAAAAGAAGTTCTGCAAAACAAGAAACGAGGGGATTATCTCAATCAAATCCTTTACTGCGAAGCTGTTCATGCTGAACAAATATTGTGCTGTTTGAGAGCTGATAGAATTGAAATATTTAATTTATGAATCGGAATACAAACTAGTTACAATCAATTGTTAATTTCCAAATCTGGTTACTAAACGAAATATTTAGCTTTAAAACTGTCACTAAAAGTTATACGAAACCCTTTAGTCAAATAAGATAATGATAGACACTACAACAAAATTTATCAATCCTGATGGAAGCAATCTGGAAGAAGTCAAAAATACTTTTACTAAGGCTACAGAACTATTGGTGAAATTTCTAACTAATGCCAATGATCATCCACTACTTCCTGACAAGGAAGACTTTGAAAACGTAAATTTTGAGCTTCCTAGTCGTCCTATCAGCAATGCAAAGATGGAAAACGAGCTCAATCGGATAATGCAATTGAGTATGAATCCTGCTAATACTTCTTATATAGGGCACATGGATAGCTTACCTACATTATATTCTATTATTGGGGGGCTCTATACTGCAGCGCTCAATAATAATATGTTCAGTTTAGAAATGTCACCTTACTTCACAAGAATAGAATATGCTATTATGAGGCAGTTTGCTAAATTATTTGGATTGCCAAATACTGCTTCAGGCATGATTGTTAGTGGTGGAACGCTATCCAATATTCAGGCAATTATTACTGCAAGAAATTATTTTCTTCAGAGCAATTCTGGAAATTTATCGTTAAGTAAAAAACCAATGGTTTTTTTTGCTTCAGAGCATGCGCATATAAGTATCAAAAAAGCAGCGATGATAAGTGGTTTGGGGGTAGATAGTTTAATTACCGTAAAGAGTGATTCTGATGGGAAAATGGATACAAAAGATCTATCTGTAAAGATCAAGGAGGCTGTTAATAACGGAAAACTACCCTTCGCAGTTGTAGCAACACTTGGCACTACAGTTACAGGAAATATAGATCCTATTCAAGAGATTGCTTCTATATGCAAAGCCTATAATTTGTGGTTACATGCCGATGCCATTTATGGGGGAGCACTAATCATTTCGGAAAAGGAAAAATATCGATTGCAAGGTGTTGAAAATGCTGACTCCATTGCATTCAATCCACAAAAATGGATGCATATTGCCAAAACTTGCTCGTTATTGATGTTTAGGGATTCAGACATTTCAAATCGTTATTTCAGCATGAAAGCCTACTATACAAAAGAACAGAACGACTATATCAATCTTAGTGAATTGAATATACAAGGTACTAAACAAGGCGACGTGTTAAAACTTTGGCTAAGTATTCTTTCTATAGGTATGTTAGGTTATGAAAAAATGATAGATGCTTCGATGGATATAACTAGAAAATTTGTAGAAAAACTAAAGCAGTTGCCTAATGTTGAATTTGCTACTACACAAGAACTAAACATCCCAACATTCAGACTTTTAGACGAAAATAAGCGAGATAATGATAAAATCAACGCACAATTTAATGATTATGCCTTAAAAGAGCATAACTTGTTTTTCTCACTTCCTACCTACAATAATAAACTTTGGCAAAGAACAATTCTGTTAAATCCTTTTATTGATGATAAGATTATAGAAAAAGTAGTAGAAGTAATAAGACAGTTTACAAATCAACACGCACAAAAAGAAGATACCATTATATAAAATGGACTAAAGTTTGTTTTATAAACAAATTGTTCTTGGGTTGCATAACATTAATATGCATAACAGAGGCAATAATTAGAACCTAAAGTGTTTACCGAAAATTATGAAAATTGACTTTGAATTTATTAATTCTGAGCATGTGGATGAGATTAACCAAATAGCTAATTGGTACCTAAATGAATGGGGAGTACCCAATAAAAATACCTTTAATCATTTAACAAAGAATCCTGATGATAATGTGATTTTTCAAATCATGTTAACGGTCGATAATATTTGTGCTGGCACAGGGGGATTGTATAAAAAAGTAAGAATACAGGATTATATAAAGAAGTATAATAATTATTACCCATGGATTGCATTAATGTACACAACGCCAAATCACAGAGGAAAGGGGTTCGGTGCTAGATTGTTAGATGAAATAGAATCAGAGGCAAAAAAAAAAGGATTCAGAAAACTGTACCTTTTTACTTCTACAGCCGAAACCCTATATAGAAGAAAGGGTTGGGATGAAATAGATCGATTTATTATAAAAGGTAAAGTAGTGGTTATTATGAGTAAGAAAATATAGACTATCTATTTGGTAAACCTCTTTATAGTTTAATCGCGTACATTAGACAATTTTGAGTTGTATTAATCCAATTTCACTGAAAACAGTGTGCTATTGACAGATAGATATAATTAAATTCGCAGGGCAGGTTACAAAATGTAGATTAGGATTAATATCAAAAATATATTTGGAAATAAGTAAATATGGTATTGTTAATTTGTATAAGGCAAAAGTATTCAAATAAGAAATGAAACAAAAAGGTTTAAGTCTGGAAAGTGATATTGTATCACATGATATTAAATTGATAGAGTATCAAGTTGCTCTAGTAAATTGGGTTAGGCAGAAGTAAGATTTAATAAGGTTTAAAAATTATTGTTTCATATAAATTTAATGTAAATGAAAACGATTTCATGTGTAAAAATGACCTTTTTTTTGATTTTAGCCTTTGTTTTATTTTTCCCATACCGATTTTATCATTTTCAAAAAGTAATTTTAAATAAAGCACTAGGCTGGAGGCGAAATACTTTGAAAGAGTAAGTGCTTAAAGTTTTTTACGAGGTAACTATAATAATATGAAATTTAATATGCACTCCTACGAGAGTTTTCCTGATGATGTAATAGATGCTTTTACTCCTTTGGTTAATAAATATGATCTGGAGTTTAAAGTAAATGCTATGTATTCTGTTGACATAAAGAATCAACATTGTAAAATAAATTTTAATATGGATAGATATCATTTGCAAGGATTGTTTTATCGAAAAGATGATTATACCAGTTTTGATATTATGCGTTTGGTAAGTTATAGTCTTACAGATGATGATAAAGTCCTCGAGCGGTTTCCAAAATCAGAGTATGGAGATAAGGAGGGTATTAAGAATCAATTAATCCACTTTGTTTTTATTATAGATAAATATTTAGGACATGTCTTAAACGGAAATTTTGATTGGTATGAACGGTTAAAGGAAGAAGTTGAATATGAAAATGGACTGGTGGAATTAATATTAGAACTTGAATATGATCACCCTATCAATAAGAAGTTTCAAAATGGAGATAGTACCTGGATAAAAGATATCGAGGCATACATTGACGAAAATGATATTAAGATTAAGAAAAGGGGTATATAGTTTTTACTTACTTGTAAAATACACATCAGAGGTAGGTGTCCATACTGGGGATTTGATAACAGATAATTACATAAAGATTGATACCCTATTTTTGCTCATCAAAAAAGATATAGATTTAAATATGTGTACGATGGTGAAACGGTAGAATGGATATATTGTGATACCTCTTCTGAGATGGAGCTAGAATTTGAAGGTAGATACTACCTTTAAAAAAGAGATCTAATAAAAGGATTGATAAAGGAGAACGATTTACATCACCTAGTTTTAATGAAAGTGAGTTTTAAAGAGTTTTAAAACAAGAAGTCAATTACAGAGAGTTGCTTTCAAGAACAAATAGCGAACTCTTTTTAAAGAAAGAGAATGTTTAATGATGGTTATTAAAAAATAACAAGAAAATCCAACTAAAAATAAAAAAGGGTTGGAAGAACACTTAAAGTGTATTGCTAATGGAAAATTTTATGTTCCAGAATTATATTTTTTTACGTCATTGAATAGGAAATAAAGGGTTTGCGTTAAGGAGTGTCTAGATCACAGAATATTGCTGTTACTGGATACACACAGATAGCTAGACTCATTGTATAAATGGGTTTTATTTTTTCACTGAAAACAGGGATTCATAGAGCGTTGATTCGTCTTATTTTTGGACAAAATTCTGGATAGGGATTTCTAACATTCAAAAAAAAGAAGAGAATATGAAAAAAATAATAAATAAACTTTTGATATTACTTGGTGTCATAATGCTAGTATATGCTTGTGGTAGCGATGATGATCAAACTGTTTTAAGTAGTAGTAAAGAGATCTTAGGGTTTGATTTGATAAACGATGGGATTACTAGTGTCGATCAGGAAAAAAATGTAATTGTTGTAACTATACCCTTTGGGACAGATGTTACTTCGTTGGCCCCTACTATTGTGATATCAGAAAATGCAATGGTAAATCCGGGGAGTGGAGAGGTTCAGGATTTTACTGATTCGGTAACCTATACTGTCACAGCACAAGATGGAAGCACAATCGACTATATAGTAACTGTAGAAGTATTACCTAATGCACAGAGCGGCATTCTTCAGTTTAATTTTGAGGCAAGTACTAATAATGGTATAACAGAAGACATAACGGGTACTATAGATGCGGTAGAAAAGATAATAATGATATCTGTACCCTCTGGTACGGATGTTACTTCGTTGGCTCCCAATATTGAGATATCAGAAAACGCAACGGTAAGTCCAGGGAGTGGAGAGGTTCAGGATTTTACTGATTCGGTAACCTATACTGTCACTGCACAAGATGGAAGCACAATCGACTATATAGTAACCGTAGAAGTATTACCTAATACACAGAGCGGCATTCTTCAGTTTAATTTTGAGGCAAGTACTAATAATGGTATAACAGAAGACATAATGGGTATTATAGATGAGGTAGAAAAGATAATAATGATATCTGTACCCTTTGGTACGGATGTTACTTCGTTGGTCCCTACAATTGTTGTATCAGAAAATGCAATGGTAAGTCCGGGGAGTGGTGTAACACAAGATTTTACAAATGCAGTTGACTATAAAGTTACTGCTGAAGACGGGGCAACTTCGACAACATATCAGGTTTCGGTTAGCAAGGAAGATGGTAGTTCAGAGACTGATCGTGAAGCCTTAAGAGCAATTTATTATGCTAATGATTCTGCTACACGAAGAGCGCTAGATGAAGAAAATTGGGATGTAGAGGATCTCAATAGTGATATCGCAACATGGGGTGGAGTTACGATACAAGATGGTAGGGTAGTTGAGCTAGATCTTATTAATATAGATTTAAGAACAATTCCATCAGAAATAGGAAACCTGAATCAGTTAAAGGTTCTTGTTTTTGCAACCAATTTGATTAGAACAATTCCATCAGAAATAGGAAACCTTACTCAGCTAGAAAGGCTTGATCTAGCTGGAAATAGTTTAAGCGCTATTCCAACAGGAATAGGAAACTTGAGTAATTTGATTGAATTAGATTTGAATTTCAATTTATTACGAACACTGCCAGCAACAATTGGAAATCTTGATAAACTTGAAGTGCTAAAGGTAGAAGGTAATGTTTTAGAGGAACTCCCTCCAGAGATAGGGAACTTGAGAAGTATTAGAAATCTAAAATTGTTTGATAATAACCTTTCGAGTGTACCATCAGAAATAGGATTTCTGCTTAGTTTATTTCAACTAGACTTACGACAAAATCCAATAACAATATTGCCCTTTACAATTTGTAATTTGTTAAATGTAGAAATTATAGTCGCAGTTGATAATCCCGGCTTGTTATTGATCTGCGAATAAGGTATAATAAGTATAACTTTGTAGTAGAATTGATTCAGTTTTTTTAAACTTTTTGGATGATGGTCGGGTAATGATCATAAATTGAGTATAAGGAGGTTGTTACTTACGACAACCTCTACTTCTTTATGGCTTTTAAGATTTAAAAAATCTATATACTTCAATTTCTGAATAAAGAGTTACTACGTTTGGTAAGTTTTTTTTGACAAGAGATTCATGTGTTGTAAAATTATTTCAATTAATAAAGCTTATAATTTTTCTAATTGATTTCACTGAAAACAGGGGTTTATAGGGTATATGTTCGTCTTATTTTTGTGAAAATTTTAAACTAAGGGGTTTAAAACATAAAAAAAGAAGAAAAAGAGTATGAAAAATGTAATGAATAAACTATTGGTATTGTTTGGTATCGTAATAGCATTTTATGCTTGTAGTAATGATGATGATCAAGCAGTTTTGAGTAGTGATAAAGAAATCTTGGCATTTGATTTGATCGATAATGGTAGTGCAGAGATTGATCAGCAAGAAAGTATGATTGTTATCACTGTTCCTTTTGGTACAGATGTAACGGCATTAGTGCCAACAATTGTTGTCTCAGAAAATGCTATGGTAAGCCCAGAGGGTGGAGTAGCACAAGATTTCACTAATCCTGTAACCTATACCGTAACTGCGCAAGATGGTAATACCGTAGATTATGTAGTAACCGTAGCGGTATTATCAAATACAGAAAGTAGTATTTTACAGTTTGATTTTGAAGTGAGTGTTAATGCTGGTATCACAGAAGATATAGTGGGTACTATAGATGAAGAAGAAAAAACCATACAGATTTCGGTACCGGTTGGTATAGACATCACATCCTTGGTTCCCGACATTCAGGTATCTCAAGAAGCTACTATTGATCCTGGAAGCAGAGTGGCTCAGGATTTCACAAATGCAGTAAATTATACAGTAACTTCCGAAGATGGATTATTTTCTACAACATATCAGGTTTTGGTTAATCAACAAGAGGCAAATTTGGATACAGATCGTGAAGCTTTAATCGCAATTTATAATGCTAATGTGAGTATTAACCCTGCAATAAAGAATACATTCGATCAACTCCGGTGGGATGTTGATGATCCCGAGAGTGATATTTCTACATGGTTTGGAGTAACTGTTGAAGACCAAAGAGTAGTTGGGCTAAGTATTGATTTATTAGAAGGATCATTTAGTCCATTAGAGGTAATTCCATTAGAAATTGGGTACTTAACGGCATTAGAAGGATTAACACTGACTGGGCATACAATTGCCACAATACCACCAGAAATTGGGCAACTAACAAATCTTCAAGAGTTAATTTTAACCGCCAACAGGATTGTAGATTTACCTATAGAAATAGAAAATCTTAAGCAATTAACGTATCTTGTTTTAAGTAATAATAGACTAGAAAATATTCCTGAAGTGATATGGCAATTAACGAATCTAGAAGAATTACTTTTGAACTCTAATGGTATTGCTGAATTGTCTCCTGAAATAGGGGGTATGACTAGACTAGTTGACTTTGAGATTGGGTTTAATCATATCTCTAGCATACCACAAGAAATAGGAAACCTAAGAAGTTTAGAAAGTTTAGTTCTAATAGGTAACGAGCTTACTACAGTTCCTTCAGAAGTAGCCAATTTAGCTCCCATATTAGTCGTTCGAATGGCCGAAGAAGGGTCTTTAAGGTTTATGGATTTAAGAGTGAATCCTCTTGTTAAACTACCAGAAGATGCTATGTGTGAATTAGAAAACGCAGGTGTGTTTATTTCTGTTGATGATGGTCCTCCTTTATATAATTGTCCCGACTAGAGGATACATTTTATACAGTTAGTATTACATAAGTGATCATAATATAAAGTTGAAAAGCAGGGGTATTGAATCCAATATCTCTGTTTTTGGTTTTTAAGTGAGAAATGTGCTAATTTTTCTAATTGATTTCACTGAAAACAGGGGTTTATATGCTATTTATTCATCTTATTTTTGTTAAAATCTTAAACTAAGAGATTTAAAAGATTCGAAAAAGAGGAAAAAGAGTATGAAAAATGTAACGAATAAACTATTGGTATTGTTTGGTATCATAATAGTATTGTATGCTTGTAATGGTGACGATGATCAAACTGTTTTGAGTAGTGATAAAGAAATCTTAGCATTTGATCTAATCGATAATGTGTTTTCCGAGATAGATTCGCAGGAAAATACAATTGTTATTACAGTACCCTTTGGTACCGATATCACGGCGTTGGCACCCAGTATTGCGATTTCAGAAAATGCAACAGTAAGCCCAGAGGGTGGAGCAGTACGAGATTTTACTAATCCTGTTACTTATACCGTAACTGCGCAAGATGGAGTATCGTCTACAATATATCAGATTTCAATTAGTGTAAACAGTGTAGATCTTGACTCAGATCGCGAAGCCTTAAGAGCAATTTATTATGCCAATGGTTCTATCACAAGAGTACCACTTGATAATAGGGGTTGGGATGTAGATAATCCTGATAGTGATATTGAAATGTGGGGGGGAGGAGTTTCGATGCAAGATGGAAGAGTAGTTATATTAGGTGTTTTTAATGCTGCACTTACGACAATTCCTTTAGAAATGGGAAACCTTACTCGATTAGAAGAATTATATTTAATAGCAAATAGACTTACAACAGTACCACCAAAAATTGTACAATTAGTCAATCTAAAGTTCTTAGAGCTTGGTAATAATGAATTAGTAGACTTACCAGTTGAAATAGGGAATCTAAATAATTTGGTAGATTTAGATTTGCATGAAAATCAATTACAGGCATTGCCTACTACAATTGGTAACCTAAACAATTTAGCAAATTTAATTTTGTCAGAAAATCTCTTACAAGAGCTACCTTTTGAAATAGGGAACTTAGAGAATTTAATAAGTTTAGTAGTAGACGATAATCGACTTACAACCGTACCACCAGAAATAGGGTTACTAATAGGTTTAGATCGATTAAATTTACGTCAAAACCCGATTGTAGAATTACCCTTCACAATTTGTAATTTGATAGATGCAGGAGTTGATGTTAGGATTGATGATATTGGCGTCATTTCTAGTGCTTGTGCATAACAAAAAGGATTACGATGAATTCAAGGCATTTCCTTAAATAAAAAAGGATTTATCGTAGTAAGTCGTAAAATAAGCAAATTATTAAGGGACTAACTAACGTTTAATTGAGCTAAAAAAATGATTTTTTGGACTAATTAAGAAATTAATTATGTCAAAAGTATAGGATATTTGAAGTGTAATCATAATTATATTGTATAAGTAATGTCTTTGCAGATTTTAAGATTTAGAGAGTTTGATGTCATGTTGAGTGGTACGGGTAGCTCTATTAAGAATGATAATATAATAGATGTCATTGATTTTCAGAGAGAAAGTCTTGTTTTAGCAATGTTTGGCACAATAAAAAAAACAAACATTACAAAGACTCAAGGTGTTCAGGAAGGTCGTAGAAATAATAATAGAACCTTTATATCTATGTTTTCTTTTTGTGCAGAAAGTAAACCAAGGTTTCTCAAAGTCCTGTCTAATAATAATATACGTCCAAATATTTTGATTGTAATTCCTGTTCAAAATAAAGATAAAACCCTAAGGACGTTTTTTCAAGAATATAAGGATAAGATTAGTCCTGTTTTTAAAAATAACTGTTTGGATTTCGGGTTAAACATTGAAATTCAATCAGTTATTCGTAAAATATCTCACTCGAATTATACAGGTCAGACTCAAAAAATGTTCCTTAAAAGTCAATTTTCCGAATTGGTTTCTCATTTTTTTGCTCAATTGTTAAATAAAGATGAGGGTGTCAAGCGTGCTGGTGTGAAGACTACAGATAGACTAAAGTTGTATCGAGCAAAAGATCTGCTCTATGAGCAGATGGTCGATCCTCCATCTTTAGACGAACTTGCAGAAAAGGTAGAAATGAATAATTATAAATTAAAGAAGGGGTTTAAAGAGCTATTTGGTGTTCCTCCTTTTAAATATCTTCAATTAGAGCGTTTGGATACGGCCTATGGTTTAATTCGTACTACCGATATGCGAATCCAGGAGGTTGCTTGGGCAGTAGGTTATGAGAGTGTAAGCTCTTTTTCTAATATGTTCACAAAAAAATTTGGTTTTAGACCCAGTGAACTTGCAAAATACGCTTCTTAATGATAACCTGATCAACACCTATTTGATAATGCGAAATAATTACATCGATTTTTTTTGATCTGCAAACTTTTTATCATAAGCTTTTCGGCGTATAAAGAGATGAATTAAAAATATATGTACTAAAGTTAACTTTTAAATACAAAAACAAAATGGACGACTTAGTGAAAACAAAATTATCTTTCGAATCGGTTAAACGTTTTGAGGGTAGAGTTTCTGTAGAAAACCCTAAATTGTTTGAAGAAATGAAAAACTTGCTTAGTCCAAGTTATGATGATATCACTGCCATTATGGAGCGGGAAGATTCACACTGTAGAATTGTCTACTATATTGTGAATGACAAAGGAACTGTTATTGCTTTTTTTATGATTAATCACGAAGAATTAGTGGGTAGGCCATCTGTATATTGTGGTTTAAGTGCAGTAGATCAAGAATTTAAGAATTCGGGAATTTCTACATTAATTTATTTGAAAGCGACACTCGATCATTTGCAGCTTCAGAAAAAATATGGAGAAAAATATATTTTGTATGCTACCACGCCTTCGCCCAGCATATTCTATTCTTTAAATAAATTATATAATAATGTGTTTCCGGATCATTCAGGGGGGTATACAGATCTAGAAGAAAAACTGGCAAGAGAATACTGTATAAAGTATGGAATTACAATTCAGGATAATCCTTTTGTTTTAAAAGCTGTAGCTCCTGGTACTTTTTATTCAGATTTAGAAAAAGAACGGATAAAAAAACTCATTGAAAAACATGATTTTAGACTTTTTGAAAAGCTAGGGATAAATGCAGAAAAGGGAGATAGATTATTGATTATGTTTGAATTGTCAAGTGAAGAGTATATACATAATATGATCAAAGGTCTTGGACTTGATGCATAGGTGTAAATTTTGGGATCAAATTATGGATCCCTAGGTGGTGGTAGGTAATGTTGATTATTAAAAAATTTTGTCATATTTCTTTTTTTAGTTATTAACAGTATAAAATTTGTAATTATGCAAAAGTTGTTTTACCGATGAGTGAATATTATATGCTAGAATGCTGGGGATTTGAGATAGATGGACCTATTGAGCAACCTGTTGATATCGATTATGATGATTGGCAAGAAGAACATGGTATCAATGATGACAATGTTGATTTTTGGCTTGGTAGATCACTGAAAGAGCTTAATATCCCAAATCCTATACAAATGCAGTGGGATGAATTGGAATGGGAAGAAAGTGAAAAACCCAATAGTTTGATTGGTCCCAAAAATGAGAATGGGTTTCGAAGAAAATATATGTATGATGTTTGTGAACCACCGCTTTTTCATAAAGAATTGGTCGCTTCTTTGATTGAGTGCGGTGTAAGCAATATGGAGATGGAGACATTCGATGTTCAAATTAGTGATCAAAAGACAAAGGTCATATGTAACGATTATTTGGCTGTTAATCTTGTAGGTTTGGTAAAGGCGGCAGATCTAGGGAGGTCTAAGTTAAAAAAGCATTCTGAAACTGGTTTGTATGATACCGATTTTGATGCTTTAGTTTTGAATAAGGATAAAATACCTGCCCAAAGAAAGATATTTCGATTAGCAGAAAGTGTAAATGCGGTAGTAATACATCGATCGGTAAAGGAGTATTTGGAGTCGAAAGGAGGTTTTGATTTAGATTTCGTGGAGCCCAAAGATTGGATAGGGTAAAGATTATATTATTGTGTGGTGAATGTCATGTGTAAAGGATTAGAATATAAGATTTTGACCTATTTGAGAAGTGTTATTGGGTATTTATAATGTACGAAATTGTATTGTTGAATAATCGGTAGTCCATATTAATTGTGAAGTATAATTTATTTAAGAGTATAAGTTAGGTTAATGATGTCATACTTGTGCACATACTAAAAGATTTCGTACTTCTTTAGGTTAAATTAAGAATGCCGATAATACTGAATCAAATTTTGTCCGATCTATTCAAACTATTATCATATAATTCTAAACTAATTGTATGGGTGATTTGTGCGTATTAGTAAGTTTATGAATTAATAGAATTGAATGATTAAATTTCTTCAAGTTTTCGTTATATCCACTAATGATATGGCATTCGATCATACGTTTCCGGTCTTGAGAAGATGGAAAAATTTAATAAAAACTTGATTAGTGTTAGCAAGTAATCTAAACTTTCATGTTAATGCTGTAATTATGTGATATACGATTGCTGATTTCTTGGAGTAGCCCCAGTAACTTTGCTGCTGGGGCTTTAACATGGTTTAAAGTTTATTTAGAAATTAAATAAAAGGGAATCTATGTTTTGTATGGTCATTTACAATTATAAAGTTTAAGATCTCAAGAGTAATCTACAACGCGACTCTTTAAGAAAATTGTTTAAAATATTGAATAACATGTAACAATTTTAAAAAGTAAAGGTCTAGAAAGAAATACTTATAAGTAAATGTGGAACTTTAATAAACTAAATAATGAAACAATTTTTACAGATTATGTTTTCTAAATATAGATTTTTTTCTCTTTTGCTACTGATGACTACTATGGGAGTGGCTCAAAATACTCAAGATGCCACTGAGATTTTGGTGAACAAGATAATTATAGAACTTTTGAAACTCCCCAATACTCCTCCTGGAATGTCATTAGCAGTAAGTAAGAATGATAAAGTCGTATTTGCAAGTGGATACGGTTTTCAAGATATAGAAACCAAAAAACCAGTTAGTCCTTTTACAAAATTTAGAGCCGCGTCTGTTTCTAAAGTAATTACTGTCACGGCCTTGTCAAGACTACTACAAAAAGGGAAAGTACAACTTAATGATAAGGTAGGTAGTTATGTTCCCGAATATACCTCAAAAAATAGAAACTCATTTACAATAGGGCAACTCGCTGGGCACTTATCGGGAATCCCACATTACTCTGAGGAAGATAAGCTAGAAAAAAAGTTTTACAATACGGTACAAGAAGCCTTAAATGTTTTTCAACATAGAGGACTATTGAGTAAACCTGGTGCCAGGTACGAATATAGCACCCATGGATATACTTTATTATCTAGAGTAATAGAAAATGTCACTAACAAAGATTTTTTGGATTACCTCGGTCAAGAGGTTTTAGAGCCTTTAGCTATGAATTCCACAGGTCCACATCTTATTCAAAAACCGGAGATGAACATGACTAGATTATACGATTTTTACCGGAAAGGAGATAATAAAGGATTACCATTTAAAATCGGAAACCCTGAAGATATAAGCTACAAATGGGCAGGTGGGGGAATGATCTCTACGCCAACAGACTTAGTTAAAATGGCTAATGGTTATCTCAATGGTTTTATAGAGTCTAAAATTGTGAAGCGGGTTTTTGGTTCTCTAAAATTAAATTCTGGCAAAAAGACGGGAGTAGGTATAGGTTGGAGAAATAACTGGGATATGGGTGATCGAAGGGTTGTAGAACATGCAGGAGGCATGGAAGGAGCACGTAGCGTGATTTCTATTTTCCCGGATCATGATGTGGCAATTGCTCTAATGGGTAATGCCCAAAGATTGTGGGTAATCGAAGAAACAGTTCATATGCTTGCCTTACCTTTCTTAACTTCTCCATCTCCCCAAAAACAACCTCGAGGGAGTTTTGATGTTTCTTTGGTTATAAATTATAATGGAAAACGAGATACTGTGAAAAGCCGAATAATATTAAACGGGAAAAATGATCGTTTGATATTAGATTCTGATTCCGAAAATAAAAAGATATATTCTCTTATTTATATGCAAAGAGATAACGTGTATGCATTGATACATCCACATGGTGTGTTATATACAACTATTGTTAAGTGCGGAGAAAAGGGTATAAAAGGAAAGACAATGTATTATAAAAGCCCCAATACAGAAAAACCTTCACAACAAAACCCAATATTTTATTTTGAAGAAATTTTTGACTAAAAATTGGTGATTGAAAAGTCTCAGTACTAATCAAAATAAAGAAAGAATTAAAGAAATTTGAATAGTAGATTACTAAGTTTATGTATTTTTCTTTTGTAATAAGGAGAAATATTGTAATATTGTAGTCGACTGGTCTAATATAATTAAAATGAAAAAAGAAACAGTAGATAATATTTTAAAAATTGGTACTGACTTAATTCTTAAAAATGGTTATCATAAAGTAGGAATTAATGAGGTGTTAGATACGGCGAATATTCCTAAGGGATCTTTTTATTACTATTTCAAAAATAAAGAGGATTTTGGTGTAAAGGTCATCAAGTATTATTCAGAAAACTCATTGAATATATTGAATTCTTATTTAAAGGATACAACTAAGGATCATAAACAACGTATTGTAACCTTTTATAAAGACATGGCTAAGGTTTACGAGTCAAAAGGTTATAAGGAAGGATGTTTAATCGGAAATTGTAGTCTTGAACTTTCTGATTGGTCTTCGTCATTTGAAAGAGTGATTTCTGAGGAATTGAATAAATGGCAAGTAGCGTTAGAAAATTGCATAAAGGCTGGTCAGTTGAAAGGAAAAATAAAAGAACACGAAACAGCAAAATCATTAAGTGAATTTATTTTAACCCATTGGGAAGGGGCGTTACTTAGAATGAAATCGTCAAAAAATGCCGAATCATTAAATAGATTTATACGGTATCTGGAAAAATATTTGCTATAATTTTTTTTAAATATATTATAGTAGACTGGTCTAATATTAATTAATAATTAAATTTTTTAAAATGAAAAATGTTGTAATTACAGGTAGTAGTAGCGGATTTGGATACTTATCCGTATTGACTCTAGCAAGAAAGGGCTACAAAGTATGGGCTACTATGCGAAATGTCTATGGAAAAAACGCTCCAAAAAAAGCGGAACTTTTAGACATAGCGCAACAAGAGAATCTGGATATTTCTGTTATCGAAATGGACGTAAACTTAGATGATTCGGTAAACAATGCGATCAAAGAAGTATTAGCCACCGATGGGAAAGTAGATCATTTGGTTAATAATGCGGGTTATATGTTTGTGGGTATTACCGAAGCATATAGTGTTGAACAGGCAAAAGCACAGTTTGAAACTAATTTTTTTGGGATTCTTAGGACAACAAAAGCCGTTGCTCCACATATGCGTAAACAAGGAGAAGGACTAATCATTAATGTTACTTCATTGGCAGGTCGTTTGTCTTTTCCTTATTTCGGAATATACTGTGCTAGTAAGTACGCTGTTGAAGCGTATTCACAGTCTCTACGTTATGAGTTGGCTCCTTTTGGAGTTGAAGTATGTGTTGTTGAACCTGGACCTTTTAGTACTAATTTATTATTCACTGGTCCAAAAGAAGCTGACCAAGATGTTGTTGAAAATTATGGAGAATTTAGAGATATCCCTCATACAATGTTGAAAAACTTTGAAGGTTTTTTTGAAACAGACGAAGCTCCGAGTCCTCAATTAGTGCCTGATGCTATTTTAGAATTAATAGAGTCTAATAAAGGGGAAAGAATTGAACGAGTTGTATCTGGAGTAGATTATGGAGTTAGAGAATTAAATGCTAAAGTTGCACCTATTCAAGAGTCTTTAATGAGGGAAAGTTTGCAAATGAGTCATTTACTGCAGGTCCCAAATTAAAAGACGGATTTCTGATAATGAATTTATAATAAAAATCTTCATTATGTTATTTTTAATAAGTTGGCGATGTAATTCGCCAACTTTTTTTATGCCAAGGAATAACCTAATCTATAGATAAAAAATAAAGGTCGTCCTTAAAAGACGCTGTTTGAATACTTAAATGTAGGCAAATGGGTGTAATTATTACCTCCAATGGTCCTTTTTCTCGTTATCGATCTAAAAATGTTAACTATAAAAGTCAATTTATTTTGTTTCCCAAAACACTTTTTTTAAATTAACTTTTCCGTATAGAAGTCAAAAAATGGAAAAAGAAAAAATTGAACTATATGAGAGAGAAACTTAAATCTTATATCAACAGGTATGTTAAAATGGAACCGTACGAAATTGACTTGATTTTTTCATCCATGTCATTTAAAAGATATAAAAGAAAAGAATTCCTACTAAAACAAGACGATGTCTGCGAAGAACGCTTTTTTATAATAGAAGGTTTAGTGCGTTCTTTTACTACTGACGAAAACGCTACTGAGAATATAAATCTGTTCGCAATTGATAATTGGTGGATAACAGATATAGAAAGTTTTGTTTATCAAATACCATCAAATAATTCAATTCAGGCCATTGAAGAAACTACTGTATTAAGCCTTTCCAAAGCAGATCTAGAAATCCTTTTTACTAAAATTCCCAAACTCGAGCGTTTTTTCAGAATTATAACAGAACATACTTTGGTGGCCTTTTTAAGAAAAGATCAGATATATATGAAAAAAAATAGTAAAGAAAGATATTATGGTCTTATAAAAGGTATACCTGCTTTTGCACAAAGAGTACCGCAATATATGATTGCATCTTATTTAGATATTACGCCCGAATACTTAAGCGAAATTAGAAAGAATAAAAATTAGGAAATCTTAGAAAATGTCACAACGTATTATTAATGATGTCTGGGAAATGAATAAACGAAAAAATTTGATAAAATGATACCTGTTTTCAGTGTAAAAGGTAAATATTATCTAGGACTTGAAGAGTATGAAAATCAGTTTTTTATGTTATTTTATACTATTTATAAAGAAAGAAAAGAGAGTGTTTGTGTGCGATTACCGTATTATATGTTTTCAGAATTTGTAAACAAAGGTTCAGAAGATTTTTATCGAACAGTACTACGAATAGAGGAAGATTATCAGGTAGGAAGGTTCTCCAAGCATAATCCTCGATTAATGATGGATTATATACTGGCAATACCAGAAGAAAAGATTACTTTGGAGAAGAGCTTTGAAGAACGAATTTCTTTAGTTGATCAGGAGGTAATTAGGTTACTATATTTATTTGATAGAGATTTGGCAAAGAGTACTATAAACAAATTTATTGCACAAGGTAAACTGGTTTCTATTGAAATTTTTTGCCTGGCATTTAGTTTTTACAATCAAAGCAATCCTTTACACAGTAAAGAAGGAGATGTTTTAATTAGAAATACCAATTCTCAAACTGTTCTTGAAACATTAAAGAGTTCTCTTGTATGGGGCTCTACGGATGCAGGTGCAATATTATTAAGCGCTCTTAATACTTTCTTTGAGCGTAATGATTTGATTTATTTTTTCAAACGTTTAGATAATATTTGCAATGAATTTAATTTCAGGTATGTAAGAAATTCTTTAGGTCCATACATTCAAAAAGTTAGTCTGTTAAGCGAGACCGATTATACTAATAATGAACTTACAAATATCTTGAGTGAATTTCGAAAAGAATTTGAAAAAGAAATAGAATTTGAAATTGGCACTAACAGTTTGATTAATAACTGGATTTCTCCTCAGCAAACCATAGCCTGGAAAAATGAGTATATATCTTGTTTGGTTGATTGTTTTATGACCTTTAGGATTAATATTGGATATAAGCATGCTGCCAATATGTTAAGTTTCTTAAATGGATCTGACGATTTTTGGAATACTTATTCCATAGGCCAGTTCATTAAACATATGGCTGTAGATCATCCAAGAAATTGGACAAAGGAAAATATTAATATGCCAAAATTTCCTGCAAAAGGAAATGAAGATCTTATAATAGGAATTTGGAAACATTATTTTTACTATTTTTTGGATTCAAAGCAGGTAAATAATGAATTTTTAAAATCTGTGTTAAATGAGTTTACGACCAGATGGAATAATAAGTAGTAAGGTGTGAATGGATTCTCACTTTTGGTATGCGAAAGATTTACTATCCTAGAAAACATACTATTTTATACTAAAAAACTACTTTCTTAAGATATCTTAATCAATAAAACTACATGGTGATGATATTTTTGTTTTTATAATTTAAAAAATGAATATATTATGGAACGAATATCGTACCAGGACATTCCTAATGGGATGTTTGATAAGTTAATGGATCTGGAAAATTTTATCAATGACTCTTCACTTGATATGAACTTACTTGAACTGGTTCGGGTTCGGGTTTCTCAATTAAATGGCTGTGCTTATTGTGTAGATATGCATCACAAATTATTAATGCATTCAGGAGAAACCGAGTTACGAGCGTCTTCTTTAGTGGTTTGGGAGAATACTCCGTATTTTACTAACAAAGAGAAGGCAGTCTTAAAATTTACTGATTGCCTTACACAAATGCCTTCTAATGTTTTCCCTTCAAAGGTATACGATCCTTTGTTAGAGCATTTTTCAAAAGAAGAAATTAGCATATTGACTTTGGCAATCTCTCAAATTGGTACTTGGACACGTCTAATGAAAGTTTTTAAATTTGAACCTGGCAAATTCAAAGTACAGGTTACATCATAAAAATAACAAAAGACTTTCATCCAAGACTTGGGGATAATTGTGATGTTGTCTCCAAGTTTTTTTTACACCAAAATTATATTACATGCGTCGTATTATATATTGTAACTTAAAAAATAGAAGCTTTAAGTTAGGTATCATGAAAAAGATATAAATCATGATGCAAAAGGTATCATAACTAATTATACAATTTCAACGGTTAAATAATAAAAGGAATGAAAATACGTGCTGTTTTTCCTTAGAGTGTGGTCTTGAATTTAAATAAACTGAGTTTTACATAGAAAACTAGAATATCGTTATAATTAAGATTTTTGTAAGGTATGTAGTGTATACTCCTGTATGTCTATTTCACTGAAAACAGTGTACTATCATAAGCAAGTGATTAATAAGTTTGTTTTTTAATTTTAATATCCCATCATCATGTTTAGAAAAATTATCAATGTTTCCATTTTATTAATAGCATTCATCAATAGTTTTATCTTATTAGGGCAAGCGCAGAGAACTAATGTGATCACAATTGTTAGGGATAATGTAACTTTTTCTTTCGCTGTGTCATGTAATGGTGGACCTTGTCAATATGGGCAGTTTGTTAATGGGGACTATTGGGTTATACCCAACACCGTGGGTGGAAATGTTCGAATAACAAATATTAGCCCAGAAGGAGAGTTTAATGGTGCTATGGTGAATCCAGACTTACTAAGAGACCAATTCAATGAATTACTTCCTTTTGAAGATCAACAACAAGGTTTTCTTAATACATATAACCATTATAATGCTTCACTTAACATCATGAATCAGTTACCCTATGAAGCAAGTCCAAATGAGTCGATACTAAAAATAGCGGCTATGAATCAGGGTTGTGGAACTGCTGCTATAGAACGCGGATGCGTCAAAACTTCAACCGTTTTAACAATTCTTGCTGAAGCACCTCCCAATCACGGCAGCAATACGTTTCGTCCGCCTTTTCATGGGGATTGGAAACCTTTATTTACGACGGATAAGGTAATGATGGATAGGCTACCCAGGTTATCTCAGGTATCAGATGGAAATAATGGCTTGATTGGTGGTACATTAGGTTTTGAACGATGGCTAGCTCCAGAGGTTGAGCTATATCATCAAGGTTTAGGAGAGTTTCATCGAGCTATGATTCCTCATGAAGCACAACCTCCGTATGCTTCAGATCAAATGTTGCGCTTTCTTGAAGATATTACAAAGGTTTTTGGATTAGAAACTAACGAAGAAAAAAAACCTGCAGTATATTCTTTAATTCAAAAAGGGATTGATAATTATGCTGTTTATAAAATGGGAGTTCCCTTTAGTTCTGGTGCAGGACAGCATTTAGGCAAAAAACCATTGATTGTTTTTTTTGCGGCTATATATAATGATGTTGAAATTTTGGAAGATGTTAGAGGGATGTCTCAAGATGAAAATTTATTGAATAAGAGGTTTTTTCAGGAGGATTCCCAAATACGTATGGGCAAAACGGGTATGGCTATTTGGGGAGATTTTAAAGGTTTTAACAATGTTCACTGGTACTTTTCTAGGTTGTATCCGCGGGTTGATGGTAATGGTACATTGGGAGATCCTTACGAGTATATAGATGGTCCTGCTGGTGGTATTCATCCTGATCCTTCGCAGACAAGGGATCGAAATTACTTAACAGTCGTTGGAGGTTTGTATGTAGGGTACGCATTTATGCAGCAATTAATGCCTTGGTACAAATATGCATCGAATGATTTTGAAATGCTACAATTTGCAGATAGAATCTATACGGGCTACGGAATAGATAATTTTGATGGAGGACTATGGACCAAGCCAGACCCATGTGCTCCCTACGATAATCAGGAAAACGAAAATTGTGCTCCCTTTAGGCTATACTCTACTGGAATTACAAATTGTAATTCTTACATGAGTACTTGGGGCCCAAATCCGGACGACCTTACCACTTTTATTGCCCATAATGGAGATCCTAATACCGATGGAAGAATGCCAGAGCTTCACGGTAGAAAAATAAACTTTAATAGGATTCCTTCTTTGGTAGTTAAATATTGGGATGAACTGAGACCTTGTGCCGACCCGAATAATGCAAGTTATCCGTGTGAGGGCTTAGGCAAACTTCCTGATGACTCTAATTCTTCCGAAGTGCCTGGAGATGATGGAGATGATGGTGATGATGGTGATGATTTACCACCACCAATAAGTGAAGGACCAGAAACTAGAATAGTGGTGACAAATGGTGGACTTTCTATTTCTACGGTCACTAATTATGCCAATTTATCTGTTAGGGTATATTCGTTGACTGGAGCCTTGATATTGGAAAAAATATCATCTGGAAATAACCTCGAAGTGCAATGGGTTGAAAAAGGAATAATAAGTTCGGGTATTTTTATATACAAAGTAAACATGGATAAAGATGTGTATTACGGAAAATTTGGAATTACTAACAATTAAAAAAAAATCTGACACTAATTTAATTATTGGATTCGTGGAAAAATGAAAATGGATCACACGAGTGTGAATCGTTATAAGTTTTTCTGATAAAAAAAATAGGGAAATAGAAAAATATGGGATTGTTTAATTGGAAAAAAATGAAATTATTTAATAGGAACAAGGAAATAGAAAAAGAACCGGTCCTAGATGAGCTTACACAAAAAACTTCAAATGAAGCAGAGGGTTGCGTAGATCGATTTAAAGAAGCGTTCGGAGAAGGGCTTGATTTTTCTGAAAGCAGTTTAAAGTTTCTAGAAGGCATATTGGAAATACTCTCTGAATCTTATCCTGATATGGAAAATCATGAAAAGGAATTAGTCGTAAATCACACGGCATCTTATATTTTTGAAGTGGCCAGGCGAAATTATGGCGGTAAATACTTTATCACAGAAGAAAATAGGGTGTTGCTCGTGACAGGGTTGCCAAGATTTGAAGTTTCTATAGATGTCCATAATAAAGTAAAAGGTCGGTTACTTTACGGGAGAGAAAATAATATCCCATTTTTCTTTAGGGGGTATTCAGAACGAGTTAGGAAGGCTAAGAGAGGAGATAGAGTAATGATTAGATAAAACTTAAAACTAGAAAGATTATGATGTCGTCTGTTGTTTTCTTTAAAAAAACTCATCAAGCACTGAACCTAATCCAAATACTCTTGTTAGTAAATCATCATAATTAGAAGACTATTACAAATCGGTCTAAGCGTAAATTATAATCTTAGGAGATTTAAAGATGTGTATATGAAAGTTTTGGTTGCAATTACCATTTCTACAACCAATATTTAGCAGGTGTGCGATTTTTAGTAAACACTAACTCAAAAAACCCTGAAAACCGTGATTTATATCTTTATAGTTAAAGTTAATTTCGCTTAGCAAAATCCAGTTTATAAAGTGGCTAATGTTGTTTTTATTACTGGATGAAATTGAAAATATATTTTAAGCGTGGAAGGTTTTATGAACACCTTGAAAAAAAAAAATAATCTGCAAAGATTAGCCATTGTTTTCTTCATGTGGTGTTTTACTGTAAGCTTTGGCCAGGATTTAAGCCAAATTGGAAAAGCTAAGCTTTTCAAGCTTACAGGGGGGATTTCTGCTAATTCAATTTTTTATGATGGAAGCTCGAATCGTGAACCTTTTACTTATTTTGTTAATGGAAATATTAATGTGAACATAAGCGGTATCTACAATATTCCTTTTTCTTTTTCCTATTCTAATCAAAAGTTTAAGGGTAATAATCCTTTTTCATTTAATAGGTTGAGTATTCATCCTTCTTATAAATGGGTTACTACTCATATAGGTGATGTTAGTATGACATTTTCTCCTTACACTTTAAGTGGCCATCAATTTACAGGCTTTGGTTTTGACCTAACCCCCCAAAAAACTGGATTTAAAATTAGCGCAATGTATGGAAGACTATTAAAGGAGTCTGAATATAATGAGGAAGATCCTCAATCTCAACCCGCGCATAAAAGAATTGGATTTGGGATTAAAGCAAGTTACGGAAATGATAAATTTTCTTTAGGAGGAATAGTGTTTAGGGCAAATGATGTTAAAAATTCTATTAAAAACCCTGTACCCTTGGAAGCAGAGTTGTTTCCTAAGGAAAATATTGTCGCTAGTGTAGAGGGAAGTATTAAAGTATTTAATAAAGGTGATGTAAAAGTAGAGTATGCCTCTTCGTTAATTACAGATAACATAAATGCTGATGGAGCACAAGCAACAACTTCATTGTTGTCAGGGTTTATAACAACTAATGAAACTACTCAAAAATTTAAAGCTTACAACGCAAATTTTAGTTATCAGGTGGGGCAGGGAAACGTTGGGGTGGCGTATGAACGTATTGATCCCGATTATAGAACACTTGGGGCTTATTTTTTTAATAACGATCTAGAGAATATCACGTTAAATGCGACACAGAATTTGTTTAATAATAAAGTTAGTATTGCGATAAACGGAGGGCTTCAAAAAGACGATCTCGATAACACCAAAAGTTCACAACTACAAAGAGTTGTGAGTGCATTTACAGTAAATTATAATGCATCAGATAAGGTTATATTTTCAGGGGGATATTCAAACTTTCAATCGTTTACTAATATCAAAAATCAATTTGATCTTATTAACGAGGTTTCACAACCGGATAATTTAGATACATTAAACTTTCAACAAATTACTCAAAATGCCAATTTAAACGCCAATTTTATCATACAAGATAAAAAATCAAAAAAGGAAAATTTGAATTTGGCTTTTTCATACCAGGGTGCAATCAATAAACAAAACGGTAAAATTACCGAAAACGGAGATTCTAATTTTTACAATGCCAATTCTTCATATACCATTGGGTATCCATCAATGAATCTTAATATTTCAGGTTCACTTAACGTTAGTTATAGTACTATTGGATCAGAAAACAGTTTGACTTATGGGCCTGTAATATCTGCAAACAAACACTTTTTTGATAAGAAATTTCGAACAACTGGGTCAATAAGCTATAATCAAACAAATGTTGAAGGAGAAAAACAAGGAGATGTTACAAATATAAGGTTAGGAGGAAATTATACGTACCAGAAAAGACACAATTTTAGCCTTAATATTTTATCACAGTTTAGAAATTCTACAACTACTTCCAATCAAGATTTCACGGTTACTTTTGGCTACAAGTATATTTTTGATAAGTTCAAGCCTGATATTAGGTTTCCCAAACGACATGAACGGGATAAAGAAAGTAAAAAGAAATCCAATACCAAAAAAGATAGGAGCAAAAAGCAACGGGAGGTATTACTTGATTTCAGATATAGAGACTCCTTGTATTCTGGTACTATGTCTCAAATTGATATCCAATTGGAAGCCTTACAAGGTCATCCTCATTTTGATTTTATACCGGGTTATAAGAAGGGTGAGCTTACTATGCTAAGGGGTATTGTTTCTGATCAAAAAGACACTAAACTGTATAAAGAAAAAGCAATAGAGTTTTTGCGGGAACTTTATAGCTATGAAGATTTTCTAAAAGGGTACAACCAGTTGATATTTAGTGTACTTACCGAGCTTAGAAAGGATATGTATCGTTTAGATTATGCATTCGAATCTGAATTTGTAAAGGCCAAGGTAGCGGCAGATAATAATGAGTTATACGAATTGAGCGAAGAAGAAAGGGACAAAAGAGGTAAGAGCTTACAAGATGAGTATACAAACCAGCTGGATAAACGTGATAAAGCATTAGCCAGGTTGATTGGACATCGATGGATGTTGCCTATTATAAGTAGTTATAGGACCATAAAATCTGTAGAAAACCCAGATAAGCTTTTATCAGTGATTATGGAGCTTGAAAAAGATAATATATTTAAAATGAAAGACCGAGATGTATCTGATCTAAAGATTAGACTATACATGATAACTCGAATAATTGAATTTTATTTAAAGGAGTCTATTAAATATACTGACCCGGATAAATTTGAACTGAAATACGTCAATAAACTATAGCCTATGAAAAGACTATTATCTGTTATTTGTTTATTACTTTTTGTAATCTTTAAAATAAACGCACAACGTTTTCCCATAAACGTTATACCACGAGTAAATCCACCGGCACCGGTTAATTTTTATAGTTATGCAGATGCTGGCACAATAAATAGCCCATTAAGAGTTCAATTATTACTTAATGATATCACTGTGAATGACCGGCAAATCAGCTTAAGGGTTTCTTTTCAGGGTAACGGGATTAACTTTCAAAGTACACAATTTGTTTCAGGAGCTCCTACTTTATTTATTAGTGGAGGAACACTTTTGGAGTTAACCAATGCCGAATTAGCACCATACTTCGAGTTGCAGAACCTAAGAGGAATTAACCCAAATACATATGGGAAAGTAATACCAGAGGGAAGTTACCAGTTTTGTTTCGAAATTTTTGATTTTGTGACCGGGAATAGATTATCCGAGAGAAGTTGCGCAACTACTTATATCTATAGAAATGAACCACCTCTCTTAAATCTTCCGCTTAACAAAGAAAATCTGCTACCTCAGCTAGTAGATAATATTGTGTTTCAGTGGACTCCTAGGCAAATCAATGTAAGTAATGTAGAATATGAGTTAAGTATTGTTGAAATATGGGATGATACAGTCGACCCTCAAACAGTTTTTTTGTCTTCTCCTCCGGTGTTCCAAATAACGACAAGAGCCAATTCATATGTATATGGTCCTAGTGACCCATTGTTACTTCCTGATAAGAGATATGCATGGCAGGTAAGAGCAAAAGCTTTGCAGGGTGCAGAAGAGGTAGGGATGTTTAGAAATGAAGGAAAAAGTGAAATTTTTTGGTTTTCAAGAACAGAACCTTGTGATCCACCACAAAATGTTTATGCCGAGACCAAAGGTATTTCAAAGATTAATGTTTTTTGGGATGAGAATCCTGCTGTATATACTGAGTATACCATAGCATATCGTGAAACTGACAAACCCGGTGCGCAATGGTTTACTATGAAAACCAATAGTTCATGGGCGACAGTTTGGGATCTGAAACCTAGTACAACTTATGAGTTTAAGCTTAAGGCAAAATGTAAATATCAATATAGCCCATATACCGATGTACAACTTATTACTACCGATTCTGCAGAAGATGAGACGGCTAATTATAATTGCGGAATCGTACCAGATGCAATCTCTATTACCAACAGAGAACCTTATAACCATATTTTTGTCGGAGATAGAATTACGGCAGGTGATTTTGTAGTTACCATTACAGATCTAGAAAGTGAATCCGAAGGATGGGTTACAGGTCGCGGATTTGTAAGTATACCATATTTGGAGTTTGCTAGATTTGCTGTAAAATTTGATAGGATTTTTGTGAATAGTGATTTTCAATTGGCTGAAGGAGAAATTATAACCCTATATGATCCTACTTTTGGAGAAGGTGCAGAAATGACGCAGGATATTAATTTAGATTTTATTGAGATTATTAGAGGTGATCAGGGAGAGATCACTTTTGCAGATGTAGGTTATGAGATCGAAGATATTCGTATTGAAGAACGAGATGGGGTAAGTGTTTTTGTGGTAACGGGGACAAATGGAGAAGAAGGAGTGGTTTCGGTTGGCGATGATATGATCATAAGAGATAGTAGTGGTCAGGGTTGGGCAGTAGGAGAGGACGGTGAAATTCAACAAGTAGAAATTGCCGAAGGAGGATCGGCGAATGAAGAAAATACTTTGGGAATTATAGATGGAGATGTAGAAGAATTAACTGCTAAAGGAGTACGAGTAGATTTCGAAACCTCTGGATTTTATAGCTATGATATAGTATCAGATGGATATCCTTCTGGTCTGGTAGAAAAATATGAAAAGTTACAATTTTCCAACGGAGAGGAGTATATGGTACCTTATAAGGCTATTTCTAACAGCAATGGAGAAGATTTTGTGAAAGCTAAAATTAAAATAACAGATCCAGAAATAAGTACAGAAAATATTGTTTTTAAGACTAAAAAAGGGAAAAAAGTTAATGTAGACTGGGATGGAGATGAAGCAGTTTTATCACTAAAGAAAAGTTTTGATTACGCAATCGAGGAAATTCTCGCGACTGTTAAACCTAAGAATGACTCAGGTAAATATACTGTAGCTGGAAAATTGAATTTAGCACATTTAGGATCCAATAAAGTTGAAGATGTAAAAGTAGTAGTAATACCTATTAATGGAGCTAATATTGTTTCTAGGTTAGATGAAAAAATCAATGATATCTATAACAAGGCTGGTGTCAATTTTGATATTGAAATTGCAAATACAGTGCAAATACCTCAGGCCGATTGGGATTTTGATGAAAATGGTATGTTAGATGTAGGGGATAGCAGTATTTTGTCCTATTATACAGATGAAGAAAACGCTGTCAGTTCTTATGTCAAGAATCAAATTAATTATCAAAGTGATGTTTATTATATTTTTGTTATAAATTTTCCTTTGAGCGAGGCCTCTTTATCCGGGTTTATGCCATTAAAAAAACAGTATGGATTTGTATTTGGTACTACCAATCAAGCCAGAACAATTGCCCACGAATTAGGTCATGGTATTTTTGGCTTAGAACACCCGTTTGCAAAGTATGATAGTCCGCAGGGAGCAACTAATCTTTTGATGGATTATGGAGGTGGCACCCATCTCAATCATCTGGATTGGAAAAAAATGCATGCTCCAGGACTACAGCTATATTTGTTTCAAGGAGATGAAGATGGTGCTAATAATAATATAGTAAAAAATAAAACAGAGAAACTTAAAAAGGCATTAGAACATTTAAAAAAAAGATATGAAGGTAAACGAGATGAGTTGGTTTGGAGATCTCTTTTAACAGAAAAAGCAGGTCAGGGAACATTTGCGGTTGACAAGTTTATTTCTTTGGTGGGAAAATATAATATTACCGTGGAAGAAACAAAGTTAAAATTTGAACTTAAGAATCAACCTTCTGCTGTTGATCAGAAAATAAGTGTATCCCCGGGTGATGAATATTTTGAAATCAAGGAACGAAGTATTTTGAAAGAGGTGTATTACGAACTCACTATTAAAACTGACAAAGATGATTTTGTTTTTAAGTTTGATCATCATGACGATCTCGAAGCATTTTCTAATTATTTTAAAATAGACCGTGATCAAATACATGAAGCTCCTTATGCCTCGAATTATTCTATAAAAATTATTGATTACCTTAATGAGAAATACTTCCCGGAGGGCGGTATTACCATTGGCATAGATTGCGATAAGATCGATACTTATTTTTCAGAAATACCTAGTGATTACCTTTCTTACATTCACGATCAGGACTTCTTAAGTAATGAAAAGTTATGGTCCGCGTTTAGTTCGCTCCTTAGTTGTTCTGTTAATGATAAAGGGGTGTCTGAGGAAGACGCAGTTATTACAATTATGGAAGCCCTGGGTAAGAGAACGCCAGATGTTTTTCTTTCTAAACTTAAATCCGAGACCATTGATAACCAGATAGCATTTAGAAAACTCTATAGTCGTTTAGATAATTGGGGAGGAGAGGATAATTTTACCAAGGCAATTAATATACTGTATGATGTTTGGAAAAAATCGGGGTTAGCTTCAAATTCAGTAAGAGATATACCCTATGAAAGTAATAAAGTATTGGGGTTTTATGTAAGTGATTATGATGTAACTTTTGAAGGTGATACCGCTATAAAACTTGAAGAAGAGGTAGTAACAACTGTACAGGATGCTAATGAATATTCTGGAATAAGAGTAATTCGTGAGAAAGTAGATCTTGGTACTTATGATATCTATTATCCTATCAAGTTGTTGAAGTACGAGAATATCGTGGATCCTGGTTTTTCTATTAAGTCAGTAGAAATTCCTATGTTCATCCTTAAGGCAATTGCTGAAAATTATAGTACTAGTAATACTGATCGGGGAACTAATTTTGCCTTCGAAGCTGCGCTCACTGTTTCCGGGGTTGGAAATATTACCAAGCTACGCCATATCACAAAATTAGGCAAGCTTGATGATTTGGTTCAAACGTTGCAAGGAGCTGATGCTATAGTATCTAGTATTAATTTGATTTTGAAATACTCCACGGTTTGTGATGTGCCAAAGGGAAATCAAGCAGGACAGCAAAATGCTAGCGTGGCAAAAACCTTTTGTGATAAGCTTGGATTTTTTGGAGATGCTATAGGATTGGCAGGGGGTATCGGTGGATTAGCTCAACGAGCTGCTATAAAAAGAAATGCAAATGACTTACGCCAAGAAATTGAAGATAATCCTCAGTTGATTACTAATGAGTCAGCTAGAGACGACATTGTAGGCTATCTTAAAAAAATAGCCAAAGACATAGATCCAAATGAAATCAATCTGGAAGATCTAAAAAGACTAGTCCATAATGTAAGTGATCAAACTCTTCTTGATTTTGAAACTACAAAATTGGCACTTTCTACAGTTGAGTTTTTATTGAAGTATTCTGAAGGATGTGATGCCGATGAGACTTGCAAGGCAGTAAAATTCTATTTAGACGTGATCCAAAAGGGAATAAAGGCCGGAGATTTAAGCATAAAGATTAAAAAAGGTACAGAGGACTTTTTGAAAAAAATTGAAGAGGATCCTGATGCTTTTGATAATCCGACCAAAAGAGCTGAAATAGTTCGTGAGATGGAGGTGGTGATAGGAAATAGAACATCTTCATTAGATAAAATATTGAGAGATGCAAGATATGTGTCAATAAAAAATATGTTTGATCATGCTTCTCCCAGCCGTAGAGTCGATCTAAGAGAAGCATGGAGAGTTTTAGAGTCTTTTGAACAAATAAGAGTCGTAAACAATGGAAAAAACCTTTCGATTTTGGCTGATGCAGCATCTCGATTTACCTATAATGGAAATGTTAAATTCGAAGGGCTAAAAAGTTTGTTAGTTGACGGCTCAAGGGCTAGTAAGCAAAAATTAATAGATGGATTAGAACAGGTGAACCAAATTTTTGATTCAAATTTACCTATTAAATTTAGTGGGATTAAAGCTGGAGATGTTAAGGTGATTATCACTATAGACGGTAAAAGTCAAGAAGTAGCAAGAATTACCAACCAGGGAGAGTTCTTGAAGAAAAAGTTTTTGGAAAATGGAAATGTTGTTGGTAACTATGATGGTATAGATATTTTACAACAAGGAGATGAGGTAGGGTTTAGAAAAAACGACTAGTATATATCTTCCGGTCATTTAGGTTAAATCCGAAAAATACGTGTAATTTAAAGTAGTTTCTTAATGCTTCTAATGCATATGATTAAAAATCACTGTTTTCAGTGATTTTTTTTTTGACATAAACCCCTAACATTGTACAATTAGAATTGTCATGGATTATTTCGATTAGAACTTGTTTATGACATGAGATGGTTACTAATTTTTTGCTCCCATTGCTATGAATAGACTAATACCTGTTGTAACAATATTTTTACTTTTTTGTCTATGTACAAACCTGTCTTTGGCATCTTCTCATTCTGTAAATACTGATAATTTAGCAAAGGATGGTATAAGTCCCAAGAATTCTGAACCAATTAAAGTATTTAGAAACTTTAAGTCTCTTGAAAAATACGATACTCCGGTAATTAAAAACAAAAAACAGAAACCAAAGTTAAAAGAAGAAGGGTTTCAGTTTAATTCAGTAGACTCATTGCTAAATAAGAAATGGTTGGATATGGCTACCAATACATTTAATGCTATAGAACAAGCTAATAATTATATAGATGTATTGACCAAGGATGGCCTTGGGGTTCTCCCTGTAGCTATACGCCCAATAGAGGTTAGTAATGTTAAATATACAATGGGTATTGCAAAAGCAGTTTTTAAACCGGCATACACGGAGCTTATTGTGTTTCTTAAAGTGGACACCCCTAGAGGAACATTGATTTTGGGAGCTGATAATATTAAATTATCACATGAGGGTGGGATAATCGGAGACGCAAAATTGAATTTGATTTCGCAGTTCAGAATGAATATAAATGATGGTAAATTAATTGTAACCCTAAAAGGTAGTTTTGAAACACCAGCTACTTATGCTACCATTGATTGTTCTGGTTTTAAAGAATTGACAATCGATGCAGATGTTAAGTTCTCAGACGAACTTTTGTTTCCGGTGAATAAAGCCGGAAAGAAAAAATTGGGATATGTAGAGGGGAGTTTTAAAACTGTGGCAAGTGATTGGAATGATATTATAGTTAATGTTTCTTTACCCGAATTTGGAGTCAAAGGTTTAGAAGGAACAACATTTAAGTTAAATACAGCAGTACTCGACTTTAGTGACCTTAGGAATGATGAAGCAGTACCACAAGAATACATAAACACGTATTATGCTAATGCCCCAGACCTTTGGAGAGGGGTGTACGTAGAAAGCCTTGAAGTTATTTTGCCTAAAGCTTTTAAGAAAAGAAATAATGATAAACGTGTATCTTTTTCAGGTACCAAAATGATCATTGATGATGCTGGGGTTACGGGTACGTTTGAGGCAAATAATATTTTGTCAATTGATGAAGGTTCTGCTTCTAAATGGCAGTTTTCTTTGGATTATTTTAAAGTCGGTTTGCAACGCAACGCTATTATTGAAGGAGAGTTTAATGGCGAAATGATACTTCCTGTGTCTAAAGTGGGACGTTTAAAATATAATGCATTTATTCGCCCAGACGAATACACATTTCAGGTTTCAAAAACTGAAGGCCTCGATTTTGATGTTTGGAATGCTAATGTATATTTGACTCCTGATTCCTTTATAGAAATGACGATAAGGGATGATGAGTTTCGCCCTAAGGCAACGCTACATGGTGCTGTTTCTATTGCCTCTGGTTTAAAAGAAAATAATGACGATTCTGTTGCGGATAAAGATAAAACAGTGAATTTTAAAGGGATTGTTTTTGAGAAAATGGTCATCCAAACAGAAGCTCCCAAGTTCTCTGTAGAGTATTTTGGATATCAAGGAAAACAGAAACTAGCTAATTTCCCGGTGAGTTTAAATGAAGTTGGACTTAGGTTAAAGGGAGGAAATGTTGCAGAACTGGTGTTTGATATTAGTATTAATCTTACTTCGGAAGGAGATGGGGGTAATGGGGGAGGATCTAAGCTTTCAATCAAGGCAAAGTTAGAAGAAGATAATGGTCGTGAACGATGGAAGTATGATGGAATTGACTTAGAGCGCCTTTTTATAAAGATGGAAGTAGCTGGCCTGGAGCTTAAAGGCGCTATTTTTATTTTTGAAGATGATCCTAAGTATGAAAAAGGATTTGCGGGAGCAGTAGGTGCAAAATATCCTGTTGGTAATGGATTTGAAGTAGAGGCCAAGGTGTTATTTGGG
This sequence comes from uncultured Aquimarina sp., assembly GCA_947497175.1. GTDB lineage: Bacteria > Bacteroidota > Bacteroidia > Flavobacteriales > Flavobacteriaceae > Aquimarina. Next base: position 164,105 of record CANMFM010000003.1, on the reverse strand, counting down.
CGAACAGATACATTTCGATACTGGTATACAGATGCGCAGGTAACACTCCCAACACCGATTCCCATATTTTCAGTGTTTGGTATTAATTCTTTTGGAGGAGGTTTTTATAATCGCATGAAAATGGCCGGGATTGATCGTAGTGCTAATGGAGCATACGAAAATATTGGTACTTCTATTTCGGGAGTCATTTACGAACCCAGTGAAACGAATGGGTTTGGTATGAAAGCATCTTTAGGACTTATTTTAATAAGTGGAGAATCCCTGTTTAATGCAACAGTAGAATTTGGAATAGCATTCAGGCGATCAGGAGGAATACAAGAGATTTATTTTAAAGGAGAAGGAAATATCTTGTCCAGTATTCCGAGTGATTACTATGAAAGGCTTACGGAAAAATTGGGGAAGTTATCCGAGGGGTATGAAACAATGCTGGCTTCTTATAAACCCGAAGGGAGGATCGCCGCAAATGTATTCATTAAACATGATTTTGAAAACGGAATTTTTCATGCAACCTCCGAACTGTATATAAATTTAGGTTTTTTAAAAGGGGTTGGACCTAATGGTAGAGCAGGATGGCTCGACTTTTATTCAGGGCCTGATGATTGGCATATGCTTATCGGAACCCCCGATGATCCTATTGGAACTAAACTTGATATTGGAATTCTTAAAGAAGAAACTCGAGCCTATTTCATGACGGGAACAGATTTACCCGGTAGTCCACCACCACCACCTATGGTAGCAAAATTGTTGGGAGTAGATGCTGCTAAACTGGACTACATGAGAGATTTAAACAAATTGGATTCTGGTAGAGGTATGGCCCTTGGTATGCACTGGGCAATGACAACAGGGGATCTTAAATTTCTCATTTTTTATGCACGATTTGATGCAGGATTTGGGTTTGATATTATGCTTAAAGATTATGGCGATGCGCATTGTAAAGGCTCTTCAAAATCTATTGGAATGGATGGCTGGTATGCCAATGGACAAGCATATGCTTATTTACAAGGGAAGGTAGGAATTAAAGTGAAAATATTCGGAAAGCGAAAAAAGTTCACTATTTTTTCTGGTAGTGGTGCGATTTTGATGCAAGCCAGGCTACCTAACCCTACGTGGGTAAAAGGATATTTTAGAGGACGTTATAAAATCCTTGGAGGTGCTATAAAAGGAAGTTTCCGCTTTAAAGTCACCGTGGGTAAAAAATGTGAAGTGGTTGGAGAAAGTGTTTTAGAAGGTATCGTAGTTATAGGTGATATTGTGCCCAAAGAAGGAGAATCCGAAATAGATGTATTTGCAGCACCGCAGGTAGTATTCAACTTACCTATAAATAAAGCTTTTGAATTGCCAGATGATAAAGGTGATCACAAGTATAAAATCATGTTTGATAAGTTTGAGCTAAGTAAGGATGGCAAAGTGTTGGATGGAGAATTAGAATGGGTAGAAGGAAATGAATCTGTCTTGTTTTATTCTCATGACTTGCTTCCGGCGAATAGTGAATTAAAAGTAACAGTACAAATTCATTTTGAAGAATATGTCAAAGGGAAATGGGAAGTCATTAAAGATAATGGGCAGACAGCCGTTGAACTTAAGGAAGTAACATTTACCACAGGTGAAGCTCCTAAAGATATTCCTTTATCCAATGTGACTTATATGTACCCAGTATTAGGGCAGAAGAATTTCTATCCTAAAGAATATAAATATGGATATGTTCAGTTAAACAGAGGCCAACCTTATCTATTCGAAGGATTAGATGGATGGAGTAAATCAATGATTTTAAAATCAAGTACAGGAACTCAAATTGTTAAAACGTTTACTTACAGTCAAGCTAAAAAACAGTTAGTTTTTGAAATGCCAAAACAAACAGAATTTGATCAGGAGTATGAACTGGGAATAATGCTTTTGCCTCCAGGAAACAATGGTCAAAGTTCTTTGACAGAGTCCTATGTGAAAAAGAGTTTGGGTGATGATTCTGAACAAGGAAATGATGTAGAAATACGATCCAAAAGTATTGATAAACTGTCTGTAAAAGAAGAAGAAAGAGAACTACTTACTTATAATTTTTCGACAAGTGTATACAAGACCTTTAAAGATAAAATAAAGGACATGAAAAAACTCCAGGATTTATATAAGGATCTCTCTGTATTTGAATTAATCCTGATTCATGATGTCGAAATACAGGAACCTTTTGATATAGTTGAGTTAGTAGGAACCAGATATAGTGGAAATTTACCTTTGATAAGCCCTAAGGCCCTTATTGATGAAGACTATTTTAAAAAAGATATTTATCCATTATTGTATGAGTCTTATCCGCTTTTAGGAACTATTGTAGTGAACAGAGAAGTGAACAATTTGGGTGTCCCACCAATAAGAGGGGTAGAACCAATGACCTCTTATGTTTCCTATCTAGAGAACGAAGCTGATTCTTTTATAAGCAATTATAATCCTTATAGCTATAATCTTACACATTATTATTATCAGGATTATCTAGACCTGCGAACCGGACTTATATTGATGGATGATCCAGTATTGCTAAGGAGACATGAAAATTTGGTTTTTGAAACTTTCCCTTTGATGAGGTATGGTGATTACAAAACTAGTTTGCAATATGTATTACCTGGACAGGTTCAGAAATCCAAAGCACAAACGATTAAGTTTTTTAATCCTAAACACAAAATAGACTGAAAATGAGAGCATATTTATTAGTGTTAGGTTGTTGTTTATTTATTATAGGTATGATCAATGGTCAAGAACCTATGGGTGATTTACCTCCGTCTATTCAGGTAATAGGTTCGGTAAGTAGTAATGGTGCTATAAAGTTAAGATGGGCACCTAATACCCCTACAACCTGGAAATATAGTAATCAATATGGGTACAGGATTGAGCGACACACAGTTAGTCGTGGAGATCAAATTTTGAACCCTAGAGAAATAAAACAACTAAACAATCAGCCCATAAAACCAAAACCACTAGAACAATGGGAAGGTTTTGCAGACAGAAATGATTTAGCGGGTGTTGCTGCCCAGGCATTATACGGTGATGATTTTGAGGTAGAAATGGAAGAAGGAGGTAATGGTATGATGGCTATCATTAATCAGGCCCAAATCCTCGAACAACGTTTTACTTTTGCTCTTTTTTCGGCCGATTTAGATTTTGAGGTAGCCTTGTTTTCAGGACTTGCTTTTGTTGATAATGATACAAAAGCAAGTGAAACGTACTTATATAAAATAATTTCAGAAATTCCAGAGGATAAGCTTAATGTTAAATTTGGGGCTGTTTTTTTGAGTCGAAAAGATTACAGACCTTTACCAAAACCCCTAGAACTTGCAGGGATTTTCAAAGATAGCCAGGTCATGCTTTCTTGGAATTACAAACTTTTGGAACGAGATTACAGTAGTTACTTTATAGAACGATCTTCTGATGCCGGACGTAGTTTTCAGCGTATTTCTGAAGATCCTGTAACTTCTTTAAACAATACAGACGAGCAAAACACATCAAGAATTGTATATATAGATAGTTTGCCACAAAACGGTAAAGAATATCAGTACCGTATTAAAGGCATTTCTCCCTTTGGAGAAACAGGCCCTTATTCTGATATTATAAAAGGAAAAGGAGTTAAAGGCCATTATTACAATCCCGCAATCTTGGATGCTGTATTGTCAAAAGATCAACTAAGTGTGGTAATCACCTGGGATTTTCCGCAAGAGGGAATAGAAGGATTATCTCATTTTGAAATAGTACGGGCTGATCAGGTTCAAGGAGATTTTGTTCCCGTAATAAGTGGGGTAGATAGAAGCCAGCGAATGATTACTGTAAACGACGTGCAATCAATTAATTATTACAGCGTTACGGCCTTGGGATTAGATGGCACAAAACGAGTTTCTTTTCCAAGAATGGTGCAACCCGATGATGCAATACCGCCGGCAGATCCAAGAGGTTTAATGGGTGCAATTGATTCTACTGGTATCGTAACATTGCAATGGCAACAAAATACCGAAAAAGATTTTCTGGGGTATCGTGTGTTCAGAGCAAATTTAGAAGATGAAGAATTTACGCAAATAACCTTTCGACCGATAGTAGAAAATACTATAATAGATACAATACCCTTAAAAACATTGGTCAAGAAAATTTATTACAAAGTACAGGCTTTTGATAAACGATATAATCCTTCTGGGTTTTCGGAAGTATTGAAACTAAACCGACCAGATATTATACCACCTACTCCTCCTGTGATCACAAAATTTAAGGTAACAGATCAGGAAGTAGAGTTACAATGGGTATCCAGTAATAGTGAAGATGCTATAAAAACGCTTATCTATAAAAAGAAGAAAGGTACCGGCCTAAATTGGGAGTTGGTCGCCGATCTTGATATTGCTGAATCCGGCTATAAAGATAAAGGTTATAAGGAAAAAGGAGAGTACCTGTATACGCTGTTAACTATAGATGAATCTGGGCTCGAATCAGATCCTATTGCTCCTCTTACAATTTTTATAAGTGGTAATAAAGTAAAACCCAGTATTGATCGGTTCAATGTTACCGCAAATAGAGAGGAGAAACATATTCTGTTAAACTGGAATTATAAAGAAAAAGGAGTGACAGAATTACTATTGTTTAGAGGGAAAGACGAACGAAAACCAACATTATATAAGGTTTTTAAGGACGGGCAAAACAGCTTTGTCGATAATAAACTGGTTATTAATACCGATTACACGTATTTGTTACAAGCAGTTTTTAGTTCAGGTTCAAAGTCCCCATTAAAAAAAGTAGAGATAACTTATTAGAGAAAAGAATGAAAAAAAAATATTTTGTTTCAATATTACTATTGATGGTTGCCTTATCGAGTATGGCTCAAGAGTATAGATTAAAAATAAGAGGTAGGACGCCAGGTTTAGAAACGGCAGATTTTTGGGGAACTCGATGTAATGTTTCAGCTGATACGGGAAGGCTTCAATTTGTAGTTTATTTTCAGGATGGTACTGAGCAACAGGTATACGATCAGGAGAATATAGGCGCAACTGGGATTCCGTTTGACATCGAACTAATTTTTTCAGCTTCTAATCCAATCATTCGAGTTCGGAGAGAAACTTCTTATGGAGGCAATAATACAAGTGGCCTATGTAGCGGACCAAGATTTATGACCCAAAATTTAAACTTTCCTTGTCATAATGAAAGTATTATACTATCAAATGCGGCAATGTTAGGAGGACTTGCAACTATTGATGTTACCCCCATAGTAAATCTTGAATTTACAGACGGTACAGGAGCAACCGATGTTAAGATTGGTTGTGAATCTGAGACCATACAAATGCGGGCAAAAGAAGATTTCCCTGATCCCAACATAGTTTATACCTGGCAGTTTTTAGACGAAGTAACCAGCAGTACACCTGTTTGGAAAAATATCAATAGCCAAACTGGTAACAAAACCATTAACCTTGCACTTTCAGAGTTATTTCCAGTTGCTGCAGACCGATCCAGGGCGATAGGTAGAAATATTCTTATAAGAATCAATCCGAATTGTAATATTCCTGGTGATCAAAATGATCCAAATGACCCGTACTATTTGGTATCTAACGTGTTAACAATTAATTATCTTCCAGAACCGCCTTTTTTAGCGGGTCCTAAGTCTGAGGTAACACCACCTGCGTGTAATGGGGGGGATGGTGATATACGATTATTTTTTGATAGGCAAATACGATCAGGTGAGCGTGTAAATCTCAATTTGTTGCGTTGGGATGGTAGGGATTATACTCCCGTACAATCTGCGGATAATCTAAGTAGTTTTCCGAGATCTGATCGTGGTTTTTCAGTGTTTGATTTTAATGATATAGATCAGGGACGCTATGTCGTAGATGTGTCTACCGTTCTGATTGGATCAGGAAGCGTAGATCCTACCTGTGGTATACAACGATCTGAAGAGATCGTTATAATAGAGCCTGCAGAGGTAAGTTATTCAATTCCTACAAATAGAATAAATCCCGAATCGTGTAGTGGAAGTGATAATGGGAGTTTTGAGATTACACATCTTGAAGGAGGACCTTCTGGAGGAATCTACCAATATTCGCTTGATGGAGGTCCTTGGCAGAATATACCTGCCGATAATACTATTAGCGGGTTGAGACCAGATACCTATACCGTTAGGGTAGGAAAGCTTTTGAGTAGCAATCTTTGCCAGGCGTCTGACAGTCAAGACGTGGTAATTGGTAGTAAAGAGCCTATAACACATGGCGAAGGTACAATTGTACCACCGAGTGCACCAGGAGAAAAAAATGCCAGTGTACGTATCGATAACGTTAATGGAGGGACTCCCATTGTGGCTGGTGCAAGGCGCTATTTTGATTATACAATATTAACCACCACTCCAAGAATTAGCGGTCGGGCAGACGTGAATGGTTTTGATATTATAGGCCTACCAGCTGGTACCCATCGAATTGAATATACTGATGCTAATAGTTGTACAGTAGAAATAACTCTGTCAGAGATTAGCGATCCGGTACCAATTACATTCGATATCGAAAAAGAAGACCCTAGTTGTAGTGATGCTGATGATGGAACTTTAACCATCGAAAATCTAAGAGGAGGATATTCTCCATATACTATTTCGTGGACCCAAGATGGCAGACCTTATGACACAGGCTTATCGATTACCGGTGCTGATGAAACGTATACTGTAGTGGTCTCCGATAGCAGATCGGGAAGGGTAGAAATAAATGATATTACATTTGATAATGTACCTGCACCTATAGAAATTTCAAGTATAGACATAAAACCTATTACCTGTTACGGCGAAAGGTCAACAGTTACAATTATAGCTGCAGGACGAGGAGGAGACTCGAGGAATTATCAATATGCTATTTCAAATGGTGCCAGAACGGTATGGCAGGACGATAATGTCTTTTCTTTATCAGCCCGTATAGCTCCGTATCGCTTTGTTATCCGAGATAGAAATAATATAAATTGTGTTTCACCAATTTCTTCAACAATTACTATTAGTCAACCAAGTGAAATTCAAATAACTTCTGATGATATTACTCATAATACTATTTTTGGCGGGTCAATGGGAGCTATCGATCTTGAAATATCAGGAGGAACACCAGCTAGTGGTTCTCCTGGTTATCTTATAAGTTGGACTCGCGATGGATCGTCAATTCCTCAAACTGGTAATAGCATAAGTGGTCTACAAGCTGGAGAATATGTTGCGACCATTACCGATGATGAATCTTGCTCTATAAGTTCAGATGTTTTAACGGTAAATGAACCAGATAAACTTGAGGTAACAATTATGGAATCATCTCCAATTCTATGTAATGGAGATTCAGGGGATTTAAATACTACGGTAGCCGGTGGATCTTTGAGTTATTCGTATACCTGGTTCAAGGATGATGTAGAACTTTCGGGTGAAAATTCAAGCACACTTTCTGATGTGACTTTTGGAACCTATAAAGTGATTGTTAATGATGGGTTTATAAGGATCGAGGATTCTTTTGTACTTGATCAACCAGATCCATTATCCTTGTCATTGGGTAAAAAGGACGTGTCTTGTTTTGGTGGTAGTGATGCAGAAATTACATTAACTCCTCAAGGAGGAACTAGACCGTACTCTTTTTCAATTGATGATAGAGCCACTTATATTCTTGAAGATGATTTGGTTAATAGTCTTACTTTCAAAAATTTATCTTCCGGAACTTACAATGTTTGGTTGAAGGATGCCAACGGTTGTGAAATTAATGATCCAGAGATTATTGAAATCGAACAGCCTTTAGAAATTGAAATTTCAGAAATATTGATAGAACCAGCCACTACGGTGGGAGGTACCAACGGTAGTGTGGATATAGAAGTTTTAAATGGAGTAGGGGCATTGTCTTATACTTGGACAAGTTCTTCTGATTCTTCATTTTTAAATACTGACCAAGATCTTCAAAATATTCCTGCAGGTGTGTATACAGTTGTGGTAACCGATGAAAATGACTGTACGTCTACTGCTAATTTTGAAGTGATGGAACCACTTCCGATGGAGGTAGAAATAGAAATAACTATCCCTATATTTTGTCATGGGGATGAATTGGGAGAGCTTTTAGCTACGGTAAGTGGTGGATTTCCCATTCAGTCTGATCCTTCAGATTTCGAATATAGATGGTACAAGATTGATGGTTCAACAGTTACACAGTTAAATACAGATCTTACGATCGATAGACTTCGGGATATTAGTGCCGGAACGTATAGGATGGTAGCTAGGGATAGCGAAGGTACTGAAGCAGAAACCACTTTTAACCTTACACAACCTGAAGATTTGGTAGTAGAATTAGATGGTGATCCCGTTCATGTGAATTGTTTTGGAGAATCAACAGGATCGATCAATGTTACCGTTTCTGGAGGACCCATTGATCCAGATACAGGCGATTACTTACCATATAGGTTTAGTTGGACAAAAATAGAGGACCCCGGTTTTGTAGCTTCATCAGAGGATTTAGGTAGTCTTTCTGCTGGAACCTATGAATTGGTAGTTATTGATGGGAATTTATGTACTACATCATTATCAGAGCCGATAACTATTACAGAACCAAATGCTCCCTTAGAAATTGTTAATGTCGATGCAAACAATCTGACTGGATTTCAAACAGGCGATGGTAGCATAATTATTGAGATTAATGGGGGGACAAAACCCTATACTTTTGAGTGGATCAATAATGATGATAGTTCTTACGCTTCATCTAGTCAAAACATCACTGATCTTAGTATTGGTAATTATGAGTTGATGATTACCGATGCTAATGATTGTAAGGTGACGTTAGAGCAGGAAATTACGGAACCGAATCAATTAATTATTGAAATTTTACCATTATCTGAAAATGAAGAAATTCAATGTAATGGGGGAAAAACTTTGGTTCCATTAACGTCCTCTACCTTTGGAGGTATAGGAAGCTACACTTATGAGTGGTTTGAACAGGGAAATCTAAGCGATGTTTTATTTACAGAAAGTCAAACCGAAACGCTCCTGGCGGGAACTTATGTAGTAGTCGTAACCGATGAGAATGGGAATACCACTTCAGATACGTATACGGTAGAAGAGCCTGATGAATTGTTAATATCCGAGAGCATTATTAATCTATCTTGTAATAACGACACTAATGGATCTATTGATATAACAGTATCGGGTGGAGTGCCTCCATACCTATTTAGATGGAGCAATGGCGAAATAATAGAAGATATCAATAATGTAAGAGCAGGAACCTATTCAGTCGAAGTAACAGATGATAATTTTTGTACAATCTCAAAAGAGATCGTTATAGATCAACCCAATGCCTTATTTGTATCATTTTATAGATCTTTTCCATCTTCAGATGTGGCAAGAGACGGAATGATAATTGCAGATGTTAATGGTGGTATCGAGCCATATCAATACGAATGGTTAGATGAAATAGGTAATATACTACCAGTGAATACCGATAGATTAGAAAATATTGGATCAGAGAAATATGGTCTTAGAGTTAAGGATGCTAATAATTGTGAATTAGTGGTTAATGATATTGATTTGTATACCCCACCTGTATTGGAAGTTATTTTAGAAGAACAAAATGTTGTTTCTTGTAATGGAAATACTTCTTCGGGTAGTATCATCGCGATTGTAAATGGTGGGATTCCTTTTGATTCCGATTTGCAATATGTGTTCCAATGGTATAATGCTATGAATAATGAAGAAATTGGATCTAATAATAGGATTTTGTCTGGTATTGGGGAAGGAGAATATTATGCAACGATTACCGACTCGGCAGGAACTACTATTACGAGTAGTGTTTTCATTTTACAGGAACCAGAAATATTACAACTTACCTTTAACACAGATTATATAAATTGTGGTAACGAGAATGATTGGACAATAGAAGCCGCAGTTATCGGAGGAACGGCACCATACAGCTATAGATGGAGCAATGGTGATAGGGCCAATCAAATAGAAAACCTTCTACCAGGGACATATGGTGTTTTTATAACTGATGCTCGTGGCTGTACCATAGAAAATCTTGTTACTGTAGATGCTCCCGAAAGTTTAAAACTTGATTATAATATTACTATCCCAACCTGTTATGAAGGTTGCGATGGTAACATAGCCCTCGATATAGCTGGAGGACTTGCACCCTATACATATCAGTGGAGTACAGGTAGCACTGATAAGGATTTATCAAAGATCTGTGCAGGAGAATATCGGGTTACCATAACTGACGCCAAAGGTTGTCTGATCATTGAGTCAATAACCATTGAAAATCCCGAACAATTGATTGTGGAACTAGGGGAGGATATCACGTTGTGTAAGGATCAAAGTGTACTTTTAGATGCTTCTATTTCTGATCCAAATGCTTCATATCAATGGAATTCGACTAATGGATTCACCAGTGTTGACCCGATTATTGAAGTTTCTGAACAAGGAATCTATGAGGTTGAGGTTATAAATTCAGTTGGATGTAAAGCTTTAGGAAATGTTTTTATTGATACAACCAATGAGGTTATTTCTGCTGATTTTATTATTTCAACACAGGTATTTGTAGGAGAAGAATTTGTTGTAGTGAATGTTAGTGATCCTATACCAGACGATGTAACTTGGTCTTTCCCACAAGAGGCGCAAATAGGTTATGAAGATAATAATTATGCTGAAATTTCTATTGCAGATCCTGGGGAGTATGAAATTTCTATGATTATAGATAAGGGGCTCTGTACTGATTTTATGACTAAACAAATAGTAGTCGTTGAGAAGGAGTTTGATGAAGATGATCCTGATGACAGTACTCAAGGATTGGACGATTCTGCCAAATTTGACTATAAAATCTATCCAAATCCTGTGTCTAACGGTAGGTTTAGTGTAAATATTACGCTTCCAGATGTAATGTCCGTTAGCATTAAGATTTTTAGCATGGCTAATAATCAGCTAATAAGAACGCACAAAGAGGAAGGAAGAGATACTTATGTTCTTGATTACGATCTTTCAGGGGTGACCTCTGGCGTTTATTTTGTTCTTTTGGAGACCGAAAAGGGAAATCAGGTAAGAAAATTAGTAATAGAGTAGGTTATAGGTTCCAGCTCTTAACAAACAAACGGAGTATTTGAAGTTTTTAGAATATTAATGTTGCATATACAATATTTATTAAATGTGTATAGCATTAATATTCCAATATAATCTTGTACAATTTGAATATATGAGAAATAGAAGTCTTAAAGAAGACAATCTTGAAAAACAAAGCGGTATTGAGGATACTGGACAAAATGCTATGGAAGAAGTAGTTTTACGTGGTAATAAAAATGAAATTAAAATGGCAGAGGATGTTGTTATGGGTATACTACACAAACTTAGCCTTTTTGAGCGTTCTTATAAATTTTCTGAGCGACCTTATACTTTAAGTATGTTAGCAAAAGAACTGAAAACGAACCGTAATTATCTTTCAAGGATTGTTAATATCTATAAAGGTTCGAGTTTTACAAGTTATATGAATAATCTAAAAATAGATTTTGCAATAGAAAGATTAACCAGCGATAAGAGTCTTAGGTCGTATACAATAGAAGCTATAGCAGAAGAAATGGGGTTTAATAGAGCACAATCCTTTTCAACTTCATTTCGCAAAAGGACCGGTATGTACCCTTCTTATTATATTAAAAAATTGAATGACATGTGAGAATAATTTTAAGTGAACAAATGAGATGATACCATGAGTTAACTTAAGTTAGGTACGAGTACCAAAGAATACGAGGTAAAGCTATCGTGGTTTACAAAAAGTCTTGTATACAATAGATTACAAATAAAATTTAATTCTAGTTTATAATACTATATAACAATCCCCACAGCATAATGTAATATGTGCTGTAGGGATTATCTGCAAAAATGAGTTGCCACAATATGACATATTTCAAATAATTCAAGGGGGCTGAACTTTTATAAAATATACATATTAACTAATCAATAGGGGGAAATTATTGCTTTCGGCAACTCATTTCATTAGCTGATGTAGGATGAGGGTCACCATCTCCTCCTTTGATGGAGGTTAGGTTTTTACGATCTAAAGAACTAATACTGATTTTTTTTAATTCTAATTTGTTAAGCTTTATTTTTTTCATTGTTTAGAATTTAAATTAATTCACCTACTCTATCAGGGGATTTTCGGTATACTCCCACCTGTTTGATCAAACAGTGTAGTGTAAATTACAAGTATATTTTATAAGTATACAAGAAGTGTTTCTTGAAATTGATCAATTTCAAGAACAAGTATTTTAAAAAATAAGATTAGATAAATAGAAATCGTGCTCTTCGTATTTTTACTTCGCTTTATGATAGATTAAAAATAATAGCATTGTTCAATAAGTCTTAAAAAAAGATCAAGCCAATGCATTAATTTTACTTAAATTATAATTGAAGAGTATGAGCGTATCACTATTAGATAATTAAACTTGTGATTTAGTTGTAAAAATATTATTAACAAACTAATCGAATAATCAAGTGCTGAAAAAACAAAGAAATATGAATATAAAAGAGAAACTAAGTGCGTTAAATCTGGAATTACCTGAAGCCACAACACCTGGAGGAAATTACGTTTCAGTAAATGTTCGAGAGAATATAGCATATATTGCCATTCAATTTCCTGTTTTGAATGAGTTATATCTGTATCAAGGACAATTAGGGGAAGAGATTTCTACAGAAAAAGGATATAAAGCTATGGAGTTATGTGCTTTGAATGTTTTGGCGCAAGTAAATAAAAATATAGGTTTTGATAATGTTATTGGCTTAAACCACATTGATGCGTATTTTCGGTCTGGGCAAAATTGGGATGATTCACCTGAAGTGGTAAATGGGGCTTCCAATTTGTTTATGAAGGTTTTAGGAGATAAAGGAAAGCATTCTCGAGCAATATTTGGGGTACATAGACTTCCAAGAGATTTTTGTGTTGGATTGACTGCATCATTCACGGTCAAGAAATAATGTAAAGTAATATTAATTAGATTGAAGCTATTGCAGTAGATGGTAATATAACTTATACTGATATATGTGAAACCAGTGAAGAAATGACTGAAGCAATAAATACTTTTATTCCATTAGTAGAAGATTATGCTAATGTATATAATATAGTTTTTTTAGAGAAGAAAAACGCATCTAACTGCATACTGTAAGGGCTTCGATTTTAAGGTCAAAAGATATTTACAAAAATAAAAACATACTTACTGTAACAGTCTTTTTTTGCATGTGTCTAAATCATAAAGACGGAATAATTAATAATAAAAGAAAATTTCATGATTTTTAAAACGCAATTAAAATTATTTGCGGTTATGTTTTTTTGTATGACCTCAATTATTATTAATGCACAAACAGATAAAACAAAAAAGATGAAAGTAGAACAACAAAATGTATTGAACACAATTAAAAGAATGACGACAGCTTTTCAAAACAAAAACATTGACAAAGTAATGTCCTGTTATGAGCCAAATGCCGTTGTTGTTTTTGAACCCGAATCACCAGTATCGGATGCAACGGTCTTAAGAGAAATGTTTACAGGAATGTCTATGGCAAATCCTGTATTCACGTATAAAGGTCATGAAGTATTTATTAACGGGAACATTGCAACTCATATTGCACCCTGGAAAATGAAGGCAAAATCGCCTGATGGAACTGAAATAAATCAAAGCGGCTTATCAGTAGCAGTTTTAAGAAAACAGAAAGATGGGAATTGGTTAATGATATTTGATAATCCCCACGGTCAGTTCTTAATGAACAAATAGTCTAAATTTCAATAACATTTTACCTTTTTCGACATGAGGCGAAATGTTATTTATAACCAACAATAATATGGAGCAGAATCAAAACACAGGAAATAAAACAACTGAGGATTATAACTTAATTCAACAATCCTTGAAAGGAAGTAAGAGAGCATTAGAATGCCTTATCAAAAAACATCATGATTGGATCTATAATATTGCACTAACATTTGTTGGAGATAAAGAAGAAGCAAAGGATTTAACACAAGAGGTATTAATAAAAATCGCCACAAAATTAGATACGTTTAAGCAAAAGAGTAGTTTTAAGACGTGGGTGTATCGTATTCTAAAAAATCATTTTTTGAATATGAAAAGAGGGAAACATGAGACCAGTGTAACAACTTTTGATGAATTTGGACAAGGTCTTGATAATTTACCTGATCAATCTCTTTCCAATTATTCTTATGAAGTGGAGAATAAATTCCTTGTTAGGGAGGCAAAAATTAGCTGTATGAAAGGGATGTTATTATGCCTGGATAGAGAGCAACGAATGATTTATATAATTGGAGAGTTGTTTGAATTTACTGATACCGTCGGAAGTGAGATAATGGAAATTTCAAAAGAAAATTTTAGAATTAAATTACATAGGGTAAGGAAACAGTTATACAATTTTATGGATAACAAGTGCGGTCTTGTGAACAAAAGTAATCCTTGCCGTTGCGCCAGAAAAACAGCAGGATTTATAGAAAAGGGTTTTGTCGATCCAGTAAATTTGCATTTTCAAAAAAAATATATTTCTAGTATTGATGGTGTAATTGATAAAAGAATAGAAGCTTACCAGAAAGAAGTGGTATCTGAATATCAAAAGCTTTTTCAAGGGCATCCATTCTTAGAAGGCCCTGACAAGTTGGATGTAATAAGAAATTTGCTTTCTTCAGAAGTTGTACAAAAAACTTTTGATTTTGATTGAGAAAAATAAGGCACAAAGATCAGAAATGTTATTATTCTCAGAGGAATGTTTAACAAAAAAGAGATATAAAGAGATGAGTCTTCGAAAGTCCTTGATTCCTGAAATTGACTCAGAAAAGGTTTTAAGTAAAAAAAGGATTAGATATATAGAAGGAAATCTTAATGAATAAGATATCGATTTGTTGATAGTAAATTTTGCCAAAGAAACGGGGATTTTTTAAAAACCTATTTCAGAGATTACAATTCTTTTGAGAGTATTGACGAGTTTGCGTTGAAGGTCTATTTACCAGAACCTTATAAAACTGAAGGTATTACCTAGAGAAGAATTAGTTTGGATTGTAGAAAAGATTATCACAGGAGACCCCTGTGAAGTTTATTATATGAAGCTTTTAAAAAGAAATGTACTTAATTTACAAATAATTAGGGATTTGATTTTTGGCCCTTAGAAATAGGATATGAAAATGAGTTATCGGCCGAAGAGATTATTGAAATAGCACTTAATAAAAGCTTGTGAAGTGGCTTTCTTTTGTATTTGTATAAACTAAAACAAAAACCTTTCGAGCACTTCATATAAAATTTGAAACTATATTTTTCGATATTAATGGTTACCAAAAAATTTATGCTTTGGTAAGCTGAAGAATAATCGTAAAGTGTAAGTGTTGAGTCAATAATAATTAATCTCAAAACTATTAAATCGTATGCTGCATTAATTGAGGTATAAATCTTAATTATTGTTTAATAATATTCACTGTTTTCAGGGTAGCGTGTAGAAAATTAAGTTGTAATATTTGCCCACAGTCTTGTTTACACAAGACAGATTATAATAAAATTAATTAAAAAGAAAGATGAAAGCTATTTATTACAAACCATCAGGAAAATTCTCTCCATTGTCATTAGTGTATTTTATCATTTTATCGGCTACACTGTTACCTTTGCTGGCATTGTTATATTCATATTGTATTTGGTATATTCCTTTTGTTTATATCAACCTCTTTATTACAATTGGTTTTGGTATGGGTATAGGACTTATAATAGCCAGTTTGACAATCAAAAAAGGAAAAGTACGAAACCCTACTTTGGCTCTTTTATTAGGGGTGACAGGTGGACTTGTTGCTTTATATTTTAATTGGGCAATTTGGGCTAATTTGGTAATTAACTCAGGCGAAACTTATGGGAGTTCAAGAATAGGTATAACAGTTAGCAATGTAAAATTTTTGCAAGTATTTTCTTTGATAACACAACCAGCTGCACTTCTAGAATTCATTAAAGAAATTGGTGAATATGGTACCTGGGGTATAAGGGGGACAACCATTAGAGGTACTTTTTTATATATTATTTGGTTTATAGAGGCTTTGATTGTTATAGGGGTGTCGGCAGCTTTGACATGGCAAAAAGCAAGAACTCCTTTCTGTGAGATAAGTAACACTTGGTCTGGCGAAAAAGAGTTGTCGGCATTTAATAGAATAAAAGATAAAGGACAATTAATTACTAGTTTGACAGTAACGACGACTTCTGATTTAGAGGAGGCATTGTCAACTTTGGGTAGAATTGAAGATCCCGAAACACAAGATCATAGTATTTTTACAGTGCACACCTCAGACCAAGGGCAAAATTATTTGTCTGTTCAAAATAAAATAGCAAAAGAAAATAAAAAAGGAGAAATTAGATTCGAAAGCAATAATGTTTTGGAGTATATTGCAATTTCAAGGACGATGATAGATTTACTAGAGGCTAAATAAATATTCTTAGATAGCATAGCAAGTTTTGTTTACAAAAGGAATTAATATTGATAAATAATCTCTCTGGAATTACCGAAACAAAAGATTAGAAGTTGTTGTATTGGATTGAAATGAAGATTATCCTTACTAACTTTATTGCAATGAGAATGGGTAATTAGTTATCATAATTCCTAATTACTTATCGTTATAATATATTTAGGAATGTGCATGGTGTTTGTTGCAGATTTGGGTGAGTAGGTAGGTTGATTACTTTCTAAATGAAGAGCTTAAAAGAATGTATTTGGTTGTCTCAAGGTTAAAAAGTGAATGAATCATTTTGCCCTAAGCTAGTATTACAGTTCTCTGATCTTTGAATGGTTAGAGTAGTAAAAAATTTTTCTTTTAGTGGAGAAAGACTGGTAATGAAAAATATAGTATTCACTATTTACCCAAACTCTAACCCTAAAAGGTGCTTTGTTTTACTATTATGCGCTCCAAATTGTTTGTATAATAACTATATGAAGTCTGAGTTAGTATATTTTTTTAATTTGGTCTAAATGAGACATTTTTCTTATTCCCTTTAATTTATATTTGTTCTATGAGCTTTAGAATACCTAAACAGTTTCCAACAGGACAAAAAGATGTAATTCTCAATTTTGATGATCATACTTTTATTGAATATCATCGAAAGAAAGGATGTAATAAACGCCCAGTCGAATTAGAACAGCATTTAATAATGGTAATTCTGAAGGGTGCAAAAGTTATGATTTCTACCGAAGAAGAAATTACCGTCAAAAAAAATGAATTATTATTTCTAGAAAAGGGTGCTTATCTTACATCAGAAAAGATTTTGGAAGAAGGAGAGTTCTCATCGCTTTTGTTTTTTCTGAAAGATGACTTTTTAGATCAATTTAAAACAAAGTATCATCGGTATTTAACAATAGTTAACAATGATATAGTAGTTCCAAAAATGTTTAAAGGAACAAGTTCATTAAATATAGAAATGTATGTTCAATCTCTTATCCCTTATTTTGATAAAGAACAAAAAATTGCACATCCTCTATTACGTTTGAAAATAGAAGAATTGTTACTTAGCCTTTTGTTTTTTGATCATAAAAAACAATTCAATAATTATTTATTGGCTTTGGGAGAGTCTAGTAACGTGTCCTTTAAGGAGAAAACAGAAAAAAGTATTTTTAAAAACCTGACTATTGAAGAAAGAGCATTTCTGTCAAACATGAGCGTTTCTAGTTTTAAAAGAAAGTTCAAAGAGGTTTTCCAAGATTCACCTGCCAATTGGTTGAGAGATCAACGATTGAAAAGAGCAAATCTTTTAATTAAATCTACAGACAAGACTATTTCAGAGGTTGCCTTTGAAGTGGGATTCGAGAGCGTTTCACATTTTATTAATTTATTTAAGAAACAGTATGGAGTAACTCCTAAACAATTGAATAACCAATAAAGATATTAATTGAACCAATCTCGATATTAATACAAGTTATATGCATCTCATATTTGCAACATCAAATATTTAAAAATTAAATTATGAATGTTGTAAAATTTCTTTCTCTATGTTTTGTGGTTTTATTTATAAGTTGCAAAGATGATGATGATAAGTCTAAAGTTGTTATTCCTGAACAAATAGTTATTGCCGAAAGCGGTTTATACCCCGAGGGAATTGCTTTTGATCCGAAGGAGAACGTTTTCTATGTTAGTTCGGTTGCAAAAGGAAAAATTAGTAAAGTAACCCTCGACGGAAATATCGAGACGTTTGCTGATAGTCCTGACCTGGTTTCTACACTCGGTATGGAGATTGATAAAGTTAATAATCGCTTACTGGTTTGTGTTACCGATCCTGGTTTTAATCAATCTAGAAGCACCAATAATACTGTAGGTCAGTTAGCTGTTGTTGCGGTTTATGATTTGGAAACAGGTAACAGAGTTGATTTTATTCAGCTAACCTCAGGAGCTCCTCACCTTGCTAATGATTTGATCATGGATGATGAGGGTAATGTTTATGTAAGCGATAGTTTTGCACCTTCAATTTATCGAATAGATACAGAGGGTAATGTATCTACATTAATCTCTAATGATGTGTTTTTACCTCAACAGGGAAACTTTGGTCTAAACGGCTTAACTTATCACTCAGATGGTTATTTAATTGTATCCAAATATGATGAAGGAAAACTATTTAAAATACCCCTTTCAAACCCTGCAGCTTTTAATGAAATTACAATTAATAGAGGGACTATTCCTGCTATAGATGGTATGCTATTAACCAGCAACAATACATTGATTGTGGCTAGTAATAATCTTGGAGGAGCACTACATAAAAATACATTATTTAAACTTAGATCTTTGGATAATTGGGAGAGTGCATCTATTGAAAACTCATTGGAGACTGGTGACTCTTCTTTTCCTACAACCTTTACAAAAGTAGGAGAAGATGTGTATATTCAATATGCTAGATTACAGGCTTTAGTTGCTGGTAATAATCCTGAGGCAAGTGATTTTCCAATTGTAAAAGTAAATTTCTAGATGTAAGTTTTAAATGAATAAGGCAAAATCATAAAACTATTCATTTTAAGTTCTTTGCCTTTTTAACAAAAATCAATTTATTTATGAATACTGAAAAAGTTTTTATGATCGTAACTGCTCAGGTAAATCCAAATGGGCAGGAAGCACTGAAATCTTATCTGCAAGCCTCTGGTCCTATTTTTGAGAAAGCCGGAGGGGCCGCAGTAGTAAAGTATAAAATAGAAAGTCAAATTGTAGGAGACCAGGCTATGAGTTTGGTATCTATTATGGAGTTTCCAAGTCAGGAGATTTTGGAAGAGGTCTTTAAAAGCAAAGAATATTTAGCTACTTTACCTCTACGAAATAAAGCATTTTTTAAACTAGAGGTTTTTGTGGGAAAATAGTCTGAGGTTGTGGGCAGGAAAAAAGACTTTGAAAGTATTGCCATTGATGGTCCAATCTAGCAGATATTACTCATGATTAACGAAGCGTAAAGCAACCAAATGTTTAGTTATTTTTTTAAGAGTTTACCATAGTGAAAGATCGGTTTGAATATTATTTTTATTAATTTATAGAGATTCCGTTTGAACAAACATCATTGTTAGCAACTTCCTTCTCGGATGGGTTCGCTTATATGTAAGATATTAAAACAAATAAGATTGGATACATAAATAAGAAAGGAAAATGGCAAATCCCCAAAATTTAAAGAGACTCTAAGATTTATGGAAGGCTCGGCGGCTGTAAAAAGAACAAAAAGTGAATTGTTCGGATTTATTAATACTGAAGGGCAAGTAATGATATCAGAAAATTATGAAACTGCTTTACCATTTTGTAATAGGCTTGCATATATTGTTGATGAAAAAAATAAGAATGGGTATATTGACGAATCTTGTACATAACGGTAAAGAATAAACCAGTGATTGGTTGAAAAACTAATACTTTTTAATTGGCGATATGATAATGAAGCATTTACAATTATTGAAATGATAAGACATGTTTTGGAAGGAGAACATCTTTTTCATAGAATAATATAAAATAGAGGTAATTTGGGGAGTTATCAATCACCATGGAAAGATTTACAGTACTATGATGTTAAAGGTGAGTTACAATTCGCCCAGAAATATCGAAAAACTTTTTGAAAATGATCCAGGAATTCAATGAAGTAGATTTGAAAGATATCAGAATTGAAAGAAATGAAGTAGGGCAGAGTAGAACATTTGGGAATTATTTTGAATCGTATTGCTTATCATGAATCTGTGCACACAGGACAAATGTTGGATTATTTAAGAACGGCGGGAATTGAAATCCCAAAAATATGGGATTAATGGATTAAAACTATCAACTGGTATCCCATTCAAATCTATAGCTGTTTTTTTAGATTTAAGTTGTGTTTGATCTACAAAGTTTAGGGTGTTTTGCTAACAAAAAGAGGTATCCTTCTCTAAAGAAAGGATATCTCTATTTGTTTAAAAATCTATTAGCAATCGAAAAAAGAATCTCATGTAGATACCGATTGATACCTTACAATATTATTTGTTTTCTAGTAGTTTTTTTAATTTTTTCAACCCAATTTCTGCACGATCACTGATCAATGATTTAAAATTCGGTAATGTCTCAGTAACAAATTTAGTATCGTCGTTTCTGCTATGCATACTCCAACTTGTGTCAGTTTCATGATCGTTAATTTGGTTTAATCTGATAGTCATTCTGGGAAGTAGAGGTACATACTCGCTTTCGGTTATAAAGAAAATAGGGGTTTTGACTTGTTTTACCTCAATTTTTAGCTTCTGCTCTCCATTTGGAGGTAGGTTGACAAGTTCCAAATATGTTTTACCAACTGCGCCATGCTCTAAGTCATTTTCCGAAATGATGTCCGAAACTTCCGGGAACCAATATTTAAAGTTCTCCATATTCGATATGAAATCAAAAACCACTTCAATGGGGGTCTTGATACGAATTTCTTGCGTTGTAAGTAATGTTATCATAATTATTAATATTTTGAGGCAATTTTACCTAAATATAGGTTATAATTATGCAGACATTTGTCTATAAATTACAGGTTATTAGCTCTTATTCTACTTAGATGTCGAGGAGTTATCCCCAGGTAAGATGCTAATAATTTGAGAGGCATAGTTTTAATTAGTTCAGGATGTCTTTTAACAAGTGTCTCGTAACGATTTTTTGCATCATCCTTTTGCAATTGAAAAAAACGATTCTCAAGTTTTATAAGATATTCTTCGGTGATTAGGTTAAAAAAACGTTGTACTCTAGGATTAGATTTGATTAAGTCTTTCAAATCCTTTTTCAGAATAGTTGTTAAATTTGCATCGGTAAGGGCCTGAATACAAATTTGTGTTTTTTGATCGGATAAATAAGATGAAAAAGCGGTAATGAAATTACTTGGAAAAGTTAGGCAGTAAGTTATTTGTTCCTGTGATCTTGACAAGTAAAATGAATGGAAAAAACCTGAGTTAACAAAAGAAATTTCTTTACAAAACTTACCTTCTTGAATCAAAAAATCTCCTTTTTTAATTCTCTTTTCTTTTGAAATCTTAATGAGTTGATTAATATCATTGTCTTTCAATATCTTAAATGATTTAAGATGATTAATAAAGGGTTTTCTTGGCATAAAAATGTTCTAATTATAGCTTGATTCCTGAAATTAAATGGATGAATTTAAATTTCTGATAAGTTTATTTCGACATTCAGATCTGATCTAAAAATAAATAATGATTAGTAATTCGATATAAATTTTAATAGGTATTTTTAATTTAAATTAATAAAAAGATTTACCTTCATTTTTTTAGGAGGAAGAATCCCAAGTATTTTGCAAATAGTTGGAGTAATATCTAATGCACTTATAGTGCTTTTTTTACCTCTTAGTATATTGGGACCAGTTGCATAAAAAAATTGCATTTATCATTCTATTATTACCGGGATTTCCATGAACACCTAAGCCCGTTTCATTCATGAAGCCGCTTGACAAAAACCTCTGAACCTTTTTGTCTAAATGAGCGTAAGCATCACTATTAAATGAATTTGAAATTATCATAGGTATTTCGAAATTCATTTTAGAGGACAAAGACCAACCTGGTTTGGCACAAATAAATATATCTCCAGTTCTGGTTGGATGATCAATTTTCAAATCTTTCATTTCTTTTGCAGTCAATACAATAGGGAAAATTTTTTCATTTGTTTTTTCAACTTTCATATTGTGATTTTGAAAAATATCCAGTAGCATTTTCTGTTTAACATTTTTTCCTAAATATGTGTTTTTGAGACCCTCTGCAGTAATCAGTATTTCATCGTTAGAAAGTTTCTCATAAATTTTTTGAATCTTATATCTAATAGAATTCATATATTTATTCAATTCTTTAATATCATTTGCAGTACCTTTTACTTTTCCTGCTTTAGAATTCCATTTTGATAAAAGCACCTTGCGTTTTATACTAAATTCGCTACGTTTTCCATATTACTGTAATACGTGAATAAATTGGGACAAATCCATTTTGTCCTCATCATAACCTCTGGGATAAAATAATACTGAAAATGTATTTTGCATCGGTGTGTATTTATTTTGCGATCTAAAGATATAAAATTTCAGTAATATAATTTTTTATAAAACCAACAATATCAATGTTTTATAGTTAATTCGGTGCGGTTTTATAATGAAAAAAATACGCACCGAATCCCGTACTTTTTATTTGATTTTATATGATATTAAATAATAATAAGGAAAATTTAAAAATCCCGTAAACACCATGTTTACGGGATTTTAGGCGAATCTAATTGATTATCTGCGGAGAAAGAGGGATTCGAACCCCCGGAGGTGTGACCCTCAACAGTTTTCAAGACTGCCGCATTCGACCACTCTGCCATTTCTCCAGTGTTATGTCGAATCAGGTTTATTCCCTGAATGCGGGTGCAAATATAAAACCTTTTTTAATTCTAAAAAGAATATTTTTAAAATAATTTTAAGGTAATTTATGTGGGTTGAAATATTCTTTAAAAAATATTGGATGAAATGAGTATCTTGTGTGCTCTTAATTAAATAATTAAATGAAAAGTACATTAATAATCATTGGAGCTTTTATCGTAAGTTGTTGTGGAACTTCTCAAAACTCTTCTGAAAATAATCCTAAGTTAGATCCAAAGACAGAAAAAAGTGATAAAACACCTATTGTCTCATATGCCCAAAGCATCACTGCTAATGAGCTAAAGGAGCATCTTTATATTTTTGCAAGTGATGAATTTGAGGGGCGGGATACTGGAGAGCCTGGACAAAAAAAGGCGGCAGAATACCTGAAAGAACAGTATAAAAAAATGAAAATACCTTCACCTATGGGAGGAGATGATTATTATCAGGAAATACCTAAAAGTTATTTCAGAGGTGGGATTAATGCTTCTGAAAATGTTTTGGCATATATAAAAGGAACCGAAAAACCTGATGAAATTGTAGTGCTTTCTGCGCATTATGATCACGTAGGTGTAGATGCAAATGGTAATGTGTATAATGGTGCAGATGATGATGGGTCTGGAACCGTTAGTTTACTCGAAATAGCCGAAGCTTTTAAAAAAGCTAAAAATGAGGGTATGGGGCCAAAAAGATCTATTCTTTTTTTACATGTTACCGGCGAAGAAAAAGGACTGTATGGTTCTCGATATTATACAGAAAATCCAATTTTCCCATTAGAAAATACTGTAACAGATCTAAATATTGATATGATCGGAAGAATTGACCAAGCACATGAAAGTGAAGATAAAAATAATTATGTGTATTTGATAGGAAGTGATCGGTTAAGTACTGAACTGCACAATATAAGCGAAGAAGTTAATGCGAAGTATACCAAATTAGACCTTGATTACACCTATAATGCAAAGAATGATCCTAACCGATTTTATTTTAGAAGCGATCATTATAATTTTGCTAAGCATAATATACCGATTATCTTCTATTTTAATGGGGTACATATGGATTATCACAAAACCACTGACACACCAGATAAGATCGAATACGATTTAATGGCTAAACGGGCTCAATTAGTGTTTTACACGGCCTGGGAAGTGGCTAATAGAGATAAGAAGGTGATTGTAGATAAAATAGACAAAGAAGGCGAATAATCTCTAAAATTAAATTCTTTTAGAATATCAAAAGCTCCAGAGTATGGAGCTTTTTTGGTTGTAAGCTGTAAAAGTGTAGAGTTGAAGATATACATATCACGTATTGTCAGCGATATAAACAAAAAAAGCTCCTCATTTCTGAGAAGCTTTGTCTTTTGGGTGGAAGATCGGTCTCGAACCGACGACCTCCTGAACCACAATCAGGCGCTCTAACCAACTGAGCTACAACCACCATTTAAATTTAGGCTGCAAAAATAAAGTATTTCTTCATTTCTACAAACATTTTTTTACATTAAATTAAATCAAAAATGGAATCGACTGCTACATAGCGCTCTACAGTGAAACCTTCTGCATATTTTACATTGACAATTCTACCCAAATCTGCAGCGCGGTATTTAATGCTGTCCAAAAAGTTCTTGCTAGAGATGGGAGTAGAAGGCTCTTTACTATTGGCGTCATAGAATTGTGATTCGTATGCTTCAACGCTTTCGATTTTTTTATCAATGTAATTGCTGATATCTACTACAAAATCTGGTTCAATATTTTTCCATTGGATGTAATGATATACATGTTTTGGTCTCCATGCTTCTTGTAATACTCCATTAAAGGTAGTTTCAATTTTTCTCAATCCCGATAAAAAACATGAATCACTCACCAGTTTGCTTCCTTTACCATGGTCAATGTGTCGGTCATCTATTGCATTGCATAATACTACTTCAGGTTGGTATTTTCGTAGTATTGTAATTATTTTTAGTTGATGATTTTCATCATTTATAAAAAAACCATCTCTAAATTCAAGATTTTCTCTTGTAGATACACCTAAAATTTGTGCAGCTCTTTTCGCTTCCTGGTCTCTAATTTCTGGGGTGCCTCTGGTCCCTAATTCGCCTCGAGTAAGATCTAGTATTCCAACCTTTTTTCCTTGATCAATTTCTTTTGCAATAGTACCTGAGCAACTTAATTCTACATCATCAGGATGCGCTCCTATGGCAAGGATGTCTAACTTCATAGTTTAGTGTTCTAATTCTGGGACTTTTATTTTAATAAGGGCTTGTTGGATATCTTCTATTAAATCTTCTTTTTCTTCGATACCAACACTAAATCGCAATAAACCATTTTTGATGCCCTGTGCATGTCTTTCTTCATCGGTTAATAACGCATGTGAAGTTAAAGTGGGGGAGAGAATCGTACTTTCAACTCCTGCCAAACTCATCGAACTCTTGATGAGTTTTAATTCTTTTTGAAAAGAACTTGAACTTAACCCTTCTTTTAATTCGAAAGATAACATTCCGCCAAATCCTTTCATTTGTTTTTTTGCAATTTCGTGGTCTGGATGAGATGTTAGCCCAGGATAGTACACAGCAGAAATGTCATCGTTTTTTGCAAGCCATTTAGCTAGTTTAAATGCGTTCTTATTTTGCTGTTTAACTCGAATCCCCAAGGTTTTAATGCTTCTTTCTAACATCCATACGGTAAAGTCGCTTAAGCTACCTCCAAAATTTTTGGCTACCTGAAAAATACGCTCTATATTTTTTTCAGAAGAAACTACTGCTCCGGCCAAGATATCACTATGTCCTCCGAGATACTTCGTTGCAGAGTGTAACACTATATCGATGCCCAATGGTATCGGGTTTTGGTTTACTGGAGAGGCAAAAGTATTATCTATCATTGTAAGGATGTCTTTTTTCTTGCCTAATTTTCCTATTGCTTCTATATCTGTTATAGTTAACAAGGGATTGGATGGAGTCTCAATGTAAATAACTTTTGTGTTGGGTTGTATTTTTTCTTCAAAACCATCGATGCCCTGTGTATCCACGTAAGAAAATTCGATACCATGTTTTGAGAATTCTTCATTAACTAAATTGGCTGTGCCACCGTATAATGTTCTTTGTAAGACAATGTGATCACCTTTTTGTAAAAAAGCGAATAGCGTAGTGCTTATTGCCGCCATTCCGCTACCGAATATTAAAGAAGACTCTCCTTTTTCTAGCTTTGCAATTTTCTTGGATAAGGCTTCTTGATTTGGAGTGTTAAAATATCTAGGATATCTTTTTACATCAACATCTTCAAATGCATAAGAAGTTGAGAGGTATATTGGTGAAACAGCACCTTGAAATTGTTTGTCCATGATTTCGCCAAAGTGAGTGCAGACGGTATTAAAACCCATTTTTTTTGATTCCATAATTTAAAATGATAATCTGAAGATTTAAACCTCTAAATTAAGGTATTCAAAAGAAATGATATAAGAATTAACAGATAAAAATGTTAACTACGATTAAATTCTACGAAATTTTCTCAAAAAATTATACCATTTTCATTTTAGAGATATTTCTCATAATGGTCTGAAAGAATTGTTGTGTGTCATAGGGTTTAATGATTACATCATTCATACCCACAGAGATAGCTTGATTTCTAATCTCTCCTTCTTCGACAGCTGTTAATGCAATAATTGGAGTATGTGTGTTAAATGTACGGATAACCTTAGTGGCTTCAAGACCATTCATTTCTGGCATATTAATATCCATTAATACAAGATCAAATTTCTCCTCTTTTAACATATCAATAGCTTTCATACCATTACTTGCAATGTTGCAGGTATATCCATTCTTTTTTAAGATATTCTGGGTAACGATTTGGTTTATTTTATTGTCATCAACAATAAGTACATTAAAATTGCTCGTACCAATACTCAAGTTCTCACCTGTTTTTAGTGAAATTTCTTCTTCTTTTACGGCTTTTTCGTAGAATAGATCGAAATAAAATTCGGATCCTTCACCTTCTTTACTAGTGATGTTAATTTCACTATTATGCAGTTGAATCAATTTTTTTACAATGGCTAGGCCTAGTCCGGTTCCTTCATATTCTTGATTTTCATTTTTTACCTGGGCAAAATTGTCAAAAATAGTTTGCTGTTTATTTTTAGGAATCCCAATACCATCATCTCTAACGATAAAGCGTAATAAGTAGCTGCCGGATTTACTATCCATACACTTTACGGTAATCCAGATGTTACCATCTTTTGTGAATTTGAGAGCATTACCGATCAGATTAATTAATATTTGCGATAATCTTACCGAGTCGCCCAGTAATGTCGTGTTTATTTTTTTGTCAATATCTATGTGTACCGTATTATTATTGCTTTTTTGCTTTGTGTGTAATGAGTTTACAATACCTTCTATTAGTGATCTTATGTCAAAAGATACTTTTTCCAATTTCACTTCATTGGTTTCTATCTTACTAAGCTGTAATACATCATTGATCAGAGCCAAAAGGTAATCGCCAGAAAATTTTAATGATTCCAGGTATTCTTCTTTCTTCCTTTTGTCAGGGTTTTCCATCAATAACGAGGTAAGTCCTATAACTCCATAAAGAGGGGTTCTAAGCTCATGACTAACAGTCGATATAAATTGAGATTTTAGGGTAGATACTTGTTCTGCTGTTTCTTTTGCGCCTACTAACTCTTTGTTTTTCTCGATGAGCACATTGTTTAGCCTTTTTTTGTGAATGTTATTTCTGTAGGAGCTAATCAAAAAGGCTAAGGAGATTAAAATTACAATTATACCAAGAATAATACTGATTCTCCATTTTAGTACTTCACTTTCACTTTCTTTCTTTTCAGTTTCCGCTTTTTTAATTTTTTCTTCATATTGGTCGACTTCATATTTAATATTAACCCTTTGAAGATCTATTAATTTTTTGAATTCTTTGGCTTTTAATATATTTTGAAATTGTTTTTTTTGATAATCATACGCTTTTTGAAAATCTTCCTGTTTGTGGTAAAGCTGAGATTTGGTTTCATATGCAGAGGCTAATTCTTCAAAATATGTCGAAATTAATTCATCATTATTATTTTTATTTTTTGTTTCGCCTAAAGCATAAGCTATTGCCAAATCAATATATTCTTCAGATTTTATATATTCTTTTGTGTTTAAAAAATATTTACCCAACAGACCATTCAGTTTTGTCTTTACCAGATTTGAAGAGTTTTCATGAATTAACTCTATGGCAGGTGCAAGGTTTTCATAGGCACTATCATAGTCATTTCTGGATATATAATATTCACCAAGGTTTAATAAGGGTCTTATCATCCTGGCGGTATCACTTAATTTAGTTGCAAACTCGTATGATTTTTTATAATAGGTGACTCCCTTTACTCTGGTCAGATTACGCTTAGTGTATACGCGCGCCAAATTATTGTAGAGATCAGTTTCCAGTACTTTACTGTTCGAACTTTGTGCATAAACAAGAGCTCGCCTGTAATTGCTTCTTGCTTTGTTATCTTCTTCGTTGATTTCGTAATTTTTGGCGATAATATTATAGATGTACCCAAGGCTTTTGTCATCATTGTTGTATTGAGCATTTTGTAAAGCAGCTTTGGCGATTTCAAGAGATTTTTCATATTGATATGCCTCCTGGAGCTTTTCTGCTTTTTCAATATAACTTTGTATGCTATCAGAAATAAGCGAAGGTTGAGATTGTACCGTATGAGTAAAACCTATTAGGATTGAAAGGATTATATATTGAATAAAGTTTTTCAACTCTCTGTAATTCATGATTTAAGTCAGTTGACGAAAATACAAAAATAGATTTAACATTGTGCAATTCACCGTAATAAAAGTGTAATTTATCCGTATTTCATGTAGGTGAATACAGTTTTTTGTAAGAAAAAATGTTTTTGATTTAGAAAACAGCTTCATGATTAGTAAAAACTATTTCAATATAAATAATAAAAATTGAGCACTCATTTTTTTAATTTAATGAGGTGTATATTTGTGTCGTAAAAAATTAATCAATAATTAAATTTTAAAAAGAAATTAATATGACATTTGTAGGCAAAAAATTCCCAAATCTAAACGTTGATGCAATGAATGATATGGGAGATACTTTTAAACTTAATGTTTTAGAAGAGGCTCAAAAGAATAATAAAAAAATATTGCTTTTTTGGTACCCAAAAGATTTCACTTTTGTGTGTCCTACAGAATTACATGCTTTTCAGGAAGCATTGAAAGAGTTTGAAGACAGAAATACTGTTGTTATAGGAGCATCTTGTGATACTCCTGAAGTACATTTTGCATGGCTTAATACTGCAAAAGATAACGGTGGAATCGAAGGGGTTACATATCCGATTTTAGCGGATTCTAATCGTAATTTGGCAAGTACATTAGGAATTCTTGATATTACCAATGAAAAATACAATGAAGAAACAGGTGTTGTAACTGTAGAAGGTGATAACGTAACCTATAGAGCAACGTATTTAATCGACGAAGAAGGCACAGTTTTTCATGAAGGTGTAAATCATATGCCAGTGGGAAGAAATGTTGCAGAATTTTTAAGATTAATTGATGCCTATACTCATGTTCAAAAGAACGGTGAAGTATGCCCGGCGAATTGGGAAGAAGGTAAAGAAGCAATGAATGCTAATAGAGACGGTGTAGCTTCTTACTTGGCATCTAACTAAAATATTAATTGTAAAATTTCTTCAGAAAAGTCTTCTGAAGAAATTTTGCTTCTCACCTTTAAATCAGTTCAAATGGTTCAAGAATTAACAGAAGATAATCTTTCACAATTTGTTACAGATAATAGTACTGTTGTGGTTCAATATTCGGCTTCATGGTGTGGTAATTGTAGAATTATGAAACCAAAGTTTAAAAAATTAGCTACAGAAAACGATGCCGCTGCTTTTATTATAGTAGATGCCGAAAAATATCCGGAATCCAGAAAAATGGCAACAGTAGATAATCTTCCAACTTTTGCCGTGTTTAAAGACGGGGCTTTCGTAAATCAGGTGCAAACCAACAAATTTGATGTTCTTAAAGAGTTAGTCGATGAAGTTACCAGTAATTAAACATCTTACCAATTTTATCGAAGAAAATGATGAAGATTTTTTGGTAGAAACTATAGAAACTTTAGAAGCATTAACAGAGGTTCCGTCTCTCAAAGATGAAGAACTGGATGTTATCGGAGAATTGATTTCTAACATGTATGGAGCCCTCGAGGTTGACAAAATGATCAAACAAGGAACTCCAAAAAAAGAAGCATTAAATAATTTTATGCAACGGGTCTTAGGATCTATTGATACTTGAAAAAGAAAAATTGAAAACCTTCCAATCTGGAAGGTTTTTTTATTTTCTACAAACTTTCTTAAAATTACCATTTAATCTTACTAATTTTAAGGCTCAAAACAACATTCATTTATTATGGCTACAATAACGTTAAAAGGAAACGAAATACATACCAATGGTAATTTGCCTGTAGTGGGTCAAAAAGCTCCAAATTTTGAATTAGTAAATACAGACTTATCAGTGTCTCAGCTGTCTGATTATAAAGGTTCAAAAGTGATTTTGAATATTTTTCCTTCAGTAGATACGGGTATATGTGCGGCTTCGGTTAGAGCTTTTAATAAAGAAGCTAGTAATTTATCAAACACTAAAGTAGTGTGCATCTCGAGAGATTTACCCTTTGCGCAAGCTCGATTTTGTGGAGCAGAAGGCTTAGATGATGTTATCAATAGCTCAGATTTTAGAGATGGTAAATTCGGTAAAGATTATGGAGTAGAAATTATAGATGGTTCCATGAAAGGATTACATGCCAGAGCAGTTGTGGTACTTGATGAAGAAGGAGTTGTAACCTACACAGAGCAGGTGCCCGAAATTGTTCAGGAGCCAGATTATGCTGCCGCCTTAAAAATGCTGTCTTAGGATATAATGAGTAAAATTTCTGATTTTATAGTAGGTAGACTACGTGGTTGCGGTTATGCCTTAAAAGGAGCATTGTTGCTGTTAAAAACTGAACCTAGTATACAGGTTCAGGCTGGAATTGCAGTAATAATGACAATACTTGGTTTCTATTTTCGAATAACTACAACAGAATGGATGTTGCAAATTTTTGCGATTGGTTTGGTGATGAGTGTTGAGGGGGTTAATACCACTGTAGAGGCAGTTGCAGATTTCATACATCCTGACTTTCATGATAAAATCGGTTTCATAAAGGATGTGGCTGCCGGAGCAGTTTTTATTGCTGCAATTACTGCCATTATTATCGGATTGATTATTTATATACCTTACTTTGTTTAGAAAATTTTTCAGGCATTTTTACGTTCCAATATAGATATTCGTATTTTTGCGACAAGACATTCAAAAAATGGCTAAAAGAAAGGTAAGTACAAAAAAGAAAACAACTAAAAATAAAACTTCATTAAGAGAAAAATTTACATTGTCAAGACAGCAAAAAGTTGTATTGGGTAGTTTTTTATTCTTTTTAGGGATAGGTTTATTTTTCGCTTTTATTTCATTCTTCTTTAATTGGAAAATTGATCAAAGCGAAATATCACAATTCTATAACAGAACATCATCGCCCAAAAACTGGCTAAGTAAATTTGGAGCAGTTGTAAGTCATTTTTTTATTTTTAAAGGTTTTGGTATCTCTGCATTAATTATCCCATTCTTAACCTCATTGACGGGCGTGTATCTTTTCTTTGATTTAAATAAAAGAAAATTAGCAGGGTTTTGGTTTTGGGGATCATTAGTTATGATATGGATCTCAGTTGTTCTTGGATTTGCTAAAAGCGAAAATGGCTTAATGGCAGGCATAATAGGATATGAAACCAACGATTTTTTGCAAGACTATATTGGGTTTATAGGTACTGTACTTGTGCTTGCATTTTTTGCTATAGTTTATATAGTAGTGCGTTTGCGATATACTCCAGAAAAACTTACTGCGTCTATAAAAAATACACAAAAAGCTATCGCAAAAGATTTTGATGAACCCCAGACAACAAATAATGGTCATGCAGTACCAACCGCTGTTACAAATACAGATGAATCAACAAGCTCCGGTCTTAAAGAAAAAATTGACGCTATTATAGCCAGGTCTAAAGATATCGGTAAAAAGAACGAAGAAAAAAATGCAAATGTTACTGACGATAGCAGTAAACAGGATGATACTGCTAACGAGATCACACTAAACACCACCATTAATGATTTCTATGGTAATCCAAAAAACCGTGATTCTGAAGTCCCTGAAAAACTAATTATAAAATCTGAGGATAATCCAGAGGACATAGCAATGGAAGTTGAAACAACTGTTGAAGAAGAAGTTGTTAAAGATTTAAGTAATAAGTTGATGAAAGATTTTGGAGAGTTTGATCCCAAATTAGAACTTGGTAATTTTAGGTTCCCGACTATTGACTTATTAAAGGATTATACGGCTAATGCAGGAGGAATTACCATCGATCAGGGAGAATTAGAAGAAAATAAAAACAGAATTGTCGAGACGCTCAAAAATTATAAGATAGAGATTGCTCAGATTAAAGCTACAGTAGGTCCTACAGTTACATTGTATGAGATTGTGCCCGAGGCAGGGATACGTATTTCTAAAATTAAAAACTTAGAAGATGATATTGCATTATCTTTGGCAGCGCTTGGTATTCGTATTATTGCTCCAATACCAGGAAAAGGAACTATCGGTATAGAGGTTCCTAATAAAAATGCTACCATTGTATCAATGAGATCGGCTATTGCATCGCCTAAGTTTCAAAATGCCGAGATGGAATTGCCGTTGTCTTTGGGTAAAACGATTTCTAACGAAACATTTGTAGTTGATTTAGCCAAAATGCCTCACCTTCTTATGGCAGGTGCAACCGGTCAGGGTAAATCGGTAGGACTTAATGCTATATTAACTTCATTACTATATAAAAAACATCCTGCAGAAGTAAAATTTGTACTTGTTGATCCTAAAAAGGTCGAACTTACTCTCTTTAACAAGATAGAGCGACATTATCTTGCTAAGTTGCCAGATACAGAAGAAGCTATAATTACAGATAATACTAAGGTAATCAATACGCTTAATTCTCTTTGTATAGAAATGGATGCTCGCTACGATCTCCTAAAAAATGCAATGGTTCGTAATATCAAAGAGTATAATACAAAGTTTAAAGCCAGAAAACTTAATCCGGAAAACGGACATAGATTTTTGCCTTACATTGTATTAGTTGTAGATGAGTTTGCAGATCTTATTATGACAGCTGGTAAAGAGGTAGAAACCCCTATAGCAAGACTGGCTCAGTTAGCTAGAGCAATTGGGATACATTTAATTATAGCGACACAAAGACCATCAGTAAATGTGATTACAGGTATGATTAAAGCTAATTTCCCCGCACGAATTGCGTTTAGAGTAACATCTAAAATAGATTCGCGTACTATTCTTGACACCGGAGGAGCAGACCAGCTGATAGGTCGTGGTGATATGCTATATACACAAGGGAATGATGTTATAAGGATTCAATGTGCATTTGTAGATACCCCGGAGGTAGAAAAAATCACCGAGTATATTGGAAGTCAAAAAGCATACCCTGACGCACACTTGTTACCAGAATATGTAGGCGAAGAAAGTGGCACAAGTCTTGATATAGATAAGAGCGATAGAGATAAACTCTTTAATGAAGCTGCAGAAGTAATCGTTACGGCTCAGCAGGGATCAGCATCTCTATTACAAAGAAAATTAAAACTTGGATACAATCGTGCAGGTCGATTAATTGATCAGTTAGAAGCTGCAGGTGTTGTTGGACCGTTTGAGGGTAGTAAGGCCAGACAGGTTTTGGTTCCTGACTTAGTCTCACTACAACAATTACTGGAGCAAGAATAGCAATAATTAAGTTTAAAGATAATAGCAATTAAAGAAAAAATAATGATAAAAAAGGCGATACTTTTACTGTTTTTAATAGGGATTACTACGGTACAGGCACAAAGTGCAAAAAGTCTTTTAGACGAAGTTTCTAAAAAGGTTAAAGGATACACTAACATTGTAATAAGCTTTAAGTATGCCCTTAACAACCCGGCAGAAAATGTATCTCAAGAAACCAGAGGAGATGTTACATTGCAAGGAAATAAATATCTTCTTAGTTTAATGGGGACGCAGAGAATGTATGATGGTAAAAAAATATATGTTATCATTCCTGAAGATGAAGAGATAAATATATCATCTCAGGACGAAGATGATGACAATAGTATCACACCTTCTAAAATGCTGACCTTTTATGAAGAAGGGTATTCTTATAAAATGGATATGGTTCAGGATTTGAATGGAAGGAAAATTCAATTTATTAAGTTAACTCCTATTGATTCTAAAAGTGATTTAAAAGAAATATTACTTGGTATTGATAAGCAAACTAAGCATATTTACAAAATGGTTCAGAAACTTAATAATGGAACTAATGTTACTTTTACAGTAAATAGTTTTAAAACGAATCAACCAATTTCTGAGACATTATTTAAATTTGATGAATCTAAATACGAGAATTACTATATAAATCGTCTGGATTAAAAGGTTTTTCAAAATAAATAGTTAATAAAAGACAGTTATATATTTTTTATATTTTCTAAGAACGGGTGTTATTATATACGCGTTCTTTGATTTTTAATAAACATATCCAAAATAGGATAAATCGGAAATACAAAACTTGTGAAAATTCTTGATAGATATATTTTAACTACATTTCTAAAGACATTCTTTCCGCTCTTTATTATCATTATGTTTATTCTCTTATTGCAGACTATCTGGTTATTTATTTCAGAATTAGCCGGTAAAGATTTAGATTTTTCTGTCATATTAAAGTTTTTAACCTTTGCTACGCCAAGGTTAATCCCTATGGTATTACCATTAACAGTTTTACTGACTTCAATCATGATTTTTGGAAATTTTGCCGAAAATTATGAGTTTGCAGCAATGAAATCTTCAGGTATTTCTCTTCAAAGAGCTATGAGAACATTATCTGTTTTTATATTTTTTGTAGGTATTGGTGCATTTCTTTTTTCCAATACGGTTATCCCCGCTTCAGAAAAACGATTTATTAATCTCAGAAAAAATATAGTAAAGGTAAAACCTGCTATGGTTATTACTCCCAATCAATTTAATGATTTGGGTGATATTAATATTAAAGTTGCCGAAAAATATGGGGATAATGATCAATATCTTAAAGACATAATTATACATAAAAAAGCGGCAAGACCTGGTAATTTTACTGTGATTAAAGCTGTCGATGGTGAGCTAAAAGGAAACGTAAATTCTGATTTGGTGACTTTAGTGCTTAATGATGGTAATTATTATGACGAAATTCAGCCAAAATCAGTGAAAAGAAGAAAAAAACTTCCTTTTGCCAAAACTCATTTTAAGCAATATGTTCTTAACATAGACTTATCTTCTTTAGATAATGTAGATATGGATGCGCAACAGTATAGCAAGGGGTACAACATGCTCAATGTTAACGAATTGGCAAGTGAAATTGATACCTTGTCATTATATGTTAATAACAGTATTACCTCGGTTGTAGATAATATTGAAAGAAGAAATGGGTTGAAGGATATTAATAAAAACATAAAATATGCTGCGCAACAAAATGCTGTATTAACCGATACAATTGATCTGAAAGATCATTTTGATACAGGACAAAAACTACAAATTTATAAGCTCGCATATTCAAACACAGATGGAATCATAAGAAATATTAATACAACGCAAAAAAATCATATAATTAGGAAAAGAGCTTTAAATAAGTATGAAATGTCATTACACGATAAGTACGCTCTGGGTATTTCTTGTATTTTATTGTTTTTTGTTGGAGCACCATTAGGGGCTATCATCAGAAAAGGTGGTTTGGGTTTACCGATAGTCATTGGTGTAGTATTGTTTCTTACCTATCACTTTATAGGCATTTTTGCTAAAAATAGTGCAGAAGAGGGAGGGATACCTCCATTTATTGGTTCATGGTTGGCTACATTTATCATATTTCCGCTCAGTATTTTTTTAACCCACAGGGCAACAACAGATCAAGGAATATTCAATTTTGACACCTTTGTGCAACCCGTTAGAGATTTCTTTATAAAACGATCCTCTAAATCCAAGAAATAGTATTCTTTTTAAATATCTTTGTGAAAATTTTTTAAGCAAATATAACCACTATGTCACAGATTACTGAGACCAAAAAAAAGATGAAGTTGAATACCATTCAGGAGGCTATTGAAGATATCAGACAAGGAAAAGTAATTATTGTTGTAGATGATGAGGATCGAGAGAATGAAGGAGATTTTCTTGCAGCTGCAGAAAAGGCTACACCAGAGATGATCAACTTTATGGCTACTCATGGTAGAGGTCTTATTTGTGCTCCTTTAACAGAAAAGCGTTGTGAAGATTTGAAGTTGAATATGATGGTGGGTAATAATACGGACCCTATGGAAACGGCCTTCACAGTTTCTGTCGATCTTAAAGGAAATGGAGTTACTACTGGTATATCGGCAAGTGATAGAGCCAACACAATTTTGGCATTAACAGATCCAGATACTAAACCTCATGAGTTGGCGCGTCCTGGACATATATTTCCACTAAAAGCTAAAGAAGGTGGAGTATTAAGAAGAACAGGACATACAGAAGCTGCTATTGATTTTGCACGATTGGCCGGATTAAAACCTGCTGGTGTTATTGTAGAGATAATGAATGAAGATGGTACAATGGCGCGTTTACCACAATTATTAGAGGTTGCAAAAAAATTTGATCTCAAACTGGTTTCCATCGAAGATCTTGTTGCGTATCGTATGCAACATGACTCATTGATTGATAAAAAAGAAGATTTTGATATTGTAACTCGTTTCGGTAAATATAGACTTAGAGCCTATAAACAAACTACAAATAATCAAATTCATATAGCATTGACTTTGGGTAGCTGGAATGATAATGAGCCGGTACTTACTCGTGTTAACTCTACATTGTATAATAATGATATTCTGGGTACTTTAACTAATAATGCTGATAAGAGATTAGATGCGATGTTTCAGCGCATCAATAATGAAGGTAAAGGTGCTATATTATTTATTAATCAAGAAAGTCAATCGCTAAATCTTTTAAGTCGTTTAAGTGCTTTAAAAGAAATTCAGACCGGCGAAAGTGTAATAAAGGCTCCTAAGATTATTATGGATTCAAAAGATTTCGGTATAGGCGCGCAGATCTTGCATGATATCAACATCCACAAACTACGCCTGGTCTCTAATACAGTGCAACAAAAACGTGTTGGAATGATTGGATATGGGTTAGAGATCGTAGAGTATGTAGAATATTAATTTTTTAACATTCTACAGTACATCTTGTATCGCCGTGATCATTTTTGAGGCTCTGTCTTTAATTTCAGTTTCAGTCCAACTTACCTTTATTAGACAAGAGATTGTGCGTCCCATCCAGGCATCACTCGAATCAAAAGGTTTATGGTTCTTTTGCAAACCTGTTTGTATTTCTTTAGATAATGGATTCAAAGATTTTGGTTCTAATAAGTGTTCCCACTTTTTATAATAATGCCAGTTGTTGTCATACCAATAAAAACAAGCATCTACACCATGTGCTCCAAGGGATTTATGAGCTTTTCTGGCAATGTCCTCAGAAGGTAAAAATATATTTAAAAATGCATAGCTTTCAACTCCGGTCTCGGGGACTCTTCTAAAAGTTACCTCAGGGATTGATGTTAGAGCATTACGTAAAATTGTATAATTCTTTTCTTGAACAGCGATAGTATGGTCTAATTTTCGTAATTGGGCTATACCTACGGCAGCATTAAGCTCTGATAGCCTGTAATTATATCCCAAAAACGGATGTGTTTCGGCTCCACGGTCAGTACCAATATGATCATGTCCATGATCTTGATACTTATGTGCTCTGTCTGCGTATGTTTTAGAATTCGTAATAATTCCTCCGCCTTCTCCGCAAGTTATCGTTTTTACATAATCAAAAGAGAAGCAGCCGAGATCACCATAGCTTCCAAGAGGCTTGCCATCATATGTACCTCCGATAGCCTGGCATGCATCTTCTAATAAAATAAGATCGTGTTTTTCGCAAATAGCCTTAAGAGCCTTTAGATCAGCCATTGATCCACACATATGTACTGGCATTATGGCTTTTGTTTTTGACGTAATAGCAGCTTCAACCGCCTTGGGGTCCAAAGTTAACGTATCATCAATATCGCATAAGATAGGAGTAGCTCCAACTGATAATATCGCTTCAAAGCTTGCCACAAATGTGAACGTAGGCATAATAACCTCATCACCAGAGCCAATACCAGCACATGCCAAAGCTACAGTTAATGCTGCGGTTCCGCTAGATACTACCTGGGCATACTTAGTTTGCATTTTGCTGGCCAGGTCCTTTTCTAACTCTAATGCTTTATGATGACCATTTCTCATAGGGTCAAATCCATATCGCATTAAAACTCCATTATCTAATACATCCTGAACCTCTTTTTTTTCTTCGGCACCAAATAATTCAAATCCTGGCATAACTATAGTATTAAATTTAAAAACTCCTTTCGGCAAAAGTACCGAAAAGAGTTTTGATTTTCCTGTTGCTGTTTTATATTTTTTTGAGTATCGCTTTTCAAATTAAAAGAATTACTACTCGCATAAACAAAAACTAAGTATTACATTGTTATTATAGTATCCTTGAGAGATCTTCTTACTTTTTTAAATTCTGAAAACATATCATCGTGCGCTCTATATCCTACCGGTAGTACAAGCACAGAGGTAAGTCCCCGGTCGTTTAGAGTAAGGATTTCGTCATATTTTTCAGCAATAAAGCCTTCCATTGGGCATGCGTCTATCTCTTCTACAGCACATACAGTAAGTAAATTCCCCATAGCTAAATACGCTTGTTTGGAAGCCCAGTTATGTATTTCTGCTTCAGGTTTCTTTTTGAAAGAATCTACTAAATGATCTTTAAATGGCTTTAATATTTCGTCAGGAGTATTTCTTGTAGCTTTGACATTATCAAAGTATTTGGAGATATAGTCTTCGCCTACAGCGTTTTCTATGCATAAAACTAATACATGAGAGGCATCGGCAACTTGCTGCTGATTCCATGAATGTTCTGTAAGCTGTTTTTGAAGCTCTTTATTTTTAATTACTACAAGTTTTAGTGGTTGTAGCCCATATGAGGTAGCTGTAAGATTAAATGCTTCGATGAGTGTGTTTATTTTTTCTTGCGGAAGTATTTTAGTGTTGTCAAATTTTTTAGTTGCATAACGCCATTGCAAACTTTCTATGATGTTCATTCGATTTTTTTTTAATGTATAGCAAAGATACTGTGATAAGATTTATCTTTAGCCTCACAATAATAAGAAAAAATTATACAACGATTATATGAACACTATAGACGAGTTAATCAATAGGTCCGAAACCAGAATTTTTAAAGCCGTTTTTCCAAACACCACAAATCATTATGAAACTCTTTTCGGAGGCACAGCGCTGCAACTCATGGATGAAGTTTCATTTATATGTGCGACTCGTTTTAGCAGAAAAAAAGTTGTAACTATATCTTCTGATAAAGTTGATTTTGAAAAACCTATCCCAGAAGGTACTATCATTGAGTTGGTTGCTAAAGTTTCGAAGGTTGGCAGAACCAGCTGTGTGGTTGATGTAGAAATATATAAAGAAGATATGTACAGTTATGATCGCGAACTGGCAGTGAAAGGATCATTTAAATTTGTCGCTATTGGCAATGACAAAAAACCAATCCCAATTGTGTAAACAAAATTGTATACTAATAAACATTCTAAAAGGAATTACCCCTAGAGTAGTGAAGAAATCTGACAAATTAAAGTCATTGATAAGCAGATTGTTTCAAAATTGGAATATTAGGTAATGCCCTTTTTTGCTTATTTTAGATAACCTCTTTTATAATTTTATGATCTATTATGAACGTTGCGCTAACTGTTTAATTTTAATTCGAAAAGCTGCAAAAAGTAACGTCATAAATGGGCTAAGCCAATTAAATATCGCAAAAAAGAAATAATCTGCTACCGGAACTCCCAGCACACCACTCTGATAAGCACCACAGGTGTTCCACGGGATTAGAACAGAAGTTACCGTTCCAGAATCTTCTAGAGTTCGGCTCAAGTTTTCTGGTGCCAGACCTTTATCTTTAAATGCCTTGGCATACATTCTACCCGGTACCACAATAGCAAGATATTGATCTGAAGCCGTAACGTTTAAAGCGAGGCAAGTTGCTACGGTACTTGCAAAAAGCCCGAAGACAGAATCAAAAGCATTTAAAAGAGATTTGCTTATTTTGGAAAGTGCACCTATAGCGTCCATGACACCTCCAAAAACCATGGCGCAAATAATTAACCAGATAGTACCTAGCATACCCGACATACCTCCTGCAGAAAATAGGTCGTTGAGCTCTGCATTGCTAGTTTCAACAGCGGTGTCTACGGTTATTGCTTTCATCACTCCCATATACGCCGAATTAAAATTGAGTTCAGTGCTACCCGCAATATTCATAACAATATCAGGTTGAGCAATAATGGCTGCAATACCTCCTAACAATGTTCCTGCTAACAGTGCAATTAGCGGGGGTGTTTTTTTAATAATTAATCCAATGACCAATAGTGGCACTATAAATAACCATGGAGAAATGTTGAAAGCACCTTTGATGGCATTTAGTTGTTCATCAATTTGTGGAGTCCCCGAAGTATCAATAGCAAATCCTATAATAATAAAAACAATTAGAGTTATAGTAATAGTTGGTACTGTGGTATATGCCATATATTTTATGTGTGAAAAAAGTTCTCCACCTGCCATTGCAGGAGCAAGATTTGTAGTATCTGAGAGCGGAGACATTTTATCACCAAAATACGCCCCCGAAATCACCGCCCCAGCCGTCATACCTAATGAAATTCCTAAGGTATCACCTATACCAATAAGTGCTATCCCTACGGTGGCTGATGTAGTCCAGGAACTACCTGTTGCAATAGATATGATGGCACAAATAATCACACAGGCAGCCAAAAAGATAGTAGGGTTTAAGATTTGCAATCCATAATAGATCATCGTGGGGATAATACCACTAATGAGCCAGGTACCTGCTAAGGATCCAACCATTAATAATATTAGAAGTGCACCAGTAGTAGATTTTACATTTCTGGCAATCTCTTCCATCATTTGTTTATAAGTAACGTTATTAAAAAAACCAACCATTGCTGCTACTGCTGCACCAAGCAATAAGATAAATTGATTACTACCACTTAAAGCATCATCACCAAATAGATAAACATTAAAGAATAATATACCTACTAAGATCAATACAGGTAATAGTGCTTCCCAAATATTTAATTCTCTATTCTCAATAATGTTTTCGTTTTGGGGATCAGTAGGAGTGGTGTTTTGACTTTCCATATGTTGTATTCGAAATTTTATGGATGTAATGTTACGATATTAATAAAATCTATGCAACGTATCGACTGAGTTTAATTCGTTCATAAATGAGCTTAGCGATATAAAATATGTGGGTATTTGTGTTTTGTCGTTAAAATATGTTTTTTGTCGATAAAATAAGTTTTATTGATATGCATTTTCATTATAAAAACAATTCTCTATACTATTTTTGAAAATGTGAAAGAATAAGAGAAAAAGAAAAATTAAAGTTGTTTGTTTGATTGATTGTTTTGACTTTTTTTGTCCTAAGACAAAATAATTCTCCCCGAATTAAGTCACCCCAAAACTTTAAACCCCGGTTATCCGGGGTTTTTTGTGTTTAATAGGGCGTGTAGTTTTACTGAAAAATTGGATTACAAATGTATTTCATCGTGTTAATGTGTGTTTTGTCGATAAAAACTATGTTTTCTACTTTATGTTTTATGGGGTTTGCCTCTAATCGTAGTACTTTTGAAGTGAATTAAAAAAGTAAGAGAAAAATTGGAATTGTTTTTAACTTTTTTTGCCCTCAAGTGATATAATACCCTAAAGTATGGTCACACTAAACTTATGAGCCTCGGTAATCCGAGGCTTTTTTCATTATTGATCTAAGAGAATTTATGTGATGTAATTGTAATTGAGTAGTAGAACCCCATAAGATTAAATCACATATTTTTTTGACGATCATACTAATAATGATGTGATTTTCATTTTTTATGCTGAAATTAGCTTAAAAATCAGCCAAATGCATACTAACTTATATAAAGGGGTAGAGTTACTCTTTCTTTTCGTAATACTACCCGTAAGCTTTTTGCTCGATTATGCAATCATTTTTAAAATCGTAAGTACTGGTGTTGGTTTTATATACATAGTAGTATCGCTTCGAAGAAAAGGCCTGTTAAAACCACGGCTACCTAATAAAGAATATTGGAAACCTTTTTGGAGAGAAACTGTAGTTAAAAGTACAATCATTATACTGGTAACAACTTTATATGTGTTTTTTGTTGCGCCTGATAAACTTTTTTCAGTTTTACTTAAAAAGCCAGAATTATGGTTTATGATTTTATTTATTTATACGTTTTTATCAGTTTGGCCACAAGAAATCATTTACAGAACGTTTTTTTATGAACGCTATGAAGGATTGATAAAAAGCAAGTGGTTATTTATTTTTGTAAACGCAATACTTTTTTCTCTGGCGCATCTGTTTCTAAAAAGTTTTTTAGTACAGGTACTTACTTTTATCGGTGGGATATTATTTGCCTATACGTATCAAAAAACAAAGTCTACAACTTTAGTTTCTGTAGAGCATGCACTTTATGGCAACTGGCTCTTTACTGTCGGGATGGGAGAGATGTTAGCATTTCCCGGAGCAGGTTAACGATGCAAAAATTCAATTAATTGTTGTACCGCTTTTCCACGGTGACTAATTTGATTTTTTTCTGATAAGGGAAGCTCTGCAAAAGTTTCTGAATATCCATGGGGTAAAAAGATAGGGTCATATCCAAAACCACCTGTACCTTTTTTCTCTTTAGTAATTTCACCCTGGCATATTCCTGTAAATGTTGTAAGATCGTCATCAATGGTTAATGCAATTACTGTTTTAAATTGGGCATTGCGCTGTTCATTTTTATCCAATTCATTTAAAAGCTTATTCATATTTGCTTCTGCATCTTTTGCTTCCCCGGCATATCTCGCAGAATAAACTCCTGGTGCACCATCTAAACTTTCTACCTCTAATCCGGTGTCATCTGCAAAACAATCATATCCATATTTTTCTTTGACGTAATGGGCTTTTTGTATTGCATTACCTTCAATAGTAGCAGAAGTTTCGGGAATATCTTCTGTGCAATCAATATCAGCAAGGCTCAATAATTTGATTCCGGAAGGAATTAATGCTTGCACTTCTTTTATTTTGTTATCATTATTGGTTGCAAATACAAGTTTCATCTCAGTAAATAATAAAATAATTTGTGTTGCTTGACTTTTTTTAAAAATAGTAATCATCAACCACTCTATGCTTCTGCATCAAAACTGGTGATCCATTTTCCTTGGACCTTTAGTACCTGTTCAATAACATCTCTTACACAGCCTTTTCCACCTTTTTTATAGGATATATATTTAGAAATTTCTTTGATTTCTGCCACGGCATCTTGTGGGCAGGTTGGTAATCCTATAATTTTCATCACTGGCATATCAGGAATATCATCACCCATGTAAAGCACATTTTCGGCTTTGATATTTTTATTACCAAAATACTCATGAAGCTGTTCTACTTTTTGGTGCGCCCCCAGATAAATATCTGGGATTCCTAAATTTTTTAGTCGTTGTCTAACACCTTCATTCTTTCCTCCAGAAATAATACATACATTAAATCCTTGCTGGACAGCAGTTTTAAGAGCATAACCATCTTTGATGTTCATCGTCCTCAAAAGTTCTCCGTCGGTATTAACCAAAACCGTTCCGTCTGTTAATACGCCATCTATATCAAAGATAAATGTTGTAATGTGGTGTAGATATTCTTTATAACTTTTTTCCATATTTAGATTGTATAGCTTTGGTAAGGGTTTGATATAATTCTTTTTGCGTCGTATCTGATAAAAAACCGAAATGTCGATCCAGAGTTTTGTGATCATTTCGTATGGCAGGCCCTGTTTGCGCTTGGCCAGGGGGTATTGTTTTAATTTTATTTGCTGTTTCTATAATCAACGGATGTAATATTTCAAAAGGAATAGCATTTTCGGTACAAATGTCATTTCCAACAGAAAATAAATAATTGGTAAAATTATTCACAAATACAGCTGCGACATGCAATGCATTGCGTTGTTCTGATGATATTTCATAGAGTTTTTGGGATAAAGTAGCTCCCATTTTTTTTAGCAGGCCTAAATCTTTCTCATTTTCGGCCTCCAGACAAAAAGGAATGGTATTAAAATTAACGGTTTTATCTTTGCTAAATGTTTGTAAGGGATAAAAAACACCTTTGTGATTCGAGCCACTGATCGTATCCATAGGAACGCTACCTGAGGTATGTACTACCAATCGATTTGTAAAAGGCAGGTTAGCAGAAACGCTCTCAATGGCATCATCACGAATTGCCAGAATGTATATATCGGCCACTTCGAGCTGATTAAGATTGTTTGTTACCGAATCTTTTTCTTGATCAGGATGAAGCCTTACTCCTTTGCGGTTGTAGCATTGTACAACTTCAACAGCGCTTTGTTTCTGTAAAGCTGTATATAAATGTTGAGCTACATTTCCGGCACCAAGTAATATGACTTTAATCATTTGGCTAAAATAAGCAAGTTCTCTTTAAAAAGTAAACAAGATTAACACTTCTGTTAAAACCCATAAATCAAAAGCTGATAATTATACTTTATCCTGCTAAAAACACTAAATTTGCCGAGCTAAAAAAGAAAGATTATTATGCAGGATAAGCTTACGAGCATTTTGTTCTCAACACGATTAATGGCAGTTTTATTTATTGTTTTTGCAGCATCTATGGGAGTAGGTACTTTCTTAGAAGATGCATATGGTACTACTGCTGCTAGAATTTGGATCTATAATACATGGTGGTTTGAAGCAATTATGGTGTTTTTTGCGATA
This sequence comes from uncultured Aquimarina sp., assembly GCA_947497175.1. Taxonomy (GTDB): domain Bacteria; phylum Bacteroidota; class Bacteroidia; order Flavobacteriales; family Flavobacteriaceae; genus Aquimarina. The sequence goes on along the minus strand of CANMFM010000003.1, from coordinate 119,239 downwards.
AATTTTTGTGGAAACATTGTCAGATATAAGTTGTATAAAAAGGATAAATGGGCAACATTATTGCTGCATTTATCATTTATCCTAATTATTGTAGGAGCTTTTGTTACACGGTATATTAGTTACGAGGGAGTAATGCCTATTAGAGAAGGAGAGACAACATCTACCTTTCTTTCAGAAAAAACATATTTAACCATATTTTTGGATGGCGAAATTAATGGAGAACCGCGCAGGCGTATTATTTCTGAACCTCTAGAATTAGCAGAAGCCACTGATAATCATTTTACGATACAAACGGATTATAATAAACAACCGGTTACCATCGAATATAAAAAATTTATTCAGGGTGCAGAGATGGGATTGGTTCCTTCTGAAGATGGAAAGAATTTCTTAAAAATTGTAGAAGCAGGAGATGGTAACCGCCATGATCATTTTCTTGAAGAAGGTGAAGTAGCTAATATTCACAATGTATTGGTTGCGTTTAATAAACCTACTGAAGGCGCTATCAATATCACATACACCGATGATGATAACTATTTTATAGCGTCACCTTTTGAAGGATCTTATATGCGAATGGCAGATCAAAAACAGGGATTGGTATTTAAAGATAGTCTACAGCCCTTAATGCTAAGGTCTCTTTATCAAACAGCTGGGATGCAGTTTGTGATTCCTGAGCCAGCAATGAAAGGAAAATATGATATCGTTCCTATCGAAATTAAGGATAAAGGGCAGGAAGATGCCTTAATCTTAGAAGTCACTACCCAGGAAGAAACCAAAGAAATAAAATTGCTGGGAGGGAAGGGATACAATAATGACATGATACAACTTTCTCTTGGAGGGTTAGATATGTACTTTGGATATGGATCTAAGCGATTAGAATTACCTTTTTCATTAAAGCTAAACGATTTTATTGCAGAAAAATATCCAGGAACAGAGAATGTATACAAATCTTTTAAAAGTAAGGTAGACATTGTAGAAGAAAACTCATCGCGACCTTATGACATATATATGAATCATGTTCTGGACCACAAAGGATATCGATTTTTTCAGGCCTCTTTCGATCCAGACGAAAAAGGAACCGTATTATCTGTAAATCATGATCAATGGGGTACCTGGATTACATACACCGGATATATGTTACTGTATTTGGGGATGATGTTAATTCTATTTACCAAGGGATCACGTTTTAAAGATCTCGAAGTAATGTTGAACAAAGTAAAGTCAAAAAAGAAAACATTATCCATATGGTTTGCTATAGGGATATCGACATTTTCTTTTGCACAAGATCATGGCACGCATTTGCAAACCTTACCTAGCAAATCGCAATTAGATTCTGTTATAAAAGCCAATGCTGTAGATGCTGTTCATGCAGCTAAGTTTGGTAGTATTGTAATTCAGGATGAACGAGGGCGTATGAAACCTGTGAATACATTTTCTTCAGAATTATTACGTAAACTAAGTAAAAAGGACACTTACGAAGGCTTAAGTGCAGACCAGGTATTTGTCTCTATGGTAGAAAATCCCTATATCTGGTATAGCATCCCCATTATCGAATTACAAAGAGAGAATGACAGTATTCGTAAAATATTAGGTGTTCCTAAGTCTGAAAAAAGAGTTTCTCTTATTGATCTTGTTGAGGCAGACGGTACCTATAAATTAACTCCATACCTGGAGCGGGCCAGTAGCACAAATACTCCCAGTAGTTTTGAAAAAGATTTTCTAAAAACTCACGAAAAATTTTACTTGCTTAACCAGGCATTAGGCGGAGGTATTCTTAGAATTTTCCCGGTTCCGGGTGACGAGGGGAATAAATGGGTTTCTCCTCCAGAGCTAAATGAATATAAATTTACCGGTATGGACTCTGTATACACCCGGCAAATTATTCAAATTTATAGACAATCGCTTTTAGAAGCAAGAAAAACCGGAGATTATAGTAAACCTGATCAATACGTAGAAAGCATTAAAAGCTTTCAGAAAAAATTTGGAAGTGAAGTATTACCCACTGATAAAAAGATCAAAGCAGAAATAGCGCTAAATAAATACGATATTTTTAGAACCTTATATCGATATTATGGATTGATAGGGTTACTATTAATGATTTTTGTGATTGTTAGAATTTTTAAGGAATCAAAGGTGATTAGAGGGATAATCAATGCAACCATTGGTTTGGTCATTTTGTTCTTTATTATGCATACCGCCGGATTAATCATACGCTGGTATGTCTCAGGTCATGCTCCCTGGAGTGATGCATATGAGTCTATGATTTATGTAGCCTGGATGACATTGGCCATAGGATTGGCTTTTGGTAGGAGGAGTAACTTAACCATAGCGGCAACCACTTTTGTAGCTGCAATTATCTTATTTTTTGCTCATCAAAACTGGACAGATCCGGCCATTGCAAATTTGCAGCCTGTCTTGGACTCTTATTGGGTCTTAATACACGTGTCTATTATCGTTGGAAGCTATGGACCATTTTTTGTAGGAGCAATTTTAGGAATCCTTTCTTTACTCTTAATGATTTTGACTACAGAATCCAACAAGAAACGAATGGATCTCAATATCAAAGAGATTACAATCATCAACGAAATGGCGCTTACCATCGGGCTAGTGATGCTTACTATCGGAAATTTCTTAGGCGGTATGTGGGCTAACGAAAGCTGGGGTCGTTATTGGGGTTGGGATCCAAAAGAAACCTGGGCGTTGGTGAGTATTATGGTGTATGCTTTTGTGATCCATATGCGATTAGTTCCGGGATTAAGAGGCAGATGGTGGTATAATTTTGCATCTGTCATAGCGATCTTTAGTGTATTAATGACTTATTTTGGGGTAAACTTTTATTTAAAAGGACTGCATTCGTATGCAAGTGGAGATAAAGTAGTAACGCCTAATGCTGTTTTTTATTCTATAGCCTTTTTAGTAGTGCTGGGCGCACTTTCGTATTGGCGTAACAGCGTGCATTATAAGAAAAAGAAAGAAGTAACGTCTTAACATAAGGTAAAAACGGTTAATATTCTAGGGGTAGAAAAAATAATGACGATGCATTTAAAAAAATGTGTAGCGTTATCTCATATGATGCATATTAAAAATAGATTATTAAAAAACGAACAGTTTTCTACTATTGGAGAACTATACACCACTCCAACAACCTTGGTATTGATCTTTACTTTTATATAGTAGCCCCTAAATCGTTGTACTGAAAACATATATCTTTATCCCTTATCTATACATTTTTTGCATAAAACCATGCTATAGTGATACTATAGTGGTAATCTTTAGAGAGGGGTTGATTTGAGAAATGATAGTAATACTTTTATCATTTCTATGGATCACCTTGGTCTCCGGGGTTTCTACCACCTCAAGTTCTTTTTTAATCGATGACAATGAGGTAGGAGATCGGTCCTGTATTATTTCTTCTGTAGGGGTAGCCCTTAAATAAACAGATAAAGGTCTGGGTTTAAAATCGATAAGCCAGGCAATCAATTCCAGATTTGCTGTTGTTGTGGACTTTGTTTCCCCAGTCAAAAAATTTACGATAGGTTTAAACCGGTCTCCTTTAACACGATCTATCGCATGCAATTTATTTTCTCCCTCGTTAAACTTAAAAAATCGATTCAAGATACCTTCATCGTATTTTTCATTTCTTCGGTGCAATAACCACATGCATGCTTCTTTAATTTGTTTTCTTGTCGGCTTAAAAAGATAACTGCTCATCTCTCCGCCTTTTTCCCTTTTGTACTTTTCAAGAATCTCATTCTTGTACGTTAGACTCGTTTTTTGGTTCATAGCTATTCAAATTATTGGAATTTTAAAGCTTTCTGCGGAATCTTTGGAATCTCTGGAATCGATTATAATTAGCTACCCAAAGCTTCCGTAGATTTACATAGTAACTAGTTCCGGTTATACTTTGCTAACATAGCAAATGTATCGACCCAGTTTTTACGGAAATCCGTAATGCTGCACTAAATGGCCAAATTTGGAAAGTAGCCAAAACTGCAGTTTACGATTTCAACTTTCCAAAAATCAAAGGAGTACTCCCTATTACCTAATGGTTACTGATGATAAAAATATCTGGAAAATTCCGGACGGTAACCCCTTTGTTAAATCCAAAAAAAGTAAAAATTATGAAAACGCTATTTTATATACTGATCGCCTTATGTATGACTACAAGTTTTACGTCATGTACCGCAGATACCATTGCCGATAACGAAGCCCCGGCCATTGAAGAAGTTGCTACTAATGGACAAGATGGTCAAGTTAATACAAGTGATGAAGATTCAGGAGGAGGAAATTAATTGGGACAAAAAATTATACGATTATTAAATCCGGTCTGGATATTAAAAAACTAAATATCCAGACCAGATTTAATTTAGTAATTTTGGGGAATGAAACTTTGGCGCGTCAATTCCCCTTTTTATTTTTTAGTAGGGGTAGTATTTTTATATAATATATTTTCGGTTTTTGGTCAAGAACAGAAAAAAATAATTCCTTCGCAGCATGCATTAGATAGTATTGCTAAACACTATACGTTAAGTAATAAAGACTCTTTATCTTTAAGAGAACGCCTGTTTAATGTGTCCTCCTTTTTAGACGCAGCAGTGCTATACCAACAGGATTCTTTAGTTTATAAAGGCTTATTGCAAAAAACCTGGCTGTTAGGTAAAGCTAAACAATTGGATAGCGCAATTGTATACACACACCGATTATATGATATTGCAAGGTTAAATAAGGATACTGTTTATATTAGAAGAGCATTAAAAAAGCTAGAATTATACTACCAAAAAAATAATCAATTCACTAATGCTTTTCAATATTATAATGAAGATTTTAGAATATCAAGAATACTAAAAGATACTATTAGGGCAGGGAGAAGCTTGCTTCAAATGGCAAATATTCAAGCCATGTTAGGGGATTACTCAGGTAGTAAAACAACAGCAATAGATGGTGTAAAATATATTGAGGGCACTACTGATTTAAAAAGTTTATCAGGCTTATATCATAGTATTTCTGTAGCTAATCGTGAACAAGGATATTACAAAGAAGCTTTTAGATATAATAAAAAAACTTTAGCTCTTGCTAAAGATAGTTTAAGTATTGATAAAATTGGAATTAGGAATATTTTGATTTTCAAAAATACTCAAGCAAATATATTTGCTGATCAAAATGAGTATGAAAATGCGATACTAATTTTAAAAGAACTACAATCAGATTTTAGAGTCCAGAAAAACAAACGAGAATATGCTAGAGTATTAGGTAATCTAGGATATATACAATGGCTTCAAAACAACAAAAATGAAAATTCCAAGGAATTATTTCATAAATCCAGGGAGATAAGAAAAGAGATAAATGACATTCAAGGTTTAATAGCTAGTAATATTTATTTAACGAAATATTATTTTGCCGAACACAAAATAAAAGCCTTGCAATATGCAGAGGAAGCCTATCAAAATGCTTTAGAATTAAAAAGTTTAACCTCAATCATTGAAGCTTTAGGTTTTATTTTTCAGCTTAAAGAAGACACTAATGAAGAAGCCAGGGTATTTAATGAAACCTATCTTAAACTAAGCGAAATCAACCAGAGTAACCGTGAGATCTATGCGGTAACCAAGTATGAAAATGATAAACTCACCAACGAAAACCTGATTCTAAAAGCCGAAACAGCAAAAAAAGATCGACAAAAAATTATCTATCTCTTTGGGACTATTATTAGTATTATGATTGCTGGTTTTGTGGTTTATTATCTTCGCCAACGCTATAAAAAAGAAAAAATACGGGATGTTTTTAATGCCGAAACCCGTATTTCTAAAAAAATTCATGACGAGCTGGCTAATGATGTCTATCATGTGATGAACAAAATTCAGAACAAAACCAATGATCATGAAGTATTAGACAAACTTGAAGATATTTATGGCAGGACTCGGGATATCTCCAGAGAGAATAGCAGTTTTGATACCGGCGAAAATTATGCTCATGAACTCAGTGGTATGTTGAGCAGTTATGGGTCTTATAATACTAAAATTATCATAAAAGGGCTAGAAGATATTAATTGGCAAACCGTTAAACCCGAAAAGAAGATTGTAATATATCGTATTATACAAGAATTAATGATCAACATGAAAAAGCACAGCCAGGCTGGGCTTGTGGCCATAACCTTTAAGAAAAAAGGGAAAAAAAATATTGAAATTAGTTATGCAGATAATGGGGTGGGAGTCGATAAAAATGAAATTTTTTATAGCAATGGACTCCAGAATGCGGAAAACCGTATAAATTCAATTGGTGGATCATTTATCTTTGACTCAGAAATAGGAAAAGGCTTTAAAGCCAAAATATATTTTCGAGTAAAGTAAAATGAAAAGCATATGTTCAAGAAAATTTTGATCACAGAAGACCTTGGCAGTATCAATCACGGGATTGCCAACATCCTGTATGAAAGAACAGGAGTTGATAATATTCATCAGGCACAATATTGCGATGATGGATATCTTAGATTTAAGCGCGCTCATAGAGACAAAGACCCTTTTGATCTTATGATTACAGATCTATCGTTTAAAGAGAGTCATCGGGATAGAGAAATACGTTCTGGAGTAGAACTTATCGAGGCTGCCAGAGCCTTGCAACCAGACATAAAAATAATTGTATATTCTATGGAGGACCGACCCGGTAAAGTAAAATCATTTTTTACCGATCAACATATCAATGGATATGTCTGTAAAGGCCGTAAAGGATTAAATGAATTGGTACAATCTGTTACCGAAGTATACAGAGGCAATACCTACCTGTCACCACAGTTAGAAAATGCGATGAGTAAGAATAATGTTTTTGAGCTTAAGGATTATGATCTTTTATTGCTAAAGCACTTATCAGATGGCCTTACTCAAGAACAAATCGGAGCGTATTTTAAACGAAATCAAATATCACCACATAGTGTAAGTTCTATAGAAAAGCGCCTAACCAAATTAAAATATAATTTTAAAGCCAAAAACTCAATCCACCTGGTTGCCATGACCAAAGATTTAGGGCTTTTATAACAAAATGCAGTGTTATTACAAGGTAGATACCGACGATAATACTCTTTTTCGTCATAGGTAGATTGCTTCGCTAGACTTGCAATGACAAAAAAATGTATCGCACCTTAGACAAGTTCAGGATACGAGGTTTTTAGTTGAAAATCTACTGATCTTCGATACAGTTTTCTATTGAAAACCATTCTGACGGATATAATTTTTCCTATATCGAATTTCAGATTACATTATAAAGTTTTGAAAGGATTTGTCAATACTTGCCTCTGCTAATCTTTGATTAGTAGCAGGCAGATAGTAGATAACATAGTAAACTTGTAGAATTTTAGAAAGGTAGTATCATAACATACCTGGGATAACAGCACAAGTTACTACCTTATTAGCTCCGGGGTTTTTAGAAGAAAAACTATCTTAATAATCCAAAAGATTTTCCGGATTCTTCGGAGACATCTTTACGATTATAGGTGCTATCAAATCTGGGATCAGATACATACGGCATACGTTCTTGTTTAATAACTTCAAGGCTTAAAAAATTAAACTCAGAGACTACTTTTCCGGTAATACGATAGATCCCTTTTCCTCTAAAGGGATATTTTTTAGCTACAGGCGGAAAATGTACAGTATCAATCCATTGTCCATTCTGGTCTAAAAATGTCCCAAAATTCATGCGGTCTCCTTTAGAAGTTCCGGTATTTTTAACGGTAATCAAGTACCCGTAGATTACAACAATTTTGTTTACATAAATAGCTAAATTACTACTTAACAAACTACTTGTTGGTCGTTTTTCTAATAAGATAAATGGATCATATAATGCAAAGTTTAATAGCTCTAACTGATCAAACGCATTTTCTAAATCTGTAATCGTAAACTCAGGTAATGTAAAATCTTTGATATGTACCTCAAAAAGCTGTTGCTGAAACTGATCTATAATGATATGATTGCATTTATAATATGCTTCCCATAGTAGACTTCGCTTATCTTTACCTAAAGCTCTAAAAGCATCAATACGAATCAAAATATCTAATTGTTCTACAGAAAGCGGTACTCGCTCCATAAAATCATCTAAAGAACAAAATAAGCCATCTACTCGGGCTTCCATCACTTTTAACATAGCACGTTTTTCAAGCCCTTGTAGATGCTGAAACCCTAGATAGATTTCTTTTCCTTTAATTGTGGTATCTATTGAGCTGGTATTGATACAAGGGGCATGAATAATGGCTCCATGTAATCTTGCTTCATGTATGTAGGTTTCAACCCGATAAAACCCTCCTCCGTTATTGATGGTGGCCACCATGTATTCTAGCGGATAATAACATTTTAAATATAAACTTTGATACGACTCTACGGCATACGATGCCGAATGCCCTTTTGCAAATGCATACCCGGCAAAACTCTCAATTTGTCGCCATACTTCAAATATCACATCATCGGTTTCGCCTCGTTCTCGACAATTGGCTATAAATTTATCCCGTACCGCTTGAAATTCTTCACGAGATCGATACTTACCACTCATTCCTCTGCGCAGTACATCGGCCTCTCCTAAATCAAGCCCGGCATAATGATGCGCCACCTTGATTACATCCTCCTGATATACCATTACGCCATAGGTATCTGGCATAATATCCCAAAGTACAGGATGGGCCTGTTTTCTTCGTTCCGGGTTTTTATGTCGTAAAATATACTCGCGCATCATTCCACTTTTTGCAACCCCAGGGCGTATAATAGAACTGGCCGCTACCAATGTGAGATACTCCCGTACACCTAGTTTTTTTAATAACATACGCATGGCCGGTGATTCTACATAAAAACAGCCAATACATTCGGCTCTTTCGATCATTGCATTAATGTTGGAATCTTTAAAAAAAGGTGTTGCATTGTGAATATCGGGTAAGATTACATCAGGATGATTTTCTTTGATAATTGCAATAGCATCTTTTATTTTTCCAAGTCCGCGTTGTCCCAAAATATCAAATTTATATAGTCCCACATCCTCTGCAATGTGCATATCAAATTGAACTGTTGGAAATCCTTTGGGCGGTAGGTGAGTGGCAGAAAAATAATGAATCGGTTTTTCTGAAATAAGAATACCGGCAGCATGAATACTGATATAATTTGGCTTTCCATGTAGGTGTTTTGCATATCGAAGTACTAATTTTGAAAGATCATCAAGCTTGTTAGGATCATATTTGCCATCACTTAGCTTGTCAATTTCATGTTTGGGTAGCCCGAATACTTTTCCTAATTCTCGTACTGCTCCACTGTGTTTAAAGGTTACATAAGCCCCTAATAGGGCGGCTTGACCCTTAGTGCCAAAGGTTTCGAAAATAAAGCGGGTAACATCTTCTCGATCCCAACTGGAAAAATCAATATCAAAATCAGGAGGGCTGGCACGATACAGATTCATAAAACGTTCGAAATATAAATCCAATTCTATAGGATCAACATCTGTGATTTCTAATAAATAAGCTACGATACTATTGGCGCCGCTACCACGGCCTACATGATAATAGTCTTTTGATTTAGCATACTGAATGATTTTCCAGTTAATCAGAAAGAAGCTTACAAAATTTTGTTGCTTGATTAAAGAGAGCTCTTTTTTTAAACGTTTTAGAATGTCTTCAGTAATAATTTTATAGCGTTTTGGGAGGCCCGATTTGCATAAACTAACAAGTTTATCATAATCTTGATCTTTACTTTCAAAAACTGTTTTTAAATTTTGATTTTCTTTGTCTTTTGAAAAATTAAATTCAATATGACATTGAGTAAGTAATCGTTTTGTGTTTTCTAGAATATGGGGATAGTCTTCAAAAGCTTTTTCAATATGTGTTACAGGGTATATTGTATGTTCTGGTTTGCCTTGTTGGGATTTGGGTAATTTGCTTAACAGCGTATTAGTATCAATAGCCCGAAGTAATCGATGTGTATTAAAGTCTCGCTTGTTTCTAAAGGAAACCGGGTGTAATACGACTAATTTATCTGTAAATTCGCTTAGTTTTGAAAAACGTAATTTATTAATATCGGAAAGACTTACACCGATAAATTCATGATCAGAAAAGGTTATTTTTTCTGATTCTAATAATTTTTCAAAAGGATAAATCACTATACTATGTTCAAAAGATGGAGCTTGCTCTGGAAAGCTTTTTTCCTGGTGTAAAAATTCAGAAAGAAATTGATTCAACTCCTGAAAGCCTTCATTATTTAGTGCTAAACAGACATAACACTGCTGAGCGTCATTTCGAAAATCAATACCTACGATAGGTTTGATAGTATATGAAGGCGCTTTTCTGATAAAATTTAAACACGCTGAAGTCGTATTGATATCGGTTAGCGGGAAATGCTCACAACCATGCTGTTGCGCTATTTCTAACAACTCAATTTCTGATATCGTGCCATATCGTAAACTATAATATGAATGGTTATTCAGATACATCTTTTTTACTTGTGTAGAATAATTATTTACTGGGTTCTGTGTGCCAAAACTATAGGCGGTTCTCCATTAAATGGGTTCGTAAAATTACCAATAGTGCGCGCTCCATCACCCATGGTAGCAGCACGCATGATGCTTCGATCGCCGTAACGGATACGAATATCATCCATAGCTTTATAGAGATTTACGGTCTTTTTTTCATCATCAAACAAATTAATTTGGTAGGTTCCTGCAGTAAGGCCACTGTATCGTACTCCTACAAGGCGTATTAAAAGCCTTCTGCTGTATAGGCTATCAAAAAGTTCCATCACCACAGGTAATAAGTGATGATCAGCTGATGTGTAGGGGATTTTTAATTGCTTGGAATAGGTTTGAAAGTCTGAATAACGAATCTTGACCGTTACACACGAAGTAAGTTTTCCGCCTCGTCTTAATTGAAAAGCCAGATTCTCTGCCATTGCTCTAATAGTAGTCTTAAGCGTGGTAATATTAGTGGTATCTTGCCCATAAGTACGCTCACTAGAAATTGATTTACGTTCATGGTATTCTACAATTGGCGTATGGTCAATACCATTAGCACGTTGCCATATGACACGCCCATTTTTTCCAAATACAGAAGTCATCATCTCAACTGGCATTTGCTGTACAGTATGAACATTTTTAATTCCCATATTACAAAAAGTACGGTAGGTTTTCTCGCCTACCATAGGTATTTTTTTGATCGATAGTGGTGCAAGAAATGCTTTTTCATAACCTGTATCGATTTTTAATTGATCATTAGGTTTGGCCTCGTTGGTAGCCACTTTGGATACGGTTTTATTGGCAGACAATCCAAAAGAGATAGGTAAACCTGATTCACGAATGATTTTATTACGCAGCTCTGATGCAAACTTATAGCATCCAAAAAAGCGATCCATACCGGTTAGGTCGGCATAAAATTCGTCTACACTGGATTTCTCTAAAACTGGAACTTCACTTTGTAAAATTTCGGTGACTTGCTTTGAAAATTTGGTATAGGTTCCTGCATTACCCCGTATGTAGATTGCATTGGGGCAAAGTTGCCTGGCCATTTTCATGGGCATTCCCGAATGCACTCCATAAGCTCTGGTCTCATAACTTGCTGCACTCACTACACCGCGATCACCTGTGCCGCCTACGATAACAGGCTTATTATTTAATCTGCTATCCATAAGACGCTCGCAGGATACAAAAAATGTATCCAAATCGAAGTGTACAATTGTCGTATTCATAACGCTTACTTTTACATATATACAATATTGTTTTCCCCGTTTTTACGTAAGTAACTTTGAATGATTTTGGTCGTGTGATACGTATGCTTTTGCAATGTTAAAAAAGTTTCAAAATCATCAATATGTGATACTTGTTCTGATTGATTCACATAGCCAAATCCTTTATAGATTCCGTTTTGTATCATCACAAAACTATGCTCATCTATTGTCCTACCTTTTTCCCTTATCAGGTAGGTTTGTTTTTGCTTTTTTAAGGATGTTAATGCTTGTTGCACCCTTATATTATATAATGCCACAGATTCCTGACCATGACATATTCCTTTACAATTTTTTATACGATAATGAGAACAACGCTCTGTAGTACTTTGTAGATTGCAATATCGCGGACATAGTTGATAATCAAAACACAACCGTTCTAATTGCTCTATGGCATCAGATCTTCTATAAAATACCTCTAACGAATGATCTGTGTTTTTTGACCTGTCGATAGCCAGTTGTACAATTCCTTTTCGGTTAGTATACTGTATAATTCGATAGGGAGCAATCGTTTTTTTTTGAGCCCTGTTAAATGTTGGGTAATACTTCTGGATCTTTTCGGCTTCTAATAGTAGAGCTACTAATTCATTACCCGTCACTTCATAGTCTATAGTGTGGGTCTTTTGCCCAAGAGCATATTCTTTGTTCTTTTTATCATAAAAATGACTAAGTACTCGTTGTTTTATATTTTTTGCTTTGCCTGCATAAATTACTTTTCCTTTTTGATCTTTAAATAGGTAAATACCGGTTTCTTCTGGCAATGCATTAATAATCGCTACATCAAGATGTGGTGGTAGGGTAGCTTCTTTAGAGCGAGCATTTAAAAAAGAATTGATACTAGTAAACTCTGGATCCAACTCTAAAATTCGTTGAAATAAAATCACTGTAGCATCGGTATCTCCTTCGGCACGGTGCCGATCCACTAACGGGATGTCAAGTGATGAACAAAGTCTGCCTAAACTATATGAAAATAGCCCTGGTATTAGTTTTCTGGAAAGCCGAACCGTGCATAGTTTTTTTCGAGTGAATGTAATTCCTAAGTTTTTAAACTCTTCTCTAATCACATTATAGTCAAAATTGACATTATGAGCCACAAAAATGGCATCAGTCGTCATTTCAATAATGCGATCTGCAATCTTGTCAAACGTAGGTGCATCACGAACCATATCATTATCAATACCGGTAAGACCAGTGATAAAAGGTGGAATATTCTGCTCTGGATTGACTAGCGAAATAAACTTATCAAGGATTGTATCCCCTTGTAATAAAACAATGCAGATCTCTGTAATGCGATTGCCCAAAATACCACCTCCGGTAGTTTCGACATCAATAACGGTATATAGTTGGTTTTGCATTCTTACTTAGCGTATGGAAATACAAAACTACTATAAAAATATGAATTATTGGAATTATTCCTAAATAACGGAATAATTCCAATGCTTAGCTCAAGTATAGTATTAACTAGCCCAAGATGATTTATAGCATGTGATAGCTAGAACAAACAAGTTGTAAGTTTGTGCCGGCCCTGAGTAAGATTTACCCTTTTCCTTTTGCATTTCTATCGGTATGGCCATTATCATATAATCCTTGCAAGGCAGTTACTGTGTTGCCATTGGTTAAAAAACGTATTCTAAAACTATCAAGGTCTTTTAACATAAACTCAGTATCACTGTATGGTAGTAATTCGTATTTTGTTCCATTGCCTCGCTGATAGAATAATTTACCGTTTTCAAAAGTCACCACACGTGGGCCATACACTCCTACAAAAGCTTTTAAGGTTTTAGTATCTAAGGTCACCGGATTAGTCTTTAGTTTTAGTTTGGCAAGGGGCCATTCGTAGAAAGTTTGTAGGTCTTTATCTTTATTGTTTTTGATAAGTTCTTCTAAAGCTTTTTTATAGGCAATATCCAAAGCATCTGCGGCAGAACACTTAATATGGGGACTAACACCAGTGCCTTCCCAATTGGTATTGGTGATAGGATTAATGGCTCTACCCGTAGGAACCCAGACCATAAACCGATCTGTTGCCACAATAGGACCTCCAGGATGCGCTCCACCACCTGTAGTTTCACCTACTAGGGTAGCACGCTTTAGATGCTTTAAATTATAACTAAACTCTTCTGCTGCCGAAAAAGTTCTACCACTAGTTAATACATAAATAGGAGTATTAGGACTACGTGTACCGGGTACATGTGGTAGCGTCCAGGTTTGAGAATTTTGATCAGATGGACGCCAATAGAAATTATTCAAATGAACAGGATGATTTTCAAATAGGTAACTTGTAATAAGTTGGATCATCGCCGGGCTTCCTCCGCCATTATTTCGAAGATCAATAATGATTGCATCGGTATTACTCAAAAAGTTCATGGCCGATACAGCTGTCTCTCCAGCGTATTCTACATTAGAAAAACTTCGAAGATCTAAATAGCCAATATTACCCGCCATAATTTTCAATTCTTTAAAACCATAATTATTTCGCTTCATGATATTAATACGTCGAGTCAAATACGCTATGCTATCTTCTGGAGTAATCGCTTGTTGTTGTTCGGCTATTTGTTCTGGAGCAAAAGTAACCCTTAAATGTTTATCCTTACTGATCGCCTGAAGATCTTTGGTTAAAGTGGTAGCAAATTCGTGAGGATCTAAAATTGATCTATAATTACCGTTCTTAAGTTTTGATTGAATACTGGAGAACATCTTAGAGGCTATTTCCGGAAAAATATAGTTTGCGTTTAGTTTATTACCTACAGAATCAACAACAATTTGTTGTTCTTTGGGGGGTAACGGTTCAACTTTTTTCTGGGCATTTAGTTGAGCGGTAAGTAGCATTAAAAACATGGCTATGGTAAATTTGCATATAGCTTTCATAATCTTACTTTTTTGTACAATTGGTTATGATTTTACCTAAAATGGTTTCCAATTGATTGAGTTCGTTTTTTGTGATTCCTTTTAATGATGAATTTCTATTATGATGAATGATAGGAGGAAGGGTTTTTAATACCTCCTTTCCTTTAGCTGTGATTTTAATTTTGTAACGCCTTCTGTCTTTGGGGTTCATAGAGCGTTCCAGGTATTTTTTATGAACCATAGTATCAATCATTCGTGTCATCGAGGCTTTATCTTTAAACACCAATGCTGCAATTTCTTTCTGAGTTAAGTCCGGATGCTGATTCAGAAAAAGGAGTACCAAACCCTGATCGATAGTCATATCCTGTATTTGTTCTGAAATATTTTTCTGTGCAAATTTCCGATACTCTTTAATAGTACTCTCAATAACGTGAAATATTGTTTCTGAAGGGAGCGGTAGGTTCATATACTATATATTTGATATAAATATAGTTGATATATCAATTAAATAAATATGATTTAACATTTTTTTCAGATTGTAGGGGAGGTATAATTATATAGTTCGTATTTTCTGAATATAAAATCGATATTATTTAACGAAAGGTTCAATACTATTCTGTAAGAGATTAGCCATTGATTTATTGTTTTCTGGGACTCTCTTTTGTATCGATTTAAATAGTGTTAACAATATATTAACATTTATTCAAAAAACCGTGTTTGTATAATCCTCGTATGTATTTGCGTAAACTTTAAATTATACAAAATGAATATTTACTCGATAATCGAGATTTAAATGCTCCAGGCTTGCCTCGAAATCAAAATTATTTTTCAACCGATGCCTCATGGGCTTGCTCTGAGGTAGTTTACAATGTATATCTAAGATTCTACAGCTCCTAAGGTATATAGCTGCTCAAGAGTAGGGGATTCACTACCTCCTTCTGGTTCTAATGTGATACCAAAAGCTTCAGATTCATTGACATTGGTTACAGCGAATATTTTATTTTCATCTTCATTGAATTTGTCTAAAACCCCCAGACTGGTTGGCGTAAGAGGTGTTAATTTTAATGACCACACTTGATATACTTTTCCAGGAGGTGGCGTAGGTAATCCAGCTACATCTATGTACGCTATTTGATTCTCCTTGTCCCAATAAACAGCAGCATAAGCGGTCGGGTCTACTTTTTGACCTTGTAGCGGGATTTGAATAATATCTTTATTTCTTAGTACATTTAATAAAGATTTTGTTTTGGTTAAATCTTCTTCTGCAACATTAATTTTTCCTTCTAGTAGTTGTTGCTCCATATTTGCATTAACAACTTGTTGTTGTAATTCTTTGTTTTGATTGAATTGTGTTATTAAACCGATTAAAAGAGCTACAGAAGCAACCCAACCTATATATGCAGTCCAATTTGTACGCTTTCGTCCTATTGGAATAACTTTTTTATCTTCAGAAAAATGTAAACGGTCCTTGATACGGTTATAGACCTTCTCAGGATTGTAAGGTGCTGTTGCGCCAGATAGCTGAAGCAGCCCTTTTTCGATTTGTTCAACTTCTTTTTCTACCTCAGGGTATTTTTTTAATACTTCGTATACTTCTTTATTTTCCTCTTCGGATAAAGCTCCATATACATATAGTTCTAATATTCCTGATGTTATATACTTTTCAATCTCCATAATTACACGTCCAAAATTTCTCTTAATTTATTGATGCAGATTCTATTTCTTGTTTTTATAGTACCCAAAGGAATTTCTAGTTCTTCAGAAGCTTCTTTTTGGGTAAACCCTTTAAAAAATAATAAATCAATCACTTTTTTGCATAAAGGTTCTAAAACATTAATATACTTTTTGATACCTATAGCATCAATCTTATGAGAAAAACTACTTTTCTCTTCTAATATATCTACGAAATATTTGGCATCTTGGTTCTTTTGAGAGTTTTTAAATGATTTTGATCTTGTCTTATCAATGGCCGCATTTCTGGCTATATTTAATACCCAGGTAAAGAACCGTCCTTTTTTTTCAGAATAAGAGCCAGCATTATTCCAAATCTTTATAAAGACATCTTGTAAAATTTCCTCAGATATTGTTTCATCTTTGATAATGGTATTAATAACTCCAAATGTGTTATCAGAGTACATTTCATATATTTTTTGAAAAGCTTTTTCGTTTTTTTGCTGTAACTGATAAATTAATTCGGTTGGCTGCATAAAAAATAATTAGGTATACTAATATACCATTTTATGTTAAAAAAATGATTTTTCGGTTTTTATTAACAAATCTATTATAATAGTAATTTTCTTAATTGATACCTGTTTTAATGATGTTGTTGGATGTATTTGTTTTAAATTCAGGTTTTTACGATTTTTTTTGAGTGTATGCTTGCCATTAAGAACGCTAAACTTATCACAAATAGTTTCTATAGAAACTATTTGTTTTTAAATTTGTCCTAAACGGTCAGACTTACTAAGGTTGTTTAATAAATAGCATAGTATTTTAATATTTTTTTAACGCTTCTTCAGAAACCAAGGTTAAGTTTCTATCGTATGTAGTAATGGAAATACAAATTAAAAAACATGAAATCCAGTAATCCTAAATGGTCATTTATAGTGTTAACCGCATTATCCCTGTTTATATTTTTAATCTCATTATTTTTTATGATTGGAGAGGAGAAAAATGAAATGGCAGAATCTACGAATAGAGTAATTGAAATTCCAAGCAATTAATGTATTGCACAATTTAGAATCGTAATATAAAAGATGAGGTAAGGTATATTTTTTTTATCCTAATATGGTTACCTTCAAATACAGAATACTAGATATATTCGGTATTAATGGTCCTTTCCAAGTTCAATGGCTCTGTTAAATGCTGAAAATGCAGCTTCTTTAATTAATTCGTTTACGTTATTATCTTCCATAGAGTCCAGAGCAGCGCGAGTTGTACCTCCTTTAGATGCTACTTTTTTCATCCAAGAGTTCGGTGACAGATCAGACTGATCGAATAATTCTGATGCACCCGTAAATGTTTGGCTTACCAGAATTCTTGATTCGTTTCTAGAGAACCCCATTTGTTGAGCAGCGTCCATCATACTTTGCATAAAATAAAACACATATGCAGGTCCACTTCCTGAAATTCCTGTAGACGCATCAATTAAATTTTCGTTATCTACTCGTATAGATTTCCCGGTGGTATCTAAAAGACTTTCGACGGTGAGCAACTCTAATCTTGAGATATTATCTGAGGCTACATAAGAAGTTAATCCTTTACCAACTTTTGCGGGTAAATTTGGCATTGCTCTTACTATTTTGTTTACACCTGATACGCTTTTAATTGTATCTAAAGTGACTCCTGCCATAATAGAAATTACTATTTGATCAGCCGTAACCAATGGATTTATTTTTTTGAGTAATTGTTCTGCGTGATACGGTTTTACCGCTATAAAAATTATATCTGCCTGAGGCACACAATCTTCCAGATGGCTAAACGCATCAAAATAAGAGATTTGATCCAATTCTTCTAATTTTTCATCAGATTTATCCAGGACCATAATATTTTTTTTCTTCAATAGCTTTGATTTAGACATCCCTTCTGCATAGGTGCGTCCCATATTACCTGCTCCAACGACAAGTACTTTCATAAAATATAAGGTTTATTAGTAATGTAGAATTATAAAAAAGATAGTTAAAGAGGAACTATACATAAAGCATGCAATCATCACAATTTTTTATTTCTCCATAATAAGTCTCTCGATATTTATGTATCGTTTTTACGGGTAATCCCAACAAGTATTTTTTGATATAGGTAACTTTGGTAGTTAGTTCACCCATTTTTCTGCTGTAACGTTTTTCAGTTTTAGTTTCTCTTTTAATCTTTATAATTTTCATAAATCAATTTTTTGGATCGGTTATACTATTTTTTGTTTACTAGCCAATACGATAATGTTGCAAATCTGAGTGTGTTTACCACTCATCATTGTGTTCTTTTAGATATTTTTCTTTGTATTGAGCCTTTTGTAATTGTTCTCGCCTTTTGGTGGATTTTTTGGTGTAATGCTTCCGTTCTTTAATTTCCTGCATTTGCTTTACATTTCGGTGTTTTCGTTTATAACGCTTAAGAGCTCTATCAATATGTTCTCCTTCTTTTATTTCTATTCTTAACATTTTATTTTTTTTATTTACCCCAAATAGGGTATTAGAATTCTACTTTTTGAAGAATGGCGTAATCGCCTTACGGCTCTTTCTTTAACTTGTCGCACACGTTCTCTGGTCAGGTCAAAAATTTCAGATATCTCATGAAGGCTCTTTGCCTCGTAGGGACCAATACCAAAATATAATCGTAAAATGTTAGCTTCTTTTGGTGGAAGTATGTCTAAGGCTCTGTTGACATCAGTTTGTAATGAAACTTTCAACAAAGATTTATCTGGAGCGGTTGATTCTGAAGATCCGATTACTTCGTATAGACTTGATGTTTCTCCGTCTTTTAATGGAGCATCCAGAGAAACCGGTCTTCCAGAATGTCGTACAGATTGTTTAATTGCTTCTGTTGGAACCTCTAATTCTTTTGCTATTTCTTCGACACTAGGAGGGCGTTGGTAGTTTTGTTCTAAAGAAGTATACGCTCTATTCATTTTGTTTAGGGTATTAATCCTATTAAGCGGTAGTCTCACTATTCGTGATTGCTCTGCCAGAGATTTCAAAATAGATTGACGCACCCACCAAACAGCATAAGAAATAAACTTAAATCCTTTGGTTTCATCAAAACGTTTAGCTGCTTTTATCAAGCCAAGATTACCTTCATTAATAAGATCGGCAAGTTTTAATCCTTGATTTTGATACTGCTTAGCTACCGAAATCACAAAACGTAAGTTTGCCGTGACCAACGTATTGAGAGCAACTTGATCTCCCTGTTTTATTCGCTGGGCTAATTCTACTTCTTCTTCAGCGGTTACCATAGATAGCTTGCTTACATCTTGTAGGTATTTGTCCAGAGATTTTGATTCTCTATTGGTAACTTGTTTTGTTATCTTTAGTTGTCTCATTATTTTTTTAGTATTTAGTCATACAGGTAAAGCATTTAATTGAATTTTAAATGCTTTTTCAAATGACTTAAGATGATTAGCTTAAATAACCTCGTAATAGAATGTTGAAGGATTGCTGGGTTTCATGTATAGTGCAACTTCTCCATTACAATTTTGCTTTGCAGCTTGAATTAATTTTTTCCTCAGGTTCTTTTCGGTACAATTTTTATGAGTAGCGATATGAACCAGAATATTTTCGGGGATGTAGCCGTTCATTCCTGTTTTGTTTACTACGGCAGCACCAATTATTTTGTCTTTTTCTTCAGCAACAAAAACTTTACCGCCAAACCCGGGTATTTCTTTTGCAGAGTATTCTATTGCTTTACGTATTGCAGATTTTGAATCTCCCATACCTTTAGAATGTTTAAAAATAAAACTTGTTATTCTTTCGATATGTAGACGGGTAATTCTATTAAAAGCATCGTAGGTTGTGAAATTCATAAATGAATTGAATATTTCGCAAATTAAAAGTATACTTAAAAATTTTACAGAGCACTATTTGTACTCATTACTTCCCAATATGACATATCCGAGAAATCAGAACATTTTCTCATTTTATTCTGTAGTTTCCAATATTTAATTTCATTTCTAATTTCTTGAGAATCTTTATTTTTTCCTGGGATTCCATTTTTTTGAGGCATAACTTTTATTGTATTTTAATTTAATTTAATTTTTGTGTTTATCTGAATTTGTATAATTCACCTGCATTATATAGGATGAACAACTGCATTAATATTATGCTGTTTCACTAGTTTTTCAGTAAATGCTTTATGTCCTTTTGGGGCAAGTAAATGTAATTTTCCTTTTTTCATTGATGCCATAAAGCTCAGCACTTTCCATTTGACTACAAGATTTTTTGGGTCATCTTTTTTTAATGCAACTTCTGTATAGTGTTTAGCACCGCCATGAGTAGTAAAAGAGAGATCTGCCTGAACTATTTCTTCGGTAACTTTGCTTTTATACACCTTAGGGTTTTCGTAACCTTCTTTTATCGCTCGTAGAGAAACAGTCGATTTTTTTTCTGCCCAGACAATTGCTTTTTCTAAGTACTTTTCTTTTTCCATCCTTTTCGTTTTTAGTGAAACAATTTGAAAAACTCTTTATTTAAAAGGCTTTCTGCAAATATACATAAAATAGTTTCTACACAAACTATTTTGTGTAGAAACATAAATCACTACCCGATTTTAAGGATATCTTTATAGTGTTGTTAGTAGTGTTTATAGTAAAACCTGGTAAAAAGAAAAAGTTATGTTAAAATTGAGTTTTAATTACTCAGAGCTGCTTGTATTGCTTATTTCCTTGATGGTTAATAGGGGAGCTGCATCTATATCTTCAACATCCATAATGGTAGTTAGTAGTTCTATATTTCTATCTAACTCATCAATTTGTTCTGGAGTTAATTTTTTTAATTTTTGAGATAGTTTTTCTTGCAGTGTGGTAGGCGATTCTTGAAGCAATTCGGCACCTTTTGCTGTAAGGGTAATATAGGTAGCTCTTTTGTCATTGGGCTCGGGTAAACGGGCTACAAATCCCTTGGCTTCCAATCTGGAAATGATACCAGAAACTGTACTTGCATTCAGGTTAATATAAGCCTTAATGTCTTTTGCAAATGCTCGGTAATCTTGCTGATCTGATAAATATTGCAGCACTAAAAGTTGTGGAATACTCACTCCAAGCTCTTTTTCAATCTTCTTACTCTCTAGATTGATGGAACGAATAATTTTACGTAATTTGACTAAAATCTCAATATACTTCACGGGTCAATCACATTTAATTTCAGGCAATATACTACATATTAGTACATTCTCAAGAGGTGAAAAGCAAAAAGCGATGAATAATTTTAGAAATAACTAATTCATTTTACAAGGTGTATGCATATTGTTCATCACGGTGTTTTTTCTGTTCGAGAAATTGTACTGATCTTTTTAAACCGACAAGGTTTCAAGGATTGGTATTTGGTGTTTTGTTAAACTCAAATTCTCTATCGTTATTGAGATCAATAAATGAGGCAAAATGTAATTCGTCTCTTTCTTCTTCTGAAAATCTTTTGTTACCAGGGTTCAGATCATAATATGTGATAAAGATAGATAATGTATCAGTCCTATCCTTACCATCAAAATTAATTGCAGCTGGATTATATCTTATTTTCAGAGTATAGGAATATCCGTTATCTATATAAAAGCGTAGTAAATACATACAGCAATTAGTGCAGGCTATTAAACAAAAGAATTGATTGAAAAATTACATCGTTTATTTTCCGCCATTGGCTTTAAGGTCTGCTAAACATTGAGCATCCAGGGTTGGGATTGTTCCACCTGAGACCATATTAATAAGTCCTTCACCTGTTTCTGCTGTCCAATACATCAAACAATCTTCTACATTGCAGTGTCTTCCATGATCAGTATCCTGGTGATTACTTTGTAGAGGAGTACCTGCATTAACCAAGCCTAATAAATGAGCAAATTCATGATTAACTACTGTGGTTTCCAGAACAGTAAGGGATGGTGCTAATAGAGTATCACTAAAATTACGAATCGTTTTTTCAAAAACAACAAATGAAGTGTTTCGGTAAGCAATACCCAGTACTGAAGAGTTTTCGGTATTCTCGGCATATTCTCCGTCTACAAAAAATGCAAAAACGGCTATTTGCTCTTGCGAGTTATACGATTCACGATGTTTCTGCTCTAAATCAACGATATCATCTATTGAATACGATGCTAATCCAGGAGATGAAATTTCTTTGAGTCTAATTTCAATTCCACCGGATTTATTTAACCTTTCTTCTAAAAATGATTCGAAGTTGTTTAGTGTTTCTGCCGTAGGTTGATGCCCTTCAATATGTACTAATTCTATCAATAATTTTGTGAATTTTTCTTCAGACAAAAGATCTTTAGCTGATGATCCTGTTGGTTCGGTATTTTCAGAATTTTCTAGAGAGGTTATTTCTTCAAGTTCATTACTATCTTTTTCTGAAGAACAAGAAGTAATAATACACAATAAAAATATTGAAAATAATATGTATTTGTTAGAGTTCATGATTATGGGGTTTTAGTTATGATTAATATATACGATATAAATGATCTATTCGGTTTTCATTGAAAAGTTAAAATTTTGTTAACAGAAAAAAATAGAGGAATATCTCAAATGTAGTGTGATCATGAGAACATGTAAAAAAGTAAATATATTAGTTTATTTATTTTTTCTGTTCCATATAATTCTTATGAAAACGTCTTTTCTAAGATAGAAAAAATTATTTTTTATAAGTAAATAAATTATTAAATCATTGGTTCATATTCTAAAAATTACGGAATTCCGTAAAAAAAATGATGAATTCCGTAAAAAAAATCATTATTTTTTGTTAAAATTCATTTTTTAGTATGAATGAAAAAACGAAAATCATGAGGCCTTTTGGATTTCAGTTACAGAAAAAAAATGTTGCTCAAAGTATTAATTTATCTAATGATTTAAGGATAAATTGTTCTAAAAAAATAATACTTATAAAAATTATAAAAAACGCAATAATATGGTTTGTCCTTATAAATAATGCGGTAAAAATGGATTTAAATATATTCGAAAAACGTTAATTTTATATTAATAAATTACCCCTCGTCATGAAATTTAAGATATGTACAAAAAATCTGCTGAACCTATATTTACTGTCGTTCACAAAGAAAATTATCTAAAGAGGGAATTATATTCTTTAATTAAGAAGGATGAATCTATTTTTGACTTTATACAAAAGTCAGCTCTTGATGGATTGTGGTTTTGGGATCTCAAAAACCCGGATAATGAATGGATGAATCCAAAATTCTGGACTACGTTGGGATACGACCCTGAAAATATGCCTCATAAGGCTTCTGCCTGGCAGGACATTATCAATCAAGAGGATCTTGCCGTTGCTATAGATAACTTTAATAAACATTGCGAAAATCCTGATTATCCATACGATCAGGTAGTACGATATCAACATAAATTGGGACATACAGTTTGGATTCATTGTAAAGGAGTGGTTATCAGGGATGCTGAAAATAAACCGTATCGCATGATTGGTGCCCATACAGATGTTACTAAAATTAAAAAAGCAGAATTAAATTTAAAAAAACAAGTAGAACGATTTCAGCACATTATCGATGGAACAAATAGTGGTATTTGGGAATGGAATGTACAAACCGGACAAACCATTTTTAATGAAAGATGGGCAGAAATAATTGGGTATTCACTTCTTGAACTCGAACCAATTTCTATTGATACATGGAAAAAATGCATACACCCTAACGATTTAGAAAAATCCAATCAATTATTACAAAAGCATTTTGAAGGAAAAACTGCTCATTACGAACATGAGACCAGAATGAAGCATAAAAATGGGGATTGGATATGGGTTTTGGATAAAGGAAAAGTGGTAAGCTGGACTGCAAAAGGAGAACCCGAGTGGGTTATTGGTACACATCAGGAAATCACCAGGCAAAAAAAGGATCTCGAAAAACATAAAGTTTTTATAGAACAAGCACCTGGTGCCATTGCAATGTTAGACACCAACATGTGCTACATTGCGCACTCTAAAAAGTGGTTGATAGATTACAATATTAAAGAAGAGCGTATAATAGGAAAATCTCATTATGAAGTCTTTCCTGAAATTGGAGAAGAATGGAAACAGGATCATCGGGATTGTTTAAATGGTAAAATACTAGAGTCTGATGAAGATTGTTTTGAAAGAGCTGACGGAACCGTGCAATGGCTATCCTGGAAACTTCACCCATGGTATACAAGCACTAATAAAGTAGGGGGAGTCATTATGCTTACCCAAGACATTACAAGAGCTAAAGAAGCAGAAATTAAGTTAAAATTAAGTGAAAAAAAATTTAGAGAAAATTTTGAAAATGCCGCTATCGGAATGGCTATTTTGGACCTCGAAGGAAAATGGCTTGAAGCGAATCAAACACTCTGTAAAATTATAGGGTACTCTTCAGAAGAACTCATAGAGTTAACCTTTCAGGATATTACGCATCCTGATGACCTCGAGGCAGATTTAGACTTGGTACAGGATTTATTAGATGGTAAAAAAACTTTTTACCACATGGAGAAAAGATACTTTCATAAAAAAGGACATATTATCCATGTTATTCTATCTGCTTCTATAATTAGAGATGAAGAAGGTGAACCATTATATTTTATTTCACAGATTACCGACATTACTCCAAGAATTCGTGCTAAAGAAAAACTTCAGCAAACAGTATCGCAATTAGAAAGTGTTTTAAAATCAAATACACAAGTTAGTATTATTGGTACCGATACAAAAGGGATAATTACCACATTTAATGAAGGAGCAGAAAACTTGCTAGGATATAAAAAAGAAGAAGTACTGCATAAAATGACGCCGCAAATTGTTCATGTGCGAGAAGAAGTTGAAAAAAGAAGCGCAGAATTGTCTGAACAATTAAATAAAAATATAGAAGGATTTGAAGTGTTTACGGCACTTCCTAGTCAAGGAATACCTGATACCCGAGAATGGACACACGTTAGAAAAGACGGAACTTATTTTCCTGTACAACTTACAGTTACCGCAGTAAAAACAGATAATGAGATTATAGGTTATCTTGGGGTTGCCGCAGATATCAGCGAACTTAAAAAGGTAGAAAAGGAAATAAAATCTTTATTGCAAGTAGCCAATGATCAAAATGATAGGCTTAAAAACTTTGCACATATTGTTTCTCACAATTTAAAATCACATTCAGGTAACTTTAATATGCTTTTGGATTTACACATCCAGGAGAATCCAAATCTTGAGGATAACGAAATTATACATCATTTTAAAAGAGCTTCTGTTCACCTTACAGAGACAATTACACATCTCAATGAAGTCGTTTTAATGAATACACTTTTAGATAAAGGTCTAGCAGGTATAGATTTGCGTGTTACAATAGATAATGTTATCAGCGGACTTAAATTAAGTGCCAGCAAAGCTGAAGTGAAAATTATGAACGCAGTAAACCAACACGTTAAAGTCTCTGGGATATCTGCTTATTTGGATAGTATTATCCTTAATTTTTTAACCAATAGTATAAAATATGCTTCTCCCAAAAGAGAAAGTTATGTTATGTTAAATGCTTACAAAGAAGATGATTATATTGTTTTGTGTATAGAAGATAATGGTTTAGGCATAGATTTAAATAAGCACCATTCAAAACTGTTTGGAATGTACAAAACTTTTCATAAAAATAAGGATGCCAGAGGAATTGGATTATTTATTACTAAAAATCAAGTTGAAGCTATTGGTGGAAAAATTGAAGTTGAAAGTAAAGTAGATGAAGGAACAACATTTAAAATATTTTTGAAACATGAAGAAAATTGATATCGCCTGTATTATCGATGATGATCCCATTTTTATTTTTGGGGTAAAAAAAGTAATGCAACTTGCTGAAGTTTGCAACAATTTTTTAATCTACAGAAACGGTCAGGAAGCATTAGATGCCCTTACTGCGTTAGTCACAGATGGAGAGAAATTACCAGACGTTATACTTTTAGATCTTAATATGCCTATTCTTGATGGCTGGCAGTTTTTGGATGAGTTTATACAGACTCCTGTATCCAAAGAGATCACAATATACATAGTGTCTTCTTCGGTAGATCCAGAAGATGTTCTGAAAGCAAAATCGTATAGTATTGTAAATAATTATATAGTAAAGCCTATTACTATGAAAAAACTTGTAGAAGTCTTGAGCGGTATAGGTATGGAAAAAACCAGTTAGTATTGCATTAATACAGAGGATGTACTATGGCGTTGATGTTGTGGCGTTCTATTAGTCTTTCGGTGAATGCCTTATGTCCTCTTGGGGCCAATAAATGTAATTTCCCTCGTTTCATTCCGGCCATAAAGCTTAAAACTTTCCACTTCACAACTTGTTGCTTGGGATTTTCTTGTTTTAAAGCAATGTCTGTGTAGTGTTTTGCACCTCCATGAGTAACATAAGATACGTCTGCATGTATTTTTCGTTTTGTAGACTTGCTAGTAAAAGTTTTTGGATTTTCGTATCCTTCAGCAATAGATTTTATTGAAGTTGTTGGTTTTTTTTCTATCCAAGCCATTGCCTTATTTAAGTATTTCTTTTTATTCATGTTTTTTACTTTTTTAATAATTTTTTTGTCTGCTGTATTAGTCGCTAAATTGATAGAGCTTTTTTGGGTTTCATAGCATTTTTAACTTTTCTTTGTACACTGCGTAAATACGCTTTACTGCCAAAAAATCTTCTTTTTAATCCTGGTCTTTGTATTGTGTGTCTTTGTTTCATATTAGTTATTTGTAATGTGATTATTCATTATGTATAAACGCCAAATCTAGTTTAATTAAGGCTCTAAATTTTTTGATTTACTATGTGTTATTTCTACTACTTGTTTCATTTTGATATTGTGATTTTTATTTATAGAAGTAAAACTCTTGAAATCCAACATCATCTAAGGAGTTGTAATGAAATTTTAAGGAAACTTATATTTGATAGTTGCATGCCTCATATAATATAAGGGTTACAAAACATTTGTCAATTGTTTTAACGGGGTTTAACCTTATGATATATTTTTTAACATAAAAAAGGATAATGAAAGACTTCAATTGTTAATTGTATTAACAAAACAGACATTTTCTAAACAACCTAAAAGTATAAAAACGATTCAAAAAACTATGAAAAAAGTTTGTTTTGGGATTTAAAAGAGTATTTTTTTATAAAAACACGGTCTTTTATGTAAAAAGATAAAATTGTCTTCTTTTGCAAAAACTAGAATAATTTACTAATGAAATTATAAAATTTCATTTTGTTAGTATGCATGATTACAATCTTATTAATTAATTTTTAAGACTTTTGAAGAGTTTGATTTTTTTGATATAGTGCTTAATTATTTAGTAGAAAGGTGACTTTGGAATATAAAAATATCCAATAGAATTTTGCGAAAATATTCGTTTAAAACTTGTTTAAAGCAGAAATAAATGTAATTTAAAAAAATAATCAGCAATAGTATAAATTCCATGTGTAGATACATCACTATTTTGTTTATAATCAGCTTAATATCCTGTGCTAGGCAAAATCCAAATAAAGAAATCGAACAAGGTATTTTAAAAGAAAATAAGATACCCGATAGTAGTGATGGTTTTAGCTATCCAATAAAAAGAGAAGTATATGTGCCTATTTACTCGGATATTTATAACAAAACCAAAGACTTTAGGTTTCAGTTAACCGCTACGTTAAGTATTCGAAACACGAGTAAGAAAGATTCTCTCTTTATTAAAAATGTAGATTATTATAATACTGCTGGCGATTTTGTGAGAGGCTATATCGAACAACCGATTTATTTAAAACCATTAGAATCAATAGAGTACGTGATTGAAGAAGATGATACTACTGGCGGTAGTGGGGCTAATTTTTTGATTACCTGGGGTGCCAATACGCTTGTCGTACCAATTTTTCAGGGAGTAATGGTAGGGGTCTCTGGACAACAGGGATTTGCTTTTACTACAGAAGGGGTGGTAGTATCAGAAATAGAGTAACCTAATCTATATAGTCTTTTGTGAAGATATTATTGCATTCGCGATTCGAATTATCCCAATAATCTGCTTTTAAGATTTCAAATTTTATAGCCGTTAATGTATCTTTTTTTCTTTGCTTACCATATGCGATATCTTCTTCGTTGTATAATTCTTTTAATCTCTTATGATTATCAATGATTTCTGCCTTACCATATAAACTTAGGAATAGTTTCAATTCTGGACTATTATATATCAACATGGCCTCGTTAGAAATTATCAAGTCTTTATTACAAACACTGTATTGATCGCTCAAAAACCACAGATCTCCGTTATTTTCGAATTTTTTGGTTTGTAATAATGAAACATGTGGAGGTACATATCCAAGCCTGGTAATTAATAAGGGGTTTTGAACCTTTTTGATGATGTTTCTGATATTATTTTTAGTTGCCTTAACCATATAGTTATGTAAAATTATCTGTAAGATACTAAGAAATATACTTTTTTGTGTTTTTAAAGATTATTATTGATTTAATAAAATTAAGGAACGTAATATAAGGTGTTAAAGAGTAAAAGATGCTAAGTTCTTTCTTTTGACGAACTATAATATTTGTATAAACACGATGATTGGCCTTAATCCAGATTATGACTAGGATCCTTTCAATTCTGAAGGTGTTTCAGTATCCTACTGGTAAAGCAGAAGAGA
Source organism: uncultured Aquimarina sp. (assembly GCA_947497175.1). Classification (GTDB taxonomy): domain Bacteria; phylum Bacteroidota; class Bacteroidia; order Flavobacteriales; family Flavobacteriaceae; genus Aquimarina. Next base: position 90,374 of record CANMFM010000003.1, on the reverse strand, counting down.
TTTTAAGATGTTACGTGAAATGATTAGTTCTTATTGAAGCCCTTTTTTTAATCTGGAATATTAATAAATACATGCTTGCATTCGTCGTCAGTGCATATGGAGTTATAGGTTTTCCTGTTTTTCAGGTAACGAAAGTAACTCTGATAATCCATCTCTAAAATCATGAGACGAAACCTTTAAAAGATCTAATTTTTTATCCATATATATCTGATAATGGATATTTTGCTTAGTCATGTAAAATATATATTTATCAGTTTCATTGATTTTTGTTATCAATTGTTCTAGATTAAATTGACACATATTCTTTTTTGAATCCTTACAATAGAAGGCTTCGATATCATTTTTACTTCTACAAGATCTACTAACTGCGTATATATAATATCGTATCATGTATTTTGTATTGACATATCCATCATTTTTTAAAATCCAAACCCAAGTTTGATATTTAGCATTGCATCGTCATCTGATCTGAAATACCCTAATTTTAAACTCAGTGCGTTTAAACCACCAAACCATAAACCTCCTCCTTCACCATGATGCCAAGTATTGGAATCATCATTTTCTAACCATACCCGACCATAGTCAAATCCACCATAAATACCAAAAGTAATCGGCATCATACTTGTATTGAATTGCTTAATTCTCAGTTTAAGATCTGATGTATGGTAAAAGAAATGTTTCCCGGCAAATCGATTATTTCTAAAACCCCGAAGTCCATTATTTTGCCCCAAACTTGCAGCGTGATAGAAGAAAAAATTGTTACCAATATTACTTTTTCCACCAATCTTCGTACTTAGTACCAGATTTTCATTTCGTATCAAATTTTGATCTATACCTAATGAAGCTTCTATAAATCCAAAATTGTTATCACTATTATCTATATTGGTTTTCCATCCGCCTGTTAACTGAAAATAAAACCCTTTGGTAGGATAGCCAAAACTATTTACGTTTTGATACTTTAAAGAGGCTTTGGCTCCGATATATTGTTGTGATTCAAAAACCTCAGGATTTAGGTTTTCAGTTGTCGATATACGAGAAAGATTTTGTTCTACTTTGTAGGATTCAAATTCTGGACCGATTTTAAATATTTTGTATTTTAAACTTGGAAATATTTGAATCTGTTGTGTTTCTACCTGATTGAATTCTCTATCTATATCATCTTCCTGATTAATTGAATCGTTACCAAGACCAAAAAAATTACGTGCAAATCCCTGACTGGTGAAATATCCTTCAATATCTATATTCACATCCGGAATGATATTAGCAAAATCAGAAGAAAGATGTAATTCAACAGCACTTAGATTGAAATAATAATTTGCAGATAGCGCGTGTTGTTGTCGGTATGGATTTCCGTTGAATCCATTTTTTGTATAAACATTAGATATTCCGGCAAAAAGTCCTTTGTCATTCCCAAAACCTACAATCGGACTTATAATATTGTTACTTTTTAGGAAATACCTATAGTGAAAATTGTTTACTTCGTATTGTTCTGATAACTGTCTTCTTGGAGATGTACTGCCATTAAAATTATTATTTTCATGTTTGAAATCATATATTTTAAGCTTTCTTTTAGTAGTCGTCATAAAACTATCTTCACCATGCCCTCCGATGAGTCTAATCATTATTTTTGCCTTTTTGCTTCCATTCACTACAAAAGTATCCTGATCATTTAAACCATAAACCCAAATTTCACTAACCAAATCGGGATCATATGTATTGGTAAAAAATGGTGGATTAGATTCTTCAGATTTCTTTCTGAACATTTCTATAGTGGTGGTACCATTTTCATTTCGGTTAACTATAATCCTATCATCCTTGTCTGTAGCATGTAACACAACTGTTTTTGTCAAGAATCGCGCATATTCTTCTGCAAATTCTTGTAATTTGGCTAGTCTTTTTTTGATGATTGGTTTATAGTAATCTTTGGTTTCATTGCGTATTTCAAAAGGTAAATTTTGAAAAGCCTGATCTAATACTTCATCTGTAAGCCCTTGTTGTATTGTTTTTGCTTCTTTTTTCCATACCGTTAAATCGAATTCTCGGAGTAAAGTTTTGTCTAAATTAAAGACTTCACCATTGAACCATTTAATGCTTTTGATATGATCATCATAGGTTTGCCAAAATCTTGTTTCTGGCATAATTAATTGAACGAAATCTATCCCTAATCCTTCATATTTGCCAAACGCTCCATCGCGATCTCTTGGTACAGGAACAAAAACTTTTTTATCATCTGATATCGTATATTCAATCCATCTCCATTGATCTTCATGCCTATCCCAATCACCAATAAGCATATCAAAAATTCGAGCTCTTATATATGCTCTTTGATCAATGCTGTACTTTTCATCTGATCTGAGTTTTTCAAGCATATCTGTTGTACTTTCAAAATCGGTTATAGGGTGTTGATTGTAGTTTGTATTTCGATTGTATCCTATATAGTCTTTTTGTTCGTCTGAAGGTCTTTGTTCTATATAATAGAGAGCATTCGCATATTCGGGATTAAGATTACCCAAAACCTTCTGTTCGGGAATATAATACAATTTGGTATCTGCATGATTTATGTTCACAGCCTTTGCCATTGCGGGTATAGTGAGTTGCATATAGGGGTGAGAAGTGGTAAAGAAATCGGTAACAAATTTTTCAACACCGGTATCCTCATAACTTTCGGGATTATAAGCGATGCCTTTTATCTGAAATTGTAAAAATCGTAATCCTTCTTTTTGTAGTTTACGCATTGCGTATTGTCGTCCATTGATATCTGTTAATCGTAGACTTTGCGATTGATGTCCTCCTCCTTCTTTCATAATTCTTAATCCTCCGTATAATGTATCCAGAATAGCATTAGAAGCGGTGATAGGTTTTGCATATACATTGCGGTGATTTTTACCCCACATAAATTTATAGAACCCACTTCTAATAGTATCTTTAGGTTTTAATATAGTTGCTTTGGTGGTAGAAGGTATAGTCTTGGTAGTTACATTAAAAGGTTTAGTTTTACCAAATTGTTTTTCTATATCAAAAGATAGATTGTTTTGTATATCATTTTTTTGATAAAAGAACACTTTAGAAGACCCATCTTTATAATATATAAGTTTAGCATATCCTTGTTGACCAGAAGTGTATATGCCTTCATATTCTAATCGTCCCCCTATGGCACTCACATTTCCATAGCCTTTATTCGTTCTGGATGTTTCTCCCAAAGCACCACTTATAATCTGATTTACTTTGTTGCTTTTTAACAATTGAAGACTTTTCTCATGCCCTGAAACTATGGTTACTCTTTCAAAACGTTGTGCTAGCGAAGACACTTGTATCATTAACGATCGATATCTTTTAAACCCTGTTGATTTAGGGTCGCTTCCAGCTAATTGTTGCATAACATATCCTAGGGAGCCTACAATTGGAACCGGCAGGTTATGCGCGAGAAAACCTTTTTGACCTCCATATTCTCCGTTGCTAAAAATAGGATGATGCATAGCAATTACCGTATTTTTACCTCTGGAATCACGAAGCATTCCTTCTAACTCTTCAACAAATCTTCTTCTTGTTTTTATATCAGTACAATTGACATTGATTCCTTTTATTCGATCCCAGTCCTGTAAATACCATTGAGAATCAATAAGAATCAGATCCAGATTGTCATTAATGGTTACTTGCTCTAGGGGGCATGTTTTTTTAGGTAGGAATATTTTGTTTGTGCTTATTTCCTTTTGTAAGTATTTCTCGATACGTTCCAAATGGGACTCACTATTTTTACTCCATTCTAAATCACCAGGAACGAAAACAATTCTGCCTTCAAAACTACCAATAAGTTTTTCTAAAGCACTTAATCCCTGTTTTGTATCTGTATTATTATTTGTAAAATTTACGTTATCGCCTAAAAGTATTAGGGTGCTGTTGCTTGAATTATTTTTTAGTTCTTCAGAAATTTGATTCAGAAATTCAGGGTTAGGATTATTACCTAATCCTCCTACCAAAAACATAGTTTCTTCAATTTTACTATTACTATCCTTTTGTGAAACTGCTTGCCGATTGTATTGTTCTTTATACGTTGCACAGCCTACGAAAATTAGTATGACTTGAGAAAGAATGAAAATTCTTTTTAGAGTTAGCCCTTTTAGTATCATTACATGATAAATTAATTATCAAAAACCTATAGAGGTTTGTGATTAAAGATGTGTTATTAAAAGTACTTCTTTAATCATAAATCGAGTTTCACTAATTACAGTATTTGTATTACAAATTCTTGAGAATTGAATCTTATTTTTCTATGATGATATGGCATTTCTTAGAGTAACCCACTGTTTGGCTTGTTCGTGATCCGATAGAGAAAAAACCTTGAAATCTTTTCCAAGCAACTTAATTTTAAGGCGTGCAGAGTTAATGGCTTCTTGATTGTTAGAAACAATAGCGATACGTCCAATTTTACATATATTCCTTATTTTAAAAAGTAAGTCTTCTAAAAAAGCAGAGATAGTGATATCAATAAAATCTCTACATTCACAATAGAAATTAACTTTTTCCGATTTTTGGCTTTTAATTTTGAAGACTTCTTCAAGTTGTAAAATATCTTTTCTTGTAATAACACCATAAGTAATGGCCATTATCGTTTTATCGTCGCTTTTTAAAAATTCAATCATGTTTTCTCGATTCTAATAAATACATCAAAAGAAATGCAATCGCTATAGAAAGTTTATATAAAATATGAATCAAAATAAGGTTTTATAAATTTACTAAATTTTATTTGCAAAAAACCATCCCTAACACAATATAATGGTTATTAATACCTTGATTTGGTCTTTGTAGACTAATATTGGAGAGATGTATAAATTTATATTGGATATCAATTTTACAGAATTTTTCACCTTCAAATCAAAACGAATGACTTTATTTATGACTAGTTATAAGGAGATATTTTTTGTTAAATGAGCTATAAAACACAAAAAGACCAGACCTGAACTTATTAGCAATACTTTTAATGATAATTTAAATTCCTGGTTTTCTTCATAAGGATGACGGTCCAGAAATAGTTGATACATTTCGTTGTAATAATTTCCAATACTTCCATACTATTTTATGATTTGAGACTTAACGTGTTCATCTTGCTTTTCTATCATTTTTTTCTCGTCATGACTGCATTTTAATTCGTAGTTTCGTCACCTTCTTTAAGATTTTGAAATTTATTTTCAGTTTCTTCCGGATCAATAATTTCCCAACCACCTCCAAGAGATTTATAAACTGCTATTAGGCCTGCAGCAGCATTTGTTTCGGCTACAGCTAATTCATTTTCTGCCTGCAAAACAGTAAGTTGCGCATTAAGAACATCCAGAAAATCGTCGAGTCCCGCCTCATACCTATCTCTTGATAGTTTGGCGGCCAATCGACTTGCCTCTACAGCAAGAATAAGATCATCTCTACGTTGTGATTGCCCTTGATAAAAAGACATAGTGGTCTTAATCTCTTCTAAAGCTAACAGTACAGTTTGTTTATACTGTTCGATTAATCCTAATGTAAGTGCGTCCTGTTGATTTATATTTTGTTTCACTCTTCCCAAATTAAAGGCTGCCCAACTAATATTTGGAGCGATACTCCAGATAAAGGATTCATTTTGTCCAAAATTGTCAAAATTAATGGCAGAAAAACCAATATTTCCATTAAAACTAATCTTTGGAAAAATTTCTGCCGCAGTAAGGTTATAGATTGCCATTTGTTGTGACAATAAGCTTTCTGATTGAAAAATATCAGGACGCCTCCTTATTAAGTCTTGTATATTGCCTACACTTACAGTAATCGGTAATGAGGGGATTGGAAGAGGAGATCCTAGATATTCTTCGACTGTGCCTGGTAGCTCACCAATAAGTACGCTTAGCCGATTATTTAACTCGGTGATCCTTGCCTGTATTGGAGGTACTGAAGCGCGTGTAGTTTCATATTGGGCCTGAGCTCTCGCTTCATCTAGTTTATTACCTGTTCCTGCGATAGTAAGTCTTTTAGTCAATTCGTATGTTTCATTTTGACTCTCTATATTTTTTATTGCGATCTTTAACTGATTTTGTGTACCTCTTAGGATCATATATGTAGAAGCGATCTCTGCAAAAATTGATAAATAAATATTTTGCATGCCTGCCAGTTGTGCTTGCTCAAAGGATTGAGCAGCACGTATTCTATTACCTATTCGTCCAAATAAACCTATTTCCCAATTGGCATCTAAAGTTCCATCATATTGATTAAATGTTGGATTACTACCTGATACAAATACATTTTCGCCTAATCTCTGGCGTATAAATCCTCCATTAGCGGTTACTGTAGGGAATCTATCGAATTTTGAACTTTTGTACCCTGCACGAGCCGCATAAAAATTAGCTACTGCCTGGTTAATATCTTTATTATTCTTTCTTGCTTTATTTAGAAGAGTATCCAAAATCGGATCATTAAATTGTGACCACCAATCTGTTAAAACTTTAGTGTTTCCGAAATTACTTAATGAGTCTTCTGCTGTCAAAAACCCTTGCTCTATATTTTTTCCTAAATCCGGTTTTTGATCGAATTTTCTTTTTTTAATACCGCAAGAATTAAAAAAAAATAAAAAGAAGATGAATGTCCCAATGGAGGTCATCGCTTTGATATTATATATACTTAATTTTGGCATTTTGTATTGATTTTAAGTGGCATAGTGTGTACTATGTTAAGAATCGTTTTCTTCATCTTTTGTTAATGCGATATTACCTTCACTTTTACTTATTTTTATAAACGATAGTTTTCTACACAGTACATAAAATACCGGGGTAAGAAACAAACCAAAAATTGTAACTCCAATCATTCCTATAAAAACTGCTGTTCCAAGTGAGTTCCGCATTTCGCTTCCTGCACCTGATGCAATTACAAGTGGGACTACACCCAGGATAAAGGCAAAAGAAGTCATTAAAATGGGTCTCAATCTCAATTTAGCGGCTTCTTCTGCAGCTTTCATAAGTTCCATCCCATTTTCTTCAAGTTGTTTTGCAAATTCTACGATTAGAATAGCATTTTTACTGGCAAGACCAATTAATACGACCATACCAATTTGAGTAAGAATATTATTATCCATAGATAAAACGTCTAAACCTAAGAGAGCTGAAAAGAGTCCCATTGGTACAATGAGAATAATCGAAAATGGGATTAACCAACTTTCAAACTGTCCCGCTAATAATAGAAAAATGAAAAGTACAGCAAGTCCAAAAGCAACTCCAGCAGTACCACTTGCTTTTTTCTGCTGGTATGCAATGTCTGTCCATTCATAGCTAAACCCATCAGGTAAGTTTTCTTCTGCTAATTTTTCCATAGCTTCAAGAGCATCGCCAGAACTTACTCCTAAAGCTCCTTCACCGTTTAACCCCGAAGCGGCATATAGGTTGTAGCGTTGCACTCTGGCTGGCCCAGCGATATCTTTAAATCTTACTACACTTCCTAAAGGCATCATTTGGCCATCTACGTTTCGAACACGTATTCTTGTAATATCATCTGGTGTTAACCTGTATGGTGCATCTGCTTGTGCAGTTACTCTGTATGTTCGTCCAAGATAATTGAAGTCATTTACGTATGCAGAACCCATATAAATCTCTAAGGCTCGAAAAACTTCTGTTACAGGAACTCTAAGTTTTTCTGCTTTTACTCGGTCAATATCAAGAAACAATTGAGGGGTTGCTGTATTAAAAACGGAAAACACATTGTTCAGGTTCGGATCTTGATTTGCAGCAAGTGCTAATTGTTGGGTAGCTGCAGATAAAGCCTGTAATCCTCTGTTTTTTCTATCCTGAATCATCATTTTAAAACCACCACCTGTTCCTATACCACTTACTGGCGGTGGTACAATTGTAAAAATTGCAGCCTCGCCGCTCACCCCTGTTTTTTGCCTCACTTCGTCTAAAAGATTTTCATAGTCGATACCTTTCTCATTTCTCACTTCAAAGTCTTCCAAAGTGGTGAAAATGGCCGCTGCATTTGATGAAATTGTTCGTGTGGCACCATCATATCCGGCAAAAGCAATAGCATCTTTTGTGCCTTCTATTTTTTTTATAATTTCTGAAGTAGTATTTACAACTTCTTCGGTTCTTGATAATGAAGAACCTGGTGGTAGCTGGATTACAGTAATAAAATATCCTTGATCCTGACTGGGAATAAAACCTGTTGGAACCCGATTAAACTCTAGTCCGGTAAGAAACATTAACCCTATGTAAACTATAAATACCATGATCCCTCTTCTCACTAACCCTGCAACACGATTTCCGTACTTTAAGGAGAGTTTATCCATTCCACTATTAAAACCATTGGTGAAACTATGTACTAGTTTTCCCAACCGTGAAGTATCTTTTTTTTGAGACTGATCGTGTGGCTTTAGTAATAATGTAGCCAGAGCAGGGCTTAGCGTTAAAGATACAAATACTGAAATTATTGTGGCAACGGCAATGGTAAGGCCGAATTGTTTGTAAAATTGCCCGGAAATTCCTCCTAAAAACGTAGTTGGTAAAAACACAGCCACAAGAACCAATCCAATTGCAATTAATGCGCCTCCTACCTCATCCATTGTTTTACGAGCTGCTTCTCTGGGTGTCATCCCTTCTGATAATCGACGCTCCATATTTTCAACAACTACAATAGCATCATCGACTACAATTCCAATAGCAAGTACAAGGCCGAATAACGAAAGATTATTTAACGAAAAGCCCGCAGCTTGCATAACACCAAATGTTCCTACTAAAGATACAGGAATTGCTGCTATAGGTATAATAGCTGCTCTCCACGATTGTAAAAACAGTAGGATAACCACAATTACAAGAACAATTGCTTCAAATATTGTATGAACTACTGCGCTTACAGACTCTTCTACAAACTCTGTAGGATTATAGGCTATCGTATATTCAAGGCCAGGAGGGAAGTCTTCTGCTAATTCTTCCATTTTTTTTATAATACTCTCAGCTGTTGCTACGGCATTAGAGCCAGGTCGCTGAGAAATCGGTAAGGCCACGGCTTTATCACCATTAAGAATACCACGGGTAACGTAACTTTCAGATCCTATTTCTACACGACCAATATCTCGTAGACGAACAATACTTCCATCATCTCCAGATTTAATGATTATATTTTCAAACTCTTCTGCTGTTTGAAGACGTCCTTGGGTTTGAATACTTAACTCAAAGGCATTTTGCTGACTTATAGGAGACTGATTTAATGTTCCACTAGCAATTTGTGTATTTTGACCACGTAGTCGTTCCAGAACTTCTCCTGCAGTAATTTCTAATGAAGCAATTCTATCTGGATCTAGCCATATACGCATTGAATATGCACTGGCACCAAATAATTGAATATCTCCAACACCTTGTAGTCTGGCTATCTCATCTCTTAATTGTAACACAGCATAATTGCCGATGTATGTCTGATCAAAAGTCTCATCTGGAGAATATAAATTAATAACCAGTAATAAATCTGGAGATCTTTTTTGCGTTGTGATACCTAATTGCCTGGCTTGAGCTGGCAATCTTGATTCTGCTTGAGACACCCTGTTTTGTACCAAAACTTGTGCTTGATCAAGATCGGTTCCCAATTCAAAAGTAACATCTAAGCTCATAGTACCATCACTAGTGGATTGAGATGTCATATAGATCATTCCTTCGACTCCATTTACCTCTTGTTCGATAGGAGTTGCCACACTGTTAGCAACTGTTTCTGCACTTGCGCCAGGATATATGGCTCTAACATTAACAGTTGGTGGCGCCACCTCTGGATATTGTGAAATTGGTAATTGAAAATAAGCTAATCCTCCTACCAGAATAATTAGTATGGATAATACAGCTGCAAGAATAGGTCTATCAATAAATAAATGACTAAACTTCATATCTTATTTATTTTGAGTGTTTATAAAGTTTAATTCTTTTTCTTCTGGAGAAATCTTTACTCCGGGCTGAACTTTCTGAATATTATTTATTAATATTTTTTCTTCACCTGTTAATCCTGAAGTAATTATCCGATACTTTTTTTCATATAATTCTCCTAAAGAAACACTTACGGCTTTAACTGTAGAATCTTTATCTATTGTATAAACAAATTTTACAGTCTGATTAGTGCCAATCAGCTCATCTGGTAGTAGAATTGCTTCATACTCTCCACTACCTAATAATCTTGCTCTTCCAAACATTCCTGGTTCTAAAGTATGATCTTTATTATCAAAAATTGCTCGACCTTGTATTGTACCCGTGTTTCTACTTATTTCGTTATCGACAAAATCCATTTTACCTTTATGAATAAATTCTTCTTCATTAAGTAAGCGCACTTCAATCGGATTTGCAGTATTCCTAGAGCCACCTCGTTTTCCTTCTCGATTTAACTTGGCGTATTTTAGAAAATCTGCTTCGCTCCCTTCAAAATAAAAGTGAATTGGATCCAGAGATACAATAGTAGTAAGTAACGTAGCGTTTCCTGTACCTCCATTAATTAAATTGCCTGGGTTAACAAGATCTCTACTTACTCTTCCCGAAATAGGCGCTTGAACCGTTGTAAACTGAAGATTCAAATTAGCTTGATCTATAGCTGCTTGTGCCACTTCAGACCTGGCCAAAGCCCCAACCATAACTTGCTGTCTACGATCATATTCTTCTATAGAGACTGCACCAGATTCTTTTAAAGTTTCAACTCTTTTAAAATTCTCTTCTGCTTGTTTATACTCTGCGATGGATTGTTTATATGCAGCTTTAGCTTCTTTCAATGCAATGGTAAAAGGTCGTTGATCAATAATGAAGAGTATATCACCTTTTTTCACTAACTGACCATCTATAAAATTAACCTTATCTATAAATCCACTTACTCGGGCTCTTACTTCAACACGGTTAGTAGCGTCAAAACGACCTGTAAATTCATCCCATTGAGTTATCTTCTTCTTAATAGGTTTAGACACTTGTACAGGTAATAGTTGCATTTTTTGCTCTTGTTTTTCAGAACAACTCACAAGTATAAAAATGATTAATGTAACTATACTGATCTTTAACGGGTAAATTAAGCTTAAGTGTGAAAGAATGTTTTTATAATTTTTCATAATACTATGTTTGTGACAACTTAATTTTAAGATTAATTCTGAAATTGCTTATCAATCTTCTTGATTCCATATAGTTCAGGTACAAATTCTGGTTGATATCCTAAATGACGTATTAAATTTTCTAGAATTTGTTTTACATCTGGATGTTGACATGAAAAGGGCATCAATAATTTGTGATTATCCAAAACTTGAAAAGCATTTTCTTTTAATGTTTTGTAGGAGTAAGAGTGAAATGCCCTTGCCATATATGCTTCCGGGAATAAATGTTTTACATAATCTATACTCTGAGAGTATACAAATCCGTTTTGTGTTAAAATACACTCTCCTATATTACATGGTATAGTTGCATCTATTAGAACTTTTTCTTTACAAAGGGAGTTTACCTTTTTTGAAATATTTTTGAGTTCAATAAATGGTAATGCTAATAAATGAACATCTGCAAATGTTAACGTTTCTTCTATCGAACCAAAAAACGTATTTTTACCTATAGAGTCGACAAGTGCATGAAGTCTTTCAGGATTTTTTGAAGTAAACATCACTTGATGCATGCCCTTGGCAAATAACTGCCCTAGTGTGCCTCCCAATCTTCCAGTTCCTATAATTCCTATTTTCATGTTATTAAATTTTCTAAGTCAGAACGCTATAGTGGTTTATCGTTAATGGATATGCCTGAAGGTCATTAGAAAATGTTCATTGGGGTTCTGTGAAATTATTTATTCTAAATCATTGTATGATTGCACTTTTCACAGGTTTTGTTGCACAGGAAGTGGTAATCGTAGTAGATAAAAAGGAGAGAGCCTATTTTTTTTGGTTAAAGAGCTGTTTTTTTAAGATAATGACTTATCTGCACAAAAAGATAAAGAGATTATTTTATACGACTTGATCGTAACACTTTTTAAAGCGTTTGGAGATATATTCTAGACTTTTTCTATTTAATTTCTGCTTCTTTTTGATACGCTTCCGGTTTGGTTTGGTATTCTTCAGTATATACGTTTTTACATGGGATTCCATATTTAGTAGATATGTTTAGTCCTTTATTATGTCTTTAAATCCTATCGTGAAGATTAACTGTGTGCCGCCCTACATAATATTTATGAAGAGTAAATATTTGGAGTTTTTTATAAACAAAAAAGCCTTACAAAAGTAAGGCTTTTTGTGATCGCGACAGGATTCGAACCTGTGACCGTCTGCTTAGAAGGCAGATGCTCTATCCAGCTGAGCTACGCGACCGATAATTTTTTCATCTCAATTTGGATTGGTGACCGTTCCGATTTAGGAATAGGAATATTCTATCCAGTTAAGATTTGTAACCAATATTTTTTATTTGTCGGGGTGGCAGGATTCGAACCTGCGACCTCCGCGTCCCAAACGCGGCGCGATAACCGGGCTACGCTACACCCCGAAAACAAAAATGCGGAGAGACCGGGATTCGAACCCGGGCAGCACTTGCGCGCTGACAGATTAGCAATCTGCTCCATTACCACTCTGGCACCTCTCCAAAATATTTGTTATGAACTCCGCACTAGTGTTTCAAATGCGGATGCAAATGTAACTTTTATGTATCTACAATGCAACATTTTTTTAGCATTATTTTACATTTGATTTTGGCTTTTTTTTAAAAACTTGAAAATCAGTTTTTTCTCGGTATTTTAATTCTGTTCTTCCTTAAATTATATGATCAAAGAAACCGTAATTACTTCTTTTCATATATTTGTGTAATAATGACCTATTTCTTATGTTATGTGTATGTATAAAAATACTATAAATATGAATGTTAGATATATTCTGATCTTTACGCTGTTCTTTAGCAACTTTATATTTGCCCAAAAACCTGTTTTACTCAAGGATTTTACTTTTAAAACCGGAGAGAAGTACAAACGTATAAAAAGTATTAACACATATCATGTTGCCTCAGGAGATCGACTTGTTTCTATCAAGAAGAGCCGAAAAGGGATGACCATACAACGATTTAATCTAGAGGATCTTAAAGAAGATATAAAAAAAAGACAAACCATAGAAGATAAAGGAGATTTTCAAACTGTTATGAAACTAAATAACAAAGCCGTTATTTTTTATACCAAAGGAAACAGAGCGTACGGTCAAAAAATTTCATTAACCGGTATTGTAGCAGAAAAGCCTATTCAGCTTATTAATGATAAAGAGAATATGGCAAGAGATGTAGGGTTTAAGAGTACCTATGGTTTTGATGCAGGAGGAAGAATTAATCAATTTGTATTCAAAAAGTCTCCTGACGAGCGAAAACTACTAGTATTATTTAGAATTAAAAATGCTGAGAGTAAAACCGATAAGATCGGTATTACCGTTTTTAGTGATGGATTAAATATGTTATGGAGAAGAAAGGTAACGATGCCGTATGCATCTGATATGATGCAGTATGAAGATTTTTCAATAGACAACAAAGGTAATTTTTACATGACAGCTTCGGTTTTTAATGATGCCTCAGAAGAAAAAAATAAATTGGAGTCTACCTACCGAACCGAAATTTTTAAAATAACAGAAGACGGTGGTGATATTGTCAAAAATGCAATCGATATTCCAGGAAAATCAGTTACCGAAGGAGTGATTGAGCTCAATAGCGAAGGAAAAGTAACGTTTTCAGGTTTTTATGCCAATACTACAAATAAGAATGAAGTCTCTGGAGTATTTTCAGCTACACTCGCAAATGACGGATCTCTGGCTTCTCTTGTTAATAGTGATATCCCTTTACAAACATTACAGGACTTTGTGCTTAAACGAGAAGCACGGATTAATGAAGGAACGCAAAAAGAGGATGATCTTTTGGATCTTGAAAAGCTTAAGATTAATGATGTAGTATTTGATACAGATGGAAATGCCACATTATTTGGGGAGCAACGCTTTGCAGAGTCTTTTACTACCTCAAGTTCTTCTGGGTCCAGAACAACATATAAATACTATTATAGAGATATTTTTGTGTTCAAACTTTCTTCTAAAGGAAGTATTCTATGGATGCATAAACTCCCAAAATGGCAAATGGGGACTCTAAGCAAAAGAAGTATGTCATATATCAATTTTGAAAATAATGGGAAGCATTATCTGTTCTTTGTTGATGATTTTACCAACTTAAAACGTTCATTTGATGAAACCCCAGCACGTTATTTTGATGGTAAAAAAGAATTTATTTACCTCACTGCTTATGTTATAGATGGTGCTACTGGTGAGGCTACAAAAGAGGCTATTCTTACCGGGAGTGATATTAGAAATTCAAGGTTGGATGTTTTGGAGCTTACAAAATCAGCCAGGTTGTCAAATAAGGATATAATTTTAGAAGCTTATGATGGTAAAAAGAATAATTTGTTGGTTAAAATTTCGTTAACTCAATAATGTATAGAACTATATAGCATATTATGAACCCCATTTCCTAAATACTATTAATGAAAATTTTAGCAATCCTATTGGTTTTTCTATCCACAACTGCTGAGGATGTAATAAGTCTCGAAGAAATTCGAAGTTCGTATAAAATATGTAACGAATCAAAAGAAAAGGCAGAACAATTTTTTGAGCTTACGAATAAGGCATTACAAAATAAAGGAGCCATTTATAAGGGGTATCATGGAGCAGCATTGGCCTTAAAAGCATCATACTCTTGGAATCCTTTTAATAAGTTATCATATTTCAATAAAGGAAAGAAGATGATTGATGAAGCAATCCAATTAGAACCCGATAATATTGAATTACGAATGATCAGATTAAGCATTCAATCCAATGCTCCTAAAATAGCAGGGTATTATCAAAATATTGAAGAAGATAAAAAGTTTATGCTCGAGAATATTGAAAACGTATCTGGTCAGGGATTAAAAAAATATGTAGAAGGGTATATATCGCATTCTGATGTGTTTGTAAATCCTTAAAACTATATTTTTTTACATAATAGTACTATCTTTTTGTTATTGCAATTGGTTGTAAAAAACAGGAAATTATCACTACCGTCTTTAATTTTGTGCTTTTTTCTTAACGTTGCGACACTTTCTGAGAAGTTACGTGTTGTAATATTGGCCTTATTTATTCCTGCTTTAGCAATCGTTTTTTTATGATACGGAAAAGTAGATATGATTTCAAAACGACGCCCTGGGAAATCAATCTTTTGATCAGAAGTATATAGATGAGAATGCATATGAAGTTTTTCTACTTTAAAGCTATTACCAATACTCAAAAAACCACCACTCTTAAGAATAGCAGCATTAGGTTCGTATAAAAATGATTTTGGTTCTGAATATGTTATTAATTGTTGCGCCTCTTCTTTAAAGGAAAAACAGAACTCGTAGGTTCGTTTTTTTGTAATATTGATGGTGTTAACAAAACTATCGCTTTCAAAATTTTTATTCAAAACCCAGAGTAGTTCTTTTACTTCATTTTCAACGGCGACCACATGAATTTCTTTTACATGATTTAGAGTGTTGATCCCTAAATGAAGATCGAGTAATGGAGAGGTTTTAATTAAGATATTTTTACTCTTGCTGAATAGGAAATCCAGGGTATCAATCACATTGGGAACACAATCTTCCAGAAAAAAAACTTTTCCTTTACTGTCATGTCTTCTGGATGGATCCAGGTATATCCAATCTACCTCTTCAAAATCTTCGAGAATCATGATTCCATCTCCTGGATGCGACTCAACATTTTTTGCATCAAGGATGCTAAAATTATACTTGGCAATGGCGCTTAATTCAGGATTAAGTTCGCAATGGATAACGCGTTTCATTTTCTTAGAAAAGAAATAGTCATCAATGCCAAAACCACCTGTTAAATCTATTAATATATCACCTGAAACTAAATTACTTTTATAGTTCGCTGTTATTTCTGAAGAAGTTTGTTCCAGATTGAGTGAAGAAGGATAGTAAATACCATTTTTGGAAAACCAAGTTGGCAGTTTGTGTTTTGCTTTCAATCTTCCACTTATTTGTTGTGCTATTTCTTGTATAGAAATAGTATCAAAGGGACTTCCGCTTAAAATCAACTTATTTAAATCAATAGAAGTATTTGATTTTTCGAATATAAATTTTTGTACCTCTTTATGTAGTATTTTTTTGTTCAAGTTTTAAGAATTGTATAATTTGTACATGCTTAATTTTACTTCATGTTCTCGCCTTACAGCTAATTACAGATCTTTAGTTAGTGTTTTTACAATTTTATATTCAGACAAAAACTCTTGTGCGATTACTTTTATTGCAGTGTAAAAAGGAACAGCAACAATTAATCCGCCTATTCCGAATAATAAACCAAAAATAAGAATAGCCAAAAAGATTTCTAATGGGTGAGATTTTACGCTAGTACCAAAAATTAAGGGTTGATTCAAAAAGTTATCAATCGTTTGAATGACTAAATATCCGATCAAAATATAAGTAAGCTTTGGTAGTATTACAAGCTGAAAATCAAGCCCCAAATTACTTGTAATAGAAAGAATTAGTACAAACATCCCGCCAAATAGAGGTCCGATGTAGGGGATAAGATTAAAAATCGCAGCAATTAATGCCACAGCAATGGCATTGTTAACGCCAAAAATGAGAAGTAGAATTGTGTATAAAACAAAAAGAATAAAAACCTGTAAAAGTAATCCAACGAAATAGCGCGACAACAGGTCTTTGATTTTTGTAAAAGCATGCATAAACTTGTTTTCATCTTCTTTTTTAGCAAATACTAATAAACTATTTTCTAGTAACAGGCTATCTTTTAATAAGAAAAAAGAAATGAACAATACAGAAAAAAGACCAATTAATACCGATCCAAAACCACTCAAAAAAGAATTAATCATATTGGGTACAGCTTTAAAATTAAAAAACTGCATAAGATCAGTCTTTTTAAAAAGCTCTACAAGACTTAATTTTTCGATATTAAAGTAATCACTTACTTCTTGATTGAGGCGGTCGAGATCATCGCTAATACTGTTTACATTGATTTCACCGATCAATTGTCCTTGTTCTATGACAATGGGTACAAAGAGTGTGAAAATACTTAAAAATAATCCTATGGTAATAATTAAGGTAATTACGACTGCAAGCGTATTGTTAAATTTTAATTTCCTTTTCAGAAAGGATACTAAAGGTCTTCCTATCAAAGAGATCACAGCAGCAAATGCAATGTAGATTAGTACTGATTGTATTTTATATAAAAACCATAATAATCCAAGAATGCCTACAATAACAGCAACTGCTCTTAGGATACCATATGCGATAGTTTTTGAAGTCATATTTTAAAATTTCTAAGCAATATTGAATCAAAGTTACAAAGATTTACAGTGCTGAGAGAACAAAGTAGAAGAGTTTAGAAGTCATAAAGATTTTATAGTTCACATATGTTGAGTCTATGGAAGCATTCTTTTAAGAATATTTAATAAATTTTATCAACCATCAACTGTTTCGTGATTTCATACAGGGCTATCCCGGTTGCAGTAGCTACATTCATACTACTATTGTTACCGTGCATAGTAATATGAACAATCTGGTCTGATGATTCTAAAATATCTTCAGAAACTCCAAGGTTTTCTTCGCCAATGATTATTGCTATTTTCTCATAAGATGTTAAATGATACTCTGAAACAGGAATACTATTCTTTGTTATTTCTAAAGATAAAATTGTGTAACCATCGCTTTTCAGAAGTTGTATAACATCAATAATTTGCTCTGATTGCTTGTAGGGGATGATTTCATGTGTAGATCGAGCAGTCCGCTGCATGCGTTTGCTAATAACAGTAATATTTTCTCCACAAAAATAAATTTTTTCTACTCCAAAGCTATCTGCAATTCTAAATATACTACCGATATTGGCAGGAGAGTTAACCCTGTCACAGACTAAGGTTATAGGAAATTGTTTTTTAGTGAACCTATTATTTTCGTGTTTCAGTTGTTGATCCATTAATTTTCGAAAGCGTATTTAATAATATTAGCACCCATTTGTAATGCTTTTTTTCGAACTTCGGGTGGATCGTTATGTACTTCAGGACTTTCCCAACCGTCACCCAGATCACTTTCAAAAGTAAACAGTAATACTAATCGTCCTTCGTGTACAATTCCCAATGCTTGAGGACGTTTTCCATCGTGTTCATGAATTTTTGGTAGCCCCTTAGGGAAATTATATTGTGCAGAAAAAATAGGGTGAGTGTTGGGGAGTTCTACTAATTTTTTATCAGGAAAAACTTTAATGAGTTCTTTACGTACATAAGGCTCCATTCCATAATTATCGTCAATATGTAAAAAACCACCACTTAGTAAATAATCTCTTAAATTTTCTGCATCTTTTTCTGTGAAAAACACATTACCATGCCCTGTCATATGGATATAAGGATACTGAAAAATATCAATACTCTCTGGCTTCACTGTTTTAGGTTTGTTGGTGATTTTCGTATTTATATTTTGATTACAGAAAGTGATGAGGTTTGGTAATGCTGTGGGATTACTATACCAATCTCCACCACCTTTATATTGCAACACTGCAATATCTTGGGCATAGATCCCTGCCGAAATTAAAAAAAGGAAGATATATCGAGTAAGTTTACCCATAACATTCGTCTAAATTAATGTCTAAAAGTACTAAAATAAAACAGATGCAAAAGAAGCTTTTACTGCTATTCATAATTATTATTTCTTTATCTGCAAATGGTCAGGATAAAAATGAATCAGCGATTGTATTAGAATTGTTTACTTCGCAAGGGTGTAGTAGTTGTCCTCCGGCAGATGATTTACTAGATGAGATTCGACAACGATATTAAGATCAAAACGTGTTTGTATTATCTTATCATGTAGATTACTGGAATAGGCTAGGGTGGAAAGATCCTTTTAGTACTAAGGAGTTTACCGATTATCAACGAGCATACGGAGTACAATTTAAAAGTAGATCCATATATACACCTCAATTGGTTGTTAATGGTAGTGAGCATTTTACAGGTTCTAATCGTTTTAAAGCAGATATTGCTTTGAAAAAATATGCTACCTCTAAAAGCAGAAATACTATTGTGATAAAAAATATAAAAAGGAAAGAAGAAGCAATAGCACTAGAGTATTTTGTAGAAGGAGGCAAGTTTAATACCATCACTTTTGCTTTGGTCGTTTCAGAGCGTATCACCGCTATACCTAGAGGCGAAAATAGAAACCGAACCCTTAAAAACACGAATATTGTTGCCAGTCGTACAGTTAGCAGGGAAGATACTGGAAATATTTCTTTACCCATCCCCAATTGGATAACAGATAAAGATGAGCTTTCTGTTATTGGATATATACAAGATGAATTTTTAAAGACAAACGGGGCTTCAAAATTAGTAGTAAAAGGGGTATAATACAAGTAAAGTAAGACACTACTATGGTATGATCTATTTTATTTTAATTTGTTAATTTTTTACAATGAAAGAGTTCCCGAAAGGCGCAGGAGCTCTTTGTAACCCTTAAAATATTTTATTGGTACTCTAAAATTTGCTTTAACCTAAGAAGAAGTAAATCGAGCCCTTAATTAAACTCCAGGACGACAAGTATTATCAGAAAAAAAGCGATTCTAGATACAGTTTTTTTTCACTTTGTTTAAAAAATTTACTCAAATTGACGCTTTTGTTGTACTATTTTTCTTAACTACACAACGGGTTTGATTATTATAGAGAGGATTACATTACATAAGTTGTACCTTTATACTAAAAATACTAAATGGCAAAAATATTTGATCAGATATCAGACGAATTGAAAGAATTTATTACACATCAAAATATTTTTTTTGTAGGTACAGCGGCTCAAGAAGGAAGAGTGAATATTTCACCAAAAGGGATGGATACCTTTAGAGTAATACATAAAAATTGTATAGTTTGGCTTAATTTAACCGGTAGCGGTAACGAAACCGCAGCACACGTATTAAAGAATAATCGAATGACCATCATGTTTTGTGCTTTTGAAGGTAAACCGCTAATTCTTAGGTTATATGGATCGGCAAAAATATATCATCAAAATGAGGATACGTATCAAAAGTATATTACTTTATTTCCTGAAACGCCGGGTTCCAGACAAATAATAGAAATGCATGTCGATATGGTACAAACCTCGTGCGGTTATGCAGTTCCTTTTATGGAGTTTAATGAAGAAAGAACACAGCTAAAATCCTGGGCAGAAAAACAAGGAGAAGATCGATTAAAAGTATACCGAAAAGAAAAGAATGCGAACAGCATAGATAATTTTGATACAGGATTACCAATGGAGTAATGACAAACTTTAAAAATTAATTAGCTGCAAAGGACTACGGGATTACTTTAAAAACAATCAATTGATTAAGCTGAGGATAAAAAGTGTTAAAGTTATTATCAGATATAACTACTACTGTTTTGTGACCATCATCTAGAGTTGGTCCAAAAGTAATTCCCTCAATATTATCAACAGTGGTATTGGTTAATTGACTTCGAATGGTCTCAAAATCAAAAAGCAACGTTTTCGTTGCCTTAGTATAGTCGGCTCCATTAAGACTTTCTATTAAAAGGGTATTTGTGGCATTTGAGGCATCAACCTTATAGATTTTTACATTGTTACCGCCATCAATATATCCAGAAGCGAAAGATCGTTCTAAGGCTAAGAATTTATTGTTTTGATACTCTAGAATCTCAACCAAACCATTAACTTCAAAAGAGGTTCCCAATGCTGCCTCTCGGGCGACAGGATCTAATTCATACGCAAACTGCCTTTCCGCTGTACCGGTAATTCTATTGAATAAGGTGATTCTTACCGGCGATTCGGTATCTGTGGTAGTGGGTTCTGGACCATCTTCGATAAGAGGTAATTCAAAAGAAATCCAATACCCTTCAGAATTAAAACGTAAAGAAAGACCTTCTAACACCCCGTTATGTCTTGGTCCTAAGGTATTATCTGCAGTATTTGCTTTAAAATTATCAGGTAATTTAAAACTTCTAATTTGATTACCTTGTAAAGCGATTTCAATCAAAGCAGGATCTACGCCATTATTAATAGAACCTTCGCTGGTATATAAAAAAGTACTCGAGATAGGATCATACCTAATCGCTTCGGGATCTACCACTCCCTGAACCAAAGAATTATCTGAGGTATCCTTTATTTCTATCATCTTAGTAATTTCTACATTTTGAAAAGCATCTTCGTTATAGATAATATTAGCTTCATAAAAACGAATAGGCGGGGTAGAAGTGTCACATATGATGTGCCATTTGCCATTGTGGTAATCTATCCCTGAAAATCCGCCAATAGGTACTCCATTCATTTCTTGATCAGGAATAATAAACTCGTCTATAAATTCGATTGAACTAATTGTATTCTGGTTATGTTCTGATGGAGTGTTATCTGTATTTGAGTGGTTTTCTGTGGTATTGTTTGATGAACAACCCCAGGATAATAAAATAAAAATAAACACCTTTTTGATTGTCTGAATCATGACAAATTTGATTAGGAGATAAAGGTATGTATTTCTCATCAAAATGCTGTAGAATAGTTGCATTAAGTTTGTGCTTATGATAGTAAAACCTTACTTAGTAACAGGTATTTAACCCTTATTTATAAGTTGTATGCCTCTTGATATTAACTGGAGCATTCTATTACTTAGCCACAGATATTGAAACTCAATTATCTTAGACTTACCCCTTTCTGTAGTATTCAGAAAAATCACGAACTACAGTATACAGATTGATATAATCAAGCTGTAACCATTACACGAAAATTTAGTAACTAATTTAATATATATATCACTATGAAAACATTGTATTACTGTATTGCCTTTTGTTTTATATCAAACATAGGCGTATCACAATTTCAGCATTCTTACGGAACCGAAAGGACAGAAATGGGAAGATCCCTTGACCAACTACAAAAAACTGAAAAAGGGTATTTGTTAGCAGGATATACTTCGCAACAATTTATCGGAAGCCAGGAGGCTACTTTAGTTAAGGCCGACCTTAATGGTAATCAAATTTGGTCTCGTGTATATGGGGGTGAAGACAGAGAGCATTTTAATTCTGTAAGGCAATCAACAAATTTTAGTGTAAGTAATATTGCGTCTTACGTGGCTGCGGGAATGACCCGTAGTTTTGGCTTTGGTAGGGGTGATGCTTTTCTGTTGGGAACAAACACTAATGGAGCTCCGGTTTTTGCTAAAGTTTATGGGGGTGAAGAGTATGATGCCGCACATTGTGTACAAAACATCAAAGATGAAAACGGAAGGCCCGGATATATTATGGTGGGTGAAACCAGAAGCTATTCTCAAGCTTTTCCAAGAACTAATATGTATGTTGTACGTACCGATGATCAAGGAAATTTAACAAGAGCCACTGTTATTGGTGGCGAAGGGGATCAACGAGGAATGTGGATAGAACAAACCAGAGATGGGGGGTATATCATTGCTGGCTCTACAACTAATTATAGATGTCAGGGGAGTGACGCTTTGGCCAACCCGCCAACAGATATTTTTGTTGTCAAACTAAAACCTGATCTCACTATTGAATGGAACAGAATACTGGGATATCCTAAGGATTTGGATCCCTCTCAGGGATATAGAAATGTGGCTACTTGTGTAAAACAAAATAATCAAGGTGATTATGTGTTAACAGGGTATACCAATAGTTTTGGGCTCAATAATTCATACGATGCTTTTTTGCTAAGCATAAGCAGAACCGGTAATTTTTTGAGTCTAAAGACATACGGTACAGAGCGTACTGAGATTGGATATGGTTTAGAAGAGACAATAAGCCCAAGTGGAAATCAATTATATACTATTGTAGGGCTACAATATGTTACATCAAGAAAAGCATTGATGTTTCAAACTGATTCTGGTGGTAATCTGTTATGGGCTCGTAATTATGGAAGAAATGGACAAGAAGGTGGCTTGGAGTTGGTGACCGATGATTTTGATAAAGGATTTGCATTTACAGGATATACAACATCTATTGGAGCAGGTGGAGCAGAGATTTACCTGGTAGAAACAACAGATACAGGTAAAACAGGTACGCCATGCGAAAAAGAAGTAGATTTGAAAGAGGTGAAACACGAACCTTGCATTACCAGAAGTGTTCAACAAATTTTTGTAGATGATTACAGAAAAATACAACCAAAGGCTATTAGAATAGAATATAAAGAAGATAAATGTGGTAGTGTAACAGTAGGCAGAGTAAACGAGATTAAAGTATTAGAAGAATCTTATGGAGCACAACTATTTCCAAATCCTGTAAATAATCTATTAACAATAAGAACGGCAGGAGAATACAGAGTTACAGCTGTTAAAATTTTTGATATTCATGGTAAAGAAGTTATCGAAAATATTCATGCCGGATTTACTGGAGAAATTGTTTTATCGACAGAAGCTTTATCTGAAGGGATGTATATTGTGAAATTACAAACAGAAGACGGAAAAAAACATAGTATGCGATTCTTAAAGAAATAAAGGGGCCTGATAATAGCAATAAACGTAACGACATCTTCTTTGGTAATAAGAAAGATGTTGTTACGTTTCTAAAACTTTACCCGCTCGTTTGTATTTATGAATTAATAAATGCAATACTGTGAGCCGCCACGATAGCTGCAGTTTCGGTACGTAATCGTGTTTCGCCAAGTGTTATTGGTGTATATCCTTTAGATAAAGCTTCATCAATTTCTTTCTTAGAAAAATCACCCTCCGGACCAATGAGGATTGTTGTACTTGACATTGAGGTTATTACATTTTTTAGGGATTGCTTTTTAGTTTCTTCGCAATGCGCAATTAATAGTTGATCTTTATTTTCCTGTGTTATAAAATCAGAAAAAGGAATGGCAGGATTTAGTTTAGGTAAATAACACTGCAAAGACTGTTTCATTGCGCTCAATAAAATACGTTCAAAACGGTCATGTTTAATGATTTTCCGTTCGCTATGATCACAAATAATCGGTGTGATTTCATCAATGCCTATCTCTGTGGCTTTTTCTAGAAACCATTCGTATCGATCATTCATTTTGGTAGGTGCAACTGCGAGATGCAGCCTGTATTTTCGGTTTTCCTGTTTTTGATGAGATGTAATAATGGCATGGCATTGTGAGGGATTAGAAAATGTAATCCTAGCTAAAAATAAAAACCCTTTACCATTAGTTATATGCAATATATCTCCTTCATTTTTGCGTAATACTTTAGCGATATGTTTGCTCTCTTCTCTTGAAAACTTTATTTCTGTACTTGAAATGTTTAGTGTTTGATTATAAAATAATTGCATTGTTAGTGGTACAAAGTGGTTCGTGTTAATTGGTATTACGTAGCAAAATTGATGGCGTATACAGAAATTGTGAAATTCATATAGTACTATCAATATTAAATTTCCTAAACTATTTAGAATTTAATTCGAGCTTTGGCAGCTACGGTCATATCGGTAAAATCCTTTTTTAAATATTTTAGATACCCTACTATAGCGATCATTGCCGCATTGTCTGTTGTGTATTCAAATTTAGGAACATACGTTTTCCAACCAAATTTATGTTCACCTTCTTTTAATGCTTTTCTAATGCCAGAATTGGCCGAAACACCACCTCCAATGGCAATTTGTTTTATGCCAGTTTGTTTAGACGCTTTCTTCAACTTATCAATAAGAATGTTAATAATAGTATATTGTAGAGATGCACAGATGTCATTAAGGTTTTCTTCTATAAAATTTGGATTTTCTTTTACCTTTTTTTGAATAAAATATAGAACTGAAGTCTTAAGGCCGCTAAAGCTAAAATTTAATTCTCCAACCTTTGGTTTTGGGAATGGAAATGCTTTTGGATTGCCCAATTGTGCATTACGATCTATTAAAGGTCCACCAGGATATGGCAATCCAAGTATTTTGGCACTTTTATCAAAAGCTTCTCCAACGGCATCATCTATTGTTTCCCCAATAATTTCCATATCAAAATGATCATTGACTTTTACAATTTGTGTATGGCCGCCACTAATTGTCATGGCTAAAAACGGAAACTCTGGTTTATCAAACTCATCTTCATCAATAAAATGAGCCAGAATATGTGCTTGCATATGATTAACATCAATTAAAGGAATATCTAATGCTAAGGCAAGAGATTTAGCAAATGATGTTCCAACAAGTAAAGATCCCATCAATCCAGGGCCTCTGGTAAAAGCAATTGCACTCAGATCTTTTTTATCAATAGCAGCTTTTTTAATGGCCTGATCAATAACAGGAACAATGTTTTGTTGATGTGCTCTAGATGCCAATTCTGGTACAACACCCCCGTATTGTTCATGTATTTTTTGGGAGGCTACAACATTTGATAAAACTTTTCCGTTGCATAGTATAGCCGCAGAAGTATCATCACATGAAGATTCAATACCAAGAATGTATATTTTTTGTGGATTCATTATGAGGAAAAGGGCATAGAAATTGTTAATATTGTCTACAAAGTTAAAACAATAAAACGGATCAAAAAATTAAGAAAAATATTGTTAAGGGTATTTCTTACCCTTTTATCACTTTTTGCATTTTTGGTGGTGGTGTTTTCTATTCCAGCTTTACAAACTTTTCTGGGTAAAAAAGCGACAAATTATCTTAATTCAACTTATGATGTTGATATTGCAATCGGTAGAATTGGCTTAACATATGCAGGAAATATAACACTTAAAGAAGTTTTAGTAAAAGATCACCACGCCGATACCCTTATGTACACTACTAGTATCGAAACTTCTATTGGTAGTATGAACGATGTAGTAAATAACAGACCAGAACTTGGCGATGTTTTAATCGAGGATCTGATCTTTAATATGAAAATCTATAAAGATGAGCAAAGTGATAATTTAATGACTTTGATCAGAAAATTTAATTCGAATAATAAACCACCATCCAATAAGCGATTTTTACTTACTACTCAAAACGTCATTATTGACCAAGGAGCATTTAGGTTTACTAATGAAAATTTGAACACACCAGAGGTTATTTATTATAAAAACATCTTTTTGGATGCAGAAAACCTTATGGTCGATGGTCCTGATGTATACATCGATGTTAGTAGTTTAGCTTTTAATGACGAACGCGGAATGAATATTTCCAGATTGCAAACATGTTTTGTAATTAAACCTGAAGAAATGAATTTTCAGGAACTTGTTATTGAAACACCAGATTCTAAAGTAGAAGGGGAGGTGCTATTTTCTTTTGAAGAAGGAGGGCTTAGTGATTTTGAAAACAAAGTAAATATTAATGCAAGTTTTAGTAAAGCGACCGTTTCTACCAATGATTTAATTCCTTTCTATAGGGAATTTGGAGAAAACAGGAAATTAAGACTAAAAAATACCGCTGTACGAGGTATCTTAAATGATTTTAGAATTGCTAATGCAAATATTTCAGGGTTAGACCGATCTGTAATAAAAGGAGATATTAGAATTAAAAATGCTGTTTCAAATGCTTCAAAATTTGAATTAGAGGGAGATTTTGAAAATCTTACTACCAATTACTACGATTTAGTGAATCTACTACCCAGAGTTTTAGGGAATTCTCTACCCAGAGAATTATACCAATTTGGTAGTGTGCGAGCAAAAGGTAATGCAATTGTTACTAGAAAAGCGGTAGATATTGACATGGATTTGTTTTCCCAATTAGGAAAAATCAACGCATTTGTGTTACTAGAAAAGTTAAATACCCTAAATGAAGCTACCTACAACGGTAATGTCATTTCTAATGATTTTAATGTAGGTCAACTACTAGGAAGAAAATCTATAGGAAGTGCATCTTTTGATATTCATGTCGACGGAAGCGGTTTTACTTTAGAAAGTTTAAACACCAAGATAGAAGGGGATATTAGTGCGTTAGAAATTAATGGATATACATATACCAATCTCAAAGCCTTGGGAAACCTTAAAGACAGAGTGTTTGATGGTAATCTTAACTCTAAAGATCCAAATGTAAGATTCAGTTTTAATGGAGTGGCAAATTTGGCCGAAGAGATACATAATTATGATTTTGTTGCCAATGTAGATCATATAGATCTCAATAAGATTAATGTATTCACAAGGGATAGTATTTCTGTATTTAACGGCGATGTATTTATGAACATGAGAGGAAAAGGTATTAATGATGTATTTGGTACTATTTCTTTTCAAAAAACATTGTATACCAATCAAAATGCAGGATATTACTTTGAGGATTTTGATATAACCTCAAGTTTTGATGAAAATAATGTTAGAACTATTACTATTAATAGTCCGGATATAGTTGATGGTAGTGTAAAAGGTATTTTTAGATTTGAAAACGTATACGATTTGTTTAGAAATTCGATAGGAAGTTTGTACACTAATTTTGAAGCTACCGAAATTACAGATGATGAGTTCATGGAGTTTAACTTCAGTATTTATAATAAAATAGTGGATGTATTTTTTCCTGAAATTCAATTTGCACCAAATACCATTATAAAAGGGAAAGTCGAAAGTAATGAATCAGAATTTAAGCTTACCTTCAAATCACCTTCTATTAAAATTTTTGACAACCTAATGCAAGATGTTGATATTCAGGTAGATAATAAAAATCCTTTATTTAATACCTATGTTGCTATTGATAGTGTAGATTCAAAATATTATGATGTTTCAGAGTTTAGTTTGATTAACGTAACGCTAAAAGACACTTTATTTATGCACTCCGAATTTAAAGGAGGGAAAAACAATGAAGATAATTTCAATTTAGAATTTTATCATACCATTAACGAAGAAAATAACTCTGTTCTTGGGTTTCGAAAATCTGATTTCACCTACAAAGGATATACCTGGTACGCCAATAAAGAAAAAGATAAAAACACAAATAAAGTCGTTTTTGATAATGACTTTAGTAGTATCGATATACAATCGATCATCCTTAGTTATATGGATGAAGAAATTAGGGTCAATGGTACCACCAAAGGTGAAGATTTCAAAAACTTAAAAGCTACCTTCACAGACGTAGATCTTAATAAAATTACCCCAAGGATTGATAGTTTAAAATTTGACGGACGGGTAGATGGAGAATTATCTGTACTGCAAGAAAATGGAAATTATTTTCCTAATTCTAAAATTATCATTGACAACCTTGCGATTAATAATACCTCGTTAGGAGAACTTAGACTAAATGTAGCTGGTAATTCTGATCTTACAGAATACAATATCAATACACGACTAATAAATGATGCTAATCAACGAACATTATCTGCGCTGGGCTCTATAGTCGTTTCCAGAGAAAACCCTTCAATAGATGTAGATCTTGATCTAAATAAGTTAGATATTTCAGAATTTAGCGCACTAGGAGGGGTTGTAATTTCTAATATTAGAGGATTTGTAACGGGCAAAGCAAGAGTTTCGGGAAATTATAAAAATCCAGAAATTAATGGAGTGTTAAATCTTAGTAAAGCTGGACTTACAGTTCCATATCTAAATGTTGATTTAGATTTTGATGACAACTCGAGAATACTATTAAACAAACAGCGTTTTGATTTTGATAATATTGATATTACTGATACAAAACATAAAACAAAAGGGATACTTGGTGGGTATATTGCGCATAAACGTTTTTCAAAATGGGAAATGGGATTAGAACTTTATGCAAATGAACGATTATTGGTGTTGGATACTGAAGAAGATGAGGAATCTCTATACTACGGTACAGGTTTTATTAGCGGTGAAGCGACTATAAGAGGTCCAACAGATGAGTTGGTGATTGATGTAAATGCCACTACAGAGGCAGGAACCGTATTCAAAATCCCTCTCAATGATACAGAATCAATTGGCGATAATAATGCTATTCATTTTTTAAGTCCGGAAGAAAAACGTGCGCGATTGGAAGGAAAAGAGATTGTTTTAGAAGATATAAAAGGATTAGAGCTAAATTTTGAATTAGATGTAAATAAAAATGCTGAGGTAGAAATTGTAGTCGATAAAAATACGGGAAGCTCTTTAAGAGGAAGAGGTGCCGGTACACTCCTTATAGAAATCAATACAAATGGCAAGTTTAATATGTGGGGGGATTTTGTCGCATATGAAGGAACTTATAATTTTAGATACGGTGCGTTTGTAGAAAAATTATTTACAGTACGAGATGGAGGAACAATAAACTGGGACGGAAGCCCAACAAGAGCAGTTTTAGATATGAGCGCAGTGTATAGAACCGAAGCAAATCCTGCGATTTTGCTTGAAAACTCTTCAATAAATCGTAAAATACCTATCGAAGTAGTTGTTGATTTACAAGGAGAGTTAATTCAACCTAATCTAAATTTTGATATAGAATTCCCTAACTTAAGCTCTGTGGTAAAAAGTGAATTAGATTATAAGCTGAGTGATCAATCTAATAAAGAGCTTCAGGCAATATCCCTTGTGTCTTCGGGTCAGTTTTATAGCGGTACTTTAGATGCCAATGCAATTACAGGTGGTTTGGTGGCCGAGCGAGCATCAAGTCTTTTTAATGATATACTTTCTGATAAAGATGATAAATTTCAAGTTGGATTAAATTATGTACAAGGAGTTCGAACATTAGATCAGGAAAATGCTGATCAATTCGGTTTAACCCTCTCAACGCAAATCAATAAACGAATCCTGATTAATGGTAGAGTTGGGGTTCCAATAGGTGGAGTAAATGAATCTAATGTTGTTGGTGATGTTGAGGTAGAGTACCTTTTTAATGAAGATGGTTCGCTACGCGGTAAAATTTTTAATCGAGAAAATGATATTCAGTTTATAGGTGCAGCAAATCAAGTATATGAACAAGGTCTTGGGTTATCTTATTCTGTAGATTTTGATAATTTTAAAGAACTTTGGACTAAAATCTTTAAGGGTAAAAAGGCAAAAGACTCTATTGTAAAGCCAAGAGATACTGTCAAAATTGAAACTCCCGATTTTATTAACTTTACAGAAGAGAATAAATAATTGGTTAGAAAGCGATTGGTAACCCTGTATTGAAAGATTATAATTTTTGTCATTCCGGTACGAGCCGGGATCAACATGTTTTTAATAACCGGCTAAACAACAAAATTGCATGGCGAAAGAAATTAGAACCATTGGTGTAATGACCTCGGGAGGCGATTCTCCTGGTATGAATGCAGCTATACGAGCAGTTGCAAGGGCTTGCGCGTATTATAACGTAAAATGTATAGGGTTTTACAGAGGGTATCAAGGCATGATAGAAGGTGACTATTGCGTGCTAAATGCACGTAGTGTACGAAATATCATAAGTAGAGGAGGAACAATTCTTAAATCGGCAAGATCTAAAGATTTTAGAACGATAGAAGGAAGAAAAAAGGCAGCAGAGCATCTCAAAAAACTTGAAGTAGATGCGATGGTACTTATTGGTGGAGATGGAACCTTTAGAGGAGGCGAGATTTTTAGCAAAGAATATGACATACCTGTGATTGGAGTGCCAGGCACAATAGATAACGATATTGCAGGAACAAATTTTACCATAGGGTATGATACTGCATTAAATACGGTTATTAATGCAATAGATAAAATACGAGATACGGCAAGTTCTCATGATCGATTGTTTTTTATTGAAGTCATGGGGCGAGATGCCGGTTTTATCGCACTTAATAGTGGTGTAGGAGCAGGAGCAGAAGAAATATTAATTCCTGAAGAAGATCTGGGACTCGAGCGGTTATTAGAATCTCTTAAGCGTAGTAAAAGATCTGGAAAATCTTCGAGTATTGTTGTGGTAAGCGAAGGAGATAAAATTGGTAAAAATGTATATGAACTTGCAGATTATGTTACTGATAATTTACCGGATTATGACGTAAGAGTTACCGTATTAGGGCATATGCAAAGAGGTGGCTCTCCTACCTGTTTTGATAGAACCTTAGCGAGCCGGCTTTGTGTTAAAGCGGTTGAGCTATTACTAGATGGAGAAAAAAATGTGATGGTAGGTATTCTTAATAATGATATATCGGCAACTACTTTTGATAAAGGTTTAAAAGAAGATCATGGGATCAACAAAGAACTTTTACGTATTTCAGATATACTCTCAACATAATTTTAAGTAAGTCTGGTGCGGATATAGAATGTAATTATCTTTACAAATCGAATAAATAGCTCTCATAAGAGTAAGAGGGGTAAATACCCCTATTTATTTGGAGTTAAATCCCCGTTTTGGTGAAAAAATAAATTCTTAGATTCGCAATCTAAAGTGCATGTTATTTTAAGAAGTAGCATAAAGAATATTTGAACCCCCAAAATAAGTGCCCCAAAATGAAAACTTTATTCTTATCCGTATTTGACGGATTATTTTCTACGCGTACTAAAGAAAATTCACGAAAGATTGAAAATAATCTCTTTTTAACCTATACAAACGCTACTACAGGAAGAACATTAATTATTGAAGAAGACTTATATTCTGTATGGGCATACATACTATGTCTTACTAAAGAAGCGATAGATCTCGAAGGTTTTTTATGCTCAGTTACAGATCCAAAAGTATCAGAAAAAGAGGTTCACTGTACTGCAATAAATAAGAAAAAGAGGCCTTTTCCGGTTTCGTTAGCTAATCGTTACAGTTATGTCAAAAATCTACAAAAAAAAGACATTCAAGTGGATTGGCAAGGTGAGTGTGTGCATGTACATGTACGAGGCGATTTATATCTGATCATGAACCTAAAGACCAAAATAAGCTATTCTAAAGGGTTAGCAAAGGATTGCTTGTATGGTAAGGTGTTAAAGGTGTAACTAAAGATTTGATTGTGTATACGTGAGTTTTTTTTGAAAATTATAAAATAATAGTATTAAAAAAGCGAGATTGTCATCATCTCGCTTTTTACTCATTGTCTTCAATCCAATTATGGATTGTTATTTTTCTACACTCCATCTTACCTGTGTATTGCATAACTACAAGATGCAGGAAGTTCTTTTAAGAAATTAATAATTGGTTCAAAGTTCAATCCGAATGTAATGTAATAAGTTTTCATAAGATATAATTTTAAAATGTTTGTTTCTTGTTTAATGTAGTATAAACAATTGCCGTGCCAAAAAATATAATATCTTGTGAAGTACTTATTTCACTAGGGTTTTTAAGCTGTTCTTTTTGTTGAAATTGAAAAGTTAATACGTCGAAATATTTAAAATTATAAGAATTTTATTTAAAATTTCACAAAAAATCATTTGATGATTACTCAAGAAAAAAGTAACTATTGAATGAAGTCTTAATTATGATTTTATAGTCGTTAGACTCGTAAAAAGGGATGTAAAAAATCGATCTTTTCATATCATGAAAAGATCGATAAAAGTGAGTTTTAAAAAACCATACTAATTTTGGCTAAGTCTTAGGTTTGTATTGTATTAACGGAGTTTTTTAAGAAATATTTTTAGTAAGTGTTTGGTTTTGTGGTGTTTGAGTTGAAATATCACAACTTTACTGTAATAATTTTGATGAATATTTGAGTAAAATAATGGTTAACTTCTTACGTATGTTTAGAAACACTTTGTTACGGAAATTAAGGTTTTATTAATTAAAAATACGCACCGGATTTTTATGTATTGATTCCCATATTTTCGCAAAAAATGTTCAATACTAACTAAACAAACTTCACATGAAATCTCTAGTACACAACTTGATTGCCGTATTTTTTATTACGCAATGTTTCTATGCTCAAAATATAGAAACCAGACTAACAAAGATTGAAAGATCTACAAAAGATCAGGAAATTCAAGATTATTTTGATATAAATCTCGCTCCTTTCTATCATGGAGTAGCCTCTGGAGATCCTTTGCAAAATGCTGTAGTGATTTGGACAAGAGTAACTACTAATGAGCCCTCAGCGGTCGTACGCTGGAAAGTAGCAACCGATCCTGAAATGAAAACTATTGTAAATCAAGGTAATTTTACTACGAATCAAAATAGAGATTACACCGTAAAAATTGATGTAGAAGGTTTGGATGCGTATACTACGTATTATTATCAATTTGAAGCCTTTGACAAAAAGTCAATCATAGGTAGAACAAGAACTACCCCTTCAAAAAATCAGTTGGTTGATAATCTAAGGTTTGCAGTAGCATCCTGTTCTAATTATCAGAATGGATACTTTAATGCCTATAATCAAATCGCCAATCGTAATGATATCGATGCGGTTATTCATTTAGGAGATTATATCTATGAATATGAATCCGGTGGATATGGATATAGTGATGAAATAAGAAGAGGGCACCTTCCGGAAAATGAAATTATCACATTGGATGATTATCGTGTGCGTTATTCGTATTATCGTTTAGATCCAATGCTGAGAAATGTTCATCAACAACATCCGTTTATCAATATTTGGGATGATCATGAGTTTGCGAATGATGCAAATAAGTTTGGTGCCGAAAACCATAGCCCGGCTACCGAAGGTGATTGGGAAGTTCGAAAAAACAATGCTTATAAAGCTTATTTTGAATGGATGCCTATTCGTGCAAATAGTATAGAACAATATCGCTTATATCGCACAATATCCTATGGTAGATTGATGGATCTGATTATGTTAGATACCAGAATTGAAGGAAGAGAAACTCAGATTTCTTCTTCAAAAAATTTAATAAGCGCAGCTGCATCTAATAAAGAGTTTAAGCAATATGCCCAACAGGTAATTGCTAAAAAAGATCTTTCTGATAAAAATGATATTAAAGAAGTGTTAGAAACTGTACTCCCCATGTTATTGGTACTATCAAATACTTCAGAAAAAAAACAAAATGGATTATCAAAAAAAGAATTTACTACGGTCGTAGATAGTTTTGCTGATTTGATTAGTAAACAAAAATCAAGCGATATTAATAGCACTCAATTTTTAGAACTAGAAAGATTATTGAAGAAAGGCACAATGTATTCTGAGACTTTCAATAAGAAAGAAAATAAGGCAACATACAAGTCCATTCTTGGATCAGAGCAGTTTGATTGGTTGACAAATCAATTATCCTTGTCTTCTGCCAAATGGAGAATTATAGGAAATCAAGTTATGGTGATGCCATGGAATGGGGTGCCATCTGATGATGCATGGGATGGGTATAGCGAAGAAAGAGATAAGTTGTTAAATTACATCAAAACAAATACTATAGATAATGTAGTTGTTCTTACAGGAGATATACATAGTACATTTGCCGGTGAAGTACGGTATAAGGGAGACTGCCAAATGTGTGAATTTGTCGTCCCGAGTGTAACCTCTCAAAATTTAGATTTTTTAGGGGGAGTAGCCTCTGGTGTGGCCGAGTTTTATGTAAAATTGCTCAACAGGCATATTAAAGATGTAGACCTGGATAATCATGGGTATTTTGTTTTAGATGTAAAAGAAAACAAAGTGCAGGCTGATTGGTATGATATCGATGATTTGACAAGACCGATAACAGGTGAACAACGAACAAGAGGTTGGTATGTTACTACTAATAATTGTAGCATAAAAAAAGCTTCTGCAGAGGCTGTAGCAACTTCAAGAAATGTAAATCAACAAGTTTTAATAAATGAGAAGCCAACGCACACTACCCTAAAAGAGGATTTTACTGTCATAGGAATATACCCTAACCCTATGAGTAATCAGGGTAATATTCATTATTTGGTAAATAGAGATTCTAAAATTGATATCTCTTTATTTGATGTAAATGGAAAATTGATTCAGGTGTTACAAAATAAACAGTTAAAAAAAGGAATTTATAATTTATCGTTTGATACGGTTTCAATTAAAAAGGGAAATTATATTGTTGTCTTGCAAACCGAAAATGAAAAAACAAGCAGAAAGATTGTAGTAAGATAGTATGTGTCTTATAACGATAGAGCCCTGAGTTTAATTTAGACTCAGGGTTCTTTGTGTTCATAATAAATAAAACTGTTATTGTACTGCGATAACAGAAATTTCAACATTTACAAATTTTGGCAAAGCAGCTACAGCCACTGTTTCTCTGGCCGGAGCCGTATCTTCATTAAAATAATTTCCGTAAATCTCATTTACCTGCGAAAAATTATTCATATCACTAAGAAAAATGGTGGTTTTAATTACATTTTCGAATGTCATGCCTACTTCATCCAGGATCGCTTTAACATTTTGCATTACCTGTTCTGTTTCGGTTTTAATATCATCAAGAATTAAATCTCCAGTACTTGGATTGATCGCAATCTGACCAGAAGTATAGAGAGTGTCACCATGTAAAATGGCCTGGTTATATGGTCCTATAGGAGCAGGAGCCTTTGTTGTCGTTATAATTTTTTTCATGTGAAATATCTATATTATGATTGATTTATAATTTCTTCAAATTCTTTACTCTTTTACAGGTCAAAGAGGCAAGTATATCTTTGTTTTTATGTTTTACAACTGCCTGTCAGGCTCTCTTCGTTTATCGTACTTAATATCACTAAGCACTGATGATTTAATACCTATAAAGAAATTCCAGGAGGTTCTTTCACTAAAAGGAATCCAATTAAAACTCATTGTCCAGCTTTCCAGATCTCGTTGAAACCTTAAATTAGTAAATGTAAATCCTGGGTC
Organism: uncultured Aquimarina sp.; assembly: GCA_947497175.1. GTDB lineage: Bacteria > Bacteroidota > Bacteroidia > Flavobacteriales > Flavobacteriaceae > Aquimarina. The sequence goes on along the minus strand of CANMFM010000003.1, from coordinate 54,899 downwards.
TTTAAGATCATAACCCGATGAGACACCTACAGACCATCTGGGAGCAAGTTCGACATCTCCCGAGAATTGAATAGAATGAGATGATATTTCATTTTGCCTTGCGTTATTATTATAGTTTACATTATACGCTAATCGTAACGACCAGGGGATTTTATAATTATAGTTTTTAACATCTTTATCAGATTTCTTTTCTTTATCTCTTATAAAAGATTGTGCTTCTCTAAAATCGGTTCCTGCACCAAACAGATTATCAGGCCTTCCTTCATTTCTGAAATTTTGATTTTCTAAAGGATCTTCATTGACGGCTCCTTTTTCAAAATCGGTATTCGAAAAAGAATATCCAAAATTAGCACTGGCTCTTGTTAGTCTAAACAAACTGCCCCCGTTGTCTATATTCCAAACATCAATTTTTCGGTTATTATTATCAAGAGCATACGGATCTAACTGAGCATTAAAATTAATATCCAGTTTATTTTGTATAATAGGAATATTACCGCTTATGGATATGGGACTTAGTTTTAAAGAATCTCCTGCAATATTATAAGCGGTACTAAAATTAAGGTTGTTTAATAAAGTAATTTTTTTGGCTTCGGTTGCAGTAGTATCGCTACTTTTAACCTTCATTTCCAAATTATTACTTAATGAAAACCCGATACTGCTCGAAAATACGTTACTCGGAGCACCAAAAAAACCACCTTCAAATCTAGAATATTCTACCACTTCAGTTTCATCAATATCTGTAGTGTTCGGGTTGTCAGTAATAGTATAAGTGTCATAAAATTGATCAAAAGCAGGATTAATACTATAGCTAATTGACGGTCTCATTGTATGGCGAATAGCTTGAATCTTTTTTCCTTTTTTAAAGTTGAAAGTACCATAGATCGTTGTTCCTAAACTTGCACTAAAATTATAGGTTCTATAGGTATCAAAACCTGTAATTGTATCCCTTACAACCTCACCAGCTCCTTCATTTGCCGTAGAATCATAACTTTGGTTTATAGTTTCAAAAACCCAATTTTCCTGGAAGTTTGTCCCCGCAGTTGCACTTAGATATTTTAAAATTTTAAAATTTGTACTTAAAGGAATGGAGTGCTGCATTCCAATTTGAGAATCTTCAAACATTTCTGAAGAAAAAAGCGCATCATCATCGGTTGTGATTCTGTTTTCTCCTCTAAAATTATATTGCGTGTTTATATTATGAATAATCCCTTTTTTAACACCAACTTTTGGTGCAAAAGGAAATATTCTTGATACACTGGCATTTACATTTGGTAGTGATAAGTTTACAATACCTGTATTCGTATTAGAATTATGAGTTGCCGCAAGGTTGAGATTGACTTGTGGATCACCCTGAAATGTTTTGGCATAGGATATCGATGAGCTAATCTGATTATTTAAAAAATTACCCGTGTTGAGTTGATTTGTAGATTGCTGAAAAAAGTCACTACTACCAAAGTTGACCGAGGCCGAAAATCGAGAATTTGGATTGGCTTTGGCATCCTGACTGTGTGCCCATTGAATATTATATGTCGTCGTTCTAGAGAAATCAGGAAATCCTCTTTCGCTTTGCAAGTTGTTTTCAAATCTAAACCTGAGATTACCTCTAAATCTATATCGTAGGGCATAAGCAGATTCTACAGCAAAGGTATAACTGCCATTTGTGTAATAATCTCCCAGAAGAGTTAAATCGACATAATCACTAATCGCAAAATAATATCCTCCGTTTTGAAGAAAATACCCACGTCTACTTTCTTCTCCCGGGTTAGGTATAATAAATCCTGAGGTTCTATCTTCGGTTAACGGGAAATATCCAAAAGGCAATCCTAGCGGTGTAGGAACGTCTGCAATAAACATATTAACCAGACCGGTTACAATTTTCTTTTTAGGAACAAATTTAATTCTGCGAGCATAGAAATAATACTCGGGATCTTCTATATTTTCTGAAGTAGTGAATTTTACATTTTTCATGTAAATGACAGAATCATTTTCGCGTTTTGAGACTTCATTTTTAATTTTAAATCCGTTTTGTTCGGTTCTGGAGTTAAAAATTAATGCTTTTTCAGTATCAAAATTAAAACGAATTGAATCCGGTTCTACAACATTTTGTGCTTGCTTGAAAATAGGAGGCTGTGTGTATTCACCTAAAGAATCTTTAATGCCATAAGCATATACTTCATTTTTTTCATTATCTACAATAATAGACCCTGCGTTGATTTGCATATCACCATAAATAATCTCTGCCTGATTGTAGAGGTACATCTTATTTTCTCTACGACTTAACCGCATATAATCTGTTGCCTTGTAATCAACTTTATCTGTGAGTAACTGTGGTTCAGTAGCTAAAGTGTCTTTTTTTGTGGTGTCCTGGGCTTTTTCATTGATTAGTTGCTCCGGGTCAACTTTAATTTCATTTTGTGTAGTAATCGTATCTCTCTCTGCAGGAATAGGTACCTCTGTAGTCTTGTTTGTTTCTTGTGCAGTAATTTGACAAATACAAAACAGTGAAAAACTTAGTGAATAAAGTATGTAGCGTACCGTTGTTTGCAATGGTTTAAATCCTATTTTTGTAAAACTATGGCTTAGTTTTTGAAGTGCCAAAATTACATATATTTTTTGTGCTTAGATTGCAATTGATAAAAAAATAAAAAAATATATTGGTGGTATAACTCTAAAGCCATTTAAACTAAGAGAGTGTGTATTTGTTTTATAAATCATAATCTTTCTGATTTTAAGGTATTATTAAATACGGAAACATGTTAAGAATGTTTCAAAATAGCCGTTATATTATTTACTAACGCTTATCGTTTACTATAATTAGTAAACTTAAAAAAATATGAATTGTTACATACAGTAAGGAATTACGAAATAACCATTGGAGAAAAATTGAACAAACACATGAGAAGACGGAGTATTAGATATAGTATTTTCTTTGCAGCCTTATTTTTTTTAATTTCTGCACTTACTACTTCTGCTTTTTCACAAGAAAAAGAGAAGTTTGTAGTTGTTTTAGACGCAGGACATGGAGGACATGATTCTGGTAATAGAGGAAATGGTTATAAAGAGAAAGAAATAGCACTTAATGTAGTGTTATCCGTTGGTGAAATTTTAGAGAAAGATCCAAGATTTAAAGTGGTATATACCCGAAAAACAGATGAATTTATTGAATTGCATGAGAGAGGACGAATAGCCAACAAGGCTAATGCAGACTTATTCGTATCTGTGCATTGTAATTCTCATAGATCTCAAGCCTACGGTACCGAAACCTTCGTTTTGGGACTTCATGCTAATGATGAAAACTTTAATGTAGCTAAAAATGAAAACTCTGTAATTCTGTTAGAGGATAATTATGAAGCTAATTATGATGGTTTTGATCCAAATTCTCCAGAATCTATTATTGGATTAACATTAATGCAAGAAGAGTACCTGGATCAAAGTCTTACCCTGGCAAGTTTTGTTCAAAATAGATTTAAAAAAGCATTAGAAAGAAAAAGTAGAGGAGTAAAACAAGCCGGTTTTGTTGTACTACATCAAACGTATATGCCAAGCGTACTCATTGAGCTTGGTTTTCTTACCAATAATAGCGAAGGAAAATACCTTAATTCTAAAAAAGGACAAGACGATATGGCAAAGTCGATTACAACCTCTATTATAGATTATAAAGAAAGTCTTGATGCTATTTACTATGTTCCAAAACCTGAAACACCTCAAGAGGCTGGTAACGTTACTGCTAAGATAGAAGGAGATAAGGTCTATGAAGATATTATTTTTAAGGTCCAAATTGCAGCAGGTTCAACAGATATAGAACTTCAGTCATTTAACTTTAATGGCTTGGATCAATTATCAAAAATCAAAACTGGAGATTTATACAAATATTTCTTCGGAAGTACGCCTAACTATACATTAATACAAGAGTTAAAGGAAATTGCAGTAGGCAAAGGATTTGATTCCAGTTTCGTTGTTGCTTTTCGCAATAATGAATTAATTCCTTTAACAGAAGCTCTAAAAGCTAACACTTCTTCGAATTAATCTAAATAAATACTGACAATTCGTTAAAGAATAATCAGTAGATATGTATTTTTTATTCTAAATTTGTGTCTTAAAATTTAAGCTATTTTGAAATTTACTCGAGAAGTTAAGACAGGAATCCTTGCTATTTGTGCAATTGCACTTTTAATTTTTGGATATAGTTTTTTAAAGGGGAGAAACCTACTTGAAAACGACAAGACCCTATATGCGGTATATGATAATGTCGAAGGGCTTATTCCATCATCACCCGTTACTATTAATGGTTTAGTGGTTGGACAAGTAGTCGCAATCCGATTTGCAGATACCGAAGGAAACCTTGTGGTAGAGTTTAATGTAGACAGTGATTTCGCTTTTTCAAAAAATAGTTTAGCCAAGGTCTATGGTGGAGGACTAATTGGAGGTAAATCGCTTGCGGTTATTCCTAAATATGAAAAAGGTCTGGAAGCTAAAGATGGTGACACTCTGCCAGGTAGGATAGAACCTGGTCTTCTGGAGTTGGTCAATGACAAATTAACTCCTTTGCAGGCAAAATTAGAGGCAGCGATCACAGATGCAGATACATTGTTAACTTCGGTTAATGGAATTTTGAATGTAGATAATCAAAATAATTTAAACTCGATTTTTAAAGATCTAAGTATCAGTGTAAAACAATTTAAAGGTACATCCATCAGATTAAATAATTTATTAGCAAATAATGAAGGCAAATTGAATAGTGCTTTTTCTAACGTAGACGAAATCTCTACTAAACTTAATAAAGTATCAGATTCTTTGGGTCAAATTAATGTTAAGAAAATAGGGAAAGAACTAGAAATTGTATTGGCTAATTTTGAAAAGATATCCAATGACCTTAATGCAGGAAAAGGTACTGCTGGCAAGTTGCTAAAAGATGACAAGTTATATGAGAATCTTGAGCAAACCAGTAAACAGTTAGAATTATTACTTCAGGATCTAAGATTAAATCCAAAACGATACGTTCACTTATCTGTTTTTGGAAGAAAAAATAAACCATACGAAAAACCAACAGACTCAATAAAATAATAGATTATGCAATATATACCTAATATCCTATTTGTAATTGCCTTAGTAGCCGGTATTGGATATTTTACAAAAAACATTCGAAAAGTTATTCGTAATATTCGTCTTGGTACTGATGTTGATCGTTCTGATAATAAAGGGCAAAGATTCAAGAATATGGCTATGATTGCCTTAGGGCAATCTAAAATGGTAAGACGCCCCGTGGCAGGAATATTACATATTATAGTGTATTTAGGTTTTATTATAATCAATATCGAAGTTCTGGAAATCATAATCGATGGTATTTTTGGAACACATAGAATATTTGCTCCTCTAGGAAGTTTTTATGATTTTTTAATAGGTTCTTTTGAAATTTTGGCATTACTGGTTCTGGTTAGCGTAATCCTTTTTTGGATTCGACGTAATGTGATCAATATAAAACGTTTTAAAACGTTAAAAGGCTGGCCCAAAAACGATGGAAATATCATTTTATATTTTGAAGTTGTTTTAATGACGCTATTTTTAACTATGAATGCCGCTGATTTACAATTACAAGAGTTAGGAGCTGATCATTATATCAAAGCGGGAGCATACCCTGTGAGTCAATTTATATCACCTCTTTTTAACGGAATGTCTGAAGGAAGTTTACTATTGCTTGAAAGATCAGCTTGGTGGTTGCACATTTTAGGAATCTTAGTATTTTTAAATTATTTGTATTTTTCAAAGCATTTACATATTCTATTAGCTTTTCCTAACACCTATTATGGAGATCTTAATCCTAAAGGAAAATTAGACAATCTTGATGCTGTAACCAGCGAAGTTATGCTCATGATGGATCCAAATGCTGATCCGTTTGCCGCTCCTGCCGAAGATGAAGCCGAAACAGAGCCTTCAACATTTGGAGCCTTAGATGTAACAGATCTCAATTGGGCACAATTACTTAATGCTTATACCTGTACAGAGTGTGGTCGTTGTACCAGCGAGTGCCCTGCAAACCAGACAGGAAAGAAACTTTCACCTCGTAAAATCATGATGGATACCAGAGATCGTCTGAAAGAAGTGGGAGACAACATCGATAAGAATGGTAGTTTTGTAGATGATGGGAAAAAATTATTGAACGATTATATTACGCCGGAAGAATTATGGGCATGTACAAGTTGTAATGCATGCGTAGAAGCTTGTCCTGTAAGTATCAATCCATTATCGATAATAATGGATATGAGAAGATATTTAGTTATGGAGCAAAGTGCTGCGCCGTCAGACTTAAATAATATGATGTCTAATATAGAAAATAATGGAGCTCCATGGCCATTTAACCAGATGGATAGAGTAAACTGGAGTAATGAGTAGATAAAAGAAACCAAAAATTAACCAAATAAACCTTTAAAATTAAGAGAACACAAAAGTTATGAAGAAGGAAGAAGTAGAAAAATTATTGCACGACAAGGTAGAAGCGGGAGAGCATATAAGTCCTGTACTGCCCGAAGGTATTAAAAATTACCTAATTGATATTGATGGTACAATTACCGATGATGTCCCTAATGAAGAGCCAGAACGTATGGTAACTTGTGAGCCATTTCCTGATGCTTTAGCTACATTAAATAAATGGTTTGATGAAGGACATATAATATGTTTCTTTACATCAAGAACAGAAGACCATAGAGAGGTAACCGAAAACTGGTTAAAAAAACACGGTTTTAAATATCATAGCCTATTAATGGGAAAACCAAGAGGAGGAAATTATCATTGGATTGATAACCACTTGGTTAAAGCCACCCGCTATACCGGTAAATTTACAGAATTGGTAGAAAGAGTGGTAACTATCGAAGTTTTTGATGATGGTAAGCACGATTAATAAGAAGGTTATATTTTAAAGACCTTAGAATATATACTAAGAATTATAAAAAATACACATATGAGCGAAACAGTAAAGGTGCCGACAATGGCAGAGTATATGGCTGAAGGTAAAAAACCTGAAGTATTATTTTGGGTAGGTTGTGCTGGTAGTTTTGATGATAGAGCTAAAAAGATAACAAAAGCTTTTGTAAAGCTTCTGCATAATGCCAATGTAGACTTTGCTGTATTAGGAACAGAAGAGAGTTGTACAGGCGACCCGGCTAAAAGAGCAGGTAATGAGTTTTTGTTTCAGATGCAGGCAGTTACTAATATTGAAGTAATGAATGCCTATGAAATCAAAAAAGTCGTTACAGCATGCCCCCACTGTTTTAATACCCTGAAAAATGAATATCCTGCTTTAGGAGGAGACTACGAAGTGATGCATCATACACAGTTTCTGAAGTCTCTTTTAGATGAAGGGAGATTAACTGTTGAAGGAGGGAAATTTAAGGGGAAACGAATTACTTTTCATGATCCTTGTTACTTGGGTAGAGCTAATGATGTGTATGAAGCTCCCAGAGATTTGCTTAAAAAATTAGAAGTTGAGCTCATCGAGATGAAACGATGTAAGCGGAATGGTTTGTGTTGTGGAGCAGGAGGGGCGCAAATGTTTAAAGAACCAGAACCAGGAAATAAAGATGTCAATATTGAAAGAACTGAAGATGCTCTAGAGACTAAACCAGATATTATTGCTGCAGGATGCCCTTTTTGTAATACAATGATGACTGATGGTGTAAAGAATAAAGAAAAAGAAGATAGTATCGAGGTGCTTGATGTGGCAGAGTTAATTGCTAATGCCCAGGACTTATAAATTTTTCTTAGTTATATATACAATTTAATTAGAGTTAATATGTTGTTCATATTAACTCTTTTTTATGTAAGAGAATAGAGATAGTTTTTGTTATTTTAGTAAAAAGTAAAAAAGATAGATAATGTTGGTAGATTTTAATGACCTTCCCGAAACCTCCAGAGTATGGATTTATCAAGCTAACAGGTCATTTTCTGTAGATGAGTTAGAAGAAATTACACAGAAATTGGACCGGTTTATAGCACAATGGACAGCGCATGGTGCAGACTTAAAAGCTGGATATGATATTAAATATAAAAGATTTATAACCATTGGTCTAGATCAGGGCATGAATACTGCTACAGGATGTTCAATTGATGCATCAGTTCATTTTATTCAGGAATTGGAGAAAGCCTATAATGTTGACCTAATGGATAAAATGAATGTTTCTTTTAAGCAAGGAGATTTTGTGGCCTATAAACCATTGGCCGACTTTAAGAAAATGGCAAAAAACAGATCAGTATCCCCAAATACTATTGTTTTCAATAACCTGGTGACTAATATTGCCGAATATCGTACCAATTGGGAAGTACCCGCAAGAGATAGTTGGCATAACCGTTTTTTAAATTAAGATTTTTGTGTGGCACATAATTAAAAAGTATATATCCTTAATCATAGTTCTTATAAATTTTAGTCTTTACGGCCAGCAACAAAACCCTTTGCTTGTAGAAGAATATGATGCTCAAAAACGTTGGGTAGACAGTATTTATAGTAAAATGACGCTAAAAGAAAAAGTAGGTCAACTCTTTATGGTTGATATATTTTCTTCAAAACCTAAAAAGGAAACCGATAAAATAAAACAGCTCATCGAAGAATATCATATTGGAGGGGTTATATTTTCTAAAGGAGGGCCTGGACGTCAAGCTAAACTAAATAACGAATTTCAGGAAAAATCAAAAATCCCCCTCTTAATCGGTATGGATGCAGAATGGGGGTTAGCAATGCGACTGGATTCTACTCAAGCTTTTCCCTGGAATATGACTTTAGGAGCAATACAAGATAATAATTTGATAGAAGAAACGGGCAGGCAGATCGCAAGACATTGTAAGCGACTAGGAGTGCACATCAATTTTGCACCGGTAGTAGATATTAATACCAATCCTAAAAACCCAATTATAGGTAATCGTTCTTTTGGTGAAGACAAAGAAATGGTAACTCAAAAAGCCTTAGCTTTTATGAAAGGAATGCAAAAAGAAGGAGTTTTGGCAAGTGCAAAACACTTTCCTGGCCATGGTGATACTGATAGTGATTCTCATAAAACGCTTCCGACAATTAATTTTAATGCGCAACGTATTGATAGTATAGAGTTGTATCCCTATCGTAAGCTTATCGATCAAGGATTGTCTAGTGTTATGGTTGCTCATCTTAACATACCAAGTTTAGAGCCCAGATCGGGATATCCTTCTTCAATTTCAAAAAATGTAGTTACCGATATATTAAAGGATAGCCTGGGGTTTGGCGGCTTAATTTTTACAGATGCATTAAATATGAAAGGAGCTTCTGATTTTAAAGATCCGGGAGAGATTGACTTAGCCGCATTTTTAGCGGGAAATGATGTGCTATTAATTTCTGAAGATGTTCCGTTAGCTTCTCAAAAAATAATTTCAGCCTACTATTCTGGTATGATAACTGAAGAACGTTTGGCTCACTCTGTTCGAAAAATTTTATTGGCAAAATATAAGGCAGGTCTCAATAAGTACAAACCGGTAGCAACAGAATATCTATTTGAAGAACTGAATAGTATAAAAAATGAACTATTACATCATGATTTGGTAGAGAATTCTTTAACTATTCTAAAAAATGCCAGAGCAACACTACCGATAAAAAACCTGGATCTTAAAAAAATTGCATACGTATCTATGGGGGATGACTCCGGAGAAGCGTTTTATGAACAACTTAGTAAATATACTCAAGTAGATTGGGTAAAAGCGAGCCAATTAAGTGAAATGATAGAGAAATTACGTGATTATAATTATGTAATTGTGGGATTTCATACCTCTGATTCATCTCCCTGGGCATCTTACAAATTTAAGGATAAAGAATTGGTTTGGTTGTATGAAATTGCAAGACTTAATACTACTGTACTCAATATATTTGCACGACCCTATGCAATGTTAGATATGTTAACGACTACTAATTTGGAAGGAATCGTAATGTCCTACCAGAATAGTATTGTTGCTCAGGAAAAGTCTGCTCAATTGCTATTTGGGGCAATAGAGTCAAAAGGAAAGCTCCCTGTGAGTCTGGGTAAAGATTTTCCGTTAGGAACAGGTATTGCTACCAGGTCGTTAAAAAGATTAACCTACGGTTTGCCAGAGAGTGTCGGGATAAATTCTTATAAGCTCAGAAGAATTGACTCTATTGTAGAGCGCACCCTGAAAGAAAAGATGGCACCGGGCTTGCAATTAATTGTGGCCAGAAAAGGAAAAGTGATTTTCAATAAAAATTATGGCTATCATACCTATAATAAAATACGTAAAGTTAAAGGTTCGGATATTTATGATTTGGCATCGCTTACAAAAATTTTAGCAACTTTGCCACTTACGATCGAGTTAAAGGATAAGGGGATTATTTCTTTAGATACCAGGATAGGAGAGATGTTACCTGATTTTAAAGAATCAAATAAAGAGCACATCACATTAAGATCTATGCTATCTCATTATGCTAAATTAAGAGCTTGGATTCCATTTTATCTAAAAACATTAGATACCATTACACAAAAGCCTGATAAGAAATACTACAGAAGCAATTTATCTAAAGATTTCAATATACAAGTTACAAATAATCTGTATTTGCGTAGTGATATGAGAGATTCTTTGATGTTGAGAATTAAAGAAAGCGAGTTGAGGAAAAGACTGCGTTACAAGTATAGCGATTTACCTTATTATCTATTAAAAGAATATATTGAAAGATACTATGGTAATACTTTAGATGCGCTTACACAACAACATTTTTATAGACCTCTAGGAGCAAACAATACTTCATATTTACCTCTTACAAGGGTTAAAAGAAAAAGAATCGTTCCAACAGAGAATGATAAAGCTTTTAGAAACGAAATCATTCATGGGTATGTTCATGATCAGGGAGCAGCTATGTTTGGAGGTATTGGTGGGCATGCTGGTTTGTTTGCTAATGCGAATGATGTTGCTAAGATAATGCAGATGTACCTTAATGGCGGGTATTATGGAGGGAAACAATATTTTAAAAGTCAAACACTGCAAGCTTTTAATACATGTTATTATTGTCATAAAGATGTACGTCGCGGAGTTGGTTTTGATAAACCACAATTAGGGGATATAGGGCCTACTTGCGGATGTATTTCAATGACTAGTTTTGGGCATAGCGGTTTTACAGGAACCTTTACCTGGGCAGATCCGGAAGAAGAAATTGTGTATGTGTTTTTAAGTAACCGTACATTTCCTGATTCAGCTAACCGTAAGTTAATTTCTAATGACATTAGATCAGAAATACAAAGAGTTATTTATGAGGCAATAGATTATTAATTGCTTTAGATAGTATAATTTTAAGAACATTACATTTATGAATAATAAGATTTCTGAAAATACACCTATATTTTCTCAGATAGTCGCTGGATGTATGAATTGGGGAGAGTGGGGGGCTAATTTATCTGTAGATCAGTCTCGTAAGCTAATTGAAGATTGTATAAATATTGACGTCACTACCTTTGACCATGCCGATATCTATGGGCACTATACAACCGAAACATTATTTGGTAATGCGCTTAAAGGAATTTCTTCTCTTCGTGAAAAAATACAATTAGTTACTAAGTGTGGAATTAAATTAGTTACGCCAAATCGCCCGGATAATAAGATAAAATCTTATAATACAAGTAAAGAGTACATTATACAATCTGTTGAGCAATCGCTGGTAAACTTGAGAACAGATTACCTGGATGTATTATTAATACACAGGCCTAGTCCTCTATTGAAACCAGATGAGGTAGCTGACGCTTTTACCAAACTCAAAAAAGAAGGTAAAGTCTTGCATTTTGGAGTCTCTAATTTTACTCCTTCACAGTTTGAGACGTTAAATTCTTTTGTTTCTTTAGAGACAAATCAAATAGAAATTTCACCTTTACATCTAGAGCCTTTTATCAACGGTACTTTAGATCAGTGTATTTCAAAAAAAATCAAACCCATGGGGTATTCTACTCTGGCTGGAGGTAAGTTTTTTGCAAAACAGCCTGAAGATAGCGTTGTAAGAATAAACAAGGTAGTTGATCAATTAGCAATAAAGTATGAGATGACACACGATCAGGTTTTGATTGCATGGATTTTAAAGCATCCATCAGGGATTCATCCAATAATCGGTTCAACCAAAATTGATAGAATTAAGTCTGCAGTTAACGCTTTAGACAAACAAATTACGGATCAAGAATGGTTTATGATATGGGAAGCTTCAACCGGAGAAGAAGTGGCATAAAAATTAGTGTTTCTACCTTGTGTCTTTATGGGTTTACATCATTTTATTAGTGTTAAAATACTTGTAAAATGCTGCCTATTTTTATTTTTTACTTATATTTATCCATCACGACTCTTAAACGCAGGTGTAATTTTAAAGAATTGTATCTAATCGTAAACCCAATAAAACCTCACAAATCGTCACTCCCTAACTTTAATCCCCCTAACCAATGAACAAGTACAAACTAACGCTTATAGGATTTGTATTGTCTGTTTTTATTTATTTCTCAACCATATTTTTAGACTTAGACCTTTTTGAACAATTTATAGAGTTTTTGTCGAGTATTGATCACTTAGAGGTTGATGAAATTCTAATTCCCTTATTTATTTTTTTCTTATTCCTATTTATTGATACGGTAAGAAATAGTAAAAAGGTTCAAGTAGAAAATGCAAAGCTGAATATTTATAAAGCGATGCTTTCGTCTAGCCATCATATTTTGAATAATTTTATATATCAAATGGATATTTTCAAAATTACTGCCGAAGATACACCAGGCTTTGATGCCAAAGTATTGGCTTTTTATGAAGATATCATTAGTAATGCTTCGCATCAAATCGATTCTTTGAGTAGTTTGACTACGATTGATGAATTTTCGATCAGGATGTCTGTAATGAATGAATAACTTTTGATTATTCGTTTTTAAAAAAACTAAAAACCGAGCCTCCGTATTTTCTCGAATTATCAAAATTTGGAGCGTCTTCTAATAAGGTGTGTTTTGAGTGTTCTATTATTAAAAGACCGTCATCTAGAAGCAGTTTGTTCTTAAAAACTAATTCTGCTATTTTTAGAAATTGCTCTTTGGTAAAATCATAAGGCGGGTCTGCAAAAATAATATCAACTTTGTGTTTTACTTTTTCTAGATAACTATAGACATCGCTCTTGATTGTTTCAATTGAAAAATCAAGCTCATTAGCTGTGCTTTTAATATACCCCGTGCAGGCATAATGAGCATCAACAGCTGTAATGTTGTTGGTGCCTCTAGAAGCAAATTCATAACTAATATTGCCAGTTCCTGCAAAAAGATCAAGAACAGATAGTTCAGAAAAGTTGTACTGATTGTTAAGAATATTAAACAGTCCTTCTTTTGCCATATCCGTTGTAGGTCGCACTGGTAGTTTTTTTGGAGCACTTAACCTTTTTCCTTTATATTTTCCTGAAATAATACGCATATTAAAAATGACTTAACAAAATAAAATGTTGGTGGGGTTCAAAAGGTTGTACTGTAGATGATATTTTTAAGTCTCGCGAATGATTTCCAAAAGTGATATTCCGAATATACTTATGTGCTATGCTAAAACACTCACTTTCTTTAGTAATATCTCCTAGAAAAACTAAGAAAAACTCTTCAGGGTTTAATTGAGCCTGTTCAGTTGTAAACATCAAATAGTATAGAAAATCTTCCTTATTTTCATATTTATAAGTGTTTTCCAAAATTAATTTTCCGTTTTTGATGATAACAATGTCGAATAATTTGTCAGACATATTAACAAAGACAGTAGTAGCGTCATTATTCTTTTGTTGTGTTAATAAGGAGCTTGTTAAAATCGTATTGGCGTGTTTATAGGTAAACGAACCAAACGTATCAAAAAAGAAATTATTAATGTTTGCATAAGGGATGTATACTGTAACAATATCGTGTTGATCCAGTTCGTCATATGTAATAAAATCATTATCGAGAACTTTGACATTATATTGTAAATACTCCTTTACCATATCTTGATTAAACAATGGTTTAGGAACTAAGGTATATAGATCGTTGTGATAAATGACTTCTATGGTTTTGAAATCACCTTTTAATGCGATGTTTTTATCTAAAGTATGTTTTATTTTATCGAGAACCTGTTCTGGTGTTAATTGTATTCCAAAATTATCGTGCTCGACAGCGGTAATTTGCTGATCAGAATCTACAGTGCAAAAAGAAAGTCCATTCAAGCTTACCTGAATGGACAATGTTTCTGATATATTATTATCAAGTGTATTATTATTGATCGTTTGCTCCATAAGTTAATGGCCAGTTACCCGAAGTTTTTACTTCATTCATTGAACCAACAGAAAGGTAGGGTCCGTTAACACCATCAACAGATACTACTTCTTTCTCTTGAGCTAGAAGATCTTTATCAAGATCATGTAATAAAATGTCTTTGGCTACTTTAACTTCAAAAACAGCAATTCTCAAATCATTTTTATTAATATAACCAGCATCTAGTTCAAAATTGGCATCTACACCTTCAATAGGAACTTTCATCATGTTTTTGTGGTTATTAGCCTTAAATAAAGAATCCTTAATAGATGCATAGCCTAGTGTATCTATTACTACGGTGTCTCTTGGCTCATCTATTTTTAAAATTTTATTGAATCTAATGAAGCTTGAGTCTCTTCTTTGTGTAAGAGTAAACTTAGCAGTGTCAATAAATGCGATTAATTTGGCAGGATCTTTTTCAAATCTTCCAGTTACAGTTTTATAAGCTAATTGGGCTTTACGGATGTTTCTTAAGTTTTCAACGGCTTTAGCGTATCTCGCTTCTTTTATCTTGTTGAATTCTACAGGACCCATTACAGAATTATATACTAGGTATCCTAAAAAACCTATAACTACCCAAAGAACTAATTGAATAACAATTTTCATTTTATGATTTAGCTTTAAACATTAGTGTATACGCAAATCTACAATTTTTTTTTAATCGTAAAAGTTTATTGCCAAAAAATCATCCCTATCTTTGATTTATTAACTAAAGTATTCATGCTACATAATAATTATTAATGAGGGAAAAGGAGTTTTATGGGTTGTTGAAAGGTGATTTTCCGTTTGAGCCTACATTAAAACAAGATATTGTTTTACAAAAATTATCTCATTTTGTTCTTTCGGGATCAAAAGATTCCCTTTTTTTATTGAAAGGTTATGCAGGTACAGGTAAAACTACACTTGTGGGCACCTTGGTTAAAAATTTGTGGAAAGCAAAGTTAAATGCTACTCTTTTGGCTCCAACCGGTCGGGCAGCCAAGGTAATTAGCAATTATTCCGGAAAACATGCACAAACTATTCATAGAAATATTTATTATCCCAAAAAGAATACAAGTGGTGGTTTAGCTTTTCAGCTTAAACAAAACAAAAACCGGAATACTATTTTTATTGTAGATGAGGCTTCCATGATTCCAGATACGCCGAGTGATAGTAAGCTTTTTGAAAATGGATCATTGTTAGACGATTTAATTATGTATGTGTATTCTGGGTTTAATTGTAAAATTCTTTTTATTGGGGATACGGCTCAATTGCCTCCTGTAAAATTGGAAGTTAGTCCGGCATTAAACCCGGATAACTTGTCAAATGGCTTCAATAAAGAGGTTACTCAAATAGAATTAGATGAAGTTGTAAGACAGGCAGAGGGTAGTGGTATTTTAATGAATGCCACCAGACTTAGAGAGCTCTTAAATGATGGGTTTTATGATTCTTTTCAGTTTAACATTTCAGGATATTCAGATATTGTTAGGTTTATAGACGGACATGAAATTATGGATGCTTTAAATGATGCATATTCAAGTTCTGGTCATGAAGAGTCGGTTATCATTCTTCGGTCTAATAAAAGAGCAAATATTTATAATCAACAGATAAGATCTAGGATACTTTTTCAAGAAGAAGAATTATCAGCAGGAGACTATTTGATGGTTGTTAAAAACAACTATTTCTGGTTAGATAATAAAAGTGAAGCTGGGTTTATTGCTAACGGAGATATAATTAAAGTATTAGAAATTTATTCATTTAAAGACTTATATGGTTTTAGGTTCGCCGAAGTAAAAATAAATATGGTGGATTACCCAAATCAAAAACCTTTCGAAACAGTTCTGCTTCTGGATACGTTAACCTCAGAAACTCCATCATTGTCTTATGAAGAATCAAATACATTGTATCAAGAAGTTATGAAAGATTTTGAAGGCGAAAAATCAAAATATAAGAAGTTTTTGGGAGTCAAGAACAATAAGTTTTTTAACAGCCTACAAGTTAAGTTTTCATATGCTATTACGTGCCATAAATCACAAGGAGGTCAATGGGATAAAGTGTTTATAGAGCAACCTTATCTTTCAGACGGAATAACAAAAGATTACTTACGATGGTTATATACCGCAGTGACAAGAGCGAAGAAAAAACTTTTTCTCATTGGATTTAAGGATGATTTTTTTGTTGAAGACGAGTAGTGTATAATTTTAGGATGTATTTTATAAATTAAGACGACATATATGCAAGAAACCATATTGAGTATTTGTTTAGGTGTGGGTTTAGCAGCTTCAGTTGGATTTAGAGTGTTTTTGCCATTATTAGCATTAAGTTTGGCCGGGCATTATGATATCATCCCTCTTAGCGAAAATTGGGAATGGATCTCAGGAACAATATCCATATGGATATTATCTATTGCCACACTCGTAGAAATACTAGCTTATTATATACCGTGGTTCGATAATATTCTGGATACCTTGGCGATTCCATTAGCCACTATTGCAGGAACAGCAGTAATGGTTTTGGCGATAACAGACCTAAATCCTGTAATCACCTGGACTTTGGCTATTATAGCTGGAGGAGGAACCGCCACAACAGTCAAAACTGCGATGGGAACAACTCGCTTAACCTCAACAGCCACTACCGGAGGTGTCGCTAATCCATTAGTGGCAACAGTAGAAACCGGAACGGCTACGGTAATGTCTGCTGCATCCATTTTTATAGCTCCGCTTGCCATTATATTAGTTATTATGCTTCTTTTCGTAATACGGAAACTTTATAAAAAATTATTTTGAAGTAATTTTTATGGTATCGTTTTCTATATATAAAACTAAAAATTAGATGTTAAGTCAGCGAAATAATTATAAAAAAACTATTTTTGTAATTCTTTAAAAGCAATAAATTTTGAACAAAAATTCTCTAAAAACCATCGCTATGATACCTGCGAGGTATGCCGCTACTCGTTTCCCTGCTAAACTAATGCAGGACCTTGGTGGGAAAAGCGTTATTAGAAGAACTTACGAAGCGACTATTAATTCTGGTTTGTTTGATTCAGTCTACGTGGTTACAGATAGTGATATTATCTATAAAGAAATTACATCTAATGGCGGTAATGCTATTATGAGTACGAAACAGCATGATTGTGGTAGTGATAGAATTGCTGAAGCCGTAGAGGATATGGATGTAGATATAGTGGTCAACGTTCAGGGAGATGAACCATTTACTGACCGTGAGAGTCTGGAGAAAGTTTTAAGTGTATTTTATGCAGAAGATTCTGATAAAATTGATTTGGCAAGTCTCATGACTCCAATGAATGACTGGGATGATATTATGAACCCTAATAGTGTAAAAGTTATTGTAGACGAAAATAACTATGCTCTATATTTTTCTCGTGCTCCAATTCCGTATCCAAGAGAAAAAGAAATTAATCATGTTTATCACAAACATAAAGGAGTCTATGCATTTAGAAAACAGGCTCTTTTGGATTTTTACCATTTACCCATGCGTTCTTTAGAAGCTTCAGAAAAAATTGAATGCATACGCTATCTGGAGTATGGTAAAAATATTAAAATGATTGAAACTAGTCATGAAGGAGTTGAAATTGACACTCCAGAGGACTTAGAAAGAGCTAAAAAGATAATTAATAAAGAAAATTCATTGAATACCGAGTCTATTACTACACCTGAAGCCCAGACCACGAGTCATAGAAACTTTCCAATGGTTCCAAAAGTAGTATTTGGCAAAGGATGCTTTAATCAAATAGGAAAGATTCTTTCTGATAAAAGAAATGGTATTGCTCCATTTATCTATTTGATAGATAGTGTTTTTGAAAATAATACTTCTTTTATTGAAGATAGGATATCATTGTCCTCAACAGATGAAATAATTTATGTTTCTACGACAGAAGAGCCTAAAACATCTCAAGTAGATGAAATCGTTTCTAAAATAAAAAAGGATTATCAATTTATCCCAAGTGGAATTATTGGAATAGGAGGAGGATCAATACTCGATCTCTCTAAAGCTGTAGCCATTATGTTAACTAATCCAGGAAGTGCGTCAGAGTATCAAGGATGGGATTTGGTAAAAAATAAAGCTGTGTATCATGTTGGAGTGCCAACAATCTCTGGTACCGGAGCAGAAGTTTCACGTACTACTGTGCTTACAGGACCCGAACGCAAATTGGGAATTAATTCTGATTATACTCCATTTGACCAAGTAATACTTGATCCGGAGCTCATCGTAGACGTTCCTAAAGATCAATGGTTTTATACGGGTATGGATTGCTATATTCATTGTGTAGAATCTCTGGATGGGACATATTTAAATGCTTTTAGTCAAAGTTATGGAGAAAAAGCATTGGATTTGTGTAATGAGATTTTTCTGGAAAATAATTTAAGTAAAGAAGAGTCTGATGCTAAACTAATGATGGCATCCTGGCATGGCGGTATGAGTATAGCCTATTCTCAGGTAGGAGTTGCACATGCAATGAGCTATGGACTTGCTTACGTATTGGGAACCAAACATGGAATCGGGAACTGTATTGTCTTTGATAAATTAGAAGAGTATTACCCTAAAGGGGTTGAAGTTTTTAAGAAAATGAAAGCATACCATGGGATTACTTTGCCAGTAGGAATATGTGCAAATATTACTGAAGAACAATTGGATACTATGACTACTGTTGCGTTAGGGTTAGAACCTCTTTGGGAGAATGCATTAGGACCTGATTGGAAATCAAAAATAGACGCAACAAAATTAAAAGAGATTTATCGCTCTTTATAAATACAAATTTCAACCTATATTTTCATGAGGGGATTATGGACTTACGTATACAATAACATCTTAGGATGGAAGATGATTGGAAATTTTAATGCAGATGAAATAAAGAAATGCGTAGTAATAGCGGTCCCTCATACAAGTTGGCATGACTTTTATATCGGTTTGTTTATAAGGCAGGTAGCAAATATAAAAATCAGCTTTATGGCTAAAAAAGAGCTTTTTAAATGGCCATTTGGGTGGTATTTTAAAAAAGTAGGAGGGATTCCTCTTGATCGAACTCCCGGTCAGAACAAAGTCGATGCTATTGCTCAATTGTTTAAGAAAAGAGATGAACTTCGTTTAACAATTGCACCAGAAGGCACCAGAAAAAAAGTAAAAGAGTGGAAAACTGGCTTTTATCATATAGCAAAAAAGGCCAATGTTCCTATTATCATGGTTACTTTTGATTTTGGAAAAAAGCAAAATAAGATTTCAGAGCCATTTTATCCGACAGATAATATTGATAAGGATTTTCAATATATGTATTCTTTCTTTAAAGGTGTTAAAGGTAAAGTGCCAGAATATAGTTTTGATGTTGATTAAAACTTATGTGTATTTTCTTCTTTAATTTTGTCTTTTGACTTTTGTGGTTTAGTCTTGTTTCTTCCGCCAAAAAGAAGTTCGGTGCTTGAAAAAGTAGTACCAAAAGTTTTTGCTGCAAAATAAACCTGAGAAATGGCATTCGTTATTTGCTCTTCTGTAAGTTCTTTTAATGGATGAATATATACAGACCAGAGTATGCCATTAGAAATTGCATATTTTACATCTAAAGCAGAATGAAAATTTGCAGTCATACAATCTAATAATAAATCGCTGTCTAGATTATCAGATTCTGTGATTGGAGAAATTATTCTCATTCTATTGTTTGTTTCATCTGTGACACAAAGCATGGGGATTTGCTTGTATAGAAACTCCCAATTTCCGGGTACACCACCTAACGTATCTGCTTTTTTATGAATAATATCCCGTAGAGTGCTATTATTCATATGCTGCGCATATGATATACTACTTATTGAAAGAATAAAGATGATAACGAGATTCTTCATGCCAAATATTTAACATATAGTCGAATTGAAGTATAAAACATAACAAAAAAAGAGTTTAGCACAGCTAAACTCTTTTTTGTAAAATTTCTTTTTATAAAGATTTAGTTGCCAAAATCAATAAATGGGAATACAATAAAAGCTCCCGAATATGTTAATGTTAACGTAGAGTCATCTGCAAAAGTAAGATCAGCAGTTACGGTATAATTATTACCTGTACCAGCTACAACTACTTGTCCTCCATTGGCAAAAACACTGGGTTCACCGTCAACTCTTACTATAGCTGAAGAAAAATAGTATGTTCCAGGTTCAATAGTGCCGGTTTCGTCGTTGTAGTTAAATGTACCCGGCTTAAAACCTGTTTCGTTTCCTTCTAAAGGAGAATAAAGGTCTAATTCGACTTCTGTTTCTGTTGTGCCATCAGTTCCCTCAAAATAGAACTCGTAATTATGAAATCCTTCTTCAGGACCAAAATCATCAATTTCTGCACTTAGAATAGTAGTTTCTTTTCCGTTAAAAGTGAAACTTCCTACATTAGCAGGAGCTGCATCGTCATCGCTTGAACAAGATGTAAAAGTGACAACAGAAATGATGCTAAATAAATAAATTAATTTTTTCATACTAAAAGATTTAGGTTTTTAAGCCGCAAATATAAAAAAAAAGAGTTTAGCACAGCTAAACTCTTTTTTTTTTACAGTACTCTCTGTTTTTCTATTCTTCAGAAGAAGATTCCTCCATAGTGTGGTACACATTCTGTACGTCATCGTCTTCTTCTATTTTTTCTAATAACTTTTCTACATCTGCAGCTTGTTCTGGAGTTAGCTTTTTAGTAACCTGAGGAATACGTTCGAAACCAGAGGATAAGATTTCTATTTCGCGACTCTCCAATTCTTTTTGTATAGCGCCAAAACTTTCAAAAGGGGCATAAATAAGGATGCCATCGTCATCCTGAAATACTTCTTCTGCTCCAAAATCTATAAATTCTAACTCTAGTTCTTCAGGGTCAATACCTTCGCCATTAATCCTAAAGTTACACGTATGATCAAACATAAATTCTACAGACCCCGATGTTCCTAAGTTCCCGTCACATTTATTAAAATATGACCTTATGTTTGCTACAGTTCTATTATTATTATCTGTTGCTGTTTCTACCAAAATTGCAATTCCATGAGGAGCATATCCTTCAAAAAGAACTTCTTTGTACTCTCCTTGATCTTTATCTGAAGCACGTTTTATTGCCCTTTCAATATTGTCTTTAGGCATATTAACAGCCTTGGCGTTTTGTATTACGGCTCTAAGACGAGAATTAGAATCTGGATCTGGCCCACCCTCTTTTACAGCCATTACAATATCCTTACCTATACGTGTAAATGCTTTAGCCATTGCTGACCAGCGTTTCATCTTACGTGCTTTTCTAAATTCAAAAGCTCTTCCCATATAAAAATTTTAAAATCTAAAATACAAACATAAGTAGAAACCAAGTTTTTGACAAATGTTTGTTTACCCTCTATTCAAAATAAGAGATTCTTTGTTTAGTGTTTCAAGTTTTACTCTCCTTCTATAATATCTTCTATAGTTTTTGCCAGTTGAAAATCGTTTTCGGTAACTCCACCCGCATCATGTGTAGAAAGACTAATTTGTAATTTATTGTAGACATTTGACCAGTCTGGGTGGTGCTCTTGTAATTCGGCCTCAAATGCAATTCGAGTCATTACCGAAAATGCATCTTTGAAGTCTTTAAATTCAAAAGTGGTATGAATAGCATTGTCGCTATATTCCCAGCCATCAATATTTTTTAATTTTTCTTGTATTTCAGATTCTGATAATTTTATCATTATTTTTTAATTAGGGTTATAGTCCAAGTTCGCCTCTTAAATCTTCATCTGCATTACTATTCTTATTCCAGTATGCAGATTTTATTTGTTTCATTTTTGTTGCTTTTGTGGTAAGTTCATTGGCATTAGAACCAAAACCACTTTTAAAAGTTTCTGTCCATCCCTGTATCTCATAAGGAAAAGAATAATCAAAAGTAATACGAATGGTTCTGTTAAGCTCTGGATACTCTAACGTGTAAACACTAGAATCGTTTTGCTTTTCTAAGGATGCTTTTGCTGAATACGCTTTAATTTCTTTGTGACGTAATCGTAAATATTCAAAAGCAGGAATTATTTTGATATTACCTCTGGGTAAATCATCTGGGTTGATTCTAATTTTAATCCAAAGTTCATTCTCCAAAATAGCTTTGTTTAAGGTAAAATCTTGATCAGCCTCACCTTCAAAATAAGAGTGAGACATTATTTCGAACTGCTCTCTATTGTTTAATTGTGCATATACATGACCGCACCATTCTTGTATAGAACTAGATACTTTTATGGCATGTTGATTATCTGTTACGGGATAAAAAGTACTTTGCATAATAGAATAAGGATAAATACCTGTATTAAAGTTTTTTGTTGCATTTAACTTAAGCACGGGAATGTTATCCTTATTTTGCCGATCGGCTTTTACTTGCTCTTTTTTAAGAAAATCTTCGGTTACATATATTAATACAGCTTTTCCTTGTCTAATTTGACCGTAACGAGCTTGCTCTAATTGATAAGAAGTTATTTCAGCCTCACCTGAGTACCAATATTTTTTAAAATCTTCTGAAAGCTCTTTTGTTGGTTCGATGTCTTCTATACTATTTTTTTTATCGGTTTTTGAAGATTCATCAGCCTTTACATCACTGCATGCAATGATGACCAATAATCCAAGAACTCCAAATACTAGTATTAACTTTTTCATGGTTATATTTTTTATTTACCAATATCGCAAATTACAATAAACCTATGATGTAGCAAGTGTTGTTAACGTTTCATAAACAAGATGAATTGGTAATCCCATGACATTAAAATAACTACCTTCTATAGCGGATATTCCGATAAAGCCAATCCATTCTTGAATCCCGTATGCGCCTGCTTTATCCAATGGTTTGTATTTTTCAACGTAATATTCGATCTCTTTTAGAGATAAGTTTTTAAAAGTAACTTTGGTTGTATGGTTTACTACTTTTATTGCATTCTTAGTTTTAAAACATACCGAAGTGATCACTTCATGGGTGTCATTTGACAATGATGCGATCATTCTTTTGGCCTCTTCTAGATCTTTAGGTTTTCCTAAGGCTTTATTGTTGTGCCAAACTATAGTATCACTGGTTATTAAAATTTCTTTTGGGCGAAGCTTTGAGAAGGCATTTGCCTTTAGAACGGCTAAGTAATCTGATATTTCTTCTGCTTTAAGGTGATCAGGATATATTTCTTCTGTATCTTTTATTTGTATGGAAAAATCGAGATCAAGATCTCTAAAAAATTGCTGTCTTCTGGGTGATCCAGAAGCGAGAATAATAGTATGGTTTTTTAGAATATCTTTTAACATAATTTATAGTAAAACAAATTGATAAAGCAATAACGACAGAGAAGATATTACGAGAATTATTTTTAAAAGACCTTTTAATACGTTAAGGTGTTTATCTGATTCTGCAGTAAAACATCTGATCATAAAATAAAGGAGTGGAGCAATAATGAGTATTAATATAGAAATAACAGCATTGCTATTCGAAAAAAGATAGGTATAAATATAATAAACTACTGCAATAATTGGAATTATTGTGAGTAAGCCAACCAGTTTAATCGTACGGTCTTTGCCCATGATGATCGGTATAGTTTTAATCCCTATGTTATGGTCTTTATCTATAGCCAGGCAATCCTTTATAATTTCTCTTAATATAATAATCATAAAAGCAAATATTGAATAATCTAATACTATTGAAAAGATCACCGTTTGCGAAGCTCTGTTTTTTTCTGTAATGGCAGGTAAAAGATCAAAAATTCCAATAACAATTAAACTTAATGCAGCAAGTACGGCTATAATGATATTTTTAATGACTAGTATTTCTTTTAGGTAAGAAGCATAGATATAAAACACACCGGATATGATAATAAATAGAGCAGCAAAACCAGGTCGTCCTATTAAATTTGCTAGATAAAACCCAATCAATACACCTAAAACATTAAAGATAATAAACAGCATATTAGCATTTTTTTCTGGAATCTTATTATGAATTAAGTTTTTCGGATTCTCACCATTTTGATTATAGATTTCGATACTAATATTACCAGCGGCTGCAATTGAAACTGTAGCAATAATTAATAATGAAATACCAAAACCATTTAGTGTAATAGGGATACCAAAAGGATCAAAAAGACCATACTTAATACATAATTGTGCTAAAGCTATAATGAGCAGATTATCAAACTTTATAAGTTTTAGATAGGATAACATATAGATGATGGGTTAATTTGGGAGCAAATGTAATAATTAATACCAATTTCTTGGGTATTAACATTCATCTTAAAAACACCGCTATGCAAGAGTTTTTAAGAATATTAACGTTAATGAAGGGTTAACGGTTCTGATTTTTGCAGGATCACCATAGCTTTATTTTAATTTTGATCACATCATCAATCAAAAATCGAACAGGTATCTATATTCAATCTGGAAGAATCATAAGATAATAATCGTATAGCAATGAAAAGACAAAAAATAAATATCCTTATTGTAACTTCTGTTCTGGCATTGTTGGCCTTATCTGCGATTCAGGGATATTTAATTTATAATACATACCAATTAAAAAAAGATGTATTTATTAAAGAAACAAAGAAAGCTGTATCCAGTATAGATAATACCAAAGAAATGGATTCTCTTGCAGAATTATGGTACAACTCATTAACAGAAAACCTGGTGGCGTATAAAAAAGAGAATTACCTTAAAAAAGAAGTAATCACCAGATTTAAACCACTTACAGATTCATTAAATGCCGCTTTTAAAAATTATTATGCAAAAGAGATTAATAAAGTTAGCTTAGGTTACGACTTAAAATATAAAAAGACAATACAAAGTATTGTTCTGTTTGATAATGATGATCGAGATACTATTTTTTCGAGGCAGGCAGGTCATGATTTTTTTCTGTTTGGAGAAAATTTCCCAGATGAGGAAGGAACTATGATCAGTAAAGCTCGATGGTTTACAGAACATGATTATGAAGACAATGATACCAGCAATGGTGAAGGGTTTAAGGCTACATTAAATATCGAAATTAGAACACAAGACACCATAAATGTAATAGGTTGGAAGCGTATTATCATCAGACAGATGGCAAGTCTTTTTATGTTTTCTGTAATACTACTGTTATTTGTCGTGGTTTTATTCTTTTATTCAATCAAAATATTAATAAAACAGAAGAGAATAGTAGATGTGCGCAATGACTTTATTAATAATATTACACACGAGTTAAAAACTCCTTTGGCTACCCTGGCAATCGTGTCTAAAAGTTTAAGGAATAAAAAAATTCAAGATTCAGCGGTGTCATTTTCTAATTCGTTAGACATTTTAGATAGACAAAATAATCGATTGCACAAACTTATTGATCAGGTAATGAATAATACATTGGGATCAGAAGAAATTATCTTGTCTAAAGAAAAAGTACAGGATGATCAATATTTTACCGAAGTTATTGAAGATTTTAAATTATCTGTTGAGAATGATGAGATTGCCTTCAATTATGAGTTAGAATTGAAAAAAGTAGCCCTCACTATTGATAAATTTCTTTTTACTACGGCCCTTTTTAATATTATGGAAAATGCAGTGAAATATGGAAGAGAGAAAAAGGAAATTCACCTAAAAACAGAACGTAAGGAGAATGCGTATCAGATTTTGATACGGGATAATGGTATCGGAATACCTGAAAAAGAACAACACAAGATCTTTGAAAAATTTTATAGAGTAACGACCGGCAATGTTCACGAAGTAAAAGGCCTGGGTTTAGGGTTGTTTTACGCCAATCAAGTGGTAAGAGCACATCACGGGAGTATTATACTTGAAAGTGTACCCAATATTGGCACTACATTTATAATAACGATACCAATACTTTAATTATATGATACAAATACTATTAGCAGAAGACGATTTTGATTTTGGGAGTATTCTCAAGCAGTATCTAGAACTTCATGATTATAAAGTTACCTGGGTTAAAAATGGAAAAGAAGCACTGAGCATTTTAGTAGATAGTAATTTTGATATATGTGTTTTTGATGTAATGATGCCAAAAATGGATGGTTTTACACTGGCAGAAAAAGTAATTGAGATTAAACCAGAAATTCCGTTTATTTTTCTTACTGCAAAAAAAATGAAAGAAGATAAAATTAGAGGATTAAAATTAGGTGCAGATGATTACATCGTAAAACCTTTTGAAGCTGATATTTTGGTGCTTAGACTTCAAAATATTTTGAAAAGAACCCATAAACTTCAACCTGGTAAGACAGAAACTATTTCTATAGGAAACTATAGTTTTGAGCCGCTTAATCATCAACTAAAATTTGGAACCGAATCTCAACGATTAACTGAAAAAGAAACCATTCTAATACACTATTTATGGGAGCATAAAAACAGCATGATTAAGAGAGAAAATTTGCTTAACGATGTTTGGGGCAATGATGATTTTTTCTCTGGTAGGAGTATGGATGTATTTATTAGTAGGTTAAGAAAATACTTTAAACAAGATCATGACATTACCATAGAAAGTGTCAGGGGGGTAGGGCTCACTTTTAAAATTAAATAATTAATATCAGTCATCAATCATCAATCAAAAAACGATTATTATGGGTAAAACTAATAAACCATATATTGTAGTATTTCTATTTATAACAGCTTTATCACTTGTTTTAGTAGTTAGGGATCGTGTTCATGAAACGTTATTTAATCAAGGATTCGATACCTATGCAGAAGGTATAAGTATACGGCTGCTGGTGAACGTTCTGTTGATAATCGGAGCTCTGATACTCATTAAAAGATTTAAATTATCTGATGACGCAGGAATTGGAAGCTTAAAAACCAAAAATTGGTTACTCTTGCTTTTTCCGTTATACATAGTACTTATAAATTTTTTGAGTTTAGATGAAATTCAAGATAGGAGTTGGTTAGACTTTTCTTTATTTCTCGTGTATGTGCTTTCTATTGGTTTTTCTGAAGAACTTTTACTCAGAGGTTTTTTGCAGTCTTATTTGATCAAAATATCAAAAAAAACAAAAAGAAATACAATTTTTGCTGTGGTAGGATCTGCGCTCATTTTTGGTCTATTGCACCTCATATACTTTAATAAAGGAATTTATGGTGAACTAACACAAGTTGGATTTGCCACGTTTCTTGGGGTCATGTTCGGGGGAATTTTACTGAGAACAAATAATATGTTTGGAATCGCTATGCTTCATGCATTTATCGATTTTGCAGCAAAGCTTGACAGTGTGGGGATTCCCATTGATTTTAACAAGGTTGTAGAAGAAGACTCATTAATGAATAGTATATTCATTTTAATCATTGTTTTACCTTGTTTAGTCTACGGTCTAATACTTATAAAAAAAGCTAAACTCGATACAGTATAATCATCAATCATTAACTCTTTTCGAAAAATCGAAAATTAAAAAACGAATAATCATGAAAACATTAGTTTTAATTTTAGTAAGCTTAATTTTAGGTTTGCTTTCCACAAATGCACAAACAACAACTACGACAACTTCAAGTTCATCAACCAAGGTTACTGTAAATGTAAATGATGACAAGAAGAGCTACTATCGCTCTTTTGCCGTTATCGATATGGATGACTTTTTTAGAATAAAAGTTAAGTTTTCAGAATCAATGCAAAATGATGTGAAATTATATCTCATTGATCAGTTTGGTCAAGACAACATGGTAGCCGATTCTGAATCATATTTCTGGAGAAAAGAATTAGAGAACGAAGAGATGTTTGAAGTACGACTTAAAGAAAACAGATTGCGAATCAACGTAAATAAAGAATTAGCTTCTGATAAACTACTTAAAAAGTTTAAACAAATTGGTAGAGAACTCAAATCTTTAACTTCCAAAAAAGAGAAGTAATCAATCATCAATTAAAAAGCGAATATTATGAAAACAATTATCTGTATGTTAAGCCTTGTGCTTGCCATATCTATGGGAAATGCTCAAAAATCATCAAAAACAAAGGTTTCGATAAATTATGCTAACAAGGAATCAAATGATGCAAATTATAAAGTGAATATTTCAATCACTAATGACGATTCTTCATATATTTTGAAGGCAAATTTTCCGACATCAAAAACTGAAAAACTAAAGAATTTTTTAAAAGATCATTTAAAGACAAAAATGATAAATAAAGGTTCTGAATACGTATGGAGCTATACAAAAAAAGAAGAGTTAGTCTATACAATAAAATTGAAGAAAGGAAAACTTGACCTCTACATGAATAAGAAAGATGTATCCGCAGATTTTGTAGAAGATTTTATAGATATCTTCAGTGACTTAAAAGAGGTTGTAAAAGAATAGATAGTATATTTTTATGGGTAAAGCATCGGGTCATGTAGAAATGTGATTCGATGTTTTTTTTTATTAATTGATGTGCTTTATGTTGAAATATTTTATAAAATAATCGTTATGAAATTACTAACCATAACAAACTCACAATGAAAAAAGGTTTTCTTCTCATCTGTCTAGTTTTTTATATACAGACCTATGCACAAAGATCTCAGAAACCATGGACTAATAATCCAAATTACAAAGAGAATTATCAAAAAATTAATCAAGATCAAATCAATTTAAAGTATCTTAAAGGACATTTTCAAAAAGAGAACCAGAATTCTAAAAACATCTTGAAAGACACTAAAAAAGAATCGAAAGCTATAAGCGGTATTTCATTTGTTAATGGAATCAATCTGGCTTGGATAGAGTATGGTCGTGATGTTGGTGTTGATCCTTTTTTTTCTGGCAATCAATATCATCCAAACCTTACTAAGTTTGCCGAAGTAATGGATTTTGTGAAAAATAAAGGCGGTAATGTGATACGTTGGTGGTATCATACAAATGGCTCAACGAATCCGGTTTTTGACAACAATCAAAAAGTAAAACGCAACCCCTCTTTCTTTCATGATGATGTAAAAGCCATTTTAGATATGGCACAAAGTAAAGGGCTTAAAGTACAGATCTGCTTATGGTCATTTGATATGCTCAAGGATCAATGGGGGGTAGACGCTTCTGCTAACAAAAAGCTACTTACTCAAGAAAGTTATATGAATGCTTATATAGATAATGCATTGGTACCTTTAGTAAATTTTATAGGAAATCATCCTGCCCTCTTTGCCTGGGAAATTTTTAATGAACCCGAAGGAATGACTAATGCGTATGCCGGTCATTGGCCTGGTTTTAAAGAAAGGATTACCATGCCTAATATCCAGCGCTTTATAAATAAAACAGCCGGAGCCATTAGAAGAGCACAACCCAATGTAAAGATCACTAATGGGGCTTTAGGGTTTTTAACCAATGTTGAAGATTCTTCAAATGGATTTTGGAATGCCTATTCAGATTTGAATCTTCAGTTCCAGGGAAATGATCAAGATGGGTATCTTGATTTTTATAATATTCATTACTATAATTGGGCTCGCTCTAAAGGATCTCCTTTTCATAATAATTATGATTTCAATACAATAGATAAAGAAGCAATTATTGGAGAATATTATCCTGACGATTTACTTTTTAACCAGCAGGGAGGAGATAATGATCACAATCTGACACCCATACACGCTACCGATTTGGGAACCACTCTTGTTCAAAAAAAATGGGCTGGTTCATTAGTGTGGTCCTGGACCGACAGGAATTCTTCAAATGAGCGCAATAGAATGGGGACTATTATTCAAAATATAAGCGATGCTGTAGCAGAAGAAATCATGGATAACGTTGCATTTAGTTATGCGCCTAATTCAATAACACCTTCAAATTCGTATACTTTTACAATTGATTATACAGCGGCAACAGATCGAGAAATTGTAGTAGAGTTTTGGGCACCAGATAGATGGTTAGGAGAACAGGTAGAACGGGTGCCAAAAGGTTCGGGAGGAAAGGCTGTAACCGTAAATCTTTCAAATCCACCAGAAGCGGGTATGGGTTATTTTTATAAAGCCTATATTCGTCCGGTCGGGACTACCTGGAGAGAAGCATTATATAGAGTAGAGTTTACAGGCGTTACTGTATCTAATGCTCTAAGGGACGAAGTTGCTTTTAGAAACCCCTCTTCAAATATTGAACCACAAAATTCGTACACTTTTGCTATCGATTACTCAGCTGTAATGGATCGAGAAATTGTGGTAGAGTTCTGGGCTCCTGATCGATGGCTGGGAGAAAGTGTAGAACGAGTTTCTTCTGGTACAGAAACACTATCAATAACGGTAAATCTGGCCAACATACCACAACCAGGATTCGGCTATTTTTACAAGGCCTATATCCGTCCGGTTGGAACGACCTGGCAAGAAGCGATCCAAAGGATTGAGTTTACAGATGTTACGGTAGGTGCCCAACAATTAGTTGCTGACGGGTCATATTATATAACATCGACACAATCAAATCAAAGAATTGCTACCGGATGGCGGGAAGATTACAATGCCAGAATGTATACCCCGGAAAATACTAATAAGGAGCATTGGATATTTAGGCATCTTGGAAATAATATATACACCATTAGAGACAAAGCATATAACAGATACCTTGAAGCACGGGATGCAAGGTGTGATAATGGAAGTACCATAATGTCCTGGAAAACTGCTAATGATGATCATCAAAAATGGAAAGTAGTAGCCAATGGCAATGATATATTTGCATTGTTGCCAATACATTGTCAACAAAAAGCATTAGACAGAGCAGGAGGAAGTTTAAATGCCAATGTGCATTTATGGGATTTTAACCCTTCAAATAACAATCAAAAATGGAGAATTATTTCTTCAACAAGACATGTAGAAAATGTAGTTAGTTCTAATACTACAGACAATAAAATTACAATATTTCCTAATCCGGCTCAAGAACAAGTACATATTATTGGTCTTGAGAAAGATGATAAGATCATAATGTACAGCCTTATCGGAAAAATGGTGAAAAGCATAACCGCTAAAGATAAAAAAGAAACGATTTCGATACGAGATCTAAAAACCGGGTATTATAGTATTTCTATTACGGGCAAAGCAAAACTTACTTTATTAAAAAAATAAGATACATATAAATGAGCCTTATCGATGATGGTAGGGCTCATTTTTCAAAATAGTAAATCCTCTATATAACTGTTCAATAAAAAATAAACGGATCATTTGATGAGAAAATGTCATCTTAGATAAAGAGAGTTTTCCATTCGCACGACTATAAACCTCTGGACTAAAGCCATAGGGCCCACCTATTACAAAGATTAGTTGTTTAATTCCACTATTCATATGTTTTTGTAAAAAATCAGAAAAACCAACAGAATCATATTGTTTTCCATTTTCATCTAATAGAATTAATATGTCAGAGTTGCTGAGGTTGTCCAAAATCAACTTGCCTTCTTTTTCTTTTTGTTGTGCTTCGCTAAGATTTTTTACATTTTTCAGATCGGGAATAATTTCAAAATTAAATTTGATATAAAATCCTAATCTTTTGATATAAATGTCGGTAAGGTTTTCTAGTTGTGTATTATCTGTCTTACCAATAGCAAGTAGTTTAATATTCATTGTATTACTTTATTTTTATACTAGAAGCGTATGTATAAATTTCTATTCGTAGTATGCATAACAAGTGTATGATAAAGAAGGTTGAGTTATTTGTGTTTCTGACTTCGTACTTCCGACTTCTTTTTTTACATTAGCAAAAATAACCATTCAATATGATTAGTAAAGCTCAATTTGATAAAGAAATTGATTTAATTATTGCCAATGCTATCAGAGAAGATGTAGGAGATGGCGATCATAGTTCGTTAGCATGTATCCCTAAATCGGCAACAGGTAAAGCAAAATTGTTGGTAAAGGATAATGGGGTATTGGCAGGAGTAGCATTTGCTAAAAAAGTATTTGACTATGTAGATTCTAATATGGATATAGAAGTAAAAATCCAGGATGGAACTCCTGTAAAACACGGAGATGTTGCTTTTTATGTATCCGGAAGTTCACAATCGATCCTTAAAGCAGAACGATTGGTTCTTAATGCTATGCAACGTATGAGCGCAATAGCTACAAAAACCAGTCATTTTGTAAAACTTTTAGAAGGTACAGGAACCAAAATTCTTGATACCCGTAAAACTACACCTGGTATTCGGGCACTCGAAAAATGGGCAGTCACGATAGGAGGAGGAGAAAATCATAGATTTGCATTGTACGATATGATTATGTTAAAGGATAATCACATTGATTTTGCAGGAGGAATCACCAGCGCCATAGAAAAAACCAAAAAATATCTTTTAGAGAAGGATCTTGATCTTAAAATTATCGTAGAAGCTCGTGATCTTGATGAAATCAAAGAAATTCTTAAAACATCGGGAGTATATCGCATATTGATCGATAATTTTAATTATGAAGATACGCGAAAAGCAGTAGAACTAATTGGTGATACTTGTCTTACAGAGTCTAGTGGGGGAATTAATGAGAATACGGTGAGAAAATATGCAGAGTGCGGAGTTAATTATATTAGTAGTGGTGCTTTAACACATTCGGTATATAATCTGGATTTGAGTTTGAAAGCCGTATAATATATGTCCAAGGTAATTGAAGAAAACTTGAGTAAAATCCCGGTAATCAATTTTTTGGTTAAACTAGGAAAAAAGCTCGTGCTTCCAGGTTTTGAAGGCTTATCTGTTTATGATTTAATAGAGATTTATGTTATTGGAATTATAAAGGGAACTTTTTCTGCCAGAGCGAGTGCAATCTCTTGGAGCTTTTTTTTATCCTTATTTCCGTTTTTATTATTTCTCTTAAATCTTATCCCATATGTACCGATAGATAACTTTGAGAATAATTTTTTTGAATTTATTAATGGAGCTTTGCCAAAACAATCCTCAGACTTTTTTGCAGGCATTTTTGAAGATATAGCTTCTAACCCGAGAGGAGGATTGTTGTCTACAGTATTCGTTTTATCCATTTTGTTTATGACCAATGGTGTTAATGCCGTTTTTTCGGGATTTGAATATTCTTATCATGTAAATCTTAATCGAAATTTCTTTAGACAGTATGTAGTTGCTTTAGGAGTTTCTATTATTGTGGCATCGTTATTGTTAATTACGGTTATAGGAACCTTATATTTTTCATATTTAGTGGATGACTTAAATACAATAGGAGTAGTAGATGACACCGTTTTTTGGTTAACTATAGGCAAATATTCATTATTTGTTTTCATGATATTTGTAATCATTGCTACATTATTCTATTTTGGCACTTCAGAAGGAAAACAGAATACCTTTTTTTCGCCTGGTGCTTTTATGACCACGTTTTTGATTATTATAACCACCTATTTATTTGGGATTTATATAGATAATTTTTCAAATTATAACCAGTTATATGGATCAATAGGTGCAATGTTGATTTTGATGCTGTATATATGGCTTAATTCAAATTTATTATTACTAGGTTTTGAACTTAATGCATCGTTAATTCAACTTAGGAAAAACTTTGACACATAATTTTACTAATACAAACACTTAAATTATTTTTTAAAATGAAAAAACTTAGCGTATTATTTTTTATCTTAATGTCTGTAACTACTTTTCAAGCACAAACAAAAGTTGGTGATGCAACATTACCTAATACAGTAGCTTTTAATGGTGAAGACTTAACTATTAATGGAGCAGGGATCAGAGAGAAATTCTTTTTTGACATCTATGCAGGTGGTTTATATCTAAAACAAAAGAGTAGTAACGCTACGGCTATAGCTGAAGCAGATGAAACTATGGCAATTAAGCTACATATTTTATCTGGTATGATGTCTAGAAGTAAGATGGCAGGAGCCTTAAGAGATGGATTTCAGAAATCTACAAATGGAAATGTAGAACCTTTAAATGATAGAATCGAAAAATTTATTGGTTTTATTAAAGATGAGATCGAAGTAGACCAGATTTATGATATCGTTTATGAAAAAGGAAAAGGGAGTGTAATCTATAAAGATGGTAAAGAAAAAGGATTCGTAAAGGGATTAGACTTCAAAAAAGCACTCTTTGGAATATGGTTAGGAAATAAACCGGCAGATAAGAATCTTAAGAAAAAATTGTTAGGATCTTAAGAAAGCTTGACTTTAATAAATAGGATGAAAAGCATGATTTTAACGATAAAAAACACTTTTTTAGCTAATTTCATGCTTTTTTTTATGCTGGAACGGTAAAATAAATTATATTTACGAAATTTTTTAAATGAGTTATTAATTACCCCGCATAAATTATACTATATGATCAAAAAGAGTATTTTAGTTTTAGTAGCATTACTTTCAATTTCTGCTGCTACAGCACAAATCAGAGTTGGTAAAGCTATTTTGCCTTATGAAGAAAACTTTGCAGACACCGATTTAAAATTAAATGGTGCGGGTATGAGAGAAATGTTATGGATTGATTTGTACGCAGGAGGACTTTATTTACAGAATAAAAGCCAAGATCCAAAAACAATACTAGACGCAGATGAGACTATGGCCATTAAACTCAATATCGTTTCTGGTTTTGTGACACAAAAGAAAATGATCAAAGCTGTTAGAGATGGTTTTAGTAAGGCTACTTTTGGGAACACAAAAGCTCTTGATGAAAGAATAAATAAGTTTATAAAATTCTTTTCTGAACCCATAGTAAAAAATGATATATTCGATATTGTTTATATAAAGGATAAAGGTGTAAAAGCCTTTAAAAATGGAAAAGAACTTGGGGTAATAGAAGGCCGCGATTTTAAATATGCGTTATTTAAAATTTGGTTAGGAGATGAGCCCGCCAGTGAAGGAATAAAGAAGGGTATGCTTGGATTACAATAAAAGTATCCTTCTCAAACATATAGAAGCTATCTTAAATTAAAAGATAGCTTTTTTGTTTTTATTTTATAAATTGAAGACATTAACATTAAATCAGTATACCATGAATTTTTTTAACATTTTTCTTTTTTTAGTTATAACCTCTGTAACATCGAGCGCACAAGAAATAGTGGGTAAATGGAAAACTATTGATGATACTACAGGCAAAGAAAGATCTATTGTAGAAATCTATAAAAAAGGAGATAAACTTTACGGGAAGATTGCTCGTATTTTAGATGAATCAGAAAGAGGGAAATTATGTATAGAGTGTAAAGGAGATAATTATAAGAAACCAATCGAAGGAATGGTGATTCTTAAAGGATTAGAAAAAGATGGGAATGAATATGAAGACGGAACTATTTTGGACCCAGAAAATGGAAAAGTATATCGTTGTAAAATCTGGATTGATCAGGAAAATCCAAATGTACTTAATGTAAGAGGATATATAGCTTTTCTGTACAGAACTCAGCAGTGGGTAAAAGTTTAACATTTTCTTAGTGTTAGGTTTTTTAGTTTTCCAGTACTAAACCAGGGTAATCTTTAAAAAACTAAACCATGAAAAGAATAATTACCCTACTTACTATACTGCTAGTTTCTAATGTATCGATATCTCAAGTGCGAATAGGAGATATAGTTGTACCCGAAAAAGTCAATTTCGAGGGAGAAGAATTAGTTTTTAACGGTGGAGCCATGCGTAAGGTACTCTCTTTTAAAACCTATTCCGGAACATTATATACCAAAGCCAAAT
The DNA here is from genome assembly GCA_947497175.1 of uncultured Aquimarina sp. Lineage (GTDB taxonomy): Bacteria > Bacteroidota > Bacteroidia > Flavobacteriales > Flavobacteriaceae > Aquimarina. Next base: position 19,131 of record CANMFM010000003.1, on the reverse strand, counting down.
ATAATGAGGATAAAAAAGTATTAGATTCTGATGAGACCATGGCTATTCGATTAAATATTGCTTCTAAAAAGGTGACTAATGAGAGAATGATCAAAGTATTTAGAAAAGGATTTGATGATGCTATGTTCGGAAATACTCAAAGCTTAGATGCCAGAATCGAAGATTTTTTGAAACTTTTTGATTCACCGATGCAAATTAATGATTTTTATGATCTTGTTTATCTAAAAGGTAAGGGTATTAAAACGTATAAAAATGGTAAAGAGCTTGGGTTTATAGAAGGTCGAGATTTTAAATATGCATTGTTTAAGATTTGGTTAGGAAACGAACCCGCTTGCGAAATGATCAAAGGAGGAATGCTTGGATTAGGGAAGTAAAACATAATGCATAAATAGTACTGTCCGATATAAAGTTTATGTCGGACTTTTTTATTTTGATAATTACAAACTATACTAACTGTTTAATCCAGACTAAACTTGTATTTTTGTTTCTTAATGTTAATCGTTCTACTATTCTGTAATTGGTAATGTCATATTTTATAGATGTAATTCTTCCGATACCTCTTGATAAAGAGTTTACCTATTCAGTTACAGAAAAAGAAGCTAATTTTCTAATTCCGGGGATGCGTGTAGCTGTTCAGTTTGGAAAAAGTAAAGTATATGCGGCTTTAGTAACCCGGATCCATCAAGATCCACCACAAGTATATGAGGCCAAAGATATAGAGCATATTTTGGACGAATCTCCAATTGTTACAAATGAACAATTAAGGCTTTGGTCGTGGATTTCTACCTACTATATGTGTACAAAGGGAGAGGTTATGAGAGCTGCTCTTCCGAGTGCATTTTTATTAGAAAGTGAGACAATTATTCTTAAAAATGATTCAATAACTATTGATGAATCTCTATTAAAAGATGATGAGTTTTTGATTTATGAAGCACTTCAATACCAAAGTTTACTCCGTATACAGGAGGTGGTTAATATAGTAAGCAAAAAAAATGTACTTCCTGTTATTAAAAGATTGATAGAAAAAGGAATTATTACTGTACAAGAAGAGATTTATGAGCAGTACAAGCCTAAAATTGTGAGATATGTAAAATTACACTCAAATTACGCAAGAGAAGAGTCATTGAGACTATTACTGGATTCTATGACACGAGCTCCTAAACAGAGAGCAGTGTTAATGCAGTTATTCACTTTACAGGCAAAAGCTAAAAAACCGATTAAAGTTTCAGAACTAAGTAAACAATCGAATGGCTCCACGTCGATAATTAAGACGTTGATTGATAAGGAAATTTTAAAAGAATATCATTTACAAATTGATCGGATAGAATTTCAAGGTGAACCTCAGGATAATTTTAAAAAACTTAATGAGTATCAATTACGGGCGTTTCATGAAATAAATCAAAGCTTTGAGCAAAAAGGAGTTTGTTTATTGCATGGTGTTACCTCTTCAGGAAAAACAGAGGTATATGTGAAGCTTATAGAAGATATTGTGTCAAAGGGAAAGCAAGTTTTGTACTTGTTGCCAGAGATTGCATTAACCACGCAGCTTATTAGTAGGCTTCAAGAGTATTTTGGAGAGAAATTAACAGTGTATCATTCCAAATACTCCGTTAACGAGAGGGTTGAAGCCTGGAATAATGTCAAAGACAATAAATCCAAAGCTCAAGTAGTCATAGGTGCAAGATCGGCCATATTTCTTCCTTTTACCAACCTCGGATTAATTATTGTTGATGAAGAGCATGAAAGTTCTTTTAAGCAGTATGATCCGGCACCTAGATATCACGCTAGAGATACCGCTATAGTATTGGCGAAAATGTTTGACGCAAAAATTATGTTAGGATCGGCAACACCTGCGGTTGAAACATACTATAATGCAAAAGAGGGTAAGTACGGGTTGGTAGCACTTACCAGACGGTATGGCAATGTGTTGATGCCCGAGATTAATTTGGTAGATATAAAAACCAAATACCGAAAAAAAGAAATGACTGGGCATTTTAGTGATCTTCTCTTAGAAGGAATTAAAGATGCAATCAATGAGGGAGAACAAGTAATACTTTTTCAAAACCGGCGCGGGTATTCTCCAGTAGTAGAATGTACTACCTGCGGGCATTCCCCTCAATGTCCAAACTGCGATGTAAGCCTTACTTTTCATAGTTCTAAAAATCAATTGAGATGCCATTATTGTGGGTATCATATGGCTATGTTACTGCAATGTATGGCGTGTAGTAGTACAGAGCTGTCTACAAAAGGGTTCGGAACCGAACAAATCGAGAAAGAATTGATAGAACTCTTTCCAGAGTATACTATTGGTAGAATGGATCAGGACACTACAAGGGGTAAATATGGTTACGAAAAGATTATCAACAAGTTTGAACAAGGAGAGATTGATATTTTAGTAGGTACCCAGATGTTGTCTAAGGGCTTAGATTTTCGAAATGTAAGTTTGGTGGGGGTAATGAATGCAGATAACCTACTTAATTTTCCAGATTTTAGAGCACACGAGCGTAGTTTTCAACTGATGCTACAAGTAGCGGGTAGAGCAGGAAGAACAAAAAAAAGAGGAAGAGTTTTGATTCAGACATATAATCCGTTTCATCAGATTTTGCAGCAGGTCTCTGTTAACGATTATACAGGTATGTATATAGATCAAATAGAAGAGCGGCATCAGTATAAATATCCTCCGTTTTATCGATTAATTAAAATAACAGGAAAACACAAAGATTATAATAAAGTAAATGGCGCTATAAATTGGTTTGCAAAGTCTTTAAAAAATGTTTTTAATGAAAATGTGCTTGGTCCAGAATTTCCACCAATTTCGAGAATACGAAACCAATATCATAAAAATGTATTAGTAAAAATTCCTCAAGGTCAATCTTTATTAAAAACTAAAGAAGTTATTAAAAAGATCCAGATTTCTTTTTCGAGTATTAAAGAATTTTCTGGAGTACGTATTATTATAAATGTAGATCCTTATTAATAACCAAAAATCCCGCTGTAAAGCGGGATCGTATATAAAAAATCTTATTTCCTTTAATTATTAAGAGCCTCAATCAATGAGTGCTTCTTATGTCTGCTTAACGGTATTTTTTCATCTGCTATTTCGATGTTGCGACTATTATATCGTTCAACCTTATCCAGATTAACGATATATGATTTATGAATTCTTAAAAAACGATCACTTGGTAATTGTGCTTCAAAAGATTTCATTGTTGCTAAAACTACTATAGGATCACCCTCTTCCATGATTAACTTTACGTAATCACCCAAGGCTTCAACATACTTTAATTGATTCAGAAATATTTTACGTTTTTTGAGGTTACTTTTTACAAAAATATAATCATCATCTTCTACATTTGCACTTTCTGTGCCTAGGCGAGACATACTAAGTGCTTTTTCTACGGCGGCATTAAATCGATCTTTTTTAAGAGGCTTTCTTAAATAATCTACTGCATCATAGTCAAAAGCTTTGAATGCATATTTTGTTTTACCGGTAACAAAAATAATATGAGGTTTATTTTCTAAATCGTCTAAAAGATCAAAACCAGTAAGTATTGGCATTTCTATATCCAGAAATAGCAAATCTACAGGAGTATCTAGCAAACCGTTTTTAGTTTCAATAGCATTATTCCACTCAGCCACTAATTCTAGTGAGGGATGTTCATCAATAAGCTTAACTATAGCTAGCCTTTGGAGACGAGAATCATCTACTACCGCACATTTTAATTGAGATTGTTCCACTTGCATAGGTTATATATTCCAAATACAATATTAATGAATATATCTTATTCATACAAACAATTTAAGCTTTTTATCGATAAAAGTAGTGTTTCATCGAGGTGATTTTTAAGTTTGAAAATCCAAAAAATAGTCTTACTTTTGCAGCCAATTTTAATTTAAACTTAGATTTTTATGAATCAATACGAAACTGTTTTCATCTTGAATCCCGTTTTATCTGAAGAACAGATAAAGGAAACAGTTAAGAAATACGAAGACATTCTTGTTTCTAACGGTGCCAAGATGATATCAAAAGAGGATTGGGGGCTTAAGAAGCTTGCTTACGCAATCCAACACAAGAAAAGTGGTTTTTATCACTTATTCGAATACCAAGTGCCAGGTGAGGCTATCAACGCACTAGAGGTAGAATTTAGAAGAGATGAGCGAGTAATGCGATATCTTACTGTACGTCTTGATAAGCATGCGATTGCTTGGGCAGAGAAAAGAAGAAATAGAAACAAACAAAAAGCTTAATTATGTCATCTATAGAACAACAAGCTAAAGGAAAAAAAGATGGAGAGATCAGATATCTTACTCCTCTTAATATAGATACTACAAAAAATAAGAAGTATTGTCGTTTCAAAAAATCTGGTATCAAATATATTGATTATAAAGATCCAGACTTTTTAATGGCATTTGTAAACGAACAAGGTAAATTATTACCACGTCGCCTTACAGGAACTTCGTTAAAATATCAAAGAAAAGTTAGTGTTGCTGTAAAAAGAGCAAGACATCTAGCTTTAATGCCTTATGTAGGCGATTTATTAAAATAAAACCAGTCATAACACATTATGGAACTTATATTAAAGAGAGACGTTGAGAATCTAGGATTTGCAGACGATGTAGTAGAAGTTAAAAATGGTTATGGACGTAACTATTTAATCCCTCAGGGGTTTGCTGTATTAGCAACTCCTTCTGCAAAAAAAGTACTTTCTGAAACGTTGAAGCAACGAGCTTTTAAAGAAAAGAAAGAGATTGAAGATGCTCAAAAAGTTGCAAAAAAACTTGAAGGTTTCGAAATCAAAATTTCTGCAAAAGTAGGAACAGGTGATAAACTATTTGGTTCTGTATCTAATGCAGATGTAGCAGAGGCTATTGCTAAAGAAGGTGTGGAGATCGAAAAGAAATTTATTACGGTACCTGGAGGAACGATAAAACGTTTAGGTCAGTATGAAGCTTCAGTTCGTCTTCATAGAGAAGTGATTGCATCAGTTCCTTTTGAAATTGTTGCACAATCAAAATAATATGATTTCTGGTTAATAACCAGTGTATAAGAATAGAAAAAATCGCTCATTCGGGCGGTTTTTTTGTTTTAAATTTATAATTCATTCAAACAAGACTTAATATATGAAAAAGAATATCTTTCTGTTTTTAGTATTGGTAGGCCTTACTGTCAATGCGCAAGTAACGACTTCTAACATTTCAGGAGTGATATACGATAACAATAATCAGTTACTTCCGGGGGCAAATATAACAGCTGTACATCAGCCTACAGGAACATCGTATGGAGGTGTAACTAACTTTGATGGTCGATTCGATCTTATAAACCTTAGAGTAGGTGGGCCTTACAGGATTACGGTGAGTTATGTTGGGTTTAAAAAGCAGCTCATTGATGACGTTACACTTCGATTGGGACAAACCTTTAATTTAGATGTCATAATGGTCGAGGATGACAATCAGCTGGAAGAAGTGGTGATAACGTCGAACAAAAGCACAACATTTAGTAGTGAAAGAACAGGAGCCGAAACAAGTATAGGTAATCGAGAGTTAAAAGCATTACCTACCATTACACGATCGGCAGCAGATTTTTATCGATTAGAACCTACAGCATCAAGCAATGGTTCTTTTGGAGGAAGAAACGATCAATTTAATAATTTTAGTTTAGATGGTTCTATTTTTAATAACCCATTTGGATTAGATGCTGCTACACCAGGAGGACAAACGAATGCACAGCCAATTTCACTAGATGCCATTGATCAGATTCAAGTCTCTACAGCTCCTTATGATGTTACTCAAGCGGGATTCACAGGAGCATCTGTTAACGCGGTTACTAAGAGCGGAACAAATCAATGGAAAGGTACTGTGTATGGATTTTATCGTAATCAGGATATGACAGGTGATAAGGTTGGTGATGATGATATTATTGTTCCAGATTTGACACAAGCGCAATATGGTGTAAGTGTTGGAGGTCCAATTGTTAAAAATAAATTATTCGTTTTTGGTAATTTTGAACGAGATGATCGCGAGGATTTAGGATCTAACTTTTTGGCTGCAAGACCAGGTTTATCCGGAGCAAATGTTTCTAGAGTATCGGCAGCAGATTTAGATTTTGTTTCTCAGCAGTTAAGTGCATTAGGATATGAAACCGGGCCTTACGAGGGGTATACTCATGATACCGAATCTACAAAAGGAATTTTGAAACTTGATTGGAATATTAATGAGAAGCATCGTTTGGCATTGATATATAATTTTCTTGACGCTTCAAGAGATCTTCCTGCTAATCCCGAGGCTATTGGACGTAGAGGACCTGATTTGACTACATTGCAATTTAGAAACTCTGGATATACAATTAATAACAAAATAAATTCTTTCTTAGTAGAATTAAACTCTAACTTTAAGAGTAATATAACTAATAAATTTCAGGCGGGGTATACCTTTTTTGATGATAGTAGAGATCCTTTTTCTGCTCCGGCTCCTCCGATTAATATTCAACAAGATGGAGTTAGATATATAGTTGCAGGTCACGAACCTTTCTCAATTAATAATCGATTAGAACAAAAAGTATTTCAGGTAACGAATAACTTAAACATTGTAACAGGGGATCACACACTTACCTTTGGTGGAACTTTTGAGCGATTTGAATTTGATAATTCTTTCAACTTAGGGGCATATGATTTTGGTGGTGACGAAGATTTAGGTCTTGGTCCTGTGAGTACTTTCTTTGATGCATTTCAAAGTGTAAGAATAAATCCTGCAGCACCAGGAACAAGCTTTGAAGACGCAATCAATAATGGAACAATAGCAGCTGCCCTTGATAATGCAGAAAATGTATTTTTGGGAAATAATTTGGCTGATAGATGGGCGCTGGCAGAAACAAATGTCGGACAATTTGCTTTGTATGCTCAGGATAAATGGAAAGTAAATGATAAGTTAACGATTACATATGGTTTAAGAATAGATCAACCTCTGTATTTTGATACTGAAGATAAAATCGCAGAAAATATCATAAGAGCAGCCGGAGGTACTTTTCCAGAGGGTAATTATCAACCAGAAATTACTTATTTTGACGAAAATGGAGCACCTACACAATTAAATAGTTTGGATTTGCCGACCAGAAAAGTATTGGTATCTCCCAGGTTTGGATTTAATTATGATGTAAAAGGTGACAAAACTTTTCAAATACGCGGGGGAACGGGGATTTTTACAGGCCGCCTTCCTTTTGTATGGATCGGAAATCAAGTAGCTAATCCCAATTTCTTTTTCTATACCACTACAGCTCCCGATTTTCAATTTCCTCAGGTGTGGAGAAATAGTTTAGGCATAGATTATAGATTTAAAAACGGTATTGTAGCAACTACTGATCTTATTTATACAGAAGATATTAATGCGCAAATGGTTAGAAATTATGGGTTAGGAACTCCAAGTGGAACACTTAATGGTGTAGATAACAGAGATGTATATTTGCCTTCAGATCGAGCGCTTAATGAGTTTGGAGGCCCTACAAATGCTTATGTTTTTACGAATACCAATGTTGGGTATTCTTTTAATTGGTCTTTTAAGTTACAGAAGAATTTTAGTAATGGATTATTTGCCAGCATTGCGTATAACTTCTTAGAAGCTAAAGATGCAAGTTCTTTAGACGCTGAGATTTCTAGTGATGCTTTTGATAGAAACCCTGCATTAGGCAATGTAAATCAAGCTGTAGAAACTACTTCCAGATATGGTGATAAACACAGGATTGTCGGTCAAATCAATAAAGCCTTCAGTTATGGTAAGAATAAACAATGGAGAACATCAATTGGGGCGTTTTATGAGTATGCCCAAGGCGGTAGATTCTCATATACCTATTCTGGAGATATCAATGGAGATGGTTCTCCTTTAAATGATTTAATTTATATTCCTACGCAAGAAGATTTATCGTCATTTATCTTTAGTGGTAATTTAGCAGAACAGCAAGCTCAGCGAGAGGCGTATGAGTTGTATATTCAGCAAGATGAGTATCTAAGAGATCGCAGAGGGAGTTATGCAGAGAAATACGCAATCCTTAGCCCCTGGAGAGGTCGATGGGATGTGAAATTTTTACAAGACTATGACTTCCAAATAGGCGACAGAACAAACACGATTCAATTAAGCTTGGATATTTTAAATTTTGGTAATTTATTGAGCTCTGATTGGGGAGTTATTGAAGTACCTGTGAATGATCAGCCAATAGGAGTTAATGTAGATAACACAGGAACACCGGTATATACTTTCGATACTTCACAAACCAGAACGTTTGCTAATGATTTTAGTTTAGACTCGAGATGGCAGGCACAAATTGGATTGCGATATATTTTTTAATCAAGACACATTTAAATAATTTAAAAAACCATCTGTATAGTGTACAGATGGTTTTTTGATTGTAGAGAAAGATTATATACTATTTTTAAGAAAGAATACGTGTTTATAATCATCATTTTATACCTATTTTTGCATTCAATTTTTTTAGATGAAGTATCAGAGATTAAGTAAAGAACAATTAGAAGAGTTACATATAGAGTTTATCAACTTTTTAGCCACGCAATCTATCACTGCTGAGGAGTGGGATGATATAAAGATTAACCGACCTAATATAGCAGAAGAGGAGATCGATGTTTTTAGTGATTTAGTATGGGAGAAGGTTCTTGCAAATGCAGAATATCTTGAGCATTTTTCAAAAGATCAAATTCATCTATTCGAATTATCAGCAGATAAAATGCTTCTTATAGCTGTAAAGGTAAATAACGATGCTATCGACATTACGACTAAAGAGGGCTATGATTGGTTGAGAGGTAATCTGTTGAATGACGAAGTAGTATTTTATAATGCCTCAAAAGAATATAGTGAGGATAGAAACCTGGATAAGTTTAAGTTGCTTCAGCAGGGTGCAAATATTACCAAGGGCGAGTTGTATCATTATTTTGAAAAATTAATAGAAGGTAATAAATAAGGTTTGATTTTGTAAATGTTATCCTTATCATAAGAGTTTTTAACACCTTGATATAGCCTAGGCATCTATGATCCTGTTCTGACAATAGATTTTTACATTTTGTATTTAATGTCTATATACTTTTTTAGATATTTGCAGCCTTATTGGTTTAGAGTTTCAAGTTTAAAGTTCAACGTTTTTTTGATGTGCTAAAACCTGAAACTAAAAACCCTAAACTATAAACTGATAAAAATGGCACAAAAACCATCAATCCCTAAAGGAACTCGGGATTTTTCGCCCATTGAAGTGGCAAAAAGAAATTTTATTATTGATACGATAAAAAAACAATTTCAACTGTTTGGTTTTCAGCCTATAGAAACCCCTAGTTTTGAAAATAGTGATACCCTGATGGGTAAATATGGAGAAGAAGGTGATCGATTGATTTTTAAGATATTGAATAGTGGGGATTACTTAAGAAAAGTTGATGATGACCTATATTCAAGCAAGAATAGTGGTAAAATGACCGCTAAAATAAGTGAAAAAGCACTTCGCTATGATTTAACTGTCCCTTTTGCGCGTTATGTTGTCCAACATCAAAACGAAATTGATTTTCCTTTTAAACGATATCAAATCCAACCGGTTTGGCGTGCAGATAGGCCTCAAAAAGGGCGATTTAGAGAGTTTTATCAGTGCGATGCAGACGTGGTAGGGAGTACATCCTTATGGCAAGAAGTCGATTTTATTCATTTATATGATAAAGTATTTACTGAGCTCAACCTTTCGGGAGTTACGATCAAAATGAATAATCGAAAAATACTATCGGGTATTGCTGAAGTTATCGGGGCGAAAGATAAATTAATTGATTTTACGGTTGCTCTGGATAAATTAGATAAGATAGGAGAAGAAGGGGTAAAGAAAGAAATGTTAGAAAAAGGAATTTCTGAATCGGCTATTGATAAAGTGAAGCCCCTTTTTGGTTTTAGAGGTACGGCTCAAGAGAAGCTAAATGAGTTAAAAGAATTATTGGCTTCTTCAGATGAAGGAATGCGAGGGGTAGAAGAGTTACAGTTTATTAATAATGCTATAGCGCATATTCCTTTACGAACTGCCAATTTGGATCTTGATGTTACTTTGGCTCGTGGTTTAAATTATTATACAGGTGCAATTTTTGAAGTATCGGCACCAGATAGTGTGCAGATGGGATCTATTGGTGGTGGAGGTCGATACGATGATCTTACCGGTATTTTTGGTCTAAAGGACGTAAGCGGTGTTGGGATATCCTTTGGGTTAGATAGAATTTACTTAGTCTTAGAAGAATTAAATCTTTTTCCAGAAACTGTTGCCCCTGTTACGAAGGCGTTGTTTATAAATTTCGGAGAGGCTGAGGCGCTTTATTGTATAAAGGCGGTTAATTTATTTAGAAATGAAGGAATCGTGACCGAGCTTTATCCAGATCATTCGAAGATGAAAAAGCAAATGAGCTATGCAAATAAGAAAAAAATACCATTTGTTATTTTAGCAGGTACAACCGAAATGAATACCGAAACATTCACGGTCAAGAATATGCAATCCGGAACTCAAAAAGAGATGAATTTTGAAGAACTAAAAACAATATTGCAATAAAATTTTCTTAACTTCATTGCTAGTAAAATCTATTGTAACCCCCTTTATCAAAATTGAAATTATGAAAAAGACTTTTTTAATCACTATTTTTTGTTTATTACTGTTTTCTATACCTTCTTGTAAGAAAGATCCCAAATCGGACAAGATAGATCCGGTTGAGGTGGTTCAGGATTCTACTCAAGTAGCTGTTGAAGAGGTAGTAGAGGAAAAGAAACCAGTAGTTAAGAAAAAGAAAAAAACAACTACAAAGAAAAAACCAGTAGATAAGTCCATGCGCATTCCAGGAACTGCTTATTCCACAAAAAATGTTGATGCAAAAAGTTATATCAGGAATTATGAAAGGTATGTATCGAATTATAAAAAAGCTGTAGCTTCACAAAATACAGAAGCGTTTTTTAAATTAAGCGATGAGAGTAATGCACTTACTAGACAATATAACCAACTGATGTCAAAACTTCCTGGAGAAGAAATCGAAAAGTTGAGTAAATACATGCAAATAAAATCACAACAATTAGCAGAATTATCTGCTAAGATGTAAGACTTTTCTTAATTTTTTTTGAGCCACTTTACAAAAGTAGAGTGGCTTTTTTGTTGTTTTTATAAGGTCAAACCTTCCTTTTTTCGTAAATTTCAATTGTAATACCATTAAAAGTAAAAGTTTTGAACTGTTTTTTGACCATCATTTATGAATAGTATTATACCCTTGTAAAGGGGTATCTTTGTTGATTTTCAGTTGTTAACATTGTTTTTTTTTCGTAGTATTGCATTCCTGAATCTTAACATAGTTTTATGAAAATAAAAGTACTCCTACTTTTGTGGTGTTTAAGTTTAAATTCTTTTTCCCTAATAGCCGGCGAAAAGGATTCTTTAACGGTTAAAAATACAAATCCCGTAGAACAAAAGAAAACAAACGTATCTCAGTTTGTTCATTTTCCAGAGCTAGATAAAAAATTTCCTATTCAAAAATCAATTAATATTGATGCTTCGCCTGATTTTACTTTTGATAATATAAAGAAAGAGTTTCCGGCGATTCCTGTTGTTACTGACTCAAAGAAAGAAGCAGAAGAAGGGTTTAAAAAAATTGATAGTGCTGATAGTTGGATTTCTTCATTCGGAACAGAAGATATGCAGACGTTGCCTGTTGGAGTAAAACACAGGTTAGGTGAGGTAGAGTACCAATTAGGGATCACTAAGGCAAAATTCACTAAAGAATTTACAGAGCTTACAGCTTTTGTAAAAGTTATACTTCCGCAATCAAAAGAAGATGGGTTACCAATAGAGCTCTTTTTTGGAGCGAACAATGTTAAGCTTTCTCATCAGGGAGGTCTAATCGGTGATACTAATTTGGTATTACTTGGAGATATGTTTATACCGTTTAATGGAGGTAATTGGTTATTGATTCTTAAAGGAGGTTTTGATTATAAAACAGGCGATACCCAAAATAAAACATATGTGACTATCAATTGTGATGGAGTGAAGGAAATGGGGATCGAAGGAGAAGTCCAGTTTTCTCGCGGAATGGTACTTCCAGTTGATGAGACAGGTAAGCTTCTACCGGAAACAAGAGAGTATAAGGGAGCGCTTAAAGAAACCATACAAATACCAAATCGTGTTTCAGGAACTTTTAAAGCAGTAGCATCCGATTGGAATGATCTGATTGTAGAAATAGGGCTTTCACCTTTTGTGTTAGCAAGTCAACCTTATAAATTTATGTTCTCGGTAAATCAAGCGGTGTTTGATTTTAGCGACCTGAGAACCGAAAATGTTAATTTTCCACAACATTATCACGATAATGGTTTACTGTTACCAAGTGTAGAAGCATGGCGTGGGGTATATGTACAATCGCTTAAAATTGGGATGCCTCAAGAATTTAAAACAGAGGAAAGCATTCCGACAAAGAAACGTGTTACTTTCGAAGCAGCTAATCTTTTGATCGATAGTTATGGCGTATCGGGGTATTTTTCTGCCGAAAATTTAATTCCGCTCAAATCAGGAAGAACCTCAGAAAAGAAATCCTGGGCATACTCTGTTGATAAAATAGGCATTGAACTAGCATCTAATAAACTAGTCGGAGCAAGATTTGAAGGACAAGTATTACTTCCGATATCCGATAAAGGAGATAAAAATGGAACGACCGCCAAAGGGGAAGACGGTAGAATGGGATTGGGGTACAAAGGTATTATTTCTGAAGATGAATATGGCCTTGTCGTTTCTACCTTAGATACCTTGAGCTTTGATGTGTTTAAGGCAAAAGCAGAATTATTACCAAATTCTGCAGTAGAGCTTATGGTCGTAGAAGGTAATTTTAGGCCTAAAGCAATATTAAATGGACGCATGGCCATATCGGCTAGCCAAAAGGAGTCTTTAGCTAATGAAGGGCAAGAATACACTACAGGAGAAGGTAAAGATGCAAAAAAAGAAACGGTTCAGTTTAAAGGTATAGAATTTCAGAATTTAGTACTTCAGACCACATCCCCTATAATATCAGTTGATTATTTTGGATATAAAGACGAGGTGAAATTAGCAAATTTCCCGGTATCTATTGCAGATATTGCTTTTAGTTCTAATGAGTATGAAGCCGGTATCGAGTTTGATCTTATGATCAACTTAATGGGAAAAGAAAGTAAAGGTTTTGCTGCCGATGCCCGCTTAGGAATCTTCGGAAAATTTGAAGAGGTTAATTACAAACAACGTTGGAAATATGATCGTCTGGATTTATCCAGAATTAATATTGAGGCCAACATGGGAGGTGTCAAACTCAAAGGAGGACTTGAACTTATGGACGATGATCCAGAATATGGTGATGGTTTTTCTGCAGAGGTAGAAGGTACTTTTGGGAGCTTTGGGCCAATCACGTGTAAAGCTATATTTGGTAGAAAAGACTTTAGATATTGGTATGTCGACGCTGCTGTACATGGATTAAAGATTCAGGCCGGGCCATTACAAATATCTGGATTTGCCGGAGGAGCTTTTTACAGAATGACCAAACGTAAAGGAGTAAGTGCTTCAGAATTCTCTCCTTCAGGGCTCTCATATGTACCAAATGACTCCTCAAGTTTAGGCGTAAAAGCCATGATTTTTGCATCTATAGGAGATGAATCCGCTATTTCTGTAGGAGCTGGTTTTGAAATTGAGTTTAATAGAAGTGGAGGTATGAATAGACTTGGTTTCTTTGGTGAGGCTCAGGTGATGAAGGCATTCAAGTTTGATAATCCAATTGCTAAAATGACCAACAAGCTCGGTAAAATGGCCGATAACGAGGCTCTTAAGGGGGTTATGGATTCTAAAGCAGGTAAAACATTCTTAGATAAAGCCGATGAAGAGTACGAAACAGAAGTGGTAGGAGAAGCATCTATTAGCGCAAAGCTTGGAATGGAGTTTGATTTTGTTAATGATTCTTTTCATGCCAATCTAGACCTCTACGTTACTGTAGCAGGAGGTATAATTCAAGGAAGAGCTTCAAGAGGTAGAGCAGGATGGGGAGTAGTCCATATTTCACCCGAAGAGTGGTACGTACATTTAGGGACTCCGACAGATCGCTTAGGATTAAAGATGGGAGTTGGACCAGTATCTATAGAAACCGGAGGATATTTTATGATAGGAGATCGTATTCCGGGTAGCCCGCCTCCGCCGCCAGAAGTAGCTGAGATACTTGGTGTGGATCTAGCGAAATTAGACTATATGCGAGATGAAAATGCTCTGGGAGATGGACGAGGGTTTGCCTTTGGGTCTGATTTCAAAATAGATACGGGAGATCTTAATTTCTTAATTTTCTATGCGCGCTTTCAGGCAGGCGTTGGTTTTGATATCATGTTAAAAGATTATGGAGAAGCTCGATGTGTTAATACAGGAGATCAGGTAGGTATAGATGGTTGGTATGCAAACGGGCAAGCCTATGTTTATTTGCAAGGAGAGTTAGGGATAAATATTAAACTCTTTTTTATACGGAAAAAGATACCAATCATAAAAGGTGGAGCTGCGGTATTACTTCAAGGAAAAGGACCAAACCCTTTTTGGTTTAGGGGGTATGCCGGTGGCTACTTTAATTTATTAGGAGGTCTTGTTAAAGGAAGTTTTAGGTTTAAGCTTACAATTGGTACAGAATGCGAATTAGATAATGTTTCACCGCTAGGAGGCATAAAAATGATTAGTGATTTAGACCCTAAAGACGGGGATAATGATGTTGATGTTTTTGCAGCACCACAAGCTGCTTTTGCAATGCGAGTGAATAAACCTATTGTGATACCAGAGGATGACGGGGATAATGTTTACAAAGTTATTTTAGAAAAATTTAATATCGTTGACGAATCCGGAAATGAAATATCAGGTACAATCGAATGGGGGCAGATGAATGATAGAGCTACATTTATATCCGATGATATTTTACCTCCTGATACTAAACTCAAAGTAACGGTAGAAGTAAGCTTCCAGGAAAAGGTTAATGGAGTTTTTAAAACTATTTTAGAAGATGGACAAAAAGCCGTTGAGATTGAAGAAAGAAACTTTACTACAGGTGGAGCACCTGATCATATACCACTGCACAATATTCAGTATTCTTACCCTGTGGTGGATCAGCAATTATTTTATGCTGGAGAATATGGAACCGGATATATACAATTACAGAGAGGTCAGGATTACTTATTTGATTCTTCACAGTGGAAAAGTACTGTAAAATATATTGATGAAACAGGTGATGTTCAAGAAGCCGCTTTCGGATATAATACAGGCGATAATAAGGTGAGCTATACATTACCAAAAGTTAGTAAAGAGACGAAGTACTTGGTAAGCATAGTGAGCTCCTCAAAAGGCTCTGGAAATTCTTCTAGTGGAGAAGCCAAAACAGAAAAGAAAGAATATGGAGATGATAACACTGTTGAGGTAAGAAAAAATGAAGCAAAAAGTATTTTAAAAGATGGAGAAATTGATAGACTTACATACGAGTTTAAATCCAGTCAATACAAAACATTTAAAGAAAAGGTGAATTCAATTTCCATTTCAAACTATGATATTGGTAAAGTTTATTCTGATGTAATTTATCTGAGCACAAGAGCCAAAAGTTATGAAGGTTTTGATTTGGTCGAGCTTGTAGGAAATAAATACTCTGATAACAAAGCTCTGGTGGCTACTGAAGCAAGTCTTATAGACAAATATTATCAAGAGGATATGAGGCCAATACTTTATAAAGATTATCCGATTTCTAATCGATATTCTTTTAATAGAGATGTAAATGAATACGGCTTGGTGCCAAGAAAAGCATTACCAATAATGTCAAACTATCTTACAAGTTTGGAAAATGACACAGATACACAATGGCGTGCAACAAGATTTCCATACCGATATATGCTAGCCAAAGTGTATAAGCATGATTTTGATGATATTCTTAGGCAAATCTATAATGATTATACCGATGGTATTTTAAGTCAAGGTGATAGTGCATTACAGTTTTTAGATAATAACTACAAATTTATGCGACAAGGAAAGTATCAGATAGAACTGAAATATACACTTCCAGGAGGTATCAATGGAACCAAAACAAACTATAATTTCAAAAACCCAGTTTCATTATAATATGAGATTAATAAAAATTTGCATATTACTAGTCTACCTAATGCCTCTCATGGTTATATCACAAGAAGAGGATGACAAGCAATATATAAGTGTTTTGGTCAGAGCCTCTGAAGATAAAGTGAAACTAAGATGGGCACCAAACTCTCCTTCTTCTTGGATAAAATTGAATAAATATGGCTATCAAATAGAGCGTTATACGGTTAAGAAGAATGGTGAACTTTTACCTCCTGGGCATGATAAAATCACTTTAGAGCTAGTGTTACCCAAACCAGTAGAACAATGGGAGCAGATAGTAAATCAAAATGATTATGCTGCAGTTTTGGCGCAAGCGCTTTACGGTGATAGTTTTCAAGTTGAAGGAACAGATCAAGGAGGATTGGCACAGATAATTAATAAATCTAAAGAGGTAGAGCAGCGTTTTTCGTTTGCCTTGTATGCGGCAGATATGAATTTTGAAGCGGCAAAAATGGCTGCCCTGGGGTACGAAGATGTTAATGTTGAAAAGGGGGCAGAGTATCTGTATCGTATAATTAGTCTTGTTCCAGAGGATTTACTAAAGATAGAGACTGGATTAGGAACAGCCAAAACATCTAATATAGAATTGCTACCACAGCCTTTGGATGTATTTGCTGTACCAGAAGATAAAAGTGTCATGATCACCTGGGAGTATGAGATGTTTAAATCTGTATTTACATCATATCATATTGAGAAATCAAGTGATGGAACAAATTTCAAAAAATTAAGTGAGCTTCCTTTGGTTAATCTTAATGATAAGCCGAATGCTCCGTCAAAACGGATGTTTCATATCGATACGTTAGCTCAGAATAATAAAACCTATTACTATAGAGTTGTTGGTATTTCTCCTTTTGGAGAAGAGAGCCCACCGTCAAAAGTAATAACTACTAAAGGGATTAAAAAGCTTTCATCTGTACCTCATATATCCAGACACAAATTTGATGCCTCTGGAAAATTAATTTTAGAATGGGATTTTAAAAAAGAGGCAGAAAATGAGATCACCGGATTCGAATTAAATTGGGCGCCGCAAGAGAAAGGACCATACAAGGCCGTAAAAACTAATATAGCACCAAACATTAGAAAGACTACGTATCAAGAGTTTGAACCCTCGAACTATTTCAGGATTATTGCCATAGGTAAGAATAATCAAAAAACGTCATCTTTAGCAGCATTTGTGCAGACAATTGATTCCATACCGCCTGCTGCACCTGTGGGAGTCACTGGAATTGTCGATTCTTTAGGGGTTGTAAGGCTTAATTGGACGGCTAATACCGAAAGAGATATATTAGGATACCGTGTATTTAGAGGTAATATTGAAAAGGAAGAACTGTCTCAGTTAACAGTTTCACCGATACAGAAGAATATGTACGTAGATACGGTACAAGTGAAATCACTAAATACTAAAGTGTTTTATCAAATTGTAGCTGTTGACCAACGGTTTAACATGTCTGAATATTCTAAAAAACTAGCGTTAAAAAAACCAGATGTCGTTCCTCCTTCATCACCGGTTTTTTCAA
The DNA here is from genome assembly GCA_947497175.1 of uncultured Aquimarina sp. GTDB lineage: Bacteria > Bacteroidota > Bacteroidia > Flavobacteriales > Flavobacteriaceae > Aquimarina. Next base: position 1,467 of record CANMFM010000003.1, on the reverse strand, counting down.
ATTATAGTGTAAATGACAAAGGGGTATTTTTAGAATGGATCAATAGTAGTAGTAGCGATGTGAGTACTCATCAACTTTATCGACAAAACATAAATGAATCTGAAAAAGGATGGTTACTCGTCTTTAAGACAGACACAGATGCAAGTTACATAGATGAAGAAGTATTACCTGGGACTAAGTATAGATATGCAATTTTTGCAGAAGACGAAAGTGGATTAAAATCAGAACCTTCTACTCCTGTTTCAGTAACAAGTCAAAATAATGCTTCGGATGAAGTAATACGAGGATTTAATGGATTTTCTGATAGAACCAATAAGCAAATATCTCTTTCTTGGAGAAAAATGCCGAAAGATATATCCGAAATTATTATATATAAATCTAAAAAGGAAGAGAAACCGGTTTTGTGGAAGCAAATTCCTCCAAATATTACAAAATTAGTAGATACAAATATTAGTCCAGGGAATGTATATACTTATTCTCTTAAAACATTATCAAAAAACGGGGCTAGCAACAGTATAAAAAAAATTGAGATCACTTATTAAAGGATATTGATATGGGAAAACTAATCATAAAAATTATCTTTTTTCTTGGGGTTACTCCATTATTGTATGCCCAGATCAATATTTCTGGTGATGCTTATTATCAGACCGATGTAGTTGGCTATATGGGAAGAAGAAACAATGGTTGTGGTAATGTGGATGGACTTAAATGGATTAAAGTTTTTAATAGTGGAGAACGTACACTTTTTCAGGGTAGAGAGATATATTACCCATTTGATGAAAGCTATCAATTCACTAAGGATGACCCTGTAAATAGAGCAGAAATAAAAATTACCAATAGATGGGAAAATGGAATTGGTTTTTGTGAACGTGGTCCAAATGATAGATTTTTAAGATATGATAACCTTGGTTCTTGCTATCAATTTTATGAAAATAATCCTAATGATGGATTGCGTAAACTAACGATTACTAATAGACCTATAGTAAACCTTACTGTTCCTGCAAATCCTTTATTCCTGGGTGATCGAGATCAACTTACCATTACATTACCAGATAACTTATATACAAACCATTATACTTGGAAATATAAGGTAGGAAGTGGACCCGATCAAACTGTTCCTGCTGCCTTTAATGGGGGATCGATTTTAGATCTCAAAGGAGGAGATTTTCTTTCAGAAAGTGATTACGGTAATAATGTAGCAGTTTGGCTAGAAATGAATTGTACTGCAGGAGATGCACTAGCCGAGGGAATTGCAAGAAGAGACGGTTATGTACAGGCATATACTGAATGTAGAGAGGCAGGGTTCCCGCAAATTATTTTTTGTCTTAGAGAATTAGAAAATACTGCCGATCAATATGCTCAGGATAAACTTACTCCAGAATTGATAGCTCAATACCAAAGTCGTCGATCAAATCCTGTTGTTTTTAGATATTTAAAAACGGCACCTACGATTTTTGATGTAGAAAC
>CANMFM010000002.1 GCA_947497175.1 uncultured Aquimarina sp. | reverse complement strand
AATGTTGAAGTATCTACTCGTCGGAACCACGTATCCTGGGTTAACACTGGACTATTATATGTTGACAATATTTCTCCGGTAATATCTGCAAATGGCCCTGCAGCTCCAGTGGTACTACTCTGCCATTGATAGGTTACTGTACCATCGGCAACTGTAGCCGCAGTTTCTGTAAAAGCAACTGGATCACCACCTTCACAAATCGTCTCATCGGCTGCAATGACTCCGGCAATGATGTTATTTACAGTTACAGCAACGACATTGGTTGTTGCCGTACAGGCAACTGTATTTAATGTTGAAGTATCTACTCGTTGGAACCACGTATCTTGAGTTAACACCGCACTATCAAAAGTCGCACTAGTCGCTCCGGTAATATCTGTAAATGGCCCTGTCGCTCCTGTCGTGCTACTCTGCCATTGATAGGTTACTGTACCATCGGCAACTGTAGCGGTAATTTCTGTAAAAGCAACTGGATCGCCGCCCTCACAAATCGTCTCATCGGCTGCAATGACACCCGCAGTAATGTTATTTACGGTTACGGCAACTACATTAGTCTCAACACTGCAAGAGTTTCCATTTAGAGTATTTGTGTCTATACGTTTGAACCATGTATCTTGCGTTAATACCGGGCTATCATATGTTGTATTCGTCTCACCTACTAAATCTGCAAAACCAGCTACTGCACTTGTTGTACTGCTTTGCCATTGATAGGTAATACTACCCGCATCTATACTTGTTGCGGTAGTTTCAGTAAATGCAATTGGATCATCGCCTTCACAAATCGTCTCATCGGCTGCAATTACTCCTGCAATTATTTGGCAATTATCTCTAAAAGAAAGATCACTATCTAATGGCACTGGTATAGGATCAGCATCACTATCAAAATCTCCGTATATAGTTTGTAAATTGGAAACATCTCCAGTGGTTACTGCGTCGTTCACATCCCATGTTACCGTATTATCTACCGTATCGAAAAGATCATCTATTCCATCTCCATCAGCATCTGCAAAAACTACTATTGCATTATCAGTATCTCCATTCTCCTGAATATCTAAAATGGAATCTTCATCACTATCGGTATCAAGATAATCTGGTATTGTATCAGCAGTACCATCAGTATTTACAGGATTAAATCCTGGCCCACCTCCATTAGTTGTTAGATAAGCATTATTCATTCCATTATTTGCAATATATTCTGCAGGTGTTGTCGCCACTGGTGCAATATACCCTCCTGTTGTCTGTACTTCTATATTATCAGGAATCCCATCATTATCGGCATCTAAATCGAAATGATTAGGAACACCATCCTGATCATTATCAAAAGCTGGATCTAAGGTATCACAGATACCATTTAAATCCGCATCAAGACATACTGGAGCGGTTGCACTTCCATTGTCATCAAAATCCTGATAGTTTGGAATACCATCGCCATCGGCATCAGCTGATGGATCAACGCCCAGTGTGTTTTCAGCGGTATCTAAAATACCGTCATTATCATCATCTAAATCTAAAGCATCCCCTACACCATCATTATCATTATCGTCAAATACAGGATCACAAGCATCTGAGATCCCATCACCATCACCATCAGGACCGCCAACTTGCTGGTAATCATCAGTACCATTACTATCAACGTCTGCCGGGGCAGCATAACTTGGTGCAGGGGTACCTGAAGTCACCACTCCTGTGGCAGGATTAACCGTAGCAGGATCCGGACCATAGACTCCTGTATCACCACCATCGGCAGTACCACTGGCATAGGCCTCGTTCGCATCACTACAACCATCACCGTCACTATCTAAATTTAAATAATCTGGAGTGCCTACTGTGGTCTCGGTTGGAGTAGAAACTCCCGCTCCTGCTGAGGTAGGGATACCATTTGTAGCTGTATTGTCTGTGTTGTTATCGTCATCATCGGCTCGACCATCATTATTTGCATCCGTACCGCCGGTTTCTATCACATCGTAAATACCATCATTATCACTATCAATATCATAGTGATTTGGTACTCCATCCTGGTCATTGTCAAAAGCTGGATCTAAGGTATCACAGATACCATTTAAATCCGCATCAAGACATACAGGAGCGGTCGCACTTCCATTGTCATCAAAATCCTGATAGTTTGGAATACCATCGCCATCGGCATCAGCTGATGGATCAACGCCCAATGTATTTTCAGCGGTATCTAAAATACCGTCATTATCATCATCTAAATCTACCGTATCAAAAGAATTATCTCCATCGGTATCAATACCTATAATATCTTCTCTAAAATCCACCTCGGTGGTAGGTGGGTTTTGATTATTTGGTAGTCCAATGGCTCCAAAAGTTTGGTCATCCTGAACTATCGGACCATTGATATCGTCATAATCGTCTAGAATACCATCTCCATCACTATCATTTGTAGTAACTGCCGGAGTAAAACCTGCTTCTATGGTGTCATTATCACCTTCATCATCAGAATTCGTATCTAAAAAATCCGGAAGTAAATCTGTATCAGAATTGACACCTGCTCCTAAATCAGTTCCGCCCTGAGCGGTTTCATAATTATCGTCTACTCCATTATTATTTCCATCTGTTATCCCTGGACCTATACCACTAGGAGCAATATAACCGATAGTTGGTTGTGCTTCTACATTATCTGTAATACCATCATTATCACTATCTAAGTCCAGGTGATTTGGAATACCATCATTATCAAGATCATAAACATCTGGAACTCCATTGTTATCACTATCTGTATAATCTGTATTTGATCCGTCACCTGGCAAATCTAATTGATCAACATCAGAAAAATTAGGAACCCCATCACCGTCTTCATCTCCAAAAGGATCTAAAGCTGCGTCATATTCGGATTCATCTAAAATCCCATCGTTATCATCATCTAGATCAACTTCGTTGATAGATCCATCAGAGTCTCTATCTGAAGGATCCCTCCAATCTCTATCATTCCCCGGACTATCATCATCTGGAAAATCAGTCGGGAATTGACCATTATTGTCGGAAGCAGCTGGATCAGAAGCTCCACCAATGACCAAATCAAATGCATCATCTATCCCATCAAAATCTGTATCATTCCCTGTAGGTACCGTTTCAGAAGTATTATCACCATTGATGTCATAGGCTTCAATGGTATCCAAAATACCATCGTTATCACTATCCGGGTCTAAATAATCCGGAATTGTATCTGATATTGCCAAAGATCCATCTGTGTTAACTGGTGTGACACCTGCATCTCCCCCTCCTTCATAATTATCATCTAAACCATCCATGTCAGCATCATTGTTACTAGGGGCAACATATCCCGTAGTAGTCTGCCCTTCAATATTGTCTATAATACCATCATTATCAGAATCTAAATCGAAAGAATTTGGAACGCCATCTCCATCAAAATCGAAAATAGTTTCGACACGTCCATTATCATTACCAACGCTTCCATTATTATCATCGTCATCAATTAAGGCACGAACACCATCTCCATCAACGTCTGCATTAGGATCATTTCCACCATTTTCTACAGTGTCTAAAATCCCATCATTATCATCATCTATATCTACATCATCATTAATATTATCTCCATCCCAGTCTAGTGGGTTGGGTTGAATTTCACAAGCATATCCATCATTAAGTCCTGACGGATTAGCTACTAATACTTGCTCGGCAGTAATCACATCTGAAGGTGCACTGGTAGCCAAAAATATAGTCTCGATATTGGCAATCCGATAAATATTACCGTTGCCATTGTTGAATGTGTAAAAATTACCGTCTCTATCCTGCCAGGCAGCACCAAAACCTCCAATAGGGGCTGCTCCTACAGTACCTGTGAAATTAAGACTTCTTGTAACGGCATTTCCGTTACTTGTATCTATTACTACTAAGGTAGAGCCATTAACACCGTAGATAAATCCATTGATAAAAGAATAGTCGGCAGGGGTTGGTATGGAAGGCGTTGCCCCGGGATTGTTATTGACCTTTGCTATTACTTGTACTCTTGTGTTAGTAACATCTATTGTAGCAGGCAGAGGCAATCCATCAATATCAATTAATAAAATATCATTGCCATCCACTCGACCAATGAATTCATTTTGTGCAAAAAGTGTATTATTAAAACCCCCAGCGGTAGCTGTTAAGTTGGTAATAGTAAGATCACCTTCAAACTGATAATTATTTGCCGGGTCATATGATCTAATTACCTGACCTCCCTCACTAGAATATACTAACTCTGTAAAAGCATTGTACGCAGAGTTAGAAGATGTTCCCGCGGCTGCACCCTGCAATACCCCAACCTGTACATATTCTTGTATAAAAGGATTGTATCTTAAAACTCTGGGGGTACCTGACTGCCCTTCTGTTTGATATAATGTGGTTACTACGCCACAAACCTGAGCTTCAATTTTACTAGAAATCAATACCAGAAATAAAAAGAAGAGTTTAAAAAATCGAGTATAAGTAATTATTTTCATAGGCGGTTAGTTAAATATCATATTTAAGGAGTATTTGTTTTTTTGAAAGCACTAAATTCATATACCTTTCATAAAATAACACTTTTTTTGATTCAAATTTATTATAATCATCGACGAAACGTCATTTTATATCGACTAAAAGCTTTTTTCTTTAGATAAATCAAAACACAAAAACTCTTTTATTTTCTATTTTAATCAAATACTATCTACTTTGTCACTTGTGAAACTTCAGCTGTACTATGGTATACGATATATTGTATACCACATTGTATAATAACACCATGAATCAATCATAAAAAGCAACATTAAAAGACACTGCTACGATATGTATATTCATAGTAGATATGGAAGCTAACATAAAAAATATGATTATGTTAGCCGCTTCTGTTCTACATCAAGAGAACTATTCATAAAATACGTATATATGACAAGAAACACTAGACCAGTGTATAGCCAAAAAAGGGGGATACTTTGACGATGTAAAAAATAAAAGTAATGTTTTTTATAGACTAGGGTATTTGTTAATTATACGTTAAGCATTCAATACCACAAAGTAATAAAAAAAAAATCGTAAATACTATACTGATTAAAAATTATATCGATATGACACATTCTAAATAAACTTAAAAAAAATAAGTATTTTTTGATATGTTTAATAACTAAAAAAGGCCGCTCGTAAAGAACAGCCTGTTATTATATTTATTTATCATACAAGGTGAGCCTATATAAACCCTCTTTTTCGAGCTTCTTCTAAAAGCTTTTGGTCATCTGCCTTAGCAATAGAGAACATCTCTTTTATTTGATTCTTTCTCTTTTCGATGGCACTTAGAGAAAGACTTACATAATTTGGAAGGTTTTTTGTTTTAACTCCTCTGGATAGATGATATAAAATCTTTAAATTCTTCTCATCTAAAGAAAACTTGTTAGTCATCATTTTTCTGAAATGATCGTTGACCGTAGCGCTATAATATGCTTTACCTTTAACAATATTATTAAACGCCAGTAATAACTCGCTTGAGGTAAGGTCACTTTTGATCAAAAAGCCAGTTGGATTTATATTTTTAAGAATATTATGGATTCTATGGTCTTCTCTGTGCATCGTTAAGATAATGATCTTTGCTTTTGGAAGTAGTTCTTTGGCATGTTTTGCCAAATCCTCGCCAGAGGTAATGGTACCGTCGGATGATGGAGGCAATTTTATATCTACAAAAAGCATATCATAAGGAGTAGACTGAGAAGATTTCAAGATTCTATCATATGCATCATCACAATTGGATGCAATATCGATCTTGATTTGATATTCTTTTTGATTTTCACCTAATAAGGTATTCTTATATCCTTCGATGATCATTGGGTGATCATCAATCATAAGAACTTTTAGCTTTTTCTTCATTTCAAAAATTTGTTGTTTTTAGCTCTAAAATATAATGTCATACTTTATAAACTTTGTTCTTAGTAAAATAGTATGATCACTTTTTAGAATGATACGTTTAATTTTTTAAGTCGGAACACTAACCGAAACTATAGTTCCCGAATCTTTATTACTTAAAAATTGAACTACTCCACTCATCTGACTAACCCTGGAGGTAATATTCTTTAAGCCAATTCCTTTTTTAACCTTTTCGCTTTTGAATCCTATTCCATCATCCAAGATAGTAAGATTTATTTTATCTTCAATATAATCGAAATTAATTTTTATACTTTTTGCATTGGCATGTTTAAAAATATTTTGCAATGATTCTTGTAAAATCCGAAACAAGTTTACCTTTTTTTGATCATCGATATGTTCCCAATCAATGTTTTCGTCATTATTAAATTCGAAATTAATATCATTAACGTCGCACAGATCACTAATCAAACTTTCTACAGCATCTATATAGGCCACATCAGAAGGTAAGGCCTCTGTGCCCAGATCGTGAGAGATTAATCGTATTTCTTTTTCTATTGATTTAAGCTCATCGATATATTTGTTTCTGGCTTCGGTAAACCCGTCGTTGGCCCGTTGGTTGATGCCATCCAGGCTTAATCGCACCCCAAATAATCTACCTAACACCCCATCGTGCAGCTCTTCGGACATACGTTTTTGCTCTAGTTGCCGGCCTTCTTCCAGTTTGATTTGCTGGTTAAGCAGTAAACGATAAATCTCTTGATTGGCCTCTTGCTGGGTCTGTGCAAACACCAGTTCTTTATTGCTTTGTTGCTGCCTAAAGATAATATACCCTAACAAAAACAAGGCGGTTAATCCCAGTATCGCAATCACAAGGATTTCATTTTCTCGACTGATTTGGAGGTTTTGCTGGGCGATTTCATCTGTCTCAAACTTTATACGAGCGAACTTATTTCTAAATTTCCTCTCTTCTTTCACAATACTATCATTCAGTTTTATATAACTTTTAGCATAATTTAAACCGGTCTTACTATCGGAAATTTCAGAAAGCAGTTGATAAGATCTAAGTAATTCTTCATTAGTCTTTACCTGTAAAGCAGTATTTTTAGCCTTTTCTGCAAACAAATTGGCTAAACTATCGTTCTCTATCGATTTATAGTATTCTGCCAAATGTAAAGAATTTGTCACTATACCAACTTGATCATTTATACTATCTCTTTTCCTTAAAGCTTTATAAAATAATTCTTCTACACTTTTTCTTTTATCTCCAGATAAAAAATTCGCATAAGCTAAGTTATCTAACAATAATGCATGTCTCTTAGGTCTTTTTACCAAGAAATCTTTATATTGTAAAGCTTTATTATAATATTCTTTCGCTTCTTTATATTTTTCCTGAGATTTATATACAGTACCTATATTATTATTTCCTAAAACAGCATATAAAGTCTCTTTTTTTGTGTTTTTAGCATATTCAATAGACTTTAAATGATAATACACTGCATCATCATACCTTCCTAATAACTTGGCAACCGTACCTAAATTAGAATATGATAAGGGTATATACGACTCTTCTTTGTTATCAGCCAATTCAAATTTTTTAATAGCTCTTATTGTAAGATCCTCACTTTTTGTGTAATCTTTTACTTTTCGCGATAACTTAGCTAAATCAATTAAAACTTTACCGTGGTTATATGCATATTCAGAGGAATTATACGACTTACTTTTATCCAAAGAAAGATATATTTTATCGGCTTCATTAAAATTTGTATATGCACTATCCAATTCATTATTCCTATAGTATATACCTAAAAAACCATAAGATTTTGCCATCTCAATTGAATCAAATAGAACCTTTGACAATTCAAGAGCTTTTCTACTCAATTGTTTATAACTCTCGTAATCCTTTAATGAATAATATCCAATTGACGTTTCATGAAGTTTTTCTATTTTCAATTTACTATTTGGTAAAGTACTAATAACCCCATAAGCTTTTTTTAGGTCATCCTTTCTATCGTTAATTGATCGAGATCTATCATTAAATTTACTTAAATCTTCATTGATTAAATTAAATTTAAGCTCATTTACTTCATAACTACTATTATCTGAGTTCTTGGTACTGCATGAGACCAAATAAAAAAAGCTGAAAATAAATATTTTTCTAAATAAAAATTTCATAAACTTTAATGAAACATTATAAATTACTTTCTAAATATAAAAAAAGGAGATTTTTAAACAGTCAAAAATCTCCTTTTTTTATACTTTAATGTAACTTTAACCTGGCAATACATCTTCATGTCCATCTTCTCCCAATATTTCTTGGTCTTCGATACCAACTTCATCACTTACAGGGTCTGCTTCACAGGCCATAAAAGAAGCACTTAAAAATAGAATTGCGCAAAATGTTTTTATTATTTTTTTCATAATGATATACTTTAATTTCTAACTTTTGAATATTGTTTTTATAGCCCTGGATTCACTTCTTCATGACCATCTTCACTGAATTTATTAATTTCATCTTGCACTTCTATCCCTACCTCTTCATTTACTGAATCAGCCTCACAAGCGATAAAAAAAGTACTTAAAAATAATATTGCGAATAATGTTTTAACAGTTTTCATATTTGTCAATTTTTTAGTTTAATTTTTAAAGATGTTTACATCTTTAATGGGGTAAATTAATTTTTTATTTAACTTTTAGTTTGGGGTTATCGCTGCGCAAGCGATGTTTTTTTTGGAGATATGATCAGCAATTGTGCTTTGCATCTCTCATTGTACACTACAAATGTATACTAAAACCGCGCGCGCGCCCACTATATTAAAGACCCTTTAGTAGATGACCCCCAAATAGAGGTCAATGCACCTGGTATACGAGTAGATGTACTAATTTTGAGAATAAACGAAGTAGAAAGAAAAAACCTACAAAAATTTTTGAAGGATCATATACGGGTTATAACAAAAAAACCGATAACTATTGTTAGTTATCGGTTAATATTTAAATAAAGTTTTCTTAAATCAGATATTGATCAAACTTTTCTTAGATAAATTATCTTTAATCCCCTCGACATTAGTCTTGTAGGATTTAGAAAAAGGAATCATATCATTGGTATTTTTTATAGCACATTTTGCTTTGCCAAAATGGATTCGAGATACATAATGAGTATTGATAATATAACTGTTATGAATACGCACAAAATGATCTGGCAATAAATTTTGAAAATGTTTTAACGTCTTAAACGCTTCTACTTTATTACCGTTACTCATTATAAAATCTGTCGTATTATTATCAGCTTTTAGATACAACACTTCGTCTACATCTACAAAACGATAATCTCCATAAGATTTAAAGCATAAAGTCGCGTCTTCAACCAGATCAAAATCTTTCTCAAACCTCATTAATGTTCTGGTAATCTGTCTTTTATTAAACGGTTTTAGTATATAATCCATCACGCGATTACGTATTCCTTCGATAGCATAATCTGATGTCTTGGTCACTACAATAAACTCTGGCAACTGCGACATGTACTTGTTCAATTCTGTCATTAAAGCATACTGTGTTTTATCACTGTTGGTACCAGGAACTTCTGGTTCTAAAAATACTAATCGGGGCTTTCTATCTAAAATCAAATCCAATGCATCCTGCTCATCTTTTGCAATTCCGGTACAGATATAATCGGTTTGTTCTTCTAAAGCAATTTGTATAGAATCTGCAATCTTCTGATCATTGTCAATTATTACGTAAGGATATTTCATAGGGTTGGCGATTAAAAAATTAATGCTGGTTAGTAAATCTTGTATTATTCTACTTACAAGATAGGGTATTTATTATTTTTATAGGTACGGTATAACCGTAAAATAAATACGGACATTACTCTAAATCAATAGGTTACCTCTTATTCATTTGTCCGATATTTTAGTGTTTTATCGATAAAAATCCGAACCCTAAAACGTATAAATATCATAATCAGTATATGATTTGCTAAAAAAAATCTCGTTTTTTACTAAAAACACGATAAAATATACAAGCAACTCTCAAAATCAGTAGTACAACTCAACTATTTTGAATAGTTTTACTTATACATTTATATACCATCAGTAGTGCATTTTGAGAATTTCAAATAAAATTCTATTCTCGATATACTTCTTCCTTTGGCCGAAGCATTCGAATTGACGAATTTTAACCTGAAGTATTAAAAAGTACCGTAGGTCTAATTTTAAAATTTATGAAGAACATTGTTGTACTCACCGGTGCCGGAATTAGCGCAGAAAGCGGAATCAATACGTTTAGAGATGCTAATGGCCTTTGGGAAGGTCATGATATTATGGAAGTAGCCTCCCCCATCGGTTGGGATGCTAATCCCGAGTTAGTACTGGATTTTTATAATAAAAGACGTAGCCAATTGCATACGGTAGTACCAAATGCCGGACACCTTGCCCTGGTTGAATTAGAAAAAGAGCACCAAGTGACCATTATCACACAAAATGTTGATGATTTACATGAAAGAGCCGGAAGTAGTGCGGTTATTCACCTGCATGGAGAACTCTTAAAGGTTAGAAGTCAATTTGACCACAATATCATTCTGGATTGGAAAAACGATCTGCATATAGGGGATTTCTGCGAACACAATTCTCAATTACGCCCACATATTGTTTGGTTTGGAGAAGAGGTCCCCATGATGGACATAGCTATCAATATTACCGAAAAAGCCGATATACTCATCATCATAGGTACGTCGATGCAGGTATACCCTGCTGCTGGATTATTACAATATGCTCCGCATCAAACCCAAGTGTATTTTATCGATCCTAATCCTGCTATTTCTCCTAAAGAAAATCTCACTATTATAGCAGAAAGAGCGACTATTGGAGTTCCACAAGTAGTAGAAACACTTACTAATTTATAAATCGATATACTACACAACCTGAAAAGGCTTTCAAGAATTGAATTTTACCGCTAAAAAGCTATTCTCGATACCATTTTTCTTCGTTTCACTATAAAAAATCACTCGAATCGATGCTTTTTTCCTATTTGCCACCTAAAGCAAGTATATGAAACTATAAAGTCGGTGTAAGATAGTAAGTAGCCTAGATAACAGTATCTGCCTGTACACTATCTACTATTGTGGTATCAGACTCATGTATGGGTAAAGAATCTAAAGGCTTTTCTTTAATTTTTACTCTAGTATCTTTTGCCCATTGGATTAGTTTTTCTCTATCCTGGCCTGATAACTCTCCATGAATCCAGGTATATGGTTTTAGTGGCATCTTTTTTAGTTCTACCTCTTCGGTAAGTTCTTCAAGTTTGTGATCTTTTTCTTTATCGGTATACGAGTCCCATTCGGAGATATTAAAGTGCTCCTTACCTTCTTTAATTTGATAAGACATCCAATGAGTTATCGGGCTTATCTCCATATATAATGGATATCTTGTGCTGTTTGTATGGCAATCATAGCAGTTGTTCTCAAATATCGTTTTTACATCAGCAGAGACTAATGTAGCTTCTTCAAAATTGGTAATACTATCGTAACTACCTTGATTTTTATCCGGTCGTATAAATTGTGAAATCAATAAAGCGAGAAATACTAGAAAGAAAAAGTGTTTAATTCTGGTAAGCATGGTGTGGTTGATTTTATAGCATAATTATCACATGAGATAATTGTCTGTTACAGAACAGATAACGATTTTAAAGCATAATTATTATTATGTTTATTTTTGAGACCTGATAAAGCAACCCCTGATGATTGGTTTAGAAGCGCTATTACAAACAATGGATCACTCTCGCGAAAAGCGAGGTAATTTTGCCAGTTTGCTATTAAGTAATCCTGCTTTGCTTCCGGATTTGCTGCACGTTTGTGCTAAAATTGATGATGAAATTTCTTGCAGAGCCTCCTGGGGACTAGAATTTTTATGCAAAAACAATTTAGATATTATTTTACCATACCTGGACGATCTTACAGCTTTGGCGCCAAAAGTATATCAACATCCTGCGGTACGACCCATTGCAAAAATTTTTGAATACCTAATTGTAGCCTATTACCAAAAAAAATCCCGAGCAGTAAGAAAGTTATTATCCAGAGTACACCGACAAAAAATGATTGAAACGTGTTTTGACTGGCTAATTACAGATCAAAAAGTAGCGCCACAGGCATATTCTATGACATCCTTGTACCTTTTGGGCACAGAATTCGATTGGGTGCATCCAGAACTTAAGATCATACTTGAAAACAACTATTCTTCTGGGAGCGCAGCATATAAAGCCAGATCGAGAATGATCCTGAAAAAATTATTGTAACCCCAAATTAGGCACTCTAAAAATCGTAGATCATAAATTATAAATCAAAACTTATATCCTATCTTTGCAGCTTTCAAAAAACACACAACATTATGTCTATATTTCCTTTGCAAGCCATCTCTCCTATTGATGGCCGTTATGCATCAAAAACCCAAGCTCTTAGTGCATTTTTTAGTGAAGAAGCTCTAATCAAATATCGTGTATTGGTAGAAATTGAATATTTTATCGCTTTATGTGAACAGCCTCTGCCACAATTACAAAAAGTTGATACTGCTTTATTCGCAAAACTCAGAGAAATTTATACCACTTTTTCGACTGATGATGCCTTGGCGATTAAGGAAATAGAAAAAGTTACTAATCATGATGTTAAAGCCGTAGAATATTTTATCAAAGAAAAATTTGATCAGCTTGGACTAGAAGAGTACAAAGAATTCATCCACTTTGGATTGACATCTCAGGATATTAATAACACTGCGATTCCGTTAAGTATTAAAGAAGCTATCGGTGCTGTATATATTCCTGTATATTTAGAATTAAAAGATAAACTGAAATCTTTGGTTAGCGAGTGGTCTGCAATACCTATGCTGGCACGTACCCATGGGCAACCCGCTTCACCCACACGATTAGGTAAAGAAATCCAGGTTTATGTTACCCGATTAGAAGCACAATTTGATTTGCTAAATGATATCCCGAGTGCAGCAAAATTTGGAGGAGCTACAGGAAATTACAATGCACATAAAGTAGCCTATCCAGATATTGACTGGAAAGCGTTTGGTACCGATTTTGTACAAGGAAAATTAGGATTACATCACTCTTTTCCTACTACTCAAATAGAACATTACGATCATATGGCGGCATTGTTTGATGGGCTTAAAAGAATCAATACCATTATTTTGGATCTTGATCGAGATATCTGGACGTATGTATCGATGGACTACTTTAAACAAAAAATAAAGAAAGGTGAAGTTGGTTCTTCGGCCATGCCACATAAAGTGAATCCTATAGATTTTGAAAACAGCGAAGGAAATCTAGGGATTGCCAATGCTATATTTGAACATCTTTCGGCAAAACTACCCGTGAGTCGTTTGCAACGAGATCTTACAGACAGTACCGTACTTAGAAATGTGGGGGTCCCTTTTGGGCATACTATAATAGCATTTCAGGCAACGCTGAAGGGATTAAATAAGCTTTTGTTAAATGAAGATAAATTTGCTAATGATCTAGACAATAACTGGGCGGTAGTTGCCGAGGCGATCCAGACGATTCTGAGAAGAGAAGGATACCCTAATCCTTATGAAGCTTTAAAAGGGTTAACTCGAACCAATGAAACGATCAACCAAGGATCTATTGCCAGTTTTATAGAGACTTTAGAGGTTTCTGATGCTATAAAATCTGAGTTAAAACAAATTACTCCTTCTAACTATACCGGGATATAGCTATCTTTTACATAAAAAAAAGAGATGGTATAAAAAAGTTGTCATTCTTAGAGAAGCGAAGGAATCTGTTAAAATTTAAGGTATTACAAACAAGTGCCTTCAAAATTAAAAGTTTTAGTAACGAGGTTATCTAATTCTTTTTATACCATCTCTTTTTCAATTATTCATAGTCCCAACGTAACTAATCGACATGAATGTTTATAGTTTCTCCTAGTTTTTTAAAGGCATCAAGGTCAACCTTTCCTTTTTCTACAGACTGCATTAGTTTTGCCATCTTTTTAGGGTTCATATTATCTCCTAATACACGCACTAATGCTAACCCTTTTTCCTGATCTGTAGCAAAAACAATAACTTCATCAATATCATCATCTTCTCCCTGATATTTTAATACAGCTTTGGTTCCATTGGTACCAAATCGCATCAGTGTTTCATATTTATCTGAGTTAAGAATTTTGGCTATCGCTATACTTTCTTTGTTAAATTTAGCTTCTGTTTTGTCACTAAGAGGCAAGGCTAAGAAATTTACCTTCTTTATACTCTCTAACGCCTCTAATTCTTCTTCATTAAGATGTATACGCTCTTTATCCAAAAGGCTAGAGGGTACATCTACAGCAATAAAATCATTATCGTCTTGATGGTCTACAAAATAGCGCTGAAGCGAGGCACTATCATTACAACTTGTGACTAGTAAGACTGCGATAAGACTTAAAATTTTGAATACATTTTTCATTTTCTGATTGTTTTTTGATTGATATTTTAACGTGTACTAAAAGACAATTAAAACTGTTCTCGAGTGTTTCAAGCTTAGAAAAGGTATATCGACTTTTAGACAAGCTCAGGATAACATGGATTTTTGTATAAAAAAGCTATGTTCGATACTCCCTTTTTCCACTTTGTTTCAAAACAGCTCTCGAATTGACGGTTTTTGATTATTTACGTTTTCGTATTACACTCACGGTATTTATTAAATCAGGCTTCTTGAGAATTATGAATCTCAAGAAGCCCGATTTTTTAATTTCCTTTTTTTACGTTCTTTAATTCCTTCCCGCCAGGGATATTAAGATCATTAGCTAATTTGGACACTTGTTTAAGATCAATATTACCGGTGATAGTTAATATTACTGTTTCCGGACCTTCTTTAGTGTCATTTCCTTCCAGATACATGAATAATTCTCTTACGTGATCTTCATCATTGCCAGGTTTGATATAAAATTTGATATTCTCACCACTATCGCTCTTTATTCGCATTAACTCATCTAAAGAAGAGCTTTTTAGGTAATTCGTAACATCGCCTCGCATTTTTTTGCTCACCTCTTTGTTTTCGGTAACAAAGACTTTGATATTATTAATATTCTCTACCAAATTAAGGTACTGTTGTGTTTCTTCGTCCTGGCTTTCAAGATCAATTTTGCTTAAAAGCTTAAACATCTTACTGGTCATTACCATAGAGGTAACGTCTTTCATATTCTCATATTTATCAAAATAACTTTGTGCATTTGATACGTATGGTAAAACAGCTAATATTAAAACAATTACTACTTTTTTCATGATTAAATAATTTTTAAGTCGCACTATAATCAGCACTAATCAATTTTTATTTTATAAATTTATTTTTAGTGTTTTCAAATTCTTTCAGGTACACTAATTCCTGCTTACCCTCATTCATATATTGAGAAACCATATTGAGGATTTTTTTGGTTTCTTGCAATGCTATTTCCGGATCTTCAAAAGTATCAGCAGTTGTAGATGGCGTGGATCTTGTTAAAAAAACTCCTGCGATCAACGCTACTGATGCCGCAATACCAATCCAGGTGTATACAAACCTTTTTCTATCGATATTTAATGTTAGCTCCTTGGTAGCTGTTACGGTACTCTCTTCAGAAAAATACTGAAATAAATCTCTGTATCTCTCGAGGTGCGACGGCACAGTTTCTCTGGTAAAATAAACCTTTAATTCTTTTTCTTCAGAAATGGTCGTTTCGCCTTCAAAATACTTTTCTAGTAATTTTTCTATGTTAGACAATTCCATAATTATGCTTTTTTAATAATTCTTCTCTAATTCTTTTTCTTCCTCTGGATAATGCCACTCTAACTGCTGTTTCGTTAATCTTTAGCATATCAGCAATCTCTGCATTATCATATTGTTCTATATCTCTAAGCTGGATAATCATTCGCTGTTGTTCTGGCAGATCATTCAGTATTTTACCTACCCAGTCCAGACTATCTTTAGCTTCAACCTCTCTTTGCAATGAAGGGCGTTCATCCTTGTAATTACTATGAACAATTTTAAGATTTGCTGTTTCTTTAGCTTTTAATTTATCAAAACAGTAATTCTTTGTCATGGTCATTGCAAAAGCCTCTACATTTTTATACTCTGATATTTTACCTTTGCTCTTCCATAGCTTGAGTAACACTTCTTGTGTAGCATCTTCTGCCTCTTCATTACTCACTAATAAACGTTTGGCCAACCTAAAGAGTTTATCCTTAAATCCATTAGTAAGCGTTATAAATGCTCTTTCTTTCATTTTTTGATTGGTTGATGATAAAACTATGTCAGCTTTATATTAGGGAGACGACTACCTATGTAATTTGTTACAATCTTTTTTAAAATTATAATAAAGTAGTTACATTTAACACCTATAACAAAAAAAGGAACTATGAAATACTTGAAGCATTTTATGCTATTGCTTCTAATGGGAACTATACTCACTGGATGTTTTGATGATAATGATGATGTAATACAGCCTTCTGGCACAATCGAAATCAATGATTTTATTTATCGAGGAATGAAAACCTGGTACTTGTACAAAAGTGATGTTCCGGATCTTCAGGATAATCGTTTCTCTTCGGATCAGCAATACACAGAATATTTAAGAGGATTTTCTTCTCCGGAAGTAATTTTTGAATCGTTGAAGTCAAATATTGACGAGTTCAGTTTTTTAGTAAGCGATTTTGTTGCCTTAGAACAATCTTTTGATGGTATTACAAGAAATAATGGTATGGAATTTGGCCTGGTGCGTTATCCAGATAATTCTAACAATGTTTTTGGATTTGTAAGATATGTACTTCCTGGTACTGATGCCGAAGCCAAGGGAGTAGCGCGCGGAGATATTTTCAACACTATAGACGGCACTCAGATTACGGTTGATAATTTCAGACAGCTTATCGCTCCTGATAGCTATACTATTGGCCTTGCTAACCTGAGTGGAAATACCATTACTCCAACAGGAGAATCTATTGCTCTAAATAAAGTTCAATATACAGAAAACCCGGTTTTTATGACTAAAACTATTGATGTAGGTGGCAATCCTGTTGGGTATCTTATGTATAATGCTTTTACGCTAGATTTTGATGAACAGCTCAATGCTGCTTTTGCAAAGTTTAAGTTAGATAACGTTACCGATTTGATACTAGATCTTCGATATAATGGTGGGGGCGCTGTAGAAACAGCCATAGACTTATCAAGTATGGTTACAGGTCAGTTTAATGAAAAACTATTTACTACAGAACAATGGAATGATGAATTTCAACAAAGTTTTCAAGAAAATGATCCAGGTAGGTTAATCAATAATTTTGATAATCAAATTAGCACAGGAACTGCGATCAATAGTCTAAATTTATCCAGAGTATATGTTTTAACAACCCGAAGCTCTGCCTCTGCAAGTGAACTTATAATTAATGGCCTTGATCCTTATATCGATGTAATACAAGTTGGTGATACTACCAGAGGTAAGTTTCAGGCATCAATCACAGTATATGATTCTGAAAACTTTCGTAGACAAGGAGCCAATACAGGACATACATATGCTATGCAACCTTTGGTTCTTAAATCTATAAATTCTGTTGGTTTTACAGATTATTTTGATGGTTTTGCTCCGGAAATCGCTTTGGAAGAGGATTTTTCTAACCTTGGTGTATTAGGAGATGTTAATGAACCTTTACTAAAAGCAGCTGTAGACGATATTTTAGGAGTTAGCAGCAGACAAAAGAATAGTACTCGTTATTTTGAAGAGGTAGGAAATAGCAATATGCAGGAGGCTAATTATGAAATGATGTATCATCAAAATACGACCCACGATCTTTTTGTTCCAGATTTTTGATGATCAAAATGTAATACAATAAAAAAACTCCTGAGATGTGTATTTCAGGAGTTTTCTTATTTAAGAATGAGGTTACTAGAAATCTAAACTAAATCCAATTCTTGCATTTCTTCCTCTGGTACTAAATCCAAGAATCTCTTGATAATCTTCATTAGTAATATTATTCATAGCAGCATAAATACTAAAATTGTCCATTACCTTATGACTAATATAAAAGTCTAATACGCCGTAATCATCTAAAGTAACGCGCGTGGGCTCGAAAGTAACAGGATCAGCATTGGCAAAATCATTATCAGCACGCTCTGTATTAAATTGATAACTTAACGAAGCAAACGTTTTGTCTCCAAATTGATATCCAACACTGGCATTGACCATATGCTCCGGTATTCTGATATTGTCATCTAATTTATCAATATTGGTATAGGTATAGTTTCCTCTTATTGACAATTTGCTATCCAAAAGTAACGTAGAAGCTTCTACTTCTATTCCGTCAACTTCGATATCGTTCTGTGAATTTATATTTACAAAGGTAACGGGATCAAAGGTGATAAAATTTTCAGAAGTCCTGTTAAAATACACTACACTAAATATAGAATTCTTCTCATAAGAAAACTCTAATCCTCCTTCTATCGTTGTACTTTCTTCTGGCTCTAGATTTGGATTTCCGGTGAGAAACGCCGTGTCAAATAATTGAAATAAAGAAGGAGTAATATACGCCGTACTATATGACGCCAGTCCTTTCACATAACTAGTATCAAAGGTATAGGTATACGAGGGGTTAATATTATATACTAATTGATTATCATAAACGCTATGAATATTAAATCGAGCTCCGGCATTGATATTTAAACCAAACTCTGAAGTATACACTACATTAACATAGGGATCAATAATATCAAACTCTGCATTTTCGTCATCAATTGTTTCTTCTAAATCTGTACTTCCAAATGGGATGGTCAATAAATTAAAATCGCTATATGAACCGTTAGCTCCGATAACGGTATAGAAAGTGTTATTAAATGTGTATTTATTATATGCATCAAAGGTAAATACATCTCCTCTATACTTTGCAGGAAAACTAGAACCCGTAAGATCTCTTTCTAAAGTAGCGTAGCTATTGGTGATTGTAAAACTTCCGTTTGGGTATTTTGCTTCTATAAATGACCCGGCTCTTAGTTGTTGACTGATAATCTCATTATCACCATCTACTCCCGCTCCAGTATCAAAACTACTTTTATATTCGTCCAAATTTCCAAAAAAATGAAACCTGAAATTAGAATTCCATGTATAGCCCAGTTTAGCATATACATTATATTTTGAAAAAGGATCACTTTCGGCATCTGGTGCTTCTGCTGCAGATAACCCATCTGTAAATTGGTTTCCAAAACTTGCCAAATAGTTTACTTTTCCTAAAGTTCCGTTAACAGAAGCTAAATTCACAAATTCATTAATGTCATAGTCCTGATCATCCTGAGATTGATTTGTTCCGATACTCGATTGAAAAGTGGCTGCAATCTTTTCTTTACTAGCTGATTTGGTAGTAATATTAATCACAGCAGTAGCAGCTCCAGAACCATATAACGTACTCGAAGCTCCTTTAAGGATTTCGATTTCTTCGATTTGATTAACTGATAATAATCGTAAATCAAAATCTCCTGCCGAAGTTGAAGGATCACTAACTGTAACGCCATCTACTCTTATGACTACCTGTCGGTTTCGTCCACCTCGAACATATACCCCAAGATTTTGTCCTGCGGCACTTCCACTTCCGTTGATAAACACCCCCGCAGTTCTGGTTAACACAGTAGCTACAGATTGCCCCTGGCTTTGTTCCAGTTCTTCTGATGTAATTTTGGTAATTACCTTACCACTTTGTTCACGTTTTAAATTAAATTTAGAATCTGAAATCACAACTTCTTCTAATTCATTAACGCTTTCGTTGACTTGGTTTTCTTCTTGTCCAAATACCAATGAAGATCCCAGCATAAAAAATGCTGCCCCAAAAAACTTCGTTTTGTTCATTATTTTACGTACTTAATTTTACAATTACCGGAAAAAAGTATGTAGTTTACCCATACCCAAACCTTTATCCCGAAAGTTTGATATTAATTGAATTTAGGCAGGTCTCCTGGCTCGCGTCTTGTTGTATACCTTCCCACCTATACAGGCAGTGGTTTTATAAGAAGTAACAACAAGCACCTACTACGTACTGATATTGCTAAATATCAGTGCCGATTCGGCTTAGCATACAGTTGCGGGAACAGCTCAGGAATAATAATCCACGAGATTTGACTTTAGATTTACAATTAAAAAAATATAAATCGTATTTCTGCCTTCGTAGTTCATTTCACCTGATTCCCTTTTAATTTTCAACACTATGAGTAGTGTATCAAAACCAAAATTCTGCGCGAATGTATTATATTTTGACGAATTCAATGCAACAATAACTAATAAATAATGTATTCGATTAACTTTGTACTCTTCTAAAAAAACAAATCATCATGTTGTACTACATAACCGGAGGTGAACGATCAGGAAAAAGCAGTTATGCCCAAAATCTTGCATTACAACTTTCTAACACCCCCTATTACCTCGCTACTTCACGAATTTGGGATGAGAATCATCGTAAACGTATTGATAGACATATCGCAGATCGAGATCAGCGATGGACTTCTATTGAAGAAGAAAAACAACTTTCAAAAGTAATTCAGGATAATAGTGTGGTGGTTATTGATTGCGTTACGTTATGGCTTACAAATTTTTTTGTTGATACTAAGAATGATATTGAATTATCATTATCCCTAGCTAAAAACGAATTTGATAAGCTTTTAAAAAAAGAGGCCACCTTGATTATTATTTCTAACGAAATTGGGATGGGAGTACATGCCGCTACCGAAGTTGGAAGAAAATTTACAGAGCTGCAAGGATGGATGAATCAGCATATAGCTAAACATGCAGATAAAGCCATACTTATGGTATCTGGAATACCTGTCGAAATTAAAAACTCTAAATAAGTCACAAAAAACATATGGATTTTCATATTGAAAGCATTTCAAACCCCGCCCTGGAAAAAAAAATTCAAGCTAAAATCGATAATAAGACAAAACCAATTGGTGCCCTTGGAACTTTAGAAAAAATAGCATTACAAATAGGAATGATCCAAAATACAGATCATCCTAAGCTTTCTAAGCCTACGATAATTGTTTTTGCCGGAGATCACGGTATTGCTAAAAAAGGAGAAGTCAACCCCTATCCGCAAGAAGTTACCGCACAAATGGTTTACAATTTCTTGAGTGGTGGAGCCGCCATTAACGTTATATGTAAACAAAATAACATTAATCTTAAGATTGTAGATGCTGGAGTAGATCATGATTTTGATCATAGTATTGGTTTGATTGATGCAAAAATTGATTTTGGTACTAAAAATTACCAGGAAACATCGGCCATGACTGCCGAACAATGCAATACTGCAATCAAAAAAGGGTCAGAAATTGTTACAGAAACATATCACGATGGTAGTAATATCATAGGCTTTGGTGAAATGGGAATAGGCAATACTTCATCTGCATCATTATTGATGTCATTTTTCACAAAAATACCTATTACACACTGTGTTGGTTCTGGTACCGGACTTGATGCTGAAGCTATCCAGGTAAAGCAAAAAATTCTTGCTGAAGCCTACAGTACATTTACGCCTTCTAAACCAATAGATATGTTAATGTACTTTGGTGGTTTTGAAATTGCTATGATGGTCGGAGCCATGTTAAGAGCTGCTGCCCTAAAAATGACAATTATTATTGATGGCTTTATCGTTACTGCAGCATTATTAGTTGCACATTCTTTATATCCCGAAATTCTGGGCTATTGCATATTTGCACATACTTCAGGAGAACAAGGGCATCACAAGATGTTAGATTTCCTGGAAAAAGAACCTTTAATTAATTTAGGTATGCGTTTAGGAGAAGGTACCGGAGCTGCAGTAGCATATCCAATTATAGTATCTTCGATTCGTTTTTTAAATACTATGGCTAGTTTTGAAAGCGCGGGAGTTTCCGGTACTGAGTAATCAACAAAATCTTAATTAAACAGGAAGTTACTAATGAAAAAAGAACTACATATTTTCTTCACCGCCTTGATGTTTTTTACTCGTATCCCTTGTCCTAAATGGGTAAATCACGATCCTCAATATTTGCGATTAAGCTCAAAATATTTTCCTCTGGTAGGAAGTATTGTCGGTGGCATCGGAGCATTAGTTTTTTATGGTTCATCATATGTTTTCTCGGTAGAAATCTCAGTTTTACTTTCTATACTTGCCACTATATATACTACCGGAGCTTTTCATGAGGATGGGTTTGCCGATGTATGCGATGGGTTTGGCGGAGGGTGGACCAAGGATAAAATCTTATTGATCATGAAAGATTCTCGATTAGGAACGTATGGCACCATTGGGTTACTTCTAATCATATCTATCAAATTTGCTGCATTACGAGAGATTGAAACACACTACATACCCCTAGTTTTAATCTCTGGACATAGTCTAAGTCGATTTATTGCTACTACCTTAATCTTTACACATCCTTATGTACGCGATACCGAAGATAGTAAAGCCAAGCCGGCTGCAAAAAGTATGACCGTAAAGATGATCATCATTAGTGGCGTTTTTGGAATGGCCCCTTTATTTTTTTTTAAAAACCCCTGGATATTTCTTTCAATTGTACCGATGTACCTTTCAAAAATGTTTCTGGGTAGAAAATTCAGAAAATGGATAGGTGGTCAGACAGGCGATTGCGCAGGGGCTGTTCAACAACTTAGCGAAGTCGTATTTTATCTTACCTTTATAACCCTATGGAAATATATCTGGTAAGGCATACTACGCCTAATATCGAAAAAGGTATTTGTTATGGACAAAGTGATCTGGGTATTACAGATTCTTTTCCTTCAGAGGTAAAAAAAATTCACGATCAGATTCCGGTTGACGAGATTTCAAGAGTCTACAGTAGTCCGTTGCAGCGATGTAAGCTTTTAGCGAAAACCTTTAACAAGGAGGTTATTTATGATGATCGATTAAAAGAACTCAATTTTGGAGATTGGGAGTTAAAACCATGGGATGCCATTCATAGCAAAGAACTAGATCCATGGATGAATGATTTTGTTGATATTCAAGTTCCCAATGGAGAATCCTATGCAATGCTCCAGCAGCGAATATTGAATTTTTATACTACGTTAGATCACATCGCAGGAGAAAAAATTGTAATCGTTACTCATGCAGGCCCCATTAGAGCTTTACTTTCTAATATCAGGAAAATTCACCTCAAAGATTCATTTACCATTCAGGTCGCCTATGGTGAAGTGATTACTATTTGACCTACACTAGTTTTAATCCAGCAAAATTATAATTTGATGATTCTTCTTTAGAGGTGATCATCACTTTTACGCTCTTTTTAAAAAGAGGAGCGTTGGTAACTAATGTATGATACTCGCCATTTTCGCCACAAGGATCTACCCCTAATGCTTCTAAATCGGTAATCAATGTTTTGTCTACTGTACGTCCTAAATAATCTGACCCCAACGTATGATTACAAGAAACGATTATAGATTCGACTCCATATGCGATCATATCAAGTACTACTTGTTTTCTAGGTTGTTTCCATATCGGTAAAACGGCATTCAGGTTAGCCGCATTAGAGACTTTTTCTTCCCAAGCTCTATGAGATGTAATATCGATATCTCCAAATACAGATGCCTTAAGACCATAAGCACGTGTTAACGAAATGAGATTTTCAATATATAAGCGTTCATAATCGCTCCAGGTACTTTCAAAAAAATGGATAGGCAATTCTAAAGCTTCGGCCTGAGCTTCTAAGATTTCTTTTGGGATACCATGTGATCTCGAACGATCTCCATATTCATTTAATACATTAAGTAAAACCGTAGGGTTCAAACCTTGTTGTACTGCTATATGGAATGCATAACAGCTATCCTTTCCCCCACTCCAGGAACATAAAAAAGGTATATCTTTCATTTGATTAAGCGATGTAAAAATGACATGTATGTATAATTCGCGATTTGTGAAACACAAATTAACGTCAAATTTTATCGGGATTCCCAAAAAAATATCTAAGTTTAATCGCGAATCAATACCATATTATTTTCATAAAACGATATGACATGCGTAACATCCTTATCATTATATCATTAGTATTAGTTTGTGGTTCTTGCAAAAAAAAATCGAATACAACTGATCAGCTTACGGTTATGTACCTGGCACCTCAAAATATTGAGTATGCCAAAGGATTTACCATACAAAACCATGGAACTTATAAAGAAATTAAAGTAACTACGCCATGGCCCGATGCAAAGCAAGAGCTAACCTATATTTTACATCCCAAGGGAACTCAAAGACCTTTTGATTCAAATCAGGCAGTATTTATAGAGGTTCCTGTCGAAAGAGTAGTAGTCACTTCAACCACAGACGTACCCATGCTGGAGTATTTAAATATGGAGCAGAAGCTAGTAGGGTTTCCGCATACAGATTACATTTCTTCAGAAAAGACAAGAGCATTAGTTGATTCTGGTGCAATTAAAGAACTTGGCAAAGAATACAATCTAAATACCGAAGTGGTATTAGAACTTTCTCCTGATCTTATTATTGGTTTTTCTGCATCTGGAGACACAAAAGCCTATGATCTTATTCAAAAAACAGGAATCCCTGTCGTTATGAATGGCTCCTGGATGGAAGAGCACCCCATAGGCAGAGCAGAGTGGATAAAGTTTGTAGCCGCTTTCTTTGGAAAAGAGGCTATTGCCGAAGAAGTTTTTCAAAACATTAAAAAAGAATATAATACAGCAGTAACCTTGGCCAAAAATACCACAAACCCTCCTACGGTGATGTCTGGAAATATGTTTAAAGATGTATGGCATGTACCCGGTGGACATAGCTTTATTGCACAATTTCTAAAAGATGCTAACACTTCATATTTATGGGCAGACACTAAAAAAACAGGAAGCCAGGCCTTAAGTTTTGAAAGTGTATTAGAAAAGGCTCAAAAGGCTGATTTATGGATTGGATCAGGAAATTCAAAATCTTTGTCAGAGCTTAGAGATACAAACCATAAATATGAAGCATTTGATGCGTTTAAAAATAAAGCCGTATATTCTTCGACATTAAAGATGGGTGCCAAAGGTGGTTTGATTTATTATGAGCTAGGTCCTATGCGGCCTGATCTTATTCTTAAAGACATTATCCATATTGCACATCCAGAGGTATTAGTTGATTACGAACCGTATTTTTTCGAAAAACTTAAATAATTTGACCCCAAACAAATCATATAAAAAGGTTTTTGCAGGCATCACTGTATTCATGTTCATATGTTTTATTGCTAATATAAGTTTAGGCTCTGTTTTTATTCCATGGATAGACACTCTGAGCAGCTTGGTTGGCGGGCCCGTTGAGAAAGAATCCTGGAGACATATTATTGTAGATTACCGATTGCCAAAAGCACTCACCGCTGTTATTGTAGGAAGCGGTTTAGGTGTTTCAGGATTGCTAATGCAAACGTTGTTTAGAAACCCCCTGGCTGGTCCTTTTGTTCTGGGTATTAGTTCTGGGTCAACCCTCGGAGTAGCTTTGCTAATATTAGGTAGCACATTTACCGGTGCAGCACTTTCTACCTTTTTAATCTCTAAATGGGGATTAGTCATCGCCGCCAGTCTAGGAAGTGTTTTGGTTCTATTTGCTGTGATGCTAATGTCGATTAAGGTAAGAGATACCATGGCCATACTCATTATAGGCCTTATGTTTGGAAGTATTACTTCTGCGATTGTAAGTGTACTCTCCTACTTTGCTCCTGCAGATCAATTGCAGCAATATGTTTTTTGGGGATTTGGGAGTCTTGGCAATCTATCCTGGATTGATGTACTTATATTTTTTGGGATCTCAATTTTGGGTATGCTACTTTCTGTAGCTTCTATTAAGCCTTTAAATACGTTGCTTTTAGGAGAAAACTACGCACGTAGTCTGGGACTAAATATCAAAACCAGCCGCTTTACCATCATTATTGCAACGGGCTTATTGGCAGGTAGTAGTACTGCATTTGCAGGTCCTATTGCTTTTATAGGTTTGGCAGTACCACACCTTACCCGTCAATTGTTTCATACCTCTAATCATAAAACCTTAATTCCTGCTGTGATCTTAATTGGTAGCATTATTATGCTGATATGCGATAGTATTGCTCAATTACCATCTAGCGAATATACACTACCCATCAATGCAATAACATCGCTAATTGGTGCACCAGTAGTGATATGGTTATTGGTACGTAAACGTAAAATGTTATTCTAAATTCTTTTTTATCTCGTAGTATAAGCTGTGCAATGGTTGCAG
The DNA here is from genome assembly GCA_947497175.1 of uncultured Aquimarina sp. Taxonomy (GTDB): domain Bacteria; phylum Bacteroidota; class Bacteroidia; order Flavobacteriales; family Flavobacteriaceae; genus Aquimarina. The sequence continues at coordinate 331,565 of CANMFM010000002.1, read as the reverse complement.
AAGATATCTAATATCTTACAATAAGCATTACATTGGTTGCGGAAGGTTTCTAACACCCTACAATGGGCATTACATTGGTTGCGGAAGGTTTCTAAAACCCTACAATGAGCATTACATTGGTTGCGGAAGGTTTCTAAAACCCTACAATGGGCATTACATTGGTTGCGGAAGGTTTCTAACACCCAACAATGGGCGTTACATTGGTTGTGGAAGGTTTCTAACACCCAACAATGAGCATTACATTGGTTGCGGAAGGTTTCGTCATTACCAAAATACAATACTCATAATATATAGAGAACACCTAAAAATAAGTATCTTTAGAATAAAAGCGAAACCTAATGACTACAGAAGCTTATCTTGAAGGAATACAAAAACAATTCAACTACTACAAATCCCTGGGTGATAAAACCATAAAGCAGCTACCAGATCAAAAACTCTTCTGGCAATACAACGACCAAAGTAATAGTATAGGCATTATTGTAAAACACCTGTGGGGAAACATGAAATCTCGTTGGACAGATTTTTTAACCTCTGATGGTGAAAAAGAGTGGAGAGAACGCGATGCTGAATTTGAAAGTGATATCAAAACAAAAGAAGAACTCATGTTGAAATGGGAAGAAGGTTGGCAATGTTTATTTGAAGCCCTGAAAAGTATCAATGCTACTAATTTTGATCAACCTGTCTATATTCGAAATGTAGAACATTCAATTACAGAAGCTATTTATAGACAATTAGCACACTACGCGTATCACATAGGACAAATGGTCTTTATCGGAAAAATGATAAAAAGCGAAGAATGGCAAAGTTTATCAATTCCAAAAGGTAAATCGGCCTCTTATAATCAAGAACGTTTTTCGATACCAAAACATAAAGCCCATTATACTGACAAACTTATGGATGACAACCCCAAATCCTAACTTGTAATTCATAATTCATAATTCGTAAATACTAGGGATAGTCAATAACTCCTTTAGGTTTGTTAATAACTATGGTTTTTTGAATACACTATTCCTTATAGATTACAATTATATTTGCGTAAAACTGTACAAAACTAGTTACACACTTATGAAATGAGCCGATATGGTTCTGGTAACATCTAACTCCAGTAAATAGAGGCGAATTTCATCTGACAACTAATAAACAATAAAGAATAACAGATGAAATTTATAGTATCCAGTTCATACTTATTAAAGCAATTACAAGTATTAGGGGGAGTCATTAACAATAGCAATACCTTACCTATTTTAGATAACTTTTTGTTCGAATTAGATCATAACTCACTAACCGTTTCTGCATCAGATCTGGAAACTACAATGTCTGCAAAATTAGAAGTAGAATCTTCTGACAATGGAACCATTGCAGTACCCGCTAAATTACTTCTTGAAACACTAAAAACTTTTCCAGAACAACCCCTCACTTTTGTTTCAGGAGATAACAATACGGTAGAAATCAGCTCTAATCATGGTAAGTATGCATTAGCCTATGCCGATGGTGAAGAGTTTCCAAAAGCAGTAGAACTAGAAGATCCAAGTGCCACCACATTATTAGGTGATATTTTAGCAACGGCTGTTAGTAAAACCATTTTTGCAACGGGTAATGATGATTTAAGGCCAGTAATGAGTGGTGTCTTTTTTCAATTCTCTACAGAAGGACTAACATTTGTAGCCACAGATGCGCATAAATTAGTAAAATATAGTCGTGAAGATGTAAAAGCTTCGCAATCAGCAGAATTTATCATGCCAAAAAAACCTCTAAATTTGTTAAAAGGTATTTTGGCAGGAAGCGATAGTGAAGTATTGATTGAGTATAATGAATCAAATGCTAAATTTACTTTTGACGAGACACAACTCATCTGTAGATTAATTGATGGTAAATACCCTAATTATGAAGCCGTAATTCCAAAAGAGAATCCTAATAAACTAACCATTGCACGCACACAGTTTTTAAACTCTGTACGCAGGGTATCTATCTTCTCAAATAAAACAACACATCAGATACGTCTAAAAATTGCAGGAGCAGAACTCAATATATCAGCAGAAGATATTGATTATTCTAATAAAGCAGAAGAACGATTAACCTGTGACTATCATGGTGATGATATGCAGATTGGATTTAATTCACGTTTTTTAAGCGAAATGTTGAATAACCTCAATGCCGATGATGTGCAATTAGAAATGTCATTACCAAACAGAGCTGGTATTCTTACCCCGGTAGATGGATTAGATGAAGGTGAACATGTCACTATGCTTGTAATGCCTGTGATGTTGAATAATTAAATACTAAATATAACCAGTAAATAAAAAATCCAACCCTTCTTAAGGTTGGATTTTTTTGTTGAATTACCTCTGATTTAACATAAAACAAAATGCTTCTCCGTACAGAAACTTGAAAAATGTAAGAAAAATCAATAAATTTACTACAAACCAGATGTAAACAACTGGTTAACAAATCAATAAACAACCAAATAAATAACAACCTTATGAACGTTTTAAAAAAAATAGTACTTGCACTTGTTGTAGTTATTGCAGTCGCATTAATTGCAGCAGCCTTCGTATCTAAAGAATTAGTCTACGAAAAATCTATCACCGTTAATGCTCCTATCGAAACAACCTGGGAACATGTAAACAGTTTAGATGATTTAGACAAGTGGAGCCCATGGAATGACATTGATCCTAATATGAAAAAAGAAATGACAGGAACTGATGGAGAAATAGGAGCTACCGCTAGTTGGGATAGCAAAGTTGAAGATGTAGGCAAAGGAAGTCAAACGATTGCTAAAATGGAAGCCCCTAACCTTTTTGAGACCGATTTAAAATTTTATACTCCTTACGAAAGCGAGGCCAAAGGATATATAAAACTTGCAGAAGAAGGAAAAGCAACAACAAAAATTACATGGGGGTTTCATAGCGAAATGCCTTATCCATTCAATTTAATGATGGCGTTTAGTGATATGGAAGCATCTATGGGCGACACCTGGAGTAACGGCTTATCAAAACTTAAAAGCTTATCTGAGGAGAGCTATAAAAAGCAGCTGGAAGAAGAAAAGCAAAAGGCCCTAGAAGTACAACAGCAACAAGAACTGGCACAGGAGCAAGAACAGGCGTAAAATAAATATCTTTATTACTATATTTCATAGCATCCAGATCGGATGCTATGTAATTTGTTACACCATAAGCTGGACATTAATGAAACCTATAAAATCGAAATCAAATTAGTAACATACAAAATAATTATATCACAGATATATGATACAAATACCTGCTGCTGACGGTTATAAATTATCAAGTGTATTATATACAGATAATGACCCGAAAAATAAAAAGAAGGTTTTGATAATCAATTCAGCTACGGCTGTAGATAAAAAACTATATCATCATTATGCCATCTTTATGGCCCAGAATGGTTATCAGGTTATCACCTATGATTATAGAGGTATTGCCAGTTCCAGACCAAAAAAGTTGAGAGGGTTTGAAGCTTCATTTACAGATTGGGGGCAAAAGGATTTTTCTGGAGTGATTGACTTTGCTAAAAAAGAGTTCCCGGATCATAAAATTGTTACTCTTGGCCATAGTATCGGAGGTACTATTATTGGTATGACTGAAAGAAATAAGGAAATTTGTGGTATCATTAATATTGGAGCACAAACCGCGTATTACAAGGATTGGTCAAAAGACCAGAAAACTAAAATTTACTTTTTATGGCATATAGTTTTTCCCTTGATTACTAAACTGTATGGTTATTTCCCCGGAAAAAGCCTCAGGATGCTTGAAGATATCCCAAAAGGAGTTATTGACCAATGGCATAACCGGAGAAATCAAACAAATATGAAAACGCAAATGGAAGCCAATGGTATGCATTTTTTCTATAATGATTGTAAAGCCAAACTATTAACTCTGGGTATCGAAGATGATCCTATCGGAACAGAAAAAGCCATCAACAGGATACATAACTTATTCGAAAAGTCAGATAAATCACTTGAAATTATTAGACTATCTTCAGTTCCCACAACTAAAATTGGCCATTTTGGGTTTTTTAGTCGAAAGTGTAAGAATCCCCTCTGGGTAAAAACGTTAGATTGGTTTGATACTATTTAGTATAGTTTTATAACAAATAATACCACTTAGAAATTTGTCTCTTATGATAGGACTCGGCACTGCTGCGATTGGAAGACCTCTATATATTAATATTCGAAAAGAAGAAAGTGAATCTATCTCTTTAGAAGATTTTCGTAAAAAGGGTTGGCAAACACTGGAATATGCCTACAAACAAGGGGTGCGATACTTTGATACTGCACCCGGATATGGATTGGCAGAAGAATTGCTCATTGACTGGCTAATATTTAAACAAGATCCAACCATTGAGGTCGCTACAAAATGGGGATATACCTATACAGCAAATTTTGATCCAAAGGCTATGATACATGAGGTAAAAGAGCATAGTTTATCCAAATTAAATGAGCAATGGAAAAAATCCCAACGGTTACTCCCCTATCTTAAAATATATCAAATCCATTCGGCAACTTTCGAATCCGGAGTTCTGAAAAATCAAGCTGTGCTTCATAGGTTATCAGAATTAAAAGAAGAGAACAACATTAAGATCGGAATCACGACAAGTGGCAGTAACCAAGTGGATGTTATAAAAAAAGCGCTAGATATTGAAGTAGAGTCTAAGATGTTATTCGACGCTTTTCAAGTTACGTATAACATTCTGGATCAAAGTATCGCAGATATTATTAATACGCTAAAAGCACAACAGAAAAAAATTATTATAAAAGAAGCTATAGCCAACGGAAGGCTACTTCCAAATCAAGACTATCCTCATTATAACAAACTATATTCGACCATACAACAGTTAGCCAATACTTACAAAGTTGGTTTGGATGCAATCGCATTGCGATTTTGTTTAGATAGCCTTCGTCCTACTATCGTACTTAGCGGTGCAGCTAATCAAAAACATCTTGATGATAATCTTAAAGCAAATACTTTTCAACTACATACAGAAGAAATTAAGACATTACAAGGTTTGAAATCTGATGTAGCACATTATTGGATAGAACGTAAAAAATTGTCTTGGAATTGAACATTAAATACTACTTTTGATTTCAACTTATTTAAACACAAAAAAACATGAATATTACTCTGGAACAAGCCGAAAAAATTATTGCTGTAGCAAAAGAAAAATCAATTTCGTTGGATACAAAAATGAATATATCTGTAGTGGATGCAGGAGCTAATCTCCTGGCATTTGTACGTATGGATGGAGCATGGTTAGGATCTGCTGATATTTCTCTTAAAAAAGCTAAGACGGCCCGATTTTTTGACATGGATACAGGATCAATTGGAGAACTTTCTCAACCGGGTGGTTCTTTATATAATATCGAACACTCTAATGGTGGATTGATCTCTTTTCCAGGCGGTGTACCCCTTAAAAATAATAAAGGTGAAATTATTGGTGCTATTGGCGTGAGTGGAAGTAGTGTAGAAAATGATCATGCGGTAGCACAAGCCGGTGCCGCAGCATTGTAACCCTATTTTGTAAAGATTAGTGTCCCGGTGTTGTTCATAACAAATGACTACCGGGATTTTTTTTAAGTAGAAGTAGATGAAAAAGATAATAAGTCACGTTTGGCCATTAACAAAACGTATATCATCACAAATAAATGGAACATTAGAGGTCACATGGATTAATGGGAAAAAAGTTCTCGATAGTCAAAATGCGAATTACTCATATGGTGCTTTAGAAAAAGTTCTGAATTATGGACTCTCCCAAATTGATATTCAAAATACTGCTGAAATATTGTTACTTGGATTAGGTGGTGGTAGCGTTATTAAATCACTATACAACAGATTTAATTATAAAGGCAGGATTACCGCAGTAGAGATTGACGATACGGTGATTCAGATTGCAAAAAATGAGTTTGACATCAAAGAAAATAAACATTTACATATCATAAATACAGATGCTTTAAAGTATGTAAAACATAGTAAAACATGCTACGATTTAGTGATCGTCGATATTTTTATTGATCAAAAAGTACCTGAACCTTTTTATGAAAAACATTTTTGGCAACAGCTAATCCAATTACTAAATCCTAACGCAAATGTACTCTTCAATGCTGGAATTCTGCTGAAGGACACTACAAAAATCGAACTCCTAAAATCAACATTTGCTAATGATATATACTGGACACAATACAATAACGTAGAAGGTGTAAATACCGTATTAATCGGAACAAAAAGTAATCCCTAAAAAATCTTAATTTTAACCCTCTTCAATACCATAATTAAAATGACCAAAAACGAGTTAAAAGATTGCCACGAACGTATCAAACCCCATATTCATAGAACACCTGTATTAACCTCAACCTTACTGAATGAAATCTCTGGAGCTACAATTTTCTTTAAATGCGAAAATTTCCAACGGATGGGGGCCTTTAAAATGAGAGGAGCTGTTTCTGCTATCTCCAGATTATCTGAAAATCAAAAATCAAAAGGTGTGGTTACACATTCTTCTGGCAACTTTGCTCAAGCATTATCATTAGCAGCTCAAAGTCTTGGAATTAAATCATATATTGTTATGCCAACTACTGCGCCACAAGTAAAAAAAGATGCGGTAATAGGATATGGCGGAGAAATTGTGGAGTGTTCCCCAACCTTAGAAGAACGCGAACGTGTTGCCAATAAAATTCAGGAAGAAAAAGGCGCTACTTTCCTGCATCCTTCAAATGATTTGAATGTAATTTTAGGTCAAGGTACGGCCGCCATAGAACTTCTTGAAGATCATCCTGATGTAGAGTATATCTTTACGCCAGTAGGTGGTGGTGGTTTGATTGCAGGTACTGCCTTGGCAGCAAATTTCTATGGCCATGATTGTAAGGTTATTGGCGGAGAACCTTTTGAAGTCGACGATGCATATCGCTCATTACAAAGTGGAAAAATTGAACATAACACAACTATCGATACTATTGCAGATGGCTTAAAGACCGAATTGGGAGATGTTAATTTTCCTATTATTCAAAAATATGTGTCTGATATTATTCGAGTTGAAGAAGATGAAATCATCTCGGCGATGCGATTGATATGGGAACGCATGAAGATTATAATAGAACCTTCATGCGCTGTACCATTAGCGGCATTACTTAGGGAAAAAGAACGTTTTAAACGAAAAAAAATAGGTATTATTCTTTCCGGTGGAAATGTAGATTTGAATAATCTTCCCTTCTAAAATTCGAATCCAAATCCTCCTTGTACCTGTACGCCTTCATCTGATGTAAACATTCCTAATCTAAAGGAAAAAGTATCTGCACCGCTGATCCACAATCCACCACCATATGACGTATGCCATTGATTAGAATCGTCATTATCTATCCAGACCCTTCCGTAATCAAAACCTCCATAAGTACCAAAAGTCACCGGAAATACAGAGGTAGTAAATCGTTTGATTCTTGCTTTTAGATCAGTAGTCTGATAGAAGTAACTTTCTCCTGTAAATCGTTCATTTCTAAACCCTCTTAGTCCATTATCTCCTCCTATAGATGGTGCGTGATAATAAAAAAAGTTGTTCCCAATATTGGCTTTTACTTCAGCTTTAGTTCCTAGTACCAAATGCCCTGAAGAAATAAGCTGATGACTTCCGCCCAAAGCAAAAGTGATATAACCAAACTCATTATTTGTAATATCAAGATTGCGCTTATACCCTCCAGAAAGATTAAAGAGCAGCGCTTTTGTAGGAAAATCAAATGCATTTTGACTATCAAAAGAAATACCTGTTTCTACACCTACATAGTTCTGAGAATCAAAAACTAAAGGATTTACAACTCCAGTTGATATAAATCTATCTTCATCTTGACCAACATTAAAAGATTCAAAAAGTCCTTTTACGTATAACGATCTGTAGCTTATCCCCGCATCAATCTTTATTTGTTGCATTTGAGTTCTATTAAAATCCTGGTTTAGATCATCATCGAAGTTTTCGGTATCATTTCCAAAACCAAAAAAGTTGTTTGCATAGGCTTCATTGGTGAAATACCCATTGATTGTTAAATTCCAATTCGGAAAAATATTAGCGAAGATTCCTTGGTAATTAAGATCGAAACCTTGAAATGTGAAATAATAATTTCCTCCAAATGTATGTTTCTGCTTAAAATCTTTACCATCACCATGAATGCCATAGATTGTATATGTATCGGATAATCCTACGAAAAAACCATCATCATTACGCAATCCAATGGTTGGCATAACAATATTAAAATCTTCCTTAAAATATCTCCAATGCAGGGTATTTGTCTCATATAGGTTAGTAAGCTGTCGGCTAGGTTTTTTATCTTCAAATTTAGATTCTTCAAATTTCCAGTCGTATACTTTTAATTTCCTTTTATTCTCGATTTGGTAAACATCTTTACCATAGCCACCAATGATCTTTACCTTACTATATCCGTCTCCGTCTCCGTTTACTATAAAGGTATCATCATCATTTAATCCATAAACGAGGATTCTTTTAGTCTCTTTACTATCAAAAATACGTTCATAAAAGACTTTATTTTTTTCGTCACTCAATTTTCTTTTTCCGACTATTTTTGTTTTACCATTTGGCATTCTTGTAATTTCGAATAAGTCGTCTTTATGAGTTCCCGGTACTACTGCAGTTTTATTGAGATACCTCGCATACTCGCTTGCATATTGGTCAACAACTTTTAATCTTGCTTTAAGGCTATTTTTTATTTTAGCAGTAGTCTCATCCTGCACTTCTGCCGGTAAATTAGTAAACGCTTTCTCTATATCGGCATCTGTTAGATTTTCCTGTATATATTTTGCCTCTTTAATCCAGGTATCAACACCATGTTTTGTAATTAAAGTTTGATCAAGATTATTGGCTTCGGCATTAAACCATTTCAAACTTTTAATTTCTGGTCCATACGTTTGCCAAAGTCGAGTAGCGGGAGAAAAGACTTTAATCATCGGTATTGCAATACCATCAAACTTAGAAAATGTATTATCCCTATCTCTTGCTACCGGAATAAAAATCTTGTCGTCCCCTTCATCTTTTTCATATTCGATCCATCTCCATTGGTCTTGATGACGATCCCAATCACCGATAAGCATATCAAAGATTCTTGCCCGTATATACGCTTCCTGATCCATAATATAAGATTCATCTTCTTTTAATTTTTCTAAAGCGTCTGTGGTACTTTCAAAATCCGTTATTTCACCCTCAACATCAGGTAGTGCTCTTCTATATCCCTTGTATTTTTTCTGTTCGTCTGAAGGTCTTCGTTCTACATAATAAAGTTCATCACCAAATGTAGCATTATACTCTCCTAAACGCTCTTGCTTTGGTATATAAAACAATTCTGTTTCGGCGTGATTAATATCTAAGGCCTTGGCCATATCATTGATTACCATTTGCATAAAAGGGTGAGCCGTGGTAAAAAAATCAGAAACGAGATCCTCTGTTAGCGTGTTTTCATAATCTTGAGTATCATAGGAAATTCCTCTTACTTTATGTGTTAAAAACTTTAAGGCTTCTTTCTTAAGAGATCGCATGGCATACTCACGATTTTGGCTATCCACCAATCTGAGAGAATTAGATTGATGACCTCCTCCTTTTTTGATCACCTTCAAACCACCGTATAATGTGTCTAACAAGGCTACAGGAACAGTAATTTCTTTATTGAAATAAGAACGGTAGCGATCACCCCATAAAAATGTGTAGAATCCAGATTTATCTAAGAGTACTTCATCTTTAATAATCACTGCTTTTTTCTGTCTGGGATGAGATTCTTCTTTATACGTATAATCCTTAGCGGTTTCAAAAGGTGACATTACGCTAAAGGATTTCTTTTTATTGTCATTTTCGGTAATAAAATCTACCGAAGACGATCCGTCTTTATAATATATAATTTTTGCAAAACCGGGTACTCCGTGCGTATATTTCCCTTCGTAAGACAAACTTCCACCGGGTGCATGTATAAATCCTTTAGAGCGATTTGTAGCCTCTGCCCCTCCATACGAACCACTTACTATTTGATGGATACCTTTTCCTTCTAGATATTGCAAACTTTCTTCATGACCCGAAACGATGGTAACACGATCTGATTTTTGAGCCACAGAACTTACTAATATTCTTAAATATCTATATCTCGGAAAGTCTAATTGATCTCTATTTAAATTCGCTAAATCCTTAACCTCTCCGGTAAGAGTCCCCAAAATTGGTAATGGCAGTAAATGACTTTTCAATGTCTCATGACCTGCATAAGTACCATTGCTAAAAATTGGATGGTGCATTACGATAAGAACATTCTTACCTTGCGCATCATTAATATATCCTTCTAATTCTTCAGCAAAACGCCTTCTTGTATTTACGTTTGTACATTTTTTGTTTATCTCTTCGATCCGGTCCCAATTAGAAATAAACCAATACGAATTGACCACAATAATATCCAGTTCATCATTAACAACAATATGCTCTATTGGGCAACCGTTTTTTTCAGGAAATTCTGAATCTAATGACTTCTTTTCTTCTACATAATCCTCATACTCCTCCATTTGATCAATATTGGCATCTTTCCATTCGTTAACGCCATGAATGAATAGCGTTTCACCTTTATAATCCTTTGCAAAAGAGAGTTGCTTATCTAATAATTTAAAATCTCTTTCTTTCTGTCCTGTTTTCTCAGAAATATTATCTCCCATAAAAAGGAGAGAGCTGTTTTTATCAGCATTTTTAAGTTCTGCAGACAATTTTTCATCTAATGCTGCTGTAAAATTATCTTTCTCCTGATTTCCAAATCCACCCACCACATAAAAGGTATGAGAAACCTCTTTATCTGCAACATTATCAACCATAACCGAATCTTGTATTTGGGGTTGATAGGTAGCACAAGAATGTATAAGTATACATACAAAGAAAAAAATTATCGAAATACGAAAATTCATAGTGAGTTATTTAGTTTTTGATAGATAAAAAATTCTATTAGTTATTTTATAAAGTATCTCGCCTCTGCAATACTTTATTAAGAGGCTAAGAAACTGAAAACTGAAAAATAATAGTATCGCAAATCATATTTTCTTTTACTCTAACGATAAAACCCAGAACCTTCATCATGTAAAAGTTTGCAACACTAAATTTGATTAGGGTTATCAAAATTTGTAATAAAGTTCATCAGATTATTGTGGAAATAATATTTTCGGTAAAAAAATAATTATGCTAAAACCAAGAAACAAAGTGCCGAGTCTTCAGGTAAGTCTGATCAACGATACGCACTGGAAAATAGAGGATCAAAACCCGGAAAATTTTACGATGATTGTTTTTTACAGAGGAATACATTGTCCAATATGTAAAAAACAATTAGAAGAACTCTCTTCAAAATTGGATAAGTTTGTAGACCGAGGAGTAAATGTAGCCGCAATAAGCTGTGACACAAAAGAAAAGGCCAAAACTACAGGAGACAAATGGAACGTACCTTCACTACCTATTGGTTATGAGATGACCATAGAAAAGGCAAGAGAATGGGGATTATATATATCCGCTGCAAAGGACGACAAGGAACCTGAGCATTTCTCAGAACCTGGAATTTTTCTGATACGACCAGACCAAACATTGTATTTTTCTTCGGTACAAACCATGCCATTTGCACGGCCTGAGTTTGATGACATATTAAATGCCATCGATTATATATTAAAAAATGAATATCCCGCCAGAGGCGAATCTTAAACAGTTCTACTTATGGTTTCTTGATAGAGCAAATCAAAGTGATCTGATAAAAGAGGCTGTCCGAGAAGTTGTCATTCTTTAGAAAAGCCAATGAATTTGTTACATTTGAGTTACTAATAAATAGATGACTTCAAAATTAAATTTTTTCGTGATGACATTATTCTATTCTTTTCGGACCGCCTTTTTTGACGACAAATCAGTAATGCGTTAAAAGATCAACTAACTACAATTCATCTATAATTTATCAATCAAATAATCCCCTGAATTAAATTCTTGGTAAATCTCCTTCGCCTTTAAGCGGAAGATTAGATGATCCCATCAGAAAGGTATCAATATGATATGCTGCTTGTCGACCTTCGGCAATTGCCCATACGATTAAAGATTGTCCTCTTCGAGTATCACCCGCTGCAAAAACGCCTCTAACATTGGTTGCATAATTATCTTCGGTAGCTTTAATATTGGTTCTGGCATCCATATCAATTCCTAATTGTTCTGCGATTGTAGGTTCTGCCCCTGTAAACCCTAAAGCTAATAAGGCTAGTTCACATTTCCATTCTTTCTCTGTATTTGGGATTTCTTTTAAAGTGAAACGACCATTTTCTTTTACCCATTCTACTTCAGATGTAATTAGCCCTCTTAAATTTCCATGTTCATCTCCTAAAAACTCTTTGGTAGAAATACTCCAATTACGCTCTACTCCTTCTTGATGTGAAGAACTGGTACGTAATCGCATAGGCCAAAATGGCCAGGGTTGATTTGCAGGGCGTTCTATAGTCCCTTTACCCATAATCTCAAAATTAGTTACTGATGCTGCACCGTGACGCACAGAAGTACCTATACAGTCTGATCCTGTATCTCCTCCACCTATAACAATAACATTTTTTTCAGTGGCTAATATTTCCTCTCCCAAATCTTTTATCCCATCAACTCTTCTATTGTTTTGTGGTAAAAAATCCATGGCCTGCACTACACCTTTAAGATCAGCTCCCTTAACAGGCAAATTGCGACGAACTGTTGCTCCTGTGCATAATGCTATAGCATCAAATTCGTTCTTCAACTCATCTGCTTTAATATCTTTACCGATGTAGGTATTTGTTTTAAAAATAATTCCTTCTTCTTCTAAAACCGCAATACGGCGATCGATTACATGTTTCTCCATTTTAAAATCTGGAATGCCATAGCGCAATAATCCGCCTACTTTTTCATCTCTTTCAAAAACGGTTACCAAATGGCCTGCACGGTTTAATTGTTGTGCAGTTGCTAATCCAGCCGGTCCAGATCCTATTACAGCCACTGTTTTACCTGTTCTTTCTTTTGGTGGGTTTGCTTGTATCCAACCGTTTTTAAACGCTTGTTCAACGATGTTTTTTTCTATATTTTCAATCGTAACGGGGTCTTCATTAATTCCCAACACACAAGCTTCTTCACAGGGCGCCGGACATAGTCTTCCTGTAAACTCTGGGAAATTATTGGTCGAATGTAGAATATTTGCTGCTTTTTGCCATTTACCGCGATACACAGCATCATTAAAATCAGGGATCAAATTGCCCAGTGGACATCCGCTATGGCAAAATGGAATACCGCAATCCATGCAACGTGCACCTTGATCTTTGAGTTTTTTTTCAGGCATTTCTACCGTAAACTCTTTATAATCTTTTATACGATCTTTAACAGGTTGGTACTGTTCGGTTTCTCTTTCAAATTCTAAAAATCCAGTTATCTTTCCCATGTTTATTATCGTTTTATGCTTGTGCTAATTTTTCTTCTTCTAATCGTTTTAAGGCTTGTTTATACTCCTCGGGGAATATTTTTATGAATTTTGGTAATTCCTGTTCCCAGTTTTCAAGGATTCGTTGTGCCAAAGGACTTAATGTTGCATTATAATGATTCTCTATAAGTTCTTTTAATTCGTTGATATCTGCTTGTTCTACAACAGGATCAAGATTTAACGCTTCCTTATTGCAATGTGCTTCAAAAGTCTTTTTATTATCATAGATATAAGCAATACCGCCAGACATACCTGCTCCAAAGTTTCTACCAACCCCTCCAAGAATTACGGCGACACCTCCGGTCATATATTCACATCCATGATCTCCTATTCCTTCAACTACCGCTTTGGCTCCAGAGTTACGCACACAAAATCTTTCGCCAGCTTTACCATTGATATATACTTCACCGGCTGTTGCGCCATACAAGGTTACATTTCCTGTAATGATATTTTCTTCAGGTATAAGGGTAGCCTCCTCTGGTACTTTAATAATTAGTTTTGCTCCAGAGAGTCCTTTTCCTAAATAATCGTTGGTGTTTCCATTAACAACCATAGTCAATCCTTTGGTTGCAAATGCTCCAAAACTTTGTCCGGCAGATCCGGTAAAGTTTAGTTTTAGCGTATTATCAGGTAATCCCTGGGCTCCATATATCTTAGAGATTTCATTACTTAATATAGCTCCTACTGCCCTATCAGTATTACAAATATCAAAGTCTAATGTAGTTTTTTCCTTACGGAACAATGCGGGATGCGCTTGTTCGATAATTTCAAAATCTATAGACTTGCCTAGACCATGATCTTGAGTTTCTGTATTGTAGATATCGACTCCTTCAGATGCTTCGACTTGATGCAGAATAGGTGTTAAATCTACGCCAGCAGCTTTATAATGTGCTACTGCTTTATTATGGTCTAACTTACTTACTTGCCCTACCATTTCATTTACTGTACGGAAACCTAGTTGCGCCATTATCTCACGCAGTTCTTGTGCTACGAAATACATATAGTTTACAACATGTTCTGGTTTTCCTTTAAATTTTTTACGTAACTCAGGATTTTGTGTTGCAATCCCAACTGGACATGTATTCAAATGACATACACGCATCATAACACATCCTGAGGCTACTAATGGTGCTGTAGCAAATCCAAATTCTTCTGCTCCTAACAAACATGCGATAGCCACATCACGACCCGTTTTTAATTGTCCGTCGCACTCTACTACTACTCTACTTCTTAAGTTGTTACCTACTAATGTTTGTTGAGCTTCAGCAATACCAAGCTCCCAGGGTAATCCTGCATGTTTTAATGATGTTAAAGGCGATGCTCCTGTACCTCCATCAAATCCTGAAATCAATACTACATCTGCTTTTGCCTTGGCAACTCCGGCAGCTACGGTACCGACACCCACTTCCGAAACCAGCTTTACGTTAATTCTTGCATTTCTATTTGCAGACTTAAGATCGTAAATAAGTTGGGATAGATCTTCAATAGAATAAATATCGTGATGTGGTGGTGGTGAAATCAACCCTACATAAGGCGTAGAATTTCGAGTTTTAGCTATTTCAGGATTTACTTTTGGCCCTGGTAATTGTCCTCCTTCTCCTGGTTTTGCCCCTTGAGCCATTTTTATTTGAATCTCAGCAGCGCTGGTAAGATAGTTTGAAGAAACCCCAAATCGACCAGAAGCAACTTGTTTAATCGCACTGTTTTTCCAGTCACCATTAACATCTTTATAAAATCTTAGTGGATTTTCTCCCCCTTCTCCTGAGTTGCTCTTTCCTCCAATACGATTCATAGCGACGGCAAGATTTTCATGAGCTTCTTTACTAATTGAGCCGTAAGACATAGCTCCTGTTTTGAAACGTTTTACAATTTCGGTCCATGGCTCTACTTCATCTAATGGAATAGGGTCATAGTTAGAAAACTCTAATAATCCACGAATGGTCATTAAGCTTTTTGATTGCTCATTGATCAATGCTGCGTATTCTTTATATGTTTTAGGATCATTATCTCGAACAGATTTTTGAAGTTTTGCAACCGATAATGGATTAAATTGGTGTTTTTCGCCATTACGTCTCCATCGATATTGTCCGCCAATCTCTAAATCCAGATCAGCAGCCACCTCTTGCTCTACGTATGCTCTTTTGTGGCGCTTTGCAATTTCTTTCTCTATTTCATAGAGTCCGATACCTTCTATACGAGTTGCTGTATTAGGAAAATATTGATCTACCACCTTGGTATTGATACCGATACACTCGAACAACTGCGAGCTTCTGTATGAATTAAGGGTAGAAATACCAATCTTATTCATCACCTTTAAGACTCCTTTACCTACTGCTTTGTTATAATTATAGATTGCATCTTCAAAAGCAAGATCAGTAATATTATTTTCTTTAATCTGTTCTCCTATAATTTCATTTACCATGTAAGGATTAATAGCACTTGCTCCGTATCCAAATAATAATGCAAAATGATGCACTTCTCTTGGCTCTGCAGATTCAATAATAATACTAACCTTTGATCGTTTGCCTAGTTTTTGTAATCCACTGTTTACATAAGAACATCCTAAAAGTGCAGGAATTGGAGCTCTATGCTTACTAACATTTCTATCAGAGAGAATTATAATATTGGTTCCATTATCAATGGCCTCTGATGTCTCTTTTAATAGTTTATCCAAAGCATCCTCAAGACCATTTAATCCCCGATTAATGTTATATAGCATGGATACCGAAGTAGATTTAAACCCTTTGTCTGCATACGTTTTTATTTTATCCAGATCTTCTTTAGAAATTACAGGATTTTGGATCTTTAACTTATTACAATGTTTTTCGTTGATATCAAATATATTATAATCTGCTCCTAATGTTAAACTTATATCACAAATCAGTTCCTCTCTTATACCATCCAGTGGTGGATTCGTAACCTGCGCGAATAATTGTTTGAAATAATTATAAATTAATTGGGGACGTTCAGAAAGTACTGCAATCGGAGTATCTGAACCCATAGAACCAATTGGTTCTTTACCTAATTGTCCCATAGGAGCGATAATGGTATCTATATCTTCTTGAGTATACCCAAATACCTCTTTGCGCTTTGCCATAGTTTCTTCTCCTAAAAATAATGGGCAATCGTTATATGGTATATTTTTTAGGTGTACCAGATTGTTATCCAACCATTTTCTATAGGGATATTTTGAGGCAATTTCTTCTTTGATTTCTTCATCATTAATTATTCTTCCTTCATTCATGTTGACCAGAAACATTTTGCCTGGTTCTAACCTACCATGCAACTCAATATTGCTAGGTTCTATATCTACCACCCCTGTTTCTGATGACATGATCACATATCCATCTTTGGTAACACTATATCGCGAGGGGCGTAATCCATTTCTATCCAATACCGCTCCTATATAATTACCATCTGTAAATGGAATCGAAGCCGGACCATCCCATGGCTCCAGAGCACAAGAATTATACTCATAAAATGCTTTTTTGGCTTCAGACATTTCAGGATTTTTCTCCCATGCCTCAGGCACCATCATCATCATTACCTCTGGTAATGATCTTCCTGTCATCAGTAATAGTTCAACAACCATGTCCATCGAAGCAGAGTCAGATTTCCCCTTTAATACTACAGGAAGTATTTTTTTGATATCCTCACCAAACCAGTCACTCTTTAGTAGTTCTTCTCTAGAGCGCATTCTGGTCACATTTCCTCTCAATGTATTAATCTCCCCATTATGACACATATATCGGAAAGGCTGTGCCAAATCCCAGGTAGGAAATGTATTGGTAGAAAATCGCTGATGCACAAGTGCCAATCTAGTTACTACCTTTGGATCCAATAGGTCTTTATAATACAATTTGATATCTTCTGGCATTAGAAGACCTTTGAATATTAGGGTTTTTGTTGATAAGCTTGGCAAATAGAAAAATTTATTTTCAGAAAGTTTAGAACCATAAATAGCATGTTCTGTAATTTTTCTTGCGGTAAACAGTTTAAGATTAAAATCGAAATAGCTTTGATTCTTATCTTCTTTACCAATAAATATTTGTTTTATAAATGGCTCTGTGGTCGCCGCTATTTCTCCAAGATGAATATGATCAACGGGCACATCTCGCCAACCTAATAAGACAAGCCCCTGATCTATAATATTCTTTTGGAATGTATCAATACAAAACTGTCTTTGATTTTCCTTTTTTGGTAAGAAAACATTACTTACAGCATACTCACCAAACTCAGGAAGATCAAAATCGCAATGTTCTACAAAAAAATCATGAGGAATATCAATCAATATACCAGCACCATCTCCTGTTTTACCATCTGCACTAACGGCACCACGATGTTCTAATTTTTCAAGAATTTCTAATGCTTTGTGAATAATGTCGTTTGACTTTTTTCCTTCGAGGCTACATATAAATCCGGCACCACAAGCGTCGTGCTCAAATTCTGGTAGATACATTCCTTGTTTCTTCATAATATTTTCCGATCTAATAGTATTTCAAGTGTATGAAATTAACAAATCGTTAAGGAATGAAAAAGAAAACGGAATCATTCTGCATCACTTTTCTGAGCTCTCTAAAAAAACAGTAACTAGAATAAAATAATCACAAAATAAGCACCTCTATTTGCGAATTTGATAATGTGAATTTCACAAAAAACATCAAATAAAACAGGGGATTTTAAAATTTAATAGCCATCTGATTATCAATAAATTCTGATGAAAACGTTTTCGTAGAAAAATTTATTCTGTCAAGTGCAAAATCATCATTTTTTTACTTTAAAAATATAGACCCCTAATTTTTTAAGGGGTAAATATCAATAAATGACAAAAATTACGTCTTTACCCTATAAAATTTGGATGCAAAATATAATTTGACATATTTTTGATTCGAATTTAACATTAATTTTAACTTTTATTCTTTATGAAGAAAATAGAAGCAATTATTAGAAGATCCAAATATAGAGCCGTAAAAGAAGCTTTGCACGAAAAGGGAATTACATTTTTCTCCTATTGGGATGTTACCGGTGTAGGAAACGAACAAAAAGGAAGTGTATATCGTGGAGTATCCTATAGTACAACAGATATTCAAAGACGTTATTTATCTATAGTAGTAAATGATGAATTTGAAGAAATTACAGTGTCAACGATACTTGAAGCTGCAAAAACCGGAGAAGTAGGAGACGGAAAAATCTTTATTTCTGATGTCAAAGAAGCCTACAGAATTCGTACTTCTGAAAAAGGTGGAGGAACATTGAATTAGTATCCTTTATCACTTAAATTAACCAACCGAAAACAAAAAAATAACTTAAATAGTACTTAAACAATGGAAATGTTAACTATCAATAATGTATGGATGATGGTGTGTACCGCACTTGTATTTTTCATGCACCTAGGGTTTTCTTTTTTAGAAATAGGATTAACTCGTCAAAAAAATACAATCAATATACTTTTTAAAAACGTTTTTATAATCTGCATAGGATTATTATTATACTGTCTAGTAGGTTTCAACCTGATGTACCCAGGCTTTGAAGAAGGTACAGTAGGAATTTTTGGATTTGCTGGTTTTGGATTGGATTCTCCTCTTACTGCAGAAGGTGGTTTAGACCTCGCATATAATGAAGGCTACACCTATTGGACAGACTTCTTGTTTCAAGGAATGTTTGCTGCAACTGCGGCTACAATAGTATCAGGAGCTGTAGCAGAACGCATTAAGATTGGAGCATTTATGATTTTTACAATCATTTATGTAGGAGTTATATATCCTATTGTAGGTTCATGGCAATGGGGAGGTGGATTCTTATCTACTTTTCAAATTGGTGATGCAGAAGGCTTTTATGACTTTGCAGGTTCAACGCTAGTGCACTCTGTAGGGGGATGGGCAGCTTTAGTTGCTGTGTACTTATTAGGATCAAGAATCGGAAAATTTAGCACCGACGGCAAACCTCAAGCTATTCCAGGGCATAATATCCCTCTTGCGGCAGCGGGTGTTCTTATTCTTTGGTTAGGATGGTTTGGATTTAATGGAGGATCTGTTCTATCGGCTGATGCTGCAGGAACTTCGTTAACCTTAGTAACGACATCTTTAGCCGCCGCCGCTGGTGGAGTAATAGCATTTTTGGTATCTACCTTACTATATAAGAACTACGATCTTACCATGTTCTTAAATGGTATTTTAGGAGGTCTGGTTGGTATTACGGCCGGAGCGGATCAAATGTCTCCTACAGATGCTGTCTTGATTGGCGCTATTGCGGGTGCAATTATAGTATTTGGTGTAGCATTAATCGATAAATTAAAACTTGATGATCCAGTAGGTGCTATTGCCGTACATTTAATATGTGGTATATGGGGTACTTTGGCTGTAGGTATTTTTGGTGCAAAAGCTGGCTTTGATCAATTTCTTGTGCAAGGAGTTGGTGTATTGGCAGTAGGAGGATTTTGTATGATCACCGCTTTTATAATTATTTTTGCTCTTAAAAAGACTGTCGGAATTAGAGTTTCTGAAAAAGAAGAAATTGACGGACTTGATAGTCACGAACATGGTATGGACGCATATCCTGATTTTAGACTTAACCAACACTAGAACTTAAGTAGTGTTTTACCATAACAGCGGATGATTTTTTAATTACTCATCCGCTTTTTTTTATTATTTAATGAAATGCATTGATAATGGGTATGAAGGTCTTTCTCCATTATTTGCCTTGATTGCATTAATTATAGGAAATACAAAACAAAGTATTGCGATCGCAGCTAATCCTAATGCTCCCAGACCAAATAGTAAAGTTAACGGAATACAAATAATAGCATAAATAAACATACTGATTTGAAAATTCATAATTGATTTTCCATGCTCATCCATCGCCATTACTCGTTCTCTTTGAGTTAACCATAATATTAAGGGTACAACAAATCCTCCAAACCCAGTGATAAGGTCTAATAACTGTGATAAATGTGTAATAACTAATACTGATCTGTCCTGTTTCATGATGTTACTTTTTTTAGTTTGATGATTGATGAAATGCTAAAAATATTAGCAATGTATTTATATGACGTATATAAAGGCACTTTGTTACATATATTGATTAAAAAAGCATCTCCATTTTTTTGGAGATGCTTCATTATTAATTTAATGTCTTTACTTACTGTTTTTTTTAGTGAACGATTAACTTCTGAGTAGTGGTTCCTCCCCTACTGTCATCAAATTTCACCAGATAAATACCTGGTCTCATTGAGAGGCTTTCAGAGGATAGTGTATTTACTCCAGATTGTAGTTGTTTTTGTCCAACTTTTCTTCCTAAAATACTATAGAAAACGGCATTCACGGTTCCTTCTCTACTTGAATTCACATAGATAGAAAAATTACCTTTTGTCGGGTTAGGAGTCATTCTAACACTAAATAAATCATCAATTTCATCTTCAGTACCAAGGAATGGTGTTACAGCTTCTTGACTTGCCCCACTTTCTGCTAATGCAGATTGACCACAAGAGCCTTCATAAATTTTAACATTAGAAAATATAGAAGTATTTCCTGAGCCAGCATCGTTATCATTTATAAAAACTAATCTGTTCATATTTCCTGTATAGAAATTACCTACCGGAATAATATAGGTAGTTGTTCCGCTAGTATAATTGTCGTAGTTTGTTACTCCATAATTTTGAGTACCATGAACTTTAAAATATAGATCAGGCGTTAATGCATCATCATTTTCAAAGCCAACAGCATGAATTTCGCCCTCGGAGGTACTACTAAAGTCAAATTCTATAACGGTACTGGCAGTTACAGTATAACTAAGAGCAATTTCTTTCCAGGTATTACTTTGCATAGATAATCCAGTACCATTATTTGTGATCGAAGCTGTCCCTCCTCTATCTTGATTAGAAAACGGAGCCACTGTAAAATCATTAAAGTTTAATACTTCACATGTGGGACCTGGGCCTCCAGTACCATTTTGAATCGTTACCGCATCTATAGCAATATCACTTTGCCAACCACTACCTCCAGAACCTGTAACTGCACTAAATCGTAATTGCACATTAGAGTCACCTGCATAAGCCGAAAGATCAACATCTGCGGCGTTCCAGTTACTACCTTGCTCTCCGGTTTTGCTAAACACGCTTGTCCAATTACCAGTGTTGTTGGTTCTGGCCTCTACAGTTAAACTATTAATCGCAGTACCTAACATATGATATTGAAATACAAGCCTGGGAGCTGTAAGACTACTAAAATTCAAACATGGCGAATTTAAAAGTGCTCTTTTATTAGGATATCCTGTACCATTTCCAGAAGCCTCTACATAAATATAAGTACTACCATCGGCTGCACTACTTGGTCCGGTCCCGTTTGAAGGTGTTCCTCCAGAATTTCGAGTCCAGGTTAGATCATCACCAATAGACGTATTTTTCCATTGACCTAAGTTAGTTTCAAAACTCTCTGTAAACGGAAAAGAAGACACATCTCCTGTACACTCATCGTTACCGGGATCAGGTCCACCATCACCAAGTCCCATAGCGTCCCAAAAAGCAGGAATCGTAGCTCGTTCACCAGAATTTGATCCTCCAGAACCCGAGCAGCCGCCATAGGCATGAACACCTACTGCATTGCCTGTAGCTGCATCAATAATTGGGCTTCCAGAATTTCCTCCGGTAGTATCGGTTCTATATCTAACAAAGGTATTTGTAACAGAACTCAATGGCCCTGTATGTATTTGTTGTGTTTGATTATCGATCCCGGTATCCGTACCAAAGCCAGTGATTGTTATATTACTTCCCGGGTCGCTTCGCACTACATTAAAAGATTTTCCTTGTGCCTGAATAGGTGTCTGCCCTGTTTGCGAATTAGCACTTGCTGTAAAAACTGCCCAGTCATTAGCCTGGGTAGAGCTACTTGGATATGGAGACACAAAATTCCCTATTGGATACTGATCTTCCGGCCCTGGGTGTACTATAGATCTGTCTGGATTGGATTTAGGTACATTAAATTCGATTATTTGAGCACGACTACCAACACAATGCCCGGCAGTTACCAATCGCCCGTTTGTTATAATCCACCCGGTACACCCTATAGGCACAATTCTACCTATAGCAGCATCATTAGAATCCACCCTATCATCATTTGAGCCACATTGTGATTTGGTCGTTGGATCAAACACCCCTATTCCTAATTCTTTAATATTGAATCCAATAGAGCGTTCTCCTGGCGCCACAATAAGTGTAAGTGTAACTTTATCGCCATTAAAATATGCGCTTGTATTTTTCCAGTCCTTAATCGTAGTGGCGGTTAACGTTTGTGTAGCCCCATCTAAATCTGATGTAATGGTCAAGCTACTACTTTTACCAAGATTAACATTATCAAAAAACAAACGCAACCAGGTGGCGCCTTTTTCTGAAATCGTTTCGGTAATAACTTCTGAAGTACTTTTAGCTAGATTGTCATTTGATTTTATTTCCTGATTAAAAGCTTTATACGTACTTTTTAATGGTGCTATTTGCGCAAAACTAATGCCTGGCAATAGCATGAAAGCTATACACGCGAGTATTCCAAACTTTTGCAAGGAATACTGCTGTTTAAAATGAATTGAGTTTGTGTTGTGAAAATTCATAAGAATAAGAATTAATTAGTATTGGTTAGACATTAAATTGAACGCACCTAAAAAATTGCTGCAAGAATCTTACAACAAAATCGTTTTCCAATGAATCTGATATTACGTAGTTTGCTTACTATCAGAACCCTAATTTTTCTCTTAATTCTGTTTCCCAAAAATGGGGAAAGTGTAGATACTAAAGAAGTATTTTACTTCATTCCATGCACAAGATAACAAAAGAAAAACAACTGCTCAAAAAAAGTTTAAGAGTGCGTACTTAAAGTGAATAGATTAATCTCTATTTTTGCGATTCAGTAAGAAAGATATGATTTCACAAGATACCATTGTCGCGCTGGCAACACCATCAGGTGCTGGAGCAATCGCTGTTATTCGTGTTTCCGGGAAAGATGCCATCTCAATTTGTTCACCTTTGTTTAGGTCTGTGAGTGGTAAAACGTTAGAGAAACAAAAAAGTCATACCATCCATTTAGGACATATTGTTGATAAAGAACGGGTATTAGATGAAGTATTGATATCCATTTTTAAAGGAACCAATTCGTACACCGGCGAACCTACAATTGAAATTTCTTGTCATGGTTCTACGTATATCCAACAGGAAATCATTCAATTATTATTACGCAAAGGATGCCGAATGGCAAATGCCGGAGAGTTTACTTTACGAGCTTTTATTAATGGTAAATTGGATCTATCGCAAGCAGAGGCGGTTGCAGATCTCATTGCATCTGATTCTGAAGCTTCTCATCAGATTGCTATGCAACAAATGCGCGGTGGTTTTTCGAATGAAATTAAAAAATTAAGGGAGGAACTGTTAAATTTTGCTTCACTTATAGAACTTGAACTTGATTTTGCCGAAGAAGATGTTGAGTTTGCAGATCGTTCTCAATTCAAAGATTTGATTACCCGGATTACCAATGTTTTAAAGCGTCTTGTCGATTCTTTTGCCGTAGGAAATGTCATTAAGAATGGAATCCCAGTTGCTATCGTAGGAGAACCTAATGTGGGTAAATCTACTCTTTTAAATGCGCTACTAAATGAAGAGAGAGCTATTGTATCTGATATAGCGGGTACTACTCGTGATACTATTGAAGACGAAATTAATATTGGTGGTATTGGATTTCGATTTATTGATACCGCCGGAATACGTGATACTAAAGATGTAGTTGAAAGTATCGGTATTCAAAAGACTTTTGAAAAAATTGAACAAGCGCAAGTGGTGATTTATCTAGTTGATAGCTCACAATTAATATCCTCTTCAGCCCTTAGCATCTCTTCCAGAGTGAGAGAAATTATTATCGAAATCAATCAAATTAGAAACAAGTATCCTCAAAAACCCTTGGTTATAGTCGCTAATAAGGTTGACAAACTTGACAAAGATCAAATAACAAAATTAACCTCAGAGATTGAGAATATTCATTTACTTTCGGCAAAACTACATACCGGAGTCGAAGAATTACAAAATATGCTTCTCGAATTTGTAAATACAGGTGCTTTACGTAACAATGAAACCATCGTAACCAATACACGACATTACGATGCATTACTAAAAGCTTTGGAAGAAATCCAAAAAGTACAGTATGGATTAGATTCTGGAATTTCTGGTGATTTGATGGCCATAGATATCCGCCAGGCACTGTACCATTTTGGAGAAATTACAGGAGAAATATCCAGTGATGATTTATTAGGAAACATCTTTGCTAATTTTTGTATCGGGAAGTAACCCATACAAACTATACAATACCTAAATCATTTCATAACATGGTACGAGATGCGTTATAGTTATTACAATAGAAATAAAGATACAATGTATCGAGGTCGTTAGCATAACACTTTTCGTATTCAAAGATCTATTTTCGCTATTTTGATATAATTTCCCAAGCCCAATCGATGATCTGTTGGCTAATTTTGTCCTCCCATTTTCCAGGTTTGAAGTTATAACTACTACTGTAGTCAGTATGAATTGTGCTCCAATGATCTAGATTTTGATATTTGTATAGCTTATGGTCTTTATGTCCAGTGGATTCTAAAACCTCGATGATCATATCATTATCATTTTCTGTCATTATCCAATCGTTTGTTCCCCACCGTATCCTTACGGGAACTTTAATTTCTTCCCAATTTTTTGCAAAATTGAAATTCTGCACTTGATGATAATATTTCATAGATCTACCATACATGTGGTTGAGACTCTGTCGATGGTGTTTTCTGTAAGTTTGGTTATCTTCTAAAATTTCTTCAAAGCTTCTTTTCTTAATTAACATTTCATAGTATAATGGTATGTAAACTTCATTCATTAAATTATAAATTTCTGCTTCATCTTTTCCTTCTATATTTAGTATTCTACGTTCTATTTCTAGCATATGTTCATACCAAGATTTAAAAAATGTACCATCAGAGATTATGCCAGCTAAGTCGTATTTATTAGCTAAGTAAGGGGCTAATGCACTCCCCATACTATTGCCATACACAATTATTTTTGAAGTGTCTACATAGGGCTTCGACTTTAAGAGTTTAATAGCTGATTCATATCCGTTCAATTCTGTCTTAAAATCGGTTTTTCCGCAATCACCTTCACTATCACCAACACCCGGCTTTTCAACTCGTAGTACGACCATATTCGACTTTTCCACTAAATCTTTAATCAGTTTAACCCAATTGTTACTTCGGCCAGAATATTGTTCTACAGTGGAACAGCTTAACCCTTGAATTAAAATAATGGCCGGATACTTTTTGGTCTTTTTAGGTTTAGTTATTATTACTCTTTGTTTTATTCCAAAATCACTAGTTAGCGTTTCATAATAAGTTTCCGTATTATCATGAATTTCCTTTGGCAACGCATTGAGTTGTACATTTTTTGACACATATATATGGCCTCGTTTGATTCCAAAATTGGTCTCTTCATTAGCTCTTATACTATAGGTGATGGCGCTCCAATCTTCTTGACTCAAAACCATTCTATCATTCACACTTATGATGATATCATTAGCTTTAAAACCTGCTTTATCCAATGGTGATTTAGATGTGATTTCGACAATCTTAGCTCCTGGAGTTTCATTGTTTGGCCAGCTAATTTTAGCCTCAAAAGTTGCTCGTCTTAATAACTCTTGAGCATTTAATGAAATACTAATTAGTAAAAAAAATGAAAAAAATAAATTTAAATTTGAAGGTTTCATACGTTTAGTTAGTTAAATTAATTTCAAAAGAGCCACTGGTTATATTCTTTGCATTACCCAAGCCATTTTCTCCGGTAAATGAAAAGCTACCTTCAATACGTGTTGAATCAAGAGTATTGAATGTAATAGAACCTGTTCCCAAAGTTCCTGCGGTAGTATAGGTTTCATTGTCGCGATTACCGTCTTGATACGTTCCTATGCTTACATTTCCTAAATCATAAGTTCCAATAGAGCTCACACCTTGTGCAGAAATTTCAATTCTTGATCCATTTAACGATTGAGCTTCTATAGACACAATTTTATTGGAGTACGTGGCACTAAAGTTGTTCGCATCCCAATTCATATTATCAATTTTTGCTGTAATGAAATAAAAATTTGATTCGGTTGCTGAACTATTGTCATCAGATTTGCAACTGTTGAGTAAGAAACAAAAGATTAGAATAAATAAATGATACTTTTTCATGCTATGTGATTTATGAAATTTGAGTAAAATTATTTTTTAATTATTAATCAAAATCAGACAAGCACAGTAATTAAGTCTCATAAATATATTTGACACCATTTATTTAAAAAGACACTCAAGTATTTGGATGAAAAAAACAGGTATTGAACACATTATAAAACTGTGGCAAAAGATATTTTGTAGATTGATCGTTTAACTGAAGACTTTACATAAATAGTATTGTTTATGAAAACACCTTTATTATTTCCAGTTTTCTAAGATCACTTTCTATTCTGAGTCCAATACTCTTTGGGGGTAATACCTTCAATATTCTTGAAATTTCTATAAAAAGTAGCTTTAGAGTTAAAGCCTGCTTTATTTGCAATTCCCATTAAATTATATTTATTGTTTTCGCTTAAAGCCAATAACCTTTTAAACTCTTCTACCCTATATTTATTTACAAATTCAATTGATGATTTATTAAATTCTTTTTTTAAAAATAATCTAAATTCCTTTTCATCAATACCACACGATAGCAAAGAAAACTTCAAATCAAAATGTGCATCCAAGAATAACTTTTGCTTACCAAATATATCATTGATATAAGCTCTTATCATGTCATCATTTTTTATAGAATCAAAACCTGTATATATTTTTTCACCTAAAAGAATAGGCTTCAAAGAAGGAGATTCGATAAAAGCAAATACCAATATTCCTAAATTAGTGATGATTGCTATATGAATATAGAAACTCGAGGACAAAAAATAATGTGTGGCATTAAGTTTTTCTTCACTGAATAGGAAAGGGAAAATTGCTTCTGAAACCAAAATGATTCCATACAAAGACATTATAACAACAAAAAAGGTATACCTTTTATGAACCCCAGGTAATAGCATGAGTTTTAACGATTTTAAAAAAGAAATTCCTTTAATAAAGTAGAATAGATAGGATGCAAAGATGAAAAAATTAATAAACGCAACAAGATTTACAATATTTGTATTATAAAAGTCTCTGAATCCAAACTTTATGATTAAATAAAAACAATGAACAATAAAAGGAGGTATGAGGTTTACCAAAATTAAATGCTTTTGGTTTTTCTCTTTGATTAACACTATGTACAAGTAAATAAGTGCCGGTAGAAACATATGTTTATAACCGCCCAACACTATATTTCCCACCAAATTCGTGTTTAGACTTGGCCAATAAATTGTATACATAAAAGATATTGCCAACAAACAACATAACGACCCTAATACAACATTTCGTAATCTTCTATTTAAAATATTAAAAATACCAAGAATTATTAATTGAGAATACAGGCATATTAAAATACCGTTTATTAGCATATCCGGAAAGTTAGTATTCATGTACTAGTGCGCTTTTAAAAATTGATGACATTTGAATTAGTTATATCTTAAAGGACAAATAAGGTTAGTTTTTGTTACTCCAAATCTACTAGTTTGTTATATAAAAAAATATTCATTTAGTCTCAAAAATACTAATGAGACTTTAAAAAACTCCTATAAAATTTAAATAACACTAAGTTTGATTAGAAAGATCAGAATAGCTAAACGCCTATATTTTATAGAGTTTAGATGTTTCTATTGGTTTTTCTTTTTATAAGATCCGACACATCAATAACGTTTAGGTAAAATTTTTACTGTAACAAACAGATGTTTTATTCAGTCCTACATTTAGACTGTAATTTAAAATCAAACAAATGATTGTTTTGATAAATCAAATATGAAAATTAAATTTTTTCAAGTAAAAAACAAATCAACTCGGATACGTTTATAACGAATATGATTGATTTTATGACTAGAAATAGCACGAACTACTACTAATAAATCTAAGAAATTATAACGCATTAAATTTATACTATGAAACATAGATCTTGGCAATTGTTGATTGTATGCATATTGATATCTAATACATTTTTAGCTCAAAAAATTACATTTGAAACGATAATTGCTAATCATCAAAAAACTTTCAAGATATCAGATTCCGTGTTTTCTGGTGGTGGTTGGGCTTTAATCGCGGATAAAGTAAAGCAAGTAGACAATGTACTGATTGGAGAAGAACATTTTACTAACGAAATCCCTCTATTTACCAAACATATTTTTAACCTTAAAAAGTTTGATAATTTTTATATCGAGTTGGATCCTTACAGTACAGAAATTATAGAGACTTCTATAAAATTGACAGAGAAAAAGAAAGAGGTTTTTAATCAAACATATAAGGACTTATTTTCATTTTATGCGTTGCGCCCAGAATATGAATTACTCGAAGATATTGTTAAAACTGGTACTAATCTTTTAGGCTCGGATCAAGTATTAATGTATGCCGACCGGCTCATTTTTCATGACCTTTATATTGAAACTGAAAATAATCAAGCAAGGAAATTATATAAAGAGGTAATAGATAATTCTAATGAATATTTGAAAAAATTCTTTGAAAATCCTCAAAACCCCATGTATTTAATGACACCAGAATTTGGTGAGAAGATAAAAGCCTTACAGGAATTAAAGCTATCTAAACATGAACACGAGGTCATAAATGCTATGCGTTCCTCGGTAGAAATTTATAAAAGTAGATCAAAAGGACATCATAAACGTGTAAAGTTGTTAAAACGTCATTTAATGCGTGATTATGAGAAATGGAGTCATAAGAGCAATCTATTCAAGTATGGTGCAAACCATCTAACAAAGGGTGAAAGTCTACTTGAAGTTTATGACATAGGAAACTTAGTTTCTAACATTTCTGAAGCTAATGACCAAAAGTCTTTGCACATTATGATAGTAGGCCAGAGTGGCATGTTGGGGCAGCCGTTTAAGATATTTCCTGCACAACCTGTTGATATCACAACGTGGCCTTTAAAAAATCTAACACCTTTTTTGACTGCACAAAAAAACCAATGGAAGGTATTCGATTTGCAAAAGATCATTCACAAACTTAAAAAACAGAAAATTAAGGTTGATGACACTACTCTAAATCGAATTTTGAAGGGCTATGATTTATTAGTTATCATCCCTGAAGTTACCGCTGCAAAGTTTTAACCCAAAGGATATTGCGGTAACCAAAAACTTTTATTTGATATCGTGATGTACTGTTTGTTATATTCTTAATTATTAAAATTGTTTAGTTCTTTTAAATGACTAGACAACAATAACATAATATCTAATAATTAACCTTAATCATAAAGAGGTGTCATATTCAAAATTGCCCTTACATTAAAATGAAGTGATTTCAAAACCCTGTAAAAGGGTTTCAAAAGAAATATCGAGACTAATAATTGTGGTATTCAAAATACTAAGTGCATTAAATTTGAGCTATACTATTTATTCAACCAAATATGAAAATTAATACTAATGTTCAGGCTAAAACAATCAAAACAATCTTTAGCAGAACAACATCTATAAAAAAGTACATGGATGTTAAACCTGAAACAATATGGAACTTACTTATTAGTGGCGAAAAGTACCCACAATGGAATAGTACGATAACTATGTTTAAAGGTACCATTAAACAAGGAGAAATCATCAAATTAAAAAGTTATTTGGATGACAAGCGTACATTTAAATTAAAAGTTAAAGAGTATATCCCTAATAAAAAATTAGTGTGGGGCGATACGATGGGGAAGAGAACTTTTTTAATACAAGCCTATAATAATGGTGTTATATTTAGTATGAGTGAAACTATAGGAGGTCCCTTGTTTCCTTTATTTTCCAAAATGATTCCACCATTTGACGAAGCATTCGAAAAATTCACCAATGATCTAGAAATAGAAGCGATTAAACAGTGTACTTAAAACAATATGAATTACAAAGAAGGTGTAACGAACGACTGAGACGTCTTTAGGGCTAAAACAACACCTTTATCATCACAATTTATAATAATTTTAAGTACATCCTTCTATTTTGAATCTTATTACTTATAAACGTTCAATAATGCATATTGCTCTTTAATCGCTGTTTTAAACTCAGTTTTTAACTCAGATACCAAATCATGTACGCTAGGAGAATTACTTATCGTTGCAACTCCCTGCCCCGCAGACCAGATGGTTGCCCAGGCCTTTGCTTCATTTTCATTGACTGTTAATTCTTCTCCAAAATCAACCTTTTTCTTTCTTGCTAACATTTCTTCTGTGATACCCATAGCCTTTAGACTTGGGCCTAAAAAATTTGCATGAACCCCTGAGACAGCTGCTGTATACACAATATCACTTGCGCCACAATCTATGATCATATCTCTATAGGCTTTTGGCGCTTTACTTTCTTGTGTATTAATGAAACGAGTTCCCATATATGCCAAATCGGCTCCCATTTGCATAGCTGAAGCTATATCTCTACCTGAGGAGATACAACCTGAAAGTAAGATGGTTTTCTTAAAGAATTTTTTAATTTCTGAAACCAATGGCATGGGATTTATGGTACCTGCATGCCCTCCTGCTCCAGCGGCAACAAGAATTAATCCGTCTACTCCGGCTTCGCTTGCTTTTTCTGCATGACGTTTTTTGATAACATCATGAAATACCAATCCTCCGTAGCTATGAATCGTATCTACCAATTCTGACACAGCACCCAAAGAGGTAATAATTAATGGAACTTTATGTTTAACACACAAGGCCAGATCGGCTTTTAATCTTGGATTTGAATGATGAACAATCAGGTTAACACCAAATGGTGCTGCTTTTTTACCGGTTTCTTTTTCAAAATCTGAAAGTGCCTTTTTAATCTCGATAAGCCATTCTTCAAACCCCTCAGAAGTTCGTTGATTTAATGCCGGAAAAGTTCCTACAATTCCACTCTTACAACACTCAATAACTAATTGAGGTCCTGATATTAAAAACATCGGTGCTGCTACTGCGGGCAACGTTAATTCTTTTATAAAGGATGCTTTACTCATGCTATAATTTATAGGTTAAGAGATGATTTCAAATGAAATCATCATAAACTTCTGGTTTTTCTGCAATATAGTATTATATATGTATACCACAAAAACCTTATGTTAACACGTTTTGAGCATTAAAAAATAAAACGGCTTCAAAAACATCTTATGGCTAGAATATATTTCAAAGTCCGATTTTTCTGGTACTTTTTGTCATTTGAGATCTTCTAGATTCTATTCTACTCATATTTTAAAATTATTAGAGCATATACACAGTAAAGAATAACAACTGTTTAATAGATACGTTAACGACTAAACTGTTGCAAAAATCTATTAAACTCTAAGGTGTTTAGAGTTGTTTAACAAAGAAAATTTCAATAACTCCATTTTACTTCTTTTCTTTAGATTTTGAAGTTATAAAGTCGTACCATGAAGATTAAATTCCTTTTAGTTATTTCACTATTTACAGTTTGCACCTGGGCTCAAGACAGTGAAATAAGCATTTCAGGTTCTCTAATTGAAGCTGAAGCAGGAACAAAAATACCCTATGCAACAATAGTGTTGAAGGATCTTTATTCTGATTCTGTAGTTACCGGAACAACTACTGATGATACTGGAAAATTCAACATTAAAACTTCAAAAAAAGACTTTTACATTGAGATCAGTTTTATTGGATTTAAGACAATTCAATTAAAGGATTTTGAACTAAAAGAAGATCAAATTAAGTTGGGGGTTATTAAACTTTTTCAAGATAACCAAACCTTGGATGAAGTAGTTGTAAGAGGTGAAGTTTCTAAAACTGAGTTTAAGCTAGACAAACGTGTTTTTAATGTAGGAAAAGACCTTAGTACCACTGGGGCCAGTGCGTTGGAGGTGCTCAACAATGTACCTTCGGTTAATGTAAATATAGAAGGAGAAATAAGTTTACGAGGAAGCAGTGGAGTACAAATCCTAATTAATGGCAAGCCCTCTGTGTTAGCCGATGAATCCAATAATGCTCTGGGAACAATCACCGCAGATATGATTGAGAGTATCGAGGTGATCACAAATCCTTCTGCAAAATATGAAGCTTCAGGTACTTCTGGTATTTTAAATATCATCCTGAAAAAAGAAGAAAAAGAAGGTTGGAATGGCTCTATTTCTGTTAACACCGGTTTGCCAGATAATCATAGTATAGGAGTTAGCCTTAACCGCAGACAAGAGAAATTTAATTTGTTTACCCAAATGGGTGTTGGTTACCGTTCTTTACCTCGCGATAATGAAGCGAGTAATCGAAACTTAATCAACAACGAAGTCATATTTAGTGAGGGAGAAAATTTCAGAAATGAGACCTTTTTCAACATCACCCTGGGAACAGATTATCACTTAAATCAATATAACGTTTTCACACTCTCAGGAAATTTTGCTTACGAAATTGAAGATCAACCTTCTGAAACAAATTTTCGTTTTTTTGATGCCAATAATACCTTACTATCTCGATGGATACGTGATGAGATTACCGATGCCACCAATCCCAAATGGCAGTATGAATTTAATTGGAAAAAGCAATTTAAAGATAATGAAGATCATACTTTTCAATTTAGTGCTTTGGGTAGTTTCTTCGGTAAAGACCAGTCTTCGCTTTTTACCGATACCACACTCGAAGGTGAAAACGTAGATAATAACCAACGAACCGCTACTAATTTCCAACAGGCAGATTTTACCTTCAAAGCTGATTATATAAACCCAATTACCAAAGAATACACCTTAGAAACAGGAGTTCAGTATGTAATAAATGATGTGGGTAATGATTTTGAAGTACGTGACCTGGTAAATGGCGTATTTGAGGTTAACGAAGCCCTTACTAATGATTTTGAATGGAATCAAAAAGTATTGGGAATATATGCAACAGGAGCTTATGAAAACGACAATTGGGGGATAAAAGCAGGGTTAAGAGTTGAAAATACCGACTTACAAACCGTATTGAGAAATACCAACGATACCAATTCACAGAATTTTACTAATTTTTTTCCAAGTATGCACGCTTCTTATAAATTTAACGAAAAAGTTTCACTGCAAGCGGGCTACTCGAAACGTATTTTCAGGCCAAGGCTTTGGGATTTGAATCCCTTTTTTAACATCCGGAACAACTTTAACATTCGAACAGGTAATCCAAACCTGCAGCCCGAATTTACACAGTCATACGAACTAACAAGTATCTATAAAATAGGAAAAGCCAGTGTAAGCTCTAGTATTTACCATCGCTATACAACTGAAGTGGTAGAACGTGTATCAACTTTTATAGATAATGTAACGTTTACTACACCTGAAAATATCGGAACAAATTCGTCTGTTGGTTTAGAGACCAATGCAAAGTACAGCCCTATCAAATGGATAACTTTTACCGGGGATTTTAATTATAGTTATTTTGATCGAAAAGGAAATTTTGAAGATCAGGTTTTCGATTTTCAAGGAAACCAATGGTCTACCCGATTGGGTTCAAAAATTGACTTGCCCGCCGATATTGATTTAGAGCTTAACGGAAACTATCGTTCTGGTTTTGAAACTATACAAGGTAAGCAAAGTGGTTTTGCATTTATGGACCTGGGAATGCGTAAGAAAATTATAAAGGGTAAAGTAGTAGTTAATTTGGGTGTACGCGATGTATTTGCATCGAGAATTAGAGAACGTTTTGTAACACAACCTACATTCGAGACGTATGATTTTGGCCTACGAGGACGTTTTTTCACCTTTGGTTTGAGCTACGGCTTTGGTAAAGGCGAAGCAATGACCTATTCTGGGAGAAGAAGATAAATTAGAAAATCTTACGTTTTAAAGAGTTTTATTCAATTGATCTTTACATAAGTTTCTAAACTATATACAACAAAAAAATCATCATCATCAAAAGATAGTATTCCTATCTCAGATTCTGAATTCTTTCAGTCCGTTTTATAATTTTTCTACGACAAGTCCAGAAGAGAAACCTTCCGAAGCTTCATTATGAAATACCTTTGCACAATGGCATTATCAGTAGAACTTTTTCTTGTGCTATACAGAAACAAATAGAATAAAATACTATTCTATTTTTTTTATGTGCACATTTTCATTTGCCACGAGGACGACATGAGGACAAAAATAATCCAAACAGGGCAATACAAGAGATTTTTTTGAAATCAGACAAAAGAGTATCGAGAAAAGGTTTTATTAGAAATACCTTGTCATCCTAAACTTTACCAAGAGCTCGATACACTTTTACTAAGGGCGAGTCACTCGAACTCGAATTATTTATGAAGTTCTTGATGAATATTGATTGGTAGAAAATTATGACGCTGCTCATTGTTTTCTCCATTAGATGCTGCATACAACTCTCTGAAAAAATTTACAGCCCCCACAGAATAATTTATTTTTTCTATCCACTCATTAAAATACTCTTCTTTTCGATCAGTTGTGGTATATTGAAATACTCTTTGCTTTAACTTTTCTAAAGCGGCATCTGTAAAAACCGGTCGGGTAGGAAACATTTTTAAGTCGCTTTCTTTAATTTCAAGAGAAGATGTAATCCATTCAACATCAGCATCATATTGCTCTATGAGTTTATCTTCTAGAGAGTGATACATTTCTTCTTCAAAAATAATACGTAACGTGCTTCTTTTACCAATCATATCTGCAGTTTTAAAAGTAACACTACCTCCACTTGGTAAATGATATTGTCCATCATTATTACTTTCTTCAAGGACTACTGTAAATGGGATTCCATTAATACTATTTACAGCAAACTCCTGATCGCTAATAGATTGGATAGAAATTTGATCATTTTGTGCTTGAGTATTTAAGGAAAAGCATAAAACTAAAAGTATAAAAAAGAGTTTCTTCGTATTTTTAAAATTTACTGTGTACATAAGTATAGGTTAATTTATGGGGGTTAAAATTATAACTTCCTTAGCTGTTTTCAAAACTCAGCTAGGATAGATTTACTTTTTATAAAAGTAGTAAATAAAACTTCTGTTCATGGATATATTTTTACCAAATTGACCTTTCAAAAAGGTGTTGAATGTTATTTTATTTACTGAATTCGAATAAAACAAAAACCCTGCCAAAACTCAATACATAAGTAAACAGACCGGGTTTAAGAATTTCTTTGATAGCTAATCGCTAAAATTATGGTTTTATGCTAAGAATAGAATTTTTCTGAATATTCTGATGGGGTTTTTTTGTAATATTTTTTAAACGCTTTAGAAAAATACTTAGGGTCTTTAAAACCTACTCTATACGCGACTTCAGAGACACTCAACTCACCTAACTCTAAAAGTTCTGTTGCCTTTTTCATTCGTATTGAATTAATAAATTCTTTTGGAGTAAAATTAGTCCAGCTTTTTATTTTCACAAATAACATGGTTCTACTCAATCCTAATTCTGAACTAAAGGATGGGATATCAAAAGATTGGTTATCAATGTTATCTTCTATAATTTTTATGGCTTTTCTTTGTAGATTTTCATCAACCGAAGCTATAGCTTCATATTCATTACTATAATTATTTTCTGTAAACTTATGTTTAACTCTCTCTGCCGCATTAAGTAAATTTTTAATTACTAAAAACAGCTCTTTGATATCAAATGGTTTGTCTATATAGGCATCTGCCCCAGATTCTAAACCTTCAAACTTATAAGTCATTGATGAACGAGATGTTAGTAGAATTACTGGAACATGGCTTGTGCGTCTGTCATTTTTAATTTTTGAGCAAAGTTCTGTTCCTTCCATTTTGGTCATTATAACGTCGCTTATGATTAAATCAGGAAAAACTCTTAATGCTTTTTTAAAACCTTCTTCTCCATTTTCTGATTGTTCTACGATATAATATTCTTTTAAAATATCTACTATAAACCTTCTGAATTCATCATTATCTTCAACGACTAAAATTTTTGGTTTATCAGTATCAACATCCTGAATAAGGTGCTCTACTTCGATTGTTTTCAGCGTTTCGATAAGATGCTTATGTTTATTCTCCCCATAAATTTCGGTTGTAGAAAAGTTTTCAGCAAGCATTTCAAAATCTTCTAAATGTGCGCATCCTGATTTTAGCGTAATTTTAAATATCGTTCCTACACCATCTTTACTTTCAACATCAATACTACCTTTATGCAGCTCTATTGCCTTTTTTGCAATATGAAGTCCAATACCACTACCTTGGTTAAAGTGTTTTTGATACGCTACATCACTTGCAATTTCATAATATCTATCGAAAATTTTATTTATAAACTCAATACTGATTCCCGGCCCGTTATCAGAAATTTCTATAATTGCATCGTGATGATCAACATAGAGTTTAATCTTAATTTCCCCTCCTTTTGGAGTGTATTTGAATGCGTTAGAAAGTATATTATAAAATACTTTTTCTAACTTATTAGGATCATAAAAAATTGGTAACTCCAATACATCATACTCAAAAGAATAATTATAATTGCCAATTGAAGCATACTCCAGAAATGATGTATATATCCCGTTAAGAAACGATATTAAATCTCCTTGTTTCGCTTGCAGTCTAGAATGCTTATTCTCGTAAGCTCTAAAATCGAGCACTTGATTGGTTAACTTCAAGAGCTGGTCTGCATTACGTTCTATCGCCAACAATTTCTTATACATTTCTTTATTGCCCTGGTAATTTTCGATAAGTTGTTGAATAGGAGCCAAAATCAAGGTCAGAGGTGTCCTAAAATCATGCGATACATTGGTAAAAAACTCTAGTTTAGAAGTATTGATCTCTTCTTGTCTAATGTTCTCTAAGCGTTCGGATTTTAGTTTATGTACAAGTTCAAATCTAGTCCTCATGTTTTTGTAGATCTGATAAAGTACGAATACTATAATCACAAAATAAATTGCATATGCCAAAGGTGTTTTCCAAAGTGCTGCCTTTACAGTAATCTTTAGGGTCGTAGGTTCATCATCCCAAGTATCTTGATTATTGGCTT
Source organism: uncultured Aquimarina sp. (assembly GCA_947497175.1). GTDB lineage: Bacteria > Bacteroidota > Bacteroidia > Flavobacteriales > Flavobacteriaceae > Aquimarina. The sequence continues at coordinate 294,040 of CANMFM010000002.1, read as the reverse complement.
CTTTTACTTGAAAAATATAATCTCCTGGTTTTTGAATGGTATAACCCACTTCATGATTGTTCGTAAATTTCCATTCATCATTTAGCCCTAACAATCGATAAGCATATCGATTTTCGGATGTATTTATATAATTTGGCACTGCAAAGTTGAGTAAAAATGAGGCCTCATCATGTTCCAGGTTTTTTTCATCTTCAAAAGAGATACTTCTATCAAGTTCTTTACCGGTAATTTTGATCCCTGTTAAAATGACGCGTGATGTATAGTTGCTTTTATTGAGATCATTTGGATCAAAAAATGACACTCCTTTTACACCCCCGAAATAAAGTTTATTATTATGTCCTCTTAGATAAGAATTATTAATAAATTCATTTCCCAAAAAACCTTCGGATTGATTAAAGACAATAGTTTTTTTTATCCTCGGATTAAATTTAATCAACCCTAGATTACAGCTCATCCACAGATTGCTTCTATTATCCTCCACGATGCTGTATACGGTAGTGGCATTTGTATTTAATAATTTTAAATCTGTTTTTCTAAAGACACCGGTAGCATACTTTAAAACTCCTCTTTCTTTTGTACCTATAAAAATTTGCCCTTTTTTATCTTCGTACATGCACAAGACGTTATGACCATAAGAATTTTCATCTTCAAAAAGATATCTATCTAGTCCTGGAGTTTTTGATTTTAATCTTTCTAAGGAGATTTTATTTACTCCCTTATCTGTCCCAATCCACAAATTATCCTGTCGATCAGAAATCATGCATCGAACCCGATTATTGGTCAAAGAAGTGGTATCAGACACATTGTGTTGAAGCAGGCGTATCCCTTTGGTTGTATAATCGTATACAACAACTCCATTTCCAAATGTTCCAAATAAGAGATAATTCTTAATCTTCTTTATGCTGTAAACACTATGATTTTTTAACAGCCCACGTAATTGAGGATTAATTGAGGGATCAAAACTTTTAGTTGTAATGTCAAAGCATTTAATTCCGTTCTTTAAAGTGCCAATCCATAATTTATTATTATCCAAAAATAAAGACTTGACATTAGTATTTAATAGCTCTCTATTTAGCTCTGTGGTGAGTTTAGTATCTGTTTTACCATTGTTGTTTATGACCGTAATTCCGCTACCTTCTGTACCCAAGTACATAGTACCCTTGTGATCTTCAACCATAGAGCTTACAACACCTAAATGATATGCCTGATCACCTTTGGTTCTATAAAGTGTATGGAAATTATTATTATGAACATCCCATAAATTAACACCTCCATAATACGTACCTATCCACACAGATCCATTTCGATCGACAAAAATTTCTTTAATACTATTCTTACTTATACTTTTAGGATTACCCGGTTGATGAATGATTTTAATAACCGAATCATTACTTTTTTTCACAAAAAGTCCGTCAAAAGTACCGATCCATAGATTAGAATTATTGTCGTAAGCTAACCTTCTTATGTCAGAACTTGCGACTTTTTTTGCACTTGAAGCATGATATTGTTTAAATACTTCGGTCTTCTTATTAAATACATATAACCCGTTTGACTTGGTCCCGATTAACAAATTTCCATGCTTATCCTCATTTATGCTTTGAATAAAAAGCCTTGGTAACTCTATGTTATCACGTCCGTATTTTTTAAACGTTAAATTATAAATATCCGATTTTACTACCTTATGAAGTCCTGAAGAGGTTCCAAGCCAGATATTTTGATCTGCATCCTGAAAAATATCTAATACCAGATTACTGCGAAGACCAGTGGCCTCATTTTCATTTTTACCATAACGAATTAGCTCTTCACTATTCGTATCAAAGATATATAGCCCGTCTGAAGAAGCTAACCAAATTATACCATTACCAATTTCCTTAATAGATCGAATAGAGCAATGAGAAACAGCACCTTTTTCTGAAGAGTAAAGGTACCTGCTAAACATTTCTGTTTTAGGATTAAACTTATTGAGTCCATTGTGTGTTCCTATCCAGATAAAGCCCTTGCTATCTTCTTTTAAAGATAAAATATCATTATTGCTTAAAGAAATTGAATCATTAGGTTTATTTCTAAAAATCGTAATCTCTTCTCCATCGTATTTATTAAGTCCGTCTCGAGTACCAATCCACATTTGACCAAATTGATCTTGTTCTATAGCCACAACAGTACTTTGTGATACTCCTTCAGAAACAGAAAAATGAATAAAATTGTTGAAATGTGATTCTTGAGAAAAAGCAACAAGATGTATCAAAAATACAATTAGTGTAATTGCCGTTTTCATATTGTGGGGTCTGGATATAGCTAATTAGTTTTAAATATAACGCTAATTTGGCAGATTATTATAACGTTATCAAGCTTGATTATTCTATTTTTTGTTTAAAAACCAAACTAATAAGGTAAACGAAGTTGTTAAAAAACGATATCAAAAAACATTGAAAATCAACATCTTGTACAATATTACACCATAAATCGGACTTTTATAACCGCTATAATTCTTAACATTGTTTCGAAAATTAATTGCACATACCCCTTGTGATTAAGTTTTCAATTGATAGTAGAATACAGAACAGTTGGGAGAAATAAGTATTAACGTAAAAACACAAATCTTATGAAAACTATGAGAACCCTAAAGTCTGTAATAATTCATTTATAGCACAATTTTATTTGTTGCACACCTAGAAGATCCAGTTTCCTCTTTCATGATCTATAAGGTGATTGCTTTTTTTTTAAAGAATCAGAGATAGCTTTACCAATTATGGTTTTGCTTACTCTTAATGGTAAATATTTAGAATCAAATAATTCTACATTAGTTTGGACATTATTATTTGATTAGTTCGATAATTATAATTTATAACAAATCACAAACTCTCAACATCATGAAAATGAAAGTAAAATACTTTTATAGCTTAAAACCTTTTACCAGACATTTATTCTTTATTTGTCTCCTGTTTTCTTTTACTATATCTGCCCAGTCGGTAGTACAAAAACACGGAAGATTAAGAGTCAATGGAAATAAAATTGTTAATAAAAACGGGATTCCAACGAGTCTTGCAGGAAACAGTTTATTCTGGAGCAATGCCGGCGATACTTCAGATTTTTATAGTGCAGAGACTGTTACCCATTTAGCCAATGACTGGAATAGTTCTATTATTAGAGTTGCTATGGGAGTAAAAGAAAATTGGGATGGCGGAACGGGCTATATCGACAGTCCAAATGCCCAAAAAGCAAAGATAAAAAAGGTGATCGACGCCGCAATCGATAAAGGTATTTATGTAATTATAGATTGGCACACTCATGAGGCAGAACAATATGAGGCAGAGGCAGTTGCTTTTTTTACAGAAATGGCTACACTATATGGAAACAAAGACAATATTATCTATGAAATTTATAATGAACCCATTCGACAATCTTGGTCAGAGATTAAATCGTATGCTAATGCGGTAATCTCAGGAATTAGATCTAAAGATCCCGACAATTTAATTATCGTAGGCTCTCCTACCTGGTCTCAAGATGTAGATGTCGCTTCTAACGACCCAATTAATGACGTCAATACCGCATATACCTTACATTTCTATGCAGGTACACATCGTCAGGGATTAAGAGATAAAGCGATTAGAGCAATGAATAATGGTATTGCATTATTTGCTACCGAATGGGGAGCTGTCGACGCTAGTGGAGATGGAGATATCGATTTCTCGGAAACAGAAAAATGGATGCAATTTTTTAAAGATAATAATATTAGTCACGCAAATTGGTCAGTTAGTGATAAACCAAGCAATACTGACCCTAATAGAACTGAAGGATCTGCAATAGTTCAACTGCGTAGCGGTATCGATGGGTTAAAAAATAATGAATTGACCGACTATGGCATCTATATCAAAGATATCATCAAAAACTGGTCTGATGGAGATACAAACCCTCCTAACCCAGGAGGAACAATTAATTGTAATACAGTCGACTGCATTTTAACCGCCATGAGAAATGCCCAACCCGGTGACGAAATTGTCATTGCTTCAGGAACTTATGTAGCACCAGAAAAGGTTTCGATCGGAGGAAGAGCCGCTCGTTTTCTATCTCAAAAAGACGGTACCTCGTCTAAACCCATTATAATTCGCGGAAAAAATCCATCAAACCCACCAATACTGAAGGGACCAGATAATCGATACGACGGCTACGTAATGAGAATTATGGGAGATTATTGGAAAATTGAAGATCTAATCTTAGAAGAAGGATCAAAAGGGTTGGTATTTGATAATGCTAATCACGGGGTTATTAAGAATGTTGTCGTTCGTGAATTGGGCGAGGAAGGAATCCATTTACGCGATGGTTCTAGTAATAACCTGGTAAAAGACTGCAAGGTTTACAATACCGGAATTAAAAAACCTGGAATCGGTGAAGGACTATATGTAGGATCAGATAAAGGCCAGCATGATGAATATGATAGAGAATGCAATAATAATACTATAGAAGGTTGTATCGTTGGGCCCAATGTAACCGCAGAAGGTGTAGATGTAAAAGAAGGCACCAAAAATACAATTATCAGAAACTGTACTTTTTCGGCAAAAGGAATATCTGGAGAAAATAGTGCAGATGCTTTTATTGATCTCAAAGGTGCATATGCATTTGTGTACAATAACACCTTTAATCTTGACGGATCTACAATCATTAATGCTGGTGTGGATTTCTTGGATAGAGGAACTGGATTTAACACGGGGTATCGAAATGCTATTTTTGGCAATATCTTTAATCTTCAGGGACGTGGATCCGAAATTCAAACCGCAAGAAAAAAACAAGGAAACCCTGAAGAAATTCACGTTTGGAATAATGACCGCAATCCCAATACTCCCGATTTCCCTTTAAGTGACGGCACCTTAGGGTATGTTACCCTCTCCTGCCCTAGTTGGAATATCGTTCCTTGCCAAGGAGGAAATCAAGCGCCGAACGTATCCATTACCTCTCCCTCTAGCGGAGATAGTTATGTCGAAGATACCAACATTGTACTTAAAGCAAGTGCCTCAGATAACGACGGTACTATAATTAAGGTTGAATTTTTTAGAAATAACGCTAAAATTGGTGAAGATACGTCCTCTCCTTACCAATATACAATGACTAATACCCCTGCAGGAAATTATACATTAAAAGCAAGAGCCATAGATGATGATGGGACGGATACCTATTCTTCAGAAATAAACATCACTGTAACAGAAGAACCAGTCGAGGGGTGTACTGGTAGCGGGAGTCCCATCACATCACGTATTCAGGCAGAAGATTATTGTAATATGAAAGGAATTAGAACACAACAGACTTCAGATAATGGTGGTGGTCTTAATGTGGGCTGGATTGATATCGGAGATTTTATGGAATATAGAATTAATATCCCTGAAACTTCTGAATATGAAATTGCGTTTAGAATAGCAAGTAAACACAGTAGTGGTGAGGTTGATCTAAGAGTAAATAATTCATCAGTAGGCAAAACTTCAATACCGAATACCGGAGCATGGCAAAATTGGGAAACTATAACAACCAAGGTAAATCTTTCCAACGGTAATCAGACATTACAATTATATGCTTCCGGACCAAGTTGGAATATCAATTGGTTTACACTAACAAAAGTTGATACACCAGTTAATCCAAATCCCGATGGTTGTAGTTTTGGTACACCTTTACAAAACACATTACCTGCTTTTGATAAGGCCTCTTTCAACAATGTTCATATTCTTGGAAATAATGGTCCTGATCTTTCTAACGTCAGAAGATTCAGAATCAACTGGAATCCAAGTCAAAATGGGCTTTATCAATTTGCAATAAATACTAATAATGGCATCCCCGATTACTATGTAGATTTAAGAAATGTGATGACCCATAGGTTCAATAGCAGCAATCCTGATGTTACCATCTCAAATTCTGGTTTAACAGGATTAGATGGTGCGTATTGGGTGGCAAAAGATGGTGATAATTTTGTGATGGTGTCCAAAGATAAAGGATTTGCAATATACTTCAGTAATTCTGCTACAGCACCAAATTGCAATAACAGACAATTTATTTCGACATTGGATATACAACGTGATAGTGCAAAAATATATCCCAACCCTTCTAAAGGTGATATACTTACAATTTCTAATATTCCGCAATCAAACACGAAACTGGAAATTAGAGATATTCAAGGAAAAATCGTTTTAAACCGATCAATTCTTGATACTAGCATTAGTGTTGATATTTCAGAATTAGAGACAGGCATATATGTCATTATCATTAGAGGATATAAATATCTAAAAACGTCACGACTTTTAAAGAAATAGCAGCAATCAAAGATTTTTCAAAAACCGGGTAAAAAAATTTACCCGGTTTATATAACTAAATACCCAAAATATGACTCTTTTCACAAAAAGAAACCTGATATCAATGGTTTCGCTACTCACTACAATTACACTTTTTGCTCAGGACCATGTGTACCAAAATGACTTTGATCATTTATCCACAGGACAATATAATGAAGAAGAAATAAAAGAGGCTCTAGGTGCACATTTTTGCAAAGGAGCTGATGAAGGAAGGGTTTCTATTACCGAATTTCCGGGAAGAGGAAATGTACTGAGAGTAAAATATCCTAAGGGTAAAGTAAAAACCAATGACAGTGGTATGCACACCAAAGTATATTGGGATAATTATGAATCATTTGACGAGTTATATTTTAGTTATCGTGTATACATTCCAGAAGATTTCGAATTTCGCGCTGGAGCAAAATTACCTGGATTAGCATACCAGACTAGAGACCGAAATATGTCTTTGCGGTTGATGTGGAGAACTAACGGGCTTTTAGAGTTTTATAATCACTTTGAAACCAGACCCTCCTGGCAGGATTGGACAGCCTCTGTTAACTGGAGCTTATTAGATCCTTATGACGAGCGTGGAGGACCTCAACCCGATCAGGTTCAACTTAAAAAAGGGGCCTGGAATCACATCGAAGTATTTCATAAATTAAATACTCCCGGTAAAAATAATGGAATCATGCGCGGTTGGTTTAATGGACAACTTGCAATTGACATAACAGATAACGGCGATTACCGTCAGAATGGCCAGGGTGATATTGGTTTAAACAACATTTATTTATCCACTTTTTTCGGAGGAAGTAGTGATGCGTATAAACCGACCAAAGATCAATATGCATATTTTGATGATTTTACAGTCTCGAAGACAAGAATAGAAGATCAGACTGGAGACGGCACAGATCAATCATTCAAAGTTTCCTTTGAAACTCCGGCAGAAGACCTTACCGTACAAGAAGGATATGATCTCGAAATAGAAGTTAATGCAAAAGATGATCATGGAGCTATCAAAGAAGTAAAATTATATATCGATAATTCTTTTATAAGAAGTGAGCGTAGATTTCCTTACACCTGGGGACATCAAGGATCGCCAAACTCTAATGAGTTGAATGGCCTTTCATCAGGCGTATATATAATCAAAGCGGTAGCTACCAATGGTAAAGGTAAGACTAAAGAAACTTCTTTTAAACTTACTGTTAAAACAAATACGGCTTGCTCATTTGTATTACCAGACACTAAAGGGCTCGAACCTTTGGATAATGTGCTTTACAATTATGTTCATATCACGGGAGCCGAAAACCCTCAGTTTTTAAGAAATTTTGTAAACTTCTCTGCTAAATGGAATCCCAAATACGATGCCTTATACAAACTCGCTCTTCAAACGAATAATGGTAGTCCAGGTTGGTATGTAGATTTTAGTAAAACGGCAACCTTTCAGCTAAAAGACCCAAATCCCGAAATTACTCTTAAAAACACCGGCTTTGACGGGCTTGATGACAGCTATTGGGTAACCATGCAAAATGACGACTTGGTTTTAAAATCTAAGAATAATCAAAAACTCATTTGCTTTAGCAATTCTGCACTTCCTCCCGCTTGTATGCGAGGTAAAAGCCAAAAAGTGATTTCGATACATAATTCTAGAAAACTCCTGTTGAACCAAAATCCAATACAAGATATTCTTTCTATAAAAGAATTACCTATATCTTCATATCACGTAAATATATACAGTAGTAACGGGATCAAAGTATTTTCTGAACCTATTTCAACAAAAAGGTCTGATTTTAATACAAATATCCATGAACTCCCAAATGGATTATACTTCGTAGAGGTTCTTTCTAATCAAACGGATGCCATTAAAATTAAGTTTATAAAAAGCAAGTAATTCAGGCAAGAAATAAGCACTTACATAATCGATAAGACTGCCTACTTGTCAATGTAATCGTTGTTAAAACTTCAAAAAGACAATAAATAAAACTACTGAAAAAAATAAAAACATACACAAGAAACACTTATTAACTTAACAAACTCACTATGAAAACAAAACACCAAATTATTAATAGTTGGCAAATTATGGTAGTTCTCATACTACTTGTAATTTCTGGAACTAAAGCACAAACCTGTGGCAATAGCCGGTTGATTATTGACCAAAACTTCAGTAAATATAATGGTCAGAACAAGGAGTATTCCTTAAACATGCTTAAAGATGATTTTCAAAGAGTCTCAGCTAGAACCTCTGGCCAAATTAGAGGAATCGGAGGAAACTGGCCTCAAGAAACACGAGTGATAAACGGAGCATTAAGGGCTCAGTATACCAAAAATGCTGCAAGTGCCAGAACCGGAGGATTCATTTTTGATAGTTCTTTTGATGGAGCCGAAGAAGCAACGCTTCAATATCGTGTGAAATTTGATAAAAACTTTACGTGGGCAACAGGAGGAAAACTTCCTGGTCTGGGAGGTGCATCAACTAGTACGGGAGGTATCCCAGCAGGGTGCACCACTAACCAGTCTGTAAATAACAATGCCTTTTCATGTAGATTAATGTGGAGAAGAAATAGAGATCAAACCCAACCTCCGTACATCATTGTATATCCATATTTACCTAATAGAGATACGCGATGTGGAGGAAACATTACTTTTATCAGAAATATTAAAAAAGACAAATGGTATACCATAAAACAATATATCAAACTCAATACCCCGGGTCGTAAGAATGGAGTATTAAAAATGTATGTGGACGGAGAACTAAAACTTGAAAAAAATGATGTAGAATATAGACTACCAGGAAAAGGAAATGTAAAGATAAACTCTTTGGTGATGCATACTTACAGAGGAGGTAATGCTACGGATCCGGTATGGTGGTCACCAAATACAGATTATGCTTATTTTGATGATGTAAAAGTTTGGACTAACTGCTCAGAAAGTAATAATGGAGGTGGTAATCAGCCTCCTACAGTATCAATTACTAGCCCAAATCAGAATAATTATAATACCGGAAGTGATGTCTTAGTAAAAATTAATACAAACGATCCAGACGGCAGTATTACAAAGCATGAGGTATTTGTAAATGGAACATTAGTAGATACCGACGGGGCTAATTACACACCACATCAAATAGCAAATGTCCAGGCAGGAAGTTATATGGTTAAAGTAGTAGTGACTGACAATGATGGCGCTATTGATGAAGATATCAGAAGTTTCACAGTAACCGGTTCTGGCAATGGTGGAGGTAATTGCAATGCGGCATACGAAGAGAAAAACGGGTTGGTTATTATCGAAACTGAAAACCTGTCTGTATCAGGAAATTGGAAAAAAAAGACTGCTATTTCTGGTTTTACGGGTGGAGGCTATATAGAATGGACAGGTCCTGATCATTTTAATGACCCTGGTAATGGAGTGATCAATACAAAGATTAAGATCAATACCGCAGGACGTTATAAGTTTCTTTGGAGATCAAAAGTAGGTGAAGGAGATAGTCCAACAGAAGCAAATGACACTTGGTTAAAATTCCCTGATGCCAGTAAATTTTATGGACAAAAAGGTAGTGAAAGAGTATATCCTAAAGGATCTGGTCAAACCCCTAATCCAGAAGGGGCAAGTGGCGAAGGATATCTTAAGGTGTATTCTACAGGAACCACAAACTGGACATGGGCTACAAAAACCAGCGATAACGATCCTCATGACATCTTTGTGGAGTTTGATTCACCGGGTGTATATACAATGCTACTATCGGGTCGCTCAAAACATCATTTTGTAGATAGAGTTACCTTAAATCGTACAAGCGCGAATGCCACAAACTTGTCTTTGGAAGAAACAACTTGCGATAATGGAGGAGGAAGTAATACCAGTGCTTCCATTACAGGTGAACGAAAAAAATGGCACAAAGTGACCTTAACTTTTAATGGACCCAATTCTTCTGAAACCGCTAATGATAATCCTTTTTTAAATTATCGTTTAAATGTCACATTTACACACCAAAGTGGTTCTCCATCTTACACTGTGCCCGGGTATTATGCAGCAGACGGAAATGCCGCACAAACCTCTGCAACTAGTGGTAATAAATGGAGAGTACATTTTGCACCAGACCAAACCGGCACATGGAATTACAAAGTTTCATTTAGAAAAGGTAATAACGTTGCAATCAATGATGGAATCAATGCCGGAAATGCAGCCGGATTCATGAATGGAGAGACTGGATCTTTTAATATCACTGCTTCAAATAAAAGCGGTAGAGATTTTAGAGCCAAAGGTCGCTTACAATATGTTGGAGAGCACTACTTACGTTTTGCCGAAACGGGCGAGTATATGATTAAACAAGGACCCGACTCTCCAGAGAATTTATTTGCATATGATGATTTTGATAATACGCCGAATAAAGGTAGTAGAAGAAAGAACTTTAACCCCCATAAAAGTGACTGGAAAACTGGTGATCCTACTTGGAAAAATGGTAAAGGAAAAGGATTGATTGGAGCTGTGAACTACATCGCAAGTGAAGGGCTAAATTCTATGTCTTTCTTAACAATGAATATTAATGGGGATGATGAGAATGTATTTCCATATGTTGCTTCAAATCAGCGTACCCGAATAGATGTTTCAAAACTGGCGCAATGGGCTATAGTAATAGAACATATGCAGACGAATGGAATTTTTGCACATTTTAAAACACAGGAAACTGAAAATGAAACATTATTGGATAACGGAAATACAGGTATACAACGTAAATTATACTATCGTGAACTTATTGCAAGATTTGGTCATAATCTGGCCTTAAACTGGAACTTGGGTGAAGAAAGTGGTGGTGGACCCCAACCAGTAGATCAATCACCTGCTCAGGAAAAAGCAATGGCAGAATATTTTTATAAAAATGATCCGTATCGACATCATGTGGTCATTCACAAACATCCAAATGATTTTCCTGAATATCTACTTGGTGATCAATCAAGACTTACCGGGTTTTCATTACAAACTAACAAAGCTAATTTTAGTACTGTTTTTGATAAAGTGAAAGAAGGGATTGACAAATCCAGAAATGAGGGAAAAAAATGGGCAATTGCTTGTGATGAACCTGGTGATGCACGTCAGGCGTTGCGTCCAGACAATAACGCAGGAAACTCACATACCGATGGTAGAAAAAACGCATTATGGGGTACTCTACTCGCTGGTGGATGGGGTAACGAATGGTATTTTGGATACGAGCAGGCACATTCTGATCTTTCTCTACAAGATTTTAGAAGTCGGGATAAATGGTGGGACTATGCGCGTTACGCACTTAAGTTTTTTGATATAGCAGATCTTCCATTGACACAAATGCGAAATAACAACTCTTTATCTTCTAGTTCTAATGATTATTGTTATGCAAAACAAGGCGAGGCTTATGTGGTGTACCTAAAGAATGGAGGAACCACTAACCTTAACTTAAATGGGCAAAATGGAAGATTTACAGTTAAGTGGTATGATCCCCGTAATGGAGGCAACCTGAAGAATGGTTCAGTGACCAGCATCAATGGTGGTGGTAACAGGTCAATCGGGAATGCTCCCAATAATAGTGGTAAAGATTGGGTAATACTCATTAGCAAAGAAGGTTCTAATCCGGGAGGAAATACACCTCCTATCGTTTCATTAACTAGCCCTTCGCAAAACAATCAGGAGTATAGACTTGGAGAAACGATTTCGTTAAGCGCTAATGCATCAGATGCTGAAGGAAGTATAGAAAAGGTAAACTTTAAGATTAACGGTTCGTATTTTAAACAAGATAGAACTGCGCCTTATGGTGTGTCTTGGACTCCAACAGTAGCTGGAACATATACCATTGGAGCAAGAGCCTTTGAAGCAGAACAGCAAGGGTTAGCTACAGAAGTATCAAGAACAGTAATCATAAAAGATGTAACTACTAGTCAGTCACCAGAAGTATCTTTTGCTACACCTTCAGGAGATATCACAGTACAAGAAGGATATGATATTAAAGTTATTGTAGATGCAACCGATGAAGACGGAACTATAAACAATATCAAATTATATATCAATACTACATTGGTACGACAAGAAAACCAAGCACCCTATGAGTGGGGACATGATACTTCTCCAAATCCAGAAGAAGTTAATGGACTTTCTGTAGGAACATATATTTTCAAAGCAGTAGCAACCGATAATGATGGTAATACTGCTCAAAGCACTTTTACGCTAATTGTACAAAGTAATGATGGAGGTGATACTACTGGAAATTGCGCCTTTGGAACACCAAGTACAAATGGTATTCCGGCTATGAACAATGTTTCGTATACAGATGTTCATATTTTAGGTCAAGGAGGCCCTAATCTTAGCAATTTTCGAGAGTTTTCTATCCATTGGGATCCTATGTATGATGGACTTTATAAATTTGCGATTAACACTAATAATGGAGTTCCAAATTGGTATGTAGATTTCTCCGATACGATGAGCTATCAATTAAAAAATAGTCAACCCGAAATAACGGTATCTAATACTGGATTTAGTGGGTTAGATGGATCTTATTGGGTGGCTAAAGATGACGATAACCTTGTGTTAGTCTCTAAAGACCGAGGATTTACTCTTTACTTTAGTAACGCTGCTCAAGCTCCTTTATGCGCGAATAGACAAAGTAAGATTTCCTTTTCAAAAGGAAACGCTCAAAATATAGTATTGCACCCTAACCCGGTTAAAAGCGATGTATTATCCATTGGAGGACTCGAAAATCAGGAAGTAGCAATACAAATATTTAGTTTAATTGGTAGAAGAGTTTTACATAAAAATGCAAAAGGAGTAGACGTTTATCAATTAGCTGTACGAGGATTAGAAGCCGGGAGTTATATTTTAAATATAAGAGGAAATAGTATTAATACCTCATTGCACTTTGTTAAAGAATAATTTAAAATATAATGACTTGACAAGCCATTATCAATAAACTACTTAATTTTTATATCCGAGACGCATGACGTTTCGGATATTTTTTTTAAAAAATTGTTTCTACAACAGATCAATAAAACAAGACAGCATTACCCTATTTTATTCTCTTAGAACTATTCATATCCCGGTTGAAATATACTATTGTTATGCTCTATCTATGTAAAATGAGATAGCTATATTTACCTTATGAGTTTAAGACAACAATTTGGAAGTAAAGTAACCGCTGAGCATGAAAAGCGCTACGCAAAATCAACTCATTGGGATAGAAATAAATTTGTAAACCTTGAAGAGACTAAAATGGATATTAGTTTTCAAACCATTCCTAAATTATTGTATAAACAATTTTGTGAACGCAAAGGCAGAGAACCCAATACGACATTGAACATACTTCCATTCGATAAGGAAAAATTCTTAGCTCCATCAGAAAAAGCAAAACATATTTGGTATGGCCATTCGGTAATCTTGATGCGTATGAATAACAAAACCATTCTTATCGACCCTATGTTCGGTAGCAATGCAGCCCCTATATCCCCAATGCCTGTAAAACGATTTTCAGAAAACACAATAGAGATTATTGATGATCTTCCGATAATTGATTTACTACTACTTAGTCATGATCATTATGACCACTTGGATTATGAAAGTATTAAACGACTACAACCCAAAGTAAATCAATATTATGTTGCATTAGGAACTGCGAGACATCTCGAAAAATGGGGTGTTGCTGCTTCTAAAATTCGAGAATTTGATTGGTGGGAGTCTAAACGTTATAACGATATTACAATAACATTTACCCCTACACGACATTTTTCTGGCAGAGGACTTACCGATAAAGCTAAATCTCTTTGGGGAGGTTGGGCTTTAAAAACATCTTCAGAAAATATTCTTTTTAGTGGAGACAGTGGTTATGGTAATCACTTTAAAATAATTGGCGAAACCTTAGGCCCTTTTGATTTTGCCTTTATGGAATGTGGACAATACAACAAAAATTGGCATCAAATACATATGTATCCTGAAGAAAGCATACAAGCTGCCAGAGATATCAATGCAGATATAATAACTGCAGTACATTGGGCGGGGTTTGCTTTGGCGCAACATCCCTGGACAGATCCCATAGAGCGATTTATTACGGAAGCAAAAAAACAAGATAAAAAATTTATTCTGCCAAAACTTGGCGAAATTTTCACACCTAATCATAAGTCTAACCAAGAGCATTGGTGGTTAACGTAAGGTCAGAAAGAAGCCAATAATATATGATTTTTTTTATGCTATACCTTTCATTGTGAGCAGCGTAGTAGCCCATACAATCACAGATGATAAGAAAATCCCAACCGTGTTAGCAATGAATGCTTTTCTTTTCTTTATTTTGAAAAGGTAGGTAGCGATACTTCCGGCATATACACCTGTACCTGGAAGCGGAATCATAACAAAAAACAAAAGTCCCCAGAATCCATATTTTTGAATTTTGTCACCTGATCCAACCTTTGCCCTACGTGCCACAAAAATGGCTGCTTTTTTGTAGAGATTCCACCTTAACAAATAATTATTTACTTTTTCTAAGAAAAAGATCATTAAAGGGAAAACCAGTACATTAGCCAAAAAGCATGCTACAAATACTAAATAAATATTTAGCCCACTAAGCATACCATAGGGGATTCCTACCTTAGCTTCTCCAAAAGGAGAAATACTCCATAAAATAGCAATAATAATATCTTGTATCACAATTCCAATTACTTATAATCCGCAAAGATACTGTTCTAAAACGGTTTACAGTTAATTATTAGTCATAAAAAACGCATAAAAAACGCATAAATTTTGTATGCTAATTTACTGTTTCATTATTCATCATTGATCTTTTACCTTGTAGCTGAGCTGCTGCATCTACCGTAAAAGTCCCATGAGTAACGATTGCTTCTCCTGGTTGAAGCCCACTATATACAGTATACATTTTATTATTTTGATCGCCAATAGTTACTTCTCGCATTTCAAAAATTGGTTCGCTCTTGTGCGTTTTTACATATACTAATGATCGTTTACCTGTCCATAGCACTGCACTCGCCGGAATAACTATATTTTTTTGCTCTTTATTGATGTTTTTAGTTATAACGGTACCCGAAACGAACATTCCTGGTTTGAATAATTTTTCTTTATTGTTTAATTCTACCCGAACTTCAACTGTTCGCGTATTTTCATCTAAAACAGGATCAATAAATACAATTTTCGCGTCATACTTTGTATCGGGATATGCGTTAGTTGCAATATTAATTTTTTGACCTTTTCTTATCAAAGCTAATTGATTTTCATACACATCAAAAACTGCCCATACAGTACTCAGGTCTGAGATACTAAACAAAGGTTGCCCTTGTTTGATGTAATCGCCCTGCTCTACAAGTTTTTTAGAAACTGTACCTGATACAGAAGCATATATTGGAAAGTTTTCTTTTATTTTTTCTGAAGCTTCTATTTGATTGATCTGTTTTTCTGAGAGTTTCCATAGCTTTAATTTATTACGAACCGCTTCATATAACTGAGGTTGTGATGTTCTTAAAGTAACTGCTGTTAATAGCTCTTGTTGAGCGGCTACTAATTCTGGCGAATATATTGTTGCCATAAGTTGGCCCTGACTAACAGTTTCTCCGACTGAGTTAATGTAAAGTCTCTCGATACGGCCAGAAAAGTAACCTGATTGAACAGCATTTGCCTCTTCATTTTCCTTAATTTTTCCCGATAGTGTAAGTACATTATCTTCAATGCTATCCTGACTGACAATCATTGTTTGAATGTTGGCCAGAGCCATTGCGTTTTTTGTCATCTTAAATTGATCTGATGAAACGTAATCATCTTCATTTTGAGCACGTGTTAGATCCATTCCACAGATAGGACAATCACCGGGTTCTAATTGCATAATTTGCGGGTGCATAGAACAGGTCCATTTCTGATCAGAATTTACTTCTTCAAGATGATTATGTTCTTTTAAACCACTGGTTTTATCTCCAAAGATCAGGTACCCTGCAAACAAACCTGCTAAGACAGCGACACCAATGTATATTATATTTTTTTTCATCTTTAAAAGGTTTGTGTTAGCATGACGATAGCCATGACCATCATAATAGAATTTTCAATAAGTGTAGCCTCTGTCATTGGTAATTTCAGCGCTGTACCTAAGCAGGCACATTGTATTGTTTTTTTATTCAATAAGGTTCTTGTGACCCCAATAGTTGTTATTCCTAAAATAATAAGAGTGGTAATTAGTGCTATTGGTATTTGAAATCTCATCAAAAACATCAAACCTAACGCAGTTTCAACAAAGGGATATATCCAACCATATACGGGAATTGCTTTTGCTAAGGGATCATACATTCTAAATGAATCAGGAAAGCCCTTTAGATCCAGTATTTTAAAAAAACTGAACACAATGTAAAATAGTCCCATGAAATCTAACATGACCTCAGTTAAATTCCAATTTTTATGATGCAATAGAATACTGCTAATCGTTATGTACCCCAATATAATGAGCAGAGGTTGTAGTTCTTTTAGTTTGGTTTTTCCTGTATCAACAAATAAATTTTCTTGATTTAATATCATAGAATCGGTAGTATCAGCTTTTTCTGAAATCCTGTATTTCTCAGGCAAAACAGATTGTAATTGTTGTGTTGATATATAGGCTTTCATTTCTATTGTGGCTTCTTCTGCTTTCAGGTCGACCGACACATCGATTATCTCAGGCACTGACTGTAATGTCTTCTCTACACTACTGCGACAACCATTACAAGTCATTCCGGTAATTTTATAAATTTGTTTCATTTTTTTTCGACATTTTAATTACTCAAATAATTAATAATAGCAGTTTGTATAAAATAGTCTTTGATAGATTCTATCTTTTTAATTTCAAAATCAAGTATCATATCTTGAATTTCGAGCAATTCGTTAAAATCCAACCTACCCGTTTGATATATAGACAATGCAATATCTTCAGCTTGTCTGGACTGCTCAATATTTTTGATTTGAGTGGTATACTTAATTCTTGATGTAATTCTATTGTTAATTGCCTTCTCTAATATCTCTTCTAATGTATTTTGCTTAGCATCTCGTTGTTGGTTGTAGTTTTCTTGCTGAAGTTCATATTGTTTACTTCTGGATTTAAATTTCTTAGAGAACAGCGGTATAGAAAATGATACCATCGGCATTATGATATCTTTACCATTATCATCAAAATTAAGGTTAGGACGTTCTTCTACTAAAACATAGTCTAGTCCTAAGCTTAAAGAAGGTAACCTTTCTTTATCATTTACTTTTTGTTGTGCAATAAGCATTTCACTCATGGCATCGTATTTTAATAATTCAGGATGATAGGTTACATCATCTATCGACAATGTTGGCTCCTCATCGGGAATGAACAAATTATCGGGTATTACCAGATCATCAAACCCATCTCTATCCAAAATTTTATTAAAGCTGGTTTCTGTGTTTAAAATATCTCCTTTAAGAATTTCGATATGATTATCTAGTTCATTTTGAGCAATATTTATTTTCAATACATCAACTGCAGAAGCTTTATTGTTAGTCACTTCAGAAATAGAAATCTCTTTATAGTACGCTAATAATTTCTTTTGCTGTTCAAGAATCTTTCTTTTTGATTTTAATGCATATAACTCATAATACTGTTTTTTTACTTCAAGTGACACCTTAGCCTTCAGGATTTCGATATCGTTTTTAAGCATTTCACTGGTTGAAACTTCTTTCTCTTTTTTTGATTTTAGGGTACCAAACCACGGAAGTGGTTGCGAAGCACTAAATCTTACTTTTTGAGCTCCTGTTCTGGTTTCTGGTTCACTTATAAAATATCCTGCGCCAATTTTGGTGTTGGGTAAACTACCAGCTTCGTTAACCTTTTCTAAATTTGCTTCATACGTATATTGAACAGCTTTTAAGTTAGGGTTATTTTTTTTAGCTTCCTCAATATAGCTCTGAAGGGTTTGACTATTACTTTGTAAAAAAGAAAATAGAGAACATAAAAGAAACGCATTTCTAAGTTTGTTTCTAAAACCATGCACTTCATATTTTTTTAGTTTGATCATAGCTTAATTTCTGTTATTCTTAACCTTATCATTATTGTTTTTCATTCCGTTTTTTCTTAGGACTATTTCTTCTTTCCAGCTAAATAATATAGGTACTACAAATAAAGTTATCAAAGCAATACCCATACCGCCAAAACTTGGTATAGCCATCGGAATCATAATGTCACTGCCACGCCCGGTAGATGTAAGTACAGGTAGTAATGCTAATATGGTCGTAGCTGTAGTCATTAAACAGGCACGTATCCGTTTTTCTCCTGCTTCAACTACCGAATCTCTTATACTATCAATAGAATCAGGCTTATTTACTGCAAATACCTGAGTAAGATACGTGGCTATAATAACTCCGTCATCTGTAGCTATTCCAAATAAAGCGATAAAACCTACCCACAAGGCAACACTCAAATTAATTGAATGTAGCTGAAATATATTTCTTAAGTTTTCACCAAAAAAATCAGCATCTAAGAACCAATGTTGGCCATAAAGCCATATCATCAAAAATCCTCCTGCAAAAGCCACTGCTATACCAAAGAAAATAATGAATGAAACTATAGCCGAGCGAAACTGAAAATACAATATCAAGAAAATAATCATCAATACTAACGGAATAATAAAGCTTAATGTTTTTTCTGCCCTAAGTTGATTCTCGTAGGTACCAGTAAATTGATAGCTCACCCCCTTGGGTACACTTAATTCACCATTTTTTATGTGCTGTTTGATCAGTTTTTGAGCATTTTCGATTACGTCAACCTCTGCAAATTCTTCTAGTTTATCAAACAAAACATAACCGACAAGAAATGTATCTTCGCTTTTAATAGTTTGTGGTCCTTGCTCATAACGAATAGTGACGAGCTCTTCTAAGGGTATAGTATTGCCGTTGGTAACAGGAATATAGATCTGTTTTAAATCGGTAGGTGTAGAACGTAACTCTCTTGGATATCGCACTCGTACTGTATATCGTTCTCTACCTTCTACGGTTTGTGTAAGTGGCATCCCTCCTATCGCTACTTGTAGAATATCCTGAACATGTTGAATAGATATACCATACCTCACTAGTTTATTTCGATCTATATCCATTAATAGATAAGGCTTTCCGATAATGCGTTCTGCAAAAACAGCTTCTTTTTTTATACCATCTGCATGTTTAAGAATATCCTCTAACTGTATTCCAAAAGCTTCTATTTGCTTCAAATCCTGTCCCTTTACTTTAATTCCCATTGGAGCGCGCATACCTGTTTGTAGCATTACCAATCGGGTTTCTATGGGTTGCAGCTTAGGAGCAGAAGTTACTCCGGGTAATTTTGTTACTTTAACGATTTCTTTCCAGATATCATCTGGGCTCTTGATTTCTGGCCTCCAATTCCGATAAAATTCACCTTTAGCATCTGGTATAAGCTCTTTCGCTTCAATCTTAAACGATTCAATATCATAATTATAGCTCACCTCATCGTTATTCGGGTTAAAAGCTAAACGACCATCTTTTAGGATAAAATTTCCTTCTTCATTGACTTTAAAGCGTTGCTTTCTACCATTTTCATTTAACATAAACTCTGGTTTGTATAAAATAATATTCTCATACATAGACAAAGGTGCTGGGTCAAGTGCAGATTCTGTTCTTCCTGCTTTTCCAACTACAGTTTTAATCTCTGGAATCGTTGCTACTGCCATATCGAGTTGTTGCAAAACTCTTTTATTTTCTTCAATACCTGCATGCGGCATGGATGTGGGCATCAACAGAAAGGAACCTTCGTTTAGTGAAGGCATAAACTCTTTTCCGGTATTTTTCATAATTAGAAACCCAAAAATTACAAGAGTTAAAGGCAATATCATAAAGAGCAATTTATTTTGCAATGCCCATCTTAAAATTCTGGTGTAAAATCTCCTAAAAAGCGTAAAAACTGCTAGCAATCCTAAACAGATAATGGATACAAAAATTAAATTCCAAATAATATTCTTATCTGCACCTAGCGGTCTCCAGTATTCTGCCAGTAGTATCATGATAACAATCGATGAAATCACTATGTTTATACGATCAGAATAAGTTTTTGAAAGTATATCTTTTAGGCCGAGTATTTTAATAACCCCAAATACAATTAGAAACAAACCTAACCAGGAACCATAAAAAGTAATAATACCACCCAGTATTATTAATACGCCATTAATAGCATACCTTGCTAATACTCTAAGATTTCTTTTTTTAAAAAGAAAAGCTGCAAATGGGGGAATCAAAAATAGTGCTACTACTATAGATGCAATAAGCGCCATGGTCTTTGTAAAGGCTAGTGGCCTGAAAAGCTTACCTTCGGGGCCAATCATCATAAAAACTGGAATAAAACTAATAATGGTGGTGAGTACTGCCGTTATAATTGCCCCGGAAACTTCTACTGTCGCATAGTATACTAGGGTATTCACGGGTAATTTATTCTGATCTTCTTCAAGATGCCTTATAATATTTTCAGATATGATAACCCCTACATCTACCATTGTACCAATAGCAATAGCAATACCAGACAATGCTACAATATTAGCATCAACATGAAACATTTTCATGGTTATAAATACCATTAAAATTGCAACGGGCAATAACCCCGAAATGAGTAGTGATGCTCTAAAATTAAATACCATTACCACAATAACCAGAATGGTAATCAATATTTCTAAACTAAGAGCCTCGTTAAGAGTCTCTAAGGTCTCTTCAATAAGTTCTGACCGATCATAGAAGGGAACAATCGTTAATTGCGAAGTTCGACCATCTGATAATGTTTTTGATGGCAATCCTGCACTAAGTTTATTTATTTTATCTTTTACATTAGTGATTACTTCCATCGGGTTAGCACCATAGCGAGCCACGACCACACCACCTACGACTTCTGCACCTTCTTTATCGAGAATACCTCTTCTTCCCGCAGGTCCCAAGGTGACTTTGGCTATGTCCTTAACGCGTATAGAAGTATACGTTTCTGATGCGACGACTGCTTTTTCAATATCTGCTATAGATTTTATATACCCCAACCCCCTAACTAGATATTCGGCCTTATTAATCTCCAAAGTCTGAGTCCCAATATCCTGATTTGATTGTTTAATCGCATTGGTAACCTGAGATAAACTTATACCATATTGTCTCAATAATTCTGGATTTACATCAACCTGATACTCTTGAACATATCCTCCGATTGAAGAAACTTCGGATACTCCACTTGCAGAAGACAGGGCATTTTTCACATAATAATCCTGAATACTGCGTAGTTCGTGCAAATCCCAACCTCCGGTTACATTTCCTTGTTCATCACGTCCTTCGAGTGTATACCAAAAAACTTGACCGAGCCCCGTGGCATCGGGACCTAGAGTTGGATTTACTCCATTTGGCAATACCTCTGAGGGTAAAGAATTGAGTTGCTCTAGAATTCGACTACGGCTCCAATAAAACTCTACATCCTCTTCAAATATGATATAGATACTAGAAATACCAAACATTGATGAGCTTCTGATCGTTTTTACACCAGGCACGCTTAATAATGATGTGGTTAAAGGATACGTGATCTGATCCTCTATATCCTGAGGAGAGCGACCTTCCCATTTTGTAAAGACGATTTGCTGATTTTCTCCAATATCAGGGATGGCATCTACTGCAATTGGATTTTTAGGCAGTATACTCACTTCCCAATTAAAAGGAGCATTACTTATACCCCAACAAACAAATGTAAGAAGTAGTATGACCGATACTATTTTATTTTCTATAAGAAATTTAATGCTTCTGTTTAGCATATTATGATTATTACATAATTAATAATAAAGCTGTTGTCTAATAACAAGCAACAATTTAAGCTCAAATAATTCTATGAGCTTTACATTAATTAGTAATGCATCAAATAAGAAAAGTTTCGTGTAATATTTGAATATCCTTAACCAAACACGGTGGTGGATATTCTTTGAAAGGAATACTACTTGGTTCTAATTGTTCAAATAAATCTAAATAGGAAGTATATAATGAAACAACAAAAATCTGTTGTTCAAAAGAAAGTTTATCTAATGAAATTTTAAGCTCATCCTGACCTTCATAAGCTAATTGTTTATCGGTACAACACCCTTTCTTTTTATATACGTCTTCAAAAGAATCTAAGGATTGTTGCATATTCATCCCACATGTCTTTGCATCTTTAAATAATGCAACATCAACCAACGTTTTTCCACAATAGTGCATATTCACAGTAAATGACATTGTAGAACATAATACTACAAATGACATAAGAAGTGCCAATATGTTATGGAAATGTTTTTTCATGATATAATGCAAAATTAACAAATTATTTCTTGCCAATAAAAAACATAGCCAAAATGGCACATATTTATTCGAAAAACGGGATTATCAAATTTTTTATTTAATGAATAGTTAATTGTTTAGCAAAAAATTAAATAAACTTCTTATATTTATTCACCACATATTTAAAACCCAATATTTCACTATTACATAAGACTAGTGCAATTATTAGTCTTTTTTGCCACATATAAAAGACTTTTATAATTTGAGAAATCAGAAATCGTATTATAAAATATTTTCTCTGGTTGTCCAGATTTGAAAGTTTACGAATGTAAAAAAGAAAAATATAATAGATGAAATCATTCTCTTTACACATTGCGATTTTTTGCCTATTGATAAGTATGGGCTGTTCTGATCAAAAAAAACCTGATAAAAATACGATTACAATTGGAAATAAGAAGAAAGAGAAAAAAGTAGAATCAACAAATTCTTCTTCTGTACCCATAATGCTTGATAACAAAGGTATTGGTCCAATAAAATCTGTAACTTTTGATGAGAAGATAAATCAAGATCTTGCAGATAAAGGTGCACAACTATTTAAATCAAAATGCGTAGCCTGCCATAAGGCGACTCAAAAATTTATTGGCCCACCTATGGTTGGTATATATGAGAAGCGAAGTCCGGAGTGGGTAATGAATATGATAATGAACCCTGATGAGATGCTCAAAAAAGATCCAGTGGCAATAGCATTACTTAAAGAATATAATAACACTATTATGCTCGATCAAAATATCTCTGAAGATGAAGCAAGAGCTATGGCTGAATGGTTCAGAACATTAACCGATTAAAATTACCCACAAATTATCAACGTATATGAAAAAAGAACCACAATACGATGCTATCGTAGTAGGTACAGGAATTAGTGGTGGCTGGGCCGCCAAAGAACTCTGCGAAAAAGGATTAAAAACTCTGGTTTTAGAACGTGGCCGTATGGTACGTCACATTGAAGATTACACAACGATGAATGATGATCCATGGGATTCTGAGTTCAAAGGGCAACCTACCAGAAAAGAAATTGCCGAACAAGAAAAACAAAACCGTACAGGATATGTAACCGGTACAGAGCATCGCCATTTTTTTGTAAATGACCTAAAACATCCCTATAATGAAACCAAACGATTTGACTGGATTAGAGGATATCATGTTGGCGGTCGATCTCTTATGTGGGGGAGACAAAGTTATCGATTAGCAAATGTTGATTTTGAAGCCAATAAGAAAGAGGGAATAGCAATAGACTGGCCTGTACGTTATAATGATATTGCTCCATGGTATGATAAGGTAGAAGAGTTTATAGGAGTAAGTGGCGAAAAACTAGGCTTAGAACAATTACCCGACGGACAGTTTTTACCTCCGATGGAACTAAACTGTGTGGAAAATCATTTAAAATCTAACATTGCTCAACATTATGAAGATCGTTTATTGACCATCGGACGTACTGCCCATATTACAGGAACAAAAACTTTTGAAGGCAGAATGAACTGTCAATATCGTAATCGTTGTATGCGAGGATGTCCGTTTGGAGCTTACTTTAGCAGCAATTCTTCAACGCTTCCTGCCGCAGAACGAACGGGAAATATGACATTACGGCCTAATTCTATCGTACATCAGGTTATTTATGATGATGCTACAGGAAAAGCAACCGGGGTCAAGGTTATTGATGCAGAGACTAAAGAAGTCTTTGAGTACTCAGCTAAAGTAATATTCTTGTGTGCATCTGCCATTGCATCAGCTAGTATATTATTACAATCCAAATCAGAACGTTTTCCTAACGGAATGGGAAATGATTCTGGCGAATTAGGCCATAATATCATGGATCATCATTTCAAAGCTGGAGCTATAGCTAATTTTGATGGATTCGAAGATAAATACTATAAAGGTCGTAGACCTAATGGTTTGTATATCCCGAGGTTTAGAAATTTAGGAGGCAAAACAGACCAAAAAACATTTAAACGAGGATATGGCTATCAAGGTGGCGCGAGTCGACAAGATTGGAGAGAAACGGTTTCAGAATTAGGGTATGGTGCCGCTTTAAAAGAAAGTATTCTCAAACCTGGGAAATGGCAAATTGGTCTTATGGGATTTGGAGAATGTCTTCCGTATCACGACAATAAAATGACTTTGAATTATGAAAAATTAGATGAGTGGGGATTACCCACCGTAACATTTGATGCTGAGTTTAAAGAAAATGAGCTGGAAATGAGAAAGGACATGATTGCGCAAGCAATGGAAATGCTCAAAAAAGCAGGCTTCAAAAATATTGAACCATGGGATGATATTGGAGCACCTGGATTAGGAATTCATGAAATGGGAACTGCAAGAATGGGGAATGACCCAAAAACTTCAGTACTTAATAAGCATAATCAAATTCATGCGGTACCTAATGTCTATGTTACCGATGGATCCTTTATGACGTCTGCAAGCTGTGTAAATCCGTCACTTACTTATATGGCATTTACTGCCAGAGCTGCAGAACATGCCGCGAAACAAATTCAAAAAACCGCTTAACGTTATATATGATGAACAGAAGAGAAGCTTTAAAAAATATTGGACTATCAGCTGGATATATCGCTGCCACTCCTGCTATTCTGAGTATACTACAAAGTTGTACTTCCGAAATAAAACTAAATTGGATTCCAGAATTACTTTCTGAAGATGAGGCCAAAGTACAAGATCAACTCGTGGATCTGATTATTCCAGAAACCGATATCCCTGGTGCCAAATCTCTTAACATAGCTATGTTTACTGATAAATACATGAATCAAGTTGCTAAAAAAGAAGAGGCAGCTATGTTTAAAAAAACAGCCGGTATCCTTCTTAACGAACTAGGTATTAGCGAAGACAAACCTGTAAAAAAGCTCAAAACCGAAGAATATGATGCTTTATTGTCCAAATACCTAAAATCATCAAAAGAACAACAAAAAGCATATCAAGAAGAAATGAGACAAATGAAAAGTCCTGAAGATTTTGAGTCCATGTCAAAAGATGCCAAAATCTTTCTATTCTTATCTGCAGTAAGAGATCTATCAATTTGGGGGTTCAGAACTAGCAGAGAAATAGGAGAAAATGTACTGGCTTATGCACCTGTCCCTGGCCAGCAAATAGGGTGCGATTCTTTAGAAAAATTAACAGGCGGAAAAGCCTGGTCACTATAAATCATACCATAACAATCATGCAAAAAACCATTATAATCGGGCTCATTACGATTCTACTCATAGGATCATGTAAAAATAATACTTCTGAAAAAGAAGAATCTCAACAAGAAGAATCACCATTGGAGACAGCAATAGAAAAAACTAAACCATTTTTTAAACTTTCTTTAGCGCAATGGTCTCTTCATAAAACCATTCAATCCGGAGAACTGAATCCTATGAACTTTGCTCAAAAAGCAAAAGAATTAGGTGTTGAGGGTATTGAGTACGTTAGTCAATTATATATCGATGAACTCAAAAAAGACCCCGATCCACAAAAAGCTATGCAAATCCTTTTAGATACCTTAAAAGCCAATAGTAAAAAACATAACATTCAAAATCTAATCATTATGGTAGATGGCGAAGGTGATTTGGCAGTTATTGACGAAAAAGAACGTGACAAAGCTGTAGAAAATCATAAAAAGTGGGTCGATGCTGCTCAGTTTTTAGGTTGTCATTCTATTCGTGTAAACCTCTTCGGAACCAATGATCCTAAAAAATGGGTTGACGTGGCCACTGATGGTCTTAGCAAACTATCAGATTATGCTGAAAGTAAAAACGTTAATATTATCGTAGAAAATCATGGATACCTCTCGTCTAATGCAGCACTATTGGTCGAAGTAATACAAAATGTAAACAAATCCAATTGCGGGACATTACCCGATTTTGGTAATTTCTGTTTAGAAAGAGAAGGTGGTGCTCGTTGGGGTGCTAAATGCATTAAAGAATATCCAAAATATCAAGGAGTTGAAGAAATGATGCCCTTTGCCAAAGCTGTTAGCGCAAAATCCTATGATTTTGATTCTGAAGGAAATGAAACTACAATTGATTATAAAAAAATGCTCAAAATTATCAAAAACTCTGGATACAAAGGTTTTATAGGTATTGAATACGAAGGAGAACGTCTTTCAGAAATTGAGGGTATTAAAGCTACACGTGATTTATTAATTCATGCATCGAAACAACTAAACTAACCAATCATTTTTATGAAGATTTCAACTCAGATTCAACTCTCATTAATGATGTTTTTAGAATTTTTTATTTGGGGAGGATGGTTTGTAACCATGGGTATTTACCTACCTAATACTTTAAAAACAAGCGGAGGCGAAATAGCCTTGGCCTACTCTACCCAATCTTGGGGTGCTATAATTGCTCCTTTTATTATCGGCTTGATTGCAGATCGTTTTTTTAATGCCGAAAGAATACTGGGAATTTTACACCTCATTGGAGCAATTTTAATGTATCAAATGGCAAATGCAGTTGATTTTGGGTCTTTTTACCCTTATGTTCTAGGATATATGATTGCCTATATGCCTACCCTGGCATTAGTAAACTCTGTATCTTTTAATCAAATGAATGATCCCGCTAAGCAATTCTCTTTTGTACGGGTATTTGGAACAATTGGTTGGATTGTAGCGGGATTAGTAATCAGCTATGTATTTCACTGGGATTCTGAAGAGGGAGTTGCAAATGGATTTCTAAAAAATACGTTTTTGATGACCGCAATTGCGTCTGCAATACTTGGCTTTTTTAGTTTTACACTGCCAAAAACACCTCCAAAGGCAAAAGATCAGAAAATAAATATCTCTGACATATTAGGTTTGGATGCCCTAAGACTTTTAAGAGACAAGAATTTTTTGTTCTTTTTTTTAGCTTCAATACTTATCTGCATCCCTTTGGCATTTTATTACCAGCATGCAGGTCAATTTTTAGGAGAAATTGGAGTTTCTAATCCTGCCGCAAAAATGACAATTGGGCAGGCTTCAGAAGTAATATTTATGTTATTACTTCCTTTTTTCTTTAAAAAATTTGGCTTTAAAATGACCCTTTTAGTAGGGATGTTAGCATGGACGGTTAGGTATTTATTATTTGCATACGGTAACTCAGGTGAGTTAGCCTTTATGCTTATTATTGGTATAGCCCTGCATGGTATCTGTTATGATTTCTTTTTTGTATCTGGTCAAATTTATACAGACAGTAAAGCCGGAGAAAAGTTTAAAAGTGCAGCGCAAGGCCTGATTACTTTAGCGACTTATGGATTAGGAATGCTTATAGGATTCTATGTCGCCGGTAAAATTACTGATGCTAACCTAGTACGAGAAGGACAGCACGACTGGACCGCTATTTGGATTTTCCCGGCTATCTTTGCAGGTGTAGTCATGGTACTTTTTGCTGCTTTCTTTAAAAATGAAAAAATAGAATATAAAGAGTAGCTTTTTAGAGCATTCGGTTAACACTATAAGTAATAAAGTAATAGTATCCCTCAATAGAATACTACATACTGATTACTACAGGTAAGAAATACTCCTTAATCCTCAAGTTTGTATGCTAAATATTAGTTTTAAATTAAATTAAATTCAATAAAAATGACCCGACTTAAAATGGGAATGGTAGGTGGAGGAATCGGTTCCTTTATCGGCGATGTACATCGAAAAGCTGCAAGCATTGATGGCCTGATTGATTTGGTATGCGGTGCTTTTTCAAGCAGTGAAGAAAAAAGTATCGCTTCCGCGAAAACTTTAGGGATCTCTAAACAGAGAGCCTATGCCAGTTATGAAGAAATGATCAAAGAAGAAGCCAAACTCCCTGAGGAAGAACGTATGGACTTTGTGGCCATTGTAACTCCAAATCATATGCACTTCCCTCCGGCAAAAATGGCTTTAGAACATGGTTTTCATGTGATTTGTGATAAACCAATGACTTTGACCTTAGATGAAGCTATAGAACTGGAAAAAATTGTACACATATCCGGAAAAGTTTTTGCACTAACCCATAACTATACGGGATACCCAATGGTGAAACAGGCAAAGGCAATGATAGCAAAAGGTGATTTGGGAACCATTCGTAAAATTAATATCCAGTATTTACAGGGATGGTTAGCTACCTCTGTAGAAAAAACAGGTCAAAAACAAGCGGCCTGGCGAGTAGATCCAAAAAAATCCGGAATCGGAGGTGCTTTAGGCGATATCGGCACCCATGCCGAAAACCTGGCAGAATATATCTCCGGAATTAAAATTGAAGAACTTGCCGCAGATCTTTCTGCTTTTGGAGACGGAAGAATATTAGATGATGATGGGAATGTTTTACTTCGCTTTGAAAATGGCGCTAAGGGAACAATGACCTTTTCTCAAATCGCTACAGGTGAAGAGAATAATCTGGGAATCAGAATTTATGGTACAAAAGGAAGTGTCGCCTGGTATCAGGAAAACCCTAACGAATTAGTCGTTAGATGGCTCAATAAACCTAAACAAGTCTTTACTCCCGCAGGAAATGGCGGGTATCCTGAAGTTTCAGAATACGTGCGTATACCGGCAGGTCATCCTGAAGGATATTTAGAAGGCTTCGCAACAATTTATAGAAGTTTTGCGCGAGAATTGCAAAAAATTAATGCTGGAGGCACACCTTCTAAACAACCGGATTTCCCAACAGTAAAAGATGGTGTCCGAGGTATGAAATTTATCTATGCTACTGTAGAGAGCAGCAAAAATAATACTACCTGGACAAAAATATAACTTGTAATGAGTAACAGGAAGATGCGTCTTTGAATGGTTAATTTCAGATATTACTGTAAAAGATCCCAAAACTCAATTACTCAATCACTCAAATACGAATCACATGAAAACAATCAAAGGACCTGCTGTTTTTCTTGCTCAATTTATAGATGACAAAGAACCTTTTAACTCTTTAGACGGACTTTGTCAATGGGCTTCAAATCTTGGTTATAAAGGCATTCAAATCCCTACCTGGGAAAGTCGATTAATAGATTTGGATAAAGCTGCCGATAGTCAAACATATTGTGACGAACTCAAAGGCAAGATCGCTGATTACGGATTAGAAATCACTGAATTATCAACACATTTACAAGGGCAGTTGGTTGCTGTGCATCCTGCCTATGATATTATGTTCGATAATTTTGCGCCAGATCAGTTCAAAAACAGCCCAAATGAACGTACTAAATGGGCAGTAAAACAAGTAAAAAATGCCGCAACCGCAAGCAAGAGACTAGGGATAACAACCCATGCAACTTTTTCGGGTGCGCTGCTCTGGCATACTATGCATCCATGGCCGCAAAGACCAGCTGGCCTGGTCGAAATGGGATTTGAAGAATTAGCAAAACGCTGGTTACCAATTCTTAATCATTTTGACAAAGAAGGGGTCGATGTTTGTTATGAAATTCATCCAGGTGAAGACTTACATGATGGAATCACTTTTGAACGTTTTCTTAACGCCACAGGTAATCATAAAAGAGTAAATATCTTATACGATCCTAGTCATTTTGTACTTCAACAATTAGATTATATAGCATATATTGATCATTATCATGAATTTATTAAAGCATTTCACGTAAAAGATTCAGAGTTTAATCCAAACGGAAAAAAAGGTGCATTTGGAGGATATAGTGATTGGATTGACCGTGCAGGTCGATATCGTTCTCCAGGAGATGGACAAATAGATTTTAAAACGATTTTCTCTAAATTAACAGAATACGGATGCGATGTTTGGGCAGTAATGGAATGGGAATGTTGCATTAAATCTCCCGAACAAGGAGCAAGAGAAGGCGCTTTGTTTATTAAAAATCACATCATTGAAGCCACTCAAAAGGCCTTTGATGATTTTGCAGGTGCCGATATTGATAAAGAACAATTAAAAAAAATACTTGGACTATAACCACTAAAAACGACCGTCAATATGAAAAAGTTAATCTATCTTTTTGCTTTATTAACTCTTAGCTTTTCTTGTAAAGAAAAATTAACTTCTACCGAAACAACAGAGGTTAAAAAAGAAGTTAAAACCACTCGTACTCCACAAAAAGAGGTCACAGATCCTAAAGAAACTGAAGTATGGGAGCCCGAACCTAAGGTAGTCTCGTTTCATGAAAACAATGTACCCTCTGATGCTATTATTTTATTTGATGGTTCTAATCTGGATGCCTGGGTTTCTTCTAAAGACTCTGTCTCTGCTGCAGGTTGGACCATACACCCAGATAAAACTATGACTGTTAAACCAGGCTCTGGAGATATACAGACAAAACAAGATTTTGGTAGCATTCAATTACATTTAGAATGGAGTGCTCCCGATACTATTGATGGCGAGGGACAAGGAAGAGGTAACAGTGGGGTGTTTTTTCAAAATAAATATGAGGTACAAATTTTGGATAGTTATCAAAATAAAACCTACTCAAATGGACAAGCAACCTCTATTTATAAACAACATATCCCGTTGGTTAATGCAACAAAAGCACCAGATCAGTGGCAGACCTACGATATTATATTTCATGCTCCAGAGTTTGATAATGAGGGAAACAAAACTAAATCAGGCTTTTTTACGGTAATTCACAATGGAGTTCTAGTGCAAGACCATGTCGAAATTTTGGGATCTACAGAATATATTGGCCCTCCTAAAAACAAGGCCCATGACAAAGGACCGATAAAATTACAGGATCATAGTAATCCGGTACAATATCGCAATATTTGGGTAAGAGAACTATAATGAAATTTTTAACTAAAGAGAAATGGATTATGGTGATCGCTGCGGCGATTACCATAATTGGTTTACTTACGGAATGGTATCTTTTTATTCTGGTTGTTTTTCCTTTAGGGTTTTTATTTCAAAAAAAGCGTGACAAATAGTATTAGGCCGGTATTGTAAAATAAAATGTACTTCCTGCCCCTTCTTCAGAATCCAGCCAGATTTTTCCGCCATGTGATTCTACAATTTTTTTGCAATGTGCTAAACCAATCCCTGTGCCTTGATATTCTTCTCTAGAATGCAATCGTTGAAATATGGCAAATATTCGTTCTCTATGCTGTTTTGGTATCCCTATACCATTATCGCGTACTGAGAATTCCCAAAAGCCATTTGATTTTCCTTTGGGATCGTTCTTTTTTACACAAGAGATCTCAATTTCTGGCGAGGCATCTTTATGTCTAAATTTTATTGCGTTACTTATTAAATTTTGAAATAATAGACGAAGTTCAATTTCTGAACCTTTAATTATAGGCAAATTATTACTTTTAATAGTAGCTTTAGTTTTATCTATACTACTTTTTAAATCGGTAAGTAATTCTTTAAGTATTACAGTAGAATCAATCGCTACATATTCTTTACGTGTTCCCAACCTGGAGTATTCCAACAGAGCATCGATCAGTTTTTTCATTCGTATACTAGCATCTTTGATAAAAGTCAAACTTTCTTTTCCAACCTCGTCAAAACTATCTCCATAATCTTCAGCGATTAAGCCTATAAAACTAGAAATGGTATTAAGAGGTTCCTGAAGATCATGGCTTGCGATATATGCAAACTGCTCTAATTCTTTATTTTTAGATTCTAATTCTAAAGATTGTTGATGAATTGCTTTATTTTTCTTCTCTAAAGCTGCATTAAGCCTTTTCTTTCCAATATAGGCTCTATACACAAACAAACTCGCTGCCAGAATAATTAACACTAAACTTGCTAGCAAAATATTGACTTTTTTTTGAGATTTAATTTCTGAATTTTGATGTATTAAAATCTCTTCTTGAGCTATAATTTGAGCATCCTGCTGCTGCAAAAACTCGTTTTGTTTTTTGATTTGTTCTTTCCCTGATTTTATTCTTTCATCTTGTTTTTTTATGAAAGTAATCTGTTCTTGAATATTGTTTTCAAGCTCTCTTTCTATATGAATCTTTTCCTGGTATTTCTTTTGTTGTATTTCACTTTGCGTAAACAAGTGCTCTATTTCTTTATTGCGCTTATTAATCTCTTCTCTTTTATCATCTATCTCCCGCTCCTTGTAATCTAATTCCTCTAATTGATTTGTAATTTTGTTTTGTTGATATTGTATCTCTTGTTCTTTATCTCGAATAATCGTTTTACGCTCTTCATTTTCTTTCTGCACCTTGGTTAGTGATCTTTCCGTTTTTTTGTACAATTGTTTCCATTTTTCTGATGAAGTTATTGCATATGTTTTTAATGAAGAAGCTATCGAAAAATTTTCATTATCTATACGGTTTGAGTTTATTTCATATTCAAAAGAATCACCGACATTGACCATATTGATCATCGATGAATTGAAGTTATAATCCTCACCAATTAGCAGAATATTCTTACCAGAAATTTTACTCAAAATATAGTCGATACTGTAATTATATTTGTGGTTGACATATAATAATTGAATATCTTTCACATTTTTAACTACCTGAAAACGAATAATTTCAACTGGTTTTCCGTTTATTTTTCGTTTTTGAGATAATGCCTGAAGATCTAGTATGGTTCTCTCTGGCCCCAATACACCTATTTTAAAGGTAGGTTCTTCTACCGGGTTTGGCCATTGTACTTGTTGCGCAATATTGAAAATAAATATAGCCCGTTGTAATCTTTTTACCTCTTCATTCTCTGTGTTTTGAGCTTGAGCTTTTATTGATAAAAACGTAGTAAAGCAAAGTAGTATATAAACAAAATATATTTTAGATATCGCTATATACTGGAGTTTACAAATCATAACTTAAGTACTAGCCTAAAATAATAATTTGCCCCATTAACACCAAACTGTTGTACTCTCCTGCTATAGATAAAATTACCATCTTCGGTATTGGCAGAATGCTTATGCGTATCCGGATACATATTGAATACGTTATTTCCTCCTAGTGTGCATCTTATGTAATCATTAACTTGATACGAAACAGCCATATCTGTCACTAATTTAGGAGAAAATGTCTGGTCTCTTGTTTCTATGTTTCCGGTAAAGGTATTTAGAACCCAATTATTTGGGTTTCCATCATCTGGGTGCACGTATTTCACCTCTCCGAATACAGTGTTCACGATCTGGAATCTATACTTATCAAAATCATACGACACTAATGAATTGATCTTGTAATTTGGTTGAGCATACTCGACCCTGGCAATCTCTTCTCTATTAAATAATAATGCTTCTTGCCCTACAAGAGCAGGAGACACCTTAATAGGACCTTTTACAGTTGTACTAGTGATGTTTGCGCCTAAAGAGGCATTTAATTCTCCATCACCTACAGGCTTTTTAAAAAACAGAACGGCATCTGCTCCAGATGTTCTTGAATCAATAGCATTTGTGAAAAATTGAGCTGCCCCGGCATTAAAAGGCTCTAATACGGTTTCATATCCTTCAGAGAATCTTCCAGACAATACAATTCTATCTTCTATATTGATCAGATAATAATCAAAACTAAAGGTGATATTGTCATTTATTTTTCCGCTAAAGCCTGCACTTAAATGGCTGGATAATTCGGGTTTCAGTTTTCCTATCTCAAAAGCTTCTGTAACGATTGCACTCTCATTATTAAAAGTACCTACTTGCACACTTTCACCATTAATAAACTGGGTGCTAATATTTTGAAAAAACACTTGATGAAGTGATGGCGCCCTAAAACCGGTTGAAAAACCAGCTCGTACACTTATAGCATCTTTCAGTATATATCTTCCTGATACCTTCCAAACGGCCTGACCTCCAAAATCATTATAAGCTTCATATCGTGCAGCTCCTCTAAGTAATAGTTTTTCGGTTACATTTGCCTCAACGTCTACATAACCCGAACTATTAGTCCTAAACCGATTTAATTCATTTTCTGGTCTAAAACCCGGAAAAACCTGTGCCCCAACAATTCTGGGCAATTCTACTCCTAATGTATTAATAAAAGTACTGCCACCATCAGTGTATGATGCTTCTTCTCCTGCGATAATTTGATAGTTTTCAACGCGTAACTCTGCGCCAAAAGCTATATTGACTCCATTGAGCCAATCAAAAGTTCTGGAAACATCAAGATTTGTGGTGTTTTGTTTATAAGAAAATCCTCCAGCATAAAAAGTTCTTGGTGAGGCAATTCCTAAAGAAGCATTGTTAGAGTTGTTTACTGTATAATCTAGTCTATTAATCCCAATAGAATGGCTAAAATCAACGTCCCAATCATTTTTAATTCCTTTTATTCCTCCTGTAATAGCATCATCTTGTATGTCGGTTAGGATTTCTGGAGAAAAACCATTGGGAAATAAATCTAAAACAACTCTATCTTCATCTTTGGGAAATCGATAAAAACCTTTCGATTTACCTTCTCTATAATTTCTTCCACCATGCATATAAAACGTAGCAGCATCTGACATTGGCACTTCACCATTAAAGGACAAAGCTAGATTTTGGGTCTCGGCACTCCCGATTTCCATGACTTGTTTTTCGGAGTATCCAGTTTGATTAAAGAATCTATTTTGCTCAATTAATCTCTGATCTTCTTCTAAATCATCAGAATATACGGTACCTGTATAGTCTCCTGCCCTGTTAACTGCTTCTCTTTCTCTGTATTCTGCCGTAACATTAACATATCCTCTTGTGCCAATTTTGAGCCCGAAATTAGCCGAAGAGTATACATTGAGCCCGTCTCCTTCAGTGTTCACTCCTACTCTATTATCAACCTGAATAATCTCGATTTGTTTTTTTAGAATAATGTTAATTACTCCGGCGATGGCATCAGAACCATATTGCGAGGTTGCACCATCCCTTAGCACCTCTATACGATCGATAGCAGCAATAGGTATCGCATTAAAATCTGTACCCACTGATCCCCTTCCTACAGTTCCGTTTACATTTAAAAGTGAGCTACTATGTCTCCGTTTTCCGTTAATTAGGACTAAAACCTGATCGGGCCCCAACCCTCTAAGTGTTGCCGGATCAATATGATCGGTACCATCTGCAATAGTTTGATGAGTAGAATGAAATGATGGAACCAAATAATGAAGTATGTGACTTAATTCCACCTGTGATGAGCCAGTTAATTGTTGTGGTGATATAATATCAACCGCCATGGTATTTTTGAGTAATGACTTAGGTTTGGCTCGTGATCCCAATGAAACAGGTTGATCCATAGAAAACCCAGTTTCCAGAACAAAATCAACTTGCACGGTATCTCCAACCTTTACATGTGTTGTTTTAGAGATTGAGGTATACATTACAAATCCCGAAGTAAGGATATATTCACCTTCATCTACATTGAAAGAATACTTACCATTGACATCTGTAGTTGTACTTTTATCAGTGCCTTCTATACTTACTTTTGCTCCAGGAAGATTACCAAACTGATCAGATACGTTTCCGGATATTACGGCTCTGGACTGAGAAAAAACCTGAAAACAGCAAAAAGCAAGCAGTACAATAAGAAATATTTGCTTCTGTTGCTGACCAAAGAACACGAGGCGTGTTTTTCTTTTTAAAATTTTAATGCGCTTACTAATTTGTTTCTTTTTTATCATTCCTAGAGACTGCCGAAAACTACTGCTCAAATATTAAATGTTATTACGTATCTTTTCAAAATCATAAGATCGGACTTATGTGTTCGTGAAATTTGAAAGACTAAAATATTTAGAAACAATTTTACAAACAGTTTCTTTAGTTAACATTTTTTGTTGAAATTCTTTTATTTCTATACTTTCTTCTGCTTTTTTTCTTTCGGCATCACTTAACTCGGCACCAAGCATTAGAATTATAATAGATTTTTTAAACACATCCTCAAGCTTCTGATATTCTGCAATAAACTCCCATCCATTCATTATCGGCATATTGATGTCCAGAAAAATGATTTCTGGTGTTATTCCTGATGTAATGAACTCCATTGCAGATCTCCCGTTTTCGGCAATTATTACTTCTTCTACACACCCAACTTTTTCAATAATAGTCTTATTAAAAAAATTAGTTGCCTTACTATCATCGATGAGTAGAAAGCATTTCAATTTCTCCATGTATCAAAAAAGTTTATAAATGTATTTGAATACTTATGCAAACCTATTAAATCAATTGACATCTCTCAACTATATCAAGAAAAACTATTATCAATAATAATGATGCAAAAAATTCAAAACCAGAGGTTATACATAAAATTAGCAAGAAACTGGTTATAGTTTTAGATCGAATACAAAAAACAATGCCAATATACTTTCTTCCTATATTTTGATGTAAAAATAATTTTCCCTTACACTATATTAACTATCAAAGTGGGTTTTTAGTACATTATCTAACAATCCTAAAGACAACGGTTTATTTATAAAATCATCTACCGAATGATTTTTTGCCGATTCTCTAACATCATCTGGATTAGACGATGTCGATAGTAAAATTATTTTAATACCATGTGTGAGGTTTTGATCAAGTTTTGAGAACTCTGTCAAAAACTCCCATCCATTCATAGCAGGCATATTAATATCTAAGAAAATAAGGTCGGGCTTAGTAGCTGTATTGTTTTTTACAGCGTTGAGATATTCGAGAGCTGCCATTCCACTTTGTACAGTATTTACCTGCTGAAAGTTTTCATGTTTGGTAACAACTCTTTCGTTAAAGAAATTAGTGGCCTTATCATCATCTATTAATAAGACGCAATTTACCAGTGTATACATATGACGATTCCAATTACCCTCTAAAGAAAATAAACTTATTCGACATTTCATAACAAAACCAAGCTTAATAGAATGGTTTTCGTTTAAAAACACAAATTCAACGTCAAAAAAACTCCTTCAATCCGTTTAAAATGAGATTGATGTGATTTCAAACCTATAGTTTCCAGAATTATTGCCTCTTATTAGTTTTATCTGGTTTTATACTACAGACAAAAAATATAATGTAACTTTAAACAAAATCAGACGACTTATACTTTATACCAAAGGTCTGTATGGGATATATGCTTGAAAAGATAAAAAATAAGTGTAAAAGTTCTTCTTTACGTTATCGTTATTTTAATCGTATAGATGAAATACCTAAAGCCGAATGGAATTTAGCAATTTCTAAGAATACTATTTTTCTTTCCTTAGAATATTTGAAAACTCTGGAAGATACACTTTCAGAAACTATTCGATTTAGATATATCATATTTTATGATAAAAAAACTCCAGTAGCTATAGCTGCGACTCAACTTATTAAATTTGATTCTGCTCAATTGAAGTTTCAAGAGTTTCCGTGTAGAATTAGTGATACGATCAGGAATACTCTGTTTAAAAATCTAGAGGTCAAAGTTTTGGTTTGTGGAAATTTATTTTCTTGCGGAGAACATGGTTTTGCATACAATGATAAGAAATTAAGTGCCCAAGAAGCGTTTGAAAGCTTATCGAATGCTTTACGAGAAATAAGGAAATCTGAAAATACAGAAAAACCGTCATTTATATTACTTAAAGAATTTTGGCCAGATTCTTTTAACAACAGTGATTATATTAAAGAACATGATTTCAGAGAGTTTAAAATAGATGTTAATATGGTATTGAATATTCTTCCAGAATGGAATACCTTTGAAGATTATCTTTTGAGTATGCGCACAAAATTTAGAACCAGGGCTAAAAAGGTCTTTAAAAAGTCTGAAAAGATTAGTGTACACGATTTTACAGCTGATGATATTTACACTCATAAAAAACAAATTAATGAACTCTACCTGTCTGTACTAGAAAAAGCAGATTTTAAAATAGGAAAACTAAATGCTTCTACATTTAAACGTTTGAAGGAAAATCTAGAAGAGTCATTTATACTAAAAGGATATTTTTTAAATGAAAAACTTGTGGGATTTACTACTTCTTTCATTTTAGATAATGCCGTGGAAGCAAATCATATAGGTATAGATTATGAATTCAATAAAACATATGATATTTATCAAAAAATGCTGTATGATTATGTAGATTTGGCGATTTCCAAAAACAGAAAAGAATTAAGGCTAGGAAGAACGGCCGAAATCATAAAAAGTAGTGTAGGCGCTAAACCTGTAGAAATGAAGTTGTATGTACGCCATGGCAACTCTATTTCTAATACAATCCTAAAACCATTAGTAGAGCTAATTTCTCCTAACGAATATGAAGTCAGAAATCCTTTCAAACTTCAATTAGATTAGCTGCTATGGACTCATTAACTCAAATTGTACTTGGCGCTGCTGTAGGCGAAGCTACTCTTGGTAAAAAAGTCGGTAACAAAGCTATGCTTTGGGGAGCTATAGCCGGAACCATACCAGATTTGGACGTAGTATCTAAACTCTTTGTGGATACTGTAACGGCAAATGAGTTACATAGAGGGTTTTCTCATTCTATAGTATTTAGCATTTTGGCGGCACCCATATTGGGGTGGTTACTCTCTAAGCTTTATAAAAATAATGACGCAAACTGGAAAGATTGGACCAAACTTATGTTTTTAGGTCTTTTTACACATCCCATCTTAGATGCATTTACTACCTGGGGGACTCAATTATTTTGGCCTTTCGACTACAAGGTGGCCCTTAATACTATTTTTGTTGTAGACCCGCTGTATACCCTTCCTTTTTTAGTCTTTGTAATCATGGCCATGTTTTACAAACGTACACATCATAAAAGAAAGAAATTTAATACTTTTGGATTGTATATTAGCAGTAGTTACATAATACTAACATTGATACTACAACAAAAAGCAAGGGCAAATTTCTCAAACAATTTAGAAAAACAACATATCGAATACAACGATATTCAAACACGTCCTACTCCACTAAATAGTATTTTGTGGACAGCCAATATAGAAACCGATGATTCATTTTTAATAGGGTATTACTCCTTACTAGATGAAGATGATACCATTAATTTTTCAGAATTTCCGAAAAACCATCATTTATTAGGTCAAATGAAAGATGATCCTCTTATTCCCAGATTAATCAAACTTTCTGAAGGATGGTACACCATAGAAAAAGTGAATGATAGTATTTATTTTAATGACCTAAGATTTGGAACACTAGGTATCGGTGACCAAGCCAAACGCTTTGTATTTAGTTATGAACTATATTACAATGCTAATGGAGAATTAATTGCCAAAGAAAGAGAACGAGATATGGGAGAAGCTTCTCCTTTACTTAAGAAATTGTTTAATCGGGTGTTAGGTAATAAGTCATAAAAAAGGATCTGAATATTCAGATCCTTTGGTACACTCCTTTATATTTTTATGCAAATTGACAAATCACTCCTCCCATTAAGGCTAGGCATACTGTCCAATATCCTACATTAACAAGAATATATTTAAACCTCTTTCTTTCAAAAAGTGCATTGGTTCCTAATACAGGTAACACAAAGAATATTCCGGCTATTGCCCCATGTAAAATCCCATGTTTAAATGTTCTAAAATTCTCTCCGTACTTTGTCATAAAATCCTGTGCATATTGATAGGTATCAGTACCTTCTTTCATCAAATCAGGGTCGTTCATTAGTGTAGAGAAAAAACCAAATTGATGAATAACAATAGTATTTAACATCATTGCCAAGAAAAAACTAAATACATAGCTTACTATAAAAATCAAAGCCATATTACCTCCTTTTAGGTCTTCTGGTGTAAATCCGCACGCATTCATCCATGCCGTACCAAATACTTTGGGGTGATACCAAATAAAGCCTAAAACCATGGGGATCAGGGCCGCGAGAGCAGCAATTAAAAAATTAACTTCCATATTGATCTGTATTTTAAGTTGTTATACTCAAATATAGGTAAAATCGATTTTATTAATTTTTACCATACCAGATATAACAATCGTA
Source organism: uncultured Aquimarina sp. (assembly GCA_947497175.1). Classification (GTDB taxonomy): domain Bacteria; phylum Bacteroidota; class Bacteroidia; order Flavobacteriales; family Flavobacteriaceae; genus Aquimarina. The sequence continues at coordinate 253,713 of CANMFM010000002.1, read as the reverse complement.
CAGAAAATATAATTAATAAAACTCCTGTTACTTTAAAAAACAGGGTTAGTCTTTTGAGAGAAATAAACCCTTTAATCTTTTTGGACAAAAAGACCTTTACTACATCAGTAAAAAGTATTCCTGATAAAACAGAGATAAGAAAAATTTTCAAAGACCCAGGCTCCGGATAGTTATGTTGTCCATAATTAAAAACACCAATCCATACGGCAAAAACAAACGGATTAAAAAAATTGACACTAAAACCCTTTAGAAAAAAGATACGAAGCCTTCTTGAATTCATAGAAATTTCGGTAGTGATTTTTGCCTTTTTCAAAAGATAATGAAGCCCTAAAATAAATACTATTATACTACCAATACTTCCCATCCAAAACTTATTATTTTCAATATTTATAAACGATGAAAGTCCATAGTAACATAATCCTACATAAATAATATCGCTAACGATTATTCCTAAAGCTACAGCAAAACCTGCTCTTGAACCTGATTGGAAACTACTATTGAGTAATAAAAAGAAAACAGGGCCAATAAAAATAACCATGCCTAAACCTATAGCAAAACCTTCTAAAAATGACATGAATATTATAATTAAGGGGGATAAATATATGAATTAAGTATAAACATGATAAATCTCATACAAAAACACTCGCTTTTTGGATACATTCAAATCATGAAAAATACTATTGCTGAAAGAGTCTTTGATTTTCTAAAAGACTTCCCTCCATTTGATGTACTTCCCAAAGAAGAACTTTATACAATATCTAGAAATGTTAAAATAATGTATTTTCAAAAAGACAGCTATGTATTTAAAAACACTGAAGATATTCACGATCATTTTTATGTTGTAAAAGATGGTGCAGTTGACATTTTCAGAGAACAAGACACCACTTTGATAGATCAATGTGATGAAGGAGATATTTTTGGACTACGAGCATTAATTAGAAAAGGCACATACATTGTAAGTGCAAAAGCCATAGAAGAAACTATTCTTTATACTGTATCTTCAGAGATGTTTGAGAAAATCATTCAAACTAATGTTGAAGCAAACAAGTTTTTGCTTGCAAGCTTTGCCACAAGTACAAGAAATCCCTATTCTAATAAAAACAAAAGTTCTTTATATGCTCAATTACAAAGCCTCCAAAAAAGTGAATCCAGTTATACTGAGGTCCAATCTGCACAATTTTCGAAAAACCCCGTAACCTGCTCTCCAGAGACTTCTATACAACAAGCAGCGCAAATCATGAGTACAAAACAGGTTGGTTCTATCCTTATTACAAAACAAGAAAAACCTCTTGGGATTATCACCGACAAAGATTTACGTAATAAAATAGCAACGGGTCAATTTTCTATTAAAGACAAGGCACAAGACATTATGTCCTCACCTGTTATTACATATCACAAAAGCATTACGATAGCAGAAGCACAAATTGCAATGCTACAACATAAAATCTCACATTTGTGTATTACCAAAGACGGTACCCCTAACTCAAAGCTCGTTGGTATTTTATCAGATCACGATATTATTGTTATCCACGGTAATAACCCTGCGGTGTTGATAAAAGAAGTAAAGCGTGCTAAAACCGCCTTAGCTTTACAGTATATCAGAAATAAAGCACAACAGCTTCTTGAGGGATATTTAGAACAAAATATTCCTGTTTTCTTTATCTCTAAAATCATGTCGGCAATAACGACTGCCATTACGCAAAAAGCGATCATGCTGTCAGTAGACGAAATGAGTGCCCCTCCTCCTACTACTTTTGCATGGATCGCCCTGGGAAGTCAGGGACGAAAAGAACAATTATTGCGTACAGACCAAGATAATGCCTTGGTATTTGAAAATATACCTTCTATAGATCACCATAAAACTAAGGCTTACTTTTTAACACTATCTAAAAAGATAACACTGAAGCTGAACATCATAGGTTATGAGTTTTGTCCGGCAAAAATGATGGCTAGTAACCCAAAATGGTGCCTGTCTATGGACGAATGGAAACAGCAATTCAACAATTGGATCACAAAACCCAGCGCAGATAAAATTATGCTATGCACGATATTTTTTGATTACGACTTGGTGTATGGCAATCAGAAACTTATTGATGAAATATCTGAAAGTATTTTTAAATCTATTAAATCCTATGAGATTTTTCTAAATTTCTTAGGGTTAAATGCTTTAAAAAATCCTCCTCCTCTTAGCTTTTTCAGGCAGTTTTTGGTAGAAAACAGCGGAGAACACAAAGATCATTTTGATATTAAAGCTAGAGCTATGATGCCTTTGGTTGATGCTGCCCGGTTGATTATTCTGTCTTACACTATCAAAAACCATAACAACACTATTTTACGGTTTAAAAAATTAGCACAAATTGAACCGCAAAACCAAGAACTTTACCATGCCTGTAGCAACGCCTTTAAAATTTTACTTCAATTCAGAACTCAACATGGTTTACGACACAACAGTTCTGGAAGATTTATTGACTTAAAATCACTTAGCAAGGGTGATCGCCTAAAACTAAAAAGCTGTTTTAAACCCATAAAAGATATACAGGAATTAATACGCATACGGTTTAATTTATCTCAGATATTATAATATGTTCAAAAGGTTGAGACATAAAAACTATCCCGATTTTTGGAAAAAATATCTCGACCATTTCAAAAACAAAAAAGAGTGCGACCTCAACAGTACACGCTTTGTGATTTTTGATACCGAAACCACAGGACTACAACATAACAAAGATCGTATTTTATCTATTGGCGCTATTTCTATTGTCGGAAACGTAATCGATGTTGCAGACACCTTTGAGCTATATCTAAAACAAGAAAAATTCGATGCAAACACAGTAGAAATACATGGTATCCTCAAAGAAGGTAAAATTTTGAAACTTGAAGAAGAAAAATCTATTGTTCTATTTTTAGACTATATCAAAAGTGACATTTTAGTGGCACATCATGTAGCTTTTGATGTTGCCATGATTAACGAGAGTTTAAAAAGATTAGGATTGCCCAGACTTAAAAATAAAGTGTTAGATACAGGAATCCTATTTAAGAACACCAAACTATGCCCTTCCAAAGATACATTGTATTCTCTTGATGCGCTTTGCACGATATTTAACATCAAAAAACAGGATCGGCATACCGCTTCTGGAGATGCATATCTTACAGGTATTATTTTTTTAAAAATTATCAGTCAACTATCCAATAGCAGACAAATCACTCTCAAACACTTGTTTCGTAATCCGCATAGAAGAGGATTATTATAAAACTGTCAACGAATTCATAATTAATTTGCTTTTATCTTAATAAATTATTCTCTTTAAAGCCTGTTTTTATTAAATAACTAAATATCTATTATGAACAGCACATACAAGATTAAAGTAAACGAAGCATTAGCGTTTGACTTTACCGATAAAGATGCTTCAGAAGTTGACGCATTGCCTACTTCAAATACACACTATCATATTCTTAAGGATAATAAATCATATCATACTGAAATTCTTCAATCTGATTTTAATACTAAAGAATATGAAGTAAAAGTTAATAACAATACATACCAGGTGGTTATCGCCAATGAATTAGATATGCAAATTGCTGCTATGGGGTTCGCGATTGGTTCTTCAAAACAAATAAACGCTATTAAAGCTCCTATGCCAGGATTGTTGCTCGATATTCATGTAGATATTGATCAAGAAGTTAAAGAAGATGATCCTTTATTAATCCTTGAAGCCATGAAGATGGAAAATGTTATTCTTTCTCCAAGAGATGGAATTATAAAATCTATTTCGGCTGTCAAAGGAGACTCTGTAGATAAAGGTCAATTATTAATAGAATTCGTATGAAAAAGATACTTGTTGCCAATAGAGGTGAAATTGCCATAAGAGTAATGACCACCGCAAAAAAAATGGGGATAAAAACTGTAGCTGTATATTCAACAATAGACCGTAATGCTCCTCATGTGCGTTTTGCTGATGAAGCTGTTCTTATTGGTGAGGCTCCCTCAAATCAATCATATTTATTAGGCTCAAAAATTATCGAGGTAGCTAAAAGTCTTAATGTCGATGCGATACACCCTGGGTATGGTTTCTTAAGTGAGAATGCAGATTTTGCTTCAGCGGTAGAACAAAATGGTCTTATATTTATCGGGCCAAAATCTAAGGCTATTAAGGTTATGGGAAGCAAACTAGCTGCCAAAGATGCCGTAAAAGCCTATAATATCCCAATGGTACCGGGAATAGACGAGGCGATTACCGATGTTAATAAAGCAAAAGAAATTGCCAAAGAAATAGGATTTCCGATACTGATTAAAGCCTCTGCTGGTGGTGGTGGTAAAGGAATGCGTGTTGTTGAAAAGGAAGGAGATCTCGAATCACAAATGCAGCGTGCCATTAGCGAAGCAACTTCTGCATTTGGTGATGGTTCTGTATTTATCGAAAAATATGTAGCCTCGCCCAGGCATATCGAAATCCAGGTAATGGCAGATAGCCATGGTAATTTTATTCATCTTTTTGAAAGAGAATGCAGTGTACAGCGGCGACATCAAAAAGTGGTAGAAGAAGCTCCATCGTCTGTGCTCACACCAGAACTGCGTGAAAAAATGGGTGAAGCAGCTATCAAAGTAGCTAAAGCTTGTGATTATTTGGGTGCCGGAACCGTAGAATTCCTGCTCGACGAAAACAAAAATTTCTATTTCCTTGAAATGAATACTCGATTACAAGTAGAACACCCCGTAACCGAACTTATTTCAGGAGTAGATCTGGTAGCGCTCCAAATACAAGTTGCCAGAGGAGAAAAACTGCCTATACAACAAGAAGATTTACAAATTAATGGGCATGCCTTAGAGCTAAGAGTTTATGCTGAAGACCCACTGAATGATTTTTTACCCAGTGTAGGACATTTGGATGTTTATAAAATTCCTTCAGGCAAAGGTATTCGAGTTGATAATGGATTCGAACAAGGTATGGATATTCCTATTTATTATGATCCCATGCTTGCCAAGCTTATTACCTATGGTAAAACACGAGAAGAAGCCATACAAATAATGATCAAAGCTATTAGCGAGTATTCTGTAGAAGGGGTGCAAACTACGCTATCCTTTGGTAAGTTTGTATGCGAACATGAAGCCTTTACATCAGGAAATTTTGACACACATTTTGTCAAAAAATACTATTCCGCAGAAAAAATTGAAACAACAACACAAGAAGAAGCTAAAATTGCAGCGTTAATAGCGTTGAAGCAGTATATAAAAGATCAGAAAATATTACGATTGCCCGTATAAAAATACTGAATATAGCGTAAACAATAAAGAATACTGAATAATGAGTAGTAAACAACCTTGGGTTATGCCTCGGGTCATTTAAATTTATAACTATGAACTACTTCATACTAAGTACTAAAACATGGATTCAAAAATAAAGACATTACAAGAAAAAACAGATCAGGCAAAGTTAGGTGGAGGTGAAAAACGTATTGCAAAACAACATGAAAAGAAAAAACTAACGGCACGCGAGCGGGTTGCATATATCATGGATGAAGGTTCTTTTGAAGAAATAGGAATTCTCGTTACCCACAGAACCACAGATTTTGGAATGGAGAAAGAAATCTACTATGGCGATGGTGTGGTTACCGGCTATGGTACTATAAATGGTAGATTAGTATACATTTTTGCACAAGATTTTACTGTATTTGGCGGTGCCTTATCCGAAACTCATGCAGAAAAGATTTGTAAAGTAATGGATATGGCCGTTACCATGGGAGCTCCTATTATCGGGCTTAATGATTCTGGTGGAGCCAGAATCCAGGAAGGCGTACGTTCTCTTGGCGGTTATGCAGATATCTTTCATAGAAATGTATCTGCATCAGGAGTGATTCCTCAAATCTCGGCGATTATGGGACCTTGTGCCGGCGGAGCTGTATACTCTCCGGCGATGACCGATTTTACTATTATGGTCGAAGATACCAGCTATATGTTTGTTACCGGACCCAATGTCGTGAAAACCGTAACCAATGAAGAAGTTACTTCTGAAGAACTTGGTGGTGCCAGTACACATTCTACCAAATCAGGAGTTGCCCATGTCACTTCTGATAATGATATCGAATGCCTGGAAGATGTAAAAAAACTATTGAGTTACCTCCCTCAAAGTAATAAGGAAGTTACTAAAAAACTGCCGTATACCCTGGATAACGAAGTACGAGACGTACTTGCTGATATTGTGCCTGACAACCCTAATAAACCGTATGACATGCATGAGGTGATTAGCGGGATTATTGATCAGGATTCTTTCTACGAGATTCATAAAGATTATGCAGAAAATATTATCGTTGGCTTTGCCCGTTTGGGCGGAAGAAGCATAGGGATTGTTGCCAACCAACCCATTTTTTTAGCAGGAGTACTAGATGTAAACAGTTCTAAAAAAGCGGCCCGATTTACTCGTTTCTGTGATTGTTTTAATATTCCTTTATTGGTGTTGGTAGATGTACCCGGTTTTTTACCCGGTACTGATCAGGAATGGAATGGAATTATAGTACACGGAGCAAAACTATTATATGCACTAAGCGAAGCTACTGTACCTAAAGTAACGGTAATCACTCGCAAAGCATATGGCGGAGCCTATGATGTTATGAACTCAAAGCACATTGGTGCCGATCTCAACTTTGCATGGCCTACAGCCGAAATTGCAGTTATGGGTGCCAAAGGTGCGAGTGAAATTATTTTTCGAAAAGAGATACAAGCCGCAGATGACCCTGAGGCTAAACTAGCTGAAAAAGAAGCAGAATATGCCGAAAAATTTGCGAACCCTTATACGGCAGCACAGCGTGGATTTGTAGACGAGGTGATTTTACCGCAAAATACACGTCGTAAACTCTTAAAAGCATTTAGCATGCTCGAAGATAAAAAGATTGATCTTCCTAAACGGAAGCATGGTAATATCCCGTTGTAATTGATAGTAAAGCTGTCTAAAAAAAATGATGAAATCATCGCATCCCGTTTTAGACAGTTTTTTTTATTTTTTACCAAACTTATACGCATTGATTTCTGTATTTCTAATTACCTCTGGCGGTTATTGAAAGCCTTATCGATTCACCTATTTTTTTATAACAGATTTGGCGTCTCAAATTTTATTCAAACTCCAGTAAGACACTCCTAACGTAAGTAATAAAAAAACCAACAATACAGATAGCGCGATAGAATCTCTATGGACAATATGGGCAACTAATGCCGTTATCAAAAAAAATCCAACACCGGCATAACTCCATTCTTTTAAAAAAGCTGGTACTTTAGGAATGACAATAAAGACAATTGCTAATGTTTTTAAAATAGCCAACTGAATTCTAAAGAAGTCAGGAAACCCTAAATCCCTAACACCATCAATAGTACTTGAACTAAAAACGTAGCTATATGCACTAAGAGCAAGAAAAAGAGTAATGATTCCGGTTGATACCACATACACTATATTCATGCTATAAAAAATATTCTTTTACTTGATTAACTAATTTATGACCATCGGGATCTGCTTGCGTTTTGAGTTGACACATATTTTCTGCCCATTCAGAGGTTCTTATCCGTAACGGAGGATTATCCATCTCGGCTACTTTTAGAATTACTTCGGCTACTTCTTTACCAGTCTGATATGGTGAGGTTTTTTCATTTGCCGCCCTATTTTGTGCTCCTTCAAGGTACTTCTGAAAGATAGGAGCATATTCTCCGGTAGCCATTTCTCCTTTTTCATCGGAAGTTTTTGCTATAGCGTTATTCATAAATTCTGTAGCGATACCTCCTGGCTCTATATTAGAAAACTTAATATTGAAAGGTTCTGAAACGTATGTAGCCAAAGCTTCAGTGAAACCTTCTACCGCAAATTTTGCTCCACAATACAACTCGTTAAAAGGTTGTCCAACCAAACCTCCTACAGAAGTTACATTGATAATATGTCCAGATTTTGCATCCCTCATATAAGGTAAAACTGCTCTGGTAGTTCTAACAACACCCGTATAATTTACATCTGTTACCCAATCAATTTCTGGTAAGGATGCCTGTTCTAAAGTCTTTGCAAAACCAGCACCAGCATTATTGAGCAAAACATCTATTTGACCATCTTTTTCTATAATCACTTTTATGGCACTTTCGATAGAATCATTTAGAGTCACATCAAGTGTTAAAATATCAATATTCAGTTTTTCTTCATTGATCTTATTTCTAAGATTATCTGCTTTTTTTAGATTCCGCATCGTTGCATACACTTTAAACCCATTTTTAGCAAATAATATGGCACTTTCAAACCCTACGCCTGTTGAGGTCCCCGTAATAAGTATATTTTTCATTTTACTTCATGTTTTTTTATATAATGAGTAACGTTTTGTTCAGAACCGGTAAGGAATTTTTAGAAGAAAATATCCTATTGAGACCTAAGGTACTAAAATTAGCATGAATTTTAGTATTCAAATTAAGCTTACCAAGAAATGAAATTAAATAGGGATAAAACATTAGTACTTATAAACGTAAAATTCAAAAACTTAGCATTTAAACTCTAACACCACAAAACCCTATAATTACTTTGCCATATTATCCTTTTTTTTAGTTTTGCACTTTTAAAGAAGATGATATGATTTCTGTAGATGGTATAGCTGTAGAGTTTAGTGGTGAAACCTTATTTAACAATGTTTCTTTTGTCATAAATGAGAATGACAAGATTGCTTTAATGGGGAAGAATGGTGCGGGGAAATCTACAATGATGAAAATTATTGCTGGAGTACAAAAAGCAACACGCGGCAATATACGATATCCCAAAGAAGCAGTTATTGCCTATTTACCACAACATCTTCTAACCGATGATAATTGTACCGTATTTGAAGAGGCCTCCAAAGCTTTTGGGCATATTACAGCCATGCAACAAGAAATGGATCGTCTTAATACAGCTCTCGAAACACGAACAGATTACGAATCTGAGGAGTATATGAATATCATTCAAAAAGTAACAGATTTGGGTGAGAAATTCTATGCTATTGAAGAGACAAATTATGATGCCGAAATAGAGAAAGCTTTACAAGGATTGGGATTTAGAAGAGAAGATTTTTCTCGCCCGACTAGTGAGTTTAGTGGTGGATGGCGTATGCGAATAGAACTTGCAAAAATTTTATTACAAAAACCAGATTTGATCTTACTCGACGAGCCAACCAATCACGTCGATATAGAATCAGTAATCTGGCTCGAAGATTTTTTAATGAATAAAGCTAAAGCGGTGATTGTCATTTCGCACGATAAAGCATTTATTGATAATATTACAAACCGGACTATAGAAGTTACCATGGGTAGGATTTATGATTACAAGGCGAACTACTCACATTACCTTCAATTACGAGAAGAACGACGCGCGCATCAAATCAAAGCATACCAGGAACAACAAAAATTTATTGCAGACACCAGGGATTTCATAGAACGGTTTAAGGGTACGTATTCTAAAACGAACCAGGTCAATTCCAGGGAGCGTATGTTAGAAAAATTACAGATCATTGAGATTGACGAGATTGACACCTCTGCATTAAAGCTTCGTTTCCCCCCGTCTCAACGCTCAGGAGATTATCCTGTAATTGCCAAAGATTTATCAAAAAGCTACGGTGACCACATTGTATTTAAAAATGCGAACTTAGCTATTGCCAGAGGAGAAAAAGTATCTTTTGTAGGTCGCAATGGTGAGGGAAAATCAACCATGATCAAAGCTATTATGGGCGAGATTAATTTTGAAGGAGAATGTACCCTGGGTCATAATGCCAAGGTAGGTTATTTTGCACAAAACCAAGCCTCTTTGTTAGATCCTAATCTTACTATTTTCCAAACAGTAGACGAGGTAGCAAAAGGAGATGTTAGAACACAAATTAAAAACATTCTAGGGCAATTTATGTTTAGCGGCGATGCTATTGATAAAAAGGTATCAGTACTTTCTGGTGGAGAAAAAACTCGTTTAGCCATGGTAAAACTATTATTAGAACCTGTAAATGTTTTAATTCTCGATGAACCAACCAATCATTTGGATATAAAATCTAAAGATGTATTAAAAGAAGCATTATTAGCGTTTAATGGCACTCTGATATTGGTGTCTCATGATCGCGACTTTTTGCAAGGACTATCGCAAAAGGTATTCGAGTTTAAAGATCAAAGAGTCATCGAACATTTTGAAACAATTGATGAATTTTTGATCAGAAATAGAATCGAAAACCTAAAAGAAATTGACTTGAAGGCCTAAAAATCAAGGAATTGTATTACAAATGAGCAAATAATCTTATTGAGGCAAATCGCTAAAATACGATACTACGCGTATGATTTATATTAAACTGCGTTCACTATAGGCTTTTTCTTTGCTTGTTCTTAGTATCGTGATGATAATCTCGCTTTTGGCTGTTCTATATCCACTCCCGTCATTTTTGAATATATACTATGACTTTTTAGTGTTCGATAACTACTTTACCTATAGCTTTTTTACTTTCAAGTCTTGCATAAGCTTCTCCCACGTTTTCTAATAAAAACTGTTGTTCATCAAGTAAAGGTTTTAATGCTCCTGCTTCAGCGATTTTTGCGATATCCCTTAAAATCATGCCGTGTTGTTCTCTTTGGAAATTATGTAACATGGGTATTAGCATAAATACTACATGTAAGGATAATCCTTTGAAATGCATAGTGCTTAAATCAATCTCGCATAAAGAGACTGTAGTTGCTACCTGACCATTAAGTGCTGTTGCTTCAAAAGATTTGAGCATATTTTCTCCACCAACAGAATCGAATACCACATCAAATCCGGCCCTATCAGTATATTTATTTACATAATCTTCAACAGGTTCTGTTTTATAATTTATAGACTTTGCACCAAGTCTTTTAATAATCTCCATTTGAGTATCTCCTCCACCAGTAGCATACACTTCAGCTCCAAAATGTTTGGCTAGTTGTACCGCTACGTGTCCAACTCCACCCGTTCCTCCGTGTACTAAAACTTTCTGTCCACTTTTAACGTCGGCTCGAGTTAAGCCTTCATAAGCCGTTATCCCAACTAATGGAAGAGCTGCTGCTTCTTTCATTGTTAGATTGTTAGGCTTAAGGGCAATAAGCCTGCTGTCAGCAGCAACATATTCGGCAAGAGTTCCTTGCAAATCTGCTAAACCACCTACACAACCATAAACTTCATCTCCAATAGAAAACTCAGTAACATTTTGCCCAACTTTTTTAATTGTTCCTGCAAAGTCCATTCCTAATATTGCTGGCGTTTCTGGCGAAAAAGGTAAGTCTTTGCCCATATTTCTAATCATTGTATCAACTGTATTGACACTTGATGCAGAAATTTTTACTAACACCTCTCCATTTTTTAAAACAGGAAGTTCAACTTCTTTTGATGCGAATGTTGCATTGTCGCCATATTCTGTAATTATCATTGCTCTCATATTGTACTATTTTAATTGCTATACTATTTATAGTTACAAAATTATTGTTAGTTTTGCGTTTTTGCAATAACGGTCTAAAAGGATAGTATAAATATGGATACTTATGAACCTAAAATGTTAACGTATAAGGGCAAGGATTATCCTTGTTGTGCAAGTCTTACAATGAGCCTGATCGGTGGTAAATGGAAAACGGTTATTTTATTTCATTTAATGAACAGAAAATTACGTTATAATGAATTACGAAAAAGAATGCCTACTGTGACCGAAAGAACATTGAGCTTACAGTTAAAAGCTTTAGAAGAGGATGGTTTGATTAAAAGAAAGGTTTATACTTCAAAACCTCCATTAAAAGTTGAGTATTCGCTAACAGATTTTGGGAAAACTTTAATTCCATTAATCCAATCCATAGCGGATTGGGGTGATTCTGTGATTGAGAAATACACCGTGTAAGTTTTTTTAACGTACTGCCAAAGTTTATTACATAAATCAGTGCCAGAGACCATACCTGAACATCTTAATCTATTTACGCATTTGAGACAGAATATTAAAAAAAGGAGTGTTTTTTGTTAAAAGCTTATATTCAGCGTGATCGGGTATATAGCGCCTCTGAAAAAAGGAAATAACCTTGCTATGTTGTTTCTATGTATTGCCTTGGTTTCCTAAATATAATGATCTAGCCGCCTATTTTCTATTTTTAAACAATGCTATTGCCTTCAGGAATTTGTTTGCTCCTATCTGTGTTTGATCATTTATGAATCCGTTGAGCTCAGGATGATTTTTGTCAATCCAGCTTAGAAGCTCGGTTTTATTTTTTTCCCAAGTCTTTTCATCAAAATTCTCATAATCTATTTCTACAATACTTAGTTTACCCTCTCGAAATCTTATAATCTGATTTGTAATAAAGGGAGTTTCATGAAGGAATAAAATTCTTTTGTCTACTTTAGAAATCTTTGCTTTTACTATTTCATCTTCAGCCTCTATTTCAAGTATTTCATAACTAGGGTCAAAAACAGAATCCCATTTTAAAAACTCTAGGTATTCCCTTTGTGAATACGACTGTACATATCCTCCTTCTTTTGTTATCAAACTATCTCCAAACCAAACCGTTATTTCTGAATAATCAGAGTTGTCCAGAACTTTATAGTATTGCTTTGCAATTTCAAGCTTGTTCTTTTCTTTTTCAGAATTTTTACACGATGTACATCCAAAGATGAATAACATCGAAAAAACTATAGTTTTATTCATTAGATCTTATCTCAGTATGTTAAAATTACGTACACTAATTACAGTTATCCACCAAGATACCGATATATCGCAAATATCAAAAATATAATTAGAAAAGGGAACTGCGTCTCTTTTTATAAATCTCATGTCATCACTCTTATCTACCCGATCTCAACCAACTCTATACCCGCTTTTTCTACTTTTTAATCTAATAACCATTCTCTTTAGAAAAGAACAGACAAACTCAGATCCCGACTATCGAATACATCTGCCTTTTTTATAGGTCCATTCTATACGTTCTGGCAGCCTATATTTCAAAAGCTTTTGGGTTCTATTCTTAATTTTTGAACACTACTACAGAGCGCTTTCTGCCTCGATAATTTGTATGGTGCTTACAGGTTTATAATGCCTTGTCTATAATCTGCTGTACTACTTCTGGATTTAATAATGTACTGGTATCGCCTAGATTGCTTATATCTTTTGAGGCAATCTTACGTAGAATTCGTCTCATAATTTTTCCGCTACGAGTTTTGGGCAGGCCTGGTACAAATTGAATTTTATCAAGTTTGGCAATCGGACCAATACGCTCGGTTATCTGCTGGTTCACCTCTTTACTCAGGTTATTACGATCTCTGTACTCTCCGGTTTCTTTTAGAATAATATAGCCGTACAACGCATTTCCTTTTACATCATGTGGAAAACCAACAATAGCAGATTCTGCTACTGCGGGATGCTCATTGATTGCATCTTCAATAGGTGCAGTTCCCAGATTATGACCCGATACGATAATTACATCATCAACTCTACCCGTAATTCGATAATATCCTACTTCATCACGTAGGGCACCGTCTCCTGTAAAATATTTGTTTTCAAAAGCCGAAAAATACGTTTCTTTATACCGTTGATGATTTCCCCAGATAGTTCTGGCCATTGACGGCCATGGAAACTTAATACACAAACGCCCATCAACCTGATTTCCTTTTATTTCTTGTCCGCTTTCGTCCATTAAGGCAGGTTGTATCCCAGGCATAGGTAATGTGGCATAGGTTGGTTTAGTGGGTGTAGAGTATGGAATCGGAGAAATCATAATCCCTCCGGTTTCAGTCTGCCACCAGGTATCTACAATGGGGCTTTTTTTAGCTCCAACATGGTCGTTATACCAGTGCCATGCTTCTTCATTAATAGGCTCTCCTACTGTACCTAACACTTTTAGACTAGAAAGATCATGATTTGTAACATAATCCAGATTTTCTTTGGCCAAGGCTCTAATTGCTGTGGGTGCGGTATAAAACTGAGTAATTTTGTGCTTCTGAACGATATCCCAGAAACGCCCGTAATCGGGGTACGATGGTACTCCTTCAAACATCACTGTGGTGGCTCCATTAGCCAATGGGCCGTATACGATGTAGGAATGCCCGGTAATCCATCCGATATCTGCCGTACACCAATAAATATCATCTTCTTTATACTGAAATACATTTTTGAAAGTATAGGCTGTATATACCATATAACCCGCAGTTGTGTGTAACATCCCCTTGGGCATTCCGGTAGATCCTGAAGTATATAAAATAAACAAAGGATCCTCGGCGTTCATAATTTCTGGCACACAGTCTTTATATGCCTCATCCAGTAAGGGTTGTAACCACTGATCCCGACCTTCTTTCATATGAATATCAGAACCGATCCGTTTGGCGACTAAAACAGATTTGATGCCGGGACAATCTTCTAAAGCTTCATCAACAATACTTTTTAGATCAATTGTTTTGGTACCGCGATATGATCCATCTGAAGTAATTACCATTTTTGCATCACAATCATTAATACGGGTTGATAATGCAGTGGCCGAAAACCCCGCAAACACCACAGAATGTATAGCACCGATTCTTGCGCAGGCTAATACCGAAACTGCTAACTCAGGGATCATAGGTAGATAAATACATACGCGGTCACCTTTTTGGATTCCTTTTTCTTTGAGTACGTTGGCAAATTTACAAACGCGTTCGTGCAATTGTTTGTAGGTAATGTGTTGTGCATCTTCCTGAGGGTCATTGGGTTCAAAAAGGATAGCTGTTTTGTGTCCTTTATTACTCAAATGTCTATCGATACAGTTTTCTGTAATATTTAGTTGTGCTCCTTCAAACCATTTAACTTCAGGTTTTGTGAAATCCCAATCGAGTACGCTGTCCCATTTTTTTCTCCACATGAAATGCTCTTCGGCAATTTCTGCCCAAAACGTTTCTGGATCTCTAACGGATTTACGATATACTTGATAATATTCTTCAAGATGTTTTATGTGATAATTGCTCATTACAGTTGGTTTTAATATGTTTTTATACTTTTTTAAAATTAAATAATAGCTATACTCGTATAACCAGATTAATTTAATAATTCATTTATTTCTGAAACCAGTTTTTTAACTGAAAAGGGTTTGGTCAAATATTTATCTGCACCTAATTGCAGCCCTTTTTCGATATCGGCTGCTTTATTTTTGGCAGATAAGAATACTACTTTGGTGTTTTTAAATTTATCATTATTTTTTATATGCTTTAGCGTTTCATATCCGTCTACGTTTGGCATCATAATATCAAGAAGTACAATATCGGGCACTTTTTCTTCTGCTATCTGCAAGGCTTCACTACCATCTCTAGCAATATACACCTCAAAGTTCTTTTTCTTAAAACTATACTCCAGAGACATTACTATGTTTGGTTCATCATCTACGATCAGGATTTTTTTCATGTACTTCTTTTTAGTTTTATAAGAGTTTAGGGTTATTTTTATTTCGGAATTGCAAATACCACGCGCGCTCCGGTTTTATAGGTTTTATCTATCCATATTTTACCATGATGACTTTCGATAATTTTTTTACTAATCGCTAAACCGAGACCGCTACCCACAGGTTTTTTGATATTTTGGTGTCTAGATTGATAAAATTTATCAAAAATATACTTAATATCTTCTTTAGGAATTCCTTTCCCGTTATCGGTTACTACAACTTCAACTTGATCTTTTTTATCTTGTGCCGCTACTGTAATAATACCAGTATCAGAGTCTGTATACTTAAGCGCATTAGATAACAAATTGGTTAGAACTTGTAAGATACGATCTTCATCATAAGATGCACTAAGCTTAGAATTATTAAGAAATTCTACTTTTACCCCTTTACGCTGGGCTATTTGATGCACTCCAAGAATTGCTTTTTTTATAGTACTATCCATAGGGTTGGGTTGTATCTCTAATTGTTCTCTCCCTCCCGAAAGCTTTTCAAAATCA
Organism: uncultured Aquimarina sp.; assembly: GCA_947497175.1. GTDB lineage: Bacteria > Bacteroidota > Bacteroidia > Flavobacteriales > Flavobacteriaceae > Aquimarina. The sequence goes on along the minus strand of CANMFM010000002.1, from coordinate 237,804 downwards.
AGAATATCATCAATAAGGCTTACCAAACGATCTGCATCTGCGACTATATTATCCAAAAATTTACTTTTAAGTTCATCGGGCATTTCCTCGCCGTCTGTCAATACTTCAGAGGCAGCCTTGATAGATGTAATTGGTGTTTTTAACTCGTGAGCAACAGTGTCTAGAAAATCATCTTTAAAACGGTCTTGCTCCAACAATTCATTATTTGCTGTTTTGAGTTGTTCTGTAAGTTTGGTAAGTTCGTTTGATTTTTCTTTCAACGCTTTATTTACTGCAATTGTTTCTTTAGATTCTTCTAAAATTTTCAATACTTCTAAAAGACTAACGGGTTGCTCTTTGGCGACACTGCTAATTAGAATTCTGGCAGAGGCACTTCCTATACTACCGGTAAGGAGTTTTTCAGAAAAATTAATCAATCTGGCATCTGCCATTTCTTCATCTTTAGGAACACTATACTTTACATTAAAAATAGTAAGGGCGCGTTCTGTTCTTTTTTCACCTAGAAACCGATTGAGTACATCTCTAATATCAGATACATAGGCTTCTCCTTTCCAGATGTAAGCTCCATCTTGTAAGTTTGCATAATTGCTACTATTTACAAACATCTCAGCATAATTTCGTTCTCTGTAATTTCCTCTGGCTAGTAATGAGAAAATCAAAAAACTGAAGGTATTAAAAAATATACTCCAAAAAAAAGAATGTGTTTCTGGAGATAAAAAATCAATTCCTAAAAGTTGGTACGGCTTTAATAATGCTATCCCAAATAAACCTTCTTCTACAAATGTGTTGTTTCCGGTCAAAACATTAAGGATAAGAGGTAAAATTAAGGTATACGTTACTATCAATACTCCTATAATCATACCGGTTTTGGCTGCTCTTGCCGATCCGCGGTTCCAAAAAAGCCCGATAAAGAATGAAGGTGCCAGCTGTGCGATTACAACAAAAGATATTAATCCAATTGAGAATAGCGATAACTCATAAGAGAAATTTATATAAAAAAAGTAAGCGATAATAATTAAGAAAAAGATTGATATCCTTCTGATACTCTTGATGTAGCTTGCGTTTTTCTCAGGATTTCCTTTGATAAACTTATCTAAAAATCCGTACGGAATAACAAGGTTGTTACTAACCATTGTCGAGAGTGCTAGTGTAGAGATTACTACCATAGAAATCACTGCCGAAAATCCGCCGAAGAAAACCAATACAGCCAATGCTATATTGTTATTTTGAAGTGGCAATAATAAGGTATAGTAGTCCTGATTAACGTCTCCTGTTATTGATAGATTACCGCCCCATGCAATAAAAATTACAAAAATATTAAACAACAATAAGTACAATGGAAATAACCAAATTGCTTTTTTTAAATACTTTTCTCTATCATTTTCTACTACTGCAACATGAAATTGTCTTGGTAATAAAAAAATGGCAAAAAATGAAAGCATTATGGTAAACATCCAGTTAAATCCAGAATCGAGACCGTTAAAAGAGGTAATTGTCTTAAAATTTTCTAATTGAGAGGCTTGCTGATATATATCCCCTGTGCCATCAAACAAAAAGAAGGTCACATATATACCTGCTATTAAAAAAAATACCAGTTTTAGTATAGATTCTACAGCAACAGTAGTCATAATTCCTTTTCTGCGTTGCGAAGCATCTGTAGCTTGAGTACCGAAAAAAGCCACAAAGATCGCCAATAAAACAGCGATATAAAACGTAGAATCATCTAGCACCGAAGTAGAAACGTAACTGGTCTCATCTGTAATTATTTCAAAGGTTTCTGAAATGGCTTTAAGCTGTAATGAAATATAGGGTACGATAGCAAACACACATATGATGGTTACTAAAGCTCCTAAAAAACGATTATTACCATATCTCAAGGATATAAAATCAGCAATACTAGAAATCTTATGTTGTTTAGAAATACGTATAATCTTGCGCATAACTAATATCCATAGCGGTAAAGAAATAACGGGCCCCAGGTAAATAGTCAAAAAACTAATCCCAGATTGTGAAGCAATACCAACACTACCATAATAGGTCCATGCAGAACAATATACGGCTAAAGACAACACATAAATATAGGGATTATTAACCCACTTACTTTTAGCATTTTTTTCGGCCCAAAAAGCAATAAAAAACAAACATGCCAAATACCCGATAATGATAGATATCAAAAGATAATTATTCATAATGCCTGTGTAAAATGACAAATGATATGATAACAGCGATAATCCATGTCAGGAAAATAAAAAAGTATACTGTGGGAAACCCAAAAATTTCGCCAGAATGATCAAAAATAAGCACCAATGGAACATTCCATAGTAAAAACAATACTAAAGAAACTATAACTAGCTTTTGTTGGTGCCTTTTTTTCATTTTGGATACTTCAGTATATAAAGTTAGGAAAAAAACGATGCCGTACATAGTGTACAGCATCGTATTCTTCTTATGAAAACCTAATGAGAAGAAGCTTCTCCTGCTCCACTTGGGATTCTAATGTGTTCTACAATCTCTTGTACTTTTTCTGGTGGTGGAGAGGTCATTCTTGATACTACAACTGAGATCACCACATTAACAATCATAGCTATCGTACCAAATCCTTCTGGAGAGGTACCAAACCACCATTCTTCTTTTGGTCTGGGTTCCATTACACCGATTAATCCTGTTTTGTAAATAATCATATACGCAAGCATCAGGGTAATCCCGACAATCATTCCGGAAACAGCTCCTTGCCTATTCATTCTTTTATCAAAAATACCTAGTATAATTGCCGGAAAGAATGATGCTGCTGCCAGTCCAAAGGCTAATGCTACAACGGCTGCTACAAATCCCGGAGGATAGATACCAAACAATCCTGCTACGATAATAGCAAACAATATACTAATGCGTGCTGCCCAAAGCTCTCCTTTTTCAGAGATATTTGGTTTGATTTGCTTTTTGATTAAATCATGAGATATAGAAGTAGAGATTACTAACAGTAATCCTGCAGCAGTAGATAGGGCAGCTGCTAATCCACCCGCTGCTACCAAAGCAACAACCCAGTTTGGTAATTTTGCTATCTCTGGATTAGCAAGAACCATGATATCTCTGTCTACATACAGTTCATTAGCAGAATCGTTAGCATTAGAAACCAGGCGCTCACCATATTTCCCTCTTTTATCTGTGTATTTGGGTTTCCCATCCATTGCATTGCCGTTTACATACTGGATCTTACCATCATTGTTTTTATCTGACCATGCTATTAATCCTGTATTTTCCCAGTTCATAAACCATTCTGGCACCTCTTCATATTCTGTATTACTCACCGTTTCTATTAAATTAGTTCTGGCAAATACAGCTATTGCTGGTGCAGTTGTATATAGAATGGCTATAAAGAGTAATGCCAATCCTGCCGATTTACGAGCATCTTTAACTTTTGGTACTGTAAAGAAACGTACAATCACATGAGGTAAGCCTGCCGTACCCACCATGAGTGCCAGGGTAATGGCAAAAACATCCCACGTTGATTTTGATCCGCTTGTATACTCATTAAATCCTAACTGCGTATGTAGTGTATCTAGTTTTTCAAGTAAATATGTTCCATCTTCAACGGTACCGCCCATTCCTATTTGAGGAATGATGTTTCCTGTCATTTGCATTGAAATAAAGAATGCAGGTACCATAAAGGCAAAGATCAATACACAATATTGGGCAACCTGAGTATAGGTAATTCCTTTCATTCCTCCTAAAAAGGCAAAGACCAAAACTACTGCCATTCCGATAATAACTCCAAGATTAATATCGACTTGCAAGAATTGAGAAAATACGATTCCGACACCTCTCATTTGGCCGGCCACATACGTAAACGAAACTATTAATGCACAAATGACAGCCACTGTTCTGGCTGTATTCGAATAATATCGGTCTCCAATAAAATCGGGAACCGTAAACTTACCGAACTTTCTTAGATAAGGCGCCAGTAGTAATGCTAATAAAACATAACCACCAGTCCATCCCATCAAAAATACAGAACCATCATATCCCATAAAAGATATCAAACCTGCCATCGAGATAAAAGATGCGGCACTCATCCAATCGGCAGCCGTGGCCATACCATTTGCCAGGGGAGAAACACCGCCTCCTGCCACGTAAAATTCTTTTGTAGAACCCGCTCTAGCCCAAATGGCTATTCCAAAATAAATGGTAAAAGTAATCCCTACTAAAATCCATGTCCATACTTGAACGCTCATAATAATATATTTTTTTGGTTAGTATTAAGATTACTCATCGTAACCATATTTTTTATCTAGTTTATTCATTAATCGTACATACACAAAAATGAGTATTACAAAAACGTAGATAGAACCTTGTTGCGCAAACCAAAATCCAAGTTTGAAACCGCCCAATCTAATGGTGTTCAGTGCATCTTTGAAAAGTATACCTGCACCATATGAGACCACAAACCAAATTGATAATAGAATAACCAGGTATCGAAGGTTTTCTTTCCAGTACGCAACTGCTTTTTGTTTATCTGTCATAATTTTTAGTTTTATAAATAAATCATTGCCTGAAGAGTAAGAAAGCTCTGTGCATCATTATCTCCGTATTTTGTGTTCAGATATTCTAGTGTTATTTTAGAATTATGTCCACTAAAATATGCATTAGCTCCAACTCCAAAGGTGGTAGCATTTTCATCTATAGCGTCAATCGATCTCGTGTTAAACGACGCATAAGGCTGGAACTTGGTTTTCTTATTATCATTTGGAATTACATACCCTACATGTCCATATACCATAGATCCTGTCTCATAGGTTTGTCCTAAGGTAAAGTTTTCTCCGTAATCATTATTTTGATAAGTAGCATACGCCGTTATTGCAGATCCATTTTCACCTAACGGAGCATCATAAAAAGCATCAACGGCAAATATTGCTACGTCTTCGCCTTCGAGTTCTCCTGTTGCGTTAGCCACGACACTCCCATTTGGATGAAAGAAGAACCCGGCACCTACATTAAAAATTTTCTTACCTCCTATATATGATCCAACTTTATAAGGTAAAAAGTTAGATTCCTGGTCAAGGAAATTATAATCAAAGTAACCGGCATAGTTTTTTCCTGCATCTTTGGATCCAAGTAATCGTCTACCGGCATACACCGCTGGTTCACCAGCTATGGGAGCTGCGGCAGTTTCCTGCAGGTTATTTGTTCCGGATTCGTTGACCGAAACACGATATTGTAATTTACCAAAGGCTCCTTTAGCATAAATTCCTATATGACGCGCAAACTGGTCTGAAAGTCCAATAGTAGCCCAGGATTGACGATTATTATCTAAAGTCATGATATTAAGCGTACTCTGGTTATTAAGACGAGAAATCCCATTCCAGTAATGAAGTCCTCCTCCGACCGAATGATTTTCTCCGATACGATATTGTACCCAAACATCATGAAAGAATAATTGAGACTCTTCTGCAAATCCTAAAGGACTTTGGTTATTTCCGTTGAGACTGTTTAATCCAAAATGCGTAAGAATTAAGAAATCTTTATTAATCTGTGCGTAGGTAAGAATTCGAGCCCTGCGAATGCTCATACTGGTATTGCTAACATCATCTGGCACTTCATCCTGATATCGTGCCCAAAATTGCGCCCATGAAATGATCCTGAAATATTTTGATCCCTCTTCATTGAGTTTCACCTTGAGTCCACCGGTATAATCTGGAGACCCTTGTGAATACGTAAACTGTAAGGCAAACAAAGTACAACCCAACAGTATTATCAGCTGTTTTCTCATAGAGTTTTTAAAGATTAGATTTGTATTGATTTGATTCTGTGCACACTACTAATCTCTAAAAAAGCATTAGTTAACAAAAAATTAATATATTTATTTGTTAATTTAATATACTTAATCCCTAAAACGTTCCCATTTTATAAGCATAAACTTATCGCCTAGTTCTGTAACGACTACACCAGCTCCTGATAGGTTTTTACTATTTTGAAAATAAGATGATAATTCTGAAGCGTTTAATATTTTGTATGTGGGATGATAGTTAAAATTATGGGGGCGTTTGATATTATATTTTTTAACCCAATTCATTATACTAACATGAGAAATACCTAAGATACGTTCTATCTCTCTATAGGTTAACCCCTCTAAATATAACTGAAGTGCTTTATTTACATAATAGTCATCTATTTTTTTTCCAATCTTGTTTACCGAAAAAAAGTAATTACATGATTTACATTTAAATCGTTGTCTATTATTGATCACTCCACTTTTTATATACTCGCCTGAACCACAATTAGGACATGTTTCAATTTTCATATATACTTATTTAGCATAAATATATCAATTTAGCGTTAAAATTTTAAATAAAAGTCGTTTTTACTAACTAAATCGCAAAGTTTTTCTTAAATAATTACTTATTTTACTAAGGCTTATTGGGAATTTTGAAAAGCTTTTAACACATCTAAAAGCACCGTATTTTGACTTAAACCTTAAAAGTTGAAAAAGGGTTTCATACTAAATCAATGATCGCATGCGTTTTCTTCATATTATATTTTGATTTAATAAAATAGTCTTACTAGTTTTTAAATCTTAACGGAAAAATAGTAGATTTATACCCCATGAATAACAGGAAAATTACCAAATATGCTATATATGCAGTAGCGGTTTTATGTGCTGCACTTATTAATGAGCATATTATCAAGTATGTAAAAAAACATATTGATCAACAAGGATATCTTTTGGTATTAATTGACATGGCCATTGTAGTCCTAATTTTTGCTCCGGCCTTTGCATTAGTTACTAAATATACCAAAAAGCTATCCCAGGTGTATCTTAAAACATCCAGAAAATTCTCTAGCAGCAACAAAAATGGCATGTTTTGGGGATTCGCAATTGCTATTTTTATATTGTTCCTTCTTTATGCGCATCTTAGACATAACCTCGATGTTATTGAAGACCTGAAAGCAATGGTTCCTTAATCAAAAGCGTATTGGAAATCTATAAAAAATGGGTGTCGAACTATATTACACCTTAATTCTACATAAGGAGATTAAAACTGCATGTAGTGAATAGAAAAATATCCGATAAGACGTTTACTTTTATTCTAATAAAATTAAACGTCACAGATTGCAATCCCCTCCTGCAGGGCTTTTAATTTATTTTCATAGGTAGGAATAAATTCTTGTGCCACATACCCTTTAAAACCTGTATCAACAATGGCATGTATAATTGAAGGGTAATTAAGCTCTTGTTTCTCGTTAATCTCATTTCTTCCTGGTACACCTCCTGTATGATAATGCGCTATATAATTATGGTATTTTCTAATCGTCGTGATGATATCTCCTTCCATAATTTGCATATGATAGATATCGTATAACAATTTAAAATTAGAAGACCCGATTTTATCTACCAAAGCAACACCCCATGGAGTATGATCACATTGATAATCCTTATGATCGACCTTGCTATTTAGCAATTCCATAAGTAACGTAACATTATTTTTCTCTGCATGCTTCACAAGTACATCCAGTCCTTTTGCACAATTTTCCATTCCCAATTCTTCAGAAATACCGTTACGATTGCCCGAAAAAACAATAACCTGTTCAATTCCTGCCTCAGACGCTTGTGAAATAAGTTTAAGATACTGACTTGTAAGTTTTTCATGGTTTTTTGCGTTGTTAAAACCATGAGTAATACTTGCAAAAGAATCTGTTGCTAAAGAACAAACTAAGCCTGCATCCTGAACAATTTTCCATTCATCTGGTTTTAACAAATCAATCGCTTTAAGCCCAATTTCCTTTCCCTTTTCTGCAAATTCTGGTAAAGGAATGTTCTGATAACACCAGCGGCATGCAGCATGATTTACATTTCCTTTTAAAAGACTCTCCAGAGGGTCTGATACCTCGTTGAGATTATCTTTTATATATTCGGGGATTACAGAACCGATAACACTCATTGCACCCAAACCCAACGACATATCTTTAACCGCTTGTCTACGATTGATTTTTTTTGTTGCCATTCAAAAAATGATTGTATATTCTACTAAGATACTATTTTAAACCCTTATAACTAACTCACTTTTAAATCATTACAAAAATCTATTTATAAGCTTGATATATCAAAAAGTTTCTTATTTCTTCTTTAGAAAAAGTAGGATTTGCTCCATGACTACCGGCCACCATCGCTCCAATTGCACATGCATAATCAAGTGCTTCCTGTGGTTTCTCATTTTGAAGTAAACCAGAAATTAAACGGGCTAAAAAAGAATCTCCTGCGCCCACCGTATCCACCACTTTTACCCTATAACCTCTATTATGATAAAAGACTTCTTTATAATATAATGTAGCTCCCTTGCTTCCTTTTGTAATGCAAACCTTGTTCGTATTGGTATGCTTTGCAATTGCAGTTATTTGTTCCTCCAGCGTTGAGGCTGCAATTTTAAATGTCTTGCAAATCTCCACTAACTCTTCATCATTTAGTTTAATAAAATCTGCTTTTATCATCACTTTTGAAAGTATCTTCTCAGTGTAATGAGGTGGTCTTAAATTAACATCTAATATTTTAAATTTTGCTTTATCTAATAATCGAAATAAGGTATTTCTGGATACCTTATTTCGGCAGGCCAAACTTCCAAATATAATAGCATCAGACTCTTTTACCCGTTCTTCGATAATTTTTGAATATGCTATAAAATCCCAGGCTACAGGATAGCTTATGTGGTAAGTAGCCGTATTTTCATAATCTAATTCTACCAAAACTTCTCCTGTTTTATTCTCAGGATCTATTTGAAAAGTATGCCCAGAAAACTCTTGTTCTTCAATATAACGAATTATATCATTTCCTAAATTGTCATTCCCAACTCTTGTGATGAGACATGTATCAACCCCCATTGAATGCAATCGCAATGCAACATTAAGGGGTGCTCCGCCGATTTTTTTATGCTCTGGAAATATATCCCATAGCACTTCTCCAAAACAGGTAATCTTCATTGCTCTAAAATTTATTCTAATATAGCATATAAATGTTTTAAAAAGACAACCCCCACAGGTTAACTACTCCTCTGGGGGTCTAGACTAAAGCTAAAAAATTAAACTAACTCAACTTACACTCAATTAAACTTGCTTTAGTTTCTCTTTGATATTTTCAAGACATAAATTATTGATACTACCTATATGACTATGTTTTGTATTCTTTTCTGGTGTATAGTTCCCGTTTTCTATATCTAATCCTATTTTCACGTAAGCATCTCTAAACGACATTCCTTGCATTACTAATTCATTTAATGAATCGACGCTGAAGAGATAATCATACTTTTTATCGTCTAAAATATTCTTATTAACTGTAACATTTTTTAAAGCATATATGGTCATTTCTAAAGATGCTTTTAAATCTTGAATAGCGGGTATGATCCCTTCTTTGAGTAACTGTAAATCTCTATGATATCCACTTGGCAAATTATTGGTTAATAAAGTCAACTCATAAGGTAAGGCCTGAATTTTATTACATTTTGCTCTAATCAATTCAAAGACATCTGGATTTTTTTTATGAGGCATAATGCTTGATCCGGTCGTAAACTCAGACGGTATACTTATAAAATCAAAATTTTGACTCATATACAAACAGACGTCCATTGCAAGTTTAGAAAGTGTTCCCGCCACACTACTCATCGCAAATGCTGTTGATTTTTCAGATTTACCTCTACTCATTTGTGCTGCTACCACATTAAATTTTAACGTTTTGAATCCTAGCTGTTTTGTGGTATACTCCCTATCAATAGGAAATGAACTACCGTATCCTGCTGCACTTCCTAAGGGGTTCTGGTTGACAACTTTTAGCGCTGCATTTATAAAATATAAATCATCTACAAAACTCTCTGCAAAGGCCGAAAACCATAAGCCAAAAGAAGATGGCATTGCAACTTGTAAATGTGTATATCCCGGCAGCAACACTTCTTTGTATTTTTCTGCAGAAAGCAACAGATCATTAGACAATTCTTTAATCAAAGATTTTAGTTGCAGCAATTCATCTTTTAAATATAAATGCATAGCTACCAAAACCTGATCGTTTCTAGATCTAGCCGTATGAATTCTTTTCCCAGCATCACCAATTCTTTTCGTAAGTTCGAATTCTATTTTAGAGTGTACATCTTCAAACTGATCTTCGATGATAAATGTACCTGTTTCGATCTCTATGGATATGTTATTCAGTTCTTTTTCAATCCTTAAAACATCATCATCAGAGAGCAAGTTGATGCTATGCAACATTTTTACATGCGCCAACGTCGCTTGTACATCATATTTGGCAATAATCAAGTCTAATTGTCTATCGTTACCTACGGTAAACCTATCAATCTTTTGATCTGTTGGCAATCCTTTATCCCAAAGTTTCATTATCGTATCGTCTATTATTTTTTTTAGAATTTTGTCAAACTTGACTTGATTAACACTTCGACAAGCTCGGTGTGATGGTGTTTTTATAGTATCCCTTCTAAAATTTTTATATATAAAGCTATTCCTTCTTTAATTTCACTAATGTAAATAAATTCATCTGCAGAATGAGATCTTGTTGAATCTCCCGGACCTAACTTTAAAGACGGACAGCTTAAAACCGATTGATCTGACAGTGTAGGTGATCCATAGGTAGTTCTCCCTAAGGCTATCCCCGATCTTACAATTGGATGATCTTTAGATATTGACGAAGATCCTAAATCCAAAGATCGTGGATTTATTTCAACGTGATTTGGCATTGCCTGTTTTACAATATCCAAAATCTCTTCATTTTGATATTTATCATTCACTCTTACATCAACGACCAAATCACAATGAGAAGGTACTACATTATGTTGGTTTCCTGCACTAACTTGTGTAACAGTCATCTTTACTTTTCCTAGAGTTTCTGATTCTTTCTCAAATTCATAATTCTGGAACCATCGTATAACTTCTAAAGCTTTATAAATTGAATTATCATCATTTGGATGTGCAGCATGACTTGCCGTTCCATTTATGGATACGTCTAGTACTAATAATCCTTTTTCGGCAATGGCCAATTGCATCAAGGTTGGTTCTCCTACGACTCCAAATTCTACATTTTTTAGGTATTTAAGAACGCTTTTTAGCCCTAAAGGCCCACTACTCTCTTCTTCGGCAGATGCCACTATCACAATATTGTAGTTTAAGTCTTTCTGATCATAGAAATATGTAAAAGTTGCAATTAGAGAAACCAAACATCCTCCTGCATCATTACTTCCTAAACCATAAAGTTTTCCTTCATTTACAAAAGCCCTAAACGGATCATTTGTATAGTTACCATTTGGTTTTACAGTATCATGATGTGAGTTTAATAAAATTGTAGGTTTGTGTTGATCAAAGTATTTATTGTATGCCCAGATATTGTTATGCTCTCTTTCGAAAGAAATATTGTAACTCGTAAACCACTGTTCTATAAGTAGCGCTGTATTTTCCTCTTCTGATGAAAAAGAAGGCGTTTCAATAAGCTTGTGTAAAAGCTTTATAGCCTCATCTGTAAGCTCTTGAGGATTTGAGTTATCCAAAACTAGATCCTCATTCTTGTCGATCTTTGATGTATATTTTTTATTCTCTGATCTTTCCATTTTTTCTCTTATAAACTACAAGTAATCATGGCTAATTGATGCATAAACTTATCAACTCACAAACTCAATGTAGTATGTTTAATAGTATTATCTCTTAAGAATTCTGCATTAGCTATATGTACTTTGCTAACATTTTTTTGTAACGCATCAAAGCAATTTTGCAGCTTAGGCAACATCCCGTCTGCGATGGCTTGTGTATCCCTAAGTTTTGAATATTTTTCTAAATTAATATGTTCTATTACTGATTCTTTATCCTTGATATCCCCTAAGACCCCTTTAAGCTCAAAACAGTAAAATAGGGAAACATCAAAATAATTACTCATTGCGCTAGCAATTTCAGATGCAATTGTATCTGCATTAGTATTAAATAATTGTCCCTCGCCATCATGAGTTACTGCACAAAAAACCGGAGTAATACCTAATTCTAAAAAACTATTAATCACTTTATTATTAACCTTAATCACATCTCCCACAAATCCGTAATCAATAAATTTAGGCGCTCTTTTTTCAGCTAAAATTACATTAGCATCTGCTCCGGTGAGCCCTAAGGCATTACAGTTATTTTTTTGCAATCCGGAAACAATCGCTTTGTTTAATAATCCAGCGTAAGTCATGACAACAATATCTAAATCTTCTGCCGATGTAATCCTTCTTCCATCAATCATTTCTGTTTTGATGTTTAACTTTGATGCTAAATGAGTAGCGGATTTCCCTCCACCATGTACTAAAATTTTTGCTCCTTCAACTTTAGAAAAATCTTTTAAAAAAGAATCTAAAGCTATTTGGTCTTCTATAATGGTACCCCCTATTTTAGCGACAATCAATTTTTGCTTTTTCATCATTGCTCGCTTTTAAGAATTTTTTTTAGAACTAATTGTGCGGCAAATGTTCTATTATTTGCCTGCTCAACAATAATTGAGTTTGCACTATCTAATACAACGTCATCAACAACAACATTACGTCTTACTGGTAAACAATGCATAAACTTAGCATTATTGGTTACTTTCATTTTTTCTTCTGTAATTTTCCAGGAATCCTCTAAGCTCGATACTTTACCGTAATCAGTATATGAACTCCAATTTTTCACATAAATAAAATCTGCATTTTTAAAAGCTTTGTTTTGGTTGTACTCAATGGGCACCTGTTTGGTAATTTGACTGGCTAACTCAAATCCCACAGGGTGGGTAATGACAAAATTTGCATCAATTTGTTGCATCATTTCTACAAATGAATTCGCAACCGCTTGTGGCAAAGCTTTTGGATGCGGTGCCCATGATAATACAACGTTAGGTTTATCGTTCATTTTATATTCTGTGATCGTAATTGCATCTGCTAATGCCTGTAGTGGATGACCTGTAGCGCTCTCCATATTTATTACTGGAATTGTCGCATATTTCATGAATCCTTTTACTACTTTTTCGCTATAATCTTCATCTCTATCTTCAAGTTTTGCAAAAGCACGTATGGCTAGTATATCGCAATATTGAGAAACTACTTGAGCGGCTTCTTTAATATGTTCAGAATTGCCTTGATTCATAACGGTACCGTCTTCATATTCTAACGACCATCCTTCATTTGAAAAGTTCATTACAATCACATTCATTCCAAGATTTAAAGCCGCTTTTTGCGTACTTAATCGTGTACGTAGACTCGGATTAAAAAATAATAAACCAAGGGTCTTATTCACTCCTAAGGCCTTATCAGAAAGAGGAGCTTTCTTGATCTCGATTGCCTCATCGATCCATTTGTCGAGTGAATCAATATCTTGTATAGAAAAATAATTCTTCATTGTACTTTTTCTTAGTGCTTTATATTATGAGATATCAAATGACAACATCTTTTTCTATTACCAACACTTCCTGCAGTGCTTTTATAAATAGATCTATTTCTCGTTTACCAATTGTTAGTGATGGAAGGATTCTTAATACATTTTTATTCATTGCACCTCCCGTAAAAATATGTTTTTCGTAGATAAGCTTCTTTCTTAATTCACTAACTTCAAAATCAAATTCTAATCCTAACATTAGCCCTTTACCTTTTATTTTTTTGACTCCCGGAAGATCGTTCACCTGAGATGAAAAATATTCTCCTGTTATTCTGGCATTATCAATTAGGTTTTCGGTTTCAATTACTTCAAGGACCGATAAGGCTGCAGCGCATGCTAAGTGATTTCCTCCAAAAGTGGTTCCCAGCATTCCATAGTTTGGTTCAATATGAGGTGCAATGATGATTCCGCCAACAGGAAAACCATTACCCATACCTTTGGCAATAGAAATAATATCGGGAGTAATTTCATGAAACTGATGCGCAAAGAATTTTCCGCTTCGCCCATAGCCTGATTGTACTTCATCCAAAATCAAAACCACTCCAAATTCTTTACATAAGCTTTCTAATTGTTGGAAAAATATAGTTGTTCCTTCATCTAGCCCTCCTACTCCCTGAATAGGTTCTATGATTACTGCACAAACGTCTCCTTTTTTCAATTCAGCTTTTACTAATTCGATCTGATTTAAGGGCAGGAAAGTAACGTCTTGTTGTTGATTTAAGGGAGAATTAATTTTAGTATTATCTGTAGCTGCAACCGCTGCTGAAGTTCTACCGTGAAAACCATTTTTAAATGCTACCACACGTGATTTTCCTGTGTAGAACGAAGCAAGTTTAAGTGCATTTTCGTTTGCTTCTGCCCCCGAATTACATAAAAACAATTGATAGTCTGGATACCCCGATAGTTTTCCTAATTTCTCTGCTAGTTTTGACTGTAGTCTATTTTGAACCGCATTAGAATAAAAACCAATCTTCTCGACTTGCTCTTTTATTTTTTTGATGTAGTGCGGATGTGAATGACCAATTGAAATAACGGCATGCCCCCCGTATAAATCTAAATACTCCACCCCGTTCTTATCTATTATAATGCTATTATAAGCATTCACTGGTTCTACATCATATAATGGGTATACATCGAATAGTTTCATTTCTGTATAATTAATTATGGGTTACTTGTTGATTGTTGTTAGTCTTGTACTTTCTGCTAAAAAACAATCCATTACTTTTTTAATCTATGCTATCAAAAGTTGATTTCTACTATTAGTATCGGCTTTCATCTATCAGCTGACACCTATAAACGATCAACTACTTTATCGTATTTATTTTTTCATAAGAAGCCATTACTCCTTTTATTACTGAAGAACTCAGCCCCTGATGTTCCATTTCATTTAGGCCTTCTATGGTACATCCTTGCGGAGTTGTAACTTTATCAATTTCACGTTCAGGATGGGTTCCGTTTTCGGCTACCAGAGTAGCAGCTCCGATTGCGGTTTGTACTGCTATGATTTGTGCTTCATGCGGGTGAAACCCCATTTGTATACCACCTTGTATCATGGCTCTTAAAAATCTTAAAAAGAAAGCAATCCCACTGGCACCTAAAACCGTAGCAGCTTGCATTAATCTTTCTTCGATAACTAATGTTTCTCCTATGGTATCAAACATTTTTTCAACAAACATTAATTCTTCTTTTGCATTATCATTAGCAGCTATACAGGTCATCGATAACTTTTTTGCTGCACCCGTATTCGGCATTACTCTAATTACTTTATTGTTAGGGACAACTTCATTGATTTCTGCTATTGATGTTCCTGTAACGGTAGAAATTAAAATTTGATCCTTTGTGACAACATCTTTAATTTCGTATAGAACAGCTTCTAATTGCCGTGGTTGTACACATAGAATTACCCATTTAATTCCTTGTATAGAGCGTATGATATCCTGAGATGTTGATACCTCAAGTTTTTCTTCAACTTCTTTTAGATTATACTTAGATTTATCAACTACAGTAATATTCTTAGCTTCAAATAAATCACTGTTCGCTAATCCCGAGATGATTGATTTCCCAAGATTTCCACCGCCTATAATTGTTATTTTATTCATTTTATACTTTTTTAGTCATTCTAAGCCTTAAAGACCAAATTTTATATATTTTTAAAGCCGCACTTCAGACGAGCTTAGTGGTGCAATTATTGCTTTTAAAACGCACTTGCTTTTAATTCTAAACCTGTTTTTTCTTCTAGTCCAAACATAAGATTCATATTATGAATAGCTTGCCCTGATGCTCCTTTGATTAAATTATCTAGTACTGAAGTAATCAATAACATTCCGTTTTTTTTACTAATATGAAGAATACATTTATTTGTATTAACCACCTGTTTTAGGTGAATTTCTTCATCAGAAACGACTGTAAATTTTGCATCAGCATAGAAATTTTCATATAACCTTTGAGCTTCTTCAAGATCCCCATCATACCGCGTATACATTGTGGCATAAATCCCTTTACTGAAGTTTCCTCTATTGGGAATAAAAAAAATAGGGGCTTCAAAGTCATTCTGTACTTGTTTAAGGCTTTGTTCTATCTCTCCTAAGTGTTGATGAGTAAATACCTTGTAACTAGAAAAATTATTATCTCTCCAGCTAAAATGCGTGGTTCCACCTGGTACAACTCCGGCTCCTGTGCTTCCCGTCGTTGCATTAATATGCACTGGATTCTTCAACTTATTTACCGAAGTCAATGGTAATAACCCTAATTGAATAGCTGTTGCAAAACATCCGGGATTAGCAACATTATTTGCCATTTTGATCTTTTCTTTCTGCAACTCTGGCAACCCATAAACAAAAGCTCTACCTAAGAAATTATGATCTGATTTTAGTCTAAAATCATTACCCAAATCGATTACTTTAGTATCCTCTGAAAATGTGTTGGTTTCCAAAAATGATCTTGAACGACCGTGCCCCAAACATAAAAATAGTACATCGACTTTAGGATTAATTGTGTTGGTAAACTTGAGATCGATTTCTCCTATTAAATCCGTATGCTGTTTATCAATCGAAACACCTGCGTTCGTTGTACTATAAACAAAGTCTATTGCAACGTTGGGGTGATGAACAAGTAGTCTTAGCAATTCTCCTGCCGTGTATCCGGATCCTCCTATAATTCCAACATTAATCATGATTCACTTTGATTTACATTATGATATATCTTATTTGCATTTCCATAGATTTTGATAAAGCCTTTTGCATCATCAGAAGTCCAAGAATTATTCATCTCTCCGTACTGACCAAAATCCGATTTCATCATATCAAAATCCGATTCTACACCTTCCAGAATAAAGTGATAGGGTTTCAATTTGACTTTGACATCTCCGGTAACTGATTTTTGAGAATCTTGCATAAACACTTCGATATTTCTCATTACCGGATCCAAATAATTTCCCTCATGCAATAACATGCCATACCAATTGGCTAATTGTTCTTTCCAGTATTGTTGCCACTTTGTTAACACGTGTTTTTCTAACAAATGATGCGCTTTGATAATTACCATAGGTGCCGCAGCCTCGAATCCTACTCTACCCTTGATACCAATAATAGTATCACCGACATGGATATCTCTACCAATCGCAAACGCACTGGCTAATTCTTCTAACTTTTGAATGGTATTAACCGGAGTATCTTTTATACCATCTAACCCAATTAATTCTCCTTTTTCAAAATTAAGAACTACAGATTCATCTTTCTTCTTCTGTAATTGACTAGGATAAGCCGTATCAGGTAATGTGCTATGAGAGGTAAGCGTTTCTTTTCCTCCGACACTAGTTCCCCATATTCCTTTGTTTATAGAATACTGGGCTTTTTCCCAACTATAGTGCACACCATGTTTCTTTAAATATTCAACTTCTGCCTGGCGAGAAAGCTTTAGATCTCTAATCGGAGTGATAATTTCAATCTCTGGTGCTAAGGTTTGAAAAATTACATCAAATCGTATTTGATCATTTCCGGCACCTGTGCTACCGTGAGCAATATATTTGGCGCCTATTTTTTTTGCATAATTAATAACTTCAATAGCCTGAAAAATTCTTTCTGCACTAACCGAAAGAGGGTAGGTATTATTTTTTAAAACATTGCCGAATATCAAATATTTAATCGCCTTGTTATAAAAATCATCTAAAATTGTCTTGTTTACATGATCAACACTACCAAGCTCATACGCTCTTTTTTCTGTTTCTTTTAATTCTTTATCAGAGAATCCCCCGGTATTTACCAAAATGGTATGCACTTCAAGATTCTGCTCATGAATAAGGTATTTTACACAGTACGAGGTATCTAAACCTCCACTATATGCCAATACTACTTTTTCCATAATACTAATTGTTTATTGCTTGCTAGCATCGTTTGCTTGATACTTTTAAGCCGTTTTAATACTCTTTTATTAAACCACTTTTCTTTTTTCTTGACCGATATTGAAGGATCATACAACATACCAGTACACAAACACATCTTATGATTTTTAGAGGTTAGGATATCAAAATTGGTACATGTCTTACATCCAGCCCAAAACTTTGGATCATCGGTTAGTTCTGAAAAAGTTACTGGTTTATAGCCTAAATCAGAATTGATTTTCATCACTGCAAGTCCCGTGGTTATTCCAAATACTTTTGAGTTGGGATATTTTTTTAGCGAATGATGAAATGTAAACTCTTTAATTTTTTTGGCCAGACCCCGATTTCTATATTCTGGATGAACTATCAATCCAGAATGTGCGACATACTTCTCATGTCCCCATACTTCGATATAGCAAAAACCGGCAAACGTATCACCGCATACAGCAATGATTGCATTTCTATTCTGCATTTTGGTTTGTATATATTCTGGAGTTCGTTTTGCTATACCCGTTCCTCTGACTTTTGCAGAGTCTGCTATTACTTCGCATATTTCGTGCGAGTACTTATAATGACTTTCGTCAGCGATAATGATATCTACCTGTTCCATAAACGAAATTCCGTTTATCAAAAAGCTTTGATTATTAAAATGAAATTGATTTAATGATACCTGAAGTCAACTTTAGAAATATGTAAATACGCTTGCTTGATTTTTAATACAAGCATCAAATAACACATGATTTCTAAAATTAAAAAGATATTGTCTCTAGGGGAAGTAGGGCGCACCTACTTCAAAAGAAGATTAGACCCCCAAGGGGCGACGAAAGCGGCGAACAGGTACTTGTCTATTACCTGATTTGTTCAAAGATTGAACACTAACTTCTGAATAAAAATGTTTTGCCGTTTTCATAATAGTAACTCTAAATCGTCGGCCGTAGCCCCTTTCGTTAACTAGATTGTACAATATTACATAAAAACTTAATACAGATCACATCTCTGGACATTAAATTTTATAAAAATGCGATTTTCATAAAATTAAACGCTATAAATTATAATATCTTTAATTTATTATTACAAAAGTATCTATCTACATCATAAAAGAGAATATCGCTATTTATTTTTTTGAAGCAAAAAGTAAGAGACTATAAAGCAGAACAGTACTTATCAATTACGCATCTATACCTTATAGTGATCCTAATGATATCACCAGAATTAGGTAGCTTTCTATTTTTTTCTTAAATTGGTCGCCCAATTATTTTTAATTGCATCTCGTAACATAACCTCAAAATTGTCATGAACTACAATAAATTTTTTAGCCTATACATTATAATTTTTTCACTTTATTTTATCTATAGTTGCTCTTCAGATTCTGATACTGAACTATCAGAAAATCAAGAACAAGTAACTACTAAGCCCGAAGGAGGAGATGATACAGATACGAATGGCAATAACGGAGACCAGGACGGTGGAAATGATGGAGATGGAACTGCAAATTCAGACATCCCATATGAGGTTTTAGAACTAAAAAATTGGAAAATCACACTGCCTAGAGATTTTGACAATGATAATTTGGCTGATGAAATATATTTAGATGAAAACCGAAATGATTATAGTGAGGATCCCAGCTTTAAAAAATATAAGGATGAGTTCTTTTTTGTTGAAAACGGAAATGTAAGATTTTCGTGCCCTACAGAAAATGGTACGCCTACAACAGGCAATTCATCTAATACCCGAAGTGAATTAAGAGAAATGCCTTCTAATGGCGATGGAGAAACAGGTTGGGATGCCACCACCAACACTATTAAAACGCTAAGTATTAAAGTAAGGGTAATACAAACTTCATCGACAAGCAAATTTGCTTTTGCACAAATACATGATTTCAAACAGAATATTTGGGATGACCTTTTGAGAATACAAATACAAAGCGATATTCCAAATGCAAAAGAAGGTGATACAGGTAGAATTTATATATTAGGAGATGTAACCGAAGGTAGAGCGTCTGAGGGGTTTCCTGTTGATTTTAGAAGCTTGAATTATAGTGATCGATATATTAAAAACAACTATATATTAGGTAATTGGTTGACATTTAAAGTGACGGTACAAAATAGTGTACTAAAAATCTACCTTGATGATATGAGTACTCCTATAAGAACTTATGATAACATAACATGTAAGAGTAATTATTTCAAAGCAGGAGTCTATAACCAATCTATAAAATCAACAAGTACCGGAAACGGCATAGCAGAGTTTAGTGAGATTATAGTTTCTGAAAACTTTTAAATTACCCACATAACTAGTCCCAAATAGTAATTACCGGTGTATACACACTTTTTCTTAATTCCAGATGGTTGTAGCGGCCTTCTGGAATTTTTAGCTTAACCATAGCGCATTCTGAGTTATCCTTAAATTTATCTTTTTAGAAAATAAAGCAATATCGCCTAAAATAGCAAATTGCAAAAACACGTAGACCCGAAATAATGCATGCAATTCAAAAAAAATTCCACTCTGTTGATCATATATTTTCCTCAAAATACGTACTCTGATAAATGTTGTGTTTTGCGTTTACAAAGCGCAAGCTCTCTCGTTAAATGTTAAAATTGATAATTATTTAACCTTTTTATTAACGATTATTCAAATTTTGCTTGTCAAAAAGATTAATTTGATATAAATTGGTTGACCAATTATAATAGAACATGAATATTTAACACAAACATTATGAAAACTTCAAACAAACTTGTAGGATATGCGTTGTTTGCATTTATCTGCATGACTTTAACTAATTGCACTACCGATATTGGAACTTTAGAAGAGTTTGACCACATTCAAAATCTTGACAATCAAAAAGCAGCAACCACAAAACTCAATGTTTCTTCAGTTTCTGCAAATGGAGATGATGGCAATGGCCCGGCTAACACTTTAGATGGAAACCTAAATACGAGGTGGTCCTCTAAAGGAGCATCAGGAAAGTATATAACCTATGATCTAGGATCTACTAAAAAGGTGTCCAGCGTAAAAATAGCCTGGTATAAAGGAGATCAGCGAAAAGCATATTTTAAGATAAGAGTGGGGAATTCAACCTCTGGTTTATCTACTGTATATGATGCAGCATCAAGTGGAAGTAGCGGTTCTACAAAACAGCTAGAAACCTACAATTTTAATGAAGTTAATGCCAGATATATACGTATTTCTTCTTTTGGAAACTCAAGCAACGACTGGAACAGTATTACAGAGACTGAAATATATGGTGAGGGTGGCAGCACCCCTCCACCACCCTCAGGGAATACGCCTTACAATCTTTTAGGGCTTAAAAACTGGAAACTCAATGGATTAAGTGGATCTCCTTCAAATAATGATTATGTAGATGCCATCCCTAATCTACAATCATACACCAATAGAAATTGGTTCTTTTTAGAAAATAACTGGACAATTTTTCAAGTGTGGGCAGGTAGTGACACTTCGTCGGGATCTGGTAATCCAAGAATGGAGTTAAGAGAACTAACAGCTAACGGCAATAATAATATCTACTGGGACGGAACCACAAGTAAAGAACATCGTATGAAATGGAAGGTCAGAGTAGATCGTCTACCAAGTTCGGGGAAAGTTTGTTTTGGACAAATACATGATAAAACGGATACATTTGACGATGTCATCAGAGTACAATGTCAAGGAAATGCAAACCAAACCAGTGGTTCTGTTAAAATGAGAATTAATGGCTACGTAACAGAAGTCCTGGAGGGAGGCGGAAAAACTGTTGGAAACTTCAATCTGGGAGAAGAGATGTATTTAGAACTAACGTATAAAAACAGTATCGTTAAATTATACGAGTTGAATAGTAATGGCAATCGTATTAGAACAATCTTTACCTCTAAAAAAGCATCTGCTAAACAAAATTATTTTAAAGCAGGAAATTATCTGCAGTCCATGAAAGGAAAATCCTACAAAAGTTCTGATTACGGTCGGGTTGCAATACAAAAATTAGACGTTTTTCATTAAAACTTTGATCATTAATTAAGTTTCCCCTCAAAACCATAAGGCTATTTGGAAAATTGTCCAAATAGCCTTATTTTTTTCCTAAAAACGAGGCCTTTTTAAAATTATATTAATAGATTTAATATAATTTAAATTACTTCAATAAGCCAATTAACAACACCTATGAATTTAAATATAATAGATAGTATTGATAAATCGAATATCTCTAAAACTAATGCAGAAGAAATCATTATCTCTAAAATACGAGAACTTATCGTTTCTAAACAACTGGAACCTGGAGACAGACTTCCTGCCGAGAGAGATCTAGCCAAAAAATTTGGTGTCAGCCGTAATCAACTGCGTCAAGCTATTCAAAAATTAGAATTCTATGGTTTGGTAAAAAAATATCCTCAAAGTGGAACCCGGGTTTCCAATATTGGAGTTACCGCCTTAAAAGGTATGATGTCTGATATATTAGAACTTCAAAAACCAGATTTTAAATCTCTTGTAGAAACCAGAATAATTCTAGAAACAAATGCAGTGCGCCTGGCCGCCACCAGAAGAACCGAAGATCAAATCCGCCAAATAGAAGAAGCGCATGAAGCCTATAGTAAAAAAGCTTTACAAGGACTGGATGCTGTAGAAGAAGATTTAATGTTTCATCTTAAATTATCTGAAGCAAGTAATAATAGTGTTATTAACTCTTTAATGCTTGTCATTACTCCAGAAATTATTACTCATTTTGTAAAAAACAAAGTGTGTAATAAAGAAGAAAGTTATTTACTAATCAAAGAGCATCAAGCCATTGTTGATGCTATTAGAGAAAAAGACGCTGATACCGCAGTTACAAATCTTAATGACCACTTTAAAGAGTTATATCGATATTGTAGTGAATAAAAACGCACTTTATATCTATAAAAAAACGGCTATACTCGGTTTTTACTGATAATTGTTTATTTAAAAGTTCTTTATTCTATCAAAAAAGCATCATATCAACGTCTTTTTTGAACATTTCATCAAAAAAGACACTTACTTTATTTGATTATTGATAAATATTCCTATTTTTGGTTAACCAAATTGGTAAACCAGATTGATTTCATGAAAAGAACTATATTTTATTACATAATCATTAGTATATTAACGTATTCTTGTTCAACTACTCAAAAAGAAAAGATAGCTACTGTTACTTCTGTTGAAGCTTTTAATGAAGCTGTTAAAATTGCTAAGCCTGGTGATTCTATACTATTAGCCAAAGGAGTTTGGAAAGATGCCGAATTACTTTTTGAAGCAAAGGGAACTAAAAAATCACCCATTACATTAACTGTAGAAGAAAAAGGAAAAACTACGTTAGAAGGTGCTTCAAATCTTAGAATTTCTGGAGAATATTTAGTTATCAGTGGTCTGGTATTTCAAAATGGGTATACTCCAACTTCAGAGGTTATTTCTTTCAAAAAGGATAAAGAAAATTTTGCCTCCAATTGTCGCTTGACAGAATGTGTAATCGATAATTATAGTAATCCTGAACGAAGAGAACAGGATTATTGGATAGGTATTTATGGAAAAAACAATCGAATAGATCACAATCACATTGAAGGTAAAAGTAATTTGGGAGTAACTATGGCAGTTCGGTTAAACTCCGAAAAGTTTGTTCAAAACCATCATAAAATTGATCACAACTATTTTGGCCCCAGGCAGACTCTTGGTTCAAATGGAGGCGAAACACTAAGAATCGGAACCAGCCACCACTCCTTAAGCAATTCAAACACTATCGTAGAATATAATTATTTCGACCGATGTAGTGGTGAATTAGAAATTATCTCAAGCAAATCATGTCAAAATACATTTCGTAACAATGTATTTTACGAATGTAGAGGGACATTAACTATGAGACATGGTAATGAAACAAATGTAAACAATAACGTGTTTATTGGTAACAAAGTACCTAGTACAGGTGGTATTCGTGTAATTAATGGAAAACAAACGGTAGAAAACAACTATGCCATTGGGCTTACTGGCTATCGTTTTGGAGGCGCATTAGTTGTCATGAACGGTGTTCCAAATTCGCCTCTTAATCGTTATTTTCGGGTAGAAGATGCTGTAATTAAAAACAATACATTTATTGATTGCGATTATATACAATTGTGCGCAGGCAGTGATACAGAAAGAAGCGCGACCCCAATAAACTCTACAATGCAAAATAATATTGTCTATAACGAAAATAATGACAATACATTTACCGTATATGACGATATTACTGGTATTCGATTTGAAAATAATATCATATCGCCCAATACAAAACCCATTGCTGATACAGGGTTTATTTCTAAGGAAATTAGTTTCAGAAAAAATGCTAATGGGTTGTTAGTTCCAAATAATATGGATCTGAATGCTGGAGCAGTAATCAAAGGAGATATACCAACAAAAGAGACTACAGGTACCTTGTGGTACCCTAAAATCGAGAAGACAATACCGCTTAATTCTGGAAAAACCATACAGGTGAAACCTGGCATTAATACATTGTTTGATGCGATAAAGAATTCTAATCCAGGAGATATCATAGAGTTAACCTCAAACAACGGATATTTAATAACCAAAACGATACAGGTAAATCACCCAATTACCGTTAGACCTTTCTTAGAAAAATCGACAATTACTTTTGAAAAAAAATCTCTTTTTGATATTCAAAATGGGGGTAGTTTGCAACTAAAAGGATTGGTTTTTGACGGAAAAGATGCCCCGGATTATAGTGGCAATGCCGTAATAAGAACCAGCAAATATTCAATGAATAAAAACTATAAATTATTGATTGATAATTGCGATTTTAAAAACTTAAATATTAATCATTCTTATGATGTAATCAAGGTATTTAAAAATACGATGGCTGATATGATTCGTATTGAAAATTCAAGTTTCAAAAATATATCAGGCAATATTATGTCTCTGGATAAAGAAATAGGTGAAAACGGAATTTTCAATGCAGAGTTTGTCATCTTAAAAAATAATGTTTTCTCTAATATAGAAGGGGCAATTTTAAATCTGGTTAGAGACGGTAGAGACGAAAGTACATTTGGTCCCTTTTTAACCTTTGATCATAATGTCATTGATAATGTTGGCCATGGTAAGAGAAATAATAATAAAAAGGCAATCACATTAGTTGGGGTGCAAAATGCAGAAATTAAAAACAGTATTTTCAAAAACAGCAAAGGTATTCAGATGCATCTTGTTGTTGGTGGGCCCATCGCAAAAGTACATCATAACAATTTTTTTAATTCAGAAAAGACAATTATTACAGGCGATCAGAAACATGATATCACTACAATATGGACATTTGATCCTCAATTCGAGAACGCTTCAACTTATACACTTAGCAAAAACTCTAAGTTACGTTCAAAGGCGGACGATGGTTTACATTTAGGATTAATTAGCGAGTAATGAAACAAAACCTAAGCACACAGACCTCTTTGTTAAAAATAAAGAAACTCTTTTTTCCAGTACTTTTTTTACTCATTTTCATTCCTGGTCACGCGCAAGAGCATCCAAACCTGATTTTAACCAAAAATGGAGTTAAAATTATCAGAAAAGAGCTTGGAAGCATTCCTCTTTTTGATACTACTCTGGCTACAACCAAAATAGAAGTTGATAAAGAAATTGCTACAGGGATTCATGTTCCCATACCTAAAGATATGGCAGGTGGTTATACACATGATCGGCACAAGAAAAACTGGAGCATACTTCAAAAAGCAGGAGTACTATATCAGATCTTACAAGATGATCATTATGCTATTTATATACATGATGTATTAAAGGCGTACGCTAAAATGTACCCTACTCTACCCTTGCATCCACAAACAAGATCTTATGCCCGAGGAAAAATATTTTGGCAATGTCTAAATGATGCTAATTGGCTGGTTTATGTAAGTCAGGCATATGATTGTATCTATGAATATCTAACTCCTAAAGAACGTGACCATTTAGAAAAAAATTTATTTATACCATACGCCAATTTTCTATCTTTAGAATCTCCACAGTTTTTTAATCGCATTCATAATCATAGCACCTGGGGTAACGTAGCTGTAGGCATGATTGGATTAGTAATGAATAATGAAGAATTAATTAACAGAGCTTTATACGGATTAAAAAGTGATGAAATCGATCCCAATGCCAAAGATAATGATGGTGGGTTTATAAAACCAGAAGGGCAAAATACTGGGTTTCTGGCCAATTTGGATTCTCCGTTTTCGCCGGATGGCTATTACACAGAAGGGCCATACTATCAAAGATATGCCATGTATCCTTTTATGATATTTGGTGAAGCCTTACAAAATGTAAAACCCGAATTAAAAATTTTTGAATACAAAAACGGAGTTCTAATTAAAGCTGTGTACGCACTTCTTAATCTTACCGATACCGATGGAGAGTTTTTTCCACTTAACGATGGTCAGAAAGGAATGTCTTACTATTCCAGAGAACTTGTATCAGCAGTAGATATCGCCTATCATTTTGGAGGAAATGACACTTCGTTACTTAGCATCGCATCTAAACAAAATAATGTACAATTGGATGATACTGGATTAGCAGTAGCGCAAGGTCTTCAAGAAAATAAAGCCACTCCATTTTTAAAAAAATCTATCGAGCTTAGAGATGGTTCTGATGGCTCAGAGGGTGGAGTGGGAATTTTGCGCTCAACAAATCAATTATTTGATGTTGTGATGAAATATACAGCTCAAGGTTTAAGCCATGGGCACTACGACAAATTATCATTTTCATACTACAATAACGGCAACGAAGTACTTCAGGATTATGGACTTGCCAGGTTTGTAAATATTGAGCAAAAAAACGGAGGTGGATATCTTAGAGAAAATAACACATGGGCAAAACAAAGTATAGCACATAATACCATCATTCAGGATGAAATTTCACATTTTAATGGTCAATTTGAAATAGGGAGTGCTTACCATTCTGAAAAGTACCTTTTTGACATCTCGAATCCGAAATTGCAAATCATTAGTGCTAAAGAAGACAATGCGTATCCCAATACAAAACTTCATAGAACTGTAGTTATGCTCGAGGATGGTGATTTTGATAATCCTTTATTAATTGACATGATAAAAGTTGTTTCGGATACCGTACATCAATACGACATACCCTTTTACTACTTCGGACAACTAATAACTACAAATTTTGATTATAAAACTCCTAATCAGCTTCAAAAACTTGGTCACAAAAATGGTTACCAACATCTATGGCTAGAAGGCAAATCAATTTCAAAACAAAAAAACACCGCACAAGTTACATGGGTATCTAAAAACATATTTTACACGTTGTCTAGTGCTAATGCTGCAAATAGCGAAATAGTACTGGCCAGAATTGGAGCCAGTGATCCTAATTTTAATTTAAGAAGGGATCCAGCATTGCTTGTTAGAAAGTCAAAAATAAAAAAAGACGTCTTTATTCATAGTATTGAGAGCCATGGACACTATAACCCAGTTACTGAAATAGCTACGAAGTCATCCAGCAACATTAAGGAAATAAAAAAAATAGTACTTGAGAATGAAAACTATATCGGGTGGAGCATTGTGACCAGAAAAAGTAGCAATCATATGTTTATTCTGTGCACGTCGGATTCTAACAAAGACACTCGTCATACTATTAAATTGAAGGGAAAACCCATACAATGGAAAGGACCATATACGTATAACAAAATAAAAGTAATACAATGAATAGCATAAATAACAATCATATGAAAAGTTTTGGATCAAGTAATGAATTTATATTCGGAAAAGAAATAAAATGGGAAACTGTTGGCGAGGGAGTCAAACGCCAAATTATGGGGTATAATGATAATATCATGTTGGTTAATGTTGAATTTGAAGAAGGCGGTATCGGAATTATGCATAAACATTATCACTCTCAAGTTACTTATGTAGTAAGTGGGGAGTTTAAAGTGACAATTGGTGATGAAACCAAGGTGTTACAAGGAGGAGATTCATTTTTTATCCCTCCAAATGTTATGCACGGTGCTGTCTGTTTAAAATCGGGGTTCTTAATCGATGTTTTCAGCCCAATTCGCGAAGATTTTATGGAGTAGCGTACTTTTTATTTTACTTCCCTAACACTACCGATTAAAGATCTTTCAATCTTTCTGCCTAAAAAACTACGGGTGAATAAAATTTTAACATTAAAATTTAGAATATTTTTTTTATTAACATTAAAATAACATATATTTGGTAAACCAATTTGGTTATCCAATTTGGTTTACCAAATAAATAAGCAATTACTTCAAACAAAACGTCAAATTACAGTCACTATGAAACAAACGAATTACTAGGGAACAAAAAAAGGACAGGTGCACGCCTATCCCTTTTTAAATTACTTCTTTCGGAGGGAAGTAATACGAAAAATGCATGAACTTTATCAACTACATGCCTTGCAAAAATACGAAATTTTGTTAAAACTGCATGGTTATGTACATCGTAAAGAAGGGAGAATAAGGAATATTTCTTTGTTATTCTTCATCGGGATACCTTCACACAGGTATTAAACTAATTGTAGGAACATAACATAACTAAAATGAATTTTAAAGTTAAACTAATTTTTATTGTCCTGATTTTATTTCAAATTCCTTTGCTGGCACAGGACAGCTCTTCTATAGTAACAGGAACAATTGTCGATGCACGAGACCAAACACCACTTCCTGGTGTAAATATCCTTGTTAAAGGTACATCTAATGGTACCTCAAGTGATTTTAACGGCAATTATTCTATACGAACCAAGCCAGGAGATATTCTTGAATTTATGTATGTAGGGTTTAAAACCCAGACAGTAATCATAACCGATCAAAAGGTTATAGATATGGTATTAGAAGAAGACGCTTCAGAACTAGAACAAGTAGTAGTCATTGGGTATGGTACTCAATCCAAAAAGAATCTGACCGGATCTGTTGCCAAAGTCTCTGGAGAATTAATTCAAAATAGAGCCGTTGCCCGTCTTGATGATGCCATTGTAGGTAAAGTTGCAGGTATACGGATCCAAGCTACAAATCCAGAAGCTGGTGGAGCACCAAAAATTACCGTTCGAGGTCCCGGATCAATCTCTGGTGACTCTAGTCCACTAATAGTTGTCGACGGAATAGCACTTGGTACTGATCCTGATTTGTTAGGGAGTATAGATTCTAATAATATTCAATCTATAGAGGTATTAAAAGATGCATCATCTGTTGCTATTTTTGGATCTCGAGGAGCTAATGGGGTTATCATTGTAACCCTAAAAGAAGGTAAAAGTGGTGATACCAAATTTGCTTACAATTCTTATACTGGGTTTAAATTTGTTCCTCAAAACGACCAATACACCTCTTCTGTAGCCCGTTGGCAAAAATATATTAATGGTATTCAATCTGACTTGGACCCAAACTCTGTTGAAGGTCAACGATTTCAAGAAAATTTGGATAAAGGTAATGCATTGCTAACTGTTGCCGGAATTATTAGCGCAGCAAATGGTGGAGAAACTGACTGGCAAGACATAATGATCGATGGCGGGACTATTCAAAGTCACTCTTTCTCTGCTACAGGTGGTACTCCAAATACAAAATTCAACGCCTCATTAGGGTATGTTCATGATGAAGGAGTATTGCTTACAGACGATTTTAAAAGATATAATGCCAGAGTAAAAATCAACTCAAAGTCAAAAAACAATAAGATCAGGTTTGGATTAAACCTAAACGGACAAAATACATTACAAAGGAGGTTTCCAGTGGGTATTGAAACCGCACTAAGACAATCACCATGGGTACCTACACGATTAAACAATACTACGTTAGGCTTAGTAAATACAGCAGATAGCCGTGGATCTGTAATTTTCTCTGAAGCAATAGCTGGTGACTACGCGCTTGAACGAATGTTTGATCATGTTTTTACACAAGATGGCAGTGGTATTCTTAGAGATGCTTTAGGAAATCCAATTCTGGACTTTTCAAGAACAAGCGGAGGAATTAGTCTGAGTACCACCGGTGATGCCAATGCATTAGCAAAAGTCTTAGAACGAAAAAGAACCAAAGGAGAAACTAAAATTCTGGGTAGTTCTTTCTTAGAATTTAAATTAGCTGATGGCCTTAAATTTAAACAAACTATTTATGGTGATTTCAGATTCACAAGAGATTACGATAAAAGAGGAATTCTTCATCATCAAAATAGATCTGGACGTACTCAAAGAGATGAAAGCGTAAGAACTGTGACTCACTATGGAGTAGAGTCTTTATTAACTTATAAAAATAACCTGGGAGCTCATACAATCGATGCTGTCGGTGGTTTTTCTTTTGATGATTTCGACTTTACAGAGCAATCTACACGTGGTCTGGGATTTACAGATGATATTACAGATAATATTCCTGCTGCAAATGTTGGTGAACAAGGAAGTTTTACTCGTATGGGCAACGAGAAATTGATTTCATATTTTGGACGTGTCAATTATGATTTTGATGACAAATACTTACTCTCAATTAGTGCAAGAACCGATGGAAGCTCAAGGTTTGGAGAAAACACAAAATTTGGATTCTTCCCTGCAGCATCAGCAGGATGGAGGATCTCTGGTGAGCGCTTCCTTCAGGACAGTAACATAATTACAGATCTTAAAATAAGAGCGAGTTATGGGGTTTCAGGTTCTAATGCTATAGACCGTAACATTTTCAGTTCTCTATATAGATCATTAAGTACATTATCTCCAGTGGTTTTTGATGGACAACCGGGATTAAAGCCTACCGTTATTGCTAATCCAGATCTTGGATGGGAACGTTTAATAGAATTTAATCCAGGTATTGATTTAGAAATAGCAAATGGTGCATTTGGACTATCTGTAGATTACTATACCAGATCTAGTGATGATCTTATTCTATTTTTACCTATACCATCAGTTACAGGAGCACGAGGTTTTTTACAAAATTCGGGAGAAGTTAAAAATGAAGGAATAGAAATTGAAGCTCGCTCTAATATCGTTACCAGACCAAATTTCAAATGGAATGTCTCTGCTCAATTCACAAAAAATACTAACGAATTGGTAGATTTTGGTAAAAATGACGGATTAATTTCTTCTATAGAAGATGACAAAAGAGCCACTCAATTTATCGCAAATGAAGGACAACCTATTACTTCTTTTTATGGTTTTGTAATGGACAGAGAAGTTCCTTTTCAATATCTTAATAATCCGTTTTATCCTATCAATGCTCAATCACAGGATGTATATGTAAAAGATTTAAATGGTGATGGTATTATTGATGACGAAGATAGAACCGAATTAGGAAACCCTTACCCTGACTTTGAATGGGGATTCTCTAGTAACTTCAATTTTTATGGAGTAGACTTAAGTTTCTCATTCCAAGGCTCTCATGGAGCTGAAGTTCGTGTTTCTGATATAGAATATCAAAAAAATGAGTTTAGCTCAAATCAAGCTGTCACTAGTGATACACCTAACATAGAGTTTTTAAGAAAACGAATCTTTACCGATGATCATATCCAAGATGCTTCTTTTGTGGCATTACGAAATGTAGGAATCGGTTACACACTACCAACAGATATTACTCAAAAAATGAGCATCGATAAATTAAGAATATACCTAAACGGCGAAAATTTAATTTATATAACCGCTGATGACTATTTTGGATTTAACCCAGAAGGTGCAAATTACAACACCCGAGGAGCAAATTTAGCTACAACCTTCGGGTATCAAAGAGGAGCACCTCCGATTCCAAGAGTAGTTTCTATGGGTCTTAATCTTCAATTTTAAACATACAGGCATGAAAACAAATTTCTTAAAAATATTGTACCTAACGGCTATTGTTTCTTTTATGCTACCTAGCTGTTCAGTAGATGAACTAACCCTAAGCAATCCTAACGAACCTGATAAAACCCCAACCCTAAACGATCCTTCTGGTTTTGTTTCGATTCTAAATGGAATGTATGATGGATACCAAAAAATTCCTGCAGGCGAGTTTCTTATTACTGAGCTCAGATCAGATAATGGAGTATCTGCCAATGGAGATGGAGATTTTGGAGACATCGAGTCATTTAGTATGACTGCTGATCTGGGAGAAGCGGCCAATTACTGGACCAATAATTATAAAGTAATATTATCAGCAAATATTATTCTCGATAACCAGGATAGAATCCAAAATAGTAATAGAAATCAAATTATCGGAGAAGCTTACTTTATGAGAGCCTTATCTCACTTTAATTTAGCGAGAGCATTTGGCGATGTACCTTTTATAGACAGAGAAATTGCACCAGAGGATTTTGAAGAATATCCCAGACTGCCGTTAAGCGAGGTATATCAAAAAATAATAAGCGACTTCAATGCTGCAATTTCTAACTTAGAAAGTTTTAGTGAAAAACCAAATAGAGGAACTGCCGGAGCTGCAAAATCATTGCTTGCTAAAGTATATTTAAGCGCCCCTACTCCTAACTATACACAGGCAAGAACAATATTAGATGAGCTTGTTGACGAAAACAACCCTTACGGGTACAGCCTCCTAGATTCATTTGAAAGTGTTTTTGCATTTGATAATGAATTAAATGAGGAAATCATATTTGCAGTTTCCTATGAATCATTAAGTACTCCACCAATTACGTCTGACGCTAGAGATGATAACAGCGTACAAGTACAAGGAGATTCTCAACGATTTAGTATTGATATGACGGCTGCTGGTCGTGCACAAGGAGTTAATCTGGCTACACCAGAGCTTCAGGCAGCAATTACAGCAGCAAACGAACCTGTGAGATTTCCGGTAACCTTCTTGAGTTCTACTGTAGGCAGCCTTAGAGTTGAAAATAATAAATTTCAACCTGATGCCGATCAAAATTCTGGTAGAGATTGGATCGTTTTGCGATATGCAGATGTTTTACTAATGCATGCCGAAGCAATCATGGGAGAGTTTTTAGAAACCTCTGATGCAAGTGCAATAGCTTCCTATAACCGAGTACGAACACGAGCCGGAGTAGCCCTTATCGCAAGTGGTGATGTACTTACAAAAGAAGCATTATTAAACGAAAGAAGAGTCGAGCTGGCTTTTGAGAACCATAGATTATACGATTTAATCAGATTTAACCAGGCAGTACCAATACTCACTCAGTTTTCAAATGATAATGGATATAATTTTTCTGCAAATGACCTTTTGCTTCCAATTCCACAAAGAGAGCGAGACGTAACGGATAACTTTTATCCACAAAACCCAGGCTATTAAAACAGACTATTTCCTGAATGTAAGGAAGTTAATAATTAAAATATTTAAAAATGAAGACAAAGCTGAACTATCTAAAAACATATACTTGGTTATTTGTAACAAGTATAGCAGTCTTGATATCGTGTCAGGATGATGACCTTCCTGAAGTTGGTGACTTACCCGATTTAACTCCTCCTTCGGCAAACTTTGTAGCGATTCAAAAAGAAGGAACAAATTTGGAAGAAGATTTTAAAGTTTATTTTATAACCAATCAGTCGGTAAGTTCTACAGATTATAAATGGGACATCCCAGAAAATGTTGTATTATTAGACTTAGATACAGATGATGATAGCACTCCCTCGCTTACTTCAGAAAACATCAATTTAGAATTTCCAGGAGAAGGTACCTTTGAAATAACATTGACCTCATCAGACAAATTAGGAAAGACCAGCACAATTACTAAAAATATCGAAGTTATTGAGCCTGAAAAACCAGATGTTCCTAACCCAGTTTTAGTAAATTCGGATTTTGATAGACTCCCCAAACTAGGTTCAACAAACACCTGTTCTTGTTCAGGATGGGATAACGATGATATTGGTGAGCAAGGAGAATCTAGTTCTGGTAATGGAGGTTCTGATAACATTGTTAAATTTGATAATAATGAGCCCGACCATGTATATCAAGAGTTTGCAGTTACACCAAACGCCGATTACACTATAGAAATACTCGTATCCTTTAAAGAACCGGGTGCTACGGATACGTTTCAAAGTATGCTAGAAACAAGAGTTTTAGCAGGCTCCGGTTATATTGATGGTTATACACCAACATATTATGCAACTGCTGAAGAGTTTCCTAATTCAGGCTATGGTTATACAACCATTGCACAAGTAGAAGATGCTGCAAATAACCTTTTAATTCAAACACAAGCTAACCCTAATGATGATAGTTATGTTACATATACATATACATTTAATTCAGGAGCCAATGATAGTGTTGCACTTTTCATAAGAGGTGTCGGAGGAGACCCTGCCATTGGCAGCTATGGATATACTAGTGGAGATCAAGAAATACGAGCCGATTCTGTTACTATTACAGCTACTAATTAATTTGTGAAATGAAAAGCATTCAAAAAAATATATTCCCTTTTTTGGTCATACTATTTCTATCTATCGGCACGGCTTGTCATCCCCAGGCAAGCAGTGTTGAAGATTCAAATAATAAAAAAGAATGGAAACAAAGCGAAGAGAAAAATAAGTCTCCTAAAATAGATTTAAGTCATTGGAAAGTCACATTACCTATTGGAAGCCCAAAACCAATTAATGTGAGTCCTCCTGAAATTTTGGATTATGCAAACAATCCAACCTTACAAAAGTATATGTACAATGATCCTAAAGATGGAGCATTAGTATTTTATGCCACTCCAGGAGCCACAACAACCAATACCAAGTACTCAAGATGCGAACTTAGAGA
This sequence comes from uncultured Aquimarina sp., assembly GCA_947497175.1. GTDB lineage: Bacteria > Bacteroidota > Bacteroidia > Flavobacteriales > Flavobacteriaceae > Aquimarina. The sequence goes on along the minus strand of CANMFM010000002.1, from coordinate 203,368 downwards.
ACAAATTGTCCCTGGTAAAAATAATATTAATTGGACTTTTAAAGAAGGAGGACGCATAAAAGCTACCATAGCGATTGATGAAATTTCAAAAAATGAAAAAGGAAAATATGATAAGGTAATTGTGCTACAGATTCACGGTAGACTGTCTGATGAGCAGCGAGATTTAATTGGTAAAAGTGATAATGATGCTCCTCCAATTATGAAGGTTTATTGGAATAATGGAAGAATACGATTAAAGTCTAAATTTCTCGAAGATCAATATGCCACAGATAAAGAAATCCTAAAAAAATCTACCTGGAAAGATGATGAAGGATATAATTTCCCTAAAAAAGTAGGTTTTGAAAAATTTACCCTGGAGATTATCGCCTCCGAAGGTAAAATGAAAGTGATATTAAACGATAAGTATTCTAAAATATACAAAGGAATCGATATGAAGCGATGGGGAATATTTGAAAATTATTTTAAAGCCGGTAATTATTTGGCCACAAAAAACAAAAATGCATTTGCCAAAGTAAAATTTTATGATCTAACCGTTAGTCACTAAGCTATGATGTCTTCAAAAAACCTAATTACGTATATACAAACAAACACAACCAATAGGTTTAGCTGTATAGTAGTATTGGTATTCGCTATAAGTTTTTTACTATCTACAAGTTGTCAAAGTGATAATGAGAAGCAAAATTATAGTTTAGAAGAAGAAATAATCGGTACTGATCAGGACAACAATACAACGAACGATGAAAATCCAAACACACAAAATTATACGTTACCCCATATTGACCTGAGTCATTGGAAAGTTACTTTACCTATCGGAAACCCAACCGAAGTTAAACCTCCAGAAATTCTAAATTATGCTACAAATGAAATAGTAAAACCTTTTATGTACAATGATTCTACTGATGGTGCTTTAGTGTTTCATACTTATCCAGGTTCATCGACAGCCAATTCCTCATATTCAAGAACAGAATTAAGAGAACAGATGGAACCAGGAAGCAATACAACCAATTGGACTTTTGCTCAAGGAGGAACCCTGAAAGGTACCCTGGCGATGCATGAGATTACAAAAGATAGTAATGATAAATATCACAGAACTATAATTATGCAAATCCATGGCAGACTTACAAATCAACAACGAGATTTAATTGGACAAAGTGATAATAATGCACCTCCGATTTTAAAGATATACTGGAATCAAGGCAAAGTAAGGGTAAAAACAAAGGTTTTGAAGGATATCAATGCCAATGAAACAGAAATATTAAGAACCAACGCCTGGGGAGATGATCAAGGATATACATTTCCGGAATATGTCGGTTTTGAAAAGTTTACCCTTGAAATAAAAGTAACCGAAGGAAGAATGGAAATCATTCTTAATGAAAATAACGCTATCGTATATGATGATATCAATATCAAAAAATGGAGCGTTTTTGAAAACTATTTCAAAGCTGGTAATTATTTGGTGACTCGTGATGAAGGAGCCTATGCAAAAGTTAAATACTATCAATTAGAAATTCATCATTGAATAACACTAAAGATCAAGTATCTGAAGGATAAATCAATAACATCGTATGACTAAAAAGTACATTATAAATTTTAGAGTTAGCCGTTACCAATGAGTTTGTTATTCCGAAAAAGGAATAACAAATTCTACTGGTACAAACGGTAATATCCAGCAAAATTATAATTGCTAATATGTTTTTATTGTAATAAATAATTTCTTAATTTTGGAAAACCAATCTGGTTAACCAATTTTAGTTAATGTCTATTTTATACTATGAAATTAGAAATACTAACAAAAAATGAAAACGAATTAACCCAAAGGAAAATTATTTCTCAGATACGGGATTTAATTAACTATAAAAACTTAGAACCTGGAGACAAATTACCCTCTGAACGTACATTATCTGAAAAATTCAATGTAAGCAGAAGTACCATTAGGGAAGCAATCCAGAAATTAGAATTTTATGGGTTACTAAAGTCTATACCACAAAGTGGAACTTTTGTAGCGAATATTGGAGTTATAGCACTAAATGGTATGATTGAAGATATATTAAGACTCGACGAGCCCGATTTTAAATCTTTAGTAGAGACAAGGATTCTTCTAGAATTGAAAACTGCCAGATTAGCCGCACTACGAAGAGATGAAAATGATTTGAAACTTATGAAAGATGCACTTGATGCGTATGAAAACAAGGTGATCCAAGGTGAAGATGCTGTACAGGAAGATTTATTATTTCATCTGGCCATCGCCAGAGCAAGTAAAAATAGTTCAATGAATACATTAATGTTAATGATCACACCGGGTATCATAACTAATTTTGAAAAATACCATGTTTGTAATGCCGACCAGACTTTTTTGGGAATACAAGAACATAATGATATTTACAATGCTATAAAAATTAAAGATCCAAAACTCGCAAAAGAAAAAATGAAAGCGCACTTCAAAATACTCTATCAATACTGTTACAACCAAAAAGATTAAAATCAAGTAATTAGCATTCGTAGATACTCTAAAATTGCACGTTTTTATCTACGCATACAATACCAAAGGAGGGATATCCATACTGAAACTATTATGATTAAAATGTACTGATTTTCAGTTATAAATAATAGATTAAGTAATTAATAATACGTATTACATTTGTGACCATTGCCCCAGCAGTTTACATCTAATACATTCTGGAAAATCTCTTTAACAAATAAAAAATATATGAAAGTTAAAGGATTAAGATGGTGGATTATTGGCCTAGTATGTCTAGCCACAATAATAAATTATATAGATAGATCAGCATTAGGAATTATGTGGCCCGAAATGAAAAAGGATTTAGGACTTACTGAAGAGGATTATGCTTGGATTATCAACATTTTTACCATCACTTACGCTGCAGGTAAATTTATATCGGGTTGGGTATACGATAAGGTTGGTACTAAGATCGGATTTGTATTATCAATTTTTTTCTGGTCATTAGCTTCTTTACTACACTTTTTTGCCAAAGGATTAGCTTCTCTAGGTATTTACAGAGGTATTTTGGGAGTTTCAGAAGCAGGAAACTGGCCAGGAGCAGTAAAAAACAATGCAGAATGGTTTCCAGTAAAAGAAAGAGCTGTTGCGCAGGGTATATTTAATGCGGGTGCCGCCATTGGTTCTATAGTAGCTGCTCCTACTATCGCAGAATTATTCGAAGGATATGGTTGGAGATGGACATTTATTATCATAGGTGTGATTGGTTTTTTATGGATCATTCCTTGGTTAATCTTTAATAAAAAACAACCAAAAGAACATCCTTGGATAACCGATAATGAAAAAGAATATATCCTATCTGGTCAAGAACAAAACCAGGAAATAATAGACCAAAGCAAAGCCATGCCACTATCAAAAATACTTAAATTCAAAGAAGCTTGGGGTATACTGGCTGCACGATTCTTTATTGAACCTATATGGTGGCTGTTTGTATTCTGGATGCCTATTTACCTCAATAAACAATACGGATTTAATGTAAAGGAAATCGGACTGTATGCATGGTTCCCATATGTTGGTGCTGCCATAGGAAGTATCGCCGGAGGTTGGTATGTTCAAAGATTAATGAAATCTCTAAGTTTGGACAAAGCAAGAAAAAGAGTGATTGCCCTAGGCGGAGCGATTATATTTATAGCGATTTTAGGCGCTATTCTATTTGCAAACACTCCGATCAAGTTTGTATCCTTTGTATTTGTTGTACTCTTCGGGTTTCAATTTTCTATCAGCAATATACAAACGCTATCTAGTGATCTATTAAAAAGTAAGTCTGTAGGAGCACTTGCCGGTCTTGCAGGTACTATTGGCGCTATTTCGGTCGCTATCATGAACTTTATTATACCCAAAATAACAACCGTTTCCTATACTCCCGCGTTCATTATTCTGGCAGTATTGGCACCGTTATCGGTACTCTCAATTTTTGTACTGATTAAAGAAATAAAACCATTGAAAGAAAAAAATTAAAAAACTAACTTAATAATTATTTAAAAAAATGAATGTAAAAGGAAAAGTAGCCATTGTAACTGGAGCTACCGGTGGTATTGGTTTCGAAGTTGCAAAAAGATTAGGCACTGATGGATATACTGTAATTTTAAACGGTATTGAAGATGATAAAGGAAATCAGAGAGTAGAAGAACTTACTACTCAAGGAATAAATGCCGAATATTACGGATTTGATGTTACCAACGAAAATGCAGTAACCTCAAATATAAAGGCAATTGGAGAAAAATATGGTAAAATTGATGTACTTGTAAATAATGCCGGTGGATTGGGCGGAAGATCAAGGTTTGAAGAAATGACAACAGAATTTTATAGGTCCGTAATGGCGTTAAACCTTGATTCTACCTTTTTTGCTTCGAGAGCTGCTATTCCCTATCTTAAAAAAGGAGAAAACCCTACTATCATTAATTATACTTCTAATGCCGGATGGACTGCCGGGGGACCCGGAGCAGGAATCTACGGAACATCTAAAGCAGCAGTTAACGCTATTACCAGAGCCTTAGCAAAGGATCTGGCAGAATATGGAATTAGAGTAAATGCAGTGTCTCCTGGTACCATCGACACTCCATTCCATGCACAAATTAAATCAACAAAACCAGAAGTTTTTGCATCATGGAAAAACAATATTTTATTAGGGCGATTAGGCCAGCCAGAAGATGTTGCTTCTGTAGTCTCTTTCTTAGCTAGCAAGGATGCTGCTTTTATAACAGCCGAGACTATTCAAATCGGTGGAGGACAAGCTTTAGGAATTTAAAATAAAGAATTTTATAACTTTAAATAATGAATCGTTTAGCTGGTGATTCATCATTCTTATAATAGGATATACAAATATAAATGTGGGGTTAGATTTTAGTTAAAAATGTAAATCACAATAAATCAAAATTAAAATGGAGAAAGTAGTGACCTTTGGAGAAGTTTTAATGCGTATAGCTCCACTGGGAAATAAAAAATTAAAACAATCTAACCAATTAGAGTACTACTTTGGTGGAACAGAGGCTAATGTGGCAATTTCTCTATCTCAATTAGGTAATGCTACGCAACATGTAACTGCTATATCTAATGATTTTGTAGGTGATGCTGCAAAAAGTTATTTACAAAAATTTGGTGTTGATACGAGCGCTATTCTTGATTCTAAACATCCTTTAGGTTTGTATTTTCTTGAAGTTGGTGCCGTTATGAGATCTAGTACTATAGCATACAACAGATCCCAAACTGCATTTAGTAATATCGATCCTAAAGAAATAGATTGGCACAAAATTTTTGAAAATTGTACATGGTTTCATTGGACCGGTATCACCCCTGCCCTATCTTATAATACTTATCAGGCACTTAAAGAAGCACTCAAAATCGCCAACGAGAAAGGAATAACTATTTCTGCAGATCCTGCATATCGAAGTAATTTATGGAATTACGAAAAAAATGCATTTGAAACTCTAAACGAACTTGTAAGTATGTCAAATATATTTATAGGAGGACCCAATGAAATTAATGAATTGCTTACTACTACATTTGCGCATACCAAAGAAGGCTTTGTAGCAGGTAGTAAATTATTAATCAACGAACATCCGGCTATAAAAAAGGTGTTTGATAAAACGAGAATATCTATTAATGCAAATTGGCATAAAATAAGAGCACGTATGTGGAACGGAAGCGAATATGCGCAAACAGATGAATTAGAGATCACCCATATCATTGACAGAATTGGTACGGGTGATGCTTATGCCGCCGGATTAATCCATGGCCTATTGCACTATGATGATATAATGGCCCTTGAGTTTGCTAATGCTGCTTGTGCTATTAAGCATACCATAGAAGGCGATGCCAATTTAGTTACCGAAAAAGAAATACTTAATATGATTCAGGGAAACCTGAGTGGTCGAATTGTACGATAATGGCAAAATATACACGAATAGAAGTTGCACAAATCATGAATCAAACGGGGGTTGTTCCTTTGTTTTATCATCATGATCATGAAATCGCCAAAAAAGTAATAAAAGCTTGTTACAATGGTGGTGCCCGGGTATTCGAATTTACGAATAGAGGTGATCATGCTCAAGATGTATTTTCTGAAATCATAAAGTGGTGTGCACAAAATCTTCCTGATATGATTCTTGGTATTGGATCTGTCGTTGATTCGGGAACAGCTTCTCTTTATATTCAAAAAGGAGCTAACTTTATCGTATCACCGATACTGAATCCCGATATTGCAAAAGTTTGTAATCGAAGAAAGATTGCATGGCTGCCGGGGTGCGCTACCGTATCAGAAATAAATTATGCAGAAGAATTGGGTGCAGAAATAGTGAAAATTTTTCCTGCGGCTCAAATAGGAGGACCCGACTTTGTCAGAAGCGTTAAAGCCCCTTGTCCTTGGTCAAGTATTATGCCTAGTGGCGGGGTAACTCCTGAAGAAGAAAATTTAAAAAGCTGGTTCTATTCTGGAGTTCATTGTGTGGGTATGGGATCAAAACTTATCGTTAAAGATAAAAATGGTGATTTTGATTACGAAATGATTGAAAAATTAACTCACACTTCAATTCAGATAGTCCACAAAATAAGAAAAGAACGATAATTTTATGTTTTGTGTTTTTGTTATGTAAGTACATCAAAACTGAAATTAGATTACTCTTGATCGCCAGCCTTAAAACTAGCATCAAAAAAACCCTTGTATATATCTATGCAAGGGTTTATTACTATTCAAGAATAAGTACCAAATACTTTTAAGTTTTCTTAATCAAGCCTTTTTTTACCGAATATATGGGCATTTTATGCGTTCAAATCTATGGGCGCTCTCCTTTCCGATTATAAAAATGTTAAAATTTAAAAATTATCAGGGAAAAATTAACATATATTTTGTAAGATTTTTAGACGTCTTAAAGATTATAAAATTGTCGTTATACACTCTTAATTGATATTCATGCCAATCATTTACAAGTTTAACCAACATTCACTTTGAGGATAACCGTAAAATTATATTTTCTTCGAATTTTTACGGTTTCTTTTTAACATTATCTTTTTAATTTGACATGCCTTGAGTGTCTAAATTTACTTTCAAAGAAAAGAATACTATGAAACTCACCTTTTTTCTCGTTACGTTACTGATAAATACCTTTGCGTTTGGACAATTTTCTATTGATGAAGATGCTATGTTTTTATCGCACAGAACAGTTTATGAATATACTAATGATACCACTGACGATACTTTTTTCATTAAAGATTATTGTAAAGTAGAAGAAGAAAAATTTCTTAGAAAAACCAAACAGCTAATCAGTGAAAAAATCACCATAATTGACGCTAATAATTTCATTAATGAAGAAATCTATTATGAACACTACCAAAAAATTGAGAAAATTACCACAATAGCTTATGAATAATTTAATCTGACTACCATGAAGGTGATAAAACGTAATGCTATTTTTTTTGTGATTTTATACTAAAAACTGAAACAAATCAGGCTTATCATTTAAATAATCCCCAAAGAAATTTAGTTTTTTCATTCTAGAAATCAATGGATTAAGATCTTCTTTATCTTTCAATTCAATACCCACAACGGCTGGGCCATTTTCTCTACTAGACTTTTTAGAATATTCAAAATGCGTGATATCATCATTGGGTCCAAGCACTTCACCCACAAATTGTTTTAAAGCTCCTGCACGCTGCGGAAAACGAACAATAAAATAATGCTTTAAATCGGCATACAACAATGCTCTTTCTTTTATTTCTGCCGTTCGGGTAATATCATTATTGCTACCACTTACGATACAAACTACATTTTTTCCTTTGATCTTATCTTTATAGAACTCTAATGCAGCCAAAGTAAGAGCTCCTGCAGGCTCAACAACAATTGCATCTCTGTTGTATAAATCCAGTATGGTCTGACAGACAAGCCCTTCGGGTACTGTAAACATATCTGACAGATATGTTTTACAAATCTCGAAATTGAGATCCCCTACCTTTTGAACGGCCGCTCCATCAATAAATTTATCAATATCTAAGATTTCTGTGTTCTTGTTATTTTTCATAGAGGTCAACATGGAAGGTGCTCCTTCTGGTTCTACTCCAATTATTTTGGTTTTAGGAGACAGTGCTCTAAGTGCCCCACACAAACCAGAGGCCAATCCTCCTCCTCCGATAGCTACAAATACATAATCAATAGGATCATCCGTTTGTTTAAATATTTCCAGGCCGATAGTACCTTGCCCTTCAATAGTTTTTGGATCTTCAAATGGGTGAACAAAAGTTTTACCTTCTACTTTGCACGACTGCATTGCTGCCTTTGAAGAATCATCAAATGTATCGCCTTCCAGAATTATTTTTACATAATCACCTCCAAACATTTGCGTTTGTGCAACTTTTTGTTTTGGGGTTACCGATGGCATATAAATAGTACCCTCAATTTGTAAATGATTACATGCAAAGGCAACTCCTTGCGCATGGTTTCCTGCACTCGCACAAACTACACCTTTATCCAACTCTTCTTGGGTAAGTGAGCTTATTTTATTAAATGCTCCTCTAATTTTATACGAACGAACACGCTGAAGATCTTCTCTTTTCAATAAAATATTAGCACCATATCGTTTAGAGTATCTAATACTATTTACTAGAGGAGTAACCATAGCCACCTCTTTGATTACAGACGCTGCCTTTTGTATATCCTCTAAATCAGGAAAATATGTAGTCGTTGCGGTACTCATAATTATTTGGCTCTATTTGTTTGCCCGGGTCCATCAAAGAGTACACAATACACATCTCAAAAACTTCAACAGACCCTTGGCTAAACAAAATTTGGTGTTTATTTAAACAATTGGTTTCATCGCTGTCATAGAAGCTCTAAGTCTGGCCCCTACAACTTCGATCGGGTGGTTTCTTAATGTTGCATTCACATCGATTAATTTTGCATTATCCACCCCATTACTCATACCTTTATCGTATGCTTTTCCTATGACATTGGTATCAATACTCTTCATAAAGTCCCCTAACAAAGGCTTACAGGCGTGATCAAACAGATAACATCCATACTCTGCGGTATCAGAAATTACACGATTCATCTCGAATAATTTTTTTCGAGCAATAGTATTGGCGATAAGCGGGGTTTCATGAAGCGACTCATAATAAGCTGATTCTTCTATGATACCAGAATCTGTCATAGCTTCAAAAGCAAGTTCTACTCCGGCTCTTACCAGGGCAACCATTAACACTCCGTGATCATAAAATTCCTGTTCAGATATTTCAACATCCCCGGCTGGCGTTTTTTCAAAAGCAGTTTCACCGGTTGCCGCTCTCCAGGACAACAAGTTCTTATCGTCATTAGCCCAATCTTCCATCATGGTTTTGGAGAAATGCCCCGAAATAATGTCATCCATATGCTTCTGAAATAAAGGCCTCATAATATCTTTTAATTCTTCAGATAATTCGAATGCCTTTATTTTTGATGGATTCGACAAACGATCCATCATATTGGTAATACCACCATATTTTAAACCTTCGGTAATAGTTTCCCATCCATACTGGATTAATCTAGAAGCATATCCTGCATCGATTCCTTTTTCAATCATTTTATCAAAACATAAGATAGATCCGGTTTGTAATAAACCACATAGAATCGTTTGCTCTCCCATCAAATCTGATTTTACCTCGGCAACAAATGAAGATTCTAATACCCCTGCCCTATGTCCACCTGTGGCTACTGCATAGGCTTTTGCCTGGTCTAAACCATGACCTTGTGGATCATTCTCTGGATGGACTGCAATTAGAGTAGGAACACCGAATCCTCGTTTATACTCTTCTCGTACTTCTGATCCAGGGCATTTTGGCGCTACCATTATAACGGTTAGATCTTCTCTAACCTGCATGCCTTCTTCTACTATATTAAAACCATGAGAATACGATAAGGTAGCCCCTTTTTTCATTAATGGCATTACTGTAGTGACTACCTGGGTATGCTGCTTATCTGGCGTAAGATTAATCACCACATCAGCGGCAGGGATTAATGCTTCGTAGGTTCCTACTTGAAATCCATTATCTGTAGCATTTATAAAAGATGGTCTCTTCTCATTAATTGCTGCTTCTCTAAGCGCATACGAAATGTCTAATCCAGAATCTCGCATATTCAAACCTTGATTAAGCCCTTGTGCACCGCATCCTATTATAACGATTTTTTTTCCTTTTAACACATCTACTCCAGCCGAAAATTCTTCGGCATTCATAAATCTACATTTACCTAATTGTGTTAATTGATCTCTTAGTGATAGCGTATTAAAATAATTTGCCATTTTCCTTTTTAATTAGTTGTTTTTTCCTGTTGCAGGATATTGATTTTAATTTTGATTTACAGTTGTTTCTTTTTTATGTGTATCCTTTCGGTGACACATCGGTAAACTCGTGGTGTCATCTCAAGGCCGGGCTATACGCTGTATCTTTTTTACTTTTTTACCTTTCGAGAGTAAGAGCACCATAACAAGCTCAGCTGGGCAACTCAGAGTACGAAAAAGCAAAAAAGGATGCCGCTGCTATCCCTTACACGGCTTCTTCAGTAAAACTTTCTAAAATTTCGGATATATTCATTTTCTCTTTAGTAACCGCAATCCTTCCAGACCGCACAAATTGCATCAACCCATAAGGTTCTAATTTGTGGTATAATGCCTGAACCTCTCTTCGTCTTCCTGTTTTTTCAATTACAAAAAACTCAGGAGTTACTGTAACGATATTGGCATTACTATTTTTAATTACATTTTGGATCTGTCTTTCTTCAAATAGCAATTTAGAGGCTACTTTAAATAAAGCCGTTTCCTGATAAATAATATCTTCTTCTTTATGATAAAAAGCCTTAATCACTTCGATCTGCTTCTCGATTTGACCTACAATTTTTTTAACTTGTTCTTCGGTCACCTTAACCGCAATAGTAAATCGAAACACATCTTTGATTTCTGACTGCGATGCTGTCATACTATCCAGATTAATGTGACGCTTTAAAAAGATTGCCGATATCCTATTTAGTAATCCTATATTATTCTCGGTGTATACCGATATTGTAAAATTTTCTTTTTCCATAATCTATGCTAATCTTATATCAGAAACCGATGCTCCCGTAGGGATCATAGGAAATACATTATTTTCTTTTTCTACGCATACCTCTAAAAAGTACGGTTCTGTACTAGCAATCATTTCTGCAATAGCATCTTGTAGATGTTCTCTTTCTGTAACTCTTCTAGCCTCGATATGATATCCTTTTGCGATGGTCACAAAATTCGGATTCACCATTTCTGTAGAAGCATAGCGTTTATCAAAAAACAACTGTTGCCATTGTCGTACCATTCCAAGAAAATCATTATTTAAAACCACAATCTTTACCGGTACTCTGGTTTGAAAAATAGTCCCCAATTCTTGTATAGTCATTTGATAACCACCATCTCCGATAATTGCGACCACCTCGCGTTGCGGAGCTCCCATTTTTGCACCAATCGCCGCCGGCAGAGCAAAACCCATAGTTCCCAAACCTCCAGAAGTAACATTACTCTTAGAGGTTGTAAACTGGGCATAACGACACGCAATCATCTGATGTTGTCCTACATCAGACACTATAATTGCATTCCCTCTGGTCTCCTCATTAATCCCTCTTAGCACCTCACCCATAGACAGTCCATCTTTAGAAGGGTACAATTCTTCTTTGATAACTTTATCGTATTCTATAACATCATACTCTTTAAATTTTTGTAACCAGGCATTATGAGACCTGGATTGAACCAACGGCAGAATCTGCGAAAGGGTATTTTTAACATTTCCCATTACGGCTACATCTGCTTTTACATTTTTATCTACCTCGGCCGGATCAATTTCAAAGTGAATAATTTTGGCTTGCTTGGCATAGGTTTCCAAATTACCCGTTACACGATCATCGAATCGCATTCCTATTGCTAATAGAAGATCACACTCATTGGTTAATTTATTAGGCCCATAATTACCATGCATCCCAACCATACCTACATTGAGAGGATGAGCTGTCGGCAATGCAGATAATCCTAAGATTGTCCATGCCGATGGAATTCCTGATTTTTCGACAAAGTTTTTCAATTCTTCTTCGGCCTCCCCTAGAATAACCCCTTGACCAAAAACGATCATTGGTTTTTTGGCTTCATTAATTAGTTTTGAAGCCGCGTCGATACTCTTTGGATCTGTATCAGGAACTGGTTTATAACTACGTACTCCTTTACATTTTTCATATGCAAAATCCAGCTCCCCGAATTGAGCATCTTTTGTTATATCAACAAGTACCGGCCCTGGACGACCAGATTTTGCGATATAAAAGGCTTTTGCTAACACGGCAGGAATATCTTCTGCCTTTGTGACCTGATGGTTCCACTTTGTGATGGGAGTAGAAATCCCAATAATATCAGTTTCCTGAAATGCATCAGAACCCAACAAATGTGATCCAACTTGCCCGGTAATACATACCATGGGTGTTGAATCAATCTGCGCATCAGCAATCCCGGTTACAAAATTAGTGGCTCCCGGACCCGAAGTAGCAATAGCAACACCTACTTTACCGCTGGTTCTAGCGTATCCCTGTGCCGCATGAGTAGCACCTTGTTCATGCCTTGTTAACACATGATGTAACTGATCCCTAAATTTGTACAACTCATCATACACAGGCATAATAGCTCCTCCGGGATATCCATAAATCAAATCCACACCTTCTGCCAAAAGGCATCTGATTACTGCTTCTGCGCCAGTCATACGTTTTGTCTCTACTGTTATTTTCTTTTCAATGGTTTGCGTTTGTGTTTCCATACGCTTTCTTATAGTTAAGTTCTAGCGTTCACTAGAAAAAATTCATTTAGATTTCCGTGTTTTCGGAAATGATTTTCTAATTGAAACTAATATCTTCTTTGGTGCTGAACTATATTAGAATTCATCAGTTACACAACCTTCTGAGGCCGATGATACCGTTCTGGCGTATTTATACAACACTCCGCGTTTAAACTTTAGTTCTGGTTGCTGCCAGGTTGCTTTTCTATTCTCTATTTCAGCTTGATCAATAGCTACGGTAATTGAGTTCGTTTCAGCATCAATTGTGATGAGATCTCCATCTTTAACCAAACCTATCAAACCACCTTCCTGAGCCTCTGGTGTGATATGTCCGACGACAAAACCGTGGGTTCCGCCAGAAAACCTTCCGTCTGTGATCAGTGCTACATCTTTACCAAGCCCTGCACCCATAATTGCTGCAGTAGGCTTTAACATTTCGGGCATGCCGGGCCCACCTTTTGGACCTTCGTATCTAATGACGACAACATCTCCTTTTTCAACTTTACCATCGCGAATACCATCGTTTGCTGCATATTCTCCATCAAAAACTTTAGCCTTTCCCTCGAAGCGAAGTCCTTCTTTGCCTGTTATTTTTGCTACACATCCATCTTCTGCGAGGTTTCCAAACATAATTCTAAGATGCCCGGTTGTTTTAATTGGATTTTCAAGGGGTTGTATTACATCCTGCCCTTCGGTAAGGTCTGGAACATTTAATAAGTTTTCTGCCAGGGTTTTTCCGGTAACTGTTAAACATTCTCCATGTAATAATCCTTTCTTCAGAAGGTATTTCAGTACCGCTGGGATTCCTCCTACCTCATGAACATCTTCCATTAGATATTTACCACTTGGTTTTAAGTCTGCCAGAAAAGGAGTCTCATCGCTAATTCGTTGAAAATCGGCAAGAGTAAACGCTACATCTGCTGCACGGGCTATAGCCAAAAAGTGTAGCACCGCATTGGTAGAACCCCCTAGAACGGTTACTAATCGAATAGCATTTTCTAAGGATTTCTTAGTGACTATATCTTTAGGCTTTATATCTTTTTCTAAAAGTAATCGCATGGCACGACCAGCGGCAATACTTTCTTCTTCTTTGTTTTTGCTAATTGCCGGATTAGAAGAGTTATACGGCAAAGACATCCCTAAGGCTTCTATTGCAGATGCCATCGTATTTGCGGTATACATCCCTCCACAGGCCCCTGCTCCCGGACACGCTTTTTCTATAACACTTTTATATTCGGTCTGAGTTATGGTTCCAGCAACTTTTTCTCCCCAAGCCTCAAAAGCCGAAACGACATCTAGTTTTTTACCTTCATGGCATCCGGATGCAATTGTGCCTCCATATACCAATATTGCCGGTCGATTTAATCGTAACATAGCCATTAATGCTCCGGGCATATTCTTATCACACCCCACAACGGTAACCATACCATCATAAGACATTGCCTGTACAACGGTTTCCATAGAATCAGCAATTACATCTCTTGATGGCAATGAAAAACGCATCCCTGGCGTTCCCATAGAAATCCCATCACTTACTCCAATGGTGTTAAAAATCAATCCCACTACATCTTCTTGTTTGGTTCCAATTTTCACTAATTTGGCTAAATCATTGAGATGCATATTACAAGGGTTGCCTTCGTACCCCGTGCTTGCAATACCGACCAATGGTTTACTAAAGTCTTCATCGGTTAAACCAATTGCATGCAACATCGCTTGTGCTGCAGGCTGTGTGTCGTCTTGTGTGACTTGTTTACTGTACTTATTAATACTCATTCTAATATCTAATTTTTGAGGATTATTTAATTTTTTAACTTAAAAATTACCATATTCTTATCTTATTAAATAAACCACAGTATAAAATTATTTTGTTGTGGCTAAATCTTTGTATACTATTCAATATCCTTACAACATCCATTTGCAACTATACCAACGTTAATAACTAAAAATCAACACTTTACCCTTTAAACATTTACAATCACTATATGTTAATTTTTTATTTGACGCTGTCTTAAAACTAAAAAACCTCCCTTTGCAAATTGAAGGGAGGTTTTTTGGTTTAGTTACATCAATATCCCTTCATTGTGAGTTTAAAATCACAATACTAATAAAGACGATATCAATGATGTTTTTTAAGATTTCCATTCTAAATATATAGGGATAAAAAAAATCCCTTTCTGGGAAAAGGGATTTTTTATATTTCGACATATATTATAATCATCCCTTATCAAGGTGAAATAATCACCTGAATGTTAATGACGTTTATAATATTTGTGTTGTTTCTTTTCATATATGCTCAAATATAGATATTTTTATTGTAAGTACAGCTATCTATATCTTGAATAAATTATTTTTAATGCAATAAATCACCAGACCTACCCTTGTTTTCACTTGTAATTTTTTAAAAACAGTTTCTCTATAATTTTCTACTGTTTTAGGGCTTAATCCCATTTCTGCAGCAATATCCTTATAGGTAAGTTCTGAGCAGGCAAATTTTAAAAATCCTCTTTCTTTATCCGTTAATTTTTCCTGAAAATCTTCAACAGGATCAAAGCCTTCAGACTGTTTTAATGCACTTTCGATTTTACCCGAATAATAAAATCCCTGCTCGATAACCATCCTCATCGCGAACTCAAAATTTTCCGGATGAATATCTTTTAACAAATACCCCTTTGCTCCTGCTCTAAGCATTTTGATAATTGTCTCTTCGTCATCCTCCATGGTAAGCGCTAAAACTTTTTGTTCTGGTCTATTTTTTTTGAGCCACTGCATCGTTTGCACCCCATCCATAACAGGCATTTTTACGTCTAAAAGAATTAAATCAGGTTTTTTTCTCTTATGCAGATAATATTGAGTAAGTTCTTTTCCGTTTTTTAGAATTGCCAAAACTTCATATTCTTCAAGTTTTGTAATCAAACTCTCTAGAGATTGTGCAAACAAAAGATGATCATCAACAATTACTATAGTTTTCTTTTTCATCATTTCTATTTGAGTATTTTTTCAAAAACTAAGAGATAGAATTACGACGTATTGGTTTTAATACTCTCGCAATTACTAGAGTCTCTGGTTTTTTTAGAGTGTAAATATACTCAAATCAATCTTTATGCTTAGCAGGATAAGATAACGACAGCATAACCCCTTTGCCCAGCGAAGATTTATATTCATAATCTGCCTTAACCATTGCCGCTCGGCTTTTCATATTTAATAGTCCAGAATTAACCTGAACAGATTTCATATCAAAACCTACACCATCTTCTTGCACATTAATATCCAAACGATCTGAGAAATAGTTTAGCGTTACCTCTAGATGTGAAGCTTCGGCATATTTTATCGTGTTTGAAAAAAACTCCTGAATAATACGATACAAAATAATTTCGTCTTTAGGATCAATGTGAAACTCTTCTCCGGTCACCAAAAGCTTTGTTTTTAAAAATCGAAGTTTTTCGAACCGATCCAGTTCTACCCGTATTGACTTTTCTAAGCCAATATTATGAATCACTTCGTTGTTTAATGTTTTAGATAAGTTACGTATTTCCTGCAGGCTATCGCCAACCAATTTACGCACATCTTTTAAAGAATCGGTATTGTTTTGATCAATGGTGGTGCTCATAATATTGATTTGCATTACGGCTGTAGATAGTAACTGACCAATATTATCATGAAGCTCCCAACTTACATTTTTAAGCGCCTGTTCTTGTATTTCTATACGAGACTTAAAGATTTCGTCTTCGTAGCGTTGCTCTGCTCTAAATTTATCGAGAAGTAATTTGTTTTTTCTACGTTGAAAGGCAATAAAGAATATAATACCGAAAACTATAAAAAATAAAATAATTACGGTAAAATATATTATGAGTAGGATTTGTTCTTTTTCAAGCATACCATAAAACCAATTGTATAGCAAGTATACAGAAAAATATTTGCTGCACTAAGTATTATTTTATAAATCTGAACAAATTCTGGACTCTTGGCATTACTAAAGTATTTAGAATAAATAAGAATTGGTGAGACACTGAGATGAAAAACCAAGGTTCCAATTGCAACATAAAAAAAGATTATTTTATAGAAGTCCAATATTTGCTCACTCTGTAAAATTTGAAAAAAGAAATATATAATATGCAAGAGTATAAAAATAGAGCCTATTAAAAAGTTCAGGGATGAAGGTTCTGTAAAAAAGTTTCCAGAAAAATATAAATTTAAAACAGCAAAAATAACAAAGGAGACACTTAATAAAACAGATATTACACGTACCTTTTGTAATTCTTTAAGAGAAGAAAAAAATAAAAAATAAAATACGAAGCTTATAATATCGTATGAATTGTAAACCCATATATTATCCTCAAACATAGTATCTTTTAGAGAACTGAATAACTCTAAAAAGTAAACACCCGCTGGCAACCATCCAAGCGTCAACTCCATCAAAATAGTCAACCATAAAAAAATAATAAGATATCGAGACTGTTTTTCTTCTCGATATCTTGTTATATATATTGTTCCAGCAATTGCTGCCACAATTTCTACTAAGTTGATAATAACTAATGTATACATTAATATTCATTCGGTGGAAATCCACTTCCCCCTCTATTATAAGGTGCTACTTCATAATTATTAGGAGCAGTATCCCCCCCTTTTCCTAGAGCACCTGCCGGTGCACCTGTGGGTGAAAGAAAAACAGTAGAATAACCCCTATTCATTTTACATTTTTCTTTTGGATAGGCTCCAAAATACATTCTGATTCCTGGATTATCAATCCCTTGCTTTTTGGATTGTTTTTTTACGTATTTAAGATATTCCTGTAATTCTTCTACACTCCACCAAAATTCTCTGGTATCCTGAAATCCAATACATTTATCTATTTCTGGTGTTCGGGTATCACACCATGCTTTTTGCAGTTCTCTTGCTTCCTCTACACTAATACACTTAGCTGGTACTTTTTTTGCCATTACTTTACTTTTTTTAGGGTTAATAATCGCTAATATATTTAAAAAACAATCTTTTACACAAACACCACATCCTTTTTACAAAGTTTAGAAGCATCCCAGAGCCCACTAAACATATATATATCAATTCATTAACAAAAATTTAACTATACATAAAAAAATATAGATAGGGGATTTTCCCCCTGAGTGCAATAGGGGGTTTTACCCCCTCTTTTTTTATCTTAGCTCAAAATTAACTTTATACTACAGGTATTTAAAACTGATTAGATAATTTAAACCTAAATCTATCACCTACCTGCTTTTGTGCTATGTGATTAATCGCAGGCTCACTTAATTGTAATATTCTGGGATACCCACCTGTAGTTTGACAATCACGCATTAATACGATTAACGATCCTGATGGTGTAAGTTGTACAGTACCCGGTAAGACTGGCCCTGTAAGCATCGATGCAAAAGTATTAGTTAGGTGTTCTTCCAGAACAATAGCCATTCTATTATAATTCTTAGAAATTGTAAAATATGAATCCGATAGAATTACTTGTTGCTCCTCAGATAGTAGGAAAAATTCTGGTCCGGGATACACTTTTAAAGTTTCATAGTCCCTAAAAAATAAAGACTCTGAAATAGTTGAAAAGAGTTGCTCTTTATACTCACCACGCCCATTATATATTAGCTTATTATTCTTTTTTAAGTAAAAACTTGCGGTTATCGTCTTGTAATATGATCTACTGTTTAACACAAGAGGCGACAAAAATCCACCAACGATTCCTACATAACCATAGACCCCTTTTCTATAGTTATACACCGCTAATACATCATTTTTTTGTACCGAAATTCTTCGATACATTTTAACCTTTTTTTTATTTAAAAATGCATCGACATAAGCGCCTGTTAATACAATTATTGTGGCTTCAGAAAACTTTAGAACAAGATCCTGAAAGGCAAACTCAATACATGCCGCGTTTTCATCATTGTTCAACAACAGATTTGCTATAGCCAATGAAATCTGATCCATAGCTCCACTTTTTGGAACCCCATATTTTGAAAACCCAAAACGTCCCTGATCTTGTATCGTTGCAAAAAAATTAGTTTGAAGGACTTTTATGTTTCCGATCATACGAAAGTAGATTTTAACATGTAACGTCCTTTACTAATTTCTGACCTTATATCGTTATATTCATCAACATCAATAGATACAAAACTTACTAAATCTCCGGGTTCAAAAACACAAGGAGGTTGTATATGCACGTCAAAAAAATCCAAAGGACATTGCCCTATCACATACCACCCTCCCGGACTGTCTGTAGGATATATTCCAGTTTGGTTACCTCCTATAGCTACTGAACCTTTTTTTACTTTTAGTGATGGTGTTTTTTTTCTAGGTAAAAATAACTTTTCATCCAGGCCGCCTAAATATAAAAAACCAGGTAAAAACCCTATACAATAGATGGTATACTCTGGAGCCGTATGCAACTTAATCACCTGATCAACAGTCAGTGACTTATATGTAGAAAAAGCATTTAGATCAGTGGCCAGCACAGAGGAATAACAAACCGGAATTTCCCAGCGCTTCCTTTTTATTTCTTGCATTTTAACATCAGAAGAATACAATGATTTCAATATATCTACCTTACTATAGAAGTTATCTATAGAACCATCATAATATATTAACAATGAATTATATCCGGATATTACCTCAACAATATCTTTAACAAAATTATCCTCGATTTGTATTTTATACAAAAGAAGATCACCAAGGATATTTTGATTGATTTCTGAGGGCCACTCAATTAAAATCGCCTTTTCAGAATATTGTTTATATTGCAACGTAAACTTCATGAAAATTATTTAAAAAACAAAACCCAAATCAGAAAATTTCTGGTGAATATATTCCAGAATCTCAATTGATTTTGGATGATCTCCATGTATACAAATTGTATCAAAAGATACTGATTTTTCTTCCTTATTAATAGTTAGAATTTTAGCCTCGGTTACCATCTTAAAAACGTGATCAAATACTTTTTTCGGACTTGTGATAACGGCATCATGTTTCAACCTAGAAACCAATGTTAAATCACTAGTATAATTACGATCTGCAAAAGCTTCGTATTTAACATCTAAAACCCCAGCACAAAGATCAGAGAGTATGGAGTTTTTTAAAGTAATTACTTTTAACCTTTTATCGACATTTTTAACAGCTTCTAGGACTGCTTTAGCAACAGTCTTATTTACAACTGCTTCATTATAAAGAGCTCCGTGTGGCTTTACATGATGAAGTTGCAGACCTTCTTTTTCAGTAAAATATTTCACTTTTAAAATCTGATCCATTATGGATTGTACCAAATCGTAGTAGGTCATCTCCATACGAACTCTCCCAAAATTTTCACGGTCAGGATACGAAGGATGAGCACCAATTTTAACATCATTTTTTGCCGCTAATGTTATCGTTTTCTGTATCACTTCATCATTACCGGCATGGGCCCCACAAGAAATATTACACCAGGCCACATTGGGCATAATTTCATGATCAAAACCAGCCTCTTCTCCTACATCTGCATTGAAAATTATTTTTTTCATATTCTTACAAGATATATCAGATTTTACTTACAAACCAGAAATTACTTTCCAAATGCTTCTCATTCCTAAAAAAATGGTCACCAAAAGAATCATACCTCCTAAAAAGTTTTGTCTCCATGAGTTTGTATATTTTCCTAAAAGTGTTTTTCTATTCATAACCCATAAAAGGAAACCTGCGATAATTGGTAATAAAAGTCCGTTAGCGATTTGAGCAAATTGAATTATTTCTATTGACTTTATACCTAGCGAAGAAAATACAACCCCTATCAATAAAATAAACATCCAAACAGATCTAAATTCTTTGGTTTTCATCCCTCCTTTCCAGCCCATACATCCTTTGACAACATAAGCCGCAGCCAGTGGAGCCGTAATTGCAGAGGTTATTCCAGCTGCAAAAAGCCCCAGAGAGAGCACATATTTTGCCGCTACG
Organism: uncultured Aquimarina sp.; assembly: GCA_947497175.1. Taxonomy (GTDB): domain Bacteria; phylum Bacteroidota; class Bacteroidia; order Flavobacteriales; family Flavobacteriaceae; genus Aquimarina. The sequence goes on along the minus strand of CANMFM010000002.1, from coordinate 182,613 downwards.
CCAAAAACCGGCTCTAATCCTTTTGCAAGGTCGGCAGCATTGTGCACTTCTGTATCTTGTATCGCTGCACCAGCGATAATGATTGCCATAGACATTATTCCGCCACCTATAATTGCAATAATTGTATCTTTTCGAGCTAAAGGAAGCTGTTCTGGGGTGTTCCATTTTTCTTTTACCAAAGAGGCATGTAAAAACAAATTATAGGGAACCACAGTAGTACCAATTAAACCAATAATCATGAAAATTTTTTCTGATTCAAATGCAGGAACAAACCCTTTAAAAATTAAAGAAAGATCAGGTTTGGTTACTAGGGCCGCAATAATAAAAGCCAAACTCATGCTCAACACCATAATAATCAAACTACGTTCTAATACTTTGTAATTGCCAATATACAAAAGCACAAAAGCAAAAATACCAATGATCAGGCTTTGATAATTTAGTGTAAACCCTCCTAAATTTAGAGTAGGTGTTCCTAAAATTGTAGACAACCCTAATACTCCTCCACTAATATTACCAGCTTCGTAGGCTGCATTACCAATAAATATTGCAGAAATCACAATCCCGATAAGCGACCATTTCAGAATTTTATTTCGAAATTGAGATTTTAATACTTCGCTGAGCTCATTTTGAGTAATCACCCCTAGCCTGGCGGCCATTTCTTGTAATACTACGCAAGCTACAATTGACAATAACAAGACCCATAATAATGTGTATCCAAATTTAACGCCAGCCAGGGTACATACGGTTACCGTACCTGGACCAATAAATGCCGCAGTAACCAATGCACCTGGACCAATATTAGTAATCCATTTTTTCATGATTTTTTGTGTATTCTTAAAAATATTGATTTTTCAAGGTACTAAATCACGATTGTTAATAAGAATTTAAAATAGTTTATAAATTCTAAACACACTAGACGCTATTCTTGGCCCAACCAGCCATTTCGATCAAGACTTCTATAGTGTATTGCTTCAGAAATATGATCTCCGTTAAGCGTATTTACTCCTTCAAGATCTGCTATCATGCGAGAGACGTTTAGGATATGATCATATGCTCTTGCTGCGATCACACGTTAGTATAGCTACGCTGGATACTCTTGCTTTAGAACGTGGCTTTACATCTACATCTAATTTTTATACAATATTGAAAAAAACATACTTCTCAAACTTCTAATTCATTCAAAAAAAGCATCTAAATAAGTTCTGGATCTTTAACAAGTTGAAGATTCAGAACTTCCTAAAAATTATATTATATAATATTGTGGGATTAAGAAAACAGCTATTAAAAGCTGTGAAATGCAATATTTTTAAAATTATATCTCAAATAAATTTACAGGGTAAAAAATTAGATAATTTAAATTTCATCAAAGCGGGAGATTGTGTAACAGGTTCTAGCATGGTTAAATTTTAAAAATTTGATATCAATTTTCTCAGTAACAGCAGAATATTTTTAGTTTAAACACGTGTAAAAAACAGTATATAATATTTTAGATTAATGTTAAGGAGGCATCTGAAAATCCTATCAAATAGAGTAAGAAAAATTAAAATAAGTAAAAAATGAAAAAATTGGAATTAAAAAATTTGAAAATCAAAGCCTTATCTCCTGAAGATAAAGCTAGTATTGAAGGTGGTTATCTTACTGTAAATCTATTTACCGTATTTGCAAATGAAGCATGCCCCCTTGGATTAACACACATTCCTCAAAATCCAGGAGGCCCCTGCTCAAGTAACAAGCAATAAGTGAGTTGTAGGCTAATTTCCTTTAGGTATAAATCTTAATTATAAGATTTATACCTAAATTATTTACTAAGAATACTTTTTACAAAGGTGTTCCTCTTGTTTTTTTTAACTACAAATGCATAGAAATTTAACCATAGAAAGCATTATTAGAAACGCATAGCCTTATCCACAAATTAGTGGCATTATTGTAGACTATTATTTATTTAATGCCATTCCAAATACTCCAGAAAATCTTTACCAACAAAAATTAAATTAAAATAACTACTTAACCACATCATAGTATTGGAAACCTCCGAAATTTTAAATATAGAAAACCACGTTTGGAATTCTATTAAAAATGAAAACGACATAGGGCTATTAAGTGGACTTTCTGGTATTGCTCTATTTTATTCAAATCTATTTGAGGTTTATAAAGATGAAAAGTACGCTACGCGTTTACTTAAAGTTGTAGAGCGCATTGATTGGTTAATTTCGGAAAAGATACCTTTAACAACTTTTTGTTCTGGTTTAGCAGGTTATGGGTGGATGCTCCTTAATCTAAAAAAGAATACAATTGCTATTGACGACTCCTATTTTGAAACTCTCGATATCGTATTAGAAGACGCCTTATCTTCCTTTTCTAATAAAAATGATTACGATTTTCTTCATGGTGCCACTGGCATAGCTATGTATTTTATTGAACAATTAAAAGTTAATCCCAATAATGAAAATGCAATAAAAGTTTTAACTCTTTTTTCCAAAGACCTATTGCATAAACTTATTGACGACTTTAACAATGTTATCATATCGAAAGCTGAAGACCCAAAAAAAGAAATCATTTATTTTGGTTTGGCGCATGGTATTAGTAGTTTAATAAATTTTTTGTGCTACTTAAACTATTATATTCCATCTTTAAAACAAGACATAGAACAAGCACTTATTAAATTAATTACGTTTTTAAGATCTAAAAAATCGTACAATACGATTTCTCAACAATATTTCCCAAGTTATATTGATAATAAAGACGATGTTGGTATATCCAGATTGGGTTGGTGCCAGGGAGATTTAGGGATTGGTCTGGCTTTACTTAATGCCAGTACACTACTAAATGACAACACTATAAAACAAGAGGCTATAAAATTGATCACCTCTACAGAAAACATCTCTTTGAAAGTTTCAGGTGTCTTAGATTTTAGTTTATGCCATGGAAGTGTGGGTTTAGTAATACAATACAATATAGCTCAAAATAAATACACTTTAAATACGGAAAAAACTCAAAAAGGATGGTATCAGGAATTACAAAAGCAAACATGCAATTTCACTACTTTTAAAGCCTTTAGAGCCTCTAATTTAATTGATCATTCTAATATAATTGTGGGAGCTTCAGGACTAGGACTTACACTATTGACTTTAGATGGGAAAATAAAAAATGATTGGTTGAGATGTTTAAATTTATATTAAATAATGAAATTTTTTAACACAACTGTCTCTAGAACGACCTCTTTTTCAATTGAATCTTTTGAGACTCATAAAGATGATATTATTTCTTTTTTTGAAAAAAACACACTTTTTCAACTATCCATATTAATTGCTTCTAGAGATTTATATAACGATTTAAAAAAAAACAAAACCGACAAAGTAAAAATAGCTTTAGAAAATTACTTTAAACGTGCTCATTTTAGTCCTGTTCCTTTTGGGACTTTTAGTAAAGTTGGCACTTTACAGTGGGGAGCTATTAAAGGTATACAAAAATCTAGCGATACCTATATAACAACAACCGTAGATAATTATTTTTTTATAAAAGAATTACTAAAAACGCTTAAAACCGATTGGGTAGCACATCCATATTACACAAACCCTACCATACATTTTTTATCTCGAAATAGATTAAGTTATTATAAAACTAAAATTACTGATAAAGGTGATTTCAAAACGAAATATGCCGAATTAGATTTTGATGAGAATACAGAATGGATTATTAATCAATTTAAAAAAGGTGCTAAAATTCATGAAATTTCTAAACTACTCATAAAAGATGGTTTTGAAATTAACGATATACATAAATATCTTCTTGAAGTTATTGAAGCAGGACTTATCATTAACAAAAATGTATTACCCCCAAGAAACATAACAAAACCAATAGGAAAAACTCATTTTAAATCTCAAATCATAAAAGAAAAAACGCACAAAATTAACTCCAAAAAAAATCGTGACCTATTCATCAATCGTATACACAAAGAACAAATTAAACTACCCACTACTGATACTTATAAAAGGGTATATACAGTTACTGGATATGATAAAATGACAGGGAATGTACATTTTGATGTACAAGAAAAAATAAAAAAATACATTTGTTTTACACTATCCCAAACTACAAATAAAAAAACACTCCCTAATAAATTATCAGAATTTGGAAAAATTTTTCATCGTCATTTTAATGATGACTTTGTACCCCTTAGTACTGTTTTTAACCCTAAATGTGGCTTAGAATATGGTTCTAGAAAAACCATATCTTCTCCAAAGTTTCCTAAAACTCTTTTACATAAAATAATAGCTTCAAATAACTATCCTGTTAATTTGACTATTCCCAAAATAGATACAGACCAGCTTTCTGAATCTTTATCGCCCACTTTTGGAATCTTGTATGAATTATTAAAATGTAACAAGACTGGAAAAGAAATAATTTATTTTAAAACAATTGGAGGAGTGTCTGCAATTAATATATTGGGTAGATTTACCAATGCAACTGAAGAGCTTTGCAGTGAAATCGCATTGTACGAAGAAGAAATATATAATAACCAAATTGTTGCAGAAATCAATATGGTTTCGCAAGCAAGGACTCTAAACGTTCTTGCAGAAAAAAGGTACTATAAACATGTAATCCCTTTAAATACGGCTTTCGATAAAGGCGCTAATCCCATATTTCTTGAAGATTTATATGTAAAATATAATGGAAATCGATTTATATTAATTTCGAAGGAAAAGCAAAAGGAAATAATTCCCAGATTGACTTCGGCTATCAATTACACATTAGATAATTCGGAAATATATCAATTTCTTTGTGATTTACAGTTTCAGCAGAAAGAACTATCACCAATACAATTCAACTTCAACTTTTATGAAAACTTAGGTGTTTTATATGTACCCAGAATCTATCTGGAAGATGATATTCTATTGCACCCAGCACAACTTCTATTAGTTAATAACAACTTAAATTTAATAGATTTTAAAGTTTATTTGTTTGACTTAATTGATTTATATTCTTTTCCCAACACCATTTGTTTTCCTGATAAAAAAGGGGCTTTAATTTTAGACCTTAAAGAAGAAGAAACTATTATAAAGCTTCATAAAAAACTATTAGAAGTATCCTTTTTTTATATTTCCGAGTCGATTTATAGCTCATTTACACCGCAAATAAAAGAAAACGGAGCCCACTATGTGCACGAATTATACACTTCTATAAAGAATACTAATTTTAAAGCACCTAAACCTTTATCAAAAATTAATATTAATGATAAAGAGAAAAATCAAAATATTCCATGGCTTTCTGATTGGTTATACTTAGAATTGTATTGTAATTCTTATGCCGAAAATGAAATACTGAATATAATTTTTAAAACATTAGTACGTAAACAAACTCCTGTACTAGAACTATTTTTTTACGTTCGATATAACAACCCTAAAAATCATCTTAGAATACGTTTTAAAACAGTATCGCCTGAATTTAAAGCTCAAATAATGGAAAAAATTGGGGAGCTAAAACAGAATAATATCGTTTTAGAATACCTCATAAAACCATACAATCAAGAATTAGATCGATATGGCGGAGAAAAATTAATGAGGCTATCAGAAAAAATATTCCATTTGGATAGTCTAGATACTTTTAATCAAATTATTAAATATGATACTTTAGATCATGAGTCAATATTTTTGCAAGCAATTTTTAAAATAAAATATTATTTTGAATTTTTTAGTCTTACATTAGATGAAATGATATCGCAGTGCGAGTTAGCTATTGCTACTTTGTCCCAAGAATTTCCTTTAGATAAATCATTACGAAAATCTTTTAATAAATATAGTAAAAACATTTTGCTGAAAATAAATGAGAAACAGTATCATCGATTTCTAGAAATCCCCGCTCTTACATCTGAAATTACCTTACATCTTCAAAAAAGCACTTATAAAAAAAAGCAGTACGTTTCTGATATTATCCATATGAGTATGAATCGTTTATTTAATGATAAACCAAGATTCAAAGAGTTTCAAACGTATTATATAACACTTAATTATTTAAAACAATTGAAATTTACAGAAAAGACTATCAACAAAAATGATTAAACTTTTCCTTTTTTACAACCAATTAGATTCTACAGTTTGTGGGGTAACATACTTAAAAAGAACTGAAAAGTATCACAAAAAGGTCATTACTTCCTATAATAAAGATTATAGATTGTAAACAGGAAATGTGAGGTATTCTTCCTGAAATAATTACTAAAGATTTAGGTTTAATTAAACGTTTCTCTTATCAGCTTAAAGAACTAATAAAACGTGAATTAACACCTCTACCCCAACCAGCCATCCCGATCAAGACTTCTATATTGTATTGCTTCAGAAATATGATCTCCGTTAATAGTATTCGCTCCTTCAAGATCTGCAATTGTGCGAGAGACTTTTAGGATACGATCATATGCTCTCGCAGAAAGATTTAGTCGCTCCATAGCCTTTTTGAGCAACTCTTTTGAAGATCGATCTAATTCGCAAAACTCTCTTATTTGTTTTACTCCCATTTGAGCATTGTAATGAATGTTTGGTAAATCTGAATATCTTTTGGTTTGAACATCTCTTGCTGCAATCACACGTTTTCGTATAGCTACGCTGGATTCTCCATTTCTATCATCGCTTAATTTATCAAAAGGTACAGGAGTCACTTCAATATGAATATCTATTCGATCTAATAAGGGGCCAGAAATCTTACTCAGATATCGCTGCATCTCTGCCGGAGAAGATGTAACTGGTGCTTCGGGATCATTAAAATACCCTCCCGGACTAGGATTCATGCTCGCCACTAACATAAAACTAGATGGATAAGTAACCGTAAACTTGGCGCGGGATATGGTCACCTCTCTATCTTCTAAGGGTTGCCGCATAACTTCTAATACTTCTCTTTTAAACTCTGGTAATTCATCCAAAAACAAAACCCCATTATGAGATAACGAGATCTCTCCAGGCTGCGGATAACTACCACCTCCAACCAATGCTACATTAGATATGGTATGATGCGGACTTCTAAAAGGCCGTTGCGCCATTAATCCCACATTATCTTTAATTCTTCCGACCACACTATGAATTTTGGTGGTTTCTAAAGCCTCTTGCAAAGACATTGGAGGCAAAATACTTGGTAATCTTTTACTAAGCATTGTTTTACCGCTTCCCGGAGGTCCTACTAATATAATATTATGACCACCAGAAGCAGCAATTTCCATACACCGCTTTATACTTTCTTGCCCCTTCACATCAGCAAAATCAAACTCTGGATTATCAAGAGCAGCATAAAATTCTTCACGTGTATCTACTATAGTTCGTTCTAATTGGCCTTTACCATCGAAATAATCGATTACTTCTTTTATATTTTCAACCCCATACACTTCTAAATGATCGACAATAGCGGCCTCTTTTGCATTTTGTTTTGGGAGAATAAATCCTTTAAATCCTTCTTCCCGTGCTTTAATAGCAATTGGTAATGCTCCTTTAATCGGCTGAAGATTTCCATCAAGAGAAAGTTCTCCCATGATCAAATATTCTGAGACATTATCTCCTCTAATTTGTGAACTGGCTGATAGAATACCCAATGCTAATGTAAGATCGTAGGCAGATCCTTCTTTTCTTAAATCTGCAGGGGCCATATTGATCGTTATCTTTTTTCCAGGAAGCTTATATCCATTGTTTTGAAGTGCTGCAGCAATACGATAACTACTTTCTCGTATTGCATTATCTGGCAAACCAACAAGGTGATACCCTATTCCTTTATCTATATTTACTTCAACTGTAATGGTAGTAGCTTCTACACCAAAAACAGCGCTACCAAAAACCTTAAATAACATAACTGCATTTTTTGCTTACATGCAAAAATAAGCTCTAGCTGTTTTAAAAAATGAAACTGTAATTTTATATAACAGAAAAATTAAAGCCTGAAAAGATGATCCTTTCAGGCTTAATCAAAGTAAGGCATACTTGTAAAGAATATATTACGTATAATATCAAAAGAAGCAGCCCAACTTAATTACATAACAAAAATTATATAGCTACCGCCGTTTCCATATGAAACAACTTATCATTTAAAAATTTTAAAGTTGGTATTTTATCTTTAGTATCTACTAATAATGAAATATTGTTATTACTCCCTCCATAAGAAACCATTCTAACAGGAATATAATTTAGAATCTCAAACATCTTATAAGAATTCTTATCATTTATCACAGATTCTCCTACGATACAAATAATACTATGATCATGTTCTATCGTGATCTCTGCATAGCCTTCTAGTTCTTTTATTATTTGATCAAGGTTGTTGGTATCATCAATTGTTAAAGATATTGCAATTTCAGAGGTAGTGATCATATCGATAGATGTTTGGAAATTATCAAAAACTTCAAAAATTCTTCTCAAATATCCATGTGCCATTAACATTCTATTGGATTTAATTTTTATGGCAGTTATCCCATCTTTAGCAGAAATTGCTTTGAGTCCTTTTCTATGAATCTTATCAGAAATAATAGTTCCTTGTGCTTTTGGATCAAAAGTATTTTTTAAAAGTACAGGAATATCTTTACCCACAACAGGTGAAACTGTTTGGGGGTGAAGAATTTTTGCACCAAAATAAGCGAGTTCTGCAGCTTCATTATAGGTAAGATGTGATATTGGCTGAGTATGTTCAACATACCTAGGATCATTATTATGCAACCCATCAATGTCAGTCCATATTTGTACTTCTGAAGCGTTCAGAGCAGCTCCGATAATAGTTGCAGTATAATCGCTACCGCCTCGCTTTAAATGACTTATTTTTTCAAACTTGTCTCGACACACAAAACCTTGTGTAATATAGAGCGTAGTATTAATCGTACGATCAAGGACTTTATGTATTCTTTGCCTTACCTTTTCTATGTTAGGATTTTCAATAGAATCAACATACATAAATTCTTTTGCATCGAGCAATACATTGGATACACCCGTTGCATTCAGAAAACCTGAAAAAACATAGGTTAGCAGTGTTTCACCGTATGTTATTATTTTAGAATTAACCTCTTCAGAATAGGGTTGACTTGATATGTCAAACATATCCGTAATCATACTGGACAAACCATCTTTTAGTGTATTTCTGGTCTCAATATCTTCGATCAACACATCTATAACATCACTATGCTTATTTTCTAATCGATGCAAATTTCTGGTAATAGCATCAGTATCCCCAAATTTAATATTCTCCAGTAGTCTTACCAATTGATCAGTTACACCAGACATTGCCGAACAAACAACAATTTTTTCTTCCGGGTCAGATGTTAAGATTTCTTTTACTTTGTAGAGGTTTTCTACTGATCCCACTGAAGTGCCACCAAATTTTAAAATTTTCATCGATTCGAGCTTATTATTTTTTAACGTTGCATAGTTAATTAATAACTGCTGAAGAATAAAGATTTTAAAATAAAAAGTATAAATTTGTACAAAATGTTAAATATATAACAATGAAAACGATTACAGATTGTGTACATAATATTTTGAGGCACCAGCCTTTTCTAGAAGATGCATTATCCAGAGATATCATAAATTTTAGTTCTTTGGCTATCGATCTTATGCCACAAGTAGAAAAAATCATGAGAAAGCCTGTCAAACAGGGTTCTGTAGTCATGGCTTTAAGACGCTACAACCCCAGAAAAATTAAACATGATTATAATTTGAGAACTCTAGGCGATATTGTAGTTCGATCAGGAATAACGGAATATACATTTTTAAATTCCAACACGATTCTCTCTAGTCAGACCAACCTCTTAAATAGTGTAAAAAACGAAGCAAAGGCCTATCTTACGTACTCCAGTAATTTTCAAGAAAGTAACATACTCGTCACGTCATCTTTAAAAGATACTGTAGAGAAATATTTCATGGATGAAACATGCATTTCTGTTGCAGATAATTTATCCTCAATATCTATTGCATTACCTGAGGATAATTCTAAGGCAATCGGTTTATATTTTTATATTTTTAAGTTATTGGCCTACGAAGGTATTCCTGTTTTTGAAGTGATTTCAACTTCAAATTACTTTACTTTATTTCTGGAAAAAGAGTATGTAAATAAAGCTTTTCTACTTATGAACGAAATAAAAGAAAATTAAAAAACCCGCTCGATTGAGCGGGTTTTTTGTTTATTCTAAAAATAAATTACCAGATTCTAACTCTCTTTTCTGGTTCTAAATACATTTTGTCCCCTTCTTTGATATCAAATGCTTCATAAAAAGCATCAATATTTAGTAACGGCTGGATTGCTCTTACTGCACCTGGCGAATGCGGATCGGTTTTGATACGCGTTCTTAATGCATCATCACGCATAAGTGTACGCCATACCGTAGCCCAGGACATAAAGAATCGCTGCTCTGCTGTAAACCCATCAATATCGTCTGGTCTTCCGTTTTCTTCAAAAAACTTCTGTAATCCATCATAAGCACCTAACACTCCACCTAAATCACCTATATTCTCTCCAAGAGTAAATTTTCCATTAATAAATACACTATCTAAAACCTCTATTGCACTATATTGTTCTGCAAGCGCATTTCCTCTTTCTGTAAATGCTTCAAGATCTTTATCTGTCCACCAATTTTTAAGATTTCCTTCTGAGTCAAAACGTGCACCAGAATCATCAAATGCGTGTGATATCTCATGCCCGATAACTGCACCTATACCACCATAGTTAACAGCTTCATCTGCTGTGTAATTATAAAATGGAGGCTGCAGAATAGCCGCAGGGAATACAATCTCGTTATTGAGAGGGTTAAAATATGCATTTACCGTTTGAGGAGACATTCCCCATTTTGTTTTATCTACAGGTTCTCCTATGTCAGCAAAATTTTTATCAGTTGTCCACTTATCAACTGCGACCATATTTTCAAAATAAGATTTATCAGTTGATACTTCCATTTTCGAATAATCTTCCCAGGTATCAGGATATCCTATTTTAACAGTGAACTTATTCAGCTTTTCGATTGCCTTTGTTTTTGTCTCATCACTCATCCAATCCAATTTTTGGATACGTGCCTTATAGGCTTCGATCACATTTGCAATCATTTTTTCTGCCTTTTCCTTTGCCTCTGGTGGAAATTTTTCGTCAACATACAATTGACCAAGAGCTTCACCTACTGTATTATTTACTGTTGCCAAAGCACGCTCATCTGCAGGGCGCTGTTCTTTTTGCCCACTAAGGTACTTACTATAAAACTCCCAATTTGCAGTCTCTATATCTGTAGTTAATCTGTTTGCAGCGCTATTAAAAGTATCCCATCTAACTAAGGTTTTCAGATCTTCAATAGGAGTATTTTTTAAAAAACTATCCAATGCTTTTGTAAATCTCAATTGAGTAACTATGATCGTATCAAACTTTTTTGTTATTCCAACATCAGCAATTAATTTCTTAAAATCAATTGAAGAAAGCATGGCATCAGCTTCTGCGATAGTTCTTGGGTTATTATAATTACGAGCATCTCTACTCTCTACTTTATCCAATCTGGGTTCGGCAAGTTTTGTCTCTAATTCTAGAATTTTTTCTGCTGCTGCGGTAGCTTCTTCTTCAGAATCGCCAAGAATCTGCAACATTCTAGTAATATGGTTTTTATATTCTTCACGAATCTCTTTAGATTTTTCGTCCTGATCCAAATAATAATCACGATCAGGTAATCCCAAATCGCTTGCTCCTAAATATACTGCATTCATAGCACTATTATTTAAATCTGCAAATACACTAACATTTACAAATGGAGAAGAAACAGAAGGATTTTTTGCCAACACCGTTTGTAAATCATTTAAATTCTTAATCGATGCGATATCATCAAGAGCAGGTTGTAAAGGTTTTAGACCTACAGTATTTCTAGCAGCAGTATCTAATTTGGTTTCAAAGATAGCCAATGCTTTGGCTTGGTCAGTATCAGCACTATAGTTACCACTTTCTTTTGCTTTAGCCAAAATCTCTAAAACATCTTTATCAGTAGACTTGCGCAATACTCCAAATCCTCCCCAAGTAGTTCGATCGTCAGGAATTTTTGTGTTTTTCATCCAACTTCCATTTACATAATTGTAGAAATCTTCTTTTGGACTTACACTAGTATCCATGTTCTCCAGAACAATTCCAGGAATTTTTTCTGTTTCGGCTACTGCCGCAGTATCTCCCTTTTTTTTTTCATTTTTACAGCTTACAAAAGCCAGTATGAAAGTAGCTAAAAAATATACTTTCGTTAATTTTATATTCATTTTGATATCTAATTAAGATTAATTATAGAAAATATGACGCACAAATTATGTTTTTGTTACGTTTTTTAAGCCCGAAATATATAGAAAATGAATACTATTAATAAATCGAATTCCATTTTTAACTAAAAAATTAAGATTCAAAAAAATAAATCTCTCAAACTAAAACAATTAAGATATATGCATTTTATTAGGTAAGGAAATGATTATTTTAAAAGTCTGGTGTCAAAACTAAAAGGTTCTATTGAAATTAGCTTTATTTTATTAAACTTAGGATGCAAAGGGTTAATCAAGATATTTTTTTCATTAGGAATGATAATACTGGGTACTTTGATTCCTAAGTATTTTTCTTCATTAATCCACTCCATAGCAAAACTTTGAATTTCTATAGGTGCCGGAATTTGTTTCCAATTTTTGGGAAGTTGTTCTCTACTAATCTGAGTTATTAGACTATCTGGTACTTCTATGGTTGCTATTGCCATATCATCTGGAAAATAGGCTGCCGGCAAATGTGCTAAAACCTCTAAAGCAGAAAGTGCAGCAGTAGTACTGGTATATAATACTGCCACTCCTTTAGGATTCCATCTTCCACCTACTGTTTTGGCTCCAATTCCTGTAAGGTCATTAATATATTTTTGCTTTGCTATTCTATATACTTGCATTATGCAAAAATTCCATGCTCAATACGAACTAGTTCTTCATTAAGTAATTGAAATCCAAAAGTAGTATCTAAGAGTTCTTTTGGTTTTTTCATAGCTAACGCTACACTAGGGTGTTCCATCCAATTTTTAAAGCGGTCAAGATCTCCAAAAATGTTTTCCCCTTTGGCATAAAGCTTGGCTAGTTGCAACGATTTAGCACTAGCTTCAGTACTCATCTTTTTATTTAAATCGTAACGTTGCAATGTACGTTCTGAGATATGAAGCACGTGAGCGAGTTCTTTGAGATCAAAACCAATGGTTTTTGCAAGATGCAATAATGCTTTTTTGTCGATACCATTTCTAGACAGTTCTATAAAATCATACATATTGCGCAAAGGAATATCTATATTAAGATATCTTAGCAATCCTTTATTTTCGAAACTATCAAAATCTAACGGAGATACTGCTCCCATAACTTTTTATTTTACGACAAAAATACAAAAAATAATGACAATTGTCTTTTTTTTGAAAAATTTTAACTCAAATTAGTATAAAGTATACTGTTTTGTATAATCGATAGTTCATCACACGATACCTTAGATACTTAAAATCAGATAGAAACAAAAAAACAATTATCACCACAGAGCCAATAACGTAATAAAAAGTCATATTGTTATATTATTCTAAAAAGCCTTTAGAGAATCTTTTAAGAATAAACATACCTATTAATAAATAATCCTTTTTGACCTTTTTTCTAAAGCATTAGAGCTTTAAAAATCAAACTAATACAAATAAATTTGAGAAAATGTTAAAAAAATCAAAAAAAATTACGCTATCGGATCTATTGAAATTACAGGGGATTTGAAGGTTTTTACTCTTTATGAGTAGCAAAAGTTCAATATTGCACATCAAAAAATTACACTTTTAAGACAAAAAATTGTATATTGTCGTTGATTTTTAGTTTTATATCGATAAAATCACAATATATGTAGCTTAAAACCTACAGATATCAAAACTGAGGTTTAACCCTAAAACCAAACTATATGAAAACACTTTTACCCCTATTAGCTTTGTTTTTAACAGGCATTACTTTTGCAAACACAAAAATCGACATTTCATACAAGTTAATGTCGGTTACAGAAAACACTGTAGTTGATGGTTTAGATGAAAACACTGAAGAAGGTGTTATTTTCATTACCGAGAGCCTACACCTTGAAGCTGGCGCACGTATTAAAGTAAGAAATGCATGCTTGATAATTCTTGGAAACCTTACCGGTACTGGTATTATTGATATTGATAGTTCAGCAACCGTGACCCTTGAAGGAGAAGAACAAGGAAGAATTACTTTTATAAATAAATTCCTTGCAGATGACACTTGCCAACAAAATACTGATCAAAAGACGTTCAGGCATATCATAGAAGTTCCTCAGGGGCTAAGGTATAGTCTTTATACAACATCAGGAAGGTTATTAGACAAAGGACGAGTAGATGATTATATACATTATCTTGTAGATCCAAAAACATATTTAATCAAAGTTGAAGGTTATAAACTAAAAAAATACGTATTCAAAGGCTAACTATAACCATTAAAAGTAAGGTTTAGAATCCACGATCATTATGTATATCGTGGATTTTTTTATTTTAATACAAATACAATTGCTTTTAATTTTACATAGATATTTGGCATGAAACTCTAAAAAACTTATATTTAAAATCTAATACCCTCTAATAATTACCCCTATCCCCAATTTTTGAATTACTAACGATATAAGTAACCAAATCAACTATTATGACACAAAGATCGTGGTTCAAATCTGAGGCGACTAAATATACTTTTTATGGAATGTTGTTTGGCTTAACTTTCCCGGTTTTAGCCACATGTATCGATATTTCCAGGTTGGGGCTTGAGTTTACTTGGCAATCTGCAATGTTTGTTCAAAAAAACTCTCCTATCCATTATATTATTGATACGGCTCCTTTATTTTTGGGATTATTTGCAATGTACGGCGGAAAAAATTTAGATAAACTAAAAGAAATAAATCAACAAATATTAAGAGCTTCAAAATTTAAACAGGATTTTCTTGCCAATATGAGTCATGAAATAAGAACACCTATGGTAGGAGTTATAGGAATGATTGATCTGCTTTATAAAACTACCGCTTTAGATGATTTACAAAAAGAATATGTTAATATCATACACAAATCATCTCTTAATTTACTAGATATTTTAAATCAAATATTGGACCTTTCAAAAATAGAAGCCGGAAAATTTAAACTCTCTCCTCAACATACAAATCTGAAAGAATTAATCCTTCAAAACATTGATCTTTTCATTGCCACAGCTAAGGCCAAAGAAATAGATCTAACTTCAGAATACTCAGATGAACTTCCAGAATTTATTGTAGCAGATAGTCATCGACTTACGCAGGTAATTTCAAACTTGATTGGTAACGCTATTAAATTCACCGAAAACGGAAACATTGATATCAATACCTCGTTAGTACAAAAAAAAGGGAATGAATTAATCATTAAAATTGAAATAAAAGATACAGGTGTTGGTATAAGTAAAGCGGACTTAGAAAATCTATTTAATCGTTTTAGTCAATTTCATAAAGCATCCATAATATCTGGAGAAGGAAGCGGACTAGGTTTAACCATTTGCAAAAATCTTGTACATTTAATGGGAGGCAAACTCGGTGTGCATAGTGAGCTTGGTAGTGGCAGTAATTTTTGGTTTACTTTCAAAACTAAAGCCTCGACTATTTCTTCAATCCAGGAGAATAAAAGTAAAATTGCCAGTCAAAACCAAAATTATAACCTACACGTCTTATTGGTAGAAGATTCAGACACCAATATTTTGGTGTCTCAACAAATTTTAAAATACCTGGGATGCACAGCAGATATTGCAAAAGATGGTAAAAGTGCTTTAAAAAAATTCAAAGAAGATAGATACGATCTTATCTTAATGGATATAAATTTACCAGATTTAGATGGTGTAGAAACAAGCAATTTATTACGAACAAACTTTAATAAAATTCCGCCAATTATAGCATTAACATCAAATGCATTACCAGGTGATGCAGAAAAATTTATAGCCAAAGGACTTGATGACTATATTACAAAGCCCTTTACTACAGAGGTTTTAAACATTAAATTAAAAAACTGGTTTGGGGATCATCACGAATATCACTAAATACAAGATATTCAAAACGTATCGTTTTTAGTATCCTTATAAAATTATTTGAATAAAAATCATTATCTTGTACATAAGCTCTTTTATGAGAATTTAAAACTAAAAACTCGGGCTATGAACAAAAAAAGTATTCTATTCTGCAAAAAACAGTTGACCTATCTATTGTTTGTCTTTTTATTTATTGGACACTCAATAAACGCTCACGCCTTTACGTATCTGCAAGATATAAGCACCCAAGATGATGCTAATTACAATGAGTATAAAGGGGTTGTGGTTAGTAAAGAAACTAATCAATTGCTTGTATCTGTATCTATCTCTGTTAACAACACCAATATTTCTACCGTTACTAACGACGAAGGAGAATTCTTGTTGAAGGTTCCAAAGGATATTTCTAATGGCGAAATCACAATTTCCCATTTAGGATATAATGATAAAATTTTGAGCCTTTCAGAATTTAAAGGAAATGAACTAAAAATAAAACTCGAATCATCAATAACTGAGCTTTCAGAGATTAATATTGACCCTAGAGATCCAGAATCATTAATACGGGCCGTAATGAAAAGAAAAGGTAGTAATTATATTAATCATAATACTATCATGACCGCTTTTTATAGAGAAACTATTAAAAAGCGCAGAAGCTATGTTTCTCTCTCTGAAGCTGTAGTCGATGTATATAAAAACCCTTATGAGTCTTCTAAAACAGATATTATTAAGCTATATAGAGCAAGAAAAAGTGCTGATTATAAAAAATTAGATACCTTAACTGTAAAATTACAAGGGGGGCCATCAAGCACATTGTATATTGATGTCATGAAAAATCCTGAGATTCTTTTTACTGATAATATGCTAAAAACGTATGAATTTAGTTTTGATAAATCAACCAAAGTTAATGATCGATATATTTACGTAATCAAATTTAAACAACGTCCGCAGATAACCGAACCCATGTATTTCGGGAAGCTCTATATAGATTCAGAAACGCTAGCCATGACCAAAGCGGTCTACAGCTTAAATATGGAAAACAAAGAAGAAGTGAGTAGAATGTTTGTAAGAAAAAAGCCGAGAAATGCAAGAGTACAACCCACTCAAGCCACTTACAATATAGACTATAGACAAAGTAATGGTAAGTGGTACTATAGCTATGGAAGAATCGATCTTGCAATTAAGATCAACTGGAAAAAGAGATTGTTTAACTCGGTATATAAATTAAATGTCGAAATGGCTATCACAGATTGGAAAAAGAATATTGATAACGAAACTCTAAAACCAAAAGACCGTTTAAAATCAACGGTTGTGATTAGTGATGAAGCATCTGGTTTTTCTGATCCTAAGTTCTGGGGAGAGTATAATGTTATAGAACCAGAAAAATCTATTGAATCGGCTATCAAAAAAATACAAAAACAACTACGGAAACTGAATTAAATTTGGTCTGAAAATAAAAATCATAAGAGGCTGTCTAAAAAGTAATCATTGCCAGAGAAATGAAGGAAAATCTGTTAAATTGAGGCTACTGATAAACAGATTACTTCAAGATTAAAATTTTTCGTAATGATATTATTATGTTCTTTTTAGACAGCCTCTTTTTATTCTTATAATACTACCCTGATCACTTTTTAATTTTCTTATTTTTACATTTGGTAAACAAAAGATTGCAACATCAACCAATAGTAATGAGTCATTTAGTTCGGATATGCCTTAAAACTTTGTCATGAAGCCTGAAAGCGCGTTAAAATGGAATTTTACCAAATTTTGCGTAGCCTCGCTCCGGTCAAATTTGAAAATACGGCAAAGCGTTAGGTTTGGAAATGGTTTTAGGTTTTTATAATGCCTAATCAGGGCTAATACATCATACTTTTTGAGAATTACAGAATGCTGAGAACACTTACAATTATACTTTTTTGGATAAACATCCACACACTATTTCCACAAAAATCGATAGATTCTCTTGGGGTCAAAGAAGACTTCAAAATTTTTGAAAACATCCTGAAAAATGGCCACCCCAGCCTTTATCAATATGTTGAGCAAGATTCTCTAGACCACCTTTTCAATACGACAAAAGAATCGCTGTCAAAGATTTCTACAGATATAGATTTATATAAAAAGATGCTTACTATTACTGATAGAGTAAAAGATGGCCATCTTTTACTATTTGCTCCTAACAGTATAAAAAGTGAGCAGTACTATTTTCCATTAATTCTGAAGATTATTAATACCGAACTGTATACTGATACTGATGATTTCGGAATTCCGGTTGGATCAAAAATCAATTCAATCAACAAAAAAACAACATCTAAAATTATCGAAAGTTTTAAAAAATATGCAGCGACAGATGGATATAATTTAACAAGAAAGTATAGAGATATTGAACTGAAATTTGGGTTGTTTTATGCCTACGAATATGGGATCACAAAACACTTCTCTGTACACTATACCGAACCTGATGGCACAGAAAAATCTATTGACCTAGATGCAGAATCATTTGTAAAAGTTAAACAAAGAAATACAAAACGCAATTCCTACTTTGCTCCCTATCATCGCCAGAAAAATAGATTTGATTTTTTTGATAAACACCTGAACAACAAAGACCCCTTTGTCTATTATAAAGAAGAATTAAGTACCGCTGTATTAGTTGTTAACTCTTTTGGAATTGACGTAAGAGTATTTAAGTCTAATCTTGTTAAAATTTTTAAAGAGTTAAAAGAGAAGAAGATTAAACATTTAATCATAGATATTCGTAATAATGATGGGGGTTTTAGACCTAACGCAATACATTTATATTCATTCGTTACAAAAAAACCCTTTAAACAAATGATAAGTGAATATGTCATTTCTTTATCTGTGCAAGAAAGAGAATATGCAACCAGAACATTTTTAAATGAAAAGGATTTTTTAACAGATAGATTTAAAAATCATCCTGTTTACGATGGATGGAAATTAACTTTTGACGATCTTGAATCTATAATGGTTCCTGATCATTATAATAGATTTAAAGGAAAAGTATATGTACTTACCAGTGGAACTACTTTTTCTGCGGCTTCTACCTTTGCGCTCAATGCAAAAAACAACAAAGATATCACATTAATAGGAGAAGAAACCGGTGGAGGATATTATTTATTAAATGGACAGTTTCCCGTATATTATGAATTCCCGAATTCAAAAATTATCATGGTAATGTCAATGGTAAAAGTAGAAAATTACGTAAAAGACAAAACCGTACCTATCGGATCAGGAGTCCCCCCCGATAAGTACATTGATCTTTCTGTTGAAAATTTAATAGATGGTAAAGACCCTTTGTTAGATTATTTATTCAGATTAATTAAGGGATAATACAAGGAACTTCTTTACTGGATATAAGTATTAACACTTGTAGTTAATTTACAAGAGCTGTGTAGCATTTGCTTAAATCTCAAAGCAATATTTTCGTCATTAAATTTCATTGCTTCACTTATACTATTAGATAAGACAAGTTCTCCAATAAGGTATTCTACAAAATAATTCTGATCTTCGGTTAAAAGCACGTATTCTGTCATACTATAAATTATTATCAAGGCTAAAATAAAAGTTTAAATAGCTTCTTACAGATATCTTCCCAAATACTTTTACACAGAAGTATTAACAATTGTGATGCTATGCAAAGAAACAGGTATGATTTTTGATATGTATTGAGGTGCTAATCAACTATTATGAAAACATCTTTAAAGACTTTTATCTTTATTTTAATTTGTGCTAGTTTATTTTCTTGTACAAGCAAAGAACCTTATCAACTTCCGAAAAATGCAAAAGAACTCCTAACAGGGAAGACAGGAAAAAATTGGAAAATTGCCTGGAGGCATAATAATGGAACTCGTATGAATATGAGTGGTTGTTTTCTTTCGTATAGAATTACATATCTACCAAATAAAACCTTGATGGATAATAATGGTGATTATAAAAATTGCGGAGAATCGTTATCTGCAAATTGGGAAATTGTTACCAACAAAGATGGAAAATCTTATGTAAAATGGATTGGCGATCAACTTTCTGAACTATTAAATACCCCCAAAAATTATAAGTATTTTAAAATTTTAAAGATTACTGAAGATACACTAGAATTACAACACAGGCACAAACAATTCTCGACAGAAAGTACTTTTATAGATACTTATGTAACAGAACATATAAAAATAAAAGACAGAAACTTTCATCGATAATACAATCTAATCAAGAACTGTTAAGGCCAGTTGTACTACTCTTCTTAATTCTTCAATTGACGAACCTGCTTTTAGCATGACCTTTAATCCATTATTAAAAGTAAACAAATAGGAAGCTATCCCTTTTAAATCTTTATCGGGCGCAATTTCTCCTCTATCGACACCTAATTTTAAATGATCATAAAACAATTCTTCAAAAATTTGCTTATTCTCATTTACAATTTCAAAAATCACTTCATCTTCTGAAGCCAACTCTGTTGTCGAATTGACCACAAAACATCCTTTTCTTTCCTTATCTTTAATTCCTTCTTCAATGACTAAAAGAAATAATTTGAGAAAGCCCTCTTTTACCGAAGCATGAGAATACAAAAAAGTTTTAAGTTCAGTCCTGGAAATTCTTCTATATAAATCAAAAGCTTTTAAAAATAACTTCCTCTTGTCGCCATAAGTATCATAAATACTGGCTCTGTTGATTTTCAACTCATTAACTAAATCTTGCATCGAAGTAGCATAGAAACCTTGTTTCCAGAATAACTTCATCGCTTTTTTAAGCACTTCCTCTTCGTCGAATAATTTAACTCTAGGCATAATATTATGATATTAAGACAAGATTGAGAGCTAGACTCTCAATCTTGCTATATTAGAACATTCGTTCCAAAATTAATTAAAAAAATTATACTCCTAATAGTGTATTTAATACTTATTTTCTTTTAAAAGGCAGATTAACAGAAATAACCTCGTAAGGGTGATAATCAGGAGTAGCACTACTAAAAACTTTTAACATATTTGGTGCTTCTCCAGCTTCAATCAATTTAACAGCTTCTTGTAATGACGCCTCATTTTTCCATTGCGCATAAACAATAATATGATCACTATCCATACTCTTGTGTATGGTGGCAGATATAAAACCAGATTGATACCTCATAGTCTGTGTCATTCCTTTCTGAAGCAATTCTACAATCTCATTTTGCTGCCCTTCTTTAGGCGTTATCACATTAATGACTGTAAGAATATCAGAATTTTCACGTATTACTGCTTCCTTTTTTTGCTTGATCACATCTTTATTTTCTTTATTGGACCTCGAAACAAAACTCAATGTTATAAATAAAAAAATAATACCAAAAAGAGGAAGTATTAGAGTTTTGCTATCATAACTTTTAATCAAATTTTTCATTTTTATAAGATTTAAAGATTATACTTATTTGAAATCAAAAATACTTTAACAGAACGATCGTTCCAAATAATTAACAATACTTTAATTTTACACTATTTATAAAAAAAAGACCAAAATGTATTTTGGTCTTTCTTTTAATTGATTACATCATACCGAATCACAGCAACCTTTCAAGAAAGGCTAGATTTCCTATCTACATACTAATGTTTGTTAGCTATAACTCGGTTTAATTTTTCTCAGAAGTCCTATTTCAATGTACTCTGAAATTTTATCCTCTTTACCTATCTTTTCAGTTTCAATAGGTATCCAACCGTCAATTTTAATCATATCATTTGGATTACTACTAAAAAACATTTCATATTCATATCCGTTCAGTCCTTTTTTTGCAAAGGAAGTCATTGGATTATTTTTAGTTTTATCCGCAATTCTTTTTTGTACAATTTCTATTTTGGATGCCAAATCCAAAGTTTCAGTATCTCTATGCACTTCTACGTCTAAAAACTCTGCAATTGACGCCATAATTATCTCTTCTAATTTCATAAGCATGATTTTTGGGTTTACTAATAATATACCGTATTTAAAATAGGGTAAAAATCAAATTTAAATAACAAAAAACAAATTTAACCCTATTAAAACAAGACAAATCTATACATAAACAGTATAAAAATAAAAATATACCCTATAAAAAAAGGGGTATCTATTATAAATTTATGTTTTAATAAAAATTGATTTATATAAATTGATTATTTGATAATCTGTTCATAGAAAAATTTGTTTTTTCTAAACCAAAGAATCAAGGTAACATCTTTGTTAACCGTTTTAATACTTAATATTTTGTTAATAAAAAGCTAAGAAGAATAGGGTAAAAAAACATCCCAATGCGCAACTAGTTATAAGTAAACAAATGAAGCCTTCAAGCTAAGTAATTTCTAGACTGATCTTCTCAAAATTATCTTTTGATGCTTCACACAAATAACAGGAATAATCATTTGGAAGATCAATAAAATCAACCCCTGAAGGAACATTGGAAATAACATCTCCTATTGAAGGATCATAAATAGAATGACAATCTTTGCATCGATATACCTCTATCTCAAGAGTTTCTTTTTTTGTAGCTTGATTACTATTTTGCTCTTCTTTTGTTGTTCCTAGATTTTGGAAATACGTTTTAGTCAACTCGAGTAATAAACCTGGAAGATCCATTTTATCAATATCCTGAGCATAAACGATATATTTTTGGGTATTAGAATTAAAATTTCTAGCATATAAAATGTTATAGGTAGGTCTAATCACAAAATCCTTTACAGCCGATGGAATTTTATTCTCTTCTATCATTACAGAAGTAAAATAGCGTTTTTGGTTTCGATTAACCGTAATACCAAACGTTAACCCATATGTACTAATGTCATTTTGATCAAAGTTCATAACCAAAAATCTCTTGAGATCTAAAGCTTTTGTATTATGCACAGGTAAATGCCAGTTTAATTCTAAGGCAGAATGCCGAACATTTATTCCTGACTGTCCAAGTAATTTCTCTAAGGCTAATTTACTTTCTTTGGGTATCCCTTTGATAACAAAGGATTTCCATGGAGTTAAGCAAATCTTTCCAATTCTGTGCTCTAAACAAAATTCACAAAGTGTTTTAAGAAATTTTAAGTCATATTGATTGTCTCTCCAGTATAACCCTAACCAATAGTGATGAATCCCCATTTTATTCATTCCTTCATAATAAGGAAACGGATTAAATCCTACCTCTAGTGGCTTTTCTATTATACGATTATTAGTATCCAAATTTTCATTAAGAAATTGAAAAAGGTCATCAATACCATTTACGGTTCTATATTTTTTCTCAATTGCTTCTGCTACTTTGGCAATGTCCCAAGTATAAATTAATACGGGATAATACACCTCATCCCAACCTGGAAGTTTTAGAAATAAATACCAATAATCTTCATGAGAGGAAGCAATAAAATTTAAATCGCCAGTAAATAAAGGTACTAGCTGTTGTTTTGGATCTGTGATATTGATTTTTAAGGTAGGAATGTATCCAAAATCTTCTAAAATGTACAAATAAGTCGTATCTCTAAGCCATACGGTAGCCTCAAAAATATCAATAGAAACATAAGAACAGCTTATATTTTCTTGTATTTCTGAAGCAAAAAATCCGGGGTCATAAGAATCATGCTCCGCTAGTGTCTCACCATTTTTATTTTTTAAAGGAAATATAATATCCTGTCTGGATCCAAAGTGGAAAGTTTCTAATCCCAGAGTTTGGCCATATTCAATAATACGCTGTAACTCTATTGGCGATAAGATCCCTCCTTTTATATCTACTCTATGTAAGGATAACTCTTTCTCCATAATTAAGCTAATTGCATCATAGTATGTAATACTTCTTTTACTTCGGGCTTACAACTACCACAACCTAATCCTGCTCCAGTTTTTGCACATAATTCTGAGAAGTCGTCACATCCTAATCGTATTACTTTTTCAAGATTACCTTGCCCCACCTGACTACAAGAACAAATGAGTTTACCAATAACAGGCTCACCCGGTTGAGACGAACGCAATAATTCTTCTCGTTTTTCAGACAATTCGATTTTTTTTTCTATCAGACTTTTAAAATCAGCAAACTCTTTCTTATCCCCCATCAAAATTGCACCAATGAGCCTATCATTTTTAACGATACATTTTTTATAAAAACGTTTTCTTACATCCATAAAAATAATCTCTTCAAAGGATGAATCATTATTTGGTACATTGATATTCCCAATACTACAAAGATCAAGGTTTTCAAATTTCAGGATGTTCATAAATACAGAACCTTGATATATTGCACTAAAATCACCTAATAGATATTTTGCCACAATATCTGCTTGTTGTTCGGCTGCAGCTGTTATACCATATAAATCACCTTCAAATTCGGCAATTTCACCTACGGCAAAAATGGAAGTATCGCTTGATTGTAAATATTGATTTACCAAAATTCCTCTACGACAATTCAATCCTGCTTTTTTAGCCAGATCAATATTGGGTATCGTTCCTATAGAATAGACCACAGCATTACAAGCAAATGACTTACCAGACTTTAGATTCACTAATAAATCTCCTGATTCTTGAGTAAAGACAGTATCAACCTCATTATCAAAATGAATCTGAATCCCTTTTTCCTGAACATCCTCTGCTAATAGCCTACTCGCGATTATATCTAATTGGCGTTCCATTAATCGATTGCCTCGTTGTACAATAGAAATTTTCACGTTTTTCTTTCTTAATGCTGCCGCCAGCTCCAGTCCTAATAATCCACCTCCAACAATAGTAACGTGCCGTTCGTTTTCTGGTAATCCCGTTTTATCAAGGTATTCTTTTAAAGTATCGGCATCACTACGATCGCGCATAGTAAACCTCCCCGGCATATGAATAGGAACCTCTTTGGGCACAAAAGCACGACTACCTGTCGCCATCAAAACAATATCATAGTGATGCTTTTTGTTTTGACTATCAATAATATATTTTTCCTCTTTATTAATTTCTTTAACGGGGTTACCCGTAGATAGTGTTACGTTAAGGGATTCCATATTTCCTTCTCGCATTTTTTGTAATTGCTCCCATTGTAATTCTTCACTTACATATTCTGGAAGTAATACTCGGTTATAAAAAGGGTATGGTTCTTTAGAAAATACGACTATTTCATCGTGATTATTATATTCTCTATAGGTTTGAATAAAACGATATGCAGCTGTTCCTGCGCCTATAATACAGATCTTTTGTTTAGGTTTTTTAAATTTAGAGACTCGAACTGCGGTAAATTTAAAATCTGGTTCTTTAGAAATTGGATCCACGATACTAGTAGTTAGATTATTAGCCCTACCATAATCATTTCCCAAAATTTTACCCCAATGCATCGGAAGAAATACCACTCCTTTTTTTATGGCATCACTCACTTTTATTTTTACCTGAACCTTTCCTCGTTTGCTTTCGACTACCACAATATCCCCCTCTATCAACTTTAGCAAAAAAGCATCAACTTGGTTCATTTCTAAAAATGGATCAGGGATATGTGTTAGAAGTCTATTAACCTTTCCTGTTTTAGTTCTGGTATGCCATTGATCACGGACTCTCCCTGTAGTAAGAATTAGTGGATAATGCTCTGTGAGTAGTTCTGAAGTGGGCTTAGTAAACCTTGGTACTACAAATTTTGCATTTCCGGTATCGGTATAAAACTTTTTATCTTCAAAAAGCCTCGGAGTACCTTCATGATTATTTTGGAGAACAGGCCATTGAAAACTTCCTTCTTCTTTTAATCGGTTATAACTTAATCCTGAGATGTCTATATTTGTTCCTTTAGTTAACAAACAATGCTCTTTATACACTTCTTCAGTTGAATTGTAATTGAATCCATTATATCCCATTCTTCTGGCAAAACTCCATAATATTTCAGAATCAGAAATTGCTTCGCCAGGAGGATCAGTTACTTTATTAAGATAGGTAATTCGGCGTTCGCTATTGGTCATTGTCCCTTCTTTTTCTGCCCATCCGGCAGCTGGTAATAGTAAATCTGCATATTCTATCGTTTCTGATCGATGCGAAATATCTTGTACAATTACATACTTTGCTTTTTTTAGTGCATTTTCAACCTTATTTGCATTAGGTAAACTCACCAAGGGATTTGTACATATAATCCAAACTGCCCTTAGTTTTCCACTTTCTAAAGCATCAAACATCTCAGTAGCGGTTAATCCTGGTTTTGGGGATATTTCCTTTCCTCCCCAAAAATTGGCAACTTCTCTTCTATGATCAGCACTTGCTAGATCTTTATGCGCCGCTAATAAGTTAGCCATACCACCTACTTCTCTACCTCCCATAGCGTTGGGCTGACCCGTTAAAGAGAAAGGACCCGATCCAGGTTTGCCAATATGCCCGGTCAATAAAGACAAATTGAGTAATGCATTATTTTTATATACTCCTATAGAACTTTGGTTTAATCCCATCGCCCAAAGCGTTATAAATCCTTTAGCATCTGCAATATATGATGCAGCTTTCTTAATTTCGGCGACTGTAATACCACAAATTTTTGCTGCTTCTGTAAGAGACATCGATTGTACGGATTCTCTAAGCACTTCAAAATGATCGGTATGGTTAGCAATAAAATTTTTGTCAATCTTTTTTCTATCGATAAGTCGCTTAGCTATTGCATTGTATAGAACAACATCGGTTCCCGGAAGAATTTGCAAGTGCAGATCAGCTATGTCGCAGGACTGAGTTCTTCTTGGATCCACTACAATTATTTTTACGCTCGGATTCTTTTCTTTATGCGCTTCTATTCTTCTAAATAAAATAGGATGACACCAAGCAGGGTTAGCCCCTGCAATCATAAAACAATCTGCAAGCTCTATATCTTCGTAGGCAATAGGCACACTATCTTCTCCAAGCGCCTGCTTATATCCCACTACAGCAGAGCTCATACATAAGCGAGAATTTGTATCCACATTATTGGTTCCAATAAATCCTTTAGCCAGTTTATTTACCAAATAATACTCTTCGGTTAAGCATTGTCCAGAAACATAAAAACCAACACTGTCGGGTCCATACTTCTTTATCATAGTGCTAAAAACCGTGACCGCTTTGTCCATTGCTTGCTCCCAAGAAACACGATGACGATCGTGCCCTTTACTCCATCTCATCTCCGGATACAAGATACGATCGCTTCTATCTTGAACAACATGATGAAGATTCATCCCCTTAGAGCATAGCATACCCCTATTTACAGGATGATCTGGATCTCCTTCAACAGTGATCACTCCATTTGTATCTTTTTTGGCGATGATCCCGCAACCCACTCCACAATAAGAACATGTTGTTTTGTATGATTTATATGCCGACATATTTTTGTTCTATTCCCATATTAGATACCCAAAACTAAGTATTTATACGTATGTCTCATAGTTTCAAAGTTGATTTCTGTTCCAGTAAGGAAAGAATTATCATTTCAGCAAAATATACCTATGTAAAAAACAATATTGAGATTATCAGGAAGTCTATTTTATCATATTCCTTATAAAAAAACCGGTTACAAACTGATTGTAACCGGCAACACAAGAAACACTTAAAGCTACATAGTTCTTTAGAGTGTTTCAACACTAAGTCGTGTAACACTTTATATTTTTATGACTGCTTGCATAAGTCTAATTATCTGATTTTTACGTTTCGTGCTATTTGAATCTAAATTTATTCCTTGGAAAAAAATAGAAAGGATGATTCTTGTATCACCCTAAATTAAGCCTCTTACTTTGTTAGAATAAATATACCAATATTTCATGAATCAGGAACAAAAATTACCTCCAAATTCATTTTTAAACATCCGCAACCAAGCGATTCTACTATTATTTATGCTCTAAAAAGTTAATTAAGTGTTCTCTATATTTATAATATTCAGGATGTTCTAAAACATCTTTTCTCAATCTGGGTCTTTCAAAATCTATTTCTAATATATCACCTACTTTTGCTCTTGGACCACTGGTCATCATAATTACTCGATCAGCCAAAAATATAGATTCATCAACATCATGAGTAATCATAACGGCTGTGATTTTTTCTTGATTCCATACCTCGATCAACACATCCTGAAGCTCTCCACGAGTTAAAGAATCCAGCATTCCAAAAGGTTCATCCAGCAGTAAAACTTTAGGCTTAAGAGCAAATGCTCTGGCTATCCCTACACGCTGTTGCATTCCTTGGGATAATTCTTTAGCTTTTTTATGCTTTGCATCTTCCAAACCAACTTTTGCCAAATAATAATTCACGATATCGTTACGATCCTTTTTGGTACCATGAGCAAAAACTTGTTTTACACCCAACATTACATTCTCATATGCAGTCATCCACGGTAAAAGACTTGGGGATTGAAAAATTACTCCACGATCGGGTCCAGGACCTTTAATTGTTTTATTATTAACTACAATTGTACCTCTCGAAATTGGATTAAGTCCTGCAATCATTGTGAGCAATGTAGATTTTCCACAACCTGAATGCCCTATTATAGAAATAAACTCTTCATGTTTTATTTTTAAATCTAAATCATCTAAAACTACATAATCACCTTTAGGAGTTGGATAGATTTTAGTCAACTGATTAATATCAAGCATATACTTGTCTTCAAACAATCCATTATCGGTTCTACGTACGGTTGATTTTTCAAGTGTTTCCATATAAATTAATTTTAGTTAGCTAAAACTCATCTTTTTAAAAGGTGCTGGTTTTATGACAGGCTTGATTTCAGGTAATACATAGTGACTCTCTTTCTTAGAGGCACGTTGCTCTCCTATCTGAATGAGGTATTCTATAATACTATTTCTTAATTTTCTGTACTCCTCATTATGATTGAGAGCTGTTTTATCTCTAGGTCTTTCAAGATTGATCTTATATTCTGGTCCCAGTGTAGCTTTTGGTCCCGGTTTTAGAGGAATAATACGATCTGCCATCAGGATACCTTCATCAACATCATTGGTGATCAGTAAAGCTGTTTTTTTATCCTTATTCCAGATCTTTAGTATTTCTTGTTGAAGGTTCCCTCTTGTTAACGCATCTAGAGCACTAAGAGGTTCATCCATAAGGATTACCTCTGGACTCATAGACAATGCCCTGGTTACCGATACTCGTTGACGCATCCCACCGGAAAGTTCTTTGGGTAGTTTATTGATCGCAGGAGAAAGGTTTACCATTTCAACATAATCCTCAACGCGCTTATTCCGTTCTTTTTTGGTCATCTTTTTAAACGCTTCTTTTACTGCCATCCCTACATTATTTCTAACATTCAACCATGGCAATAAGGAGTAATTCTGAAAGATGACCCCTCTTTCATGGCTTGGCCCTGTTACAGGTTCTCCTTTAAATAAAACTTGCCCTTCGTCTGGCATTATT
The DNA here is from genome assembly GCA_947497175.1 of uncultured Aquimarina sp. Classification (GTDB taxonomy): domain Bacteria; phylum Bacteroidota; class Bacteroidia; order Flavobacteriales; family Flavobacteriaceae; genus Aquimarina. The sequence goes on along the minus strand of CANMFM010000002.1, from coordinate 153,271 downwards.
AATCCGGAAATTAAATTAATCAGGGTCGTTTTTCCACTTCCGGTAAAACCTACAATAGCCACAAACTCCCCTTCTTCAATTTCTAAATTAATGTTAGACAATACTTGTGTACGCGCCTGGCCGGTACCAAAAGACTTCGATACATTTTTTAATTCTATATAAGCCATATCCTTTTTGTTATGCTGTTTCTTCAGTAAATGTTACAAACTTCTGTATCGTTAGCATGATGCGATCGAGCAAAAATCCAATGATCCCGATTACGAACATGGCAACTATGATTTTTGAATTAGAATCATTAGCTCCGTTTTGAAACTCTTCCCAGACAAAAGAACCAAGACCCGGACTTTGGGCCAGCAATTCGATCGCAATTAAGACCATCCACGCTACAGATAGCGTGATTCGCAGTCCTGTAAAAATTAATGGAAATGAGGATGGTAAAATGATTTTAAATACCTTTTGTCCCACACTAAGTTGTAAGACCTTAGCGACATTGATATAATCTTTATCAACTGATGACACTCCCATGCTGGTATTGACTAAAGTAGCCCACATAGAACATAATCCAACACTTATAAAAGAAATAATAAAAGAACTATCTGAATCAGAGTTTTTGGTTAATGTTTTTACGATCATAAAGACGAGAAGCAACCAAACTACAGGAGAAACAGGCTTAAAAATTTGAATTAACCAATTTACAGAAGACCGTAATGTTTCACTTAACCCTAGCATAATTCCGATAGGAACTGCAATAAAAAGCGCCAGTAGAAAACCTGCAAAAACGGTTTTCAAACTAGTAAAAATCTGATCTACAAATGATGGTCTACCTGTATACTTAATTGCTACCAAACCTTGAGCTTCTCTTTGAGCGTTGGTTGTGGCTACTTTTTCTGCAAAAGCAGCTTTCTTTTGATTAATGACCCTATGATCAGCTAATAGCGACTGGTATGCAGTCCAAACTTGTGCTGGTGAGGGCAGTGTATTTGGCTGGCAGCTTATATCACCTGATTCTATACATGCTTTCATTTCTTGAGCAGCAACCTCTCCTCTATCTTCTAACGCCTTTTCTATACGCGCATTTTTTTCAACAGTATATAAATATGTTGCTCCAGAGTGCCATACTATCAAAAACATTCCGATAGAAAAAATTGGTAAAAACATCTTTTTTAACAAAACAATCATGTTTTTCTTTACTTCTTCTCCTGTAACCAGTCGAATTGCGGGCTCAAAAAAGCCTAATCCCACAAAGTTTAAAATATGTATAGATCTATCTTTCATTTTTTATTTTTTAAGGATGATATAAGAAATTGCGTTATGCGCTTTCTTTAGTACTATTATTTAATATTCGATGCAGGGGCGACATTTTCTTTGTTTCCGATACTAAAGCTGTTGATATACCCAAGAGGATCTTTTGGGTCATATTTTTTACCATCAATAAAATCGGTTGTTACAGGCTTATATCCATCTGTCGATGGTAATTCAGACGACTCCAAATAACCTTCTTCGACTAATAAATTGGCTGCTTTAGTCCAAATATCAGGACGATAAATCTCTTTAATTGTCTTTTCATACCATGCTGCTGGTTTACTTTCTGGTATTTGTCCCCAACGTCTCATTTGAGTTAAAAACCAAATTCCATCAGAATAAAAGGGATATGTCGCATCATAACGATAGAACACATTAAAATCTGGCATTTCGCGTTTGTCACCTTTTTCAAATTCAAAAGTACCTGTCATAGAGTTTGATAATACTACTTCATCTGCACCCACATATGCTGGCATGGATAAGATCTTCACTGCTTCCTTACGATTTCCTGGAGTGTCTAACCATTTTCCAGCTCGAATTAATGCTTTGGTAACAGCCACAGCAGTATTTGGATATTTCTCGATGAATTTTTTAGTCATTACAAATACTTTTTCAGGGTTATTTTTCCATATATCATAATTTGTAGTGACCGGTACACCTATGCCTTTAAAAACAGCTTGCTGATTCCATGGTTCTCCCACACAATATCCATAGATAGTTCCCGCTTCTAAAGTTGCGGGCATTTGTGGGGGTGGTGTTACAGAAAGTAATACATCTGCGTCGATTTGCCCTTGTATATTATCTTTAGAATACATTCCCGGATGAATACCTGCAGCGGCTAACCAATATCTGATTTCATAATTATGAGTAGACACAGGAAATACCATCCCCATTTTAAAAGGCTTTCCTTCATTTTTATAAGAATCTATAACAGGCTTGAGTGCCTTTGCAGAAATTGGATGAATAGATTTACCGTCTTTATCAACAGGAATGTTAGGTTTCATTTTAGACCATACGTCATTAGATACCGTAATCCCATTTCCATTTAAATCCATTGAAAAGGGAGTCACCAACTCTGCTTGCCTTCCAAAACCGGCACCTGCAGCTATCGGTTGTCCAGCTAACATGTGTGAACCATCTAATTGACCATCGATTACTCTATCTAAAACGTTTTTCCAATTAGACTGTGCCTCCACCGAAACAAAAAGCCCTTCATCCTCAAAAAAACCTTTCTCTTTCGCTATTGCCAAAGGTGCCATATCGGTCAACTTGATAAACCCAAAAGTTAGCTGAGGCTTTTCTATAAGTAATTTTGATGTTTTCTCTAAAGAAGATGAATCCTTGACCGCTATTCCTTTTTTCTTTTCACCACCACACGATCCTAAAACCGTGGCTGCAATTATCATTATAATTTTAAAATATACTTTTTTCATAATTCTTTGTTTTGAAAATTTCACTAATAGAATCAATCCAAAACTAAGTATTATTACTTATAAAAAATCTATTTATAAGATAAAAAATACGTATTACTGTTATTATTATGTATTCTAAAATAAGTAGTTCTACTAATTATCTATTTGATAATTTACCCTGACAAAAATTAAAAATAACATAACAAACAAATACAAACCATTTAAAAATCGAGCAAACATAATGGATATACGCCAAAAAAATGGTTTTCACGATATCAAGCAAAAAATTTCACATCGTTATAAGTACAGAAGGCGAACAGATCGCTTAATTTTCGGAGGTAAATCAAAAATACGTATTTTTACTTAAAAAAATCATTTACGATGAAATGTATGCGTATTGTATTAGTACTTAAATCTCTTTTATTCTTTTTATATTTACTCTATTTTATGAAACGGATCTGCGCTCAAAATCTCAGAATCAGAGAAGCGTAAGTTATCGGAAGAAAAGTTTTTATATGACAAATCTACTCATTAAAAGACTTTTAAATTTATGACACTTTTAGTTAAAAGTATTGATAAAATCGAGAAGAATCTATGAATTGATTACCCAAAGAACTTAAAAACAAAGACTAGGAAATCATTCCATATTCCCTGGCTTTATTACCAAGTTCTGACACATTTTTAACGCCCATTTTTTTCATCAGATTAAATCGATGAACTTCAGTAGTACGCTTACTTATGTTAAGTTCGGCAGCGATATCTTTATTCGTTTTTCCTGAAATAGCAAGGCGCAAAATTTGATTTTCTCTTTTGGTTAAATCAAAAGGATTATTCGAGCTTTCTTTCGTTTCTACGATTTTAGACTCTGAATCCAAAACATCACTACTAATTCCAGACTTTATCCTCTTTATTAAAATTGAAGAAACATCACCACTAAAATATTTTTCGCCTCTCCCAACTGCAGATAGCGCTTTCATAAACTCCTCTTTACTTGCTCCCTTCAGAAGATATCCATCTGCACCCGCATTGATCGACTGTAGAATATACTCGTCAGAATCGTGCATTGATAGCATTACAAATTTGGTTGGCAACTTCAACTCCTGCATGTTTTGAACCATTTCAATACCTGACATTTCGGGCATACGTATATCACATATTGCAATATCCGGTTTAATCGAAGCCACCAGTGCTATGGCATCTTTTCCATTCGATGCCTCACCTATTACCTTATATTCATCCTCTTCCTCTAAGATTGCTCTAATACCATCTCTTACCATAAAATGATCATCAACTAATATAATTTTAATCATATGCTTTCTCTAACTCGTTATTTACAACCCTCTTTTACTTTCAAATAAACGAAATATATGAATTATTCAAAAGCGGCTATGTAAATTTAAATAAATGCAAACAAATCATACGTATTTTTACGTAAAAAAGAACAATAAAATAAGTATAAATACTTAGATTTGATTTTCAATATTAGGCTAATAGAATCATCAAAAAGTGGAATCTAAACGTATTCTGTAATCAAATTACAGATAACAAAAATTATTTTAAATGAAAAACAAATCATATTTTGCCTTACTTCTATTCGTATTGGCAATAAAAGGGAAAGCACAAGAGATAAGTATTGATGCAGATATAAGACCACGATTCGAGTATTTAAACGGATTTGGAAGCCTAATCCCAGACGGTATTGATGCAGGAATATTTGTACAACAGCGCTCTCGATTAAAATTTGGTTATACTCAAGAAAAATTTTCTGCTTACATAAGTGTACAGGATGTAAGTGTTTGGGGAGACACACCACAAATCGCAGCAGCAGATAACAATAACAGTTTTTCTTTAGCTCAGGCATGGATTGACTTCAAATTTGGAAACGGTTGGTCTACTAAGCTCGGAAGACAAGCACTATCCTATGATGATCAGAGAATCTTTGGAGGATTAGATTGGGCTATGCAAGGAAGATTTCATGATGCAGCTTTACTTAAATATACAAAAGATGGGTTTAAATTTGATCTTGGGGTTGCTTTTAATCAAAATGGTATAAGCACTCAAACAACACTATTTAACCCTAATAACGGAGGAAATGCAAGGGCCGTATTCGATTACAAAGGAATGATATATGCATGGCTGCATAAAGATTGGGAAAAATTTTCTGCAAGTGTACTACTCACTAATAATTCTTATCAAAACTTAGATGCTACAGATGGTCAAACCCCAATTGATGGTAATGTAAATCGTCAAACTTTTGGAACTCATCTCATCGCAAAACCATTTAAAGGATTCGCTATTGCTGCCAACCTCTATGGACAAACAGGAGAGTTTACCGAAGATGTTGATTTATCAGCATACAATGCTCTGCTAGAGATCAGCTATAAACCAGGGAAAACTCTATTTGGACTTGGATTCGAAACACTTAGTGGAGATGATAATGGAGGAAGTGATGGTACAATCGAATCCTTCTTTCCAATTTTTGGTACGAATCACAAATTCAACGGATATATGGATTATTTTTACGTAGGAAATCATGCAAATACAATAGGATTAAATGATATCTATGCAAAAACAATAATCAAAACCGGAGAAAAGTCAAGTTTACTCTTAAAAGCACACTATTTTGCAGGTGCAGAAAGTCTGGGCGATGATATTGATAAGTATTTAGGAACCGAATTAGATATTGTATTCACTCAAAAATTACTCCCCTTTGCAACCTTAAAGCTCGGATATTCTCATATGTTCGCTTCTGATTCTATGGAAATACTAAAAGGAGTCTCAGAACCAGCAGATACTCAATATTGGGGATGGGCTATGCTTATTGTAAAACCAAATCTATTAAAATGGAGTCCAAAACCAACTCCTGCTATAGATCAATAAACCATTAAACTCTCAATTCTTAAACCCTGAAAAATGATTTTTGCAGGGTTTACTATTTATTTTTTAGAGATTTTTAATTTTACCCACCAATAATTACGTAATTTATACTACATAAATACGTATTAATACTTAATTTTGATTTATAAATACGTAATTTATGAAGAAGATAGTAGTTATTGGTAACGGCATGGTGGGTTACAAGTTTTGCGAAAAGTTTGTTGCCTCTAAGCGATGTAACGAGTATACGCTTGCGGTATTTGGTGAAGAACCACGAAGAGCATATGACAGAGTACACTTAAGTGAGTACTATGCAGGAAAAACTGCCGAAGATTTAAGTTTATCTTCTGCACATTGGTATAAGGAAAACAACATAGACCTCCATACTTCAGAAATGATCACCGCAATTAATAGGAAAGAAAAAACTGTTTCAAACCATCGAGGCTATAAATATTCTTACGATTATTTAGTATTAGCTACAGGGTCATCAGCATTTGTTCCTCCTATTCCCGGAGTAGAAAAAGAAGGTGTATTTGTTTATAGAACCATTGAGGATCTTGATGCAATTGAAGCCTATGCCAAAAAACTAAAATCTGAAGGAAAAACTAAAGCAGCCGTGCTCGGTGGAGGATTATTGGGCCTTGAAGCAGCAAATGCAGTAAAAGAATTAGGACTAGATGCTCATGTGGTAGAGTTTGCTCCCAGGATACTACCCAGACAGCTCGACCAAGGAGGTAGTGATATGCTTCAGGCAACCATTGAAGAGCTGGGGTTGCATGTTCATGTTAATAAACAAACCGAGTACATCCAAGGAGATAAAATCATTGAAGGATTGCAATATGTAGATGGATCAGAATTAAAGATTGATATGCTGGTAATTTCTGCCGGAATTCGTCCTAGAGATCAGGTGGCTAGAGAATGTGGACTGGAAACAGGACTACGCGGTGGTGTTGTTGTAGATAACACGATGAAAACATCAGATCCAAATATCTACGCCATAGGCGAAGTTGCTTTGTACAACAACATGATTTATGGTCTTGTTGCCCCGGGATACGATATGGCTGGTATCGCTGTTTCACAAATCATAGGTAATACAGATGAAACTATGGTAGACCATATTGACATGTCTACACAATTGAAATTGATAGGAACTGAAGTTGCAAGTTTTGGAGATGCGCTATCTGAAAATGAATCCATAGACACCATTATTTATAAAAATAAAAGAAAAGGCGTTTATAAACGGATCAATATTTCTGAAGATGGATCAAAACTACTGGGAGGAATACTTGTTGGAGATTCGTCAGATTATAACACTCTTTTTCAAATCTATAATACTGCCATGTCGCTTCCAGGAGATCCTGAAGATTTGATTTTAGGGAGTCGCGGAGGTGACACCTCTTTATTAGGAGATGTAATGGAGCTCCCCGATGACGCCCAAATATGCTCTTGCGAAAGCGTTAGCAAAGCAGCTATTTGTAATGCCATTCAGGACAGAACCTGTAATGATCCTGGTGATGTTATTAATTACACCAAAGCAGGAACAGGTTGCGGTGGATGCAAACCTATGGTAAAGGATTTGGTTGATGCAACTTTAAAATCTTTAGGAAAAGAAGTAAAAGATACAATTTGTGACCATTTTGAATATAACAGACAAGAGCTCTTTGATATCATAAAATTAAAAGGTTACAGAAAATTTGATAACATACTGGATCATTATGGAAAAGGTGACGGATGCGAAGTATGCAAACCCGTAATTGCATCAATTATGGCAAGTATCTACGCTGATACTGCCAATGAAGAAGAAGTAATACAAGATTCTAATGATAAATTCTTGGCCAATATTCAACGCAATGGTACATATTCTGTAGTTCCAAGAATACCAGGAGGTGAAATAACACCTGAAAAATTAATTGCCCTTGGCGCAGTAGGAAAAAAATACGACCTGTATACTAAAATTACTGGAGGGCAACGTGTGGATTTCTTTGGAGCACGATTAGATCAATTACCTAAAATATGGAAAGACCTTATTGATCATGGTTTTGAAAGCGGACATGCCTACGGAAAATCGTTACGCACCGTTAAAAGCTGTGTTGGCTCTACCTGGTGCCGATATGGTATGGATGAAAGTGTAAGCTTTGCCATAGCACTTGAAGAACGTTATAAAGGATTACGATCTCCTCATAAAATCAAAGGAGGAGTTTCTGGATGTATTAGAGAGTGTGCCGAGGCTCGCTGTAAAGACTTTGGAGTTATTGCTGTAGAAGGAGGCTGGAATCTCTATGTCTGTGGCAATGGTGGGGCCAACCCTAGGCATGCAGAACTATTGGCAGAACAAATTGATAATGAAACAGTAATTAGATATCTCGATCGGTTTTTAATGTTTTACATCAGAACAGCTGCACCACTAGAAAGAACTGCAAAATGGTTAGATAAGCTTGATGGAGGGATAGAATACCTAAAACAAGTGGTTATCAATGATACGCTTGAGTTGGCAGAAGAGTTAGAGACAGAAATGGCAACGTTAGTACATAATTTTCAATGTGAATGGACCCAAGCTATCCAAGATAAAGAAATGATGAAACGTTTTAATCACTTTGTAAATAGCGAAGAGCCCGACGATACGCTTGTATTTGTCGCGTTACGAGACCAAAAAATGCCAAAACTTTGGAAGTAAGAATTAATCATTTATGAATCAAGCAAAAATTAAATGAGTAAAGAAATGGAAGAAATCTTAGACATTTATAGAACTACAACTACAGAAAACGTAAAGGTATGGTTTGAAGCCGCCAAGGTTAGTGATTTTCCGAAAAATGGTGGTGCATGTATCAAATACAAAGAAAAGCAAATAGCTGTCTTCAACTTCGAAAGAAAAAACAAATGGTATGCCTGTCAAAATGTTTGTCCACATAAAATGGAAATGGTATTAAGCCGTGGTATGATTGGTGATCAAAACGGAATACCAAAAGTAGCCTGCCCGATGCATAAAAAAACCTTTTCTCTGGAGAATGGAGAAAATCTAAATGGTAATCTGGATGCCATTGCAACTTATCCCGTAAAAATTAAGAATGACATTGTATATATTGGCTTTTCGGAATAAAAGGATCTCTTGATTAGGGAAGTAAAAAGCACTAACTTTGTTAGCTTACCAATTATAAACTATATGTCGTCTGAAAATTTATTGCTTGAAGCTTACAAGTTATTTGATAAAGCAAACGCTAAAGACCCAAATACTGAAGAAGTTGATGGCAATTTAGTACCAAAAGAGCTGATTTACGGGCTGCGAATGACCAAAACTCTTGAAAATTTTGATTCAAATGCCTCAGAGGCTTTAAAACTTGCCGCCAGATCTCAGCATATTTGTCGTTGGGAAATCCCTAGAGACAGCTATCCTATGGACCGTGTTGGCTATCTAAAATGGAGAGAAGAACTTAAGAAATTTCATGCATCAAAAGCTTCAGCAATTCTTCAGGAAATTGGATACAACGATGATATTATCCAAAGAGTATCATTTTTGCTTCAAAAAAAGAAATTAAAAAAAGACGAGGAGACTCAAACCCTGGAAGATGTAATTTGCTTAGTCTTTCTAGAATATTATTATGAGGAGTTTTCAGCAAAACATAACGATAAAAAAGTAATCGATATTTTACAAAAAACCTGGCGTAAGATGTCTGAAAAAGGCCATAGAGCAGCTCTGAAATTATCATATTCTGAAAAAACCTTAGCTTTGATTCAGCAAGCACTAGTATAATACACCATTGAATAACAGAGAATCTTTAGATCACCAAACTTTTGGGCGCCTAAGCAAAATTTATATTATCGCTTTAGGGGCTATTGCCGTATTTACTATTGGCGCTCAATTTTTTATTCAACAATATCTAGATTCTCAGATCGATGACTCCAGAATTATTAATATTTCCGGTAGGCAACGTATGCTAAGCCAAAAAATAGCTAAAGAAATACTTCTGCTCTCTCATTCAGAAAACAGACAATCTAAAAAGAAATCCATTCAAGAACTTGAAGCTACTATCGAATTGTGGAGAACGTCTCATCAGATCTTGATTCAATTTAATGAATCTCAAAGAAAAGAGCAGCAGGGCAGTATAGAAATTCAAAAGATGTTTGCTGCCATAGCACCTTATTTTCAAATCATATATCAAAACAGTTTAGAGGTTTTAGACCTGATAAGGTCAGAAACTACAGATCCACAAAAACTTAAACCTCATATTCATGCAATAATTTTAAATGAGCCCTTATTTTTAAAACAAATGGATGCCATTGTTTTTCAGTACGATAAAGAGGCCAAGCAAAAAGTATCAAGTTTAAAAAGCATTGAATATTTATTATTTGGTTTGATTATTCTCATATTAGTTTTTGAGTTTCTATTATTATTTAGACCGATAGCTTTAAGTATTAAAAAGACGATTTCCAATTTATTAAGTTCACAGCGAAAAGCTGAAAATATGGCAAATCGTGCGAGGGAATTGAAAAAGGTCCAAGAAGAAAATATGCAAGAATTAGTTTCGCTGACTAAAGCTATAAACCAAACCCTATTATATGCACGAGTTGATGAATACGGTGAAATAATTAGTCTTGGAGAACGTTTTGCTAATTTATTAGGTATAGAAAACGATCATCAAAGAAATCGACTTTCTGATTTTATGAATCTGGGTGAAGTTCAGAAAAACAGATTAGATAACCTCATCACTCAAAACAAAGGTGGTGTTTTTAATGAAGAATTTGAATTCATTGCTTCGTCGGGGCAAAAAATATGGTTAGACATAACAATACTCACTGTATATAAAGAATCTGGTGTGTCAGAAAGATTAGTGCTATGCTCTGATATTTCAAAACGAAAAGAAGCTCAAAACGAAGTTGAGCGATTAAATGCTGCCCAATATAAAGAAAAAGAAGAGCTGCAAAAATCTAATGCCAGCCAGATTGTAGAGGCTCAAGAAGAAGAACGAAAGCGAATCGCAAAAGAGATCCATGACAGTATAGGACAAATGCTAACCGCGCTTAAATTAAATATTGAATCTATTAACCTTGGTAATATTGAAAAAGCCAACCATAGGATAGAAGGTTTGAAAAAAATATCAGAAGATCTGATCCAAGGTATTCGCATCGCAACATTTAATCTTACTCCTCCAGAACTAAAAGATTACGGGATTGCTATTGCGCTTCAAAAAATGGCCAAAGAGCTTTCTAAACTAACAGGTAAGCATATTATTTTTGAGAATAGTTCAAATTTTGATGAGCGTTTTGACACCTTGATCGAAACGAATCTATATCGCGTTACTCAGGAGGCCGTAAACAACGCAATCAAATACGCCAAATCGAGCTTTATCGTAATTTCAGTTAATCATTCTGATGCCCTATTGAGTATAGTTATTAATGATAATGGAATAGGGTTTGACATTAAAAAAATTCCTTCTAAACCCACCAATAAGGCCGAAGGAGGAATGGGATTATTTTTTATGAAAGAAAGGATGAATTATATTAACGGAAGAATATTTATAAACTCTATTCCAGGTGAAGGAACAAGAGTAACACTCAATTACAACATCCCAAAAACTTAGGTTTTAAACGTTATTCACTTTTTTTTTTATAACCTCATTTCTGTAATAATCGATAATACCATCAATAGGTCTTCTTACAATATTGCCTACAGTAAGATGATAAGGCCATACGGCCGCTCTAATAATATCCTCACTAAAATGAGCAATTGATCCTATGAAATGGATGGGTACATTTTGTGCTTCAGGGAAACACAATACTCGATTTTCAACAAATTCTTGAATTCCTTCGGTTACAATTTTGTAAAAATATCCATTTCGCTCGCTTGTAAAAATAAACTCTGCAAAAGACGCTAAATAGGTATTAGGGTTATCCTTTTTATATAGATTTTCTTTTATTGCATCTGAAGAAAGATCAAAACGTTTTTCAAACTCTAATGCAACCTCTTGTGGCATTCTTTTATAATAGTAATCGCGTATTAATCGCTTTCCAAAATAATTTCCACTAGCTTCATCCATTAATATGTATCCTAAAGAATCGACAGCCATATGAATATTATCTCCATCATAATAGCAACTATTGGATCCTGTACCTAAAATACAGACAATGCCAGGTTCTGTTGTAGCCGCGTATACTGCTGCTACCATATCCTCTTTAACAACAATTTCTGAAGCATTAACAAAAAAGTCTTCAAAAACTTTTTTTAACATTGCTGCTGGTTTTTTGGTTCCACACCCTGCTCCATAAAAATTAACAATATCAATTTTCTCACGATATGAAGAAAGCTCTTTGTTGGCCCTAATTCTTTCTTCAAGCAAAGATTTTTCGAATACAGCCGGATTTAATCCTTCTGTACGAGTTTTAAAAACGATTTCTCCGGATTCATCAAGAAGAATCCAATCGCATTTAGTAGAACCGCCGTCAGCTAATAAAATCATTTAAAAATTTATTTATTGTTAAGAAAGAGAATAAGCCCCAAAATTACTTTCGGGGCAAAAACATAGTTATATTATAGATTTCCTACATGAGTTGACAAATCAACCAGTTTTGAAGAATATCCAAATTCATTATCATACCATGATACTAGTTTAAAGAAATTATCATTAAGAGCAATTCCTGCATTAGCATCAAAAACCGACGTTTGTGACTCTCCAACAAAATCTTGAGATACAACATCTTCTTCAGTGTATCCTAAAATTCCTTTTAGTTCATTTTCCGAGGCTTTTTTCACAACAGCCTTAAGTTCATCATAAGATACTGATTTTTTAGTTTTTACGGTAAGATCTACTACAGAAACATCTGCCGTTGGCACTCTAAACGCCATTCCGGTTAACTTACCTTTTAATGCTGGTATAACTTTAGTTACAGCTACAGCAGCTCCCGTGGTAGAAGGAATAATGTTGTTTAAGGCACTACGTCCTAATCTGTAGTTTTTTCTTGAAGGACTATCAACAACGGCTTGAGTGGCTGTACCTGCATGTACTGTGGTCATTAACCCTTCCTCAATTCCAAAATTATCATCAATTACTTTGGCCAACGGAGCCAAACAGTTGGTTGTACAAGAAGCGTTAGAAACTATAGTGTCAGAGTCTTTTACGTCCTGATGATTAACCCCCATGACAAACATTGGTGCGTCTTTAGAAGGTGCAGAGATTACTACTTTCTTTGCTCCTGCCTTAAGATGCGCATCGGCAGTATCGAGTGTTGTAAAAATACCTGTACAATCCATAACGACATCAACACCTGCGGCATCCCATTTTAGATCCTCGGGATTACGCTCAGCAGTGACACGAATTTCTTTTCCGTTTACCACCAGGTTTCCGTTTTTTACTTCGATAGTTCCATCAAATCTACCATGAACAGAATCATATTCTAATAAATAAGCCAAATGCTCTACTTCTAACAAATCATTAATCGCTACAATCTCTACATTATCACGCTTAGATGCAATTCTAAAAGCGATTCTTCCAATTCTACCGAAACCGTTAATTCCAATTTTTAACGTACTCATATCTAAAATTTTAGTTGTTTTAATTTAAAATGTGGTTATATATTTACACTGATGTAATATCAGCTACTTTAATTAATCCGTCATGACTATGTAGTCTTTTCTCTAATGCTTGTTTTAAAGGGACAATTGTCACTTTTTTATGCACAATACCAATCATCACTTCACTTTTTCCTTCTAGTAATGTTTCTACAGCCCCCACTCCAAGCTTGCTTGCCAAAACTCTGTCATAACAACTTGGCGCTCCACCGCGTTGAATATGCCCCAGGACAGATACTCTTACTTCATAGTCGTCAAGATTTTCTTCAACATACTCACCAAGTTCAAAAATATTTTTCCCTGATTTATCACCTTCTGCTACTACTATAATACTAGAGGTTTTACCCGTTTTTTTACTTTTCTTAAGAGAATCTATAAGTCTATCAACCCCCATATTTTCTTCGGGAATCAAAATCTCTTCAGCACCTGCTCCTATACCTGCATTTAAGGCAATATCTCCTGCATCACGCCCCATTACTTCGATTAAAAATAAACGGTTATGAGAACTTGCTGTATCTCTAATTTTATCAATAGCCTCGACTACAGTATTTAAAGCCGTATCATACCCAATGGTATAATCGGTACCATTAATATCATTGTCTATAGTACCCGGAATACCAACAACAGGAAAATTAAATTCTTCTGATAGTTTTAAGGCCCCGGTAAAACTTCCATCCCCTCCTATCACAACAAGCGCATCAATATTATTTTTAATTAAATTCTCATGAGCCTTTTGTCTACCTTCTAGAGTTCTAAATGCTTCAGAACGTGCAGATTTGAGGAATGTCCCTCCTTTATTAATAATGTTACGAACAGAACGCGCATTAAGCGCTTCAATTTCATTGTTGATAAGGCCTTCATATCCTTTGTAAATACCAAAACATTGTACTTGATAATAACTGCAGGCACGCACTACGGAGCGTATTGCAGCATTCATTCCCGGAGCATCTCCCCCAGAAGTAAGTACGGCTATATTTTTCACTTTCTTTATCATTGAAGTCAAATCTATTGTTAATGAATATAATAACCTAATTTGCTAAAAAACTAAAACGTTTTCGGTTGATAAATTCAGTATTTACTGGCATAAAAGGGATAATTTTAACACATTTTCATTGTTTTTGTTAAGATTAGATTATTATCATAAATCAATCACTTTTGAAACTTAATACTTTAAAAATCTGATATAAAAACAAAAACGACCTGCTTCTGCACGTCGTTTTCATAAATACCACTATGTATTTTTAATTATTCCTGAATAAGAATCATATATTGCCATGGATCAAGTTTATATTCCTGATTTGGTTTATTTTCTAATTCTTCCCCAGAAAGGTAATTTTTAAATTTACCGTCATATGCCGCCGTAAATTTCACAGGTTCTTTGGTCATATTTGACACAAATACAATGGTACTGTCATTTTTTTCTCTTTTGAAAATCAAAACCTTATTATCTTCTGAAGTTTTAATACGAGTGTACGAAGCCGCATTTTTACCCCCGTGTAATGCAGGGTTATTATTTTTCAGTTTTCCTAGCTTTTCATATAATGGAAAAAATTTACCCTTCTTTTTGATAATTGTATCTTTTTCAAAAAACAATAAACGTTTATTCATATCGTACTCCTGACCAGAATAGAGTAAAGGCATACCCGGAGCTACATATGATAATGCAGCAAACATTTCTGCAGCATCACCCATTCGTTCTTGAACAGTTCCGTTCCATGAATTTTCATCGTGATTTGAGGTAAAGTTCATTAAAATATCATCTTTGGCGTACATGGTATCTATTTGGGCCATTCTTTTATCCCATTCGTTGACATTTGCTTTTCCTTGTGCGATATCATTCATTTTGTGGTGCGTATCCCAACCATACCCCATATCAAAAGCATTCTTTAACAACTCTGGCTCCCAACCTTCTGCTAACATAAATACAGGTTTAATTTTTTTAAGTTCTGCTACGGTTGCCTCCCAGAAATCTACAGGAACCATTCCTGCTACATCACAACGAAATCCATCTACCCCTTCCTCTTTTAACCAATATATCATATCCTTTTGCATCTGCTCACGCATCTCTTTATTATCATAATTAAGATCAGCAACATCCGTCCAATCGGTATCTACCGTATGGGTTATATTACCATCTTGGTCTTTGGTATAATATTCTGGATGTTCTTTTAGCCAGACATGATCCCACCCTGTATGATTAGCCACCCAATCAAGGATTACATATATTCCATGATCGTGAGCGGTTTTAACCAATGTTCTAAAATCTTCAATGGTACCAAACTCCGGATTTACCTTGGTATAATCTGATATTGCATAATAGCTTCCTAGCGACCCCTTACTTTTGGTTGTAGAAATTGGGTATATTGGCATGAGCCAAAGTATCTTCACTCCTAATTTTTTAAGCTCTGGAATATCTTTGGTAAACGCCTCAAATGAGCCTTCTTCTGAGTATTGACGTATATTGGCTTCATAAATAACGGCATTTTCCAATATTGCATCACTCACTGGTGCAAGTGTGGTTTTAAATTCTTCTTGCGTTACGTCTGCTACTGCTTCTTCTTTTTTAGCGTTACCACAGGAAAATAATAGACCTGTTAAAATAACACTTAAGATTAAATTTTTCATATTATACATTATTAGTTTACTAATGGTTAATTGTTTTATTTCAATTCGAGGATCAGTGGTGTTTTACCCTGAATTGTTATGGTTTCAGTTAGATCTATATTAGCATCTGTAATAATATCTGTACCCATTTTAAAGTCCTTTAAACCTTCTTTAAACCGAGCTACCTCCAATTTTTGGTCATTAGAGTTATTATTAATGATTATCATTACACTTTTTTCTTTATTATATCTAAAATAGACATAGACATTATCAAAGGGGATATAGTGTAAAAGTTTACCTGTGTGTATAACGTTTGCCTTTTTTCTCCAATTCAGTACTTTTTTAGTAAAAGAATGAAAGGCTTCCTGATCATTGGTTCTCCCTTTTTCTTTATCTGTCGCTAAGAACGCATTCTGAGTATCGCCTTTCCATCCACCCGGAAAATCTCTACGGATATCTCCATCTCCATTTTTGTCTCGACTCCCTAACATGCCTATTTCATCTCCATAATACATTTGAGGAATCCCTCGAGTGGTCAATACTAGAGTCATTGTCATTTTATACTTATTGATATCTCCTTGATATATTTCATTAATCCTATTCGTATCATGATTACCAGCAAATAGTAACAAGTTATTGATATCTGGATATAAAAAATCGTTAGTGAAGTTATCATACGCTTTGATCATCCCTTTATCCCAAGTCCCCTTATCTTCATTAAAAATTACTGTCAACGCATCATGAAGTGTAAAATCCATCACTGAAGGAAGATGCGAATTAAAAGTATCGATCGCCCCTATTTTACTATCTTTTTGCCAATATGCCATTTGTGCCTGATCATGCATCCAAACTTCTCCTACGATATTAAACTTAGGATATTCATCCATGATAGCTTTGGTCCATTTGGCTATACCTTTTTTGTCATTATAAGAATAAGTATCTACTCTAAACCCATCTAAATCTGCATATTCTATCCACCAGATTGCATTTTGAGTTATATACTTAAGAAGTAGTGGATTGCTTTGATTCATATCGGGCATTGTTGTATCGAACCATCCATCCATACATCCCCTTCTATCTATAGAAGAAGCATTAGCGTCAAATTGTGTGGTCATGCGATAATTACTACGTTTAAATCCTTCTGGCCATTGATGAATCCAATCTTGGGTTGGTAAGTCCTTAATCATCCAATGTTTTGATCCCCAATGATTCGTTACATAATCCATAATTAGTTTCATGTCCAATGCATGCATTTCTGAAGCCAAACGTTTATAATCTTCGTTGGTTCCATATCTTGGGTCAATTTTATACAAATCACTTTGGGCATAGGTATGATATGAATATACCGGTTCGTTATCTTCTAACAAAGGAGTACTCCACAAAGCTGTTGCTCCCAGAGTTTTGAGGTAATCCAAATGATCTATTATGCCTTGTATATCTCCTCCATGACGTCCTGCCGGGTTTGATCTGTCTGCTTTTTCAACTACATCAGGATGAGAATCATTATTAGGATCCCCATTAGCAAATCGATCTGGCATAATCAAATACATCACATCACTACTATCAAACCCTTTGCGTTGCGAAGAATTTTCTTTTCTCTTCTTAAACTCATAAGGCTGAGAAAAAACAACATTGCCATTTTCTGTAAAATCTATAGAAATAGATCCGGGATTTACTTCTTTAGTGTTTACGGTAATAAATACATAATTTGGGTTTTCTGTTTTTTTTACCTCATCAATCGTAATGCCTTCTATTTTTATGTCATATCTGGAAATGTCTTTTCCGTAACACATCAATTGTAACTCTTTATTATACATGCCACTCCACCAGAATGGAGGTTCTATTTTTTCTACCTGAGCCTGGGTCATAGCCACTAAGCACCATGCAAAAAGAACTAGTAATTTAGTCTTCATTTTGTCTGTTTTTTTAAATAAACTGTTTTGTGAAATCTACGTTTAGAAACAAATACCCCAAAAACAAGGTCTTTGGGGTATTTTATGTATTATCAACAATAGTTAATTAAACTGTAATTAAACTATCAGGAGAGATTTTAAACTCCTTGCCATCTACATAAATCACTAGCTCCTGATCTCCTTCCAGGTTGAATGAAGTTCCATGTTGCGAAACATTAACTTTAAGGATTTGATTTCTAAAGTTGACATTAAAACTATATCCTTTCCATTCTTTTGGAATTTTTGGCGTAAATGACAATCGGTCATTCTTAATTCTAAGTCCGCCAAATCCTTCAACAATGCTCATCCAGGTACCAGCCATACTTGTAATATGCAGACCTTCTTCAACTTCTCTATTATAATCATCAAGGTCTAATCTCGATGTTCTTAAATAAAAGGTATAGGCTTGATCCATTCTATCTAAAGTTGCTGCCTGAATGCTATGCACACATGGTGACAGAGAAGATTCGTGTACCGTAAATGGCTCATAAAAATCAAAATGACGTTCGAGTTCATCTTTGGTAAACTGATCTTCAAACATATAGAATCCCTGAAGGGTGTCTGCCTGTTTAATATATGGAGAGCGCAATATTCTATCCCAGCTCCATTTTTGATTAATTGGTCGTTGTGATGTATCTAGATCTGCTACCGTAATTAATTCTTTGTCTAAAAATCCATCTTGCTGTAAGTATACTTGATGTTTTTCTGAATAAGGGAAATACATTTTCTCGGCAACTTCTAACATTGCGTTGATTTCTTCCTCACCAAGATTAGTCTTTTGGATTATCCTAGAATACTCAGTATTATATTCTGCTTTTACCTTATTGATATTTTCTACACAATACTCAATACACCATTTTGCAAGGTAATTTGTGTACCAATTATTGTTGATATTATTCTCATACTCGTTAGGTCCCGTAACTCCAAGAATAACATATTTTTCTTTATCGGTAGAAAAGGTTGCTCTTTGATGCCAAAAACGCGCAATTGCAATCATTACTTCTAATCCTTTTTCTGGCACATAACTATAATCACCCGTATATCTAACATAATTATAGATGGCAAATGTCATAGCTCCATTACGATGTATCTCCTCAAAAGTGATTTCCCATTCGTTATGACATTCTTCACCATTCATGGTCACCATTGGGTATAATGCAGCTCCGTTTTTAAAACCAAGTTTTTCTGCATTTTCAATTGCTTTTTCTAAATGATGATATCTATAAGTCAACAAATTACGAGCTACAAGCTGATCTTTGGTTGCCATGTAGAATGGAATACAATACGCTTCAGTATCCCAATATGTGCTTCCTCCATATTTCTCACCCGTAAATCCTTTTGGTCCAATATTTAGTCGAGCATCTTTACCAAGATAAGTCTGATTTAACTGAAAAATATTAAAACGAATTCCTTGTTGCGCTTTTACATCCCCCTCTATCGTGATATCGGCCATCTCCCAAATCTTAGACCAGGCTTTCTTCTGTAAATCTAATAAAGCATCAAAACCTGACTCTGAAGCTTGTTTAAGCACCGCAGCATTCGCTGAAGCCAAATCTTTTTTGTCATGATTAAGTGAAACCGAATAGCCACCAAACTTAACTATAGAGGCCGTTTCTCTTTTAGGTACTTCTATCGAATAATGTAGTTTAACATAAGTTCCGTTAGTCTCTACTTTTGGATAAGCCTCTTTTAATTCTTTATCTACAAAGATCTGATTGAGCATTCCTGTACAAACATGAAATTCTGTTTTCATTGTTTTAGATAAAATATATGCTGAATTACCGCTATGTGTTACATCATAAGTATCCCAAAATTTATCATCCCAATTTGTGTCTTCATTTGTAATTCCTGCATCCAAATATGGAGTAAAAACAATAGTAGCATTCTGATTAATCGGCATAACTTCATATTGTATGGCTCCGACTTCATCAAGATCTAGACTCAAAAAACGAGTAGATTTTACTGATATTTTTATATCATTTTGTAAAACTGCAGTAAAAGAACGTTGATACCAACCCTCTTTCATATTAAGCTCTCTTCTAAAATCGGTAACAGATTTACATCGAAATAAATCTAATTTCTCATCATTAATTGTAACATTAATCCCGATCCAATTGGGTGCATTAAGAACTTTCGCGAAGTATTCAGGGTATCCATTTTTCCACCATCCCACTCTGGTTTTGTCGGGATAGTAAACTCCTGCTATGTAACTTCCTTGAAAAGTAGGTCCGGAGTATGCCTCTTCAAAATTGGCTCTCTGTCCCATTGCTCCGTTACCTATACTAAAAAGGCTTTCTGAGGACTTAACTCGTTCTACATCAAAACCCTCTTCTATAATCGACCAGTTATCTGGTTTTATATAATCCTGATTCATCTTCTTCTAAACTTTTTTGGCCGTTACCAAATTATTTATAAACTCTTCTTTTATTTCTGTAAAATCATTAAAAACATAATCTGCTTCATGCAGTATGTTGGCATCTCCTATACCAATACTAACCATATTTGCGATATTGGCCGCCTGTACTCCTGCTACAGAGTCTTCGAACACCACACAGTTTTCTGGTAATATCCCTAATTCTTCAGCCCCTATTAAGAATACCTCAGGGTCTGGTTTTGCTTTAGATACATTAGTTCCGTCTACAATAGCCTGAAACTTTACGGTCAAGTCAACTTTGTCCAGAATCACTCTTGCATTTTTACTAGCAGATCCCAATGCTATTCCCTGATCTTTTGAAATCAAGTAATCTAAAACTCTTGGCACATCGGGAAGAATTTCACTGACATCCATTTTTGATATATATATAAGGTATTCTTCATTTTTTTCTGACATTAACCTAGTGAACTCTTCTTCTGAAATGGTTTTATTACCCCATTCTAATATTTTTTCTAAAGATCGTATTCGGCTAACTCCTTTTAGTTGTTCATTTTGTTCTTCAGAAAAAGAAATACCCAGGCTATTTGCAAGGTTTTGCCAAGCCAAGAAATGATATTTTGCAGTGTCGACAATGACACCATCTAAATCAAATATAAATCCTTTTTTCATTATTCTATTGCTTCTTTTGGATTATACGTTATAGCATCTTTATTGGTAATCAGCAAGTTACAAAATCCAGCTATGATTAAGCTAATCCCTGCAACAATCATTGCATTGATCGTTTCTTCACCAATAAGCTTGTAGGCAAAATTAACTCCTCCTAGGGCTGCAATAATCTGCGGAATAACAATAAACATATTGAATATCCCCATAATCACTCCCATTTTTTTTGGATCAACAGAGCTTGATAACATCGCATATGGCATTGATAATATACTACCCCATGAAAAACCTATCAAAGTAAATGAAAGAATAAGCCACTCTGGTGAAGGAACAAAATACATCGATATGAAACCTATACCTCCCAAAATCAGGGATACTAAGTGCACTAACTTTCTATTAATTCTTTTTCTGGAGGTATAAAATGTTAATATCAAGGCAAAAGCCATAGAAGATAAGCCATACACTCCCATATAACGACCTACATCATTAGAAGACTTTTGAAAAGCCGTATTTGCAACATTAAACGCATTGGCAGATACTACGTTATTCATATCATAAGAGGCTTCAACAGGAACTGGTGTTTTAAACACATGCTCTGTTAATGCTGGATTTGCTAAACTCCACATGGTAAAAAAAGCAAACCAACTAAAAAACTGAACTAGTCCTAATTTTTTCATTGTCAGCGGCATGCTTCCAATATTATTTAAAATATCAGGGATAAATTGATTCTTTTTCTTCTTTTCTCTTTCAAATTCCTCCATATCTTCAGGAGGATACTCGGTTGTCGTAAACACTGTGTACAGAATACTAGCAAGAAAAACAAAAGCGCCTATTGCAAAAGCTACTTTTACAGACATTGGTACTACTCCAGTCGGAGCTGCATCACTGACTCCCATTTGGGATACCATCCATGGCAAATTACTTGCTACCCAAGTCCCTATTCCTATTATTAATGTTTGTGTTACAAATCCATAGGACCGTTGTGATTCTGGCAATTTGTCTGCCACCAGGGCTCTGAAAGGCTCCATAGAAATATTGATCGAAGCGTCTAAAATCCATAAAAAACCGGCAGCTACCCACAACGCAGGAGAATGAGGCACAAAAAACAATGCCAAAGAACTTAATACTGCTCCAATTAAAAAGTAAGGCCTGCGGCGCCCCCATTTTGGACTCCATGTTCTATCACTAAGATATCCAATAATAGGCTGTACTAACAAACCTGTTAAAGGAGCGGCAATCCATAATAAAGGTATTGCATCTTTTTCTGCACCTAGGGTTTGAAAAATTCTGGACATAAATCCGCCTTGCAATGCAAAACCGAATTGAATTCCTAAGAAACCGAAACTCATGTTCCAAATTTCCCAGAAACTTAACTTACGCTTGTTCATTAAGTGAAATTTAATTATTACACTGATAAGCGCATGACTTATCAAAACTTATTTAAATGTAGAAAGTGAAAATATAAGTTTTGACTGAGGCCAAAGATATTATAATTTTTGAATAAAAAAGGATCACCCCTTAGTTTTTTTTGTCGATTGTCTGTGAATTAAATTGGTATCAATAATAACAGTTCTATACTCTTCGGTTAAAGCATCATCTCCTTCTAGCTTATCGATCAGGAGTTTTGCAGCTCGCACTCCCATATCTTCTCCGTGTTGACTTATTGTTGTTAAACTAGGTATAAAATGCTTTGAGAGTATTCCGTCTGTAAATCCAATAATTGCTACATCATCAGGGATTTTCTTTCCTTGGTCGTTTAGAACTTTAGCAGCGGTAACAGCGAATAACTCATTAACTGCAAAAACGGCATCAATCTCTTTATTTTTAAGAAAATCTTTAATTTCTGATTCACAATTATCAATATCTTCAATCTTAAGAATAAGTTCTTCATTTTCAGGAATATCATATGCGCGTAAAGCCCTGAGATATCCGTTTGTTCTTAATTTACCAACACTTATATAATCGACGGTAGTAAGAATCGCAATTTTTCTACAACCTATTGAAAGTAAGTGATTTGTAGCCGTTTGCGCTCCTTTTGCATCATCAATAATCACTTTATCACAAACTACTTCATCAATAATCCTATCAAAGAGCACGACAGGCATTCCTTGACTCATCGTTTCTTCGATATGATGATAATCTTTCTTTTGTTGTGTTTCTTTGGCAACAGACAAAATAAATCCGTCTGCACTGCCACTCGCCAACATTTCCATATTAATTACCTCTTTGTCGAATGAATTATTGGAAGAACAAATAATAACATTATACCCCTTTTCGTTAGCAACTTTCTCAACACCTCCAATCACTGTAGTAAAAAAATGATGAACAATTTCAGGAATTATAACACCAATGGTCTTTGTTTTTCTATTCTTAAGACTTAATGCAATGTTATTAGGCTTATAATTATACAGTTTAGCGAAGGCTTTTACCTTTTGACGAGTATCCAAACTAATCTCTACACTATCTTTCAATGCTTTCGATACTGTAGAAATGGAAACATCCAGCTCTTTTGCAATTTGTTTTAACGTAACTTTTTGTTTCATTTATTTCACTTATTTTTTGAACAACCCAAAAGGATTGCTAACTGCAATTTAATCAATACTAATGTAACGTGGTACAATTTGCTTTACCACGGCCTTTTTTAATTAAAAGTCAATTTTGGAGGCGAAAATATGCTATATGATTATAATTATACTTAAAATTTTAACGAAATTTTAAAAGTTTTCCACACGCAAACGTTTTCGTAAGGTTCAGACTACAGCTTCCTTAAAATTTAACACAAAATTTACATACTTTGGTTGCAGGAAAGTGAAAATATAAGATTTAAAACAATCAAAAACTAATTTAATTTTATGAAAACATTTACAAAAAGCGCATTGTTTTTATTGTGGTTGATACCAATGAGCTTTTTTGCGCAGTCAACTATCAATGGAGTAGTTACTGATGCAGGAAGTGGTCAACCCATTCCTGGTGTAAATATCATTGTAAAGGGAACTACAAACGGAACATCATCAGATTTTGATGGTAACTATTCTTTAGGTAACGTTAACCAAGGGGATATCGTAGTGTTCTCTTATGTTGGTTTTATCGCACAGGAAATAGCTTACGACGGTCAAACTGCAATTAGTGTTGCATTAGAAGAAGATGCTGCAGAACTTGAACAAGTAGTACTTATTGGTTATGGTGCCTCTAGAAAAAGAGATCTTACGGGATCTGTCGCTTTAGTCACATCAGAGAACTTCAATACTGGTAACAATGTAACTGCCGAAAATTTATTTAACGGTCGAGTTGCAGGGGTAAACATTAACACTAATGGTGGCCCGGCAGGAAATTCTGAAATTAGAATCAGAGGGGGTGCGTCATTAAATGCATCAAATGACCCATTAATTGTAATCGATGGCTTACCTTTAAATGATCCAGACGATTTGGCTAATGGTTCTAGATCTCTTCTTTCAACCATAAACCCAAATGACATAGAATCTTTTTCTATTCTTAAAGATGCTTCATCTGCCGCAATATATGGTAACCGTGGTGCAAACGGAGTTATCATCATTACAACGAAAAAAGGGAAAAAGAAACTTCAGATTAGTTTAGATTCTCAAACAACTGTAGAGAGAGCTAATAAAACTGTTGATGTTTTTTCACCTAGCCAGTATCGAGAATTTATTGCAGAGAATTTTCCAGATCGTGTTGACGAATTAGGTAATGCTAATACAAATTGGCAAGATGAAATTTACAGAACTGCATTTTCATCAATTCATACTTTATCAGCAAGTGGATCTCTTTTTGATGTTCTGCCCACACGTGTGGCAATCGGAAGATCAGATCAAGAAGGTCTTAGAAAAACTTCTAAATTTGAAAGAACAACTACATCTCTATCTCTAAACCCCAGACTATTTAACAATCATCTTAAAATAGACGTAAATGCAAACCTAAACTTTGAAAAGAATAGATTTGCGCCTGGTGTTGAAGGAGCAGCGATTACATTTGATCCTACGCAGCCCGTTTTTGATACAGATACTCGATACGGAGGCTTTTTTGAATATAGAGATCCAACTACAGGATTTGCACTTGGAAATGTACAACGAAATCCTGTTGCTGAGTTAGAACAGACAAGAGAAATTGCAAATGTTAGACGGTATTATGGTAATGTAAAATTTGATTATCAATTGCATTTCTTTCCCGATTTACGCGCTGTAGTAAATATTGGTGTAGATGATAGTGAAACAGATCGTTTTAAAGATGTCTCTACACAAAGTGCATTAGGTTTTAACGCTACACAAGGAGAATTACTTGGTTCTAAATCCGATACTGACTTATTGCTTAAAAACCGACTTTTAGATACATATTTAACCTATAACAAAACTCTAGGTGGTTTAGACATTGAGGCTACAGGAGGATATTCATACCAGAAATTCGACTTTGACAAGATAGAAACAGGAAATCAACGTGATCCAAATACTCTTACTGAAAGAGAAATTAGACCAGATATAGTGTTATTAGCATACTTCTTAAGAACAAATCTAAAGTTTAATGATAAATATTTCTTATCAGCTTCTATCCGTAGGGATGGTACTTCTAGATTTGGTCCGGATAATAGATGGGGATATTTTCCTGCGGCATCATTTGGATGGCAAATCAGCGAAGAAAACTTCTTAAAAAACTCATCTGTTTTAAGTGACTTAAAACTACGTGTTGGATATGGTATTACAGGTCAACAAGATATTGGTGAAAATGGGTTCGATTACTTGGAAAGATATAGAAGAGGTAGTCCATTTACGCAATATATTTTGGATGGACAAGTTGTAAATGTTGTACAACCTCAGTTTAGAAATGAAGGTATCGAATGGGAAAAGATCACAGAATACAATCTTGGTCTAGATTATGGTTTTTTAAACGACAGAATTAGTGGTGCTATAGATGTCTTCAAAAAAGAATCTAAAGATCTACTTTCTGAAGCACCAATACCAGATGGGGCTAACTTTTCTAACCAGGGTTTCCAAAATATTGGAAAATTCGTTACGCAAGGGATAGAATTCTCTATAAGTGCTGATATTATTAGAAATAATGATGTAAATTGGAATGTAAGCTATAATGCTACTTTTATTGATCGAGAAATAGAAGAATTAGCATTTGGACAAGATATCTTAACTAAGGATATTGGTGGAGGAACCGGTAACACCATTCAGGTACAACGACAAGGCGAAGCGCCTAATTCCTTTTATACCTTTGCTCAAATATATGACAGTGCAGGTAGACCTATCGAAGGCGCTTATGCAGATCTAAACGGAGATGGTTTAAGAAACAATAGCGATAGATATGTTTCTGGTAAACCAACACCAGATTATATTATGGGATTACAATCTAGTTTTAATTATAAAAACTTTGATTTTAGTTTTAACATGAGAGCAAACATAGGTGCAGAAATTTATAATAATGTAGCATCCTCAAATGCTCAATTAGGTAATGTAGTAAGAGCAGTATTTAACAATACGCCAACTTCAGTACTACAAACTAATTTCCAGAGTACACCAGAAGTGATACTTTCTGATTACTTTATAGAAGATGCTTCTTTCTTAAGAATGGATAATATAACCATGGGATATACATTAAGAGATATTATGAAAGGAGTTTCTAGCCTAAGAATATGGACGGGTATACAAAATGCTTTTATAATCACTGATTATTCTGGTTTGGATCCAGAAATTCAAAATGACGGTGTAGACGATACGATTTTCCCAAGAGGTCGCTCTCTCTTGTTAGGTATAAATTATAAATTTTAAAAAAAATAAGAAATGAAATTATATAAGATTTTTTTATACGCATTTCTATTCACGGGTATCTTTTCATCTTGTGAGGGTGACCTGGATATCGAACTAGAAGATGATGATGATTTATTAGCAAGTGATGTCTTTAACACTAGAGACGATTACAGAAATGCACTAGGTGGTGTCTATGCTAATCTTGCTTTAATCGGACTTGATGTGACAGAGGATGGTAGACCAGAAACAGCAAACTTAGAAGGTATTGATGATGGAACAAGCCAATACGTAAGAGGTTTATTTACGCTGCAAAACGTAACTACTGATGAAGTAATTTGGTCCTATGAAAATGACCCGGGTATTGCAGATATTCAACGAAATTCTTGGGATGCTAATAATGTATTTTTACTTAGTTTTTTCTCAAGAGCATCTTTTCAAATCTCGTTAGCCAATGAGTTTTTACGTCAGACATCAGACGCAAAGTTAGATGAACGAGGTGTAGCAGGAGATTTAAGAAATGAAATTCAAGTTTTCAGAGCAGAAGCCCGTGTACTAAGAGCGTTATCTTACTATCACTTATTAGACCTATTTAGAAGAGCACCTTTTGCTACAGAGAATGATGAAGTAGGATTTACAAGACTTCCAGAAATCGAAGGTGAAGAGTTATTTAACTATATCGAAGAAGAACTTCTTGCTGTAGATGCAAATCTTGTTCCCGTTAGCCCGGGCCAAAATTATGCGCGTGCTGACAAAGGAGTTGCAAAAATGATTTTAGCAAAATTATATCTTAATGCAGAAGTCTATCTAGGTAGTGGTAATGGTCGTTATGCAGATTGTTTACGTGTGTGCGAAGAAATTATTAATAGCGGATATTCTTTAAACCCTGTTTATGCAAATAATTTCAATGCTGATAATGATGCTAACGGAGCTCAAAATGAGATCATATTTCCAATTGTGGGTGATGGTAATTCTGTACGAAACTTTGGAGGTGCATCTCTAATTATACAAGGAGAACACAATGCCCCGGGATTTGAACCAACTCCAGCTTCATTAGGAGTAGAAGGTTTTACGACGCTATATAGAGCTAGAAGACAGTTTTCAGAAAAATTTGTTACAGATCCTCTTTTCCAAAATGATAGCAGAAATGCGTTGGTAACTCAAGATGTAAGTTCTGACCCAACCAATACTGACCCACCGATTGACAGACCAATAGAAATCGGAGACGATTTTACTGATTTCTCTAAAGGGTATTTAGTAACTAAATATTCTAATATTAAGTCAACAGGTGAACCGGCACCAAACGTTACGTTTGCCGATACCGATTTCCCAATGTTTAGATTAGCGGATGTTTACTTAATGTATGCTGAAGCAAACCTGCGAAATGGCGGAGGAGATCGAACTACTGCATTAGGATATGTAAATGCACTTAGGGAAAGAGCTTTTGGCGATACTTCAGGAAATATTACAGACCCAGAACTGACTCTGGAGTTTTTAATTGACGAAAGATCACGAGAATTATATTGGGAAGCACATAGAAGACAGGATTTAATTCGATTCGGTCTATATACCGGTGGAGCCTATAACTGGAGATATAAAGGAGGAACACCTAATGGATCTTCAATTGGAGAACAATTTAAACTATTCCCGGTTCCTGCTCAAAACTTGTCAGCAAATCCAAACCTTGGGCAAAACACAGGATTCTAATAAACTATGAAAAATTTAATAAATACAGTCATGAAAAAAATATCAATTTTAATGTTTGCATTTGTAGCAGCGTTATGCTTCAATGCATGTGTAGAGGATGAAGAGCCTACATTTGTAATTCAGGAAGAACAATCTGAAGGACCGCTAATTGTAACTCCTGCTTCTACGGAAGTTACTCTTAACAAAGACCTTGCAGGGCAACAAGCGTTTACATTTGTTTGGAGCGATGCTGGATATAATATTAATACTCCTATCACATATACTATAGAAGCTGCTGCAAGTGGTACTAATTTTGAAACTCCTGAGGTAGCCGCGACGACTAATGACCTTTTTTACACATGGACTGTAGAAGATCTGAACAATTTGGCGATAACCGTAGGCTTATTACCCGATGTTGAAAGTGCAGTACAATTACGTGTCGTTTCTTCTATTGGGACAGAAGGGGGATCTAGTATAGCGTCTAATGCTATCTCTGTGGTAGTTACACCTTATGCGACAGTAATACCTGTAAAAAATCTTT
This sequence comes from uncultured Aquimarina sp., assembly GCA_947497175.1. Classification (GTDB taxonomy): domain Bacteria; phylum Bacteroidota; class Bacteroidia; order Flavobacteriales; family Flavobacteriaceae; genus Aquimarina. The sequence goes on along the minus strand of CANMFM010000002.1, from coordinate 124,540 downwards.
TCTTAGTTGGTAATACTGTAGATACAAACAAGAATGGTGTCGCTAATAACGATGATTGGGAAAACGGAGGAGCAGACACTTCAACAAACACATATATGTTTAGAGATCCTGATAATGAAAACGTTTTCCATTTCAGAGGTTTTTTCAGTACTGATGGTGGTGGTGATGAATTTAAATTATTAGAAGATCAAGGTAGCTGGCAGCCACAATGGGGATTAGACGGTGGTGGATTCACTAGTAGCGCAATTCTTGGTGGTGATCCTGGTGCATTTAAAGTTGCTGCAACTGGATATTACGATTTGACAGTTAATATCGATGAGTTAACATACTCTTTCACTCCTTTTTCTATTACTACAGAACCTGAATATACTACTATCGGTATTATTGGTGCTGCAAGAACTGGTGATGATAGTGGATGGAATACTCCTGACACTGATATGACACAATCTGTATTTAACCCTCATATTTGGTACTTAGAAGGCGTTGATTTATTTGACGGACCTCTAAAATTCAGACATAGTGATGACTGGCCAGGAAACTGGGGTGGCACAACAGAACTTACAGGTGTAGGTATTACTGATGGTGACCCTCCTGCAATACCTGTAACTGCCGGTAAATATGACATTTGGTTTAATGACCTAGATGGACGTTACTTATTAGTTCCTGTAGAGTAATCTAATTGATAAACCTTAAAAAGTTGAAATGAAAAAATTTAAAAATATATCAACCAAAACCTTCCTCCTTCTAGGAGGGTTGGTTCTTGGATTGACCGGTTGTTCTGAAGATGATGATACTTCGACTACTGATGGAGAAGTAACAAGTCAGTTCTTAAAAATGGACCTTACCCAATTTAAAAAAGAAGATGCAGGAGTATTTATGCAGGCGTTCTATTGGGATGTAGAACCAATTGGAGATTGGTACAACGTAGTCAATGATCAAATTGAAGATTGGGCTGCTTCTGGAATAAACAGAATCTGGCTACCTTCTCCAAGCAAAGGAGCTTCAGGATCATTTTCGATGGGATATGACCCAATGGATTATTTTGATGTAGGTGAATTCAGTCAAAGAGGTGATGATAGTGTAGAAACTCGTTTTGGTTCTAGAGCCGAATTAGAAAGCCTTATTGAAAAATCTCACATTAATAACATAGAGGTAATTGCAGACGTTGTTATGGGCCATAATTCTGGTGGTGGGTTGCAATATAATCCATATAGAGATGCAGAAGTATTTAGCTTATTTAATGAAGAAAATGGAAATGCTTCTGGTAAATTTAATAGAAATTTTGAGCATTTTCACCCTAATGCAATTGTTGATTCTGATGAAGGAGCACTGTTTTTTGCCGAAACAGATCTCAGTCACGCAGTACCTTATGTACAAGAATGGTTATGGGGCCGAGATGATTCTGTGGCGGAGTTTTACAAATCCTTAGGTTTTGATGGATGGCGTTTTGATTACGTAAAAAGTTTTGCTCCTAAATGGGTGAAAGCTTGGAACGATAAAGTTGGTGGGTTCTCTGTAGGAGAAAATTTTGATGGAAATCAAGATGTGTTAAAAGAATGGGTAGATGCTTCTGGCTCACCGGCCTTTGACTTTGCATGTTTTTATCGATTAGATGAAACTCTTGATAGAGCACAGGATCTTACGGCATTAGGTGATGCTGACAATATGCTTAGAAAATTAGACCCAAGCATGGCAGTTACCTTTGTTGCTAATCATGATACAGAAAAAGATGAAAATGAAGATAACAGAATTAGTTATGGAAAAAAGTTATTAGCATACTCTTACATTCTTACTCATGATGGGTATCCTACCATTTTCTACTTAGACTATCAAGCCTTTAGAGATCCCCTTAAAACTTTGATAGAAATCTATAATACTTTGGCCGTAGGTGATGTTGAAATTATCGAAGCCAGTAAGGATGAATATATCATGAAAAGAAGTGGTAGTGGAGATAATCCAGGACTGATTTTATATATGAATATAAGTAAACAAACAAAAACCCGTACTGTAAAAACGAACTGGGCAAACAGAACCCTAGTTGACTATACGGATAACTCGAGAGCTACTCCAACTGCTGATAGTGAAGGTAATGCTTTATTACAAGCACCAGCAGGAGGCTATGCAATCTGGTCTGTTACAAAATAACGAGTCATATTCACACATTTTGAGTTAGCCAAAATGATTAAAGAGTGCTTATTGTAAGCACTCTTTTTTTCTTATAAGCTCTTTTATTTTATACCTACCTCCTCTTCTTTTCTACATCAAATTCTTTACGCTTTTACTGCGTAAAGTCTATAACTTTCTTATTTTCAAAAAAGGGAGTAAAACCTTTAGAATACGTTAAATAATTCATTAAAATTACACGGATATCACAATTCAACTAAACATAAAGCATACTATATTTCATAAATTATCTTAAAAACATGTGAAATCAAAATCTTTATTAACACTACAACGTTAGAGTTTATTTCGATTTTTTTATCCCCGTTATTATTTATATAGATTAGAGTATTATTAATCATTTAAAAACAAATCATTATGAAAAAATCGGAGATTTTGAAAAAAATCAAATGCGAAATTCTAAACAAGGCTGAAGCTAAAGAAATTACTGGAGGGTATACAGGTTATGGAGCTTGTCCTTATCCGAAATGCCCATCAGACAGAACTTATCCTCCTTTTGGAGTATGGGGTGGTAGTTGTGGTGTTTTATACTGGGACAATCAGAGTGTTAATTTTTGTAGAGCATAATATTTCTCAACAAAAACAATCTAATTATGTATTAGAGGATGTTTCTGGCATCCTCTTTTTTAATATAACAGTCAATGAAAGTTATTCAAAGTTTTTGGACGAAACCAGCATATCACAATTCAAAAGACACCAACGCCAGATATAATGGAGGTTGGCCCAATCAAAAACATGCCTTTTATAGTTTTGCATTAAGTGCATTGACTATAAATAAATTTTATACCCAAACCGAATTATACACTGATCTAAGAGGAAAAGAATTGTTTCAGAGTTTTCTAGAGCTTCCGTACTCTAAAATTCATACCGAACTAGATACTCTAAATAATTATAATCCAAAATTGTGGGCCATCGGAAAGTTAATGGCTTGTGCAGCTCAAAATGAGCCTTTTATTCATCTGGATAATGATATTTTCATTTGGGATAAAATTTCATATCAAATCAAAGATTATGATATTATCGCGCAGAATATAGAAGAAGACTTTCCTAACTATGGTAAAGCTTTTGCATATATGCTTGCAAATTTTAAATGGATTCCAGATGAATTAACTTCCTCATTTCACAAAAACAAAAAAATATTAGCACATAATGCTGGAATAATCGGCGGAAAAAACGTCGCATTTTTTAAAGAGCTTAAAGACAAAGCCTTTGATCTGATTAATAACAATATCGATCATTTAGAAAATCTTGATATTGGTATTTTCAATACTATTTTTGAACAGCAATTGGGATATGCCATAACAGAAAAAAACAACGTAAACGTTCAATACTTGTTTGAAGAAGTCGCTGCGGATTTCGCAGAAATTATTGATTTTAGTTCTGTCCCCATATCATCTCAGTATATACATTGTATAGGATATGCAAAAAAATCAATTTTTGCATGTGAACAAATAGAAGCGCGCTTAAGTTATCATTTCCCTGAGTATTATCAGCACCTGAACACAAAAATCAGGAAAGAATATGGAGACCAATATCATACTGGAAAAATTTCTAAAGATCGACTTCAATATTTACATAAGTTCTACACTCTGTTAGACAATAAATCAATTGATGAGCTCTGGGATACCAAGTTCAAAATCAATGAAAAATGTAGGGTTGATTTTAAGGCAGATCCTATAACAGTAGAGTATACAATTCCATATGATCAACGACTGCATAAAAAAGAGCTGGAAGGCTGGGATTCTATTTTATTGTACTTTTTAGAACCCGTATCTATGAAAGAATTATACGATGAATTGTCTCAAGATGAAAATTTTATGAAACAATTTCAAAATGATTTCTCTAAATTTAGAAATAAAATTATGTCCTTTGTACTTGAAAAAACATTACTTATAGAAATTTTGTATCCAGTAACATTATAAGATAATTTATGAAAGATTCCGTTGTTTATCTTCTTTACAAACTATTGAGAAAAAATAAGATCACAGTAGATGAAGAAGAAGTAAAGTTTCAACTGTTAAGCCATCCAACATATCCAAGTCTACATTCTGTTACAGGTGTTTTGGATCATTTCGATATAGAAAATATTGCTGTACAGGCTCCTACAAATCCCGAAACCTTATCCCAATTAGAATCTTACTTTATTGCACAAATTAAAAATAACACTGGTGAACATTTTGTGCTTTTCATCAGAGAAAAAGACAAGATTCATCTTGTTTTTAGCAGAGACTATACACAAGTGCTTTCTGATGAAGAATTTCTTGACATCTGGACCGGTATCATCTTAGTCATAGATCCAGATAAAAATGAGGTAAGTACCGCAACAAAAAATAAGAGGAAAAGAATAGTTGGAACTATATTTACTTCGCTCCTGTTTATTGCGCTATTTTTATTATGTAAACCTACATTATCTGAGTTTTTACATTACGGCCTCTCTTTTTTAGGAATAGTTTTTAGCGTTTTAATTATTCTAAAAGAATTAGGACTGCGGTCAAACACTTTAGATCGTTTCTGTTCTTCAGGTCAAAGTAAAGTTAATTGTGATGCCGTACTAAACTCAAACGGAGCCACGTTATTTGGATTATTCAAACTAAGTGATGTTGGGATTATTTATTTTGTAAGTTTAGTTTTTTCAAGTTTTTTATTTCTTTTAAGCCAAAAAAGCTTTGATCTTATCTATATGATTAGCTTATTAAGCATTCCTTTTACGCTGTACTCTATTATTTATCAATCTACAGTAGTTAAAACCTGGTGTACCTTGTGCTTATTTGTTGTTGCTATTCTATGGCTACAAATTGTACCTGTATACATCGCCGGGTTTAACATACAGAATATATCATTTGACTTTTCGGCACTAGCATTAATACTGTTTAGCTTTTCTCTCATTACTATAGTATGGTCCTATATTTTACCTCTTTTAAAAAAAGAAATAGAGTTGAAAAATGTAAAGATAGATTATTATAAGTTTAAAAGAAATTACTCAATATTTGATATGCTACTATCAAAATCTGAGATATTACCCGTAGGATTAATCGATAAAAACGAAATTATACTAGGAAATACAACTGAAAATCCAAAATTAAGAATCACCATTATTACAAATCCTTCTTGCGGACATTGTAAAGAAGTACATTCTCTTGTCGAACAGTTATTAGATCAAAATAATGACGAAATTCAAATAATTATACGATTTAAAGTATCTGTTTTGCAGCGAGATAATGATGGCACTAAAATCACGGCCAGATTGCTGGAGATTTATCATGAAGAAGGAATAGAAAAATGCATGCAAGCAATGCATGATGCATATTCTGATCTAAAATTTAAGGATTGGTTTAAAAAATGGGGACAAACTCAAAAAGAAGAGTATTTCACACTACTAAAAACACAAAGCAAATGGTGCGCAGAGCATCACAAAAACTTTACTCCAGAGATCTTAATACAAGGGAAATCATTTCCAAAAGAGTATAATAGAAAAGAATTACTTTTCTTTGTAGAAGATCTAATTCAATAAAAGATCTATTTATCACATAAAATCAGATTAATTAAAACACTTAATGCCTAAATTTCCTTTTTACAAACAAACTGAAGCCAAAGATTGCGGACCTACCTGTATCAAAATTATTGCAAAACATTATGGAAGGGTTCTCAATACAGAAAAACTTAGAGCATTAAGCGAAACCACTCGCGAAGGAAGCTCTCTTTTAGGATTGAGCGATGCTGTTGAGCAAATTGGTTTTAGATCTCTGGGGGTCAAACTTTCGCTAAAAAAATTAGAAGAAGTACCACTACCCTGTATTGTACATTGGAACAAAATACACTACGTTGTCGTATATAAAATTAAAACAAACCGAAAAGGTGAGACTACTATCTATGTTTCGGATCCAGCACATGGATTAATAACATATACCAAAGAAGAATTTATTAAAGCATGGATAGGCAATAATGCTAATGAAAATACAGAAGAAGGTGTAGCTCTTTTGGTAGAACCTACTCCAAAATTTTATAATGATAACATAGATGAAGAAGACGAAAAATTTGGGTTTAAATTTATATCCAAATATGTCTTTAAATACAAATCATTCATTGTTCAACTAGTATTAGGTCTTGGTGCCGGTAGTTTATTACAACTTATTACTCCTTTTCTAACGCAGAGTATAGTAGATGTTGGTATTAAAAATCAAGATCTAAATTTTGTATACCTTGTATTAATTGCCATGCTTTCTTTATTTATTGGTAGAACGGTAATCGATGTTTTAAGAAGCTGGATACTTTTGCATCTAAGTACGCGTATAAATATTTCTCTTATTTCTGATTTTTTTATTAAACTTATGAATCTGCCAATCTCCTATTTTGATGTAAAAATGACAGGAGACCTTTTGCAAAGAATTAATGATCACAAACGTATCGAACAAATATTAACCATGTCATCGCTAAGCGTTTTGTTCTCGATGGTTAATCTCATCGTATTTAGTATTGTCTTGATTTATTATAGTATTCCAATCTTTGGTGTTTTTGCGGTTGGTAGTACTTTTTATTTTGCCTGGATATTGATCTTCTTTAAAAAACGAAAAAGACTTGATTACAAACGCTTTTCGCAGATTAGCGAAGAACAAAGCAAAGTTATAGAACTGGTCAATGGTATGCAGGAAATAAAACTTCATAATGCTGAAAAAAGAAAACGGTGGAACTGGGAATTTGTTCAGGCAAAGTTGTTTAGAATTTCTATTGAAAATTTAGCTCTGGAACAATATCAAAATGTAGGTTCTTCTTTTATAAACGAGCTTAAAAACATTTTTATCACAGTGCTTTCTGCTAAACTTGTTATTGATGGTGATATCACATTAGGTATGATGCTGGCCATCACAGCTATTGTGGGCCAATTAAATGCTCCGATCTCTCAATTGATTAATTTCTTAAGAGAATTACAAGATGCACAAATCTCTCTCGAACGTTTGGGAGAAATACATAATAAAGAAGATGAAGAGCAATTAGGAGATGAAAAAATAAAAGATATTCCCGAAAATTCTAATTTTGAAATCAAAAACCTAAGTTTTAGGTATGTAGGGTCAGACAAAAATGTATTAGAAAATCTAAACCTTACAATACCTGCAAATAAGATCACCGCTGTTGTAGGCGTAAGTGGAAGTGGTAAAACAACTTTAATGAAACTTCTGCTAAAATTTTATGAACCCAATGATGGTCAAATCTATATTGGGCCCTACGATCTACAGAACGTTTCTCAAAAAGCCTGGAGAGATCATTTTGGTGTTGTCATGCAGGAGGGATATATTTTTAATGATACTATAGCAAATAATATAGCCGTCGGCGAGGATTATGTAGATAAGAAAAAATTAGCCCACGCTGTTGATGTCGCAAATATTAGAGAATTTATAGAATCGTTACCTTTATCCTACAATACTAAAATTGGAATGGAAGGCGTTGGACTAAGCACAGGTCAAAAACAGCGATTATTTATTGCCCGATCTGTTTACAAAAATCCAAAATTTTTGTTTTTTGATGAAGCGACTTCTGCATTAGATGCTAATAATGAAAAAGTTATTATGGAAAAACTGGACACTTTTTTTAAAGATAAAACGGTGATGGTTATCGCTCATAGACTAAGTACTGTAAAAAATGCACATCAAATCGTTGTTTTAGATAAAGGAAAAATTGTTGAAGTTGGTAATCATGAAACTTTAATCAAGAAAAAAGGAGACTATTATAACCTGGTAAAAAATCAGCTAGAATTAGGTAAATAAGAATATAATGGTGATGTCATGATTCATCTTATATATACATCATAAACCAAAAATTGTAAATCAAAAATATGCCAGAAACTATTGACGACATACAGTTACGTAGTGAAGAAGTACAAGAGATTTTAACAAGAGTTCCTAATTGGATGATTAGATGGGGAAACTTATTAATTTTAATTCTGGTATTGTTGCTCTTGTTTCTTTCCTGGTTGATCAAATATCCAGATGTAATTCCTGCTGAAGCAATAATAACTACTCAAATCCCTCCACAAAAAGAATATGCCAAAGTAAGTGGAAAAATTGAATCTATACTTGTAGAAGATAATCAAATTGTACCAGAAAATACACCTTTGGCTATACTGCAAAGTTCTGCAAACTATAAAGATGTATTTTTATTGAAATCTATAGTAGATAGTGTTAAAATAAATAACAAATCCTTCACCTTTCCTTTAGAAGACTTACCCGTTTTGTTTTTGGGTGATATTGAAACCAGTTTTGCTTTATTTGAAAATAGTTACTCTGAGTATATTTTAAACAAAGAGTTACAACCATTTTCTAATGAGGCTATTGCAAATCAAATATCCCTATCAGAATTATACAGAAGACAACAAAGCCTTATCGCTCAAAAAAAACTTGGAAAAACTGAGTTAGAGTTTAAAAGAAAAGAACTACAACGTCAAAAAAACCTATTTGAAAAAGGAGTAATCTCTGCACAAGAGTATGAAAGTAAAGAATTAGATTATCTTCAGGTAAAACGTAATTACGAAAACAATGATGTTCAATTGTCGCAGATAAAGGAAAACATTAGTAATGCAACCAAGACGTCAAAAGGCACGGAAATCAACAAAAGAAAAGAAGAAATCAATCTTTTTAAAAAAGTACTACAATCTTTTGATCAACTAAAAAAGAGTATTAAAGATTGGGAGTTACAATATGTGCTTCAATCTGATATAGAAGGTAGGGTATCGTTTCTTAATTTCTGGACAGAAAATCAAAATGTAACTCAGGGAGATCTTGTTTTTATTGTAATACCCTCTGAAGACTCATCATATGTGGCAAAAATTAAAGCTCCGTCTCAAAACTCCGGAAAAATAAAAATAGGCCAAGTTGCAAATATTAGACTAGAAAATTTTCCTGATGATGAATTTGGAACGCTTAAAGGAAAAGTAAAGCACATATCACTTTTGGCAGATAAAGATGGATTGTATTTAATTGATGTTGAGTTGCCGGAAAAACTAATTACTACATACGGCAAAGAAATTCCTTTTAAGCAAGAGATGAGAGGTGTTGTAGAGATTATTACTGAAGATCTCAGGCTCATAGAACGTTTCTTTTACCAATTTAGAAACTTGGTAGATAAATAATCTCAAGGAGCGTAAAAACCATTAAGAATCCTCTTTACAGCAATTCAAATTGAGTATCTGTTTTAAGCAGCTTTAGGTAAAGAAATACAGAAGATACTCCCGGAGCCTAATTCACTTTGAACTTCTATTTTTCCCTGGTTAAGCTCAATGAGTTCTTTACATATTTTAAGCCCTAGGCCGGTTCCTGTCTCATTTTGCGTACCCATAGTCGTGAACGTGTCCTCGGCAAATAATTTATGAATGTGATCCGGCTCTATACCCACACCAGTGTCTTTGAAGCATATTTCATACCGATCCCCTTTTTCTTCTGAAACTAAAGCTATTGAATCCCCCGAATTACAAAATTTGATAGCATTTGCAATCAAGTTTTGGGCAACGATAGCAAACATATCCTTATCAGCATAAATTACAGTTGGGTTTAAATTATTGATAAGCTTAATATTCTTTTTTGATGCTTTTTGTTGAAAGAAAGTGAACTTATCACTAATTACTTCTGAAATATCAAAAGATGTTGGATTAGCGTTTAACTCTTTAAGCTGGGATTTGGACCAATTCAATAAATTATGCAAAAGTATAGAGGTTTGGTGAGTTCCATTGGCTAGCAATGGGATTATTTCTTTAAATTCTTTATCAGAAATAGAATTATCCTTAAGTAAGTTAAGCGTTCCTTCTAAACCGTTAATTTCATTTTTAAGATCATGAGCAATTATAGAGAATAATTTATTCTTCACCTCATTAGAGTTATCTAGCATTGCGATCAACCTCTTTCTTTCATTGCGAGTTCTGATAATCAAAATTAAAAATGTGAGAATGACCAATATAACCGCAATGGCTATGTAAGCAATTAAACGAAACTTAAATAGTTTTTCCTCGGTCTCACGTTTTATTTGTTCTTGTTCTTCTATTAATTTGAGTTGTTCTAGTTCTGCTTCATATTTTGATTTAGTCTTTTCGACCTTCTTTGCAGTCATATCAGCCATTCTTTGATCCAATAATTTCTGATACATCTTTTGCCAATGTATAGCATTCAACAAGTTACCTCTTGTGGAATCCAACTTGAATGAAAATTGGTAATTTTTCAAAACTAATGGTATTGCATTTATTCTGATAAATTCTTCTCTGGCAACTTTTAACAATTTTTCGGCTTTATCATATTCTTTTTCCTTTAGTGCGATAATACCTAGCTGCTGTTTTGCGTTTGTAACCAAAACTTTAAAGTTGGTTTGGCTAGCTACACACAATGTAGTATCATAATATTTCTTTGCCGTTTGGTAATTTTTGTCATACAATTCAACTTTGGCCATGATACTATATGATTGGGCAGTATGCCTTAGGTCTTTTTCTGCTTTATTAATTTTTAATGCTTCGGGGAGTATACTTCTAGCTTTGGCAAGATTTTTATTTTCTGTATGCAATAAGGCCAGGTTGTTCATAACTAAACCGAGTCCTTTGAGTTTTAATTGTTTTCTCAACGCTATAGATTTCATGTAATAGTCTTCAGAATAAGGTATATTTTTAAGCTCTTTGTAAATAATTGCCAAATTATTATATATACCAGATAACCCAATACTGTCATTTAGCTGTTCTCTATAGAGCTTCGCTTTTAAGAGATAATCGGCTCCTTTTTCAAAATCTCCTTTGCTTTGTTCGATAATATATCGATCATTACATACCATAGCCAGTCCTTCGATAAAGTTTATATCTTCAAAATATTTTGTTGCTTTCTCAAAGTATTTTGAAGATTCTATGTTTTTGTTATGGGCATTACTCAGTATTCCTTTTCCTTTATATACTAAACCCAGACCTTTTTTATACTGTATATCATTACCTATATTAATTAGCTGATCGGCCAATGGGTCAGCGCGATCAAATTGTTCTTCAATTATAAGTACATCTAGATCAGAAATCGCACTATCAAATAATGAAGAATCTTTTAATGTTTTTATTTTGGTGAGGTCTATTTTTGAAATTTGTCGTTGTGCAGAAGCAGCGGAGCAAATTACAGACAAGACTAATAAAGTAAAAGTTAGTTTTTTCATTGGGTTTATTTTGGGGGACAAACATGATAAAAAGCATATTTACACCGCAAAATACACAAAATATTAATTTTTATTTTATTTAATAGTATTTTTCTTACATTTATTTATGGTTTTACCGTAAAACATACTCTTTTAGAAAAAAAATAAGCCTTTCTTATTCAAGAAAGGCTTAAAATTAAGAGTATACTCCTGATAGTTAAGCATGTATTTATTTAGACGCTACGGCTTCCCTATTTTTTGAAGCCACCCACTCCTGTACTAATTCTTCAAGAATATTAAGGGGTACTGCACCATTAGTTAACACGACATCATGAAATTCTCGGATATCAAATTGGTCTCCTAGTTTCTTTCTTGCATCTTCGCGCAATTCAAGTATTTTATTCATCCCTATTTTGTACGCAGTTGCCTGGCTGGGCATTACAATATGACGCTCTACCATTTTTATGGCATCACTTTCTGCATTAGGGGTATTGTCGGTATAATACTTAATCCCCTCTTCTCTACTCCATTTCTTGGCATGAATACCCGTATCGACAACCAGTCGACATGCCCTCCACAGTTCCATTGCTAATCGTCCAAAATCAGAATAAGGATCACTATACATTCCTATTTCTTTTGGTAACAATTCATTATACAATCCCCAACCTTCAATATACGCTGTATATCTTCCGTATTTTCTGAATTTAGGAATGTCTTGCAGTTCTTGTGCTATTGAGATCTGCATATGGTGTCCGGGGATACCTTCATGATATGCTAATGCTTCCATCTGATAAATAGGCATAGCCTCCATATCATATAAGTTTGCGTAATATGTCCCAGGTCTTGATCCATCTGGAGTCCCCATCTGATAAAAGGCTTTACCCGCACTTTTCTCTCTGAAAGGTTCTACCGCTTTTACCACGATGTCTGCTTTAGGTTTAGTAATGAATAGTTCGTCTAATCTAGATTTCATAGTATCAATTAAACCAACTGCCTGTTTCATATATGCTTTTCTACCTTCTTCATTATCCGGAAAATAGAATTTCTTATCCTCTTTCAAATACTTAAAGAAGTCCTGTAGTGTGCCCTCATATTTTACTTGTTTCATAATATCTCTCATTTCATTATGAATACGAGCGACTTCTTTTATCCCCAGATCATGAATCTGTTCTGCCGTCATGTCTGTTGTTGTAGTACGTTTTAGTGCATTATTATAGAAATCACTTCCTTTAGGAAATTTCCAGCAACCGTCTTCTGTAGTCGCTCTTTGCTGTTGTTTTTCTAGTAAAACGATAAGGTTTTCAAATGCAGGTTTTACACTTTCGAGTAGCGCTTTTTTGGCTTTGGCGTACAATTCATTTTTCTCTTCATCAGAAAGTTCTAGCTTTTTTACTTTTCCCTTAAAATCTGCCAATAGAGTGCTTTCTTCATTAGATTTATCAAAGGGCTGACCCGTGATGATGTTGCGGCTGTCATCTAAAACTTTAGCAAATACAAATTTTGGAGGCAGAATACCGTTTTTTTCTCTAATTTTTAAATTCTCTATTACTTGCTCAAATAGAGTTTTCATTCCATTTAATCTAGAAACATAAGCCAAAGCATCTTTTTGATCTCCTACCCTATGCATATTTATCAAGAAAGCAGGGATTTCTGCCTGCATACCATGCATTTGATTTATTGGATAATCATAAAATCTGTATTGATAATCTTTAATCGTATTTTCTAAGTCTTGTTTCATTAACTTATAACTAAGCCCAGCGGCTTGATTTAGCTTAGAAACGTCAACCGAATCTTTAAGATATGCCAAACGTTCTTTAGCACGCTCGTGATCCTGGGCTACTTTTTTTGATGAGATATCATCCCATTTACCGTAATCATCGGTTTTAATACCCAGATATGTTTGTGTCATCGGAGATTTTGACACCGTTTCTTGAAATTGTGCTTCGAACCAATCATTCAAATTTTTAGAATTTTGATCTATAACATCTTGAGAAATAGCATCACTTTTTTCTGAATCTTTTACGCCTTGTTTACAACTCCATAAAGTCAAAAGAAAAGAGAAAAGTAACACACTTATCTTCATTGTATTCATCTTGTTTATTTTTTAAGGTTAGTTTATTTATTTCAAAATAGAGATTTCTATAGCCGAATCATGATATATTTTATGTGTTTGTTTTGTAAACTCAGATGCGGTTGCTTTAAAAATATTATCTGTATACGTTTGAGGGTTCAGATCTATTAAAGGAAACCAGGTACTTTGAACCTGCACTTGAATTTTATGTCCTTTTTTGAAAGTATGATGAACATCTTGCAACTTGATATGTACAGCTGCTTTTTTGTTAGGTATGAATGGTTCTGGTTTGCTGAAACTATTTCTATACCTCCCTCTTAATACTTCACTGCGTACCATCATATGATAATTAGACATTTTCTGGTATTCTTGTGTGTACTCGGTATCTTTGGTGTCATTTGGGTATACATCCACTACTTTTACAATCCAATCGGCATCGGTACCGGTAGTTGCCACTTTGAGCTTGGCCAGAATCTCTCCTGATAGTGTTATATCCTCTGTAAGGGTTGGAGTCTCAAACACCATAACATCTGGACGTCTTGCCGCAAATCTTTGATCATCGGTCATATATTTTCGGGGGGTAAACACCATTTTTATATCTTCAGAATAAGGAACAGGTTTTTTTGGATCACTTACAAATTCTGAAAATCCATCACTTTCTTGCTCAGATAATATTTCGTTTGCAGCCAGATAGTAGGTTTTCTTTTCAATATTTTTAGGGGGCCAGCTATCAAAAGAATTCCATTCTTTTTTTCCGGTATCAAAAATTTGAATCTCTGGTAAATTCGTCTTACCATTTGCTTCACCTTTTAAGAAATGGTTAAAAAACTTCGTTTCTACATTCTTCTGAAAATTCATCGAAAGATCATCTCCAAAATAGATATTACCGATCGTTTGTTTTTTATTTGTTCTTGCCCAATCTCCATGGCTCCAGGGGCCAAAAACCATAATATTATAATTAGTACTTGTCTTTTCAATGTTTTCGTAGGTCTCAAAAGGTCCGTACAGGTCTTCTGCATCAAAAAGTCCACCTACCACCATAACGGCTGGTTTGATATCTTTTAGATGTTGAATAATCCCTCTTTTTTGCCAAAAATCGTCATAGTCGGGATGTTCTTTAAGTTGTGTCCAGAACACGTTGTCTTCCTGATAATATGCATCCAAGTTACTAAGAGGCCCGGCATCAAGAAAAAACTGATATTGATCTTCACTTTTCAAATCGGGGAAAGTGTACCAAGGTTCGGGTGTTGGTTCTGTTTTTTCATAGCCAAAAACTGCTGTCGCTCTCCAATAACTCAATAAATATGCTCCATTATGATGAAAATCATCAAAATAGAAATCTCCTATACATGCCTGTGGAGAAACAGCTTTTAGAGCAGGATGAGAATCTAACAACGAATACGTAGCATAAAATCCAGGATAAGAGATACCCCAAACACCAACCTTTCCATTAGTATTGGCTACATTTTTAACTAACCAGTCTATAGTATCATAAGTATCACTAGCTTCATCAAATTGTTTTCCTTCTTTATTCGGTATATATGCTCGCATATTGTCATAAACGCCTTCGCTCATCCAGCGTCCTCTGACATCTTGGTATACAATAATATTTCCTTCTTTCATTAAAAACTCATTGGGTCCTATTTTGGATCTAAATTGATCCTTACCATATGGTCTTGAACTATATGGTGTTCTTTGCATAAGAATGGGATACTTTTTTGACGTGTCTTTTGGAGAATAGATTGTGGTATGGAGTTTAATACCATCTCGCATTACAATATCCACTTCTTGCTTATCGTAATTATCTTTTACAGAATAGGAATCAGGATTTTGGGTATATCCCAAGAAAAAACATACGAGAAAAAGACCTCGTAATACTATAAGTTTAATGATTTGCATTGATGTAAATTTAGTTTATGGCTGAAGATAAAAAATAGATAGGGTGAGCAGAATAATTTAAGGAGATTTTAACAGCTAAAACCATAAAAGCCCAAAGCAGCATTAAGCATGCGTTAGATTTTTTATGCCTAAAACATATATTATTTTGCTTTATTCTGTATATTTCTGGTCACTGCGGTTACTATTTTTCTGGGCATAAACCGTACAGAATTGGCTAACATTCTATTCATGATCCCATGGATGGCCACTGTTTTTCCTTTCATCATTGCTTTGTAACCATATAAAGCAACTGCCCTTGAGGAAGGTAATTTTTTACCTTTAACAAGTTTACTCTCTTCCATTTGTGCAACAGATTGAAAACCACTCTCAGTTGCTCCAGGACAAAGTGCGGTAATGGTAATCTTCTTATCCTTAAGTTCGTTAGCAATAGCTTCAGAAAAATGTAAAACATAAGCCTTAGTCGCATAATACACAGCCATTGTCGGACCTGGTTGAAAAGCAGCAGTTGATGCTACGTTCATAATCTTACCATCATCACGTTTAACCATTTCTTTTAGATAAAGTTTGGTAAACTGTGTGAGTGCTGTAATATTGAGTGCTATCATAGTATTCTCTTTTTCCCAATGGGTCTCGTAGAACATTCCATAATCTCCAAAGCCGGCGTTATTAACTAAAAAATCAATTTGAATTCCCTTTTCCTGTGTTTCATCAAAAACCGTTTGTGCAGCATTAGGATCAGAAAGATCTTTGACAATATTTAAAATAGTGACTTTGTATTTCTTCTTTAATTCTAGTTTAATGGTCTCCAATTTCGTTTGATTTCTGGCAACCAATACCAAATCATCTCCTTTTGAAGCATGTATTCTTGCTAATTCTAATCCAATACCACTCGATGCCCCTGTAATTAATGCAGTTTTCTTCATCTATACTTATTTTAATGAATATTTATTCGTTTATGAGTTAAAAAAAATTACTGTCTTATACTATTCCAAGCCATTTCAAAACACGTATTTACTCCGTCACTTTTCAATTGTATATGACCTTTTATGGTCATTTTTACTATTTCATGAATAGCTCCTTGTAATTGTGCCTTCATAATGGCTACATCCACATCTTTAATGAATCCTTGTTTTTGACCATCTATTAAAAATTGATCGAGAGGTTCAAAATATGCATCGGCCTTTGTAATATTACTTTCGGATATATACCCACTATAAATAAACTGTTCTACAAAAAGCATCTTTTCTGGGTGTTTTAAACAAAAGGTAAAATATCCATTCCACATGGCTCTGAAAGTTTTAAAGAACGTATCCTTGACGTAATTAGCATTGATGATTGCCTCAGAAATTTCTTTTTTAGTACTTACATAGACATCATTGATGAGTTCTTCTTTACTAGTGTAATATACATAGAGAGTTCCGGTAGCTATTTTAGATTTCTTAGCTACCTCGGCCATTTTAAGTCTAGAAAAACCAGTTTTGGTTACGAGCTCTATTGTTGCCTTATGAATAGCGTTTACTTTATTTTGATCTTTCAGTTTTGGCATGTTAATACTAAATTCAATGCAAATATAGCCGAATTTATATTCACTAAAAAATAAATACCATACATTTGCTTCACAAGGGGTCCTTAATTAGAAAAAATAGACTTTTACTTTTTAAAATTTTTAAGACCTTGTTTTAACCATCTCAGATATTCGTTAGCATCTGGTGTATATGCGGTCGTTTTATTAAGTAAGTTCATCTTTGTATCTAATAAAACATAGTAAGGTTGAGAATTATTTTGAAAATTCACAGTCTGAAATGTTGCCCACTTATCTCCTATTGTTCTAATATCCTTGACCCTACCATCTGGTTTTAAGAACTTAAATGTATCATCATCGCCCAAATATTCGCGATCGTCTACATACAAGGAAATTAAAATATACTTATTCTTAAGAATATCTATTATTTGTGGATTACTCCATACTTGTTCTTCCATTTTACGGCAATTTACACATGCCCAACCTGTAAAATCAATCATTATAGGTTTATTTTGTAGCTTAGCCGCTTTTACTCCTTTTTCAAAATCGGTATATGCATTTAGGCCTAGCGGACCATGAGTTTCTTTTTGGTAGATACTATAAAATAATGGTGGAGGAAAACCACTTAACAATTTTAGATTCGCATATGCCGTATTTGTAAGTCCTGGTATTAAGTATAAAACAAATGCTAACGTAAGGACTCCTAATGTTTTTCTTCCTGTACTTAGCTTTTTAATCGGACTATCATGTGGAAAACGTATCTTCCCAAACAGATATAAAACCATAGAAATCCCTATTACAATCCATATTCCTATAAAAATTTCACGTTTTAAAATACCCCAATGTTCTACAAGATCTGCATTGGATAAAAACTTAAATGCGAGTGCTAATTCTATAAACCCAAGAATTACTTTTACCGAATTTAGCCAACCCCCGCTTTTTGGTAGAGAATTTAACCAATTAGGGAATAAGGCAAACAATGCAAAAGGTAATGCCAGGGCAAGCCCAAAACCTCCCATACCAAAACTTAGTTGTATTGCTCCACCATCACTAGTTAGAGAACCCCCTAATAAAGAACCTAAAATGGGTCCCGTACAAGAAAATGATACTAAAGCCAGCGTTAGCGCCATAAAAAATACACCTACCATACCACCAATACTATTCGCCTTACTGTCTAAGCTATTGCTCCAAGATGCTGGTAAAGTAATCTCGAAATAGCCAAAAAATGAAATCGCAAATACTATAAACACTATAAAAAAGATAATATTTAGCGTTACATTGGTCGAAATATTATTAAGAATTTCTGGGTCAAGAGAGTCTAAAAGATGAAAAGGAAGACTCAACAATACATATATTGCGAATATGAAAAAACCATATAATATTGCATTAAATGTACCCTTTTTCTTGTCTTTTGCTCCCTTAGTAAAAAAAGATACAGTGAGCGGTATCATTGGAAAAACGCATGGTGTTAATAAAGCTATCAATCCTCCTAGAAAACCAAGGATAAAAATGCTCAAGTAACTCTTTTTCTCCACTGCCTCAGACACAAACTTATCTTTTCCTTTTATATCAATATAAAGTTCTTTAGATTTTCTTTGATCTTCGACTGTTATTGCAGCAACATCGCCTGTATTTTCTTTAGCTTCTCCTGTAAGATTTAAATCAAACTCTATGACCTCAGGAGCAAGGCATCTCTCATCATCGCAAACCGAAAAAAATACTTCAGCTTTAACAGATTTAATATTTTTATCGATTACCCTAATTTTTTGAGAAAAGGTAACCTTATCTTCAAAATATTTGACATCCATTTCGAATATGTTGTCATATTTCTCAATTCCTTTTGGTTCAAAAGTTTCTCCTAATAAAGTGTAGGTTTGATCTGTATTATTATAAGTAAATTCTGTTGGCGTGGGTGCTATCTCATCTGTATCAGCCTCATTTTGAGAATATAAATGCCATCCTTTGTCTAAAGTAGCTTCAAAATACAATATATAGATATCATCTGATTCTTTTTCAACATTAGCTTTCCATTTAATAGGGTCCAAAGTTTGTGAAAAAAGCGCTGTAGAAAATAAAAATGTAGTTAATAGTAGTACGTACCTCATCAGGTTATTCTAATTTTTAATATTTGATTCGTTTGGGGCGTTATTTTAAATCGGTTATCTGCTCTGTAATTAATAATCCAAATGATGTCTTTTCCAGAACACAACAACCATACTCTTTCTTTGGCAAGTAAAGATAGTTTTTCATCTTTAAAATATTTGCTTAACTTCTTTTTGCCAGTCATTCCCAATGGATAAAAATAGTCGCCATCTTTCCATTTTCTTACAGTAAGGGGGTATTTTAACTTTTCTTTATCAACAAAAATTGTTTTCAGGTCTACATCAGACATTTCTTCAACGATTTTGAATTTCAGTGTTCCGGAAGGAATCATGATCATAATCTCTTCTTCATGAATACTATAACTTCTATCCGAAATTCCTTCAACAATAGGGCTCAGCAATAAATTATCCCTATCTTTTACAAGTCTATGGGTTTCTGAATAGATTTGCTTTCCAGATTGAGCCATCACAACTTTTTCGATATCATCCCATGCTTTAAAACCATATTCTTTTAATAAAAGATACAAGCATGTTCTTGGGTTTCCGTAATTACGTAAATTATTTATCGGGATCTTAATGATATCTCCTTCTAAAAATTCGAAGAGTTCTTTTTTAATTCGAAATACTTGATTTTTTATAAAGTCACTACTTTGCCTGAGATATTCTAAAGTAGCTTCAAAATTTTGTAGAAATTGCGGATGTACCGATTTCAAATCCGGGATAACGTCATGTCTAAGTTTATTTCTAAGATATTTGGTACTATGATTACTACTGTCTTCGCGCCATTTAATCTTACTTTCTTCTGCAAATTCTAAAATCTGCTCTCTTGAAAATGGTAAAAGTGGGCGAACAACATTATCATTAATCATAGGAATCCCGGTTAATCCATCAATCCCGGTACCCCTGGAAAGATTAATCAAAAAGGTTTCCAGAGTGTCATCGGCATGATGTGCCGTAAGTATATACTCATATTGATGTGCTTTTGCTACGTCTCTAAACCATGCATATCTCAGTTCTCTGGCCGCCATTTGAATAGATACTCCATGATCTTCAGCATGCTTTTTGGTATCAAAATGTCGTACAAAAAAAGTAGCATTCACTTGATCTGCAAAATGTTTTACAAATTGCTCGTCATCATCACTTTCTGATTCTCTTAAATTGAAATTACAATGTGCAACATCAAATTCGAAATTTAATAAACGACAAAGGCGAACAAGGACCATACTATCTAATCCTCCACTACATGCTATCAACAATTTACTACTAAAAAGGAATGGCAGATGACTTACGATATGATTTTTGAACTCTTTTAGCAAAAGGTTTTAGATTATACTTTTAAATTTTTCAAATATACGATTTTGAATTGCTACTGCAATCAACTTAAATAATCGATTTATATATTGATTTTCAAGTTTTTAACATCAAAATTGGTTTGTTTTCGTTATTTTTAGAAATCAACTCTTAAATCATTCACCGATGAATAGCACTCAAGAATTACAGAAATTTTATGGAGACGATGATCAAAGAGAATTCAGTAAGAAATTATTATCTATTGTACCTCATTTACATCCTTATGTTAAACACAGATTATACATTGCCGAAAGCGTAGGTATTCTACCTCAAAATATGTATTGTTCTAATGGAATTATTGATGATGCAATTCTAAAATTATATGCTGATGATATAGATATTGAAGTGGACACATTATCTTTGGAGCTTCAATTATTTAAAATTGCAGATAACCTTATTGATGACCTTTATATAACAGAAGGCTGGCACCAAAGAAATATAAGCACAAATCACTTTCTAAAAATCGAACTCGAAAAACTTGAAGAAAGCTACACCGTTGAAGGTGATAATGAGCTTATTATGAAAGAAGAACTAGATGATATTTGTTACCATCAAAACCATGAAGACAAGCAAAATTTTATCTATGATGATTTAGATTCGGAAATTATTAAAATTATAGATACTGAGCCATCTTCAGATTTTAGAAAGCAAAAATTATTAGGTAAATTTTATAGCTGGCTCCCTATGGAAACTTCCAAGATTATTGATCTTTTTGTCTTTGGTCGATTAAATTTTGAAGAAATAGCGACCATCAAAGATTTAACGGCTAATGAGGTCAAAGAAATCATTATAGGGGTAAGAAAAAGTTTTAGACGTAATTTAATATAATCGCAAAAATTCTTGTCACAATATCATTCCTGCCAAAGATGGAATCTATTTTTACAAGTAACAAATTGGTCTATTCAAAAAACACCATCCCTGAAATATAATATTGAGCAAAAACAACATTGTTTAAACATTTCGTTTTGTAGATTCCAGCCTTTGCAGGAATGGCAAAAAAGGCTTCATAGACAATTACAACCCTTCTAAAACCTCCCGCATCGCCTTGGCTTTTAATAAACACTCTTCGTATTCTTTGTCTGGGTCAGATTTGGCAGTGATGGCTCCGCCAACGGTATAAGAGATGTACTGTTCTTCTTTATTGTAAAGAATACTTCGTATTACCACATTAAAATCAAAATCACCACCAGGTGTAAAATAACCCATTGCGCCACTATACAATCCTCTTTTTGATACCTCTAACTCTTCTATAATTTGCATTGCAGAAATCTTAGGTGCCCCAGTCATACTTCCCATAGGAAAAGTTGATGCAAGAACATCAACGGGAGATGTTTTGGTATCAATTTTTGAAACCACTGTTGATATCATCTGATGAACCTGCTCAAAAGAATATACTTTACACAATTCTTCTACAATAACCGAACCTTTTAATGCTGTTTTAGATAAATCATTTCGCACTAAATCCACGATCATGACATTCTCTGATCGCTCTTTTGGGTCCTTCTTTAGGTTTTTGATAAGCCGCTGATCATCTTTCTTGTCCAGAGCTCGTTTTGCTGTGCCTTTGATAGGTTGAGAAATAATTTTACATCCTTCTTTTCGTATATATCGTTCTGGTGATGCCGATAACAAATAATGATGATGCATTTTAAAAAAGGTGGCAAAAGGCGGCTTAGAAATATCATTTAGATGATGATAGGTTTTCAAAGGATCAATACAACTATTCTTTGCAAAAAATTCCTGGCAAAAATTAGCTTCGTAGATATCTCCACGATGAATATGCTCCAGCACTCTCTTTACCTTATTTTTATATACATCTTTTGTGATTCGAAGACTTATGTTAACCTTATCGCAGGTCGAGTCATGATCATTTTGAGACATCGAGGAAATTGTATCAAAATCTTCGGTTATTTCGTCATCTACCATTCTCAAATATTGTATTTCCAGTACCTCATCTTTGACTAGAAAAAGCTTTTTAGGCTGAAAAAAGTAAAGATCCGGAAAATGAAGTCCATCAAAGTTATTAGAGGTCAGGTTTTCGATGTCATTTTTAAGATCGTACGACAAATATCCAAATATCCAGTCTTTTGTTTGTTCCTGATACTCCTTTAGCGCATCAAAAGCACCATAACATTCTGTTTTAATGGATGTAAATGCATCTACAGCCAATACCGCATCATAGCTGGAATACCGTTGAGTATACTTATTAGAGTCTAACCAAACCACATCTTCAAACTGTTGCGCCCAATGCAATATTTTGATTTTGAATTCTAATGGATTTTCCAGAGTATATGTTCTAATACTTCGCACCTATTATTTAATTTGATGTGCAAAAGTACTGAGAACTTCATGTAAACCCAATAAAAGTGTTTCGTCTGTTACTGTATTTGTTTCTAACGAAAAATGATCATAAAAAGATGGAAAACTAAAGCTTTCCACGATTTCAGCACCAAACCTAGGCAGGACACTCTTTGCATAATTCAAAGAACCTAACCCTCCTCTTTTTCCGGGAGCCGTACTCATTAAAAGTATTTTTTTACCCTCCAAAAAGTTACGATCTAAGCGAGATAGCCAATCTATGATATTTTTGAAAAAAGCGCTCCAACTACCATTATGCTCATTTATAGAAATCAGTAAGGCGTCAGCTTCAGAGATTTCTTGTTTTAATCCCATAGCCATTCCTGGAAATCCTTTTTTTTCTTCATCTTCGCTATACATTGGCATTGAATAATTGACTAAGTTAATCACTTTTGTATGATGCTCTTCTATTTGTGAGGCTACATATGCAACTAATTTTTGATTTATTGAACTACTACTGTTAGAACCTGCAAAGGCAAGAATATTTTTCATTAAAGTAAGATTAAGATTTCAAAAGTAATTAAAATCAATCTAAATCCTTTCACCAAAAAACACGTATTGCCTTAGATACTGCAATACGTGTTTTATGTTTTCTTCATAACCGAATATATCAGCTCTTAACGTTAAAAACCTAACCAACAGGAATATCTCGGCACGGTCCATCCTCTGTTCCTATTTCACAATTTATATAAAAACAGCATTGTTTATTGTTGTGAGCCCTATTTAGCATTGCGACAAAAATCTGTGTTACTCTTGATAAACAATTGTCAAAGAATTCTTTCTCTTCTTCGCTTATAGCACCATAAATCCCATCATAGCAAACTGCTAAATTAGCCTCATATTCCTCATCACGTATCTGCATTTCATTTTCATATTTAGGCACACAAATATCTAAACAAAATTGAGGAATATCGACTACTTCGGGAAGATCATCGTCTTTTGAATCATAACTCGCTTTATCCTCAATACCATGTAAGATTTTTAAATACGTAGTGATGTAGGAATCAATTATAATTGTATTCACTTTTTCTATCTCATGATTTTTTAGGTCGAAACGAATAAACAGTTGTAACCAATCGCTAATCAAACTACTGTAATAAGCTTCCATTCCAGATACGTCATCAAACCCTAGTGCTAATGCTAATTGCACGCTTTCTTGATCTGTAAGTTGTGTTTTTTGATGAAGCTCTAAAATTTTCTCTGTGTTTACGACGCGTAATGAAGAGATCAAGAGCTGTTTAACATATTCAAGAAACTTTGAATCCTCTGCAAAATTCGCAAAATCTTCTACAGCCGTTTCGTCTGGGGTTTGTGCTTCATCAGCCGCATCACTGCTGCATGATAGAATAATAGTGCATACTAGGCTGCCTAATACTATGGTTTTAAATAAGTTCTTAATTAATAACATGATTTGTGATTTTAAGTTGATTTCCGAAAATAGATAAGAATCAGATAAAAAAAGGTTCAAATTATAATATGACACCTCTAGATTCTTGCTCTCTATTACAAATATTGATCTTAATTATGCTACTTAATAGTAAGCTAGTGAAATGAATCTCAGAAATAAGGCTACCTTTGTACTATCAAAAAAATAATCAATTGACTTTCCAAGATTTAAATTTAAGCACACCACTTCTTAATGCTCTAGATGATCTGGGGTTTAAAACCCCAACTCCAATCCAGGGGAAAGCTTTTTCTCCTGTAATGTCTGGTAAAGATGTGGTAGGTATTGCGCAAACAGGTACTGGTAAAACATATGCCTACATGCTGCCAATTTTGAGAATGCTAAAATACTCTGTACAGCAAAACCCAAGAGTCCTGATATTAGTCCCTACTCGGGAGTTAGTTGTACAAGTTGTAGATGAAATCCAAAAACTGTCTACTTATATTAATCTTCGCGTAGCTGGTGTATACGGAGGAACCAATATCAACACTCAAAAACAAGCCGTATCGCAAGGATTAGATATTGTTGTCGCTACACCCGGGCGATTATATGATCTTGCCGTGAGTAGAGCCTTACAACTGAAATCTATTCAAAAACTAGTTATTGACGAGGTCGATGTAATGATGGATTTAGGATTTAGACATCAATTGATGAATATTTTTGATATTCTGCCAAAGCAAAGACAAAACATTATGTTCTCTGCAACTATGACTGAAGAAGTAGATGATATCATTTCTGAAATCTTTATCAGTCCTCAAAAAATATCTATCGCTAAAAGTGGAACTCCTCTTGAAAACATAAAGCAATATGGATATAATGTTGCCAATTTTTATACAAAAGTAAACTTATTAGAACATTTACTTGCTAATGAAGAAGAATATGAAAAAGTTTTGCTATTTGTGGCTAACAAACGAATGGCAGATCGTTTGTTTGAGCGTTTCGAAAGAACTTTTCCCGATCAATGTGCGGTAATTCACTCCAACAAAACACAAAACTACAGGTTGCGAAGTATCGAACAGTTCGAATCAGGAGAACAACGAATACTTATCGCTACCGATGTAATGGCTCGCGGACTTGATATCGACGATATCACACATGTAATAAATGTGGATACTCCCGAATATCCCGAAAACTATATGCATCGTATAGGTCGAACGGGACGCGCTCAAAAAAAAGGAACTTCATTAGTGTTATATACCCAAAAAGAGCAAGAAATGCTTGAAGCTATTGAGGATTTGATGGAAATGAATGTCGAAGCACTCGAATTTCCAAAAGAAATTGAAGTTTCAGAAGAGCTTACACCAGAAGAACAACCTAAGGTTAAAGAAATCTATAATCCGCATAAACGGCCTAATGATGATGAAGCAGGAGCTGCTTTTCATGAGAAGAAAGAAAAAAACCGAAAAGTAAACCAAGGTGGAAAATACCGAAGAGAAATTGCCAAGAAATATAAAAAACCAAAAACTAAAGGTGATAAAACATTCAACCTGAAGCATAAAAAACGAAAGAAAAAATAGTAATGGATTTAAATCTTGCAGTACTCATCGATGGTGATAATATCCCATCTAGTTACATTAAAGAGATGATGGAAGAAATTGCCAAATATGGTAATCCAACCATAAAAAGAATTTATGGTGACTGGACTAAACCTGATCTCACAAAGTGGAAGAAAATTCTTCTCGAAAATGCCATTACTCCGATTCAGCAATATGGTTATACCAAAGGTAAAAATGCAACAGATTCTGCAATGATCATTGACGCCATGGATATTCTGTACTCAGAAAAAGTTACTGGTTTTTGTCTGGTTTCTAGCGATAGTGATTTTACCCGTTTAGCGACAAGGCTTCGTGAGGCCGGAATGAAGGTTTTTGGAATCGGTGAAAAGAAAACACCTAATCCATTTATTGTTGCATGTGATAAATTTATTTATCTCGAAATACTAAAGCATGAGGCCGAAGAAAATGAATCTACAGATAGTAAACCCAAAGCTAAGAGTAGTGTCGATAAAATAACTTCAAAAGACATTAAATTGATCTCAAATACGATATCAGATTTAGCGGATGATGATGGCTGGGCTTTTTTAGGAGATGTGGGGAGTCTGTTACAGAAAAAACAACCCAATTTTGACTCCAGAAATTATGGCTTCGAAAAATTAACTCCGTTGATCAAATCGATCAAAAACTTTGAAATAGAACAACGAGAAGCCTCTAAAGGTCGCTCTAAGTTAATTTTTGTAAGAAATAGAAAAACTAAAACTTCTAAAAAAGGATAGTTTTACTCTTTTCTGTTTGACCCGTAAAAACATGGCTTCAATTTTTGCACATGGATTAATCGCATACGCTTTCGGAAACACATTTTCTGAAGAGGTAAGAACATACAAATTTTGGCTGCTGGGAATTATTTGTTCAATTCTACCCGATGCCGATGTATTGGGCTTCAAATTTGGTATTGCTTATGAAGATTTCTGGGGGCATCGCGGATTTACGCATTCTTTAGTCTTTGCGATACTACTAGGCACAGTGGTCACGTTTGTTTTTTATAACAAAAAGTTCTTTTATAGAACAGGTCTTTTACTTATTTTTTACTTTACAGTATGTACAGCTTCGCATGGTGTATTAGACGCCATGACTTCCGGTGGATTAGGGATTGCTTTTTTCTCACCTTTTGACGACACAAGATATTTTTTTTCATGGCGTCCTATACAGGTATCTCCAATAGGGGTAAACAAATTTTTTAGCCTATGGGGCATTAAAGTATTGTTAAGTGAATTGATCTGGATCGGAATTCCATCTGGGATTTATATCTTAGCACTTTACTATGCAAAAAAAAGCAAAACTCTATTTAAAAAAGATCGCTAAAAACAGGATCGTACCCCTTTTATATTTGGCGATATTCTGCTTTATATCTTGTAAAAAAGAATCTCACCCAAAGGTTCTAACTATTTCTGAAGCCCTTCAGATTACAAAAATCAATGATAACGGTTATCTTCATGTGTCCTACATTACTCTCGAAAGCGGATCAACTTTTCCGTGTAACGGTTTTATTTACATAAAAAACAATGAGGCTTATATTTTTGATAGTCCAGCAACCGATCAAGCTACTACAGAACTAATACATTGGCTTCAAAATGATCAAAAAGTGGCAATAAAAGGCGTAGTATACAATCATTTCCACAGGGATTGCACAAAGGGTGCGGCTATTTTCGAAAAACACAACATACCTTCAATTGCAAGTAGTAAAACAGCAACATTGATCCGTGAGAAAAAATATATAAAACCTAAGCTGGTATTTGAAGATACGCTTACTTTGACTTTGGGCAGCACATCTATACACAATACCTTCTTTGGAGAGGCGCATACAATAGACAATATTATTTCTTATTTTCCAGAAGAGCGAATTATGTATGGCGGTTGCATGATTAAGAGTTTGAATGCTGCAAAGGGCAATCTGGATGATGCCAACGTAGCACAATGGTCAAATACAGTGTCTAAAATTAAAAAAGCGCATCCCGACGTAACTATTGTTATTCCTGGTCATGGAAAATATGGAAACGTCGAGTTATTGAACTACACGATTTCCTTATTTAAAACTGAAGAATAGTGCATGAAAAAAATAGAAGATAAAAATACCAAAAAGAAATCTGATGTTACTATTGCTAAGGCGTTTAAGACCATTATCTGGCCTCGACGTAATCTCGTGTTTATTGGATTAGTCTTAATTGTATTTAATCGGATAGCTGGACTTATACTACCCTGGAAAAGTAAAGCATTATTAGATGAAGTTATTCCAAGTAAAGATATGGGGCAATTATATGAGTTGTTAATCATTGTCGGGATTGCAATACTAATTCAGGCCACCACTTCTTTTTTATTGACGAGAATCTTGAGTGTACAAGCACAATATCTAATTTCTGAACTTAGAGCACAAGTGCAGAAAAAAGTACTATCCTTGCCTATTAGTTTCTTCGACAATACCAAATCGGGAGCCTTAGTTTCAAGAATCATGAGTGATGTAGAAGGGGTACGAAATCTTATCGGCACCGGGTTGGTACAAATGGTAGGAGGCACCTTTACTGCCATTGTTTCTTTAGGCATATTACTTTATATTAATCACTGGATGACTCTATTCGTGTTGGTTCCTGTTAGTTTATTTGGTATTGTAGCTCTAAAAGCGTTTAAGTACATCCGCCCCATTTTCAGGGTACGAGGAGAAATTAATGCCGAGGTAAAAGGTCGTTTAACAGAAACACTGTCGGGTGTGCGCGTAATCAAAGGATTTGGAGCTGAAGAACAAGAAAATAAAATATTTGAAAATGGTGTTCATCGCTTATTCCAAAATGTAAAAAAGAGTTTAACCGCCACTGCACTGATGACAAGCTCGTCTACTTTTTTACTGGCAGGAATAGCCTCTACCGGCATCATGGGGATTGGAGGGTATTATATGATGCAAGATGTGGATCCGATGACCACAGGGGATTTTTTATTTTTTACTATGGTTCTTGCTTTTATGATTGCTCCTATTGTACAAATGAGTAATATAGGCAGCCAATTAACCGAAGCGCTGGCTGGATTAGATCGCACTGAAGAATTAATGAATATGACTCCTGAAGAGGAAATTGAAGATAGAACTATAGAATTAGAGGAGATCAAAGGTGATATTATTTTTGATCAGGTTTCTTTTGCTTATGAAGAAGGAAAAGATGTATTGCACAATATAAGCTTTACAGCACCCAAAGGATCTGTTACTGCTTTGGTTGGAAGCTCTGGTTCTGGTAAATCAACGATAGCCGGGTTGGCGGCTACATTTTTAAATCCAAAATCAGGACTTATAACTATAGACAGTCATGATATCTCTAAAATAAAACTGGCCAGCTACCGCAAAAACCTAGGTGTCGTATTACAAGATGAGTTTTTATTTGAAGGTACTATTCGGGAAAACATTCTATTTCCTCGCCCAAATGCCTCTGAGAAACAAGTATTACAGGCAGTACAAGCTGCATATGTGAATGAGTTTACAGACCGGTTTGACAATGGTTTAGATACACTGATAGGGGAACGAGGTGTAAAACTATCTGGTGGTCAACGACAACGTATTGCTATTGCCAGAGCCATATTAGCCGATCCAAAAATTATTATCCTTGATGAAGCAACCTCGAGCCTCGATACTGAAAGCGAAGCTTTAATTCAAAAAAGTCTTGCAGAATTAATGAAAGGAAGAACAACCTTTGTAATTGCGCATAGATTAAGTACTATAAAAAAAGCTGACCAAATTTTAGTGATTGAATCAGGTACTATTGCAGAGCGAGGAACCCATGAAGAACTTATTGCCTCAGAGGGTAGATATTTTGATTTGTATACCTACCAGGCTAGAATTTAATTGTCAAAACTTCACTTTTCTACAAGTCAATCCTCTCGTATTAATCCAAATGATCTTCTGTAGTAATTTATACAAATAAAATTATCAAAGACAAAAATCACTTATTTATAAACTAATTAAGGACCTGAACTCAATAGGATTATAAAGAGCAAATTAGAATCATTCTTAACCATAGATTTTATACATTTAAGATACAAAAAAAAACAATTATCATGAGCACACCGAAAAGAGCAGGCAATGAACCCATGAAAATAGATTTAGAAAAAAATAAAAACTATGCCTGGTGTAGTTGTGGATATAGTGAGGATCAACCTTTTTGTAATGGTGCTCACAAAAATGAAGGAGGAGTACCAATGATATTTTCTGTAGATGAGCCAAA
This sequence comes from uncultured Aquimarina sp., assembly GCA_947497175.1. Taxonomy (GTDB): domain Bacteria; phylum Bacteroidota; class Bacteroidia; order Flavobacteriales; family Flavobacteriaceae; genus Aquimarina. Next base: position 94,720 of record CANMFM010000002.1, on the reverse strand, counting down.
AACAGTTTTTTTATGTACTTGTAAGCTCACCAGCAATCCTCCTTATTGTGATGGAACTCATAAGAATTAAAATAGTCCTCTAGTAGGCATAGAATGAATACTTATTTAAAAGACATTTATTCTTCTAAAAACTCGTCTTGTGTCCAACTGAATATCACCGTTATAATCTTGGAAACTATAAACACTATAGATCCAAAGATTGTGGGCAGGGCAGATATTTTCAACCCGTCGGCAAGTATAGCTGCAGAAATTTCCTCAAGTATTTCGATGGTATCAAATGCCGTAACCAGACCTATCAACTGCCCTAGAATACCCCAGACTAACGTTAAAAGCCCCAAATCATTAATTCGTTTTATTTTTTTTCTTGAAGAGCCTGCCCTCTCCCTAGTTATTACTACTTTCCAGGACAAGAACAATATAAGCAACAACATAATTAGAATAGGAACCATAAAAAATATGCCTCCTTCATAGAGTTTTTGAAGGAATGTTGAGAAAAAAGAACTGTCTGATGATTGCATTAGAAAGAATCTTACCATTGTGAGGGTTAAATTATGCATATTATTTTAAACCATTCTGAGGTAATTTATTTTTCTGTAGTATTGATATTTCTGGATACTTATTTTTTGAAAAATGATGTAGCAGGTTTAGATTTTTATCTTTTACATATCGATCAAAAAAACTCAGTACCAATTCATTTGTAATTCGAGTCATTCTTTCGGGATCTATAGTACCTGTTTGGGTCAAAGAATTCAATTTTGTCCAGTATGACATATCTCCAAAATTAGTGTGGTTAGACGACTGGATAGTAACCGAATAATAATCGCTTTTAGAAATATAGTCGTACACATCAAAATTAGGTGTAAAAAATTGCTCATAATCTCTATCAGCATATATTGCCATGAGCGGTACATGTAGTTGATTATCTATAGCTCTGCCCCACTGAGCTCCGTCTAAGTTGATAACTGCTTTAATTCTGTTATCTGTAGATGCTTTTTGAACTACAGCAGTTCCTCCCCAAGAATGTCCCAACAAACCAATACGATCAACATCCAGCTTTTGGTAAAAAATACTGTTAACATCTGAATTTAGTAGTGTTATTTGATTTATCACAAATGAAACATCGCTTGACCACCTATCAAGACTTTCAAAATAAGGCACATGCTGTATAAGATTGTATAATAACTCCTGTTTTTTGGCAGTATCTTTTTCCTTTCTGAAAAGTGCTGTAGTAGTGGTTACATAATCGAAATCCATTTGTGTATCCATATTTTTTAAATTTTTATCGTTCCACTTTATTCTTTTACCTTGATATTCTGTAAGAAAAGATTCATAGAGATGGTCTATTCCGAACACAATGTAACCTCTACTTACGATTTCTTCAATAATAGTAGTATACATTTCGCAATTCCAGAGTAAACCATGCGATAGTGCTATGACCGGAAATTGTTGATCTTCTGCAATGTCTAGTGATTTTTCGATATGGGTTTTGGTAAGATTAAAGTGACCCGTAATAAATGAAGGCATACTTTTGCTTACGGCAAATGCTTCAGCATACCCTTGATCCATGTATCGTTCGGGATTGGTAACTTTTTGATTAGAAGGATACCAAACATGTACGGTTACTTTTCTATGATCTTCTTCTGCAGCGGTAAATACCTCTAGTCGTGTCGTATCTTCCATATACAACGTTTTGAGACCAACGGTATACTTTCCGGTAGGCTTTGGAAACTTCATAACAGGCATGATAACTCCTAAAACAACACTCAATACACAAAAAAGTAGTCCAACACTTAAACCTATAATTTTTGCCCATTTTTTAAGAATGGGTGTATAAAAAATAAGAATTCCAATAATTAAAGCGATATAACCCAAATACATTTGCCATCTGATATTTTCTATGAATATTTGAAGCACTACAAATAAAACAGAGGAATAAAAGGTCCATTTTTTGATAGAATAATATTTTGTAAATAATGTGATTAGAAGTCCGGTAACAGAGACAAGGAATAAAATTTCAAGGATTCTCATACGTAGCATTAATTTTAGTTTCACCCAAAACTAATAATCATGATCATTCAATTTTTTTATTTTCGATAGACTTCGGGATTGGCTTTGGTTATTACCAAATACTTCATAAAAGATGCGCTCGACCGTTAAAAACCATATCCATTTGGTTATTCGTCTCAATACTGATGTTTTTTAAAAAAAATATACTGATATTATGATCGATTAAGAACATATGCTCTCAAAGGAATTTGTACTAAAAAAAATTGCTCAAATATTACTGCACATCATCTTTTGGATAGCGGTCTTGTTTTGCTATACTTATTTTTTTGGGTACAATACTAATGATATTAACTATGTGTTTTCTTTTTCATTATTCTTGATTCCTGTAACTATGGGAACCACATATACTGTGATCGATCTATTAATTCCAAGATACCTGTTACAAGAGAAATACTTTCAATTCATTGTATATTGTATGTATACAATTATTATATCGGCTTTGTTCATCATCCTTTCACTCTTTTATGGATTGATGTTTTTATCGTCTTCAAAAATAGCTGGGATGCCACCAATGACCCGTAGCCCTTTATTTCTTTTTATTGCTGTATATTTTGTTGTATTTATCGCTAGCGCTTTTAGTTTAGTACAGCATAACTATAAATCTACTTCTGCAAATCAAGAACTAAAAAACAAAATTTTAGAAGCTCAGCTTAAGCTTAAGGAACAAGAGTTACATTATCTTAAAATGCAGATCCACCCACATTTCTTATTCAATACTTTAAATACGATGTATGGGTTTGCATTGAAAAAATCAGAGCAAACTCCTGAAATGATTCTAAAACTATCTAATCTTTTGGATTACTTGTTGTATGAGTCGGATAAGCCTTTGGTATCGTTACAAGATGAAATGAATCATATTCAGGATTATGTCGCACTGGAAAAGATGCGTTTCAATGACTCACTGGATATCGATATTAAATTTGAAAACATTTCAAACGAAATTCAAGTTGCACCTATGCTATTCATACCATTTGTAGAAAATAGCTTTAAGCACGGGGAAATCAGAAATCAAAAATTAAGTATCATCCTTACTATAAAATATATAGATAATAAAATACACTTTGTCCTCAAGAATTCTATTGGCAATACAAACGATAATCCCGAACATGGTATTGGGTTGACTAATATCAAAAAAAGATTATCGATATTATACCCCAATAATCATTATTTAAGGATTACAAAAGATAAGTATTGGTATATCACAGAACTTCAATTAAAAACCTTAAAATCAAAGACAAATGGATACTAAAATAACCTGTATTGTCGTAGATGATGAACCTACTGCTCGAGATATCATTGTTGATCATCTTTCCAAAATTGATCAAATTAACATGATCGCAACTTGCAATAATGCTTTAGAAGCTTTTAATAGTATCAATTCTCAAAAAATTGATCTCATTTTTCTGGATATTAATATGCCCGAAATCTCTGGTATATCGTTTGCCAAATCGATTAACAAGGATATTAAAATTATCTTTACTACAGCGTATCGGGAGTATGCGGTAGATGGATTCGACCTTCATGCTGTGGATTATCTATTAAAACCTATTTCTTTCGAACGACTACTGAACGCTATTAACAACTATTTTAACGTATACCATAAAACCGAAACTGCATCTAAAATACAATCTTTTCCTAACAATTTTATTTTTGTCAGATCAGATAGACGGATGAAAAAAATTAGTTTTTCTGGGATTATCTATATAGAAAGCTATAGTGATTATATAAAAATTCATTGCACTCATGATACTATTGTAACAAGAGAAACTATAAGTACTATTGAATCTAAGTTACCTCAACAGCAATTTATGCGTACGCACAGATCTTACATTGTCGCTATTTCTAAAATAGATTCATTTTCTAACGAAGAAATAGTAGTGAACGATACATCAATCCCTATAAGCAGAAATTACAAATCACAAGTTCTAAAGAGGCTTGGTGGAACATAAAAAAGGTCGCCTTAGAGGCGACCTTTTTTATGTCTATTCAAATACCTAAAAGGTGTTATACATGTAGTGCTCTATTATCAGTTGCAGCAAGTGCCGCCTCTTTAACTGCTTCTGTAAAGGTTGGATGTGCATGAGACATTCTGGAAATATCTTCTGCAGACGCTCTAAACTCCATTGCAGTAACCGCTTCTGCTATTAAATCGGCACAGCGCGCTCCTATCATATGAACTCCCAGCACCTCATCGGTAGCCTCATCGGCAAGTATTTTTACAAAACCATCTAAATCGGCACTCGCTCTTGATCTGCCTAATGCTCTAAATGGAAATTGACCTGATTTAAATTTTATACCGGCATCTTTTAATTCTTCTTCCGTTTTACCAACAGCAGCAACTTCTGGCCATGTATACACAACTCCGGGGATCAAGTTATAGTCAATATGCGGTTTTTGTCCAGCCAAAGTTTCTGCCACAAATACTCCTTCTTCTTCAGCTTTATGAGCTAGCATGGCGCCTTTTACTACATCACCTATGGCATAAATATTAGGAGCACTGGTTTGTAGATGATCATTTACCTCAACTTGTCCTTTATCATTCAGTTTAACTCCGGCTGCTTCAGCATTTAATCCGTCGGTATACGGTCGGCGTCCTACAGATACCAAACAATAGTCACCTTTAAATTCTACTGGGTTTCCTTTTTTATCGTCGGCCGTTATTGTGACTTCCTTTGCCGTTGTTTTTACGGCTGTAACTTTATGAGATGTATAGAATTTAACTCCTTGTTTCTTCATTACTTTCTGTAACTCTCTAGATAATGCTTTATCCATTCCAGGAATAATTCTATCCATAAATTCTACTACAGAAACTTCGGCTCCTAACCGGCGATATACTTGACCTAATTCAAGACCAATAACTCCCCCTCCTATGATCACCATGTGTTTAGGCACTTCTTTGAGTTTTAATGCTTCTGTAGAAGTGATTATTCTTTTTTTATCAAGCTTAATAAAAGGTAAGGTAGAAGGTTTAGAACCTGTAGCGATAATGGTATTCTTGGCCTCAATGGAATCTACAGTACCATCAGCTTTTGTAATCGTAATATGGGTAGCATCTTTAAAAGATCCAACGCCTTCAAAAACATCAATTTTGTTTTTCTTCATAAGAAAACTAACTCCATCACAAGTCTGATCAACCACTGTTTGTTTACGAGCAATCATCTTTTCGAGATTAATTTTTACATCTCCTGGTATTTCAATACCGTGATCTTCAAAATGCTTTGTAGCATGCTCATAATGGTGAGAAGAATCCAATAATGCTTTGCTGGGAATACACCCTACATTAAGACAGGTTCCACCAAGAGTTGAATATTTTTCGATAATTACAGTTTTCATACCTAGTTGTGCGCATCGAATTGCGGCTACATATCCACCAGGTCCAGAGCCAATTACGGCTACATCATATGTACTCATAATAGATTATTATGTTGTGCGTATTATTAAGAACAACAAATGTACAAATGTTTTATTTCTTACCGAAGTACAGATCTTCTCAATTTTAATTAAAAAACAATATTTCGAACCATCAAAAAGTTATACCTTAATTAAAGAGAGCATTAAATATCAGAAAAAACAAAAATCTTTGCTACTTTGCAGCTTAGATACTTTATTATTTTTAAAACCTAATATGCGCTATTTACCAACTTTATTCTTAATCGCTTTAATAGTTTTATGGAGTTCTTGTCGTAAGGATTTTGAATCGGATCCAAGTATTGGAAATCTTCAATTCTCTACCGATACTTTATTTTTGGATACCGTTTTTACCAATATTGGTTCAAGTACATATAGCTTTAAGGTTTACAATCGTACGGGTGATGATTTTACGATCCCAACAATAAGGTTAGAACGTGGAGAAGGTTCAAATTATAGACTTAACGTAGATGGAATTCCTGGAAAATCTTTTGAAAATATACAGGTTCTGGCCAAAGACAGCATTTTTATTTTTGTAGAAACCACTACAGATATCTCTGATCAAACCACCGATACAGAATTTTTATATACCGATCGAATAGTATTTGATCAAGGAGGAAATCAACAAGATGTTGATCTGGTTACTTTAGTTAAAGATGCCGTATTTATCATACCTAACAGGGACTGCATGGTAGTCAATGGTGATGAAACATGTACCATTGAAGGAGTCAGTGTTGGAGATGCTACGATAGCTGCACATGTATTATTGGATGACGAGTTAATTTTTACTAACGAAAAGCCTTATGTTATTTATGGATATGCAGTGATCCCTAATAATAAGACACTTACTATTGAAGCCGGAGCAAGAATTCATTTCCATGAAAATTCTGGTATTATTGCTGCCGATAAAGCTACGTTAATTGTAAATGGCGATATAAGTACAGATATGGAGCGTATGGAAAATGAAGTGATTTTTGAGGGTGATCGCCTTGAACCCATCTTTAGTGATATCCCCGGACAGTGGGGAACCATATGGCTTACTCCAGGAAGCACAGGTCACAGAATCAATCATGCAACCATTAAAAACGCAACCGTTGGTATTTTAATGAATTCTGATGATGGCGGCCCAGATCCTACTCTTAGGATTACAAATTCACAAATTTATAATAGCTCAAATGTGGGTTTTCTGGCTAGAGCAGCCAATGTTGAAGGAGAAAATTTAGTGATTAACAACGCCGGACAAGTATCACTTAATTGTTCATTAGGAGGTACTTATAATTTTAACCATTGTACTTTTACGAATTACTCTAATATAGGATCAGGGTTTAGAGAGCTCCCAACCGTTTTAATTGATAACAACCTGCAAGTAAGTGATACCGAAGTAATCATTGCAGATCTAGCCGAAGCCAATTTCACGAATTGTATTATCTATGGTAATCAAGACAGAGAACTTTTGTTTAGCAAAATTGAAGGTACTGCTTTTAACTACTCCTTTAAAAACTGCCTGATTAAATTTGATGATTTTGATGATAGTTTTGAAGATAATCCCTTATATAATTTTACCAATACAAATTTATTTGAAAACATTCTTTTAAACGAAGATCCTGATTTTAAAGATCCTTTTGAAAATATATTAAGAATTGATGATCGTTCTCCTGCAAATGGCCGCGCATCCATAACAGCATCAGAGGTCGATATCTTAGGAATCCCGAGAAGTACCACTGTTCCAGATCTAGGAGCATATGAAAGTGCTGCTTTTGAATAAAAATGTTATTCCATGAATTAAACCGTGATGAAAAACTACATCTTCACATCTAAACGATTAGGTTTCAGAAACTGGACATTACAAGATGTTGATCCCTTATTTCAAATCAACAATGATGATTCTGTGATGGAATTCTTCCCTTCTAAACCTTCTAAGCAAGCTACTCTGGATTTTATTTACAGAATGCAAAAAATGCAAGAAGAAAAAAGGTTTTGTTATTTTGCCGTAGATACTTTAGAAAATAAGAAGTTTATAGGATTTATTGGTTTATGCGAACAATCATATTTAAAAGAACTTGGAACTTTTGTTGATATTGGATGGCGACTCATAAAAAGTGTTTGGAATCAGGGATATGCGACTGAAGGTGCTTGGGCTTGTCTGGATTATGGCTTCAACACGATAGGCTTAAAAAAAATCTATTCTGTAGCTCCAGAAATTAATGTGAAATCAGAATTAATTATGAAAAAAATTGGTATGCAACAGATTAAAACCTTTGAACATCCAAAATTAGTAAACTATCAGGAATTATCGCCCTGTGTGCTTTATATGAAAGAAGCGAAAAATTAAACTTAATGAAATGAAATGAGTTGGATTAAAGAGATATCCTATGATAATGCCACCGGTCAATTAAGAAAAATATACGATCGAGTAAAAGGGCCTAATAACAGTATTGATAATGTACTTTCAATACATAGTCTTCGCCCACATACGCTTGTCGGACATATGGGATTATACAAAAACGTATTACACAACGCTAACAATACGCTTCCCAAATGGTACCTCGAAACACTTGGAATATATGTAAGTCACTTGAATCAGTGTAGTTATTGCATTGATCATCACTCAATAGGGTTAAAACGGTTACTGAAAGATGATTCCAGATACCAAGAAATAATCTCTTGTCTTATAAAAGATGAAATACATGATTATTTTAAGTATCAATATTTAGCCGGGTTACATTATGCTAAACAATTAACCCTTGCTCATCATACTATTACAGAATCAGATATTCATACCCTAAGAGAACAACGGCTATCAGATGGAGAAATACTCGAAATCAACCAGGTCGTTAGCTACTTTAATTATGTAAATAGAACTGTGGTAGGCCTTGGGGTAACTATTGATGGTGATGTTATGGGGCTTTCACCTAATGAAAGTGATGATCCCGATAATTGGAGCCATTCTTAAATTCTAAAAAAACAAAAACGCATGATTATCTAATCATGCGTTTTTTACTATAAAACTCTTTCAATTTAGTATACAAACAAAGGTTTATCTGCCATCATTGCATTAACCTCATCTGCAATACCGTGTAATGCGTCTTCATTATCTACATTACTAATTACTTTATCAATAAGTTCAACAATGGCAGCCATATCCTTTTCTTTTAATCCTCTGGTAGTAATTGCTGCCGTACCAATACGAATCCCTGAGGTTACAAAAGGAGATTTATCATCAAAAGGTACCATGTTTTTATTTACAGTAATTTCTGCGACTCCGAGCGCTTCTTCAGCTTGTTTGCCTGTAACTCCTTTGTTACGTAAGTCAATTAACATCATATGGTTATCTGTACCATTAGAAATCACCTTATATCCTTTTTGCACAAAAGCCTCAGCCATAACTGCCGCATTTTTCTTTACTTGTACAATATAGTGTAGAAACTCGTCTGTCAAAGCCTCACCAAATGCGATCGCTTTTGCAGCAATAATATGTTCTAAAGGACCACCTTGGTTTCCTGGAAACACCGCACTATCTAATAATGAAGACATCATACGCTTATTTCCATTTTTTAATGTGATACCAAATGGGTTTTCAAAGTCTTTTCCCATGATAATCAATCCACCTCTTGGTCCTCTCAATGTTTTATGCGTTGTTGTTGTCACCACGTGGCAGTGTGGTACAGGATCAGAAATCACGCCTTTTGCGATTAATCCTGCAGGGTGCGCTATATCTGCCATAAGGATTGCTCCCACACTATCGGCAATCGCTCTGAATCTTTTGTAATCAATCTCTCTAGAATACGCTGAGGCACCCGCAATAATTAACTGAGGTTTTTCTGCTGTAGCAATTTCCTGAATCTTATCATAGTTTAATCTACCCGTCTCCTCTTCTACTCCATAAAATACTGGGTTATATAATTTACCAGAAAAATTAACAGGTGATCCATGAGTTAAATGACCGCCATGAGAAAGATCAAAACCAAGAATTTTATCTCCGGGTTTCAGACATGCATGATACACTGCAGTATTGGCCTGAGATCCAGAGTGTGGCTGTACATTAGCATAGGCTGCTCCGAACAATTCTTTGGCACGATCTATAGCTATTTGTTCTACAACATCTACTACCTCACAACCGCCATAATAGCGTTTGCCTGGATACCCTTCGGCATATTTATTAGTTAATACTGATCCTGCAGCTTCCATTACTTGTTCACTCACAAAGTTTTCTGAAGCTATCAATTCTAATCCGTTGATTTGACGCTCTTTTTCGTCCTGAATTAAATTAAAAATCTGTTCGTCGCGTTGCATGTATTCTTAGTTTGTTAATAAGAATGCAAAAGTAGGAAATACATTTCTTAATCCTACTTAAACAAACCCTAATAAATATAAACAACTTGTTCACAGGTTTTATAAATTTGAACGGAAATCTGGTCTCTACATCACACTACTAGAAAATCTTATCATTATTTTATATATTTTTCACACAATTAGAAACTTTTAACCGTTCTAAAATTATATATTTGAGTATACAAATTACCAACAACATATTAAAAGAACTATAATGCCGATTACAGCAAATTATCCAGATAGAGAAACATGGATTGAAACCCCTTCAAAAACAGATTTTCCGATACAAAATATTCCTTTTGGAGTATTTCTCACCAGAGATGATATTATTACTATCGGAACCCGAATCGGTGATACCGCAATAGACCTTGGTGCACTTCATCAGCTAGGATATTTTGAAGGAATCCCTTTAACTGATGATATCTTCCTGCAAGATTCACTTAATGATTTTATTTCTGACGGGAAAAAGACCTGGAGACTAGTTCGTAATCGAATTGCAGATATTTTTGATGCCAAAAATGATGCCTTGAAAAATAATGAGGAACATTGTAAAATTGTGTTATTTACTCTTGACGAAATTGAAATGCAATTACCTGTTAATGTTGGTGACTATACAGATTTTTACAGTAGTATAGAACATGCTACCAATGTAGGTACAATGTTTAGAGGCAAAGAAAATGCTTTAATGCCAAACTGGTTGCATATGCCGGTAGGATATCATGGGCGTAGTAGCTCAATAATTCCTTCTGGTATTCCTGTACATCGCCCACAAGGTCAAAAATTGACAAATGGTGCCAGTGAGCCTATATTTGGCCCTTCCAGATTAGTGGATTTTGAACTTGAAATGGCTTTTATAACTACCGATGCCAATCAATTAGGCGAGCCAATTCCTATTGAAGAAGCCGAAGATTACATATTCGGATTGGTATTATTTAACGACTGGAGTGCTCGTGACATTCAAAAATGGGAATATGTACCTCTAGGTCCTTTCCTAGGAAAAAACTTTGCTTCGTCTATCTCACCATGGATCGTTACATTAGATGCTTTAGAGCCTTTTAGAACAGATAGCCCTAAGCCTTTAAAAAAACAACTTCCATACTTGCAATACAAAGGCAAAAAGAGTTTCGACATACATTTAGAAGTAGCCATTCAGCCAGAAAAAGCCGAAGAAACTGTGATCTGTAAAAGCAATTTCAAACATATGTATTGGAACATGGCACAACAGCTCACTCATCACACAGTAAATGGTTGCCCAGTAAATTCTGGGGATATGATGGGTAGCGGGACCCTATCTGGACCTACCGAAGATTCTTACGGATCTATGCTAGAGCTTAGTTGGAGAGGAGAAAAACCCGTTCAGCTTAAGTCTGGAGGTAGCCGAAAATTTGTAGAAGATAATGACACCATTATTATGAGAGGGTATTGTGAAAAGGATAAGGTAAGAATTGGCTTTGGCGAGGTATCCACTAAACTGCTTCCGGTATTTAAAAAATAAAAACATCATAACAACGTATAATCAAACCTCGAAAAAGATAGATTTCGGGGTTTTTTATTACTTTGTGGCACCAAAGTTGATTTTAATACCCCAAATCAAACAGAATCAGATATGAAAAAACTACTACTTTTATCACTTATACTAGCGATCTCTATGTCTTGCAACAGTGTAAAGAAAACTCAAAAGGCGCTTAATACAGGAAACTATGATCAAGCAATAAACATTGCCTTGAACAAACTTAAAACGAATAAAGACAAAAAAGGAAAACAGCCGTATATTCTAATGCTCGAAGAAGCCTTCGCCAAAGTAGTAGAACGAGATATCAACACTATCAATTATCTGGAAAAAGAAGGTAACCCTGCTAATCTTGAACGCACTTATAATACGTATCTAAGCTTAAAAAACAGACAAGAACGTATAAAACCATTATTACCTCTTTATGTAGTTGAACAAGGTCGTAATGCAATCTTTAGGATGGAAAATTACGATCAGAAAATAATAACCACAAAAGACAAACTTTCAAAATATCTGTATGATACTGCTAATCAAAGACTGTCTTCTGCCAAAAGAAAATTTGAATTTAGAGAGGTTTATGATAATCTAACATATTTGGATAAAATCGCTCCTAATTACAAAAACACAAGAGACTTAATCGAAGAAGCACATTTAAAAGGTACTGATTTTGTAAGGGTTACCATGAAAAATAGAACAGATGTCATTATTCCAAGGCGTTTAGAAACTGATTTATTGAATTTTGGAACCTACGGATTAGATGACTTGTGGACAGTGTATCACAGTCAGCCCCAATCTAACACTCAGTATGATTATGCTATGGAAGTAACACTAAGAGAAATAAATATTTCTCCCGAACGTGTAAAAGAACGCCAATTAGAAAGAGAAAAACTTGTTAAAGATGGATGGGAATATCTATTAGATGAAAACGATGAAATTGTTTTAGACGAAGAAGGCAATAAAATAAAAGTAGATAAAATGGTGACTGTGCGATGTGAGTATTATGAGTTTACTCAATTCAAAGCTGCTAATGTTGTTGGAAACGTACAATACAAAAACTTAAGAACTAAACAGCTTTTAGAGTCTTTTCCTATAGCGAGTGAATATGTTTTTGAGCACGTATACGCTAATTATAATGGTGATAAAAGAGCATTAGATGATGATTTAGTTCGATATCTGGGATTACAAGCGGTTCGATTTCCTACCAACGAACAAATGGTGTATGATTCTGGTGAAGATCTAAAGAATAAAATAAAGAATATTATTACGAGTTATCGTTTTAGATAACTTGACAACATAATGAACAAGAAAAGGAGTTCATTAAATGAACTCCTTTTTTATATTGAGCATATATAGCTACTACTCTAAACAAATTGATGTAACACTTGAGGTGTAATCGTACTATGAGATGAGTGGTGTACCGCAACTCCATTACGAATCACAATAAATTGTGGGGATTCATGATAAACTTGAAATTTAGCAGATATCTTGTCTGAAACATCTCTGTGATTCAACAAATCCAAATAATACAAATCAACATTTTCGCCAGTCAGATCAAAGCTACTCTCAAAGTTACGGATAACCATTCTACTGATTCCACATCGGGTAGAGTGTTTAAAAATTGCCTGTGTTTTTGTTTTCGAGGCTTCAGCAATTTTATCCAATTGTTCTATGGAGCTTAGCTCTTGCCACGGCAATGTTTTCTTTTCTTCATTAGGTTCATTTGATTCAGAACCAAATATCTTATTAAATATTCCCATTATTCTCCAAAACTATATTTATTACAAACTTAAGTAATTGATTTATATTATTAACTATTATCATTTTTGGTCGTTATGATTTGTGTAACTTTACAATAGGTCAAAAAGTCAGTAAAATCAACAGATAAGGAGACATTTTGACGCATTTCCAGAATCGGAATATTATTTGATTTTCTTCAATCGAACTCAAAATAAATAACGAATGAATTTTAATAATTTCACTATAAAATCGCAAGAAGCCATACAGCAAGCACAACAACTTGCTCAAGGCTTAGGACACCAGCTCATTGAAAATGAACACATTTTCAAAGCAATTTTTAACGTCGACGAAAATGTACTTCCGTTCTTGTTAAAAAAACTGAATGTAAATTTATCACTTTTACAACAAGTGTTAGATAGCACTTTAGAAAGTTTTCCAAAAGTAAGCGGAGGAGACATCCAAGTATCTCGCGAGGCCGGAAAATCTTTAAATGAAGCGAGTATAATTGCTAAAAAAATGAATGATGAATATGTATCAATAGAGCATTTAGTCATTGCAATTTTTAAATCTAAAAGTAAAATTGCCCAAATCCTAAAAGATCAGGGGGTAACTGAAAAGCATCTTACCGAGGCTATTAATGAAATAAGAAAAGGTGAACGTGTAACCTCTCAAAATGCTGAAGAAACCTATCAAGCATTGAGCAAATACGCCAAAAATCTCAATGAGATGGCCGAAAACGGTAAACTCGACCCTGTCATTGGACGTGATGAAGAAATACGTAGAGTTTTACAAATTCTTTCACGTAGAACTAAAAACAATCCAATGCTAGTCGGTGAGCCGGGAGTTGGTAAAACTGCAATCGCCGAAGGGTTGGCGCACCGTATTATTGCAGGAGATATTCCTGAAAATCTTAAAAACAAACAGATTTTCTCATTAGATATGGGAGCCTTAATTGCAGGCGCCAAATTTAAAGGAGAATTTGAAGAACGTCTTAAATCTGTCGTTAAAGAGGTGACTACAAGCAACGGAGATATTGTCTTATTTATTGATGAGATCCATACCCTAGTTGGCGCAGGTGGTGGTCAGGGCGCCATGGATGCTGCAAATATCCTAAAACCGGCTTTGGCAAGAGGAGAACTAAGAGCCATTGGCGCTACGACTTTAGACGAGTATCAAAAATATTTTGAGAAAGATAAAGCTCTCGAAAGACGTTTTCAAAAAGTTATCGTTGATGAACCAGACACAGAAAGTGCCATATCAATCCTTAGAGGAATTAAGGAAAAGTATGAAACACACCATAAAGTACGTATAAAAGATGAAGCTATTATAGCAGCAGTAAACTTATCGCAACGCTACATAACAAATAGATTTTTACCCGACAAGGCTATTGATCTAATGGACGAAGCCGCCTCTAAACTTAGAATGGAAATTAATTCTAAGCCTGAAGAACTTGATGTATTGGATCGAAAAGTGATGCAACTAGAGATCGAAATAGAAGCTATAAAACGAGAAAATGACGAGGTTAAACTAAAAGCTCTTAATGCAGATCTTGCTAATATTAAAGAAGAACGCAATGAGATATTTTCTAAATGGCAAAGCGAAAAAGAAGTCGTAGATGCGATACAAAATGCCAAAACCAATATAGAAGAATACAAACTTGAAGCCGAACGAGCCGAGCGTAATGGCGATTATGGAAAGGTCGCCGAAATACGTTACGGAAAGATTAAAGAAGCTCAAGAAAAATTGGACACACTTCAAAAACAACTTGATGAACAACAAAGTGCATCGTCATTAATCAAAGAAGAGGTTACCAACGATGATATTGCCGAAGTTGTTGCAAAATGGACAGGTATACCAGTAACAAAAATGCTACAAAGTGAGCGTGAAAAACTCCTTGTTCTTGAAAAAGAGCTGCAAAAGCGCGTTGTAGGACAAACTGAAGCTATTCAAGCTGTAAGTGATGCCGTTAGAAGAAGTAGAGCCGGATTACAAGACCAGAAAAAACCAATTGGCTCTTTCTTGTTCTTGGGGACCACGGGTATAGGAAAAACCGAATTAGCCAAAGCGCTAGCCGAATATCTGTTTGACGATGAGGCGGCTATGACACGTATCGACATGAGCGAATACCAAGAACGCCATGCCGTAAGTAGATTGGTAGGAGCACCTCCGGGATATGTAGGATATGATGAAGGTGGACAGTTAACCGAAGCTGTACGCAGAAAACCATATTCTGTTGTTTTACTTGATGAAATTGAAAAAGCGCATCCAGATACCTTTAACATATTACTGCAAGTATTAGATGAAGGTAGATTAACCGACAACAAAGGAAGAACTGCTGATTTTAGAAATACTATTATCATTATGACCAGTAATATGGGAAGCACTATCATTCAGGAAAAATTTGAAACAATAAAAGATATGGACACAGCCATGGAAGCGGCAAAAATTGAAGTACTTGGATTACTTAAACAATCAGTGCGTCCAGAGTTTTTAAATAGAATTGATGATATTGTTATGTTTTCTCCGTTAACAAAAACAGATATTACAGAAATTGTTAAACTTCAACTAAAAGGTGTGTCAGCAATGTTGGCAGAACAGAATATCACCCTTGATGCCACTAATGAAGCAATTGTATACCTATCAGAAAAAGGGTTTCAACCTGAGTTTGGAGCCAGACCTGTAAAACGCACACTACAAAAAGAAGTTTTAAATCAGTTGTCCAAAGAGATCTTAGCTGGTAATATATCTACCGAAAGTATAATTCTTATTGATGAATTTGATAACAATTTAGTATTTAGAAATCAAGCAAATTTGGTACCATAAACCATAGTATATAAACCACTTTTATTTATAACGTGGGAGTTGTAAATACGAGAGGCTGTCTAAAAATGGTCATTTTGAGAGGGGTAAAGGAATCTGTTAAACTTAAGCTATTAATTAACAGAGTACTTTAAATTAAAAATTTTTCGTAATGACATTATAATACCCTTTTTAGGCAGTCTCTATTTTTTGTTTATAAATATACCAATTGGTATATTTTTATTATATTTGACTTATTTTCACAAAAAATGATAACCAAGGCAAAGCAAACAACAGAATACATAATCCAAACGGTGGCCCCTATTTTTAATAAAAATGGATATGCTGCTACAAGCCTTAGTGACATAACTAAAGCGACAGGACTTACAAAAGGAGCCATTTATGGTAATTTCAAAAATAAAGAAGAATTGGCTCTCGCAGCTTTCAACACTACAGTTAAGAGCATGTTACGCCGTATTACAGATCATCAATCATTAAGTGAATCCCCTTTAGAAAAATTGTTTCTGATCACAGATTTTTATAGAAATTATTATAATTACAGTCAAGAACTTGGAGGCTGTCCTGTGTTAAATATGGGGGTAGATGCGAAACACCAGAATCCATCGTTATTTCAGTATGTAAAATATACGATTCATAAAATACAGAATAATGTTGCCAAAATTATTGAAGGCGGTAAATTAGTTAATGAAATACATCCGGATATTGACACAATGTTATATGCCAAGCGCCTATATACCATGATCAGTGGCGCAATTTTTATGACCCATACTATTGAAGACAACAGCTACTTATTAGAAACAATGGATCAAATAGACACTATGATTCATAATGAACTCAAAAAATAATTTTTTTAACTCCTAATATACCGATTGGTATATATTAATAACAAAACTATGAAACTACCAAAAATATTAGAAAGTAAAGCCAAAATCAGGTTCCAGGATTGCGACCCTTTTAACCACCTGAACAATGCAGCATATATCAACTACATGATCAACGCAAGAGAAGATCAAATTGAGAAATATTATGATCTGGACATTTTTGACCTTGCCAAAAACAGAGGTATTAGCTGGGTTGTTGGCACAAATCAAATCGCCTATCTGAAACCTGCTCTATTAATGGAAGATGTTATAATTGACTCTCAACTAATACATTGTACCGAAAATCAGCTTCATGTAGAAATCAAGATGTGGAATCACGATAAAACAGAGTTAAAAGCAATACTATGGAGTACATTTGTACATTTTAATCTATTACAGCAAAAACGATGGAATCATGATGAAAATCTTATGAAACTATTTAAAAGTATAATCGAACCTGTTCGCGCAAAAAATTTTGAAGAAAGAATTATGGATGTAAAACCACAAAAAGTGTAACATTTTCTTTTTTTAGGCGTCTTATAAAGACGACAACCACTTAAAACTATGCCATTATGAAATCTTCTGGCGATTTGGGCTCTTCTCATAAAAAGAAAAGTTCTTATATTTATATAGGATTTTTTATCATAGCTATTTTATCTATGATTATTGTAATATGGCAGATGGGCATGTTGGAATAAGTTCATTTGGATCAAAGTATGCAACCGATTTTTACAAGTAACTATTTATCAATTCTCTATGAAGAAGTTTTTCCCTTTGTTTTTTCTATTGTTTTCTATCATGAGTGTTGCACAAGGCGCTTCAACAAAACAGGTGACAACAACTTATTTTTTTATCAGGCATGCTGAAAAAGAGCTAACCAATAATCCTAAGGATCCAAATCCTTTACTCTCTGAAACCGGAGAAAAAAGAGCTCAAAAATGGGCTGCATTGTTTTCAGACACAAAAATAGATATGATCTATACAACCGATTATAAGAGAACCCGACAGACAGCAGAACCTATAGCCAAAAATCAAGAAATAAAAATGGTGCTATACAATCCCAGTAATTTATACGACCTGAATTTTCAGCAGAAAACAAAAGGAAAAACTGTGGTAGTTGTTGGTCATAGCAACACAACACCCTTATTTGTAAATAAAATCATTAATGATGAAAAGTATTCACAGATTAATGAAAAAGATTATGGTAAATTGTTTATTGTTAAAATAACCGAAAATATAGTTACAGATACGATCCTCAATATTAATTAGCAGCAATCATCATTTATATACACAAAGATATTTTTCAATTGAATCTTTGAAAGAAGTTTGAGCTCACCTCTTTTAAACAATCCATCCAAGTCAGACAGAGAGACATTTAAGTCTGTAGCTTTATAATTATTATAATCCACAAAGCGAATCCCATTAATTACCCTGGGGTTATAAGCTTCTCTAAAACGGATCCCACCTCCGTTAACTGCATATTTATAGGCAAGATAATCGACGGTAAAATTTTCTTTATGAATCCAATATAAAAACTCATCTTCAAAATCGGTCCCCCCTCCTTCTTCATCAAAAGAAACGTTGACTTTATAATAATCAACCCCATTGATTATCGTCTCACCAACCACTTTTTTATGAACGGCAGGAGCATTAAGACCATAGGGCAAATAAGCAAAATAATGTACCGAATTAACACCATCACTAATTCTGGTAATTAAAGAATCTGCAATACGCACCGAACAGTTCTCTATAGTACGCTTAAGACCTGAATTACTAACCACATCATGGATCACACCATTTGGCGAATCCATTTTTCTCTCAAGTTTGTATACTCCATCATTACGTTCACTTCGATAGTGTTTGTTTCTAAATTCAAAATGAATGATTGCATTATCATATTTTTTTCCTCCAGAAACCTCTATAGCTTTATCAATAATTTCCTGAGCAGAAAATTGAATGCTAATTACCGTAAAAGAAGACAATAGCAACCCCAATATTAAAAATAAATATCGTTTCATAAAAACACATTTAACAAAACTAAATTACGCTATATCCGACTAATAATTGCAACAATTTTGTTAAACTAGAAACAAAATGATTCCAATAAAATTACAAGAATAAGAGAACACATCATCTTCAACTTGCTCATTTATCGTGTTCATTTTTATTGTTAACTTTTTTTTAAAATTTAAAAAAGATAATTATTTTGCATCTCCTAAATCCCAAAATATAACGTTCATGAGACCACTATTACTTCTCTTAATTTTCTTTACAATAGTATCGGCTTCTGCACAGGATGATGCTATGTATGAAAAAACTATAGTAGCTTTTCAAGAAAATTTTAATGCCCAAAATGTAGATGCGATTTATAATTTGTATACTTCTGAAATGCAGGAAGCAATGAATAAAGAAGGGGTAACACGTTTTGTTAATGGCTGTTTCGAACAATTTGGAAGCTTAACATCTCTTTCTTTTATAGAGACAACCGAAGGTATAAACAGGTACACGGCAACATTTGAAAAAATAAGCCTGATAATGGAATTGCAACTCAACAGAGACGGTAAAATCTCAACGATTCAGTTTCAGGAACCTTAAAAACTTGTAAATATTATAATACAAAGCTTTCTTTCGGGAAAGCTTTGTACTTTTGTAAGCATTTATAATAGCGCTTGAGCACACAGATGAATCAAAATAAAATCAACATACTAAATAGAAAAGCAAAGTTCGAATATGAATTTCTTGATAAGTATACCGCAGGAATAAAACTTGCAGGAACAGAAATAAAGGCTATTCGCGAAGGAAAAGCGAATATTGCAGAAAGTTTTT
This sequence comes from uncultured Aquimarina sp., assembly GCA_947497175.1. Taxonomy (GTDB): domain Bacteria; phylum Bacteroidota; class Bacteroidia; order Flavobacteriales; family Flavobacteriaceae; genus Aquimarina. Next base: position 75,160 of record CANMFM010000002.1, on the reverse strand, counting down.
GCGAATTTAGCAACAGCGAGTTATTTGTAATCAACATGCATATCGAAGAATATTCTCATGCTACATATTTTAACCACAACCCCAAAAGCGAACGAAAACTCTTACTCAACAAAAAGGAACTAAAAAAACTCGAAAAAGAAGTTAAACATAGTGGGCTAACGATTATACCCACTCGCCTATTTATTAATGATCGCGGACTGGCAAAACTCGATATCGTATTGGCAAGAGGTAAAAAAATGTATGATAAACGCGAAACTATAAAGGATAGAGACAATAAAAGAAACCTTGATAGAATAAAAAAAGATTTCAGGTAAAACGTTAAAGACGAAGAAGATTTTAATCATACTAAATTAACACACAGCACCTTACTAAATATTATTTTTTTGAGTTTTTAGTAAGGATCACATGTTTTTTATCGAAATTAAAACTCAAGTAACTGAATAATTAATATTATATTTGCATTTTTTTAACGACTTCGCATGGTATTTAGTAGCGCCTATTTTTTACTTCTTTTTTTTCCACTCACATTATTATTGTACTTCATTGTTCCTAAGAAGTATAGAAATTTAGTACTACTCGCAGCCAGTTTATATTTTTACACCTATGGTGAGAAGTTTTTAGTTCTGATCATGATATTTTCGACCCTGGTTGATTATAAATGTGGTATTTTAATAGAAGAAGGAAAACGAAAACTAGGATTAAGAATTTCTATCCTCACAAATTTAATTACGCTTGGGGTTTTTAAGTATTTCAATTTTGCCATTGATAATCTTTATGCAACATTGGAGATATTACAAATGGATGCAGAAAGTTTGCATAACATACCAGAGATTGTTTTACCTCTTGGAATAAGTTTTTATGTTTTTCAAACCATGTCTTACACTATAGATGTTTACAGAGGTAATGTAAAAGCAGATCGAAGTTTATTAGAATTTGCAACCTATGTTACGATGTTTCCTCAACTGGTAGCCGGACCCATCGTTAGATATATCGATATCCAAAGAGAGATTGCCGATAGACAAGTAAGCATTTTTGGTTTTGCAAAAGGCTTAGAGCGCTTTATAATAGGTCTGGCCAAAAAAATGATTATTGCCAATACCTTTGCACGCATAGCAGATATTATTTTTACAGAAAGTGGTGGAGGTTTTTCTACGTACAACGCTTGGGTAGGCTTAATTGCATACAGTTTTCAAATCTATTATGATTTTTCAGGGTATTCTGATATGGCTATTGGATTGGGTAGAATGTTAGGGTTTAATTTCTTAGAAAACTTTAACTATCCATACATCTCCAGAAGCATTCAAGAATTTTGGAGACGCTGGCATATATCGCTCTCAACCTGGTTTAGAGATTATCTCTATATTCCTTTAGGCGGTAATCGAAAAGGCAAACGAAGAACATACTTTAACCTCTTTGCAGTGTTCTTAGTTACTGGTTTATGGCATGGAGCCCAATGGACCTTTGTAATATGGGGATTATACCATGGTATTTTTATTATTATTGAAAAACTTGGTTTTGAAAAAGTTCTAAAAAAAACCTGGAAACCTATTCAGCATATCTACGCACTACTAGTTGTTAATGTAGGTTGGGCTTTATTTAGAGCAGATGATATTGAATCCTCTGTTGCCTATCTTAAAACTTTATTCATGTATACAGAAGGAGATGCCACAGTGAATGATTTTATTGGATATTTTAATTATAACAATGAATTCATTTTCACTTTTATATTGGCGGTAATTTTTTCTATGCCAATCTACCCCTATCTAGAACAAAAACTAAAAAGCCCTAAACTATTACCGCTAAGGTATACATTCATAGTATTGATACTAATTTGGTCTATCATATATATCGCTGCTGATTCTTACAACCCATTCATTTATTTTAGATTTTAAAGATGGAAAAAAAAATCACCATAGTATTTATTATAATTTGTGTTGTTATTGTATCAATACCTCTTGTTCTTGTCAACCTGAGGATTAAAGTAGATCCTGTAGATAAAAATGAAAGAAAGATTAGCATGAATTTTAGAAGGAATTTTCCTTTGAAAGCTGACTTGCTAAAAATTTATACCGATTTCAAAACAAATGTTTTTGAGGTAGATCCAATACCAAACAGAGTGGTAGACACCAAAAATGGGTGGAGATTTTTAGGAAATGATTTTAGCTATGCGCTATCAGAATCAAAGGGAATGGTTGTATTTTCTCCAGAAGAACTTGCAACCCTAAAAAAAAATTTAATAGAAAAAAAGAAATGGCTCAATGAAAGACACATAGTTTTTTATTTAGCTGTAGCTGCAAATAAACATACCATCTATGGAGATATGATAAAAATCAAAAAATCTAAGAAGAAGACAAAATTTCAGCAATTAGATTCTTTGTGCAAAACCATTGGTGTTAATTTTATCAATCTGCAAGAAGATTTTCCAGAAAAAAGCGATCAACAATTATATCATAAAACAGACACGCACTGGAATGGTTATGCCGCCCATTATGCCTACTTAACCAGTATGAAAGCCATTACAAAAGACTTCGATCAGTATACATTAAATTCGTATACCATGGAAGATGTAGAACCGTATACGACCTATGAGAAGGCCGGCGACCTTAATATTATGCTAATGGATAAAGAAATGGAAGGTTTTACTTTTTTAAGATTCAAAAACCCTGAAAAATCTGTCTTACAGCCTGATGCGCTTCCGGTTCCCAGCGATTATCATAATTTACCTAAATTTTATGAAGCACGGTATCATAACGATACAACAAATAATGATCTGAAAATATTGGTCTTTCACGATTCTTTTTTTCCATATTATCAAAAATACTTCCGTGAGACTTTTGATGATGCCGTTTTTATTTGGAATCATAAATTCCACAAAAATGTGATTGAAACAGAAATGCCCGACATTTTTTATCATGAAATTTTGGAAAGAGATCTAGATGTTCTATTAAATGACTAAATTCAACCGTTAACAAAAGAGAAAGGCATATGTTTAATCATCTATCTAACATAAAAAAATTAAAAAGAAATTTTTCTCTTATCGATGCAATCAGGGTTCTTGTATCCATCAGAAAAAAAGCAACGAAAATAAAAACATCTAAAAATCCACCCTTTTTTCTGAGGAAGAAAACAAAAGATCACGAAACTTTTGGTGAAATCTTTTTTGATAACATTTACAATATTGATCTTCCGATACAGCCAAAAACAATAATTGATGCAGGAGCCAATGTCGGATTAGCCTCTCGTTTTTTTAAAATGAAATATCCCGACTCGTCTATAGTACTTATAGAAATTGATGCAGATAATCTTCAAATGATAAACAAGAACATGGAAGACTGTTCTGGCATTACTGTTTTAAATAATGGTCTTTACAATACAAATACCTATTTTAAAATTTATGACCCTTATAATGCCACCAATAGTTTTGTTGTTGAAGAATCTAATGAAACAGACTATGATATTAAATCAGTAACAATAGATCAGGTTTTAAAAGATCAGAAATGGGATCAAATTGATATCCTAAAAATTGATATTGAAGGTGCTGAAAAAAAATTATTTGAATCAAACTATGAATCCTGGCTTCCAAAAGTTAAGGTAGTAATGGTAGAAACACATGATAGGATGGTGCCAAAATGCTCCATTACAGTAATGAAAGCATTGGATCATTTTGAATTTGGACTTTATACCACTACCGATGGAGGAACACTTATATATTATCACAAAGATTTGCTAAATACCTAATCTTAAGAGTCATTATTTTAGGTGTTAGCTATAAATTCTAAGGTCGCACCATATAACCTGAACTTAAATCTTAGTACATTAGTAACATCTGATAATTTACTATAAAAATCTTGAATGTAATACTATTTAAAATTTCATCTGAATAAACCTTAAAGGGTTTTGATTTATTTACTATTTAGATTCGACCCTAATTACAGGCATATGCAAAATCGATTAGCCAAAATATTTGTTATTATAACCATAGCTATTATTTCTATTCCGTTTGTTTTTACCATTTTAAAAATAAAGGTTACCCCCGTTAATAAGCAAGAAAAGGAAATTAGCCTTAATTTTAAGCGGAACTTCCCGCTTAAATCCGATTTATTTAAAATATATTCATTAGGAAAAACTACTGTTTTTGATGCCGAGCCTATTCCTTATAGCGTTGTAGATGTAAAAAACGGTTGGAAATTTTTAGGTAATAAATTTAGCAATGCTTTAGCCGAATCTAAAGGACTTCTAGTATTCAATAAAAGTGAAATTCTTCAAATAAAGCAGAACATATTAGAAAGAAAAAAGTGGTTAGAACAAAGAAATATTAAATTTTATATTGCTGTTGCTCCAAGTAAGCACACCATCTATGGAGATATGATCCCTATACGAAAGAGCGCCAAAAAAACCAAATTTGAGCAGATAGACTCGCTGTGTAAAAGTATCGGAGTCAAGTTCATAGATCTAGGAGCCGATTTTCCTAGAAAAGATAGTTTAAGGCTGTATGACAAAACAGATTCTCATTGGAATCATTTTGGAGGCTTCTTTGCCTATAAAACTACCATGAATGTAATCAGTAATGATTACAAAAATGTAAATTTCAATCGTTACACTTTAGACGATATGAATATTGAAGTTTACAGAAGACCTCTGGCAGATTTGAACAGAATGTTATTTCAGGTACAAAATGAAGAGTTCATAGATGTCCAACCTAAAAAACCATACACTTTTGTAGCACAAGAAAAAAAATTAACACCACCTTCTGATTATCGATTTGGATATGCATTTTATGAAGAACGTTATAAAAGTGAGGTTAATGATTTAAAAATTTTAGCATTAAGAGATTCTTTTTTTGGCGCTTTTTCTAATCTGATTGCAGATAATTTTGGTACATCTGTATTTGTATGGAGGCATACGTTTAATAAAGAATTAATCGAATCAGAGAAACCAGATATTGTGCTTTATGAAGTAGTAGAAAGAAACATTGACATTTTTCTTAGTAGAAATTTTGTACATGCGCATAATTAGTAATATGGACATAAATAGTCTTTTCAATATCCATTCATGGACACCACAAAACAAATTAAACTTCCTTTAGTCTCTATATGTATTCCTACCTATAATGGTAGTACATTTTTAAAAGAAGCTATAGAAAGTGCACAAAACCAGACCTACTCAAATATAGAAATTGTTATTACCGATGATCATTCTTCTGATCATACGGTTTCCTTATGCAAGCAATATGCAAATAAAGATCCGAGAATTAAACTATACGTAAACTCAAAAAACCTAGGACTTGTTGGCAATTGGTGCGAAGCCCTAGAAAAGGCTTCTTCTAAATGGGTCAAATTTTTATTTCAGGATGATATATTAGCCCCTGATTGTGTGGAAAAAATGATCAAATCTGCACTAAAAAATAAGGTGAATTTTGTGGTTTGCAATCGTACCTATTTTTATGAAGAAGGAGTAGATGATCATTCAAAAAGGTTTTATAATAATTTGCCCGATGCCTCAAAAATGTTTAATGAAGAACGCGCCTATACACCTGAAGAAACTTCCAAAATAATTGCTCCTTATATATTTCGAAATTGTATTGGAGAACCCCCTACTTTTTTAATAAACAAAGAGCATTTTTCAAGAAATGATTTTCCGGATACTTATTTCCAGTTAATCGATTATATTTTTATTCTAAATAAAATATTGAGCTCAAATTTTGTGTACATAGGTGAGAAACTAGTAAAATTTAGAGTGCACAATACATCAGAATCAAAACGAAACAACACGGTAGATGTAAATGATGTGAAATCCTTTTATAAATTTTTATATATTAAATATTACGAAGGTATTCAGCTTTGCTACGAGATCTTAAATAATCCTCTTTTTAGTACAGTCAAAAAATATATTCCTACCAAAGATGTTATTGAAGTAAAAAATTGGATGGTTATCGAGTCGTATAGAAGATATGGTTTTGACAATGTATATCCTTTTTATAAACAATCCTCCTTGAGCGACTTTATTCTTGATAAGTTTTCTTCAAATTATAGCTATCTAAAATATCGCATCTTTAAAATCACTAATAAAAAGAATCGCAAAAAATATGGTGTCTAAAATAAATAACTCATATTTTTAATGAAAAAAGGAGAAAGATGTGCTTTCATCACAAAAAAATAATATTAGCCATTACGTCTGATAATGATTTTTATAAGTGCTTTGAGGATAATTTAAAAACATTAGGCTTTACAAGTGTAATCATTTTAAGAAATCTTCCTTTTACCTACAAAAAGAAGAGTGATCAAGTGTTCAATTTTGTTCGCAAGACGATTCTTAAGGATAAAGAATACAAGAAAAAACTTATCCAAAAGTACGATAGCAATACAATAGAACAAAAAAAGGTCTTAGTACACCTTAATGATAAAGTTGATTATAGTTTGACTATCAGAGCAGATTTATTTAGTGAATCAATACTAAAAAAAATAGTATCGAAATCGAAAAAAGCATACGCCTATCAATGGGATGGTTTGGATAGATATCCAACTATATTGTCCCGACTTAATGTGTTTGATAAATTTTATGTTTTCGATAAAAATGATACGATAAAAGATAAAAAAACATATCCACTCACCAATTTTTATTTTGATTGCTATTCTGAGTTTTTTGAAAATAACCAGCCTAATTATGATGTTTATTATCTCGGAAGCTATGATTCTAGAATAGAGCAACTCATAAAAATATGTGAACTTTTGCACGATAAGGGTCTAAAATTAAATATCAATATTCCGTGCAGTAAGGAACATCAGAAAATTTTGAGTAAATATAGTTACATAAAGTTTCCGAAAAGAGGTCTTACGTATAAACAAAATATTGAAAATATTGCCAATGCGCGAATTATATTAGATTTCCATAATGGCATTCATAACGGACTTTCTTTTAGAGCATTTGAAGCTTTGGGATACTCTAAAAAGCTAATCACTACTAACCAATTGATCACAGATTACGATTTTTATAATGAATCGAATATTCATGTCTATAAAAACGATGAAAAAAGTTTATTACATTTTTTACAACAACCAATGGTAGCTATTGATAAAAAAACACAGTACAAATACAGTTTTACGAATTGGTTATCTTATGTTTTAGAACTTGATGACGCCATTAAGATCGATTTCCCTTCTTGATCAAAAGAAATTAGACCTATCTTTACTTTATAAAAAAGTGACGTTTTAGAACATGAAATTAGTATCTATAGTTATTGGAACTTATAATGGCGCAGCATACATATCTGAACAGTTAGAAAGCATAATTCACCAGACCTACACTCCTTTAGAAATTGTTATTGCGGATGACGCTTCAAATGATAACACTGTAGATATCATAAAAAAGTACTGCAAAAAGCATGATAATATTACGCTTCATGCGTTTAAAAATAATGTTGGATACATTAAGAATTTTGAAAGAGGGATCGCTCTGGCTACAGGAGATTTTATCGCACTATCAGATCAGGACGATTGGTGGATGCCGACAAAAATTGAAAAATTGATGAATCATATACAACCTTATGATCTGGTGTATTGTGACTCGGTTTTTGTGGATGACGCTTTACATGATCTAGGAAATAGTTTTTCTCAAACAAAAAACTTAATTGGCCCTGGTACCCCTTTAAATTTACTTATCGACAATTGTGTATCTGGTCATGCATCTCTTTTTAAGAAATCACTTTATGAGAAAGCAATACCTTTTCCAGATCTTATACCTCACGACTGGTGGTTGGCTTATGTAGCGACAACAGAAAACAATATTTTTTATTTAAATGAACCACTGGTTAAATACAGGCATCATCAAAATAATATCATTGCATCAACTAAAAAAACGAAGAATTCAAAAAAGCGAAAGAAATCAAAACAGGTAAAGTTTACAGAAAAAAGAAAGAGAATAGATAATTTTTATAACCAATGTCCCGATTCTTTAAAAGAAGAAAAAAAGATTATTTTATCGATAAAAAAAACATACCGTAATTTTTCTTTGATTAATAACTTCAGAAGAGGATTGATTTTTTATACATACAGAAATGAGTTACTTAAAATAATCAAAAAAGATGCTCTAAACAGGATATTATTTATAGCCTCTATGTTTTTTAGAATTAAATGAGTTTTCAATAACATTTAACCTTGTTGATTCATATTGCTTAATGATATAGTAATCCGGCCTAAACTACTGGTTTTTATCTAATTAAATTTGAATTTAAACAAACAAAACAATACCTTTGCGAACCCTAAATTTATGTTAAAGTTGAAAAAACCATCACCTATATCGTTGATTAACATGGTTATAATACTAAATAACCGAAGCTTTATTAGGGTTAGATTATCTTCATTTATAAGTATTTTTTTAGGATTCTTTAACAATTCCTTCAACCATTATCCAATAAATACAAACAGTAAAAATTTGATTTTTAAGCTAAAATTAAAATATTAGCATTGTGAATATAACTATTATTAGTTTAGATAAGTGGGGCTATAACAAATATATAGCAAAGGAACTTGACAGTAGAGGTATCAAGGCAAGGCATCTTGATTTTTATAAATTAAAATATAAGTACCCTACCTTTTTCCATAAATTCCTCAATTTCATTACAAAAAATTTATTCAATTATAATTTTAAAAGGCAACATCTAAATAAAGTCTTACTAAAATTATTAGCAAATCAGGAAAAACAAGATATCATATTGATCATTAAAGGAGATGATCTATCAGTATCTACTATTAAAAAAATACGCAAGAACACCGATCAATTGATCACGTTTTTTAACGACAGTATTGATCGATATCCTAGAATGAAAAAGATATATCCTTATTTTGACAAAGTATATTCTTTTGATTCTAAAGATGTTGCAAAATACAACTTTAGTTTTATCACCAATTATATTTATTTTGATATTAAGTCATTTGACAATAAAAATGTAGAATACAACATATTTAATATTGGATCTCTAGATAAAAGATCAAAAGTTTTACCCCAATTTGTAGCGTATTTTAAAAAACATAATATCGATTACAAGCTAATCGCATACGACAAAGGCGATAATGAAGAGCTGATCGAAACTTATGATATAGAAATTACAAAAAAAACATACCCCTTAAAAACTATATTTTCTGATTTTGTTACCAAGAGTAATATTCTTTTAGACCTACAAAGACCTAAACAAAAAGGACTTTCTTTTAGGGTATTCGAAGCTATAGGATTACAAAAGAAAATCATTACAACGAATAAGGACATAGCGAATTATGATTTTTACAACCCGAATAATATTGCAATTGTAGATAGTAATGATATTCATATTCCTGAAACTTTTTTTACAACTCCTTATGAAGAAGTGAAGCCAGAAATAGTAAATAAATATCATATTTCATCGTGGGTGAACGAGGTTTTTAATCTTACCGATAATTACAAGACTGCTTAATAATGACTACTACCTTATTGATTACAACATATAATTGGCCCGAGGCTTTAGAACTGGTGTTATTAAGTGTTAAATCCCAAAGTGTCTTACCAAATGAAATTGTGATCGCTGATGATGGTTCTACAAAAAGCACAGAAGAATTGATAACCAAACTAAAAGATGAGTTCTCTATTCCTGTAAAACACATTTGGCATGAAGATGTCGGTTTTACCAAAACCATAATATTAAACAAGGCACTTAGAGAAATTCGTTCTGACTATATTATTCAAATAGATGGTGATGTCATTCTACATAAACATTTTATAAAAGATCACATTAGACTATCAGAACCAAACACCTATCTGTTTGGAAGCCGCATTTCTCTTAAAGAAGAGTATTCAAAAAAGGTCTTACAAAATAAAATAATTAAATTTCATTGGACCAATAGTGGTCTATTAAGAAGGGGGCGTGCTGTATACTTACCACTATTTGGTACTTTTTTTAATAAAAAAAGCCGCAAAGATTCTGGTAAACTAAGAGGTTGCAATATGTCATATTGGAAAAAAGATGCTGTCGCTATTAATGGATATAATCAGGATCTGATTGGATGGGGATATGAGGATTTCAATTTTGCGCAACGATTATTAAATGCTGGTATTGTTTCTAAACGCATTAAACATGTAGCGATACAATTTCATATATATCATAAAGAATCTCCTAGAGGAAATACAGAAAAAGGAGATAAAATCATCATAGAAACGACAAAAAATAAAATTACCAAATGTAAAAACGGGCTTGTTACCCTACAATGATTGCATTCCAACAAGTTTTTTGTACATCCCGTTTTTGGCTAGCAATTCTGTATGAGTACCCTGCTCAACTATTTCTCCTTTTTGCATAACAACAATAGTGTCTGCTTTCTGAATTGTTGACAATCTGTGAGCGATAACAATAGACGTTCTGTTTTGCATCATTTTTTCTAATGCATCCTGAACCAAACGTTCACTTTCGGTATCCAATGCAGATGTCGCTTCGTCCAATATCATAATTGGTGGGTTTTTAAGCACAGCTCTCGCTATGCTTAATCGTTGCTTTTGTCCTCCAGAAAGTTTACCGCCAGAATCTCCGATATTTGTATGAATACCTTTAGGAAGATCTTTAACAAACTCCCAGGCATTTGCAATTTTTAATGCACCTATAACCTCATCATCTGTCGCATTTTGTTTTCCCAATATTACGTTGTTCTTTACGGTATCATTGAACAAAATTGAATCCTGAGTTACCAATCCCATCAAACTACGCAAGGAGTTTTTGGTAAGGTCCTTAATGTTTTTATCATCTATAGTAATAGCTCCTTTATTTACATCATAAAATCGAGTAACTAAATTTGCAATAGTTGATTTTCCACTTCCGGATTGCCCAACTAATGCTACTGTTTTTCCTTTTTTAATGGTAAGAGAAAAATCTTTTAGTACATAGTCATCCTGATACTTAAACGAAATATTATCAAAAGAAACCTGATTTTCAAAACGCTCTTTTACAATAGCACCCGGCTTATCTTCTAAGGGAGAAATCGTATGTAAAACCTCTAGGACTCTATCCGCGGCAGCATTTCCAGCTTTGACCCTATAACTTGCTTTACTTATGGCTTTTGCCGGAGTTAATATTTGATAGGATAAAGCCATATATCCAATAAAAGCTCCACCACTCAACGACTGATCTACCAAAACCATACCGCCTCCATACCAGAGTAAAGCAGCAATAGTAACAATACCTAAAAACTCACTAGTTGGAGAAGCCAAATTTTGCCGATGCCCAAGACTATTCGAGAAACGAAAAAATCTATTGGTAGAATCCTGAAATTTTTTATTAAAGTAGGATTCAGAATTAAATCCTTTGATGACTCTTAATCCGCCTAAAGTTTCTTCAAGAGTGGATAAAAACAACCCTTGCTCTTCTTGTACTTTTTGTGAGTGTTTTTTCAATCTCTTACCAATAAGTGAAATGATAAAACCTGCAATAGGAATAAACAAAAACACAAATATTGTAAGTTTTGCACTTATAATAAACATCGTAATGATAGCAAAAACGATCGTCAGTGGCTCTCTAACGATAAGCTCCAAGACAGATAATAGGGATACCTGAACCTCGTTAACGTCACCAGAAATCCTGGCGATGATGTCTCCTTTTCTTTTTTCAGAATAATAAGAAATTGGCAGATTAATTACCTTATCGTATATATTATCTCTTAAATCTTTTAAAACACCGTTTCTAAGATAAGTAACAAAAAAAACAGCCAGATAACCAAATAAATTTTTGAGAAGAAATAAGCTGATAATCAAAATGATCATATACATCAAAGCTTTCTGAGGACCATCATTAATAGATACCGACGTTACAAAATAATTTAAGGAATCTTCCAGATAGGGTTTCATTTTATTGATTCCTTCATACGTAGGTTTTATAGTTACCTTTTTACTCTCACCAAACAATACATTGATCATGGGCATTAAAGAGACCATAGACAACGTACTAAACAAGGCATAGAAAACATTACATATAATATTTAAGACGGCATACTTTCGATAAGGAAAAATAAACCGTGATAACTTCTTTAAATAATTCATTAATTTAAATTGATTTTAAAAAAATATACTGTGTGTTCTTACGTGCTAACTAAACGATACTCTTAATCTTCAAAATTCACACAATAGATATTCTGCACAAAAATAGAGCTTATTTTTGTTTATATATACTTGGTTTTACAGCAATTTTAGTACCGATCTTTAATAATTCTCAATTCTTATCTTCCAACAATGGCACAAACCTAAATTCGCCAAACTCTTGTTTTTCGAATTCTTTTTCGCTTTTACGAATAAACAAGGTCATAATTTGTGGATCATCACCTACTGGTATTACTAATCTTCCGCCTATCTGTAATTGACTTAATAAGGGTTTCGGAACATACGGCGCACCAGCTGTTACGATTATAGAATCATACAAAGCATGTTCGGCCAATCCTTTATAGCCATCACCAAAAGAAAGGTGTTTAGGCCTATATCCCAACTTGGATAAAAATAATTTTGTCTTTTTAAACAACTCTTTTTGACGCTCTATGCTATATACCTTGGCTCCTAATTCGCACAAAACGGCGGTTTGATAGCCTGACCCCGTACCAATCTCTAGTATCTTATCCCCTCTTTTAACGCGTAACAATTCACTCTGGAAAGCTACCGTATAGGGTTGCGAAATAGTCTGATCAGCAGCAATAGGAAATGCTTTATCCTGATAAGCATGATCTTCAAAACCAGAATCCATAAACAAATGCCTGGGTATTTTTCCAACGGCTGCCAAAACAGCAGTATCTTTTATTCCTTTATGAATTAAAATATCAACCAATTGTTTTCGTTTTCCGGCATGTCTTAGCGTATCTTTCACTGTTTCTGAGGAGTTATTTAGCCGGCTAAAATTACATAAAGATTTTAAAGATTAACAAAGATTTTAGTCTTTAGAATTAAAATTTTGCTAAGATCCCATGCTACAGCGGGATAAGTTCTGCTAACTATTTTGAAACATTTAAAAATTAATGTTATGATTTTCAAAATGGAGTATCACTTAATTTATAAATAATACTATTTTTGTGTAAAATCTTGAATTATGCTCAAAGCCGGAGTACTCGGTGCGGGACACCTTGGTAAAATCCATTTACGTCTTCTTGAACAATCTGAAAATTATGATCTTATAGGATTCTATGATGCAAGCTCTGCACAGGCCAAAGTTATCGCAGAAGAGTTTGGATATACCCTATTCAATTCGATTGAAGAATTAATCAATGCCGTAGATGTCGTAGATATCGTTACCCCTACTTTTGCTCATTTTGAAGTCGCCAAACAGGCTATAGAAGCAGGAAAACATGTTTTCATCGAGAAACCAATTACCAATACTGTTGCTGAAGCAGAACAACTAATCGAATTGGCAAAAGCCAATAATGTAAAAGGTCAGGTAGGTCATGTAGAGCGTTTTAACCCTGCATATACCGCTGTAGCAGATAAAATCGACAATCCTATGTTTATAGAAGCACACAGGCTTGCCGAGTTTAACCCCAGAGGAACAGACGTACCTGTGGTTTTGGATCTTATGATCCATGATATAGACGCCATCTTAAGTGTAGTACATTCTGACGTAAAACATATCAGCGCTAGTGGTGTTTCTGTAATTAGTGAAACTCCAGATATTGCCAATGCAAGAATTGAATTTGAAAACGGATGCGTGGCCAATCTTACTGCTAGCAGAATCTCTTTAAAAAACATGAGAAAATCACGTTTCTTCCAACGCGATGCTTACATATCAGTAGATTTCTTTGAGAAAAAATGCGAAGTTGTTAAAATGAAAGATGCTCCCGAACAACCCGATGATTTTGCCATGATCTTGCAAAACGCAGAGGGAGTAAAAAAACAAATCTATTTTGATAACCCAGAGGTACCGTCTAATAATGCAATTTTAGATGAATTAGACACTTTTGCCGCAGCAATAAAAAACAACACTACTCCTATTGTTTCATTAGAACACGGAAAAAAAGCACTAGAAGTAGCCCTTAAGGTCATCGAATGTTTTTAATAGTAGGTAGATGCTAGAAAAGAGTAATTAGAATTATATATTGTTAATATTGCAAAAGCTTGTGAAAGGTAATAAACAAATAGAAGTAGTAAAATTTAATTTTGAAGATTTAATTGTATATCAAAAATCATTAGACTTTGTTGATCATGTTTATAACACTTGTGAAAATTTTCCTAAAAAAGAACAGTATATTTTATCCTCCCAATACATCAGAGCTGCAAATTCGATTGCATTGAATATTTCTGAGGGAGCAGGAGCCTCTGATGCTCAGTTTAATAGATACTTGCAAATTGCCTTAGATTCAACCAGAGAATGTGTAGTCTGTTCTACTATTGCACTGAGAAGAAAATATATTTCAGACGAAGAGGATAAAATCGCTAGATTAAAATTAGCTGAATTTTCAAAAATGATTACTAGCCTTCAAAAACGAATTAAAAATAGGCTAACTACTAAAACCTAACTACTAAAAATTAAATAATAAACGCAATGAAAAATATAGCAGTTATTGGTGCAGGAACCATGGGTAATGGTATTGCTCATACTTTTGCTCAGAAAGGATTTAAGGTACAACTTATCGATATTTCGCAACAAGCGCTAGATAAGGGTATGGCTACAATCACCAAGAATTTGGACAGGATGATTGCCAAAGAAAAAATCTCTGAAAACGACAAAGAAGAAACCCTTGCTAATATATCTACATATACAAATATCAAAGAAGGTGTTGAATATGCTGGGCTTGTCGTTGAAGCCGCTACTGAAAATATAGATCTTAAATTAAAAATTTTTAAAGAACTAAACCAAGCTTGTCCAGAAGATACCATATTGGCAAGTAACACATCTTCCATATCGATTACACAAATAGCTGCTGTGACTGATAGACCAGAAATGGTTATCGGGATGCATTTCATGAACCCGGTACCCATTATGAAACTTGTAGAAATCATTAGAGGATATAACACTTCTGATGAAGTTACCCGTACTATTATGGAAATGTCTAAAACCTTAGGTAAAGTACCCGTAGAGGTTAATGATTATCCAGGATTTGTTGCCAATAGAATATTAATGCCGATGATTAATGAATCTATAGAAACGTTGTATAATGGTGTTGCCGGTGTAACTGAAATTGACACTGTCATGAAGCTAGGAATGGCACACCCAATGGGCCCATTACAATTGGCCGATTTTATTGGTCTGGACGTTTGCCTCTCTATTCTTCGTGTAATGTACGAGGGTTTCAAAAATCCAAAATATGCTCCTTGTCCTTTATTAGTAAATATGGTTATGGCCGGAAAATTAGGAGTTAAAAGTGGTGAAGGATTCTATGATTATTCTGAAAACAGAAAAGCAGAAAAGGTAGCAAAGCAGTTTAGTTCATAATACTTGGTTTAGTAAACAGAACTATTGGATTAAAAGGCGTTTGGTAGTTATATCTGTACAAATCAAAAAGGACATATCTAAAAAAAATAGAGCAATGATACTTTCCAAACCTTATCAATTAACGGCTAAAGAATATTTTAGACTTGCTTTGAAAAGTAAATTAATAAAGGTTTGGTGGTTGTATGCCATTATTTTTGTGCTGGCAATCCTTAATCTTTTAAGCGATGATAGCAGTATAAGAGCTACTGGCTATTTTTTGATCATTTTTGGATGTATTTGGCCTGTAGTAAGTATATTCATATTACGATATCGTATCTTCAGCAAAGACAATGATAATTTATTTTTAGAACGCACTCTTTCTTTTAATGAAGATCATTTCTTTATTACAGATGCAAGCGGCACTGAAAATAAAATTCCATATTCCAGAATCATCAAAGTCAAAGAAAGCAAAACATTCTGGTTATTATATCTGGCAAAATATAATTTTATTTATGTTCCAAAACATATATTTTTTGATGAAGCAGAAAGAAAACAATTTGTAAAGTATATTAAGACACCTAAAAAAAATTAATATTGGCCATTATACGTCCATTTAAAGCAATTCGCCCTACCAGAGACAAAGTTAGTCTGGTTGCCTCTAGATCATATCAGAGTTACACCCCAAATGAGCGCGATTCGAGAATGGACTATAACCCCTATTCATTTTTGCATATTGTAAATCCCGGGTATAAGTATCAAAAAGAAATATCGGGCGAAGAGCGTTATAAATTAGTCCGTAATAGGTATCTGGAATTTAAGGAAGATGAAATTTTCATTCAAGATGACGCTCCATGTTATTATATATATAAAATCGTAAATCGAGAACAAGAATCTTTTTGTGGTATTATTGCAGCTGCAAGTGCTGAAGATTATGAAAATAATAGTATCAGAAAACACGAAGACACACTACAACATCGAGAAAACACTTTTAAAGAATATCTCAAAACTGTAGGATTTAATGCCGAGCCTGTGCTACTCACTTATCCAGATAATGAATTAATAGAAAAGATTGTTTCGAGTACGACTAAAAACAGGGCAGAATATGAATTCACCACTACGTATCGAGACACTCACTATTTATGGAAAGTTGAAGATCAAAAATCCATTGCGAAGATACAAGAAGCTTTTTCCGAAATAAATACAATATACATTGCAGATGGCCATCATCGTTGCGCATCATCGTATCTTTTGGCAAAAGATCTTAAAGAAAATAACCCAAACCATAATGGGCACGAACCTTATAACTTCTTTATGAGTTATTTAATTCCTGAATCCGATTTAAGAATTTATGAATTTAACAGGTTGATAAAAGACCTTAATGGTCTTTCTAAAGAAGAATTTTTAATACAATTGGATGAATGGTTTAGAATCGAAAATAGAGGAATTGAAGTTTACAAACCTTCAAAACCTCATCATTTCAGCATGTATCTGGATGGAGAATTCTATTCTTTATATCTCAGAAAAACGATATATGAGTTTACCGATGCCTTAGAAGAATTAGATGCTCAGATCTTATACAAAACAGTATTAAAACCAATATTAGGAATTCATGATTTGCGCACTGATAACAGGATTGAATACTCGCATGGTAAAAATGATATTGTTTTTGTAAAAAGTAAAATTGACAACAATGAATTTCAGGTTGGTTTTGGATTATTCCCTGCTTCTGTGGAGCAAATGAAAAAAATTGCAGATCAGGGATTAACCATGCCTCCAAAAAGCACATATATAGAACCTAAATTAAGAAGTGGGGTTACTGTCTATGAGTTTTAAAACCACAATATTTTTGCACTTCGCTTACTTTCAGAAGGAAAAAACAATGTTTCTTAATACCTTCGAAGTTTTTAAAACTAAAAAATGTTTTTTTAGATATCTTTGCACCTTATGATCGATATTGAAAGAAATCTACAAACTATCAAAGCATCACTTCCTAAAGATGTTACATTGGTAGCTGTATCCAAAACAAAACCGGTTTCCGAAATCATGAAAGCCTATGCTGCGGGGCAGCGCGTTTTTGGTGAGAACAAAATACAAGAGATGGTTCAAAAATGGGAAACTATGCCAAAGGATATTAGCTGGCATATGATTGGCCATGTACAAACCAATAAAGTAAAGTATATGGCGCATTTTGTAGACCTTATTCATGCTGTAGACAGCTTAAAATTACTTAAGGAAATTGACAAGCAAGCAAAAAAGCATGAGAGAACAATTAACTGTTTGCTTCAGATCAAAATTGCACAAGAAGAAAGTAAATTCGGGCTCAAAGAGGAAGATGCAATCGCCTTACTGGATTCTGATGAAGTAAAGAAGTTAACCAATGTTCATATTCAAGGATTAATGGGCATGGCAACTTTTACTAACAATCAAAATCAAATAAAAGCAGAGTTTGAAAAAATCAAGGCCTTCTTTGATGACAACACAACAAAGTATCCTGAGTTAAAAACGCTTTCGATCGGAATGAGTGGAGATTACAGGATAGCAATAGATTGTGCTAGTACAATGGTTAGAATAGGAAGTTCTATCTTTGGGGCCAGAAATTAAGTTTAACGTTCAAAGTTATGGGGTTACCACCTTAACAGCCAGAGACCTCAAACTTCAAACAACAAACAAATATGTATGCAATTTTAGATATAGAAACTACAGGAGGAAAATACAATGAAGAAGGAATTACCGAAATTGCTATATATAAATTCGACGGACACCAGGTCGTGGACCAATTTATCAGTTTAGTTAATCCTGAAAGGCCAATACAACCATTCGTAGCAAATCTTACGGGTATAAACAATCAAATGTTACGTAATGCACCAAAATTTTATGAAGTTGCCAAAAGAATTGTTGAAATAACTACAGAATGTGTTGTTGTAGCTCATAATGCAAGCTTCGATTATAGAATTTTAAGAACAGAGTTTTCACGCCTTGGATTTGACTATGAAAGACAATCTTTATGCACTGTCGAACTCTCAAAAAAGCTAATCCCGGATCAAGATTCTTATAGTTTAGGAAAATTGGTTAGAGGCCTTGGTATCCCATTATCTGACCGGCATCGTGCAAATG
The DNA here is from genome assembly GCA_947497175.1 of uncultured Aquimarina sp. GTDB lineage: Bacteria > Bacteroidota > Bacteroidia > Flavobacteriales > Flavobacteriaceae > Aquimarina. Next base: position 56,649 of record CANMFM010000002.1, on the reverse strand, counting down.
GTGATGCACTGGCAACCGTGAAGCTTTTTAAGCTATTACTAACTAAAGACTTAAACAAAAGCATCATAACAGAAGCTGTTAGGATTGATACTAAAAAACAAATCGATGATAAATTATTAAAATTAGTAGAACAGGCTCCGATTGCGACTGGAATATATTATATGCACCGAGAGGACGGAACAATTATTTATATTGGAAAAAGCAAAAACATCAAAAAACGCCTGAATCAACATTTTACAAATGATAATCGAAAATCGAGAAAAATACAAGAAGAAGTCGAAAGGGTATCCTACGAGATTACTGGAAGCGAACTTGTGGCTTTATTAAAAGAAAGTGAGGAAATAAAACGTAATAAACCAAAATACAACAGAGCATTACGAAGAACAAAATTTGATCAGGCTTTATATCAGTTTACCGATCAGAATGGTTATATAAATTTGAAAGTAGCCAAAGTGGATCACCGCAAAGCCATGATAACCACATTTTCTAATCGACAACAGGCTAAATCATTTGTGCATCGATGGACAGAAGAATACAATCTTTGTCAAAAACTCACTGGATTAGACACCAGTAAAAGCAATTGTTTTAATCATACTATAAAGCAATGTTTTGGTGCCTGCATTGACCAAGAAACTCCTCAAAGCTATAATGCGCGTGTTCTACAATTAATTCATAACCATTCTTTTGACAGTAAAGATATGGTGATTATTGATCGTGGTAGAGACGTAGATGAACACAGTGTGATATTAATTGAAGAAGGACGGTTCAAGGGATTTGGATTTTTCAATTTAAACCATCAACTAAATAATATAGACATTTTGCGATCGATCATCACCCCTATGGAGCATAATAGAGATGTACAACATATTATACAAAGCTATACCCGAAAGAATAAAAAGTTAAAGATTGCCCCTATTTCTAAAGTTTAACTCTAAGTTTTAGTATTTTTAATCAAATTCTCAATAACACTTGAATAATTCTTCATCACATAAAACCTGGAAAGACCACTTACACGATATTATTTACGAAGCCGATACTCCCATGGGGAAGTTATTTGATGTCATTTTACTGATCCTGATCGTCTTAAGTATCATATTTGTAATGTTAGAAAGTGTAAAAGGATTATCAGATATTACTTATAATTTTTTGTATTATGGAGAGTGGATCATTACCATCTTTTTTACATTTGAGTATGTTGCCAGAATTGTTTCGATCAAAACACCATCAAAATATATCTTTAGTTTCTATGGTATTATTGATCTTTTATCAACGTTACCTCTATATTTATCATTTTTTGTAACAGGAACCAGCGCCTTACTTGCCGTTAGAGCCTTAAGATTGTTGAGAGTCTTTAGAATATTAAAAATTTCGCGGTACATTGGTGAGTCTAATAGATTAGCTAGAGCAATACGAGATAGCGGCGCCAAAATATTAGTTTTTCTTTTTGCTGTTCTCGTTTTATGTATCATCATGGGCACTGTTATGTATTTAATTGAAGGCGAAGAAAGTGGTTTCAAAAGTATACCTATTAGTGTATATTGGTGTATTGTTACTATGACCACAGTTGGGTATGGAGATATCGCACCAGCTACTCCGCTGGGACAACTTATAGCCGCCTTGATTATGATTGTTGGGTATGGTATTATTGCAGTACCTACCGGAATTGTATCTGCAGAATATTCGCAAGGGCAAAAATCTAAAAAAGTGAACCTTAATACACAAGTATGCTCTAATTGCAACACTTCAGACCATAGGGATGGTGCAAAATTTTGCCATAAATGCGGAGAAGATTTACAAAATGAATAAAAACCTTATCGTTATTACCGGTCCAACTGCAATTGGCAAGACCAGCCTGAGCATCAAGCTTGCCAAATATCTAGACTGCGAAATTATTTCTGCAGACAGCAGGCAATTTTATAAAGAAATGAGTATTGGCACTGCAGTACCGTCTGTCGACGAACTGAAGCAAGCAAAACACCATTTTATACAACATAAAAGTATACATGATATATATACTGTGGGTGAATTTGAAAAAGAAGCACTGAAAAAAATAAACGACCTATGTACTCACAATAAATACATGATTTTGGTAGGTGGATCTGGCTTGTATATTGATGCTGTAACTAAAGGTTTAGATAGTTTTCCGGAAATTGATATCGAAATAAGACAAAGGCTACAAAAAGAATGCATAGTGAATGGTATTGAAAGTCTACAAAAGCAATTAAAAGAGTTGGATCCTGTCTACTATCAAAAAGTAGATATCCGTAATACACATAGAGTAATGCGCGCACTGGAGGTATCCATCAGTAGTGGGAAGCCTTACTCTTCGTTCTTAACTAAAACAAAGAAAACAAGACCTTTCAATACTATCAAAATAGGGATAACGGCCGAAAGAGAAATCATCTACAACAGAATAAATCAAAGAGTCGAAATTATGCTTGAAGATGGTTTGCTCGATGAAGTAAAATCGTTATATAAGTACAAGTCATTAAATGCTTTAAACACTGTAGGATACAAAGAAATATTCAATTATTTAGACCATATCTGGGATTTAGACTTTGCTGTGTCAGAAATCAAAAAAAACACAAGGCGCTTTGCTAAAAGGCAGCTTACCTGGTTTAGAAAAGATCCTGAAATTAAATGGTTTGATTTTGAAGACAATCTCGATTTGGTCGTATCGCACATCAAAAAAAGATCATTATAATTAATTACAATGACCTTTTTTTTAGGTGCTCTGTTACCGTTATTTATTTTCTATGCTTCTTCTCCTCGAACCACCAATCTAAATCCTTCTCCATGAATATTAAGGATTTCAACATTTTCATCTTTTTTCAGGTACTTTCTTAGTTTAGCAATATAAACATCCATACTACGAGAAGTAAAATAATTATCATCTCTCCATATTTTTGTTAAAGCTAATTCTCTAGGCATCAAATCATTTAAATGCAGCGCTAATAAACGCAATAGTTCATTTTCTTTTGGAGAAAGTTTTATAGGCTCTTCTTCTTTATATGTTAAGAAACGAAGTTTAGAATTCAAATGAAAACCTCCGATTTTGAATTCAAACTGTTTACTATCTGCCACAGAATCCGTGTTTTTACGTTGCATTATCGCTTGTATCTTCATTAACAATACCTCGCTATCAAAAGGTTTGTTAAGATAATCATCTGCTCCGACTTTATATCCTTTTAACACATCCTCTTTCATGGCTTTAGCCGTTAAGAAAATGATAGGTATCTCTTCATTTTTATCTCTAATTTCTTTGGCTAATGTAAAACCATCTTTATAAGGCATCATTACATCAAGAATACACATATCATAATCATCCTTTTTGAATTTTTCGAAGCCTTCCATACCATTTTTAGCATGCACAACATCATAATCATTCATTACTAGATAATCCTTTAAAACTGTTCCAAAGTTTGGATCATCTTCTACAAGCAAAATCTTTTTGTTTTCTGTTTCCATATTTTAAGATATTAACGGTAATTTAATTATAAATGTGGAGCCTTTTCCCCTTTCGCTCTCCACCCAAATTTGACCATGGTGGTCATCAATAATTCTTTTTACATAGGTTAGTCCCAATCCGTGTCCTTTTACGTTATGAAGATCACCTGTGTGCTCTCTAAAGAACTTTTCGAAAATCTTTTTTTGAGCTACTTTACTCATTCCTATTCCTTGGTCTCGAATTTTAAGAACTATACTATTTTTTATATTTTCAGTGTATACATCAATTTTAGGCTCAGCTTCAGAATATTTAATTGCATTATCCAAAATATTCACTACCACATTGGTCATATGACTATCATTGGCTAACACCGATGACTTAAGAGCTCCTAAATGCGTTTTTATATATCCTTCTCTATTTTCAACAATTAACGAAACATGAGTTACTGCGTCTTCAATTATATCGTGTAATTTTTGTCTCTCTTTCTTTATATTAAGCTCATTTTTCTCTAACTGAGATATTCTAAGTACATTTTCGACTTGAGCATGCATTCTTTTATTTTCTTCACGTATCATTTTCATGTAGCGCTGCACTTTCTCAGGGTCTCCGCTTATTTTCGGATTTTTAATAGAGTCCAATGCTAAGTTGATTGTTGCTATCGGAGTCTTAAGTTCATGAGTCATATTATTAATAAAATCCGTTTTAATCTGAGATATTTGACGTTGTTGCATTAACTGAGACAGAGCACTTGAGTATGCAACTACGATAATTAACGTAAATATTATAGATAATATGGCCATCCCCTTGATCGTAGAGAGTACATATTGTTTTTTTCCTGTAAAGTTAACCAGCAACTGATATTTACTTATACCTTCATCATCAACAAAAAGTGGTATTGCATAAGTTGCAGGGTGATCTAAACTAAAATCATCTGATCGTACTTTTGTTGCTAAAGCATTACTGTATATCGCATACTCAAAACCAACCTTTATATCTCTTTCTTCAAGTTCTTTTTTTAATAAATACTCGATTTCTTCCTTTTTAACTCTTCGATGTATCGGAATAAAACTAGCAATTTGCCCTATCACTATCTCATAATCTTTACGCTGCAGGTCTGTTAAACCTTTTATTCGCTCTAATTTTGATTTAGAATTTTGTTTTGTATCGTTATTTTGACCGTTTTGGGTTGTAACATCAATATTTCGATTTAATATATTCCTTAATTTAACCGTATCAATATTAAAGTTGATGAACGATGAAAACAACTTATAATCTTCTTCCAAAATGCCATTAGCATACGCAAATGATCTTGTCGTATTATCAATACTAATATTTAAGAGTTGACGTATTGTTTTATTATCAGGTTCTTCAATACTGTCAAGAATTTCCCTAAAGGGGAAAAACATTTCTTCAAATTCTCTATACTGTACCCTGTTAGAAACAGATATGAGAATTTGCTTAGCGTTAAAAGAAAACTGCTCTTCATTATTCTCAACTGTATTGTTAATCCAATATCCCTGAACGAAAATAATCCCGATTAATGACAAACTCATTAGGATTATCAGTAATACGAATAACCGTTTATTCATAGGTCAAAAGTAAGACTTTAACATTTAGCTACTTTACGGTTTAACCAAATGTTAACAAAATGAAAGATTAGCACCAGAACTGCTTTGAGAAGATATTTTTTTATGAATTTCACAGACTTGGTTTTTAGTTTGTTCTAAATCCATATTATTTATAACAAAATCAGCAAGTGGTATTTTCTGAACATCATCCCACTGATTATTAACCCTTGAACGTATTTGTTCTCTAGTAGTTTCATCCCTTTTTAATACTCGTTTAATTCGTTCTTCGAGGGGTGCTGAGACAAGAATAGTAAAGTCGCAGTGTTTATGCCCACCATTTTCAAAAAGTATGGCTACTTCTTTGATGACATAATTACCGTCTTGACTATTTTTCCAAATATCAAAATGCTTTGCTACCGCCGGATGAACAATCGCATTTAATTGCTCGAGTTTTGACGAATCATTAAATACTATAGACGCAATATAAGGTCTGTTTAATTGATCATCAACATACGCATCAGATCCTAGCAACTCTATAATTTTTTGTTTAACGATTTCGTCTTCATTCATTAACTTCTTAGCTTCGTTATCTGCTATATAAACTGCTATACCAAGATCTTGAAACATGTTAGCTACTGTAGATTTACCACTCCCAATTCCTCCTGTTAACCCAACTATTTTCATTTTTTCAAATACTATTTAACATTATCAAGTTTTATCGTTAAGCATCACCATGGTTCAAAATACGGTTACTCTGCAATGAATCTTCTATGTGCATAGGCTATACCTACACAATAACTATTATTCTAAAACGACAAATTGCACTTGTTTCTCTTGTAATCGAACATCATGAATTGATTTGGGCCTTTTTATTAGCTCTAATGTCATAAATGAACTCTCTGCAGATGCTTTAGCATAATCTGCAACAACCATAAAATCTCTAGAACTAATTTCATTATAAGCATCTAAACCTACTCTGTATACGACCATTATTTCTTTAGGAAAAATCTTAATTTCTGTTCCTTCGGGAACATTGTTTACTGTAATTGGAATGTTTTGATTTCCTTCGGTAAATTTACTCACCAAAATATCAGCTTTTACTTTTTGCGGTATAACATTAACTGTAGCAGGCAATTGTTCTGTAGCAATACTTAACTTTGTTGAATAATCAACATTAAGACTTTCCAGGCTCAAATCCTCGGTATTCACAAATTGTATTGTATCCACAATTTTTGAAGGACCACTTAGAAGCACGGAATCCGGAGAAATCACCAAGCCTTTATCACTTCCATATCCCACGGTATACTGAATTTTATGTTGCGTATGAACCGGTACTTTTTTTTCTAAATTAACATCAAGTTTTAGTCGTAACGTATCTTTAGGTATGGACAATACTTTTCCTTCAAAATCCAATTTTTTCTTCAATATAGCGGACTCTTTATTTACATAAAAAAAATACTCATCTGTACTACTTGATACTGCATCTTCTACATTTAAATACAATGTAGGTTTTTTCCAGTTATGACTCATCAATCTAAAGCCATTTCCATTGAGCACCATTCTTAATATTCGGTCACTTTCTTCATTAAAAATCTTTCCTTCCGGAAGATTCGTATATCTAATATCCACCTCAACTTCTTGAGTATAATTTTTAGAAAATTGAATCAAAAGCCATAGAATTGAAGTGAATATTAGGAAAAACAAAAAGGTTTTGACATTATTTCTCTTGAAAGAAAAACTATTTTTTTTTCTAGTACTTGACATATCTCGAATTACTTTGAAAAAAACAATGTTTTAAATTGCTTTTCTGGGACTTTTTTCAATAAATGAATATAATAATAAGATTTTAAGAATCCCTTACCATATCCATAAAATTGTATCAAAACCGCCACAACAGACTGTATTCCTATTGAAATACTTTTAAAAGCAAAGGTTGCTCCCAAAACAATACACACCAAATATATACCTAAAAAAGCAATAAAATACCAGTAACCAAAGATTGTTAAAATCAGTGAAAATGGTATATAAACAAGAAACAAACTAGGAAACCAATAGGTGAGTTTTGCTGTTTCGGGATGCCATAGATTTAAAATTGGACGTACTAACCCAAATTTATGAACCTGGGTATAAAATTTTTTCCATGAAATTCTTCTTTTATGGAACACTTTAGCATTAGGTATTAGTGCTGTATCATATCCTAATTTCCATAATCGTATAGTAAGATCAGGGTCTTCACCCGGATGTATATCACCAAAGCCTTCTGAAACCAGAAAAGCTTCTTTAGACAGACCCATATTAAAACTACGCGGTTGAAACCGTCCTAAAGCACTCTTACGCCCTCGAATACCACCAGTGGTAAGATAGGATGTCATGCTGTAACTTATCGCTTTTTGAAGATGTGTAAAGCTTGGATGAGCATCATCAGGGCCGCCAAAACAATGCACAAATGTTTTAGATAAAAAACCTTCTACTTGAACCAAGTAATTTTTTGGCAATATCACATCACTATCAAGAATGATAAAATAGTTACCTTTTGCCATGCGCATTCCATAATTACGCGAATCCCCCGGTCCTGTATTGATTTTTTGGTAATAACTTAGGGGCAGCTTATCTTGATAAGCCATAATAACATGCTCTGATGTTTCTGATGATCCATCCTCGATAATTACGATCTCATAAGGTTTAGCATATCTCATAGACACCATACTTTTTAACAATTCATCAATCTCGTTAGGCCTATTATATACTGGTACAATAAAAGAAAAATACATTTCCATATAACAAAGGTAATCAACAAAAAATCCCATAACCAATTCAGTATGGGATTTTGTATACTATAGTATGCAATTTTAATACTACCTATTCTTCATCCACAAATTTATCCATCACCATTTGGCTTACTCCAACATTGGAAAAACCACCATCATGATACAAATTTTGAAGGGTAACTTTTTTAGTTAAATCAGAGAATAGAGTGATTGTATAATCTGCGCATTCTGAAGCCGTAGCATTGCCTAATGGAGACATTTTATCTGCGTATTCTATAAACCCATCAAAGCCTTTTACTCCTTTTCCTGCTGTAGTTGGCGTTGGTGATTGAGAGATGGTATTGACTCTAACTTTATGATCTGTACCAAAGAAATACCCGAAACTACGTGCTATAGATTCTAAATAGGCCTTGTTATCAGCCATATCGTTATAATCAGGAAATACGCGTTGCGCAGCCATATAGGTTAATGCTACTATACTCCCCCATTCGTTCATGGCTTCTTTTTTATATAGTGTTTGCATTGTTTTATGAAAAGAAAGTGCGGATACATCCCATCCTTTTTGACTCCAATCATAATTAAGATTTGTATAATGACGTCCTTTTCTAACATTTACCGACATTCCTATAGAGTGTAAGACAAAATCTAGTTTACCTCCTAAGATCTCCATAGATTTTTCTACAAGATTTTCCAGGTCCTCTAAAGAAGTGGCATCTGCAGGTATCACCTGAGAATTAGTTTTTTCGGCTAGAGTATTAATCGCTCCCATGCGCATAGCAACCGGAGCGTTGGTAAGTACGAAACTTCCTCCTTCTTCGAAAACACGCTCTGCAGTTTTCCAGGCGATTGAATTTTCATCAAGTGCACCAAAAATAATTCCTCTTTTACCTTTTAATAAATTGTGTGACATTTTAATTCTAAATTAAAGATGATTATACAAGCCGTAAAGATAACAAAACGACCCAAACAGAAGCCTATCAAAATACATTTTAGTTTTTAATTATGTAATAAAGACTTTGCATGAGTTAGCGCCGAATCAGAGATGTTTTTACCGCCTATCATTTCTGCAATCTCATGTATTCTTTCTTCTGTATTCAATAGTTTAAGCTGAGTAACAGTAGTATTATGTACGTCTTCTTTGTATACTTTATAATGACTTTGACCATTAGCGGCTATTTGGGGTAAATGGGTGATACTAAAAACTTGTAGGTTTTTACTCATATTCATCATCAAATCTGCCATTTTTTGTGCTACTTCTCCAGAGACTCCAGTATCTATCTCATCAAAAATAATCGTTGGTAGCTGACTGTATCTGGAAAGAATAGCTTTTATAGCAATCATGATCCTTGAGAGCTCTCCTCCTGAAGCTACTTTTTTTAATTCTCCATAAGAACCTCCTTTATTTGCTGAAAACAAAAATGATAACACTTCTTTTCCGTTTGGCAGGTAGTGCTCTTGCAAATCCAGAGAGGCATTAAATGAAGCATTGGGCATCCCTAAGGATTTTAATATTTCCTCTAATTCGTCTATTAATTTTGGGAGAGCTTTACTCCTCTTTTGATGGATCTTTACGGCTACATCATCTAATTGAACCTTAATTTTTGATATTTCTTTTTTTAATTCATTAATATCATCAGTAAGCGATTCTGTCTTAGACACTTTCTCTCGAAGTGTTTCTGTAATTTCTATAAGTTCTTCTAGTGTAGAAACCGAATGTTTAACTTGTAGATTATGCAAAAGCTCTATACGTTTACTCAACTGCTCTAATTGCTCAGGATCAGCCTCAAGTTTATCTAATTCATTTTGCAAAGATAGATACACATCATCCAACTCGATATATATACTTTGGATTCGATCAGAAAGCTCTTTAAGCACCCCAGAATACGACTCAATTTTAGAAAGATTTACTTTTATTGTATTTAATTGATCAGAAACTCCTACTTCTTCCGAAGATATAACAGCCAATGCCCCAGATAGTCTCTCTTGTATCTCCTCAATATTATTAAGCTTTTCATATTTTTCTTCCAACTCTGGCAGTTCACCAGCTTTAGGCTTTGCTTCCTCTAATTCTTTTAATAAAAAAGCGTTATAGTCATATTCTTTATTAAAATCTTCTTGATTAGCAATCAAAACATTGACTTCTTTTTCTTTCTCCTTCAGTAATCTAAGTCCGCGTTTATATGACTCTATTTCTCTGTGAGTTTCTGCCAGTGCGTCCAGAACTTCGAACTGAAAATCATGGGTTGTAACTTCCAGCGTTTGATGCTGGCTATGAATATCAATTAGTTTAGCCCCTAGTACCGCCAATGATTGCAAGGTAACTGGCGTATCATTTACAAAAGCTCTTGATTTTCCAGAAGGTAGAATCTCTCGTCTAATAATTGTCTCGTTTTCGTAATCAAGCCCTTCGTCTTCAAAAAGAGTAGTAAGATTGTAGTGTTTTATATCAAAAACACCTTCGATAATACATTTTTGAGAACTATCTTTTACACTACTAAGATCTGCTCTTTTTCCAAGCAACAAACCTAAGGCTCCCAATAATAATGATTTTCCAGCTCCTGTCTCTCCAGTAATAGTTATTAAACCAGAATCAAAAGAGACGCGCAATTGTTCTATTAAGGCGAAGTTTTTTATAGAAAGACCTCTAAGCAACGGACAGAAATTTTTATAGTTTAAAAAGTAAAGATACTATAGTTTTAAGAAGAATTAATCTGTTTTAAAAAAGAGTTTTCTAAAATTTTATGTTTTTCCAGTTATCAGAATATGTGGGTGCTATTCTATTAAGTATTTGTATTGTTTCTGCTATATCGACTGACGGCCCTCCAGAAAGTGCGCTGGATATCTCATCTGCTTTGGCATCAAAAAACACGCGCATCAAATATGAGTTTGGTCTTGCGTTATTCATTTGCTGAAGTGTTTTTATCGTCTCAGTTATGACTTCTTTTCCTTTTTTCAGGTTATTATTCATAACATCTAACCCTTCTCTATGATAGGTATACATGGCCGTTCTGTAGCCATCATAGGCACCAGAAAGCAAATCATCATTAAGTCTATACCTATTTGGATCTGAAGCCCTTATCCATCCAGAAGACGTATTACCTTGCGCGTTTCCGACAATATTTTTAGCTTCTTCATAATATTTTGTACCACTGTTTAGCTCAAAGGTATCAGCATCTATACCCAAAATCGTATATAAATAAAACGCAACAACAGAAATCAAATTAGATTCAAAATTATTAGGGTTATAGTTTAATGGCTGAAATTCTAAATAGTTAAAATTAAAGTCTTTATCATTTATATTAAAGATTGTAGTTTCATAATTAGAACCATATACCGGACGAGAAGCTTGCGCTTGAACAGTTGCAGAAAAAGAATCATTAGTATAACTTACAATGGTAATAAAAAAGCTACAGTTGATTCGTTCTTCTGTTCGATAATCTATATCTGTCCATTTTGTATTATTAATAAACTCCTTCAAAGAACGCTCTAATGTCTTAAACACTTGCAGATTAGGATTTCCTGTTTGCTCTGCATTAACTACGACTTGAGCATTAAACTCTTGTGCAGAAAGATTAAAACTGAAAATAAGTAGTATAACAAAGAAGAATCTATTCATTTTTAAGCGCATTAATTTCATCGAATATATCTTTAGCAACTTCTGCCTTGGTTTTTAAAGGAAACGCTTTAATCTCAAATTTATGATTAATTAAGCTCACTTTATTCGTTTTTCCTTTGAAGCCTGCACCTTTATCATTGAGAGAATTGAGAACTATTAAATCTAAGTTTTTCTTTTTCAATTTCTTTTTTGCATTCTCTTCTTCATTTTCTGTTTCTAATGCAAAACCAACCAAGAATTGATTCTTTTTTTCAGTCCCCATCCATTTAAGGATATCGTTTGTTCGCTCTAATTCTATAGAAAAAGCGGTATCTGCTTTCTTAATTTTTTGATCAGACACATGCTTAGGTCGATAATCAGCAACCGCTGCTGAGGCTATTGCAATATCACAGTGGTCATAATTAGATACCACTGCCTGAAACATTTCTTCTGCACTCACAACATTAATTACATTAATGAAGTTATGCTCCACCTGTAATGATGACGGACCTAAAATGAGATGTACCTGAGCTCCCAGATTTGCAGCCACAGTAGCTAACTCTATACCCATTCTACCACTAGAGTGGTTACCTATAAACCTTACAGGATCAATAGCTTCGTAAGTAGGACCAGCAGTTATTAGTACTTTTTGACCTCTGAGCGGTAGGTTGCTAACAATATCTTTTTCGATAAAATCAACAATTGTCTCTGGCTCTGCCATTCTACCTTGCCCGACTAAACCACTTGCCAACTCACCTGATTCTGAAGGAATCATGATATTACCAAACTCTTGTAATTTTGTAAACGTTTTGTGTGTAGAAGGATGTTTATACATATCCAAATCCATTGCTGGTGCGAAATAAACGGGACATTTGGCAGACAGATACGTTGCAAGCAATAAATTATCACTAGTTCCTGTTGCCATTTTGGAAAGCGTATTTGCGGTTGCAGGTGCTATAATCATAAGATCAGCCCACAAACCAAGATCTACGTGATTATTCCATACAGCATTCTTATCATCATCATTGTAAAAAGAAGAATGCACTTCATTTTTGGATAGTGTTGATAGCGTAAGCGGTGTTATAAAATCTTTTGCCGCAGGAGTCATAACTACCTTTACCTGAGCTCCTGCTTTAATAAAAAGACGCACTAAACCAGCAACCTTGTATGCGGCAATACCAGCGGTGACACCTATTAAAATTTTTTTACCGCTTAAAACAGACATAAATTTATAAAGATTCTGTGTCTGTCTTTGTATTTCTATGGTAGATTTTATCCTCTAACCATTCTTGCACTGCCAGTGCGTGTGGTTTTGGTAATCTTTCATAGAATTTAGAAACCTCTATCTGCTCTTTATTTTCAAAGATTTCTTCTAAACTATCATTATATGTTGCAAACTCATCTAATTTCTCAAGAAGTTCTTTTTTAATATCTGTATTAATTTGAGTTGCTCTTTTTGATATTATAGAAATCGCCTCATAAATATTATCTGTTGGTTGATCAATACGATTTTTATCGATCGTAGTAGTATTTACGGGAGCATTACTTTTTTTCAAATCCATCTTCTACTTAATTTTCTATTTAAATTGTTCTAGTCGTGACTTTATATCTTCAGCTATTTCTTCTGCTTTTTCGGTATACTCACCAGACTTATAATATTTTTTATAATTATCATAATACCCCTGAGCAATTCCTAAACGTTCTTTTATCAAATCTTCATAGCTGCCTATCGCTAAAAGATATTCTGACTCTAATCTGTAATATAGCACTTTTTCTTTAAAAGGTGAACCTGGATAGTCTACCAAATAATTATCAAAAGCAGAAATTGCTACTTTATAATTTTCTCTATGATGATACTGCTTAGCTATTTCGTAAGCTTTTCTTTCTTTTTTCTCTCTAAGTTCAGCTACTAAAGTATTTGCTTCGGCTAAGTTTTCACTTTCCTGATATGTATTGATAAACGCCTGTAATTTTTCTATTGCTGTGGTAGTCTCAGTCTGATCCAAACTATATCTTGGAGACAAATAGTAATAACTTTTTGCACTTTTAAATGATGCCTCCTCTACTTTATCACTCTTAGGAAATGATTTAGCAAATCTCTCGAATTGATAACCCGCTAAATAATAATCTTCTAATTGATAATAGGTGTCTGAATAATAATACATTACCCGTTCAGCCTGCGGTTTACCTCTATATAAAGGAACAATTTGCTCAAAAAGTCTTAACGCTTTTTTATACTTACCTGCTTTATATAACTCTTCGGCCATTTTATATTTGGGAGAAACATCATCGTTACGAAGTACTTTTTGGTACTCACTACACGATCCAAAGGTTAACACAAAAATAAGTAAAAACAATAATCTCTTCATAGCTTAAAAAACATCGTGCAAAAATAGATATTTCTGCGGTATTACAAAAACTTTAATTCATCAATTCAGCTGCTATTATCTATTATTTTTTAATAAATAGATAAAATGCATTAAAAACTATATCAAACATTGAAAATTTCTTGATTTAGATTTACTTTAATAACTATACAACTAAGGAGATGTTGCAGAACGTACAAAAATACCCTTCTGTTTACGATTAATTCGGATTATTAGTATGTGTTTTATCTAATCTGTCATGATCAAGAACTGTATACCCGTGATCGTTATAATAAAATGCAGGAGTAAAACTATGATCTCTTTTTAGATTTTTTAGAATATAAGAATGAACCTGATAAACCTCTTGATTAAAGGATTCATCATAATAACTCACAAGTATTAATATTTCTGCATTTAATCTCGATAATTCTTCACGATCAAACTTCTTTAATGGACTTTTATCATCTATCGGATGAACAACCGTCCATGTTGTAGGAAGATATGTAATTGAATTACGTTCGAATTTAAGACTGTAAAAATTATTTGTATACTTTTTATTTTCTCCTTTTTGAGATAATGCAAGTGTTGCTTCAATTTTAGGCCGAATCATTACGTTTGTACTCCCGCTCATTAATCTAAACATTATAGAGTCTACCCCTTTATGTTCTAACAAAATAATGCTATTACTAAATTTTATATTCGCTTTTGGTTTAGAAAATCGACCATAGAGCAATCCCGTTATAAAAGAGAAGCTAAGCAAACCCACTAGAGCTTCAAATGAAGATATAATACCGAATAACAAACCTTTTGGTGCCATTGCCCCATATCCAACTGTAGTAATAGTCTGTGCAGAAAAAAAGAATGCGTTGAGAAAATCCTCAAAAATATTACCTGTAGGAGCTGTAATATCAGATATCCCTAAAATTATATAAATTATAGCAAATAAAGCATTAATCACAATATACCCCAATACCACCCATAAGAAGAATTTCCACCAACTAATACTAATTAAATAGTTGTAGCTTTCTGATAAAGAACTTGGTCTGTTAACGTGCTTAATGTTAAACGATCCATCTGTATTAATAAAACGTTTAGCATGTCTGTTTGACGATTTGCCTATTCCAGGATCCTTTATTGTTTTAGCCATTGGATTTGAAAATTAATAATTTTCAAGAAACGCTTTTATTTTTTTTGCTAAATTTTGCGTAGCTGGTAGTAAAGGCAAGCGAACATAATCATCACATACACCTTTTGTTTTTAAAATATTTTTTATCCCCGCAGGATTACCTTCTTCAAAGGCATAATCTATAACGGGTATAAGTTTATATAGCATATCATACGCTTGTTGGGTACGACCTGATAATCCCTGTCTAATCATTTCAGAAAATTCTTTTGGAAAACCTTGACCTATAACACTTATCACCCCATCACCTCCTGCCGTCACTGTCGGTAGTGCTAAGGTATCATCTCCAGAAATAACCAAAAAATCATCAGGTCTATCTTTTATAATCTTTAGTACCTGAGTAAAATCCCCTACCGCTTCTTTGATGCCTATAATCTTATCCAATTGCGAAAGGCGCAATGTTGTTTCTGCAGTCATGTTACTCCCTGTACGAGAGGGCACATTATATAATAGAATTGGTAGTGGAGAATTATCATTTATAACTTTATAATGCTGATATATCCCGTCTTGAGTTGGTTTGTTGTACATAGGAACTACAGAGAGCACAGCATCAAAGTCTGATACGGTTATCTCGGTAAGCTCTTCCAGAATTGCGGCCGTATTGTTTCCTCCAATACCGATTACTATTGGAAGTCTTTTCTTGTTTACTTCAACAATATGTTGTACCAGCGCTTTTTTTTCTTCTTTAGAAAGTGCAACTGATTCTGCAGTTGTTCCCAACACGACAAGATATTCTATATTTCCTTCGATACAATAATTAACCAATGATGTAACTCCTTCAAAATCTATAGAACCGTCTTTATTAAATGGGGTTGCCAGCGCTACCCCTGTTCCTCTAAGAAACCCACTCATACTATATTACCTGTAAAATTTTTAAATATTTCTTTAGTTCTGATATAAAAAGATTGGTGTCGTTTGTTGTAGACCCAATAATTAAATCATTAATTCGATTATCTACCTCGGCAAAACCAATTTTCAGTTTTGCTTTTGAAACTGCCGCAACATAATTCAACTCTAATTTATTTTCTTCATAAAAAGTGATCAACACATCATACTCTTTATTCATAAAATCCTGTAAAGCTCTGTTTTTAACAGAACCATTAACAGCAAAGCTTTTATCATTATAATATGCAGCATCCTTGTCATCTTCTATATCTTTGTCTTCTTTATATCCTACTACTTTCAAATCTTCGGGATTAACTTGCAATTCATTAGCCAGCTTTACTATAGCCCCTATATTGATCGAATTGGAAGCATCCACCAGCACCGCAAGGGTTTTGAGGCTCGAAATACCTGTAGATGAAGTGTTTCTCTTCTTCAAATGAGTTTCAATACTTTTTTTTATCGCATTTCTTTTAAGACCCTTTAAAATCATTTATAAAAAAGATTAAGAAGCCACAAATGTAGCTATTTTACAATTTAAAATCACTTCGTTTACTTCAAGAAAACCGAAAAATCATTTCTTCATAAAGTATCCAACCGCTCTAACATTCGTTCTTTTATTTTTTCATCAAAATACCAGGTAACATAACTTAGAGGAATAACCTGAATTCCAACACGGTATAAAACCTTATAACGTTCTATAGAAAATGAAGCTTCAAAATCACCTGGATATCCAATTAAATCGATTCCCAGATAGTGTCCGTTTTTTTCTATTAAAATATCTATTATTAATCCAGATAGCTGATATCCTACATAGTAATTAATCCCTAAATCAATACCATCCAAAAAATCACATACTTGTTTTGTAAATATATCTAATTGATTTTTTTGAGTGACGGGCTTATAATTATCTAAAGATTTTTCTAAATATTTACGCAATAGTGAATCGAGCTTTAGGTTTTTAATAGTCGCAGACAAAAAGACTTCCTGTACGTTTCTGGCTCGGGTTATCATAACATTAAAAACATCTGTTCTATTTAGATAATGTAACGCGCTATGATGCGAATCATTATCTATAGCCATCGAAATAAGAACAATATCTCTTTCATCTCCCTGAAAAGAATATGGAGTACCAAGGCGGATATTATGTTTGCGAAGCTGATTCAAAGAAATTTCTTTTCGAATCAATTTACCCAAATATATAACTTGATCTTTAAATGGAGAAATTACTCCTAAACTAGTTGCTTGTTTTTTCTGAACACCTTCTTCTTGCAAAATAAGATTCTTTATATACTTAAGAATTAGCGCTCCTTCTTCCTCATTAATTCCTTTATCATTTCTTTTGCCTTTTACTTCATGAATAAAAACAGATTTTTGGTTTTTATATTTTGGAAGATCATTCATGACTAACAATGAGTTTTCGTAAAACTCTAGATTGCTAAAGCGAATAATATCTGGTAACGATCTATAATGCTCATTTAGAAGCGTTACTTGCTTTGAAGATGTGGTATGCTCTAACACAAAATCAAGAAGGCTTTTATTTCTATAATTATACTTTTCGTTCCAGGAAATATTATGTTTTCTTGCTATTGAAAACATTTGTTGTTTGGATAAAAAACTAACATGTCTTAATTGTTTTGGATCTCCGGTGATCACAAGTTTTTTTGCTCTTTGCATCAGGGGTAAAACCCCAGCCATATCACATTGTGTAGCTTCATCAACAAGCAGCAAATCAAACATTTCTTTTTTTAAAGGAAGTATTTCTGCCGCCTGATCAATCTTTACCAACCAAATAGGTAAGGCATCAAGTATGATATTAAAATTAACCGACTGTAACTCATCGGCTTTCATCGACAGATCATTATTACGTATAGAATTTACAAGGTTTTGAAGCTCTTCCCAATGATGCAGCACCCGATTTCTAATTTTACCCAATAGTTGCCCCATCAATTTTTTATTTGACTTTTGAATACTATTATGAAGAGAAGACATATATTCATCAATCAACGCCCACTCTTGCTGTTCCCATTGTTTAAATAAGGCTAACCATTTAAGCTGTACACTTCGTATAAAACCTGATTCTTTTAGAATCGTACGAGTCAAAGCTTCGCTTTTTTTATCAATTTCTGAAAACTCAAGCTCGATCTCCTTCAACCTCTTTTGTAGAAATTCTAAGTGATTGAATTTTTTATCAATTTCGCTCCTGAAAGGTAATTGATCAAATCGATATAAAAATTTTTCGAGGCTAGACACTAAGGACATTTTGTATCTGGATCCGCCTGCTTTCATTCTATAACGCCCCACAGAAAAAGAGTTTAGTTTATCTGAAATCACCTGTAATGCCTCATCGGTTCTCGTAGCAATAAGAACACTCTTTCCTTGACTAAGACAATCTATGGCAATCGCAGCAACTGTATATGATTTACCCGTGCCTGGAGGACCAATAATCACAGATTTTCCCATCTCATTTGCAGACGCAATACTTTTTTCTTGCGCTTTATTAAGAATAAACGGCTTGATTAAAGGCACATATGCTTCTGTTTTGGGCTGATCATAATTATCGAGATAAGAATGAATTGCAGATGAAAAATCTGAGACTTTTGATAATTGCTCTAATTCATTAACCACATTTTGAATGTTGCTCGCCCTACTTGACACCAATACTCCTGAAGTAGGTAGCAGCTTAAAACGATCAAAATTTTCATCCCCGCCTTCTTTGCTATATTTTTTTACCAGTGATGGCTTTAACAACTTAGGAAACATTGCAAAATCATCGGAAAAAGAAACATTGGAAACATGTTTTTCAAATATTCGCTGCATTCTGGTGATGAAAGGATAATCTACTATTTCTTCATGAAGTAAAATCGTAAATTCTTCTTGAAATTTCTCAAATGAAGTATTAAACTCCAACGTTTTTAGAAAACCATAATTAACTTGCCGCTCTTCTATCGGTAATTTTATAAGATATTCTCCATGTAGTTGATGTACTATTTCTGAAGGATAAAAAAATAAGGGTGCACAAATTATTTGTGTTTTTTTATTAAACAGCTTTCGTTTGCCGACCAAAAAAAGTGAGCAATAAAACAACTGTTTATCTCTTTTATACAACTGAAGGTTTTTAGATATAGCTTCAGCGGGCTTATCAGGTATGTATTGATGTTTAAACCTACCGTTAATTAGTTCTTCCTCCAGATTTTGAAGCGTTTGATTTTCAAACTTAGAAGAAAAAAAATTCTCGATACTAAACTCTCTATTGTCTGCCCTGTAGCAGTCAGTAAAGTAGTTGATCAATGATAAAATTTCCAATAGAGTATCTGATTATTTAAATTAGTGCGAATATAAAGCATTGCTAAGAAACAAGATCATTGATCATCATTACTTCACCCTAGAAATAGTTTTCTTTAAACGTTTCTACATCGACTAGCTTTGTGCGTACTAAAAATATGGTAAAAAAATAAAGGCCAGCTATTTCTGCAATATTAATAAGTACTGTAAAAACCCTGGTATAATAGTACAACTCGTTTATAGCTAAAATTGTATCTACAAATAATGTACAACAAGCCGAAATAAATAAAAAAATTGATTTATCATATCTATCTGCTACGTAGATGAAAAAACTGACTGCAACAAATGAAAGTAAGCTTGTAACAATCAAAACAATAGATCCTAGAGAGTTCCCAACTTCGGGCATTGCAATCTCAACAATAGAATAGATCAGATAGGTAATAAAAAGTATGCTAACTATAACCGGTGGAGATACTAATTTACTAAGCTTCACATCTTCTTTAGAAATAAAATCTTTTAATAAAAAAAGGCAAAGAATATAAAATAGGGATATCAACAAAGCAATGAGATCAAAAAATTTTATAAAATCGATATAATTAAAAATATCAGTAATTGATATTACAACCATACTTAAAGGAAATAAAGGATCAATTTTTTTAACCGATTTTACGTACAACAAAATTAAAGAAAGAGGCGCTATTGGTTTTATGTAGATCAACAACGCTTTATCCAAAAAAACAGCTACATAAATTACCATTACAAAAGCGCAATAGAATATTAAATATGTAAAATTTATTTTTTTCAAAAACTCGAAGTATTAAACACTATAAATCTACTATTAACTTTTAAAAATAATCCTCTTCATTAGGAAGTAATTTATGTTGATCAATAAAAAATTTCACAAGAAAAAACTGCCCAAAAATCTGTAAAAGGTTGTTTATGATCGAGAACACTTCGATAGAAACATATAACCGGTTTAAAGCCGCTAAAATATTTACAATCAAAAAACATGACGCCGCCACCATTAATGAATAACTAATGATTGTTTTACTATTTAAATAAATATAGTAGCATACTCCTATGAATAATGAAAAGAAAAAAATCAGCATGATCAGCACAACATGATGATCATCTACCCTGGGCAGAATTAATTGCGCTACAGAATATAATACATAAATAATTAGAGCCATCGATATAAGCAATTGTAGTGTAAAAATCTTTTTAAGCTTTATCTTAATTAACTGTAAACTCTTCCAAAGTAAGCCAATATTAAGAGCATAATATATCGAGAGTAAAACATGTAAGATCTCGAAATTCCCCAAATAATCTTGTAAAAAAAGTATTTCACAAATTAAGAGCAAGAATAAACTCGTTAAAACAACATAATTTTTATTTTCTGTATTAGCCAAATACAACAACCCTAACGTAATGATAACAAAAGGCTTAAAATAGATAAGTATGTCCTGAGCAAAAATAGCTGCCAACATAGTAAGAAAACCTGTCGTATAAAATAAGTGGTATGTAAATCTTGCTATTTTCAAATCATAGTTTTTATTATTAAAACCCTTCAAATTCTTCTGATTTGAGTTTTAGAGATTTTGTCGCCATATAGTTTACCAAAAAAAACAATCGCCAAAGGTTCACATATCAATACTAAGACCTCCAATTCATATGAGTGCAAATAAAATCTATCTAACAACAACATAAAATCGCTGAACGCAACGTTTAGCATTGATACAAAAACCAAAGGGATTTTTCTGATCGTATGTTAATGTAATGCATTGCGCCTACAATCAGTAAAATATAAATCAACAGTAAGTTGAGAAAACCTATCCCATGCAACGCTCCCATTTGTTCTCTTAATGATAGATAAGCCATAATGAAAATTACAGTATACAAAGAACTACCTAATACTAATGTAAATACATCTCTTCTATTATACTTAAATGACTTATGGTTGTCATACAAAAAATAAAACACCAAGATATAAATTGTAATTCGCCTTACTATTTGTGACTTTATTAAAATATCCCAATCCACAAAAAAAAATACCCACTGACCAATCAAAAGAGCCAAAAGAACAACTATGTCAAATAATTTTATTCTTTTGGTACTTATAAAATAAAGCAAAATAATTAAAGCAGGAAGTATTGTATTGGCATAGTTATATAACAGGAGATTTTTAAAAACAAAACCAAGTACCTGTGATACGATTAAAAAGAAAATAACAAGCTTTAGTAGTTTTTCTCCATTCATTAACCATTTTTTATACTCAAGCAATTAACCTCTACTAATTCTGAGTATGCCTTCCTGAAATAATTTAGTGTGATATATTCCTGTACACAATATAGCAAAATTATAATAATTAAAGGTCTTACAGTCTATGGTTTTGACTTATACTTCTTTCAATTTTAAGGGAATAGGACTTGATATCTTAAACTTAACAAGAAAAAAAACTGCTAAAAGCTGATAGATTGAATTTATGATTTCGAACTCTATTGACGGAATATAAAACCTATTCAAAGCAAAACAAGCATCGCTCACAATAAAGTTTAATATTGCAATTAAAAAAAATAATGATTTAGTTGATCTTATATTAATGTATTGAAAAACTGCGCCTATAAATAGAAGGTATAATATTACTAAATAACTTACTCCAAATGGTCTAATCGATCCCATTGAATCCTGAGTTACGTCATAAATTTTATACGTAATAAAAGTCCATATTAAAAAAAATATAACCGAATATATAAGATCTGTAATACCATATTCTATTGGCTTATGATTTTTATACAAATAGTAAAACAGGATTACGTAACAGATCGTATAGCTTAAGAGTACATACATAAAGCTATTATTTATATCAACTAACAAAAAAATATCTCCTAAAAAGCAAAGTAACAATATGAACAAAAATAACCAGTCTGGTTTTTTAACATTAAACCAATACAACATAAAAAATAAAGGGACTGTCATCGGTTTTACATAAAATTCTAACATTGGCAATTGCATCGCAGTACTATACACACAAAGTCCACCGGTGATTAGTAATAATATTTGAATAAGTGTCCTTATTTTCATGTTACTTTACTGAGAAAATCATCTTCACTAATGATCGGCACCCCTAATTTATTTGCTTTTTCTAATTTGCTTGGCCCCATGTTTGCACCTGCAACCACATAGGTTGTTTTAGAAGAAATAGAGCTTGAAACTTTACCTCCATTATCTTCTATCATTTTTTTTAGTTCGGTACGAGATACTTTTTCAAAAACTCCAGAAACAACAAATGCCTGACCCTTTAAGGTATCGGTTTGATTAGCAAGTTTATCTGCAGAAATTTCTAATTGAATGCCATATAGTTTCAATCGGTTAATTAAGATTTTATTATTTTCAGAATCAAAAAACTCTTTTACACTTTGAGCTATCTTAATCCCAATTTCATCCACATTTACTAATTCTTCTTCTGTGGCAGCAATAATAGCGTCAATAGTCTTGTAATGTTTTACCAATTTTTTAGCAACCGTTTCTCCAACATATCGAATCCCTAAAGCAAACAATACTCTTTCAAACGGAATTTCTTTTGATTTCTCTATTCCAGAAATAAGGTTTTCTGCACTTTTTTCTGCCATTCTCTCTAAAGGCAGTACTTGTTCTTTTCTCAATTCATAGAGATCTGCATAATTAACAATCAATCCCTCATTTACGAGTAATGCTACTGTTTCACCTCCCAGCCCTTCTATATCCATTGCCTTTCGAGAAATATAATGCTGTATTCGGCCAATTATCTGAGGAGAACATCCAGTATAATTTGGACAATAATGTTGTGCCTCTCCTTCTTTTCGTAGTAATGGAGTATGACATTCTGGACAGTGAGTAATGTATTGAGTAGCCACAGAATCGACTCCTCGCTTTTTAAAATCTACACCTATAATTTTAGGGATAATCTCTCCTCCTTTTTCGACATAAACAGTATCTCCTTCTCGTATATCTAATTTTTCAATCTGATCCGCATTATGAAGCGAAGCTCTTTTAACTGTTGTCCCTGCAAGTAAGACAGGTTTAAGATTAGCAACTGGAGTTATTGCTCCGGTTCTGCCCACTTGGTAAGTGATCTCATTAAGTACAGTTACTGCCTGCTCGGCTTTAAACTTGTATGCCATAGCCCATCTCGGTGCTTTAGCTGTAAAACCAAGCTCTTCTTGTTGCTGAATGTTATTCACCTTAATTACTACCCCGTCAGTTTCATAGGGCAAATCATGACGATGTTCATCCCAATAGGCTATAAAATCTAATACCTCGTTAATCGTATTCACTTTTTTAGATTCTGGTGGCACTTTAAACCCCCATTCTCTGGCTTTTTCAAGACTTTCGAATTGAGAAGCAATACCCAATCTATTTCCTGTAATATTGTACAGCAAACAATCTAAAGGGCGTTTTGCCACTTCACTACTATCTTGCAATTTTAAACTACCAGAAGCTGTATTTCGGGGATTCATATACGGCTCTTCTCCTGCAGCTATTCGTTCTTGATTCATTTTGGCAAATCCTTCAAATGGTAATACGATCTCGCCTCTGATATCAAATTTAGGAGGGAAATCTCCTTTTAATTTTAAAGGAACAGATTTGATAGTTTTGATATTAGTGGTAACATCATCACCCTGAATACCATCTCCCCTGGTCACAGCTCGTAACAACATTCCATTTTCATATGTCAAACTGATAGACGCCCCATCGTATTTAAGCTCACAGGTATAATTGACCTCTCCATCTACTATTTTTTGTATTCGTTTCTCCCAATCAAGTAAATCTTCTTTTGAATATGAGTTATCTAAGGAATACATCCTATAATCATGAACTACCGTTTCAAAACTCTTGGTTATTTCTCCACCCACTCGTAGTGTTGGTGAATTAGGATCATAAAACTCAGGATGTTTTTCTTCTAATACCTGCAGGTCTTTGAGCATCATATCAAACTCATAGTCGCTTATTGTTGGTGCATCCAATACATAATAATTATAATTATGTTGCCTTAGATCTTCTCGTAGTTGATTGATTTTTTGTTCTGTAGTCATGTATTAAAATCGAGGTTTCAATTATTTACACAAGTTATCTTGTCATCTATTAATACGAATAATTTAAGATATTTACCTTTTAATGATGAGTTACTAAACCTTGTGCATATGTCGTAATTCTTGTGTTGTAATTTATAAATCAATTTAGGTTCTATCCAGTTTTAACCACTTAGGTACCTGAACTGGTTTAAAGTTTTTCATTTTTTCTAACAAACGATCTATATCATCATCAACCAAAAGCAATTCATAATTTTCCATTTTCAAAAACCCTCTTCTGACCATGTTTTCTAATAGCGCTAACAGACTATCATAAAATCCTCTGGTATTTAAAAGTCCTATCGGTTTTTGGTGTAACCCTAATTGTGCCCAGGTCGTAATTTCAAAAAGCTCTTCTAATGTCCCGAAACCACCAGGTAATGTGATAAATCCATCGCTAAGTTCGTGCATTTTCATTTTTCTTTCATGCATATTGCTGGTCGTAATCAATTCATTTAGTCCCTGATGCACAACCTCTTTCAACTTCAGAAATTCCGGAATTACTCCAATCACATTTCCTTTATAGTTCATCGCTCCTTTGGCGACTTGCCCCATAATTCCAATTTTGGCAGCACCATAGACCAAGGTAATATTTTTTTGTGCAAGTTTCTCTCCAAGTAAAAGGGCTTCTGACATCACTTTGGTATCATTACCTTCACTACTACCACAAAATACACAAATCGAATCTAAAGTATTCATTTCTTATGTTTTTTAGTGTACACACGCATGTATCATTCGCTCATTATTATATACATCCTTACGCAATATCACAGATTTAAAGCCTGAGGCTTTAATCATGTTCTTTGTCTCTAATCCTAGATATTGATTAATCTCAAAATACAAAGAACCTCCAGGGGTAAGGTTCCTCTTTGCCAATTCGGTAATTCTTTTATAAAAGATTAAAGGATTATCATCGGCTACAAATAGTGCCAATGCTGGTTCGTTATTTAAAACATTTAGCTGCATCTCTTTTTTCTCTAGCTCTCTAACGTATGGCGGGTTAGAAACTATAACATCAAAGTGCATCGGTAAATCTTCAGTCTTTAATATATCTGATTGTATAAACGATACAACTACTTGGTTTTTCTTCGCATTCTCTTTAGCCACAAGAATTGCTTCTTTTGAAACATCAATTGCATATACATTTGCCTGAGACAGATTTTTTGCCAAAGAAACCGCTATACAACCGCTACCTGTTCCGATGTCCAGAATATTAACAGGTCTTTTTGTTTTATGTAGGTTTTTTATCATCCAATCTACCAATTCTTCGGTTTCTGGTCTTGGGATTAAAACATGATGATTTACATCAAAATTAAGCCCATAAAAACTTGTATGACCTATGATATACTGTATAGGTTCTTGTTTCTTTAATTGCTTAAGTGCATTCATAAAACCGGTAATCTCTGAAGCAGAGAGTTCTTTGTTTAAATGCATGGCAATATCCACCCGACTCAATCCTACAATATGTTCTGAAAGCATATAAAAAAAAGAACGTGCTTCTTCTATATCATAGATTGTTGATAGAGAATTCAAAAAGTCATCCCTTAGATCTTTTATCTTCAATTGGAGTCTTTTTTTATTATAAATCTTTTATCATCCATGCTTGACAACTATAATGACCTGTATTACCTACCGGGCCATCCAAATCATTAAACCCGACTTTCTTGTATAATTTTCTTGCGGCCTTCATATACGGCATGGTCTCCAGATAACACTTAACAAAACCTTGTTCTTTGGCAAAATCAAGGCAGGTATGTATCATTCTCAATCCAATTCCTTTACCCCTGGCAATAGGTAAAAAATACATTTTTTGAAGCTCGCAGGTATCAGAGTCTCCATGCTCTAATGGAGCTATTCCTGCACCTCCGATAACCACACCCTCTTCTTCTACAACAAAATACGCTCTGTTTGAGTAGTTATATGTCTCATACATCATATCAAGAGCTTCATCTTCAAAAACGGTTCCCACCTTTGGAATCCCCATTTCTACTAAAACCTCTCTAATTACCTTAGCTACTACCTGATTATCTTCGGGCTTTATCTTCCTTATTTTTATTGTCCCCATTATATTTTTAAATACTACTTTTGCTCTATCAATATATACTAGAATAAGAATATTTTTACGCTGTTACTTTTGAATAAAAAATCACTTCTAAAGGATATTGAAATATACGTTAAATCTGACCAGGAATCAATGAAGAAGTTTTCATTATTATTAACAATATTTACGCTTATTACAAGCTGTACCCTTTCTGAAAAACCGAAATTCAAATACGTTAGTAATCTTGAAGTTAAAAGCATAGAATTACGTAACATAACCGTGAAGGCTGATGCTGTTTTTAACAACCCGAATTATGCTAAGGGTAAACTATCTATAGAGGATGTTCACATTTTTGTCGACAATATGGATGTAGGTACCATTTCGTCTAAAGAGTTTGATGTTCCGGCTAAAAACGAATTTGCAATCCCTCTGGAAGGTACTTTTTCGCTCTCCAAAATTTATGAGAAAAATAAAACCAATATTTTGAGAAGCCTTTTAAAGGTGCTCCAAACAGATTCTCTCAATATACAATACAAAGGAAGTCTTAGATATCATTTCGGCAGTTTTTCTTACCCCTATAAAATTAATAAAGAACAAAGAATATCTTTAAAATAAATTGAAAATACACGAAAAATATATACACAGATGCATCCAATTAGCAAAAAATGGCCTGGGCACTACGTACCCAAATCCATTGGTAGGCAGTATCATTGTTTACAATAATAAGATTATTGGAGAAGGATGGCATTATCAGGCCGGAGCACCCCATGCCGAGGTAAATGCCATTGCATCAGTTAAAAATCAAGCGTTATTAAAAGAGGCAACAATTTACGTAAGCCTGGAACCTTGTAGTCACTTTGGAAAAACCCCTCCTTGCAGTGATTTAATTATCGATAAAGGAATAAAAAAAGTAGTGATAGGCACCATAGACACTTTTTCTGAAGTATCTGGCACAGGAATAAAAAAATTAATGAGTGCCGGCTGTGATGTTACGGTAGGGATATTAGAAAAAGAATGTCTAGAGCTCAACAAGAGATTTTTTACTTTTCATAATAAACAAAGACCGTATATCATTTTAAAATGGGCTCAAACCTTAGATGGTTTTATCGCTCCTGAAACAAGAAAAAAAAGAACACCTATTTGGATAACTAATACACGTTCCAGACAGTTAACACACAAGTGGCGCGCAGAAGAACAAGCCATTCTTGTTGGCAGTAAAACGATTATCGAAGACAATCCTAAGCTTACAACAAGATCATGGCCAGGTAACAACCCGATAAGAATTGCAATTGACCTATCTGGCCACATAACGAAAGATTCGTCGATATTAGACAAAACTACAGCGACTATTGTGATAACTTCAGAAAAATTCAAAAAGGAAAATACCGAAAACCTTATTTATGAAGCGATCAACACAAAAGACAACAGTGCAGAAGAAATTTGTACCATCCTTCACCAACATCAAATTCAATCTGTTATTATTGAAGGCGGAACACATACGATACAATCTTTTGTTGACGAAAATCTTTGGGATGAAGCGCGAATTTTTGAGGGAAGTACTACATTTGACGACGGAATTAAGGCTCCTACACTAAAAGGAAATTTAATTTCTGAAAGAAAAATTATGAATGACACCTTAAGAATATACCGAAATGATTAATACCATAATTTTTGATTTTGGGGATGTCTTTATAAATCTAGATAAAACCGCAACAAACAGAGAACTCTCTGCGCTAGGAAAAGTTCCTGATTTAGAAGAAGCAAAAGAGGTGTACAACCGTTATGAAACCGGGAAAATTTCTACTTCAGATTTCATCCGTTTTTTTCTAGAATTATACCCAAAAGCTTCAGAAAAGCAAATCATTAATGCCTGGAATGCGATTTTACTGGACTTTCCGAAACATCGATTAGAATTTATCCAAAATTTAGGAGCACAGCATGATTACAAATTAATTCTGCTTAGCAATACTAATGAATTGCATATAGATTGGATTAAAAATAATGTTTCGTTTTACAATGATTTCAAATCTTGCTTTGATGCTTTTTATCTCTCACACAAAATTCAATTAAGAAAACCAAATTCAGATATTTTTGAATTTGTTTTACAACAGCATAATATACAGCCTCAAGAAACTCTCTTTATTGATGACACCAAAGAAAATACAGATACGGCATCCAGATTAGGAATTCATACCTGGAACAATGATCCTAAAAAAGAAGATATTACGAATTTATTTACCCTAAAATCCAATTTATTTTGATTTATTTAATCCTAAGTATATTAGCTTCAAGCTTGATCTTTGTAATTTTTAAACTATTCGCTAAATACAATGTAGACACCCTTCAGGCTATAGTAGTTAACTATGTTGTTGCCTCAATCTCAGGTATTATTGCCTATTCAGAACCAATAGATATTAGTTCTGTACCCAAAGAAGGGTGGTTTTACGGAGCCATGGCTTTGGGTATAATCTTTATATCAGTATTCAACTTAATGGCTGTAACTACACAAAAAAACGGATTATCAGTTGCCGCTGTAGCCACCAAAATGAGTTTAGTTATCCCTATCGTATTTGGAATTCTAGTGTATCACGAAAGTACTGGTTTAGTAAAAATAATTGGAATTGTTGTTGCCCTATTTGCTGTATACCTTACTTCAATAAAAACAGCAGAAGGGATTTCTATAACCAAAGAAAATCTAATTTTTCCATTACTGGTTTTTATTGGAAGCGGAATCATTGATACCAGTCTTAAATTTTTTGAAACCAATTTTGTAGCAGAAAATGATGTTCCCGTTTTTTCGGCTTCAATTTTTGGTTTTGCGGCTATCCTTGGCGTCTGTATATTACTCTATAAAGCTATTAGAGGCACTCTAAAATTATCTTTGAAGAACATCTTGGCAGGAATAGGATTAGGAGTACCTAATTATTTCTCGATTTATTTTTTAATAAAAGCATTACGATACGACGATATGGACAGCTCAACAGTATTTACTATAAATAATGTCGCTATCCTTTTAGTCTCTACCATTGCAGGAATTATACTTTTTAAAGAACGATTAATACTCAAAAACTGGATAGGTATTATTTTAGCTGTTATCAGTATTATTCTAGTCGCATTTTCTATATAATTTAGATGGATTGGAAATAAAAGACACATATAAAACAGTAGAATCTCCCGGAGAAGAAACTCTATTTAAAGATAGAAACAGTAAGTTTTTTGGGTATACCTTTCCGGTTACTTCAGAAGAAGATGTTAAACTATATATTGAGGACTTAAAAAAGCGACACCACGCTGCGCGACATTGGTGCTACGCATGGCAAATTGGATCAGAAAAATACCGGTACCGTGTTAATGATGACGGAGAACCCTCGAATTCTGCCGGACAACCTATCTACGGACAAATACAATCCTATGATGTTACCAATATTCTAATCGTTGTTGTACGATATTTTGGAGGCGTAAAATTAGGAGTTGGCGGTCTTATAAATGCCTATCGCACCTCGGCTCAATTAGCACTCGAAGCTTCAGCAATTGTAGAAAAAACGATCAACATTGGTTTTGTTATTCATTTTGAATATAAGGACATGAATAAAGTGATGCGTATCCTCAAAGAAAACAACATAAAAATCACAAAACAAGAACTTGAATTGAACTGTAAACTATACATTTTAGTTAGAAAAAGAAATGCTGATAAAATAAAAGAGGTTTTTTCCCCGTTGTATGAAATAAAAATTAAGAGATTAGAAAATTAATAGTTTTTAATTATTTCAATCAAATAAGAAGGACATGAAATGGGTTTTCTTGTTTCACTATCAACAAAAACCAGAGTTGAAGACGCTGTTGTTAATAATTCATGATTTTCATTAAAAATCTCATAATCAAAGATGATTCTGGCTGTAGGAATTTTCCTAAGCGAAGTTTTAACAGTCAATTCATCATCAAAGAACGCAGATTTATTAAATTTAAAGTCTAAAGCATATACTGGAAGCATAATACCATTTGTTTCCATAGATTTATAAGAAATACCTAATCGGGATAACCAATCAATACGCGCTAACTCTAAGTATTGTGCATAGTTGCCATGGTGAACAACCCCCATTTGATCGGTTTCTGAATATCTCACTTTCAATGTAGTCTCTGAGGTAATTAGCATAGGATAAAAATATAAAAACATTAAAATCGTTAAAAGTAGTATTAATAAATTATGCAAAAAAAATAATTAAAATTCAACACCGAAATCGTTTTTTTTTTACATTTTTTGTTCACATATTTGTCAAGCAAAAACAGTAAGGAGTTTTTCAACAATTACTTTTAGTAACTTAACAGAAAAATAGTAAATCTAACCACTGGAATGAATGTAACCGCGCAATCAGTTTGGGACAATTGTTTATCTTTTATAGAAGACAACATTACTCCGCAAGCTTTTAAAACATGGTTTGAACCGATCAAAGCTGTAAAACTTACAGATGGCGCTTTAAGCATTCAAGTCCCTAGTAAATTTTTTTACGAATGGCTTGAAGAGCATTATGTAAATCTACTCAAAGTATCTTTAACACGTGAGTTAGGAGAAAACGCGAAGTTGGTTTATGTAATCAAAATGGAAAATACCTACGGCAACAAAAAACCATTTACTGAAAAAATACCAAGTGCTAATCGCACTGCTGTTAACACTCAGGAGGTAGATGTACCAATTAAAAGTAAAAACCCAGAATTAAAAAACCCTTTCGTTATTCCGGGAATACGAAATGTAAAAATAGAATCTCAGCTTAATCCAAGTTATAATTTTGATAATTTTTTAGAAGGGGACTCCAATCGATTAGCGCGATCTGCCGGTATGGCTGTTGCCAACAAACCAGGAGGAACTTCTTTTAATCCATTACTTATTTTTGGTGGTGTTGGTTTAGGAAAAACACACTTGGCACATGCTATTGGTGTTAATATTAAAGACAATTATCCTGAAAAAACGGTACTTTATATTTCTGCCGAAAAATTTACGCAACAATACATAGAATCTGTAAAAAAGAATAATAGAAATGATTTTATTCATTTTTATCAAATTATAGACGTACTTATTGTTGACGACATCCAATTACTATCTGGAAAAGCGGGTACTCAAGATGTATTTTTCCACATATTCAATCATTTACACCAAAATGGAAAACAAGTAATTTTAACCAGTGACAAAGCTCCTGTTGATATGCAGGATATAGAACAAAGGTTACTTTCAAGATTTAAATGGGGATTATCTGCAGAGCTACATCAACCCGATTTTGAAACCAGAGTCTCTATCATCAAAAATAAATTATATAGAGATGGTGTAGAAATGCCAGAAGAGATTGTAGAATTTCTAGCCAATAACATCAAAACTAATATTCGCGAATTAGAGGGAGCAATTATTTCTCTAATAGCTCACTCGTCTTTCAACAAAAAAGACATTACTATAGATCTCGCAAAAGCTATAGTTGACAATTATGTTAAAAACACAAAACGCGAAGTTTCTATAGACTACATCCAGAAGGTTGTAAGCGATTATTTCCAGATGGACGTAGAAACGCTTCAGTCCAAAACAAGAAAGCGCCATATCGTGCAAGCCAGGCAACTTGCGATGTTTTTTGCCAAGAAACTTACTAAAGCTTCATTAGCAAGTATCGGAACCCAGATCGGAAAAAGAGATCACGCAACCGTGCTTCATGCCTGTAAGACAGTAGATAACCTATCATCTACAGACAAACAATTCAGAAAATATGTAGAGGATTTAGGCAAAAAGCTCACTTTATAATTTTTTTCATAAAATATGAAAACCAAAATCTTAATGGTTTGTCTGGGCAATATCTGCAGATCTCCATTGGCCGAAGGCATCTTAAAATACAAACTCAATCCAAATGATTTTATAGTAAACTCATGCGGCACAAGCAATTATCACATTGGCAGTAAACCCGATCAACGATCAATTGACATAGGAAATAAGCATGGCATAGACATTAGTAACCAAAGAGCTGCGCAATTCAGCAGAGAAGACTTCAAAACTTATGATTTTATTTATGTTATGGACAGCTCTAATTACCAAGACATTATAAAACTCACAAACAACACCCAAGAAAAAAATAAAGTGAGTCTTATCCTAGACGAACTTTACCCAAATGAAAATTTAGATGTTCCAGACCCATATTATGGTGGAGAACAAGGTTTTGAAGATGTTTTCCAAATGCTCAATAAAGCATGTGATACTATCGTTATAAAACTGAATAAACTACGCTAGCTTTTTCAAAAATAAAGTTTTTGTATATTTAAAATTGATTTGACACAGATATACAACTTTAAGAATTACTAAAAAACAAATCAATCAACAACAGTTGGTTACAAAACAAACCTATGGAGCTTAAACCCCTAGATCCCAAAGGAAAATTATATTTAATCCCAACACGATTAGGAGACGATGTCCCTTTAGAAGTCTTACCTATCTCAATTAAAAAAGTTTTAGAACAAGTAAATCACTACATCGTTGAAAACGAAAAACCAGTAAGACGCTTTATCAAAAAGGTTAGCCCTAGTAAGTCTCAACGTTCCCTGATTATACACACAGTAAACAAATACACGGATACCTCAGAAATCCCGGGATATTTAGCACCCTGTCTAAACGGGGAGTCTGTTGGATTATTATCTGACGCAGGATGCCCTGGAATCGCAGACCCTGGTGCAGAAGTCGTTAGAATAGCTCACGAAAAAGGAATTCAAGTTACACCACTTGTAGGCCCTTCGTCAATACTACTCGCTATGATGAGTAGCGGAATGAATGGTCAAAATTTTAGTTTTAATGGTTACCTGCCTATTGACAAAAATGAAAGAAAGTCTATGATCAAGTATTTAGAAAAAACTTCATTGGAAAAAAATCAGGCGCAGATTTTTATTGAAACTCCCTACAGAAATGATAAAATGTTCGATGACCTAAAATCTATCCTAAATAACAATACAAGGTTATGTATCGCCTGCGACATCACACTGACTACAGAATACATAGCCACCAAAACTATCACAGAATGGAAACAGGAAAACGAAGTTGATCTACACAAAAGACCAACCATCTATATTATACAGAGAGATTATTAGAAAGCCAGAAAAGCTATAAAACAACTTTTGCTTTTCGATTAGGGGCAACAAAAGAAGTATCATACCCTCCAAATCGTTTCATATAATACCGTATTGTAGTTCCAAATGCATCAGAAAACCCATTTACACCACCGCTTCGCAAATATCTTTTTACAGCATTTGGACCGCCGAGATGTGCCGCAGCAAGAATTCCTGACTCGGTAACCTGAACCCCGTTTATCGTTTTACCGGCAAACCACTTAATATCTCTTCGTAAAACCCACTTATTTCTTGAAAGATACGCATAAAATGCTTTCTCCTGAAGTTCTGGATTTTCAAGAAATTCTTTTCTACTCACATTTCCAACTCCTATCAAATCTAAAGTACTTTGACCAAACTGATACTTACCCATATAACCAAACTGGTTTACTACCCCATAATCTCCTCTGGATTCTTTAAATGCAACTGCCTCTTTGAATCCAATATAAGATTTACCAAGCTCAGGAAAAACAAATACATTGTCATCCTCTATTTCGTTAAAGTTTGGTGCTATGTAATACAAGTCGAGTCCAGAAGTGCTATAAGAGCTAAAATCTGGTTTTTTAGTAGTCGTAAAACTCAACAAAAGTATCCCCCCAATCGTAAGTAATATAGATAAACTTATTATCCTTTTTATCATATAAAAAATTTCTAAGTAGCCATTAAAAAATGTTCCCACCTACTTAAATTTTTGCGGTGCAAATATACGATGTTTTTTTTAACTACTAAGAACAAAGTGTTAAAATAATTAAATAACTGATTTAAAGATAATTACGTAAAAAAAGAAGTGAAAAAAAGGTTAAATTTACCTGAAAAACATCTAAATATTACACTTGAACGTCAAATAACATAGTTTTGTCGAGTAAAATTGTTTCTCGTAATTAATTCGTAATTAACAGAAAAATTAGGATTTCGTTAATAAATTATGTGCTATTTGTCGAGAGGAATGCTATTTGTCGATTTTTTAGAGGTGCGTATTAAGTATGAGTTTTTATCGTTTAATCCCCTGTTTATTTACCCAGTTCACATACTGTTTTTTATTTTGATTATGCTGATTTAATGTTTTTGCAAATTTGTGATATCCCATATTTTCAACATCTGCTACGAAAAAATAATATTCATGATTTTCATAATTAAGAACCGCATCAATTGATGAGATATCAGGCATGGAAATTGGACCAGGAGGCAACTCTTTATGTTTATACGTATTATAAGGACTATCTAACTCTAAATCTTTGTACAAAACTCTTTTAATAACTGTATCCCAGTCATTACGATGATTTTTGATCGCATAGATCACTGTAGGATCTGCATCCAATTTCCATCCGTTTTTATACCGATTCATATACACCCCAGCCACTCGAGGCCGCTCATCTACTTTTGCAGTTTCTTTTTGAACTATTGACGCGATTGTAGTCGCCTGGTTTTGGGTTAAACCGATTTGCTTTAACTTAGCCATTCGATCTTCATTCCAAAATCTATTATACTCCTTAAACATCCTATCTCTAAACTGCTCGGCAGATGTATTCCAAAAAAACTCATACTTATTAGGGATATACATAGATAAAGCATTTTCTTGGGTAAACCTTTTTTCGTCTAAAAAAGATTTATCTTGAAAAGCCCGTAATAAAGAAATACTATCAGCTTCAATTTGAGTAGCAATTCTTCCGGCTAAGTTTTCTAATCGCTCCTGATTATTGAAACTAACCTTTACGGGGACATTTTTACTTCTTAAGACATTAATAATATCATTATTATTGATTCCTTTTTTTAAAATGTATCGCCCCGCCTTTATATTATCAACATACCCTTTTCTTCTTGCTATTCTATCAAAACTATAAATATCTTTTACCAAAGGACTCATCAATTCTATAAGTTCTGTATAGGTGGTTTCAGTAGGAATATATAATTCAGCCGTTTCTGATTCAAAATTTGTGTTTGGAGAAAAAACCGCTTGATATACATAATATGCAAAAACTCCACCGGCTATTAAGCCTATTACTGCAATTGCTAATACTATCTTTTTAATGTACATATATTAATTGATATAAAAATTCGTCTTTATAAATGTTATTAACCAGGTTCCATTCTTTTTTTACGCCGATTCTTTTGAACCCTTGATTTTCAAATAATTTAATACTGGTTTCATTATCTTCAGAAATATTGGCATATAGCTGATGTAAACGAAGATGAGTCGCACCATAGTTTATCATTAGTCGCAAAGCTTCTCTACCATAACCTTTACCTCTATGTTCTTTTTCTGCGATCAAAATACCAACCCCTGCCCTATGATGAGCCGGATTAAAATCAAACAAATCGATTAGTCCTAAAGCAGCATGATCAATAGAACAAATCACTAATCTTAATTGCTTTACTTCGTAAATATCTTTATGTGCGTTTTCTAAGTATTGTTTGATTAAAAATCTAGAATAAGGAGTTTGCGTAGCACTCATTTCCCAAACTTGTTCATCGTTTTCAATGGTGTAAATAAAATCAAGATCTTCTGGCTCCAGAGCTCTCAAATATATATGTTCACCTTTCAACGTTAACATACAATTTCTCCTTTAAAGACCTGCTTTGCCGGCCCTATTAAATAGATATTTTCATACCCTTTGGCAGTTTCCTGAAATGTCACTTTAAGCACTCCGCCTGGTGTATCTATAGTGATCTGCTGATCGTCAGCTAACTTTATAGCATGCATTGAAAGAGCAACCGCCGTAACACCTGTACCACAAGATAATGTCTCATCCTCAACCCCTCTTTCGTAGGTTCTAACAGCAAAGTGATTTCCATTTTTCTTTTCTACAAAATTTACATTACTACCAGATTCAAAATAGGGAGCACCGCTTCTGATTTTTCTACCTTTTGTAAAAACATCAAAATCAGATAAATCTTCAACAATTGTAACATGATGAGGAGACCCTGTATCTAAAAACAAATGAGAATCGTGTTTTTCTATTTCTGTAACATCCTGCATTTGAAGATAAATTAAGTCATTTTTAATTTCTGCATGATGCTTTCCGTCAATTGCCGTAAAAGTAGCTTTGTGCTTTACAATGCCTAAAAAAGCAGCAAAAGCCACCAGGCATCTACCTCCATTACCACACATAGAACTTTCGTTTCCATCGGCATTAAAATATACCATGGTAAAATCATCTTCTTGATTTTTAGGAAGTTCTAACAACATCAATCCATCTGCTCCAATTCCAAATTTTCTGTCACATAGTCTGGAAAATAATTTGGTATTATTTTTGGGGAGTATTTGTTCTCTATTATCAATGACAACAAAATCGTTACCCGTACCTTGATATTTATAAAAAGTGAGTGTCATTATTCTTTCATTATATCAAGCAAAGGTACAAAGAATGTTAACATAAAACCGTTGTTAATTGTGAGTTAAATTTCATAAAAAAAGTATACTATAATTGTAATTTTAAGAGTTATTTATAGTCTATTGACACAGTACTAAAATAAATTAAACAAAAGAAAACGAAGATGAAAAGATTTTTGAGTTTATTAACTGTAGCTATTCTAGCAGGAATATTAACATTAGGAACGTATAAAATATTTTTAGAATCAGAACCCACAGGTATTACCAAGAGCGTATCTGAATCGAATGTACTTCCTACAACGTACACCGTTACTAATGCTAACATCAACCCTGCTGCCACAGGAACAGATTTTACGTTAGCCGCAGAAAAAACAGTCAACGCTGTGGTACACGTAAAACAATACGGGGTTAGCAGAACCCCTAGAAATCTAATGGAATATTTAAGAAACGGAGGAGCAGAAGAAAGAAGAATTCAAGGTGCCGGTTCTGGAGTTATCATCACTGAAGATGGATATATCGTAACCAATAATCATGTTATTGATGGAGCTTCGGATCTAGAGGTGACATTAAATAATAATAAGTCATATAAAGCAGAAGTAATTGGTACAGCACCTCAATCTGATATTGCATTGATCAAAATAGATACCGACGAAAAATTGTCTTATATCCCTTTTGGAGACTCAAACTCTGCTAAAATCGGAGAATGGGTTCTTGCCGTGGGGAATCCGTTTAATCTTACCTCTACGGTAACAGCTGGTATCATCAGCGCAAAATCGAGAGATCTCAACGAAAGAGACAATAACACACAATCATTTATACAGACGGATGCTGCTATAAACCCTGGAAACAGTGGTGGCGCACTTGTGAACGTTAATGGTGAGCTGATCGGTATTAACACAGCAATAACTTCACAAACAGGAAGTTATGTCGGATATGCGTTTGCCGTACCCTCTAACAATGCCCGTAAAATAGTCGAAGATATACTAGAGTTTGGTGATGTACAAAGGGGAATTATAGGAATTACCGGTGGTACTATCAATCCAAAAGCAATGGAAGAATATAATATTGCTACATCACAAGGAGTTTTTGTTGCATCTGTTGCTGAAAAAAGTGGTGCAAAAAAAGCCGGTATAAAAGAAGGAGATGTAATCAAAGAAATTGACGGATTACCTATAAGAAAATTTGCAGATTTAACCGGTTATGTAAACAGCAAGAGACCTAATGATGTCATTAACGTAAGAGTACTTAGAAAAAACGAAGAACTTGTTTTTCCGGTAAGACTATCCAAATATGAAATTCAAAGTTATAATATAGATGATGTTGGTGTCGAGGTTGTTAATCCACCAAAAGATTATTTAAAGAAATTTAATCTTGACCATGGAGTTGTCATTAGCAAAGCTTTAAGCTCTAGAATGCAGAGATATAATCTTGAAGGGTTAATTATAAGTGAAATTGATGGCAAAAAAGTAAAAAGCGTTCTCGAAGTTAAAGAAATTATTGATAGTAAATATAAAGACGAAGACATTACTATTAGCTTAATAGACCGTAACGGACAAAAAAAAGAATTTGTTTTTCAATAACATGTCAAAACACTAGATAGAATCACACCTCCCATTACTTCAAAAAAGTAATGGGAGTTTTTTATTAAAAAAGTTTCACGAAAACGTTTGAAATATATACTTTTGCACGAAATTTCAAGACTATAAAAACACAACAAATTATGAGCTCTAACGAAGTTTATGAAAAAGAACTTGCCTTTCAGGCCGATAGACGTCGCGCTACCGTGGCATTTATCAAAACTGTAAGCGATTTATGGTATGACAACTCTATAGAGTTGGTCCTTTTCCGAAATCAGTTGATCGACAAAAATGTTAGTGAGATTATCAATCTACACGAATACGC
The DNA here is from genome assembly GCA_947497175.1 of uncultured Aquimarina sp. Taxonomy (GTDB): domain Bacteria; phylum Bacteroidota; class Bacteroidia; order Flavobacteriales; family Flavobacteriaceae; genus Aquimarina. The sequence continues at coordinate 18,047 of CANMFM010000002.1, read as the reverse complement.
AGGAGAGTTTGTTCAAAAACCAATTTCGATTTTTGATTCTGTAGAAATTGCGCAAGCCATAAAATTGATGGATTTACCGCCGTCAAAATTAGATATCGGTAAGCTCACATACGAATATCATTTAGCAAGTGACGAGTATGGCTCTATAAATCGTTTTGTACAAAATAAATTAAAAGACGCAAAAAAAGTTAAGCCTATCTCACCAAAAAATGTAGTATTATATGGTTTTGGGCGGATTGGTCGTTTGGTTGCTCGCGAACTTATGACCATAACTGGTAAAGGAAGCCAGTTAAGGCTTAGAGCTATAGTAACAAGAGGGGCTATTACACAAGAGGTTTTAGAAAAAAGAGCTTCTTTACTAAGAAGTGATTCTGTACATGGTGATTTTGCCGGTACTGTTGAAACTGACATTAACAATAGTGCTCTTATCATTAACGGGACCACAGTAAATATTATCAGTGCCAATACCCCTGAAGAAATAGACTACACCACCTATGGGATAAACGATGCTTTGGTTATCGATAACACCGGAGCTTTTAGAGATCAAGAGGCTCTTAGCAGACATTTGGCAGCGAAGGGTGTTGACAAAGTGCTACTTACCGCTCCCGGAAAAGGAGTACCTAATATTGTACATGGTGTAAATCATAAGGAACACGATCCGGATAAAGTAAATATCTTCTCTGCAGCTTCATGTACCACGAATGCAATAACACCAATTTTGCAAGCAGTAGATGAGAGTTTTGGTGTAGTAAATGGTCACCTGGAGACAATACATGCATATACAAATGATCAAAATTTGGTCGATAATATGCATAAAAAATACAGAAGAGGTCGTGCAGCTGCACTAAATATGGTAATCACAGAAACTGGAGCAGGAAAAGCAGTTTCAAAAGCACTTCCTAGTTTTGAAGGAAAGTTAACCTCTAACGCTATTAGAGTACCCGTTCCAAATGGTTCATTAGCTATTCTTAACCTAAATTTAGAAAAAAAGGCCTCGAAAGAAAGCATGAATGCCGTAATGAAAAAATACGCATTAGAAGGAAACTTAGTAGAGCAGATCAAATACTCTCTAGACAATGAACTCGTATCTAGTGACATCGTTGGTTCTTCTGCTCCATCTATATATGACAGTAATGCCACAATAGTAGATTCTAAAGGTCAAAATGCTATCTTATATGTATGGTATGATAATGAATATGGGTATAGTCATCAGGTAATAAGACTATCCAAATATATTGCTAAAGTTAGACGCTTTACCTACTACTAGTAGTAGCGATTAATCACAAAAGCCGTTACTGAAGTAACGGCTTTTTTTATTTTCAAAATTCAATACATTAAGGTTCACCTATGTCTTTTTAAAAAACATCGGTCTACACATCGAAACAACCTGCTTTAAATCAACACATTAATTATAAAACTATTTTACTAAAAATTCTTACAAAAAAAACTTTCTAATTACCTACAATATCGTACATTTATTATCGTTACAGAAGAAATTAAGAACAACAGAAGGTCTTTAAAAGCCTTTCAACGATTTTTTAACCAGGAAAAGTTATTTACATATTCGCCTACCCTTCAATAAACAGGTGAAATTTTGGAACATACAATTATAAAAATTTAGAATACTATCTCATGAAATTATCGCATTATCTATTCGTTTTAACCGTATTACTATCATTTCCTCAAGCAATTAATGCACAAGAGGAAAATGTAACCGTGGAACAAGCTTTAAAACAGCAAAAAATAGAGGAGCAGTTTGATATAGTAATACAAAAATCCGGAAGATACCAGGAATATAAAGTTATAAAGCAAGTTTGGGTAAATAAGTTGAAGGCAAATACTTTAGATTCCATCAGAACCCTCAAATCAAAATTAACAGATACAAATCTTCAAATAGCGAAACAAGAATCTACAATAACCGGATTAGAGGAATCACTGGCAAAAACAAATGAAAATTTGGCGGCGGTTACTAACGAAAAAGATAGTATGAGTTTTTTTGGTGCTTCAGTAACCAAATCAACCTATATGACGATAATGTGGCTAATCATTGCCGGACTTCTCTTACTACTTGGTTTTTTCATCTTCAAGTTTAAAAACAGTAATACAATAACGCAACAAGCAAAAAAGACGTTAGCAGAAACTGAAGCAGAATTCGAAGATCATAGACGTCGAGCCTTAGAGCGTGAGCAAAAAGTAATGCGTAAACTTCAAGACGAGATTAACAAGCAACGTAAAGCTGGTGCTAAATAAGCTTAATTTTAGATTTTTAATATATTCTTTCGCATCTTTGCAGACAATATTGAGTTGAATTTTCGAAGAAATGCGAATAGACATTATCACAGTAGTTCCTGACATCTTAAAAAGCCCTTTTGAAGCTTCTATAATGAAGCGATCTATAGAAAAAGGACTCGTATCAGTACACATGCACAATTTACGAGAATATACTACCGATAACTACCGGCAAGTAGATGACTATCAATTTGGCGGCGGCGCAGGCATGGTAATGATGATTGAACCCATAGACAAATGCATTTCTAAATTAAGATCGGAAAGAGACTACGATGAAGTTATATACATGACCCCCGATGGAGAAACGTTAACTCAAGGAATCGCGAACCAATTATCGCTAAAAGGTAACTTAATCATTCTTTGTGGTCATTATAAAGGGGTTGATCAACGTGTTAGAGATCACTTTGTAACCAAAGAAATATCTGTCGGCGATTATGTTCTTTCCGGAGGTGAGCTAGGCGCTTTGATATTATGTGATGCGATTATAAGATTAATCCCGGGCGTGTTAGGCAATGAAACCTCGGCATTGACAGATTCTTTTCAGGATAATTTATTAGCACCTCCAATATACACAAGACCCGCAGATTACAAGGGATGGAGAGTACCCGAAGTATTAACTTCAGGAAATTTTCCTAAAATAGAGGCATGGAGAGAGGAACAAGCATATCAAATAACAAAAGATCGTAGGCCAGATTTGTTAGATGAGTAAGTCTCAGAACAATAAAACCTTAAAAAATAGTTGCAGATAATCAAATAATAGTTATTTTTGCACCCTGATTAGATCAACCTCTGGCGAAAATCGTGAATGTTGTTTTAATAAAACCTAAGAAACTATATCAAAGACATGGAAGATTTAGTAAAATTCGTACAAGACGAGTTTGTTGCAAAAAAAGAGATGCCTGAATTCTCTGCGGGTGATACAATCACTGTTTATTACGAAATTAAAGAAGGAAACAAAACACGTACACAGTTCTTTAGAGGAGTTGTTATCCAAAGAAGAGGTGCCGGAGCTACAGAAACGTTTACAATTAGAAAAATGTCTGGTACTATTGGTGTAGAACGTATTTTCCCAGTAAATTTACCAGCACTTCAAAAAATAGAAGTAAACAAAAGAGGTAAAGTTCGTAGAGCACGTATATTCTACTTTAGAGGACTTACCGGTAAAAAAGCACGTATTAAGGAAAGAAGAAACTAATTTCTCTTTCGTACACATTATAAAAGGTTGCTATTGGCAACCTTTTTTTATGAACAAAAGTTAATAACTACAGTTCATAACCATTTGATAACTAATATCATAACAAACATTGATAACATTATTGTTTTTTCTTATCTTTAAAATAGAAATTGCATAGTTAAGTGATGACACAAGGATTCATAAATATGTAATTCACACGATACGTTCTTTGAACACTTTTAAGACCATCTTAAGATTTAAGATAAATATAAAACGAAAGTTATTTTTTTGAGTACATCCTTGAAATAACTTTGAGGGCTTTACTTTAAAATCATTTCAAAATGAAATTCAAAAGAAAAAATTAAGTTTTGACACCTTCTTAATTCTAAATGGCATCAGACTATAAGAGTGAAATTACAATCGTAATTTATAAACAGTATCTCTTATACGTCATCTGAGTAGAATACTGTTTAATTGTACATCAAACTTTTTGATAAAAATTAAAATTCTACTTAAAATCCGGAAATAAAAATATGTTATAAATAACGAAAGTTTTTATTTAATAGCGGGTAAAACAGCTAACATAAAAAAATTATTTCCGATAAAGCCATATCAAAATATTCGTATTCTTGATATGGCTTTTTAATTTTAGACACTTCATACTATTGAACCGTATATTTTAGATTTTACAACACGTTATTCTCAATTCTTCAAGAAAACACAATTCAGTCTCTTTAACGCAAAACTAACAACATACAGGTTGCATATGCTTCACTAGATTTGTATCTTCGCGCTCGGAAATTCTCCGAATATTACTATTGTAAAACACAATGTATTAGAGATGTGCTAAAAAACATCATCTACATTGTTGATCATAAAAGACTTATACGACTAAGTAGTCTCTTAAACAATAGTATAATGATAAATATGGTATCAAAAACTATTACGTCGTAATTGAATATTGAGATACCCTGAAAAAAATAAAAAATTATGGGAGTTAATACCTCAAAGATTGTTTACACCAAGACTGATGAAGCACCTGCTTTAGCAACCTATTCTTTTCTACCAATCGTTGAAAAATTTACAAAAACTGCAAATATTGCCATAGAAATAAAAGATATATCATTGGCAGCAAGGATTCTGGCTACTTTTCCTGAGAGATTAAATGAAAAACAAAAGCAAGCCGATGCTCTTGCTGAACTTGGTGAATTGGTACAAAAACCAGAAGCTAATATTATAAAACTTCCAAATATAAGTGCTTCTGTTCCTCAATTGAAAGCTACCATCGCCGAATTACAGCTTCAAGGATTTGATATCCCTAACTACCCTGAAGAGCCAGAGAACGATGCAGAAAAAGATATCAAATCTAGATATGACAAAATAAAAGGTAGTGCCGTAAACCCGGTTTTAAGAGAAGGTAATTCTGATCGTAGAGCTCCTAAACCTGTTAAACAATATGCCAGAAAAAACCCTCATTCTATGGGGGCATGGAGCGCTGATTCTAAAACACATGTAGCTACGATGTCCAGCGGAGATTTTCGTTCTAATGAAAAATCTGTAACGGTTTCAAAAGCGGATAGCGTAAAAATTGAATTTACAGACCAAAACGGAAATAAAACTATCTTAAAAGAAGAAACTAAATTACTTGCAGGAGAAGTAATTGATGCCTCTGTGCTAAGTAAAAAAGCACTGATTTCTTTTCTGGAAGAACAAATAACAGATGCAAAAGAGAAAGATGTGTTGTTTTCTTTACACATGAAAGCTACAATGATGAAAGTTTCAGATCCAATTATATTTGGTCATGCTGTAGAAGTGTTTTTTAAAGATGTTTTTGAAAAGCATTCAGCTATTCTTGAAGAAATTGGTGTAGAAGTAAATAATGGTTTTGGCGACCTTATCAACAAACTTAAACGAGTTCCTGATGCTAAACGAGCTGAGATAAAAGAAGACATACAAGCATGCTACGATAAAGGTCCAAAATTAGCCATGGTAAACTCAGATATGGGGATAACTAATCTTCATGTACCAAGTGACATTATTATTGATGCATCGATGCCCGCAATGATCAGAAATTCTGGACAAATGTGGGACGTTGATGGAAATACTCAAGACACAAAAGCTGTAATTCCGGATAGTAGTTATGCCGGAATATACCAGGAAACCATAGACTTTTGTAAAGAACACGGTGCTTTTGATCCTACTACTATGGGGACGGTACCTAATGTAGGTCTTATGGCTAAAAAAGCAGAAGAATATGGATCTCACGACAAAACTTTCGAAATCGAAAGTGATGGTACTGTTTGTGTTATAGATACATCAGGTACTGTTCTTATAGAACATGCCGTAGAAAAAGGTGATATCTGGAGAATGTGTCAGACCAAAGATGCTCCTGTAAAAGATTGGGTAAAACTTGCCGTAAGTAGAGCTAAAGCAACAGATACTCCTGCAATTTTCTGGCTGGACAAAAATAGAGCTCACGATGCCGAATTGATTAAAAAGGTTGAACAATACCTGCCAGAACATGACACCAAAGGCCTGGATATTAGAATTATGTCGCCCGTTGAAGCCACTCGTTTTTCATTAGAAAGAATTAAAAATGGTGAAGATACAATCTCCGTGACAGGAAATGTATTACGTGACTATAACACCGATCTTTTTCCTATCCTCGAATTAGGTACTAGTGCAAAAATGCTATCCATTGTACCTCTAATGAACGGTGGAGGGCTTTTTGAAACAGGTGCAGGAGGTTCTGCTCCAAAACATGTTCAACAATTTAATAAAGAAGGACATCTAAGATGGGATTCTTTAGGTGAATTTTTAGCATTAGCTGTATCTCTGGAGCATTTAGGCGAAACAAACAACAATCCTAAAGCTTTGATACTTGCTGAAGCGTTAGATCAAGCCACAATAGAATTTTTAGACAATAAGAAATCTCCCTCTCGTAAGGTAAACGAACTTGATAACAGAGGAAGTCATTTTTATCTGGCATTGTATTGGGCTCAAGCATTAGCAAAACAAACTCGGGATAAAGAATTACAGGAAAAATTTTCCGTAATTGCCAAACAGCTAGCTGATAACGAGACTGACATCATTAATGAGTTAAATGATGCTCAAGGTAGCCCTGTGGATATGGGAGGGTATTATTGGCCCAATGTCGAAAAAGTATCTATCGCCATGCGCCCAAGCAAAACATTAAATGCTATAATTAACGCATAGAGAAACAATAAGCTCAATAAAAAGCCTGTAAATGAAATATTTACAGGCTTTTTTTGTTTTAAACACTTCATCTTAAATTAAAAAAACAACTATAATCTTCAACAAATGCAACCTTTCTAAATTCAAGTTGTCAATAATAGTAACTAGAAAAGAAAGGTATCGTTAAAGAAACTTACACTCTATTGAAAACTAATATTCTTTACACACATAAAGACCTTGTAGAACAAAGCAAGTCTGGTGACAGGAATTCACAATATCGATTATACGAACTCTATGTAGATTCTATGTATAACGTGAGTATGCGAATTCTAAACGTTAAAGAAGATGCCGAAGATATTGTACAGGATAGTTTTGTAGATGCCTTTAAAAATTTAACATCCTTTAGATACGAAAGCACTTTTGGTTCCTGGTTAAAAAGAATTGTAATTAACAAAAGTATAAATCATTTAAAACGAAAAAGAATCCCTCTTGTTCCTATAGAACATCATGAATATCATATCCACGAAGAGATTAATGATCCCGTAATAGCATATGATGTTCATAAAGTAAAAACGGGAATTAAAAAATTACCCATAGGGTATCGACAGATTATTAATCTATATCTAATTGAAGGATATGATCATATTGAAATTGCAGAAATACTCGAAATTACTGTCTCTACTTCAAAATCACAATATCATAGAGCAAAGAAAAAACTTATTAAAATTATAAACACCCCATAACAACATGGATGATTTAGAAAAATTCATAAAAGATAATAGACCATTATTTGACGAACATAAAGCCGACAGAGCAAAAATATGGGAGCATATAGAGTCACAAATAGATACGCCTAAATCACATAGGTTTTGGAGATCGCCTTTGCTAAAAATAGCCGCAACTATTTTGATTATAATAAGTGGGGGTTCCCTATATAAGTTTTCTACGGTTTATGATTTCAATCAAACTCAACAAAATAATGCCGTATACCATGAATTACATGATATTGATAGATACTACAAAAGTTTAGTTTCTTTTCAAGTACAACTAGTTAAAAATAATCAAAAATTACAGCCAGAAGACAAAAAAGAGTTTTTATCGTTTATGGATGAATTAGATACCGAATATGATCTTTTGAAATTAGAAATGGCAAAAAATCTTAACAACGAGTACATCTTGGAAGCCATCATAAATAATTATAAGAAAAGGATAGAGTTAATTGAAAATCTGCTAAAACAGGTCAATAATTCAAAAAAAATGAATAGTAATGAAGACTACATTTTATAAACCGATTATAGTAACGCTAATACTACTGCTATCAAGTTATAGTATGTGGTCACAAGAAAAAGTATCTAAAAGGGTAGAAAAAATATACCCACTAACAAATACCGGAGAACTACATTTAGATAATAAATACGGAAATATTCTTATTAACGGCTGGGAAGAAAAAACAATCCAGATAATTGTTAACATAGAGGTAAGTAAAAAAAAGAAAGAAGATGCCACTGAACTTTTAAAACGTATCAAACCTGTAATACATAGTACAGAAGATTTTATTCGTATTTCTTCAGTAATTGAAGAAAAAAATAACAGTATGTTTTCTCGTCTTTTTGACAAGGCAAATCCTTTTGATTTTGACAGAGGTAATATCCAAATCAATTATGATATTTATTTGCCTCTTAATGCAGAAATAAATATTACGAATAAGTTTGGTGATATTATAATGAATGGATGGAATGGTAAATTGAAAGTTAACCAACAACATGGTGACGTTTGGATAAACAAAAGTCTTGACAACGCCAATATAGAAATGAAATTTGGAACACTGAAAACAAAGTCTATCACCTACGGCTCTATACGATTTAAAAATGGAGAAATAGACATCGAAGAATCCGAAGAACTTAAGATAACCAGTAGTGGCACCACTATTACTATTGAAAATGTAGCCGCTCTGGAAATAGAGTCGAGTAAAGATAAAATAGAAATACAAAAAATAGGAAACATCAACGGAGAACTAAAGTTTAGTAACATGACCCTAAATAATGTTTCAGAAGATATTAATCTTACTATGGAGGTAACTGATTTTCGTGTTTCTAAACTTCAAAAACCAAATGCAAATATTAAAATCAATCAAGAATCCTCAGAACTTAATATAAATATCGCAGGAACTACTCTTGATTTTAATGCCTCTCTGGAACAAGGTTTATTAAGAATCCCTAGATCGTTTACCAATGTAAAAACGGATATGATCGATAAACGAAAGCGAATTAGAAAGATTAATGCCAAATACGGAACCCAAAGAATTTCCGGACAATTTCAGGTTATCGGAAAAAAAGGAATCATCATATTAACAGAATAAGACAACTCTTCAAATACATAAATCAATATATCTATTTGACCACTAAAAATATATGCAACTATTTCTAATCTATGTTGTCAATAATAATAGCCAATCAACAATCATGAAACATCTAAAAAAAATACTAGTCCTTTTTATAGCTTCATGTGCATGTACAATCAATGCACAAGATTCAAAAGATAATAATTACATAGAATTTAATGATCGAAAAAATATTGTACATGGAGTTTATTTAGGTATCAATACAGGTTACGGGCAGATTAAAGGGAAAAACACCTATATAGCCGGGTTGAAATTAGCATATGTTGCAAACCGTAAATTTGAAATTGGACTTGTGGTTAAGGGACTATATTCTGATCAAAACTTGTCGGGTATTATTTTGTCTGATGGTACAGAATTAGGTCCGGACCTCGGCGCTGTTTATGCAGGTTTTCATTTAGAACCTATATTTTTTAGCAAAGCCAAAGTAAACCTTTCTTTTCCTGTGGTATTAGGTGCTGGTGCAGCTGGTGCAGGATATTTTGAATTAGATACGGCTGAAGAAGAAGAAAAAGAAAGGAATTCTCTGTTCTCTTCATTATATGTAGTAGAACCCGGAGTAAATGTTTTATATAATATTTCAAGGTACGTTCAATTAGAAGCCGGAATAAAATACCGTCTATCGAGCAAAGCTGTACTAACCCCAAATTCATTTGTTCGTATCAATGGATTTTCCACAAGTCTTGGTGTAAAAGTCGGAGTGTTTAATCTAGGTAGAAATCGTTACAAAAAAAATATATCAGATGACCAGTAAAAACAAAGAAAAATTACACGTTATGTATGTATTCACAGAAAACAACAAAGTATACATTAGAAAGAATAGGGTTTTATCTTCATCGAATAATAGAACCATATCACATGAGGAATGGTTTCCCATCAACTTTCAATGGGAAGCGTCATAACTCCTGTTATAGAATAATATAACTCAAAATTAACTGTGATCTAGTTGTTTTACTCGTTTCATATTTTTTTCTTTACAATCTTACTTTTATGATTTTCTGTTTTGTAGAGTATTCAAAAGAGTAGTAAATAACTAAAAACAATAGTACAGTAATGTTACACTATAATCACATGCTATTGTCTTATTCAACACATAATTAAAACATATATCTATATCTTTTGAAAAAATATATCTTAATTAGTTTCTTACTCATTCTTATTACACAACATTCTTTGTATAGTCAAGAAAAATTCACCCTGAGTGGAACTATATCCGAACAGTCAAGCAACGAAACTTTAATTGGGGTAAATGTTATTTTTCCTGAAATAGGAAAAGGAGTCGTTACTAATGAATATGGTTTTTATTCTATAACATTACCAAAGGGAAATTATAAATTGCAAGTAAGTTATTTAGGGTTCAAGGATCTTATACAAGAAATTGACCTTACTGAAGATAAAAAACTAAATTTTCAATTATTTGAGTCATCAGAAATGCTTGATGAAGTCATCATCACAGAAAAAGCCGAAAAACTGAATATAAAAACGCCACAAATGAGCGTTAACAAGCTTTCGGCTGCCACTATTAAACAAATACCAGTAGTTTTGGGTGAAGCAGACGTGATTAAATCTATTTTGTTGTTACCTGGAGTAACAAGTTCTGGGGAGGGAGCTTCCGGATTCAACGTACGTGGCGGTGCTGCAGACCAAAATCTTATTTTACTTGATGAGGCCACAATTTTTAACTCCTCACATCTTTTTGGTTTTTTCTCTGTATTTAACCCTGATGCCATAAAAGATATTAAACTCTATAAAGGAGGGATCCCGGCAAAGTATGGAGGAAGAGTTTCTTCAGTATTAGATATCTATCAAAAAGAAGGTAACAGTAAAAAATTTAAGATGAATGGAGGTATAGGAGCAGTGTCGAGCAGGGTACTTGCCGAAGGTCCTATAGTAAAAGATCGCGGGGCATTTTTGGTAGGTGGTAGAGCGTCATATGCCCATCTTTTTTTGCCACTTTTTGATAACGACAATTCAGCATATTTCTACGATCTAAACACAAAGTTAAACTATAAAATTAACGAGAACAATAATATTTTTCTTTCCGGATATTTTGGACGTGATGTTTTTAGCATCTCTGAAAGTTTTGAAAATATTTATGGTAACACTGTGCTTAATTTACGTTGGAATCATTTATTTTCAGATAAATTATTCTCTAACCTATCCTTGATATATTCAGATTATTTTTATGGATTAGAACTAGGGTTCGTAGGTTTCGAATGGGATTCTGGAATAAGAAATTTTAATCTTAAATATGATTTAAAACATTACTTAAGTAATAACTTCCAGCTTAACTACGGGATTAACAATATCTATTTCAAATTTAATCCAGGAGAAATTAAGCCGAATAGCAATGATTCTGGAATCAATAGAGAAAAACTTACAGATAAATATGCAAACGAATTTGGTGCATATATAGACGCAGAACATAAAGTTTCTGATAACTTAACTTTACAATACGGACTACGTTTAAGTAATTTCATACGATTAGGTCAAGACGAATTAAACAGGTATCAAAATGACATTCCTCTTTTATTCAATGAAGAACTTCAGGTTTATGAATCTGCAGAGCCTATAGATGTAGAAAATTTTGAGAGAAGCGATCAAATAGCAACGTTTACTAATATAGAACCAAGAGTGTCTTTAGCATATGTACTTAATGACAACACCTCGATAAAAGCAAGCTATAACAGAATGGCACAATACCTTCATCTTTTATCCAATACAAACTCCCCTACTCCATTAGATGTATGGGCACCTAGTGGCAAATACATAAAACCACAATTACTCAACCAATACGCTTTAGGCTATTTCAAAAACATTAACGATAATCTATATTCTCTCGAAACTGAAATTTTTTATAAAGACATTCAAAATCGTATCGATTATATAGACGGGGCCGATCTTATTGCAAATAATGCGATAGAACAAGACATTCTTAATGGTGAAGCAAGAGCCTATGGATTAGAAATATTATTGAGAAAAAACGAAGGTAAACTTAAAGGTTGGTTGGCATATACATTATCAAAATCAGAACAAAGAACTCCGGGAAGAACACCTCTAGAACCAGGAATTAGCAATAATGAGTGGTACAATACACCGTATGATAAAACTCATGATATATCGTTCAATGGATCTTATGAGTTAAATAAAAAATGGAAGTTTGGAGCCAATTTTATATTCCAGACCGGACAGCCTACGAACTATCCATCGGGTCAATTTGAGTATCGGGGATTATCGGTTCCGATATTTGATGGATTACGAAATAGCGAACGTTTACCTGCATATCATAGAATTGACGTTTCTGCAACCCTAACGCCAAGAAAAAACAAGAATAGAAAGTGGAAAGGAGAATGGGTTTTTAGCATTTACAACCTATATAGTCGCAGAAATGCAGCTTCAATTACCTTTACAAGAAATGAAGATACTTTTGTAAATGAAGCCATAAGAACCTCAATTTTTGGGATTATACCTGCTGTAACCTATAATTTTAAATTCTAAAACAATGAGAAACATAGTGTACATACTTATCGCTATTGTAATTTTTACAAGTTGTGAAGATGTAGTTGACATAGAAGTTCCGAATGCTCCACCCAAGCTGGTTATTGATGCTTCGTTTGAATTATACACTAATGAAATCCCGGTAAATCTCGATGGAGGAGTCAGACTTACACTATCTGCTCCATATTTTGATAGAAATGTGCCTACGGTTAGTGATGCAGAAGTTTTTATTACTAATAAAAACAATAATTCTATTGTTAATTTTATAGAATCAGGAGAACCAGGATTTTATATTCCCGAAACCATTGGCTTCCTTCCAGAATTTAATACAACATATGAGTTAACTGTCAATTATTTAGGAGAAACATACATAGCGACAGCACAACTAATACCAACAGTTCCCATTGATAATGTAGAACAAGGAGACGCAACCCTTTTTGACGAAGATGAAACAGAGCTAATCGTTACCTTCACTGATGATGGAAATCGTAATGATTTTTATCTTTTCGATTTTGACTTTAGTTTATTTCTTGCAAGTGAAGATCGTTTTTATCAAGGTCAATCTTTTAAGTTTTCTTATTTCTATGAAAACATGGTGGCAGGACAAAATGTAACCATCAAAATATTAGGAGTCGATGAACGATACTATAACTATGCTAATCTACTTATAGAGCAAAGTGAACAAGACGGAGGAAACCCTTTTCTTGCTCCACCAGCAGTATTAAGAGGGAATGTAATTAATACTACGAATCAAGAAAATTTTGCTTTTGGATATTTCAACCTTGCCGAAGCGGATAGAGTTCAATTCACTATTGAGAGTAAAAACTTCAGGAAAAGAAAATAGTGCGTGATTCAGAAATCAAAAATCAGTACTTTTGAAGTATGTCTTTTATTAAAACTACAGAACAAACCTCAAACTATGATCATTTAGAAAAAATGAGCATAAATGAGTTACTAACAAATATCAATAAAGAAGATAAAACGGTTCCAGATGCTGTACAAAAATCTATTCCGCAAATAGAGGCATTGGTATCTCAAATTGTGCAAAAACTAAAAGATGGTGGAAGACTTTTCTATATTGGCGCTGGTACCAGTGGTCGATTAGGAGTTGTAGATGCTAGTGAATGCCCCCCTACTTTTGGGGTTTCATATGATTTGGTACTTGGATTGATCGCAGGAGGTGATGCTGCAATTCGCAAAGCAGTTGAGTTTGCAGAAGATAGTATCAATCTTGGATGGCAGGACTTACAAGAATATCACGTCTCTGAAAAAGATGTTGTAATCGGTATCGCAGCTTCAGGAACTACTCCTTATGTAATTTCAGCACTGCAATATTGCAATAACAATAACATTATTACAGGATGCATAACATGCAACGAAGGGAGTCCCCTGGCAAATACCGCTCAATTTCCTATCGTTACTGTAGTTGGCCCCGAATTTGTAACAGGAAGCTCTCGTATGAAAGCAGGAACAGCTCAAAAGCTGATTTTAAATATGATTTCAACAGCTACCATGATCCAGCTTGGTCGTGTTAAAGGAAATAAAATGGTCGATATGCAGCTAAGCAATAACAAATTGGTTGATCGTGGCACGCGAATGATTATGGAAGAATTAAATATTGAACGAGAAGAAGCGGCAACATTATTAGAAAAACATGGTAGTGTTCGTAATGCAATACATAATTATGGAGCCTAAAAGAACAGATAAAGAACTCTTAGGAAAAGGAGTTCAGCGTATGGCTATTGCATTAATTTTTATGTTTATTAGCCCGGTTATCATCCATTCAGCTTTTAAAAACCAGGATCATCCACTATATATCCCAATCCTTGTTTTAGGAATATTGGGCGCCGGATTTGCCATATTTATGGCTTTTAAGGGGCTAAAAACCATTATGGATTCTATATTTGGCAAAAAGTAACAGATCCTTTAAGTGCCTACTGCAGATATATTCAAAGCGCTAAATTCCTTCTCTTTTATTAATAGGTGTTGTTGGATTATATCCAAATCCTGGAATTTTCACTTCTATACCTAAGTGATTAAGAATATAACCTATAGTAGCATAATGATGTACCGTATGACTATTGGCATGAGCCAGAATACTTTCTAAAGTATAATTTACAGTGACCTTACCCTGCCCCATATTATCAGTTACATGAATCAGATAATCTGTGTTCACATCAATATAGGATAGTAAGGTTTCTTGTAAATTATATATGTGTTGTATTGCAGCCTTTTTATCTGTAGACAAAGTTTCATCACGTTTTCTGGCTGTCAAATCAATATCATTAGAATCTAACCCACCGATAATACAATCAAAAAAATCCAATGTATGTCGTATGTGTGAACCAATACTAGAATAATACGGCCCTAATGAAGCATCACAATACGTTTTTGAGTCTATGGATGTTAATAAAGCTACAGCATTATTAAGGTTATGATTTATTGAGGATATAATTAATCTTTTCATAAAAATTAGGACGAAAGATACATAATTAACTTACATAGTATAAATACAGAATCATAAAATTAAAATTTATTTGTGATTGTTAAAATATTACCTAAGAAATATCGTTTCCATAATATTCGTGTAATACATACAGTCATTCTTACAGAACGGTAGGACATTTATTCCAAAAAAATAAGGTTTACCCGTAAAAATCAAGATAAAATGCGCTTTTTATCGATTAATGACAATTTTTTTGGGTATTACATGAAAAAAATTGTATTATTGCTTCGTGATTTAAAAGCCCCCTTACAATGAAAAATGTTGCATTTATCTTATTATTATCTTGTTTTGCTTATCAAACAAGTGCTCAAAATCTTTATGATGACGCTTTAACCGCTGCAAGCTATGCATATTCTCATAGCAAAAAAGCACATGGAGCAAATAATGTTTATCACACTCAAGAATATGCAGATAAAGCTATTGAGTCTTTCCAAAAAGTAGAAGACTTAGCTAGTGAATGTGGCTGTAAAATAGCTAATGAAACTGCGTACCAAGCTAGGGTCGATATGCAAAGTTCTTTAGAACAAGACACGTATGAACGAAGTAGATTTTTTGCTAAGCGTGCTAAAGAATTAGGTTCTCAATTACTGGAGCAATTAACACAATGCCAGGCTAATACTGGAAACGATATGTATGCCGAAGAAGCCTCAATAGAAGATGAGAATGAAATCGCTGAAGTAACGAATGAAGTTTCTCAAAAGCAAAAAGAGCTTGAAGAAAAAAGACGTCAATTAGCGCTCGAACAAAAAGAACTGGAAGAGCAGATTGCATTACAAAATAAAATGAAGGCTGAATTAGAGGCAAAAAGAGCTGCAGAATTCGAAAAACAATCCCTAATAAAATCTAAGGCGGAAAAGGCGCTTAAGAAATTAGAAATTGCGCTTCAGGAATTAAGTATCGTTCTAAATGAGGAGTCAAAATTTGAATCACAAAAAGACTATCTAAGAAGCGATAATGATTTAAAAAACGAATCTCTTGACGATACCAAAAGCTTTTATGTAAACAGAGCTAAAGAACTTACCGAAACTGCGATACAGCAATTTGCCGGATACACCGGAAACTAATAAAAAATGAATTTTATTTTGTAGCCCCAAAATAGAATTTTTCGAAGCGACATCTAACTTTTTAGTTGTCGCTTTTTTTTATCCAATGTTTTACTGCGTTGTACAGTCAAATTTAATACTTACATTCTCAAGATCCTTCCACATAGAGTGTTCAAATTCTTTAGGCGATAACCGAAAGAAAACAAAGTGTTTCTTTATTTTTTTGCAATATGACATAGATACTTTTGAATGTAGTAGAATTTTCTCTTTCCTGAAAAAGGCATCATATACGCTAATGGTTCCTTTAAAAGAGTTATCCCTAGTATCATCTTCTCTAAATGAAACAAAAGTTTTAGGCAATTTTTTAAAAAATCTAAATTTAATAATCAATCCCATCTTCATTAAACCCGTAAAGTAAGTATCCATATCAGTCTCTAGTTTTTGTATGGTCATTTGTGGATCTTTTTCCAAAATCCATACAAAAACATAACTAAAATATGCATCATCGTCAACATCCCCCCAGCCTTTTGCAAAACGGATATGCTCTTCGCCTTTGTATGATAATGACTTTGCAAAAATCAAAGGAAAATTTAACACTTCACCTCTCCAAGTATCTGGGGCACTTAAATAATTCTCATTCTTTACGGCCCTACATTGTACGCAAACCATTAGAAGAGCTGAGAACAGGATACTATACGTTACTTTTTTCATGAATCAACAGATTATAAATTCTCTTTACAAAACAAGAACATAATTATCATAGTACCCATAAAAATGGGGTGACCAGGAAGTAATTGTGGTAAAATGGAAAGAAGTGTATGGATTATCATCCAATAACCGATATACAGCACCTTTAAAATAACCAGAAAATATATTTAAGTTGTACTCTTTGCATATATTTTCTTAAATTCGAGAATTCTTGATCTAGATACAGGAATCTTATCTACTATTCCTTCAATTCTAAGTTGGTATCCTCTGGAATTACCGGTAAAACTTTTTACCTTATTAATATTTATCATGTAGGAGCGATGACATTGTATTATGAAAGGATATTTAACTAACGTAGTTTTGACAGTATACATTGTATTTCTCAACAGGTATGATACCACTTGATCATTTTTAGTATAGAAAACTTCTATATAATTATCCCAACTCCTAATCATTATCAAATCACAAGGAAAGATTTCAATACAGTCTTGGTTAGAAGTAGATACAAGTTTTAATTTTGCTGTATCATGATGTGGCAATAGAAATACATTTTCTTGAGAAAATGTTGAATCAGATCGAAAATAATGTTTTAAAAATAAAGATAACGGAATAAGCAATGTTTCAAAGATTAGAACATATTTGATAGAACGTGTTATCCAATCAAAATAAGTAATCGTAGCAAAACCTATAAAAAACATATTGATCAAAAAAGAAAACATTAAGAATAACAGAACATCCAAAAGAGCATTCTTCACTTCATAAATAAAAACATTTTGATTAGTCCATAATGGATATCTAAATAGATATGGAAAAACTATTCTGGTACTTGCCGTAGCCAACAACACTAAAAAGGCTGAGAGTAAAGAATCTCCAACAATTCTTGCAAATGAATATGATCTATACTCAAAAGGCTGGAATAGTACTAGAAGTAGAAATACCAATATACTAAACACCGCAGGAACTATTAATTCATCCTTAACTGAAGTTACCTTATAAATAATCATATTATATGTACTATTCGGCATTAGGAATACAATGTTTATATAACTAAATATTCAATAAAAATACCGTGTCCTTGTTTTATAGGCAAGTCTAAGGACAGGAGTTTTTGATTTTGAGGTATAAAAAAAACCCTTCATTAGTATAATGAAGGGTTTCAAAGGAAGGCGGCGACCTACTCTCCCACGATTGTAGTACCATTGGCGCTAACGGGCTTAACTTCTCTGTTCGGAATGG
>CANMFM010000001.1 GCA_947497175.1 uncultured Aquimarina sp. | reverse complement strand
ATACCTTTTTTAAAGTATTTTTTAATGTTTTTGTAACACATTGACAATACTATGTTTACAAACAATAAAAAATAAAAGTTTGAGGCTTTATATCTTTATACTTTCTCAATTGTAACGACGATAGACTTACTAATAGGAGTATTACTCTTATCTGCAAAGTGATTAAATGGAACCAAAACATTAGTTTCCGGAAAATAAGAGGCTAAATTACCTTGCGGTATATTATAAGGTATCACTAAAAAATTATTCGCTTTTCGTTTTGTATTATCGTAGAGGCTAACAAGATTTACAATCTCTAATTTCTTTAAAGAGTACTTTGCCATATCTTTTGAATTCATAAACACTACCCTTCTCTCATTATAAATACCCCTGTATCGATCATCTAAACCATATATTGTGGTATTAAATTGATCATGAGATCGAATCGTCATCAATACAAACTCATTTTCTGCAATATTATGTTTAGGCAACTGACAGATGCTAAATTGTGCTTTTTGTCCTGGGAGTTTACTAAAATCCAGATCTCTTACGTTATTAGGAAGATAAAAACCTGACCCCTTGGACTTCTTATTTAAATCTTCAAATCCTTTTATAACGAGTTCAATTTTTTCTCTGATCAAATTATAATCCTGACTTAAGGATCTCCAGCGCACAGGATGATCTTCTTTGAAATATGCATTAGCTATCTCACCCACAATTTCTGGTTCGCTTTTTAAGTGTTCTGAGGCAGGTTGCAACAGTCCTTTAGATTGATGCACTTTACCCATACTGTTTTCTACCGTAAAAAACCGGGGACTCCCCTCTCTTATATCTAATTCTGAACGTCCCAGAGTAGGTAAAATCAAAGCTGTTTTACCCGTCACCAAATGTGTTCTATTAAGCTTCGTGCTTACACTAACGGTTAGATCACAATTTTGAAGTGCTCTACCTGTATACTCGGTATCTGATGCTGCAGATAAAAAATTTCCTCCCAGAGCAACAAATACTTTAGCTTTTTTATCATGCATTGCTTGTATAGCATGTACAGTATCTAAACCCTCTTTATCCGGTGGTGTAAACCCAAAAGTATTTTCTATCGCTGTGTTTAACGAAGGAGAAACATGATGCATAATACCGACCGTTCTATCACCTTGCACATTACTATGACCTCGTACTGGACAAGTTCCTGCTCCCGGTTTACCTAAACTACCTTTTAAAAGTAAGAAGTTCACACATTCTTTAATATTTTGGACACCATTTTTATGTTGCGTTAATCCCATTGCCCAGCAGATAATAATGTTATTATGATCTACCAATAATTGCACAGCTTTATCGACCTGGTCTTGCGAAACACCTGACCACTCGAGCAATTCTTCTTCTGTATATTGATCTAAATCCTTCAGCAATTCTTCATAACCGTTTGTATAGGTAGTTATGAATTCGTGATCGAAAACATTACGCCTTTCTTTATCTAAGGCAGCTAGTTTTTTTATTATCAATTTTAAAAGCGGAACATCTTGATTTATCTTTACCTGCAGATGTATATCGGTTAAGGATGTTCCTGAGGCCAGCACTCCTTTTATCTCCTGGGGGTTTTTAAATCTAATCAGGCCTGCTTCTTCAAGAGGATTGATACTAATGATTTTTCCTCCATTTTCTTTACATTTCTGCAATGCGGATAACATTCTGGGGTGATTTGTACCTGGGTTTTGCCCCATCACTATAACCACTTGGGCTTGATCAAAATCCTCCAGCTTAACTGAACCTTTGCCAATGCCCAGGGTTTCCTTTAATGCCACACCACTTGACTCGTGGCACATATTAGAGCAATCTGGCATATTATTGGTTCCAAATGCTCTGACAAACAATCCGTATAAAAATGCGGCTTCATTACTAGATCTTCCAGATGTATAAAATATTGCTTCATCTGGTGATTTTAGTTTGTGTAGCTCCTCAGCAATTAATCTATAAGCTTCATCCCACGCAATTGGCTCGTAGTAAACACTATCGGGTTTTAAAATCATGGGCTCTAGTAATCTTCCGCTCTTACCAATTTGATAATCTGACCATCTGGACAACTCTTCTACAGAGTATTTTGCAAAAAAATTTCTATCCACCTTGCTATTTGTAGCTTCTTCGGCTATTGCTTTTACACCATTCTCACAATATTCTCCCAGCTTTGATGGTTTTTCGGGGTCTGGCCATGCACAACCTGGACAATCGAATCCATCTTTTTGGTTCATTTGCGAAAGAGCACGAAACGATTTTACCACTCCCATTTCTTTAAACGCGTGTTGAATCGCCACTTTTACTGCGGGTAGCCCTGCTGCATAATCTGCAGGTTTTTTAAGGGTAATGCCTGTAAAATCCTGAGGCCCCAGGACAGCTATATTTCTTTTTTTGATAGTGCTCATTTGTGTACGGTAATCATCAAGATTATCAAAGGTACATTTAAATGTTGAATAGTATCTAATTCGCACCAGGGATAGCAGTGGAAATCCCACAGCTTGAGGCACGAAAAGCGAGGAATTGAAACGGATAGCCCGCCCGGGTGCCCTATAAAAAGAAGTTCCATACCAACCCGAAACGCAAGACAGCATCACGAGTAGGGTAACCCGGTGCCGAAAATTCCTGGTTTTGACTAAACGCTTCTCCAAAGTTTTCTACTTTAAAGAAGATACGAGTTTGCCTTACCTTTGCATTAAAAAAGATATCAACCTGCGGAAACCCTCCTATTTCCTGATCATTTTGCACATAAAACTCTGAGAGCACAGGGTCGTATGCATCTGCATTATAAGCGGTAAAGTACTTCAGGGTCACACCTGCTTGCATAAAAAGTGCATTTTTTTTGAAAAAATGATCTTGAAAATAAAGACTGTTTCTGGTAATTATCTCTGGCACATTATACACCTGCTCCCCCCCTTGTACATTTTGATACATTACGGTATTGTCGAGTCCTAATTTCCAGAATGTAAGCCCTTGCGTAAGTTTTACTTTTATCAAATCAATGCTTTGTCCAAATTGTGTTGGTCTAATAATGTCATTGGCATCTTTTTGAAAAAACGTATATTGATCAATACTCGCATAACTAGCTTCAATCTCGGCGATGTTTTTTGCTTTGATATTAAATTGAACTTTCTGAGTTTCTATATTCGAAAAATCATTTTGCCAGTTATAATTGATATAATCACTCTGGTATAAGAGGAAATTATAATTAGGTGCAACAGAATTGGAACTGATTTTTACTTGAGCCTGATATTTATCATACCAACTAAATCCTGCTCCTGCATTGAAATAATGACCTGTAAAATCTCCAGAAACTAAAGTCATCCCGTCAGCAAATAATGAAAACCTTTTGTATGTATTTTTATATTCGCCTCCTACAGAAAACACATCTCCCTTAATACGGTTTGTAATATTTGTTTGCACCCCGGCATCATCAACCTGAGACAACAAGGTATTGTATCCATAATTATAGTTAGAACTACCTCCAATTATTTTTAATTGACCTAACCAGGTATTGGTTAGATCTATAAAAACTTGATTGCTAAAATCTTCTAGAGCTACGTCATCTGATATAGCTCCTGACACATAAGCCTCACCCAAAAGATTATCGGGTGCAACGGCGGTTTGATCATACCTAAATCTTTTATCGGTAAGATCCATAATATGACCAATGGATACTCCAGTACTCGTACTGTCAGTTTTTTTGATGAGTGCAAATTGATGGTCCAGATAAAATCTTTTTCCTAACAATATACTTTCTGCGTCTTCAAAATTAACTGAAATTGCACCTCTATCTATAAATTCATCTTCATCTGCAATAAACTGTCCTCTTCCTAAATATTGGTCAATCCCTTCTTCAGATAGACCTCCATTTTCTTCATTGAGTAAATCCTGGGATACAAAATGTGATCTCATTTTGTATCGCTCATTTTTGGTAAAGTAAGTTAATGTCGCTCTAAAATTACCAGTACTAGTTAATGCATGCTGATATTTACCTAAAGAACGCACACCTTTATAGGCAATAGAAAGATTAATTCTTGGTGACGTATTTGCCGTAAAGAAAGCATCTAACTGTTGTCCTTGTTCAAAGGTGGTTTTAAAATATAACTCAGTAAGTGGTGTGGGAACATGATAATAGTTAATATCCCGGACTTCCATAAAATTGAAATGTCGTGCCCTGGCTCCAAAAAGAGGTAATAAATGCAGCCCTTCTTCGCGTTTGACCAAACTGTTATACGTTTGTCCAACATTATGAATAGGTAACAATTCAAAATCATCTCTTCTTAAATAATTAAATTTATAATCTTTTTGAATGGTTAGCGTGGTATCTAAATACGTAGTATCATTTTCTTTACTGATGATCTTATACTCGGTAACTGGAGGTTTCTTTTCTTTATCTTTCTTAGCTTCTGCAGCTATCTCTCTTAAAGACTTTTTGGAATTCTGGTCATCCTCTCTACTCAATGTAGGGTTCTGGTTGATTTCTTCCTGGTTTCTATCCTGGGCAAAAATCACAGAGACAAACAGAAACGCTATTATAATTATTAAGTTTTTTCTCATTAGCATACAAAACTGTGGCAAAAATATACTTTTTTAGCGAAAGTAAATGACCTTGATTGTTTGTTTAAATTAGTTTATCTATCTATTTCTAAAAATAGTTTTCTGAAATTATATCCATAGCGTATATTCGTATAATGCTTACATTAAAATTAAACCCAGATCTTATCGAGTGCGGTACAGACGAAGCCGGACGTGGTTGCCTTGCAGGCCCAGTAACAGCCGCAGCCATCATTCTACCTAATGATTTTAGCAACAAAATCTTAAATGACTCTAAACAACTTAGTGAAATCAAAAGAAAATCGCTAAAACCTTTATTAGAAGACTGTTCTATAAGCTATGGTGTTACACATATTTTTATGGAAGAAATTGATAAGATCAACATTCTAAACGCTTCCATTCTTGCCATGCAAAGATCAATCAAACAATTAAAACCACAACCAGAACATATTATTGTAGACGGAAACAAATTTAAACCATATCATAATATACCCCACACTTGCGTTATAAAAGGTGATGGAAAATATTTGAATATTGCAGCCGCTTCGGTTTTAGCAAAAACTTATAGAGACGAGTTTATGGAAAAAATTCATGAGGAGTTCCCAATGTATAATTGGAAAAAAAATAAAGGGTACCCTACTGTAGAGCATCGAGAAGCCATTCGTAAATACGGTATCACCAAATATCACCGAAAAAGCTTTAGATTACTTCCTGAGCAACTTATGTTAGATTTGAAATAGTTATATATTTGGAAATCGAAGCGATAAAAGAATAAATATATTCGAAATATATTTTCATCATTAAACCAGACTTTATATTTTGCAAACCATAAGACCAGAATCCTTGATTAATACGATTGAACCCAGCAACGTAAAAGCCGTCCAAATGATGAAAAAAATAATTGCAGTTTTCGTAGTTTTAATTGCTATTTCTTGTGACGATACCAAAGAAAAATCTAACACCTTAATCGATTACATCCCCAGAGATGCTCAAATCATTATAAAGATCAATGATCTTGAAGGAGCAACTAGTAAATTAAGGGACAATGGTATTATTAAAAACAATGACCACATACAATTATTTGACTACTTCAAAGATTTATCTATAATTAATGAAACAAAACAGCCAGAAGGTTTACTATGTTTCTCGCCGCTTGGAAAAAACAGTTTCGAATACACCTATATTTCAAAATTCGACCCTTCTATTATCCAGGTTGATTCTTTAAACACCAAACAAATTGAGACGATAAATTATTCTGAAAAAACGATGTATAAAATTTCATCTAAAGGATCCTCTTTTTTTGCAACAAGACAGGATAGCATACTCATCGCCTCTTCTTCTCAAATCTTAATTGAAAATGCAATTAGAGTTCATGCAAATCCACTTCCTATAGATAAAGATTTGCAAAAGGCCTATGATGTCTCTGGTATCGATAATACCATGTCGTTACTCATTAATGGAAAAAAACTAAAAAATATTCATGATTCTTTTTTTCCGAAAAGCGAATTAAAAAGCCTTGATAATTTTAGTGGATGGGCTTCTTTGGACGCCACTGTAGAACAAAATGCAATTTATCTGGATGGCATCGCCATAGAAAAAGATTCGCTTACGAGTACTATAGGTATCTTTGATAGTACTACACCACAAGAAAACAGAATTGCAACAATTACTCCGGTAAGCTCCAAAGGATTTGTTTCTTTTACTTATGACGATTTTGAAACTATTAAAAGAAATTTGTCTGAAGCGCAAGAACGGGAGTTAGAGGATATTCCTGACCATCTCGATGAAATATTAACAGGTGTTTCAGAAGTAGGAATAATTTTTTTAGAGAAAGAAAATGTATTGGCAATAAATTCTTTAGATCCAGAAACTGCTATCAAAAGCCTGGGAGAAAATAAAATAGAAACGTATAGAAACATCCCTATATATACGTATGACAGCCCTCAATCTTTTTCACAAATTTTGACACCATTGGTAAAAAATATCGATGCCTCTTTCTATTTTACATATAACGAATTTATTGTTTTTGGATCCTCAAGAAGTATCCTTCGAGATGTTATAGCCAACATTCTAAACCAAACACTTCTTAACCAACAAGAATACTATAAAAATACTGTAAAAAATTTATCAGATGAATCTTCCATTTTGATTGTTGGCAATATCAAAAATCTCAAAGAATATATTTCTGAAAATATTCAGGAAACTTATACATCACAATGGGATAGTTTAAATTATAAAGGGTATCAAACTACCATACTGCAAATAATAAAAGAAAATGACTTTGCCCATATACATGGAGTGCTACAAAAAAATATAGCTAAAGGCACAGCTACTTCGGTAACACAAGTTGCCTCAACTACGCTTGAAAACAAACTATTAACCAAGCCAATTTTGGTGAAAAATCATAGAACCAAAGGCATGGACATTGCTACACAGGATATTGAAAACAATCTGTATTTAATCTCTGATAAAGGGTCTATTTTCTGGAAAAAACAAATCGACGGCGAAATCTTAGGGGACATTCAGCAAATAGATATCTACAAAAATGGCAGATACCAATTATTGTTTACTACATCAAATACCGTATACCTGGTAGATCGGGACGGTAAAGATGTTGCTCCTTATCCAAAAAAATTCGATAATAACATTACTCAGCCTCTTGCGTTATTTGATTATGACAAGAGCAAACGATATCGTATCGTAATCACTCAGGGCAATCAATTAAAAATGCTAAATGCTGAAGGACAAATTGTAACAGGTTTTGGATTTAAAGGAGCCGAAACTGATATCACTCTGCCTCCTAAGCATATTCGAATAGGAACAAAGGATTATATCTTGTTTCCAGAAAAAAGTGGAAAACTAAATATACTAGATCGATTAGGCAGAGACAGAATAGCCGTAAAAGAAAAAATTAATTTTTCTAAAAATGAATGGTATCAATATCAGGATAAGTTTACATCTACTACTGTGGATGGAAAGTTAATTCAAGTACAGGAAAATGGAATCGCTGTTACTCAAAATCTAAAATTGGCCGAAAACAATCAACTGGTAGCCACTAATAAAACTTTAGTTACTTTCTCAGAAAATAAACTAACTATAAAGGGTCGAACGCTTGAATTAGATTTTGGTGTTTATACAGAACCAAAGCTTTATTATATAAATAATAAAATATACATTACCATAACAGACATACAAGCCAAAAAAGTATATCTATATGACAGTAATGCTGAGTTATTTCCTAATTTTCCAGTATACGGAAACTCAGTGCTATGTCTAGGCAATATGGATAAAGATTCAAACCTGGAGTTCGTAGTTCAGGGAGAAGATAATAGTATCCTTATTTATCAAATCAATTAAACACAACATTGGTAACCTAAGGTTTAAACATAAAAAATAACAGTTCAAACTCTTATTAAAATAAGTGTTTTACCCCTTTTTAATGTATCACAATCCTTTTAATATTGCATCTGTATTATTATAATAATATGAGTTCGACGTAAGAAAATTTACGCCAACCTGAGTATTTTTTTGATGGAAAACTGTATCGAAGACAGTAATTTTTTAAACAAAAGCATTATCATTATAAACCTATTAAAGAGTCGATATAACTTTTATCCATGTCATCTCGAGTAGTATCGAGAGGTTACTATAAAAAATCACTCAACTGACGGCTTTGTAAAACTAAATCCTTACATCGAATTCAGGTTAAACTACATAGTACTAACAGGTATAGGAACTTCTAATACTTCCGTTTTTCCCTATTTAGCAAATTTAGAAACCCTATAACTACGTTTACACACTCCCCTTATATCATTTTCTTTCCCCAAGAAAATATTCAATCCCGATTAGTATCATCATAAAGAGATCCGCATAAAATCTTTTTTGTGTGAATCTGATATGTCAAAATTATGAATCGATTCAATAGGGTGATAAGCCGAAAAACCTTAAAAAAAAGAGTAGGCAAAACTAAAACTATAACCATTATGAAAATCAAATTCTTAAAACCTAAAATGTTAATTACATTAACGATAATAGGGATTTTACTTGCATTTACAAGTTGCGAAAAAGAAAAGGAAATCCCTGCAGAAGAATCATTACAGCCCATAATTGATATCAAAAGTGACATCACAGAAAAAGCATATCCCGAAAAAACAGGGGAACTAATTGACGTGTCATTATTAGGCGGAACAGCAACAGTAGAAGATTTTGGAGATCATTATATTTTTGAAGGTGATATTATATTATCGCAAGATGATTTAAATCAAAAAAGTACCGGTAGAACAAAAAACTTCTGGCCTAATTGTACTGTTTACTACACTGTAGAAAATAGTCTTCCTAACAAAACAAGAGTGTATGATGCTATCGCTCACTGGGAAAAATACAGCAACTTAAGATTTGTTAAGCGTACTAACCAAACTGCGTATGTAAATTTTAGAAAAGGATCTGGATGCTCATCTGCAGTAGGACGTACAGGAGGTAAACAAAATATCAATTTGGCTAACGGATGTTCTACGGGAAACACAATTCATGAGATCGGACACGCTATTGGTCTATGGCATGAGCAGAGCAGAAAAGACAGAAATAGTTATGTAACTATCAACTTTGGTAATATTCAATCGGGCAAATCTCATAATTTCAAAACGTATGTTCAGCGCGGTATGGATGGAACAGAGTATACCAGCACCTTAGATTTTGGAAGTATAATGATGTACGGCCCTTATGCATTTTCTAAGAATGGTAAACCGACAATAATCAAAAAGAATGGCAGCACCTATTCTGTGCAAAGAAATGCATTATCCTGGAGTGATCGAATTGGAGCTTCAAAAATGTACCCATATAAACCTTGTGGCACTCAAGATTGTATTTCTTTCAATCCGAACAACTTAAGAGTAGTTAGAAATTCTCTTGGTACGTATTCGATTGCAGATGGTAGTCATTATGTATTTTCTGCACCTAATTACACCGAAGCCAACAGGATTATCTACATTGTAAAACGTTACGGGTTTACAAAATCCTGTTATGTAAAACGTCCAAACGCTTCGTTTAAATATCAGTTAGTTGGTAATAGTGCTTCAAATGTACAACCTGTCGTTAGTGAAGATATCATTCGATTTGATCCAAACAATATCGATGTACAAAAAATTGGAGGCAGATGGAAAATTGTCGATGGCAATCATTTAATCTTTGATTTTGGGAACAGCGAAACCCAAGCCAGAAAAGCATTATGCCTTATACTTCGATATAAATTTACTGGCGTAGGGTATGTAGGCCGTCCCGGTGCTTCTTTACAATATATGGTTAAATAATTTATAAATCATACCAAAAAAAGAGGCGGCTTAATAGGCGTCTCTTTTTATATATTTACCTAAATAACCTTAACAAAGCGTTAAAAAGAGGGATATATTTCGAATCAATCTTAAAATGCATTAACATTTTATTAATAATTTTAACATTTAGTGTTAAAGATCATTTAGTAAGCACTAAACTCAAACATAAGGAGTTGTAAGGTTTATGATATAAACTTACAAACACAAACTCAATTATGAAACCTAGTATTTTAAAAAAAATACTGATGCTTACCATTTTACTGGCGAGTATTAGTATAAATGCTCAACTTTGGACCCCGATGTCTCTTAGTAAATCACAAGATAAAGAGAAAGAATTTAGGAAAACCACTCCCACCCAATATCAGTTATTCGATTTAAATACCGCAGTACTGACTTCAATTTTAAATAATACCCCTTCCAGAACTCAACAAAAAAGCTCAAGTGTCATCATGGAGCTTCCTACGGCTAGTGGTGTATTGAAAAAATTTAGAATCCTGGAGGCTTCCATTCTGGAAGAAGACCTTGCAAGACAATTCCCTAGCATTCAATCCTTTGTTGGCTATGGTATTGATGACCCAACCTCTGTGGCCAGGTTTAGTGTATCAAAAATAGGGTTACATGCCATGATAACTTCGGGAACTCATAAAACTATTTACATTGATCCATATACGAAGGATAAAGAAAGCTATATCTGCTATTCAAAAGCAGATTTACCTGCAAATCCCGATCGTTTTGAATGTCTTGTTGAAGACAATTTTAAATCAAATTTTTCAGAACAACAACTTCCGACTATAAGAAATGCCGATGATGGTAAATTAAGAACATTTAGACTTGCTGTTGCCTGTACGGGAGAGTACTCTCAATTTCACCTAAACAATCAGGGGATCAGCTCCGGAGCTTCAGATCAGGTTAAAAAAGAAGCTGTACTTTCTGCTGTAAATACAACAATGACTAGAGTTAATGGGATTTTTGAAAGAGATTTGGCTTTAACTATGGTCCTTGTAAATAACAATACTGATATTATTTTTTTAAATCCAAATACCGATAATCTTAGCAATAGTAATGCTGGTGCTTTAATTAATGAAAGCCAAACCGTTTGCGATCAATTTATCGGTCGTAGTAATTATGATATAGGCCATGCTTTTAGTACCGGAGGGGGTGGATTAGCACAACTAAGATCCCCTTGCACAAACTCTAAAGCCAGAGGAATTACAGGAAGCGGTCGCCCGATCGGGGATTCATATGATGTAGATTATGTTGCCCATGAGATGGGACATCAATACGGTGGTAATCATACCCAAAATAATAGCTGTCAAAGATCCAGTGCATCTGTAGAACCAGGAAGTGCATCAACCATAATGGGATATGCCGGTATTTGTTCTCCCAATGTTCAAAACAATAGTGATGCTTATTTTCATGCTATAAGTATCCAGGAAATGTGGCAGAATATCTCTCAGGGAAATAGCCAATGTGGTACTCAAAGTAACACAGGCAACTCTGCCCCTACAGCTAATGCCGGGCAAGATTATACCATCCCGGCAGCTACACCATTTGTTTTAAAAGGTATTGGATCTGATGCTAATTCTGGAGATTCATTAACATACTGTTGGGAGCAAATGGATACACAACCAGCAACTATGCCTCCTTCTTCGACATCTACGGGAGGACCAGCCTTTAGATCATTAACTCCCACATTATCGCCAGATAGGTATATGCCTGCATTATCTACGGTTAAATCAGGACAAACGGCATCCACATGGGAGGTTGTTCCCTCGGTAAGCCGAACCATGAATTTTAGATTAACTGTTAGGGATAATGCATCTGGAGGAGCAAGTACTGCCAGTGATAATACAAGAATAACTGTTGCTGGTGCTGCAGGACCTTTTATTGTAAACTCACCAAATACAAATGTTAGCTGGGCGGCAGGATCCACTCAAACAGTTACATGGAATGTTGCCGGAACTACAGGTAATGGTGTTAATACTGCTAGTGTGGACATATTACTATCCACTGATGGAGGAGACACATATCCGATTACGATCTTATCGGCAGTAGCCAATGATGGTTCTCAGAATATCACAGTGCCTAATGCAGTAGGTACTCAAAACCGAATAATGGTTAAAGGATCTGGTCATATTTTTTATGATATTTCGAATACAAATTTTGAAATTACTCCCGGTACAGGTGGAGATACACAAGCGCCAAGCACACCCGCTGGTTTAACCTCTTCAAATATTACTCAAACAACAGTTGACCTCAACTGGAATGCTTCTACAGATAATGTAGGAGTTACAGGATACGATGTATATCAAGGTAATACCATCATCACTACAGTTACAACAACGTCTTACCAAGCTACGGGGTTAGCATCAAACACTACCTATAGTTTTAGAGTAAAAGCTAAAGATGCCGCTGGTAATGAATCTGATTTTAGTACTACAACCAATGCCACTACACTTTCCGAACCCGATACGCAAGCGCCAACAGCTCCAAACGGTTTAACAGCATCAAATGTTACTCAAACAACAGTTGATCTTAACTGGAATGCTTCTACAGATAACGTAGGAGTTACTGGATATGATATATATCAAGATGCGATTGTGATAGCAACGATACCAAGTACTTCATACCAAGCTACAGGGCTAACTCCAGACACTACGTATACTTTTAGTATTACAGCTAAAGATGCTGCTGGTAACGAATCAAATGCAAGTAATGTTGTTAACATTACCACGCAATCTTCTGGAGGAAATACGTGTATCGGCGGAATTTCTTCATTTCCATATACTGAAGGATTTGAGAATACATTTGGATCGTGGACGCAAGATCAGACAAATGATTTTGATTGGACACTAAACACTAACGGAACACCATCTAGAAACACGGGACCTTCTGGCGCTGCAGAAGGGGCATATTATGCATACATGGAGTCTTCAAGACCGAATTTTCCATCGAAAAGGGCGGTTTTAAATTCTCCTTGTTTTGATCTAAGTACCGCAACTACTGCCAGTTTTACGTTTCAATATCATATGTATGGCGCTTCCAATATGGGAAGTCTTGCCCTAGAAGCTAGTACTGACAATGGCAATACCTGGGCTGCAATTTGGTCCAGATCAGGAAATCAAGGAAATTCCTGGCAGTCTGCAACCATCGATTTGAGCGCATATGCAGGTGCTTCTATACAACTACGTTTTAATGGATTTACGGGTGGCACATGGCAAGGTGATATGGCCATAGACAACCTGCGTATGAGTAGATCAGGTGGACCAACTACATGTACCGATGTTGTATTAACACTTAACTTTGATGATTATCCTCAGGAAACAAGCTGGCAAATTACCGATAGTAATAATCAGGTTATCGCCTCTGGAGGGACCTATGGTTCTCAACCCGATGGATCTACACTAACCATTACGGAGTGCCTGGATGAAGGAACATATACATTTACTCTTAACGATAGTTATGGAGATGGTATATGTTGCGGATATGGCAATGGGTCGTACTCTCTTGTATCAGAAGGCACTACAATAGCATCAGGAGGTGCCTTTGGTTCTTCTGAAACAACAACGTTTACTATTGGAACTTCTACGAAAGGGATAGTAATTGAACGTGTAACCACAACAGCGCCCTTACGCATATCTATATCCCCTAATCCCGTAGGCAATGATGAGTTATTAACCGTGACCATTTCTAAAAGAGATACTCCTTTTGAAATTGTTAATTTACTTGGGCAAACGGTAATGAGAGGTATAATTACTCATAAGACCATAGATACTAGCAAACTACAGAATGGTATGTATATCTTAAATCTCAATCCAAGTGGAGGTGAGAAATACAAATCGATTCGATTTATTAAAGAGTAATACATTATAAATAAAAACATAATGAACTAGCGATACATTTTGAAGTGTGTTGCTAGTTTTTTTTACAACAGAATCTTTATTTAATCCTAAGAATACTAAGCGTATCGAACCACAGATATAGTTGTTCTCCATGTTATCTCGAGCAAAGTTGAGGGATCACTACGAAGAATAACACAATTTGACGAATTTTTATAACGTGATGCTTTTATCGAGTATCATTAGTAAGGATACTAAACCTCTGTTTTTTGCTCTCTAAGTTCGGCTTCAAAAAGCACCTTAAAATGTTTCAATAGTTTTTCTTTTACCTGATCAATATTTACACGTTCAACGCCAAGTTCAACATTTAAAGATGTCACTGCTTTCCCTTTGATCCCACAAGGGATTATATTATCAAAATATCCTAAATCTGCATTTACATTTAAAGCAAAACCATGCATAGTTACCCAGCGACTTGCTCGTACTCCCATAGCACATATTTTGCGAGCAAATGGCGTACCAACATCGAGCCAAACTCCAGTTTCGCCATTACTTCTTGTGGCATGAATGTCATACTCTGCCAAGGTAAGAATTACCATTTCTTCAAGAAAACGAAGATACTTATGAATATCGGTAAAAAAATTATCAAGATCGAGAATAGGGTATCCTACAATCTGCCCTGGTCCATGATATGTAATATCGCCCCCTCGATTTATTTTGTAAAAAGTAGCGTCTTTTTCTTTTAACTGTTCTTCGGATAACAAAAGATTACTAATATCACCGCTTTTGCCCAGAGTATACACATGCGGATGTTCTACAAAAAGAAAATAGTTTGGAGTCTTTAACCCTGCTTCTTCCCGACGGTTTTTGACTTTTATATCTAAAATTTCTTTGAATAATTGTTCCTGATACTCCCAGGTTTCTTTGTAGTCTTTATGCCCTAATTCCTGTATTTCGATCTTCTTATTCATCTATACAAATATACGACGAACTTAGTAGATTCTTTATTAGATTTATTTTGAAATTTTATTTCTCTGGATTATTTAATATTACTAAAGCCGCAATTACTCCGGGAACCCATCCGCAGATAGTTAATAGCAATACAATAAGTACAGAACCACAGCCTTTATCAAGTATTGACAATGGCGGAAAAAAAATAGCTAATAAAACTCTCCAAAAACTCATAAATCTGATAAAAATAAATTAAAAGGTTATACCTATTTGTAGTCTAACTAACTATTCTGTTACAGTTTTAGTAAATTAATCTTTATATTTCTGATTTCTTTTTGAACATGAAATTAACACCCATAGTATATAGCATCTTTTTTATATTCCAATATGGAGGCTTTGCACAACATCATTTTTCTGGATATGTTGATAAGACAAACTGGACAGAAGATGTATATTTATCACTGGTTGAAGATTACAGAAAAATATCCGGGATCTATCCCGAGCAAATAATTCAAAAAGCAACTCCAGATTCTACCGGATATTTTACTTTTTCTGGAGATCAGCTTCCTTCTGATAATCATATCTATAGAATCCATGTTGATAATTGCTCTAAGACTCATGAAAATAAATCACATTTAAACGGATTTTGCACCAACAGTAAAGAATTACTTTTTATAGCCAATAATAGAGATACGCTTTCATTTCCATTTTCTTTTGACAAAGAAATGTTTTGCAAAATCATCTCAAACAATGAAAAGAACACTGCTTTTATTAAGATCGATTCAATTATCGATGAAATGCGTTTTGCATTTGGAAATTATCGCAGTAAAGCCAATCGAAAAATAAACTCCCATAGATGGATAAATACCTTGCAACACTTTGGAAAAAATCTAAACGAGCCTCTGATAGAATTATATGTGTATGCGTTTTTATCTAATAAAACAAATGATTTATATGATCACTATTTAGACGATCTTAGCACCAGCAATTACTACAATCAACTCCTAGAAAGGTTACAAGAGAAATACCCAAACAGTCCATATACTAAACGATATGAAATCGAATTAGCTTCAGATAAATTTTTACTTGATCCTGAAGCAGCTCAAAAAAAATCATGGTTGTGGATCCTACTCATGGTACTATTGGTTTCTGTCCTTCTTAATATCTTACAATTTGTGATCTACAAAAGAAGAAGAAAACCTACCTGGGTTTCAGAAACTAAACTTACACAACAAGAGCAAAAAATATTGGCGCTTATCCTCGAGGACAAAACCAATAAGGAGATTGCTTCTTCTATGTTTGTAAGTGTAAGCACTGTAAAAACGCATATCAACAATCTATATAAAAAGCTAGGAACAACATCGAGAAGCGAAGTTAAATCACTGCATATCAAATAAAAACAAAAAATCCACCCCGGGGTCTAGTCCCTATTTCAAACCTGTACTTACGATTTTTTTGTTATTAAAATTTCAATTTTGGTGCAGTTCATTCTGATAGAGTGATCTGCAAACTAATTTTAATAATCTAAAAAAAACAGAACAAATGAAACCAAGTATTCTCATTACGGTAGTAGCGACTTTTTTACTTACAGTACTATCGTGCAAGAACGATCCCACTCAAAAAATTAAACCTGAAAATGTAGCAATCGCAGCAAAGCGAGATGCCAAGATTACCGAGCTTCCTGTAATGACGTTCTCTAAAACAGACCACGATTTTGGAATCATTAATGAGGGAGAAATTGTAGAACACACCTTTACTTTTACTAACACGGGAAAAACACCTTTATTAATAATGAGTGCTAAAGGTAGTTGCGGGTGCACGGTGCCAGAATGGCCAAAAGAGCCTATTGCACCTGGCGCATCCGGTACGTTATTGGTTTCGTTCAACTCTAATGGAAAACCCAACTTGCAAAACAAGCAAATTACCATTACTACAAATACCAAAAAAGGTAAAGAGGTTCTTAAGATCAAAGCAATGGTCACTCCCAAAAATAAGGTAAAAGCTTAACTGCATGATGATGGATAAGGTGTGGGTACATTGTAATCATCTTATCCATCTCAAAAACAAGTGAAACCCGATAAAACATATTTAAATTTTACTGATAATGAAGAAATACGAAGCGAAATTAAAGAATTGAGAAAAGCAGCAAATCAAGGATAAATTTTTTAAGCAGACTTTTCTTTAAATTCTCTAAATAGGCTACTTTTGTGCCTTTAAAAAGGCAGCATTATGCAATTATCAGAACAAGAACTTGTAAGAAGAGAGAAATTAAATTCTTTACGCGAGCTGGGTATTAATCCATATCCGGCAGCATTATACCCAATAGATCATACTTCAGAAAAGATTAAAAAAGAATATGAAGAGGGTAAAAAAATAATTATTGCCGGTAGATTAATGTCGCGTCGTATACAGGGTAAAGCTTCTTTTGCAGAACTACAAGATGCTGAAGGCAGGGTACAAGTATATTTTAACAGAGATGAAATCTGTGCCGGTGATGATAAAACCAAGTATAATGAAATTTATAAGAAGTTATTAGATATTGGTGATTTTATAGGTGTCGAAGGTGAACTTTTTACCACACAGGTAGGTGAAAAAACAGTCATGGTTAAAGATTTTACAATACTTAGCAAATCTTTAAAACCTCTTCCCCTTCCAAAAACAGATAAAGAAGGAAATACATTCGACGAATTTAATGATCCCGAATTACGATATAGACAACGATACGCTGATTTGGTAGTAAACCCTCATGTTAAAGAGGTTTTTGTAAAAAGAACAAAGTTGTTTAATGCCATGCGCGAGTTCTTCAATGATCGAGGGTATTTTGAAGTAGAAACTCCGATACTACAACCTATCCCTGGTGGAGCAGCTGCTCGTCCATTTATTACTCATCATAATTCATTAGATATACCATTATACATGCGTATCGCTAACGAATTATACCTGAAAAGGTTAATTGTTGGTGGTTTTGATGGCGTTTATGAGTTTTCTAAAAACTTCAGAAATGAAGGAATGGATCGTACGCACAATCCAGAATTTACGGCCATGGAAATCTATGTAGCCTACAAAGACTACAACTGGATGATGGATTTTTGTGAACAATTATTAGAGTTTTGTGCTATAGCGGTAAACGGAACTACAAAAGCTACTTTTGGAGACCACGAGATTGATTTTAAAGCGCCATATGCCAGAGTAACTATGGCTGACTCTATCAAGCACTTTACTGGTTTTGACATTACCGATACATCTGAAGATGAAATACGTGAAGCAGCCAAAAAGATGGGTATCGAAGTTGATAACACTATGGGCAAAGGGAAACTTATCGATGAGATTTTTGGTGAAAAGTGTGAAGGAAACTATATCCAGCCCACTTTTATTACAGACTATCCAAAAGAGATGAGTCCGCTATGTAAAGAACACAGAGATAATCCAGAACTTACAGAGCGTTTTGAACTTATGGTATGCGGTAAAGAGATCGCCAACGCCTATTCTGAACTAAACGACCCTCTGGATCAACGAGAACGTTTTGAAGATCAATTAAAATTAGGAGAAAAAGGGGATGACGAAGCCATGTTTATCGATCAGGATTTCTTAAGAGCGTTAGAGTACGGAATGCCTCCTACTTCAGGAATGGGTATCGGGATGGATCGTCTGATTATGTATTTAACAAATAATCAATCTATCCAGGAAGTATTGTTTTTTCCACAAATGCGACCAGAGAAAAAACAGGTTGAGCTTAATGATAACGAAAAAGCAATTTTTGACATCCTCAAAAAAGAAAAAAATATGGCACTTGCTGATCTCAAAAGTGCAACTGGTTTAAGCAATAAAGCCTGGGATAAGGGCATGAAAGGTCTTTCTAAGTTAGGGTTAACCAAAGTAACTAAAACTGAAGACAGCCTGATTGTTGAAATTGCAGACTAAAAATCTATAAAAGTACTACAATAAAAACGCAACCTTATCGGTTGCGTTTTTCCCCCTAGAAAACAAATTCTAATATTACCGAAGTTATACATACAACGGTTTAAGATTGCCCGTTTCAAAGATATTTCTATTCGACTATTCCAATATTACCCTTCAATTAAATAAACTTTAAGTATTTTTTAATGTTCTTATCTATAGTGTTAACACAATTAACTTAAGTGTGACAAAAGAAAATTAACGTCAGTCTGAGTAAATTACCTCAGGGCAAGCTCATGAGGCATCAGTTGAAAAATAATTTTGATTTCGAGGCAAGCCTTGGAGTATTTTAATCTCGATTATCAAGTAATTTTTAGAACTCAATGCATACATCTATGTTCAGGATAATAAGTATTAATTCTCTAAAATAGAGGCTAAAAAGTCTAAATTCTTGAAGTTTTATAATAATCTCCTATATTTGAGTGTTTAAAAAAACTAACAACCATGGCATTTATCACAGACCAAGAATTACAAGATCTTAAGGATCAAGTACATAAAGCTGAAGAAGCTACACAAAGTGCAAAGTATCTTAGTGAGAAAGCTGTTAAGGATGAGAAAGAAAATTCGAGGAAATTTAAAATTGCAACCATCATCCTCGGGATTTTGGCAGTATTAGGAATTGCTGGAACAGTGTATTTTATGTACTTTGGCACCACAGGCATGATTTCTGAAAAAGAACATAAATCAGAAGTTGAAGTATTAGAGAATAAAATTTCAGAATTGGAAGTAACACTTCAAAATGTATCGATGAATCAAGAATTAGACGCTAATGCCAATGAAGAGTCTGCAGGTTCTATAGAAGATGAATTGGTGTACGCCGTACAGATCGGTGCTTTTGAAGAAAAAAACCTATCTATGTACTCTGATAACTTTGTCAATTTTAAAGAGATCAAAAGTGAAGGATATAATAAATATGCTTTAGGAAATTTTGAAACACTTGAAGAAGCTAAACGATTTCGTAGGGAGTTGGTAAAACTTGGTTTTAGGAATGCCTTTATAGGCTCTTATCAAAATGGAAAACGAATAAAAATCGAAGAAGCTTGGTAGCTATATCCAAAAAAGGAGGCAAAAGCCTCCTTTTTTTTCAATCAATTCAACAAACTAAACATTAACCACAATGTATTTTTTTCCTGATCGTCTATAGTAAACACCGTTACTCGTATAATACTTTACCCCTCTTACGCTTACTACTTTATAACCTCTGGGCAATGTAGTTACTCTTATTCCTATCGGAGCCGCTACCGTTCTATATCTTCTATTCTTTTTTACATACCACACACCTCTACTTCTGTAGTACCTTACCTTATTATGCACTACAACTCTGGGATGATGCAATTTGGTAACAACTACTCCCCGTACAGGGCGAACTCTTACTGTGGTAGCACATGATGTAGTAAAAAGAGAAAATAATAGAATCGGAATAACCAGTTTTAGTAGTGTCTTCATATCTGTAGTTTTTTTATATGATATAAGACTTCTGTGTTTGATAAAGGTTTAATCCACGTTTTGTTTTTCTACATATTCTTGTATTGGCACCCCATCAATAATTACATCTGTAAGCACCGATCGACCTTCTTTAATATGCACCAATGCATATACATTCTGCTTTAGGCCATCACGATTAACCTGGTTATACGCTTTTTCTGCATCATAGGCTTTTGTTTCTTCCATATAAAATCTATCAAAAGGCAATTCAAAATTGATAACACCATTGTAATTGCCTGTTACTTTGGCTGTAACATAATCTTTGTCTAATTCAAGGTTAGTTTTACTTAATGAATGTATTTTTGCATACCCTTGAGCATCTTTTTCTATGTATACCCGTATTTTATCTCCGTATGCATATGTGGTGTCTGCCATTGCAAAAGAATTTATCTCGTACTGTAACGTAATATATTTTCCTCTGAACGGATCTGTAGGATCTATAGGTCTAGTCTTGAACTTATATACTTCTCCTGAGCTTAATACATCTTCTTGTTGCCAAATCATTTGCAACGGAACAAAAATCTGTATCAATGCTACGATTACGAATCCTATAAATAAATGAATCATCTTCATAATTGTGCCTCTTTTGGTTGTTTTGTAATTCTCTGTTGTCGTTTTAGCATAAAATAGTTCGTTAAAAAGAACCCTGTTCCTACCAGAACAAATAGGATTCCTCTTACGATAAAACTCATTCCTGTATCAAAAAATCTGCACACGATGAGTGTTGAGATAATAAGCAATCCATAATTGAGTATTTTGAAGTCAAACGTGCCCGCTCCGATCTTGATTGCCGAAATACCTAAGGCAAACACCAGTATATTCATAAGCACTACAGGTAGAACACCAATGGTTGAAGACAAAAAGTATATACTCCAGAAGACCAAAAAAGCCACCTGAAACAGATTTGTTCTTCTCCATCCTTTTTTCCATATCGCATACCCCAAAATCAAAAGTGCTACAACAAATAAAACGAACGTTACATACCATTCGGTAGTCGTATAATTGGGATTACTTGGGAGTTCTTTCCATATCCACCTAAATGTAAAAATTAACATACACAGCACAGTTCCTAGTGAGCCAACAATCAAAGAACCATTTCTAAACACCTTCAAACTTTCAAAAAGCGGGAGTCTGCCAATGTTATACAATATCCCGAAAAGAGTGATGTACATTACAAATCCCAAAGTATCACTATTTCCTACAAAAGCCGCTAAAGCTATGGTAACACTTATGGGTAACACCCAGTTAAAGATAGTAACCGTATTGCTGTCTATTCTTGTTTTGATTATCCTGTAATATTGAGGCAATACTGCCAAGACAAGTGCTATGTACATCCAGGGTATCGTATTGCTTCTATAGCGCCATACTCCAACCTCTACAGCATAATAGGTACTCACTATAATCGACAATAAAGCCACTGCATTAGAGCGCACCAGATAAATCAAGGGCAAACAAAGCACAACCCAGGTGAGTAAATAAGCACCCAGATCTCCTGGGATATTATAGATCTGACTTATCATTGCAATACATGCACCCACAGAAAAGAAAAGGAATGTTGCCGATGCTTCTTTCCATGTAGCACTTTTCTCTTTCAGTATAGAAAGACCGGTTATAAACTGACCTATTAGTACTGGTAAAAATGATAAAATTGTTTTTATGGTTCTAGAGAAATTATCCCAGTTATGAGCCAGCATTAAAATAACACCTGATCCAATGAGTAAAGCTCCGAAAATTCCGAAAACCGTAAACAGTTTATTAGGTTTACCGATATCCCTAGTGGCGTAATACTGTTCTATCTTATCTGCAAGTTCTGGCGAGATCACTTTATCTTTGACCAATGTTTGCAGTTCTTTATTAAACTTTGACCCCATGATGTACTATTGTTTCGTTATAAAGTTAATAAAAAGACGACTGCAGCCACACAGCCGTCTTTTCAAATCATCAAAACAAGAGGCCTCCCCCCGGATATTCAGGTAGTTATTTACACAACTACATAAACACGGCCTCTTCTTTTGACAGCTTACTTTTCTTCTTGATTTTCTATAAACTTTTTGTCCCTCGTGTTTTTTTGTACTGCAATCGCAGCAAATAAACTTAGCGTAAAAGACATCCCATAGAATCCTTTTTCACTTAACTCCAGATCGGCATTCCATAAACCGATAATTAACAATAAAATAGAGGTAAGTGTTGTAAACCAACTAATTCCATAATAAATATCGGTCACTGGGATGCCTTCTAACCTATCCCTAACACTTTTTTGTACAGATACTGCAGAGAACAATCCAAATAGCAGGATGGTAAAGTAGTACCCTTTTTCATTCAGAAACATATCGGCATTCCATAAACCAATACAATAAGATATCATACCGATAAAGAGTGCAGACCATGATGCTGATATAAAAGCCGGTGTTGGCTTTTGATCATACGCTTTGTTCTTTGTTTTTTCTTTTTTTTCTGTTCCTGTATCCTGAGATACATCGTTACTAAATTTATACTCCATGATTACTTTGTTTTTGATGATTAATTAGGGTACAAATGTGGAGTGATTTTGTTTGAAGCCAAATTCTAGTTTATAAAAAAACTTACGATATAATGTGTTATAATTCTATAATTATCTCCTATTTAATGTATATTTAATGAAAATTTTATTACGATATAATGAACACTATATCCTCTATTATACACACATTATCTGACGAAGAAAAGAGAAGTTTTATTACTTTGCTGAGGCAAAAGAACAAAAGAAACGACACTAAAAACATCCAACTCTTTAAGCTTTTAGATACGACTAAAGAAACCAAGAATCTGGATATAAAAATCTACGGGAAGTCATCTAAAGGGGCTTTTCATGCCTTAAGTAAAAGATTGCATGATAGTCTTATCGATTTTATCGCTTCAAAAAGCCTAGAAGGAGAAACTTCTGAAGAGATGGAAATTCTTAAGCTGTTACTGGCCAGCAGAATCTTTTTTGAGCAAAAACAGTTTAAAATAGCTTTCAAAACCCTTCAAAAGGCAGAA
Source organism: uncultured Aquimarina sp. (assembly GCA_947497175.1). Lineage (GTDB taxonomy): Bacteria > Bacteroidota > Bacteroidia > Flavobacteriales > Flavobacteriaceae > Aquimarina. The sequence goes on along the minus strand of CANMFM010000001.1, from coordinate 562,682 downwards.
CAAAAGGCAATAACTTATGATCTATATGGAATTCTAAATGAAATTTATTATACCAAAATTCAATATGCTCACCTAAACACATCAATTCCTCTAGACTCACTTATTCATGAGTTTAAAAGTAATAAAGCATTGATACAACAAGAAGAAAATCTGAATCTATTCTATGCGACTGTACAGAACAAACTTATCCAACATCACCAGGATTTTATAACGATTATACAACAGGCGCTATCTAATTTTGGAATATCAATCAATCATGGTCTTACTTTTAGATCTCTGTTTAAGATTTTAGAGATTACGAACCAGGCAGCGCAAGCCTCTAGGGATTATTACACCATACTACCCTTTGTAGAAGAGGCTTATACCAAAATTGAGACTAAAGAAAGTTTAATCGATAAACATTTGTTTTATCATATCCAGATTTTATACTACGTGGCCAATGCCTATTTCAGAAATAAAGAATTTAATACCTCTCTACAGTATCTTTCACTTATGAAAGACCAGATGCAAAAGCATCAAAACAAATATTATCGCCGTTTTTTACCTCAATACACCCTACTTCATAATTTAAACCTTTATTATACCGGATCTGCAAATGTTGCCATAACCAATATGGAGGCTTTTGATTACGATCGCCATAAAGAACAGATTGTATACCTGTTAGACCTTAAACTAAGCCAAATCGGATTCTATTTTGTACAACTACGGTTTAGAGATGCTTTAAAGGTCCTACATGATTTTTACCATAGTGATCGTTGGTATACCGACAAAGCGGGTATTATATGGGTAATTAAAAAAAATCTGGTAGAAATTCTATTACACATCGAACTCGATAATCTGGATCTTGTAGAATCTCGCGTAAATAGCTTTAGAAAAAAACACGGTGCATACCTAAAAAACAATAACGAGAACAGGGTTCTGGATTTTTTAAAACTAACTCTCGAGTATTACCGAAAGCCAGAGATCATAACTACTGATATTTTTAAAAGCAAGATTGAGACTTCACTCAAAATGCCCTTACGAGAGCAAGAAGATATTTTTGAGATGAGTTTTTATGCATGGCTAAAATCTAAGGCTTATGATAGTGATTTGTATCAAACTATGTTAAAGCTGGTGAGCTAATCAGCAGTGTAAAAGTTCATAAACTAAAGATTATAGACCGTTGGCACTATTCTATAATATCATTATCAGAAACCAAACCATATTAATTACCCCCCTTATCTACCCCCTTAGGGGTGGTTCTGAACCACCCCTGACCCGGTTGCGAACCCCTTATTACCTATATCAAAGTGCTTCGAAGCGGTCTTGAACCCCTTCTAATAGGTTGTAGAGGTGGTTAGAAGCGGTTATGTACCGCTTCTAGGCGGTTTTTAATAGGTTCGAACAGGTTCGGTACCGTCTCGAATCGGTATACTAACCCATTATAATAGATATTGTACCCCTTCGAGACGGTACCGAACCCTTTAGAAATAGTAATACACCACCTGATCATAAGAATTGAACCTCCTAAAAAGGGCAAACAACCATCTCGAATGAGTACACAACCACCTAACCATAAGAATCGAACCCATTAGAAAGAGTAAATAACCGTTTCGTACCCAAAAAATAGCTACCTAAATATAGGGGTCCATATGTTTTTCTAAGAATAATTACCTATCTTAGTGAATCACTCATTATCAATATGATACTGAAATAAATCATGATAATTTCTCTATGAAAACCTATACAAACAGAAACCAGAGAAACACTCAAAAAAAAACCACAACTCCCTTTTTTAGTCTCACGCAACAGAAAAGCAAAACAAGAGAGTCTAAGGATAAAGCAACTCCGTTTTTTGCAGAAGTAGCTATTCAGCAAAAACCTATTTTTGACAGCAATAATGGCACAGACACACAAACACCGCCATTAGAAAGAAAGCTGAACACCTCTAAAGGCAAAGGGAAACCACTTCCAAAAGATGTACGATCAGATATGGAATCTGCATTCGAAACTGATTTTAGCAATGTAAGGATTCATACCGATCAGGAAGCGATGCAGCTAAGTGAAGAATTGCAAGCCAGAGCTTTTACCAATGGTCATGATATTTATTTTAATGAAAATGAATTTGATACAAATACAAAAGACGGCAAAAAATTACTTGCTCATGAATTAACTCATGTAAATCAGCAAAAAGGATCTGGAGTACTACAAAAACTTGGAGTAGATGATGTAGCTCAGGAAATGAATGGGCGCACCTTTAGAGTTGTCGTAGATGAGGGAGGTATCAAAGCAGGAACTCAAATTGTCATTACAGATTGGAGAGGAACAGATAGACAGGCTATAGGATATTACATCCAAAAGGATGGCACCCGAATCAATACTGCAATTAGAAAACATGTATTAACTCCGGTCAACCCCGGTGCCAGAGGAATTCGTACATATAACACAGGATTAGCAGGGCAGCGCACATCTGTAGAACGTAGTTATCAATCTGTAGAAGAACAAGAAACCGAAGTTGCTAATTGGAGAGCCCGGGAGAGCCAGTATCAATCAAACAGACACGTATGGGAAGATGGCTTAGCGCGATTAGAAGCAGAACTAGCTAGACGACAAGGACTACTTGATAGAAGAGAAACTACAATGAGTAGGATGCTGGTTAGAGAAACCATGTACAACAGATTTGACGCTTTAATAGTACAATGGGTTAATCATTACAATGCACAATTTAGCCCGGCAGATAACCTGGATCCTAATGTGGTAAAATCACTTCTTTTTCAAGAGACCCGTATGGGAACCTCTGGAACACACCTGGAACTTCCTCCCTATAGTTTTGCTGACTCTAGAAGACATCCCGTAAGAAGCAGATTTAACCTTGGACAAACCATTGATTCTTGGGGACCTCAGCAATATCTTATGATTAAAGAAATGGCTCCTGAAATTTATAAGCGTCACGGCTTACATACACTCGAGGCCAGAGCCGCCTGGAGAGGCATGAGCAACTCAGACTATGCCACCTGGAATGGAGGTGTTTTTATGACGGCTATGCAAGAGTTTTTTACCGAACGTAATGCAGGTAATAATTTAATAGGCAATACCGGTATTGATCTACACATGGATTATGAATTTTGGATACGAGCTACAGTAAGGTGGTTGTTTTTAAAATATCAATCCTTATCATCTCCCTCGTGGAGCGAAGCCGTAAGAGCCTACAACGGATCCGGTTCCAGAGCAAGAGCATATAGAGACAGTGTGATTGGCAGAACCGGAAGTCAGACCAATCTTGATGTGGGTAATAATTAATATGCTTTTATGAAAAGTACATATTATACAATACCTGTTTTATGCATACTAATAGGGATACTTGCATGTAAAGACACTCAAAAACCTCGTATTAAAAAGCAGTCGATCATAACCAATCAAAAATCCTGGAAAAATAGGTTCGATTTTGATAATGACAACCGCGTTGATACTCTTTTCTACAAATATACCGGAGGAGCGCACTGTTGCTATCAAATTAGTATATACCTAAGTACAAAAGACACGATAATTCATTTTCCATTTCATATCGAGGGCGGATACATGCTATTTGATCTTAGTAAACCAAATAATTTTTATATCTATGATATTGATAAAGACACACGCCCCGAAATATTTATAAACACTGCCGTAACAGACTCTGCTAACTACAGTAAAAAAAGTATTTATATCGATTTTGAAACTTCATCTCAAAATACGAATCAACCCAATTACTATTCTAGTATAAAATACAAAACTTTTGACCCGGTAAAAAACTAAAAACCATCCTTTATAACAGAATAGAATTTTAGAACATTGTTGACAACAAAAACTAAGATTGCAGCGTTATATACTTTCTTATAAACCATAGCACACAATTCATGAGTATACTACCAAAGTACGGGTTATTACAATTGAGAAACTCTGCGAGAATATATACAAAAGACGTTGCCGAAAGCCTACAGCTCTTTAAGAAAGAAACCAAAAACCTTAAAGTAACTCTATTTATTTCTTATCATCCCGATGAACTCGAAGAATTAGATAGTGCTATCAATTTTCTTAAAGGTTTTGGAGTACTGATACACGTCGATTGGTTAGATGAACATTTTGCCCGAGATAAAAGTGATGCTACGACTACACAATTGCAGCAACAGATAAGAGAAAATTCTAAATTTATTTTTTTGGCTACAGAAACTGCGGTGCAGCATAAATGGTGTGATTGGGTACTTCGGTTAGCAGCAACGATCAAAGCTCCCGAAGACATTGCTATTCTACCTATTCGGGAAGATTTTAGCGACTATGGCGGCGCTGAGTATCTAAAAAAATACACCTATATCAAAGAAGATGATTTTAATGCACAGGTCTACAATGTAAAATATCCTCATGGCAAAGAGATAGCACTTAGCGAATGGTTTGAATTATAGACTTACTGCATTAAATTCTATATAGCTGATAATACAATCACCAATTTTCTCATAAAAAATCTATAAGGTAGCCGCTACCTTGTTAACCGCTTCGATCGTATCATCTAAATCTTTATAGGTAAGTGCATCAGTTATAAACCAGCTTTCGAAGGCACTTGGCGCAATATAAATCCCATGATTCAACATGCCATGAAAAAATGTTTTGAAGGTTTCATTATTTCCATGAGCTGCCGTTTCAAAATCTACCACTTTGTCTTTAGCAAAGTGTACCGAGATCATTGACCCTATCCTATTAATGGTATGAACTACCTTATGATGCTGTAACGCTTTTTCGATCCCTTTATGTAGATATTCTGTTTTATCTGCCAGGCTCTTAAAGATCCCAGGAGTGCTATTAAGCTCTGTAAGCATGGCTAACCCTGCTGCCATAGCTAATGGATTACCACTTAAGGTACCTGCCTGATATACGGGTCCCAATGGCGCAAGATGATTCATAATATCCTCGCGCGCAGCAAAGGCACCAACCGGTAGACCGCCACCTATTACTTTTCCAAATGTAACAATATCTGCATCTACTCCTAATAATTCTTGTACACCTCCTTTGGCCAATCTAAAACCTGTCATCACTTCATCAAAAATCAACAGTATATTATGCGTATCACATAGGGTTCTCAACCCCTGGAGAAATTCCTTTTCTGGTGGGATACAGCCCATGTTACCCGCCACAGGTTCTATAATAATACAGGCAATTTCATTTTTATTCGATTCGATAATCTGCTCCACCTGCTCCAGGTCATTATACCTGGCCAAAAGCGTATCTTGAGCAGTGCCTTTGGTAACCCCGGGACTATTTGGGCTTCCAAAAGTAACTGCACCGCTACCTGCCTGGATTAAAAAAGAATCACTATGCCCATGATAACAACCTGCAAATTTGATAATTTTATCTTTACCAGCATACCCTCTAGCCAAACGCACAGCACTCATACAAGCCTCTGTACCTGAGTTCACAAAGCGAATTTTATCAATATTTGGCACCATAGAAACAGCCAGTTCTGCAATCTCGGTTTCGATCTGTGTCGGCATTCCAAAACTGGTTCCTTTTCTGGTTTTTTGAATCACTGCATCCACTACAGAGGGGTGAGCATGCCCCAAAATCATTGGCCCCCAAGAATTGATATAATCAATCAATCGGTTACCATCTTCGTCATATAAGTATGCTCCTCTGGCTTCTTTAACAAATATTGGATCTCCTCCTACTGCTTTAAACGCTCTCACAGGTGAGTTAACTCCACCTGGAATTACTTTTTGTGCTGCTGCAAATAGCGCACTACTTCTTTGGTATATCATGCTTAATTGAAATCTTCTTCTTCATCTTCCTCTGCAGCCACTCTAAGTACTTGTCCAATATTTATAGTATTATCTGCGAGGTTATTATATGTTCTAAGTTCGTGTACAGAGATTTTATACATTCTTGAAATAGAATACAATGTATCTCCTTTTTGCACCACATGCTCACCTTTTTGCGTACGAATTGGCGATACTATTACCGTGGCAATATCTTTTTTGACTTCTTTACGCGTTTTATTCTTATTTCTACCTCCCAGCACCTGATCATCAAAAGTATATAATTGATATCTTTCTATGATACCTATAAGTTTTTCTGGATACTTTCTATCGGTGGCATATCCTGCCTCTCTAAGGCCCCTTGCCCAGGATTTATAGTCTTTTTTATTGAAAGTAAAAAGTCTTGAGTATCGTTTTCTATTCTTTAAAAACAAAGAATGATCTCTAAAAGATTCGCTGGCCTCGTTATATTTTCTGAAGCACTCTTGCGAAAGGTCGTCATCATGATATACTCGATCACCTTTCCAGTCATGACATTTAATTCCAAAATGATTTTTTGCCTTTTGAGTCAATTCTCCATATCCTGCTCCTGATTCCAGAATTCCTTGTGCCAGGGTAATACTGGCCGGAATACCATAGGTTTTCATTTCGCTCATTGCAATATCAGAGAATTCGTAAATATAGTGTTGCACCCTTTCTTTGTAAGGAATTGTAGCCGGAGCTTTTTTACGAGGCGCTACACGAGGTAGTTTTTCTGATATAATTGGCTGTGTGGTACGCTCTATTGTAGTAGTCTTAGCGCGTTGGGGCAATGTTGTTTCTGTTCGCGAAATGACAGCTTTTTTGCTTCCTCCGCAAGAAATTAAAAAAACAGCAACACATAATAGTAAACTGCCTCGGCGTAACCCTACCAGGCATTGGTTAAAAAATAATTTTGATTTCGAGGCAAGCCTCGGAGCATTTAAATCTCGATTATCGAGTGAAATAAATTTCCTCATTTTCTGTATCAAATTGTAATAAGGGGTAACTTCTTTTTCTTTAATCTTTTATTCATCCCTGCTATACCTTGTAATCCTCCGGTATGCACGGCTAAAATACGAGTATTTTTTGGAAAAACCCCTTTTTGAACCATGTCAAAAATCCCATAAAGCATCTTACCCGTATAGATGGGATCTAATAGAATATTATGCTGCGCATAAAATTGATTTATAAATCCTATGATTTCTTCATTTACTTTGCCATAGCCTCCAAAATGATAATCGGTTACCAATTTCCAATTGGTCTTACTCGTATATTTTGCGATTTCTGCAGATAAAAAATCACCTTTCAAAGCTGGAAAACCTAGTATAGTTTGATTAGTATTGCTACTATTAATGATCCCTGCGATTGTCCCTCCTGTACCTACGGCACAACAAATAACATCAAAATCTATATCTTGTTTTGTTTGTATTTCTTCACATCCTTTAACTGCCAACTCGTTGGTACCCCCTTCAGGGATTACATAAAAAGAATCGAACTCTTCTCTTAATTTCTCTAAGAAAACTTCAGACGTTTTTTCTCGGTACGCTTTTCTACTAACAAACTTGAGGTGCATCCCACAAGCATTAGCAAAACGCAAGGTATTGTTTTCTAAAAACGTTTTATCGATGTCTTTGGCTAATTCATCACCTCTGATCACTCCAATAGTACGTAGGCCAACTATCTTTCCTGCAGCGGCAGTTGCGGCAATATGATTACTATACGAACCTCCAAAAGTAAGAATCGTATTATGGTTTAGCTCTCTGGCTTTGCCAAGGTTATACTTTAGTTTTCTGAATTTATTACCAGAAACCTTCTTATGAATTTGATCTTCTCTTTTGATATGAAGTGAAACCTGTGCATCATCCAGAATCGGATGGGTAATCTTTTGATTTTCTGAAGGTACTGTTTCCGAAGAAAAAAAATGCATTTATAAATATTTAAAAAAACTCCAGGGTTTTCTCTTTTTTAAGTAATTAAGATCGTCTTCGTTATGATAAGCCTCTCTTTCAAAAGAAATGTTGCGATATGCTAATTGCGAGTTCCGATATTGAAATAGCCTGATAATATATTCTGCAAAATAAAGAATATAAAATGGCAACACCAACAACTCTACTTGTTGTCTGATATGAATTTTTTCGTGATTTATAAAGGCTTCATCTTCTTTGAGAAGCGAATCTTTGACGACTATAAATGGCCAAAGAGCTAGCCCAACAAAGTGGCGACCTATCAAATATTTGTTAACAACAATGCGCATATTAATACAAGATACTATTTTTGTATGAGATGAGTAACCCTAAAAAAGTATTAACTCCAAAAGAAGGAGATTATTATATTACCCCAGAGGGGTATCGATGTTTTACAGAACAATATCACCTTAGAAGAGGTTATTGTTGTGAGAGTGGCTGCAGGCATTGCCCGTATGGCTATGATAAAAAAACAAATAGTTACTCGAAAAAATAAAAGTAAGATCTATACCATGGTATGATTATTGTGGATTTGAACCTTAAAGACTATTGTTAAACTCCAAAAAAATATAGGATTATGAAACTTTTACCACTTCTATCATTAATCCTTATCATAACGCTTAGTTCCTGCTCTACGGTACGTGTAGCTTCAGATTATGATAAGCAGGCAAATTTTAATACTTATAAAAGTTTTGCTTTTTACAAACCAGGAATCGATAAAGCCGAAGTTAGTGATCTAGACAAGAAACGTATTCTAAGAGCTATCGAAGCAGATATGATATCCAAAGGATTTATCAAATCAGAAAACCCTGATATGCTAGTTAGTATTTTCACCAAAACTCAGGAGAATGTAAACCTCTACCAAAATAACTGGGGTTGGGGCTGGGGTCCAGGATGGGGTTATGGCTGGGGATGGAATCCCTGGTTCTGGGGTCCTAATTACAATTCTGTTTCTCGTGTCACCGAAGGCACTTTGTATATAGACCTTATTGACGCCTCTAAAAAAGAGTTAATATGGCAAGGAATGGGAACCGCTGCTCTAACTGATAAGGTAGAAAAAAAACAAGAAAAAATGAATAAAATTGTAGGTGCAATTCTCGAAAAATATCCACCACAAATAAAATAAGACCAATATTTCTTTACATTCGTATAGCCTTTCTTTTATAGAAGGGCTATATTTTTATGTACATTTATACTAAACATGAAAGTATAACCTATGCGTAATTTTTTACTTGGTGCACTCATAACTGCCGTTGTGGTGCTTGGAATAGTTTTCTTCGTAGAGCAGTCTGCCACCAGAAAAACCGAGCTTGAATCTTCTGATCTTATCCTGAATCAAATGAAAAATGTAGGAAAACTTGTAGTTACAGAAGGCCATTTCTCTGAAGTGATTAATTATAAAGAGAATAAAAAAGTATATTCTTTTATTCCTACAATCAAAACTGCATTGGTCGTTGTTAATGCTAAAGTAGAAGTATCATATGACCTAAGTAAGATTGAATACATCCTTAATAAAGACATTAAAACCGTAGTACTTACAAAAATCCCCGAACCCGAAATTAATATCAACCCCGATATAAAATATCATAGTCTTGAGTATGGAATTTTAAATCAGTTTACCCCAAAAGATCATAATTTAATACGACAAAAAGTAGTACAACAGCTTAATAAAAAAGTAAAACAATCCTCTCTTGTCACCAATTCTGAAAATAGACTTATTAGTGAACTACAAAAAATATACATTCTTACAAATTCATTAGGTTGGACCTTAAAATACAACAATACGATAATCGATAACCAACTTCGGTTTGAAGAAGTATTACCCTAAATTTATTTGAAGACGTTTTGATGTTTTTATATAAAAAAATTGTCATCCTAAACTCAAGGGCCCTGGATTCATAATACAAACTCAACTCTTTTATGAATTCTGATCTTTTATTAATGTGATCAATGAAATTAATCTCGCACTTAGATTTCAGAATGACAATAAATATGTTATTATGATATAAAAAGATGGAAAGATTTCTCTTCCCATCTTAAAATTTAAAAAATCTACATAGTATAGCATTCGTTTGTCCCTCAAACCCTATAGTTTTATACAGATTGTTTATTTATACTAATGAAACGATCTAGTAATCAAATACCCCACCCCCTTTTCAGGATTTATGTAGAAAAACATTATAAAGTGATTGATTTTAATTGATCCATAGCTTTTTTAAAGACTGCGGTGACAAACCCCGCCACATCTTTAACATTAAAATCTAAATTCCAATGGTACAGATGTCCTAATAAAGCTATGTCAAGCGCTGCATCAAATAGGTTACCTTTTTCTATTTCTTTTAAACTTCCAGAGATTTTAACCTTTTTTATATCTATAACATCTCCAGCATGTTTGGCTATATATTCTGACATTTTCAGGACTCCTTCTGCCCCTAATTTTGCACCTTCCAGCACAGCTTTGGCACCTTCAAAAGCTACTGCTTCGGTTCCCTTTTCAATAAACTCTATGTCTTTTTTAGTAGCCTCAAGTGCCAAATATACTGCAGACCCTCCAATAGTATTAATAGCATCATTTGCCTTGGCTATCGCTTGCTCGCCAGACATTTTAACTGCACTAAGCGTTTGTAATGCTCCCTGCCAAACCGTATAATCACCACCATAACGAACAGCTTCTAGTGTTTTTTTAGCAGCCTCAAAAGCTGTGTAATTTACTCCTGTTTTAGCAGTTTGCAGCGCTCCCTTTGCCGCTTCAAATGCAGTATAATTTACTCCTGTTTTAGCAGTTTTCAGGGCTAATTTTGCAGATTGAAATGCGGTATAATCTGCTCCGTATTTAATTCCTTCTAAAAACTTTTTTGCTGCAGCTAACACTCCTTTGGCTATACCGTAAGCAGCTAAGGTCGTACCATAATTATAATGATGCCTTTTTAATTTATCACACTTATGACTCGCATTATCTACAGATTTTTGGGCATTTCCTATACTGTTATTGTATTTTCTTTCTGCCGTATTTACTGCATTTTGAGCTGTTTTAATACCATCATTATATTTTTTTTGAGCAATATTTAAACTATTCTGTGCTGTTCTAATCCCAGAATTATACGTTTTTTGAGCAGCATTTACATCATGTTGCGCTTTGTTTAATGATGCATCATATGCGCCTTTTGCTTTTTTTACATCATTTTGTGCTTTGGTAAGTTGTGCAGTATATTTCTGTTTTTCTCTATTTAAATTATCGGTAAGTTTTTTGAGATAAGCATCAGCATCTTTTTGTGCGTTGGTTAATGCGTTTTGTGCAGGTATAAATTTTGCTTCATATGCTTTTTGCGCTTTATCGACTTCGGATTTTGCTTTATTGATATCTGTCTCTGCTGCTTTAAGAGCTATATCTAATCGTGCCGCAACTTCTGTCTTAAGATAATTACTAATGTCGTTATCCATCTCTCCTGAGAGTTTAAAATCCAAGGATTCCGGCTTAGTAATGGTTCCTAAACTTTCTCCCTGGATCTCATACGTTAATACTCCGAAGAAATTCTGATTAAATTTAAATGCTATTCCTTTATTGGAAATATCCACATATACTCCTTCTTGCACTCCTAAGAATAAAATACTTCCATCGATCAACAAAGACTGCTTTGCCGAAGTTAGCTCTAAATTAACAGTAGCATCTTTTCCTTCTTCTCCGCTAATTACAAGTGGCCCGAAACTAAGATTATCTATGTGCCCGCCCCCTTCGATTCCTGTATCAGAAATACGCGTATACATCTCAATTTCTTTGCCGGCAATAATTAAATCTCCTGAGAAACTAAATCCTGGTTTATATGTTATTGTTCCAATAGAACCCCCCGCAGGAGCACAATATAATTCGAGTTCTTTTAACTCAAAGAAATCAGGAATTTCTGGTATATCCAGGTGCGTTACATCTTTTACAAAATTGAGTAATTGTGCTGGGTTTAGCGATTCGAGTTTCCCCATTAATATTTCTTCCATGGGGTTTTCTGAGATGCTTACTGCCATATCTACTACGGCATCTGCAATAACGAGCCCACCGGCCATTCCAAACTCAGAAGGTATACCGGTCGCAACAAACTGCTCATAGATGATTCCTATTTGTAATGCTAGCGCCGGACCTATCTTTACTCCCGTAATCCCAAAAGGATTTTTCCAATAATTCTTCATTGTTACTGAACCTTTGGCCTCTAGCGCTCCAACAGATAATGCCATGTCAAAATGTAACGGAATACTTTGTTTTGGCACATCTACCTCCATACCAAATAACAGTACTAATTCGGGTTGTGGGGCAATATTAATCTGTATTTTAAAAGGATCACATACTACCGAGTGCCCCAGATGCAAACGGGTTTCGGGTATTTGGATAGCTATATCTGTTACCGAACCAAAATGGGCTGTTAATATGAGTCCAATATGTTTTTGTCCGGTTAAACTTGATATCCCCGGAACTTCTTCTAAAACTCCCATGAGCTGTAACCCCTGTTGAACAGAATAATTAAGTCCTTCATTTTTGGTTACACAATCAGAAGATGCGTAAATAAATCCTACTTTAGAAAATTTGAGTTCGTCTACAAAAGAACCTTTAGCCGGAGAAAACACATGAGAAAGCACAAATGAATCCGCGGCAAGATTTGCATATAATACGGTAGTCCAGTCTGTGTTTTTTTCAAAATAAACCCCACAATTAACAGTTATTCCTTCAATAACGGCTTGTCCCGAAATTTCAAATTTAGCTGGTTTTTGTACAGATTTGCTATAGATCTCAAATTCAAGATCAGTTTTGGTTATGCTAACCGGACCTAGAGTAATAGCACCCAAAGAGCCATCAAAAACAACTCCTTTGCTCGAAATCTGCGCTTCTGCATCAAAAGAATGACCATGTGCCGTTACCTTAGTAATTAAAGTGAAACCAGACGGTACCCGTACCGAGTCAACATCACAGTCTGCTGTTGCCAATGCTATACTGGTATTCTTAAAATCAACATCAAATTCTGGTAGCACTAACCCCGCGGGTGATATCTCGTTATATATAGTGCCAAGCTCATTTAGAGTAAAGCTATCTGCTTTTACCAACACCCCGATAGCATCAGGGGTAATACTACCAGAAAAATTTAAAACCGTAGGCCCCACGATAAATTGAAAACTAAGGGCTAATGATTTGACATCACCCAATTGTCCGGTGACCACAATACTCTCTAAAATCAATTTTTCTATTCCAAATGCGCTATTTAGGTTCTTGGCACTGGCATGTAATATTAAGCTTTTATTTGCTTCTGTAATTTCGAAAACCATTTTACCCACATCGTTATCGGTTAGATGGTCTACATCAAACTCTCCTACAAGTTTGGGTATTATGAGCCAATTCTTATCTTTTTGAGAAATATCTAATTGAAACCATGCTTGGGTAAGTGTCACTCCTCTAAAAATTTCTTTATGAAATGCCATTTCGCATTTCAATGTAGCATTTTGTGGACTGATTTTTTGAGTACTATCGTTACTACTTGAAATTATAGTGCCTGTAATTTCTAACATTGCAGTACTATTCAGATAATCTTTAAAAATAGAAAGCACCCCGTCCATTCTTAATTTCCCCGAAAAAGAAATGATGTTTTTTATTCCTGACAAGGAAGCATCTTCAGCAACAGAAAGACTGACTCCATCGAATACAAAATCATCTACATTGCTACAATGAAAGTCTTTAAATAGGTCTGAAAGTTTAAAATTGTCCATGGATACCGGACCGGTTGGTGTTGTAGTTAGCATAATTATTGATTTGTGTACGTATTATGCCTACCAGATGATCAAACAGGCATATGTTGGTTGATTATCTAAAAATACTATACTTTTAGTTATACTGCTATTTTTCTAAACGAAAATAGTATACTGATACTGCACATTATTTTGTATTCGTTTTTTTGTTCAATATAGAATAGCGATGTTCATCCCAAATTTGACCGTTTTTGAATATCGCCTTTTCAAACACTCCTTCTTTTTGGTAACCATTCTTTTCGAGAATCTTCATAGAAGTAAGGTTATATTCAAAAACACCAGCATATATTCTAATCAGGTTTAATTTTTCAAATCCATACCTGGTTATTAATTCAACCGCTTTTTTGGTAATTCCTTTTCCCCAATAGGGTTCGCCAATCCAATATCCTATTTCTGCAGATCTTTTATATACATCTTTTTGTACTATAAGACTAATTACTCCACAAAGTTCATTATTAAAACGGATGCCAAAACTTTGTATAGGGTCTTGTTCTTTGGTCATATGGATAAAAAACTCCGCATCTTTTTCGCCATATGGATAAGGGAAATAGTCTTTCAGGTTGTCCCACACATTTTTATTATTAGCAAGTTCGGTCAATTGTTTTCGATCAGAAAGCTCTAGCCGACGCAATAGAATATTTGAATCACCCATTAAAAATTCCTGTTTTTTTATTGGAAACTATGATGTTAAAAAAACAAAAGTACCTGATTCATATCTATTTATTCATTTATAAACGAATACAAATGGTTACAAACGAAATTAAACACTTCCTAACCGAATCTCTAAAACAGACTCTTCTATGTTTGCATGGTCGAAACATCAAAACTCGATAGTATCAATTGTTTAATACGTAAAACTAAAATTATGAACACGCTAAAAAACAAAGTACAGTTGATTGGAAACTTAGGACAAGAACCAGAAATCATTAGCCTTGAATCTGGTAAAAAACTAGCTAAATTCTCTATTGCAACGAACGATTATTATTATAACAAGCAAGGCGATAAAATCACAGATACCCAATGGCATAATGTTGTAGCTTGGGGTAAAACTGCAGACATCATCGAAAAATATGTAAACAAAGGACAGGAAATTGCTATTGAAGGCAAGTTAACTTCCAGAAGTTATGAAGATAGTGAGGGTCAAAAACGATACATTACTGAAATAGTTTGTAATGAATTACTCATGCTGGGAAACAAATAAAAAGCTCTCATATTTCAAATAATTAAAAACCCCTAACGCAAGGGGTTTTTGTTTTTAAGAGTGTATGTTTCAACATTTAAACAAAACCCTGTTTTGCATAAGGTAATAAACAAAAAAAATAAATCTCGTTCAGAAAAAGCACACATCCTTAACATAGCGTATCAAGGTATGTGTTTAACTCGTTTTTGAAGGAAAATCTTTTGCATCATCATCTAAATGGATCGGTAATTCTTCTTTAGAAATAATTCTTTATATTCCCCACCTAATGGTATTTTTTTTTATTGTTCTTTAAAAATTAAGTATTGAAACATTAGTAAAAAACCAGGAATAAATGCTAACTTTTTTTTTACATAAAAATAATGTAAATCTAATTTGTAGTTCAGCAATTATGAATAAGATCATGGTTACATTTCAAAATCCAAATATTCTAAAAAATGGCACTAATATCAAAGAAGTATTATAACAGAGACCTTTCATGGTTACGTTTTAATCATAGGGTTTTGCAAGAGGCTGCAGATAAAGATAATCCCTTGTATGAACGAATTAAATTTCTTGCCATTTTTTCTTCTAATCTGGACGAATTTTTCAAAGTTCGGGTATCCGATATCAGAAAAATTAAAGATTTAGATAAACCATTAAGAAAAAAATTAATTACAAAACCTAATAAGCTTTTAAAAAAAATCAAAAAGCAGGTCCATATACAACAAGAAGAATTTGGAAATCTTTTTACAAATCAAATTCTCCCTGAACTTAAAAAAGAGGGAATTCAATTAATCTCTTCTGAAGATTTTTCAGAATCACAAAAAGAATTTGCTGAGCATTATTATCAAGAAAATTTAAAAGACAAACTCACTATCCATGATAATATCGAGCCGAATGATAAAACTATTTTCATAGAAAATGAACAACTTTATTTAACGGCTTTAGTGCATAACAATCAACTTGTTATTGTTAAAATTCCATCAGACACTCCTCGATTTGTTACATTTCCGGAAGAACATAATACACATTATGTCACCTTTGTAGATGATATTTTAGAATATAATCTTTCAAAAGTTTATGCTCAAGAAGAAGCAGCCAAATTTTATGCAATAAAAGTTTCTCGAGATGCAGAACTCTATATTCAAAATGAATATTCGGGAGATTTGTTAACTAAAATCAAGAATGCCCTTGGCAATAGAGACACAGGGCAGGTCACAAGGCTTTTGATAGATACATCAATGCCTCCAAATTTGTTGAATCATATAAAACAACTATTAGATGCTAATGAAACTGATGTTTTACAAGGAGGCAAATATCATAATTTCAAAGATTTCTTTAGCTTTCCTAATCCTACGAATAAAAAACTTTCTGAAGACGTTTTAGAACCCATTCATGATCCAGAACTTCAGAAATTTTCAAATATGTTTGAAGCGATAACAAAAAAGGACAGATTATTATGTTATCCTTATGAATCTTTTGATGATGTATTACGTCTTGCCAAACAAGCTTCTGAAGATAAAAATGTGACTAAAATTAAAGTCACTTTCTATCGTATTGCAAAAAAATCTGGATTAGCAGATGCATTATTAAATGCTGTAAAAAATGGAAAAGAAGTTTTTGTTTTTATTGAAACCAAAGCTCGGTTCGATGAAGAAAACAATATTCGATGGGGAAAAATATTGGAAGATCATGGAGCCAAAGTAATGTATAGTTATCCCGGTATAAAAGTTCATTCTAAAATATTGCTGATAGAACGAAAAGAGGATAACGCACCCATCCAATATGGATATATCAGCACAGGAAACTTTAATGAAAAAACAGCCAAAATATACACAGATTTTGGATTAATGACCGCCAAACCCGAAATTACTTCAGAATTAAACCAGGTTTTTCAACTTCTGGAAGGACATATCATCATTCCTAACACCAAAAATTTATTAGTTTCTCCTTTTACCACAAGAAGTACCTTCGAAAAATTAATACATACAGAAATCGAAAATGCAATCGCCGGAAAAGAAGCCTACATTATATTGAAATTGAATAGTCTTCAGGATCAAAAAATGATAGATTTATTATACAGAGCTAATACGGCAGGTGTGAAGATACGTGGAATCGTAAGAGGTATCTGTTGTCTGGTTCCTGGTGTTGAGAATCAAAGTGAACATATCTATATTACTAGCGTAGTAGATCGTTTTCTTGAACACGGAAGAGCATATATATTTGCGAACGGAGGAGCAGAAAAAATGTATATTGGTTCTGCAGATTGGATGACACGTAATCTGGACCACAGGATCGAAGTAATCACTCCAGTATTAGATGATGATGTTTATTCTAAAATAAGAAAGATGATACAACTCCAACTGGATGATACTGTAAAAGCCAGGATCATAAACGAAAATCAAGATAATTCATATGTTAATTCTTCATCAAAGGTTAGATCACAGCTGGAAGCCTTATCAAAAATTTAGAGACGGTGTTATCCAAATTTTAGAAATTGGCAATTAAGATCACCTATGTGGCTGTACTGAAAAAAGCTAAAACATATCATTTTATTCATCTTTAGATGAGGGGTATTTACTTTTCTTAATCCCACAATACACAGCAATTCCACCTGTAAAAAACATTAATAGGCTGTATACTGCCGGTGCAATGGCTAATGATGTGTTTTGAAGTAATACAACTGCAATTGTTATGGCCAATGTTCCGTTTTGAATCCCTGATTCGATTGCAATAGAAATAGCGCTCTTATTTTGAATGTTAAATATTTTAGCAGAATAATAACCAACCACCATGGTCAGAACATTGAGGCTTAGAGCTACTATACCCGCTTGCTGAAAATAGGAAATAAAATTATCCTTCTCTTTTATAGTGATACCTACAATAACTAAAGTGATAACAATACCCGAAGCAATCCGAACTGGTCTTGCCATTTTTAAAGCAAATGCTTCCTTATATCTTCTAATTATCATCCCTAAACCAACCGGTATCACAGTAATTACCAAAATCTGAATAATCGTATTCAGCACATCCAGTTTTATCATCTGACCTTCTTCAAGAAAATGTAGTAGCGCAAAATTCACGATAAATGGTATTGTTATAATAGTTATAAAACTGCTTATTGCAGTTAGTGTAACTGATAACGCAATATCACCCTTTGCTAAATGGGATATCAGATTGGATGTAGGTCCGCCGGGACAAGCCGCTAGTATCATAATACCAACAGAAATATCAGGTTGTAATGGAAACAAAGAAGCTAAAGCAAACCCCAAAAATGGCAATAAAAGTATTTGATTTGCTAGCCCGACCATGATCGCTTTTGGATATACAAAAATTCGTTTAAAATCATCAACAACCAGAGATAGCCCCATACCGAGCATAATGATAATAAGAGACAAAGCCAAAATTAGTGTTGAAATATTATCCATAAAGTAAGCATTCTGATTACTTATCTAATATAGAGCTTTTATACTACTTGTACGATAATCATATAAATTCGTAGAATAATTACGTAGAAACACGTATCAATATGTAACTAAAATATACATATCTTTAATCTACACAAAAACAAAATCACTAAACGGCCAACCTAATTATGGATAGTTACAAAACGCTCAATACCCTTATCAAAAAAGATAAGATCTGGATTGCGATAACCACTTTAATTCTTGCCCTTTTAGCTTTCAGTAATGTACTAGTCACTCCTGCTATTGACTTTTTGTCTTCAGTAAATAGTGATATGATGCTGGGTCTAGGGCTTGCAATAGAACTTAAAAGTATCGCCACAGGTATTGATAATTCAAATATTCCTTTAGTCGGTGGACTAGCTACAGAACTGGAAGACATTTTTACTCGCGCAGTCGATTATCTTACTTTTGCCAACATTGTGATTGGGATACAAACTATTTTAGTCAACATAGGTAAATCACTAGTGTTTAAATTGCTTCCTCTTATTTTTCTTGGTTGTATATTTATAGAAAAATATAAGCAACTTGCCCTACGACTATTAATCGTTGCACTTCTAATCAACCCGGGGCTTTCTTTATATGTTAACGGAATACATTATGTATCAGACGCTATGGAATTAGACCTCGGCTCTGCTTTACAAATACACTTATCGTCTATAAAAAATAGATATGAAGAGAAGAGAGAAAAAGTAAAGACGAAACAAGAAGCCAGAAAAGAAAAACAATTAGAAAAAGCTAAAAAAAGAGGACATAAGGACATTAGTGTGTTAAAAAAAGTTGAAGATGCTGTTGTAAATAAGGTTGAAGATGTAGGTGTGGATGTAGAGGAAGGTTTTTCTGAAGCTTTTGAAATTTTAAAAGAAGGAAAAAAGCAGCTTATAATACTCATTATCAATATGGTAAGTAATCTTGTTGTTTTATTTCTGATTTTACCATTATTATATTTCTATCTAATGGGCTTTATACTCAAAAAATTCTTCCATTTTTCGAGTCTAAGTACTATTGAAACAAAAGAGTTTGAAAATTTAAAGAATCTTGGCAAAGACCTAAAAGATAATAGTAATTAATCCTATAAAACCTTTCTTAATTTTTAACTGATCATCATATGAAAAAGATTTTACCTTTCGTACTATTAGCTTTATTCTTACATATATCTTGTAAAAAAGATCACACTAATGAGAAGAGTGCACAAAAACAGGACCCATGTACTATTGAGAAAAAAAGAATTGAAACCGAACCTACCATTCTAGGTATAGATATATCTCATTTTCAAACCAACATCGAGTGGGATAAAATTAAGGCTGATGGGGTCAATTTTGTATATATAAAAGCTACTCAAGGAACTCATTTTAAAGATCCAAAGTTTAAAGAAAACCATGCTGCTACCAAAAACCAATGTTTATATCGGGGAGCATATCACTTTTATGAAACTGGTAAAGATCCAGAAAAACAAGCACTCAATTTTGTAGAAGCCGTTGGCGCATTAATTTCGGGGGATCTTCCACCGGTTTTAGATTTAGAAGAGCTAGGAGTAAAAACGCCTGTTACTAAAGAAATGTATGAACGCAATACTTTAGTATGGTTAAAAATTGTGGAAGAAAAGTTAGGTGTACGTCCTATAATATATTCAAATCCTACATTTGGAAATCAATACCTAAAACATCCAGAATTTGGCAAATATAAGTTGTGGGTTGCAGAATACACCAAGGCAAAATCCCCAAAAGTACCACAGACTTGGACAGATAAAAGTTGGACTATCTGGCAACGTACAGATCGTGAGAAGATCGAAGGTATCGCGAAGGTCGACTATGACGTATTTAATGGAAGTGTTGACGATTTTATGAAACTGGTAAAGAAATAGGACACTGTTATTTTCCAGAGCGTATCATTTTTATGTAATTTGCTTTAATGGATAGAAAAGAAAGTAACTATTGGACACAACGATATGTCGAAAATCGTACCGGTTGGGATATTGGTTATGTTTCCACTCCGCTCAAAGAATACTTTGATCAATTAACCGACAAAACAATTGAAATCTTAATTCCCGGAGCAGGAAATGCCTACGAAGCCGAATACTTGTTTCAACAAGGGTTTGAGAATGTATTTGTTCTGGACATCGCTCCAGAGCCCTTAAATACTTTTGCAAAGAGAGTTCCGGATTTTCCGAAATCACAGCTTTTGCTGGATGATTTTTTTGCGCTAGAAGGAAGCTATGAGATAATCATAGAACAAACTTTTTTCTGTTCTTTTGTCCCAACAGACAAAAACAGATCTGCTTATGTAACTCAAATGGCAAATCTCTTAAAACCTAAAGGAAAATTGGTAGGTCTTTGGTTTGATTTTCCGCTAACAGATGACCTGGAAAAACGCCCTTTTGGTGGCGATAAAGAACTTTATCTATCCTATTTAGAAAAGCATTTTAATGTAATTACTTTTGAAAAATGCTATAATTCAATACCTCCCAGACAAGGAAATGAACTCTTTGGGATTTTCGGAAAAAAGTAATGCAATTTAACTGATATACCCTAAAAAATTTCATTTCGGTGCTTTGACCACGGCAAAAATGCGATACTAGATTTTGAAGACTAATATCTCAGCAACTCATCAATCTTAGCTTTCACTTTTTCGGTAGACGGGATCATGGTGTGTTCCAATGTACTATTTAAAGGAATTGCCGGCATATTTTCTGATCCGATAGTCATTACAGGAGCATCTAAATATCTAAAACACTCCTCCTGAATTTTTCCTGCTAAGGCTCTGGCAAATGAATTATTGCTAGGTTCTTCGGTTACCACAAGGCATTTTTTTGTTTTCTTTACCGATTCCATGATCGTTTCTTCGTCCAGAGGATATAGTGTTCTCAAATCGATAATTTCTACCACATCTTGTATCTCTTTTGTAGCGTTTAATGCCCAGTGCACTCCCATACCGTAAGTTACCACCGTTACTGTTTCTTTTTCATCTTGTGGCCAAATTTGCTGCACTGTTTTGGCTTTCCCAAAAGGTAAAATATAATCTTCTGCAGGTTCAATTGTTCTCGCAGCATCCGTCCCCTTTACTTTGGACCAATATAATCCTTTATGTTCTAAAATCACCACAGGATTAGGATCATAATAAGCCGCTTTCATCAACCCTTTAAGATCGGCTCCATTACTTGGATATGCAATCTTAATTCCTCGGATATTGGTAATCACAGACTCCACCGAAGAAGAATGATACGGGCCACCGCTACCGTATGCTCCAATTGGGACACGTAGAATCATCGATACCGGCCATTTCCCATTAGACAAATAGCAAGATCGACTTACTTCAGTAAACAACTGATTCAATCCCGGCCAGATATAATCTGCAAATTGTACCTCTACAATTGGTTTTAAACCCACCGCAGACATCCCCACCGTAGATCCTACAATAAAAGCTTCCTGGATTGGAGTATTAAAAACACGTTCGTCACCAAATTTCTGGGCAAGCGTAGCTGCTTCTCTAAACACACCTCCCAGTCTTCCGCCGACATCTTGACCATATAGCAAACACGCTGCATGTTTTTTCATTAATTCTTCAACTGCAAACAAAGCGCAATCTACCATGACAACCTCTTCTTTATCTACCGGAGATCGTTCTCCCATTTCTTCTGTAATAGGCGTTGGTGCAAAATCATTGGTAAATAAATCCTCTGGTTTTGGATCTTCAGCTTTCATTGCCTCAGACAAATCTTTTGCCACGATAGTTTTTGCTTCTGCTTCAATGGCATTAACTTCATCTTCGGTAAACCCTGTATCTAATAATTGATTTCGCAATACGGGATAAGGATCTCGAGAACGAGCTTCTTCCAGATCATCCCGATACCATTCCATACGTACTCCTGATGTATGATGATTCAGTAAAGGAACCTTAGCATGCACAAGCATTGGTCTACGTTCTTCACGAATTGTTTTGATGACTTCCTGTATCGCAAGGTAGCTCTCGGTAAAATTTGCTCCATCAATAGAAATGGCATCTAATCCGTTGAATCCTTCAGCATACTCAAAAGCACTCTGAGCACGGGTTTCTTCTTCATTAGCCGAAATATCCCATCCATTATCCTGCACCAGGTATAATACAGGTAATTGCTTTAACCCTGCCATCTGGAACGCTTCGGCAATTTCTCCCTCAGTAACTGAAGCATCACCGAGTGAGCATACTACTAAGGGCTTTTCTTTTAAATTTTTATCCTCTAATCCAATTAGCTCTTTGTATTGCATCCCCATGGCAACACCTGTAGCAGGAATCGCTTGCATCCCTGTAGCCGAAGATTGATGAGGGATTTTAGGTTTATCATCATCTCGTAGACTTGGATGACTATAATAGGTTCTTCCACCAGAAAAAGGATCCTCTTTTTTAGCCAATAATTGCAACATCAGATCATACGGTCGCATTCCAATACCCAAAAGCATTGCATCATCACGATAATACGGAAACGCATAATCTTGGGGTAATAATTGCATTGCCGTAGCGATCTGGATCGCTTCATGCCCTCTGGAAGTAGCATGCACATATTTTGAAACCGTCTTGAAGTTCTCTTCATACAATTCTGTCATTGACTTCGCCTTACAGAGGGTCAAAAATGCCTTTTGTAATACTTCTTTTGATATTGTTTTCTCAGCTAACATTTTTTTCATTTTTTGATATACGATTTACGGTTCTTAATTTGGGTGTATCCCTATGGGTCGGGCTATCCGTTATATCTTTTAATAAAATACCCCATCGAGTACACTTCGACAAGCTCAGTGTATAACCTCTGGGTATTTCATAAAAGGATGTCACTACTATCCCTTACACAAAATTTCTAATACTACTATTTTATTCGTAAATCCAAATTTGTAATTCTAAAATTCTTATTGCCCTACCTTCTCTTCAACATCTACGGGTACAATCCATCCGTGGATATCTTCTTGTTTTTGAACTTTAATTTCGTCTAAAGTGTTTTTCATATCCTGACTAACAGGGTTCACCTCTGGCAATGTGATCAACTCATCTTTATAACCAATAGCTTCTATCATTGCAATAGCTACTGCAGTACCTGTACCAAAAGCCTCTTCCAGTGTTCCTTCTTTAGAAAACTGAATCACTTCATCGATAGTAATCGGGCGCTCTTCGACCTCGAAACCTTTATCTTTTAATAATGTAATTACACTATCTCTTGTAATTCCTTTTAAAATTGATCCGCTGGTACTAGGGGTAATAAATTTGCCAGCTACTTTAAAAAAGATATTCATCGTACCCACTTCCTGTACGTATTTATGCTCGTTGGCATCTAACCATAACACCTGATCATATCCTTTGGCTTTGGCTTTTTCTGTAGGTAGAATTGCTGCAGCATAATTTCCAGCTGCTTTTGCTTCTCCTGTTCCTCCATCAGCCGCTCTTATATATTCGGTTTCGGCATATAATCGGATCTTTTTTGTAAAAAATGGGCCCGCGGGCGAACAAATCACAATGAACTTATAACTCGTTGCAGCTCTCATACCGATAAAAGGTTCATCGGCATACATAAAAGGTCTTAGATATAAAGCACTTCCTTCTTGTGGGGGTATCCAATTATGTTCTACTCCTACAATTTGTTTTACAGCCTCTACAAAAAGTTTTTCTGGCACCGATGGCATTCCCATTCGTGCGGCACTATGATTAAAACGTTTTGCATTTTCTTCTGGTCTAAATAATAATGGGGTTTTATCCTGACCGACAGTAGCTTTCATGCCCTCAAAAATTGCCTGTCCATAGTGTAATGCCATGGCAGCCGGGTGTGTTGGAATTAATGCCAAAGGTTCTATTCTTGGGTTTTGCCATGCTCCGTTTTCAAATTCACAAATAAACATGTGATCTGTAAAGGTTCTTCCTAAGGGAATAGTAGAAAAATCAATGCCACTTAACCCTGATTTTGAAGTTCTTGTAATTTTGATCTCTGGTTTCATTTTTTTATTATTTAGGGCACATCCCGCTTGTTTCGGGTTGGGCTACCTGTCTGCCGACAAGCAGGTTGATTATCTCTTTTTTATTTGTTCTGCACCTCGGCAAGCTCGGTGTGATAGACAAAAAAGATGTCGCTTCTATCCCTTGTGCGTTTATTGTTTTATTTCTCTATTACTATCAAATGCTTCAAGTTCATCCCCTACTTTACGTAAAAATGAGCCTCCTAAAAATCCATCCACCACCCGATGATCAAATGATAAAGACAGGTACATCATACTTCTAATTGCTATTTCGTCCCCTTTCTCTGTTGTTATGACTTCAGGTCTTTTCTTTATAATTCCTAAAGCCAGAATTGCAACTTCGGGTTGATTAATAATCGGAGTTCCCATAAGACTTCCAAAAGTCCCTACATTAGAAATGGTAAAAGTACTCCCTCCTATTTCATCAGGTTTTAATGCATTATTTCGTGCACTAGTTGCCAGATGATTTACATTTTTAGCTAATCCTAAAAGGTTTTTTTCATCAGCATTTCGAACCACAGGAACTATAAGATTGCCGCTTGGTAATGCAGTTGCCATACCTATGTTAATATCCTTATGCACCACAATTTTCTTTTCGTCTACCGAGACATTAATCATCGGGTACGCTATAATCGCCTTGGCGACTGCTTCAACAAAAAGGGGAGTAAAGGTTAATTTCTCTCCGTGCATCTCCTGAAATTCTTTCTTAACCCTGTTTCGCCAGTTTACAATATTGGTAACATCCACTTCAATATAGCTGGTAACATGAGGAGAAGTATGTTTAGAGTATACCATATGATCTGCGATCATACCCCGCATACGATCCATCTCTACAATACGATCCTTTCCTTGTACAAAAGAAATTGGAGGTGCATTATAAGTTGATTTAGATACGGTGGATTGTGGTCTACTTGGCAGAGGATATTTTCTGTTTTTAAGGTATAGCATAACATCACTCTTACGAATTCGCCCGTCTGATCCTGTACCAGGAATACTTTGTACCTCCTCTATAGTAAGGTTTTCCTTCTGCGCGATACTGATCACTAAGGGAGATAAAAATGCATCCGGATTTAAAAATCCGCTATGTTTTTGAGACATTTCCTTTTGTTCAGGAGAAGAACTTTCTTTTTCTACCGTAGCAATTGTTGTTTGCGATTTTGAAGTATTAACAGTTTCTGCTTTAGGATCTTTCGATTTAGAATTTTTTATTCCCAAATTCTTATCTGCATGAATTATAGCAATTACTTTTCCTACCTCAATCACTTCATTAGGTTGACAACGTATTTCGGCAATCACACCATCGCATGGAGAAGGTACTTCTGAGTCTACTTTATCGGTAGCTACCTCAAGGATGGTTTCATCTTCGGATACCGCATCACCAACATTCTTTAACCAATTAAGAATAGTGGCTTCTGATATACTTTCTCCCATTCTGGGCATTTTTAATTCTACTGTTGTCATTTTAGTTAACTAATGTTTGTTAGTTTTTTGCTTTTTCTATTTTATCTCCTTATCTCAGCTTAAGCCTGTAGAAGACATTTTTCAATTTACTGTTCTTTGATTACACTTCAACAAGCTCAGTGTGACAAAGTACCTATCTATTTCTAAACTCTTCCAAAGTTTTATAAAATGCTTCTTGGGTTGGTCGCTCTTTTGGGATTTCTCGTAACGGTTCTACTTCTTTCAACGTTTCAAAACAATCCGCTGGCAACTGTTGATATAATTTAGTCCCTTTTGTTTTCCAGGCTATCATTTCATCACTCACTTCCTTGATAACTTTTGCAGGATTTCCAACGATTAAGCTACGCTTACCAAAAACGGTATTTGCCTTTACAAAAGACATAGCACCAACAATACACTCATCACCAATTACTGCGTCGTCCATAATCACAGTATTCATCCCAATCAAGCAATTTTGCCCTAAATTTGCACCATGAATTACAGCACCATGACCAACATGTGCGCTTTCTTTGAGTACAATCGACTTACCTGGAAACATATGTACTGTGCAATTTTCTTGCACATTGACTCCATTTTTAAGGATAATTTCACCCCAATCCCCACGAATTGCCGCTCCTGGTCCAATGTAACAGTTTTTACCAATAATTACATTACCGGTTACCGCAGCAAGAGGATGCACAAAACTACTTTCGTGTACTACGGGTATATATCCTTTGAATTCGTATATCATTATTATTTTGTCAGTCTGAGTCTGTCGAAGACTCTTTTATACTTGCTTATTGTGACACTTCGACAAGCTCAGTGTGACAAATAAATCTTATTTAAACCGCTTCAATGTTTCTTTTGTAAATTCACTAAGCGCCAATCTTCCACTAATTACCGCTCTTTCTGCCAACAATGTATCCCAATGTTCTGTTCCTTCCCAAAATACTTTTTTCATATCCTTCATCGCCTCTGGATTATAGGTACACAAATGTTCTGCAAAAGCCTTGACTTCGGTATCTAAAGTTTCGATATCTTCAAAAACTTTGGTAAATAATCCTTTATCTCTAGCCCATTCTGCATCATAAAATGAATTAGCATCTATGGCAATCTGCGTCATCGCAGACAATCCTATTTTACGCTCTATGGCAGGTCCTACTACAAATGGACCTATACCTACATTAAGTTCGCTTAGCTTAATCGATGCATATTTTGTAGCCATGCAGTAATCTGTTGCAGCTGCTAATCCTACTCCACCACCAACGGTTTTTCCTTGTATGCGCCCGATCACAAATTTTGGGCATTTACGTATTGCGTTGATCACATTGGCAAAACCCGAGAAAAATATTCTTCCAGTTTCTGCATTGTTGATATTAATTAGTTCTTTGAAACTTGCTCCCGCACAAAAGGTTCTGTCCCGTCCACTTTTTAGCACAATTACTTTAATATCCTCAGCCTCTCCTGCTTCTGTAATCGTTTGTGCTAATTTTGCCAGGATATCTCCAGGTAATGAATTATGTGCCGGGTGAAAAAATTCTATAGTTCCTACTCCGTTTTCTATTTCTATATTTACGTATGGGTTACTCATTTTATTATCATGTCAATGCGCACTTGTTGCGCATTCGGTTTAATTTGTTCTTTTACTATACTTCGAAAGATCCCAATTTAAACTTAAATCTATCCATTCGGGGTTTAAGTTACTTACTTGATTAATCTTCCACTGTTTTTTCCATTTTTTAATGGTCTTTTCTCTTTTTATTGCCACTCTGATATTTGAATGCTCTTCAAAATATACTAATTTCTTAATGTTATAATGCCCTACATGAGTTCCAAAAGTAGCTAACTTATGCTCACTCATTCGTCGTTCTATATTATTTGTCACTCCTACATAAAAGATATGATTTCTTTCGTGTGTAAGAATATATGTATAATATTTTTTGGACATTTCTTTTTTAATTTCGACCGAATGCGCAACAAGTGTGCATTGACATTACTAGAGCATCCCAAATTGTTCAAAATGATGATTGAAATGTTTCACATTTAATAAATCCCACTCGAACTTATTCATTTCTCCAAACACAGCATTCTTGGTAATGGCATCTGGGTTTTCTTGAAAATATGCTTCAAATTCATCAAAAGCCTCCAATAATTTAGCTTTAGCTGCAGCCAAATCCTCATGAATTAGATCTTCTAGTGCTCCTTCTCTCATTAAAGGATGATACACATCTCTGGGCATTTGCTTATGATTATATATCATTTCCTGTACTCTCTCTAAATATTTATCTGGAGTAGCAATGTTGAAATTCTGAATCTGCCCTGCACCAATTCTTATCGTTTTCTCAAGATGTTCTACCATATGCTGTGGTGTCATCGTTCCCCACTTTGGTTTTGTATCTTCTTTTAATTGCGCTAAATATTCTTCAATATTAGATCTGTCTATTTGTATGAATGGTGTTTTTTTCTGTACCATTGTCAAAATTGTAGCTATAGCAGCTAATTCGTCTTCCTGATCAAAAACCTCAACAAACCATTTTACGATTCCGCTAGGGAGTTCTTTCCCTCTATGATCACGATCGATTTTCTGCTTACAGGTTAATCGTACATAAACAGTATCATTATGATAGATTGGCCTTAAGAACCGACATTCTTCTAGCCCATAATTAGCAGCTACCGGTCCTTTGTTAGGATATACAAACAATCCTGCTGCTGCTGCCAAAATGAAATATCCATGGGCAGTACGTTTTTCAAAAATACTTCCATCCAGAGAAGTAATATCGGTATGTGCATAGAAGTGATCCCAGGTAAGGTTCCCAAAATTGATAATATCAGTATCGGTTATGGTACGCTTGTGTGTTTTAATAGACATCCCGGGCTCGACATCTTCCCAATGATATGCAAATGGGTGTTTTTCTGATGCTTTATATGCTGAATTTGCTTGATAAATCCCCGTGATCTCTGTAAGTGTTGTTGGTGTTCCCTGTATAGCACATCGTTGCATATAGTGTTTAATACCGCGCATACCTCCCATTTCTTCTCCTCCTCCTGCACGACCAGGTCCTCCATGGGTAAGCATTGGTAATGGGGAACCATGACCCGTACTTTGCTTAGCATTTTCTCGGTTTCCTACCAAAATACGTCCATGATGCGAAGCAGCGCCCACTACAAATTCTTTGGCTATTTTATCATCATATGTAAAGATAGAAGAGACCAAAGATCCTTTACCCATATGGGATAATGTAATCGCGTCTTCTAATCTATCATACGGCATGATTGTAGATACAGGCCCAAAGGCTTCAATCTCATGAACACCAGTATTTTTGAATGGATGATCTTCTCTTAATAAAATTGGAGGTACAAAGGCACCTTTTTGAGCATCTGCACCAATAGTTTCAATTTTATCCAGATGACCGTACACCATTTGTGCTGTTTTGGCAATTGCTGAAACATTATTCTTGAAGCTCTCCACCTGCTGTTTGCTCGCTAGAGCCCCCATTCTTACTTCTTTACGTCTCGGATCACCAATCGTCACTTTATCCAATTGCTTGCCTAAAGCTATCTGCACATCTTCAACAAGATCTGAAGGCACTATAATTCTACGTATTGCCGTACATTTCTGACCAGACTTTACAGTCATCTCTTTGCGTACCTCTTTGATAAACAAATCAAATTCTGGCGTTCCTGGTACTGCATCTTTTCCTAATACCGATGCATTAAGAGAATCTGCCTCCATAGTAAAAGGAACCGATTCTTCTATCAACCTTGGGTGCGCTTTCAGAATTCTTCCTGTGTGCGCAGAACCTGTAAAAGTTACCACATCCTGAGATTCTACGGTATCCAGTATATTTTTAGTCATACCGCTTAAGAGTTGTAAGGATCCTTCAGGCAGAATTCCTGAATCTACAATTACGCGAACTACCGCTTCTGTTAGATACGCAGTTTGTGGTGCTGGTAGTACAACAGCCGGTACTCCGGCCATCCAATTAACAGCGCATTTCTCTAACATCCCCCATATCGGAAAATTAAATGCATTAATATGTACTGCTACTCCTCTTTTGGGCACTAGGATATGGTGTGCCATAAACCGCCCTCCACGAGAAAGATCAATAGGGTCACCCTCTACATGATACGGTTGATTTGGAAATAATTTACGCAATGAAGCATTGGCAAATAGGTTTCCGAATCCTCCTTCGATATCGATCCAACTATCAATACGAGTAGCACCTGTGCGATAACTTAATTCGTAAAATTCTTCTTTCCGCTTAGTTAGGAACAAGGCTAATTTTTTAAGCATATTGCCTCGCTGTTGAAAGGTCATTTTTCGTAAAACTTCTCCTCCTTTGGTTCTACCATATTGTAAGACTTCGGGAATATCTAATCCTTCTGTAGTAGCACGGCCGATCACCTCACCAGAAACGGCATCATGCATTATTAGTCCTTCTCCAGAACCTGTAACCCATTTACCATTGACATAACTTTCTAATATTTTCATCAATCAGAGATTTGTGTTTTCGATTATGCACGCATATCCTTGACCAACACCTACACACATTGTGATTAAGGCATAGCGTTTCTTTTGTTCTTGTAATTCTAGTGCTGCAGAATAAGCAATTCTGGTTCCAGTTACTCCTAAAGGGTGTCCTATCGCAATGGATCCTCCATTAGGATTGATTCTTGGATCATCATCTGCTAATCCCCATTCTCTAATACATGCTAAAGCCTGGGAAGCAAATGCTTCATTTAATTCAATCACATCAATATCATTCATTGTGATTCCGGCTTTTTCTAATGCCTTATTCGAAGCTTGTACCGGCCCTATACCCATAATCCTTGGTTCTACACCTACTACTGCAGAACTTACAATTCTGGCCAGAGGTTTCAGGTCATATTTTTGTACAGCAGCTGAAGAAGCAATAATAGTTGCAGCAGCGCCATCATTTAATCCCGAAGAATTTCCTGCGGTTACACTTCCATCTTTTTTGAAGGCGGGTCTTAGTTTTCCTAATATTTCTTTGGTTGTAGTTGGTTTTATAAACTCATCATTAGCAAATTGAATTGGATCCTTTTTGCGTTGAGGAATTTTGACCATTGTAATCTCTTTTGCTAATCTCCCTGTTTCTTGTGCTTTGGTTGCCTTCATTTGGCTCCAGTAAGCAAAAGTGTCCTGATCTTCGCGAGATATATTATATTTTTCTACTAGATTTTCGGCAGTATTTCCCATACCATCGGTCCCGTATAATTCATGCATTTTATGATTTACAAAGCGCCATCCAAAGCTGGAATCATACATTTTAGAATCGTTTCCAAAAGCCGATGAAGGCTTAGCGATCACAAAAGGGCCACGGGTCATATTTTCAACTCCCCCCGAAATAAAAAGATCACCATCACCAGCTTTGATCGCACGATTGGCATGAATAATAGCTGACAATCCAGAGCTGCAAAGACGATTTACTGTCTCGCCCGGAACTGTAAATGGTAAGCCTGCCAAAAGTGAGCACATACGTGCTACGTTACGATTATCCTCTCCTGCCTGATTTGCGCACCCCATGATCACATCATCGTAAGCTTCTTTTGGGATATTTGGATATTTTTTTACTAATTTTTCTATAACCAAAGCACCTAAATCATCTGTACGAACTGTTGATAACGTGCCTTTATAATTTCCAATTGGAGTTCGGATTCCGTCAATAATATATGCTTCCATTAAATATCGATTTTTGAATTTTGAATACTGAATATCGAAATGTAACTACATAAAGTATTTAAAATAATCATTTGGTTTTGTTTTTTGAAGTTCGAATACTTGATATAAAAATCACAATTAGTTCGTTATTCTCTTTTAAAATATTCTCTATATGCTTACTATCGTTAATCAATCCAGGCTCATTTTAAATTTTCAAGTTTACTAATGATTCTCTTAATTCTTTTAGGCATAATTTCATTTTATGCCGAAAGTCACTAGAAGATTCAGCACTTTGAGCCTCTCCGTAATTTAGTGCCATCGATGTCGTTGAACGAATTAATTGTTTCGATAAATGTTGAAAAGTATAGTCCCCCCAATTTTCCACATTCCAAAATAACTGCAATAGAAAATTGAATTAATCTGGCTTCTCTATCATACTTTTTTCCTTTCATTTAAAAAAATCAAAAACTTCATAATTTATTATGCTACTATTCAATATTCATTATTATTTTATTCTAGTGTAGCCGACGATACCGACTTTTTAATTAGTGGTAAATATTTTGACTCTTCTAGTTTAGGATAAAACGAAGATATCATCATTGTTTTATCTCCAGCCGGTAATGCATGCATCATCATGATCATCTCATCACCAACCTCATCGACCATCATTGATTTTTGTTGTAGTACTAATCTACCTTCTATTTCTATTTCTTCAATACCAACAAGTGTATATCCCTCTTGCTTAGGTTCTTTTTCTAACTGTATTTTTAATTGATCATAAGGTTGGGGAGCAAGCATTGTCATGATTCCAGCCGACATGTCTTCTGTTACTCTATTAGTTCCATTATCAATTACAAAAACGGTTTCGTCAACTTCAATATTTACCTGAGAATTAAATACGCTCTCAAGAACCTGATCAACTTCTTCTTGAGTTCTGTCTTGAGTCTTCTCTGATTGAAGAATATCTGTTCCTGGCAGAACTTCTGTTTTGGATTTGCTTTCTTTTCCGCAGGAAATGATGAATATGGCTATTGTTATTATCGTTAAAAACTTTTTCATTTCTATTTTTATATTATTCCCAATCTTTATTCGTTCTATATACGACGCCTTTAAATAATGCTACAATTTGATCTCCACGTTTTACCTCGATTATATTAAAGGCGATTTTGGTTTTAGCTATATCGGTGACGGCTTCGGCGGTTAAGAAATCACCTTCTTCCAGGGCTTCAATATGATTGATTGAAGTTTCAATAGACACAGCATATTTACCATGTGTATTAGCCGAAAAACCAAAAGCTGTATCTGCCAGGCTGTATGATATCCCTCCATGGGCTTTCCCCATACTATTCAACATTTCCTTTCTAATGGTCATCCCTACTTTACATCTTCCTTTTTCAACTTCTAAAACCTGAATACCTAACCATTGGCTAAATGGATCGAGAGAAAGCATTTTATGTGGTATAGCCTCTGATTTTAATATCATATTAATTATTTACTGCCTGTTTAGTATTAAAAAATGTTTTATTCTCTCTCTTCATTTTTCTTAGTAATGGACTGCATCGATAACGATCTTCTCTATATTGATCATATAAAGTATCTAACATATTTACACACCAATCCATTCCTTTTTCATCTGCCCAAGCCAATAAACCTTTAGGGTAGTTCACCCCTTTGGTCATAGCATTATCAATATCTTCTGCAGAAGCTATATTCCAGAATAGGGCATCAGCAGCTTCGTTAATAAGCATTACTAATACACGATCAAAAATATAGGTTGCAAGAGTTTGATCTTTATTAGGGGTAATTTTCTTAGCATTTTCATTGTACTCATAATATCCTTTACCAGATTTTCGACCTAGATATCCAGCTTCTGACAATCTTTTTTGCGTAAATGAGGGTTTATATCTGGGATCAAAATAAAACGCTCTGAAAACAGTTTCTGTTACTGTATAATTTACATCATTTCCTATAAAATCCATTAATTCAAAAGGGCCCATTCTAAAACCGCCCAAGGACTTCAAACTCCAATCAATAGTAGCTACATCTGCAATGCCTTCTTCATAAATTCGTAAAGATTCTCCGTAAAATGGCCGGGCAACGCGATTTACAATAAAACCAGGAGTGTCTTTGGCTATTGCAACAACTTTTTTCCAACCTTCTATGATTTGTACAACCTTGCTTGTTATAGTTGTAGATGTTTGCACTGCCGGAATGACTTCTACCAACTTCATTAATGGTGCCGGGTTGAAGAAATGAATCCCTATACAGCGCTCAGGTTTTTGCAAGGATGAAGCAATGGATGCTATAGACAGAGAAGAGGTATTTGAAGCTATAATCGTATCTTCAGAAACATAATTTTCTAATTCTGAAAACACCTTCTTTTTAATCTCTAAATCTTCAATTATTGCTTCAATGGTAAGATTAGAATTTTCTAAATCCTTTAAAGTAGTAACATAGGATATATTATTCTGGATACGATCTTTTTCCTGTTGATCGATTCTTCCTTTTTCGATTAATCGGGAAAGAATTTTTTCTAAAGAATTTTTGCTTTTATTGAGGGCTTCTTGTTCTGTATCAAATACTTTTACTTGACACCCAGAAGTAGCTGCTACCTGAGCAATCCCACTTCCCATTGTACCGGAACCTATTATACCTACAACCATAGTTAATATCGAATACTGAATGTTGAATACAGAAATTTGAAGCTTTTAACTCCAACTAGCCGAAAAACACTCATTATGTTTATTTTTAGTTTGCGAATTTCAAATGCTTGAAATAAAATCGCGATTAGTTCATTATTTTTTTGCTCACAATCAAACTCAACTTCATCATTTGGTATTCTTTTGTTTGATATTCAATATTTTTATTTCCCCTTAAACACAGGTTTTCTTTTTTCTATGAATGCACGTACACCTTCTGCATAATCTTCGCTTTCTGCGGCCTCGATTTGTAAATCAGACTCCATAGCCAATTGCTGTTCGAGATTATTCACCATAGAACGATTTAATAATCTCTTCGTCAATCCTAAAGCTTTTGTTGGCATTTCAGCCATTTTTGATGCGAGTTTTGCTACTTCTTCTTCAAAAATTTCAGAAGAAAATACGCTATATAGCATTCCTAATTGCTCTGCCTCGTTTGCAGGTATTTTGTCTCCTAGCATCATTAAAGCAGACGCCTTTTGCAAGCCTATTAACCGAGGTAAAAAGAACGTCCCTGCGCTATCGGGGATGAGTCCTATTTTACTAAATGCCTGAATAAAACTTGCCGTTTCGACCGCTACTACTATATCACAAGCCAGAGCAATATTAGCTCCAGCTCCAGCTGCAACTCCATTTACCGCAGCAATGATTGGTTTTTCAATAGATCTTATTCTTTCTATTATCGGGTTATAATGCTCTTCTAATATTGTTCTAAAACCCGGATTTAGTTCTGGCGAAGTCACCTCGTTTAGATCCTGACCTGCGCAAAACGCTTTTCCGTTTCCGGTAAGGACTATAGCTTTTACTGCGTCATTAGTATTACAATCATCTAATGTTTTTTGTAAACGCAAAGCCATTTCTCTATTAAAGCTGTTAAAGGTTTCAGGACGATTTAGCATAATTCTTGCTACTCCATTCTCTATTTTCAGTTCTATTGATGGCATATTTAATTCTCTAATTTAAATTCTGGGTTATAAATAATTCCTATGATATTATTCCATGGGCACTTTACTGAAGCTACTACTGTTTCTCCACCGACATTTGTCGGTTGCTCATGCTCAACGGCTCCCAAATCCATTAGTTTTTGGTATACTTCGTTTATGTTTTCAACACCCCAATATGAAAGTACACTATCAGACTTTGTATTTTCATTAGGCCCTTCAGGAAGCAATCCCAGTTCATATCCACCAACATTGAACCCTACATAAAAAGGCTCGTCAAAATATGGTTTCTTATCAAAAGCATCAGAATACCATTTTTTTGCGGCATCCAAGTCGCTAACTTTATATATAGTTGTCCTTAATCCTAGCATATCATTTCAGGCATTTAAAGTAGTCAAAGGGTTCCAGGCAATCATCGCATTTAAAAAGTGCTTTACAAGCTGTAGAGCCAAATTGACTTATCATCTTTGTATTTGTTGAAGTACACTGGGGACATTTTACAATCTTTTTATTACCCAGCAGTGCTTCTTTATCAGCTTCTTCATCTAAAGGGGCGGCAATACCATATTTTTCCAAAGCTTTTCTACCCCTTGGAGTAATCCAATCAGTGGTCCAGGCAGGGGACAATACCAAATTGACCGTTGCTTGTCTGTTTTCTTTTTTAAAAGCGGCTATAATATCGTCTCCTATTACATCCATTGCAGGGCATCCGCTATAGGTTGGAGTTATTTTAACCTGAACAACATTATCTACTATCCGAGCAGAACGAACGACACCCATATCCATAATAGATAATACAGGAATTTCCGGATCAGATATTTTTTCCAGAATTGGAACAAGTCTCGGGTCGATATGTTGTTTTAATTCGATTGTCATTCTTTTATGCAGGTAATCAAAAATGAGATTTCCGTCTTCACAGAAACAAGACAAAATTTAATTTACCATTTCATATTTGGATAAGTACGTTGCATGTACTGTAAATCTGCAAGCAAATACCCCATATGTTCACTATGAATTCCTTGTTTGCCGCCTTTTTGAAACCATTTAGTTTCTGGAGGTGTTATTGTAGCTTCTTCAAGAACTTCTTTTATTTTTTGGTAATACGCATCTTTTATCTTGGATAAATCAACGCCTATTCCCGAATTAAAAGCAAGTAAATCATCTTCGGTCATATGAAATAATTCATCAGTAAATCCCCAAAGATCGTCGACAGCTTCCTGAATTTTTTGATGACTCTCTTTGGTACCATCTCCTAGTCTTTTTATCCAATCTGAAGAAAATCGTTGATGATAACTTACCTCCTTAATTGCTTTTTTTGCAATTGCAGAAAGTATTTCGTCTTTACTATGCTGTAATTCTTGTAATAAAAATAAGTGAAATACGTCATAAAAAAACTGTCTTGCGATGACGTATCCAAAATGCCTATTAGGTTGCTCTACTAACAGCACATTTTTATACTGCCTTTCGATTCTTAAAAAAGCAATATCATCTTCGGTTTTTCCATCTCCTGAAAGCTGAGCTGCGTATTGATAATAACTACGTGTTTGCCCTAATAAATCTAGTGCCATATTGGTCAATGCAATATCAGTTTCTAGGCTGGGACCGTGACCGCATAGTTCTGACAAACGTTGTCCTAAAATCAATGCGTTATCGGCAATCCCATAGATATACTGTATTATATTTTCGTTTTTCATTCTTTGAATTTAAAATTGAAAATGAATTTGAAATCGAAATCTACATGTTAATTTAGTACAGTAAATATGTTCAACTTTGATTTCTGTGATCACATGTGTTTTACCTCATCTGGCAACGAATAGAATGTTGGATGTCGATATACTTTATCTTGTGCGGGCTCGAAAAGTTCTCCATTATTTTCGGGATTAGAAGCCGTAATATGTTTAGATTCTACTACCCATATGCTAACGCCTTCATTTCTACGAGTATATACATCTCTTGCATTTTCTAATGCCATTTCTGCATCTGCAGCATGAAGACTTCCAAAATGACGATGTTCAAGACCATTTTTACTTCTTACAAATACTTCCCAAAGTGGCCAATTATTTTTCATATCTACTAGCCCTCACCCCCAGCTCCTCTCACAAAGGGAGAAGAGAGTAAGCAAGGATTTTTTTAAATTGCTTTTTTAAGCTTCTTATCTTCTTGTTTTTGAGCATAGGTCATAGCAGCATCACGAACCCACTGGCCATTTTCCCAGGCATTTACTCTTGCCGACAAACGTTCTTTATTACATGGGCCATGACCTTTGACTACTTGCCAAAATTCATCCCAGTTAATTTCACCAAAGTCATAGTGACCTGTTTTTTCATTCCATTTTAAATCAGGATCGGGGATCGTTAGCCCTATTAAATCTGCCTGCGGTACTGTCTGATCTATAAATTGTTGACGAAGTTCGTCATTGGTTTTACGTTTCAATTTCCATTTCATCGATTGTTCTGTATGTACAGATTCTGCGTCGGTAGGCCCCAGCATCATCAACGAAGGCCACCACCATCTATTTAAAGCATCTTGCGCCATAGCTTTTTGCTCGGGTGTACCATTGGCCAGAGTAATCATTATTTCATACCCTTGGCGTTGGTGAAAACTTTCTTCTTTACATACTCGAATCATTGCACGTGCGTACGGCCCATACGAAGTGCTACAAAGAGGCACTTGATTAATGATTGCAGCACCATCTACCAACCAACCAATTGCTCCCATATCTGCCCAGGTTATTGTGGGGTAATTAAATATACTTGAGTATTTAGCTTTACCTGTATGCAATTGCTCATAGAGCTCTTCTCTGGAAATTCCTAAAGTTTCGCATGCACTATAGAGATACAAACCATGTCCAGCTTCATCCTGAACTTTGGCCAATAGAGCCACTTTGCGACGTAAAGAAGGTGCTCTAGTGATCCAGTTCCCTTCTGGCAGCATCCCTACAATTTCGGAATGTGCATGTTGAGAAATTTGTCGAATATGTGTTTTTCGATACTTCTCTGGCATCCAATCTTTCGGTTCGATTTTTTCATCTCTGGCAATTCTCTGCTCAAAAATCTCTTCTAAATTCTTTATCTCTTTCTCGCTCATAACAACCGTGTTTTATACATCAAAATCTACAACAACTTTCTCTGTTGTTGGAACTGCCTGGCACGATAGCACTAAGCCTCTTGCCACTTCGTTTTCTTCTAATGCGTAATTTACTTTCATTTCAACAGTACCTTCTACGACTTTACATTTGCAAGTACTACATACCCCTCCTTTGCAAGCAAAAGGCAAATCGGCTCCTGCAGCTAAGGCTCCATCTAAAATATTATCATAATCATCCTCCATCCCAAAATGAAATTCTTTCCCTCCGTCGATAATAGTAACCTTTGTCCCTTCAAACTTGTGCTCTACTGCCTCGGCAGCTCTTTTCTTATCTTCTTCTGTTACTCCTGAAAAGAAAAGTTCGTAATGAATCTTATCTTTTGACAATCCTGCGTTTACCAATTCATCTCTAATTAAGAAAATCATTTCTTCCGGACCACAAAGGAAACACGCATCAACATCTTCAACATTGATCAATTTACTGGTGAGTTCTTGAATTTTATCAGCAGTAAATCTTCCATTAAGTATTGGAATATCACGATGTTCTTTGGTTAAAAAATAAAATATCTCCAGACGTCCAAAATATGTATTTCTAAGTGCTTCAATCTCTTCTTTAAAGATAATTGATTTAGCGTTTCGATTCAAGTAAAAAAGCTTGAAAGTGCTATTAGGCTCTGCAGCTAAATGAGTTTTTATTATCGATAATACCGGAGTAATACCACTACCGGCTGCAAACACAATATAATTCTTAGCTTTTGAAGGATCAACTTCTACATAAAAACTTCCTAATGGCGGCATTAATTCTAATACATCTCCTGGCTTTAAGACATCATTAGCATAATTAGAGAATATACCTCCGTTAATTCTTTTAACGGCTACCTGCCACTTATTTTCTATCGGACTGGAACAAAGAGAATAAGAACGTCTTACTTCTTCTCCATTTATAGAAGCTTTTAAAGTAAGATGCTGACCTTGTTTGTATAAAAACTTGTCTTTGTGTTCTTCTGGGATATCAAAAGTAATTGACGTGCAATCTTTTGTTTCTTTTTGAATTTCAGAAATTTGTATGGGATAAAAATCTGTCATAAATCGTGTTCAACTATATCGTTATAGTTAAACAAAACTAACGATTGTTAGTTTTATACACAAATAATTATTTGTTAATTTTAAGAGCTCTCTAAATGAACATTATACGACTCCTTTGAGCAGAACAGACATCATATCATGTTTTAAGATAGCCGCATCTATATCATTTTGCTTTGGATACCACAGATAAAGTGTCCTCAATGTTGAAAGTGTTGAGAACACTATAATTTCAATATTATAGGGTTTAATTTCACTTTTATCAACGCCTTTTTGCACTATATTTCTAAAATTTTCCTCATAATCCTGACGCATTTTTTCAAAATACTGAAGATTTTCTTCTTCCAAATGCATCCAATCATTGTTAAGAGAAGCTAAACCATCTGAATTTCTTAAAGTTACATCAATATGTAGATCAATAATGTTTTGTAATTTTTGGATGGCACTCTCATCTGAATTTACAATTTGATTCATTCCGGTAGTAAATTCTTCGGCAAGCTCGATTATTATGGTCGCTAAAATCTCTTGTTTAGACTGTATATGATTGTATAGGCTAGCTGCTTTAATACCCATGGCTTTTGCCAAATCCCTCATGGTCACTGCACTATACCCTTTTTCTTTAAAAAGAATTGATGCTGCTTTAATAATTTCTTGCTTTCGGCTTTCAGGTTTCATTACATAACATGACTTTGATTCATTACCAAAAATAAATTTTAATCTTTAACAATAGATGTTTTTGCAATTAAAAACCTAGATTATCCTAAATTTGTTATTTTACAGTACACTTTTTATTTATACTAAAGATCATATTCCTATGAAATATCTAATTCTTGCTTTATACTTTTTAACCATAACTAACACGAATACTTGCAGCAATACCACTAAAAATGAAAAAATTGCTCAAAAAGAAGAGATAAAAATACAAGACACGCCAAATGGTAAGTTTTTTATTCACAAACTTAATGATAATGATGTTTCGGCAGAAAACCTACACATAACCATTGATGAAGAGCATAATTTGTTATCTGGTTATTCTGGATGCAACACTTTTTCCAGCAAGTACCGTATAGAGGGAGATGCTATTTCTATTGGTTTTCCTATGGCCTCTAAACGGTATTGCCCAAAAAAGACAGCGCTAGAAGATGAGTTTTTCAAGACATTATCTGAGGTTAAAACTAAAGTCATCAAAAAAGATTCTTTGTTTCTAAAAAACAATACAGGAACTGTGTTATTTTACGGCACAAAAACACCTCAATAAAAAACATTTCTTTTACAGAAAGCTCACAGGATACTTAAAATCTTTGATTAACAACTACTTTTTGCACAAAAGAGCCCCCTACAGAATTTTCTACAAATACAAAATACATTCCTGAAGATTTAGAGGTCATATCTATTTCTTCTTCTTCTCCTGTTATTTGTCCAGAATCAACGAGTGCCCCAGAAATGTCATAAATCGAATATGTTATAATATTATTCGTTATGGTATTTGATATGGTAACTTTAGCTTCAGAAGGATTAAAAAATACGATTACTTCTTCTCTTTCTTCTGGTGCCGGTGGTGTTGGAGTTGGAGGAACTGTTCCATCTTGAGAAATTATATCAGCCGTAAAATCACCTGTATTTGTAGGATCTAACCAATTTGACAATCTAGTTGCGTCTGTAGTACCAAAATCCCAGGAAACATCAAATCTTCCATAAAAATCTGGAAGACCGTTATCATCCAGGCCGCTGCATGCCGCTCCTCCTCCTGCTAATTGGCCAATAATTCTACCACTTGGATCAAAAATCGTCGACCCCGACGAACCTCTTTCTGTCACCCCTATATCCCAATCTGCAATTTCCCATATCTCAGTTTGCGGCTCACCATTAAAACTGATTACTGATTTAGTAGGCGGATCACTTTCTCGACATACTTTCATAATATCACCCTCAGGATGATGAATCCCTACTACAAAACGCGGAACATTGCCTGATCGATCCCATCCAGCCCAGTTTAAGTTCCATTCTTCTGGTAGCCCTGTATCAATATTTACTAAGAGCATATCTGTTTTTTCATTTCGAGCAAGTATAGTTGCCCCACTTGTAGTTTGTTGGCTTCGGTCTCCATCTGTACTAGAAGCAGTAGTCCCACAAGACGGGTTTGGACTTATCCAATTAAATCGAAATGCCCAGGTGGCCGGATTATCCGTCTGGCCAGTATCGTTATTTACGAAACAATGGTTAGCAGATAAAAAATAAGGAGCTCTGTCATTACTTGTATTATTAATCAAAGTCCCCGAACACACTCCTCCTCCCAGAATAAACAAAGCAACAGATCTTTTTAATTGATCCTTTAAAGCATCAAAATCATTACCAATAGTACAATCTACATCGTGATTACAATTATCAGAGCTTCCTAAGTCTTTTTGCCGAACCATAGCATCGGTAACCGAGCGATAACCGTGAATCACCTTTGAAATATTAAGTTTCCCTTGCCCTTTAACAGACACAGGCTCGTAATACTCTATCCATATATTATCCCCTTCGATCAACCAGGTTCCTAACATTTTATCAGGCCTGTTAAAAACATCTGTATAAGCTCCTAATACATCAGACTTATCATCATTATAAAGATATAATGTAGCCCCCTTTGGAATTTTAAATTCATTAAATATAAAATTCAAAGTGGTAGCCCCTTTAGATACGATATTAGTACGCCATATTCTATCTCCATTTGCTAGTTCATCCCAAACACCTGCATTATCTAAGCCAAGATCTACGCCCAGTTCATGACCGAACCTAAAAGGAACATTATCTTTTTTATCATTAATTGCATCTTCAGCCTTGATTTTATTAAAATCAATACTTTTCATAAGGATGGGGGCTATACTTTTTTTAGCTTTTTGCATCCCCCAGCTTTTTGGAAATCCTTCATTTGTAACCTGAGCATTAACAAATACAGCGCTTAACAATCCTAATACTATTATCAATTTATATCTCACAATCAACTATTTTTTTAAAAGATCAACAAAAACAAATTTAACTATTTATAGACACTTCAATATGAAATAAAACTTTTAATTTACGAATTATAGTATTTTTGATCACAAAATAATTCACACATGTCCTTAAATATAGAATCTAATCCATTATTAGATAAGCTCCCTCCTCATTTAAAACAATTTATAAAACCGCAAAATTATGAGGAGTACACATCTGTTGATCATGCAGTTTGGCGATATGTAATGCGAAAGAATATTTCTTCGTTACCCAAAGTTGCTCATGATTCTTATTTAAACGGACTTCAAAAAACCGGCATCTCTATTAACGAGATCCCGAGTATGTATGGAATGAATAGGATTCTGCAAGAAATTGGCTGGGCAGCAGTGGCTGTCGATGGGTTTATTCCACCTAATGCGTTTATGGAGTTTCAGGCCTATAATATCCTGGTTATTGCTTCAGACATACGACAATTAGAGAATATAGAATACACTCCTGCACCTGATATCATTCACGAAGCAGCTGGGCATGCTCCAATAATTGCTAATCCGGATTATGCCGAGTATTTGAGACGTTTTGGAAAAATCGGTTGCAAAGCAATTTCCTCAAAAAGAGATTATGAATTATACGAAGCTGTAAGAAGGCTATCAATTTTGAAAGAAGCGCATAACACAAATCAGGAAGATATAGATGAAGCCGAAAAAAAGATAGAAACGTTACAAAATAAAAAAGAAGAACCTTCTGAGATGGCTTTAATTCGAAACCTGCATTGGTGGACTGTAGAATATGGTTTAGTCGGCACTGTAGACAATCCAAAAATTTATGGCGCAGGTTTATTGTCTTCTATTGGAGAAAGCGAGTGGTGCATGACCGATCACGTAAAAAAACTTACATATTCTCCAGAGGCTGCTTTTCAGGATTTTGATATTACAAAACCTCAACCACAATTGTTTGTCACTCCTGATTTTGCATATTTATGCCAGGTCTTAGAAGAATTTGCCGATACAATGGCCTTACGAAAAGGAGGTCATCGAGGGCTTGCCAAGTTAATCGAATCAGGAAATCTTGGTTC
This sequence comes from uncultured Aquimarina sp., assembly GCA_947497175.1. Taxonomy (GTDB): domain Bacteria; phylum Bacteroidota; class Bacteroidia; order Flavobacteriales; family Flavobacteriaceae; genus Aquimarina. The sequence continues at coordinate 519,554 of CANMFM010000001.1, read as the reverse complement.
TATCGAACTAAGTACAGGACTACAAGTTTCTGGCGTTTTTACCCGTATGATCAAAAATGAAGATAATGAGGTTATTTATTTTGAAACTTCGGGGCCTACTGCTCTTTCATTTAGAGAAAAAGAACTTATCGGACATGGTGTTGATACACATCCTAATGGTTTTAGATCGCCCTTAGGGAAATTAAAGGGAATCAATCTTGCTATCGAAAACATGTCTCCCAGAGATCTAAAAGCATATAATTTTTATGATGGAGAATATATAGAATTTGAATTTGAAAGCGGAATTACGGTAGCCGGAACGAATATTACCGGTATCAGAAACATACAGGGTGAGTTAATTTTAATTCAGTTTAGCGAATGTACGATCAAGTATAAAGATGAGTGCCTTTTCAAACCTGAGTGGGGAACTTTTGATCTTGCTGTTGGAAAAGAAATTGTATCTGCATTTTCTGGACCTGCAGATGATTATTCTTTTAATTTAATCACACATAATCCAGAGTCTTCAACAACAAAAAGAAGGTATAGCAATACCGAAAAAGAGCTTCATTCATTATATCAATCTGTGAGAAATATCAGGGAAGGCAAAAACGCAAAGTTTTCATTAGAAGCTGTATTTGACATCTTAAAAACAGACCATGCTAACGACTGGCTACTACCTCTAGAAATTTATGAGTTGGCTCACCATAGAGATGAAGATTTCTCTTTACAAATTACACATCATTTAGAACAAATAAAGTTAAGAAAACCAAAAATAAAACACCTGATCGACAGCGGCTTATCAATAATCAGCTCAAGTGCCGTTACCAATTAATGTAAAAGGCCAGAGCAAATTCTATTAAAACTCTATAAAAGGATATTCTTGTTTCAGTTTGTTTTTTTTATCCTCTAGGTTTTTAAGAAAAGAAAGGTGTTGTTCTCCTTGAGGGTTAAATGAGCGATGCGCTAATCCTTTCTGAATCTCTTCAACACTCTTCATTGTTTTCTTAGCCTTGTCAGAAATCCAAACTTCAGAAAAACGCTCCCAAATATACTGCATAGCTGTTTTATTAGGGTGAATCATATCAGAGCTATAAAATCTGTAATCCCTAAGCTCATCCATCATAATTTCATAAGACGGAAAATAACACACTTCTGGATTATTATGTATTGTTTGATGAATTGCAGCAATTAAATGAGATTTACTCCGATTATTTTCTACAAACCCATCTTTACTGTGTCTTACGGGTGAAACTGTAAAAACTATTTTAACAGAAGGGTTAAGACTTTTTAAAAAATGAATACAATTTTGAAGGCATTGAACTATTTCATCACTCAACAATAGAAGTTTTTCAAATTCTTTTTGCGGGATCTTATGACAGTTTGCCACAATCATATCCAAGGATTTCAAACGATACACCCATGCAGTACCTAAAGTGATAAAAACGTGTGTTACTGATTGTAATTTTTCTTTTGTAAGAATTAAAGCCGTATTTAAATCAGAAAGTAGTTTTTCTTTGTTTGGACTACTTAAAGAAGAATGTGCATCGAAACAATGCCATCTCTCATTGTGAAAAAACAAATCAGTATCTACGTAGTATTCATCTTGGCTAGCCATCCATAAAAAAGTTTCTATTGCTTTTGGATGAAACAAGATTCCGAAAGGATTAATCAGGTTTTTAAATTTATAATATTCAAAAGCTTCCCCTATATTTTCAGCAAAACAAGAACCCAGCATCAATACTTCTGAGTTATAGTCAATTTTGGGCTCTTGAGGTGATAATGGTATTTTTGTTTGTAGCTTCATAAGTTCTTGGCTCAACTCTTATCTTAGAAGGAAGAGAAGAAACCCCTTGGTTTAAATCGTCTTACTCGATAATCGAGATTTGAAAGGAGACTCGCTTCGAGATTTTAAAATCTCTTCTCTTTTAAATGTCCTATGGACTTGCCCTCAGGTTGTTTTATTTTAGATATTGTTTCGCATTTTCTAATGCTTCGTTTATACCTCCCGGATTTTTACCTCCTGCTGTAGCAAAAAATGGCTGTCCACCACCACCTCCTTGAATATATTTACCTAGTTCTCTAACAATTTGCCCTGCATTAAGGCTTTTTTCATCTACTAAGTTTTTAGATACATAACATGACAATAAAGCTTTACCATTTTTCTCAGCTCCAAAAACTACTAGGATATTTTCTAATTCGCCTCCTAATTCAAAAGACAAATCTTTGATCCCAGCTGCATCTAAATCGACTTTCTTTGCCAAGAAATTTACTCCGTTTATTTCCTGGAACTCAGATTTAAGATCACCTTTCAGGTTTTTAGCCTTATCCTTCAGTAGTGCTTCGATTTGTTTCTTTAAACTTACATTCTCTTCTTGCAATGAGGTAATCGCTTTAACCGGATCTTTAGCGTTTTTTAGAACAGCTTTTACTTCATTAAATGATTCTGATTGAGAAGTAAAATATTCTTTGGCTGCGTCACTAGTAATAGCTTCTATACGTCGAACTCCTGCAGCTATTGCACTTTCTGAAGTGATTTTAAAATGCCAAATATCTCTGGTATTTTGCACATGTGTTCCTCCACACAATTCCATTGATTCTCCAAATCGTATTGCGCGTACCGAATCTCCATATTTCTCACCAAACAGAGCTATAGCTCCATCTGCAATTGCCTGATCATACGATATCCCTTGTCGTTCTTCTAAAGGCAGATGCTCTCTAATCCTGGCGTTTACAAAGTCTTCAACCTCTCTTAACTCTTCGTTACTCACTTTTGCAAAGTGCGAAAAATCAAAACGTAAATTACCGCTATGCACCATAGAACCTTTTTGTTCTACATGAGGGCCTAAAATTGATCGTAGCGCTTGATGCAATAAATGTGTTGCTGTATGATTGGCTGCAGTTCTTGAGCGTTGCTTACCATCAACTACTGCTTTAAAACTTCCTTCTATCTTTTTGGGTAAATTTTTAGAAAAATGAACGATTAAATTATTTTCTTTTTTGGTATCAATTATATACACTACATCGCCATTTGCTGCTTCGAGATAGCCTTTATCTCCCACCTGACCTCCACCCTCTGGATAGAAAGGTGTTTTATTAAAGACAAATTGATATAGGTCTCCATCTTTCTTACTGCTCACTTTTCTGTAACGGATTATTTTAACATCGGTAGAAAGATTGTCATACCCTACAAAACCTTCAGAAGTCTCGCTTATTAATTCTTGCCAATCACCAGTAGATACCTGAGAAGCAGCTCTAGATCTTTCTTTTTGCTTTTGAAGCTGGGTTTCAAAACCTTCTTCGTCTAATGTATATCCTTGTTCGCTTAAAATTAAAGCCGTAAGATCAATAGGAAAACCATAGGTGTCGTATAACTCAAATGCTTTTTCACCTGAAACTTCTTTCCCTTTGGTATTTTTAATTACAGTATCTAGAAGTGCTAACCCTTGGTCTAATGTTCTCAAAAAAGATTGTTCTTCTTCTTTAATCACATTAACAATAAGGTTTTTCTGAGCTTTTAATTCTGGAAATGCGTCACTCATTTGTTTACTTAGCGTCTCTACCAACTTATAAATAAAAGGCTCTTTGGTATTTAAAAAAGTAAATCCATATCGTATTGCTCTTCGCAAAATCCTTCTAATCACATACCCTGCACCTGTGTTGCTGGGTAATTGACCATCTGCTATCGAAAATGAAACTGCTCTTACATGATCTGCAATGACACGTATAGCCACACTCACTTTTCCGTCTTCATTTGCAGGCAAACTATCTTTATCATATGTAGTCTTGGTAATCGTCTCAATCTCTCTGATTAAGGGAGTAAAAACATCGGTATCATAATTGGATTTAACCCCTTGTAATGCCATACATAAACGCTCAAACCCCATACCAGTATCTACATGTTGTGCGGGCAACTTTTCTAATGATCCATTTGCTTTTCTGTTGTATTGCATAAAAACCAAATTCCATACTTCTACAACCAATGGATCATCCTGATTTACCAATTCGTGACCAGGCACTTTATTTCTTTCTTCTTCAGACCTAAGATCTATATGAATCTCCGAGCAGGGTCCACAAGGTCCCTGATCTCCCATTTCCCAGAAATTATCTTTTTTATTTCCCATTACAATACGATCCTCGGGCACAATTGCACTCCATAAATCATAGGCCTCTTGATCCATTTCAAGATTTTCATCTTTTGATCCTTCAAAAACAGATACGTACAATGTATCTTTATCAATACCATATACTTCGGTGAGTAGCTCCCAAGCCCATTGTATAGCTTCTTTCTTAAAATAATCTCCAAAACTCCAATTGCCCAACATCTCAAACATAGTATGGTGATAGGTATCCATACCCACTTCTTCTAAGTCATTATGTTTACCACTTACTCGTAAACACTTTTGAGTATCTGTGATTCGATTATTTTTTGGAGTACCATTCCCTAAAAAATATTCTTTGAATTGATTCATCCCGGCATTTGTAAACATCAAAGTAGGATCATCTTTTATGACCATTGGTGCAGAGGCTACGATGCTATGTTTTTTGGATTTAAAAAACTCTAAAAATTGATTTCTAACTTCTTGGGATTTCATAAATTCTTTTGTATTGTATTTTATGTACACTAAAAAACCTTAACTACATGAAAAACAAACAATTATTAATTATTTCTTTTAAAAAAAACAAATCTATAGTTGTCAGATTTTTCTTGACTTTGCAACATTTTACTATATTTGTTGCGTTGTCTTGGTTTTAAGCAAGACTTTTTTGGTTGATATCCTGCAAAAATAGCATATTTTAGATTATGTCAAAGGTTAAATATTACTATGATAGTGACACACTTTCTTATCGCAAAATAGAGCAAAAGAAAGGAAGGAAATTTGGTATAGCTGCATTGGGTGTAGTTGGTACTTTTTTATCCGGTTTTGTGCTGCTACTCATTTATCTTAATATTCCCCAATTAGAGACTCCTAAAGAAAAAAAATACAGAAGAGAGCTGGAAAACATGGTATTTCAATATGATTTGATGAATAAAAGATTAAATCGTAATGAAGAAATTCTCAAAGAAATAGCAGAGCGTGATGACAACATTTATCGTTTATATTTTGGTGCAAATCCAATACCGGCAGATGTTCGTAACGCAGGGTTTGGAGGTGTAAATCGATACAAAAACCTCGAAGGCTATGATAATTCTGATATGATTATAGAAAGTAGCGAACGAATAGACAAACTAACAAAACAAATCGTAGTACAATCAAAATCTCTTGACGAAATTGCAAAACTCGCCGAGCAGAAAGAAGAGCTACTGGCTACTATACCTGCCATACAGCCCATACGAAATTCGGATTTAAAGCGAATGGCATCTGGTTATGGATGGAGAAGTGACCCTTTTACAAAAGCAAGAAAATTTCATTACGGTATGGATTTTTCTGCCGCTACAGGCACACCTGTTTATGCCTCTGGAAATGGGGTTGTAAAAAGAGCGGATGCAAACTCTACTGGATACGGAAGACATATACGTATTGACCATGGTTTTAATTATATGAGCCTGTATGCACATTTAAGTAAATACAATGTTAAGAAAGGTCAAAAGGTGAAACGCGGAGACATCATAGGTTATGTCGGAAATACTGGTCGATCTGTAGCCCCTCACCTACATTATGAAATTTTTAAAGATGGTAAAAAAATCAATCCAAGAAATTTTTACTACGGAAGTTTAACTCCTGAAGAGTTTGCCGAAATGCTTAAAGCGTCCAATCTGATTAATGAAACTTTAGACTAAACATCGATGCGTAAAATACTCCTTTTTGTAATCATTTTTGGTTTCAGTTTTTCGATACAGGCCCAAAAATATTCAAACGAAGTATTGGACTCTATGTATTCGATAACTCAGCAAACCAAGCTTAAACTAGCCAAACCAAAATACATCAAAATAATGGCGGTTGGTGATATTATGATGGGTACTAATTTCCCAAATGATAGCTACCTCCCACCAAAAGGAAAAGGCCCTTTTGATGATGTGAATACAATTCTAACTCAAGCTGATATTCTTTTTGGAAACCTGGAAGGCACACTTACCGACGAAGGCGAAAACGCCAAGAGGTGCTCTGATCCCTCAAAATGTTACTCATTTAGATCTCCAGAATCCTACGGAAAATACTTAGAAGAAACTGGTTTTGATGTCATGAGCATCGCTAATAATCATATTGGTGATTTTGGTACTATTGGAATTAAAAATACTTCAAAAACTTTAGAAAAACATAATATCGCCTACGCAGGAGTATTTGCTCAACCCTCAACAATTTTTGAAAAAGACGGGGTTACCTATGGATTTTGTGCTTTTGCACCAAATAAAGATTGTATAAAAATTCATAACTTAACCAATGCAAGAAAGATTGTTCAAGAACTTAAAGAAAAGGCAGATATTGTGATTGTTTCTTTTCATGGAGGTGCAGAAGGCCTTAAACACACTCATGTAACCAGAAAAACTGAGCGTTTTTATGGTGAAGACAGGGGTAATGTTTATGAATTTGCACATACAGTGATCGATGCAGGTGCCGATATTGTTATTGGTCACGGACCTCATGTCTCCAGAGCTTTTGAGGTGTATAAAAACAAGTTTATCGCTTATAGTTTAGGTAATTTTTGTACCTATTCGAGATTTAACCTAAGAGGCATCAAAGGTTATGCTCCTATTGCAGAAATTGAAATAGATTTAGATGGAAATTTTATAAAAGGTAAGCTTCACTCTGCTAAACAGATCGATGAAGTATATCCCTTTATGGACGAGAAAAAAAGAGCGCTAAAGGAAATTAAAAAACTAACTGAAGAAGATTTTCCTGAAAGTAACCTTATTTTTGATGAAGACGGAAGTTTTACACAACAAAAAGAATAATTATGTATGTAGACTTACCAAAAAAAATGTACTACGGTATTGGCGAAGTGGCCGAAGCGTTTGACGTTAACGCCTCTCTGATTCGTTTCTGGGAGAAGGAATTTGATATTTTAAAACCTAAGAAAAATGCCAAAGGCAACCGAAAGTTTACACCAGAAGACATCAAAAACCTAGAGTTGATATACCATTTGGTTAAAGAACGAGGATTTACACTCGAAGGTGCCAAAATACACCTCAAAGAGCAAAAACATGAAGCACTGGATAGTTTTGATATCATTCGTAAACTAGAATCAATAAAAGGACAGCTTCTTAAAATTAAAGAACAGCTTTAAAATATACTATACGTTACATTTTTATTATGAAAAAACTCTTGATCCCAATACTCGTAATCGTTGTAATTATTGGCATTTTTTACATTCTATTTGCTGGTAAGTACAATGGTGCAATCACACTTCAAGAAGACGCTAAGACCGCTTGGTCAAATGTAGAAAGTGCTTATCAAAGACGTAGTGATCTCATCGGAAATCTGGTAAAAACAGTTCAGGGGGCGGCCGATTTTGAGCGATCTACTTTAAAAGAAGTAATCGAAGCCCGTGCCAAGGCCACCTCGGTCAACATAGATCCTAGCAATATCACTCCTAATCAGATGGCGCAATTTCAAGAGGCGCAAAGTGGATTAACGTCTGCTTTATCCAGGCTATTAGTAACTGTAGAACGGTATCCCGATTTAAAGGCTAATCAAAACTTCCTTAATCTACAAACTCAATTAGAAGGGACAGAAAATCGCATTAATGTAGAACGTAATCGATTTAATGAAAAGGTTGGAGAGTTCAATAAGTTCATCAAAGTGTTCCCAAACAATTTGATTTTAGGAATGTTTGGAGGGTTTGATGAAATGGCTCGATTTGAAGCAGATGAAGGTACGGAGAAGGCTCCAGATGTAGATTTTGAATTTAAGTAATGTCTAAAGTAGAAGATTTTCTTACCGCCGCGCAAGAACAGCAAATAGTTGCCGCGATTAGACATGCCGAAAAAACCACCTCAGGAGAAATTCGGGTTCATTTAGAAAAACATACAGAGCTAGACGTACTTGAAAGAGCCGCTGAGGTTTTTCATTGGCTTAAAATGGATAACACCATACAACGCAACGGAGTCTTATTTTATGTTGCTGTTGATGATCATAAGTTTGCCATTTATGGAGACCAGGGTATTGACCATATTGTACCCGATACTTTCTGGGAAAGCACTAAAGAAGCAATACTAAACCAATTTAAAAAAGGTGATTTTACTCAAGGATTAATTGATGGTGTACTACTTGCAGGAACTCAATTGCAAAAGCATTTTCCGTGGATTCATGATGACACCAACGAATTACCAGACGAAATATCAAAAGGATAAATGAAGGTAACCAAACAACTCATATTATCTTTCATATGTACCCTGGGAGTATTCATGTTGCTACAGGCACAAAGAAAAATACCCGTAAAGCCACAACTGCAAACAGCGGTTTATGATGAGGCTCAAATACTTTCTTTTTCTGACGCAAAGCGCCTTGAGCAAAAATTGATACGATACGCGGACACCACGTCTACTCAAATTGTAATTGCAACTATTACTTCATTAGAAGGAGAAAACATAGGGCTATATGCTGCAGAATGGGCACACGAATGGGGGATAGGACAAAAAAAAGAAGATAACGGGATTTTTATTCTTATCGCTAAATTAGATCGCAAAATATGGATTACAACCGGTTATGGCGTTGAAGAAAAATTAACCGACTTCACATCCAAAACTATCATTGACGAAATTATCACTCCGGAGTTTAAAAATGGTAGATTTTATAACGGATTAGACAAAGGAGTAACAGCCATTTTCCAGGTACTTGATGGTACTTTTAAAGGATCCCAAAAAAACAAAAAAGACCTCCCCATAGGGCAACTAGTATTATTATTAATTTTCTTTATCATTATTATCAAAGCATTTTCTAAAAGCAATCATGGTAATGATGGCAGAGGAAACCGCGGTAACCGATCCCGAGGAGGAAGCCTTCTTGATGTTATCATATTAAGCAATATGGGCCGAGGCGGCTATAGTGGCGGCAGCTTTGGAGGCGGATCCAGTGGTGGTGGTTTTGGCGGAGGCTTCGGAGGAGGAGGCTTTGGTGGTGGTGGTGCCGGTGGAAGTTGGTAAAACCAATATAACTACCTAATTTTATATGAAATCAAACTATACTTTCTTTTATTTTTTTTAGTAGATTACCACTATAAACTATATAATGATACGACCTTATAAAAGATCAGACAAGAAATATTTAGTTGAGATTTTAAGACTTAATACACCAACGTATTTTGATCCAAAAGAAGTTCATGATTTTGAAGAATATTTACTTCTCCATGACAATACATATTTTACAATTGAATGTGATCATAAAATAGTAGGAGGAATAGGATATTATATGGAGGAAAGCCACAAAATTGGTCGAATAACGTGGATATTTTTCCACCCGAATTACTCAGGAATTGGATTAGGAAAAAAGGCAATACTGCATTGCCTGACTATTCTTAAGTCAAACCCAGTTCTAGAAAAATTAGTAGTTATGACTTCTCAGCTAGCTCACAAGTTTTTTGAAAAGTTTGATTTTCAACTAGAAAAAACAGAGAAAAACTATTGGGGGCAAGGATTAGATTTATATGTTATGACACAACACCTTAGAAACAAAAATACCAACTAATAATACTACCCTTTTGTTAGAAATTGCTAATAAAGAATTGATTCTTTGACCATTAAGCTTTATTTCTTCCTAAAATATACTGAAACCGGCACCCCGTGAAAATCAAACTCCTTACGCAATTGATTTTCAATAAAGCGTTTGTATGGATCTCTTATGTATTGTGGCAGATTACAAAAAAATGCAAACTGAGGTTGCGGCGTGGGCAACTGTGTGATGTATTTTATTTTAACATATTTACCTTTGTATGCTGGTGGCGGGTTATGCTCAATAATAGGTAACAAAACATCGTTAAGCTCACTGGTTTTAATCTTTTTAGACCGGTTCTTATAAACCTCTACAGCAGTCTCAATGGCTTTAAAGATGCGTTGTTTTGTTAGGGTAGAGATAAATACGATAGGCACGTCTGTAAAAGGCTCGATTTCTCTACGAATGTATTTTTCGAAATCTTTAAGAGTATTACTTTCTTTATTTTCGATAAGATCCCACTTATTTACCAGGATTACGATCCCTTTGCGATTACGCTCGGCTAGCCAAAATATATTTTGTACCTGCCCGTCAAATCCACGGGTAGCATCTAATACCAATAAACAAACATCACAATGCTCTATGGCACGAACCGATCGCATCACCGAGTAGAACTCCAAATCTTCTTTAACTTTTGACTTTCTACGAATCCCCGCAGTATCTACTAAATTAAATTCAAATCCAAAACGATTATATTTAGTATCGATAGCATCGCGAGTCGTTCCTGCAATATCGGTAACAATGTAACGATCTTCACCAATCAGTGCATTAATAAAAGATGATTTTCCTGCATTGGGCCTTCCGACCACTGCAAATCTCGGTAATTCATCAACTTCTTCTTCCTCTTTTTCGGGTAAAGCTTCGACTAAGGCATCCAAAAGCTCGCCTGTACCGCTTCCATTAATACTGGCAATAGTATAATACTCGCCTAACCCTAAACTATAAAATTCTACGGCATCTGCGGCTCTCTTGGCATTATCTACTTTATTTACAGCTAAAAAAACGGGTTTATCCACTTTGCGCAGTAGATTCGCCACATCTTCATCCATACCTGTGATACCAGATTCTACATCAACTATAAATATTATGGCATCGGCTTCGTCTATCGCCAATTCTACTTGTTTATCAATCTCAGCCTCAAAGACATCATCACTACCCACTACATATCCTCCCGTATCAATTAAAGAGAATTCTACTCCATTCCAATCACTTTTTCCGTAATGACGATCACGGGTAACCCCGCTAACCGCATCAACAATTGCCTCTCTTCTTTGTATTAATCGATTAAAGAATGTTGACTTCCCTACGTTAGGTCTTCCTACTATTGCTACTATACCGCTCATTGAGATATATACTAATTTTTTTGCAAAATTAGACTTTTTTATTTCAGCACTACTATAAATGTAGAAATGTTTTGTTTAGCTTACTATAGCTATAAAAATAAAAAGCTCCAAGGCCAATGTTTCAGGCCTATGGAACTTTTCATAATTGATAGTCAGTCAGTGAAATAATTACTTACTTCAAAGATACCAAGTTATTGGTTTAAGTTGGTTACTGTAAAACAACAAACTTTTTATGGATGTAATTTTACCTCATAAATAGCAACAGAATTTGATACTTCATGGGTTACTATTATAAGGGGATTTCCTGTGGGACTGTCCGAAGCTTTTACTACGGTAAGACCTTCCGGAGAAATATCAGCCGCATCTCGTAACCACTCTAAAAATATTGGATGTGAGGGATTGGTAATATCATATACCATGACACCCCCTGTTCTTTCTAGACCTACAAAAAGTAGTGTTTTGTTTCCTACCTTTAGGGTTTGGACGGCCTCGGGTTCTGCTCCTTTATCATCTGATCTTTTATCTGCTTCACCTCCTTCATTATTGTTAAATGCGGTTGGATCTAAATCAAAAACAGTTTTTCCGATTTGATCTCCACTATCATAAATAATAGCTCCGGTAGTAGACCAAATAGTAAAAGATCTCGCTCCGTACGCATAAATTTTGTCATAATCTCCATCTCCGTCGATATCTCCGTTTGCAGTAGTCGTTTTTAAACGTCCTAAATTTTCTTCGAGCTGTAATGTTGCAGCTTCTGGAAAAATATCTGGGTCCAAGTTTAAATCCTTTACTCTTTTTTCTTCAGAAAAGCCATCATAGTCGCGTGAATCACCTTCGTTAGCTGTAATTAAACATTGTTGACCTTTGATTTTAGCAAATGTAATCGCATCTGGGTGATAGAACCCAAAAACCGGCCAATTCTGAAAATTACCAACCAAATTATCTTTATCGCTTGCATCGATTTGATTGCCTGGTAATGCATAATCTTTAACCCCAAGCCCGATAACATCTGTTATGGTTTTGGTTTTCAAATTAACTATTGCTATCCCATTATTTTCTTGAAGTGCTACATACGCAGTTTTCGAATCATCAGAAATAGCAATATATTCTGGCTCTATATCTTGTGCTAAAGTAGCATCTGGACCAAATACTCTAAAATTATTGCCTATAGCCTGTTGATTAAAAGCTGTAAAACCTATTGTTGAAGCTTCTCCCGATTCTACTTCTATAATGGTAATTGAACCTTCTGGGTCAACAGTATATAGATCATTTGGCTCTCCCTCATTAGCGGCTACGATGTATTTGCCATCTGGACTAAAGGTAACCATATCGGGTAATGCTCCCGCCTGATATGAATTTAACAATACTTGCGATTTGGCATCATACGTAGCAATTATTCCATTAGCTTGTTTATTTGAAGCATTTTCTAAAGCAACGGCAATTAATCCATTATGTGCGGCTACACTATTAGGAATACCAGACAGAGATATATCTACACCTTGAACCGGTATAACAGGGTCGGACAAATCCCAAACAGAAAGTTCTCCGTCGTTAGGATTGACGATAAAAAGTTTGGTGGTGTGAGGGTCAAAAGCAGAGATTTCTGCAAAACCTTCGTCTCCTGTTCCGTTTATTAAGCTTCCTATTTTAGTAAATGTCAGTTCGTTGTTACCGCCTCCGCCTCCGGTGTAATCGTCTAGATCACATGAACTAAAAAGACCTAAAACAGCAATTGTAAAAAGAATTGATTTGTTGAAAATTTTCATCAGTAGTTATTTGTGTGATTAAAAACTTCAAATTTTGACAACAAATGTATCCTAAACGTTATCTGAAGGATAAATAATAAACATTAATTAAATATGCCTATAAAACAAAAACCCCTTGCAATTAAGCAAGAGGTTTTGAAAATACTATTAAATAGTATATTATTCTATGATCATTCTACGAGTTGTAGACTTTCCATTAGCATCAGTAATCATTACCACATACATTCCTGAAGAAAGATTTGTGTACTGATCTAAATCTATAATAAGAACATCCTGACCTTTTGAAACATTTTTAACTAACACAGGTCCTACAGCTACTCCAGACAAATCATGTATGGACACCTGTATTTCTTGAGCGTTTTGATTATTTACTGCCAAAGATAGGCTTCCTGAAGATTTTAGAACCGTAGGGTATAAATCTACAGCACCTCTACCTTCACAGAATCTAAGTTCTACGACTATATCGTCTGTGCCTGTACAACCATCTTTAGTTACTTCTAGTGTATACGTCTCAGTGCTAAATACCTGAATGGTAATTGACCTTGTAGTTTCTCCTGTAGACCATAAATATGCATCAGCTTCAATTGGAGAAGTTAGTGTTGTAAACTGACCAATACATACCGTTTGATCTTCTCCAAGGTCAAAGGTAATTCCGTCTGATACAGAAACTAGTACTTCATCTGTTGCTTCGCCACAACCGTTGCATCCATCTACGGTAACAGAATAGGTTGTATCTACTTCTGGCGATACCGTGATCGATTGTGTTGTTTCTCCTGTAGACCAAAGATATTCTATCCCTTTAGGCTCAAATTTCACACATTCAAGGTTGATATTGAAATCACCAAAAGACGTTGGGTTTCCTTCTAAATTAAACCATCCTGAAGCACCAAATACATCGGCGGTATATTCGAAAATATTTGCTCCTGCGCCGACTTGGAATGCCTCACCTCGTCTTGATATATCATAACTTAATGAACCGTTAACCTGAGTTACTGTACCACTTATTTCTGTATAATATACCCAATCTGAGGCATCTGCCGCCTGACATACGTTTGCTTTAGGGCTACCTACTGGTGGCGTAGTTGTTCTTCCTGAAAAGACTGCATCTACTACAAATGTTGTATTCGTAGAATTATATTCAAAAACATCCCCTTTTAAGGTTGCTGTTCCATCAGCATTCTCTTTCCAGGCAAGGCTTTCGTTTCTCATCCATAATCTGGTTCCGTTATCATTAATAAACACTACAAACTGATGCTGTCTTCCTCTACAATAGTCGGTATCACCAACACTATAATCTACGCATTCTACACATTCTCCTTCTCCTTCTACCGTTGCTGTTAAGGTAACTTCTTGTCCTTTACAAATATTTTGATCTTCTCCTGCATCAACCTGAAGACCATCTTTAACAACTACCTCAACTGTATCTGAAGCTTCACAGTCTTCACAATCTTTTACTGTAACTGTATACGATGTACTTTCTTGCGGTGATACTGTAATACTTGGTGTGGTTTCTCCGGTTGACCATAAATACGTTACATCACTGGTTTCTGAAGAAATACATGGCCCTATGTTAATATTAAAATCACCTCTGTTAAAATCACTATCTGTTGTATTAAACCATCCTGAAGCACCGTATTTTCCTACCACATCTTCTGTTACATTGGCTCCGTTACCCAATTGAAAAGCAGGACCCATTCTAGTAATATCAAATGACCAAGAACCATCTGTCTGACTAATAGTTCCTGTTACGCCTGTATAATAAATCCATCCGTTTGAATCTTCGGTATTACAGAAATGATCTTTAGGACTACCAGCCGGAGTGCTTGTGGTTCTTCCGGTGTAGGTTACATCAACTTCTAAAATAATTTGTGCATCATTATTATCTACAACAGTTCCTTTTAAGGTAGCAGTACCATCAGGAAGTTCTTTCCATTTTAAATCTACATTAGAAAATCTTCTAACAATATCATTAGCTTGATCATTTAGCCATAAAACATAATATAGATCTTTACCACATCTGTATGTGTTTTCTATATCATACTCTAAACAATCGTTACATTGTGACTCACCTGATACGCTAGCCGTAAGCGTTACTTCTCTAGAGCCGCAAAACTCTACATTATCACCTGCATCGACAGATAACATACAACTAGTATCAAGAGTTAACGGTTCGTTTATAGAGAGATCATTACCATTTTTATTTGCTACCATCGAAAAATTAGCTGCAATAATAAAAATGGTCAGCAATGTATAACTACAAAACATGGACGAGATGGTTTTCGTCGCCATTTTTTGGCTATACTCATTAAATTTACGTGTAAGATTTGACATGTGGCTGTTGTTTTAAAATTTAAAAAATTAATTCGTTCCTTACCTCTATGCTTAGGTTTTATAAAAACGTTTTTATTCAGAACTATCACTATAGTTATCTATGTGACCTATTGTAATCCAAAAAGAAAAAGCCGTTTCTAGTGATTTGAATGTGAAGAAGTATTTTTATAACATACTCAAAGTGTTTAGGTTAAGGTTTGGGATGCTAAAATATGCATTAACCGTTGAAGATCAACACTAAAGTGCTATAAAAACGTTAAAGAATAAAAAATCATCTATGAAATACACTTTACAAAGATTTATCTTACATCTAAAAAATTTTTCTTACACACTTATTATTCTTTAAAGCTCTTGTCATTTTCTAAAAGAGAAAAAAAAGAAAAAACGCTACAATACCAATTGAAGCTACGCGCAGCACAAAGCCAAAAAAAGAGCGTAAAGTAGTACAAAAAATCGTTATTAAAGGGGTGTAATTCCCCCTCTTTCTAATTATTTGTTGTACCCAAAACGTTTTAATTGACGTTGGTTACTACGCCAATTTTTATTGATTTTTACGTAAAGCTCTATATGAATCTTTTTTCCAAAGAATTTTTCTAACTCTTTACGCGCCTCTACTCCTACTTTTTTTAATGCAGATCCTTTATGCCCTATGATGATTCCTTTCTGAGAATCCCGCTCTACCATAATCACTGAGCGAATCCTGATAATATCATCATCTTCAAAAAACTCTTCTGTTTCTACTTCTACCGAATAAGGAATCTCTTTTTTATAATAAAGTAATATTTTTTCGCGTATAGCTTCATTTACGAAAAAGCGTTCAGGCTTATCCGTCAATTGATCTTTTGGATAAAAGGGTGGAGATTGTGGTAATAACTCGACCAATCGAGCAAATACTTCTTTTATATTAAAATTTTCAAGGGCCGATATCGGATAAATTTCTGCATTAGGAACTTTCTCTGCCCAAAAAACTATTTGTGATTCTAATTGTTCCTGATTTGATTTATCGATTTTATTAAGTAATAACAGCACTGGTATTTTAGCTGTAGTAATTTTGGTGAAAAATGCGTCATCCTTTAATTCTTTTTCACCGATCTCTACCATATAAATTAAAACATCAGCATCTTCAAAAGCAGATTTCACAAAATCCATCATGGATTCTTGTAGTTCATATGCGGGTTTAATAATTCCTGGAGTATCAGATAGAATTACCTGAAAATCATCTCCATTAACAATACCGAGTATACGATGTCTGGTCGTTTGTGCCTTAGAGGTGATAATGGATAACTTTTCTCCTATAAAAGCATTCATAAGAGTAGATTTACCTACATTAGGATTACCAATAATATTTACAAAACCTGCTTTATGAGCCATTTACTTTATTTTGGTACAAAGGTAGGAGAATATTAAACAAGAAAATAATTACAAAGGCAAGATTATCTATTCGTCTTAGAATTGTTAACATTTTGTGACTAAAAACAGTTGGTAACTATTTTTTAATGCATTACCATTTAAGATAGAATTTTCATAATTTTAATTCCAGTATGTTTTCAAAAACCCCGTGAAAGCAGGTTTTTTTAACAAATACTGGGATCATTTGAAAAATTACTCATTCATTTTATCACATCTTCATACAAAAAGTTGGTTTATAAAATTGGGCCTACTTATCTTATTTTCCCCAATTCTCAACGCCCAAGATCAGGAAAAAATTTTGGCAAAAGCGGATCAAAATTTTCAAGCATTTGCCTATATAGATGCCAGAGCTATTTATTTGGATGTTGCCCAAGGTGGATATTCATCTAAAAACTTATTTCTAAAACTTGCAGACTCTTTTTATCTAACCGGCGAATTAGAAGATTCTGTCGAATGGTATGAAAAACTAGTACAATTGTATCCCGAAGATCTAAACCCAGAATATTTATTTAGATATGCCCAAAGCCTGAAGAGTGTAGAACGGTATAAAGATGCCGATAAAATTATGGATCAATTCTATGATCTTACTGGAGATGACAGCCGGGCCAAATCATACATAGAAAAGAGAAACTATCTAGATTTTATAGAAATGCAATCAGGAAGGTATGATCTTTTTGAACTTAATATAAATTCAAAAAATTCTGAATACGCTCCCAGTTTTGATCATAATAATCATATTGTTTTTGCATCTTCAAGATCTAAAACGACCAAGGATTCAAAATTACATGGTTGGACAAAAATGCCTTTTCTTGATGTGTTTTCTTCAAAAATAAAGGATGATCAGATAATGCTGGAAGAGCCTGTAAAACTGAAAGGTAAAATAAATACAAAGTTTCACGAATCATCAACAAGTTTTAGTAAAGATGGAAAAACAGTCTACTTTTCCAGAAATAACTATTCTAATCATAAACTTACAACCAGTAAAAAAGGCGTCGTTTTACTAAAAATATACAGAGCAGATCTTAAGGAAGGAAAATGGGTTAATGTAGAAGAGTTATCCTTTTGCAGTGATGATTATTCAACTTCTCATCCATCACTCAGTGCAGATGGTTCCAAATTGTACTTTGCCAGTGATATGCCAGGAACACTGGGTAAATCTGATTTGTTCGTTGTTGATGTTTTAGGGGGCGGAAAATTTGGGAAACCTAAAAACCTCGGGGATAAAATCAATACAGAAGGCAGAGAAACTTTTCCATATATAAGTGATAGTAATCACCTATACTTTGCGAGTGACGGGCATGTAGGCCTGGGTGGATTAGATATTTTTGTAGCAGTACCCGAAGAATCTGATTTTTCTGCGGCATTTAATGTTGGTAAACCTGTGAATAGCTCTAAGGATGATTTCTCTTTTGTGCTTAATGAAGAAACAAAAATAGGGTATTTTGCCAGTAATAGAAAAGGCGGTAAAGGAAATGATGATATTTACAGTTTTAAGCAAACCGAAGCATTAATCACATCATGCCAACAATATATAGAAGGCACAATTTATAATAGTGAGACCAACGACAGCCTTCCTGAAGCTGAACTTAAATTAGTAGACACCGATGGCACTATCATCGCCGAAACAACATCGAATAGTCTGGGCAGATATACATTTAAAGTAGCATGCGAAACCGAATATTTTATACGAACCACACTAGATCAATTTCTGCCTAAAGAAATTACGCTTAATACGGACGATATATTTGAATTTATACATGATTTATCTATTCCTCTTAATGCTTCAGACGATGGTGAAAAGTTATTTACTTCAGTAGCTGTAAATATTGGTGATGACCTATCTAAAACATTGCAGATGGACCCTATCCACTTTGGGTTAGATGATGACACAATACGGCCCGAAGCAGAGGTTGAACTGCAAAAGATCATTTCTACGATGAAAAAATATCCAGAACTCAAAATTGAAGTTCGTTCTCATACTGATAGCAGGTCAAGCTATTGGTATAATAAAAAATTAAGTGTAAAACGCATGCGAGCTACCATACAATATATTATTGAAGAAGGAGGAATTAATTGGCGAAGAATACGTGGAAAAGCGTATGGGGAAAGAAGAATACTTAATCAATGTGAGGATGATGTTCCTTGTACAGAAGAAGAGCATCAAGAAAACAGAAGAAGCGAGTTTATTGTAATACGATAAACGTTGAAAATTAAGCTTTTCGTATCTCCTTAAAATACTGCTTTGCCTTTTTATTTACTTTTGGGGCTAACACTAATCCTGAAATTATAGTAGGTATTGCCATTAATGCAAAAGCACTGTCGATCAGATTAATCGCAAAATCTATTTTAACTACAGCCGCTACTACAATAGAGAGTATATAGATATAATTGTAGTATTTTCCATATTTGGGTTTGGTTAAAAAGCCTAAGCATGTAGTTCCGTAATACGAATATGAAAACAGTGTAGACAGCGCAAATACAAGCACCATAATCATGACTACAACATCGCCCAGTCCATAAGGCAACACGGCATTAAAAGCCTGTAGAGTTAATGATATTCCATTATTTTCGCTATCCTGCCATACCCCCGTAGAAAGTATGGCCAAAGCTGTTAAGGTACAAACCAACAATGTATCAATAGATGGGCCTATCATTGCCACTAATCCTTCTCTAATGGGTTCTTTGGTTTTGGCGGTTCCATGCATTATGGGTGCAGTACCAACACCTGCCTCATTAGAAAAAGCTCCTCTTTTAATCCCAGTTTTAATCAAATATCCCAGTCCCCCTCCTGCTACCGCATTACCAGAAAAGGCATCAGAAAAGATTAAACCAAACATATGTGGCACCTCTTCTATTTGTATCATTAGAATTGTGATAACGGTAATAAAATATAAAACCACCATAAAAGGCACTAATCGACTAGCTACCCAACCTATTCTTTTAATTCCGCCTAATATGACCAGGGATGCCAACATCGCAAGTACAAGACCAATATATATTTTATTATTTTCTTGCCATCCCATTACATCAACTATTGTTTGGGTTAATTGGTTTGCTGTAAAAGCAGGGAGTGTACCCACCAGACCTGCAAGCGCAAAGAAGATAGCTAATGGCCTCCACTGTTTTCCTAAACCTTTTGTGATCACATACATGGGTCCCCCCAATAAAGTTCCATTTTCTTCTTCTGATCGGTACATCACAGATAGCGAGCAGGTATAAAATTTGGTCGCCATACCAATCAAACCACTTATCCACATCCAAAAAACTGCACCTGGACCCCCAGTTACAATTGCTACGGCCACTCCACTAATGTTGCCCATACCCACGGTAGCTGCAATTGCAGATGATAAGGCCTGAAAATGGCTTAACTGCCCTGGGTCGTCCTCATTATCATGCTTGCCTCGCAACACATCTATGGCATGTGGAAAATATAAGAAAGGTGTAAATCGGGAATAGATCAAAAAGAATACCCCGCCACCGATAAGCAATATCAATAAAGGCCAGTCCCACACCCAAGAACTAAAATCTGCCACAAGACCTTCTACTATTTTAAACATAGATACTAAAAATACTTGTTCTACAAGTAGTGACAAAATGTATTTTGGTTTTAATCGGATTTATTTTGATCAACAATTAATTTTATTGCGTATACACCTATGACTACAATACCATCTGATGCAATACAATATACTTGAGGTGTGGTACAATATGATTAAGCTTTGTAACAATGAGGTTCTGGTATGTAACAATAGACTTCAGACACTTAACGATAAGGTTACGACGTATTACAATAGACTTCAGGTATGTAACAATACACTTCAGGTGCTTAACAATAAGGTTGTGACGTATTACAATAGACTTCAGGTATGTAACAATACATTTCAGGTGCTTAACAATGAGGTTACGACGTATTACAATAGACTTCTGGTATATGACAATTACATTCAGACATATTACAAAACGCTTCAGGCGCATTACAATCGACTCTTTGTTCTTAACATTGTTTTATTCTGGGGCCCGTATAAACCTTGGTTTTTCAATTCCACGATCATACATAACTATACTCCCTGCTACAGAGACATTAATACTTAGTACTGATTTAAACTTGATTAAAAAGTGAGATTTTTCTATAGCTTTGTTGGATAACCCATGATCTTCTGCTCCTAATAAATATACACAGCGCTTTGGGTGTTTAAACGTTTCTAAAGACTCGGCATCATCTGTAAGTTCTACCCCGACGAGCATGGCTCCTTTTGGAAGATGATTATAAAAATCTTCAAAAGTATCGTAATGAAAATACGGCATTGCTTTTACCGCGTTATGGGTATCACTGGCCTGCTTGGCGTATCGGTTTCCGATTGTGAATATAAAACTGGCGCCCATATTTTGTGCGGATCGCCATAAAACTCCCAGGTTCTCAGGAGTTTTACCATTTTGAATTCCGATTCCGAAGAATTCATTTTCGAAGTTATCAATCATGGAAGTAAAAATATAAAAGATTAAAACAATCTTTGCTACCTGTAAAACTGTATTTTCAGGATTTCTTCTAATATTACTTCAACTCATCAAGTATTGCAATCGAAAGAAAAGTGGTCAAAATTTGAATAAGTCTTAGATTGTCTTGTGTGAATTTATTTTCCTCCTTTCCGTAGATGCATAATACTATTTCGATACTTGTTTTTTGTTCAAAAGGCACTAATATCATTGATAAATATCTTTCTTGGCTTTTTTTATTGATATATAGAGCTTCCTCTGCAACACTATTACTAATTATCAAAGGTTTATTTTCGATCAAAACATAGGTTGCTAAACTTTCTTTTTTGTTGAATTCTTCACGTCTATCTGTATACTTAGCCTCATCTCGTGACATCCCTCTATACCACATCTCTTCTCCTTTCTTAAAGGCAAATTCGAAAGCATCAACCCCTGGAAACTCTATTATTTTTGATACAACGGGTAAGGCTCTATTCCAGGTTGCTCCTTTGGGAATCTCCTTGAGCAGATAGTCTAATAACTGAATGGTTGCACTTAAGCTTTTAAGATCCCGTGCTTGGGCAATAAATGCATTTTCTTTTTCTATAAGCTCCTTTTCTTTGAGACTAAGTGTCGCTTTTATATTCTTTGTTTTTTTAAATATCCATAATCGTAAAACATACCAGGCTATAGATATCCCAAGAGTTATGAATATTAATATTCCAAGAAGTGTTTGGTGCCATTTTTTTTGAACTTCTAATTCAATTTTTAAAGGAGCACTCCAGGAATAGCCTCCTTGCTTTTGAGCCTTTACCAGTAATGTATAGATGCCATTTTTGAGTTCTTGCAGCTCGATATGGTTATCATCTTGCGGTAGCGACCATAATGATTTATCTTTCTCATCCTTTTCCACCTCTTTTTTAACAATTTTATATCGATATTGTAAATCATCTGCAGGAAAAGTAATAGAAACAAAGGTTAAGGTTACCGATGCTGTTTCGGTATACTGTATTGAAGTATTTTCTATATTCTTGATTGCATCATTTATTCTTATTTCATCAAGTATTGGTGTATTAGTATGTAAGGGTTCGGGATTAGATTGAGAAGAATAGACAGCACCTTCTGCAGTACCCACCCAGAGGTGATGAGTATCATCTATAATCATACTACGATAAGATGCCACTTTTGAAGGTGTCCCGCTTTTTTCGTCAAAAAACACATAACTGCCTTGAGCATCTAAATAAACCAGCCCATTAGTATCTGTTGCCAGCCATAAATTTCCTCCGGGGATTGTACAAATCGATCTGATTTCATTTTCTGTATACACACCCAGGTCAACACGCTGAACATTTTCTGCACTATACCTTATAAGCCCATCTGTTGTAGCCATCCATACGATCCCTTTATCATCAATAGCTATATCATGAACTTCAAAATTGCTACTTACTTCAAAAGGGAAAGGAATACTTTGATTTTCAAAACGATCTCGAGTACGATTGTATTTATATAAATATGTTTCTGGTCCAATACCTGCTGCATAAAGCTCTGATTGTTGTCCTTCTTTGACTACTAGAATTCGGTTATTTAATCCATTTGCTTCATCATAAATTGTTACTCGCCCATCTTCATTGATTTTGGCCACCCCTATCAAAGGGCGATCTGTTGGTGCTTGACAAAACCAATTGTCTCCTGTGTGATCGACAAACATATAAAATATGCCACCCCCTCTATTTTTTAAATTATAACCAATGCGTTTATTGTCATTTTTATACCGAATGATTTTTCCATCGGCCGTTCCATACCAAATATTTTCAGTACCTGAAGAGATTGATGTAACTTGATTGATATCATTAATTTGATCAAATCTGATTTGAGCACCTAAGTTTTTTACGCTGGTTACATTACTTTGGGAGATTAAAACCTCAGTATTGAGTCCAGAACTCAAACTGAATACATTATCGTGAGACATCCCCGATACACTTTGAAAATAACTGGACCACAAAAACCCTAATCCGTTTGATGTGCTTATCCAGATTTTTCCTCCTGGACGAATCTGATCTTCAGAAAAATATAAATGGTTAATCGAGGTATACGGAAGTTTTTCTACGCGATGAGGATCATTAGATCCAAAAATCTCTGTCAATTTTTCTTGGTCAGAAGTACATCTATACACTCCCTGCTCTGAAGCTAAAAAGTAAGTCCCAGACAAATCTTTAGTAATGTAATAAAAATCCAAACCTAAATTATCTATTTGCTTTTGGCTAATTATCGCATACTCTTCACTCACTGTAACATTAATTATACGCAAGTCTCCTACCAGTACTATCTGATTGCCATCTATATAAAAGTGTGACATATCGCTAAACCCTTCCAGTGCTACAAAAGTATTTGACAACCGATCAAAATAATACAATCCTTCTTTTGGGATTAGAGCCCATACGGTGCCAAATTGATCTTCATCAAAAAAGATATTTGATATTCTTTGATTAAGTGCTAAAGAAAACGGCACCTTTTTGATTTCATTTCTGTCGTGTCTATAGACCTCTCCATTTAATTGTCCGATCCATAATCTACCTTTAGAGTCTGTAAATAATTCTTCTGGATAACTCATCCCGTTTTTAATTTCACTAATTGTGATATGCGGGATGATTTTAGGGGAATTTTCTTCGTAGAAAAGTTTGAAAACTCCGGTATCATTAGCAAAAAGCAAGGTATCTTTTTTCCAGGGAATTATGGTTTTAATATATTGACTTCGTAGTGAAGCATTATAATCCTGAAACCGGCTCCCATCAAAACGATATAAACCCTGGTCTGTGGCAAGCCATACGTACTCATGAGTATCCTGAATCACCCGATTCACTTTTGTAAAGGGAATCTCTTTTCCTTGATATGTGGTGTACCTATACTTTTGTCCAAGAATTTCTAAATTATTGAATACAAACAAAAAAAACACTAGGAGATAAGTATTCTTCATATATCGAAGATTTACTCTTAAATATACTAAAAAAAGTGCCAAGTTTAGTATTCCAATCGCGTATAATACATTAACATAGTGTTAGTTGAAAGCTATGTGTTGCTATATCTCATATAAGCATTTTGCAGCTTGGTATCGTATTTGTTTTTTCTATAACCAGGACCATTATATCCCTCGGCAAATTTGGCCCAATTTTTTTCTCTAATCCAATCGATCAATTTTTTACCTTTAAAAGGAGTCTTTTCAATAAATCTGCCAAAGGCTTTAAGGTGCTCTCTTTCATGCTCATGCATAGCAGAAACAAACTCATCTACAGAAGAATATCCAAGATGTTTATAATGAAAACCCATGATCTGAAAAGCTCCCCATGAGGCAGAACTATATGCCGCTTCGTGAAATGCAGGTATATCAGATATCTTGGCTGCTTTTTCAAGACGATCATATTCTTGTACTCCTCCTCTATAATGTATTTTTGTCCACCTTCTGTACAGTACATCCTTAGTATGCTCTGTAACATATTGAGATGGTTTAACCCCTCTATTTTCCAGCTCTCTCCAAAATACATGACCTTCAAATAAAATGATTGGTTTTCCGCCTAACAGAAATCCTTTGCCTCTACTTTCTATCTCATTAACAGCCTTGACCATAGCCACTTCTAAACCAAAGCTTTGTGCAAAATCTTTAATATCCAATTCGGATAAAAATTTATCATTATCGGCCGTTATGTTTTTCTCTGCCTCAATAAGTTTAGACCATGTTTTGAGCCCTACGATGCCATCAACGATTAAACCGTTCTTTGCCTGAAAATCTTTTACTGCTCTATCCGAATCTCTTCCAAAATAATTAGATACATAGACACTATATCCAAGCTTTGTTAAAATTTCTTCTAAATAATGAACATCTGCTCCTCTGGATCGATAACGTATGGTTTTCATAATGCATTAAATTATTAATTACTTGTAAAGGATTAAAAAGCGTTTTTCGAAAAAAGTAACTCTTTTTTAATGAGGGGTAAGCTATTTTTTATCTTAAAATATCGTTTTAAGAAATCATATGAATTTACAAAAAAAAGTTTATCAAAATATATTATCCAAAGACTAATTTATTTTTTGTGGTTTTACCATAACGTGCGTGTAACAAAACTTTTGAAAAAAGAAACCACTCTATAGAAAGAGAAACGTATAAAAAACTATTTCTCCAATTCTAAAACGAATTCTAATTGGATCGTAACGAATTCTAAAACCACAACTCATAGATCACTTTTAGGGACTAGTTTTACATCAAATAGCCAACCTCAAAATAAGTTGTTATGAAAAATGTTATCATCATTATCGTTCTTTTTCAGAGTTTTCAATTCATCTATGCCCAAAAAGGATTTATTGCGACTGAAAAGTATTTAGTAACAACAGAAATTACCGATCAAGGAAAAGAACACCCTGCTTATGTGGTCAGCTTAGTTAGGTCTGAAAATAGCTCCGAAAAAATTTCGACCTTAACTATTAATGACACAGAGCTCTTTGAGGACATCTTTATAACCACCTTAGAGAATCCAGGATTAGACGGGATCTCTGAGGTGATTAAGATGGAAGTCGAATACCTGGGATGTTGTGCTCATGTAGAAGCGTATTATTTTACCGTTTCTGATGATGGAGATACCATTGTTTCTCTTCCTGAACTCAAAAATGTATACTGCGAAGATTCTAATACTGATTTTCAATATATTTTTCCGAATCAAGAGTACGGTATTAAAGGAAACATTTTACAAACACAAACATTTTATAAAAATACCTCAGATATCAAGTATGTTAATCTGAAAAAAAGTTTTGAATGGAACAATGGAGCCATAACTATTGATCCTTCTAATACAACTGCTATTACTAGTTATTAAGAATTAAACTGACACAAACTCAATCTGATAAGCAAAAAGGGGGAAACTTTTGTTTATTATAAACCGACATACCTTTTAAGGCTGTGTCGGTTTTTTGTATGTTACATTAATGCAAATAGTTCAAAACCAAAAAAAACAGTTTGATTATATTTGTTCTCAACCTCAAAACGTATATGAATTTATTTCGGCCTTTATGTCTGCTTTTTTCTTTTCTGGTATGGAGTCTTATCAGCTCTTTATCTGCACAAACAAGTCAGCTTAGGGCGTACACCCTGGAAGATGGTTTACCACAGTCGCAAGTATATGACATCGTACAGGATGATATAGGATACTTATGGCTAGGTACTCAAGGAGGTGGACTTAGCCAGTTTAACGGAGACGAATTTAAGATCTGGACCGAAAGTGATGGATTACAATCTAATTATATTCATGCACTAAACTTTGCCAATGACAGCCTTTTTATTGGTACAAAAAATGGGCTAAGTATCAAAACAAAGAATACGTTTGTAAATCTTGAAGGCCCAAGAATTAATCGAATTTATAGAATAAAGAATAAAACGTATCTGGCCACCAATATTGGAATCTACGAATATCAAGAAAACCTCGGACTAGTCAAAATCAATCTTAATCCCAAAATTAATACTAGCATTATTAATGATATTGTTTATGACGGTAGATTGTTTTGGATAGCAACCAATAAAGGATTATGGAAACTCAATCATATTAGAAAAGGAGCTAGTATTATAGAAAGACATAGTGCACATGATTATACTGCGGCAATTTTTCATAAAAACAAAATCTTTGCTGCTGCTCTTAATCAGGGGGTTCTGGTTATTAATACTAATGCCAAAAGCTACGGTAATCGTTGGATTTCAAAACCGCTTAGAGTTACTAATATCTCTGTATACAATGACAATGAGTTATGGTTTGCTACCAATGATGAGGGAATTGTTATTGTCGATGCCAATAAGCGAACTTTGAAAAAGAAAATCAATAGGCAAAATGGTTTAGCCGTCTCTCACATTAGAAAAAGTATATTAGATCGACAATCTAACATTTGGATCGCTACTTCTGGTGGTGGTTTCTATAAATATTTTGAAAATAACTTTATTCATTATGACCAAAATACCGGGCTAAAAGGTAATCGAGTATATGCAATTCATAACGCAAAAGATGGGATATGGGCCTCTAATTCTGAAGCTGGTCTAATAAAAATAGATTCAAGTGGTATTCATCATATTAAACAAGAAGAACGCTTATCTGAAGTAAAAATTAAAAGTATCACCAGTGATATTAACGGTAATATATGGGCTGGGACCGATGGTAAAGGAATTCTTTTTAAAGAGATTAAACAAGTTGATAGTATCGTTATTGACAGTAATTATATACAAACACAAAAAAAGGATACGATCATAAAAATAGATACAGTTACCAAAACCGTATTCAAAAACCATATAATTGATACTGACAAAGGATTGCCTTCTAATTGGATCAGAACTATACTTGTCGATAATACTACTGTATGGGCCGCATCGTACTCTACAGGCATTTCAAAATTTAAGTACGACCCAGAAAAGAAACGTTTGTTTGGTATTAAGAATTTCCAACGTAGAAACGGAATCAAAGATGTACAGATAAGCTATATGCTCCAAGATTCTTTGAGTAAAATCTGGTATGCTACCCAAAATGGAGATCTGGGATATATCAAAAATAATCGAGTTACTCATTTTGATAATGTACTCAACCAAAAAACAACAATAAGCACATTGTTATTTTAT
Source organism: uncultured Aquimarina sp. (assembly GCA_947497175.1). GTDB lineage: Bacteria > Bacteroidota > Bacteroidia > Flavobacteriales > Flavobacteriaceae > Aquimarina. The sequence continues at coordinate 491,965 of CANMFM010000001.1, read as the reverse complement.
AAAAATTTCCTGTTTATCGGTACTGCCGGAAGAGGTATATGGTGGGCAAGTCTGGAGGGTGATCTAATTTTTAAAAAGTTAAAAGGAAGGAAAAAACCATATTCGAATAACATCTATCAAATGATCTTTGACAATCAAGGGAATTTGTGGGCAGGTAGCGAAAGAGGGGTGGATAAAATAGAGCTCAATCAATTTAATGACATTGTAGATGTTTTCCATTTTGGAAGAAATGATGGTTTTTTAGGTATTGAAACCTGCCTTAATTCTGTAACCAAAGACGAAGAAGGTAATCTATGGTTTGGTGCCATTTATGGATTAACAAAATACCAGCCTAGTGATATTACCAAGACCACTATAAAACCAGAATTGTATTTTGAAAACATTGAAGTAGCATATCAAAGTGTAGATTCTATTAATTTGAACACATGGACAAACAGTCCTAATGTTTTAAAATTAAAACCCAATCAAACCGAACTATCTTTTAGTTACAAAACCATTGACCTGGATCATCCAAATGATATCCAATACAGAATCAAATTAAATAATTCTGAATGGAGCCCATGGTCATCAGACCATAAACAAAATCTTGCCGGTCTTGCCTATGGTTCTCATATTTTTTATGCGCAATCGAGAAATTACAGATGGGAAGAAAGTGATCCTATTTCTTTTAATTTTTTTATTGACAGCCCCATCTATGAAAAACTCTGGTTTCAACTTGCTGTGTTAGCTCTTATCCTACTCATCTTGGGGGGATATGGTATTTCATACATTCGAAGAGTGAAAAGAAAAAATAAAGAAGAGCGAAAGCGTCTGGAAATGAAAAACCACCTTCTTTCATTAGAGCAAAAGGCATTGCGTTTGCAAATGAACCCTCATTTTATCTTTAATGCTCTTAACGGAATCAAAGCAATGGGTACCAGCAATCCTCAACGCATGAATAATACGATCAATACTTTTGCCACTTTACTAAGAGAAACTCTGGACAATTCTAGAAAAGATTTTATCACATTAGATCAAGAAATACAGACCTTAAAACATTATATAGAAATAGAAAAGTTGATGGCTAGTAAACCATTTACATATGAGATTACAATTGATACAGAGTTTGATCCCGAAGAAATATTGATTCCGCCCATGCTCATACAACCTTTTGTAGAAAATGCCGTGAGACATGGTATTTTAAAAGGAAGCAGAGCAGGTGAACTTAAAGTACAATTTCATACCACCGAAGAGTTTTTACACTGTACTGTTGTAGATAATGGACAAGGGATTTTTGAATCTCAAAAAGCCAAAACAAATACGGATCATCAATCTATGGCACTTACAGTAACCCGAGAGCGATTAGAATCAATCTCAGGAAAAGATTCTCTTACAATCGAGGAAATAAAAACCAATGGAAAAACTGTCGCCGGAACCCAGATAGCATTTAAAATACCTTTACAAACCGATTATTAAAACATAACTATGCTTACAGCAATTATTGTAGAAGATATGCCTGATGCGCTTCAGCTTTTAAAAAGTGATCTTGAAGTCAATCACCCAGAAATAAAAATTATTGATACTGCCCAAAGTGTAGTTGAGGCTGCAAAATCATTACGGAATACAGAGCCTGATATCCTTTTTCTGGATATTATGCTCGGAGATGGTACTGGTTTTGATGTATTAGAGATATTTCCAGAGCTCAAATCTAAAATTATCTTTGTAACGGCTAGTGATGAGTTTGCGATACGGGCATTTAAATTTGCAGCTATTGATTACGTCTTGAAACCCTATTCTAATGATGAATTGGCACAAGCCATAGCAAAGGCAAAAAAACAAATTCAACCTAATAAAGAACGATTGAATATCCTTAAGGATACATTGTCTGCTCCAGAGCAAAAGCCTGATAAAATATCATTACATACGCTAGATAAAATTATCATCGTGGGATTAGATGATATTATACGTTGCGAATCTGATAGCAATAACACCATTTTCTATCTTCAGGATGGACAAAAAATTTTTGTAACCAAAACTCTAAAATATTTTGCTGATATGTTAAAGAACTATCAGTTTTTACGCGTACATCAAAGTCATTTGGTTAATCTACAATGTATTAGTGCTTTTATTAAAACCGATGGTGGGTATCTTATGCTCAAAAATGGAGAGAACATTCCGGTATCGGTACGTAAAAAGAACGAAGTGATGGAAATTTTGGATCAATTGCATCGCTAAAATAATTCAGAAATTATATAATAAACTAATTACACAAGAAATTAATCGTGATATATCTGACACATCGTATAGAGAGTTTTGTGGTTTTGAATTACATCACTATCTCAAAATTTTTATATAAACTTAGAATCAAAACTATTCTTACAAATTAAGCCAATAGGTAACTTTTAAGACAATAGATCGGGTACGTACATCAAAAGCAAAACGATCTAAAGGATCGACATCTCCTGTTAAAAAATTATCGGTATACACCAAAATTATATCTGACACCGGAGCAAAACGCCATTGTATACGTGCATTAATATTGGTATTATCATCCTGAGAGTTATACTGTGCAAAAAGCGAAGTAAAAAGACTTCTAGAGAAGGTATAATCAATTCGTGGGCTAATCAAAAATGTTTCTCTGCCACCATCCAGATGTGGTAAATCAAAATAGTTTATTGCATAATTTAAAGAGAAAGAACCTTTGGGCTGATAACGAATGGTAAAATTACCTCTAGTACCATAACGCCACCCATTAAAATATTCTCCGATATATGGATTAACACTCCAGCTAAATATCTTACGTCTATCACTACGATATTCTCCTGTAAAACTAACATAAGAAAAATCCTGTGCTGCGTCTAACTCCAAAGAATCTGTGCCAGTGGGATCAAATGGATCAAATAAGTAAACATAATTGTGATTGAGATTTAATTGAAAAGAAGCTCTTTCGGTAAACTCTCCTCCCCAACCAACGGAAAACAGGTGATCGGTTTTACCAAATTGAGGGCGCCAAAAAACATCAGATTCTACGCTATAGGTATGATTATTTAAAAGCTCATTTTGCGGGTAATATCGCAGTTCTGCCACAGGGCTAATTCTAAAATAATCTGTGCGTGGTATAAAACCAACTTCTGCATTATAATTCTTGTCAACATATTCGTGTTTCCACAATGCTCCGTATTTACGGGTATTATAATTTAAGGTGCTACCCTGCGCAACAGCCATATTAGTATTGGGAGTAAATGTAGTATGAATAAACGTTTTACCTGACCAGGTATTATCTTTGGTTGCATAGTTAAAATCTGCACCAATCATCCGATTGTATCTATTAAGGTCCAAAGTATCAAGGTTAACATCGAGATCTTCAAGATTAAGCGATTCTTTATTTACCGCTATTATGCCAATATTAGAACGGGTCCAAAGTTTATGTTGCGCCACGGCCACCCCATAGTTAACACTGGGTATTCCTTGCTCACGACTCGCTTCGGTTTGCATATTTAAAAAGCCTATTCTTGTTTTAGGATCAAGTTTCCCACTTAAACGCAAGCCTCCATAAATTCTATTTTGTACAATTTCTTCAGTAGTAACATCTTCACTAGAACCTATACGTCTAGAAAAAAAAGGGTTGATATTAGCAAAACCAAATTGTCCAAATAAATCTGCATTCTCTAAAAAAAACTGCCTCCGCTCGGGGAAGAATATTTCAAATCGATTTAAATTAGTAATCTGTTCATCGACTTCTACTTGTGAAAAATCAGGATTAACAGTTAGATCCAGATTAAGCCCTGGGGTGAGTGCAATTTTAACATCACCTCCGGCCTCAAGAAAATTATCTGCCGGTAGCTCATCTTCAAAATCTTTATTAAATCCGGTAGATGCAAAAGGAATTAAAGAAACTGCACTACTTTTTGTAGTCAACTCCTCTTCCCAGATCATTTCTGCAGGATACGCTAATGTAAAAAGTATTTGATTACGTGGAGTTCCTGTATACGTACTAATTTCATTAGTTTGTGTATCAAACCTATATACAGAAAATCCCCATTTTTTTGATGGTGTTGGATAGCGCAATGTACTAAATGGGATTTCTAATTCTGCAGTATAATATCCATCATATTTTTTTGCCTCTCCTCGCCACTTATTATCCCATGAGGTCGAAAAGTCTCTAGATTCATTTCCTCCATTACTTATAATACCTTCTCTACGAACACCTTCTGGGTTTATTCCAAAATATATTGCATTAGTACCATCGTCGAAAGTATCAAACAATAGTGTAATATTATCGGCTCCGCCAGCACGATAATCCCTTTGCAATGAGGTAACAATCCAATCATTACCGGTTGAGTAACATTTTATACCGATATACAAGCTCTTTTGATTAGTACACATGTAAATTTCTGTTTGCGCTTTTGCCGGTATAGAATCAGACGGAAAGTATTGTATGAAATCCTTAGCTGGAGTTAAAGTACTCCATATAACTTCCTTTAAATCACCATCGATCTCGATATTTTCGGTGGTAGCCGCAACTGTAAAAGATTTTTTTGCATTGGTTTTTGTTTGTGCCCAACTTGTTGCTATTAAATTAATACAACTTAAGAATATTAAAAACCTCATCCTGAAATTTTCATATAAATATTAAATATCGTTAAAGTTATTTGGCTAAGAGATCCTTAAAAATAGGGTGTGAAAATTTAGTTTTTGTTAAAATTATGACAAACTAAAAGTAATACTCTAAATCATAAAAGTAATTAAGGTCTGCATATTACTTCTTATAAGCTAAAGAAAAATACCTTGACGCTAAGGCATAAAAAAAGGAGATATAACATATATCTCCTTTAGGGTTATTAAAAATCGTATTGACTTTTGATGTCGTATTTTTAAATTTTGTTTATATCCACCAAAATAAGCCTTTGTTTGTATTGTTTTACTTGGGTATCATCTGTTTTTAGTTCAACCTTATCTACTTCATAAGTAATCCTAAAGGATTTTCCGATAAGCTCTTTTGCATTAAAATCATACTTTGACACCGCCTTTTTGCTTACGATAGTAAACTCCATTACTTTCCCTGTTTGTGTATTGGTAAAGTAATATGCTTTTTCTGACTGACCATTATATGTTACCTCAGTTTCTTCGATCTGGTTATTAGATAAGCCTGTAAAAGCTGAAGCAAAAATCACTAGTACTAGTAAAAGAATCTTTTTCATTTTCAATTAAATTTTATTATTTACTAATTGAGGCACAAATTTAATCCAAAATGTTTCTCCTACAACATATTTAATCATTAAATAACGGTATTTTTAGTTTATAAAGAGTGCATTAATAGGGTACTATTTCTAGATCTTTAATCGTAGTAAAACCAGTAGGCATCACAAGGGTATACTTTCTATTATTGAGCTCAAGAGTATTTTTTGCATCATCAAATTTTTCTACGAGCCAAAGTGCAAAATCCCTGGCATGATCCCATGAATTAAATACCAAATCACCTTGCCCTAGTACTGATTTTATCTCTATAGGAAACTCGTTATCATCTTTAGAAAATGTAAGCTTCCATAAGTTCTGATTGTTTAATTTTTCCTTAGGAATTAAAATTTCATGTGTAGTATTCGTTACGATACCATGATATAACTTGATAACATCATCTGATTCTGAAATTGTTTTGTCTCCAGAAATGACTTCTCTAAAATCGGCCTCAAAGGATATTTTTGCTGCAATATCATTGCTTACATTAGGTAAAATTTCTAATATTTCATGTGCCATAATATCCTTTGGCTCACTTATTTTTTTGTTTTTATCCACTAGTCCTTTAAAGGTATAAACAGGTAGTACATTAGCCTCTTTTATTTCAAAAACAAGATCTGCAATAATATTACCTGTTAAGTCAATACCTACTATCCCATCTTGATACAATGATAATTTGTTGTCACTAATTGAAACATTAAGGGCTACTCGTCTTTGTCTCAACATCACTTCTTCAGAAAATGTATTACTAGCCGAAACAGTCCCTGTTAACCCGGCTCCATTACTACTTGTTTTTGAGTTTGTTTTATCATCGGTTGCTAGCGCTTTTTCAGCACCAGTGGCTGAGGAAATATTTCCTGTAAGACTAGCTTGATTTGTATTAGAATAGTTGAGCTTTCCTAAATCTAACGTTTCATAACTAGTAGCAATTTTATTACAACTCAATAGTTTAATATCATCACCTAAATCCAGAGTTATATTAATTTTTGATATTCTATTGGCAGGCATATGGCTATTGTTACTGACCGAAAGAACAACCTGTTTTTTCACAATAGTCCGATCAATTATACGAACGTTTTTTTGGGATTTTAAGGAAAGACTAGTCCCTAATTTTTTAATTAAACTACTTGAACTCTCTTCTTTTTTACTTATTTCTGAAATTAAAGAATTCTGACCTTTAGGAGATAAGTCAAAAATAGTTTTTGGAGGGGTAGATGGTGTTTTTGCTGTTTCTAAAAAGTAAGCTCCTACCGTGATGTTATTTTTTATTATGTCATCATTTTTAATTGACTCTAACGACTTATAACGCCTTGTTAAATGCCCTGATCCGCAAGAAAAACATAAAGCAGAGATCACAATTAATACACTATTTCTCATGATTCAATGGTTTTAATAAATGTTTTTGAAGCACTATTATTGGCTAATTTAAGAACATCGGTAGACGTCTTACTCAATTTAATAATTGTAGCGGTTCCGCTTCTTAAAGTTCTGGTTTCCTTTATGGTTTTAGTCTTAATTTTTTCATGATCCGCTTCTTTGGCAATATTCATATTATGCCCTGCAGTATAATACGGATTAGCTTCAATAGATACCAACGAATTATCCCATTGTACAGCTCTCCAATAGGATTTATTTAAATCTGAATTTAATACAGAAATATATTTTGCCATTATCGTGTATTTTTAGTTATACCATTTGATTTGGTAAAGCTATTAAATCCTTCCCCTTTTTTAAATACCCATTGGTAAGTATTATTCGAAAAATTAACTTTTTGGATCGAAGATTTTATTTTTTGATTGGCAACCTTGGTATTTAACTGATACAAATTAATAAAACGTCATCACTTCGTTTGTTATGCTATGAATATTTCATGTTTCTAAAACCATCACTACATCTATGTTTTGACATGAAATGATCTCGCTTTACATTAGTGTATAATTTTCTCATTGATATACCTAAATTGAGGTTTACTAACCTTCTTATATTTTTTGCCATACCAAAGTAAAATACCACTTATAGGTAAGGATGCACAAATGAGACTTACTAAAAAAGCAATAATTTTTCCAGCGATTCCGCCAATAGCTCCAATATGGATATCATAATTCATTCTAATAACTTTATCTGCAAAGCCAGCATCTTTATATTTACCATAAATGCTAGGTGTTTCTATTTCCTGGAGAGTATATTGATCAAAAAAAAGATAATCCATATTGTAATATAACCCTTTAGAATTACTGACTTCAACAAGAACCGACGTAGTATCATTCTCTGGATAATGCAACTCAAAACTATCAGCGTCTTGATATTGTTTTTTTAATAAAGGAATGAGTTGATCATATTGATAATTCGATTTTGCATCCGAGACTACCACGTGTTCACTTTCCGGAATTATAAATCTAGGATCTTTATTCCCCCCGCTAGCTTTGTAGGCAATAAAGTAAAACCAATTAAATGCCATCACACACCCTGTGAATGCTAATATTAACCCAAAAGATGAGATGTAAAATCCAAGTATGGTATGTAGGTCAAAGTTTTTGCGTTTCCAACGGGTTTTGCCATTCCAATCAAAGGCAAGACGTTGTTTCCAGTTCTTCTTATTTTTGGGCCACCAAAGAAATAAACCACTTACCAAAATAACAAGAAACAATAGAACTGAATAGGATACAATTCTGGATCCGATAGCATCAGGAAGCCATAAACGCAGATGTCCTTTTAACACAAAACCAAAGAATCCCGAATTATGATCTATTTGTTTAATAAAATTTCCTGTATACGGGTTTAAGAAAACACTCTGATAAAATATTTCTGGTTCGGCTTCATAAAATACGACTTCTATCGCTTCATAGGGTTTTCCATAAACCACTCCATGAATTGTTCGGTTGGGGATTACCTGTTCTGCTACCTCTTTAATTTTGGAAGCCGACAAAAACTGTTGATCTTGCTGGATTACATATTTATAATCATCATAAAAACTTTCTATCTCTTCTTTAAACACCCAAAGACAACCTGTAATTGATACCAAAAAAACTACTAAACCTGTGGTTAGTCCTAATATTTTATGAATTTTCAGAATCGTTTTACGAGTATTTTTCTTTTTCTTCATACCTATATGAATTGATTATACAAAAACTACACTCCCAGATATAAAACATACCTAAGAGTGTTCTTTTTTCAGGTAAAATGGTTAGTTGGTCACTTTGAAAATTCCTTTTAAAGCAAAACCATTAACTTTTGCCCCTTTAACCGCTGTTGCAGTTTCGACATCTACTATATAAACATAGGTTTCGCCGTCTGCAACATTAGTACTGCTATCGTTGAGAAGCTCTCCTGTTCGTGCACTTATGTAGGCTTTTCCATCTTCTACAAATGTTGGTGAACTATATCGATTTGCATGAGGAGGTACTCCTTGTACATTGGTTACTGTTTGACTAATAAGGTCCAGAACAACTAGCTTTAACTGTTCGCCTTGTTCTCTAAATGCTGCCCATTGTGGTAGCGAATCATCCAATACAATTCTTGCCAGTGCTTTACCGTTTCCGATGTAATCCATCCAATATATCTTACCTCCATTTGGTGCATTTTCAACATCAAAGAAATAACTCGAATCAAAGTCAGTTTCTCCATTTTTGATACGCAATACACCAGAAGGTTTTGTTGCATCCAAAACACCTGAGGCTACAGAAGAAGAAGAATACGAATAAATATCTCCATTTTCTGCTTGCTCAATACCTGTACTCGGCCCATTAGTTCCTATAGAACTGGTTCTATCATCTTCAATCAATTTTTCTAGTTCAAATTCAGGATATTTCAAAATAGCTACATAGGCCTTATCAACAGCAATTGCATTTCCATTTCCGTCTGGAAAATATTTATGATAGGATAGAAATAATTTAGCATCTCGAACTACCATACCCGTTACCCATGGAATATATGGCGGATTTTGAGCAGTACCATCACCAATACTGCTATCTACAGCATGACTCTTAATATCTTCAACCAATCCAGTTTCGGCATTAATAAGATAAAAGTTACGATCAGGAATTGCTGTTGCAGCAGGGTCATCTACCCCAAAAGCTAACTCTACAGCTAAAAGAGTATTATTGTCAACAGCCAAGTAATTGTTTAATGTGGTTTGATAGACAAAATCCGTTACTTTTTTTAAGTCTCCGTTTTCATCAAATTGATATGATATACAGGTTCTGTCTTCAACATAACCTGCAGTAAATATGGTATTACCTGCTTGATGAAAAAACCTCCAGCCTGTTTGCGGTATCCCTTGCCCCTCAACAGTTAGCTCTCCGCTAGTAAGAGATTCTAGTGATGATAATTCTAACATATAGTCAACTGGTCCGGATTGGCCAACTGGTAATGTTTGAAAACCAACAGCATATTTGGCGTTAGCTACTGGATTGCGATTGGGATCAAGACCATTTCCATTGTCATCACTACTACAAGAAAAAGTAGTTACCAGGGCAATCATAATCGCTATGATATTTACGCTCCATTTTAGATTTTTCATATTCAATAATTTTAAATTTTAGATTTAGTTGTTTTTAAAAAATATCTCAGTTTCACAAAAAAGGCCCGTCCAGGTTTTTGAACAGCGATATTATCAAATACTCTAGCATTTGTAATATTTCTGGCCTGTATTGAAATATTGTATTTATCTTCTATAGAATATCCTAATTGTATATTATGGGATAATTGTTGCGGTACGAAGAATCGATCTTCTGGATTCCCATCGGTAAACGACTGAAAAGGAAATTTTTCTGTAAAAAATGTATCCCAGGATACTGTTAACCTTCCCTTTTTAGAAAAGAAGTTCTCAAATGCATATCCTGTATTAAAATTTCCAAAAAAGTATGGTCTGTTAGCGACACGTGCATCTTGTATGACATCTGTGACATACTGATACGTGCTGTTTATTGCTATGTAAAAATTATGATGTTCCATTGCAACTTCTCCTTCAATTCCTACATTTCTTATTTCCGCTAGATTTATGTAACGTGCCGTTACTCCTTCTGGTAATAAAAAGAATAGGTTTTTTGTATTACGCAGGAACATATTTACGTCGACATCAACTTGAAAATTTCCTAATTTTGGTGTCCATAAAAAACCTGCATTTATATTTCGACTTTCTTCAGGTTTCAAAAAGGGATTTGATTTTAATAACAATCCATCTCCAAAAAGCTCATAGCCTTCGGGTATTCTAAATGTTTTTTCATAGGAAATCTTTGCTTTAAGATCGTTATGTATTTGAAATGAAGATGCAGCACCATATCCCCATTCTTGGGATGTGTTTTTATAATCGGTAAACCGAGTAGCCTCATTAGAATTAAATTCATCTTCAATCACTCCTTCTATTGAAGCTAAAAATAGTTTAGAAAACACTGTAGTTTCCCACCTTTTCTGTAAAGCTTCTACTTCAAAAGCCAAACCAAATATATTTTTATCAATACTATGTGGGTCCTCAAAAGGAGATCGTAAAGTACTGAAGGCATCACTTCCTTTTCTTCTAAGGTAATTTTTAGTATAGTTGAAATACATTTTCTTGTTACTATCAAAAGCGTGCTGTAACGAAGCATTAATAAGATGTCTTTGATCGTCAAACGTGAAAAGTGTCTTAGCGCCTCCTCTTTCTCCTCTAGTTTGATCATTTCGTTCTACAATCTCTCCTTGCCAATTATAGTTATTAGAAAAAGTGTCGATTACTTTTGAACTTATCTGGGCAAGCTCCCCGTATACTCTCAATTTTACTGGAAGATTTAGCATAGAATCTTTTCTGAAGATTAAAGATCCACTACGTACGCTTTCTTCAGTTTCAACAGCTCCAAAGGGAGTTCTAGGTAGTATACCATGCTGTATTTCATTGCTATTAGAAGATGCTGTAACTCCAAGAAAAAGCTCATCTACATATGTTTTATCGACTAGTCCCAAACGAGCTTGGACCATTTGTGACTGATAAGCGTCATGAAAACGTTTTACACTGGATAGTGTATCTATTGGGTTACCCAATAATGGATCTCTTACAATAATACCTTCTTCTTTTGGGTCTATTTGGTTAATTGTATATGTATTATCGGAGTAGTTGTAAAAGGAAATTATTTTAAATGCTAACCCCTTTTTATTAAAATAACTACCGTTAAGTGTAGCTCTATGGGTATTAAAAGAGCCCGCATCATAGGAAACATCTAAAAATGTCTTTTTCTTTTGATTCGTTATAATGTTTACAGCTCCACCCAACGCATCTGCACCTAGATAAATAGGAACTACTCCTTTGTATACTTCTGCACGTTCGATAAGTGTAGCAGGAAAATTGTTAAACGTTAATGAAGTACCTAGATTATCCTGAGGAATACCATCTATAAAAAACTTTACCTGACTCCCAGAAAACCCGTTTAATGAGAAATTAAAATTGGATCCAAGTCCTCCGCTTTCTCTAACCACAACACCTGGAACAGTATTTAAAAGAGAATTAATATCTACACTTATATTTTTTAATTCTTTTGTTTCTAATACCTCAACCTCAAATGCCTTTTCTCTAATCCTTTGGGCCTCGGTTTTGCCTTTCACAATTACATCATTCAACTCTTCTACATTTTCTGTAAGAAGGATCTTAATAAATGACATTTCAGAAATGTTAACATTGATTGTTGTCAACACAGTTTTGTAACCCACAAAACTGGTTTGCAATGTATACGATCCTTCTGGAAGCTTGATCCTAAACTTTCCGTCAAAATCACTGCTCGTTCCCTTATTTTTGAGTTCAACAACCTTAATTGAGGCTCCTAAAATAGGGGTAGAATTTTGATCTACAACGATACCTTTTACTACCTCTTGCCCATTACAAAAAAGCACAGCAAAAAACACGAAAAGGATGCTACTTTTTCTTTTTAATATAACCACTGACTATAATTTTTTTTGTTTAATTTAGCGATCTGAATGTTATTATTTATAATTGGTCTAAATAAACTTAAAATGCAAAATTAGTATCTAGAGAAGGATAAAAATGACGCATTATGGATAAAAAAAGACGTAAAAAAACGTCACTTAAAGACGACACACAAAACACAAAAAAAATCGAAACTTTATTTTCAATTTTAGAACTAACAACTACTAAAGAACAATGTGGTATTCTCTCAAAAAAGTTTAAATTTCTAAAAGAGTTTGGAGTAGGGTCTTTTGAATACAACCGCTTTGACGGGTTGCATATTAGTATATTTGATGTCTTACTAAAAGAGGATCTTATACTTGATGGTTATCTTCATAAAGATTTCCTTGAACTCTCATTTCTTATTGAAGGTGAACAAATCATCAAAATTGAGGGTATTAATAATGATCTCGTTTACGAAAGCCAAGAGTGTTATCTTCTTTATTTATCAAAGATTCAAGGTTCAATATCTTATCATAAACGTAAACGGTTAAAAGAAGTTAAGATTAGAATGAGTATGGATTTTATAAAAAGACATCGCCTTGACGAAGAACATAATATCCTTGAAAAATATTCTTTGGCAAAATTACATGATAACGTTTTAAAACCTTTATGTCCCATAACTCAAGACATCCTTTCTCAGATTTTAACAGATCAACGAAAGGGGTTATTAAAGCGCCTTTTTCTAGAATCAAAAACGCTTGAATTAATTGCACTAAAATTAGAAAATTCTTCTCAACCCAAAGCCATAATACCCACACCTGTAGACAACCTTATCAAAAAATTATATCAGACTCAACACTTCATCGCTTCAGATCTATCAGTTCAACACTCAATACAACAAATATCACGACAAATAGGTATTAATGATTTTGTATTGAAGAAAGAATTTAAACGTTTATTCGGTAAAACTATATTTGAATATGCTACAGAATTGCGCATGAATAAAGCAAAGCAATTACTTCATCATAGTAAAAAACCTATTTATGAAATCTCAGAACTAGTTGGGTATAAAAACTCTACTCATTTTACGGCTGCGTTTAAAAAAATAGAAGGAATCACTCCAAAAAAATATAGACTTCAAAAATAGATATCTTGAAAAATATGTATTCCACTTGGTCTATGTATTTTAATTTATCGCTGTATTTTAAGTTTTTTTTATTACCTTTTAACTAACAATATGATGAACCCTATTTGATTAGATTAATTTCTTTATATTTTCCCTTTTGTAACCTTTAAAACTTAAAACCTAAGAAATACTATTTCTTGAGATTTTTGAAAAAAACTGAACCTATACATATCTTATTTTGTATTTCTTCGATTGTAGCAATTTTGATTGCTACCTTTTTTGAAAGGAAGTTGCTAATGTATGTGCTACCAATTGTTATCATATCTATTGGCATGCTTTACATCAAATATCTTGATAAAATAGATTATTGGTATTTGATCAGCCTTACTGTAATTATTGTTTGCGATATTTTGATCTATTTAGATTTTTTGAGATATTTTTCAATTATTTGTGCTTTAATATCTATCTATTTTTTACTATGTACAGTAGTTTTGAGAAAGTTTATTGCTCTCAAAGAACTACATATAAATACTTTGTTTACAGTACCTATACTTGTAAGTGTTTGTTTGATTGCTTATGTAATCTATTCAATTTTAGAATTAATATTACATATGGTTTCAGATGCTATCCCATATGTTCTTATAAGTATATTTAGTTTATTAATTTACATGGCAGTTTCTTATTTTATTTATATAACAGATCGATATAAAGGTGGATTAAAACTTTTTATTGTTGGTTGCCTGTGTATGTTTATAGTTTCATTATTATCAATTAACGAATTACTGTATTACAACACGGTATTTACGGTACTCATTACTATAACGCACATTTTGGGGTTTTATATTTTTCTGAGTTTTTTAGTAGAAACAAAACCCGAAGATCGGATAGGCAAGCATAAAAAATATCTCTAAAAAATCTGTTTTCTCTAATTGGTTACAAACAATTCTCTATGTAACCATAATCATATCAACTTTCTTGATTTTCTATATTGTGTTTCTGCTAAGATTTTCATTTTCCGAAGGTCAAATGATTTTATATTCATACATGCTTTTACCCAGAGATTAGTTATCTCCAGTAACTCTTTTTTCAGTAAAGGATTGATCATTTTTTTACATTGAATATGATGATATTCAAAGTTGAAATGTTCTGAAATTTTATATACAAAATCATTTAATACCTCCATCGATTTTCCTTTTTCGGTTACTTTCTCGACTAATCCCAATGACTGCAAATATCTGGCTTTATATGCTCTACTACTTCGAATCAACCTATCGACTTCTATAGTATCAACCTTCCTTGTTAACAAACTATGGGCTCCCATGCCTGGAAACAAATTGAACTTATTCTCAGGAAAGCAAAATTGCACCTGTTCTTCAGTAATAATAAAATCGTGAGCCAAAGCGCATTCAAATCCACCACCATAGGCATTTCCTTCAACCAACGCAAGCGTGATTGCAGGTAAGCCAAAAGAGGTATAAATACTAAAGATAGCATCGATACAAAGATGTGCATAGGTGAGTAATTGTGCTGTATTAGCACTATCAATACAATCCAGGAAAAAAGGTAAATCTCCTCCCATGTTATAAATACCGCGATGTTCTGAAGCCGAAACAACATATTTTAAAGGTCGATCAGACGATGAAAAATAACCGGTAACCCAAGATGAAAACTCTTTAAAGTCCTGAAGTCCTTTCAAACAAAAATTAGGCATCCCTGTATCTTTGATCTTCCAAAGTAAAAGTTCTTCTTCTTTAAAATATTCTATAGCAATACTATCAAACTGCCTCATAATCTTTACGTTTTGGGTATTACGATCTGTTTTTTAGCGATATGGTTACTTTTTTGAGATTTTCTCATCAATAATCTATCTAGTATAAACCTTTGAACTCCCAAAGTCAACAACACATAAAATAGAATAAGCAAAAGAACTCCTGTTACTCCAAACTGCTGATATCCTAAAGCCCCCATACCCCAACAAATAAGTACCCATTGAATGATGTAGATTGTGGTAACGCGTTTGCTACAGTAATAAAAGAATTGAAATACGCGGTTCTCTTTTATTCTGGTAACCAGAAGATGTGCAAACCACATTAACGCGAGATTAAATCCTGCTAAATATAATGTTCCGCCTGGTCCTAAATGAAAATAATTGCCAAAATGATATTCAAAATTATGGTAACACAACCCTCCTCCAATGACCATTAAAGCGATACCAGACATGAGCATGCGAGAGAAAAGATAGGTATTACTCTTATTTTCTTCTTTGTACCACATTCCAAAAAACATCCCGATAAGAATAAAAGAAAACCAAGGAAATACTGCGAAATACACATTCCAGTCGGCTCCCCATAGGAGATCTAACAAATAACTCACACCTGTAACCTCTATTTGAAAACCATGTACTTCTCTGGTCATTATGGTAATACATAAGGCAATGATTAATGGTATATATCTATTTTTTGAAAAATGATTGATAATTCCCATAAATAAGAGAGAAACTCCTGCTAACTGTAGAATATCACCAGTCCCCAACATATAAATCATGTTGTCTAGAGTAGCCGGTGCAGTCCACCCATAAGCTTCAATAAAGTTATCAGGAACAGTTCCTACCAAGACTGGAAGTACAAACTTTAGAAAGTTCATAAAGTATCCCAATGCCAGAATATAAAAGGCTCTTTTGACCGATAGAATGACACTTTGATTACGGGATAATGTAAACGATACTCCCATAGCAATTAAAAACATAGGGGTCCCTTTTCCTATGAAATGAATAGCTTCTCCCAACCAGGTTTCAGATTGTGTAGCTATATCTCCGTAAATCCATAAGGTATGTACAACAATCACCAGTAAAACACTTAGTCCCCGGGCTAAATCTATGGCTAAAATCCTATTCGGTTTTATATTTTTCATGAGGTTTCTTTTTTTTCAAGGTTTAGTTCTCTTCAATCAGTTCGGATTTCCAATTATCTATTTTGATATTTTTAAATTTTGCTACTGGATTTTGCAATGTCCCTTCCAGGATCAAACTATCCATAGGATCTGCTAGATTGAGCATTTGTTGTGTGTTTTTAAGTTGTAATCGATTGAGACAGCAGCGATCAAATTCTGGAACAAAAAGATCATATCTATCAAATTTGGATTGAAGCTCAGGATGTCTCAATTGATATAAGTGTATGCATTCGGCAACCCGTTCCCAGAACCAATCTTCAGAGTATTCTAAATGTTTTTCTAAGATAGAGGATAAGAATCTGAAAAAGCTATCAAACACATCAGTAAACAATGTCAAAACTTTCATCCTGTCCGATGTTTGGGTATACAGTCTTTTGACGTTCTCTGGCATATCCTTGTCTGCACGAAAAACTATGATTTCTTCAGTAATATCCTTCATCAGGATCTTTACAGGAGTTTGGTTTTCCATAACCATGATGATATTCTCACCATGAGGCATAAACACCAAATCAAAATGATAAAAACAATGCAATAAAGGACTTAGATAGGCATGTAAATATTTACGAAGCCATGTATTGGTATCAAATGGTGATTGTTTAATCAATTCTGTTATTAGCGAGTTTCCTTTTTTGTCTATGTGAAGAAATGCTGCCATAGTCATTAATCGCTGCCCGTCCTTGATCTTGGTATATGGACTTTCTCTCCACAAAGCAGACAACATTTTGTTATGCGCATTGGTTTTTCCTAATACTTCGTAATATGTATTTTGAAATCCAACTGTAGCAATTTCTCCAAGCATAGTGAACCCTGTTTCTCTAAGATAATGGTCCTTTTCTAGTAAAGCACTGATCCACTCGGTGATCTCTGGTGTACTTTGCATATAATATGGAGAAAGCCCTCGCATAAAGCCCATATTCAAAATTGACAATGCCGTTTTAGTGTACATCTTTTTGGGGTGGGAAATATTGTATAAGGTTCGTATAGACTGTTGCGCCGAGAAGAAATCTTCTCCTTCTCCCAGAAACACAAGCATATGATTGGCAATATCGGCGGCAAATACCTGAGAGATTTTATTTTTCCATTGCCAGGGATGTACCGGGATAAAAATATACGATGCTGTATCCAACCCCAGAGATTGTAATTTAGTATTAAATTTTGCAACGGTATTCACTCCAAGCTCTTCTTTCATTAACGCTGAATACCCATATTTCTTAACAGCTGTATATGTTGCTTTACTCTTGTGTCCTGCCATCCAAAAAATCTGAAAAAGCTGGTTAGTTTCTGGAGCATATTTGATATACTCCTCACTATTAAAGCCGATACGACCATTATTAGCCACAAAACATGGGTGACCTTCGGTCATAGCATGCTCGATATCCTGAAACGAGCTATTGATCAGTTCCTGAGAAGATAATTGCAGATTCTCGTATTTATAACAGGCGCCAGATAGGGTTGCTGATATCTCTTCAAGATATACTGGTAGTAGATGTTCAGGAATTCCTAAGGTGTGCCTAAACTCTACAATAAAATCCAATGCGCTAATATCTTCAACGCCTCCATTTCTGTTTTTAATAAGCTTAGTTTCATCAATATCCCAATGATCTAAAGCTCTTTTTTGAGCCATAAATTCATACGTTACACCAGGGATATCTGAAACCAAAAAGAAAAGATCGCCTTCTTTGGTCGCTTTAATTCGTTTGGGTTGCAAAACCAATTCATGCGCAAACTCGCTAATCGCTTTTTTTACTAAAGCAATATTTGCTTTTTTCCATGCTTCGGGATTGAGGTGGCCCAAAGCAAATTCGGGTTTAGAATTGGTGATCGTGACGTTGGCCATAGATTTTGAAGGTACTAATAAACGTTTTTTGGCTTCTTGGTAATCGTTAGATTCACAGAAGGCTAATGCAGCTTTTTTTTCGGGCAATTCAATTTCTTTTTGGTATCTAAATCCTGCCTTTTCATTAAGTTTATGAATCTTTTCATTATGCACGTCGGGTTCTACCACTATTCTAGCTACATTAGGTTGTTCAAAAAAATATTCTACTACTGTACTAAATATATTCCAGGTGAAACCATGTATTCTTTTTTCTGGAGGAGCGATCAAAATGTGCATGCCATAATCCGTATCTTTTACCTCATAATAATCTGAAATTCGATCATGAGAGGCTTTATATTTTTCCATCAGAAAAATAGACTCATTCTTATAAACCCCGATAAACACCTCATAATTAGGCCTAGAGATTAATTTTGCATATTCTGAACGAACTTCGTCTACAGTTTTATCTACCATCCCCCAATACTTAGCATAAGGTTTTGTAACCCAATTATGGATGATTTCTATGTCTTTATTAAGATCTAATCGATACAGTCGTATGTTACCAAAGTCTTCGATTGTTCTTGAAAACACATAATTTGATATGATGTTATTGTTATTCATAATTTTCTATACTCACGAAATTGCTTCAATAGGATCTTTTCTGAATGCTGCAAGCGGGTTTTCCAGCTTACCAGCGAACTGCAATAATGCAACGGGATCATCAAGATCAATCATTTGTTTATGATTGTTAAACTGAAGACGATTTAAACAGGACAAGTGAAAATCAGGAGCAAACAAATCATATTGCTTAAATTTCGCTTCCTTTTCGGGATAAAGGTGTTGGTATTCCAGAATATTTTCGGCCACGACTTTCCAGAATCTCTTATGCCAAAACTCTGCATGTTCTTCCAGGATATGGGCCAAAAACCTGAAAAAACCATCAAAGATGTCCGTGAAAATTGAAAGTAGTTTTACGTCTTCAGGTACTGGGACATACATACGCTTAAGATGTTCTGGTAGCTCGACATCGGGATTTAAAATACAGGCCTCTTCAGTAATATCCTTCATAAAAACTTTTACCGGAATATGATCTTGTAATACCATAATAATATTCTCTCCATGAGGCATGAACACCAAATCAAAATGATAAAAACAGTGTAATAACGGGCTCAAATACGCCTTTAGGTATTTTTGAAGCCAATCTTCAATCGATACCCCTGATTTTTGAATAATTTTTGGCAGCAAAGCCTCGCCACAATGATCTACATGAAGAAATGCTGCCATGGTCATAGCTTGTTGGCCTTTGTTTATAATGGCTATCGGGCTTTCTCTCCAAAGAGAGGCTAACATTTTATTGTAATCATTATGGGGTCCAAACTCGTCAAAATAGGGGTTAACATAGCTTACTGAAGCTATTTCCCCCAACATTCTAAAACCGGTTTCCAGAATATATGGATCAGTATAAAGCAATTCTTCCAGCCAGACTGCCATTTTGGGTGCAGTACCCAAATAATACAAAGGAAGCCCTCTCATAAAGCCCATATTTAAAATTGAAAGCGCCGTTTTTGTATACAATTTATTTGGGTTCGTACTGTTAAACAATGTACGCACTGATTGTTGGGCAAGGTATTGATCAGGGCCGTAGCCCAAGCAAATCAGGTTTCCTGTTGCAATTTCTGATGAGAATATATTAGCCAACTTATTGAACCATTGCCAGGGATGCACAGGAATGAAGAAGTAATCCTCTGGATTAAAACCTCTATTTGTGATAATGGTATTGAAAGAAGTTAAGGTTTGAGCATCTAATTCTTGTTCAATCAAGGTGTGGTATGACCATTCTGCAGTAGCTGCATATACGGTCCTGCTTTTATGTCCAGCTAGCCATAACAACGAAAAAGAATTTCCAGATTCGGGCGCATATGACCTATAATCACTGCTATCAAAACCGATTCGGCCGTTATTAGCCACAAATCCAGGATGACCCTCGGTCATAGATTGTTCTATGGTTTGAAAATCAGCATCGACCAATTCTTGAGACACTGGATTTCCTTTTAGAAATTTAAAAGCACTCCCGTACAGAGTGCTGATGATTTCTTCGAGATATACCGGCATCTGTTTGTCTTTGATCCCCAATTGCTTTCTAAATTCTTTAATAAACACTATCGCATCTAAAACAACAGATTCACTTTCGTTATACTTCTTGATTGACTCTTTATAAATCCATAAATGACCTAAAGCCAATGGTTTTGCATTAAATTGATATTGAATTGTAGGGTTATCTGTTCTTAATATATAGCTGTTCCAGCCCTCATCGTATTGCTCTAGCAAGACGGGTTTGATTAAGAGTTCATGGCTAAATTCGCAGATGGCTTTTGCTACTAATAGTGTATTTGCTTTTAGCCAAACTTCGGGTTGTAAATGAGCAATTGATTGTTGGGGCGAAACGGCATTGTCTAATGTATTCATTGCGCTGCGTTTGTTAATTTTTGATGACATTATTAATTGATATCGTTCTTTTGTTAAAAAGGCCAATTGAGCAGTTTTATTTGGAAGTTCTATGATCTTATCTAATTGAAATCCGATTCGCTGGCATAAAGCGAACATTTTTTTATTACGTATATCGGGCTCTACCAAAATTCGCTTTACTTCAGGGGCCTGAAAAACAAAATCCATAATAGTACTAAACAAATACCAGGTAAAATTTGGAATTTTTGTTTCGGGCGGCGCTACAATGATATGAATACCACAATCTCCATTTTGCTTAGGATATAAAGTACCTATGGGGTCATGATTGGGATTATATCGTTCTAACACAAAAACGGGTCGATTTTGAATTAGGCCAATAAAAATATCGTAATGATCGGGTTGCATGAGCCTGGCATATTCTTTTTGCACTTCTGGTAAACTGCTTCCTTGCATACCCCAAAAAACAGCATAATCCAAATTTACCCATCGATAGAGCACCTCACTATCTTCAGTAATTCTGAATGGACGAATAGCTACTGTACCAAAGCCATCGAAAGATTTGGTAAAAAGTTTACGATACTCATGTGCTATTTTCACAGTTGAATTTTTCATTATTAGTTTCTTAAGTTTTTACTAATGCTTTAGAAGTAGTTTTCATGACTACTTTGAAAATAAAATAGTAAAGCAGAAGGGTTATCATAAATCCGCCAAAAGCTACCATAAATGGAATTTGCAATCCATGATTATCGACTAGTAATCCAACAGAAAATGAAGAAATCAACACTCCTAAATTCTGAAAGAAGTGCACTTTACTGTAGTCTATAGCATACGACGCTGGAGTACTTAATTTGAAAAGCAAAATATCAAATTTTACTACACTTTGAAAAATTGCCCATCCATAAATAATTCTTCCTAAAATGACAACAGCTTCAATTGGCACCCCCTGTAATAGAAGACCAACCGCACCTAGAAGCAACGCAGAAATAACACCTTGAAAATCTGTATTGGTTGCTTTTCTTTTAGAATTTACCCACAGTGCAAGTAAGGCTACAAAACCGGGTATCGCATATATGGTTCCCGAAATGAACTTAGAATTATAAACAGATATATTTTCCCAATAGGTTGAGAAAAAAGGGCGGATCAAAAAATCACTAAAATATAAGATTAGGGTTATCAATCCTATTTTGAGGATAAATCTATTTGGGATTATTTTTTTATCTGTTTGTTCTTGAACTTGATTTTTTTGAGGAATGGATGTGTCATATTTATTACTTCTTAGTAAATAAGCGCTCATTCCCATTTGGATAAAATCACCTAATGCCATGATTAAAAATATATAGCTGGCATCAATTAAGTCAACAGTTAATCCGCCAATAACAGCGCCCAGGATACCACCCAAATGAACTACTACCGATAATAAGCCAATAGTATCAGGATGCTCTTTTTGAGTGATAATTTTTAAGATGTAAGGATATACCAAGAGGTAGCTTCCTTTACATAAAACCATCACCAATGAGATAATCCAGAAATTGATGTATGAGTTCGTCCAATAACAAAATAGAGCCAATACCCCTGCAACACACTGAGTATATACTAAAATATTGAGCTCTGACACTTTTTTAGATACATATGCCCAAAAGGGAAAGGATATCATAACCATAAAGCAAATGGCCGCAAAATAATATCCCACCAATTCTGGATTTGTAACCCCAAAACGCGCTTCAAAAAACTGTGGATAAAATGGGTGTAGTAAGTAATCACTAACTACGGCCACTAATGTCATTATGATCAAAAATCTCTTCATAGTACTGATGCTCCCCTCTTAATTTCCTCTTCTTCTGTTACCTCAAATTGCTGGAAAGCAATTCGTTTTTCGATGGGATAATAATCTGTCCCTGTAAGTTCTTTAATGATGTAAGAATTGCGATACGCTGCCATTCCTAAATCCGGAGTTACAAAACCATGCGTATGTAGCTCTGCATTTTGAACAAAAATATCAGCCCCCTTTACATCAATGGTATAGTTACGATGCACATCATATCTACCTTTCTCATCCCAGCGAATTTGGTCCTTGATTCCGTTGATAAAATCTGGTTGTTGATAGGCATAACCTGTTGCCAGAACTAATCCTTCTGTCTGGTGCTGGTAATATTTATCCTGCTCATGCTGGTGTAGTTCTAAGTAAAACTTATCGAGCCCATCATCAAATACTGCCTTTTGAAGATTAGAATTTGTTCTTAAACTGATTTTTGCATCGTTTTGAAGCTGTTTGGTATAGATTAAATCAAAAATAGCTGCGATCAAATCCTGATTAATTCCTTTGTATAAATGTTTTTGATTTTTGATCAATTGGTCTCTCTTATGTGATGGAAGATTATAGAAATAATCTACATACTCCGGAGAGGTCATTTCTAAAGTTAATTTTGAATATTCTAAAGGAAAGAATCTTGGTGATCGTGTGACCCAATGGAGTTCGTATCCCTTTGTATCAATATCCTGTAAAAGGTCATAAAAAATCTCTGCAGCACTTTGTCCACTACCCACTACCGTAATTGATTTCTTAGATTGTAGTTCTTCTTTTTGAGAAAGGTATATAGATGAATGAACAGCGTTTCGTTTCAAACCGTCACAGCACTTAGGTAAATAAGGTTGTGTACCCGTACCTAATATTAGTTTTCGGGCCTTGTATATTTTTTGTGTACCCGTCCTGCTACAAGTTGAAAAAACGGTATAATATTTCTCTTCCTGATTAAAGGTAATATTGGTAACTTCTGTTTGGAAATGAATATTGGATAATTTCTGAATTGCCCACTGACAATAAGCATTATATTCATGGCGTAATACTAAGAAGTTTTCTCTAATATAAAATGAATAAATGCGCCCCTGTTCCTTGACATAATTTAAAAAACTGAAAGGATTGGTCGGATCGGCTAGTGTTACAAGATCTCCAATAAAAGGGATCTGAAGTGTTGTATCCTGAAGCATCATACCTGGATGCCAGTCAAATTGCACCCTTTTATCTAAAAATACTCCATCTAATTCGGCTATTGATTTAGTTAGGCAGGCTAATCCCAGATTCATTGGTCCCACTCCTATGGCTACAAAATCGATTATCTCTTCCTTATTCATTTTATAGTTTGTTTAATTATGGATTTTATATTTCTTGCCTGTATCCTTGATCATTTGTATAATATTCAACAAATCGTCTAAGGTACTTTTAGGATTAAGCAAGGTGAATTTCAGGTATATTCTTCCGTCAAGTTTAGTACTGGCCACAGACGCCTGACCCGATTTAAAAAGTGTGTTTTTAATATTAAGATTAATAGTATTATGAATAGCATCAGCAGCTATTCCTGGAGATACATATCTAAAAACGATTGTACTCAACTCTGGCTTATGAGCAATTTCAAAATCCACATCATCTTTAATACTGTGATACACATCTAATGCCAGATAATGTACTTTCTCGAGAAAAGAGCCTATGGTTTTGGCTCCTGTCATTTTTAACGTAAACCAAAGTTTTAAGGCATCGAACCTACGAGTCGTTTGTATCGATTTTTCTATTAAATTTGGATATGTAGAATCTCTATGTTCTAAAGGATTGAGATAATCAGCATAATAGGATACGTATTTAAAATGTTTGGTATCGCGTACTAAAAACGCACTAGAACAAACGGGTTGAAACATAGTCTTATGAAAATCAATAGTAACAGAGTCTGCCCGTTCTATTCCTCTTAGTAGATGTTGATGTGTTTCTGTTAAGATGTAACTACCTCCATAAGCACCGTCGACATGAAACCAAACATCATATTCTTTTGCAACTTTAGCAATGGTTTCTAGTGGATCAAAACTCCCGAAATCTGTAGTTCCGGCTGTAGCGATTATGGCGATAGGGATATTACCTGATTGTTTCTCTTTCTCGATGGCTTGTACTAAAGCATCAGACTTCATTTTCATCTTATCATCAGTGGGTACAGAAATTACAGCATGATATCCCATTCCTATCAAGGCAGCATTTTTCTTGATGCTAAAATGTGCTTTTTCAGAACAAAAAAAACGAAATTTGGAGACTACATCTGCCCAACCGCTCTCTTTTAGATTCAATCCAAAATGTTTGAATGCATAATGATCTCTAGCCATTAATAAAGCCATAAAATTGGATTGTGTTCCTCCACTGGTAAAAACACCATCAGAGGCAGATGGTAAACTCATTTCTGAACAAATCCATCGAATCATTTCTTGCTCGATTAATGTAGCGGATGTACTTTGATCCCAAGTCTCTATGGCTGTATTAACAGAAGACGCTATAAGGTCTCCAACAATAGCAGGTAATAAAACAGGGCAATTAAGATGCGCAACATAGGTAGGATGATGAAAAGCAATAGCGTGATCGAGGTATAAAGCCTTAATTTCTTCAAGAGTTTCCTCTATTGATAATTGGATATTAGGATCACTAACTAATAAGCTGCCTTTGGATTTAAGATTAGAAGCTGGTTCTCCACTATAAAACTTTTCATTATTCAAAAAAGAACAGACAGATTGTACCGCTTGCTCAATATATTCTTTGTATGTATACTTCGAATCTGGTCCAAAGAGTTGATTGACCTTAAGATCAGTTATGAGATTGGTTTGTGTTTCTAGAATCATATTATTTTTATTTGATCTAAATAAGCACGACAAATGTAAAATCAAATAAACGTAAATACATGACGTATCTAGGATAAAAAAAGACGTATATGGATCCGATAATCTATAACGTCTTACTGCTGAAAAACCATTCGTCTACACAAAACTTCCATTCGTCTACACTAAAAAACATTTCAACTAAAAATTATAAAATTAGATGATCAAAAGAGCATCTTTAATATCGTCAAAAATGTATAATAATCTAATTAAACACATAAAAAACCCATGGGTCTTACTTTTTTATTAATTGAAGATGATGAAATAGAACGATTAAAATTTGCCAGAGTATTGCAAAAGAATAAATATAATCATACCTTGTTAGAGGCTGAAAATGGAGAAAAAGCCTTAGAGTATTTAGAAAGTAACAAAGAACTGCCCGATCTTATTTTTTTAGATCTTAACATGCCTAAAATGAACGGGCTAGAGTTCTTGAAAATCTTAAAGTCAAACCCCGCTTTGAGATATACCCCTGTAGTCATATTAAGCACGTCGAATAATTATAATGATCTTAAAGAAAGTTATGAGATAGGAATTGCAGGATATATAGTAAAACCATTAAAATATGAAGAATATGCTCATAAAATCAAATGTTTAATTGAATATTGGAGCATCAATGAGCTGATTAAAAGATAAAAAAACCTACTTATTTATATGAAAGGAATTGTATTCACCGAATTTTTAGAATTAGTTGAAGAAAAATTTGGTTTGGCTGTGGTTGATAAAATTATACAACAATCATCTCTTGCCTCTGGTGGTGTATATACCGCTATCGGAACTTATGATTTTTCAGAAATGCTTAGTTTGCTAACCAATCTAAGTGATCACACTGGTACTAGTATCGATGATTTGCTTCTTACTTATGCAGAACATTTCTTTAGTGTTCTTGTCGATAGTTATCCGGGGCTAATTAATACATACCAGGATCCTATTGAGTTACTATCCTCTATAGAAAATCACATTCATGTAGAAGTTCAAAAGATTTACCCAGAAGCAGAGCTTCCAACATTTGAAGTTCTTGAAAAAACTTCATCCTCTTTGATTATGATTTATAAATCTAGTAGAGCTATGTATAGTTTTGGTTTAGGCTTAATGAATAAAACCTTTGAACATTACAACAGTTCTGCTACTATTCTTATGGAAAAGATAAAAGAAGATGGAACAGAGGTGAAATTTAGCATTACTAAAAATTAATGAGTGATGAGTTAGAAATACTACAACGCGCTTTACAAAGAGAAAAAGCAGCTAGAAAACAAGCCGAACAAATTCTCGAGGGCAAATCCAGAGAGTTATACGAGCTTGCACAGCAGCTCAAAAATGTAAATGCAAAACTAGAAGAAGGCTTAAATGAAAAAGCATCTGAGCTCCAGGGTGTTTTTGAAAATCTGGTTGATGCCTATGTGTTAATGGATATTTCTGGTAACATTATTAAAATGAATGATGCGGCCAATGATCTTTTTGGCTATAACATCAGCGAAGAACAACTCAATGTAGTACGTCTGATTTATGAGGATGATTACCAATACGCGATGTCTTCGTTTCAAAAACTAGTTACTCAAGGCTCATTTACCAATTATCAGGCAAGGGTAACTACAAAACATAAGGGAATTCGAACTGTGCATATCAATGCAAGCCTTATTTTTAACAAAAAAAATAAACCTATTGCAGCTCAGGGCATTGTAAGAGATATTACTGAAGAATTAAAACAAAAACGAATATTTGAAGAGCAGAAAAAACAATTATCTGCCATTGTCGAAAATTCTTCGCTAGGGATCGCACTTACTCAGTTTGGAAAAATTATTCAAACCAACAAGGCACTTCAAAACCTTTTGGGATTTACTCAGGATGAATTAATGCATAAAGAAGTGAAGGCTATTTCTCATAAAGAGGAGTTAGAGGAATCCGAAGAAAATATGCAAAAAATGAATGATGGCGAGATTGATACTTTTTCAATAAATAAAAAATACATAAAAAAAGACGGCACTATATTCTGGGCAAAAACCAATGTTGCCGCAGTTAGAAATGAAGATGGCAGCATTAAATACCAAGTTGCTTTAATAGAAGACATTACAGAACAATTAAAGTTCGAAAAACAGAGAGAAGTGCTGGTCAAAAACTTGGAAAACAGCAACAAAGAGCTGAATGACTATGCGCATATCGTCTCTCATGATCTTAAATCTCCGCTACGCAGCATGAATGCTTTATTAACCTGGTTAAAAGAGGATTATGTAGAGGTTTTGGATGAAAATGCTCAGAGCTCTTTAGATCTGCTGCTTAAAAAAGTCGATAAAATGGATCTGTTGATTAATGGCATTCTTAGATACTCTAGTATCGATAAAATAAATCAACCCCAGCAAAAAGTGATCCTTCAGGATGTTGTTAGCGACATTATTGATGTGATACATATACCTCAACACATTACAATTGAGATAATTACCGAATTACCCAATGTAAAAGGTGATAAATTCAGATTACAACAACTATTTCAAAATTTACTCAATAATGCAGTAAAATACAACGATAAAAAGAAAGGTATCGTAACTATTTCCTGCAAAGAAAAAGAAGAATTCTGGGAATTTGCTATAGCCGATAACGGTCCGGGGATTTCTGAGAAATATTATGATAAAATTTTTCAGATTTTTCAAACCCTAGATGACAAAAATGAATCCACAGGAGTTGGATTATCGATCGTTAAAAAAATAATAGATGTGTATGAAGGTAAAATTTGGCTCAAATCAAAAGAAAGAGAAGGAACCACTTTTTATTTCACCTTAAAAAAACAAGTAGTCTAATGAAGATTCAACAATTTAAAAAACTAGAAAACGAGGAGTGGATAGGTTTGCAGAAATATGAAACTGTTTTAAAGAATCCTCTAATTTTAGTTTTGGGCAATAGGTATCAACTCGAAAACCCTACAATTCTCTC
This sequence comes from uncultured Aquimarina sp., assembly GCA_947497175.1. Classification (GTDB taxonomy): domain Bacteria; phylum Bacteroidota; class Bacteroidia; order Flavobacteriales; family Flavobacteriaceae; genus Aquimarina. The sequence goes on along the minus strand of CANMFM010000001.1, from coordinate 463,912 downwards.
TGAAATAAGAGAACTATTTTCTGATGGTGAAATCATTTTTGGATCGACCGCAGGAGAAATTATTGGAGAACGGGTTTATAATAACTCTATAGCAATTACAGCAATAGAATTTGAAAAAAGCTCCTTTGTAATCGAAAGTGAAAATATCCTTTCATGTAATTTAGATGCCCTTGCGCTTGGAGAAAGGTTAATGGATAAACTTCCAAAAGAGGGGTTGCAACATGTCTTTGTTGTTTCAGAAGGAAGCTTTGTTAACGGATCGGCATTAATTACAGGTTTAGAATCAAAATACGATGGAGTCACCTTTACAGGAGGACTTTGTGGAGATGATGCCCGTTTCGAAAAAACCTTGGTTGGGTATAATGAAAATCCAAAAGAGGGTGAAATCGTCATCATTGGTTTTTATGGAGATAGTCTCAATATCTCATACGGTCAGTATGGAGGTTGGACTCCTTTTGGACCCGAAAGAATTATAACAAAATCAAGCGATAATATATTATATGAATTAGATAATCAACCAGCCTTAGATTTATATAAAAAATATTTAGGCGATAAAGCTTCAGAATTACCAAAATCGGCGTTACTATATCCGTTAAGCGTCAAAGCACACAATAGAAAAGAAGCTATCGTAAGAACTGTTTTATCTATAGATGAAGAAAATAATACTATGATATTAGCAGGAGATGTTCCCGAAGGATCTGTAGTACAACTTATGATGGCAAACATAGATAATATAGTTGATGGAGCCTATCAGGCGGCAATTAGAGGAATGCAAAGCAGGTCCTCTCAACCAGAATTAGCCATTCTTGTAAGTTGTATCGGCAGAAAACTAGTAATGGATCAAAGGGTAGAGGAAGAAATAGAGGAGGTTATAGAATCTGTAGGAGCCCAAGCAATAATCAGTGGTTTTTACTCCTATGGCGAATTAGCTCCGTTTACAGCAGGAAACTCTTGCGAATTACACAACCAAACGATGACCTTAACCCTATTTAGCGAATAAAATGGATCCTCTACTAGCACGGCAAATACGAAGGCATCTAAGTGTTGATGCCAAAAATGATCCCAGTATAAAAACGTTTCTGGATGCTATACAAGGATCCTATCAAAACTACGAAGATCAGTTAAGTATGCTCCAGAGAGCTATGTCTATTAGTTCTGAAGAGCTTTTTGATGCTAATCAAAAACTAAAAAAGGAAGCCGAACAACAGAGAAAAGTGATCGCTAGTCTTAATGGAGTGATCCAAACTCTAGAATCAATTATTTATAAAAAATCAGGTGACGAAGGTAACGAAACAAAAGAGTTAAGTGGAATAGAATTAGCTAGTCATATCGAGAAACAAGCAATTACGATTTCAGAGATAGAAGAACAAAGAGAGATCATTCTAAAAAATCTTGAAAAAAGTAATCAAGAATTAAAAGATTATGCTCATATCGTCTCTCACGATCTAAAATCACCTCTTCGAAATATTTCTACTCTTATCTACTGGATCAAAGAAGATAGTGAGCATATAGATGATACAACGATCAACAATCTGAACCTGATTGATAAGAATATTGAAAAAATGGATCTTCTGATTAACGGTATTCTTAAATACTCTAGTATTGATCAGGTAAAGCAGGTAGAAAGAAGTGTCTCCCTAGAAGATATCGTCGCAGATGTCCTTGATATAATACATGTTCCTGATACTTTTGAAATTAAAATCGCGACAAATTTACCAACGATAAAAGGTGATAAAGTGAAGCTGCAGCAATTATTTCAAAACTTACTAAATAATGCTGTAAAATATAATGACAAAGAGAAAGGAATAATTACTATTTCTTGTGAAGAAACAACTAGCTTTTGGAAGTTTACAATAGCCGATAATGGTATAGGAATTTCTCAAAAATATCATGAAAAGATTTTTCAGATTTTTCAAACTCTTGATGATAAAAACGAATCTACGGGGGTTGGCTTATCTATTGTAAAAAAAATTATTGATTTATATGAAGGAGAAATCTGGCTAGACTCAGAAGAGAATATTGGATCTACTTTCTATTTCACATTAAAAAAATGAAAAAAATGAATGAAACCCCCAACCTTATATATATCAAAGAATTAGCTGCTGGGTCTGATGCTTTTGAACAAAAAATAACAAGTATTGTAAAGCGAGAATTTCCCGAAGAGCAAAAAGAGTTTCTCCAGAATTATGAATCAAAATCGTATGCCAAGGCAGCAGAAAATGTACACAAATTAAAACATAAAATAGGGATGTTAGGGTTCGAAAAAGGATATCAAACGGCCGTAGATTTTGAAGAGGGATTGAAAAACAATGATACTTCACTATATCCAAAATTTATATTAATTTTAGAATCTATAGAACTTTTTCTTAAAACCCTTTAAAATAGAATCCTTTATGAATTGCATAATTATTGATGACGAAGAAACGGCAAGAGCGATTATTCAACAACTATGTTCGCAAGTTGATGAGTTGGATGTTATTGAAGAGTTTCCTAATGCAATTCAAGCGATTAAGTTTTTAAATAAGAATGAAATCGATCTTATCTTTTTAGATATTCATATGCCCGATTTTACAGGTTTTGATTTTATCGACACCTTAAAAAACCCTCCCAATATTGTTTTAACAACTTCTGATAAAAACTTTGCATTAGAAGCATTTGAGTACGAATGTATTGTAGATTATTTGGTGAAACCTATAACACTGCCACGCTTTTTGAAAGCCATACAAAAAGCGCAAAGTTCGGCGAGGACTATAAGTCATGAACCCAAAAATAATTTGTCAGCCGATACAGCTTCAGAGAAAAATGAACTTTATATTAATATAGACAGAAGGCTGATAAAGATTAGTATTCCTACCATCAATTTAATTGAAGCCAAAGGAGATTACATTTTAATCAAAACGGAAGAACAAAATTACACGGTTCATTCTACCTTAAAAAAAATTGAAGAGAAATTGCCAGACGACCTTTTTCTTAAAGTTCATCGATCATATGTTATCAATATCAAAAAAATCATTGACATAGAAGACAATAGCGTTCTTATAGCAAAAGATGTGATCCCTGTTAGCCGGTCTAATCGCCCAGAGCTTATGAAACGTTTAAATATGTTGTAAAGGTTCATCTTTTATAAAAACCCGTTCATCTACAGTAAACTACCTGTGATCGAACAACAACTATTTTCATAGTAGTAATAGACTAGTTTTGAGTATCTGAAAACCCAAAATCTATAACATTATGAAAAAAATTACTATCTATTTAGCATTTCTTATTACATCTTTTCTAAATGCACAACAACACTTTGATTGTGAACAAGGTAATTTTTACCAAGTAATTTCTGGTACGATGAAAGCGTATGATCCCGTTACCGGATCATATTCTGAGGCTTTACATTCATATGCTTCATATAATGCAGGAGGATATAATCCTGTTGACAACTATTTATACGCTATTAAAAACAGTGATAAGCACCTTTTAAGAATTGCAAAAGATATGGTAATAGATCTGGGTGCGGTTGCACCCGCTGGAAATATTACATTTGGGGGAGGATATGCTGCCGATATAGATCCGGAAGGAAATCTTTGGGTGTTTCAGAATACAACCAAAAATACATTTCATAAAATATCCAATCTCAAAGACTATAATGGTTCATCTTCTCCTATTTTTGAAGTAATTGAAGCCGATGTTGCCTCACCTAGTACATGTGCAGATATTGTATATGTAAGTGGAGCCTTTTATGGCGGTAGTAGAGGTAAGTTATATAAATGGGATCTTTCGTCAGGAACGCCTGTGTTTTCTAGTAAAACAGTGATTGATTTACCCAAAAGTACTTTTGGAGCAGCGTATACAGATGCTTCCAAAAGACTTTATTTATCAGATAATAACGGAGGATTATACCTCATTAATAATTATGAAAGTGCTACCCCAACAGCAACCCTTCTGAATCTTACAGAAACTACAAATTCTAATGATGGCTTTAAATGCGCTAGTGGTATTTCTCCTTTGGATAAAGATCAAGACGGCATATTAGACTCAATGGATGCAGATGTCGATGGTGATGGTATTATCAATACTGTAGAATGTAATGGAATGAATCCTTATGGTGATGATGACGGGGATGATATGTACAATTATCTGGATAATGATATCAGCGGTAACGGTGATAATGTAGTTCAAGATGCTTTTGATAGAGACGGTGATGGTTTTCCAGATTTTTTGGATATAGATGCTGATAACGATGGAATATATGATATTATTGAAGCCGGATATGCAGATAAAGACAGTAATAATGATGGTGTCTATAACTCATTAGATGTTAACTATGCAGATATTGATAATGACGGAATCGCTGATGCTTTTGATTTAGACCAAACCAATAATACGTCATTACCTATGGATTCTGATAATGATGGTATCTACGACTGTTACGACACAGATTCTGACAACGATGGTATTGTTGATATCATTGAAGGACAAGAGCGTAGTGCGTATAAAGGGTTATCAAATAAAGATAATGATAACGATGGATTGGATGATGCCTTTGATCCTGATTTTGGTGGTACGATTAATGGCACTATTAATACAGATGGCACAGATGCTTATGATCATTTGGATACCGATTCTAATAATGATGGGATCGCAGATACTACAGAGGCCTACGACAGTGACGGTGATGGGATTGCAGAAACCACTCCTTCAGGAAATGATTCAGATCAAGATGGGTTAGATGATAACTTTGATCTAAGAAAAACAAGTTTTTCTCCAGAAAATGGGGGGCAGACTCCAGATAGTTTTCCGATTCCGGAAATATGTGACCGGTATACTTATTTAGGCGATTTTTCATCAGATGGTACGCCACTTTATTTAGATGAAAAAGATATCATAAGTCAAGAAACAATTGATATGATTAATAATGCATTACCTGAAAGTTATCCGGTGCCTGATTTTAATCCACATTACATTTCATCTGGATATGATACCGATGTCGTTTTAGAAGACGAAGCAGATATTTGGATCACTTTTGTGGGAGAAGGCGCTGGTTATAAAAACACTCTTGGATTTTATACCTATGATATCAACGACCCTAATCCAGAAATGCCAGCTCCAGAAGATATTACCATTGTTTTTCCTAATGTATCTGCTTTGTATAGTGGAGGTGGATTAGAAATAGGAGATAAAGTTAATATCGGTCGGTTTCCCGCGAATACCGGAATAGGGTGGGTATTATTGGCAAATGCATGGTCAGATGGTTGTGTAGGAACTGGTCAATGGCAATTGCATTCTAATCCTGATTTCAATCCTGAAACGGATCCAATGTTACGATACCATAATGTATTACTATCAGATCCAGACAACGAAAGAATTATTTTGGGGTTTGAAGATATCAGAAGAGATTATGCTTCTTGCGATCAAGATTTTAATGATGCCTTGTTTTACATTACTGCTAGCCCATATACTGCGATTAAAACAAATAATTATGTGGATATAGACACTGCAACCGATGTTACATCTGCTAATGATGGAGGCTTGGAGAGTAATGGTGATTTGGCCAACTTAATCGCAAAGCGAAACTTTAATCGCACAAAAACTAATTCAGTTTTTAATACCAAAAAATCACAACGCCGTTTTCAACCAGGAAAAAAATCATATAGATCTGCAAATGGTGATGATCTAAGTGTATATTTTCCTAAGACAGGCGTTGTAGGTACTGAATCTACTTTTGTGTCTAGTCCAGAAGATTTGATGGGTATCACAAATGCAAAAGCTGTATTTTCAATAGATTATTATAAAAGAGATCAGAGAGTAGCCGCAGCATTTGCAACATCAACAAAAGGGTCTGTTTACGATCACTCAAAAACTATTTGCGATCGTTTGAATGGTTCTAAGTTATTAGATGTTAGAACAGTTATGATTAAAAACCACACTATCGTAAGTACTAAAATCGAAAGAGCTACTGGTGAAATAGAATATGCACTAACCTTTTCTGTCAAAAAAGGAGAATCAGAAAATGAAATCTATAGCTTATGGAATATAGCCGACTATCCTGAAGGAGACTATATTAATTTTCAAATCTGGGGTGGTTCGGTCTCACAAGTCGCTAATATTGCAAATCATATTCTTAACGAGTTTGTTACTAACAAACCAATGCGAAGCCATAAAAAAAGGTATCGAGTACCTTCAGTATTTGTAAAACAAGGATGGTATGCTAACGGAAAATTGACATTACACATAATAAATAAGCAAGGCGCAAACCAGATAACATTTTCAAGTAATATAAGAAAAACCGAATTCTCTGAAGAACATAAATTTATTAAAACTGTTGCTTTATCAGGATCATATACAGAACAAATCACTATAGACTCGGGACACTTGTTTGATATTGGATTTTCTATTCAGGCTGAAAACGCAACACAATTAGATGCTCTATATCTTGCTGATGGACCATGGGGTGTAGATTACTTAGACCAAGGCGTGGTTATTAATAATTTCGGAATAACAGCCCATGAGGGTTCTAGCCAGAACGGCGAGTACGTAGTAGAACGTAATGCTTTAGTACAAGGAGAGGTAAAAGAAACTCTTAATCTTTTTAGAAACGTACTCCCTGGTGAATTGTCGTTAGATGTATCTGAATACAACGCTTTACAATTCGAAATGAACAGCAGCCAGGATGTTGAAGTAATTTTGGTAACTAAGGATCTTAAAGACTGGAATAAACGATTACGGTATACGATTCGTTATACAGAAGGAGTACAGGGACATACAATACCATTCTCTGACTTTACAGACGGGAATCAAAAAGTGGATAGTATCGGAAAAATTAAGAATATTGTATTTTCGGTCCAAGGAGATTATCAAAATTTTGTCTCTTTCAGCCTAAAGGTTTCCAATGTGGTTTTTACAAATTCTGAAACAATTACTTCTGATTCTAATATTGAGATAGAAACAGAGGAAGAAACAGAAATAATTGCTCAAGCACAAGTTGAGGAACTAAGAAAAACAATCACTTTAAAAAATTATCCCAATCCATTTACAACATCAACCAAAGTTCAGATACCTGGTGGTCCTTACAACGACCTACATATTGTGGTAGTGGATCTGTTAGGTAGAGTTGTTCGAAATGAAAAATTAAAAATGAGTACTACCGAAGAAGTAATTTTTGAAACGAAAAATTTACGTCCCGGAGTATATAAATACATTGTAAGAGGCGATAACAAAAATAGATATACTGGCAGTTTTTTAATTCAATAAAAAAGTTAGGTTTCATGATTTGGGTAATAACGAAGATGACCTATTCGGCATCTTCGTTATTTTTTAGTTTCATGATTTTTTTATTAAAAACAGGTTGTTTTAAAAAGTACCATTTTAGTTTAAAGCCTAACTCAACATACTCAAAACCCGCTGCAGTTGCTGACGCAATATTACTATACTTTGTATACATATCAGCCAAAAACCGATTAGAAAATTGATACCCTAATTTACCCTCTGCTCTAAAGGTAGATGAGCTTGGGTCATCTTCTACAAACTGTCGCCCTAACGCTGCACTTGCCTGATAAAACCACTTTTTCTTCGAATCGCTTACGATTTCAAGAAAAACTTCTCCTAAATTAAATTGATCCGGACTAAAATAAATTGTGGGTACCTGATTCTTAAAAGAAATATACTGATAATTAATTCCAGCTTTAAGTACAGGTTTCTGTACTAACGTATAGTACAAAGAGGTGAACATCAAGTTTCTGGTATTCTCATCGGTTTGAGAAGTATACATATATTGCGTATACCATCCCAAATTGAAATTAGTCCCTAGATTATACGTAAAACCATAATTATTCATTATAATCTCTCGGTTTAAAAGATCAGCATTAAAATTCTGTAACTCTCTTTTGTAACTAAATTCGAGGTTTTGCAGTCTCAAAGGTTTGATTTTTAAAACTGTTTGAGCAATTAACTCTGTATACCTCGTGGTAAATCCATTTGCCCTGGTAACTCCTATTTTAGACTCTAAAGAAATATTTCCATGATGCTTATAAAAAAGTCCCAACCAGAAATCGTTAGACTTTGCTTCATTTTTTGTTACTGTATTTTTAGTTGTTCTATAATCATATTGAAATTGGGCTTTGAGCTTAACCGATAGAGGAATCACGGTTTTCAAGCTAAGATTAATAGCTTCGTTATCTCCATTATCAAAAGTAAATGCAGTTTTTTCTTCAATAAAAGAAGTCTGTGTTTTATTCAAGGTTTGTATTAATTTTTCTGCATCTGGTTGTTTTGGATAGTATTGTAGTGTTTTAAAAGCATATTCGTAAGATTTCATATCCCTTCCTGTTGCTCTGTACGCATTAGCAATGCCTAAGTTACCATCAAAAGATGTCTTGTCTTTATCCAAAATTACAGTGTAAATTTCTGTACTGTTTTTAAACCTACTGGTGTACATTCCATAGGTAGCTTGTAAGGCAAGAACTCTTAAATTATCCGGATATATTAATTGCAGTTGTGCAATTTGTTCTTTTGCTGCTGTAAATTTCCTGTTCCACAATAATGCTTGGATATATCGTTCCTGGGTGGCTAGGTATATATCTTGATCGTTTCTAAATTTTTCAACTTTTGATTTAGCCATTGTGGCTATAGAAAGGGCTTTTTTTGCTTTATAGTTTTTATGAGCAACCAAGGCTAAACCATTCAAAGACAAAATACTGTCTTTTGGGTTAGTTGCCAAAATCTGGTAAGTTTTTTGAGCATTTACAACATCATTAGTAATTAAATATATATTGGCTTTACTCAGCTGAGTATCTTTATCATTAGTATAATCTTGCAGATTTCTATCGAGCAACTCTAATGCTTTTTCATACTCTTTATCTTGGGTCAGTTTATTTGCATATCCCAACCGAATAAATTTTCTAGAAATTAGCGCATTTGGATTTCTTTTTTGTAATGCCAATGCTTTATTGACATATACCAATGCTATTTTATATTTTTTCAGATTAGAAAGAGTATTTGCATAACCCAGCACAGCAGGGAAATTATCACTTTTTTCTTTGATCAATTTCTCATAAAAGACTTCAGCTTTATGAAACTGTTTATCCCATAATAAGGATTCTGCATAATTCAACTTAATTTCAAAATCATCAGGATATTCTTTTAAAAGAGTTGTAAAAATTGCTATCGCCTGCTCTGAATCTCCAGTTAGCCCGACCGCTCTTCCATAACATAGTCTAGCTGTACGATTAGTAGGATGTTGTTTTAAAACCTGTTCAAAAAAAACCTTTGCTTTGCTATAGTCTCCGGTCTCCAAATAATTGAATCCTTCTTTCATTTCCTGAGAGAAAGACGCTACAACACTCAATACCAAAAAGATAAAAAGAAGTACTAATCTATTCATAAAAAGTTTCAGTTTCTATCTACAAGGTAAGCATATGTTTTATTTCGACACAATCATTAACAGCTTTTTGACCCAGTACATTTTTCCACTCGTCTACAGTAAATAACCAATCAACGAAATTTGATCTCAAAATTTATCGACATCAACCATATTTGTAGTGTTATTAATCCCTAAAATAAACTATCATGGCACTTCAAATTACAAATAACTACGGAGTTTTAGAAATCAATGGAAACATCGTTACAGAAAATGCTATATCACTACAACATCATGTAGAACAGCTACTGTATATTTCTGATCGTGTAATTCTATCTGTCGATCATGTAAAGAATATTGATGCGTCGGGAGTTCGTGTTTTGACCAACTTATATAAAAAGGCCATGAAAGGCAATAAGATTTTTTACATTATTGGAAAGGAGAATAAAAAAATCAAAACAGCCTTTGGAAAAGTTAACTATATATTAAGAAGTGACTTTATATAAAATAGTATAAATCAACCTCTAATCTTACCTACGATGGCACTACAAATACAAAATATAAAAGGAACTTTTGAAATTGAAGGTGACTTTACTTCAAATAACGCAGAAAAAGTAAAAGATCACTTTAATCATTTATTAGATCATTACAGCGAGGTGGTCATGTGTCTCAAAAAAGTAAATCGAATTGATAAAAACGCACTTGATATCCTTAACGAAATTTATAAAAAAGCTTCCAGACGCAGTAAAATACTTTTCGTATTAGGAAAAGAAAACCGTTTAGTGGCCAATTCTTTAAAAAATTATCAACTCACTCATATCTTTAGAAATGATTATTAGCACTTACATACCTAAACTTACAGCAGAGCAAAAATTTATGGGTAGTGTACTTGTTGTAAACGCAGGTAACTATGTATACAACCTAGCTTTGGGAAGAATGCTGGGACCCGAACTTTTTGCAGATGCCGCCTTGCTGATTACTTTCCTTTTGGTGTTATCATTTGTCGCCATGACATTTCAATTGGCAACGGCCAAATTTTCGGTACTATTTGAAAAGCCAATATTTATGAGTTTTGTAACACTTATGTATCGATATGCATCCCTGGCCGGAATTATATTAGGCCTTTTGATCATAATATTTGCCAAAGACTTGCAAAATGTCTTTAATACACAATCTCAATTCATGTTTACTATTTTTGGTTTTGGCATCCCCGTCTACTTTATTATGAGCATAAACAGAGGTGTTTTTCAGGGAACGAAAAGATTTAATAATCTAGCCACTACATATCAAGGAGAAATGATAAGTCGGTTACTCATCACGCTACTGTTTATATATGTTCTTCCATTTTCGCCTTCTGTTTTAATCGCTACAGGCATACTTATATCATTTGCCTTTGGATTACTTCCTTTTAAGGGTAAAAAAGTGGCTATCCTAAAAAAGCAAACATTATCAAAAGAACATTCAAAACACGTGGTTCGATTCTTTATACTAACTGCTTTTTATGAATTAACCCAGATCATTATCAACAACAGTGACATTCTTCTTGTAAAACATTATTTTGAAGTTTATGAGGCTGGTTTATATGCTTCATTGGCATTAATAGGCCGTGTGGTGTACTTCGTAGCCTGGATGTTTGTAATGCTATTATTACCCAAAGTGGTTCAGAAACAAAAAGATGGAGAACCTCATACTCCAATCCTTTTTAAATATATTGGATATATCACGATCCTTGCGACATCGATTGTTTTAGGATGCTATATATTTCCCGAACTTGTAATTCATATTCTCTTTGGATCAGATTATATGTCCATTGCTCCATTGCTTTGGAAATATGCAATCGCTACCTCGCTATTTGCCATTTCAAATATATTCGCTTATTACTTTTTATCTTTAGACAGATACATCCCTGTAGTATTATCAGGGTTGCTAGGGATATCTCAAGTTTTATTTATCATATTCTTCCACAAATCATTAGAGCAAGTAGTCCTCATGCAAATTATAGCCATGGCTATTCTATTACTTGTTCAATTGATTTACTTTTTTAGCCAAAAAGAAAACAAAAAATAAACCCGAACATTTCTACCATTGATCTACAGATAATGGTACCTCATCGAAAGTCAATCTATGACTAATGAATTTTGAGGCATATTTGTAGCATAATTAAACAGTAAAACCCAAAATATCATGAAACTTGCTATTGTAACCGCTTATCCTCCAAGTAAAGTAACTCTAAATGAATATGCTTATCATTTGGTTAAGCACTTCAGACAAAAGACCGAAATAACCGAATTGATCCTATTAACCGATACAACATCTCAAAAAGCAGATGTAAACTTCTCTGAAGACGGCTGTAAAGTGACCGTTAGACAATGCTGGAAATTTAACAGCTACACCAACATTTTTTCAGTGATGAAAGCGGTGAAACAAACAGCTCCGGATGGCGTGTTATTTAATCTTCAGTTTATGAAGTTTGGGGATAAGAAAATAGCGGCAGCATTAGGATTATTGTTGCCTCTATTATGTAAATTAAGGAAAATACCAACGATCGTTTTATTACATAATATTATGGAACAAGTAGACCTAAAAAGTGCTGGGTTCACAAAAAACAAAATCGTACAAAAAGCTTATAATTTTATTGGATCCACTTTAACCAGATTTATATTGACTGCAGATACGGTTGCAGTAACAATAAGCAAGTATGTAGAGATCCTACAGGAAAAATACAATGCAAACAATATTGCACTAATTCCTCACGGAACCTTTGAGCTCCCTGAAGAGCCTTCGTATGAATTGCCCGTAGGTCCCCTAAAAATAATGACTTTTGGAAAATTTGGAACCTATAAAAAAGTTGAAATCCTAATTGAGGCAGTCGAAAAAATAAGATCCAGAACTAAGGCAAATTTAGAAATCGTAATTGCCGGAACTGATAATCCAAATGTTCCTGGTTATTTAGCTTCTATGAAAGAAAAATACCATAATGTACCACAGTTAACTTTTACCGGGTATGTTGCCGAAGAAGACGTTCCAATTATTTTTGGCGAAAGTGCCATGGTTGTCTTTCCTTATACTTCAACTACCGGAAGTTCAGGAGTACTTCATCAAGCCGGAAGTTATGGCAAAGCTGTAGTAATGCCAGATCTTGGGGATTTAAGTATTTTGGTTAAGGAAGAAGGGTATAATGGAGAGTTTTTTGATCCAAAAAGTGTGGATAGTCTTGCTAATGCTATAGAAAAAATAGTTCTCGATAAGGAATATAGAATTTCTTTAGGAAAAACAAATTATAAAGCAGCCACTGCTTTACCAATGTCCAAAATCACCGAAATGTACCTGCAAGAATTTAAAGCCATTCAACAAAAAAATATATCTTCTTTAAGCATTAAAAAAGTAACAGCTTGATTTTATAAAAGAGTTGTCACATCGTCACTATTCTAAGAGCACCTGCATACTTTGTAGGTGTTTTTTTAATGGTATGTCATAAACTCGAAAGCAGGTTTTTTGTTTCCTTGAGAATCAATAAAACCAAAGTGTTTCTGTTTGTGTTTTCTCCATGGAAGACTTCCTACAACCTCACCGGGTACTTCTTCAAAATCATATAATGTCCAGGAAAGAAAATGAATATCTCGACCTCTGAATATTTCCTGAAACTGTTGATGATACTTCGCTTGTTTTTTTTCTGAAACTCCAAAAGGTGCCCAAAACCCTTGATTCGAAGATAATCCAAACTCTTGTAAAACTATTGGTTTAGTACACCTTGATTTTAGAGAAAGATAATGTTCTTCAAAATCATCAATCTCCATGTAGTAATGAAAGGATACGATATCTACGTTGTTCTCTAGTAATATTGCCGATTTGATATCTGACCATCCTATAGTAATTAAGTGATTTGGATCAAATTTTCGTATTTGAATGATCATTTCTTTTAACCATGCTAATACATTTTCTTCTCCTCTACTTTCAAAATCCAGATTTGGCTCGTTTTTAATATCCCATGCTAAGATGGCCTTATGATTTTTGAACGTAGTCACAATTTGTTCAGCATGGCGATGAGTTAAGGTCCAATCTAATACCGAATAATCTCCATAAAAATCAAACAAAGTCGCTATCACCTTTAATCCTTTTTCATTTGCTTTGTCTAAAAGATGTTGCAATTTCTCTAATTTCGTATTTTGAACTCTTGCTTTTCCAAAATCTTCATAAGGTATAAAAATCCTGACGGTATTCAGCCCTGCCTTTTTTAAAATATCAAAGTCCTGCGAAATTACCTCAATATCAAAACCATCGCCATACATAGCCCAAGGTGTTTTTTGTGGATAGTAATTAATTCCTTTAACTTGATATTCTTGATCTGCCACATAAATTTTATCACCTACAACTTTGGCAATTCCAAGAGGTGTCGATACTGTTTCATTAGATGCGTTGGCCTCTTTAATAATATGTCGAATACGCCAAAATCCATCTTCTAGTAACAACAGAGTTTGATAATCAGATGTAAATTCTGTCTGAAAAATAAGTTTCTCACCCTGGTAAACATGTTGATGCTCTTTTACCCCCTTATCTGTGAGTACTACCAGCTGACCGTCGGCACTATAAAAATCTACAGATATATTATGATTTGTGGTGGTGCTATGTATAGAAATTTCCTTCTCTTTATTGACCTCAATATTTTGAAAAATAGGAAGTTGGGCGCTTTCGGTATAGTAATCTTTTATGCCACTTGCATCATAATTTTGATACGCTATCTGACGTACATACCAAGCATTAAGATAGTCTTTTTGTATGTTCTTTAAGGTTTGATCTTCAATAGGCCTTCCTGGGTTTATTGTATCTTTCCAAATCACTTTTGGCAAATACACTTCTTCTTGTACTAATGGTAAATGGAGCATTGAAGCCCTATCGGCACCAGTATTCAGATAAGATAATACCTGGCTGATACCAAAAAGAAGTAAGGTTATAACTCCTATAAAGGATGTAATAATTAATATTCTGTAGATCTTTTTATTTCTACTTCTCATTGTAATTTTATATTAGTGTATGTTTTCTCAACACCCATAGTCTCAATTTCAAAATCATAGGTCCCAGAAGCATAAAACCCTTCTTCTAGCTCAAAGATTACCATCCCATCTAATGATGTTTTTACTTTAGTTTCGTGTACTGCATGATTCTGAAAAATTTTTAGTTTTACTATGGCTCCGTTAGGAATAAGTTGTTCCATAAAGCTAAGTATTGGTCCCACTGTAATCTTTCGATAATTGTTGGTGAATGCAACCTTAAAATTATTCAGTACCGATGTGTAGGCAAGGCGTATTGTGTTACTTTCTGCAACTCCGGGTACAAAAGCCTGGATCTCCCAGGTGCTTTGATGATCAGGATGTAAGATTTTGCCAGTTGCAATACCATGAATTGTACTCCCATTGGCCCTCAAAATTAATCCCTTCTCATCTTTGATAAGAAAGGTAACCAGGGTACCATCACTAATACTATTGCCATACTCATCTTTTAAAATTGAGGTGGTAAACGTGGTAATTTGATTTCCATCGGCATACGGATGCTCTCGCTGACTGGTAATCTCAAATTTTTCGGGAAGCGAAGGAAATATGTCAATTGAATGCTCTTTAGAGGTGGTTTGATCCACCTTGGAGGATAGTAACATCCTACCTGATTTGGCATAAGAATATACAGCAGACCACCCAATCATATCTTTGCTATACAAAGTTTTTTCTTTTTCATTTTCTAAAAATTGATGTTTAAGTTGTACCGTCGTACTATCTGGTAATGGATTATCATAAGCATCGGTAGGAATAACAATGTGCATTGTAAAGTCTTTCCCACCTGCAATAATACTTGTTGGCCCTATGTATGTCTCTATTTCTTTTATCCCTTTGTTTCTGGCTTTTATGTTAATCTTGCCCTGAAAAATACGTTCTGAGTTGTGATATAATTGAAAGTCAACATGCCCTTTTTTTCTTGAAATAAATTCTGGTACAATAAAACGACCATTTTCTGAAGTAATACTTGTTGCTCCTAGAGAGGTATGTAAAAACAGCTGAGTTTGTGCCGGCATATTCAGTTTAAAGTCCAAAGCAATTTCATTACCCGCCAAAAATGTCTTTTGCGTAGTTAATAATGTTGCAGAAATCTCTTTGGGTCGAGAAATCAGAGCACAAAAACCTACACTAAAAATTAGTACTATAGGTAGCAATAGTTTATTGTACTTTTGTTTTTGATCCATCAATTTGGTTGTGCAATATAAGAGTCTATCTCTATTTTAATAAAACTAAACCCATTTCCTTCAATAGGTAAAAGTTGTGCCGTCTGATATGCTGATTTTCGATTCGGTATAATTTTTTCGCTAATTTCTTTATTTGACAATCCATTTACAAATACATAATCCAGATCTTGATTGATATTTTCAATTTGCGATAAATCTTTCAGAGCATATTCAAAATATTGTTTTCGTTGCGAACGAATCCCTTCCTGTAAATACTGATGGTCTATCCATAACAATTCTTTTTGATTATCATAGTAAGAAACGAGTAATTGCAGAATAGTGACTTCTTGCAACCCGGAGTTAAATAGAATACCGTTGATTGTATTCTCTTTGACAGATAAACTGTTAATGGTTACACTCTTATAGAGATCGACGGTAGTCACATTTCCGGCACACTGCAAGTTGAACTTGGCTGGCACCCCACTAAGTGATAGTTGTGTATATTGATTTGGATCAAATGTTACGGGTTTTACCTCTTTAGTATCCAACCATGCGATACCTTCAAAATTAATCTTAAAACTCGTAATTTCTTTTGGGATTAACTTATGCTTCATCTGATGTTGCGCGTTGTAAACTGCCAGTTTACTGTTTTTTTCATCGTACAATGTTCCTCTGATCACAACATCTGCGGGTACGTTGTCTACATTTTGTATTTCGCCAATAATAGAATACTCTTCTTGATGCTTTACTATCTTTGCATTGAGCACTTCTAAAACAGGCTGTTTTAGAACATCTTCATGATGAGTTTGCTCAGAAGTTATTCTTCTTCGGCCATGATTATGAAATCTTGGAGTATTTTCAGTAAATAATTGATCCGGAGGTATATCCAAATCATATCCTAATGGTTTTATGAACCACTTGCTCTTCTTCTTTACCAATTCGTGATAAAATGTTTTGTCAATTTTTTCGAGAGGAGTAATCCAATGGGTTAGTGCTTTTACCTTTGCCAGATTATCATTTGCTGTAATAATTTCTACATTAATTTTATCTAACTTGGCATAGGAACTTAATAAACCATCAGTAACAGCAATCTCCAACATGTACTGGTCCAGAGACTTATTGCTTTGAGGATCCAAATATGAATACGCTCTTGAGAACTCTTTAAAATCTAAGGCATCATAGTAAGCCGCCACCGTATTTTGAGGACTAATTTGTTTTGTGTTTTTGATATAAAAAAGATACATACTGTATCCAAAGATTACCACCAGAAGTATACTCCAGATATATGATATGTTATATATTTTCTTTTTGAATCCTTGATAGTATATACCAAATCTTAAATATTCTGCAGCTTTACCGTGCGAGGATTTAAGGAGTCGAACCCATAGCATTTGTATATTTAATATAAATGCTAATATGGCTGTTGTTACAGGTACGATTCCCCACATAAGCTTTTGAAATGTAGGCACATTCTCTTTTGGCAAAATATTAGACAAAGGAGGAACATTAAGTTTTTCCCAAACTATAATACCATTTTCTAATTGACGTAATCTTTGCCAACCACAGAAATATAGTATTGGATCATAGAACTTATCGTTTGAGAACACATATTTCAAGTTATACTTCTCTGGTATTGTAAGAAATTGTTGTAGTGACCCTATACCTTCAATACCTCTAAATTTTGAATTTTCTAATCGTTCTACGGCTCGTGTGGTTAATTCTGGTAATCTTCTGGCAGAATGATAATTACCATCTACTGTCATCGCCTGAGTTTGAGCCGATAACCAAGCCATTTGATCTCCAAATCCTAAAGGTAAATAACGCCAATGGTCGTGTTGATCTTGTTTCAAAAAATTAAGAATAGGTAACATTTTAATTTTTTGCGGTTGGGAAGGCCTAAAATATCCTAAACTCATTGTAAAAACTGCTATAAAAATAAATGCACTCGCCAGTAATCCTCCTAGAATTCTATGATATATTGCTCCAAATCTATGTTGAATAAACTGTTTTAAATCTCCTTCAATAAAACGATAGCAGAACTCACCAAATATAGGTAGTGCCATTATAGAAGCCCAAAGCGTAAATCTATCCAGAGTGAGGATATTAAATGCATTCTCTCCTAATATCATTTTAGGGATTGGAGTTGTACCTCCAGTACCTAAAATACTTAATAGTGAAATTGATAGCCCAAAAAATAAATATCGCTTACTAAAAAACCGATACCATATGTATGGAAATATGAATACTAAAATCCCCCAGGGAATTATAAAAAACACTAAACCTGAAGAAGTAATTTCAAAAAAATTATCACGAGAGCCATGAGGAATTGGGACCTGTGTAATAGGATTGTTTTTGGTATTAATCCAATACGGTAAAATACACACAACAATTAAAACCAGAGCGCCTAAGCCAAAACCAACAATACGTTTAAAAAGCTCAAAAAAAGTCTTTAAAAAGACAGAAAACGTGACCTCTTTAAACGAGTTTACTTTGTTTCTAGAGGTATCCATGATCACCATTCCTATTAATGGAAACACAAAAAATATCATTCCAAAAATTGGAGTGACATGATGAGATGTTACCGTAACGGCTATAAGACTCAGGGACGTTATTAAATATCTGTATCTGCCTGTTTTAATCCATAAATAGATTTCAGGCAGTGCATGCATAAGTATAGAAATCCCTATAATACTAGGTAATTGACCAAAAACATGTAATGTTTCTACAAACGAAGAAGATAATACCGCAAGTATAGAAGCATACCCTGCTATTTTTCTATTGGCAGTGAGCAATAGTGTGAAACGATAAGCTCCTGTAATAAAAAGAACCACCGAAAGAATAGCGACAAAGAATAAACCGAATTTTAATCCGCCTATATAAGAAAGTAAGCCAATACTCTGATGTACTAAAGGTGGATAGCCCATAACTGTAAAACCCGTATACCAACTGTAATTCCAGGGCTCAAACCAGCTATTAGCATAGTGATTAGCAAAGAATAGGTGTATCAAAGCATCGTATGTGGTTTCTAGTGTGAAAAATACGCTAGTGCCATGAAAAGCTAACCCTATAAGCAAGGCAGCGATCAAGTACTTATTTGTAGTTTTTTTATCGATATCCAAGATTTTTTTTCTACTAATTAAATATACAACAAAGGATTCAGTTTAGACGAATGGTATGTCTATCGATAAAAACCGTTCACCGACAGCAAGCTTCTAATCATCGAATTAGCCCATTTTCAGGAGGTAATCAGTTCTACTTTTGAACTGTAACCCAAAATAATCTATTATGAAAACTGGAATAATCATACCGTGTTATAATGAAGAAAAAAGACTAAATGTAAAGGCTTTTTTAAATTTTATCAATGCAAAAAATGATTTTCATTTGTGCTTTGTAAATGATGGAAGTAAAGACAATACTATAGAGGTATTAAAAAAAATTCAAAAAACAAATCCCTTTAAAGTAAGTGTTTTAGATATAAAGAAAAATGCAGGCAAAGCTGCGGCAGTGCGATCTGGAGCTCAGTATCTTTATCATAGAGGCGATATAGAATTCATAGGCTTTATCGATGCAGATCTTTCTACTGATTTTAATGATTTTGATGGGCTTCTGCAAACCTTAAAAAAGGATAACAAATTAAGTATGGTCTTTGGTTCTAGAGCCAAAAATGCTTCAAAAGATATTGAAAAAGATACGATTAGAGCAATTTTCTCTAAAATTATCAAAATGCTTGTATTTTTTATTCTAAGGCTTCCTATCGAAGATACACAGTGCGGTGCAAAAGTGTTTAGAGCAAAGTTGGTTCCAGTACTGTTTAAAAGAAACTTCTTTAGTAGATGGTTATTTGATGTAGAAATGTTCTTAAGAATGAAAAAACATTTTGGCAAAGTTTTAATCTTAAATAAAATTTATGAACAGCCCTTACAGAGATGGGTACATATGGAAGATTCGAAATTAGGACTAAAAGATTCTCTTGAAATACCTTATAGATTACTGTCAATCTGGTTTAACTACAATGTACTTCAAAGTTTGAATTACGCTGCCAAAAATGAAAATACTGAGCCTGTTATAGAAATATTTGAAATGCCTACAGCAGCTCTTGCTGCCTAATTAAAAACCCAAAAAACTACTGATCATGATTAATTATCCTATTAAATTCGAACCCATATTAAAAGAAAAGATATGGGGTGGAAATAAACTAAAAAATGTGCTGTCTAAAAATACTTCCAGAGATAATATCGGAGAAAGTTGGGAAATCTCTGGAGTGGAAAGCGATATTTCGGTGGTTGCAAATGGCCCGCTGAAGGGAGCTTCACTAAAAGAGTTGATCAACACTTATGATAAAAATTTTGTTGGAACACGAAACTATCAAGTATTTGGTACTAATTTTCCACTATTAATCAAGTTTATCGATGCCAAAGAAGATTTATCCATACAAGTTCATCCTAATGATGATACGGCAAAAAAAAGACATGATTCTTTTGGAAAAACAGAAATGTGGTATGTAATGCATGCTGACAAAGAAGCGAATGTGATTGTAGGTTTTAATCAGGAAATGTCTGAAGACAAATACAAATATCATCTGAAAGAAAACAAGTTAGAAAATATACTACATCATGAGCAAGTTAAAGAAGGTGATTCTTTTTTTATCGACGCAGGAAAAATACATGCCATAGGATCTGGAGTATTATTAGCAGAAATTCAGCAAACTTCTGATATTACGTATAGAGTATATGATTGGAACAGAAAAGATGATAAAGGGGTCTCTAGAGAATTACACACTGATTTGGCGCTTGATGTTATTAATTTTGATCATAAAAATGACTACAAAGCATTATATGCAAAAAAGGATAATGAATCTTCGAACATGGTGGATTGCCCCTATTTTACAACTAATTTTTTAACCGTAAAAAACACCTTAACCAAAACGTTTAAAAATATCGATTCATTTATCATTTATATGTGTACCAAAGGTTCTGCTGAAATTACATTACATGAAACAACCGAAACCATACATCAAGGACAAACCATCCTCATTCCTGCTCTAGCCGACCAAATACAAATATCATCAGCTAATGCAGAGTTTTTAGAAGTTTTTGTATAATTTGTTATGAACCTTTGATCAGGGTTACCAATACTCTGCCCAGTAACTACGATATATTCATAAAACTACTTCCTTTTTTTGAAGTGGTTTTATTGGTTACTATAAATATGTGTGCTATTCATAATTATGTTAAGAAGCTCTTTGATAAAGCTATTAATTACATCATTATACTTGACCACTTCATCTTCAAAAATCAAAAAGCTTTTGCCATATTCTATTTTAAATGTTCCTTGATTCATTCTCTGGAAATAAATATTCTGATCAACCTTGAACATTTTAGTAATAGTGCCCTTAGATTCTATGGTGTTTACTGAATCATCAGTAACATCATAAATGTAAATACACCTTAACGATTGAAAAACTGCCCAATTATCAATATTGAAAATATTCCAAAACTCTTCATCTTCTAATAATTTAATATTTAGCTGCCGGGATAGTGAAGTATAGTTTAAGATTCCTAAATCATTTTTCTTCCAATAACCAAACTCCATGAAGCATCCGGTTATACCCTTAAAAAAAGTTCTCCAGTATATCGGAGAACCTTTAAAAAAGGGTAAGGGTACTACTATTAATACCTAGGATTTTTGCAGACTTGCTCTTTGAATTGCTTTAGCGTTCAAAAAGTCATTCCTTACCACTAAACTTTTGCACAATGAAATTACCTTCAAAAAAGTCTTTTTTATGATCTAATCAATAAAATTATTGAACCAATCGATTAATGCAGACTTTAATTTTTATGTAATTTCTATCAAAGTAATGAACTTTTCCATTGGCTCAAGTCTCATTATAAGTGAAACTGTTTACCCCTCAGAAAAAATACATTTCATGTTCTGGATGAAGAGTATTTAAAAGATATTATTACTAAGAGAGTCTTAATTAAGTTTATAAGAATAGCAGGCGACATGAGTAACTTATGTAATTGTTGAAATTTGGCTACATTTGAAAGACACAAATTATCAGGAGATGAGGAATCTAATTCTAATCGGTATTTTTTTCAGTACCAGTTTATTTTACACTCAGGAACTCACAAGAATTGATTCTTTGAAAAAAGATTTGAAATCTTCAAAAAATGATGTTGAGCGGTTTGAAAATTTTGACCTCGTAATTAGGCATTACCTTTCCATTAGCATGGATTCTTCAAAAATATATAATGACAAACTACTTAATTTCGCTAAAAACACAAAGAATCAAGATATAGCAATAAAGGCATACAATCTGGCATCTTCTTACTACTATTATAATTCTCAGCTGGATAGCTCTTTGTTATTGGTAAAAAAATCTATGTCTTTGTTGAAAAACTCTGATAACCATAAGACAAAAGCAGATTTATACCGGAAATTGGCGATTTTGAGTAGAGCCAATTTAAACCTGGAAGAATACGAACGGTATAGTAAGCTTGCTTTAGAAGAAGCAAAGAAAGACGGGGATTGGAAATTAATGTCTGGTTGTTTGATTGTAAATGGAAATATGAGTTTCAATAAAAATGACTACTCTAATGCCCTAAAACATTATTTAGCAATAGATTCACTTCATACGATCAATAATGAGGTCACAACATATCTTTCTGTAGCTTATGAAAATATCTCAATGATCTATTCTGCACTAAATAATAATGAAGCAATTAAATATTTAGATAAAAGTATAGAAGTACACAAAAAACTTGACAATAAAGCAGGAATTTATAACTCGATTAGATTGAAAGGTAATTTCTACAACGCTCAAAAAAATTATGCAAAGTCGATTGATTATTTTACGCAAACAGTGCCTTTTTATACATCCTTTAATCAGCCTAACAAACTTATAGAAGTCTATTCTGAATTGGCTTTGGCTTATATCAAAACTCAAGATTATGATAAAGCCGAAGAAGTCTTAAAAAAAGGCATTAAAATAACCTCTGATAAAGAAGTAAGCAAGTTTAATTTAAATAGCATGCAATATAGCGCTGCTATGTTTTATCTACATACTGGTGATTATGAGAAGGCAATCCATTACTTTAAATTAGCTGAAAAAACTTTACCATCTGGAGGAACAGATTATTATCTAAGTGAACGAAAATTAATTTCTGATGGATTAAGTAAAGCCTATGAAGCCTTAAAAGACTTTAAAAATGCCTTTTATATGAATGAAAGGTTACTTGTTTTGAGTGATAGTCTCCATATGATGAATAAAGAAAAATTGACTACCGAAATAGAGGCGAAGTATCAAACCCAAAGAAAAGAACAAGAAATAAAGCTACTAGCAGCAGAGAATAAAGCAATAGAAACACAAAAAAATAATCAACGTAACCTTTTTATAGCTGGCTTTGGAGTATTTTTGATAGCCGCAATCTTCTTGTTTTTAGCATTGCGTAACCGCCAAAAAACCAATAAAAAGCTCAAAGAACTAGATACCGTAAAATCCCGGTTCTTCGAAAATATTTCTCATGAGTTCAGAACCCCTTTGTCCTTAATCAATGGCCCCATTGAAGAGCAATTAAAAAAGGAAGGACTGGATCCACAAGAAAAACGCCATCTAAACATAGCCAAAAATAATTCCAAACGTCTACTAACCTTAGTTGATCAAATTTTAGACCTGTCCAGGTTAGAATCAGATCATTATAAATTACATGTTCAAGAATTGGATGCGTATGAATTTTTGAAGGCAACTTTATCTTCTTTTGAATATCAGGCAGAAATTAAAAATCAAAAATTCATTTCTACTATAGATTTGGATAATAAACATTGTTGGTTTGATCGTGACGTTTTAGAAAAAGTCATTACTAATGTATTGAGCAATGCTATAAAATATACCCCCAAAGGAGGAGAAATTATGTTGATTGCTCAAATACAACAATCTTCCCTGCAATTAGAAGTTAAAAATACAGGAGCTGCATTGACAAAAAAGGAACTTACTCATATTTTCAGTAGATTTCATCGAGCTCATGAAGATACTCCAGGAACTGGTATAGGGCTGGCTTTAACAAAAGAACTGGTAGAACTGCATAAAGGTTCAATAAATGTATCAAGTGATAGCTATACAACTAGTTTTTTGGTTAGCATTCCTATAGAAGAAAAAATATACGACACTGATGAAAAGAAATATCAGGAGGCTACTGCAATTAATTTTTCAAAAACGGAAACAAAAGTACCGGATACGATTTCAGATAAAGAGATTATACATCATAGCGTGGACGAAGGTGCAGACGATCCAATTTTATTAATAGTAGATGATACTGCTGAGCTAAGAGAATATCTTTCCTCTCTATTTTCTGAGGATTTTACGATCAAAACGGCAAAAGATGGTAAGGAAGGGTTTGAAAAAGCGATAAAATATGTGCCCGATGTAATTATAACCGATCTAATGATGCCTAATGAAGATGGATTACAATTCATAAAAAAAAGTAAAACACATCAAACGACATCTCATATTCCTATAGCCATGCTTACCGCCAAAGCAGGTGATGAAGATAAATTAGCAGGTATTGAGATTGGAGCAGATGCTTATGTCACCAAACCGTTTAGCACAGAAATTCTGAAAGCTACCACAAAAAATCTTTTGGATTCTCGTAAAAAACTTCAGGAACGTTTTAGTCAGGAAGTTATATTAACTCCTAAAGAAATTTCTGTTAATACTTACGATAAACAATTTTTAAATCATGTACAAGAAGTAATGGATACAAACCTGGTCGAGAGTGATTTTAGTGCCGAAAACTTTGCGGTCGCTCTGGGGATGAGTAGAATGCAATTACATCGTAAACTGAAAGCCTTAACAGGATTATCTACTACAGAATTTATACGAAGTCAACGATTAAAATTAGCCGCCCAATTACTTAAAAAATCAGAAATTAATATCTCTCAGGTTGGATACGCAGTAGGGTTTAATGACCATTCATATTTTACCAAATGCTTCAAAAAACAATACGGGATGTCTCCATCTGATTTTTCTAAACCTTAAGCAGCCTTGTGTTGTTGTTTTTATTTCCAGGGTTTAAAAACCCTTTGTTGTTGGGGGACTTACCCCTTTTCTACTAACCTGTTACATATGTCACAGGTTTTGTTACATTTCTCATAATCCTTTCTGTCTTTCAAGTATAGTTTTGTGGTACGCTTTTCAGGTTAGTCCCTCTCTTTATTATATGTTTTAATGAAAAAAATACCTTTCATACTCAAAGGAGATATTCCTAAAATACCAAACAATGAAATTTACTTAAATGTAAATGCTCTTGAGAAAGGTAATTACGAATTGAGAATAATAAACAAGAATAAATTAATCAAAAAAACAACATTTAAGAAAATGTAACTCGTAAATATTTAACAAACAAATGAAAACTATAACATTTTACACAATCATTATTTTTTTAGGATGCATCTTTTCTGGTAATGCACAATTTCTAGAAAAGCTTGCCAAAAAAGCAGAAAAAGCAGCAGAGAGAACCGTAGAAAGACGAGTAGAAAGAGAAAGTCAGAAAAAAACAGACAAAGCTTTGGACGGGGTTCTTGAGGGCAAAAAGAAAAAGAGTAGAAAGAAAAAGTCAAAAGGTCCTGTAATCGGTTCTTCAGATTCAGCAAAAAGTAATAATAGCCTCTCGGTGGAGCGAGCGAAAGATTTTCAACCTGGGGAAATCACAATTTTCGAGGATAATTTTTCTAGAGACAATACAGGTGATTTTCCTGCAAAATGGGATACCAACGGTAGCGGTGAGATCGTAATGATCGAAGGAAAAAAATGGTTCAGATTAGGAGGCAAGTCTATGTATATACCAATCATCAAAGGATCATTACCC
This sequence comes from uncultured Aquimarina sp., assembly GCA_947497175.1. Classification (GTDB taxonomy): domain Bacteria; phylum Bacteroidota; class Bacteroidia; order Flavobacteriales; family Flavobacteriaceae; genus Aquimarina. The sequence goes on along the minus strand of CANMFM010000001.1, from coordinate 438,495 downwards.
GAAAATTATACTATAGAGTTTGATATGTACACGGTGGGGTTAGATCGCAATACCAGTTCACAGTCTTGGATTCATTTATTCCTACAGGACACTCCACTTTTCGAGCAATCTCGTTCAAGTGCAATGGTTAAGCTGTCTCCGTGCCAGTTTATATCATCTCCGGGGTACATCGAAAAAAGGACTGATGGCAAAAGACAGTTTTTTAATGAAATAGGCAAAGATTATAGAAACCTAATGAATGGAAAATCTCGTATATCTATATCTGTCAATGGTGAAAGAATGCGGGTATGGATGAATGATAGTAAGTTAGTGGACATACCTAGAATGGTACCTTCTTCTGCAAATACTTTTAAACTTTTTGTAAGAGGATTAAGAGACGACCCTAATAAAGATGAAGTATACATCACAAACTTTAGAATTGGTAAAGCCGGGGTAGATAATCGAAGTAAACTAATTACGGAAGGTAGATTGAGTACCAATGCCATTCAATTTAAATCTGGTAGTGATGCATTATTGCCAGAATCTTATAAGACGATTAGAGAAATAGCAAAAGTTCTTGAAGAAAATTCGGATGTGAACATCAAAATTATTGGCCATACCGATTCAGACGGATCCGAATCAAGCAATCTCGAACTTTCCAAAAAAAGAGCTATTGCCGTTATGAATTCACTTACAAACCAGTATGGCATTGCTAAAAATCGGATAATTACTGATGGTAAAGGCGAATCAAACCCGGTAGCTTCTAATGCTACCAGCAATGGTAAAGCACAAAACAGGAGAGTCGAATTTATTAAACTCTGAAGAAATGTTACACTAAAAACCAAAATGTCATGAATCACACAAAAATTACTTTAAAAGGCCTAATCATTATCCTATTCGGAATGTTACTAATAAGCTGCTCTGCGGAAGATGGTGCAAACGGCGCTATAGGACCGCAAGGTGAGCAGGGACCAGCAGGAGAAGATGGTCAGGATGGTCAAGACGGCCTGGATGGAAATGCCAATGTAATTGCTTCTGCCTGGATCCCTGAAGAATTTTCTAATAATTCAGTAAGTTATACTTCATTTACGGTTACCGATGAAGCATTTACCCAAGAAATTTCGGATTCAGGAACTGTATTGGTCTACGGAAGCGATGGGGTAAATACTGTACCCGTTCCTGTTGTTTTCAGCAATCAGTCCTACTATTTTGTGCTTCCTGATACTTTAGGAGAGATCATCTTTATTGCCCGAACAGTAGATGGCACCAGTCAATTTTTTGGTGTATTTACAGATTTTAGATATGTAATTATCCCTGCGGGCAATACCACATCCAGACAAGCGAGAGCCATCAATTTTGAGAAAATGACCTACTACGAGGTTATGGATCATTTTGGGCTTGAATATTAAAAGTAAAACTATATCTAAAAAAAATATGGATATAGATTTAGTAAGTGTAGGATAGGATAGATATTAACATCCCTCCATTAACATCTAAAAAGAAAAAGATCAATGAAAACTTTTATAAAATTAATACACATTTGTTTAATACCCCTATTACTCTCATGCAGTAACGATGATGACAGGAATAACAATCTACCAGAACCAAATACTCAACCTGAGCTAAATAGTCTAACCTTGTCTGAACCGATACAAGGAGAAAAAACCTTATCTGTGCAACCCGCATTAAGATGGGAAGAATATATTAGCGATGAAGAAGTTGTTTACGAAATCCTATTAGGAACATCAGAAAATAACTTACAAACCATAACCGATACATGGGACAGCATAAATTATATATATGGGGTTGATAATGATATTATCCTAGACACAGGAACTACGTATTATTGGCGGGTTATTGCTTCAGAAAACGGAATAGCCGTAGCTCAAAGCGGTATTCAAAGTTTTATTACAGAGACCATATTACCCGAATTGATAAGTGAAAATGTGGGATATGGCGCTAGAAAAGCTACAGGAGTAGCCGTTTTCAATACTAAAATATGGGTTATCGGAGGAAGAGATGATGCAGATAATGCATTAAACGATATTTGGTCTAGTGTCGATGGAGAAAACTGGGTTAACGAAGGAGTTTTTTCTTTTGGAGGAATATATGGACATAAATTAATAGCTTTTAATAATAAATTATGGATTTACGGAGGAATATTTGACAGCACACAATCCACTAAAATATTTAGCTCACAAAATGGTATAGACTGGATAGAAGAAACACAAACTACTCCATTTGTACAATATCAATCCTCAAGATTTTCTGTTTTAGGAGATAAAATCTATAGGATTGCAGGATATAGCGCAGAAGTTGATGAACTTTCTCCTGAGCGTTATGTATATAGTAGTTTTGATGGTTTGAACTGGAACCTGGAGACCGAAAATCATCGTTTTGATACTAAATATCAGTTTCAGATCGAAAGTCTTGATGGAACACTTTATAGCCTGGAGCCCAATTCAGATTCTGATATAGATCAAATAAAGATCAGAAACAGTCAAAATGGTGCAGATTGGTCAGATCCTATAATTTTTAACGTACAAGAGAGAGGAATAAATTCTATTGGTAGTATTGTGCTAAACAATAAAATTATTTTAATGACCACTGCCGAAGATGGCTCAAGTAATAGTTCTACATTCTACGAATCTGTTAATGGTACTGAGTGGACACTGGCGACTAGCCTTTCTTCTGTTGCAATAAGGGCTATATATTTTGATTTAGTCAATCTTAATGGTCAAGTATTCGCTATAGGTGGAACACAAAGAAGCAACTTTGGTGCAGTTAATAATACGGTATGGAAGCTTAATTAAGGTAATTTATATGTTAAGAACAAAATGGTATACTCCATATTTTAATAGGTCAAAACGCCTTTGTAATTGAAGTTGTAAACCTAATTTAAAATTTCCATAAACTTCCTTTGGACATGGTACCCCGTCTGAGGTTTACTTCTCCAGCCAACATTATAACAATAAAAAAGCTTCAGAATAATTCTGAAGCTTTTATTTAGTAGCGGGAACAGGACTCGAACCTGTGACCTTCGGGTTATGAGGCTAAACGAGCTATTCCATAACCATCTGTTTATAAGACATTTCACGGTTTACAGAGTACATAAAAACTTGCATTTCGTGCATTTCAGTACTTAAATTCAGTACTCTACAGTAGAGTACTGTTTTCAGCTTTTTACTTTTAATAACCCATTAAAGTTTTATCATACTCAAAATCTCACCTTTCCCTTCAATTCATACACTAAATTCTGTTTTTACTAATTTCTCAATCCACGTTTTTACATTAGTCTCTAATTCAGATAAATTTAACCTTTGCAAATTACCCATTCCATTATCATTATTTTCTAAATATGAAATAATGGAATCCTTCAGTTTCTTCAAAAAACTTATATCTTTTCTAATATAAGATCCAGGGTTTGCATAATTATATCTTTCAATTAAGTTTTGATTGAATTCGTAAATTACTTCATTATCTGAACTAATGAGTACATTAAATATTTCCTTCACATCTATTTGAAACAAAAACTCTTCATTATACTTATTCTTCTTAAAAAGTTCTTTCATTTCAGATATCTGTACGGATTGTATCAAAGATGTTAACAAGTTACTTTCCACTTTCTGATTTGATAATTTTATACCTTCGTGGAGTCTAAAAATTTCATTTCTTATCTCTTTAGTTCTTTCTTTACCTTGCTTAAATCGTTCCATAGATCGATAAGCATGATCATTTAATTCTTTTCTTTTAGCAGCTTTATTAACTCCTTTAAATAATTTGTTACTTATTTCTTTTTCCGTTAGCGAAGTCAATTTCATTTCACTAAAGAAAAAGTAAAAATCTGCTAGACGCTCATATTCATAGATAGAGTATATTCCATTTTCAGCATTTTCTAATACATTTTCGTATAATCTTAAAAATATTGTATTATCTAATTTTCGGAAATTATAATTTGTTAATTGTTGTAAATCTCGAATTGGTTTTGACTCTTTTGGAACATGACTATCAATATCTTTTTTGAATAGTTCTTGATCAAAATAACCAGATAAGATGTATGAATATATACAGGGATAAAAATGGTATTCTGTAATCCGATTTCTAAGATATAATTTATACACTCTTGTAGGCAAGTCATCTTCTTCCTTGATAGTGTTTTTTGTTTTTTCATCTTGATTATCCTCCCAATTAGTATCTTTTGTAATCGAATCCATTATGGAATAGGAATAAGATAACATATTATCTAATTCACCATAATCTTGATATTGATTAGATGTTAGCTTTCCCTTTTTAAATTCTATCGAAATAATTATTGTAAATAAGATAATTTCTTTTTGATAAGATTCTTCTAATGATAGAGTTTCTGGTATAATTTTATTTAGATTTTGAAGAATAAAAGAGATTATCCTTAAATTCTTTTCTTCAAATTCCCCTAACAACAATAAAAAATATTCTTGATGATTTTTTAAAAATGAAAAGTATTCTCTATTCTCATTATATCTATTAAAAAAATGTGGTATAATTGTTTCTAAATCTGGTTCATAGTTTAATACTCTACCAATTATTTTTTCTTTAATACTATTATAACCAATACTCTTATTTTTCTCTATTTCTTTGATTTTATCTTCATCTGCCAAAATCAAACATTTTAAATTTTTATGTTCTACAAATTCATTAATAAATCCCAATAATTCTTTAAATGGTATTTGACATCTTTCTAAATCATCAAAACAAATAACTATCTTATCAAAATTTAAGGCATCTAAACTTACTCCTTTAAATATGTCACTAAAGTCTATTTTTATAAGAGCTTTACTTGCTTTATTTAATAAATTTGTAGTTATCGTAGTTGCATGCTTAAATATTTTGTTCTCGTGTTTACCAATTACAGGAAGAAGCTTTATAAAAAGTTGTTGCTGCAATGCATCAATACTTCTTATACCATTTAAAGAAAGGTAAATAGGTCTTAACCTTTTTTCTTCTACAACATTAATCAATGTATCTTTCCAAAAGAATGTTTTACCACTACCCCAACTTCCATTAAGTAAAATCGCGTATTGAGTATTATTCAGGGTAAGGTATTCGTCAAGAATGAGTTTTATGTTATCCGGATGCATAAATTTTAATATTTTTAATCAAATTTAATTTCATCAACTAAGCATTCTTTTGGCAAATATTGTTCGCTGAACTTGTTTTTAGTTGGATTGAACCACTTTATCTTAAACAATTGATTTGAAGTAATACTATCTTGATTAATTTTTCGATTTAATAATCCTTTTGGATAAGAAGCTTTAATTCCACATAAAACAAAATTTGGAGTTGCAAACGAAACTACGTACCTTAAGGTCTCTTCTATAATTAGAGAATTGTTTTTAGGGTGTATAGTTATTTTTTTTGATGTTCGTTTCTTATAAATCTCTATTTTTTTTGTTCGAAAAGAGACTACTTTTCCTGACTCAAAACTAGGAAAAGTATGAGCTTTAACCTCATCAATCAAAGAAGTGTAATTCTCAATACTTGTCCCATCCTTATTTATTCTCTCAAATAGCAAGTTTTCAAAACCATCTATATCCGATTGAGATAAAATCGAACAAATAAATTCACTCTTATCGTCATTGAAATATATACAATCATATTTATAGATTAATGTATCATCTCTTTTTTCTGGGTAAACAGCAATTACGATCATAACAGGGGGAACATATCTATTATCTCCCTGAATTCTTTTTGCTTTAAACATTGGATGCGTTTTTAGAGTAACAACATCGCCAATTGAAAATTTCCCTTCTTTTATTTCATCATTCATCAATGTATTTTTTCTTTAAGCAGTATGTAAAATAGGTTTTTTAGCTTAAATTGCAAACTAATTTTTAGGGTAAGATCTCTTTTGTTATTTAGAGTGCGACAGTTATTTAGGTCAACGTATTCTTAATTTATTAAGAATCACTTAACTCATTATAGGAGATTAAGAACAGAGTAATTTCATTGAGAAAGTTACAAAGATTTAATATCTGTGTAATTAATTTCCCAGAATTAAACTTTGTAGGATTATTTATTGTCCCTTTACACCAACTAGTGCTAAGACCAATCAATAGGATTCCTACCAGAGTATCATAAAGTATGGGCTTCATTTGCAAGTTCAGGTTTATTATATTAGACGTAAGAAGGCAACGGGAGTCAAGAATTTGGCTAATAACCTAATTGTTTTTCAATGTATGTCCCTCTTATTAAAATCCGTGCAAAAAGATCTTACCTTTATTCTATGAAATGAACAAAAAAAAGAAAGATTGGTTTAAAGCCAGAGGCTATTTACATATAACGAACAAAATTCCTAGTAAAAAAAGAGATAAGACGCAAAAATATGTGTCTGACCCTCGAAAAGTATCCATCCATAAATTCTCTCCACTCATCTATAAAGAAATTAATCAACGACGTTTTAAAAAAGGATATTTTGGAGAAGAAGTAAAAAGATCTCATAAGAAAATAAAAGATGGAAAAGTCATATCTAATAAGAAAATCAGACCGATACTTTTTGCTACTCACTTAGATGCAAATATATATGCTTATTACTCCAAAGAAGTTCTAGGTGAAAAATATGAAAATTACTTAAAAGCAAAACCCATTTTATCAAACTCAATTACTGCATATAGAAGTATTGAAACAGAAGATAAAAAAGGTCATAAAAACAATATTCACTTTGCCAAAGATGCCTTTGACGAAATAAGAAAAAGAAAAGAATGTGTGGCATTAGCAATTGATATTGAGAGTTTTTTCAACAATCTAAATCACAAAAAACTAAAACATTATTGGAAAAATTTAATGAAAGATGAATGGGGAGATGACCACTTTAATATATTTAAATCAGTTACTCGGTTCTCATTTATTAAATTAAGTGATTTAAAAACAAATGGAATTCATTTTGATGAAAAAAAACTTTCATTTAATAGAAAAGTAGGAAAACAATCTTTTTTTATATCATTTAGAGAATTCCTTGAATCTGGAATTAGAATTTATAAAAATCAACGTAAAACTAAAAAACTTACCAACGGAAAAAGAGAATTGATAGGGATTCCACAAGGTTTACCTATTAGTGCATTATTAGCTAATATTTATATGCTTAATTTTGATGAATTTATAATAGAAGAATTGGTAAAGAAAAACGACTGCTTTTATAGACGATATTCTGATGACATAGTATTAATTTGTAATCAGAACCAAATTGAATACGTCCTAAAAACAGTTGAAGATGAAATTAAAAAATATCATCTATCTATAGGAATTGATAAAACTGAAAAGACTTTATTTAAAACCGAAACTATTGGCAAAAAAGAAAGATTACAATGCTATGGCTTCAAAAATAATCAACCAACGGAATTTAACTTACCTTTTAACTACCTCGGATTTGAATTTTATGGTTACCAAACACTTATAAAATCTAAAAATTTAGCCTCTTTTTATAGAGATATGAAAGATTCTGTTAGAAGAAAATCTAAAAGAATCGAAAGAATTAAAGAAATATCACAAATAGAAGAAGCTCCTATATTCAAAAGAAAAATCTATAGATTATATTCATTTAAAGGGGCAAAAACAAATAAAGATAGAAGATTGGGCTCTAACAGATATGATGCAAAAGGAGAAGAAATTACAAGAAAATATAGAGGGAATTTTATTAGGTACGCTTATAAAGCATCCGAAATAATGGAAGCACCTGAAATAAAAAGACAAGTAAGAAATCATTGGAAAATACTTCAAAAATCAATATCGAAACACGATTTCTCAAACTAAAGCCCTAGTAACCGTAAAACTTATGAAGTTGTATTATTAAATCACAATAGATTACTTGACATTGTATTAAAATAATAATGATTAATATTCATTTTTGCACAGTTAGACAATCCACCCGAAGAGCTCAATTTCATACAACTTTGAGAATATAATTCTCTTAGAACTCAAAATCATTGAAAACATTAGTAAACAAAAGGGAGTACTTAACTAAAAAAGAGTTTTATTGAATAATATATTTGAAATAATAAGAGAGTAATTTATAGCTTTCAGACAAAAAAATCCAAAATTCAGTACTCTATGTGGACAAATTGATAATTTTAAAGAAGAAAAAACGTTTATAAACAAAAATAACCACTTCAAAATGAAGTGGTTATCGTAGTAGCGGGAACAGGACTCGAACCTGTGACCTTCGGGTTATGAGCCCGACGAGCTGCCTACTGCTCTATCCCGCGCTATTGGACGGCAAATATACAACCATTTTTAGGTTATACAACACTATTTATATTAAAAAATTCAAAAAAATATATAAGCTCCTATTAATAAGACGTTTATAATTACTGCTCTATACTTTTAGCCTCAAAAAAGATCAATTCTTGTGCTTCAAATCTAGGATGTAACTCTATAGGGTTGCAACATACCTCGCAATCCTCTACGTATACCTGGTAGACCACAGAGGGGTCTAACAACATCGAAATTTCTTCCCAGCAATACGGGCATTGGAAAAAGTGTTCAAACATCATTATCGTTTTTATTACTTTTTAAACAAATCAGATAGCTTAAAAATTAACATTTAATAATTGTCCTGTGAGTTGTAATACTTGCAACTCAGCAAGTTTAGCATCGTATTTAGCCAGATTTTTACTCGTTTCGGCATTGATCAGGTTAATTTGTGCTTGCCTAAACTCAATAGAGGTGATTTGACCTAGTTTAAAACGCTCTTTAGAACGTTCAAAATTATTTTGATTAGTAAGTACATTTTGTTGTTGAATTTCAAATACTTTAAGCCTGTTTTTATAAGTACCTAATGCATTGGCGATATCTCGCTGTACCTCTTTTTCTACCTGAGTTTTTAAAATTTCTTGATTATCTAACGCTATTTTCGCATTCTTTACTCTGGTTATGGTGCCTCCACCATCAAACAAGTTCCAGCTAAGACTTACCCCTGCCGCTAACGTATATGTGTCCGCTACATTGCCAGGGAAAAAAGCCGAAGGTGGGTTTCTGTTTTCATTCCAACCATAAGAACCTGTCAAACCTATGGTGGGCAGATATCCCGATTTACTTACTTTAATATCGTAATCACTAATACGTAAATTACTTTGATTTTGTAATAAGGTTACATTATTTTCTGAAGATTTGGCGAGATATTCATCTAATACTATCTTAGGAATAAAAGTGATAACCGTATCTACCTCAAACTCTGTATCCAGATCTTCATCAAGAATAACGTTAAGATCCCTCTTTGTATTTACTAATTGTTGCCTGGCATTCAGAAGATTAATACTATCATTAGCAACATCTACCTGTGCATTCAGCACATTTAATTTTGTGTTTTGACCATACTCAAACAAATAATTCGATCTTGAAACCCGTTCTCGAGAGATTTCTAAAGTTTCTTCAAGTATTTCTATATTTTCTGATTGTCTGGCGACCTCATAATATACTGAAGATAATTGCAGGATTGTATTTTCTATAGTTTCCCGGGCTTGTAGTTCGGTTAGATTATACTGCTCTTTAAGTCTTTTGTAGTTATAAAATCGCCCCAATCCATCAAATAGCGTATAATTAAGATTTAACCCTGCATTATAACGCTGCGTTTCTGCATCTTCGATTTCTATATCAGAACGAGGTTCTCCTGTATTCGGATTTATGGCTCCACCAAAAGAAGTCGTACTATTTGCCGATTGATAATCAGCCCCTGCATTTAAAGACAACGTAGGTAAGTATCCCGAATTAAGAATTCCTTTATTATTCTTAGCAACTTCTACATTATTGGTGGCTACAAGAATTCCAAAATTATTTTCTAATGTTAAACGTATTGCTTCGTCTTTTGTTAATTGCTGAGCAACCGCTGTACTCGAAATCAAAAACAGAAACAACTTCAAGGCTAATGTATAGTTATGCCTGCAATTCATGCTGCTCTTCATATTCTTCTTTTTGTTCTTTTATAGCGCGTTCTACTTCTTCTTTAGTGGTTCTATTTCCTGTAACCAACCACTTACCGGTAACTTTTACATTATTGCTGAATGATAAAAACAAAGGTAACACAACTAAGGTGAGTACGGTTGCAAAACCAATACCATATGCTATAGAAATTGCCATTGGCTTTAAGAATTGTGCTTGTCTACTCTTCTCTAATAATAAAGGTGCCAATCCTGCAATTGTAGTAAGTGAAGTTAGAAAAATAGCTCTAAATCGAGATTTTCCTGCTTCATAAATGGACTTATCAAAGGACATCCCTTCTCGAAGATTCCCATTAAATTTACCTATAAGGACTAAACCATCGTTTACCATAATTCCGATAAGTGCTATAATACCTAACATAGACAAAATATTAACAGGGAAATTATGCACCCAATGCCCTAAAGCAACAGCTGGCAAGCTTAAAGGAATCATGATGATCAGTAATAGGGGTTGGCTATAGCTTCTAAAGGTGAATGCAATGGTTATATAAATCAACAACAAGACGGTAAGACCTACCGGTCTAAGAGATCCCAGCAGCTTTCCTGCTTCTCTATTTTGCCCCTCATAGGATGGTGATACTGTAGGGTATTTTGAAATAATCTCTGGCATTACAACTGTTCTGATTTCTTGCATAATGTCAGTAGCGCTAGTGGTCTGAACGTTCTTTATATCAGCAGAAATCTGAATCTCACGCTGACCTTCAAGATGGTTAACCGCGACATCCCCTCGTTCGATAGTGTAATTAGCTATTTCATTAAGAGGTATACGCTCTCCGGTATTGGTGGTGATGCGCATATCATCAAGATTAGAGATAGAAGAACGATTATTACGATCGTAACGCACCCATACTCTAATTTCATCTTGACCCCGTTGAAAACGCTGAGCTTGTATCCCAAAAAAACCGGCACGAACCTGAGCCATAATATCTCTTAAGTTTAGACCTAATAGATATGCATTTTCTTTTAACTGTATACTTATTTCTTTAATTCCGGCCGGATCGTTATCGGTCACATCTTTGAGCAAGGTATTATTAACCAAATATTCCTTTAATTCTGCTTTTGCAGCTTTAAGTTCTTTAATATTATTACCCAATAGTGAAACAGAAACCGGATTTCCGCCAAAGTTACCCCCACTACCATACACCAAACTCTCAACTCCTACAACGGGGCCCATTTTCTCGCTAATCAAATCAGTAACAATAGATGAAGACACAGCATCTGGACGTTCTTCTCCCGGAAGCAGATTAATTACCAAAGATGCCGTTGCCGACCCAGGGCCAATATTGGTGATCACATTTTCGAATAACGCTTTACCCTCATATATTGGATCTGATAAATATTTTTTAGATAACTCTTCATTAACCTCCCATGATTTTTCTGCAATTAAAGAAATGATACTATCGGTAACTTTCTCATTGGTACCGTTAGGCATCGACAAATCTATCGCTACTCTATCACTAGCAATTCGCGGAAAAAATGCAGTTCTTACGATCCCGCCTCCTATACTGGCAATAGTTAGGATAAACAAAACAATAAAAAGAGAAAAAGTAAATAGTTTATTTTGAAGCGAAAATTTTAAAACGGGTGCGTAAACTTTATCACGTAGCCACCCCATGATCCTATCGCCAAACGCGTTAATATACCTTAATTTAGCAAAGAATTGCCCTATTTTATTTTTAGGATTAGGATCTTGAGTTTTTAAAGCTTTTGAATGCGCTAAATGTGCAGGCAAAATAATTAGCGCTTCTACTAAAGACACTGTTAGTGTTAGGATCACTATAACTGAAACTTCACCAAAAAACTCACCAATTCTACCATCTAGAAACAAGAATATTCCAAAAGCAAGTATTGTCGTAATGATCGCTGAAATGATAGGAGGAATTACCTCCATAGTACCATCTATTGCCGCTTGAACCGGTGATTTTCCTCGCTCATAATGTTGATAGATATTTTCTGCAATAACAATACCATCATCTACCAAAATACCAATTACAATGATCATCCCAAAAAGAGACAATACATTGATCGTTACATTGAACATTCCTGCAAATATAAACATCCCTAAAAATGCTACTGGTAATCCAAAAGCCACCCAAAAAGCAAGGCGTGTATTCAAAAATAGAGATAGAAATATAAGCACCAATAACATCCCTACGATAGCATTTTCTGTAAGAAGTTCTGTGCGCTGTACTAAGGTAACAGAGCGATCACTAATTACGTTAAGCTGTACATTGTTATATTTTTGATTAAACTCTTCAATATAAAGTTTTGCCTTTTCTGCAGATGAAATTAAATCTTCTGTATTCGTACTAGTTATTTCAACAGTAACGGCAAGGTCCCCATTAAAATAAGTAGCGTTTGGCGTTTCAGAAAAACGATCTCGTATTTCTGCGACATCTTTTAAGCGTATCAATCGCCCTGTTTGATCAGCTCTTACTATGAGGTTAGATAACTCATCACCATAATAAGATCGATTATTGGCACGTATTAAATATTCTTCTGAATCTGTTTTAATAGTTCCGCCTGTCGTTAAGATGTTAGCTCTGCTTACCGCCTCTGAGACTTCATTAAAACTAAGATTGTAGGCCAATAAACTATTCTCGATAACGGCAATTTCTATTTCTTCATCTGGATATCCCCGAATGGTGATTTGCGAAATCCCATCAATAGCACGAAGATCATTTTCGACTTTTCTGGCGATTTCTTTTAAGGTACTTAGTGAAATATTGTTTCCGCTAATTGCAAAGTTAATTGTTGGCCTAATTGCTTCTTGTTTAGCAACTACAAGGGGTTCCATTCCTGTTGGAAATGAAGGAACTCTATCTACAGCATTTTTAACTTCTAAGAGCATAAAATCGATATCTTTCCCCTTTTCGATTTCAATATTTATGGTTCCGCTATTTTCTCGTGAAGTTGATGTAACACGATCTACGCCGTCTAACCCTTTCAGGTTATCCTCTATCTTGAGTACTATTCCTTCTTCTACCTCAAGAGGTGAGGCTCCTGGATACGTAATTGTAACCGTGATGTTTTTTGAATCAATTAATGGAAAAAATGAAGATTTTAACGAAAGTGCTCCTGCAATACCAAATACAAAAAAAGCAAGTACGATGACATTAACAGCAACATGATATCGAATGAAAAAAGCAATTATTTTGCGCATGCCTATTGATTTTTAGCTGTACTTACTGTGTTATCACCCGACATTACGTTAGTCCTTTTTTTTTCTTGATAAACTTTTATTAGCATTCCTGCATATGCCCCGGGAACACTTTTAGATAGGATTACCGTTTGGTTAGGCACTCCTTTCAATACTACTTTTTTATCCGAAAAATATACCGGATTTACATCAACCACATCCAAGACACTATCCTTTACTACAAATATTTTATTTCCTTCCTGCAGAAGACTCCGGTCGATTTCAATAGCATTTTCTTCGTTTTTAGCATCAAGGCTAGCCTCGAGATACATCCCTTCTTTCAGCGATGGCTCTTCTACTTCTATAAATGCTGTTATCGTTTGGGTGGCCTGATCGACGCGACCATTGATTCTAGTTACTATTCCGGTATATGTTTTGGTTTTATTAAGGTTGGCAAGCGTAACAGATTTACCAATACGTAAAAGATCGCCATACTCTTTACCTATTGCTACTTGCATTTCATAAATACCGGTGTCAATGTATTCTCCTAGTTTTTGACCTTGTCGTATTAAGGTACCCTCGTTAACAAGAGCCTCGGTGAGCACTCCATCAAAGGGGGCTGTAATAGTGTATTTTGCTAAACGCTGTTCTAAGTTTTTTACATTGTAATAGGTGGTATAAATATTTCTTCCGGTAATAAAATACTTTTCTTTTTCTGAAGTGATTTCAGGTAATTTGGGGGTAGCTTTATTCATATCAAAGCTATTAAGATAAGCTTGCCACTTTTCAAAGATTTCTGGATAATCCAATCTCAAATCTGGCATAATAGAAGTAATCAAATTGTATAAAGTGCTTTTTGCAGATTGTACACTTGCATAATATTCAGAAGCATCTATACGGATTAATGCTTGTCCTTTTTGGTATTTTTGACCTGTTTTAAATAATTTCGATCCCCCTCTGAAAATACCCTGAACTTCGGCATATAACTCTAGTCTTCTTTTTGCCGTTAAATTACCATTTGCAGCTATTTGAATGGGAATAGCTTGATTCTGTATAGTATCTACAAAAACAGTTTTGATTACTTTAGATGTTCTAGGTTTGGGCCTGGTCTTACTATCAATTATGTTTATAGCAAAAAAAATAGATCCTGCAATTAGCAACAATCCTAAGACAGAAAGTATTATGTTTCTCATATAGGCAATTTTGTTTAAGGCTTTTCTTACAAAAGTGTAAGCAAAGCTATCAACAACAATGATAGTTTGCCGTTAAAAAACTCATAAAAGTTAATTTGTGGTTTTTACCAATGTACGAAAACCAAAAAAACATCTATTAGATAGATGTTTTTTGCTATTAGAATGGGCACGAACATATTTTTTTATTCTTCGGCGATCTCTGCTATCTTTGATTTTACCTTTTTAAGAGCAGTGATTAATGTTTCTATTTCATCTTCATTCAAACTTTCTTGAACTGCAGGAATAAGATTATACATTATGGGTTGTACTTTTTGGATAATCTCTTTTCCGTAATCTGTTAAGAAAATTCGATTAATTCTCATATCATTTTCATCACTCTTTCGAATTACCAATTCTTTTGTCTCCATGGTATTTACCAATCTGGTCATAGAGGTTTTATCTCTATGGGTAATAAAAGCCAGATCATTTTGAGGTTGCCCATCATTAACATGTAAACGTTTTAATACGCTCCATTGTTCTTTTGATAGGTCTATTCCATTTTCATGAAATGCTTTTTGAACTAAAAACCCAAAATCGTAATGAATTTTACCTATCCAGGATAGTGCATGGGCATTTAAATCGATGGCTTTTGTGTTATTCATAAATACTATTGTTTAATTTACAGCCACAAAAATATTCATAAAAATCTAGTTGCACTCGCTACCGGAGGTAAAAATATCACAAAAGTAATCTACTGTTTTTCAGGTAATATTAAGATAACACTATAGTTTTTTGCGTAATTTCAAAAAAAACAAATAGAAGAAATTGATTTACTAATTTATTGAGGAAATCAATAACAAATTAATAAAAACACACATACTATTTACATTTCTGTTAAAGAGTCAATCTCCTCCTGAATTTTTTCCCAATCATCCATCAAGACTACTAACTGATCCTTTTTTGATTGATAAGAGTCAAAAAAATTAGGTTGGGCTATTGTCTGATCGTAGTTTATTGCTAATTCTAAATCAATATCTTTTATTTCTCGTTCTAGTTTATTGATTTTAGATTCTACATTACTTAATTTATTATTAAGGGATTTTATTTTTTTTTGATCTTGATACGATTGTTTTGCTGTTTCTTTTGTGTTTGATGATGCTTTCGCCTGTTTATCTTTTTTTTCTATCTCTCTGAGATCATCTACTTTTCGTTGCTCGAGATAGAAATCAATATCACCTAAATACTCTTTTATCTTCTTATTCTTAAATTCGTATACCGTATTGGTAAGCCCCTGGAGAAAATCTCTATCGTGCGATACCAGTATCAATGTACCTTCAAAACTCTTCAGAGCCTCTTTGAGTATATTTTTAGATTTAATATCCAAATGATTAGTGGGCTCATCCATCACCAGTACGTTAAAAGGTTCCAGAAGCATTTTACATAATGCTAATCGATTACGCTCCCCTCCAGAAAGTACTTTTACTTTTTTTTCTACTTCTTCTCCTCTAAATAAAAATGCGCCAAGCATGTCTCTTACTTTGCTACGATTTTTTTCGTTGGCAGCATTGATCATCGTTTCATGAATAGTTATGTTACCATCCAGATACTCTGATTGGTTCTGAGCAAAATATCCAATTTGGACATTATGACCTAGCTTGAGGGTTCCCTGATATGAGATTTCATCAATTATAATTTTTGCCAATGTAGTTTTACCTTGGCCATTTTGCCCTACAAAAGCAATTTTAGAACCTCTCTCAACCAGTAGATTAATATCTTTTAAAATTTCTTTCTCTTCGTACGATTTTCCTACTTTTTCGGCTTCAATAACCACTTTACCCGGTTGTATACTTACTGGAAAACTAATATTCATTACTGCATTATCATCTTCATCGACTTCTATGCGTTCTATCTTATCTAATTTTTTGATTAGCGATTGTGCCATAGTAGCTTTAGTGGCTTTTGCTCTAAACTTTTCAATTAACTTTTCTGTTTGCTCTATTTGTTTAGATTGATTTTTTTGAGCGGCTAATTGTTGGTCACGCATTTCTTTCCGAAGCACTAAATATTTGGAATATGGCGTATTATAATCGTAAATACGTCCTAAAGAAATTTCGATAGTTCTATTGGTTACATTATCCAAAAACATCTTATCATGAGAAACGATTACTACTACTCCCGTATAATTCTTTAAAAAATTTTCTAACCAAATGATCGATTCTATATCCAAATGATTGGTAGGCTCATCTAATAATAAGATATCGTTATTTTGTAGCAAAAGTTTTGCTAATTCTATACGCATTCTCCATCCTCCGGAAAATGTATCTGTCAACCTGGCAAAGTCTTCTCTTGAAAATCCAAGGCCCTGCAATACCCTTTCTGTCTCTCCTTGATAATTATAACCTCCAATAATCTCGTAATGATGGGTTAAATCACTGAGTTCTGTAATGAGCTGATTATACGCTTCACTTTCATAGTCTGTACGTTCTGCCAATTGCTGATTGATTTTATCAATCTCGCGTTCAATCCTTTTTATTTCTGTAAAAGCTTCATAGGCCTCTTCTAGAACTGTTCTACCCTGAGTAAAATCGATATCCTGCTTCAGGAAACCAATTTTTACTTCTTTATCCATTGCTAATTCTCCAGAATCAGGTTCTTGCTCTTTAGATAAAATTTTAAGCATTGTAGATTTACCCGCTCCGTTTTTCCCTATCAAACCAACTCGGTCCCCGGCATTTAATCTGAAGCTTATTTCTTCAAAAAGATATTCTCCTCCAAACGAAATTGATAAGTTGTGTATGTTTAACATCAGCTTTTGAATATTTTGTGCAAAGATGATTAATTTTACCGTAGAATAAAAACGCTTATGAACTTCTTAAAAGGAACCAAAATCTACAGTATTTTTACAGGAAATTGCCCTGTATGCCAAAAGGAAAGCATGTATAAAGTTTCCAATCCCTATAAGTTAAGTGAAACTTTAAAAATGCATGAACGATGTAGCCATTGTAACACTAAGTACAAAATAGAACCTTCTTTTTTTTATGGCGCAATGTATGTAAGTTATCCGGTCGGAATTGCTTTTGCCGTTGCAGCTTTTGTAATTAGTCATTTTATTTTCAAACTAAATCTGGTGGCGACTTTCTTAGTGATTGCAGCTACTATGATTGTTTGTTTACCTATTATTCTTAGAGTATCCCGAAACATATGGATCAATTTCTTTATGCATTATGATAAGAAAAAGAGTCTATCGTAGTTTTTCAAAACGTTTTATATCAATTTCGATATCGAGAGGAATCTTATTTAGAATATGATTATACAGTTTTTTTGCTACTGACGGGCCAATTAATATACCTCTGCTTCCTAATCCGTTAAGAATATGAACATTTTGATAATCCGGGTGCGTGCCTACCAATGGCCTACGGTCTTTTACGGTAGGTCTAATACCCGCCACCTGATCTATAATCTCATAATTCACATTCAAAAACGATTCTAGCTTCTTTTGGAGTTCTTGTAACGCACTATTGGTGATTTCTGGGGATTTGTCCTGATTATTGTAGGTGGCTCCAACTTTATAAAGGTTATCTCCCAACGGAATAATAAATATAGATGATTTGACGGCCTCTTTCAGCTTCAATTCATCTGATTTTATAATAATATACTCTCCCTTATTACCCACTAAAGGTAAATAACTAAAAAATGGATTTTCTTTAACACCGAAACCTTCGGCAAAAAGAATATTTCTGGCCTTTAAATCTTTGTATTCAACATAATCATCTTTTACGGTTACGTTATCATATTCAAAAGCCTCGTACACCATCCTTTTCTTTTTATCAAGGTAATGTATGTATGAAGAAAGCATCTTTTCGATGGCTATCCTTCCTGTATTCTTAACTTCTCCGTAATAGTATGGAATGTGTAATGCAGTATTTGTATTTTTTATAAGTTGTGTAGAAAGAAGTTCTTTTAAAATTGGCTTATCACAAGCTTCAAACCAGGTGTTTTGCTCTTCAACAGAATTAAATCTTCTTACTATCGGAAGTTCAAAAACCAATTGTTCCTGAAGCTTATTTTCAACGTTTTTATAAAAGGGCAATGCATTATTTAACTGTTCGAGTGACTGCCATGCTGGTGTAAACCGTTTCAAAACTACCGGATTATAAAGTCCCCCAGCTACTCTCGACGATTTTTGAGAATAATCTTCAAAAACAACAAATGAGTGCTCTTTATTGTCTAAATGTTCTACGAATGATAATCCGGATAAACCAAATCCTACAACGATATAATCTAACATAGTTCAAAAATAGCAAAACGCCCGACAATTGCCGGGCGTTTGTATACTTATATAGTTACAGAGTTTAATAACTCCACATATCCATTTCAAAATTACGGATACTTTCTTTAATTCTCTCACTCTCGAGAAGTTGCATTAATGCATTATCCACGATATAGTCATTAATGGAACGGTCACCCTGTTCGTTATCTTCTTTATAAATAATAGAATTAAATCTTCTCGCATTCAAAATATGATCTAATGTAAAAGGCATTGAGGTATTTCTTCTGTTAAAAGCCGAAGCGTTATGAAGAATTTCTCTTACATCTGGGTACCATACCCAAAATAAAGCGACCATATCAGGCTCATCGTCATCGATAAAGTTAACATCGGGAGCTACAGGAGCTAAACCTAGCAATCTATATCTTAATTCTCCTTGTCTTTTATCAAAATACCAATATCCTCTGATTTTATATTCTGCAATATCTGCAGAATTAATATCCCTTCTATTGATATACTGAGGATCTACTTGTTCTCCAGCGTTATACTGTTCGTATCCTAAATCTGTAGTATCAATTTTGGACATTGTAGACTGAAGATCCTGAAATGTACGTGTCTCTGTAAAATATGAATCTGAGTAAATATTCTTGATTTTACCGCTTTTGATGTTAGATACCAATACATCATATAATGAACGTCTGTTCACACCAATATTATTAGTATCTATAGGGTAATATAATGGGAAGTTAATACGTTCATCGAGATCGATAGTTTCCCAAGTTGTTTTAGCCCATAATACATCACGCTTATCAACATAACCATACTCTAAAGGATGATCATTATCATACATAATCTGATCTTCAGTTTTCTTTCCTATATCCTCAGGTTGATCAGCGTTAAGAACGTTGACTTGACCATATGAAATAACAGAAACGAATAGACCTAAAACGGTTAATATTAAATTTCTCAAATTCATAACTAAGTAGTTTATTTTTAATTTGTTAACTCAACAATTACCGGAGATATTTTCTTTAATTTATATCCAGCATTAGTCGTTAACTGTGCTTTAATATCTATAATTTGTACAGAAGACCCTCTTTTAGCTTTACGTAATGCACTTTTGGCTTTAGAATCTAATCTACCACCACGTACACTAACTGTTGGCTGTCCTTCTACTTTAAATTTAAAGGCTGTTACTTTTAACTTAATATCAAAATCAAAATCAGGTAAAATAGCACCGATAGAAGAAATTTCTAAAGCGTTTCTTGCCATTTTAATAGATCCATCTTCTCCACGCACAGTTCCAACTGGTCTTGGAATATCTTTGATTCTAAACTTTTTACTGTCACTAACTGTAGTTCCGTTAGCTAATTTACCACTAACTTTAATACTTACCTCACGAGCTTTTACAGTTGTAACGTTCATCATGTATTTACCGGCACCTCCTAATTTTCTTAAACCAGGTGCTGAAGCATTTACATTAGGTACTCCAGGGATAGAGATTGTCATCGGGTTATTTACACCACGATATACCACATTCATTTTATCTGCAGAAATTACCGCAGAATTTGGTCTTGGAATTACAGTATAAGAACTTTTGATAGGAATTTTTACAATAGAATCTCCTTCTTTAAATTCAAGCTCTCCTGCCACATCTCTTTCTCCTACATTTCCAGCAGGGAAATCAAGCATAATTTGTCCATTCTGAACTTCAGTCTGCTCTTTACCATTAACCATAACTTTGGTTGGCTTAAGTGTTGCATCAAAACGCCCAAGAACAATTCTACCTTTAAATTTCTCTCCACTAAAGAATGCTGTTTTATCTGCAACAACAATAGCTTCATAGTTACTAAATGAAAGTTCTGAAGCTTGCTGACCTGCTAATAACGCCGAAAGCACTTTACTTTCTGTAGTCTTAACATCTGCCTGCATTTGTGTAAGCTTGGTTAACGAAGCAACTAAAGGAAATCCTTCGAAGCTGTAATTTAACCATTTTTTACTCACACCAGAACGGTCTTTTACATCTGCAGTTGCGAATGTTTTTAATACATCATTAGCAACAGACTCATCAACTTCTTTTACTTCTTTGATAATTCCTGCAACACCGTCTCTGTACTTCTCAACATTTTTAAGAAACTCATCTGCCGATGGTGTAATTTTACCTCCTGCAAAAAATTTCTCATCTAATGTAGTAGACTTATCCATTGTCTCGTAGTCTGTTGGATCACTTAGATCTGCAGTTAATTCTGATTTAAGCTGACCAATATATGTATTAAACTCATTTGATAAAGCACTAATTTGGTCGGCTTTTTCTTTTAAAGGTGTATATTTTTCTGGTTGTTCAGCAACTTTCTCTGCCAAACCAGACATAAATGCATTATTACGCTCTGTAGCTATAGTATTCGACTCGGTTAATTTTTCGTTCATTAATCCAAATGCCGATAATACTTCTTTTGACATGTTTAATGCCATCATTGCGATGAAAACCAGGTACATCAGGTTAATCATCTTCTGCCTTGGGGATAATTTTCCTCCTGCCATATTCTTCTTAAATTTTGGTAGTTATTATAAAATATTTATTAAAAAAGTTAACTAGCTTCTATTCATTGCAGTTAACATACCACCATATACTCCATTAAGAGAAGAAAGGTTACTAGCAAGGCTTTCCATTTGATCCTTCAGTTTTTGCGCATTTTCTGCTATCGCTTGATTAGCTTCTGCCTGAGATGCTGAAGATTCTAATTGTACCTTGTAAAGACTATTTAATGATTCTAATTGAGAAGCTGCTTTTTGCATTTCTTCACTATATTTCTTTTGACCCTGAATTGCATCAACAGTTGGAGAGATATTTTTAGCTGCTCCTTCAAAATTACGGATGCTATCACCAAGACTACTCATAAGACTAGAATCTACTCTAGCTTCTTTTAACATATCATCTAATTTTTTAGATAACAATCCTTCAGGGGTAGTGTCTTGTTTTTTATCTTTTTTATTCCCTCCTGCTAATTCGGGATACACTAGAGACCAATCTAATTCGTCATCTACTGGTTCAAAGGCTGAAATGGTAAATACTAATGCTTCAGTAATAAGACCTGCGATAAGCATTGCGTTACCACCTGGCCAGTGCATAATCTTAAATAGTGCTCCTAGAATTACAACGGCCGCTCCTAGACCGTATACCATGTTCATTAATTTTTTGCTTGCTTTTGAATTTGCCATAATAAATTTGTTTTGTTTTTTAAATCTTAAATTTTAAAAAAAGGGTTAGTAATTAAGTTGATAGAATTTTGGGACTTATTTTTGATTCTGAGTATTATCTTCTCCAGTCACGTCAGTTCCCATATAGTCCTGAACGGTTCTAAATCCAATATAACTCCTAGCAGAATCTGCATATTCGTAATCTCTGGTGCTTACTTGTAGGAAATAAGCAACATCTTTCCAGGATCCACCACGCACTACTTTACGCTTGTTATCATCATCGTTGACATTTGGGTTCATTGATGAAACGTATTCATATGCTGAGGGATCATATGATGACTGTACCCACTCTGAAACATTTCCAGCCATATTATATAGGTTATAATCGTTTGGCTCGAATGTTTTTGCTTCGACAGTATATAAAAAGTTATCTGCTGCGTAGTTTCCTCTAAGAGGTTTGAAATTTGCCAAGAAACAACCGCGGTCGTTTAATGCATAAGGACCACCCCATGGGTATGTAGCTGATTCTAGACCACCTCTAGCAGCGTACTCCCATTCTGCTTCGGTAGGCAGTCTGAAATAGTTCACGAATTCTTTACCTTTTTTCTTTTGAAATGTATTTTTCTCAATGGTTCTCCATCTACAGAAGGCTTTCGCTTGTTCCCAAGAAACTCCTACTACAGGGTAATCGTCGTATGCACTATGCCAGAAATAATCGTTGTGCATAGGTTCATTATATGAATAATTAAAGTCTTTAATCCAAACCGTAGTATCAGGATAAACTTTTATTACTTCTTCTTTTACAAAATCTTTTCTTCCACCTTTACGAGCTCTTGCCGCAGCCTGAATATCCATCCAGGTAAATCTAAATTCGAACTTACTTACGTCTAACGTACGTCTACCATTATAAGACTCCTCTAGTGGAATATACATAGTATCCATAACCTCAGCATAAAACTCATCTGGATAATCTTCAATATCCCACTCGATATCGACATCCTTATTCAAAGCTCTACCTTCATAGCCGGTTTCTCCTGTACCACTATAGTTATCGTACATATATTTTTCATAGACTGACATGTTCTCGGTATCTGCATCTAAAAACGCAAATTCTCCAATACCATCATCACCAGGGGCCTTACCTAATTCATCAGCCATGATAGCAAGTCTCATTCGGATCACAGAATCGCGAACCCAATTTACAAACTGTCTATACTCACTATTGGTGATTTCGGTTTCATCCATGTAGAACGAACGAACAGTTACCATCTTGGTAGGTGCGTTTGCTAACGCTGCTTTGTCATCATCCGATTTACCCATAATGAAGGATCCTCCGGGGATGAGGGCCATTCCATATGGCTTTTGTGGGTGCCATTTTTTTCCTTGTGCTCCGACTAGTTCTCCGCGGTTTCCTCCACCACAACTATAGAGCATTGCTAAAATAGCAAAGAGTGATACAAATTTCTTCATAACGTGTTTTAGGTTAAGATCTTCTAGATTTAAGGCCGTAAACCTATTTATTTATTTCCAGAAAAACAATTTTTTTCCAAAAAAAACCTTAAATCTGCCTAATAAAAATGTTAAACTTCGTTTTTTCGTTTTGCCTTATACCATCTTTCAGGTATTTCCTGATTACAAGCACGCTCATAATCGTTGTATGTGCAAGGTAATAACGTATGTCTTTTCAATTTATTATTACCAGATGAAATAAAAGGTATTTCTATCCACCATCTTCCAGTTTTTGCACTCTTGTAAAAAGATAAAATTTCATCTTCTACAGGAACATTATAATGCAATGTACTTTTCAGATTCTTAATATTAATCTCATTAGATCTGAAATTAACTCCTTCTATAAAATACCAAATGATTTGAGCAATCAACAACGCCGAAGTTTCTTCGTTTTTAAAATTTTTAAATTCGTAAATTCCAAAACTTTTTACTTTATCACTTATTCCTGCATAACGCGAAATAGCGCATATTTCTCTTCCATCAAATCCATTTGGCGAGAAAACCAACCCACTCATACTCGAAGCGTTCACCACTCCAAGATCTATCGAAACAATATCTGCATCACGCATGATAGGCTCAACTATGGTTACATCTGAAATCACTTCACCTAAACGATAGGCGTCAAAATATAACTTTTCTATAAGATCAATTTCCTCTTGAGAGTTAAAATAAGTTTGATACCCTATATTGCTATAATTAAACAGATTATAGGGTTGTTCTACTATAATTTTGCCAACAAACGAGGTATTAGTTATGGGTTCTGAAGAATTTCCTAAATCAAACTTACAATCTACATTAGCCAAGTTCACCATTTGCTCCAGCACATCAAAAGACCTATATTGAGCGTAAACCAAATCCTGACTTCCTCCTATAATTATTGGAATAATATTTTTTTTTAATAAAGAAGATAAAACTTCTTGAACTAAATAGTACGTATCACTAACTTCATTTCCTGGAGTGACATCTCCTAAATCAACAATGGTACTCCCCCAATTTCCAGGATAAAGCTCATATAGAGATTTACGCACAGTATCAAAACTTAGTTTTTCGCCCAGAAAATTAATGTCGTTTCTATTTTCTTGTATGCCGAGAATGGCAATATCTACTTTTTCTAAATCAGGAATTCCTTTTTCTGCCGTATGAACCCTTATTTGTTTTCCTAATGATTGATCAGGAAGCAACTTGGTGTGTGCCGCAACTAAGTCGCTAACTGGTGCAAGAAATTCAAAAGACATGGATTATTTCTTTTTAGGCTTTGTTTTCTTTTTTGTCGTTTTTTTCTTGGGAGCGTTTTTCTCGATAAGATCTTTTACTTTATCAAGAGTCAATTTTGTTGCATCTACCGTCTTTGGTAATTCTATTTTCGTTTTACCTTTAATGATATTACTTCTCCCCCATCTTGCTTTTTCTACACGAATTCCTTCTTCTTCCCAATTATGAATTACTTTATCAATTTCTTTTTGTTTCTTTTCTTCAATAAGGGTTATGATATCTTCGTCAGATAAATTATCAAAGTCATATTTTTTATTGACATTGATAAACATATTGTTCCATTTTATAAAAGGCCCGAATCGTCCTTTGCCTTTTTGAACCGGAAGATTTTCATAAGTATATATAGGCGCGTCTGCTTTTTCTTTAGCATCTATGAGTTCAATTGCCCTATCCAGATTAGTATTTAACGGATCTTCTCCTTTTTCTAAGGATACAAATTTTTCACCAAAGCGTACATAGGGACCAAACCGCCCATTATTTACCACAATGGTCTCTCCTTTATATACTCCTAACTCTTTTGGCAACTGAAACAAATCCATTGCTTCTTCAAAAGTAATTGCGCTTAATGTTTGTCCTGGTGGCAAACTTGCAAACTTTGGCTTATCTTCATCATCTACAGTACCGATTTGAACCATAGGCCCAAACTTACCCAAACGAACACTAACCACTTTGCCTGTTGCAGGATCTTCGCCCAGAATTCGCTCTCCTACTTCCCGGTCGGCATTTTGTGCCACATCCTCAACCTTGGGATGAAACTCTTCATAAAACTCTTTCATTACCTGAGTCCAGTCTTCCTGGCCCTCGGCTATCTCATCAAAATCCTGCTCTACTTTGGCCGTAAAATTATAATCCAGAATTGAAGAGAAGTGATTTACCAAAAAGTCATTCACAACCATACCTACATCAGTCGGAATCAATTTACCTTTGTCACTGCCAACCTTTTCTGACAATTTTTTTTCTTGAACTGCACCTTCTGAAAGAATCATTTGCACATAGTTACGTGCTTCACCTTCTTTAGCTCCTTTTTCGACATAATTCCTGTTTTGAATCGTTGAAATAGTTGGTGCGTATGTAGAGGGTCGGCCTATTCCCAGCTCTTCAAGTTTTTTAACTAAAGAAGCTTCGGTATAGCGACTGGGAGGTCTGGTAAATCTTTCTGTTGCTGAGATATAATTATTAAATAGACTCTCGTTAATTTTCATTGCCGGAAGAATCCCTTCTTGTTCTTCTTCTTCTTCATCATTTCCTTCAAGATAAACCTTTAAGAATCCTTCAAATTTTATCACTTCTCCATTTGCTGTAAACTGCTCCTTATGAGAATCAGCCTCAATTTTTACATTGGTCCTTTCGAGTTTAGCATCACTCATTTGTGAAGCAATAGCACGTTTCCATATCAGTTCATATAGTCTTTGTTGATCATAATCAACATTTACAGTATGCCTGGAAAAATCTGTGGGGCGTATTGCCTCGTGAGCCTCTTGAGCTCCTTTAGATTTTCCTTTATATTGTCTTGGATTGCTAAAATCTTTACCATACGCCGAAACGATTTCGGATTTAGCTCCTTTTTGTGCTTCGGACGATAAATTTACACTATCCGTCCTCATGTATGTTATCAATCCCGCTTCGTACAACCGTTGTGCCATGGTCATCGTTTTACTTACTGAAAAATATAACTTTCTGGAAGCTTCTTGCTGTAGCGTTGATGTGGTAAATGGTGGTGCCGGAGATTTTTTAGCAGGTTTTGTAGTAAGATCAGCAACCTTAAATGATGCTCCTATATTTTGTTTTAAAAAAGACGATGCTTCTTCTTTTGTTTTAAAGTTTTTAGGAAGCTTAGCCTTAAACGATTTTCCCGCCTCATTCGAAAATTCTGCATCTATCCTATACGATGCCTCTGGCTTAAACCCTAGTATTTCTCGTTCTCTTTCAACAATTAATCGTACAGAAACAGATTGTACCCGCCCTGCAGACAACCCTCCTTTTACTTTGCGCCAAAGCACCGGAGACAACTCATACCCAACCAAACGATCTAATACACGCCTAGCCTGTTGTGCATTTACAAGGTTATAGTCAATGGAACGCGGGTTCTCTATAGCTTTAAGAATAGCGTTTTTGGTAATCTCATGAAACACTATTCTACGAGTTCTATCTTTATCCAGGTTAAGTGTTTCGGCCAGGTGCCATGCAATAGCCTCTCCCTCACGGTCTTCATCACTTGCCAGCCACACCATTTCTGCATTTTTAGAAAGGTCTTTTAGTTTTTTAACAATATCTTTTTTGTCCTTTGAAACAATATATTTAGGTTTAAAATCACCTTCGACATCTACTCCTAGTTCTTTTGCAGGCAGATCTGCGATATGTCCAAAACTGGACGCTACCGTATAATCTTTTCCTAAAAATTTCTCTATAGTTTTGGCCTTGGCAGGCGACTCCACAATCACTAAATTCTTAGCCATAATCCTTTAATTTCTGATCACAAAAGTATATCAATTTTTTGATATCAAGATTCTTTATCAAAAAATTAGTTCAAAAAAAACCTGCTAATTAGCAGGCTTATATCTTTTATTCGACAAGTAATTTATCTTCTTCAGGTTCGGTATTATCAAATCCTATTGCTTCTTTATAAATATAATACACTGGCATATACACAAAAAAAGCAGTAAAAAATACCCCGACAAAACACAACAACATACCTACCAATTGGGCGAGCATAGAGGAAACAAAAATTAGCCCAAAAGCCACTAACCATATTTTATTACCCAATTTAAAACTAGCTTTTATAAGATCCGTTACGCTAAGATCTGGATTAAAGGCAAAAATCACTCCCAATAATTGCAACGGGACCATAACGTAGAGTAAAGGAAGATAGCATAACAAAGTAGCCAATATTGCAATACCAAACGTTGCTATTGCAATACCAAATAGTTTACCCAAGTACTTCCCCTTAAAAAACATAAAATAGCCAGAACGTTCTGCTATCCCCGTATCAACTTGCCTGCATATTCTATAAAAATGCGCAGTAATACCAAACTGAAACGCAGTTGCAACAATAGACATAATAAAAACCAACAGTATAAATAAGATCATCAAACCGATAGATAGTTCGTCTATCGGATATTCAGAGCTCCCGTATTCAGAATAACCATTTTCAAATCCAGAAAGACCAATAAGAGCAAAAATCGGAATATAGATTACAATCATTAGAGGGATCACAATTGCTATAGTGATAAGCAAATGCACAAATCCCTGCACCCAGATTTTTTTAAAAAGCGTAATGCTTTTATTAAGAATATCTCCAAAATCCAGAGGTGAACTATTTTCAATCTTCTCAAAGAGACTGTTATACATATTATTAGGTATTTTGTGAGTTGAAAAAAGCCAAATATAATTTTTTTCAGAAAATAACACCCTGCCACTTTGTCATAAATCGTATTAAAAAGTATCTTTGCACATTATTTGCCTTTAATCGTTAAGGAATTATTTTTTATGGAGAAGATTATAGATGAAACCAAACAAGGACAACCTTTGGTTCTTGATCAAAAGAAAGAAAATCAACGCAAACTTTTTATTGAGAGTTATGGTTGCCAAATGAATTTCAGCGATAGCGAAATTGTAGCTTCTATTTTAGCTAAAGAAGGATTTAATACAACTCAACGTCTTGAAGATGCGGATTTGGTTTTGGTAAACACCTGTTCTATTAGAGAAAAAGCCGAGCAAACGGTTAGAAAGCGTTTAGAAAAGTACAATGCTGTAAAAAAGATCAATCCAAAAATGAAGGTTGGTGTTCTGGGATGTATGGCAGAGCGGTTAAAAAGTAAGTTCCTGGAAGAAGAAAAAATCGTTGATCTTGTCGTTGGACCAGATGCATACAAAGATCTTCCCAATTTAATTGAAGAAGTAGATGCCGGCCGTAATGCGGTTAATGTAATTCTTTCAAAAGAAGAAACCTACGGTGATATCTCGCCAGTACGACTACAAAGCAATGGAGTATCTGCTTTTGTATCGATCACCAGGGGCTGTGATAACATGTGTACATTTTGTGTAGTCCCTTTTACCAGAGGAAGAGAACGCAGCCGAGATCCACAAAGCATCCTGGAAGAAATAGACGACCTTGTCGCTCAAAATTTTAAAGAAATAACGTTATTAGGTCAAAACGTAGATAGCTATTTATGGTATGGTGGCGGTTTGAAAAAAGATTTTGACAAAGCAAGTGAGTTTCAAAAAGCAACTGCTGTTAATTTTGCAAAACTATTAGACATGGTGGCTGCAAAACACCCCAAACTACGCTTACGCTTTACAACATCAAACCCTCAGGATATGACTCTTGATGTGATTCATGTTATGGCAAAACACAAAAATATCTGTAAATACATCCATCTACCTATTCAAAGTGGAAGTGATCGTATCTTAAAAGAAATGAATCGCTTACATACACGTCAGGAATATTTTGAATTGATAGACAATATCAAAAATATTATTCCCGAATGTGCCATCTCACAAGATATTATTACAGGATTTCCGACAGAGACAGAAGAAGATCATCAAGATACTTTGTCTCTTATGGAATACGTAAAATATGACTATGGATTTATGTTTGCCTATTCTGAAAGACCCGGTACCCTTGCCGAACGTAAAATGGATGACGATATTCCTGAGGAAGTTAAAAAGCGACGACTTTCAGAAATCATTGAAGTACAACGAAAACATAGTGAATACAGGCATCGAGCCTTTATCGGACAAACCTTAGAAGTATTAATCGAAAAAGAATCTAAGAAATCCAACGCACATTGGAGCGGAAGAACTACACAAAATACTGTAGCTGTTTTTCCTAAAGAAGAATACAAAATTGGTGATTTTGTGATGGTTCGTATTGACGAATGTACGAGTGCAACTTTGTTAGGCGAAGCTATTGGATATTCTGATAATAATTAACATTAATAATACACAATCATAAACTAATACATGGAATCAGTTCAAGCCATAAAACAACGATTCGGGATTATAGGAAACGACCCTAAACTTAATCGAGCTGTAGAAAAAGCTATTCAGGTAGCTCCTACAGATATCTCTGTTCTAGTAACCGGAGAAAGTGGTGTTGGTAAAGAAAGTATTCCTAAAATTATACATTCATTATCTCATCGAAAACACGGTAAATATATCGCAGTAAATTGTGGAGCTATCCCAGAAGGCACTATTGACAGTGAACTTTTTGGACACGAAAAAGGAGCTTTTACAGGAGCCACACAAACTCGAAGTGGGTATTTTGAAGTAGCGGATGGCGGAACCATATTTCTAGATGAAGTAGGAGAACTCCCCTTAACGACTCAGGTTCGTTTATTAAGGGTTTTAGAAAATGGTGAATTTATTAAAGTTGGTTCGTCTAAAGTTCAAAAAACAGATGTTCGTATCGTAGCGGCTACCAACGTAAATATGTTTGAAGCGATCAAAAAAGGAAAATTTAGAGAAGACTTATACTATCGTTTAAGCACAGTAGAGATACTACTCCCTCCCTTAAGAGATCGAAAAGATGACATTCATCTTCTATTTAGAAAATTTGCTTCAGATTTTGCTACAAAATATAAAATGCCTACCATACGGCTAACAGACGATGCGGCGACCTTATTAGAAAAGTATCATTGGAACGGCAACATTAGGCAATTACGCAACATTGCTGAGCAAATTTCAGTCCTTGAACAAGACAGAACAATAACAGCAGTTTCTCTGCATGGGTATTTACCCAATATCGGAAGCAACCTGCCCGCAGTAATTTCTTCTGATAAACAGGAAAGTGATTTTGCCAACGAAAGAGAAATCTTGTATAAGGTGTTGTTTGATATGAAAAGTGATCTCAATGACTTAAAAAAACTAACCATGGAGCTTATGCAAAGTGGTAATTCGAAACAAGTGCAAAAAGATAACGAAGGATTGATTAGAAAAATCTATCGAGAGGATAAAGAGGAAAAAGAAGTTCCATTTGAAGACTCTATAGACACAACCACAGGAGTATTACAACTATCTTCTCAAAATATTATCCCTCAAAAAGAAGAAGAAGACAAATACTCTTTTGCCGAAGAAATTGAAGAAGAAGAAACCCTGTCTTTGCACGATAAAGAACTAGAATTAATCAAAAAATCGTTAGAGCGCCATAGAGGAAAACGAAAAGCAGCTGCCGAAGAACTAGGAATTAGTGAACGTACTTTGTATAGAAAAATTAAACAATACGACCTTTAATAATTACAAATTCAGAATATAGGATTCAGAATTTTAAAAATACATACCAGAAAGAATTAATGGGAAAATTAAAATATATAGCTTGCGCAATAGTTGGTCTAGTTATGCTTCAAGGATGTGGTGTATACTCTTTTAGTGGAATATCTATCTCTCCTGACACAAAAACATTTCAGGTTAATTTTTTTCAAAATCAATCTCCTAGAATCTTTCCTGGTGTAGATCAAAATTTCACAAATCAATTACAAGATCTAATACTTAATCAAACAAATCTTAGTTTAACCACATCTGGTGGTGATATTGTATATGAAGGAGAAATTGTACAGGATTATGTTTCACCTAATACTGCTACATCAGATATTACAGCAGCTCAAAACCGATTAACAATAGCCGTAAATGTAAGGTTTTATGATGCTAAGGACTCTTCACAAGATTTGGAACAACGTTTTTCCTTTTTCTTTGATTATCCTGCTGATCGATCAGAAAACGTTGTACGAGACGAAGCACTACAAGTTATTTTTGAACGAATCACACAAGATATTTTTAATGCAACCTTAGCAAGGTGGTAATACCTTAAAAAGGCATATACTTTAAATTTTTATATTGAACACTAAAGAGCTTACATATTTACTACAAAATCCTTCAGAGATTACCAAGGAACAGACTAATGCTTTAGAAAAGCTTTCTCGGGAGTTTCCTTATTTTCAAGCTGTAAGACCTTTAGTTTTAAAGGGCTTAAAGAATCAGGAAAGTTTTCGATATAATCAAGAACTCAAAACTACAGCGGCATACACAACAGATCGCAGTGTATTATTCGATTTTATTACCTCAGAGGTGTTCAACCAAAAAAGTCAAGATACAGAAACAAAGAAAAAGCATAAATCAGATATTGATGTTATTGATCATGAAGAAGTAAAAGTATTACCCAGAATAGAAATGGATGATGCTGTAAGAATGAAAATGAAAGAAGCAGAAGATGTGCTCGACCCTACTTTATTTTTAAAGAGAAAAGAAGAAAGTACGTTGCGCCAATTAGAAATCTCTGAATCCATAACCAATCCCTCAGAAGACCTGTCAACCGAGGCTTCTAAAAATACAAAACCCCCAGAAGAAGAACTGCAACTTGATACTCCTTTGGATTTTAATAGAAAAGAGACCCATTCTTTTGCTGAATGGTTAAAATTAACCTCGACACAACCTTTAGATCAAAAAACAAATCCCGAGGAACAATCTTTTATTTCAGAAGTAAAGAAAAAAGATAACACCTCTTCGCTAAAACAAAAAGATAAATTTGAACTTATCGAAGAGTTTATAACAAAAAATCCCAAGATAAAACCTGCAGAAAAGAACACTCCTACTCGTAACCTGGCTAAAGAAAATCAAATCCCAACAGATGAGCTAATGACCGAAACATTAGCCAGAGTATATCTAGCACAAAAAAACTATAAAAAAGCAATTCAAGCTTATAACATATTAATTTTGAAAAATCCCGAAAAAAGTGGTTTCTTTGCAGACCAAATTCGAGCAATAAAGAAATTACAAGAAAATAAATAATATATATAATGACAACGTTTTCAATATTTTTAATACTAATCGTTATCGTATCGTTTTTATTAGTAGTAGTAATTATGGTACAAAACCCGAAAGGCGGAGGACTATCTTCTTCTTTTGGCGGTGGTGGTACACAGCAACTAGGTGGTGTAAAAAAGACAACAGACTTTTTAGATAAGAGTACCTGGACTCTAGCAACTCTATTACTCGTACTAATTTTACTTTCAAATATTGATTTAATGAGCGGAAACTCTGTTCAGGAATCAAAAGTAAACACGGAAGATGTACAAGTTGAAGTTCCTGAAACTCCAGCAACAGATGATACTAATCAAGAGTAATTTCTTTTGAATGATACTAGCAAAATGCCGACTTGTCATACAGTCGGCATTTTTTGTTTCAATTTGTCAGTAACACATCACTGGCACAATTTCTGAAATACACAGCTTCATAATATTTCATTTTAATTTTAAAATAAAAACTAATCATAATGGGAGTAAATATTAAACCTCTTTCGGATCGCGTGGTTGTAGAACCACTTCCTGCTGAAACACAAACAGCATCTGGATTATATATTCCTGATTCAGCTCAGGAAAAACAACAAAAAGGTAAAGTAGCCGCTGTTGGTAGCGGTAAAAAGGATCACGACATGACAGTAAAAGTTGGTGATACTGTACTTTATGGCAAATATGCCGGAACAGAGTTAAAATTAGATGGAAAAGATTATCTGATCATGCGCGAGGACGATATCCTTGCTATCGTGTAAGAAACTATCAATTCTACAAACACAAATTAATTTAAACTTTAATTCAATAAATTTCCGCCTTTGCGGAAATGAGAAAAATAAAATTTATTATGGCAAAAGATATAAAATTTGACATAGAAGCCCGTGACGGAATCAAGCGCGGTGTTGATGCATTAGCTAATGCAGTAAAAGTAACTTTAGGACCTAAAGGACGTAACGTAATCATCAGTAAATCTTTTGGTGCTCCTACCGTAACAAAGGACGGAGTTTCTGTAGCAAAAGAAGTAGAGCTAGAAGATGCCTTAGAAAATATGGGGGCGCAAATGGTAAAAGAAGTTGCCTCTAAAACCAATGACCTGGCTGGTGATGGTACAACTACAGCTACCGTATTGGCTCAAGCTATTGTAAAAGAAGGACTTAAAAATGTTGCTGCTGGAGCGAATCCAATGGACCTTAAACGTGGTATTGATAAAGCCGTAACTGCTATCACAGACGATCTGGCAAAACAAACAAAAGAAGTAGGAGACTCTTCTGATAAAATTAAGCAAGTAGCAGCCATTTCAGCCAATAATGATGAAACTATTGGAGATCTTATTGCTCAGGCTTTTGAAAAAGTTGGTAAAGAAGGTGTAATCACTGTTGAAGAAGCAAAAGGAACCGATACGCACGTAGATATCGTTGAAGGAATGCAATTTGACAGAGGATACCTTTCTCCTTACTTTGTAACGAATAGTGAAAAAATGACTGCAGATCTTGAGACTCCATATATCTTATTATATGATAAAAAAATCTCTGCAATGAAAGATTTACTTCCTGTTTTAGAGCCCGTTGCTCAAACCGGAAAACCTCTTTTAATTATAGCCGAAGATGTCGATGGAGAAGCGTTAGCAACTTTAGTGGTCAACAAACTACGTGGAGCATTAAAAATAGCTGCGGTTAAAGCTCCTGGTTTTGGAGACAGACGTAAAGCTATGTTAGAAGATATTGCCATTCTTACCGGAGGTACAGTTATTTCTGAAGAACGTGGATTTACTCTGGAAAACACAACTATAGAACATTTAGGAACTGCAGAAAAAGTAGCAATCGATAAAGATAATACTACTGTAGTTAATGGTGCCGGAGAAGAAGAAATGATCAAAAACAGAGTAAATCAGATCAAAGCTCAGATCGAAACTACTACTTCTGATTATGACAAAGAAAAACTACAGGAGCGCTTAGCAAAATTAGCGGGTGGTGTAGCTGTATTATATGTAGGTGCTGCTTCTGAGGTAGAGATGAAAGAAAAGAAAGATCGTGTAGATGATGCACTACATGCAACTCGCGCCGCTGTAGAAGAAGGTATTGTTGCAGGTGGAGGTGTTGCTCTAGTTAGAGCTAAATCAGTTTTAGACACTGTAAAAACCGAGAATGATGACGAAGCGACAGGTGTACAAATTGTAAACCGTGCTATCGAATCTCCGTTAAGAACTATCGTAGAAAATGCTGGTGGAGAAGGATCTGTGGTTATTGCTAAAGTTCTTGAAGGCAAGAATGATTTTGGTTATGATGCAAAATCTGAAGCGTATGTAGATATGTTAAAAGCCGGGATCATTGATCCTAAAAAAGTAACGCGTATCGCTCTTGAGAACGCAGCTTCTGTTTCAGGCATGATCCTAACTACCGAGTGTGCATTAACAGACATTAAAGAAGATGCTCCTGCCGGAGGTGGAATGCCACCAATGGGCGGAGGTATGCCAGGAATGATGTAATGGACATTAAAACTATAAACCGTAGAGGTCGTACAGAATAAAGTTAAGTACCTTATGCAATAAGTAAACCCCATTTTGAAAATTCAAAATGGGGTTTTATATATAGGACTCAAATATGAGTGATGGCCATGACCCTGTAAACGACATAATTTCAAAAAATAATATGTATCATGAGTCTGATACAAAATCTTAGGAGCAAGATGGTTTTCAATATCCCAAAATGACAGATTTTAGACTCAAAGCATTATAAGACTTCTCATTTACATCTCATATTTAATAAAGAAATGCATAGACATTAACAAACCTTCCTTTTTAAGTACTCTATTGTAACACTAGCCCATTTAAATTTCTATCAAAAAAGGTTATTGATCTTTAGTAGTAGTATTCTCAAGAAAATTATTTTTAGCGATCAAAGAAAAACTCGTATTGCTTTCTCTGTCATGCAAAAACACATTATTCGTTTTAGAATTTAAATCGTAATCTATAAGCGTATACACCGCTGTATAACTTAAAATACATAACAATAAGCCTGATAAAAATATATAGGGGAAAAATTTCATATCTTAAAATTATCTTAACAAATTTAGTAATGATCTTTCAAACTTTATTTATAAAACTTTAAGTAAAAGTTACATAATCTTAGTATTTGGCAACATTTTTATCCTGTTTTCTCATTTGAAATCCAACTAACTTTAATACCATAAAAAATCTGCGAAACAGATAGTAATCGATTGAGTCAGAATTTTTGGCAAATGAAGACAGTATTAATTGTATGTATTTATATATTAACGCATAATAGACCAACTACACCTTAGTAATACAAACTAAACATGATTCTGATCGAAGTAAAATCTCTTCCTATCAAGGAAGTAATCAACAATATTGCCGAAGCCTTTGAAACAACTTATGAACAGAGTTGTGGTGAATTTTTTCTAGACATCCCAGAACATATTGGTCAAGGAAATATTCGTGGAATCAACTTCGATGGAGGTATGGGTATTATACAATATGATTGTCTTTTTAAAGAAGAAGTAGAATTTCATTTTACAATTAACAAGGTACATCCTCTCAAATTCTTGTATTGTCTCGAGGGCGAATTAAAACATCGTTTTGAAGGCTATGATGATGAACATAACATTAAACAATACCAAGAAGCCATAGTAGCAAGCGATTTATTCAACGGGCATATACTTTGTTTTAAATCAGAAACACGAACCATTATCAACAGTTTAGAGATTACGAGAAAAGAATTTCAGAAAAAAATTCAGTGCGAACTCGTAACAATGAACGATAATCTTCAAAAGCTTTTTAATGACATTGAAGCTAAGGAATTATTTTATCATGATGGTTTCTACAGTTTAAAATTAGCAGATCTTTTTAGGGAGATGCAAACTTTTGAAGGTGGTGATTTTTTAAAGAAGCTTTTTTTAGAAGGGAAATCGTACCAGATGCTTACAGAACAGATTTTACAATATGAAGATGATCTTAACGATATCACAGGTAGTAAAATACTGAGAAGAACAGAAATTAAACAAATCGAATTAGCCGCCGAACTCATCCGAGAAAGAATATCTAAATTGGACAATATTGCCGAGATTGCTTCTGAAGTAGGCCTTAACTCAAATAAGCTTCAGGAAGGTTTTCAAAATCTATACGGCACCTCTGTAAAACAATATATAAAACAAATACGACTAAACCTTATCAAAGATCTTGTTTTAAACACAGAATACTCAATGTCTGAAATAGTTGATTTGGCAGGTATTTCAAGCAAGAGTTATTTATCAAAAATCTTTAAAGAAGAATATGGTACGGCTCCCTCAGACTACCGAAAACATTTTACAGATTCTCTTGTTAAGAAAAAATAGTCATTACTTCTATCAAACACATTAATTCTTGAACATAATCAGCTTGAATGCTGTTTTACAATATCCTCAACCAAAGTTGCAGTTCTTTTATATTTTTCTTTAGCAATTAATCGCTTCGGAGGAGCCATACGTACATCGCAATCTTTCAAAGAACAAGATTCACAGGTTACTCCTACCTTTACTTTTGGGATTTTACTATCATTAACAAAACTGATTTTTTTCTCCAGAGCAGGAGAAACTAAAAACCCTATTCCTATACTTCGATAGTAATCTTCTCTAAACGGATCTTTGGTCGCCGATGTAAACACTAAATACTGCTGATCAGTATCTGTATAATCAGAGATTTGAATATCGAACGCATATTCCAAATCTTCTTTTGCAGCTCGTTTCAATGTTTTGATCGCCATCCAACGCCTGCAATAATGCTCATTGATTTCATTGGCATGTGGTTGTTGTTGATGAGTAATGTGCAATTCTTTGACTAAATTAAACCGCTCCAGACCTAATTTATGAGTAAATCTAAGGAAAAATACATTTTGCATCCCAAAATCCTTTGGCAACACATTTGTTAAACGCTGATAAAAAGATTCGGGAGAAGCATTGTAGAGATTCATAATCTTATGAAAAGCCTTCTCAGAAAAACTTTTCATAGCAAATAATTTCTTTAAATGATCTTTTAAATGATTTCTGGGAATAATTAAAGCCCCAGCAAAATAAGAAGCATAAAAATTATGTAACACCTCTTCAAAGTTATCATAACGTATCCAGGTAAAGGTGTAGGGTCTTTCCGATATATTCATGAATTGATACCCTAACTCCTTAGCATAAATAAATGTTTTTTGCGCCTCACCCACTCGATCCGAAAGTAATAAAGTTTTTGTAGACGGAACGAATACCGACCTTAAATTATCAAGCTCTTCGTGATTTGGAATTCCTGCGTTATTAATGGTATATCCATATTCTTCTCTAAGGATCTCTTCTAATTCAGACGACGATATTTTTCCACTCAAATCCAGTTGATACGAATTAGCACATCGTATTACCTGATCTTCTAAATCCCTGAAGAAATTATTATGCGCTTCTTGATATGATCGCAATGATGCCAGGTAAAAACCCTCGCGACTCATATTATAATGTTGTGCGATCTCGATAATAGTACTTATAAATGCATTTACTTTTGATGGTGCATTAGCGATAATATCGATCAGATCACTTTGCTGTATCCCGAATAATTCTAAAGGAATTTCATCTAATATCCCAGATTGTAAAATCTCTCCAATAGGAGCCAGGTTTTTATCCAATTTTAAAGATACCAATTGGTCGTATGGAACCTCCAGTGTTTCGGCCAATTTGATAATTTTATCTGTTTTAGGATATTTTTTCCCTTTTTCTATCTCATTTAAATACGATTTTGATAACCCGCTTAATTTGGACAAACCAAAAAGCGACAAATCTTTCTCTGTTCGTATCTGTTTGATTTTCAAACCAAAAATCAATCTAATATATTCTTCTGCTATTGCCATAATTTCAAAAGTAACCATTTTTGCGTAATTGACGAAGAAATAAAATATTCACATTTAGCGAACGTTCGCTTGTTTAATAAAAAACTTTTTTATAATATTGTTCACTCAAAACGATACAGGTATGGAAACACAAACAAATCTTAGTCAGAAAATCAGCTTCACAAAAGAAGTTAGAAACTATCACCCGGAAATCCTGACCGATGGTGCACTGACCTTTTTAGAGGCGCTACAAGATCGTTTTAATGATCGACGATTAGTACTTCTAAAAAATCGCGAGTGTCAGCAGCAATTGTTTGATCTGGGGACGTATCCTTCATTTCCGGAAAACACAAAAGAAATTCGCAACAGTGAATGGTCGGCAGCTCCGATTCCCGCAGATTTGCAAGATCGCAGAGTCGAAATTACAGGACCAGTTGATCGAAAAATGGTCATTAATGCCTTAAACTCTGGAGCTAAAACTTTTATGGCTGATTTTGAGGATAGCAATGCTCCTCTTTGGGAAAACTGTTTGCAGGGGCAGAAAAATCTAAAAGATGCCGTCAACAAAACTATTTCGTTTTATAATCCAAAAAGAGACAAAACGTATCAACTTAAAGAAAATACTGCTACATTAATTGTTCGCCCCAGAGGGTTGCATCTTAACGAAAAGCACCTTTTAATAAAGGAACAAGAAATGAGCGCTTCTTTATTTGATTTTGCATTATACTTATTTCATAATAACGAACAATTACGAGAAAATGGTACAGGAGCTTACTATTACCTACCTAAATTAGAGCATTTTACTGAAGCCATTTGGTGGAATGATGTCATTGATTTTTCTGAGGAATATCTCGGAATAGAACCAGGAAGTGTAAAAGTAACCGTACTTGTAGAAACTATAACAGCAAGCTTTCAATTAGATGAAATTATTTATGCTTTAAAAGATCACATCGTAGGATTAAATTGCGGTAGATGGGACTACATCTTTAGCTATATCAAGAAATTAAGAAACCATACAGGTTTTGTAGTTCCAGATCGCGCTCAAGTAACAATGACAAGCCCATTTATGGATGCATACAGTAAATTGGTGATCCAAAGATGTCACAAAAGAAATATCCTTGCGATCGGAGGCATGGCAGCACAAATTCCTATCAAGGATGACGAAGAACGTAATGCTGCTGCTTTTGCAAAAGTAAAAGCCGATAAAGAGCGTGAAGTAAAAAATGGCCATGATGGTACATGGGTTGCACATCCCGGTTTAGTAAAGCTAGCCATGCAGGTATTTGATGCCCACATGCCCACGCCTAATCAAATGGATGTAAAAAGAAACGATATTACCATTAGCGAAGATGACTTATTAGCCATTCCTGAGGGAACCATTACTCAAAAAGGAATTCAGGAAAATATGAATGTTGGGATTCATTACATTGCTAATTGGTTAAGTGGAAACGGCGCAGTAGCACTTTACAACCTGATGGAAGATGCGGCTACAGCAGAGATTAGTCGTACTCAATTATGGCAATGGTTAAAAAATGAAGTAACTCTCGAAGACGGAAGGACTCTGGATCAATCACTTTTTGATCAATTATTTGAAAATGAATTAAGAATTATTGAACAACAAGTCGGAGAGCAGCTATACAGTACAGAAAATTATCAAAATGCAATTTCAATTTTCAAAAAATTGGTTATCTCAGAAGAGTTCGAAGAGTTCTTAACCACTAGTGCTTACCAATATTTATGAAATTAAAACACGGCAGAGGTGCGTAAATCACGTACCGTAGCTAGAAAAGGATATAGCACTGAAGTTGAGCAGTGGTAAACAATATGCATAATTTTTCCGATTATTATAATTGTGCTCAAGAGCGGCATTCATGGATATGAGTGTCGCTTTTACTTTACTCTAAAATCAAAAGAATATTTATAAAAACTTCTCTTTGGATTTAATACCTCTAAAACAATACATTTGTACATCTCTAAAAACCTATAACAAATCACGGACATAAATGAAAGTCACACAAGACATTTCTATCGAACCCAAATGGAATGTTACTAAACGTATTGCATTCAGATTCTTTTTTTTGTTTTTTATTTTTAATATTACACAAAAACTTAGCTATTATATACCTGCCATTTTAGGAGCTGAAGACGTATTTGCATATATAAATTATTTTAATCAATTATGGGCCTGGATCGGGAACAATATTCTTGGTATAGATCAGGGGCTACAGGTTAATTTTAACGGGAGCGGAGATACCGCAGTTAATTATATTTTTCAACTGGTTACAATTACAGCAGCAATATTAGTAACCATTATTTGGAGCCTTCTGGATTTTGAAAGAAAAGAATATAACCAATTGTTTTTGTATTTACGAATACTCGTTAGATATTATTTGGCATTAACCATGTTCTTGTATGGGTTTTCTAAAATTTTTTGTATTCAATTTTCAGAATTAAGCAATTTTGATCTCATAAAAACCTTTGGAAACCAGTCTCCCATGGGATTACTATGGAATTTTATGGAATACAGCAATACGTACACAAAATTCTCCGGTAGTGTTGAAGTTCTCGCAGGATTATTATTGCTTTATAGGAAAACCGTAATTTTTGGTGCTTTGATATTAATGGGGACCATACTCAATGTCTTTATGATGAATATGAGCTACGATATCCCGGTAAAATTATACAGCATTGTCCTTATTGCCATGGCAATCTTTATACTTGCACCAGATATAAAACG
The DNA here is from genome assembly GCA_947497175.1 of uncultured Aquimarina sp. Taxonomy (GTDB): domain Bacteria; phylum Bacteroidota; class Bacteroidia; order Flavobacteriales; family Flavobacteriaceae; genus Aquimarina. The sequence goes on along the minus strand of CANMFM010000001.1, from coordinate 397,618 downwards.
AATCATCGCGTTTTTTATTCTTAATAAAACTGTTCCACCAAAAATTATAACCCCATATTTTTCAAAACAAAAACCTATAATTACAGCTTATATAGTTAAAGGTATACTTATTTGCTTTTTAATACTCTCAAGCATCAATTTTTTTATAAAAAAGGAACAAAAAAGTACTGAAAAATCAACTCTATATGGTATTTATGAGGTCGAAGAGTTTATAAAAAACAAAGATACACTTGCACCACTTACCACAGACCCTATACGATGGAAACGTTTGATTATCGATAAACGTTATAGTGGGATCCAGAGCATGAACGAAAACATAACACATTTTAAAGAAGAAACCGACACTCTATCAAAAACCTTATCGCTTATCTCTTTTAAGGACAGTACCGATGTACAACATTTTTCGTACAGTCTTAAAGATATCTTTTACATTTTTGAAAGCACGTATAGAGGAGATACTATAAAAATTAAAGCTAAGAAGAAAGAAAGGGATGAATATTTATTGATCAACAGAGGATTTCATTGGATAAATGACCGCCCGTTTAATGAATAAAACTAATTACACTCCCATACAAAATCTGAAATTTGGTATTTTTTACCCGCATAAAAATTATAGTGCCACCACTCTGTTCTGATCGTTGTAAACCCGTGTTTTTTCATAGTCTCTCGTAGAAACCTACGATTGTAAAGCACCGTTTTAGAATGTTTACTATATGCATGATGCGCCTCTTTACCAAAATAATCAAAATCCGTCCCCATATCAACAGGTAACCCGTCCAATGTTACTAAAGTGATATCTACTGCAGCTCCTTTGTTATGTATAGACCCTCCTTTAGGGTCAGCTACATAACCAGGGTTAGGAAAGATTTTCCACATTTTTTTTTGTACACTATGAGGGCGGTAGCAGTCAAAAAATTTTATCTTGTATCCTTGACTGATAAAATCTTCATTGGCCTTTTTAAGCGCTTCGGCTACATTTTTACGAATGTAACATTTTGCACAAGAGTACACTTTTTCTTTAAGAAAATTATCTGATGTAGCATATTTCATATCCAAAACAAAATCATCTGAAATCTTTTGAATATTGATAAAGTCGCTATTTTTTATTTCATCTTTTTGAATAGCAGAAGTATTTAAGACCGCAATAGTATCTTTGTGTGTAATCACGTTCTGATCGACTGCATTATGAGAATTTTCAACAATTGTCTTTGTTTGTTCAGTGGCGTTACTATCCTTTTTCGTCTCATTACAAGAAAAAAACAGCATACAAAAAACCAGTCCTAATACTATTTTATTAATCATATTTTGGTTCTTTATTACATATTTTTATGAAACCTACATGATTCGCTCTCAGATGTTTCTCAATAGCTATTCATTTTAGTTCAATACGCTTTCTACACTTCCGCACTTAAGCATTTTTTTTCCAAAATATGGATTTCTTATTTCTTTAGAATCTGATAACCAATACCCTCCTGCCCCATCAAAAGCCATCGGACAGAATTGTTTATATATTTCTCCTGATTTAATTTCAGAATCATTTATTACCTTTTCAACTTCGGCTGTAAGAGTAACAAAAAAACCTCTTTGCTCCTCAATGTCTTTTGTCAAAGAAATGAGCTTCGAGGTCGCTTTTAACTGTTCGTTTCCTTGTAAATCGGCGACTGTTATTGCTATCTTTTTTGACTCTTCTTGCACTACTTCAGTATCAGAGTTCACTAATGCATCTTTAATCCTGAGATATGAATTATAAATTTCCTGAGTACTTTTTTCTGAAAATTCAGCGTTAGATTTAGAACTCTCTGGGGTATCGCTACTACTCCCATTCTTTTTTTGGGTAGTTGATTTATCTTTATTACAAGAAAATGCAAGTAATACTACTAATGATATTGCTAAAATTCTTTTTATAGTCTTCAAAATTCAATGTTTTTATAATGTACAACTTATTTCGACACCAAATTTAACCTATACTCAAAACAATTACTAGCAGTATTTTCTTTTTAAGTATTTTTTTTAACAAAACAATACCAGTGCAATTCATGTATTGTTCTAATTATTTTAAATATTTTTGCCGGAAAAATTGTTAGAATGCTGTTAGATGATTTAAAACCACAAGTAACCAAGATACTCAACAACGAAGAACAATCAGTTACAGACAGGCTTTACGAGATATGTAAATTACTTAAAGACAATGTTGCCTATTATGATTGGGTAGGTTTTTATTTTAAAAACGAAGATAAAGAAGAATTAAAACTACGCACTTATGTAGGTGAGGCAACTGATCATGAAATTATCCCATTTGGAAAAGGCATTTGTGGGCAAGTTGCAATTTCTAATGAAAACTTTGTCGTTCCTGATGTTCAGGCTCAGGATAATTACATTGCATGTAGCATCAATGTCAAGTCAGAGATTGTGATCCCATTGTTTAAAAACGGAGAAAATATAGGACAAATCGATATTGATTCTGATACTGCTGATCCTTTTACAGAAAAAGACGAAAGATTTTTAGAATTTGTAAATCAAGAAGTTGCTAAAATCCTTTAATTATTGTTCCTTCGTTAGCCTAACACTTAATCATTTTAAACATGAAAATCTTAGTCACCGGGGGATTAGGTTTTATAGGTTCTCACACCGTTGTAGAACTACAAAATAAGGGTTATAAAGTTGTCATTATCGATAATTGTTCTAATTCATCTCCTGATGTATTGCAAGGAATACAATCTATTACCGGAAAGAAACCTATTTTTGAGCAGTTCGATCTTAGAGAAAAAGAAAAAGTACAAAATTTTTTTAGTCGTCATGATGATATTGAAGGTGTAATTCATTTTGCAGCATCCAAAGCTGTCGGTGAAAGTGTTGAAAACCCTTTGCTTTATTATGAAAATAATCTATCTACATTAATATATATTCTACAACAACTATCTTATAAAAAATCTGCTAATTTTATTTTTAGCTCTTCATGTACCGTATACGGACAAGCTGATGAGTTACCAATCACAGAAAATGCACCTGTAAAACCGGCAGAATCTCCGTATGGAAACACAAAACAGATTGGTGAAGAGATTATTAGAGACACCTGTAAAGTAACTAAAAATCTAAAAGCAATCTCGCTTCGATATTTTAACCCCACAGGGGCTCACCCATCTGCAGAAATTGGAGAACTACCCATAGGCGTGCCTCAAAATCTTATTCCATTCATCACACAAACTGCAATTGGGTTGAGAGAAAAGTTATCAGTATTTGGCAATGATTATCCCACATCAGATGGAACCTGTATAAGAGATTATATTCACGTGGTTGATTTAGCAAAAGCTCATGTGGTTGCATTACAACGACTGATTGATGATAAAAACACTACAAACTACGAAGTTTTTAACGTAGGCACAGGAACCGGAAGTACTGTTTTAGAGGTCATCCAATCTTTTGAAAAAGTATCGGGTCAAAAATTGAATTATCAAATTGTCGGCAGAAGAGAGGGCGATATTACCGCAGCCTATGCCGATACTACTAAAGCAAATAATGAATTAGACTGGAAAGCAGAAAGTAAGCTGGATGATTCTCTGAGTTCTGCATGGAAATGGGAGCAAAAAGTTAGAGGTTAAACGACTAAAAGAAACCTAACAATAAACAAAAAAACCTGAAGATAACTCTTCAGGTTTTTTTATACGTAAACGTGTTATACTAATTCTAGTAAAATTTAGCTCTTTTATCTTCTATCTCAGCAGCCTCTTTAAGCGCATCAAACACCTTAGAGCTTACTAATCCAGCTTGGGACTTAGAAGCTTGAGCAGCATAGCTAATATAGGTGTCTAATCCGTTGGCTGGTGTTTTCTTGGTTACTTCAACGACATATACTCCATTGTTACCCACAATCGGGTTTGAAACCTCACCAACTTCTAGAGCAAATGCTGTTCCTATTACTTTTGGCTCTGTTCCAGCTCCACTAATTGTAGGTGTTTTCATATTAAGTGCAGAAGCAGTTTTTACCACTTGTGCTTGATTTTTGGCAATATCCTCAACAGATTTTGCTGAAATCTTACTCTTTAGCAACTCTGCTTTCTTTTCTTTAATCAAAATTGATTTTACCGCAGCACTAGCATCTTTAACAGACATTGTTCCTTCATTAGTTTTTGCAGTCAATTGCACTACAGCATATCCCTCGGGCACATCAAAACGCTTTACATCTCCTACCTTAGAATCTTCATTAAAAGCCCATTGCACTACAGCTCTTTTTGCTCCTAATCCCGGAATATTTTCGTCTAATTCTTTGATTTTATTTACAGGTCGAACTGTTAAGTTGTTCTCTTTAGAAACTTCTTCAAAATCTTTATCTTTTGCTGCCATTTGAAATTTGGTAGTTTCAGTAAAGATATCATTAATTGTTTTCTCACTTGGCTCTATCTTACGAGCAACCGTAGCTACTTGTATTGCCTTTTGTTCATTTTTTTGATCTTCAATATGTATGATATGATATCCAAATTGCGTTTCTACAACACCCACATCACCTATTTCATTTTCGAAGCTATAATCGTTAAACGCAGGAACCATAGTTCCAGGAACAAAATATCCTAAGTCACCGCCCTTATCCTTATTTGAAGCATCGGCAGAAAATTCTGATGCAAGTGGAGAAAATTTGCTCTTATCGCCTTTAACCACATTCATGATACTATCGGCTAATGTTTTAGCTTCTTCTTTAGTTCTTTTTAGTTCTCCTGCAGTTCTAAGTCCTTCCCACGAAACTAAAATATGACTCGCTTTCACGGAATCTGGCATTTGTTTTTGAGCTACCACTTTAGATATCTTGAAGTATTCTCCATCTTTATATGGGCCAAATACATCTCCAACAGATAGGTTATACAATGTATCTGCTACCGTTGCCGGTAAATCTTTTTTAAACTTAAATCGATTATCAAATTTTATGGCAGAGTTTTGGTTTACAAATTCTTCAACATCTTCTACATTTCTTAATCCGTCAATAGAATCTGTCGTTTTTGTTGTGGTGTTGAATTCAACTTTATTATTTAATAAAGCTGCAACTTCACCTTGAATCTCGTTTTCATCTTCCTGGCTAGCAGTTTCACTAAATAACACATAGCGAATACTTCTTGAAGCCTCTGCTTTATACTGATCAGGATGCTTCTCTATATACGATTGGATTTCTGCATCTGACACTTTTATCTCTTCATCTTTGATACCAGAAAACGGCAACTGGACATATTTGATATCTACGTTATCATTTTCCATTTTATACGCTAACTCACCTTCTTTAAGAGTAGAACTAACACCTGCCTTTATCATCGTAAGATATGTTTCTTCTATAGCTCCTTTGCTAACCGATGCCTCATAATCTAACCACTGCTGATATGCTTGTGGTGAAGTGGCTTTTATATTAGCAACGTACTCTTGCATTTTAGCTTTATCAAAAACTCCGGCTTCATTTTGAAAAGTCGGGTTATTTACTAATGACTCCTCTAGTAGTTGATTTACCTGTTCTTCTCCAACGGTAATACCAAGTTCTTCAAATTGTTCTTCAAAAACAGCTTGACGCACTTCTTGATTCCAAACATAATTTACCGCCTGAATGCTAGATCCACTTCCTCCAAAATTTCTTGAAGCCGCTTCAACTTTTCTGGCAAAATCTGTTCTGTCAATATCTTTCCCATTAATCGTAGCTATGGTATTTTCTGCTTTTTGAGAAATAGCTCCTCCATTACGAATCAAATCTCCTATTACAAATGAGAAAAGTGCTAGCGCAATAATCACAATTAAAAAAACGGAGCGTTGTCTTATTTTATTTAAAACTGCCATGGTGTAATATATAATTTATTCAAAATATAGTGGGCGAAAATACCATTTTATTGCAATAATACCAATTAAAAATATCAAAGTCTTATGAAGTTTTTTTGTGACCGGTTTTTATTAAAGAATTGAGTCCTTTTTAAATACCATTTTTTCGGAATTCAAAGATTCTTTTTGATTAATAATTCCATAAACAATTAAAAATTGAGCGATTGCATAGGTAACCATAATCCATATAGTACTCAAAGGTAATTGCACATAGAACATATTGATAGCCAAAAGGCTATCGGAAAGCATAAAAAACAAGGAGCCCACAAATACAAGAATATAACTTTTTGCAGCCTTACGTTTTGATCTTCTATACGAAGTATTAGACATCAACAAAATTACGATCATGTAAATAACCACCGGGATTAGCATTTGACCTAAACCCGGATATAACACATAAAACAATCCTACACCATATCCTGTAGTAAATATCAAAAAAAGACGATTCTTACTTTTACTTTTTTGATACCTCAAGAAGACTACTATGTACATGATATGAGCAAACAGGAACATAACCAAACCCGTTATAAAAAAATACTCGGATATCTGATCGAATAAAAGAAAAACATCTCCCAGTAGAGAAAACAGTAAAGCAACCGTTATAATTTTAAAAGTAGAGGGAGCCAAATTGTCGCTACATGTAAATAGAAAAACAATCAACGAACCTACAATTAACGGTTTTGCATAAAGCCTTAAATGTATATACTCATCAGTACTACTACACACCAGATCGCATATTAAAACAATCAGATATACTATTAAAAAAATAAAGGTTTTTCGATTTGACGGACGTGTACTCATTTTAAAAAACAGACGTTAATCAGTCTTCAGGGGTAATCCTTAATTCTACAATCTCGATTTTTGTATTTGAAGTCTCGATTATGCTAATTTTAAAAGATTTGATCACTACCTCATCTCCTTGTTGAGGAATTTCTTCTGTGTGGTTTACAATCATTCCGCCTAAGGTTTCATAATTCTCACTCTTAGGAAGATCTAATTTATACATTTCGTTGATGTAATCTATCTCTAATCGTGCAGAAAAACAAAAATGTTTTTCTGCTAATTGTTTTTCTATAAGAGCTATAGAGTCATGCTCATCTTCTATTTCTCCAAAGAGTTCTTCTATAATATCTTCTACTGTAATAATACCACTGGTGCCTCCATATTCATCAATTACAACTGCAATACTCTTGTGCTTTTTAGTCAGAAGATTAAGTACATCTTTCACCAACATAGTTTCGGGAGTAAAAACCACAGGAAGAAGAATAGAGGATAGAGATTTTGGTTTTTTAAACAATTCAAAAGAATGTATATACCCTATAATATCATCTATAGTATTATTAAATACTATAACTTTTGACAATCCGGTTTCTATAAATAATTTACTTACTTCTTCTATAGATTGTGATTTTTCTACGGCAACGATTTCTGTTCTGGGCACCATTACTTCTCTGGATTTTACATCAGAAAAGTCTAATGCATTTTGAAAAATCTGAATTTCGCTATCTATTTCATCATGCTCTTCTACAGTTTCCATTTGCTCACTAATGTAATCTCCTAATTCTGTCTTACTAAATGCGAGCTGCACTTCATCCCCTTGAGTTTTAAGAAACTTTTTTAGTACAAAATCTGATATCCAGATTACAAATGTTGAAATTGGAGAAAATATAAGATAAAAAACATAAGCCGGAAATGAAAATGCTTTTAGAAGTGTATTTGAGTAGATCTGAAAAAATACTTTTGGTAAGAATTCGGCCGTGATTAAAATTACAATGGTTGAGAGTAACGTTTGTATTAAAAGATTTAAATCCGTTAGAATATAATCTAATAACCAAAACCCTGAAGGCACTGATGAGAGAAACAAGTTCATTAGCAACTCTCCCATAAAAAAACCATAAATTACCAGTGCTACATTATTACCCACCAACATTGTAGCTATAAATTTTGAAGGTTTTTTTGTTAGTCGGGCAAGAATATTAGATACAAATCCGCCTTGTTTTTTCTCAATTTCTATATGGATTTTGTTAGAAGAAACATACGCTATTTCCATTCCAGAAAAAAAGGCCGAAAGAATAAGAGAAAGTAAAATAACAATGATATCTAATTCCATGAATTATTTCTTGTTATTTGCCTCATATCGCTTTCTGAAATTTCTCTTAAAGAAGTACATGAAAATAGCTGCTCCTGCAAAAAGTAAGTAGAGAACACTTTTTCCACCCTCTTGTCCCCATTCTACATATGCCTGGTAGATAAAAAAGATCATGATTGCCAAATAAGCGTATTCAAAAAACTTAAATATTTTCATTTTTAGTATTAGATTATTCTTCAATATAAATTAATCCATCATTACTTCTTGAATTCAAGATAGTAAAATCCTGATTAGCATCAAAACCATCAGCGTCGTTAATATTACCATCTGACATATAACTTTTATATGGATAATCTGTAAATATCCAATTGATATTTTTATCCCAATACAATTGTTCTGCCAGCAAATGTGTACTATCTGAAGTTAAAATGTCAACATTACCTCTCATATCAATCAACCCGGTTAACTGATATGATATCGCATAATCCGAGGTAATTACACTAACTTTTCCTTCTTCATCTATAATGTCCAATACAATCCCTTCGGGAAACTCGTGATACCCAAAAGATTTATTAGTATAATCTAACACTTTAGGTGTTTTTAGCACAGCAGTCAGTCTACCTGAATCCGTATATTTTAAATTCACCTCAAAAGCTTCTGCTATTGGAGCTTCTTCTGAGAGGATATATCCTTTTGATTTTGATTTTTTTGATTGACATGAAAAAAACATTGTCACGACAAAAGCCATGACAATGTTAATCGTTATATTATATTTTTTGGGTTGCATTACAGTTTTGGCACCCTAACTGTTTCACCAATCCAACATCCGATACTAACAGAAGTAACTCCCGGATTATTGAAAATATCGGTTTTAGATGGTGCTTTGGCGTTATAATTAGCTGCATACTTAGATGCAGTAGACTTTAAACTTGGATCCACCTTGGCCGCTCTTTGTGCATAGTTTGCTGCCAACCAATATACTGCTCTTTTGCTAAAAACATCATCTCCACAATTATTTGCGCTACTTGCAACCATTGCTCCGATTCTAAGATAACATACTCCCATAGATGGCTTGTATTTTAACGCCTTTCTGTAATATGTTCTTGCTTTTCCTTTGCTTCCTTGTTTTTTCATTACTTCACCAATCTTAAAGTATACTTTAGCTTTATCACTAGCTTTTGTTTCTAACTCAGCAGATTGATTGAAATACTTTAATGCTACAGATGTTTTTTTATCTTTTAGAGCAAGTATTCCTAAATAATATGCAGTTTTTGCTGAAGGCTCAAGCTTGTGCTGAGACTCTACAAGTTTAAAGAATAACGGATCATCTGTACATTCTTTAGCATACATTCTTCTTGAGGCACTTTTTACCCATTTAATATCACTTTTCTTCGCATCAAATTGCCCTGTATATAATGGTATTAAGTTTTTACAATCAGCTAACTCTCCTAATTTCTGATTAACACCAGCTTTTACTTTACTATAGTTAGAAAGTATAATAGATGACCTTTTAAGCGTTTTCTTTTCTTTGCCTGCAAGCGCTGTTCCAGATTCTTCTTTTTCTGTAAGTTCTGCAATTTTTTTTGCTTTATTACTTTCTTCATCTTCAATCTTTTCTATAACCTCATCATAAAGATCAAAAACGTCCTGAAGTTCTTTTTTACCTTCACCGTGTAGGTCTACCAAAAGAGAAAAATACGTATATACATTTTTAGGATTTGTTACATTTCCTTTATCTTCGGTCCATGCTTTATGAAACTCTGCAAATTGAGTTTCTTTTGTTCCTATATTATTATCGTACATTAACTGTCCGATATTAGCGTGCATATCTCCAATTTTTGTTTTCCCCGGAAAATATTGAAAACGCTCTTTCCACAAAGCAATTTTTTCATTGGCAAGCTTGGCTTTATCTGCTTCTGCTGCTTTTTTGTATTTTGCTTCTAATAGTTTTTGCCCAAATTGATAGGTAGCAACACTATAGGTAGGACATTCTTTTCTTACTTTCCATAAAGGCTCTTCTGCCGCGTCATAATTCTTTACTTTGGCATGCTCATAGGCAATAGAAGCCGTAGTAGCACAATCTGTAGCTTGAGCACTGATGGTAGTGGTACTCAAAACTAATCCTGTTGCTATACTAGTTAAAACTTTAGTATTCATAACTGTAATAATTGTAGTTAATTAAATTTTATTTTTCTAAACCATTTATCATTTAATGATAAACCTATAGAGACATTAAAAAATTCTTCTTTGACTAATCCGAAATCTGTTGTCCCCCGCTGACCGTATTCAAAACCTATGTTTAAATTAGAGAATAATCTGCCAACTGGTAGACCTACTCCAAAAGACATGCCAAACTCATCAATAGAGTTGCCATCTATAACTAATCCGGTTTCTTCATACCTTAATCCAGCTCTGTATACAACTCTACTCAAATAGTTAGTTAGTGAATTGTATTTTGGAACATAAAACCCTCCTAACTTAAATTTAGAGCCACTTTCGTAGGTAACATTATCTTGATTAAATAAGGCATTTGTAAATTTTCCCGAGTCCAAGTATACATATTCTGCTCCTACAAACCATTTTTTATTTTCTCCGATCCCACTTGCAAATTTAAATTCTGCAGGAAGATCTATATCCTGATCATCAATCTGCACATCCTGACGTTCTACCACACCTTCTTGACCTGTATTACCAATTACGATTGTTGCCAATTCTCTAGTATTTTCAGATGCTAACTCAAATGACGGTGTCGATACGACAGAAGCAGATAATTGTAGTTTTTCTGATATCATAGTATTATAAACTAATCCAAAAGACAAACTAAAGGCTGATAAATCTGATGTTGTTATCTCTCTGGTATCAAATTGCACACCGGACCTTCTTAATATGGCTTTATTTTCAATATTTCCAAAGTTATAATTAAAATCTAAACCCAAACTCAGATTCTTGTTAACTTTAACTCCTGCAGCCAAAAAAACCTTATTCAATCCTCCTTTTCCTGTAAATTGTCGTTCTGTATCCTCAGTAACATCATTAAGCTCATATCCAACCGATGTAAGCGGAATTACTCCGAATCCGAATCCAAATTTTCCTGCGGGAATACCCACAGCCAAATAATCTAATGATGCATTATCACCAGAGGAAGATTCATTCTCATTACTAATCTTAAAATTATTGTAGGAAGCACCTAAAGCATAAGCCGTAAGCCGTAATTCTCCAAAAGATGCTGGGTTTTGAAGATTTAAATGAATACTATCAGTTACAACACTCAATCCTCCCATCGACCTGTTTTCAACCGTTCCTTTAAACTTCTGAAGCCCTATTCCATAAAAAGAATACGGTGAGGAAGTCCCTTCTTGAGCATTAGATGTTATGGCAACAAAAACTAATACTATTACTAAAATCTTTCTTATCATTTATTATTATTAAAAGCTAAAATGTGGTTTAATCCCTCCAACAAAAAATTAGAAGTGGCAAATATGCTATTTTTTAATCTTTTAGACAAAAAATGTGCATCTCCTCCGGTTAAAATAACTGTTAATTGGGTATTAATGTTGCAATATTCTTCAATAACTCCATTTATTTCGTACAAAACTCCATGTATCACCCCAGAATGTATAGCTTCTTCTGTGCTATTACCAATAAGGCTTTTGGGTTCTTTTATGTCTAATAAAGGTAGTTTTGCTGTAAAATCATTTAGACTACGATATCTAAGTCGTATTCCTGGTGCTATGGCCCCTCCTAAATACTCTTCTTTTTCATTTTTAAAATCATAGGTGATACAAGTTCCTGCATCAATAATCAATACATTTTCTTTAGGAAATTGATCTACTGCTGCCGCAACTAATGCCAATCGATCAATCCCCAGTGTCTTTGGCGTTCTATATAGATTCTTAAAAGGAAGCTTTACTAAATGATCAATAACAAGGGTAGTAAAAAAACTTTTAACATATTCGATATTGTCTTCGTGTGCATCAGAAACCGAAGAAATTATTGCATCAGTCACTAATGGGTACTCATTTTTAATTTTCTGTACTACCTTCTTAAAATCAGCTTGTTTACAACTGTTTTTATATATGATTTTTGACGAATCAAAAACCCCAATCTTTGTGTATGTATTCCCAACGTCTATGACAAGATTCATGTCTTTCTTTATAAGCTGCAAAAGTACAAAACGATTTTTTTAAATTTTTCTTTTGATGATTAAAAAAAGCGTTCTATATTTGCATCCGCTTACAACAAGGTGCCTTAGCTCAGTTGGTAGAGCAAAGGACTGAAAATCCTTGTGTCCCTGGTTCGATTCCTGGAGGCACCACCTTAAAAACCCGAACAAATTGTTCGGGTTTTTTTTATGACCTGATACTATGTTATCCAGCACTTTTGGATATGACCTATTGTGGATCAAGATTAAAAATTGTGTTTAGGGAAATATTCTAGTTAATCCAAAGAAGAAAAATTCTTTATTCTTTTAGAACCACCGAGGGATTTGATACATTAATACATCTTAGATTGGACTTAGAAAAAAAATTCTAAAAGATTGTGTATCTAGCGATTTTTATCAAAAGTTTTATACGACATAATACAATCCACATTTTTTTATATATGAATTGCTACAGTCCCCCAAAACTTGCTAACACCACTTTAATGTGTATGCGTTAAATATTTACCTGAAAAGACTAAGGCTTGAGTTGCTTTGGACATACCTTTATTACATCACAAAAGTATTCGTAACAATGAAAAAACCAACCAAAAAAAACACCTCAGAAAAAGCGGAAGCTTTAAAGCAAAACACCAAAGATCACACAAGTACTGAGCTTACAAGTCGTCAAGGGCTTAGGGTTAATGATACTAATAATTCATTAAAGGCTGGTGAGCGAGGATCTACACTACTTGAGGATTTCTTATTAAGAGAAAAGATCACAAATTTTGATCACGAAAGAATACCAGAACGAATTGTTCATGCCCGAGGAAGTGCCGCTCATGGATACTTTGAATTGTATGAAAGTTTGGAAAAATATACAAAAGCAGGAATATTTACAGACACTTCAAGAAAAACACCAGTATTTACAAGATTTTCTACGGTAGCCGGATCTAAAGGTTCACCAGACCTAGCAAGAGATGTTCGAGGCTTTGCAGTAAAATTTTATACTCAAGAAGGCACATGGGATCTCGTAGGGAATAATATGCCTATATTTTTTATTCAGGATGCTATGAAATTTCCAGACTTGATTCATTCGGTCAAGCCAGAACCGGATCGCGAAATTCCTCAGGCAGCTTCTGCCCATGACACCTTCTATGATTTTGTATCGTTGACCACCGAAACCTTACATAATCATATTTGGGTAATGAGCGACAGAGGAATTCCGAGAAGCTTGCGTATGATGGAAGGTTTCGGAATCCATACATTTAGATTTATAAATGATCAAGGAATATCACATTTTGTACGTTTTCACTGGAAACCCAAACTAGGCGTACATTCAGTTACCTGGGATGAAGCCGTGAAAATAAACGGAGCTGATCCAGACTTTCATCGTCGTGATCTTTGGGATGCCATAGAAGCAGAACAATATCCCGAGTGGGAGTTGGGTGTACAAATTATCCCTGAAGAAGATGAGCATAAATTTGAATTTGATCTTCTTGACCCTACAAAACTTATTCCTGAAGAAATGGTACCTGTCAAAATAGTAGGTAAAATGACATTGAATCGAAATCCTGATAACTTTTTTGCTGAAACAGAGCAAGTAGCTTTTCTATTAGGCAACATAGTTCCAGGAATTGATTTTACAAACGACCCTCTTTTACAAGGAAGACTTTTCTCGTATAGAGATACACAACTTTCCCGACTTGGAAGCCCTAATTTTCATCAAATCCCGATAAACCAGCCGATTGTTGATGTTCATAACAATCAACGCGATGCACACATGCAAATGACTATCCACAAAGGTAAAACGGCTTATTTCCCTAATACTTTAGGAGGAGGTTGCCCTCATTTATCCAAGATTTCAGAAGGTGCTTTTCATTCATATCATGAACGAATTGATGCTAAAAAAATAAGAAGCAGGAGTGAAAGCTTTAATGATCATTTTTCGCAACCGGCGCTCTTCTACAGAAGTCTGGAGCAATGGGAAAAAAACCATGTAGCAGACGCATATACTTTCGAATTGGGAAAATGTGAAAACGAGCCCATAAAAAAAAGAATGCTATGGTTAATTCAACAAATTGATGAAGATCTGGCAGAACAGGTAGCTACGGGATTAGGATTAAAAGTGCCAAATACGATTGACAAACCAATCAATCAAGCCATTGGAGCTGATGTAGATGTAGAAAAACACCAACCTGGTAAAAAGAAAATGTATCTAAAAAAGTCGAAACCTTTAAGTCAAACCCACATTAGAACAACATCTATAGCCACAAGACAAATTGCAGTGCTTGCTTCGGATGGTTTTAAGATGGATGATTTTAAAACGATGAAAGAAGCACTCCAAAAAGAAAATGCAATTGTGAAAATTATTGCACCGCACGGAGGAACCATCTCCTGCGATCAAGGTATGAAACATAAAGTAGATGCTTCTATTATGACTACAGAAAGTGTTTTGTTTGATGCAATTTATATTCCGGGAGGAAAGACCTCAATCGATAGTTTATGTAAAAAATCGAAGTTTATTAAGTTTGTTGCCGAAGCATTCAAACATTGTAAGGCCATTGCAGTAGATAATGAAGCTATTGAATTTGTAAAAACTACAAAAAACATTGAATACACAGATGACAAGGCTTTTCTTATAGACAAGGATCCCAAAGAATTTATTTCGGCAATAGCTAAGCACAGAAACTGGGATAGAGAGAAAGCAGCAAAAAAAATAGCGGTATAACTCGCAATTTAGTAACAACCAGAATATTTCTATATGGAAAATTGGATATATGCACACCTCGAAATATTGATAAAGGTAATACTATCAATACTCAGTATTTTTAGTGTTATTATTATTATTACAAGAATATCTGGACTCAGAACATTTGCAAAGATGTCTAGTTTTGATTTTGCCTCTACAATCGCTATCGGCTCAATTTTGGCAAGTGTTGTTATGAATACCGGTCAATCAATTCTAAAAGGAACTATTGCCCTGGGTGGGATAGTAGTATTTCAAGCTTTTTTCTCATTGATCGTTAGAAAGTCAAATTTCTTTAGCTGGCTTCTGACAAATAAACCTATACTATTAATGAAAGAAGGTGTTATCCTACACGATAATTTAGCAAAGTGCAATATTGCAGAAGACGACCTCATTGCAAAGCTAAGAGAGGCCAATGTGATTCACTTTGATGAAGTATTAGCAGTAGTTTTAGAATCTACAGGAGACATGTCTGTGTTACACAATGCCGAAGGAAAAAAGCTTATGGATAAAATGTTGCAAGGTGTAAATAAAACCAAAGAAATATAAAATTTAATACAATTAGAATCATGAAAATTCAAGCATACTTAGCCTTTAAAGGGAACTGTCTAGAGGCATTAAATTTCTACAAAAACATTTTTGGAGGAGAAATTATTAATCGTCAGACCTACGAGGATAAATCGATCGATATCCCTAATAGTTATCGAGACAAACTTCAGCACGCCGAATTAAAAGGAAAAGGGTTTCATTTTATGGCCTATGATGCCGCGCCAGATACACCGCTTACATCTGGGTCCAATATGTATATGAGCATAGACCTATCCTCTGAGCAAGAAACAGAAAGAATTTATAACAAACTAAGTGCTTCCGGAAGAGTACACACACCTTTACAAAATACCTCCTGGGGAGCGTATTACGGTCGATGTTCTGATCAGTTTGATATTCAATGGATGATAAATTACAAGAAATAATTTAGCTTTCCTTCAGTTTGGTTCTTGTTTTACCAGGTTTATTGAAGTTTTTATCCCATAATACAGTAAAACAAGTACCTTCTGAAGCATCACTTTCTAGATGTACATATCCACCAGGAGCCTCTGCTACTAATTGCACTAGAGTTAGCCCCATTGCCCAACTATTTAGATTTATATTATTCTGAGACTGATCTTTTTTTAAAAACCGAAAAATTTCTACCTGCCTGTCTTTAGGAATAGCAGACTACATTAAATTATAGTAATTCATATTCGGCACATTCAACACTTTACAAACACGTTTTTTTTACAACTCTAATCCAGGTTTTTTATATCAGTCAAAGATAACTTTGATTACGTTATCCGGAGAAGCTCCTGTAAAGTACTTTTGAATAGTATTAATTCAAAACAATTATATGTCTTTACTTACCATCATTCTTAATATATTATTACCACCATTAGCTGTATTTCTGAAACACGGTTTAAGCGGCACTTTTTTAATAAGTATCCTACTTACAATCATTGGCTGGATACCTGGGGTAATTCACGCTTTTATTGTAAATGACTAATAAAACAATAAAATTTAAAAAAATAATTCAAATATAGTTTTGCGCTACATTGAAATTGGCAAAAAAGTGAGTTGACTCTAAAATCAACTCACTTTTTGGCATTATACTACCCCTATACCATGTCCCTCTTTACTTTGAGCTAAAAGTTTATACGGGTCAAGGATAATTGTGTTACCGTCAATCCTCCTCTTATTAAATAACTAATTTGTAGGAACTTTTAAACTTAAATATAACGTTATGAGTACACACAATGAAGTTCTTGAAGAACTGGAAGAGGTTTTAGAAAAAAACAAAGATGCAGAAAAAGGATTTGCAAAGGCAGCAGAAAATGCCGAAAATTCGTCTTTAAAGAAATATTTTGAGCGAAAATCTAGAGAAAGAAAACAATTTAATTTAGAGCTCAAAAATAAAATGAAGGCTAATTTTACAGATTTTGATGAGGACGGCTCATTTACAGGAACCATTCACAGGGCTTGGATGGATATAAAGTCCCTATTCTCTGCAGACGATGATGAGTCTATGCTAGAAGAATCTATCAAAGGAGATAAAGCAGCTGTAGATGAGTATGATGACCTTCTTGAAGAGGATGGTATCCCAACCGATTTAAGAACATTATTAAGTCAACAAAGGGATCAGATTAAGAGGGATATTGAAAAAAATAGAATTCTTGAAGATATTGAGGATTAGCAGCAAGGCAAAAAAGAAAATTATGATAATGAAGGCTCCGTTGTTGGAGCTTTTATTGTAAATGAAGCAACAATAATTAAAAATAATTCAAATGAAAAATCAAATCTTAAGTATTATAACGATAATCAGTTTAGGTCTTTTTATCTCTTGTAAAGAAAACAACATCGAGCGCCTAGAAACTAAACTAGAAAATAAGTCTGAAAAATTAGAAGATAGAGCAGATGACATTGAGGATGCATCAGATCATATAGGATCGGCAGCAAAGAACATTGAAGATGCTATGGAAAACTTTAGAGATGCATTAGAAGAAGTTGATAATCCCGAAGATCGTAAAGCAATTAGAAAGAGAATCAATGAGATCATTGACTCAATAGAGATAAAAAAATTACATTAATTTACTAATTCTACTGAGATACTACCAAAAAAAGGCTGTCAACAAAGATTTGGACAGTCTTTTTAATGTAAAGCATTAAAAACTGTCAACATATCATAACACAAATAAGAATTATAATTCCTTTTACTTCTGAAAATATATTTTCCAAATATGTATACTTGTAACCGGCTTTTTCGCTTATATAATCAGAATAATTGACTTTCGGTAATTCTTCTGTATAATGGATCATTTCGATAATTACGTTTCTGATCTTTTCAATAAGTATACTTTTCTTATTTTCCATCAATTTTAAGCCAGATTTACTAAGGTTTTGCTTCAATTGCATACGTTGATCTTTAGTAATATCTTCTAAAAGTTCAATAACACCCAGTTCCAAAACGACATCATGCAATCCAAGTTTTTTTAACTCTTCCTTGACCATAAGTTTGCACCGTAAACTGACCATGTATTTTATGAATAGTCATGAATAGTTTTGTGCTCATATCGACATGCGGTTATATTTTAGTGAGGTAATCGTTTATATACTGAAGATTAATACTCTCTATTATTTTTGAAGTTGATGCCCTTTCGCAAGCTTTTGTAAACGAAGTATGGTAGACACTTCTTTCTTTGTTTTTTCTTCAATAATACTATCCCTGGTAAACGAGATAAGGAAATTTTCTCCGACATGTTTATCGCTATGCAAAGGATATTTTTTCAGTATAACAGATAGAATTTCGTCAAATACTACTATTTTTTCTAATCCAGATCCGCTTTTATAACAAAACGAATATCCGTCCCCAACTTGCCCTTGATACAACGCCTCTAGTTGTCTTAATTGGTTTACTTCCCCCTGAGAATAAGAGATAGTATATAAAATTAGCATTAGTAAAAATAGCTTTATTCGCATGGTCATTTTTTGTTCTTTACAAGGTAAAATTACTTTCAGAAGATATGGGTTAGCATCTTAATGCGACCCTAATATTTCTATTATGTTCGAAATTGAATTTAAGGTGATTAAAATTAAAACGAAACGCAGGAAATTAGACATAAAAAGCCATCTATTGAAGATGGCTTTTACATATTTGTGCAAGTATAGACCTATTGTTTGACCAACTCTACATTGATCGCGCTCATTCCCTTTTGACCTCTTTCCATGGTAAATTTTACGTTGTCATTCTCCTGAATTTCATCTATAATACCGCTTTGGTGTACAAAAACATCCTCATCAGAATCCTTTAGTTTAATAAAACCAAATCCTTTGGCATTATTGAAAAATTTTACTGTTCCTTCTTTCATAATTTATTATTTTATTTAATGTTTAATCGATATAACTATGTATACGGTTTCGCTATAGTTTTTAAAAAATCGAGTTTGTTATCTCGAGAAATTTAAGGTCTTTCAGCGTTTTTCATTTTGATTTAAGCCTCCTTTATTCATAATGCAAGGAAACCTATTACGTAATGAAATTGAGAAAGAAATATAAAAACCTGATTGTAAAGACTTGTTTTATTATATAAACAATATCTTGATTGAGATGCTATTTATAGCTAGCTTAAAAATGTTTTTGCACTATTGCCGAGAAAAAAAGAGAGCAGAAAAAGAATATTGAATTTGAAAAAACAAGATTAAATTGAAGCCTTTCGAATTTTATCATGGTAAAGATACCGTTAACTTGAGCATTATCTCCAAATCATATGTTAAATAATAATGGCACACCATATTTCATTTTCTAAAAACAAGATCAAATAGTTATACTAAGAGTTAGGATAATTTCAATTCAAAAAGGGACTAAATTAATCGCAAAAGAAAGACACACTCAAAATTGAGTGTGTCTTGGTTTAACTAATTAAAGAATAAATGTATTTCAATTGTATTCTTTTTTACGTGTTTTTGAAAGGTTATATAACCGCAACTAATTCTTCATCAACAGTGTTTTCATTTGAATCTACTTCAAATTGATTTGAGGTATTCTTTTCTCCTCCGGCTTTTAAAGCTTTCTCACCTGCAAAAAATGTCTTATGGTCATCTCCAAGGTCAGAACCTGCCATTCTTTGGTGTTTAACACAAGACACGCCTTTGCGAATTTCTTGTCTCTGAACTCCTTTTACATAAGCCAGCATACCCTCTTCTCCAAAATATCCTTCGGTTAGATCATTCATGTGTAATGCTGTAGTATGATATGTTGGTAGCGTAATTAAGTGATGAAAAATACCTGCTTCTCTTGCGCCATCAATTTGGAACGTTCTAATTTTTTCATCTGCTATCTTGCAAAGTTCTGAATTGTCATACTTTGCATCCATCAAGTTATTTTGATCATAATCAGATACATCTTTTCCTTGTGCTAACATTTCTTCATACGCTTGATTACGGAAGTTTAGGGTCCAATTAAAAGATGGCGAATTATTATAAACCAATTTAGCGTTAGGCACAACTTCTTTTACTCTATTTACCATATGAGCAATTTGCTTAACATTTGGTGTAGGCGTTTCAATCCATAAAAGATCTGCACCATTCTGAAGACTAGTAATACAATCTAACACTACTCTATCTATATTAGAGCCATCTTTAAATTTATACAAACCATTTGGCAGGCGTATCGGACGAACTAATTTACCATCTCTTTTCAATAACACATCATCCTCTTTAGCATCTTCTATGGCCACCTCTTCAGCATCCACAAAGGCTAAATATTGCGAGGCTAAGTCTCCTGGCTCCTGACTTACTGGTAGTTTTTGGGTAAGTCCTGCTCCTTCAGAATCTGTTCTCGCCACGACAACTCCCTCATCTACACCTAGTTCTAAAAATGCATATCTAACCGCGTTTAATTTAGCAATAAAATCTTCATGTGGAACGGTTACTTTACCGTCTTGATGACCGCATTGTTTAGCATCAGAAACTTGATTTTCAATTTGAATAGCACAAGCTCCTGCCTGTATCATTTTTTTTGCTAATAAATATGTCGCTTCCTCATTACCAAAACCGGCATCAATATCTGCTATAATTGGTACCACATGTGTTTCAAAATTATCAATTTGATCTTGTACATCTTCCCCATTTTCAAGTCTTCTAAACAAATCATTTAACTCAATAGCATCTGCCTGACGTAAGAAATCATAAATTTCTTCAATAAGTCCAGAAACAGCAGTTTTTTCATGCATAGACTGATCAGGTAGTGGTCCAAATTCAGAACGCAGTGCTGCTACCATCCAACCTGAAAGATATAAATATCTTTTACTCGTTGTTTTGTGGTGTTTTTTGACAGCAATCATTTTTTGCTGAGCCACAAACCCATGCCAGCAGCCAAGAGACTGGGTGTATGCTGATGCGTCTGCGTCATACGCTGCCATATCTTTTCGCATAATAGCAGCTGTATACTTCGCGATATCCAAACCAGTTCTAAACTGATTCTGAGCAACCATTCTAGCCGCACTTTCAGGATTTATTGAATTCCACGTATTACCATACTTTTCCTTAAGATCTCTTACAGTTTGTAATGCTGAACGATAGTCACTTTGTGCTAAATTTTTCATAATCTTACTTTTGTTATTTGGGTTATTCGAAATTTTGATAATTATTTTCTTAAAACTACTACAGCAGGTTCAAGGTATTTTGTTATTTATCGATACACTTAATTTTTAGAAATCCTTAAAACTCTTCTTTAAAAACAGATTGACATGGTATTCTATTTTTTAATGTGATGAAAGAGTCTTGATTTTTATTAGCATTCGACTCTAAACAGTATGGAGTCACCACATTAATAAACTGAAAATCATACTTTTTCAACACTGAATTTTGCATAACTAATTGCTTTTGTCCTGACAAACATAAAATAAAGTTTTTTAAAAAACAAGCGAACGTTCGCTAAATATTGTTTTATCATTTTTTATACACGTTCGCAAAACATCTATTATCTGTTTACGAGTTATGAAAGAAAGCAGCTTATAACCGACGTTTGCTTTATTCGCCATCACCAGCAACTCATGAAGTATTATGCCGTAAACTCGTTGTGCATTTAAGAAAAATACAATAACAATGCATCAATTCTAGTGTGTTATTATAATGAAATGGAGACGAAAAGCCTACCCTCAAATTAATTGGGGATAATAAGAATTGCTTTTTTACCAATACTCCTTGTCATCCTGAGCTTGATGAAGGGCTCTATATACCTCTTATATCGAAGCACGAGAATTGGCTAATTTTGGTAGAAAATAAATTATCGATGCGCAACATGTTATAGAAAAGTATTATATATCGGGTTTTCCTAAAGGCATCTCAAGAAATAAGTAAGAACCAAAAAATTAGGCATTCGACATCCTGATATTCTAATGATCTTAAAAGCAATCGCTGTTAAAATATCAAATGAATGTGAGAAGTTTAGCACAATATAAGCACAATCTCAACAACCCCTATACTTAATACTAATTTACTGTTAATTAACATTTTATATCTTTTACATGGTATACATTTTGATACTGTATTAGCATAAAAATGCAGTGAAATTTCCCGAAAAGAATCATTCATAATAAGACGCAATTGCAGAAATACGTACTATCATGTTGTGATCCAAGATATTTTAATCGAAGTAACATTTCCTGAATTTTTGTTCAACAATCTCTATTGTTAAAAATAACAAAATTGTATTTCATTTAACGATTTGATTGTCAACAAAACAACCTTTATTTTTTAAATTAATTCTCTAAAAAATGGCATGATGAAAAGTTTAGTTTTATTAATTTGTTTACTATGTTCTACAACGATATTTTCTCAAGGAAATATATCGAACAATGACATTATAGTCACATCTGATGGTCAACTTATCCAAGCAAAAGTAGTTAAGGTTACCGATGAAGCTATTAGCTTTAATTACCCTGGAGAAAGTGTAATAAATGAAATAAATGTGAGCAACCTTCAAAAAATAGTCTTTGCCAGTGGAAGAACTCAAGCTTTTAACGCTTCAAAAGCAACTGGAGCTTTACCTAAAGAAAGTTCATTTTCAAATAGAAATAACAATCCCGCAGAACAAAAAAACCCTTTGATCCCCAAAGAAGATATCTATTTGTTGCCACAACATAAAGAAAATACACTAGCCGTCATTCCTTTTTCATTTATGAAAAATGGAAAATACGAAGACCGATTATCCGGAGAAGCCACCACCTATGCCACAAGTTTTTTGGAAAAAAATGCTAGTCAGTATGGTATTCAGGTACAGAGTATGAATACTACTATAGATAAACTTATAAATAGTGGTATTAACCACAAACAGCTTAGAGAATCCAGCCCCGAAGATCTTAGGAAAATTCTTGGAACAGAGTTTCTTTTGAGTGCAGAACTGAAAGAATCTTCTTCTCAAAAAAATAAAAACAATGCTAGCAGCTTTTACTCAAATAGTAACGCAACAGCACCTGCTTCTTCTGGTACAAAAACAGTTATATCATTTAAATTATATGATGCTACATCTGAGAAATATAATGTTACTTTTACTGAGGAGCTAATGGCCAATGAACCTATTAAAAATTATGATACCCCAAAACAACCACAAAGGTGGAAATCTTCTATGAAATATGTGCTTGAACAATTTTTACTTTCAAAAAGTTTATAAAAAATAATGCGTTGTATATAAATGGGTTTTTATAATAAACCCATTTTTTATGATTTTTTGTAAAATATATATCAATGCCAAAGTATTATTGTTTTATAAAGTTATTATTTTTGCTGGGCAAATTTCTACTATGATCCACTATAAAACCTTATTGCTAAGTATACTAATACACCTGTCTCTATATACTGTTTATTCTCAAGATACTGAAGCGATAGAAAGTTCTCAAGAAACAAAAGACAGTACAGTTATTAAAAATCCTCAGAATACTATGAGCAGATGGCAAATGATCAAGTATGATGGCGCGTCTGTATTTGGCGGAGTAAAACATGTATATACCAGCCCATTGCGTTGGAAAGGAAAAGATTGGTTAACATTTGGTGGCATCATGGCTGGAAATGCCATCTTACTTGCAGTTGATGAACCTGCAAATGACGTTTTTATTAAACAAGGAAGTGGTGTTCCTGATCTTATTAAAGAAGCTGGGTTCCGTTTTGGAAAACCCCTTTTAAACTATGGTTTAACCACTAGTGTTTATACGCTGGGGTTACTTACAAAAAATGAAAAAATAAGAAAAACCGGAGTTCTTCTTATTGCATCAGCAACAGCAGGCGGTCTCTTACAAACACTTAGTAAGACTGCTGTAGGGCGTGCTAGACCGCTTACTGGTGAAGGCAGTTTGAGTTTTCGATTTTGGTCAAGTGGAGCAGGATACCATTCTTTTCCATCTGGACATGCGATTCTTTCATTTACTACGGCGCATGCATTTGCTAAACAGTTTGACAATTTGTTTGTGAAAGGTGGCATTTATGCTTTGGGATTAGTAACACCCGTATCGCGTCTTTGGGAGGGCGCACATTGGCTAACAGACGTAACACTGGGACTTGCCTTAAGTGTTGTTATTGTTGACAGTGTTGATAATTATTTAAAGAAAGATGATCGTTATGTGCATGGTGCCAAAAAGCATAAAATTAGATGGAATCTTCGGTTAGGTGCCAGTCAAATTGGAGTTGTCGGTCGATTTTAACTGAATTCCTTTTTATAATATGTTGAAGCATCTTGCAATAACATATCTAAGTATTTATTTTCATTCTCTAGCCTGGTCTCGTCCCATTTGAGATATTTAATCATGTCTTCTGTAACTATGGATCGAAATTTATGTACGCTCCATATATCAAAGTATAATCTACCGGTTCTTCTCACAAAGAAGTCTGCTAAACCATTCGTCATTTCATGATGTATTCCATACCAAAGCTCAGCTCTGATAAATCGTTCTTCTATATCATCATTCAAAAAGTAGTTTACTTTATTTATAATGATATCTGTCTGTTTTCCATAGGTTGAAACCAAGTACCAACCATAATATTGATCTTCTACTTTCAAATCTTTGAGCTGTCTCGAAACTCGCTCTAAATACTCACGTACCTCATCATCATTTTTAAGTGGATCACTTGTAAGGGGTATTGTTTTTGTATGCGATTTTGAAAATTGTTCTCTTCTTTTACTGCTCATTGTTTTGAGAACCGTATCAATAACGCGTTGTGCCATTTTTCGGTATCCGGTGAGTTTTCCTCCTGCGATAGAAATTAATCCTGTTTTTGATTCAAAAATTTCATCTTTCCTCGATAACTCTGATGGATCCTTACCATCTTCATGTATTAATGGTCTAAGCCCTGCCCAATTAGACTCTATATCTTTTGTTGTAAGTTCTAATTTGGGGAACATATGATTTACCGCTTCAAGTAAATACTCGGCATCCTCTTTGGTAGCAACTACCCTATTTAGATTAGCAGTGTAATTAGTATCGGTAGTGCCTACGTAAGTCGCTCTTCCCCTAGGTATGGCAAAAATCATTCTACCATCAGGCACATCAAAATAAATAGATTGTGATAGTGGAAATCGTTCTCTTGAAAATACCAAATGCACTCCTTTAGTAAGATGCAGATGTTTACTATTCATAGAGTGATCCTTTTCTCTTAATAAATCAACCCACGGACCAGCTGCTGACACAAAGTTTCTCGATTTTATTGTGAAAGATTTTTGCGTATTATGATCCAGACATTGTAAACTTTTTATTTTTCCTTCTTCGTTATAATTAAAAGAAGTCATCTCGCAATAATTAATGCTATTGGCGCCATAAGAAGCAGCTTTTTTCAATAATTCTATAGTAAGTCGTGCATCATCTGTTCTATACTCAGCATAATATCCTCCTCCTGTAAGACCTTCTTTATTTATTAAAGGCTCTTTGTCTAAGGTTTCTTTGGCGGTCAACATTTTTCGCTTGTCAGCCCCTTCTACATTAGCTAGAAAATCATAAACTTTTAAGCCCACAGATGCCATAAATTTTCCGTAGGTTCCTCCTTCTACCAGTGGTAACAACATCTTTTCGGGTACTACCAGGTGGGGTGCTAATTGATGAACGGTGGCTCTCTCACTACCAGATTCTTTAACCAATCCGATTTCCATTTGTTTAAGATAGCGTAACCCTCCATGAATCAGTTTAGTAGATTTGTTACTGGTGCCTGATGCAAAATCATTTTTTTCTATTAAACAAACCTTTAATCCTCTAGAAGCTGCATCCAAGGCGATTCCTGCTCCTGTTACTCCACCTCCTATAATAACAAGATCATACTTTTCATTTTGTGTTCTTTGTAGTTGTGCCTTACGATCTAACACCGAAAAACGAATCGGTCCATCTTCTTTTACGGCCAGCATATTTTTATTTACTGTTTTTGTACGTGCTACTGCTTGTTGCCAACCTGTATATTTTCTATTCCGCACATGTTCAGTAATTTCCGGTTCAAAAATTTTATCTATAGTGCGTACTTTGGCTATATCTTTCTTAGTCCAAATCCCGGCTTTAATTCCAGCTAAAAATGCGGCCCCCATAGCCGTAACTTCAAGCATTTTAGGACGATCGACCTGAACATTTAAAATATCTGACTGAAACTGCATTAAGTAGTCATTTGCTGACGCTCCTCCATCAACTTTAAGCATCGCCATTTGCTTGCCACTATCCTCAATCATAGCTTCAAGTACATCTCTTGTTTGATATGCTAAAGCATCCACAGTTGCTTTTATAATTTCATTTTTTCCAGAATCTAAAGTAAGCCCATAGATAGCACCTTTGGCTTCCATATCCCAATGTGGAGCTCCTAAACCTGCAAATGCAGGAACTACATAAAGATCGTCTGAAGAAGTAGTCGATTTGCAAATAGCCTCTGTTTCGCTGGCGTTATCAACAACCTGAAGTTTGTCGCGTAACCACTGTACCGAAGCCCCACCTACAAAAATACTGCCCTCTAAAGCATACTTAATGTTATCTTCGGGTAAACTGCAACACAATGTGGTTAACAATCCGTTTTTAGAAGTATATGGTTTTTTTCCGGTATTGAGCAGCATAAAACAGCCTGTACCATAAGTGTTCTTTGCAATTCCAGATTTGAAACCACCTTGCCCAAATAGCGAAGCCTGTTGATCTCCTGCCACTCCATAAATCGGGATATCTTGCCCTTGGTAATGAATGTTGCCAAAATCTGAAGAAGAATATTGCACCTCTGGAAGTACTGATTGAGGAATATTCAGAGCTGCAAGCAATTTCTCATCCCAGTCCAGATTTATAATATTATATAACATGGTTCTGGATGCATTAGAATGATCTGTTACATGTTTTGCTCCGTTAGTAAATTTCCAGATAAGCCAAGTATCAATGGTGCCAAATAACAACGCTCCTTTTGATGCTTTCTCTCTGGCTCCTTCTACATGATCAAGAATCCATTTGAGCTTAGTTGCAGAAAAATAGGAATCAATCACTAAACCTGTATTTTTTGACACATACTCGCCAAGTTCTAAAGATTTAAGTTGTTCGCATATTTTGGTGGTCCTCTTATCTAACCAAACTATAGCATTATAAACAGGTTCACCAGTAGTTTTATCCCAAACGACAGTCGTTTCTCGTTGATTTGTAATTCCAATACCGGCTACATCATGTATAGAAATTCCTGATTTTTGAATTACTTCTATAAAAACTTCTTGCTGATGTGTAACTATTTCATTGGGATCATGCTCTACCCATCCCGGTTTAGGATAATATTGAGTTAATTCTTTCTGAGCTATCCCACAGATTTCTCCCCTGGTATTAAAAATAATTGCTCTTGTGCTTGTAGTACCCTGATCAAATGCAATAATATACTTCTTGTTCATAGAAAAAATACTTATTTTATAAATATCTGAACTATTCTATCGAAATAAAAATTGAATCCATTTTATAGAAGATGTAATCGTTTGTATTATGTAATTTTTAACGTTATTCAAATTTTTAATGATGTAAAGAAGAAATATTCCCGTATTTTTTAAATGAATCGCACTAAACACCCATGCAACTCATTGGTTTTTAATTGGTAGGAAAATTTCTGCTTTCCATTGTTTTTCGTTAGCCTCATGCATAGGATTATTAAAAAAGAACTCTATAGGCCTGTTTTCGGTGAGAAGGCCTTTTGATTTTGCATGCTCTATTAACGCAAACCATGCTTCATCGCTATTTCTATAATTACCATAGTAAATTGCTTTTAAAACTTTTTGTTTTTCAATCTTATCGTATGTGATCTTAGTGTCATTTATTGGTAATGAATCTTGTTGTACAACCGGAAAACCAAAATCCATTTTGATTTCATCAGTTATACGATTCCATTCATTTATTCTTACAAATGGAGGTCCGTTTTTAACAATACCATAATCAGTCAATTTTGGAAATAAAAGACTATTATGACTCAACATTTGTATTGCTTTTTTAGATCGTTGCGTGGTAGATGAAACATATAAGACTTGTCTGCCTGGTAATACGCTCTCTCCTTCTACGATCACTTTAAAAGTATTTGTGTATGATCTTAGTTTTGCTCTATAATTAATTAGAATTTGCTTTATCTCATTTACTACAACAGATGATCCTATCAATACTTGTATTCTATTTTTTATTGAATGATCTATAGAAATAATACCTACTCTTATTTTGGTAATAGTGTCATGTATACGGTTAAACTGCCAATCTAAGAAAACATTCTCATGATTTATAGTCGCTTCATGCTTAAGGTAAATCTCTAAATCATTAATTTCATGATTTTTCATCTCAGTACCCAATTGTAGTTCTTTTACTTGATGATAGGCTCCTATTGGAGCTAAATTGGCTATAAAAGTGATTTCATAATCATATTGCTTGATAAAAAGATACCAAATAGACACTCCTATAAACAGGACCAAAATCCCAAGTATAATTTTCTTCATTTGATGACTCCTTGCTACGTGCACTATTTTTAATTGTTAGTTTTCATTTGTAATTTTTTAACTACAAATTTTCCTAATTCGCGACCTTGTTCAAGACCTAAATCAATTGCTGCACGGTAGTGAATCCCACCATATAATCTACTGATTGCTGCCTCATCTGCTGCCTGATTAAAAGACACAAAAGAGCGAATGGGTAATCCATACTTTAGTTCGGTATCATCATTAAATGTAAAATTATCACCGAAAATTTCTGTTAGTACAGTAGAAGCTGCTCCAGACACTACAGAATGTCCGCTGGTATATTCTGGAAATGGTGGTGTTTGTAAAACAGGCTCCCAATTTTCGTCGATGTGCTGATTGATCAAGGTCTCAGGGCGAATTAAATTACTTCTATATTTTTCATCCCAACAACTAATAAAAGCATCAGCAATAGCAATCGAAGTTTTGGTATATGCATAAATCGTTTTATTGAAATCTGCCTCAGTTTTTTTACTTGCTATTTTACAGATTCCAATCCAATGAGCTCCTGGCGTAATTTTTTTGGTAGCAAACATCAGATGTCCTTTGTGTGTAGATACATATGGATTACAATCCCAAAATTGCGCTATTTGCAATTTTTCTGAGGTTTCTCCTTCTTCTTTTATTGCATTACCCACTTGGTATGTTTCTGTAAGTTCTTTATAGAATTTTGAATCTTTTTCTAAAGAAAAATCAGGATGTTTAGACGGTGTAAATTGTGAAGCCGAATCTATGATCGAAGGCCGAATCTCTCTCCAGTGTGGCTCTATACCATCCATATAATCAGGTGGAGTAGGCTGCCACCGTGCAGGATCCTCTGTATTTACAGAAAATTTTGGCATCGTACGGGTCTGTGCATACTTATCTGTGGCTAACCAGTCTTTGACGTGCTGTGCCACTAGCAAACCATAGGTTTTAGAATCGTAAAAGCTACTTTTGTTTATAGAGGCCCATGAATTATATAAACTATCCCTATAGGTTTCTACCTTATTTTCAGAAAAAACAAGTGCTTTGCTTACCTCTAAATACGCAACTAAGGCCGCAATTCTAAAATTTATTGATTTGGTGGTATCTGCTTTAGGAACCGGTGTAAGGTTGTGCAACTGTCTTGATAAGGTCTTATATGCTGGGTCACCTTGACAAATTACCTCATACGCTGCGATATTCGGATAATTATAAATTCTACTTGCCACCGGCGGCGAGAATATATCGTGAACCATTACTTCTGTAATTTTATCTACGACTTCATGATAATTATCTGGTGTAATTTCAATCGCTTGCTCTTCTTTTTGACAAGAAACACATAGCATGACACTCAACAATAGATAAAAAAACGTCGGTTGTCTTTTAATTGTTTTTTTTATTTGGAAATTCATACACTTCAGTTTTTCCGTGGTTTATTGTGATCAACAGGTATTCTTTTGTACCAAAATTAATAATATTTAAGCCTCTTACCGCCTTTTGAGTAAGGTTAATATCTAATGTATTTACATTACTATTCGTTTCTTCATTTTGAAGTATAGCTCCCGCAAAACCATCCCATCTTCCATGATATGGAATAACACCAAAATAGTTACCAGCCATAAGCACTTCTTCAACTGCATCATTATTGAAATCATGCTTTAGCATTTTGGTAATGGGGGCTACTTGAAATTTATCGTCAAAAGAGACAAACTTATACGCTCCATTTTCATTTTTTAGATATCCTGAAGCTAATTGGTGTACTTCCAATAGTGTTGCTTTATCCAGAGCATCATTGCCAATGACTTCTTCGACGGTTTTGCCGGCAAATGAAGCATAGGACGTGAATTTTTTCTTTAAAAAATTTAACTGTCCCGACAGTTCATCGAGCCCTAACGCGGTATAATACTTCTCTCCCTTGGGGATAGCAATTATTGTTTCCGTTTTTTGATTATCATCAAAATCTGAATAGTACATTTTAAGAGGAAAACCTTCTGAAGCTCTGAATTTACTATTCAATCCAAAGTTACCGAGCAGATAGTCCAGATCACCATCGTTGTCAATATCAAATTCTTGAATTACCTGCCACAAACCATTTAGTTTCTGGGTAAGGGTTATATTGGTGACATCTACAAGTTTTCCTTTTTGATTTTTGAAAAAATGCGGTGACATCCATTCACCTACAATTATTAAATCCTTAATGTTATCACCATCAAAATCAGACCAAATGGCATCTGTAACCATACCTACTCTATGAATCTTAGAATTTTCTTTAACCTTAAAATTACCCTTTTCATTGAGCATCACAAAGGATTGTGGTATGTTACCAAAATCATTAGACACTGCATATCCCCCTATAAACAAATCCAAATCACCATCTTGATCAATATCGTATGGTTTGATCACTGATTCATGCTCGAACAATTCCGGAAATTGTCCCTTTATCAATCCTGAACCTGAGTTTACATATAATCTGTCGATCAATTCTTTTGATTTTCCAAAAAATTCGCCTCCTGATGAGGCAACCAAAAGGTCTCTTCTTCCATCTTGATTAAGATCTTCGATAATTGCTGTAACATCTTCTTTGGTTTTATCTTCTTGTAAAACCTCAATTTTTTGTTCTTCAAAACCATTTGACGTTTGAAAAAACACCTTTGAAATTTCGTGCTTTGAGCTTCCGAAGAAAATATCGTCTTTACCATCATTGTTTAGATCTCCCACTACAGTTGCAGGCCCCTTATCCGATATTTTATACGGAATTAATTTTTGCCTGTTAAAGTCGGTATAATTATTTTCTCTATGTACATAATGAAGGCCGGGTATACTATCAACTCTCTTAAACCATCCCCCGGATTTAGGAAATAGGTTATCATAGTCAGCTACATTTCTTTTATGGAGTGCTTTAATAGTTAAGGTTTGGTTGGTTTTAATATTTTCGGCTACTTGTATCGTATGATCTGGCCAAATGATTTTTAGAGAATCTACTATTTTAATAGCACCATATCCAAAATGGATAATTGCTTCTGATGAAGATTGAAAACCTTTAGACACAAACAACTGTTTGAACTGGGGTATTCCATTATGATATGATATCACTTTGGTTCCTATGCCAAAAGGATTTTTGTCTTTATACTGAAACTTTAATTTCAAATAATTTGACATTGTGAGATCCGTTTTATTTTTATAAAAAACAGCTTTATTATTATTTGTATTAGCAACAATATCTAAATCCCCATCATTATCAAAATCAGCATATGCACTACCTGTAGACGCATTATGATCCATGGGTAACCATTCTTGTGATTTATTTTTGAATCTTATCCCTGCGGCACCTTCAAAAATATAGTTCTGAACCAATCCTGATGGCATAATTTCCAAAGCCTCCTGATCAACCAACCTACTTGTATTTAACTTTTCCTGTATCTTTTCGTTAGAAATGTATTTGATATAATCCAGGTTATTAGGGCGTTTTGGGATGCCATTAGAGATAAACACATCTTGTTCTCCATCGAGGTTATAATCTGCAAATAAAGCGCTCCAACTCCAATCTGTAAATGCAATACCACTTAACAGTGCCGTTTCTGTAAAAAATTTGCCTTGATGATTAATCTGAAGCATGTTTCTTGCATATTGATAGTGATATCCTAATTTGTTAATCCTCATCGTTAACATGTCTATGGTTTCATCTCCTGCTGATGCTTTGAGCGTATTTTCATCTTCAGGAGTCATATCAAGCGTTAGTATGTCGGGATATCCATCATGGTTGATATCAGAAACATCACTACCCATAGAAAAGCGACTTGTATGTCCAAACTTCTGTTTTAATTGTTCGTTAAACGTACCATCTCCATTATTCATATAATAGTAATCATCTTCATGAAAATCATTACTCACATAGATATCTGTAAAGCCATCATTATTAAAATCGGCAGTTGCAATCCCTAACCCATATCCATTTGCTCCTCCATAAATTCCGGATTCTTTGCTTACATCTACGAATTGATTACCATCATTACGCAATAGTTTATCTCCACTTTTAGTGTTTCTCTGATTGCGAAGAGCGGCTCTCCCAAAAGAGTTTTGGGTATGCGTGGCATGATTTAAAAGGTACATATCCAAATCCCCGTCGTTATCATAATCAAAGAAACTTACGGCAGTTGAATAATTTTGAAAATTAAGGCCATATTCAGAGGCTTTTTCAGTAAATGTGCCGTCACCATTATTTATGAATAACTCGTTGGCGCCTTTTAACCCATGAAGCCCAACCACTGCACACACATAAATATCCAGAAAACCATCTCCATTAACATCTGCCATTACGGTTCCTGTATTCCAATCAGAGGTTCCAGATACGCCTGCTTTTGTAGTAACATCTTCGAACTGAAAATTTCCCTTATTGAGATATAATTTATTTTCACCCTGATTTGATGTAAAAAACACATCTACCAAATCATCATTATCAATATCGCCTACAGCTACTCCGGCTCCGTTATAAAAATATAGATAGTCAAGAATATTCATATCCTTGGTCGGGATTAACGTATTCTTAAATGTAACCTTTGAAATTTCTAAAGGTACTTTATCAAATAATGTATCTTGTTGATTTTCTTGATTTTTACACCCTTGTAACTGAAGCAATATCAAGGTCAATATGAATATATTCTTAATCATTTTTTTTTCTTATCTGTCAGACTTTTCAGGTTTTGAAAACTTATAGGGCCTTAAATAGAAACTCACTTCTTCAATTTAAAAATCTTAGGAGCTTTGTTGTTTATTCCTGTGATCAGATATTTTTCTCCTGATGTATTTTCAATCCATCGCATGGCCCTAACCTGGTCCTGAGCAATGAATCCTGAAGATTTTTGATCTATATAATTCCCATTTCCATCGCTCAACAAGATATTCCCTCTACTTGCATCTAATCTGGAAAACTGTGGTTTGAAATTATGTTCATTGCCTGCTAAAATAAGATCTAAAATACCATCATCATTGAGGTCTTCTGTTTCTATATCACATACACACGAAAGTTGTACCTCTTGCGGAAGTTCTTTTATGTCGAAGTCTCCTTTGCCTTTATTATAAGCCACAAGGCTGGCAAAGTTATTTACCGTTTTTATCGTGGTATTTTTTAATACTTTTTCAGAAAATAACTCATCGATAGACTTTTTAGCATATTCTGAATATTTTAGATTTTGTTTTTTTAAAGAATTGATCTGACCAGTAATTTCATTTTTTAGATGTATTGGGATATCCCTCCCATCGATAGTTTGCGTAAAAATCTGCTCAATAGCACCGTTACTGTCAAAATCATTAATATACATTTTGATTGGATTTGTATTACTGGCATTATACATTGCGTTCAATCCTCTGTTTCCCAACACTAAATCGACATCTCCATCCTGATCAAGATCTTTGGCTTCGACGGCGTTAAACCATCCCGAAATGGTATCTAAACTCGAAGAGAGTTGACTCAATCCAAGTAGGGTGTTTTTAAAAATTTTTGGGGTCATCCATTCTCCTACCACAATCAAATCTTTTTTACCATCTGCATCAATATCCTGCCAAACAGCATCGGTTACCATTCCCACCGATTCAATTTCGGAAGCCTTTTGCTTACTAACGTTTTTGAAATTGCCCGCACCGTCATTTTCCATTAAATAACTATTAGGAGAAACTCCAAATACACCTACGACCCCTTGACTACCTACAAAAATATCGATATCTCCATCCTGATCATAATCATAAGCTGCCAACGCTGCTATATTTGTATTAGTAGGTATTATTATATTTCCTCTAGAGAAATTACCCTTACCGTCATTTATATAGCTTCTAACTCCTGTTCTGGCTCCTTTAAAATTACCGCCTGAGCCTATAACCAGGTCCAGATCTCGATCCCCATCGATATCTTCAAAAATAGCTACAACATCTTCAAAAAACTCTTCGGTCTCAAATGTTGACTGTCTTAATTTTCCATTAGCTGTTTGGATATACAATTTTCCAGTTTGCTTATACGCCCCTCCGATAAACACATCGTCATTTCCGTCATTATTAATGTCTCCAACGGCCATAGCAGGTCCTTCTTTGGATTGCATTTTGTAAATTAACCCTTCATAATTAAAATCAACATATGCATCTTCTTTATGATCCGGTATCTCATGCGATATCGCTTCAAAATACGTTTTTCTGGTCACCGGGCCGAGTTGATATGGTTGTCTTGCTTCTTTCTGATCAAATACCATCAAAGAATTTAAATGCACATCCTTTACATTGATCATTTTTTTATTAGGAAATATAACTCGAAGAGAATCTACTTGTTGAGTTTTGCCAAGACCTATGGTCATTATATAATCAATAGAGGACTGAAAACCTCGAGTTGGAATAAGTTCTTGTCGTAGTGTTTGATCTTCTAAGAACACTTCTACAACACTACCAATTGCAAACCTATTCTTATCGTTCCCTTTGAGCTGCACTTTGAGATAATTATGCTGTTCTTTTTCACTATTATTCTTATATATTGAAACAGGCATATTAAAATTGTTCACGACCAAATCCAGATCTCCGTCATTATCCAGGTCTCCGTATGCTGATCCATTTGAAAATGTAGGCTCGTCAAATCCCCAATCTTTAGTTGCATTATAAAAAGTAAGGTCTTTATTATTCCTGAATGCATAATTAGAGACAGGTGAAGAGGGCATTTTACTAATGATCGAATCGACCTCTTCTTTTTTTCCGGTTAACACCATTTTTTGAATAATATCATTGGCAAAGAAATTCATAAAATCCTGATTCGTGAGATCATGATAAATCCCATTGCTCACATAAATATCTCTATATCCATCATTATCCATATCAAACAAGAGGGCTCCCCAGCTCCAATCTGTTTTGGCAACACCACTGTAGAAAGCAATTTCAGAAAAAGAATTATCGCCATTATTGAGTTGTAGCGAATTTTGCATATACTGATTATAAAAATCTCTACTTTTCTTCAATCTGTACACATCATAACTTTCAAAAGCGCTTGTTTCTTTTAGTCTTTGATCATCTTCGGGCAACATGTCGGTTACAAAAATTTCGGGAAAACCATCATTATTGATATCTGCCATATCTGCACCCATTGAAGAAATGCTTAAATGTTGCATCCAGTTTTTTATTTCTTCTGAAAAAGTTCCGTCACCTTTGTTGATATACAAATAATCTCTCTCATAAAAATCATTAGATACATATATATCAGGAAGCATATCTTTATTCACATCTCCTATAGTAACTCCAAGTCCAAAACCAATAAGGCTACCATATATTCCTGCAGACTCACTTACATCTTTGAATATTCCATTATCATTCCTAAGCAATTTATCCCCACCACCCTTTAAGATATCCGGAAGATCCCAATCTTTGGCTCTAAGGTTTCGCTTGTTCACATATCCAAGGCTACTTACGGGTATAAAACTATTGTTGAGAAGATATACATCTAGGTCTCCATCAGTATCATAATCAAAAAAAGCGGCGTGTGTTGTAAATCCGCTATCAGCAAGATTATATGCTTCGGCTTTTTCTGTAAATGTAAGATCTCCATTATTAATGAATAATTCATTTTTTTGATTATCACCTTTAACATTTCCAGCATTACAAACATAAATATCTAATAATCCATCTGCATTAATATCAACCATAACTACCCCTGTAGACCATGCATTTTTTCCGATAGTTTTTGAAGCTATAGAAATATCTTCGAACTCAAAATTACCTTTATTGAGGTATAATTTATTTTGTTTCTGATTTGCGGTAAGGTACACATCTGGCAATCCATCATTATTAATATCACCTATGGCAACACCACCACCATTATAAAAATTTCGATAGGTAAAGATGTTAAAATCTTTCTCATTATTTACCCGATTAATAAAATCGATATTTGTAGTTTCAGAAGATAGTTTGGTAAACAAGGTTTGTTCTTGTTCGATTTTTTCTTCTTTAGTGCGTTCTTTACTACAAGAAACCATTACTAGTAAGACAAGGCAACTATAAATAAATGTATTCATTTTTATTCTTTTATTTTTTTAACTACCTGAAGGCTGTCATTATTAATACCAAACACTATATATTCTGATTTATTTATATTGATTTTTTTTATAGATCTCACCGCTCCTTTTACATAAAAATCATCATTATTATGGCTATAAAACCCTCCTTTTTGGTCATTGAGCAATACCACACCGTATAAGGCGTCTAGTCTGCTTAGTTGTGTACTAATTTCATAAGTATTTCCTCCCAGAATAGCATCAGGATATGAATCACCATTAACATCATCAATCAAAATATCATGAACAGAGGAAATCTGAGCTTCCAGAGGTAATTTGTGTGCTTTAAATTTAAGATTTCCCTGGTTTTCGAAGTATGTTGTGGCTAAGGTATGTACTTCTTTTACTTCTGAATGATTAATCTTAGTTGCTGAGAAATAGTCTTCAAAATTGGCTTTGGCAAACACTGTATATGACAAGTACTTTTTATTTAACTGAGGTATTTGTTTGACTAACTCATCTTTATTTGCAATTGGGGTTTGTATTCCTTTATAAAAATAAGTTACGATAGGATCTATCTTTCCATTATCGTCAAAATCATTAAGATATAGCTTGATAGGCTTTTTTTCTGAAGCCGATAATCTGCTATTTAATCCCCAATTACCAGCAATTATATCTAAATCTCCATCTTTATCCATATCATAAACCGCAATAGAGTTCCACCAACCGTGAGTGTTCTTTAAAGATGAATTATTATCCTTTTTAAAATTACCCTTACCGTCATTAAGCAGTATCGTAATGGGTATATAATGACCTGCTATCACTAAATCTTCAAATGTATCATTATTAATATCAATAAAAGAGGCATCATAAACCTGTCCAAGAGAATAAAGCTCTTTTGCTGAAGTTAACGTACTGTCTATAAAAGTACCACGACCATCATTTTCAAAAAGGTAATTTATTGGGGTGACCCCGTATTTTCCTGGTGTACAATTGCTGCCTATAAATACATCCATATCTCCATCATGATCAATATCTGAAGTAACTACTACTGAGGCGTTGATAACAGTCTCTGG
Source organism: uncultured Aquimarina sp. (assembly GCA_947497175.1). GTDB lineage: Bacteria > Bacteroidota > Bacteroidia > Flavobacteriales > Flavobacteriaceae > Aquimarina. The sequence goes on along the minus strand of CANMFM010000001.1, from coordinate 360,249 downwards.
AAAAGCACCATTTTTTTTCTTAAAAGTACCTTGATCATTAATAAATAATCCAGGAGCACTTTGATAATCAGAATAGGTCTCATTTCCACCATAAATAGTAATCAAATCTAAGTCATTATCACCATCTACATCTACGAAGCATTGACCAATATCTTCCAAACGCTTATCCGTTTCGAAATCTGGTTGCGTCGTATTTATAAAACCACCATCACTCTGTTGTAAACGTAATGTTGCTGCTTTGTGTCTTCCTCCAGGCATGAAAATATCGTCACGTCTATCGTTATTTACATCAATAACAGTGATATGTGGCCCTTCATTAGAATTAGCATAAGGGGCCAAAGGTTCTACACTAAAATCTTTAGATTCATAATCTTGATGTTTATAACCTAAATTGATCGTATCATTCTTCAATAATTTAACTGGTTTTACTTTGGCTTCAGAATAGGCTCTTTTGTTTTCTCTTTCGTATACCAGTACTTGATTAGCTGCGATATTCTTTTGGGCAGAAATTAACCCGTCTGGCCAATACACTTTCATAGAATCAATTTTTGTTTGATTTCCTAATCCAAAATGAACCACAGCAGAAACAGAAGACAAATAACCTCGAGTTCTATAAACTTCGGATATCTGAGATTGATTTTTAGTATAAATTATTATTTTGGCTCCAATACCATCTGGATTCTTTTGAGTACCTTTTAGTTTTACTTTTAAGTAGTTATTGCTTCTTTCACGTAGATCTAGCGTATTCTCATATATGAATGCTTCCTGATTAATGTTATTCGTTACAATATCCAAATCCCCATCATTATCTAAATCGACATATACTGCACCATTGCTGTATGAGGGTCTATTTTCTAACCATGTCTCTGAAACATTCTCAAAAGCTAGATTTTGGGTGTTACGAAAAAAGTAATTTTTTGTTTTCTTGCTTGGTAACTCATTGATAAGGGCTAGGTCCTCTTTTGTCATTCCTTGTTCAATTCTCTTTTGAATGTTCTCGTTTGCGATAAAACTTATAAAATCCATATCATTTGTTGCTCCTTTTATTCCGTTAGAAATAAAAATATCCTTATGCCCGTCATTATCATAATCTGCAATTAGTGGTGACCAACTCCACTCTGTAGCAGCAATGCCAGAAAAAAATGCCATTTCGCTAAAATTAGTACCTCCTTGATTTATTTGTAATGCATTTTGCATGTACTGAGGTTTGTACCCATTTTTTAGATATTGATTATAAATCGAAAATCCATATTCGGTACCCGAAGATTTATAGGTTATAATATCATCAGGCAGCATATCTAATGATAAAACATCAGTACGCCCGTCATTATTAATATCAGCAATATCCACTCCCATAGAAAAGTGTGATGTATGTTGCACATTATTTTGCCCGGAAGAGATTATTTCTTTAAACGTTCCGTCTTTTTGATTTACATACAGGTAATCATTTTCAAAAAAGTCATTGGCTACATACATATCAGGATAACCATCGTTATTAATATCACTGGTTGCGATACCTAATCCATATCCTATTGCTCCTTGAAAAATTCCTGCCTGAGAAGAAACATCCTCATAAATACCCATATCGTTTTGATACAATTTATCTCCGGATAATGAATCAATCTGTTTTCGTTTAGTCCCTCGACCATACGTTCTATTAGGGTGTACTGAATGGTTTAGCAAATACATATCTAAATCCCCATCTCGATCGTAATCAAAAAAAGTGGCTTGTGTAGAAAAACCAGAGATGTCTAAATTATAACCTGAAGCATTTTCTTTGAATACAGGAATGCCGTTTTTGTCAGTCCCTTGATTTATAAATAGTTTGTTTTTTCCTTTTATCCCTCTGTAGTTAGAGATCTTACAAACATAGATATCTTGTAACCCATCGTTGTTGATGTCGACTATTGTAACTCCTGTAGACCATCCTTCATCATCCTTAAGCACATCTGATTTTACCTCTTTAAACTGAAGATTCTTTTGATTGATATACAATTTGTTTTCGCCCTGATTGGAAACAAAATATAAATCCTCTAACCCATCATTATTAAAATCTCCGACGCCAACGCCTGCACCATTGTAAAAATAGAGATATCTAAGAATATTAAACTGCGGTGTATCTTTAAGTTGATTATGAAATGAAACCCCCGAATCATTACTTGATAATAAGAAAAAAAGCTTTGATTTTTTCTCCTTATTACAAGAGACAAAAATGGTACAGGTCAGTATATAAATAGCGATGTATTTACAATATGTATTCAATTCAGGTTATTTTTATTTGAATATCCGTAGTGCATAACAAATCATAGTTGTCAACTTGTTTTTTTCAGGTTCTCATCATAAACAACTATGCGTAAGCATTATGCGATTCTGAAAACACCTTCAGAATGACGCTAAACAATAGTATAATTACACGAAATGGACAGTCATTATTTTTATTAAAGATAGTGTACAGATTGATTATTTGTTTACTAAAGAGCCCTTCGATATAGAAGGGCTCAGTTTTTAACACTTTTAAAATTGGGCTTACATATTAATAACCAGTATTTTGCGTTAAATTTGGATTGGTTAATAAAGCTGTAGCAGGAATAGGAAATAATACTCTAAAATCATCAGTATTAATTTTTAAGGCCCATGCGTCTGCAAATTTTCCAAATCGAATTAAATCATTGCGCCTCCAGAATTCTTTATACAATTCTCTTCCTCTTTCGTCTATCAAATCTTGCTCTGAAAGAGCAGTAAGAGGTGTGGCATTACGTATGGTTCTTAAATCATTTACCAGAGTTAAAGGAGTATCTCCTGAGGTTCCTCCTCTAAGAATAGCTTCGGCTTTCATTAAATGTGCATCAGCATATCTAAAAATAATTTGATGTCCTTCGAACTCTCCATTCTCAGGGTGATATTTTATTGTACGAATCCCTGTTCTTTCATTATTACCAGCCAAACTTGGAAACTGCTTTTCGAAAACCAGAGGATTACCAGGCCTATCGGTTAAAGGGTTTCCATTTGCATCATATTGTTGCCCTATCAAAAACCCAAAGCCTATCCCTAAATTGGAGCCATCGGTAGGCACAAAACCTCTTCGCTCTTCCTGACCGCTACCAGGCACGTTGGTATTTGGGTCGCCTTCAAAAAGATCATAAAACTCGGCTAATGTCGACCATCCGTTCCATCCTCCTCCACCATTACCAGGTGAGTTTTGATTATAATGTAATCCATTCCACATTCTGTTACCCACACTTGATATTGTAAAAAAGATTGTTTCTGTATCCACGTCAGACTTAAATATATCGAAATATCCAGACTCCAGAGCATATCCATCAGCTGTAATGGCATCTACTAATTCAACAACTTTGGTCATATCTGATGCAGCCGGTGTACCAGATCCTAGATAAATATGCTTATTTAAGTATAGTTTAGCCAATAAAAAATTTGCTGCAGCTTTTGTTGGTCTTAAATTTTCATCACTCGGTCCTCTCGTAGGTAAATCTGCTAAAGCTGTATTTACATCATCCAAAATAAAATCAAATGCTTCTGCTCTTTGCATTACCATTGGATCAATGTTTGGTCCATCACCAGGAGTTCTAAACGGTGCCTGACCATACATATCCATCACCCAAAACATCGCATATGCCCTAACAAAACGAGCATCGGCCTTTTGGGCTGTAGTTGCATTGGTGGTACGATCGTCTATAACCTGACTTGCTCTAAATACCAATTGATTCAAATTATTCCAGTTATTTAACACATATGGATGTTGCGCATCCCAGGTATGTTCATGTAATTTCCTCCAGATTCCGTTATCTCCCCAGTCTGTTCCTCTGGTAGGCACTAATAACTCATCTGTGGTTACCTCATTTAAGGCATATAAGTCTTGCTGATTTTCAACAATCCCTTTTAAATCTGCACTAAAGAGGTTATCAACAAAAGGTCCAGGTTCTTCAATTCCTGTAAATTCGGTTTCAGAACTGGCGATCAAAGAGTCACTCTCTTCAATCTCTAAATCGGTACATGAAACCACAAGCAACATTGACAGCATCATCAACAAACTTGATTTAAAATGTTCTCTTTTCATAATTCTAATTTTTTAAAATGAAGCATTTAATCCAAACGTATACGTTCTTGGTCTTGGAAAGGCTGTATAATCTATTCCTGCCGTTGGTAAATTGTTTAAAAGGTTATTACTACCATCTGTAGGGTTAGTACTTACTTCAGGATCTAAGCCACTATAATCGGTAATTACAAATAAATTTTGTCCAGTAACAGAAAGTCGTATCGATTTAAAAACACCGTCACCTGGTAAAGGCCAATTAAAACCAATCGAAGCATTCTGTAATCGTAAAAAATCTCCTTTTTCTAAAAATCGGGTTGATACATCTGCAGCATTTGTTCCGGCTTCTCCATTTCCGATTACATCTGTGGTCACATTACGACCTCCTGCTATACTACCCGCCGTGAAAAAGGCATTTTGAGTATTATTATAAATATAATGACCAAATTGACCTGCAAAGAAAACAGAAGCATCCCAGTTCTTATAATTGAAACTTGTAGAAATTCCTACGTTAAAATCTGGTAATGCGCTTTTACCTACTAACACTTGTAAATCATTATTTCCGGTAATGGCAAGACCATTTTCATCGAATCCTTGAAATTCTCTTAAAAAATAGGAGAACAATGGCTCTCCTTCAACCAAGCGCTGAGAGAAGGCACCGGTAAGTCCCTGACCAAAAATAGTACCTGCATCAAATGCACCTTCAAAATTTTGTAACTCATTTTTATTATAGGCGATATTAAATCCAAAGTTCCAATTTAGATCTTCTTGTTGAAAAATATCATAATTGATGGCAAACTCGACTCCTTGATTAATTACATTACCATCAACATTTTCAAAAGTGAACGGTTGAGCCGCCGGTTGCGCAGAAAAGACCTGTAATAAAAGATCCTGTGTATCTTTTCTATATAAATCTAGACTACCACTAAGACGATCATTCATAAATCCAAAATCAATTCCAAAATTAATTTGAGAGGTCTCTTCCCATTTCAAATCATTATTTTCAAAAGACACATCCTGGGTTCCGGGAACAACAACTTCTCCTCCATTTTCTATCCAAGGTACTGGAACAAAGAATCGTTCTCTACGAACAAAATTACCAAACCCTAATCCATCCTGATTTCCTGTTATACCATACCCTACTCTTACTTTCAGGGTAGAAAATGCGTCTGGCGCAAAATCTTCCTGATCTATTTTCCAGGCAAACGCTCCTGACGGGAAGTATCCATACTTATTGTTCTCTCCAAACCTTGATGAACCATCTGCTCTTACAGTTGCGGTTAAGATATATTTATCTGCTATTGAATAATTCGCTCTTAAAAAATAGGATTGTAGCTCGTCTGTAAAATCAAAGGTGTTTCCTGTAATCGATCTAGCAGCACGTCCTGTGGTTGGAGGTGAAAAAGGAACTCTACCTTGCACAACGGGAACAATTCTATTAATAAATGCACCCTCGATGGTACCACTACCATCTCTGATTCTATCAGAGACAACATATTGTTGATAAGGCCCATCAATACTCGCTTCTATTACATCTGCAGAACGTTCTAAACCTTCGACCATTTCATCTAAATCTGTAGTTGCAAAACCAAATCCTCCAACATTCCTACCTGATCGAGCAAAATCCTGAAATGAGTATCCTGCTAAAACAGAGAACTTAGAATTATCAAATTCTTTCTCATAATTTACTGTGAATTCTAATAGTTGATTCGTAATATCAATATCATCTACCGTTGCTCTACCGTTACCTGGTGTTCCATTTTGTAATCCTGTAACATTTCCGGAAATTGCACTACCCCTTGTAGACTCTGAATCGTCATATCCCAAATTAATCTTGGCCGATAACCCTTCTATAAATTCATATTCTACAGATCCATTTATCAATATTCGATTTGTGTTTGTTTCGGTCTGGCTGTTTCGTAATAAGTTAAGAGGGTTAACAAAGGATCCTCCTGGTTCAAAATTAGGATCTGCAGGCCATGTTGGATTTGCAATATAGGCTGCTCCCAATAAATCTCCCTGAAATCCTGCATCTGCTCCAATTGGTGGTGCTTCATCATTTACCCTGGAGAGCGTTCCTTGTATATTTACTTTTAACTTTTCATCTAGAAAACGATGTGCTATATTAAGGCGTCCAGTTATTCTCTCTAATGAACTCTTTTCAACTACCCCAAACTGTTTTCCATAACCAAATGAAGCCCTTAAATTACCTCCTTTATAACTTTGTGCATATGATAAGTTCTGGTTTTGTGAGGCCGCTTTTCTGGTAATCACATCTTGCCAATCAGTATTACCACCAAAATCTTGACCATCTACATCACCTCCGAAAGATTGAATAGCAGATAAATATTGATTTCTATCTAATAAATCAAACTCTTCTGCTGGTTTGGCAATACTAAGAGTTGAAGAAAATTCAAATTGAGGCTTACTGGAACCTCTACCACTTTTTGTTGTAATGATTACCACCCCATTAGCACCTCTTGATCCATAAATCGCTGTAGCAGAGGCATCTTTTAGGATACTTACGCTTTCTATATCATTTGGGCTTATAAAGTTTAATGGGTTTCTTGACGCACTTGATCCAACTCCAATATTACTTCCGCTAGCTGCTGTTTCATCTCCGGCTAATGGAATCCCATCGACAACAAACAATGGATTATTATTGGATCGAACAGAGCTTGTACCTCTAATTCTAAGATTAACACCAGCTCCAGGTTCCCCACTTGTCTGTGTAATTTGCACCCCTGCTGTTTTACCTTGAATTAATTGTTCCGGGGAGGCAATGACCCCTTGATTAAAATCTTCAGAACTAACTACAGCAACGGCTCCAGTAGCATCTTTTACAGATTGTGTCCCGTAACCTATAACTACTACAGCTTCGAGTTCTGCCGCATCTTCCTGCATGGTTACATTTATAGTAGTTTGACCATTTACAGGAATTTCCTGAGCTTTAAAACCAACAAAGCTAAATACTAGAATTGCGTCTTCAGCTACATTATTGATTGTATAGTTTCCATCAAAATCGGAAACTGATCCATTACTTGTTCCTCTAACGAGAACATTTACCCCTGGAATTGGTCCCCCGGTATCTGAAATCACTCCCGAAACCGAAATTTGTGCAAACATCATACTCCCTGATAAAAATATCAGTAAGAATATGAGTTTTTTAAGTATCATACATTTCATAATATAGTGTTTGGTTTAAATTTGAATTGTTTCGCTATTTAAGTTTTTATCTTTTTGTAATAAGAAAGAGTAATTTGCTTATTAGTAACAACGGGACATCTAAGTCTTTTTACCACATTTGACTAATTCTGTAACTATAAACCAATATTTCAAAACTAAAAGTTACAAAAAAAATAGATGCCCCAACTGCTACACCTTAGGGAAGTTTTTTATTGTAAAAGCCTCCCTGCTAACAAACAAAAACTAAGTTCACTTTCTACAGTAAATCATATTTGTATTTTAATTATAATTCTAAAATTACACCTTGATAAGGCTGAAGCTTAATACAACCGTTATCAATTATTAAATCGTCATAGTTATTGATCAACGCTTCTGCACCTTCATTTGAATTTACATCATGAATCAAAGTGCTAAAGTTTAACAACACCTTTATTTTTTTATGACCATATGTTTTTTTGTACATATACAGATTTGGGTTATCAAAATCTAACTCTTCAAAATCACCATATACAAAAACATCATGTTGTTTTCTTATTTTTAAGAGGTTTCTATAAAAGTTCAATATCGAATCTGGGTCGCTATTTTGTTTAGCTACATTAATTTCTTTATAATTAGGGTTCACTTTTAGCCATGGAGTTTTACTGGAAAAACCTGCATGTTTTTCGTTGTTCCATTGTATGGGGGTTCTTGCATTATCTCTCCCTTCTTTATTAATCATTTTAAATGCTGACTCGTTTGAATATTTTCTGGTTTCTAAGTTTTCTTTATAGAAATTTAAAGACTGTACATCTCGCACCTCATCGATAGTGTCTAATGTTATATTGGTCATTCCTATTTCATCGCCTTGATAAATATTTAATGTGCCATTTTGAGTAGCTTGCATAATCAATAGCATCTTGGCTGATTGTGACCAATACTTATCATCGTTGCCAAATCTAGATACCATTCGCGCAAAGTCATGATTTCCCATAGCATTAGCTAACCATCCTTTTTTATGTACAGCGTCTCTCCATCGCTTAAAAATGCTTTTCATATGAGGCAGGTCAAATGAAGAAGCCTCTTCAAATTTTCCATTAACTATAGTGCATTCCAGAATATCAAAATGGTATAACATATCGAGTTCCTTACGATCATAGTCAATATACAAACTTGCATTTTCATAGTTGATTCCTACGCCTTCAGCCAGAGAAAATGCATCATAGTGACTAATTACAGTTGTGTTCATTTCCTTCAAAAATTCATGAAGCCTTGGCCCATTGGCATATACATTTTCAATAATTTTTCTAAAACCAACGTCTGGAGCATCTGGGTATCCTTCTCGTTTTGAAATTAAAGGAATAACATCCATTCTAAATCCATCTACACCTTTGTCTAACCAAAATTTCATGGCATTGTATATCTCTTCTCTTACTTTTGGGTTCTCCCAATTGAGATCCGGTTGTTTTTTTGTAAAAAGGTGTAAATAGTATTCTCCAGATGCCGAATCATATTCCCAAGCGCTTCCTCCAAAAAAGGATTTCCAATTATTGGGAGGACCTCCTTCTGCAGAGGGTTTTTTCCAGTGAAAATAATCTCTATATGGATTATCTTTTGATTTCTTTGCTTCTTCAAACCACATGTGTTCATCAGAACAATGATTAGCTACTAAGTCCAGAATCAATCGCATCCCTTTGTCATGAGTTTTCTGAAGCAACTCTTCAAAATCACTCATATTACCAAACTCGGGCATTATTGCACAATAATCACTGATATCATATCCATTATCATCATTAGGCGAGCTAAAAATCGGGCTTAACCACAAGATATCTACATTGAGACTTTGCAAGTAATCTAATTTTTCAATAATCCCTCTCAAATCCCCTATGCCATCAGCATTACTATCGTTAAAACTTCTCGGGTATATTTGATAAATAGTTCCTTTTTTGAACCAAGATAACTCCATGCAATTCAGGTTTAAATCTTTAAAAATTAGAGTAATTTTATATTTAATCTCCGTACTGCATTTCAAATAATGTTTATATTTACTAGTCAAACACTATTTGTCCATATTACCGTGGTCATAATGTATTTTGAACGCAAGAGTCTTTTGGGGAGGATATTACGATACTATTAATTTACAAGTAGGTATTTTGTTAATTGTTCAAAAATCGATTATAACTATTACAAATTACTAAACTATTCATACAATTGTAAAGCAACATGCCGATTTAAATAATACAACCGTTTGTATTATTAAATTTTTAACAAAAATGATGTTTTAATAATAATTTTTTAACGTAAACACAAATGCCTTTAAAAAAAAGAAGGGTAAAACTTGAGGATATTGCCAGAAAACTTAATGTTTCTATTGCCACAGTCTCTAGAGCTTTAGACGAAAACCCGAGGGTTAAGCTAAGCACTAGAGAAAAAGTTTTAAAAATGGCAAAATCAATGGGGTATATGCCCAATCAAATAGCCAAAAGCCTGAGTTCTGGAAAAACAAATATCATTGGAGTTATTATTCCTCGATATGATGAACCATTTTTTATAGAAGTTTGTAGAGGTATTGATGATTACGCTAGAGAGCATAATTACAAAATACTTATCAGTTCTTCAAGAAACTCATTTGAATTTGAAAGAGACAATCTTATTGCTTTTGAACGAGGGTTAGTAGATGGTATTATCTTATCACCAACTCATGAAACCGAGATATTCACTCATATCAAAAATGTTATTCAACAAGGGATTCCTGTTGTTTTATTTGATAATATCAGAGAAGAGGTTCAAGGTGCAGATCATGTTTTGATAGATGATGATAAAGCTTCTTTTAATGCTGTCGAATTTCTAATTAAAAAAGGAAAGAAAAACATAGCATTTATTGGTGGAATTATTGAAAAAAAGGTGTTTCAGGATCGCTTTAAAGGGTATTTAGAGGCTATGAAAAAATACAATATGACTATTCGAGAAGAGTTAATCCTTCACTGTAAATCTCTGGATCGGGAATATGAAGATATAGAAATACAGAATTTTTTCAATAACATTCCTATACAACCTGACGCCGTTTTTGCATGTACCGATAATTATGGCCTACTCTCAATGAAAACACTTTTAAAATCAGGCTATAAAATTCCGGAAGATATCTCGGTTATTGGTTTTGGAGATTTGGGTTTAGGAGAAGTTTATGTTCCGTCTATGACCTGTATAGCCCAACCAACCTATGTCATGGGGCAAAAAGCAGCAGAATTATTAATAAAACAATTTAATGAGCCCAACGAACCCCACCTCAAAAATGTAATCAAATTAAAAACCAAGTTGGTGTTAAGAGATAGTACTTGATTGGCTTAATTCGTAGAATCTCTTTGAATTAATGATGTCTTAACCACCTCCGTTTTTCTTTGATAATTTTCGACAAAATGATCCAATTGATTTAGCAAAATTTGAGCTGCTCTGGCTCCTAATTCTTCTGCATGCTGAGAAACAGTGGTCAATTTGGGATACGAATGTTTTGACAACAAACCGTCTGTAAATCCAATCACCGAGATATCTTCCGGAATTTTATATCCCAACTTATGAGACATGTTTATAGTTATAGCAGCAGCAGTCTCATCTAAACCAAGAACTGCATCAATATCATTATTCTTTAAAAACTCTTCTATTTCTTTTTCAACAGTATTAGCTTCATTGACCGACACTTCTATTATAGTGTCTTTTACTGCTAACTCTACCAAAGAAATCTGATTGTTAGCCTCTACAACCTCTCTTGCGCCTTCTAATCGCAATTTTGCTACACTTAAATCACTGATAGTCGTAATTACTGCAATCTTTTTACATCCCGTATCGATAAGGTATTGAATCGCATTTTTTGAAGCCTCTTTATCATCTACGATTACTTTATCGCAATCAATCTCGTCGCTAACACGATCAAACATTACTACGGGCACATTATCCCTTTTTAGAGCCTGATAATGATCAAACTTATTAAACACCTGTGTTTCCTGGCTTAGGGCCACTATAAAACCATCAACGCTACTATAATTTAGCATTTCTACATATTCTACTTCTTTCTTATAAGATTCATTGGTGATACATGTAACAATTTTATACCCACTTTTTGATGCCTCTTGCTCTATCCCAAACAACGCTTTAGCAAAAAAATGATTAAGAATTTCTGGCAGAATAATTCCAATGGTTTTAGTTTTACTGCTCTTCAAACTTACTGCTAAAGCATTGGGCTTGTAATTATAGAAACTAGCCAATTCATGAACCCTATTAATAGTTTTGTCACTAATTTCGGGATCATTTTTTAATGATTTTGAAACCGTAGATATTGATAAGTTCAACTCTTTTGCAAGCTGTTTAAGGGTAACTTTTTTCCTCATAACCTCAATTTTGGCATTTCGTATTTAAGACGTAAAAGAATATCAACCAAATTTTCTTTGGAGTCTAAAGTAAGCTTTTTTCTGAATCTATAGTCGCTTAAGACTACACTTTGTATACTTATAACGACAAACGACATATTTTGAGACACAACTGTGCATATAAGAAGGTTTATTTTTCAAAAGAAAAATTAGCCTCCAGTGATGTTATGGAGCTTCCGCCTACAAATACTTTAAATTGTCCTGGTTCGGCTTCCCACTTTTTATTGGCTGTATAAAACTGAATCGTTTCTTCATTAATAATAAAAGAGACTTTTTTGCTTTTTCCGGCTTCGAGTTCTACAAGTTCAAAACCCTTTAATTCTTTTATTGGTCGAGTTATACTACCTACAAGATCCTGAATGTATAATTGTACGACTTCTTTACCTTTTCGTTTCCCGGTATTGGCTAGAGTAACCGAAACAGTAATGGTATCACCTGAGGTAAAAGAAGAGGTGCTCAATTCTAGATTTTTGTAATCAAAAGAAGTATAACTCAATCCGTGTCCAAATGGAAATAAAGCTTCATTCTTCTCATCAGTATAATGTGACCAAAATACCATATCATCTGTTCTAGAAGGCCTCCCTGTATTTTTTATGTTGTAATACAGCGGCATCTGACCAACACTACGCGGAAATGAAACCGGTAATTTTCCCGATGGGTTGTACTCTCCAAATAAAACATCTGCTATGGCGTTGCCGGATTCAGATCCCAAATGCCAGGTTTCAAGTATGGCCGACGCCTTTATTGCAATATCCCCTATTGCGATAGGTCTACCGTTCATTAAAACAACTACGATATTTTTATTTACGGCCCATACCGCTTCAAAAAGTTTTTGTTGAGGCATTGACAGAGTTATACTTACCTGACTTCTACCTTCGCCAGATTGAAAAGCTTCTTCACCTATTGCTAAAACTACAACTTCTGCATCTTTGGCAATACGTACTGCTTCAGAAATCCCCGTTACATCTTTTCGATTAATCTCTAACTCTCTAATAAAACTTCGCTTACCAATACCCACTTCGACTCCTTTAGCATATGAGATCTTTACGGTTTTAGGGACAGCTGTTTTAATCCCCTCGAGTAGTGAAATTGCTGAGTTTGCAGTAGCCATAGCTCTCCAGCTACCGATTGGAGTATCTTTATCATTAGCCAAAGCCCCAATAACGGCAATACTCTTTATCTCTTTTTTAAGAGGTAATATCTCATTATCATTCTTCAGCAATACAATAGATTTTTTAGCTACGTCTCTTGACGCTTCTAAATTCTCTTTAGTATAAACATCATTTTTTTCACGCTCTTTGTCACAATATTTATATGGATCATCAAATAATCCTAATTTATACTTCAACCGAAGTATTCGTCTAACGGCATCTTCGATTAATTTCTCATCTATTGTACCTTCTTTTACCAATTGCTCTAATCCAATCTCGTAGACTCTTCCCTCCATATCCATATCACTACCTGCAATTATTGCACGCTCGGCTGCATGTTTTTTGTCTTTGGCATAGCCGTGCGGTATCATTTCTGCAATAGATGCCCAGTCTGAAACAATAAATCCATCCCAATCCCACGATTCTTTTAAAATAGCTCTCTGCAATTCTTTATGACCGGTGGCGGGTATCCCGTCAATTTCGTTAAAAGCATTCATCATTGTTGCTACACCAGCTTTTGCCGCAGCTTTAAAGGGGGGTAAAACCGTATTATGAAGCTCGAACTCCCCGATGCTTACTGTGTTATAATCTCTTCCTCCTTCGGCAAATCCATACGCTGCAAAATGTTTAGCACATGCCGCCAAAGTTGAATTATTAGAAAGATCATTGCCCTGAAACCCTTCAACTCTGGCCACTGCTATTTTAGATCCTAAAAAAGGATCTTCGCCAGCACCTTCCATAACTCTACCCCATCGGGCATCTCTAGAAATATCAACCATAGGTCCATAAGCCCAATTAATACCCGAAGCCGTGGCTTCTTTAGCAGCAATCGAAGAAGAGGTTCTTATCGCCTCAAGATCCCAACTCGCGCTTTCTGCTAACGGAACAGGAAAAATAGTCTTAAAACCATGAATAACATCGTAACCAAAAAGCAACGGGATTTTTAAACGAGAATTCTCAATTACTGCCTTTTGTAATTCTATAGTGCCTGCTACAGAAACCACATTGAGCATGGCTCCTACTTCGCCATTTTTAAGTTTCTCATATTTTTCTTTATTTCCTACATCAGACGGCGGACCCGTAACATCCCAGCTTCCACTGTACAAAACGAGCTGCCCTATTTTCTCCTTAAGTGTCATTAAAGACACTAGAGAATCTATTTTTTTTTCTATCATGTCATTCTTTATAATTCCTGATGCATTAGAAGTTAAAGAATTCTGAGAGAATACGTTCATCGAACTAAACAAAAGTGCCGTACAAAAAAATGCAAGCGTTTGTATTATCGAATTTTCAGCGAAAACGATATTTTGGTAAAAATTTTTTTGCCTCATCATAGGTAGAAAGTTTCTGAAGTTTCATATATATGTCTAAAAGTACAATACAAGTAATTTAATTGATAAAAAAATGATAAAAAAATACCAATAATTGTACTTTGCCTTATATTTCACTTATGTATTAAAAGTTTTAATCCTTTTTATAAGGTAAAATAGTTTTTATTGTAAGTATCGATACATTAATCACGACATAGATATATGTCTGTAACCAAAAAATATACAGAAACATGTCAAAAACATATTATGATCCTGCTGATCTAAGAAAATTTGGGAAAATCACTGAATGGAGTGAAGAATTAGGTACTAAATTCTTTGACTATTACGGAAAAGTATTTGAAGAAGGTGCATTAACCGCTCGCGAAAAGTCTTTAATTGCTTTAGCTGTTGCCCATACCGAACAGTGTCCTTATTGCATAGATGCGTATACAAAGGATACGCTAGAACGAGGAGTAACCAAAGAAGAAATGATGGAAGCTATACATGTGGGAGCAGCCATAAAAAGTGGTGCTACTTTAGTACATGGAGTAATGATGATGAATAAAGTGAATAAATTGGAAATGTGAATACATACTTTAGCCTTTGCTAAGGTAACTGACCATTTGCTCACATGGTCAAATGCTCTATTTTGAATATAGTTCAAAACCTATACTAATCTAAGAACAGAAGATGTCTGAAGCTAAAATAAAACAATCTCTTCATAAACGTAACGATCAACTAGCAAACGCTAATAGACAATTGGAGATTCTAAATAATGGAATTTTTGCAAATGGAGAATTACCAAAATTTGCTGATAAAATTGCTGAAATTGGTCACTCAACATTACGGCCAAATACACTCGAAATTCTGCAAATTAATGTAGGCTACATGTGTAATCAGGTATGTGAGCATTGCCATGTAGATGCCGGACCTGATCGGAAGGAAATTATGACCAGAGAGACCATGCAACAATGTCTTGAAGTTATCAAAAAAACAGGAGCACACACCTTAGATTTGACAGGAGGAGCTCCTGAAATGAATCCAAATTTCAGATGGTTCGTAGAAGAAGCAAGCAAAGCCGGAATCAAAGATTTTATTGTTAGAAGCAACCTTACAATAATTAGAGCTAATAAAAAGTATCATGACCTTCCGGATTTCTTTAAAAAATATAATGTTCATGTAGTTTCGTCTATGCCGCACTGGACCCGGGGAAAAACTGATAAACAACGTGGTGATGGTGTTTTTGATAAATCCATTAAAGCTCTGCAAGAGCTTAATGCTCGTGGATATGGTATGCCCGATAGTACCTTGAGATTAGACTTGGTTTATAATCCATCTGGAGCCTTTTTACCGGGAGATCAAACTGCTATGGAAAAAGATTTTAAAAAAGCATTACTCGAAGATTTTGATATTCAATTTCATAATCTTTTTGCGATTACTAATTTACCCATAAGCAGGTTTTTAGATTATCTGATAGCTTCAGATAATTACGAAGACTATATGTATGCATTAGTAGATGCTTACAACCCTTCTGCGGTAGCTAATGTTATGTGCACCAATACCATTTCAGTAAGTTGGGACGGATGGTTATACGATTGTGATTTTAATCAAATGCTTGGACTCAAAGTTGCCAGCAAAGTGAAACATATTAGTGAGTACAATGAAGAGTTGCTTCAAAACAGAAATATCGTGATCTCACAACATTGTTATGGCTGTACCGCAGGAGCAGGAAGTAGCTGTCAGGGAACCGTTGCATAAATGAAACTCAAAATATTTTACATAGTTCTACTTGTTGCTCATTGTACTATTGCACAAAACTCATTAGAAGAGATATTGCAGCAGTATAATAATGAGAGTATTCCGTATATATCTGCCGATGAAGTAAAGAGTGTTCAGGATCATATTGTTCTTCTTGATGCCAGAGAAAAAATTGAATACGAAGTAAGTCATATCAAAAATGCAAAATTTGTGGGGTTCAACACGTTTAAAATAAGCTCATTTACCAAACAAAATATACCCAAAAAGGACACCATTGTAGTATACTGTAGTCTGGGAGTTCGATCAGAAGATATTTCAGAAAAACTTAAAAAGGCAGGTTATATTAATGTTTATAATCTCTATGGTGGTATTTTTGAATGGAAAAATAAAAATTATACTGTAGTCAACCCAAAAGGAGAAATAACCGAAAATGTTCATGCCTATTCTAAAGAATGGGCAAAATGGTTACAAAAAGGAAAAAAAGTATACTCAAATTGAAGCAAAAAAATTTACTCATGATTTTTACCCGAAATCCAGAATTGGGTAACTGCAAAACACGTCTGGCCGCTACCATCGGTGATCAAGCAGCTTTAGATATTTACAAGTTCTTATTAGATCATACGGTTTCTATCACTAAAAATCTTACGGTATCTAAAGAAGTTCATTACTCTATCCAAATAAGAGACAATGATATATGGGATCCAAACATCTATGACAAGAAGCAGCAATTTGGAGATGATTTAGGAGTACGCATGGAGCATGCATTTGCTGAAGGATTTGCTAAAGGATATCAAAATATTATTATAATTGGTAGTGATATGTATGACTTGAACCAAAAAGATATAGAGCATGCTTTTGTAATTTTAGAATCTCAAGACTATGTAATCGGTCCGGCTGAAGATGGCGGGTATTACTTATTTGGAATGAAATCCTTAAATTCACAAGTTTTTAAACATAAAAACTGGGGTACAGAAACAGTACTTGAGGATACATTGAAAGATTTGCAAAACGACAATGTTAAACTATTAGAAGAGCGCAATGACATAGATTATTATAAAGATATCAAAGACATTGATGCTTTTCAAAAATTTTTAAGATAACAAACAATATGATCAAATACATCGAAGAAACAACAGAATTCCTTCAGGAAAAAGGATTTGACAAACCCGAAATAGGAATCATACTTGGTACCGGATTAGGGCAATTGATTAACGAAATTGAAATTATCAAGGAAATAAGCTATAATCATATTCCTAATTTTCCAACGGCAACCGTAGAGTTTCATAAAGGAAAATTAATTTACGGCAAACTGGCAGGAAAAACTGTGGTCGTGATGCAAGGACGTTTTCATTTGTACGAAGGCTACTCTCTGCAGGATGTAACCTATCCCGTGCGAATTATGCACCAGTTAGGAATCAAAACATTATTGGTGTCTAACGCATCAGGGGCAGTAAATCTGGACTTTAAAAAAGGAGAACTAATGCTTATCGATGACCATATTAATCTTCAGGGAGGCTCCCCTTTAGCCTTTAAAGGAGTAGAACAATTAGGCACGCGATTTACTGACATGAGCGCTCCTTATGATCAAAGCATTAATACGAAGCTTGAAACTATAGCCAAAGAAAAACATATTAACTTGCACAAAGGTGTCTATGCTTCAGTATTAGGACCGCAATTAGAAACCAGAGCAGAATATCGTTATCTCAAAACTATTGGTGCAGATGCAGTTGGTATGAGTACAGTTCCTGAAGTTATTGTAGCCAATCATCTTGGCCTTCCGTTAGCAGCGGTATCTGTTCTTACTGATGAATGCGATCCCGATAATTTAAAACCAATAAATATAGATGAGATTATTGCTCTGGCAGGCAAAGCCGAACCCGATATGATCACCTTGTTTAAAGAAGTAATACAATCACTTTAAAAATGAACCCTGAAAGGTATATCATTGCCTTTCGACTATAGTATTTATAATCCAATACTACCTTATATTTCTATAGTAAAGGAAAGAATAAAATCAATTTATGAGCTATTTAGATACTACTCACGATGTGTATAAAGAAGCAGCATTAACTCCAGATGTAGGGTTGTGTTGTACTACGAATCCAATATGGGAACTACCAGGTCTTAAAATTCCTAAAATTATGCAGGAAATGAATTACGGGTGTGGTAGCACAGTAAATGCAAGAGATTTAACGAATAACCCAAAAATCTTATATGTTGGTGTTGGTGGCGGAATGGAATTATTACAATTCTCTTATTTCTCCCGCCAAAAAAACGGTGTTATTGGTATCGATGTTGTACAAGAAATGCTTGATGCTTCTCATAAAAATTTCAAGGAAGCCGAAATTCAAAATGATTGGTTTAAGAGTGAGTTTGTGGACTTACGATATGGAGACGCCTTACATCTTCCTGTTGACGATAATAGTATAGATGTCGCGGCCCAAAACTGTCTTTTCAATATTTTTAAAGCTGATGATTTAAAAAAAGCAATTGAAGAAATGTACCGGGTACTCAAACCGCATGGTAGATTGGTAATGAGTGATCCAACATGTGAACAACCCATGAATGATACGCTTCGAAATGATGAGCGTTTAAGAGCCTTATGTTTAAGTGGTAGTTTACCAATAGCAGAATATGTAAAAGCGTTAACCGATGTAGGTTTTGGTACCATCGAGATTAGAGCACGCAAACCGTACAGAATTCTGGATCCTAAGAATTATGATACTGATGAATTGATCTATATTGAATCAATAGAAGTTGCTGCGATCAAAGATCCTATGCCAGAAGATGGTCCTTGCATTTTTACTGGCAAAGCTGCTATTTATTTTGGTGATGAGGACTATTTTGATGATAAAAAAGGACATATTTTACTTAAAAACCAGCCTATTGCCATATGCGATAAAACAGCAGGTGCATTGGCTGATTTAGAAAGAGAAGATATATTTATTAGCGAATCTACGTATCACTATGATGGTGGAGGATGTTGTTAACAATTAATGTATGATGTAAAAAAACCGAAGTCGAAAACAGAAAGGTGTTTTCGACTTCTTTTTTATGAAACTTTTTTGACCATTGCCTTTCTAAATTCATAAAGCACTAAAAACATAGAACACCACAATGGACTCATATTAACTTTAAGTTTCTTTCCTTTAGAAAAACGAATTAACTGTCGGGCATAAAAACCACCTTCTGCAGAATCTTCAAATTGTTTGATCCCGGTGCGCAGCACCAGATTATCCAAATTAGGAACTTCTCCTTTTAAAAACCCTGTAATATCATTTTTATTGGTGATAAATGGTCGAGCCATCCCTATGAGATCTACCTCACCATTTTCGAGAACTTCATTACAAAAATCATAAGACCTGAAACCTCCTGTAATCATTAATGGTAAGCTGCTAATTGTTCTTATTTTCTTGGCAAAATCAATAAAATACGCTTCTCTTCTTTTGGTACTTTCCTTCATCTCGGCTCCTTCCTCGTTTAAAATAAAAAAGGCCAATTTTTCATAGGTTCCTCCTGAAATTTCTAACACATCTATATTTTCTTTATCCAGCATTTTTACGACCTCTAACGATTCTTCTTCTGTAAATCCTCCTCTTTGGAAATCAGCAGAATTTAATTTAACCGCAATAGGAAACTCTGGCCCAACTTCTTTTCGCACCTCTTTAATGATAGTGAGTAATAGACGACTTCGGTTTTCTATATTTCCTCCCCATCGATCCGTTCTTAAATTAGTATTTGGAGACAAAAACTGACTCAACAAATATCCATGTGCCGCATGGATTTGTACTCCCGTAAAACCTCCTTGTTTTGCAAGTTTAGCGGTACGCACAAAACCTTGGATTACTTCCTGAATATCTTCTTCGGTCATTGCTTTTGGTTTTCCAAAAAGACCCATTTTCTTTAGTTGTACCTCTGAAGGCGCTAATGGGCGACTTGTGCTAAACTTATTTGCCTGTCTGCCAGAATGCGAAATCTGGACCCAAACATGATTACCGTTTGCTTTTGAAGCCTCTGCCCATGCACTAATCTTTGGCAACATTGTCTCATCAAAACATACGTTACCTGCAGATTCTAAGTGTTTGTGATCAATAACTACATTTCCGGTAATTAGTAGTCCCGCTCCCGTATCAGACCAATCTTTATACAATTGTTCATGACCTTGTGTAGGTTCAAACTTTTTATTACTAATACGTTCTGTCATGGCAGACTTAACCAATCTATTTTTTAATGTAGCGCCACAAGGCAACTTTAATTCTGTACTAATCATAGCTAAATAGTTCGATTACAATGATACATAATACAATTAAAAATATAAAATGCTTATCGCTTTTTATTATCATCTAATTCTTATTTTAGTACGCCTATGGAAACGTATTTAGAAATTATAAAAAACTCATATGCTGGGTATTGGAATTATCTCAAAACCGAAATTTTGTTCCCAAATCACTGGGACAACTATTTCTATGGGTTAATTATTGTTTCTTTATTAGTTTGGCTACTCGAAATTGCATTTCCCTGGAGAAAAGATCAATCAAAATTCAGGAAAGATTTTTGGCTGGACCTCTTTTACATGTTCTTCAATTTCTTTCTGCTTAATCTAATTGTTCTTATAGCCCTATCCAATACAGTTGAAGCTTTTTTTAATGATATTCTAAAGACTACAGGGCTCTCTATCTCAAGTTTTCAAGTTTTTGATGTAGATGTATTACCAAAGCCTTTGGGGCTTTTAATCTTCTTTCTTGTTAGTGATTTCACACAATGGAACACCCATCGTTTGTTGCATAGAATCCCTTTTTTATGGAATTTTCATAAAGTACATCACTCGGTAAAAGAAATGGGATTTGCAGCACATTTGAGATATCATTGGATGGAACCTGTAGTCTATAAATCTTTATTGTATATCCCTATTGCAATTATTGGTGGATTTGATGCGCAAGATGTAGCCATTGTACACTTCTTTGCACTAACCGTTGGACATCTAAACCACGCAAATCTGGGCTGGGACTACGGAATTTTTAAGTACATATTTAATAATCCAAAGATGCATATCTGGCATCATGCCAAAGATTTACCTCAACATAAGCAATATGGCGCGAATTTTGGTCTTACATTAAGTATATGGGATTATATTTTTAAAACTAACCATATCCCAAAAGATGGCCGGGATATAGAACTTGGATTTGAAGGAGATGAGGATTTTCCTCAAGATTTTATCCAACAGGAAATATACCCTATTAAACTAAAAAAGTAAGTACTCAGAATGAAAAATCTACTTATTATACTATCAGTCTTTTTATTTTTTGCCTGCGGCGGAAGTAAACAAGCCGTGCAAAATGTACCTCATAGTAATACCAAAGAAAATAGCCCCCCAGAACAAAAAAAGGAGACTCCAGAAATAGAAATTCCAATTGAAGAAAAAGCACCAGAACCTGAAATCGAAGAACATATTGCTTTGCAAAAAAAAGATTCTGTTATAGACAACACCAAAACAGTTTCTAAACCTTTACCTCATCAACTCTGGAATACATTACTTGAAAAACATGTATCACCCGATGGCGCTGTACACTATGCAGGTTTTAAAAAAGATCAAAAACGATTTACATCGTACCTTAACATGTTAGAGCAAAACATACCAGATCAAACGGCAACCAAAAATGATCAACTTGCCTACTGGATGAATGCTTATAATGCCTTTACTGTAAAATTGATTCTTGATCATTATCCATTAAAAAGTATCAAAGACATCAAGGATCCATGGGATTTGAGATTTTTTAAACTTGGACCAAAATGGTATACACTAAATGATATAGAGCACAGAATTCTAAGAAAAATGGAAGATCCAAGAATTCATTTTGGTATTAATTGTGCTTCAGTTTCTTGTCCGCGGCTACTTAATAAAGCATTTACAGCCAAAAACGTAGATCAAGAACTAGAAAAACTGGCTATCGCATTTATTAATGATCCAAAAAGAAACAGCATTAGCTCAGAAAAGATTGAAATCTCAAAAATATTTTCTTGGTTTGCCAAGGATTTCAAAAAAGAAGGGTCTCTAATTGACTTCCTCAACACCTATTCAAATATTGAAATAGATAAAAATGCTAAAAAGAGTTTCAAGACATATGATTGGAACTTAAATGAATAATATATCGTTCTATCTTCTCCAAAAAATATGTATCGATACATTTTTCATCAAAAAGAGGGATAGTCTTCCCTTAAAAATTGTTAATTATTTTGTAAAAACTCTATTCATATTATATGTAGTATTGGATCTTAATCTCTATTCCCAAATCTACTTAAACTAATTGTTTTACAATGTTTTACAAAAATATCTCTTGTGCTATTACGATACCTGCCGGTTAGCAACAAGGCTACGTTAATAAAATTTATAGTACTAATCTTGTAAGGTCATTTCTTGATTACCCACTAAATATTCGAATTAAGAATACAATCATAAAATCAAATAATAACCATTCAAAAAAAATATAATTATGAAAGCTCCAAGACTTATACTCGTTCTTTTTAGCGTATTATTTTTAAATCAGCTTCAGGCCCAAAATAATTTTGATCACAGCGTTTGGGATCAAGCACTTCTTTTAAATGTATCTGAAGACGGAAAAGTAGATTATGATGGATTTATGAGAGATAGCTCTCAGCTTTATCGCTACTTCAGACAACTATCCGAAAATCCACCAAAAGAGAGCTGGAGCAGAGAAGAAAAGCTAGCATACTGGATTAATGCCTACAACGCATATACCATAAAGCTTATCATTGACAGCTATCCATTACAAAGTATCAAAGACCTTGAAGACCCTTGGGGTAAAAAATTCTTTAAGATTGATGGAGTATGGCACAGTCTGGGTGAACTTGAGCACAAGATTTTAAGAAAATTTGGAGACCCAAGAATTCATTTTGCGATTAACTGTGCATCAATTTCTTGTCCTGTCGTATGGAACAGAGCCTATACCGCTGATAATTTACATACAGCATTAGATCAACAAACCAGTGCTTTTATAAATGATCCTACGCGTAACACCATAACCAATACAGAAGTTAGTGTATCTAAAATATTTACATGGTATAAAAAAGACTTTAAGGTAAATGGTGGAGATGTAAAAGATTTTATTAACCGATATGCCGAAGTAAAAATTTCTAATCAACCCAAAAAAGGGTATAAAGATTATGATTGGAGTCTTAATGAACAAGCTGTAGTCACTCCAGCCTTTGTGTTAGATTAAAAATAAAAAAAGGGATATGATTGCAGCATAAATCTGTAAATTTATGGCCTAATTGTAAGCTCCCAAAATTGAAAATAACTATTATCATACCTATATTGAATGAAGCAGCTACCATTGGTCAGCTGCTTTCTCACTTAGTAGATAGCGTAAAGGATAAAAATAACCTTCAAGAAATTATCGTTGTCGATGGTGGCAGTATCGATACATCAAGAAAGGTTGTAGCACAAACATCAAAACGTTATGATGTAGAGATCAAATGGCTTTCTTCAAAAAAAGGAAGAGCTGTGCAATTAAATACCGGAGCCAAAACAGCCAAAGGAGAGATTCTCTATTTTCTACATGCAGATTCTTTCCCTCCGCAATACTTTGACCAGGATATTATCCAAGAGGTTAAAAAAGGAAATAATGCAGGGTGTTTTAGAATGAAATTTGACTCTAATCATATTTGGTTACGCTTTTTGGGATGGCTTACACAATTTGAAAGTAAACGGTGTCGTGGAGGCGATCAAAGTCAATTCATTACCAAAAAATTGTTTAAAGAAGTAGACGGTTACGACGAATCGTATATCGTATATGAAGATAATGATCTGGTAGATCGATTATTTGCCATCAATCAGTTTGTAATTATCCCTAGATATGTTATCACATCTGCCCGGCGGTATAGAGAGGTAGGAGTCTGGAGACTACAATATCATTTTTTGAATATCCACATGCGTAGATGGATGGGCGCTTCTTCTGAGGACTTGTATCGATATTATAAAGAAAAAGTGATTTCGTGATTCTGACCGAAAATCACTACTTTTACTAAAAAGCGATACTTATACTCGTAATTAGTTTAGATATTGCCCTTTATGAAGGTAGTTCCACAGGTATTCTATAAACACCCTAATATAGAAAAAATATTAGTCGACGGGTTATCCTGCATAATCACAAAAAAAGTTCGACAATCAGCTTTACAAAATGAGCGTTATGTGGCTTCGCATGCCTTAACTTTAGTCATAAACGGATCTCTACAAGTAGAAAATCCGAATAAAGAAATCACCATAGTTCATAAAAACCAAATGATCCTTTTGCCAAAAGGATTATATATGATCACAGATATTATTCCAAAAAATGAAGCTTTTGAAGCTATCGTTTTCTTCTTTGACGAAGAAATCACTGATGAGTTTCTTATGAATTTTGAACCTGTAGAGCCCAGGATTGATTTAGAAACTATGGTTATCGATTATAATCAAAACCTAAAATTATTTGTTGACACCCTGATTACGCTTTATCGTGGAAAACATCAAAACCAGTTTACCAAACCTAAATTGCTGGAATTTCTTCATCTGATCAGTATTTCTGATCACGGAAAAGCGTTTATAAACCAACTTCAATCTCTGAAGCACAGAGAGCGTAAGAATATTAAACAGTTTATGACAGAACATTTTGATAAGCCCCTTGACATAGAAGATTATGCTTATCTTACGGGGAGAAGTATTTCTACGTTTAGACGAGATTTTAAGTCCAAATTTAATATCTCTCCCAAAAAATGGCTAATCGAAAAACGGTTAGAAAAAGCTACTTGGCTATTAAAAGAAAAAAGAGATTCTGTGACCAGCATATCATTACAGGTAGGATATGAAAATGCCGCTCATTTTAGTAAAGTATTTCAGAAAAAATTCAACATCTCTCCAAAGCAATTTCAGATAAATCATAGAAAGAATACATTGATATAATGTTTTGATCGAAAAACACTACTTTTTGTATTTTACAAAAGTTCTGCCCTTCTCTTTGAAGCATATTTGTATTGAATTTAAAAACAAATACACATGCAGAATATTGGATTTATCGGACTCGGAATCATGGGTAGCCCAATGGCGGCTAATCTTCAAAAAGCGGGGTACACGCTAATTGTACATAACAGAACAAAACAAAGAGCACAAGAACTTATCGATAATGGTGCTATTTGGGCAGCAACTTCCAAAGAAGTTGGAGAAAAATCAGATGTTGTGATAAGCATGCTTTCTACCCCTGAGGTAGTTCGAGACATAGCTCTGGGAGAACATGGATTGCTTAGTGGAATGAAAAAAGAATCTCTTTGGATTAATTGCAGTACGGTAAATCCTTCTTTTACTAAAGAGATGGAGCGGGTATCAAAAGAATTTCAAATACGTTATCTCGATGCCCCGGTAGCCGGCACCAAAGGCCCAGCAGAAGATGGTGAATTGTTATTTCTTGTTGGTGGTCATCCTCAGGATATAGAAGAAGCATCTCCACTTTTTGATATCATGGGTAAAAAAACAATACATCTGGGCTCGGTTGGTAATGGTGCTGCTATGAAGATGTTGATCAATCAGCTATTGGGGCAATCGATGGTAGCTTTTGCAGAAGCCATGGTCATGGGTGAGGCTATGGGGCTAGAAAAAGAGATCCTTTTTAATGTATTGCTCAATACCCCTGTTGTGGCACCGGTAATGGCTACAGTGCGTCCTAAATTGGAGCATCATAATTATGAAGCGAATTTTCCTTTACAATGGCTACAAAAAGATTTGCACCTATCGAGTATATCTGCATATGAAAATGGAGTGGCCGCTCCTAACCTCAATACTACAAAAGAGATTTTTGCACAAGCAAAACAACAGGGTTTTGGCCAACAGGATTTTACTGCAGTATACCAATATTTAAACTTTAAAAAATTATAATAATGAAATTACTAAGAATAGATGCCAGTTCAAGAATTGAAAATTCTGATAGCCGAGCTATAGCTCATCAATTCCAAAGGCAATGGCAAAGCTCAAATCCAAACGCAGAAGTAAAAATCAGGGATATCATTAAGAATGTTATCCCCCATATCGATCAAAAAACGATAGAAGGCTTTTATACGCCTGCAGAAAATGTAACTCCAGAACTCAAAAAAGCGACAGCGCTATCAGATGAGCTCATTGAAGAACTCAAAAATAGTGATGTGCTTCTACTAAGTACCCCTATGTATAATTTTGGAGTGCCTTCTGCTTTAAAAGCATGGATTGATCATATTGTAAGAATCAATGCCACTTTTGGAGTAAATGACAAAGGAGAATTTTACGGAATGGTAAAAGATGTAAAAGCCTATATTATAACTACAGCCGGTGCAGTATATGCTTCAGACGAGATGAAAGCATTAGATTTTTTACAACCTTATTTAAAAACGGTACTAGGTCTTATTGGCATTACCGATGTCACTTTTCTCTCTCTCGAAGGTACCACTATGGATGTTGATACATTTGATAAAATGAAAGCCGATGTAGTAGCAACCATACAAACCATTTAGAGAAACAAAATCCGCCCGATCATAAAAACAATCAGGCGGATCACACATTTGACACTAAAAAAATTTAATTAAGCATTGCACTATTTTCTTGCTCCTCCTCTTGATGATTCGCAAATCGTGTACTGATAATTTGCTGATATCGTTTGGCTAGCGTTTTTAGTTCTTTGTTTAAGGTAGCAAACCTATTGTTTTCGTCTAACTCGGTAAGCGCACCAATACGTTTAATGAGTTTTTCGTAGACCTCTATGGCCTGTGGCTTAATCGCTGTAAAGGATAGTTTTTCTGCAGCACTTTCTGCGGTAATACGCTCTTGGTATTTAGCTCTAAAGGCCTCGTTGGCATTTTTGAGAATTGTGGTCCAATCTGTCATCTCTATAGTGGTAAGTGCTTCTATGAGCTTGGGTTGAGTTTCATAATCTTCAGAAATGTTGACAAGCACAGTGCTTTCTGCTTCATAATTTAATCGCGCAATACGATTGCCATAAGTATCCAAATGCTCTAGTAATATATGACCGGCCGCTTTTTTATTAGCATCCTTGTGATAGGTATTCATTAAAAATCCGTATCGCAACCCGGTGATGGCATTGTCTCGTTGTAAATCAAGATCTTCCAGTTCTTGAGTAAAATCACTTTTTCGATCAAAGATCAAAGCATCGTCTAATTGTTCTACAGCGTTAGAAAGATCGGCAACTTGAGTACTAATTTGAAGTTTTTTAGGATGATTTTGAAGGCATAGATCTTTAGTACTTCTTAGATATTCGATTACTTCTTCTTTGTTAAGTCTGACTACGTTGTTTGATGATAACATATATTTGGTTTTAAGAGTTAAGACCCTAAATATAAGCAGATTATATAGATGTTTGTGAGGGGAAAAGGCCCCTTTTTATAAAATCCTTTAGTATCAATCCTGCAAATAACTCCTGCCAGTGACGAGAGCTCCTTGCAAAACTAAAAAATAGCTCCTGCCAGTGACGAGAGCTCTTCACAAAACTAAAAATAGCTCCTGCCAGTGACGAGAGCTCTTCGCAAAACCGAAAATAGCTCCTGCCAGTGACGAGAGCTCTTCACAAAACTAAAAATAACTCCTGCCAGTGACGAGAGCTCTTCACAAAACTAAAAATAACTCCTGCCAGTGACGAGAGCTCTTCGCAAAACTAAAAATAGCTCCTGCCAGTGACAAGAGCTCTTTGCAAAACTGAACATAACTGTTGCAGGGGGTACTCACCCTATCTTTATTTCAAATATTTGATAACCAAACCCAATTGCCCTAAATGGTAAATATCATGATGAAGCATCCCATGCAATAAGAAGCGATATTGATAATTGCCTTTAAAGTCGGTATCATAATATTCTTCCTTTAAAAATGTATCGTCTTTTTCTTTGAGTAGTGCAATTAACTGGGTCAATGTATTATCGTATTCTGATTTTATCCTGGTCCAGCCCTTTGCTTTTAAGGTTTCATTTGTTAGCCAATTTTCTTCACAATCATCTGTTTTGCTACCTTTTCCGGTTTTGATTTTTAAAAGGGCTTCGTTTCGCCATAAGGTAAGATGCGAAATGATTTCGGCAATACTGTGCATATCTGCAATCGGTCTTACAAAAACTAGAGCATCGTTAACTGTGTTTAGTTTACTTTCAAAAGAACTCCCTATCCAGATTTTTCCATTCTGAATTTCTTGTAGTTGTTCTATGATGTCATTGATTAAAATATCCATCTAGTACATTAATGTTTTATAAATGATATGTTGAAACAGAACACACGAGTACATCCCGTGGTTTTTAAAGATAATTAATTCGAGCCAGCACATCATATTACATGTGCTCACCAAACAAAAAATCCTGTAGGGATTTTCATAATAGATGAGGACAATAATCTATACTCACGGGTATACATCGTTAGTCATTTCCGAGTTTCAAATCGGTCTTTTCATATCTGATAAATCCATTTTTTGTTGGTAGTTGTTTTTTGAGTAGCCAGTACTTATTTGCATCTTTCATTGTTTTATTTTTATTATCCTCTAAAAAATCTCTTGTATATTGGGCCAGCATATTGTTATCGGCTATGGTTCTCTTAAAGTTTGGATCTTCTTTTCTTTTTTCTAATTTGTACCACGCTTTCACTGCATCGGCTAAAGTTTTTCCTTCATTTGATTTTACCCAGTCCATAAAATCACTGTGACACGAGAATTTATTACCAATATGACTTTTCATAAATCCTCTAAAATTTGGCCCAAAAGAGACATTGTCCGTTATTTTACTATCTAAAGTCAGTTCTGATTTTGCCCAATCAAATTTGGATTTTGTTTTGGTCTTTTGGGGTTCGGGTTTAATTTTTCCGTCATGATCGAGCGCATAAAATATTCGATCTCTCAAATCAAATTTTCTCCCTCCAGAAGGTAGACCACAACGCTTACAGATTTCTATCATTTCCTCTTTGAGCCAATACCACTTATTAAATTCTTGTCCAGATTTAATATGTTCAAAAGGAGGTCTTTTCATGATTTAATATCTTATTATTTATTTTCAAACGGCTAGATCATCTTCTACGATCTCTTCATTTGCTTTTGATGTTCTTTCTAGCAGTGCAAAACCAAAAGTTAAAACTCCAACACGACCAATAAACATAAGAAGTATGAATAAGAATTTTCCAATATCTGTGAGGTCTCCTGTGATTCCTGTGCTTAGCCCTACGGTTCCAAGAGCAGAGGCAACTTCAAAGAGTATTTGTTGAAATTGAAATTGTTCAGAAAACGTAAGCAGAAACGTAAATACAAAGATAATGCTTGTGTATAATATGAAGGTTGACGTTGCCACGTAGAGCCTTTCAAAAGGTATAGTCCTGTTCAAAAATGATATTCGTTTTTGCCCAAACAGTCTACTTTTTAGAACAGAAATCATTGCTGTTAAAGTTGTAATTTTCATCCCGCCGGCTGTACCTGAAGGTGAGGCCCCTATATACATCAAAAAGGTAACAAATAATAAGATAGGTAGACTTAATCCCCCTGTCGAAATGGTATTAAAGCCAACCGTGGTCATGGCTGTCATGGCCTGAAAAAACGACTCTGTAAGTTTTGCTTCAGAATTTTGTACGCTTGGCTCGGTCAAATAGACAAGAGCAGTTCCTAAAAATAAAAGCAAGACAAAACCATATGTTACAATCTTTGTGGTAAACGAGATACTTTTTGATTTTCTTGTAATTCTGTACCAAAGATCAGTAATGACTATAAATCCGAGTGAGCCTGATATGGCAAGTACAGAGATAATTGCATTGATAAAAGTATTATCACTATACCCTTCAAAACTGTCATTAAACAAACCAAATCCTGCCGTACAAAAGGCTGAAACACTATGAAAAACAGAAAACCAAACGGCTTTTAAAGACTCCATTCCTGATTGCTTAAAAGCAATAAAAAAACATATGGCTCCCAAAGTTTCCATAATGATCGTAAATACCACAACACTCTTAATAAAATCTTTAATTTTGATTGTTTTTGGCAATGTAAATGCGGCACCTATAATCTTATTATGCCAATGCGTAATTTTTCGTGTTGTAAACAAGAGATAATAGGTCGTTAGAGTCATATACCCAATGCCCCCTATCTGAAAAAGAATCATCACTATACATTGTCCAAAAAAATTATACGAATCATAGACACTAACAGTTACAAGTCCTGTTGTTGAGATGGCAGAGGTCGAAATAAATAGATTATCGAGTACTCCTACACTCGTTTTGTGAAAAATTGGAAGGGATAAAAGTCCAAATCCAATCAGAGTATACAGAAAAAATCCCCAAACTAAATTCATCTGCGGGGTTTTGCTCACCTGAAATTTTTTATACCACCTCAGGAATTTTTCGATAAGATTTTTTTTCTGTGTCATTTAGCTTTTCGAATTATTTGGAACATCAAACATATACATAAAAGTAATCTGTTATGCGCTTAAGAAAAATACTAAAAAAAGTGTCAATTTGTGTAGTTTTTTAGAATGAAATGGAGAAAAATTATATCAGAAACAGCTTTTTTAGTTAGAAAACACTTGCCACTCTGAGTTTGTCGAAGTACTGGAACAGACATGTTTTGCTTAAAAATGTCCAAAAACACAACAGGTTAAAGTAAGATAATTACCCCCTGATCAATTGACTTTATTGTATTATTATTTCTTTTTGATTTGACTAAGTATATAATCTAACTGACTATCTTTTCCTTCTATTAAATTTTGAACACTCAGTGACACTGGAATGTCTGGTAAAACACCGCTTCCCTTTTTTACGGTAGTGTCATTAACAAATCGGGTTATGTTCACAAATGAAATAAGGATTTTAATTTCAGAATGAGGTAGTGTATAAATTATTGGATACCCACCTGTCTGAGTGTAATAGCCTCCGCCTGTTTCTTCGCCAATAAGTGGAATACCTGCATTCTTACAGAATAACGCAAAACTAGAACCGGCTGAAAACGTTTTTCCACCAATCAACACATAAACTTCTCCTTCAAACCCCTTTTTATTTGGAATCATAAAAGGCTCATTCTCATCGGTCAGTGATATCCATCCTTTTTCATGCTTTTCTGCATTCTGATAGTACTTCTTAAAAAATGTATCATAGGTATAGCCGTTCACCAGGTTTTGACTATATTGCTTTTCTGGTAGAGTAGATGTAATAACCTTTGATGATTCACGTTGCTTAAACGGTTTTTGGGTGATATATGAGAACGTGTGGATAGCATTTAAAGGATATCCGCCTTCATTTTGTCTGATGTCAATAATGAGATTTTCTACCTTTTTACGTTGGATTTCTTTAAAAATTTTCTTGAGCGTTGATTGATACCTTTCTACATCAAAGTTGAAAGAATTAATAGTTAGAACTGCGGTATTTACTGAATCAACTACATAGATGAAAGGTTCTATTTTACCTATTGTATTTTTAATATAGTCAGCCGTATTGTCTGATTTATGATATCTTGAAAAATAAGAATTTCTATTGACGAATCGCTTACCAATACTTTCAAAATCCTGACTTTCGATATTTTTTGTGAGTATAGTATTAGAAGGTGTTTTGTATTCTATTTCATAAAAGGGTTTTGCCCCAAATTCATAATAATGCAAAATGCTAAATTCTCGTTCAATTTGTCGGTCCTTTTTTGTTGTATTATAACCGTCTGTTGGGGCATACATCAACAATCGCTTTCTTAGTTCTGTTTTCTGTATACCATCAATGGAAATAATCTCAGAACCCACCGGGATACCAAAGTCATCTGTATCTGTATAGAATTTGCCATTTACTATTTTTAGTAGTAAAGGAAATAATTTAGGTATCGAATCGAGTTGAGGGCGCATCACTATTAAATGACCGTCTTTAACGTAGTCTGTTAATTTAGTAATAGACGTATATAAATCATTACTAGTTTTGATGGTCTGAACTTTTTTAGTTTCAAAATCTATAAACAAGCTATCCCATTGAGATTCTGAAGTATATTGATACAGGTTTGGATGTGCTCCCTCCAGGACATTTTTTAGAACGGTATAGTCTTCCAGTACTTGTTCTTTTGCTAACTCTTTCTGGCAAAAAGTAAATGTTGGTATAAGTATAATCAAGAATACTACATTGAATTTCAATTTCATGTCTTGTATGGTATCGGTTAACAGTTTTATATTAATAAGGTAAATTATGATCGAACCCCCGACTTTATCTTTGCATTGAATTATTATATTTTTGGCTAAATCAATAGGTATATGCAGCTGTTGCTTAAATAATTTTTCAGTCATAGTATTATGCGATAAAATAGCGCTCTTTATTTTTTTAGTTAAAAGACTTTCAACATAAAAAACACCATAGGGTGTCCTTTATTTTATCAATCCCTGTGTTTTTTTATTACTTGTATTCTGATCAATGTGAATACTTTTCTTCAATGATCAGCCCTAAACGCTACCAAAAATTTCCAAAAGGGTTAGAATAAAAGTACAAATAACGGGTATTATAATTTTGTTTTGTATTTATTCGCTACAGCAGATTTCACATCATTTTGGCTAGAATCTCTTTCATCATTTTTGCTGCTAAAAAAGCGGTCATATTTTGAAAATCTCTTTGAGGATTGTATTCTACAATATCTGCTCCTACAACTTGGGCGTCTATATTTTGTATCAGAGTAATTACCTGTCTAGATGTTAGACCTCCGGGTTCGTGATGTGAGACCCCAGGAGCATATGCAGGATCAAAACCATCCATATCCAAAGAGATGTATAAAGGGTTTTCAAATTGAAATGGTATTGATGGATCAAAATCCTTCATGTGATGGATTTCTACATGATATTTTTCGGCCTGTTCGGCTTGATGGGTAGTAAGAGTTCTAATTCCGACCTGTACCAGCCTTGTAGCTAAACTATTTTCCATAATTCTTGCAAATGGACAGGCATGAGAATGCTTATCTCCATCAAGAATATCATATAGATCCGGGTGCGCATCGATTTGAAGAATATCGAGTTTGGGATAGTGATTGCTAAAGGCTTTGATTATCGGAAAAGTAATAGAATGATCCCCACCTAATGTAACTATTTTGTCGGCAGCACCAAGATGTTGACTGGTGATTTTTTCGATATCAAAATATTCTATAATCTCGAAATCCCCTTTATCTTCGATACCCTCATTTTTTATGGAAACTCCGTTTTCAGCAAATAGATTTGATGATTCTGAATATAATGCCTCTCTAATTAGGGGTGGAGCAAGTTTAGGACCTTTTTGGTATGATGATTTTTCGTCAAATTGTATTCCCTGGATAGTTATTCCTTTCATATGGTTTAGATATTATACTCGAGAATATATACAAAATAAGACTATTTAAAGATCAATATTATATAAACAATGAACGATTTGTTCTCATTTATCGTTTTGTTTTAACCACTCACTTCTTCGTTTATCCGGAAGATGTTTAATCGCAAAATCTTCAAATAAGGCATCAAATCCATTTCCATCTGGAGAAGCGGCAGTCAATCCTACCATTACGGGTACGTTATCAGGAAAATATGCTAGTCTCATTACAGTGAAGTCTGTATTGTTTAATGAATATTTTATTTCTATAGCATCTAATCTTCGAGTGACCTGAAGCCAAACAGAGGTTGGTCTTTGTTTTAATTCGACCATACTCCAATCACTATTTTGATGAGTAACTACAGCACTTAAATTGATTCTCTGGTTGACATATTCTACACCAGTTTTAATCCAGGTTTTTTCATCTATCCTTATCATTACTCCCATTTGGTCGAACCTGGTTTTATACGCACCCGTTATTTTTACGTACAATTCGAATTCTCCACCCTCAATAGAATAATAAAAAGGCCCATCGTCTACCGTAAAACCATAATGGGTTTTTCTCCAGAAATCTGTATTAGGTGTTACAAACATGGACAATGACGTGTCATCAATTATTTTCCATATATCTGGTTCATTATACCATTGCATCTTTTTCATCGTTGGCTATGTTGATTTCTCAAATTGACTTAGGTTTAATTACCTAATACACATTCATATAACCACACTAAGGTAAGTATATCTTAAATATTACCCCTGAATATTTTGATAACTATTGTAAAAAAGCGTGAGTTTGTGTGTTTTGTTATAATGGAATGAAAACAAAATGTATCGAGAACCACTTTTGTTGCCCAAAACTCTATTCTTTATTCGCTAATCTCTAAAAATACTGCCCAATACCAAATACAAATCCGTTAGTAGCATCTTCGGTAACGCCATAGCCGTAGTCGATTCTAAAAATAGCATTAAAGATCTTTTTGTGCATAAAGCGCAGCCCTACCCCCGGATAGAGTCTAAAGTTTTGCGAATCACCAAAGTCTCCAAAATCACCGCCGGGATTACGCCAACTACCCCCATCTACAAAAACATTGCCTTGCAATACGAACCAATCTTTTTCATATACGGTATGGCGATATTCGGTATTGAGTACGATCACCCCGGTACCCCGATCAATCACATTACCTACTCCCCGAATGTTTAGGTTATTATCTACGGCAAAGGGTGCAAAAGGTGATTCATCATTACTTGCCAGACCAAATCGTAGTCGCGAGGCCCAATTGCCTTTTTTACCTACTCTATGGTAGTACAAAAAGTCGTTCCACCATATAAAAAAGTCGGGTAATACATCTTCTGTACTGATCACGTACTGAGTATTAAGAATACTCCGAAATCCGGATACATACTGATAGTCATAATTTAAATTATTAAACTCATAAATAAATTTGCACAGCAGTTTATTTACATCAAAGTCTTGCGGCACATTGGGATCTGTTACCCCTTCTTTGTATTCATAATCTTCATTAAAGTAATTGATCCCTAATTCGATTCGATTTTGTAAGTTGAACTGATACAATCCCAGGATTTCGTAAGAGGTGTTGTTATATTTATAGTCTGCCGTTCCTCCTTCAATAAACACAGGCTCTTCAGTTGTAATATTGCTATAATTAAGTGCCAATCCCGCTCTTTTTCCAAACAAAAATGGTGCTCGTATGTTTCCCATATACGAGGAGTAAATATCATTTTGATAAATTCCACCAATAGTTATATTTCTTCCTAATAAATTAAATTCGTATAACCCAAGTCTAAAAGCAAATTCATCATCGTTAGTGGTATAGACATTGGCAGACGGAATAATGGTAAAGTTTTCTTCGATTCCATATATTAATTCATAACCGCCTTCACTCTCGTGCACCTGATAATAGGCATGGGCGATCGATGGCAATCTTTTTAGTCTTTTGATATCTTTTTCAATCAGCAGTGAGTCCAACGCTTCTCCTTTTGTAAGACTAGTAAGCTTTACCAAAGCTGACGTTTTGGTTTTATTATTGCCCTGCACAATGATGTTAGTAATAACATTCTCTTGCGCCAAAGTTATACCGGTTGCAAGCAGGATAATAAGAGTGAAGGTTGTCTTCATTTTTGGGTTGAGTAAAATTCTTTTATCAGTGCTTCTGAGGGTTTATTTTGTATGGTAAACCTGTTATTATCTTTTCCTCCTACTTCATCGTGATTATGAAACCATTTCCACAAGAACCCACCCGCAAACCATGGCTCTTGCCAAAACTCATAATATAGAGCAGTTAATGCATTTTTTTGCGCTTGTAAATCCACATTACCATTAGCGCTACCAGAATCCCAGGGTTCTTTACCTGTATAGTGTATGCTTCGATATCCATACTCTGTAAATAAAACGGGTTTCTTTATTTTGGTATGTACGTCAAAAATATTCTTTTTATGTCGTTGCCAACCCTGTCGTAACTCTTCTACTGTTGGAGTTTGACGATCTGAAACCGGAAAATAAGCATCAATACCTATAAACTCTAATTGATCCCAAAACGGAACTTTATCAAATTGATCCCAATTCTCTGCATAGGTTAGTTTTCCTTGATATATTGTTCTTATTTGCTCGATGAGTTCAATCCAATAGACGGGTCTGGTTTGCACAAATGTATGCAGCTCGGTACCGATACAAAGAATAGGCACTTTCATTTCTTCTGCTAATTGTGCATATAGCAGTATAAATTTTTTGTATGATTTTTCCAGTTCTTTCCATTTTTCTTCAGAATTCATCTTAATATTACCGGTAAACGCTCCTTGCCAAACCCAAATCTGAGGTTTCAACATTACTTGCACTCCTCTCTCATTCAATAATTCTATAGTTCTTTTGGCCCCATCTCTTCGTTCGCCCCACCATTGTCTATCGATATTAAAAACGACAGTAGGGCTTTCTAAGTTTTTTAAAAATCCAAAAGGCATTACAGCAGCCCAATTAGCATTAAGATCTACTATCGGTTGTATTGTTTCTGCTTTAATTTCTCTGGGCGACCCTACAAAACTAACTCCATTAATTTTAGATTTTTGTCCGCGACAACTGGAAGAAAAAATTGCAATTAGCAGCAATAAGAAGAACTTCTTCATTTTTATTTTTTACTGCTGAAAATACAACTTTATTAGAATACTGCTCTTAATCCTATATTAAATGTTTCTCCTAACCCGGTATTATCACCATCTACAAAGTTTGTATATAATGCTTCTATGTTAAGCTCATTTGTCAATTGATATTTTGCTCCTCCGCCTAATGCTGTAAAGGTTTGATCAAAATCATTTCCCAAATCAATTAACTCAGAGTGTTGAGCCAATGCTAACACGGTAAATTTAGAACTCGGAAAATAACTAAAAAATACTCCCGGCGTAAGTCTAAGACTATTATTTGCAAAGCTATCCTCTTCTTCTCCAAAATTTAATTCAGAATTGAGTTCGCCAAAGATTTGAAATTTATTACCAGGAAATGTATGATCATAAAAGAATCTATTTTGCCAGATATAGCCGTCTTGATCCAGAAAAACACCATCTTCAGATTCGTTATCTACTAACGGAATGAAAAAAGAACTTTGTACAGAGAAATTATTTACGCTTTTAAGAGGAACAAACTTTACAGAAGGGGCAAATGATGTAAATCCAGAACGGGCAGTGCCTCTTTCTCCATCAAAAGAAAAAACATCCAGCGCATCTCGATCTGCGACTACATTAGATCTAAATTCAAGAATTACACCTAGATTCCAACGTTTATTACTCCCAACTCCTGTATATGCTTCGAGTGTAGAGGTAAAAAATGTTTCTCTGGGCTCATCTCCATCACTAAATGTACTTTCGGTCTGTGTATATAAATTATTAAACCATTTAATATCGTACTGCCCTTTGCCTATCAGTTTAGAAGGGGTTAATGTTTGTATTACTGATCCTTGTTGCTCTTCTTCTTGCTCTTGTGCAAGGCCGATAGCCAAAACAAAAAGACTTATTGCAGTTACCATTGTTTTTTTGATTTTCATTTTTGTGATTTTTATTTGCATAAGTATCCCAGCAAAGTTTTCTTTTGAAGAAGACTTATGTAGTGATTAATATTAGTGTTGAAACATTATTTGATTTGATTTAAACTCCAGTCATAAGGATAATATGACACTTTAGCATCCGAAGGTATTTTCTCTTTTCTGAATTTGTTTACATAATCGATTTCTGATCCGTTGCGTGTAAAATCAACTTTATACCATTCAAAAATTTGAGATAATTGTACCTTTTTACCTTTAACCTTAATAAAATCCGGGTTATTAAGAGCTTTTACGGCTTGCCGTTGTAATTGATTGTTTATGGTCGAAGGTTTATAAGCTTCGGCAATAATAGGAGGACATCCTAATCCTGCACATACCAACACAAAATGAAAACGTGCTTCATTTGGAAAGTTTTTGCGCAGTATTTTATTTTCTAAATCATTAAGTGTAGTTTCTTTTCCTCCTAATGTATAGGTAGTTTTATCAAAAAAACCTTTAATATCTAATGGTGATTTAACCGGGTAGCGATCTACAACTCCTTTGATTACTGCCAAATTATACGCATTAATGTAAAATGCCTGATATGTGTTTTTTTCACTTTTAGATATGTTAATTTTTGAGGCCATAGCCAATAACTTATCTAGCGAAGATGGATTCTTTTTAATGGCCTCATATTTTACTTTGCCATTAGAAACATATGTTTTAAAGAAAGCATCGGCTTTTTCAAAAAAATCTACAGTGCCTTGTGAGAAACTTATCTGAGTCAAAAGCAGGAGTAAGACAATTGTTATCTTTTTCATAGTGTACCATTTTACAGCTCTTTTTAGAAGCTGAGTTCAACGTGTTTGTTTTATTACATTGTTAAAATCTACCTCGGTAATGGGCATTCAGTCGGGTGGTAAATCACCAACTTACAAACAATTTTATTTTTCTGGGATTCGAATAAACACCTGAAACCCGTTCGTAAATAAAATTATTTCCTTACAGGTTTGTACTGTTTTTAGATTCATTCTAAATTAAATCAATCGCTTAAGTTCTTATATTTATAATCGACTTACTGACCGAAGTGTTCACTTCTAAGTAAAAATTGACAATCAACAATCATCTTTATGCAACATATTGTAATTATCGGAAATGGGATTTCAGGGGTAACCGCTGCAAGACATATCCGAAAAATGTCTGACAAAAGAATTACTATCATTTCTGCCGAAACAGATTACTTCTTTTCCCGTACTGCTCTTATGTATATTTATATGGGACATATGAAATTTGAACATACGCAACCCTATGAAAACTGGTTTTGGGAAAAAAATAAAATTGAATTAAAAAATGGTTTTGTTTCCAAAGTAAATCACAAGGCCAACGAATTAGTCTTTTCTGATGGAGAAACTATGAACTATGATAAACTGATCATTGCCGTAGGTTCTAAACCTAATAAATTTGGATGGCCCGGTCAGGATTTAGAAGGAGTGATGGGGATGTATCATAAACAAGATCTGGAAAATCTAGAAAAACATGCTCCTGATAACGAAGTCTGCAAGCATGCCGTTGTTGTAGGCGGAGGACTAATTGGTATTGAATTAGTTGAAATGTTACACTCTCGAGATATTCCGGTTACATTTCTGGTACGAGAAGAAAGCTTCTGGAACGCAGTGCTGCCCGCCGGTGAAAGCGGTATGATTAATCGCCATATCAAAACCCACCATATCGATTTGCGATTAGGAGTAAATTTAAAAGAAATAATTTCTGATGAAAACGGTAAAGCCAAGGGAGTCGTCGTTCAGGAAACGGGAGAGATTATTGATTGTGATGTTGTAGGATTAACTCCAGGAGTATCACCAAACGTTGATTTCTTAAAAGACTCGGGTATAGAATTAGGTCGCGGAGTAAAAGTAAATAGATTTTTGGAAACCAATATTTCTAATATTTATGCCATAGGCGATTGTGCTGAACAGCATGAAGCCATCGGGAACCGCAGACCAATTGAAGCCGTTTGGTATACCGGTCGTATGATGGGTGAAACTGTAGCTCAAACTATCTGCGGAAATAAAACTGAATATAAACCCGGACATTGGTTTAACAGTGCAAAATTTATGGATATCGAATATCAAACCTATGGTTGGGTATTTGGGCAACCGAAGGAATATGAACAACAATTCCATTGGATACACCAAGATGATACCAAATGCATTACGATTTCTTACCATAAAGACACTAAAGAGTTTTTAGGTATTAACACCTTCGGAATTAGAATGAAACATGAAGTTTTTGATCGTTGGCTCAATGAAAAAAGAGATGTTGATTTTGTAATAGAACATCTTCCTGAGGCAAATTTTGATCCCGAGTTTTATAAAACTCATGAAAAAGAGATTTTGTCAGCTTACAAAAAATCACAACTTCAAACGGTATAAAAATAAAATCAAAGTGGCTCAAAAATAATTTAATCAGATGTCAGCATGAGCTTATAAAAGTTTCATTTATGGTATACAACCTTTACAATGTATGCAAAACCAGTCTGACATCATCATAAGGTTTTTGAGCACTTTAAAAAAAGATAAAACAATGAGTAATAAATTAAATCA
Source organism: uncultured Aquimarina sp. (assembly GCA_947497175.1). Classification (GTDB taxonomy): domain Bacteria; phylum Bacteroidota; class Bacteroidia; order Flavobacteriales; family Flavobacteriaceae; genus Aquimarina. Next base: position 320,436 of record CANMFM010000001.1, on the reverse strand, counting down.
TAGTATGTCTCTTGCCAATCCTGATGCTAACGGGATTTCGACAAAACAAAAAATAGCACTAGCTATTGGCTTTACAGGCCTTTTTATATTGGTTTTAGCACTTTTCAATACGGATTTACCTAATCAGGGTATATTTTTAACCGTATCACTTGGGATGATCACCATAGGTACGATTCTGTATGCCAATGATGCCTACCTTACAAAACATGAAGGCATTAAAAATGATCAGGTTTGGTTTAAATCTATTTCTTCTAGAGGTATTATCGGTTGGCTAACCGGAGTTGGGTTAACTACATTTTACATAGTTCTGTATTTTTACGCTGATCTCTTGGGTCTGGGAACGAATGGAGAAGCTAACACCGGATTAGTAGCGCTTTTTGATCCCTTAAGTAGATTATTAAGTGGTAATCCTGCAAGTCAATGGTTCGTCTATGGCACCTTATATACCATTGCAATACTAGCGTTTGGCTATAAATTTATTCTAAAATACAGACATAATCGCTATCAACAAATTCGTACGGTTTCTGTAATGTTTTTTCAATTAGGGTTTGCTTTTTTGATTCCAGAATTTATGGCAAGATTAAATTCTGAATCATTCAAATTACCATATTATGATCTAAAAAATGTCTGGCCTCTTAATTATTACAATTTCGAACAATATAGAGTCAATGAGTTTATTAGTGCCGGCAATATCGGTTTGGTATTATTAATCTTTGGAATCGCTTCAATTTTTATTATTACTCCGATACTTACCTACAAATTTGGAAAAAGATGGTATTGTTCCTGGGTTTGTGGTTGTGGTGGTTTAGCCGAAACCGCAGGAGATCCTTTTAGACAATTATCAAGTAAAAAATTAAGTGCCTGGAAACTTGAGCGATGGTTGATTCATACGGTTTTGGTATTCGTAGTGGTGATGACTACCGCGGTCGTTCACAGTTATTTGGGTGACGACTCTTCTAAATACTGGCTTACCAAAAAATCATTTCTCATAAGTGTAGCCTCATTCTTAACCTTCGTGTTTGCTGGAGTTATGATTTTTAAAAGAAAAGAATTGGCAAAGGATGCACAATACGGTGCAATAGGATATTTTATAATTCTAGCGGTTCTTATGGGGATTCATTTTTTTAGCGGAGATGGAAAAATCTTCATCTTCAAAGCCGAAACATTGCGATCTTCTTATGGTTTTGCTATTGGTGCTATCTTTTCGGGAGTTGTAGGTACTGGTTTCTATCCGATTTTAGGCAATCGTGTGTGGTGTCGATTTGGTTGCCCCATGGCTGCAATTTTAGGTTTCCAACAACGTTTATTTTCTAAATTTAGAATTACGACCAACGGCGGACAATGTATCTCATGTGGTAACTGTTCTACGTATTGCGAAATGGGAATCGATGTTCGTGCATATGCCCAGAAAGGTGAGAATATTGTAAGATCCAGCTGTGTAGGTTGTGGCATTTGTTCTGCAGTATGTCCTAGAGGTGTGCTTAAATTAGAAAATGATAAACTTGATGGTAGAATTAATTCTAAAGAAATTCTACTGGGGAACGATGTAGATCTAATGGAGTATGTAAATAAGAAATAAGCTATATTATTTTCTTTTTTCAGAAAAAAACAGAGCTGCTCATTTAAAATCTCCTTCAAATGAGTAGCTATTCTACTATTTCTAAGAAGCTTGTTGGTTGACAGGAAAATACATTCGTATGGTTGTTCCCTGATTGTGCTGACTTTGTATTTCAAATATTCCATTTTGTTTTTCAACCAGTTTTTTTGAAATACTTAATCCATAGCCACTGCCTTTTTCATTATCAGTACCTGAAGTACTTTCATTTTTATCAGTAACAAAAAGCATATTCAACCTTTTTTCACATATACCTATGCCATTGTCGACAATATCAATTCTTATCTGCTCACCAACCTTTTCAGATTGTACGATAATTTCAGAACCTGAATGGGAGAATTTGATGGCGTTGGCAATTAGATTTCTCATTACCGTTTCCATCATGATAGGATTTATAGTAATTTCTAAATAATCAGGAATCTTATTAATCAATGTAATCTCTTTCTTTCTCCTTTTAATTTCCGAAAAATCAAAAACACGTTCCACAGTAGCCTTTAAATAGGTTTTTTCTAATAAAATTTCATGTTTATGTTGGTATGTGTTTCCCCATTGTAATAAATCTTCTAAAAGCTGATTTCCTTTATCTGCCGATTCAATTAACAAAGATTTTATTTGTTCTTTTTCGGACTCAGACTCTACTTCATTTATCATTTCTACCAATGATTTTAGCTGAAAAAAAGGAGTTCGCAGATCATGACCGATAATTCTAAAGAGCTGATCCTTTGCTAAATTCATTTTTTTTAGCTCTTCATTTTTCTCCTTTATAAGAATATTAGCTTCCTTTACTTTTTGACTTAGTCTTACAAACGCACTTTGACTGGCATAGGTCATTACACCCGAACCACATACAATCATCCCATGATAGATAAACTTATCTATTGCATATGCGTTACCCACAGTAAGATAGCAGCAAACGACAAAAAGCAAGTTAAAAATCAACAAGTTCTTTACTTCTTTATAATGCATCAACATTAATAAAGATAAAATCATTTCTGCCTGTAAGAAATTAGGTTCAAATCGAAAATCGGGATCGTAAGCTCCAATAATAAATGTTATGGCAACCGCACCTACGATAGCATATATGGATATTGGAAATAAGCTTGACTTTGGAATAACAGAAAATCTATAAAGTAGCAATCCTAACGCTATAACGGCCAAAGCACATATATCTCTGATAAAATAATCACTATAACCTCCTTCTAAAAATTCATTTATGCTATGAATCAATGTGCCGGGAGCTATAATAAAAATAATCGGGGTTAGAACACTATCAAATTTGAAATCAGGTAGTATTTTTTTCATATACTATACTTTTAACTACTTCGAGCCCCGCCATTATTCAAATGCGTTGAATAATCAAGAATAGAAATTAAAGTGGTAAGGTAATAAAAAAGAAAGAATTAGATTACTTTTTAAAGCAAAAAATAATGTTTTAACAGATTAAAAGCGTTTTTTTAATGACAAAAAGCAAATTTATACTATATAAAATCAATTCTTCTTCTAAAAAAAGAGATCGTGTCATTATCGTGAGGCATCGGATTTACATATAAAAGATGTGAAATTTATTTTATAAATAAAAGTATAAAGTAGGGATGCTTTGTTAGTATTCTATTTTTTATTCGTCCAACTTATCTAATCAAAGCAATCATAATGAAGTATAAGATATTTCTTTTCGTATTTACCCTGCTCATATCGAGTAACCTTATTTGGGCTCAAAAAGAATATCATTATGAATATTATCCAAATAATGTAGTAAAGGCAGAAGGTTGGAAAATTGGAGAAATCAAAGTTGATTTTTGGCATTTTTATCATGCCAGTGGCAACATATCGCACGAAGGGCATTTTAAAAACAATAAGAAGAGTGGTTACTGGTATTTTTACACAAAAGAAGGTAATTTAAGCAAAGAAGGGCACTTTGTGAATGATAAAGCCGAAAAATGGTGGATTATTTACGATATTGCGACAGGGATAACCCGAAAGTATCAATATCAAAACGACAAAAAAGAAGGGTATTGCTTAGTATATAGAAACAATAAACTTTTTAAAGCCGAACGATATATCAATAATCAAAAAACCGGTGAATGGACCGACATCTTTAGTTTTAAAAGAGATAACCCTAATGCTTCCTTATAAATGCCTCCAATCATAAACGTAATTATACCCGCCTTTAACGAAGAAGAATCTATAGCTCATGTCATTAAAGAGATTCCTGACATCGTTTCTGAAGTTATTGTCGTGAGTAATAATTCTACAGATACTACTGAGGATGTAGCGAAAAATGCGGGTGCGACTGTAGTAACAGAAAAACAAAAAGGATATGGTTATGCATGTCTTAAAGGCATGGATTATATTGCATCAAAAGACATCAAGCCAGATATCATCGTATTTCTGGATGGTGACTACAGCGATTATCCTTCAGAACTTATCAAAATCGTTAATCCTATTATAAATAATGGCACTGATTTGGTTATAGGGTCTAGAATAAAACAACTAAGAGAACCCGGTTCTATGACATTTCCTCAAATCTTTGGAAATTGGTTAGCTACCAGCCTGATGAAACTTTTTTTTGGTGCTAAATTTACAGATTTAGGCCCCTTTAGAGCCATTAAATACGATACGCTGTTATCCTTGGAAATGGTCGATAAAACCTACGGGTGGACCGTAGAAATGCAGCTAAAAGTGTTAAAGAAACGTTATAGTTATACTGAAGTCCCAGTGCATTACAAAAAGAGAATTGGGGTCTCAAAAGTTTCAGGAACCATAAAAGGTGCTATATTTGCAGGCGTTAAGATTTTAAGTTGGATTTTTAAATATAGCTTTTCATAATGGATATTGCTATCATCATAACCTACACATTGGCCCTACTAATCATATTTATGTATAGTCTGGCTCAACTGAATCTGCTTGTTAATTACCTGAAATCCCGAAAGCAACCTGACAATTCGCCTACTTTTGATTTTTCTAAACAACAAGAGATTCCACAAGTAACAATCCAGTTACCTGTATTTAATGAGTTGTATGTAATGGATCGTTTACTCGATAACATTGCAGAATTAGAGTACCCTAAAGATAAATTAGAGATACAGGTATTAGACGATTCTACAGATGAATCTGTTGTTAGCACGGCTGCTCATATCGACAAGCTTCAAAAAACCGGATTAGACATCAAACACATATGTCGAAAAGATCGTACTGGTTTTAAAGCCGGGGCTTTAAAAGAAGGATTAAAAATAGCTAAAGGAGAATATATCGCCATTTTTGATGCAGATTTTCTGCCAGGAAAAAAGTGGTTGCTACAAACCATTCCTTATTTTAAAGATGAAAATATAGGAGTTGTGCAGACTCGATGGGGTCATATCAACAGAGATTATTCAATGCTTACGAAAATTCAGGCGTTTGCTCTGGATTTCCATTTCACAATGGAACAAGTTGGCCGTAATTATAAAGATCATTTCATTAATTTTAATGGTACTGCTGGTGTTTGGAGAAAAACATGCATCAAAGATGCAGGAAACTGGCAAGGGGATACACTAACCGAAGATCTTGACCTTAGTTACCGAGCACAACTTAAGAAATGGAAATTTAAATACCTTGAAGAAGTTGAAACTCCTGCAGAATTACCAGTAGTAATAAGTGCCGCAAGATCTCAGCAGTTTAGATGGAATAAAGGTGCGGCAGAGAACTTTCAGAAATTATACTGGAAATTAATTAAAGATAAATCAGTCCCTTTTAAAACAAAATTTCACAGCTTCTTTCATTTATTGAATAGTAGTATGTTCTTATTAGTGCTACTTGTTGCTGTACTAAGTGTACCGGTTATGTATATTAAAAACAGTAATCCAATGTTTAGCTGGTATTTTAATGTCATTGCATTTTTTGCACTAAGTACTGTAATATTTTTCTTTTGTTACTGGCATACGTTTAAAAAGATACATGGTAAAGGGTTCTGGAACTTTATGGAATATATCAAAATGTTCTTTACATTTTTCTCAATCGCGATGGGATTCTCTGTGCATAACTCTATGGCAGTACTCGAAGGTCATTTTGGAAAGAAAAGTGAATTCGTTCGTACCCCAAAATTTAATATCAATACTATAAAGGATTCCTGGAAAGGTAATAAATATGTAAACAAAAATATCTCAGGTAACACCATTATAGAAGCCTTACTAATGGGGTATTTTGGGTTTGCTTTATACAGTGCGTTCAAGTTGCAGGATTTTGGCTTATTTTTATTTCATATTATGTTATTCTTAGGATTTGGGTTTGTATTTCTTAAATCTGTTACTTCTAAAATATAATGATGTCAGCGTTATGGAAAAATAAAAGGTTTTCCATAGTACTACTCCTGCTTGGTATTCTATTGTATTGGAGTTTTGCCTATCGGTTAGAACGTACCGATTTTATTAAGATGATCACTCTATGGACAGGGTTATTCATTGTTTCTTATAAAATCATTCAGAACAATGCAAATAACTGGAAACTTCTAGCCCTGGCGGGGTTACTATTTCGGATCATATTTTTATTGGCAATCCCTAATCTATCTCAGGATTTTTATCGGTTTATATGGGATGGTCGTATGCTTTTAGAAGGATTTAACCCCTATCTATCGTTACCAGAAGTATGGGTCGCTCAAGGGAATGCTCCTATTGCTCAAGCCCGGGAACTATATGATGGTATGGGACAACTAAATGGAAGTCACTACACCAATTACCCTCCTATAAGTCAGTTTTGTTACTTTATTGCTGCTTTATTTGCCAGTAAGAGTATTTTGGGCTCTGCAATAGTATTTAGAGTGCTTATTATTATGGCCGACATAGGTACTTTTTTCTTCGGAAGAAAGTTATTACAAGCACTCAAACTTCCTGAAAAACACATCTTTTGGTACATTCTAAATCCTTTTATCATTATAGAACTCACCGGTAACCTTCATTTTGAAGCGGTAATGGTGTTTTTTATTATTTGGTCTTTATACCTTTTACAAAAAGGATATTGGTATTGGGCGGCAGTGGCATTAGCACTTTCTGTTTCTGTAAAATTAATCCCTTTGTTGTTTTTGCCCTTGTTTGTTCAGAAGTTTATTATGGATAGAAAAAAGAGCTTCGATAAGCTCAGCCTGACAAAAGGCATATCAAAATTAATAATGTTCTATAGCCTTGTTATTAGTGTTGTATTTCTGACTTTTGCTCCTTTTTTTTCTGCCACATTTTTGAAGAATTTTAGTAAAACCATTAGCCTTTGGTTTCAAAACTTTGAATTTAATGCTAGTATTTTCTATATCGTTCGTTGGGTGGGATATCAAATCGTCGGGTGGAATGTTATTGAAACTGCGGGTAAGATTTTACCAATGGTTACCATTGTTATACTTCTTGTACTAACATTCTTAAGAAAAAACAAAGCGACCACACAACTCATCACGGCAATGGTTTTAGGCATTTGCACCTACTATTTTTTATCGACTACCGTACATCCATGGTATATCGCTGTACCGCTATCGCTTTGCGTGTTTACCAGATACAGATTTCCTGTAGTGTGGTCTTTTGTAATTATTTTGAGTTATACCGCTTATATCCATCCTGATTTTAAGGAAAATCTATGGATGGTGGGATTAGAATACGGTATCGTATTAGCGGTTCTAGGTTGGGAAATTTACAGAAATACCAAAACCTCCAGACCGGCCTCTGCTACATCATTTTTAAATTAATTACCTCTTGTTCGGTAAGTTTTCGCCAATGGCCACGAGGTAAATCTTTTTTAGTCAATCCACCAAAAATTACCCGGTCTAATTTGATCACGTTATAGTTAAGATGTTCAAAAAGCTTATGGATAACATTATTTTTTGAAGACTGAAGCTGTACGCCTATTTCATTTTTAGAAGCTCCTTCTATATAAGAAATCTCATCTACCTGGATAAACCCTTCCTGAAGTTTGACTCCATTCTGAATTTTCTCTAAATCTTCAAACTTTAAATTACGATCCAATTCAACATGAAAAATTTTGCGTACTCCACTTTTATGATGTGTAAGCTTTTTTTCCAGATCTACATCATTTGTAAAGAGCAATAAGCCTGTAGTGTTACGTTCTAATCGCCCTACTGGTTTTAATCGTGCTTTAGAAGCATTGGCCACCAAATGCATGACAGTTTTGGTTTTTTCAGGGCTTGTAGTAGTAACAAAACCTTTAGGTTTGTTAAGTAGAACATACTCTTTTTTCTCGGGAGTAATAAGTCGACCGTCAAATTTTACCTCATCAGTAAGTTTTACTTTGTACCCCATTTCAGTAACGGGCTTCCCATTAACCCATACACTCCCTGTTTGGATATATAAATCTGCTTCTCTTCTAGAGCAAACACCAGAATTAGCTACAAATTTGTTAAGTCTTATTTCATCAGAATCAGATCCTTTTTTTGACGATTTTACAGTCTTCTTTACCGGAGCATTGCTGCGCCCAAAAGACTTTTCTCTTGATTTTCCACTTCTTTTTCCTCCACCGGAATTATCTCCACGACTCATATCTTAAATTTTGTGCAAAGATAGTTGATTACTTCGTAGGTACAACACTAATTATTAGGGATCAAAACGAACAGTGCTTTGTCGCTTACGATTTACATGTAATTGTGTAACATCGGGTCTTGAATAATGACCCACAGGATCAAAATTTTGTCGTTCTTGCAAGACGCGATTAAAATCCAGAGTTTCAATTAAAAGCCCTTCTGTATTCAAAACTGGTTCTAGAATCCATTCTCCGTCAGGCCCCGCAATGCAAGATCCTCCATTACCCAGAATACCTGGTGCTTCTTTTACTATTGCATCCAGGTGAGGAGTCGATTCTGGAAAATCTTCCTTTCTCATTAAACTAGACACTGAAAGCACATAGGATCTTGATTCTCTAGCGATAAAGCGTGTAATATCTTTGGTGTTGTAATCACTTCCGGGCCAAACAGAAATATGCAGATTTTCACCTTGTCCATATAAAGCAGCTCTGGGCAGTGGCATCCAATTCTCCCAGCAGTTTAGACCTCCTACAGTAAAAGCCTTTAGGGGATGTACTAACAACCCATTGCCGTCTCCCGGTGACCAGGTTAATCGTTCTTCATAGGTAGGCTGCAATTTTCTATGTACAGATTTAATTTCACCCATTTCATTAATATATACTAAAGACGCATATAGACTATGTCCTCCTCGATCTAGCGGCCGCTCGATAATCCCTAGATATATAGCCATACGATGCCTTTCTGCAAGCTCACAAATAGCACTAATGTCTCCTTTTTCGATAACAATAGCATTCTGCGCATAATGAGCATGAATCTCTTTTTGAACCGAACTATTAAATTTTGCACCATTGGTTAATTCAACCCAAAAAGGATATCCCGGTAATAATGCTTCTCCAAAAACAATTAATTCTGCCTTTTTTGAAGCTGCTTCTTCTATTGTATTTTCAATTTTTTTAAGAGTTTCTACTTTATCCAACCAAACCGGAGAAATTTGGGCTAATGCCACTGTCAATAATTGATCTTTCATATCGTAGTATCAAGTATAATTTATAGATTCAAAAAAAGGTGAAAAAATCAGGAAGTCAACTCTTCTCTTAATAAATAATTAACATTTATCATATTGAATTCCAATACTTTAATATCAATATTCAGCCATAAGGCAAACCCATAACATAACCTTAAATTAACAGTAAAACATCTTCAAAAAATGATAAATAATTACATGTGTAACCTAAAGTCTGAGAATCTTTAATAGAATTATCTTTTCTACATACATTCCTGAAGAGTAAACATATAAAAAGTATTTTTTCTTCAAAGTTTAATTTACGTTAAAACACATTCATTTTAACGTAATAGTGATTAAAACGACACATTCTCATAAAGTTATACAACCTCAGAGTTTTATTTTCGAACGTACATTTGTCTTGTAAAATTAAAACAAACAAAATCTCAAATCTTTAAACAAAAAAAATGAAAAAGTTAACTGTATTAGTATTCGCACTTGTATTAGGATTCGGACCGGTATTTGCCTCAAACGACAAAGCAATTAGTCCAGAACAGCAATTAAGAAACGAAGTAGCACTTCTTTTAAAAAGCCCTGAAATTGTAGTAGAAGAGGAACTTAAAGCAAATATCGAGTTTACTCTTAATGTAAAAGGAGAAATCGTAGTCTTACATGTTGATTCTAAAGAAGAAATGGTAGTAAACTATGTAAAATCAAGGTTAAACTATAAAAAAATAGGATCTACTACATCAAAAAACGAAAACAGAATATTTAAACTTATCCTAAAAATTAGAACACCCAAAGAAGCATAAAATTAACCTACTTTTGAATCCAAATAAGGCAGTTACTAAGTAGCTGCTTTATTTGTTTTACCAAAGAATACGATCCAGGATCATATTTACATCAATAAGAATAATACTAAAAGCACCTATCGCAATTATTAACTTTAAAATATTGTGCAACCACACATAATGAACCTTTTGTTTTGAAGTCCATACTGCAATCAAAAAAATGAAAAGTAATATTAAACACGCATAAAAATATAGGTACATATATCCTATTTCATATCTGGTTAGCAACAAGAAAACAGGAATTCCTGATGTGATAATTAAAATACTTATTATTTTTTTGGAAGATAATTCTCCGTAAACTACAGGAATGGTTTTATAATTTTGTGCCATATCTCCTTTTAGGTTTTCTAAATCTTTTACCATTTCTCTGATCATGAGCATTAAGAACAGAAAGGTAGCATGCACAAAGATTACTTCATCAAAATTTTTATAATAAATAAAAACTGCAAAAAATGGTGTTATCGCTAATATGGAAGCTACAGTATTTCCAATAATTGGATGTTTTTTTAGTTTGTGCGAATAAAACCATATCGCAAAAATATATAGCGAAAAAAAAAGTACAGCTCTAAAGGACACGTAACTGGCCAGAACTACAGATAAAAAATTTAAGATAAAATACCCGGTAAGTTTTGTCTGTTGACTCACTAAACGATCGAGCATTGTTTTTTGGGGTCGATTAATCAGGTCTTTCTCTCTATCATAAAAGTTATTAATAATATACCCTGCTGCGATGACCCCTGCTGATGCTAATACAATAACAAATAAATTGGGATCAAGAATCACTAGTCGCAATCTAACGTTAGGAGCCAAAATAAAAATTGAAGTAAGATATTGAGCAAGAGCTATAATGAGAATATTATATCCTCGTACTACAGAAAATAAACTCAATAGTTTAAGTAAAATGAGTTTGTTTTTTCTGGTAAGCATAGCTGCTTATTAAAAATTATAAACCACCTCTAGTTTATAGTCCTTTAGTGAAGCTTGTGCTTTCTCAAAATCTTGTGTAAATCCTAAGATATAACCGCCGCCTCCAGAGCCGCATAATTTAAGATAGTAATCATTAGTTTCAATACCATTTTTCCACAAACTATGAAATTGTTTAGGAATCATGGGTTTAAAGTTATCTAAAACTACGTGCGAAAGTTGCTTTATATTTGAAAATAAAGACTTGACATCTCCTTTTAGGAAATCATCAACACAGGCATCAGTATATTTTACAAATTGGTTTTTTAACATATTACGGAACCCTTCTTGTTTCATGCTTTCCATAAAAATACTGACCATAGGTGCTGTTTCACCTACAATACCACTATCCAACAAGAAAACTGCTCCTTTTTTATTCTGCGTGCTTTGAGAAGGAATTCCTGCAGGTTCAATATTATCCTTAGAATGGATAAGTATCGGTAAGCTAAGATAGCTATTCAATGGATCCAGGCCAGAGCTACTGCCATGAAAAAAGGACTCCATCAACCCGAAAATTTCTTTGAGCTTCAATAACTTATCACGAGTAAGATTTTCTAAAACTGTAATCTTATCCTCGGCATATTTATCATAAATAGCAGCTACTAAGGCTCCACTACTACCTACTCCATACCCTTGAGGAATACTACTATCAAAATACATCCCGGCATCTATATCTGCTCGCAATTTTTTTAAATCAAAAGCAACCACTCCCTGATTTTGGATTTCTTCAAGATAGTCGCTAAAACGTTTAAGATTAGTATTCGATTTTATAGCTTCTTCATCAGGAGCTTCAGAAACCTTTAATGCTCCTTTGAAAAAATTATAAGGTATAGAAAGACCTTTAGAATCTTTTATAATACCATATTCTCCAAACAATAATATTTTAGAGTAAAAAAGTGGTCCTTTCATGATTTCTTTTGTAGGTTATATCTAATTTGTATTCCTTAGTAAGATAAAGTTACAACATTTTTGCTCCCAATCCTATTTTGTCGCAAATATACTGCCCATTCTGACAATACGCAACTAACTCACTGGTAATGAAATCCAAAATCTGCTCTTTTTCAGAATCTGGATACAGCAGATGCACATTAGCTCCTGCATCTAAGGTAAAGCATAATGAGGAACCCGTTTGCTTGCGATACTCCCAAACTTTATTAATTACAGATAATGTATTGGGTTTCATAAGAATAAAATAAGGTAAGGATGTCATCATCATTGCGTGTAATGTTAAGGCTTCGCTTTCAACTATTTTGATAAAGCCATGCAGATCTCCTGAACTTAAAATACCTTTGAGTTTTGTAAGGTTTTCTGCCGCTTGTTCAAATCTTCTTTTTGCAAAGGGGTGACCATGCATTAAATCATGCCCCACTGTACTACTCACTTGTTTTTCTCCTTTATCAATCAATAAAATGGTATCGCAATATCTCTCAAAATTTTGGTGTATTTTATACGGAAATTTAATTGCAAAAGCATCATTGCTGTTGTTAATCTCTTGATGACTACCCCAAACCGTTATCGGTCCTTCGATACTTCTGCATGCACTGCCCGAGCCTAATCGAGCTAAAAACGAAGCTTTTTGCAGTAGATCCTCATCTGTAAGATCCGAATGCATCTTTTTTTCGAGTTGCATCAGGCAAAGTGCCAACGCACTCATCCCACTAGCCGACGAAGCAATCCCGCTGCTATGTGGGAATGTATTACTGGTTTCTATAGTAAAAGTATATTGCTTTAAAAACGGAAGGTATTTTTCGATCCTTTCAAAAAAGCGCTGAATTTTTGGTTTAAAATCTGGCTTGGGTTTTCCTTCAAATAATAAATCAAAATCAAAATCTTCTGAGACTACATCCCGTTTCTTATACGATACGCTTGTAATTGTTTTACAGGCATCTAATGTAAAACTAATCGAAGCATTTTCCGGAAGTTGCACTGGTCGTTTACCCCAATATTTTACTAAGGCAATATTGCTTGGAGAAGTACATGTAATTTTTCCTTCGTTTGGTAATCTTATACTTTCAGATGATATAAACTGAGGGTAATCTTTCATAAGAATCGATAATTTTGAACAAAGATACATGCTGTATACTATTTAAAGCTTATTGTACTAAAAATAAATTGCTATTTTAGTACTGTACTAACTCATTTTAATGAAAAAAAAATTATTTCGTATTGGTATTACAGTATCTTTATGTCTTTTAATAGGGTTCTTGAGTAGCATTGCTACTCAGTCGTCTATAGATACTTGGTATACCACGCTGAAAAAGCCTTCATTCAACCCTCCTAACTGGATTTTTGCTCCGGTTTGGACACTTCTATATATTATGATGGGAGTTGCGGCTGGTATGGTATGGAGTAGAGGTTTTTATCATAAATGGGTAAAAACTGCGTTATATCATTTTGGGTTTCAATTGTTGCTCAATGCTGCATGGTCCATATTTTTCTTTGGATTGCAGAACCCATTTATTGCATTATTGGATATCATCGCCCTATTTATCCTATTGATGTTTACATTTAGATGGTTCAAAGTTGTTAATACGACTGCCGCTTACCTACTTATCCCTTATATTATTTGGGTTGCTTTTGCAGCTGCATTAAATTTTAGCATATGGCGACTAAATTAAACCAAGAATAAGGAATATCATTTTATATGAGTAAAAAAGCAATAGTCTTACAGACTACTCTAGAGTTAATAACCAAACAGGGTATTGGGGCGACTTCACTTTCTCAAATCATTAAAGAATCGGGAGTGGCCAATGGTACCGTATATCATCATTTCAAAAATAAAGAAGAGATCATCACAGAATTGTATTTAATGCTTACCCAGGATTTTGGCACTGTAGTTATGCGAAATATCCCCGAAGACGACATTAAAAAACAGTTTACGGTAATGTGGCTTAATCTATTTTATTATTTTGTGAACAATCCAATCGCTTTTGTTTTTTCTGAACAAATTGCTCGTTCTCCGGAAATTCCGCAATCATTAAAAGATCAGGCGAGACAATATTATAACGACATTGAACAATTTTTTAAAGAAGGTATTCGACAAAAAGTTTTCAAATCCTATAATACTTTGGTCATGGAAGAATTATTTTTTGGAAACGTAGTATCTCTGGTAAAGATTCACGAAAACGAAACAGTGAACCTTCAAGAAAAACATATTAATCAGGCGATAGAAATTTCCTGGAGAGGATTTTTGAAGGATTCAACAATTATCTAATAAACCACAAGATTCGATTTTAAATCGAGGGCAGACTAAAACAAATACTATAGGTTAGCCCAAGAAGTCTGAACAAGAATAGAATGTTATCATTATAAAAACTTAATCTTTTGGAAGAAATCTGGTATTCATAACGTAAGAATAACAGATTCCTATACTTCTCTGATTGAACTCTTTTCAGACTTCTTCGGCCAATCGTTTTAATTAAAAACAATATTTACACAAGATTCTTTGTATAGATCTTTTAGAACAATTTCTATAGCTTTTCTGGCGTTCTCGCCTCTCCCGATTTCTCCTCCTTTAAATTTTAGCTTTCCAGTGTTTCTATCCCAATAGTACTCATCATTATCTGTTTTTATAATTCGTTTATTATCTCTTGTAGTTACCTGAAAAGCATCGAACTCCTGGCTATATTCTAATCCGGATGGAAAATATACTTCGGTGACGAACTTAGTAGATCCTTTTTCATATACATAACATACACAATCACCAATATCTTTTGCTTCAGAGACTCTTACCATATTATTCTGAACAATTTTCCAATCTCCATTTATCTGAATAGCCACTACATCCATTAACATAGTTCCTTTTTCAGCTAGCTTTTTATCTATATAGGATTCGAAATTAATAACTGCTGAAATTATTCCTGCTCTTTCTTTTTGTGTGTGAAAAACAATCTTATCCAGAATCAGCTTAAAATTATAATTATCATCTCCTATAATATCATTAAGTTGAGAAGAAATATCATTTTTATTGTAATTCTTTCTCACCAGAGTTCCTGATAAATTTACATATACTGTATTTCCGCTATATTTTTCGTCAAATAATTCTAAAACATCTTCTTTTTTTGTCCCTTGTGTTAAGGCATTCATTTTATTGACATAGTCCATTAGTAGTTGTTTAATGGGCTCCTTTTCGTTAAATGCGTGTGCCTGGTACAAACCATTACTTAGAAATGCAAAAATGAGGAAGAAAGTAATTTTTTTCATAGTTAGAGTGAGGTATTAATTTAATCTTATGAAGATACAAAATTTCCGTAAGAATAGCTAAGTTAATCACACTATTCGCTACGTCAATTTGCTTAACTCTACTAATTTGATAACCGTTTTAAGGTTCCTTGTCGTGGCGCTACACTTAAGTTTTTTCTCAAAGAAATTGTTAGTCAGCTTGGTCTTTCCGTAACCGTTCGCAGCATAAAAGTAAACTACTTTATTTGTGATTTCGAATTTTTCTTTTCCATAATTATTAGCAATAAGCTCTGTTACAGCCTCAGGGTCTGGAGGATCAGATAGTATCGTAAAATACATCTTTTTGTCTTCGATCTCTCCATTCAAAAGATTTTCAGAAAATGGGTTTTCCTGATAAATTGCCGCTAGTTGTTTGTGAGTAAGAACCAATACTGGCACATCAAATCCAAACTCTTTTTTAATTGCCGTTTTTATGACATCAGACGTTATTAGCGTATCGTTTTCTTCGCTGTTAAAAACAACATTTCCGCTTTGGATATATGTTGCAACAGAAGTAAACCCTAACCCCTCGAACATCTGTTTAAGAACTGCCATTTTGATCTTTTTTTGACCACTTACGTTGATTCCACGTAATAATGCTATGTATGTATTCATGATTGAAATTTATCTTAAATATCCTTCGACATGCTCAAGGATGGTATCCGGTTATGCTACAAGACCATACAAAAGTTAGTTTGAGTCTGTCAAAAACTCAGATGCTATCGCTTGCGCTGCAATGAAAGCTCCGGTCCATGCATTCTGAAAGTTGAAACCACCCGTAATTGCATCTATATTTAATACTTCTCCTGCAAAATAAAGATTTTTATATCGCTTACTTTCAAATGTCTTAAAGTTCACTTCTTTAAGAGTAATCCCTCCTGCCGTTACAAATTCTTCTTTAAAAGTGCTTTTCCCATGCACCTTAAAAACACCTTGAGTGAGTTGTTCTGACAAGGTATATAGCAACATTTTGTTTACATCTGCCCAACGTGTATCTGGTTTAATACCTGAAGCTAATACTAAACTTTGCCATAGCCTTTTAGGAAGTTCAAACTGGGTATATTTAAAAATGTGTTGCTTTGAATTTTTATTTTTTAATTCTTTAAGTTCTTCAAGAATTTCTTGTGCGGTATAGTGCTGAAGCCAATTTACTTTTATTTCAAAATCATAATGCAACGCGTTTAACGCTATGGCTCCCCATGCCGATAGTTTAAGAATTGCCGGGCCACTCATGCCCCAATGCGTAATTAACAATGGGCCTTCACTAGATAGCTTGGTGTTTTTGACCTTGACCAGGGCATTAGTAACAACACCTGGTAACTCCTTAATCCTTGGATCCTTAATATTAAATGTAAACAAAGAAGGTACAGGATGAATAGTATTATGACCCAAAGTATTGAGCAATTTCCAGATCTTGGGGTTGCTTCCTGTAGCGATCATTAACTTTTTAGTTGTAAAATTACCTTGGTTGGTTTCTACATTCCATCCTTCATTATTGGCTTCAAAATTTTTGACCGAATGATTTGTGAGTACAGTAATACCCAATCGCTTTGTTTCAGAGAGAAAGCAATCTATTATCGTTGCAGAAGAATCTGAAACCGGGAATATTCTACCGTCTTCTTCAATTTTTAATGCTACCCCTCGACGATCAAACCACTCCATAGTATCACCAGTCATAAAAGTATGAAAAGGCCCTTTTAACTCTTTCTCTCCTCTTGGATAATTTTTACTCAATTCATTCGGAATAAATTCTGCATGAGTCACATTACAACGACCTCCACCAGAAACACGTACTTTGGACAGGACTTCTTTACCACGTTCTAAAATGGCTATGCTTAGATTTGGGTTATTTTCTGCAACATTGATTGCGGTAAAAAAACCAGCTGCCCCGCCCCCAATAACAATTAAATCGTATTTCATGTTGCTAAATTCGGAAAATCTGTAATGATACCCTCAACATTGTATGATTTTGATTGGTCAATCAACACAGTGTCATTTACGGTCCATACATACACCTTATATCCCTCTTGATGAGCCAAATCCACCTCATCTTTGGTCAAGGTGGTCACTGGCGGATGAATAGAATATGCATTAAGCTCTTTAGCAACAGGCAAAATCTGAGTGCTGTTTTCTTCGGTTAGCACACCCAATTTAAATTTTGAGGTCGCCTTCTTAATTTGAAATAATTGCGAATGATCAAAGCTTGACAGAATAAAATCATCATAATTCCATCTTGAATTTTTAATATACTTTTCGATAAGCTCGATGGTCGGCAGCGCGGTACCAATTCCTTTTAATTCTATATTGAGCATACATTGCGCATCTACTAACTCCAGAACCTGATCTAACAGAGGAATCTTATAGCCCTCAATAGTTCTAAACTTTTTTAAATCTGACCAGGTATATTCTGACACTTTTCCATTTCCGTTAGTGGTTCTTTGCAATGTAGCATCATGAATTACGACTAGCTCACCCGATTTGCATCGGTGTATATCAATCTCAATACCATCTACGCCATGTGCAAGCGCCTCTGTGATGGATTCTAAGGTGTTTTCTGCCAGTACTCCGGCAGCTCCGCGATGTCCAAATATTTTCATACTTGTATGTCATTAAAAACTGAAGATCATTACTCTTCGATTGTTAAACATGGTGATGTAAAAATAGAAACTTTACTTATGATAACCGGTTGCCCGGTCGTAATAAGTGGTTCAGTACTCTTCTACATCGGTTGTAAACCCTTTCTAATCTGTTATGTACTACCCAAAGGGTGGTTAATTGCTGTTTTTAGGTGGTTCTGAGATGATTCTGACCTATTAGTAACCGTCTCGAAGGGCTATCACACTGTTTCGAATCGGTTTTGCACCCCTTATAATAGGTTGCGAACCCCTTTTAGATAGCAAATTACCTACTTGAACCACTTATATAAGCGGTTCGAACAGGTATAAAACCTCTTATAAACAGTATTGCATAGCTTAGAATGAGTAAAGAACCACCCTCAAGGGGGTATCGAACCGGGTTAGGGGTGGTTCAGAACCACCCCCCCTTTTGGATTATTATGCTGTTATAATTTATTTAAAAGCCGAAAAACCTGTGATATCCATTCCTGTAATAAGTAAATGTATATCATGAGTTCCTTCGTATGTGATCACACTTTCCAGATTCATCATATGACGCATAATGCTATACTCTCCGGTGATTCCCATTCCGCCAAGGATTTGCCTTGCCTCTCTGGCAATTTTTATAGCCATATCCACATTATTGCGTTTTGCCATCGAGATCTGGGCCGAAGTAGCCTTACCTTGGTTACGCAACACTCCTAATCGCCAAGCCATTAATTGTGCTTTGGTAATTTCGGTAATCATTTCTGCTAGCTTTTTTTGTTGCAATTGTGTGGCTCCAATAGGTTTATCAAACTGGATGCGTTCTTTGGCATATCTCAAGGCAGTATCATAGCAATCCATTGCAGCACCAATGGCACCCCATGCTATTCCGTAACGAGCAGAATCTAAGCAACCTAGTGGTGCTCCTAATCCACTTTTATTGGGCAATAGGTTTTCTTTTGGCACCTTAACATTGTCAAAAATCAATTCTCCGGTAGCAGAAGCTCTCAATGACCATTTATTATGTGTTTCTGGAGTTGAGAATCCTTCCATACCTCGTTCTACCACCAACCCATGGATTCTTCCTTCTTCATTTTTTGCCCAAACCACTGCAATATCTGCAAAAGGGGCATTAGATATCCATAGTTTGGCTCCATTAAGCAAATAATGATCCCCTTTATCTTTAAAATTAGTGGTCATCCCGCCCGGATTAGAACCATGATCAGGTTCGGTAAGCCCAAAACATCCCATAAACTCACCTGACGCTAATTTTGGAAGGTATTTTTTGCGTTGTGCTTCGTTACCGTATTTCCAAATAGGATACATCACTAATGAAGATTGTACCGAAGAGGTTGATCGCACACCAGAATCGCCACGTTCTATCTCTTGCATAATCAAGCCATAGCTAATTTGATCAAGGCCCGCCCCACCATATTCTTCGGGGATATAAGGTCCAAACGCACCAATCTCTGCTAAACCTTTAATAATTTGATTTGGAAATTCTGCTCGCTGGGCGTATTCTTCTATAATTGGCGAGACTTCGCGTTTTACCCAGCTACGAGCCGCATCGCGAACTAGCTTATGCTCGTCAGAAAGTAATTCGTCTAAATTATAATAATCGGGCGCTTCAAAAAGATCTGGCTTCATTTGGTATATATCTTTTAAGTATTATCAAAATTATTGCACGTATGTGCTTAACAAATGTAATTAATGGAAAAAGAGCAAGCAATTTTTTTCACATTTTTAAAAAAGCACAACTACTTCTGAGTTTTTAACAGTCTGGTTTTTCAATATCCGAATGGCACAAGACATCCCGCTATTCGATCAAGAAAGGGATATACTGCAGAACCTTTAAAGCGGCTTACTTAATGATTGTATTTTTACATGTGTAATCCTATTCAAAACGCTTCATTCTACATCTCAGTTTATAACATGTATATCCGAAAGAATGTTATTGTGAGTTGTTTATACACCTCTTTGGTTAGAGGTTTTTTGTGTACAAATTCCGCAGTATTACATTTTTTCTACATAAAATCTTGTTAATTGAAAAACTACAGATAAACACGAATTAATCATAACAAACTGAAATACAGCTACTTGATTTTGATTATTGTGTTCTATTCTCCTCTGGCACAATTATTCCAAAGTATAAAGTGTAACAAAATGTAAATCTTAAAAGAACACAAAATGAAAAATTTATTTGTATTACCGGTATTAGTATTTGGATTATTAGTAGGAGCTCAGGAGATCAACGCACAAGATATAGCCTCTACTGATGCTTCAGAAATTACCACTCCTGCTCAGGATAAATATATAGACCTGGCCGTAGAAAATTTACCTCAAACAGTTATCGATGCGGTTGCCAAAGATTTTGCTGGTGCAGTTATCGAAAAAGCAGGAGCCAAAGAAGATGCTTCTGAGTTTATGTTGGTTTTAAAGCAAGGAGAAAAAACAATGGAGGTGTATTGCGATGCAGATGGAAACTGGATCAAAAAATAAATTATTGATCCATAACAAGTAAGAGTCTTAATTTATAGTGTAATAAATTAAACTTTATAGAGTGATTGAATTGTGAAAAGGAAGGTTCTGACGATAACCTTCCTTTTTGTTTTAAAAAAATTGGTTATCAGGGTAGTGCACTAAGGTTTGTTACAAACTACCGAGAACTACATCTGTAAAAAGTAATTAACTAACGACTCGCTACTACATTTTTAAATAAAAATCTTGGGTAAGATTCATATAATCTTGTGTGTAATCGTGTCTTGAATTTTCTATAATGAGTTCATCTATTTGGAATTTTGCTTTATCAAATCCAAATAGCAGTAAGCTTCTTTTTACGGCTGAAGTTGCATTGCCTTTTACCCGGGTTATTTTTTCAGGATATAAATTCAATTGCTTTGCTAGCCCCACACTTTTTTCTTCTTCTTTAAAAGGTAAAATGATTGCTAATTTACCTTGTTGAGATAATAATTTTGATGCTCCTATAAATAAATGCTCGAGCGGAAGTGCATCCTGAAACCTGGCAACATCTCGTTGCGTATCTGAAGTTTTGTAATCTTCAGCATAAAACGGAGGATTGCTAATCAGCAACTCATAGCGGTCTTCTATTTCTTCAAAAAATTCCTGAAACGATGCATGGTAACAAAATAACCGATCTCCCCATGGTGAAGCTTCAAAATTATTCACCGCTTGTTCGTAAGCCTCGGTATCAATCTCTAAAGCATCTATAATTTCAGCATTAGAGCGCTGAGCAGCCATTAGGGCTATGATTCCTGTTCCTGTACCAATATCAAGAATTGAGTTTACCGTATCATGTATTGGGGCCCATGCCCCCAAAAGAACTCCATCGGTACCAATTTTCATCGCACAACGGTCTTGTTCAATTGTAAACTGCTTAAATTTGAAAGGCTTCATAGGTATACATTATCATGTTTAAAAATAATGCTGCAAAAAACACTTACAGATAAAGGTCGATTAGCCCTTCTGGAGTGGTTACATGTACTATCTTTTGTTCTCTATCTATGTTATCGATAAATTCATCATTCATCGGAATAAGAATCTCAGTACCTTTACGATCTATCTCGAATAGTGCTTGTGCGGTAGAATCATTAATAGATTTAATAAGGCCTACTTCTCCAAAAGTACTATCAACAATGGCAAACCCAATAACTTCATGGAAATAAAATTGGTTACCTTCTAGTTTAGGCAATAAGGAAAGTGGAAGATAAATTTCAGCTTTCATCAGATCATCGGCATCCTCTTCTGTATCTACATCTTCAAATTTTACTCTAAGTAAATCGCTTTTATGAAGGGAAGATCGTTCAATAAAAAATGGAACCAGGTTATTGTTATAATGAACAAATACTGATTCCATTTTTACATAACTCTCGGGTTCATCGGTATCCAATTTAATCAACACCTCACCCTTAAAACTAAATTTACTTACGATTTTACCTAGATAGAAGCATTCTTCTTTCTTCATCGTTAATAATGCAACTATTCTTCCTCGCTGCTAGCTTCTGTAGTTACTTCTTCTGTTGCTGCCTCAGCTTCTGGTGCTTCTTCTGGTGCATTTGCTGCAGCAGCTTCAGCCTCACGCTTGGCATTTACTTCTTTTTCAGCCTCAAGAGCCTTAGCTTTTGCTGCTGCTTCGGCTTTTGCTAATGCATCTTTCTTAGCATTAACAGTACCTTCTTTTTCTGATAACCAAGCTTCAAATTTTTCTGCAGCTTGTTCTTCAGTTAAAGCTCCTTTTCTTACTCCACCTGCCAGGTGATTTTTAAGTAAAGCTCCTTTGTAAGATAAAATAGCTCTTGCAGTATCGGTAGGTTGCGCACCATTTTGTAACCATTTTACAGCACCATCGACATCAAGGTCAATACTGGCTGGGTTTACATTAGGATTGTACGTCCCTAACTTTTCAAGAAATCTACCATCTCTTTTTGATCTAGCATCTGCTGCTACGATCCAGTAAAAAGGTTTCCCTTTTTTACCGTGTCTCTGTAATCTAATTTTAACAGGCATAAAAATTAATTTTTGGGTACTCGACCCTGTTTATAATTAAGGGCGCAAAGTTACTTATTTCTTTTTGAAAAAGACTCAATAATTGCAAAAGTTTGTTTCTGATATATACCAGATAAACTTTTAAGTAATAGTTTTCTAGCATTGTAGGAGAAATTCTGAACTGCCAAACATAAAAATAAACCTACTTTTTTTAATAAAAATTAAGTTTTTGTGTATTTCATCGATTAAATATGCATTTTTTCGATGAAAAAATTGTTTTCTTCAGATTTTCATGTTATGTTTGTAGTCATAAATAAGATACGGTTTATCCGTAAAATTTTTATAAAGCCCCAAGCCTATGATCAGAACTACTACTCAACTATTAGCAGTTTTCTGCTTTATTTTTACTTCTTGTTCCACCGATATTGAAATTAATGATCCTGCGTTACAGACAAAAATTGATGGAGAAATTTTCAGGTCTTCAATCAAGAGCGCTGTTATTTATGAAGATGGCACATTAGTGATCTCAGGAACCGCCGGAGAAAAATCAATAAGTTTTTCGACTTCTGCAACCCAAGTTGGATCCTACAAAACTTCACAGCAAACCGTTCAAAAGATTCGTTTTAAAAAAGATCAGGAAGAATTTAACTCTAAAGAAGGAGAAACAGAAGGTACCGTAAATATTACGGAAATTCATAACAATGAGATCTCTGGAAATTTTTACTTTAACAATCTTAAAGATGAACATGGAAATACTACCAGCTTTAGTGATGGGTGGTTTTACAAAATTCCATTAGAAAACGGAGTTATTGAAGAAGAGCAAGAAGAAGTGACCCAAAACATTAACCCTTGTCTGCTTAATGCATCCTTAACAGCACTTGTTAATGGCTCTGAAATGATTACAGATAATCATACCGCAGAAGTGTTCGGCGTAGAAAACGTATCCATTATCATAAAAGCTACGAATCAGGAAGGAGAAATCTCGATAGTATTTCCTTCTAATGTGACCACAGGGAAGTATTCGTTAACAGGTTCTGGTGATTACAGCGCAACATATACTTCACTAAACGATAAATCGTCTGCTCTGTCAGGTACATTAACGATTACCAATCATGATACCGTTGCAAAGTGTATTAGTGGAAGTTTCGAATTTGAAACCAGAAGCGGTGTACAAATATCTGAAGGTATATTTGAATTTGGTTATTAATCAGTAAAATCGATCTCACGATAATAGATAAAAAAGCACTCAGATAATTGAGTGCTTTTTCTATTATTATGATATAAGGATCACACGTATTAACATTTTTAACATCTTCGTTAAATATCAATGTTAATTACAGTTAAAAGTTACTAAACCCTGTTAAATCCCTTGACAACAAGGCTTGTAGTGCATATACTATAAATGAATGTTTAACTACATCAACAACTAATAATAATTTTTAAAAATGAAAATGGAAATGAAGTACACAGAAAAAATTACAAATCGTTTAAAGGATATTTTAGAAAAGAGTCTAGATGCCAAGAAGGGATATACAACGGCAAAGGAAAATGTTAGTAATTTGGAATTAAAAAATTATTTTGATGATAGAGCTAACGAGCGAAGCGATTTTGCAGAAAAATTACAATCGGAGTTAAAAACTTACGGTGAAAACCCAGACATGTCAACTAGTTTCACGGCAGATGCTCATAGAATCTGGATGAATTTTAGAACAGCATTATCTTCTAACGATGAAGAGGCCATACTACAAGAAATTATTCGTGGAGAGGAAGCCGCTATTGAGGAATATGATACGCTATTAGAAGAAACAACTTTGCCTAAAAGCACGTACGATTTAATTATGAAGCAACGAAGCAGAATTATTGCAGCTCTTGAAGATGCAAAACACTTTGAAATGATTTCAGCATAATATCCTCTGATCTATATAAAGAGAAACCGGGTTCTGCCCGGTTTTTTTTATTTCTTCAGCCTCAAAAACTAAGAACAACTGAATAGCAAACATAACACCTTAAAATGTCTAATAACCGTAATAAACGACACTGTTCATCTCTAGTTAATAACTATAGAGATGTTTTACTCAATTAAGTTCTAATTTTACCTATTTTTGAAAGTTACCACAGTAAGGTTAATTTTTTTTCGAAACACTCTTTTATGTACTTAGTTTTTGATACCGAAACTACCGGATTACCAAAGCGATGGGATGCACCCATTAGTGATACAGATAATTGGCCCAGATGTATACAAATTGCCTGGCAATTACACGATGCTATGGGAAATTGCATTGAACATCAAGATTATCTGGTAAAGCCCGAGGGTTTTAACATCCCGTATGATGCAGAAAAAATTCATGGTATCTCTACAGAGCTTGCAGATCATGATGGAATTACGTTAGAAGAGGTTCTCGAAAAATTTAATATCGCGCTATCAAAAACAAAATTTGTTGTTGGTCAAAATGTAGGGTTTGATGTCAATATCATGGGGGCAGAATTTTATCGTTTAGGATTAGAAAACGATTTACAAAATTTGCCCGTACTTGATACATGTACCGAGACTACAGCAGAACTTTGTAAAATACCTGGAGGAAGAGGAGGAAAATTCAAACTCCCTACACTTACCGAATTACACGAACATCTTTTTGGAGTGGCTTTTGGTGAAGCCCATAATGCAACTGCCGATGTGGAGGCAACCACACGTTGCTTTTTAGAGTTGATTAGAAAACAAATATTCACTCTTGAAGAACTTGATGTACAGCCCGATTATTTTCAGAATTTTAAAGAAGTAAATCCTGAACCAATACAGCTGATTGGATTAAAACATATTAATCTCAAAAAAGCTTCACAGAAAATACGAGAAAGACTCGCAAAAGATCAAACTTCAGATTTATCTCAACAAGAAATAGCACAAAATATCGCTGCTCTCGATGAAGTAAGTTTTGCTCATTTGCATAATCACACGCAATTTTCTGTATTACAATCTACTACCAGTATTCCGGATTTGGTAAAAGTAGCTGCACAACACAAAATGAATGCCGTTGCAATGACTGATCATGCTAATATGATGGGGGCGTTTCATTTTGTACAAGCTGTGTCTAACCATAATAAAAGTGTTAAAACGGCAAATGCCGAAGCTCTTGAGAACGGTCTGGAACCCGAAGGAACTGAAATAAAACCTATTGTAGGTTGTGAGTTTTTTGTATGTGAAAATCATAAGGATAAATCCCGAAAAGATAATGGATATCAAATTGTGATGCTTGCAAAAAACAAAAACGGATATCACAATTTAGCCAAAATGTCTTCTATTGCCTTTGTTGATGGATTCTATTACCTGCCCAGAATAGATAAAGAAGTCATCAAACAATATAAAGACGATATTATAGTTCTTACTGGCAATCTTTATGGAGAAGTCCCAAGTAAGGTTTTAAATATTGGAGAAAAACAAGCTGAAGAAGCCTTATTATGGTGGCATCAGGAGTTTGGTGATGATCTGTATATAGAGATTATGCGTCATAATCAAGAAGACGAAAATAGAGTAAATCAAGTACTTATTGAGTTTTCCAGGAAGCATAATATAAAAACTATCGCTACAAACAATACCTATTATTGCGAAAAGAAAGATGCTAACGCTCATGACATCTTATTGTGTGTAAAAGACGGAGAAAAACAAGCCACTCCCATAGGACGCGGTAGAGGATATCGCTATGGGTTGCCAAACCAGGAATATTATTTTAAGTCTCAAGAAGAGATGAAGAACCTTTTCAAAGATTTACCAGAGGCTATCATTAATATTCAAGAGATTGTTGACAAAATAGAACCCTTTATACTTGCCAGAGACGTATTATTACCTGCATTTGATATTCCTGCAGAGTTTCAATCTGAAGAAGACATTATAGATGGAGGTAAACGAGGAGAAAATGCCTATTTAAGGCACATCACCTATGAAGGCGCTAAAATCAGATATGGCGAAATCACACCAGAAATAGATGAACGCCTCGATTTCGAACTTAAAGTAATTGAAAAAACCGGATACCCGGGATATTTCCTTATTGTAGAAGACTTTATTCGTGCAGCACGAGATATGGGGGTATCAGTAGGACCGGGTAGAGGATCAGCTGCGGGGTCGGCTGTGGCCTATTGTCTTTGGATCACAAATCTTGATCCAATAAAGTACGATCTGCTTTTTGAGCGTTTTCTAAATCCAGATCGTGTAAGCATGCCTGATATCGATATCGACTTTGATGATGAAGGTCGCGGTCGAGTAATGGATTATGTAATCGAAAAATACGGCGCCAACCAGGTAGCTCAAATTATTACGTATGGTACCATGGCGGCAAAATCCTCAATACGTGACACTGCCAGAGTACTGGACCTGCCCCTTGGTGATGCAGATCGCATTGCTAAATTAATTCCGAATATGTCAAAACTTGGAAAAATTTTTGGGGTAGATGAGGCAACGTTAAAGAAAAAATTTAGAAGTGACGAACTAGAAAAAGTTAACGAACTGCTTAATATTGCAGAAGGTAGTGATCTAGAAGCCGAAACCTTAAATCAAGCAAGAGTCTTAGAAGGTTCGGTTAGGAACACAGGTATCCACGCTTGTGGTGTTATCATTACTCCTGATGATATTACCAAGTTTGTTCCTGTAGCCCTGGCAAAGGATTCTGACATGTACTGTACACAGTTTGACAACTCGGTGGTAGAAAGTGCGGGATTACTCAAGATGGACTTCTTGGGACTCAAAACCTTAACTTTGATTAAGGATACTGTAAAAATTGTAAAGGCAAAACATGGTGTAGAATTAGATCCTGAGAATTTTCCTCTCGATGATGAAGAAACCTATGCACTCTTTCAACGAGGAGAAACTGTTGGAGTATTCCAATATGAATCCCCTGGGATGCAAAAATATATGAAAGAGCTTAAACCCACAGTTTTTGCCGATCTAATTGCCATGAATGCATTATATAGACCTGGACCCTTAGAATACATCCCGAGTTTTATTAACAGAAAACATGGTACCGAAGAAATTATATATGACTTAGAAGCTTGCGAAGAATACCTTAAAGAAACTTATGGAATCACTGTATATCAAGAGCAAGTAATGCTTTTATCTCAAAAATTAGCAGATTTTACCAAAGGTGAAGCCGATGTTTTGCGTAAAGCAATGGGTAAAAAACAAAAGGCGGTTCTTGACAAAATGAAACCTAAGTTCATTGAGCAGGCAGCTGCCAAAGGGCACCCGGAAGATAAGCTGGAAAAAATCTGGAAAGACTGGGAGGCATTTGCAGCCTACGCATTTAACAAATCACACTCTACATGTTATGCATGGATCGCCTATCAAACAGCGTATCTAAAAGCACATTATCCTGCAGAATATATGGCAGCCGTACTTTCTAACAACATGAATGACATCAAACAGGTTACCTTCTTTATGGAAGAATGTAAACGAATGAAATTAGATGTACTTGGCCCTGATGTAAACGAATCTTATCGCAAATTCTCAGTAAATAAAGATGGTGCTGTTCGATTTGGTATGGGTGCGATAAAAGGTGTGGGTACTGGCGCCGTAGCTACGATTGTAGAAAATCGAAAAGAAGACGGACCCTATAAATCAATCTTTGATCTTGCAAAGCGGATAGATCTGCGTGCCGCTAATAAAAAAGCTTTCGAGAGTTTAGCTCTTGCAGGTGGCTTTGACTCTTTTACAGAAACACACAGAGGACAATATTTTCATGAAGAAGGAGATGGTGTTACTTTCTTAGAAAAAGCAATGCGCTATGGATCCAAATATCAGGAAAGTGAAAACTCATCACAAGTTAGCCTTTTTGGTGAATCGAGTGATGTACAAATCCCCGAACCAATAGTCCCCCCCTGTGAAGAATGGGGAACTATGGAAAAATTAGCTCGTGAAAAAGAGGTCGTAGGGATATACCTCTCTGGTCACCCCCTGGATGATTTTAGATATGAAATGAAGTATTTTTGCAATGCTACATTATTGAATTTTGCTGATTTAGAGAACAACATTAACAGAGAGCTTTCTTTCGGTGGAGTCATTACTACTGTAGAACATCGCACCTCAAAAAATGGTAAAGGATGGGCTACTTTTACTATGGAAGACTATAATACAGCTCATGAATTCAGGATATTTGGAGAAGAATACCTTAAGCATAGACCTTTCTTAGTAAAAAGCACGTTCGTATATGCCAAAGCGTATGTAAAAGAAGGCTGGGTAAATCGAGATACGGGAAAAAAAGGAGACCCAAGAATTCAGTTCAATAGTTTCCAGCTGCTGCATGATGTCATGGAAAACTATGCCAAAAAATTAACCATTCAACTAGACATTAATGATCTATCTGATGCCAGAATTGATGGGCTCAAAGAATTATTAACTGAACACTCAGGAAATCATACTTTAAATTTTGTGATTTATGAAATGGCAGAGCAATTGAAATTACATATGCCAAGCAGAAAACAAAAGGTAAATATTTCTCAGGATTTACTTACTGCTCTAGAAAATGAATCTGTATATTATAAGTTAAACTAAAAAATTCTATATAAAAAAATAACTTATCTTGGTACTACGATGTATTCTCTATGCAAAAAAGATTAATCTTTATAGTACCAGTGTTACTGGTCGTCACAGGTATCGGTCTATATTTTTTGACTACATTTAAGGAAAAAAAGGATAGCTATGTTGCAATTACACCTATTGCCCAACATCACAATGGTATGGAGTTTATTGATTCTGCTATCTGTATCGAATGTCATAAACAGATTGTCGAAGATCACCTAGAAACTGCTCATTATAATTCACTTCGACCTGCCAGTGTAAATACAATTAAAGGGAGTTTTGAAGATGGCAAAAATAGTTTTAGGCTTAATGACAAAGTAACCTTTGAAATGGTTGCCAAGGATAACGGATTCTATCAACAACCCGTGATTAATGCTCAAAAAACTCCGTTTTACAGTGCTAAAATGGATCTCGTAGTAGGATCGGGAACTAAAGGACAATCTTACCTTATGTGGAATAATAATAGCTTATTTCAGTTGCAAGCTTCCTATTTTACACCCACCAGAAGCTGGATTAATAGTCCTGGAGCTCCAGATCAACTTGCACCAGCCAGACCGGTTATAGAACGCTGCCTGGAGTGCCACACAACTTATGCCCAAAATATCTCGGGTAACAAAAACAGCAATCAATTCCATAGAAAAAATATCGTGTATGGAATAGATTGCCAACGTTGTCATGGCGCTGTAAGCAATCACGTAAAATATCACCAGCAAAACCCCGGTAAAAAAACAGCTAAACATATTTTAAAATATAGCACTTTATCCAGACAACAGCGACTGGATGCCTGCGCGTTATGTCACTCTGGTTTGCGCAGCAAAACTACAGAACGTGCTTTTACATTTATGATCGGGGATACTTTAGAGAATTTTTCATTTCCGGATTATGATGAGTCAAGTCTAGAGGAGCTAGATGTGCATGGCAACCAATATGGTTTACTAAAAGCTAGTGCCTGTTTTAAAAGCAGTAACACCTTAGACTGTACTTCATGTCATAATCCACACAAAAAAGAAAGAGGACAACTCTTATCATTTAATCAAAAATGTATTAATTGCCATCGTTCACAAAACAATCCTGTAGTTTGCTCTGAGGATCAAACCCAAACACAGCATATGAGCAACAACTGTGTTCAATGCCATATGCCTTTGGTGAATAGTAAATCTATGAAAATACAGTTTAAAGAAGATAAAGAAATTTCGGTTAAGGTAAGAACACACCTTATCAGTATCTACGACAATCAAGATTTAGAATAACCTCCATTGTTAAATTAATCAAAGAAACTTCTTGCCCAACCCTCTGCTTCATCTAAACATTTAAAAAAAGTAAACGCCTCATTCCAAAGAGGTTGCTCTTGCATAGCTCTTTTTATTTCTTCAGGATTTTCAGAGACAATAGCAAAACCAATCATATTTTTCAATATTTTACCTTTATAAACATTCAAATCGATTTCATGAGGGTATTTTCTATGTGTAATGAATATAAAATTGTTCCCTTTATAATACTCTTCTAGATGTTTTGTTATTTCTTTGGCTGTTTCTAGAGTAATTGCAGAGCCATCATGCATTACTAAGATAGCATGTGATTTTTTGAAAATAAGGTTACAATACGGTAGTTGAGTTTCTTTTATCATGGTGAATACACTCCTACAAATATAATGTTAATTTTATTTCAATCCTGTACTCTTATAATTAGAATTTAAAGCATTTTTAAATACAGAATTGAATAAAAATTTTGAAATATGATTTGATTTATTACATTGGTATCAGAAAATTAAATGATTCTATAACTAAAACAAATATTACCACTGTAAGCTTTCGCAGAATTATTGACTAATTTTGTGAATATTAAAATAAATAAAAATTTTAAACAATAAATAACTATGGCATTAGAAATAACAGATGCTACTTTTGATGAAGTAGTACTTAAAAGTGATAAACCGGTATTGGTAGATTTTTGGGCAGCTTGGTGTGGCCCATGTAGAATGGTCGGTCCTATTATAGAGCAAATAAGCGAAGAATATGATGGAAAAGCAGTTGTCGGGAAGGTTGACGTTGATGCAAACCAAGAATTTGCAGCAAAATACGGGGTTAGAAATATCCCTACTGTATTAGTTTTTCAAAATGGTGAAGTTGTAGGTCGCCAGGTAGGAGTTTCTCCTAAAAATGTATACGCAGATGCTTTAGATTCGCTTTTGTAAAAACTAAAGACACTATAAATAGAGGCTTGGCATTATGTCAAGCCTTTTTTTGTGAATACACTATTATAATATGTATCTTTCACATTAAAAGCAGTAAACAAAAGGTTACTTTAGAAGAATGGATATTCAAAACGAGATCAATAAAACAGGTGGATTTACAAACCTAGAATTGTTAGCCAAACAAGTGGTAGAAGGTTTTATTTCGGGTATGCATAAAAGTCCTTTTCACGGTTTTTCTGCAGAATTTGCAGAACACAAAGTTTATAACAATGGAGAAAGTACCAAGCATATCGATTGGAAACTTTTTGCTAAAACTGATAAACTTTTTACTAAAAGATATGAAGAAGAGACTAATCTGAGATGTCATATTATTATTGATAACTCTTCTTCTATGCACTATCCTAAGGTAAAAGAACATCATCTTGGGTCGTTAAATAAAATAAGCTTTTCTGTTTTAGCCACAGCTTGTTTGATGAATATTTTAAAAAAACAGCGAGATGCAATAGGGTTAAGTATTTATAGTGATCAATATGATTATTATGCCCCGGAAAAAGGAAGCGAAAGACATCATCAAATGTTGCTCAATAAACTGAATGAATCAATCAGTAATACATCTAATACTAAAAATACGAATACTTATAAGTTTTTGCACCTTATCGCAGAAAAAATACATAGAAGATCATTAATTTTTCTATTTACAGATATGTTTCAGTCCAGTTCTACACCGGATAAGTTGTTTGAAGCATTAAGACATCTTAAATACAATAAGCATGAGGTTATTTTGTTTCATACATTTGATAGTGAAAAAGAATTGAGTTTTGATTTTAGCAATCGCCCTACGCGATTTGTAGATGTGGAAACAGGAGAATTTATTAATCTATATGCTGATAATATAAAAGATAATTATCAAAAGGCTGTTTCTTCTTACTTTTATGATTTAAAAATGAAATGTGCCCAATACGGGATCAAATACGTAGTAGCTGATACCCGAAAAGATTTTGATAAAATTTTGACCACATATCTAGTTGAAAGACAGAAATTTGCTTAGAAGTCGGTAATTTAATTCAAAAAAAACAAAAAAAACATTTGCGGGTAATAAAATGAGGTGTATATTTGCATCCGCAATAAGGCCTTGGTCTGGTAGTTCAGTTGGTTAGAATACCTGCCTGTCACGCAGGGGGTCGCGGGTTCGAGTCCCGTCCAGACCGCAAAATTGCAAAAGCTTCAATACGTATTGAAGCTTTTTTTGGCAATTAAAAATGTTGTGTTGTCTCACGCTTTGCGTGGGAGGTTTAGTAGTAAACCAATGAGAAGCTTTTCCATATAAATTTGGAGAGGCTTTTTTTAGTTTTAGAAGAAAACTGTATTAAAAACAAAAACCCCGCTTATGAATAAGCAAGGTTTTTTATTTTGTTTAAATTTACTCTTAATCAATTTTTAAAAGAAGATTTATCTTTCTGGGCTATATCTGATTTTAAATGCTTAGCAAAAAAGCCCATCATACTCTTATATAACTCTATTCGATTCTTTTCATGACCAAACCCGTGGCCTTCGTCATATTTAACCATATAAGGAACCTCAAACCCTCTTTCTCTTAAATTCGTTACAATTTGATCAGACTCATTAATATTGACACGAGGATCATTTGCCCCCTGAATCACAAAAAGAGGTTTTGTAATTTTATCCACGTTAAGAGCCGGAGAAACCTGTTTCATGATTTGCTGATCTTTAGGATCATTCTCATTGTACCACTGTTCATAGACTTGTGCTAAATAAGGTTTCCAGTAAGGAGGGAAAGATTTAAAAAAAGTGAAAAGATTAGACACTCCTACATAATCCACACCACATTGATACAAGTCTGGAGTTTTAACCAAACTACCCAAAGTCGCAAGTCCGCCATAGCTACCTCCATAAATTGCGATATGGTTTTCATCAATTAACCCTAAAGATTTTACGTATTTTACACCGTCTTCTAAATCGTCTAGCATTTTTCGACCAATCTGCTTACTTCCGGCCAAATAGAATTTCTTTCCGTAACCACCAGATCCTCTATAATTGATTTGTAATGTTGCATAACCTCTGCTGGCAAATAATTGAGTTTCCGGATTGAACCCCCAGTAATCTCTAGGCCCATAAGGTCCTCCGTGAGGGTTTACAATTAAAGGAACTTTTTTTCCTTGGGCTGCCTCTTTGGGTATTGTTAAATAACCATATAGCGTTAACCCATCTCTTGAAGTAAACTTAACAGGTCTCATTTCAGCCATATCCTCTTCTTTTAGTTGAGGCATCAGGTTCATAATTTCTTTAAAGCTATCTTTTTTTGTGTCATATAGATAGTATACTCCATATAATTTATCGCTATCTATATACAGCAGATATTTGTCTTCTTCATCCGTTTTATTGGTGATAGAAAAATCCTTTTCTCCAAATTTCTCTTTAAATTTTTGATGTAGTTTTTTGTAGGTTTCACTTACAGGAATGGTAACACTTTTCTCTCCTGTATAATGGTAATAATCTATTTCGTAACCGCGTTTTCGAGATCGATTCATTCCCTCAACATCGAATACAGGGTTGCTATATACTTTTTTTATTATTTCTTTTTTTGCCAGATCATAAAGAATAATCTCGTCTGTATCATTTTCAAGATTGCTCATCACAAAAGCATCATGAGGATACTCTGTCGTATAGTCAAATCCGATTATATAAAAACTATCTTTCCAAGTGGTGGTTACTACTTTCTCGAAAGATTGATCATTAGATGTTCTATAATAAAGGCTATAATTGGTTCCGTCTTCTTGTTGATTATAGGCTCTCAAAACTCCTTCTTTGTCAAAATCATATCCTGATATCGGGTTTTTGGGATCTTTATTTTCATATAACTTTTGCAACTCCCCAGTATTGATATTGATCTTATAGGGCTCAAATATCTGTTGATTATCCTTATTCATTGCTATAATCAAATAATCAGGTTGTTCTTTAAGCTCTGATAAAATATCTACTCGAACACCATCAAAAGGTGTAAGATCTTTCATGTTTTTTCCGTCAAGGTCCACGGCAAAAAGATGATAGTTCTCGTTTCCACCTTTATCCATTATATAGATTAGTCTATTGTCATTTGCCCATCCATATCCACGAATAAGTTCTTCTTTCTCATCAATGACTCTTTTTACAGCACCGGTTTCTGTGTTTTTTACATAAACATGACGTTTACTCTCATCATCTTTTTCACGATAAGAGAAATACGTTCCATTTGGAGAAAACTGAAAAGAAGATTGTTTTGGTCTTTCAAAATAATCTTGAACTGCATAGGCATAATTGCCTTTTTCTTGATTTGCCAAAGCTTTTAGCTCTTCTGAAGAAGAAACTATTGAAGGATCCCCGGGCAAGCTATCTTTTTTTGTTTGCCCTATAATACTATGAAAGGCAAAAACCACTATTAAGCTTAAAAATTGAATTTTCATAATTTCATAATTTGATGATTTGATTGATAATTGATATATTAAATTAAACTGATTTTAGTAATGGATGTTGCAATTACGACTATTCTAATTCTATTCTATTCTTTAAAAAACTGAATTTTAGAACTTAAAACAATTTTTCCCAGTAATCCCATGCTTTACTCAGAAACAAAACTAAAAATGCGATCGATACTATAAACTTTAAAAAAGTCCCGGCCAAAAACCCGATAAATGAACCAAAGGCCGCTTTTAATGCCTTTGACGAATCACTGCTATTTTTAATTATTTCTCCAATAAATGCTCCTGCAAAAGGTCCTATTATTATTCCAAAAGGACCCATAAATATAAGTCCTATAATAAGTCCAATTGAGCTACCTACCATACCATATGTTGTACCTCCAAATTTTTTTGTTCCCATAGCAGGTACAATATAATCGAGTATCCAGACCAATATAGAAATTCCCAAAGTAATTCCTAAAAATGTCCAGTCCTGAGGTATGGCATTAGTAAAATGGAGAATCAATAATCCAATCCAAGCTGTAAATGGACCTGGTAATACAGGTAGAAAACTTCCAATAATCCCTAAAAAACATAATAACAAGCCAATTATTAGTAAGGCGATATCCATATTTTTTTATTTATATGACGACAATGTTTCTGATTTGTTACCCAAATATGAATTATTATGATGTTATAACTCTTTATGAACCAAACACTATTCTAGTATATTTTTATTTATTTCTTTTGTACATATTATGTTTGAGCATAGGCATAACTAACATATTTTATAGATCATAAAACTACCCCTTTATTTATGAAATCTTTTTTAATCTTCTCTAGCATTCTGATGACATGTTTTATGTCATTTTCTCAAGGCAATTTTACGACAACAAAATGTAAAGCCGCAAGCAATGACCGTATACGAAAACAATGTATCATTGAAGAGATACAAAAATTTGTAGATTCTAATTATGATATCACCGCTATAGCTACAGATGCAAAACCGGGAACAAATAGAATTTATACACGATTTAAAATTGATGCTTCAGGAAAGATTGCAGACATACAGACAAAAGCAGCTTCTTTTCCTCTTGAAATAGAAGCTATTAGAGTTCTCGAGTCTTTTCCAAGTTTAATCCCTACTACTCAAAATCAATCCAGTCAAGAAGATGTTTTCACATTACCTATTGTATTTGAAATACGCAAATCTGTACGTGATACTGTAACGGAAAAAATCACCAGTAACTAATAGACTTTTTAAAAGCTAAAACTCTACATGGACTACGTTCTTGCGGTATCTGGATAAGAATATGCAAAAAAAATCCAACATCATAAAGATAACGATCATTCTTAATTTTTCTGATAGTGGCAGCGCATAATTAAAAAGGGTTACCCGACAGGTAACCCTTTTTGTATAACATTATGGATTCAATTATTCTTTAATCATTATGATTTTAGTGGTTTTATACCCATCAAAGATATGGACTATATAGTATCCTGATGATAAATCATTTACATCTACCAAACTCAGATTCTCTTTTAACACCACTTCTTTTTGCAGAATTCCCACAGAATTAAAAATCTGTACTTTTGACCCTTTAGATACTCCTGATACTCTTATCCAATCAATGGCAGGATTTGGATAAATTGCGGTTTTCTTAGTATCATCTTTTGTATCTATAAGACCAATATTTTGCGGTACCAATGTACTGGTATATGTTATCACTAACTGCGGAGGAGTATTAGCTCCATTCTCTTTTGATGCAAAAGCAAAATCATTTCCTGAAGTCATATTAAGGATAAGCGACACTTTATCTCCAGAAATAGAGCTGGCATTTAAGCTCACGGTTTTTGTAGCGCCAATGCTGTACGTTGTATTGATATTACCTAATAGAGCTCCTTGAGAGGGCTTATTACCATTAGACAAGTTACTTTCTGTCCAGTTATTAGAAGTTCCTTTATTTATAGTAAGATTACCATTACCTGGATCAGCATTAACTGTAAACTTAAGCTCTGCTTTACTTATAGTACCATCAATAGACGAAAGATCATACATTAAATATCCAGATCTCCTATTTTGTTCTACTCTAATAATATCGCTATTATATCGAGCTGAACCTTGTAAATAAGCATCATGAATCGGAGATAAAACAACAGTTTGCTGGATAGGTGTTGCTGTTTTCTTAGCAATTATTTTATCTATATTGAATAAGAACCCTGCTCCACCTCTATACATCAACTTCAAGGTTTTCTCTCCGGTCGTAAGCGAAACTTTTAGACTATATTTCTTATAATCATGCCATTGTCCAGTTACGGGAAGGGATATAGAGCCTACCAGTATTCCTTCTTCAATAATTTCAACTTGACCACCTTTTCCGGAACTTGATGCATAAAATTCAAAAGTATACTCTCCGTTTGATTCTACATTAACGTTGTATTCTGTATAGTCTCCATTCTCAATGTATCCAAGGTTTTTACCCGAAGTACCCGGCGTGTTCTCGATACGCACACTTCCGAATTTCTTCACGTAACCTTCAGCTTCAAAATTGCCAGGAATACTAATAACATCTGTAGGTGGAGGTGTACCGTCTTCTATCTTAATACTTACTCCTTGTGAAGTTGTAACTGCTCCATCGTTATCTGTAGCCCTTGCTGTTATCGTATAGTTTCCGGTAGTGCCAATAGTTGTCGTAGCTTCATATGGAGCAACGTTTTCGGTGACTACTAAATTTCCGTTAACGAAAAAATCCACTTTGGTAATACTACCATCATTATCTGATGCCGTAGCAGCCAGCGGTATTGTTGCGCCCAGTTGAAATGTAGCCCCATTGGCAGGAGAAGTCATTCCAACTTGTGGTGCATTATTCTCATCACCACAATCTACCAATACCTCGGCAGGACCTGCTCCGGATGGTTTAGTGTATGCTTTGGATAATACAAATTTATCCATTTCAAATCCATCTTCTCTCATCGAAAATGAAATAGTATGTACTCCCGCATTTGGAACATTTATAAAAATCTTTTGTGCTTCACCACAATGATTAGCCCCTGTACGCTGCTTACTTTCCCAGGTCCATTGATTTTTACCAGCACACCATTGCATTCTGTTTCCTGATGCTGGCCATGTTCCATCGATTCCTACATGTACTCCGTTATCTTCTGATCCCGTAGAATATGCCCGTACCCAAACAAAATATTTACCCGGTGTAGTAAACTTTACTTTATAATTTACAATAGTGGTCTCTCCGGCTATATTAGAAAAGTTTTCTCCATTAATAAGTGGATCCGAATGGGTAACTCTTGTATCCGGAAGTATTTCTAAATACCCATTACCACTTGCGCCATTTGAATGATCTGGATCTGGATCTGGAGTTGGTGTAGACCCGCTTCCATCTAACACATACCATTTTCTTTTACCTGTTTTAGATTGACTTGCAAAATGTTCTGCTTCTACCGCAACTATACCATTCTGCTCTAAAGCAACACATTGGTCTGGTTCGCCTCCTCCGCTGTTTTTTCTCTTAATCAATGCGACCCAATCATTGTTATCGGGTGCAACCAGGTTTCCTACTAAAGTAGTTTTAGAGGTTAAATTACCTCCTGATCTTGGATTGTACCATTGTACATCATACTCGTTATTCCCTCCGGGTAAGCTTAATCCCGTTGATCCTCCATTTGGTCGATATACTGTATATATTTTCCCGGCATTAGCCAATACATAATCATTACCATCTGATGTAACTCCGTCTGAAGAAACCATTTCGGGTAAAGAAGCTTGTAAATAATTATTAAAGAAGCGAAGTGCTATATCTGCATCAGAGTACTTAGCATCTCTAGTTCTGTGGTTTTGAGCATTAAGATCAGTTCCATTAGTTTGGTAACCGTAGTAATACTCTACTCCGGTTCCACCGGCCATTAATGTCCCCCAAAGCACTTTATGTCTTACAAGTTTGTTATCTTTTGGATCAGCATCTACTCCTATATTTGCACTCCCTTGTTCATCGTTTGCAACAACCCATTTTTTACCCGCATTACGAGATTTTTCTAACCAACGTTTTACATCGTTATGTACTTTATTCTTATCGGTTTGTATCGATGCTCCTGTTAGCATCGAATTATTTCCTAAGAGCGGGGTATATCGTTGATCTTGCTGACCCGGATACGTATGAATTACAATATGATGATCATATGGATCTACTTGCTTGATATATGCTGCCGTAGCTTTTACTACATTATCAGGAATTGTCGTTTCTTCAGAAAGGTTCCAGTTTAAGGCCAGGTGATGCCCAAAACGAGCAATCAATTCTCGGTAATACAGTTTTCGTTGACGGCCAAAACCGTTATTATCCATAATATTATCATTTTCTGTCTCCAACGTCTTGAAATGCATAAACATTCCCTTTTTATCGGCATATTCGAATATTTTCTCCCACTGTGCCAGCTTTGAAACATCAAATCTATCTTTGTGTACACCTTGGTTCCATTGTTGCCCATCATTATATCCATTATATGTATTTACTCCTACTTTTAATAAATGAGGAAATACATTCTCATCATCTCCATGCAGGCTTAATGTTAAAAAAGAAAATGCATTTAATCCTTTATTAGACAGGTACCGTACTACTCCTAATAATTCGGTTCCTTTTCCTCCACTCCAGGTATAAGAACTGGCTTCAGAGGCTAAATAATCCTGTTGGTGAGGGCCCCAGGATTTACGTCTGTTCCCTCTGTTGGGGGTATTGTCAAAATCCTCATATGCTAAGGTATTTTCTGGTGCATCAGCTCCGGCTTTTACAAACCAGTCACCATTTGGACTAGCAGGATTTGTACCTGAATATCTGAGATAGTGCTCTCCTATATATTGTAGCCTTCCGTTATCTTTTGCTCTATGATCTCTCCCTGATTTATCAGATTCAGATACATTAAAAGATCCCGTATTTCCATCCATAAATCCTGCTCCTGATCCACCACCGTTAATGGCAACATTAGCTCCTGATTTAAAGGATGCCGACCAGTTCCATGTTCCAGGTTGTTCTGGGGCAAAATGTACTCTCCATTTATTCCCGGAAGCACAACTATTATTCTCTGCATTTCCACATGCGGCGTAGTACCCAGGAATTTTATAGCTTCTATTACTCCCTTGATGCGTAAAAACAACTTCTAATCGATAATCTGAAAAGGGATTAGGGTTTGCGGTTTCAGAGGTATTGGGACCATTAAATGTTAATGTGACTTTATGCCACCTTTTAAGTTCTCCCTCGGGGGTTTGGGCTTTTGACACTAGCCCGAGAAGGAAAAATGCAATTAAAAAATTGAATTTGGTAAGTTTCATAATTAAATTAAATTGATTCTAGTTAAACATATATTTATGTGTTAGTAAATTCCCATTATGCATTAAACACAAGCTAACTAGGGGTAGAAAATCGAGGTGCCGCCACCTCCTGTGTATGATCTATCGGTCAATAATTATTTTTTTTCTGGTTTTTTGATTTGTGTACAGATCTATAATCTCTAAAATGTAAATTCCTCGTTCCAGCTCATTAACAGTAAAACTGGTTTGATTATGTTTTCCCAGTATACTCTTAAACTGAATGACATTTCCCATAAGATTCATTAATTTAAGGTGTGTATTTTCTAAGCCTTTATCAGTAGATATAGTTAGATACTCTTTTACAGGATTAGGGTATACTCTGATAGTGGTAAGTTTATTATCACTATTTGCAGCTATCCTATTTTGAGTCGGTTCAATCCCCCATATCAAATTGCCTTGATTATACAGTGTAATCATACTTTGAGGGAGATAAGACGTTTTAGTACTATCGTAAGAATAATCATCGTTTTCATTAAAATTACTCCAGTTTGCTTTTGCAAACCTAGTTTGAATATCTCCAGAATTACTTAAGGCCGAAAGGTTACCTGAAGCTGTATCAAAAGAAACCTCTACATAGTCCATCCCATTGGCCTGTCCAAATACACCTTTTACAGAACTGGTCCCTAATTGTGCCCAATCACACCAAAAATTAAGAGTATTGCTATTCTCTGAAGTAAACCAATATCTAACAGTAAGATCCTTATATGAAATAGCAGTATCACTGTTATTAACTATTCTAAGATGTGGATTAATCATATTATCAGATGAGTTTCCGTTACCTCCATCTTTATATTCTACAGAAATATCTGAAACCGGAAGCTCTTCTTCTACTGTGATAATAACAGTGTCTGTATCTGTGTTACCTTGATTATTTTCTACCGTAAGAATAACAGAATATGACCCAACAGCATTAAAGGTATGTGCTATGCTCTGTCCAGTTGCTGTTATTCCATCTCCAAAATCCCAAGTATATAAAAGTGTATTTCCTGATGGGTCAGAAGATTCTGAGGCATCAAAGGTAACTGTTAAAGGGGCAGTTCCCGTGGTTACATCAGTAATAAATGATGCCACAGGAGGTTGATCAGGATCTTGTACAGTAATTAGGATGGTGTCGCTATCCAAATTCCCGTTACCATCATCGACGGTAAGTGTAACCAGGTGATCTTTAATTTCTGTAAATTCATAAATTGTCGTAATACCTGTAGCGGTATCTCCATTTCCAAAATCCCATATATAGGTTAATACATCTCCATTAGGATCTGTAGATCCTGAAGCATCAAATGTTACTGATAACGGTCCGTTCCCTGAAATTGAAGAAGCTCCAATTACGGCAGTAGGAAAGTTGATTGTTGTTCCGGGTTCAATACCGCTAATCAACTTTCCATTGAGATATAATGCTACTTTTGCCCACTCTGCAAACTCTTTTTTAGTACTATCGTAGGAGTAATCATTAGATTGATCTGTAGCTGTCCAAACACTATTTGCTATTTTTGGTTCCATTCTACCTGAACCTGCATCTCTTCCTAAAAGTCCTGCGGCTGGATCAAAGGTAATTTCTAAATAATGTAAATTACCTCCAGTATTTACAACCTTTCCTTTTACATTATCACTTCCTATCATGGCATAATCCACATAAAAGCTGAATGGCAAATCATCTTCTGCTTCGAACCAATATCGAATACTCAGATCTGAATAGGATACCTCCTGTGATGAATTGTTGAATATTCTAAAGTGTGGTTTTATGACATTACTTACAACTGCAGTAGAAGCATCCTTATATTCTAGAGTAAGAATCCCATCTCCTCCTATTTGAATATTTCGAGGAGTTGATGTTTTTGTAATACCATTCACTCCTGTCGCGACAGCAGTTATACTATATTGACCATCAGCAAGCCCTTGTAGATTTAATTCAAAGGGAGCAAAAACATCTTCTCCTACCAATTCTCCATTACTAAAAAATTCTACTTTGGCTACTGTATTATTTTCGTTAAGCAGATTTGCTTCGATATGTACATCGCTTCCAGACACGTACTTATCTCCTGATTTGGGAGACATTAATGATAGGTAAATGGATTCTCCACCGGACATCTCTTCCATTCTAAGAGCATGTTCTTTATAGATAGCCACTTCTACATCCCCTTCAAAAACAGCAAATTTATCTCTTGGAGTTTGATTATCTGGAAACCACCAAAATCCACTAGCTCCAATCTTATTTTCTTCGATGAAGCTATACATTTCTTCCCACCATTCGAAGCGTTCTTGTATCTCTACGTTAAACTCTCCTATATACAATGGTTTTTTGATTATATTATGAGATTCATCTGCCCATTGCGCCATGAGTTTCATGGTTTGCTCTAAGGTGAAATTAGACCAGCTTTCCCGAATATATGGATGCGCAGAGGTGAAATCTATATAAGGTGATTCATGAATTTTTATAAAATCATTCCCTTCGTCTCCACCAAATCCATATTTTAATCCATGTGCTTCTAAACCAGTACCTAATAAGTGTTTAGAATCAATTGACTTAATAAATGCGCCCATATCATTTACCCATGCCCTTAAGGTTTCTGAAGCGAGGTCATCTCCGAACCCTTGATATCTGGGTTCATTCATCAATTCCCAGGCTAAGATTGTAGGATCATTTCGATATTCTACTCCATCATAATGATTTACCCTGGTTATAAAATATTCTACATAGTTTTTAAATCCTTGTATTGCGGAAGCATTTGTAAAAAACTGTCCTTGATCATGAGTTCCGGCACCTGCTACATCGATCCCTTCCCATTTTAAGCGATCTTTGATCCCACCGTAATCATTCCAATAATTCTCTAATGCTATAATTAGCTTAATACCATTGGCCTCTGCAGACTTAACAACGTAATCGAATAATGAAAATTGGGCTTCGCTATAAGCCCCTTTTTGTGGTTCAAAACCATGCCAATCTTCATGACTAAATCCCCATAGTCGTACAACACGAATTCCATTTACATACAATCTACGCATATGTTCATCGATACGATCTTTATCCATAAACTGGGTTTCTATATCTCCACTAGAGGATCCATAAGTAAAAAAATCATAAACATTTGCTCCAGAAAAATAAAAAGGTCTTCCGTCCAGCATGAATTTCTCCCCCTCGGTATATACAAATCCGGGAGTCTGTGCATGTAAATACTTACTCATGCATAACATTAAGCAGCATAAAGCCAGTACTTTTTTAAAATTTGTTTTCATAATATAGTATATTGGTTACATTATTATTTTATAAAATGTTTTCTTTGATTATCATTTCTAAAAAACTTTGGCATCTCTTTTCAAATCAAATATTATTTTTAATCACCTGTTTAAGAACAACTCTACCATGTTGTTTGATTTTAACAAAGTAGACTCCAGAAACAAACTCGGTCATATTAAGACGTACGTCTTTACTGTATTGTTCTACTTTTCTACTATAGAGTACTTTTCCTGAAAGGTTAACGATTTCAATAGTTGCCCCTTTTAGCTCATATTGCCCAGTAAGAGTTAGTTCTGTAATCACAGGATTAGGAAATATTGATATCTGCAATGCTCCTATGGCATTGCGAGTACTATTCTCATTGGGTTCGACCCCCCAAATTAGCTGTCCCTTATTATAGACTGTAATTTTATTATGAGGTGTATATGAGGCTTTGGTACTATCATAAGAGTAATCATCTGCCTCGTCAAAATTACTCCAATTGGTTTTTGCAAAACGTGCCTGAACAGGTCCTGAGTTTTCTTTTGATGTCAATACTCCCGCAGCTGTTGTGAATGATATTTCGAGATAATTCATACCCATTACTTCGCCAAATATCCCATCGACATTATCAGTTCCTAATTGTGCCCAATCACACCAAAAGTTGAGAGCATTACTATTTTCTGAAGTAAACCAGTATTTAATCGTAATATCACTATAAGAAATATCCTGATTACCGCTATTTACAAGCTGTAAATGTGGATTGATTACATTGTTACTGGGGGTTCCGTTTCCTCCATCTCTATATTCTACAAAAACAGTAGTACTTACTGGTGGCGTTTCTTCCCTAACAGAAATAAGCATTGTTTTGGTATTGTCTAATGCTCCATCATTGACCGTTAAGGTTACGATATATTCTCCAGGATTAGTAAACGTATATGAGATAGTTTCCCCCGTTCCAGTAAAGGTGTCTTCAAACTCCCAATTATATGTTAGCAAATCGCCATCCTGATCTGTAGAACCTGAAGCGTCAAAATTAACAATCAATGGTGCTATCCCTGATACAGTATTAGTTGTAAAGTCTGCAGTTGGCGCTACATTAACGGTACTTTCTATTGCTGTTAGTGTTACTGGCTTGGAGGTATCTGAATGAATACCATCACTAATACGTAAGCTTACTGCATACGATCCAGATTGCGTATAGGTATGTGATGGATTTGCCAAATCGCTGGTGGTTCCGTCACCA
Source organism: uncultured Aquimarina sp. (assembly GCA_947497175.1). Taxonomy (GTDB): domain Bacteria; phylum Bacteroidota; class Bacteroidia; order Flavobacteriales; family Flavobacteriaceae; genus Aquimarina. The sequence continues at coordinate 276,145 of CANMFM010000001.1, read as the reverse complement.
AAATCCCAGAAATAGTTGATTGCACTACCTATCGAGAATATAGATGAGGAGGAGTCAAAATTAACAAGCAAAGGAATAGTGCCTGAAACTGGCGTAGCAGAGAAATTGGCTTTTAATCCTATGTCCGGAGTTAGTATAACAATCACGGTCATAGCTGTATCACTTTTCCCGTTACCATCGCTTACGGTCAGGGTAATATTTTGATCACCAGGCTCATTAAATATATACGATGTTGTGACCCCGGTAGCAGTATCTCCGTTTCCAAAATCCCAATGATATGTGAGCGTATCCCCATCAGGGTCAATAGAATCTGAGGCATCAAAATTAATAGCTAAAGGAGCGGTTCCCTGAGTAGTATCGGTACTAAAACTTGCTGAAGGTTTCCTATTGACGCTTGGTGTACCGCCAGTAGGTTCTAATCCCCAGACTAGGTCATCATTTCTATATAATGTTACCAAAACGTGAGGAGCTGGGGTTGTTTTACTTGGATCGTATGAAAAGTCATTACTTTGATCCAGTACTTGATAACCAGAACTATGTAGTCTAGTTTGAATCTCGCCTGTCTTTCCATTTGTTGACAAGTTTCCTGAGGAAGTATCAAAACTTATTTCCAGATAATTTTGTGCTCCCGTAGTTTTAAAACTTGTCATAGCCCCTGAGACTGCAGAGTAGTCTATGTTTGAAGCCATAGAAGCGTTACTGTCTGGAGTAAACCAATATTTAATCTTGAAATCTGTTAGAGGCACTGGTTCGTTAGCCCTGCTTACAATTTGAAATACGGGTTTCAACTCTTGTGTTGAAACGCCAGAACTATTATCTCGATACTCTACACTAAAGGGTGTATCTGGTATGTTACTAAATCGCTCATCTACAATTATTGTTATTTCTGTAGGATCACCAAATAAAGTACCATCTGCATTAGCCAATGCCATTCTAATAGTATGTTCTCCTTCGGTAAGGTTAGTAATCTGAATTGGATTTACATCAAAAACTGGCTCTTTTTCTACTTCGTCTATGAAGTATTTTATATGTCTTCCTCCTGGAGCAATATCCCATTGAAAAATAGAAAATTTAATCTCAAAATCTGGTCCTATCAATCCTCCACTTGTTGGAGATTGAATCATTACCGTTGGATCTTGTGGCAACTGATCATTGGTTACAACAACAGTAATCGTTTCGCCCAAATCAGTTAATGAATTATCACTACGCTCCATTTGCAAGGATAACTCATGAGAACCTTCTGATAGTGGCGTAGGATCTGTAAGGATACCGTTACTGGTAACTAACCCTCGATCTTGACCATCAATTTTAAACCTGAGTTTATAGTGTTCTGAAGGTATTGACCACCCTTCGGTTTTAAATTTAATCTCCAATGGGGTATTTACCAAGTCACCATCCAAAGGAGATTCAAAAAACACATCAGGTAAAGGGCCTATAGGAATATCTGCATCACCTCCATGAAGTGTCCATAACACGGCAGCGTCAAACATTTTTAACCCTTGATCGGTTAGCAAATGCATGAACTGATCTCTAAGTGGAAAAGCAACTCTTCTTGAAGGCATTGAAATACTTGGTTCGTATCCAAATAGAATTGGCAACGTTCCTGCTTTGGCAATCACAATAGCTTCTGCAGTAGGATCTCCAAAAGGTAAGCTTTGGGTTATTGAGTACAATGCCGTACTTACTCCAGCTGCGGCCGCCATAGGGTGTGTAGGGTTTGAAATTGTAACCTTAGAATATCCTTCTTGTGTAAACCCAAATCCTGAATTCAATTCTCCTGAAGTAAGCCTAAGCTTACCGTACATGAAAGGGTTCCAGGTCATAAGCGGTACTCTGGCTGCTTCAAGATCATTACCTAACTCTCTCGGGTCTACCGTAGAAGACACCAGTACTAAATCAAATGGATTTGCAGATTGGGGACTAGTGGCTTCTTCGTCAGAAAACAGAGTAATTGCAAAGCCTAGTTTTTGTTCAAGACGTGATTTGACTCTTTGATCTTCAAAGGTTAAATTATTCTTATCGCCTACAACAAACATTACCTGAATTGTATTTTTATATTTTACATTTATTTCAGGGGTAACAGATGCTGTCTTACCATCATTATAGAATACTTTTGCAGAAATGGTATATGTTTTCCAGAGAATTGGTGTCCATGAAGTCTCAAAAGGTAGTGTAGCAACCTCTTCAACTAAAGAATTATCAACATAATATTCGACCTTGGTTATACCCGTAATATTTGTGTCAACACCCAAATTTACGGGACCCCCAGTTTCTATCAATGCCCCATCAGCAGGAGAAGCCATTTCTAATGTCTGCTGTGAGATGGGGGCTTCTTCAGAGTTATCAATTTGTTTAAGATAGGCTTCTAATTGCTTCATCTGGGTAGCACTTAATGTAGAAGTGGCTCCATGCGCATGATTCATATTATAGGATGTAAATACTTCTGCCAGTGTTTTGGCTGATCCATCATGTAAATAAGGAGCTGTAGCCCAAACATCTTTTAGTGTAGGAACATCAAGTGCACGTAATTTTTTTCCCAAACGACTGCCGCTATTCGATGTAATTGTTCCCACATCATGCATTTTACCGGTCTCGCTATCTGTAAAATTGACTCCACTATGGCATGAGGCACATTTAAGATCAGTAAATAGTGATTTTCCAGCTTGCCCATCTGTAGTTAGACTTCCATTAGTGTTTCGATACGGGCTAGGTTCAAATCTATTTAGAGATGTTATGTAGGCAGCCAAAGCATCAAGGTCTGCCGATTTTCCTTTTTTAGTATCACCAAGAGATAAGGCAGTGGTACCTTTGTTAAAATTTGCATCGCTCATGAAACCTTGTCCTTTAAAATGAAACCGGATATCGTTTTCAAAATCCTGAATTTCATCAAAATTGGCGCTCCAATGTACTCTTCCATGTCCTGTACCTGCTCTACCGATTAGAGAAATCGTATTTCGAAATCCCTCTCCCCTATCTGTAAAATCCCAAGTACGTCCATCTTGGCTTCCATCGATATGACAACTAGCGCAGCTAATGTATCCGTCAGTACCCATTCTTATGTCTGAAGCATCATAAAATATTTGCTTTCCTTTTAGAACAACAGGGCTTAATTCTTCATTATTTACCGTGGAGATTGTTGCCAATTCTTTTAATGTATTGCTTCCTGTCTTGATCATATCTGAGGCATCAAAAACAGAAATACTTCGATCCATAAAATTTTTTATAAAAATGCGATTGGTTGTAGTATCTATAGCCAATCCTTGAGGAGCTTTACCCACATCTTTCTTTAATAATTCTAAATTTCTTTTTGGATCAATTACTATCATCCTGTTGTTACCTTGCATGGTCACAAAAAGGTAATTCCCCGTTGGACTGTATAATGCAGCTGACGGCTGACCATGATTATCTATATCCAATCTTTTGGCAAGCTCTTCTTTATTAGTGATTAAATTAATTGAAGACACTGCGGTACGCACAGCATTGTCAAAGGTCAATGGTTTTCCGTCTCTTGCTAATCCTCTAAGAATATTATCTTTTTTGGCCACCGACCAAGCGGATGCATTATCAGGATGAATGGTAATGCCAGAGACATAATTAGGCAATCCTCTTCCTTCATTTCCATTATCTACCGTAAAATCATCTACTGCCAACATGATTGTATTTTTTAAGGTAAAAGTATTTAGGTCTATTTTCCACACTTGCCCTGCTGCATCTTCAGAAATAAACCTAGTAACCAATAATGTTCTCCCGTCTCCTGAAATTGCCAAAGCACGGGGTGTAGCACCAAGATCAATGGCCTGCTTGATTGTATTGGTCGCAAGAGAAATTTCGATAAGTTTTCCAGATCCAAAGGCAGATACAAAACCTCTGCTCCCATCAGGAGTCAGTACCATACCGTAGGGACGTGATCCTCTTGGTAATGTAATTTTTGCTACTAATCCACCATTTGTTTTTAGTACATATATCTCATCAGAATCTCGACACGTTATCCAGGCATTTCCTATATTATCTACAGCAACATTAACAGGATCCAGCCCTACTGTTACTTCTTTTATAACTTTTAGATTATCAGCATTAACCAAGGTAACCGAGTTATTATCGGGATTAACAGACCAAATAATTCTGTTTTTCGAATCTACAGTAATCGGGCTTGATTGTGTCGGTAATTGTGATGGAATTGTAGATGTTATTACGATAGATTGTGAACCTACTATAAACCCTCCATTATTGTCTGAAACCTGAACCTGAACCTTATAATTGCCTGCTTCAGTATACATGTGTGATGTAGTTTTATCAGTCCACTCAGTTTTTGGAGAACCATCACCAAAATCCCATCGATAGCGAAGTGAGTTCCCATCTGGATCTGTTGCATTTGCAGTAAAATGTATTGTAGTATTTATTGTAGCTGGTGATGGAATACTTAAATCGATTCCTGTAATTTCTGGAGACTGGTTAGAGGTATCTCCTCCTGTTGTAAAATAGAAAATATATTCTTCCATTCCATTACCCACGGCATCTTTAACCCCATCATCTACAAATTTTACTTCGTAGGTAGTATTTGGTAAAAGTGCCTCTTTAGGAGCATAATTAATTACTTGATACGAAGTGGTAGTTACATCTGCCTTGATAGGGCTGCCATCCAAAGGACGAACTTGTATGGTTTGATCGTTTAAAGTTAAATCATCTAGTGTTTCATTAATTACAAAACCTAAAGTTGTGGTTTGTGGTTGGTTAATAGCACCGGCCACAGGAAAATGATGCCCGACTGTTGGTGGTTTAGTGTCTAGTCCATCCTGATGTGCAAAAATTGAGGTTTTATCATCTCCACTTGCCACAAGAATATGTCCTATCGGCATCCATTGATTATCTATAAACTGAAGCGTTTCGTCACTAGATGGTGGAAAGAACTCTTGCTCGATCTCCATTGTTTCAAAATTAAACTTTACCCCTCTATCAAATCTTCCAGAAAAACCATATTCATCCTGAAAAATCATATACCGCCCTAAGGTTGCCTGATCAGAATGTAAACTAAACCCTTTTTTTATATTGGTTGGGTCACTAATATCAAATCCTACTAAAGCATCCGGACCTTGATTACCACTCATAAATACCAGATAATTTCGCCATAACTGTATCCCCGTACTGTATTGTTCATGCGGAATATCTCCTCCAAAAGATCCCAGGAACTTAATATCATCAGGATCTCCAAAATCAAAGGCACTAATTTCTCCGGTTTGAGGTGCATAAAAAACATAATTCCCAACGCGTACAACCACATCTGGTAAAGAAACTGTTGCTGGGATATCATCTACCTGAACTCCTGTTCTCATATCAAAAACGCGACTTCCGTCGATCGTATGTGGAAACGTTTCTAGATTATCATAATTGGATTGTCCATCTCGAACCGTATATAAAATATCAGAGGCGGTTATAGGTTTTCTGTCTAACATATTCGAAAGATCCAGATATTTATACCCTGTACCTTGCACTTCAGGTACTGAGTATTCTCTGTAAAACAGATCTCCTTCTAATTTCCACCATCGGTGACCATTATTGGCTGCGTCACTAAACTGAACTCTTTTTGGTGCTGTTGGGTTAGAGATATCCCAAACCCCCGTTCCTGCCTGACCATTCATCATTAAATAATTACGATGATAAGTGTTAATTCTATCTCCTTCTGGAAAATTAGCCAGAAATGTTCCTGCGGGCCAGGTTTGTGTCGTCATTTTTGGGCCTGCGGTTCCGTCATAAATTTGAGTTACAGATTTTTTTACAACAAGTCCAAAAGAAATAAAAGTTGCAATCGCATATACTATCAGAAGGTAATTTCTTTTAATATAGGCTCGCCAACATTTTTTGTTATGTGTTGGTTCCATGATATGTGATGAGTTTGTGTTTATCTCTACTTTTCTTTTTCAAAGAAAATTTGGGTTCAAAAATTACAAAGCAGAAAGAAGGAAGCCATTATATGTAAGCCCTAGGCTTCCTTCATATATCGATATGTTTTATGTTTTAGAATTATTCTTTTATAATGTGCATTGTATCTGTTCTTTTATTGTGATAAACTTTCACAAAATAGAGTCCAGATATAAGATCTGTGGTATGAAGTTCTATTTGTTTTACTTTGGATTGAACATTGATGGTTCTTAGTATTCTTCCGTTTATATCGACCAAATTGATTCTGGCACCGTTAAGAAGGTCTTTTCCTATAATTACCAATTTATCCTGAACTGGATTTGGAAATGTCTTTATGCTCAAACCAGCCAGTGATAATTGATCTTGCAGCAAATTCTCGCAAATCGGAGGTGTGTTACTATTACTAAAATAAATAGTAAATCCGCTAGCTCCTGAAACCAACGCAAAATTATCGCCATCGATAGTTGCATAATAGTCCCCATCTAAATTAGGAAATCCTGTTCCAGAAAGTGTAATACTAGGTTGAGCTGAATTAAAGTTCTGACTCGTAACACTATTTAACAAGTTATTCCACCAGCTAGGCGTTCCATTATTTGTATTCATAGAGAATTGCCATAGCCCATTATTTATCAAATCCCAATTGATTGTAAAATTGGTTACATTACTTAAATCTGGCCCTCCTGATCCTAAGACATAAATTTTGGTATACGCCTTATTGGCTATAGTTGGTAATGGATTGGCTAGAGGGGCGCCAAAACTGCAATTACCACCTCCCGTAATAGGTTCAGTAATTGTAATTATCTGAGTCGCAGTATTTGAAACTCCATCAGCATTTGAAGCTGTTAGCGTTACAGTATACTCTCCGGCTAAGACATACTCATGAGCAATTCTAACTCCTACACCGGTTGAGCCATCGCCAAAATCCCAAGAATAAGAAAGGGTACTTCCATCAGTTACAGTTGATCCTGAAGCATCAAAATTAATAGTTGCCGGTGTAATACCAGTATTAGTATCTACTACAATATCTGCGGTTACAATAGGTACTCCTATATCATTTACAGTTATAGTTACCATGGCTGTATCGTTTAGGTTTCCATCGCTTAGAGTAAGTACTGCAGAATACGTACCTGCCTGATCATAAGTATGAGATACTATACTTCCTGAGGCGGTTGTATTATCTCCAAAATCCCAGGAATAGGTTAATATATCTCCATCTAAATCAGAAGATGCCGTTGCATCAAACTCAACTGCTAAAGGTGCAGTACCAGAAGTAACTGAAGATACCAATCTTGCTATTGGCGGTCTATTACCTGTACCGCCACCAACTACATTAGGAATGATAGGTGCTTGATATGGTTTTAGAACATCTAGTTTCCATTGATTAACCGATGACCAATCATCTTGTAAAATCCCACCGGTATCACCAGAATTAGGATTCATACTCCAAAATGTCCAGGAATAAATATCTCCCATAAATCCTGTAAATTCGGTAAACCATGTAAAGGCTATACCGCCAAAAGCATCTTGATTTTTGATTCCGAACTCTCCTAAAAATATTGGTGAGGTTCCTTCGTTGTATAGATAATGGTAGTTATCATTCCAGATTTGAGGCATATTTTGTGGAAAATCAGGTGCATCAAACCAATCTTGTGGAGCAACTTCTGGCCCATACTCATGAGCTGAATACATCAATTTACTAGGATCAGATAACTGAACGGGATATTTTTTTGCTCCCATAAGTTGTCCACCCCACCAATATGAATTTCCTTCAAACTCACCAACTCCTTCTACAATAATCAACACATTTGGATTTACTTGAAGAATAGCATTTCCACATCGCTCAGCAGCTTTATTCCAATCGGTGGCAGGGTTACCATTTCCCCAAGTCGACCCATGTGGTTCATTATTGAGGTCCATTCCTACGACTGCAGAAAAGTCTTTATATCTATTGGCCATAAAAATCCAATCATTGATCCATCTTTCTTCAGAATATTCAGGGGTGTACCATACTTCTTCATTTAAAAAGCCGTCTGCTGCTCTGGAATGATTATCTAAAACTATTTTCATATCATTTTCCTGGCACCATCGTACAAAAATGTCCATTAATTCGATTGGCTTGGTTACTTTACTTTCTTCTTCATTCATTGGTGCTATCCCGGTATAGGCATCACTCCCATATGAAGGTACATTTATCGTTACACCAGGATTTAACATTTCATTACACCAAGGCACTCTAATCGTATTGAATCCTAGATCTTTGATTTGCTGTAGGACACTTTTCATGTCTCTGGTCCATATCCCGTGAGGAAAATAATTTTGAGTCTCGAACCCAAACCAGTTTACTCCGGTTAACCGAACTTCTTTACCCTGAACATCAAATAACTTATTCCCTTGAACGGTCAAGAAATTTTGTTGCTGCGCAGATATTTTAGCTATAAAACTAAAAGCAAAGATCATTGCAAACAGACGCAATGATTGCTTCATGTTTATTATTGTATTTTTCATTTCATCTTGATATGTTAAAAGAGAGAGGCTTAGTAACCTCTCTCTTTATTTAATTAAAAAACTATCTATTAATTACTAATTTCTTTCTAGTTATTTCTCCAGTATTTACATTAGATACTTCTAATATGTAAATACCTGAAGGTAGTCTTTCAACAGAAATACGAGTTTGTACTTGTTGACCATTTCTTAGGTTCTTAGACTGAACTATATTACCTGTTAAATCAACTAATCGAATTGAAAGATTATTAACCTTATTGCTGCCAGATTTACCAAAACCTCCTGATGATGATATGTTGATAAAGCTTGCGGCAGGATTGGGACTTACCACAACATCAACTGTACTAGGTACTTGATAAGTGGTTGTAGTGGTTGTTTCACCAAAGAAGAAACCATATTCTGCATTTGCCAAAGCGACTTCGATCTGTGCCCAACTTCTATGATATCTTTGAGTATACTCTTGTCCTGCACTATAAGCAGTTTGCAATCTGTCAAACTCCGGATTATTTTTCAAATCTGATCGGATATCTAAGAATGATACCCCAGGCTGGATAATATCGCCATTAGGCATTGTACCTGTAAATCCTTGTGGCACGTATATTTCTTGCTCAAAAATTCTACTAAAATCTCCTCTTCTTTCTACAGAAGACACTCCCTTATCATCTCTATATGTGGTCCACATTCTATCTAAGACTTCTTTAGCAAGATCTCTGGCATCGGTATCTAGAGTAGCGTGTTTTTGTGTTGCAGCGGCATAGTATATTAAAGCCTTTGCCATAGAAGCAGCAACTCCAAGATCTTGACTATAATCGGTTACCGTAACACTAAGATCACTGTTGGTTCCTGGATTATTTGGATCCCAGGTATCTGGTTCTCCTGCCCATTCTAAGGTAGCCGGAATTTCGAAATCATTAGCTCCAATAAGTCTTACTTCGCTTTTTACCCAATCGACCCACTTATCTATTAGGTTTTTGGCCATTGCATCATTCGTAATATAATAATACTCTGCTACACGTTCCATAGACCATGCTTGCCATCCAAACCAGGTACCACTTCCTGGGTCTTCATAAACAGGGTTATCATCATAAGCCATATCGTAGAAAGTAGATTTCCCTGTGGGGTAAGGGCTATAGTCTCCATTCCAGCTATTGGTAGCTCCACCCGCTATGGCCCCTTCTCTCGATTGTAGCCAGGTGTAGAATTCCATTTGTCTTTTGAGACTTTCTGTCCAATCTCGTTTTCCGTTCTGAGATTTTGGTTCAAACTCTTGTACCTGACTCATAGCATACGCCGCAATAGGGTTTTGATAACCAAAATGACAATGGCTTGAACCTATTCTAAACGCCCACTGCGAAGCAGGATCTGCAGAACCACCCCAAGACATGTACCACGACATTAAGTAATGAGCACTGTCATATCCCGATCCCGCTCCGCTGGTAGCACTTTGCACTCCCAAGGGCTTAAAATATTTATCGAACATTGCCAGACGCAGATAATCACCCATTTTTGTGGCTTTATCCATATCTAGACTTGCTAAACTAACTCCTTGTTCTTTGGCATATATTTGTGCCCAATACATGGCTTGAACTGCTCTGGCATCTGCATCTGGGGCACTGGTATATCTCCATTGTTTTGCATAATTCTGATCTTCAATGAAAAGTGGTAGATAACCATTTGTACCCCCCCAATCAAAGCTTTCCCATGATGGATGAGGAATGGTTTCATAAACAGATTCTTGTTCTCCTCTTTGGAAAGTATTAATATAAGAAGGTGTACTTACACCGTCTCCTCGATTTCCATATCCATAGAAGTTATCATTATCTAATAACCAGTGCATTTGGTAAATATCAGCTCCATATGCCGCTGTTAAATCTGGCGAAACCGGATCAGAACCTACCGGAGCATTAAACTCTAATGGTGCTGGATAACCGCTTGGTAATGGAAACTCTGCTGCATAGGCTGCAGGTGAAGAAGGATTATATGCTGCATTTGTGGGTTGATCTGCATTTGTTGGGATAATAAATTGTTCTATTTTATCCCAAACATTACGTAAAGGAACCCAGTCTCCCGTTACTCTACCATTCATAACTTCTAACCATAACCAGTATGAATACAACTCACTAGTAGATTCATGACCATGATCGGGTGCCTCAACAATAAGTGTTTCTATTGAGTGATGAGGAGAACCATCTGCACTAAAATATCCATTAGCGGGATCATAGAACTCATTTCTCATTTCGATGAAACGATCAACATATTCATTATCACCCGTTGGCGGATTAATAATGATATCACCATCGGTTACTGTAATAGAAATTACTGCAGTACCTTCTCCTCCGTTTTCGTCTGAAACCGTTAAATTAACCTCGTAACTTCCTTTGGATGTAAAGGTATTATCAACAGTTACCCCTGTTCCAGAATTTCCATCTCCAAAATCCCAATTGTAGGTAAGGATATCTCCATCTGCATCTGTAGATCCTGAAGCATCAAAAGTTACAACTAATGGTGCTTCTCCAGAAATAGGTGTTGCAGAGATATCTGCTACTGGTGGTGTGTTTCCTAAACCTCCACAGGTTGGAGCAGTCGTAGAAGTACTAAAATAAACGGTAAATCTACCTGTTTTTGATACCATAGCAAAATTACCCTGATCTTGTGTAACCCAATAAGAACCATCTAGACCTGTAATTCCAGTTCCTGAAAATGTGGCATCTGGACTAGACGTATTGAAATTATAAGTAAGACTACTTCTTAAATCGACATACCAATTTGGTTGTCCGTTATTAGTATTTATAGAAAAAACATACAATCCATTATTTGCCAAATCCCAGTTGATATTAAATTTGGTAACATTATCTAAGTTTGGACCACCACTTCCTAAAACATAAATATTATCAAATTCAGAATTAACAGATGGCAAGGCGTTTGCTATTGGTGTTCCAAAAGTGCAATCTTCTCCTGTAGACACAGGATTTCTTACTACTTCTATGCTATTTGAAAGATCAAAATCACCTGTCAAACCAGAAAGTATTCTATCGGTAGCAAGACCTGTAATAGTACCATTATAACTTATATTGTAAATAAAACAGCTCCCGACTCCGGCACCATCAAAATCAACTGCTTCAGGTGTTGGTGGTAATCCTAGTATTGTACCTTGATCATCGGTTACAATCCACTGGCTGGTTTCTCCACTATTTCCAGTAAGAGTAATTCCTGAAACATTATCTGCAATACCATCACCTACAGTGAATTGAAAAGGACCTCCAGCAATTACTCCACCGTCTACAGTCGGGTTTGTAATCACAGGATTTCTTACTATTTCTATATTATTTGACAAATCAAAATCACCTGTCAAACCAGAAAGTATCCCATCGGTAGCAAGACCTGTAATAGTACCATTATAACTTATATTGTAAATAAAACAGCTCCCGACTCCGGCACCATCAAAATCAACTGCTTCAGGCGTTGGTGGTAATCCTAGTATCGTACCTTGATCATCGGTTACAATCCACTGGCTAGTTTCTCCACTATTTCCAGTAAGAGTAATTCCTGAAACATTATCTACAATACCATCGCCTACAGTGAATTCAAAAGGACCACCTGCAATCGTTCCTCCATTTACGGAAGGAGGAGTAACAACACCACAATCAGGTGCTGTTGTAGTAGTACTAAAATAAATTGTAAATCCACCTGTTTGTGATACCAACACAAAATTACCATTATCTATAGTTGCCCAATATGATCCATCTAAACCAGTAAATCCAGATCCGGTAATCGTGATTGCAGGTTCTATCGTATTAAAGTTTTGCGTTACTTTTGGTAAGAAATCATTCCACCAACCAGGAATACCATTATTAGTATTCATTGAGAATTGATATAATCCACTATTAGCTAGGTCCCAATTGATATTAAGATTGGTTACATTATCCAGATTTGGACCTCCTTCTCCCAATACAAAAATATTGGTAAACTCTGAGTTAATTGTTGGCAGGGCCTCAGCGGTTGGTGTATCAAAAGTGCAGCTTGCACTACCATCTGTAGCAGTTATAGTCTTTATTTCTGAACTGCTTCCAACAGCGTTAGTAACGGTAAGAGTAACAGTATATACTCCTACTTCAGTGAAAGAAGTTGTAGTTGTAGCTCCGGTAGCAGTTACTCCATTTCCGAAATCCCAAGAATAAGATAAAGTACCTCCTGTTGGGTCGGTAGAGGCCGATGCATCAAAAGAAACATCAAAAGGAATTATTCCAGAATCAATACTAGTAGTAAAGCTTGCTACCGGACTTCCATCTGTAACGTTAATCGTAGTTGTTTCCGTTCCTGTTTTACTTCCATCACTAACAGTTAATGTTACAATAAATTCGCCAACTGTATTATACACATGAGTAGCCGTTACTCCGGTATCCGTATTTCCATCACCAAAATCCCAAGTATAGGTAAGGGTATCCCCATTCTCGTCAGAAGATGTTGATGCATCAAAACTAACGGTAACGGGTACAATACCTGAAGTAGGAGTCGCCGTAAAATCTGCTATAGGAGCGATATTTCCATCAGACACAGTAATAGTTTTACTAACTTCTGAAGAAATGTTTTGACCATCACTAACAGTAAGGGTGACTAAATATGAACCAATTTCTGAATACGTAATTACAGGATCTACTAAAGAAGATGTTTGCGCATTACCAAAATTCCAATTGTACGACAACATATCTCCATTAGGATCTGAAGATGCTGAGGCATCAAATTGCACATCTAAGGGTGCAATACCTGACTCTGGAGTTGCTGTAAATGAAGCTACAGGAGTATTACCTCCATCTGGCTCCTTACCAAATACCAGAACTCCATTATCATATATTGGGATATTAGTACTTTCGATTTCTGTACCTGAAATTCCTTGAGCAGACCAGTCGTTGGTGGTATCATAAGGAACACCATTTGATACTCTAAAATTAAGTTGTGTTTCTCTTCTAAATTGCGGATCTCCAATTGGAGCTATTTGTTCTCCTGCCAAAGAAACTTCTGCATAATAAATATTCCTACTGGCATCCCAGGTTCCTATAGTTATCGTACTAGATCCTTGAACTGCATTTAGAGTTGGTTGATAATCTGCAATGGTTAATCCCTGGGCAATCCCTTCAGAAATATCGAAGAAATATCTATAAGATAACTTATCCGTAACTCTTGCCGGCCATGCGGTTCTGTTTTGAACTCGAATTTGAACAGTACTTCCAGAAGCATTATTACTGTTAAATTTTGACATCGTTCTTACTTCTGCTCGATTCGGAATTCCTGCCGATGCTGGTGGAAAGCTAGCTAACGGTGTGCCTCCAAAATTGCCATACATCCAAGCCAGAACACCTGTAATTCCGGCATTGTAATCACATGCTACTTCGTTAGCAATAAATTCGCATCTGTCATCAGCAAAACCATCATTTGCAGGGCTTTTAGGCCCTCCAACTACTGCCCCATACAAGATATGGCTTGATGCATCTGGCACTCCAGAACAGTTATTAGTCCAACCTCCATGAGCCCCTCTGTGATGTGGTTTATTTGCAGGGTTATTACCGAATCCTATCATAAAACTTCGATTGATAGGATTGTTTCCCAGTGTATAATCAGCCATAAATTTTGCATAATTTCTGTAGGCTGTTTGCTGGGATATACTAGTTGATACTTTGTCGCTATACACTAACGCTAAGAAAGCTTCGTTGTTAGCATACCTTAACGTACCCCATTGTCTAATATGCGGAAGCCCCCCTGGAGTTGTTGGAACAACGTCTCCATTCACTCCAACACCAGTCCACCAATCTAAGTTTCGCTCTGCATCTTGCTTATATTTATCTTTACCTGTAAGAAGTGACATAAGAACATAAGTACCATATGCCTTATCATCCCAAGAAAAAGCTTCTTTATACTTTGCAGTACTACTTTGCCCTTCTCGTTGCATATTATCATACTCTGCTTCTGCTTTAACAAGATATTTATTATCATTTGTCGCTCGATATAACCATGCTGCCCCCCACACTATTTCGTCTTCGAAATTACTGAAAGAGCGGTAAAAACCTGCGGCATCAGTTATTGAATTGGAATACGCTTCTCTGACTTGATCAGCATAGGTGTATAATTCCTCAGCGCTTTGCAATAAACGCGCACTATATGCCGGATCATCCTCCTGGAATAAAATACTTACTGCAGCCAGTGCGGCAGCTGTTTCTCCAGCAAGATCAGATCCACCATTAGCTCCAGAAATTTTGAATGCTTCTCTTGGTTGCGGGTTAACCTCTGCTGGTCCCCACCATGCATGATCGATACCACCTGCAGCAACCTGTCCCCACAGTTCCTGAGGACCAGTGTGACATTTTAGAAAGTAGTCTGTTACGAATCGAAGATTTCTTTTCAAAATATCGTATTGACCCGCTTGTATGTAGGCATCTTTAAATTCGATACCTCCCCATGCCAGTGTAGTTACTGAATATGCCATGGGGAAGTTAAATTTCACATGATCTCCTGCATCATACCATCCACCTGTAAGATCTACTCCAACATCAGATCCATCATTCAAAGCAGAATCTCCTCGCCATGGAACTCTGTTCCAGTCTGGTAAAGGTCCAGACTGTTGGGCTTCATAAAAGAAGATCGATTTTTGGAGTGCCTCTCCGTAGTTAAACTGTGCAGTTATTAAATTACAACACAGCAAGCACAAAATTAGCAATGTGCCTAATTTTATAAAATTCTTCATAATCGTTCTTGATTTGTATGTTTATTACTGTTTAACCATTAGTTGATGTTTGTTTACTTTTTAAAATCAAATACCCTGTGGTGTGATATTTATCTCATTAATGGTTTACTTCATAAATACTTGGTTTTAAGGGTTATTATTCTTTGATTAATTGTAGTCTTGATTTTCCAGCAATGGATACTATGTAAATTCCGGCCTCAAAATCTTCAGTTGAGATAATTTCTTTATCCGATTTAGTTATTACTGTTTTTACAATAGTTCCCAAAAGATTGTGAATGACAATTTTTTCTCCTTCATTATGCCCTATAATAGTAACATAATCTTGAGCTGGATTAGGATATAAGCCTACTACGCTTTTGTTTTTGTTGAATGATCTATTATGCCTTGTTGAAATGATATTCCATTTTTGATTGATGTTCGTAGCATTATACCCCCAAGTATATACATTAGCATTTATTGCTCCTTCTGCTCTATCCATAGCAACATTTTGACAATGTAGTGGTTTAAATGTGTACATATTTCCGTTGGTTAAAATCTTCCATTTTTGATGATTTTCATTAGTAGTAGTCCAGGTTGCCACATTTTCACCGTTGCTACATTTAGCATAAGGCACTTCTAAAAATCTACTGGTTCCCTTATTTTTAATCGAATATACATTGTCTCCTAAATGACTAAAGACCCATTTTTGGTCGTCATAATTTCCTGGATTATGCATTCGGGCACTATGTTGTTCTAACGCTCTGGACAATAATCGTTGATCATTTTCAATAGATGTTATGTAATAAGTCCCATTGGAAATTAGTTGTGGGTTATTTTCTATTACGGTAACATTACTTACTTGATCACTATCAAGAGCTTGTTGCCAATTTGTCCCGATGGGTCTAATATGTGACTTATAAACATATCCAGATCCTGCAGTAGGAAGAGAAGGTAAATCTACAGTCACTGTTGTGATACCAGAACCTTTGCTAATTCGCTCTACTTTACTGGCTATCCATGTATTATTTTTCCAGAAACTTACAGCAATCTCACGATCCACAGATGCAGAATATTGCATACTAAATGTATACGATCTTTCAGGATGTATAGTAGTTGAAGTATTTTTAAATGTAATTTTATCTTCAACCGTAGCATCGTCCTCTACAATTACATTATCAATCTGATCTCTATTAATTGCTTCTCTCCAAGTCGTACCCATGGGTCTAATATGTACCTTGTACACATATCCAGATCCTGTAGTAGGCAAAGCGGGTAAAGTAACTGTTATCGACTTTGTTCCCTTTCCTTTGACAACTATTTCTTTTTGCTGTGCTATCCAATTTGTAGGAGACCAAAACTCTACAACGATTTCTCTATTATCTGATGCTTCATAATCAATATTGAACGTATAGCTGGTTTGTGGATTAATAGTTGTTGGGGCATTTTTAAATGTTACTTTGTCTACTCCTACATTTCCATTATCATCGACTAATTTATATGACCGCACCCAATCATAATATGTGGTACGATTAGCAGCAGAATCGTTCATCCCGTCTTGTCCAGCTTTTGGTGGGTTCCAATCATATGTTTCTACAACCATTCGCAGATACATCGGCAAATTAAAATCTGCAGGAGGAGTAATCGTATTTACAAGCTTTCCATCTAAATATAACAGTACTTCGTTTTTATTTTTCCACCATACGCCATACGTATGATAGTTCTGCCAGGACGGACCGCCAAGTTCGGCTTTTCCGCCTTTTTGACCGACTGGTGTATTGTTGCAATTGGTATTTCTACTATGTGTATTTGAATTCATACTTTTGATCATTGTATTAATCCAATTAGCATTACCAGAGTTAACACCAACAGTTTCAGTGACATCCAGTTCTGTAGTTCTAACATCACATCCAGAACCTTCGTTTCTTTTATTAATTAACCAAAATGTTGATGACATAAAGGTTTTATTGGCTTTCATTCGTGCTTCATAGTAACCATATAGATTTTTCGTTTTTGATCTTACCAATCCACCATTATGAGTCCATCCGTTAAATGGGTTTGATTTTTTAGAGGCTGAAATTTTAAGGTTTCCTCCTGAAACAGATACCGATGATTCTTCGAACCTAGCAGGTCTTCTACCCTCCCATTGAGGTGAATTTATTGCCCATTTCGAAGTATTTAACGTGTTACCGTTAAATTCATCAGAAAGTATTTCGATCTTTTCCCATTTCTTACCGTTAGGGGGAGGTGGTGTTTGCGCTGTTAAATAGTTGATACCACTAAGAAAAAATGAAATCAACAGTACATATTTTATACAATTCATGCTGTAAAAGTATTTTGTAGATGAGTAATTAAAATGTGCTAAAGAGAAATTAGCGTCAGAGCTATATGACGATTTGAATAATGTATTCGTATATAGAATCAAATAATTCTAATAGCAATACAATGGTTTTATAATGCAATTCTTTTTAAAAAGCCATAAAACCAGATTAATTAATAACAAGCGTCGAAGATTTTTTGGTCGTTTAATATACCTTAGTAGTAATGTTTTCATGATTGAGTTTGCGTTAGTTTGTGTGATAAGGGTAAACTTGATTAAAATTTGTTTTTGTTATTTCATTTTTGAATTAGTAATACTATTATTTCAATTAAAATTAGTTTGTGTCTTTAATTCTAATTGTAAAGGTCATATATTGAAACGAGTAAATTTGCCTAAATGAAGGGTACATTAGGGGTACATTGCCTAAAAAAAGAATACAAACAGCATACTATTTTTTAATTTAAACGTTAAGATAAAATATTACTAACTAACCCCATTTATAGTGAAATCTCAAGCCTACTGGATTCTAGTATTTATCCTACTGCAAAACCTCCAACCTGGATTTTGTCAAGACTCAGGAGATCATAAAAAACAAATCAAATATATTGATAGCTTATTCGAAATTGCCAAGAAAGATCTTATCGGAAACGGCGATGCGTTAAAAGAATTAATAGTACTATCACAAAATGCAAATTATCCCAAGGGAGAAGTTAGAGGATTGGTAAACCTTGGAGTATATTACACGAATAACTCTATGATTGATAGTGCTAATTTTGTGTATGGCAAAGGAGAAAAACTTATAAAACAACATCCCGATCTCGAATTTGCACTTTCGTATATCTATAATAATAAGGCCGTTATTTTAACGAATCAACAATTACACTATCAAGCGCTAAAGTACTATCATAAATCACATAGAATAAACCTCGAACAAGGTGATAAAAAAATGGCAATGATTACCAAAATGAATATTTTAAATTGTCATCTGGCACTTGGAGAACCTGATAAAGTAATTGCCTACTCTAAAGAACTAATCACAGATTCAACAATCATGAATCAAGATGACATAAAATCTCAATTATACAATAATATGGGTATCGCCCATTTTGATAAAAAAGAGTACGGAAAAGCAATCAATTGGTGGACTGCCAACCTCAAACTTATTAAAGAATCTGATCAAACGGGGCAAATAAGTTATTTGCTAACTTCAATTGCTGATGCTTACAGAAATCTTGGAGATTATGAAATTGCACTGGAGAAAGCATTAAAAGCAAAGAACATTT
This sequence comes from uncultured Aquimarina sp., assembly GCA_947497175.1. Taxonomy (GTDB): domain Bacteria; phylum Bacteroidota; class Bacteroidia; order Flavobacteriales; family Flavobacteriaceae; genus Aquimarina. The sequence continues at coordinate 257,412 of CANMFM010000001.1, read as the reverse complement.
TAGAAAGTAAACCTCAGTTGAGCACATATTCTGCGGCAAATGCATTAGTCTTAGGAAAAATCTATAATTCTTTGGATAATCCTGATCAGGCTATTACATATTTTGAAAATGCTATTTTACAAAATCCTGATAATCCGATGGATATTGCTTTCTCATATAAAAACCTTGGTGCCATCCATAAACGAATGAAATCATGGGACAAAACAGCAAATTATTACGAAAAATATGCAAGTTTAATGGATAGTCTCTATACCAACAGAAATGAAGATATCTCAAAAATATCAGAAGGTAAAATACAATTATTAGAAGAAGAATATAAAAATGATCTGCTCACTAAAGACAACGATATTCTAACGTATAAAAATGAAAAGCAAAAACTATATATTATATCGCTAGCTATCGGTTTTTTTAGTGTCTTATTTGTACTTCTGTCGCTAGTGCTTTATACGAAGTATAATAAGAGTGAGCGCCAGGTAGAGTTATTAAAAGAAAATGAAAAAAAGATCTTAGAAAATCATTTACAAAGTCGAGAAGAAGAATTCTTAGCCACTATGATATCTGTGAATGAAAGACTCAATAAACTATCGTACATAAAAAAGAATTTGTCTTCGGCTATAAAATATAACAACCGAGAAGAAATGATAGAGGTTGAAAAAAGGTTAGATCGCTTCATCTCTTCTACTTCTGATCTTACCATTTTAAAAGATCGTATAGAATCTCAATATCCAGGAATAACAGCTCAAATAAATACTTCTTTTCCAGAATTATCAACGAATGATATAAGACACTGTCTGCTAATGAAACTTAACTTATCTATTAAAGAATCTGCTCAATTGTTAAGCGTCTCTACTCATGCCGTAAAAATGGCAAGAAAAAGATTAAAGAAAAAAATGAATATCCCTGAAGATGTTTCATTAAGAGACCATCTACAAAACAAAATTGCGTAATGCATTTTCTTATTATGTAAAGATCAGTTTTTATGCTCTTAAAATTTTATGTAGCTTGGCACCTAGTAACCATACATTGGTAATGATTAAGAGAATTTTGCATATCGGTTTATCAATATTTATCATGTTTTCTTGTGATAATTTTGTTCTTAAAAAAGAAAATAAAGAAGAAATCATAAAAGAAGAGCTAAAAAAACTCAACCGCAGTGAAGTAGAAGAACCTCCTCTTTTTGAGAGCTGTAAAGAGAAACCTGACGAAGCTCTGGAACTATGTTTTCAAAATACAATAACCAAACACTTTCACGATCATCTTGCAAAACAAACTATTAAGATAAAACAACCCATTGATGATACCCTTTGGATTCCTTTATTAATCACAAAAGATGGCCAGATTATTTTAGAAGATTTTGAACTTCCAGATATTATCAAAACAGAGATTCCTAATCTAAATGAAATTTTTCAAAAAGGAATTGAAACACTGCCAAAAGTCGAACCCGCACATACCCGAAGCACCCCGGTAACCACTCGTTATAAACTTCCTGTGATAATTAAAATAGAATAACCGCTGCTTATTTTGATTTATGTAGCTTTGTACTATATAAATAAACCACTCTTGAGCGACGAAAAGATTATATTAGGTATTGATCCGGGAACAACGATAATGGGTTTTGGACTTATTAAAGTTCAAAACAAAAAAATGTCTTTTTTGCAATTAAACGAGCTTCAACTTGGTAAATATGATGATCATTATCTAAAATTAAAACTGATCTTTGAGCGAACTATAGAACTTATAGACACCTATCATCCTGATGAAATTGCTATCGAGGCTCCATTTTTTGGTAAAAACGTTCAGTCCATGCTTAAATTAGGCAGAGCTCAGGGAGTAGCCATGGCGGCAGGACTAAGCCGAGAAGTGCCTATCACCGAATACTCGCCAAAAAAAATCAAAATGGCTATAACAGGCAATGGTAATGCCAGTAAGGAGCAAGTTGCCAAAATGCTTCAGAATCTATTAAAAATCAAAACATTACCCAAGAACCTGGATTCTACCGATGGGCTTGCTGCTGCTGTTTGTCATTTTTATAATATGGGCCGAGCAGATATCGTTGGCAAAAGTTATAGTGGCTGGGGTTCATTTGTAAAACAAAATGAGAAGAGAATAAAAAAGTAATACTAATTTCTGTACTTATTAAATGGGCATATTCTAACTCTAAAATTTAAAATTATCAGCGGTATCTACATCCATATCCCATTTTGTAAACAAGCATGTCACTATTGCGATTTTCATTTTTCGACCTCAATGAAGAAAAAAGAAGAAATGGTAGTTGCTTTGTGTCATGAAATTGAATTGAGAAATTCAGAGATGCTTGGTAATAGTATCCAAACTATTTACTTTGGTGGAGGAACGCCATCTGTGTTATCTATAGATGAACTTTCAAAAATTATTGATACTGTTTATAAGCACTATACTGTTTCAAAAGATGTAGAAATAACAATAGAGGCTAACCCCGATGATTTAACTCAGGAAAAAATTGAAGCTTTGGCCAAAAGTAAAGTGAATCGCCTAAGTATAGGGATACAGTCTTTTTTTGAAGACGATCTAAGAGTAATGAATCGAGCTCATAATGCCAAAGAGGCTATGAATTGTTTAGCTCTTGCTGCTCAACACTTCAATAATATTTCTATCGATCTTATTTATGGCATCCCTAATATGTCTATAGAACACTGGAAGCAAAACATTCAATATGCATTAAACTCAGGTGTTCCTCATATTTCTTGTTATGCATTAACGGTTGAACCTAATACGGCACTACCTAAATTAATCGAAAAAGGAGAAATAGCTCCTGTGGATGACGTTTTGGCTCAAAAGCATTTCGAAATTTTAGTAGAAACTTTAGAGCATAACGGCTTTGTACATTATGAGTTATCCAATTTTGGTAAAGAAGGATTCTTCAGTAAAAATAACACGGCATACTGGCAAGGCAAACACTACCTGGGTATTGGCCCTTCTGCACATTCCTATAATGGAAAACAACGCAGTTGGAATAGGAACAACAACACTAAATACATAAAAGCTATACAAGAGAACCAATGTCCCCGAGAAATTGAAAATTTAACCCTTACAGATCAATACAATGAATATATTATGACCGGATTGAGAACAATTTGGGGAGTTTCTTTGCAGAAAGTAGAGCGCGAATTTGGAAAAAAATATAAAGAATATCTTCTCAAACAGGCACAAAAACATATTGAAGAGCACCTTTTATTTTTGGACAATGATACCGTATTAGTTACAAAAAAAGGAAAGTTTTTAAGCGATGGAATAGCAAGTGATCTTTTCTTAGTAAATTTAAGGTAATTATAAAATAAAGGGCGATGCAAGAAAAATATGATATTATCGGGGTTGCATATAACACGACCCGAAAAGCCGACCCTTATCTATTTAATCGATTATTGCATTTGCTTCATCCTACACAACAAGGAATTTACTTGGATATTGGCTGCGGAACCGGCAATTATACTTCGAAATTTGCTGAAAAAGGATATCAGTTTGTCGGTATCGATCCTTCAAGTACGATGCTCGAGAAAGCAAAAAAGCAAAATACCTCAATATCCTGGAAAATGGGCAAGGCAGAAAACATCGAGTTGCCCAATGAAAGTATAATGGGTATTGTTGCCAGTTTAACACTTCATCACTGGAAAGATCTCGACCAAGGATTTTCAGAACTTAATAGAGTCTTAAAACCAGGTGGCACTATTGTAATTTTTACGGCAACTCCAAACCAAATGAAAGGATACTGGCTCAATTATTATTTTCCAAAAATGTTAGTTGATTCCATGAATCAAATGCCTGCTTATACTGCTATCAAATCCTGCCTAAAAAAGAATAAGCTCAACATTGACCATACCGAGAACTATTCTATTCAGCCTGATTTACAAGATCTTTTCTTATATTCTGGAAAACATAACCCAAAATTATATTTGAATCCTAAAGTACGACAAGGAATATCATCATTCTCTTCGCTTGCCAATGCAGAAGAAGTTGAAAAAGGATTAAAAATTCTAAAAGATGATATTAATTCTGGAACAATTAATACTATTATCAAGAAATATGAAAACACAGATGGAGATTATCTTTTTATCACCGTCAAAAAATCGTAGTACTATTTTATGATTACAACTGTAGCATATAACAATGCATCCTATACAATCGACCTGTCTAAACCCTTGGATATATCCATTCCTTTAAAAGCTTCTGAAGAAAATGTAAACGCATGGTATCTCGACACTCCCAAAATAGAACCTGTAACTAATGGCGACTGGGTTGGAAAAGTTTCTGAAGGTGCATCGACCAATTTTAATAACATCGCATTTAATCCACACGGCCATGGAACTCATACCGAATGTGTAGGACATATTACAAAAGAATTGCATAGCATTAATGATCATCTAAAGCGATTCTTTTTTTTGGCAGAAGTGATTAGTATTGATCCTGAAAAACGTGGAGACGATTTAGTGATTACCAAAAACCAGATAGAAAAGACAATTACTTCTCCGCATATAGAAGCAATTATAATTAGAACCCTTCCCAACAAAGGCGATAAGCTGTCCAAACAATATTCACATTCAAATTGGGCGTACCTTACCGAAGAAGCAGCTACTTATATCAGAGAATTAAACATTGAACACCTTCTAATTGACCTCCCCTCTGTTGATAAAGAAAAAGATGAAGGAAAATTATTGGCTCACAAGGCATTTTGGAATTACCCTAAAGCTACCCGTTTTAGTGCTACCATAACAGAAATGATATATGTAACTAATCAAATTGAGGATGGAAACTATATTTTAAACCTTCAAATAGCTTCATTTGAAAATGATGCAACGCCTAGTAAACCTGTTTTATATAAAGTCCTGAAATAATGAAAACAACGATACAACTTGAAGAAATTGCAATGTTAGGGCTGGGTATTTACTTATTTGGCTTATTATCATATCCATGGTGGCTCTTTCTTGCTTTATTTTTAGTTCCCGATATCGGAATGTTGGGTTACATCCTAAACAATAAAACCGGAGCCTTTATCTATAATTTATTTCATCATAAAGGAGTAGCGGTTTTAATGTATTTAATAGGGATATATATGTCCAGGGATACATTTCAACTCGCCGGAATTATTCTTTTTGCACATGCATCGTTTGATAGACTTCTTGGATATGGCTTGAAATACGAAAAAGGTTTTAAATTTACACATCTTGGTGAAATAGGAAAAAAGAATTAGAATGGAATTATTGTTTATCGGACTTTTGGGAGGTGCTATTTTAGCGTACTTTATTTTTGCGAGATTTAGTGCTGCAAAAAGAAAATCTGCTATAAAGACACAGTCTACTGTGCTTATGGAAAAAATCAAAAGCGTTTGCAAATTAGTCACTGTTGAAGGTGATTTTGCCGAAATTTATCATTATGAAAGCGTTAAGGACAAGTTTTTTAAACTTCTTATAGGAACAAAAAAAGCACTAATTCTAATTGACGCCAAGGCCTATGTGGGTTTTGATTTATCCCAAGTGAAGTTAGAAAGCGATACCAAAAACAAACGTATTATTCTTACTCATTTTCCACAGCCCAAACTCTTAACGATAGAAACCGATTTTAAATATTACGATAAAAAAGAAGGTTGGTTAAATCCATTTACTTCTTCAGACCTTACCGGACTGAACAAAGAAGCTAAACAATTTATTAAGGATAAGATCCCCCAAAGCGGTCTAATGGAATCTGCAAAAAAAGAGGCTCTTACGGCCATCTCACTTATGGAAACCCTTGCCGCGTCTATTGGATGGAAATTAGATTACTCTGCATTAGAACTTCATGACAATAACATTGACACAAAACAGTTAGAAGAGTAATGAATATTGAACTATTTAGAGAATATTGCCTGGCAAAAAAAGGAGTTACTGAAGAATTTCCTTTTGATGAAACCACACTAGTATTTAAGGTAATGGGGAAAATGTTTGCATTAACAGGATTAGAGAGGCTCCCTTTTAGTGTAAATCTAAAATGTGATCCAGATCGAGCAATCGAACTGCGTGAGTATCACAGTGAAATTACTCCCGGTTACCATATGAGCAAAACACATTGGAATACTGTTAACTTTTCTGGTACTTTAGCGACTGATATGTTATTAGAATTAATCGATCATTCTTATGACCTGGTAGTCAACAGCCTGACCAAAAAGTTAAAACAAGAATTAAAAAATCTTTGATTTTTATATGAATATCCCGCATACGTTTTATAGAGAACAGATAGCATTACATACTACATCATTAAAAAAAGTAAAAAAACAATTGGCAGTTTCTAGTACGATACGCATAATTGTTTTTTTGGCAATTGTAGCCTGTACATATTTTGGCTATCCAAATGCTCAAGTAATTATTGCAAGCATTGTAGTAGGAATTACAGCCTTTATCATTTTGGTTAATAGACATTCAAACTATACATACACCAAGAACAAATTAGAAAAACTAATCCAGATAAATCAATTAGAATTAGATGTTTTTAATGATAATGTCAGTACTCTTGATCCTGGAAAAGAGTTTATAGATACCACACATCCATACAGTCACGATATTGATCTGTTTGGTCATAAATCCTTTTTTCAGTATGCAAACCGTACCGCTACGTTGGCCGGAAAAAACAAATTAGCCGCATTGCTTACGGCAAATTCAATACACGATATTCAAAAGAAGCAAGAAGTTATAAAAAACCTATCCAAAGTACCTCAATGGAGGCAAGAATTTAGTGCCATCGCATCTTTGGTAACGGTATCAGTTTCTATTTCTGTAATACAAAAATGGTTTCAAAATTACTCCTTCTGGGTTCCTAAAATAATGAAGGTTCTTCCAATGATTTTTTCAGCAATTTCAGGAGTATTGTTGATTCTGTTGTTTATCAACAGTATTACGTTCAATATGTTTCTCATATGGCTATTTATAGGGCTTGGCATTACTGGTACGCAAATCAAAAAGATCAATGTACTCTATCGAGAATCTAACCAGGTAAAAGACACTTTTGAACAATATTATAAACTTGTAGATAAAATTGAAAATACGGTTTTTGAAGCTTCTTTTTTAAAAGAAAAACAGAAATTGGTTATTAATGAAAATGAAAAAGCTTCAGTCATCATAAAACAATTTGCGAGGATTCTTAATGCTTTTGACCAACGCAACAATATGCTCTTTGGTGTCTTTGCAAATGGATTACTCCTTTGGGATATTCTTCAGAGTTATCGCATAGAACAATGGATTTCAAAAAACCACGATAAAGTATCACAGTGGTTTGAAGTAATTGCCTTTTTTGACGCCTACAATTCATTAGGGAATTTTGCCTTTAATCATCCAGATTATGTATACCCGGATATTACCTCAGATGATATCATCCTAAAAGCAAAAGAGTTGGGTCATCCTATGCTTTCTAATCAAAAAAGAATAGATAATGATATTACTATCACCAGAGAACAGTTTTTTATCATTACCGGAGCTAATATGGCAGGAAAAAGTACTTTTCTGCGCACTGTAGCACTGCAAATAGTTATGGCTAATGTTGGACTGCCCGTCTGTGCAAAATCATGTCAGTACCATCCCATTAAGTTAATCTCGAGCATGCGCACTTCAGACTCACTTAGTGATGAAGCTTCATATTTCTTTTCAGAGCTCACACAACTCAAAAAAATTGTAGATCAACTCGAAAAAGATGACTATTTTATTATCCTTGACGAAATTCTAAAAGGTACAAATAGCAAAGACAAAGCAGCTGGTTCACGTAAATTTGTAGAAAAATTGGTAGCCGCCAAAGCGACTGGGATTATCGCTACTCATGATTTAAGTTTATGCGAAATTGCATCAGAATTACCCCAGGTAAAAAATCGATTTTTTGACGCCCAAATCATTAATGATGAGCTTTACTTTGATTATAAATTTAAAGATGGTATTTGTCAGAATATGAATGCTTCTTTCTTATTAGAGAAGATGGGGATTGTATAGTTTTGTTAAGACTTAAAAAGATAATTGTAAATTAATTAAATTCACTAAGCGTTTAATTAATTTATAAAATGACGAAAACCACCTTTACATGCATTGATGCTCATACCTGCGGAAACCCGGTGAGAGTAGTAACCACAGGTCACCCAAATCTTATCGGAAAAACCATGAGCGAAAAACGCCAGCATTTTCTTAGAGAATTTGATTGGATCAGAACTGGATTAATGTACGAGCCTCGAGGACATGATATGATGAGTGGTAGTTTTTTGTTTGAACCACATGACGCAAAAAATGATGTAGCAATCTTATTTATAGAAACATCTGGATGCTTACCCATGTGCGGTCATGGCACAATAGGCACAATCACTATTGCCATTGAAGAAGGATTGATCACACCCAAAATACCTGGAAAAATTAGGATGGAAGCACCTGCAGGATTGGTAGAAATAGCATATCAACAAACCGGAAAAAAGGTAGACTGGGTTAAACTAAAAAATGTTCCCTCATATCTGGCGCAACAAAATCTAATCATAAATTGTCCAGAATTAGGAAACCTAGCTTTGATGTAGCCTACGGTGGAAATTTTTATGCGATTATCGATCCTCAGAAAAACTTTAGCGGAATACATGACTTTACAGCAGGAAAACTGATACAGTTTTCTCAGGTAATACGAAAAAACATTAATAACAAATATCCTGATCTTTTTATTCACCCCGAAAATGAAACCATCAGGGATGTAAGTCATATATTATGGACAGGCAACCCAATGAACCCTTCATCATCAGGAAGGAATGCAGTGTTCTATGGTAAAAAAGCTATTGATCGTTCTCCCTGCGGAACGGGAACCTCTGCACGCATGGCACAATTACATGCCAAAGGAATGTTAAAAAAAGGTGAAGAATATATTCATGAAAGCTTCATAGGCAGTACATTTATAGGAAGAATTGAAGGAGAAACAGAACTAGGAGGTAAAAAAGCTATTATCCCCAGTATCCAGGGATGGGCAAAAATTTATGGATACAATACCATTATAATAGATGATCAAGATGATCCTTATGCACATGGTTTTCAGGTGATATAGATGATGAATGATGTAATGAAACAATGATTTAATATCATATTGTAAAAATGAATGAATTAAAATAGTAAGCTATTGAAAACAGTAATCATTATCGGAGGAGGAATAATTGGGCTATGCTCTGCATATTATTTACATAAAGAAGGGCATCAAGTAACCATAATCGATCAATCTACAATGGATTTTGGTGCCTCGTATGTAAACGCAGGGTATTTAACCCCTAGTCATATCATTCCTTTAGCTGCACCCGGGGTTATGAAAAAAGGTCTGAAATGGATGTTTAACCCATCTAGCCCTTTGTTTATTAAACCTCGTTTTAATGCAGATTTCTTACGTTGGGCATGGGCATTTAACAAATCTTGCTCGGTAAATAATGTAGAACGAAGTATTACTGCTATTAAAGATATTAATATAATGGGAAGAGATTTATATTCTGAAATCAAACAAGAGGAAAGGTTTAAATTTCAATTAGAACGAAAAGGACTATTAATGCTTTGTCAAACAAACAAGATGCTAGATGAAGAAATTAAAGTTGCTCAAATTGCCAAAAATGAAGGATTACCAGTACAGGAACTTTCAGTCCCCAAATTAGAACAAATAGAACCTAATGTAGAATTTAAGGCTAAAGGAGCAATATTATATGAATGTGATGGCCATACCACTCCCCATATATTTATGGATGAAATGAAAGCATATCTAATAGCTTCAGGTGTTACTTTTTACAAAGAAGAAAAAGTTCAAGATATCAAAGTTAATGATAAAAAAATAAGTACTGTACATACTAAAAACAATGTATTTAAAGCAGATGAATTTGTACTTGCTGCGGGTTCCTGGTCTAATATTTTGAGTAAAAAATTAGGCATAAAATTATTACTGGAAGCCGGAAAAGGATATCGAATTAATTCTGAAAGAAACTTGGGAATCACTATGCCTACAATTTTAGCAGAGGCCAAAGTTGCAATAACGCCCATGCAAGGGTTTACGCGATTTGCCGGGACGATGGAAATTGCAGGGATAAATCACAAAATCAATACGGTACGTGTTGAAGCTATTGCAAATGCAACACAAAAATACTATCCGAATATTCAACTCTCCAAACAAGAAAAAGAAGCAGCCGCTTGTGGTCTACGACCTGTTTCTCCGGATGGAATGGCCTATATTGGCAAATCAAGTACATGTCAAAACCTGACAATCGCCACAGGGCATGCCATGATGGGTTGGAGCATGGGACCAGCCACCGGAAAACTAGTCTCAGAAATCATTTCTGACAAGAAAACATCTCTAAATCTCGATGCATTTCATCCTGATAGGAAGTTTTAATAGATCTTAGAAACATACTTGTTTTTGCTATTTCTTTCTTGTAGAAACTATGTTATAAAGCTTTTTACTCTTGTAACTCATACTCATATACCATACAATGAGCTCTTGCACCCCTACAACTAATAGTTATATGCTATACAACGAGCTCTTGCACCTCTACAACTGATAATTATATATTATATAATGAACTGTTACACCCCTGTGATTGATATTCATATAATATACAATGAACTTTTTTACCTATGCAACTGATATGTATATACTATATAATAAACTTTTGCATTTTGTAATTGATATTCATATAACATATAATGGAAAGTTATTTGCAAAACTATTTATTAATATCTTACAAAAAGGGGTGTTTCCCCCTTAAAGCTTTACCTTAATCCTGATATATTTGCTCTTTAACTTATTCTGAGTAGTCGTATGTTATCACCAACCAACTTAATTAAGCTTAACAAAGAAGAAACTATTGAATATCTCAGAGGCATCAAAGATATTTGCCTTCAAAAACATCCTAAAGCATTTCAAATAAAACCACAGATTACTAATCTTGTTTGTATAGTAGCGCAATTAGATAATGTGTTAATCTATAATCGTAAAAGTGAGTTTACTCAAGAATTAAAAGACTTAGATGTACAAAGAGGCAATGCTATTAACGGATTGCGACATGGTTTTTTAATGAATACATACCATCATGATACTGCTAGAAAAGCTGCAGGACAAGTGTTGTTAACGCATATAAATTCCTACGGAGGTGGTATCGCAAGACTAAATTATGAAGCAGAAAGCACTGTATTGGTTAACATTGCTGAAGATTATGAAACTCAACCTAAACTTATCGAAGCATTAAAAACTATAGAAATGATCGATTGGGCTACGATTCTTAAAAATACTAATGATGCTTTTAGAACTAAATACCAAGAGCGTATCACTGTAGAAAGTGCTACCCAAAAACTTTCTTTTACAGTTTTAAAACCAAGAGCTCTCAAGGTATACAAAACGCTATACAAACGTATTAAAGCCTTTATTGAATTAGATGAAACAAGTACTTTTGAAATTCTTACTAAAGAATTAACAACATTAGCAAAAAGATATCAGCAAATTATCAATACACGAAGAAATAATAATCAGGAAGAGAAGGATACCCAGGATAATGGTATACCTTTAAATTAAAATTTAATATTGATGTTATTAGACCTCACAGGTCTTAAAGACCTGTGAGGTTTATTCTTTTTCTAACATGACAAATTATAAAATCCCGGTCTGACGCTTATAAAAAGCATCTTGTTGCTTTTTCATCATCTCACGAGCAATTTTCTTTTTATAGGCATATAATTCTTCTTCTTCGGTAAGGTCGCCATAAACTCTATCGTTGATGGTATGATCGGTTTCTAATAATATGCTACGCTGTTTTTCTTTTTGAGTTACCCAATTTTTTACTTCTCCTTCAATATCTTCTAATTTATAATCATACTCACCTTTGGGAGCAAGTAATTTTGCAAAAATCGGAGAGGTTTCGATTGCTAAGAATAATAAAAATATGAAAAACGAAGGAAGCCACGGTAGTTCATCCAAAGCATTAACTCTTGCCATTAATCCATCAAAATTGTCTATTATTGGTTGCGATGTACTCACCTGCTCTTCGTATTGTAAAGCTAATTCTGCCTTTTGTGCTTCTAGACCAATAACTTTATCAGCATTTACCTTTTTCAGCTCTGCTAATTCTGATAACGCTACATCATGTTTCTCACGTTTTTCTTTATAAACAGGACCTTTTCCTATAAGCTCTGTTCCTTTTCGACCTTCGGCTTCAGCAATGTATGTTTCATATAAATCATTAACTTCAGATTCTTTATCTGCAACCTCTTTTTTTAGGGATTCAATTTCTGAATCTATCCCGGTTATCACAGGAGTAAACTGGGTAGCAATCTGTTCTTTATTTGCTAGTGTGAAATCATTTTTTTGTTCGAGCAATACACGATCAATTTCTTTTTCAAAGATTTTTAATTCTAAAGGTTTTGAAATTACTACCGCAATAATAATGGCTAAAATAATTCGCGGTGAAGCTTGTAAAAATTCATCTATAAAACTGTCCTTTTTCTTGATTGTAGATACTATGAAACGATCCAAATTAAAGATTAATGCTCCCCAGATCAATCCGAAGAAAATTGCAGTAATATACGTATCAAACACGGTGTATAAGGCATAGGTTGCTGCAATAAAAGCCATTACTGCAGTAAAAAACACTGTGGCTCCGATACCCACATATTTGTTTTGTTCACTACTAGAACTATCAGCCAGAATATCGGCATCTGCTCCTGAGCATAGAATAAAAAAACGTTTTAACATTTCATCTAAGGGTTTTGATTGACAATAGACCTATAACGCTGATTTACAATAAAATGTTGCATAAAAAAACTCCCTTACAGGAGTTTCTTGATATAAAGATCTATAAGAAGAGATTATCTATCCCTTTCTTTTTCTGCTTTCTTTCTTTCCTTTTCGCGTTCTTTTCTGGCTTTTTCTATTTCTTTACGGGCTTCTTTTCTGGCAGCGTCAGCAATTTTACGAGCTTCCTTTCGCACTTTTTTGGCTTCTTCCATAGCTTCTTTTCTAGCTTTCTCTGCATGCCTTCTGGCTTTTTCTGCAGCAGCTCTTGCCTCTTCATGCAACTTATCCCTTTCGTGTAGTATTCTTTCTTTGGCAATTCTGGCTTCGCGAATCGCCATTTCTCTTACGTTCTCTGCCTCTAGTCTAGACATTTCTGCGTGCCTCATGGCCAGATCTCTTTGTCTATGAGATTGATCAGCTGCCCTATGTGCAGCTTCTATAGCAATAGCTCTAGCCTTTTCGGCTTGCTCTCTGGCTTGATTGGCATGTATCACCGCACTTTTCCTGGCAATTTCTGCAGCTTCTTGAGCATGCATTTCAACTTCCATCATATTTGCAAGTGCATACTCCCTTTCTACCGCTGCTTCTACCCTTGCCTGTTCTGCTGCTTCTATAGCTCCTTCGATATCATTTTCATTGTCATCAATTTCTACGTCTATATCAGGATGCACAGGAGGAGATGGTACTTTTGGAGGAGCCGGTGGTGCAAGTAGGTTCTTATCCGTATTTATTGTTTTTGATATCGATGGTGGAGATGGAATACCCCCTATTTTTACATTTGGAATTTCTGGTTTTGGTGGTGCTGGCGGAATCAGATCATGTCCGTCTGGATTAGCGCCGTATAATCTCGATTTTCTATATTCGTCATTTAGTTTTTGAATGAATACATCATTTGAGTTCATTATTTGTACATCAAACTGAAACTCGGTAAGTTCGTTATCCTTCCACTGCTTTGTCTCTGCATCAATGGTTTTCGAAAAATTATCCAACTTTGTTGCGGTACCATTAACCGTAATTTGCTCATTTTTAACGCGAATTCTTATTTTTTTATTAGGATCTGTATTTTGAATGGTTTTTGTATAGTTTACATTTTTTTGTTGCGCTATAATTTTATTATTAAACAATAGCATACATCCAAGTAAAATAGGTAAAAGCAGCAGCAACCTAGCTGCTGCTCTTGTTTTAGAAAATTGTTTTGACATCATAACGATTCGTTTTTTAGTTAATGAATAATTAATTGGACTCGCTAACTCAACTTGATTAGAGTTGTTTGGATAGGTAACGAGCAGGTTCATGTAAGTTTGTAATGAATACTGCCGTTTAAGCACTTTTTGATCAGCTAAAAACTCATGATTTAATTTAATAGATTTTTTAATCCAAAATAGCAAAGGATTGAACCAAAAAATCACTTGTAACATCTCTATAAATAGTATATCTAAGGTATGTTTTTGAGCAACATGTGTTTTTTCATGAAGCAATACCTCTTCAGGTATATTTTGATCTTGATATTCTTTTTTTGATAAAAAAATGTATCGCAAGAAAGTATAAGGAACGATAGTGTCATCTACCAGAACATTAACATGAGAAGGCTCTTTTAGTCGTTCATTATTTCGAATTTTCTTGGTGAGGTTATGAAGGTTTTTAATAAACCTAAATCCAAAAATAAATATCCCGACACTATACATACTACACAATAGAATACCAACATAATCTATCGATGATTCTATCATGGGAGCTTCGTTTTGTGCCATTATTGTTGTAACGGAAGGCTCTTGTGTTATTTGTTTTTCTAATTGAATATCAGTGGTATATGTAAATGTAATTAACGGGATCGAAAGAGCAAAAACCACACTGAAAATCAGATAAAATCGTTTAGTATAATGCATATTCTCACGTTCTAAAAACAACACATAAAACCCCCATAAGAGCAACATACAAAGTGATGATTTTATTAAATACGCTATCATTTCGTTTGTTTTTTAATTTGTTGATCTACTATCTTTTTTAGTTCCTCTAATTCTGAAGTTGACATATTGGTCTCAGAAGTAAAAAACGAAGCAAACTGTGAGGCAGAATCATTAAAAAAATTCTTAATCAACCCATTAACGTGCTTTGAGAAATAGTCTGTCTTTTTTACCAAAGGATAATATTCTCTTGATTTGCCATACAATGTATAATCTACAAAACCCTTATCCTTCATTCTTTTAAGCAATGTTGCTACTGTTGTTGTAGCCGGTTTTGGTTCTGGAAAAGCGTCTAGCAGATCTTTCATAAATCCTTTCTCTAGTTTCCAGAGATATTTCATAAGTTGTTCTTCGGCTTTTGACAATTGCATTGCTCTACTTAATTAGAATTAACTCTACAAATGTAGAATAAAAAATTAAATAAACAAATTTTCTATAAAAAAACCTCACTGGTGTTAAGACCAGTGAGGTTTCTAATGCGTTAGGGATAGTATCAAATTCCTAGGCATGAGATATTTTGAGCCTATTGAGAAATAGCAAACTGCATCGTCTAAAAGTTTCTACACGATAGAGTAATGCTAATATGCCTTCGATAATTCTGCAAAATATTTATAGAATAATGGAATGGTTTCTATACCTTTTAGATAGTTCCAGATTCCAAAATGTTCATTAGGTGAGTGGATTGCATCACTATCAAGACCAAATCCCATTAGAATCGTTTTGCTTTTCAATTCCTTTTCGAATAAAGAAACTATAGGAATACTACCACCGCTACGTTGCGGAATCGGGGTTTTACCGAAACTATCCTGATATGCTTTGCTGGCAGCTTGATACCCTATATTATTTATTGGAGTCACATATCCTTGCCCTCCATGATGTGGTGTTACTTTTACTGTAACCGCTTCCGGGGCTATGTTTTCAAAATGTGTTTTGAACAATTCTGTAATTTCTTCCCAATCTTGATTGGGTACCAGGCGCATTGATATCTTGGCATAAGCTTTACTGGCAATAACAGTCTTTGCTCCTTCTCCTGTATACCCGCCCCATATTCCGTTTACATCTAACGTAGGTCGAATTGAATTACGCTCATTGGTCGTATATCCTTCTTCACCATATACAGCATTAATATCGAGTGCTTTTTTATATCTGTCTAAAGAAAAAGGTACTTTGGCCATTTCTGCTCTTTCTTCATCAGACAAATTCTCCACTTTATCATAAAATCCAGGAATGGTGATATGATTATTTTCATCATGAAGCGAAGCTATCATTTTTGTTAAAATATTAATTGGATTTGCCACCGCACCTCCATAAAGTCCACTATGTAGGTCTCTGTTTGGTCCTGTAACCTCAACCTCGACATAACTGAGTCCTCGTAAGCCTGTAGTAATTGATGGAACATCTTTGGCAATCATACCGGTATCACTTATCAAAATTACATCATTGGCTAATTTATCTTGATTACGCTCTACAAACCAACTTAGACTTTTACTTCCGACTTCTTCTTCACCTTCGATCATAAATTTTACATTACAAGGCAGTTGTCCGGTTTTGGTCATAATCTCTAATGCCTTCACATGCATATACATCTGACCCTTATCGTCACATGATCCTCTTGCAAAAATTGCTCCTTCGGGATGAATCTCAGTTTTTTTGATTACAGGTTCAAAGGGTGGACTGTCCCAAAGATCAATTGGATCTGGTGGTTGCACATCATAATGCCCATAAACTAATACCGTAGGAAGGTTTTTATCAATAATTTTTTCTCCGTAGACTATGGGATATCCAGGTGTTTCGCATAGCTCTACATGATCACAACCAGCAGTTAATAGACTTTTTTGAATCTCTCCGGCGGTTTTAATTACATCATCTTTATAGGCTGTATCAGCACTAACCGATGGAATTTTAAGTAGCTCAATAAGCTCGTTTATAAATCGGTCTTTGTGCTCCTGAACGTAAGTATTTATATTTTGCATAAATCTGAGTTAATTTAGGCTTAAAAGTACTAAAAGTTTATATTTTTTAAGAAGGTTGTTTTTATTTTAAAAGTATTGTTTATATTTGCACCCGCTTACTAATAAAAGTGAGTGTTTTTGTACTACGTCCTAAGTGGTACAAAATGTAAAATGCGGGCGTGGTGGAATTGGTAGACACGCTAGACTTAGGATCTAGTGCCGCGAGGTGTGAGAGTTCGAGTCTCTCCGCCCGCACAGCTTAAGAAAACCCAACTTTAACGAGTTGGGTTTTTTGTTAGGGTACAATATAGGTACAACATTTGATATTTTTAATATTTCATCAATGCCCAGTCGGCTAATACTACCAGCTGTATTATGCTTTAAAATAATATATTGAAGTATTGTCCATCAAACACCGAGAACAAGACCTGATATTGCTAAAGTCTTTTTCAAGATTTTGGGTGAAGCCTATAGCAAAGCTGTAGTTAAGAAAAACTAAGAGTATGAAAACAATTATAGTTTTCTCTTTGCTAACCACCCTTTCTCATTTGTCTTAATATGCTAATCTCTTTTTAAAAACTTAAAACCCATTTTCTAATTTGAAATTGTTTTCGGTCCATAAATACCGTCTCTGTGAACCGTAACCGAAATAGTTCTCAGTCTAAAATAATTTTCTGATAAATACCATAGTCCATCTACTCCAAAATTGTTCCCCCAGGTGTTTTTAAGTATATAAAATTTCTTACCACTGCTATCGTAAGTCAATCCAACTAAATGCATATTATGTTCATCTTGTGTTGTTTTACGGTCAAATGCACTTTGACGTTCTTTTTGGGTTATCATAGGCAGTATCTCATATTCACCTTTCAAAGTGACATAACCATTATTTTTAAAACCACCATCTGGTCCAATATATATTCAAAATTAGCCAAACCTAAAATTCAGAACTTGAGTATCGAAAAGGTCTTTCTCGGTTGCATTAGATCGGGAATGACCTTTAATTACACTATAAAGATGCGGCATAAATAGGGGCTATGGTATATCCCTTTTTTTCTTATCGAATTATATGTAGTTCCCGAATTGGATTTTGATGCTATTAATTCTTCAATATTGACATAATGCGTTAAAAAAGAATTCGTATTTTGAGGTGTTTCTGAGAGCGATAACCTAATTAGAAGACTGTTCAAAAAACCAAACACGTTATGAAAACATATGACCATATTATTTTAGGCACAGGCCAAGCCACGGGTACATTGCTCGGAAGATTAATATCAACAGGAGATAGCATCGCAGTCATAGAAAAAGCAAAAGTAGGTGGTAGTTGTGTCAACTATGGATGCACTCCTACAAAAACCTTAGTGGCTAGCGCCAGGGCATTGCATTTGGCCCGAAGAGGAAACGAATTTGGTTTTGAAACCGGTGAGATTAAAGTGGATTATGATGTAATCCGTGAACGAATGAACAGCATCCGTAACGGGAACAGCAATGGAATGAAAAAGTGGCTGAAAACCACAGATAATATTGATTTTTATGACACCAAGGGTGTATTTGTTGAAAATAAGGTGCTATCTGTAGGTGATGAACAAATAACTGGAAAGCACATCTATATCAACACGGGAACCCGACCAAGAATCCCGAAAATAGATGGTATTGATTCCGTAGATTGGATGGATAGTGCTAAAATGCTGGATAAGCCTGCCTTGCCGGAGCACCTTATTATATTGGGGGGAGGTTATATTGGTGCAGAATACGCACAAATCTATAGACGGTTTGGTAGTAGGGTAACCGTAGTACAACGTGCGGATCAATTAATGCCGCGCGAAGATAAAGATGTCGCCGAGGGCATCAAGGATATATTACAGGATGAAGGTATTAATATTGTTTTTGGCGCTTCCGCGAAAGCGGTTATCAAAACCAACGATGGAATAGAACTTATTGTTGAAAAGGATGGGAAAGAACAAGCTATCAAAGGATCTGATTTGCTTATCGCAATAGGTCGGTTGCCCAACAGCGATACCATTGGCTTAGAAAACACAGCCATTAAAACCAATGAACGAGGCTACATTCTGGTAGATGATCATTGCCGTACCGGTGTTGATGGTATCTTTGCATTGGGTGATATAAACGGCGAAGGTGCTTTTACCCATACCTCGGTAAACGATGCTGAGATTGTTTTAGACTTTCTTTTTGGTGGAGAACGTGCCATTTCAAAACGCATCCCGATTTACGGTCTGTTCACAGACCCACCCTTGGGGAGGGTTGGGATGAGCGAAAGGCAAGCTTTGGCCTCAGGTAAAAAAGTATTGAAGGCTACCTACCCGCTCAGTAAAATAGGGCGAGCAAAAGAAATGGCAGAGACCAAGGGCTTTGCTAAATTGTTGGTGGATGCAGAAACCGATTTAATACTGGGCGGTTCCATTCTAGGTATCAATGGTGACGAAATTATCAATATGTTTGCAGCAATTATGCACAGCGGTATTCAATGTAAGAATTACAGAAGGGTCGTATTGGTACATCCCACCGTTTCAGAACTAATGCCCTGGATGCTTGATGGAATTAAAGAAGCTATGCAAAATGTTTCTTGATTTCCAATACAATACCATGTACAGTATTTGAAGTGCCTAAAAAATAATATTGAGTTCATAAATGGCTTTTTGAAATGTAAAGAAGAGTGCTATTGTCGTCTAAAGCTGTAGAACGTCATGCTATAACTGGCGTTGAACTTTCTTGTGGATTTAAATCAAAGCGTAGTTTCTACAGAATTTTCAAAAAATACAAAGGCATAACACTTTTGGGTTATGCTAAACAGGGATAAAATGAGTGCTATATGCCGTGATGATACTTATTCTGTTAATGTGTGTTTGAATTTTAACTATTCATCAATATATTGCTAAATAAACCTAAACCTAATTTTTAAAATGACCTTTAAACCTCTTTTCGTGATTCTTTTTTGTATCGCCTTTATCAGCTGTAAAAACGAACAGCAATTCGGAACTATAGATGATAGTAAAAATTCTGTTCCTTTTGCCATTGCATATCCTGTCTCGAACATTAGTATTGATGGACAGATAGATGATTGGAACAAAAATATTCCTGAATACACTATTTCTAAAGTACTTGAAAATAAAATTGATAATCCAGATGACTTGAGTGCTGTTTTTAAAGTAGGTTTTTCTAAACAGGAGAGATCAGTTTATATCGCCGTAGTGGTAACAGACAATGATTATCAAATAGATAAAAATGCGCTATCACTTTCAGATAAACAAGACCAATGCTTAATATATTTGGATAAAAGCCATTCACCCAAAGGTTCAGGTGTTAACGTATATAACTTTAATGAACTTTATAAAGAACTTGATGATGCCAGTACAAGTTGGGACCCCGAAGCTAGAAATGCTAATTGGGACAACGTTAAAGTAGCTTCAAAACGAATGGGAAATAAAACAATCTATGAGGCCAAGATAGTATTTGATGAAGTTATTAATACCGGCAAAATGCTAGGGCTTGATTTTATGATTTACGATGCAGACAATCCAGGTTCTGAGAATGATTTGACAAGAATATCCTGGCGAAAATCAGACGGTAAAACAAATGTTCCTTTTAAACTTGGAAATATATTGTTAACCGATAAAAGTTCTGAAACAGGAACCATTAAAGGGTTTTTAAAGTGGAAAACAGATTCTCTAGGTCTTCCGATAAATAAAATTAAAATTCTATCAGAATTACATCCTTCCTATTGGATTAGAGAAGATGTAGATACCACAGGTTTTTATGAGGTAACCCTTCCGAAAGGCAAATACTCCATTGTACCAGAATGGGGAATTTACAATACGAATGATGGACTTCACAAAATTAAAAAGAATCCTATTGTTGTAGAAGTAAAGGCAAACAAATCAGTACAAGTACCTGATTTGGAAATTGAAGTTGCTACATCTTTAAATTTGATTTCTGATAAAGGCACTTTACTAACCGATGCACCCAATACATATGATAAGGTAGACAATTTTATAAATGAATTTATTGATTTTTATGAAATTCCGGGTGTGTCTTTAGCATTGATAGAAGATGGCAAGCTAAGTTATCATAACACCTATGGAGTTCGAAATACCTACACTCAAGAACCAGTTACTGATAAAACAATTTTTGAAGCCGCCTCGATCACAAAACCCGTTTTTGCATTTGCAGTAATGCGACTTGCCGAGAAAAAAATTATTGATTTAAACAAACCTTTATACCAGTATCTGCCTTTTAAAGAAATTGAATACGATGAGCGCTATAAGAAAATTACTGCACAAATGGTGCTTAGTCACAAAACAGGTTTTCCAAACTGGCGCTCTGGAAAGATGGAACTTCTTTTTGATCCAGGAACTGAATTTGGATATTCGGGAGAAGGTTTTGAATATTTGAAGAGGGTTGTCGAACACATAACTACAAGAGATATTGTAGACATACTGAATACTGAAGTTCTTGAACCGCTTGAACTAAAGAATATTTATTTTGAGAAGAGTGATCATCTTTTTAAAGTAGTCGCCCACGGTCATGATGATAATTACCCGCACAAAGTATCTCTGCCAAACAAAGCAGGAATGGCCTGGAGTATGCATACCGAGGCAAAATCTTTTGCTGATTTTGCAATCGCTTTATTGAAAAGAAAAGGGCTTAAAGAGAAAACTTATAATGATATGTTCTATCAACATACCGTTACAGATAAATATGAAAAAATGAATTCTCAAGATTGGAAAAGTTTCTTTGGTCTGGGTCTACAGATAGAAAAAACACCCTTCGGTTATACATTTGGTCACGGCGGAAATAATGGAGACTTTAAATGTGAATTCAAAGTATATGAAGACTTACAAAAAGGCTTTATAATTTTTACCAATGGTAACACTGGAGGCGAGCTTGCCTATAAAGCTTTGGAACAATTTTTAATAACCGGTGAAGTAGATTTTAAACTCTGATCAATCAATTATTTAAACCGGTCCAGTTCATACAAGGGATCAATAAGAATATTTATGAAAAAACTCATTGCACTTATAGTATCTCTGTTATTTTTATCAGAATACATTCTCAAAATACTGAACAAACCAAATTGAATGATTATTTCAATATTTTGATTTACTAATTTTTAGTAATCATAACTATAGTTCTAAAAGAATTGAATTCGTATTAAGGGTTGTATTCCAATAAAACTTTCTCGGTAAGACTAAACGTATCAAAATTTAAAGAAACAACTTCTTGTTGAAGTGTCAGGTCAGGAATCTACGCTATTTTGATGCTTTTGATAAAGATATATTTAAGGCGGCAGGAATTATCATTCAATTTTTTCCTGAAAATAATGAAATGACTTTTATCAAGGGGTAAGACAACTGTTCTGCAGAAAAAGTAATGTATTATTCTATTTACTTACGTATAGGTTCTGATCTACATTGCATATTTCCTTCTTTTCGACAGAAATTACATTTCACAACAAGAGCTTTACAATATAAGCCTTAGACACGATCCATAATTTCAACTTTCCATTGTATTACTCTAATTGTTGTAGTGCTCAAGAGAAACACTTCATCTATTGCAGTTCTAAACTCTAAGTATTAATACCTAATATAAGTAGGAGTAAGTAAAGTTTATGCCATTTGTAACCTTTTTAGAAAGAAGTGTATCCTATTGGTAGAATAACCTAAATTTAAAAAAAATGAATTCTAAATTAAAAACAGTATTATTTCTATTTATTATCCTCATAAGCTATAACACTAATTCACAAAACATAGAAAAAACAGGAAAAGATTTATTTGACACGTTAAAAATGGCAGATAGATTACTTTTTGATGTAGGCTTTAATGAATGTAACATTCAACAGGTTGCACAATTAGTAGCTGATGATATTGAGTTCTATCACGACAAAGATGGGATTACAAAATCAAAAACAAAGTTTCTCGCCTCTATAAAAGACAATTTATGCAGTTCTGGAAAAAACATACTAACCCGCGTTTTGGATGAAAGTAGTTTAGAAGTTTTTCCTCTGTATAAAGACGATAAGTTATATGGAGCCATACAAAATGGAATACATAATTTTGCACAAACAAAAGCTTCCTTTTCTCATGTATGGCTAATTAAAAAAGGCGAATGGAAACTCGCTAGGGTACTAAGCTATAATCATAAGAAGGTTCAGGATATTTCTAAAGACAATCGAATCGTTCTATCTAATGACGATTTAAAGCAATACATTGGTGATTATGAATTTTCACCAGAATTTGTTTTAACTGTAAGTCTTAAAGACGGAGTTCTTTATGGTAGCTCTCAAGGGCAAGATGTAAAAATCTATTGTTACGATACGCATAAATTTATAGATGATGAACAAACCAGCGATTTAACCTTTTTAATAGATAAAAATGATACCGTTTCAGGTCTTTACATGAAAGGTTCTGGTATGGAAATGACAGCTAAGAAAAAATAGAATACCTTAAACATAAACCCATGATTGAATCCATAATATTTTGTATAATAGCCATATCAGCAATTGCAGCTTTATTTTTTGCGTGGCTCTTTTATCAAAAAGCAAGAGATAAAGAACGCATGTACCTTATAGAAAAAGGAGAGAAGTTTTCTGATATCCTAAAAGCGCAAAAAGAACACGGTATAAAATTTATCTTTCCCTGGTTGCAGCTCGCCATTGTGACTATTAGTCTAAGTCTCGCTTTTGTAGCGATAGCTTTTCTTATTTTACATTTAGATAACGACCAAGAACTTTTTAAAGGATTTTTAATTACTTCGATTATTGGGTTTTCCTTAAGTATTGCCCTGTTCGTTTTAAACGCTTTGTTTAAAAAGAAGCAATAACACTATGGAGGATGTCTATATAGATCGTGTAATCTCTGGAGACATAGAAGCGTTTTCATATTTTATTAGGACATACAAAAATATGGCGTTCAATATCTCATATGCTATCATCAAAGACGAACAGTACGCAGAAGAAGTGACTCAAGATGCTTTTATGAAAGCATTCAACGGACTCAAAAAATTTAATAGAACTGCCACATTCAAATCTTGGTTTTATAGAATAGTGGTTAACGAATCTTTTTTAAGATTACGAACTTTAAAAATAAGACATTCAATCGTATCGATAGAAGAACAGGAGGATGCTATACTAGAAGAACAAATTGAAGATGCATCAGAAACACATACAGAAAAAATACATGAAGTATTGTCCCTTTTAGATGCTAAGGAATCTCTTGCAATAGAACTTTTCTATTTGCAAGAGTTAAGCATCAATGAAATTGTAGTCATTACAGGTTGGTCAAAAGCCAATATTAAAGTTATTCTACACAGAGCAAGAAAAAGTATTCGTCAAATCTGGAAAAATAAATAAGTTATGTATAACGAAGAAAACGAGTTTAAAGATGATTTTATAAAGGGTATCGCCAAAAATACTGATCGTAAAGAATTGTCTGAAGATTTCGAAATAAATCTAATGAACGCTATCCGATTGAGAAGTGAATTTAAAAATGACATAGCGTCTAAACTTAGAAAATCTTTATACTATTTTCTTACTGCAATCGTACTGGTACTGGCTTATATCACAATAACTATAAGTAGTAAATTAGCTGTAGATAATACTGTAAGTCTGTTATCTATAATCACTCTTTTTATAGTTATTGTTATATCCATACTCATCACGTCTAATTACAGCCGATTACTAAATAAATCAATAATCTATAAAGAATAATCCAAAGTATTTATGCGAATTTGAGTGTTAGTACTGAAGTAAATTGTAACAAAACGGAAAAAATATACTCTTTCTAATAACCAATTAATTTGACACTATGAATTTCAAAATCGAACCCTTTCTAAAATTAAGCATTCCAATCTTTTTAATCCTTATTGTTAGTTCTTGTAATACTGAAAAGCATCCTGCAACTCAACAAAGTTTTAGTTCAGAAATAAGTCAGAGCAATACAGAATATATGAAAGATTGGTTTCTATCAACAGGAAATTGGGATACCGATCCACAAATTTATGTCAGGGAATTTGGCACTGGCAAAGATACCATTATATTGCTTCACGGTGGTTGGGGTGCTGAGCATAGTGGTATGATAGATATGGTAAGTGGACTGGGCAAAGAATACAAATTCATTACGTATGAGCAACGTGGGTCTCTGCGTTCTCCTTTTCCAGACTCTTTAATTACCTATAACAATCATATAGAGGATGTTGAACTTTTAAGAAAAGAATTAGGACTTAAAAAACTGACACTCTTAGGACACTCTATGGGCTCTGTGTTGGCGGGTGCTTACTCCAAAAGATATCCGGAATATATAGAAAAACTTATTTTGGTAAGTCCAGCCTTTCTGAAAAACCCATTTCCCGATGAAGATTTGGAGCTATTACAGCATTCACAAAAAGCCTATGAAAATTTTAGTAAAAGCCAGGATGTAGATAAAGAACTGAAGCGACTTAATTTACTGAGACAACAGCCAAAATTATCCTCAAAGGAACAAACTATAATAAACCGCATCAATTTTGCTAACATGATGTTGTACGATATTAGCAAGTGGAATAAACTCAATAATGGAAAAGCGCTTTACAAAGGCAATGTATATGGATTGACTGAGGGCACCTATCCAAAAAAAGGTTGGAATTTTATCGAGGACTTTAAAAAGCAACCTTATCCTGTTTCAGTTATTATAGGAGACCACGACCGTTTTGATATGGGCAATCATATTTTCCGAAAATGGACTGCCGAAGTACCCAGAGCCAATTTTATAAGCATTAAAAATGCAGGTCATCTACTATGGATTGACCAACCCGAAATTCTTACAAAGATCCTTAGACAAGCCCTAAATAATTAAGATCATCATTCAAAAATTCAAACCATGCTTAAAAATGTCTATGTTTCGCTATTTGCATTAGTATCCTTTACTTGCTATGCACAACAAACTATGATCAATTATATTGGAGAATGGGTAGGCTAAACAATCAATAAGAAAGCCCTTAACCTAACTAGAACTATCAATTGAAAAACTGAGCGGAGGAGACGCTATTTTCGAACTTTCAAACAAAAGGAAAATAATAACGAAAAACTTCCAATTTAGTACTACAATAAATCTTGTATTTTTAAACTATCTTTATTAAAACATATTCTGTGCTAGAAAATAATTTATTTCCAGAATTTCCACTCTCTGAATGGGAGGCTACTAAAGAAACCCTTCACAGATACATACAAATTGTAGGGAAGTTAAATTTGGCAGGAATGCCAAGAAAAAACCATTGGTGGTATATTACCATTAAGGTAAATAGTCGAGGGCTTTCATCAGGTTCGATACCTTACAAGGATTTTTCATTTGACATACAATTTGATTTAACCCATCACAATCTCGATATCCATACGAGCAAGGGCGAGTCGCGCACCTTTTCTTTAAAGGAAGGACTTTCCGTTTCAGAATTTTATACAAAACTAATGGAGCACCTAAATGCCTTAGGTATTTATTTAGAAATTAAGGACGAGCCTTATGATTTGCAAGATAAAATTCCTTTTTCTGAATGCACGGTACATAGAACTTATGATTCGAAAAAGGCCCATCAGTTTTGGCAGACACTATTGCAGGTTGATATGGTTTTTAAGGAGTTTGGTGGAAGGTCATATAGTAAAACATCACCAGTACAGATTTATTGGCATCACTTAGATATTGCCGTAACCCGATTTTCAGGAAGAAAAGCCCCTGTTATGCCCAATGCTAATAGAGCCGATAGGGATGCTTATTCCCATGAAGTTATCAGCTTTGGTTTTTGGTTTGGGGATAAGGATGTACGCAACCCTGCATTCTACTCATATACGTTTCCGTCACCTGAAGGTTTGGAAAACGAACCTCTTCAACCAGAAGAAGCCAAATGGATAGATGCCAACGGTAGTCCTATGGCGTTTTTGGATTACAATGATTTAAGAATAAAAGATGATCCAAAGAAGTGTTTACTTGATTTTCTCGAAAGTGCTTACCAAGCTGGAGCCAGATTGGCAGGTTGGGACATTGATGAGCTTAAAGTAAGTGATATATGATCCGTGTTAAGACTTATAGGATCTGTACACTAAAACATCTTACAACTTGCTTCAAAGTTTGCAAAACATACATTAGAGTATCAAACCAGGAGATTTCTGAATCGATTATTACTCGTATTTGTTATAGTATTTCAAGAATAAGTTCAATTGATAAGAAAAATAATATTTGAACTTCGTACTGTTCAACAAAAATTGTTTTCAGGCACCAATTGATTAACTAAAATTCTATCATTATGGCAACAAGCACTAAGAAACACCTTTGGATAGATTATAATACCAATCCTCACAACGACCCAGAGAACGCCTCGCCAGAATTACTTCATCCCCCAAACTATTCTCTTTTATTGACAGACCACGAGCACCAGATGTTCTTTGCTGAAGAGTTACACCTAAAGGATATTTTGCGTAACAATACTGGTATGGTTTCAAACCCTGCAAAGGTTTATGATATACAGACCATTGTTACTACAGTAAGTGAGGAAACTTTTAGCGGTTCAATCACCCTCAGGATGAATGCTTAGAAAGATACCATAGTGGTAAACGGCATTAAAAATTTAACCGTAAAAACTGGTCATTGCAGATCTCTGAAGAGAAGTTCGTGTAGTTTTCCTGCATTTTATGCCCTGGCATAAGAATTCGAGGTCTATGCCATTTCAAATGTAAGCGATAGTGTTTCAAGAGAGGTAGGATTGAAACCAATTACATCAATGCAATATGTTTTAGTAGTGCATGGGATTAGGCAACCGGGAGATTGTTGAGATAGCATAAAAATGGGGTGAAACTTGTGGATTAGGGATAGATTAGAAGGTAAATATGATAGCCTGGAAAGAAAAAAGAAAGACTTTGAACACTAAAGTACGAAGGTCACTATTTATTACTTTATGCTAAAAGCAAAACATATTATGATTGTACATAACCAGCAAGTAGAACAAAGTGGAAAATCTCTTACAGATGCAAAAAAGGCGTTGATACTACTGCATGGCCGTGGTGACCGAGCGCAATCGTTCATCCAATTGGCAAAAGAGCTCGATATTTCTGACGACTTCGTGGTTCTAGCCATTCAGGCCATACAGAATACTTGGTATCCTTACGGTTTTATGGTACCACGCCTGCAGAACGAACCACAACTGACTTCAAGTCTCGATGCCATTGCCGAGGTTGTACATAACCTATACGAGTTCGACATCTTGGCCGAGGACATTTATTTTTTAGGCTTTTCACAAGGAGCCTGTTTAACACTTGAGTACGTAGCAAGAAACTCCAAACGATATGGAGGTGTCATCGCATTTACGGGTGGACTCATAGGCGAACACCTCGATGTCAGACTCTATAGTGGAACTTTTGAGGAAATGACCATCTTTATTGGCTCAAGTGATAACGACCCTCACGTACCAGAATCAAGGATTAATGAATCCGAGAGTGTCCTGAAAAAAATGGGAGCAAAAGTAGTAAAGAAGATTTATCCAGGGATGGGTCACACCATCAACAGAGACGAAATAGAAATAGCCAACCTCATTCTTACAGACAACATTTAAATACGTTTAGAAGATAAAATCGAATCAAATGGATTATTACGTAAAAGGGCTACATCATGTTACGGCAATAGCCGGTGACGCCCAGAGAAATCTAAATTTCTACAAGGACGTTCTGGGATTAAGATTCGTGAAGAAAACCGTAAACTTCGATGACCCGGGTACTTATCATTTTTATTTTGGAGATGAGTACGGTACGCCGGGCTCGATACTTACCTTCTTCCCCTGGCAAAATATTGGAAGAGGCTTAAAAGGAACCGGTGAAGCTACAGAAATAATGTTTTCCGTACCAAAAGGTTCCTTGAATTTTTGGAAAAATAGGTTTGAAGAGAAAAACGTCAGTTATAACAATCCGTCCTTACGATTTGAAGAAACCTACTTGGTCTTTGAAGACCCTGATGGTCTTAAGCTGGAGCTAGTAGAAAATGACAATGATTCCCGAAAACCTTGGATTACTGGTGATATTGACGAAAGCAAAGCCATAAGAGGATTCTATGGTACCACCCTCTCGTTAAGGGAGTTTAAGAAAACTGCTAAGATCTTTACAAGTATACTGGGTTACAAACACCATAAAACCAAAGTAAACAGGCATCGCTACGTATCCGAGAATATTGATACGGCAGCAGTGATAGACATTATACATCTGCCTAATGAAGGTAGAGGTCAAGGTGGTAGCGGCACTGTACACCACATTGCCTTTAGCGTAAAGAATACCAAAACACAATTGCATTTCAAGAAGAAAATTGAAGAGTACGGACTAAGTATTACACCCCAGATTGACAGAGACTATTTTAAATCGCTCTACTTCAGGGAACCGGGTGGAGTACTTTTTGAAATCGCTACAGAAGATCCAGGCTTCACAGTAGATGAGGAATTGGAGTATTTGGGTCGTGATTTAAAACTGCCCGAGCAACACGAGCATATGAGAAGTGTCTTGAAAAAACATTACCAAAATTAAAGTATTGATTTACATCGGATTGACTATCAATTTGAGATGCCTTTGTGTAACTATCGCAATAGATAGTTTCCAAGGTATTTTTTATAAAGACACTAAGCGTGATTTTAAGGCTTTAGGATTTTTGGGGTTGTAAAACTTGATTAGCGAAGACTCTTTTTAACCTTATGTTCATAACACCACGCAAACTGCGACCAAGGTTTTGGCAGGTTCGATACCACCACAGAATGCCCGGTTTCTTCAAAGTGTTTTGAAGCGTGTTTGTTTTTTGAAGAATCACAACATAGCGTAGCACCACAGTCTTGACAAACCCTTAGATGTACCCATTTATCATTGGTCTTTACACATTCTTCACAATAATCGATTCCACTTTTTTTGGGCTTTAATTGTTTCAAATGTTCACAAAGTTCTGTATCCATAGTTTTTATATTTCTTTTGGTTTCTGTAAAAATGTGAAATAAAAAATAAATCAAAGACCACTTTTTAAAGTTTTCATTCTCTAAAATTTGCGTATTACATTTTATAACTGTTAAATGTTCAATTCATCCTTGAAATACTTCTACGATGATAGCTAAGTATAAAATTACCTTGGCACTATAATGATTTTGACCCGTTTGGAATTGGATAATTTGAATACTGTGTTTAAGTATTAATAGTTAGCTATTATACTCTAGTCTGTTCTGCCTTAGATTTCTTAGGTATTCCTGACGATCGTTTATGGCAAATTCTGGAATCTCGAAATTTACGAACCATATGTATGCCCACGCCCAATTACCCAAAGCTGGAATCAAATTTACAATAACAATGGTTGAATCTGGTTGGTTATTAATATTAGTAGGTATTGTAGAAATTACAAGAGGTGTATTGACCGACATACCTAAAAAAATGGGCTTTGGGCGCCATGATGATTATACCTATCACACTTGGTAACCATTTTTCAATGTTTCCCTCTCACCTAGCGATATTGCTTTATCGGCAATCTTGACTTTGGTAAACATATGTGTCATTTGATAGAGTCAAAAGAATATTGATTGAGGAATTTAAAAATTAAGAATAAGAAATGGAGAAAATAACTGAAGATTTTGTCATCAATTACTTTAAGGATGTCGACACTATGAGTCCAGATAAAGTGACTCAGTATTATGGAACTGAAAGTTCTTTCAAGTTTGGAAATTCTGAGGCTGTTAGAGGCCCAAAGGCTATCGGCAAAGTGCTTCAAAAATTTTATGGTGTGATCAAGAGTATGGCACATCATAAAAAAGGAATTTGGTTGGGCAAGGACAGCGCGGTATTTGAGGCAGACGTAACATTTTTAAAAAATGATGGAGGAAAAATCACGATACCGGCAGTCAGCATAATACGTTTCAAAAAAGGTTTGGTCAATGACTTTAGAATGGTAATGGATGCGGCACCATTGTTCTCATAATCTATTATTTAAGAAATAAACTAAAATGAAAATTAAAAATTCAATATATCAATTATTCAAATATGTGATTTTGGTCGTATTGAATTTTAACGTTTTAATAGCACAGGAGACAGAGAATATCGATTTTGCTCTTTTGCGTCAAAATGATGACATCTCTTATTTCAAGATAAAGAAAAACAAATCGTTTTATGATAACCTCAAGTATGCAAAGATAAGTCAGAGGGCTTACCTGTCTTTGGGGGGAAGCTATAGAGGACAGTATGAATTTTTTGACAATGAAGGATTTGAACAGAATTCCGAAGGTTGGTGGCTAAATAGGTTGATGCTTCACTCAGATTTTCAGTGGAACAACTTTCGTTTATACGCAGAGGTAAATAGTAGTTCGGTATGGTCTAAAGAGTTTCCTTCACCAGTAGATAGAGATGAACTCGCCATCAGTCAATTATTTGTGAGTTATGAACTCGACCGATGGAAAATCTTGATAGGACGTGAAAGTCCAAATTATGGAACACATAGGATTCTTGCCTTAAGGGAAGGTCCTAATATCAGACGTTACTTTGACAGTGCGAAACTTACCTATTCTGATAATGTTTTAAGGTCAGAAGGTTTCTTAGCCTTTCCGGTAGAAATCTTCCCATTCAGTTTTGACAATAAAACTATAAGAGACAGAGAATATCTATGGGGTTATTACAATACGGTAAGCATCAAAAAAGATAAATTTCTTGCAGACTTCTACTATATTGGTAGAGTTATAGATGATTTGCAATATGTTCAAGGGGTTGCAGACGAGGAGCGACATAGTTTTGGGGCCAGAATGTTTGGAGAAGCTGGGGAGTTCTACTATGATTTTGAAACTTTGTACCAACTTGGAAGTTTCGGAACGTCTAACATTGGAGCATACACATTCTCACTACACGTAGCTTATAGCTTTGGTAATGAAGAAGTAGAATATGAGTTCGGTTTGAAGACCGAACTCATTTCTGGTGATGACAACTCTCAAGACGATGAGTTGAACACCTTTAACGCCCTTTACCCAAGAGGCGCCTATTTTGGTCGTGTAGCACAGTTTGGGCCAGCAAACCTGATAGATATACACCCTGAGTTTTCCATTGCTTACAAAAATTTTATTCTCGAGTTGGACTATGTGGCGTTCTGGAGAGAATCGGTATCCGATGGTGTATATGGAGCCGCAGGTACTTTAGATTTTCCCACTATAAATGATGAGAAGTTTATAGGTCATCAGTATGGAGTCGTTTTCAATTGGTCGCCATCGCCTTTTGTTTCTTTGGAAGCAGAAAGTAATCTGATAATGCCTGGTGGATTTTTAGAGCAAAGCGAATTGAACAATACATTGTTTCACTTTGTATTTACCACAGAATTTAAATTTTGATTCAATAATAATGTAATTAAAACCAGTACTAAAATGGAAAATAAAGTAGAAGATAAAATTAAGGATATGAATGATTTTGATGAAAGAGAAACCATTGAAGTTGAAGACAATCGACGAGACTTTATCAAAAAGAGTTCTCTTGTCGCTGCGGGATTAGCCATTACGAGTCACACATCTTTTTATGGGATGGAATTAGACCCAGTCCCTAATGGGCAAGGAGCTTTTGCAGGCTTTAAAAACAGAGAGAATGCAAATCTTCTTATTGTATATACGACAGATTTTGGTTCAACAAGAATGATGTCAGAATCTGTGGAGGAAGGTGCTAAATCGGTAGCCGGTGTAAATGTAGTCAGAAAAATGGCCGCAGATGCAACAATGGAAGATACGATTGCAGCAGACGGTGTTATTGCCGGTACGCCAATGAAGCACCGAAATATGCATTCTCGCCTCAAAGAATATATTGAGCGGGTATGGGAAAAAGGATGGCTTACGGACAATTTTGTAGGTAAGGTAGGTGGCGTATTTTCTGTAGGTGGTGGTCATGGTAACAATGGTGCCGGATGCGAACTCGCCCAACTTAGTATTCTTTCTGCAATGGCTGCTAATGGTATGATTTTAATTCCATTTCCTAAAGTAACACCAGGTGCAGACTATGCACTCAGCCATTGGGGACCAAATGGAAGGACAGGTGGTATCAAGATGATGCCACAAAAATTAGCCCCTGAGATGTTAGAGGCTGCTTACCATCACGGTGCAAATGTAGCAAGGCTTACCAAGGCTTTGAAAAACAATAAAATATTTGCTACAGGTAATGTTTCACCTTCACCAGAGGTATTAAGAATGTTTACGTCAGGATAATGGAAATAATTAATTTGATAGGTATCTGGAAGATAGAGAAAGCAATTGTTGGTGGCGATGAATTACTTGAAGAGGCAAGTTTAATTTTTTCCGATAACAAATTTGAAAGACGAACACCCGATACCGTCTGGAAACGGAATTTTCAGTTAATAGACTGTCGAGGAAAATTTCAGGGCATTGATATCTATCCTCAGACGGAACCTTACAAGGGACAACTTTTAAAAGGTATTATAAAGCTTGAAAACGAGAAATTGTATATCTGCCATAGCGAACCCGATAAGGTAAGACCTGTAGCATTTGAATCACCTAAAAACACAAAATCAGTAGTTTCTATCTCGGTAAAACAATAATGAAAATCTTTTCCCTACATATCGTTATTTCAATATTGCTATTTGGCTTTTTGAACACAGTAGTAGCACAGACGGACTCATTAAAGTTTTCATTGCTTAGACAGTATGATATCTGGCATTTTGAAAACACTACAGGTAATAATAAATTCTATGAAAGAGTTAAAGGTTTCAAATTCTTGGGCGCAAACGCTTCAATAGGAGGCAGCCTGAGAGCCCAGCTTGAAATTTTGGATAGACCAATGTTTCAGAATACCACAATGGATAATTCAGGTGGTCTTGCTCGAGGTTTGTTTCATTTTGATGTTAAGACTTTAAATAATCATCAGTTCTTTTTAGAATTAGGTAGTTCTCATAGTATAGATAAAGACAACCCCATCATTCTGGATCGAGACCGATTGTACGTAAACCAACTGTTCTTGAAATTTAATACAGGCGATTTTAATTGGGTTATAGGAAGGGAAAACCTGAACTATGGTTCTCGAAGATTATTTGCTATAAGAGAAGGTCCTAATGTTAGATTGTCGTTTGATTCGTTTAGAGTAATTTATAATAAAAAGAATGTTTCGAGTGAGCTTCTTGCTCTTAGTGTAGTACCTGTTGAGCTTGGGGTTTTAGATAACGATTTTTATCAATTTGATAACTACATTTTGGGAACCTATAATACAATTAGGTTGTTCTCTGAAACAACATTAATGGAAGTATATTATCTCAGATTGCAACAACAATTTTCAGCTTATGTAGATGCACAGGGTAAGGAAATACGTCATAGTATAGGTACTCGTTGGGAAATACCCTTTGGAGAAAAATTGATTTTTAACAATGAAATTGTTTATCAATTTGGGAATATAGCCGATAAGTCCATAAGGGCTTGGACACTTTCGCTTCAAGCAAAATATCAATTAAGCAATACTTTGGAATATGAGATAAATGGTGAGGTAATAAGTGGTGACAAAGACCAAAATGATGATAGACTCAACACTTTTAATCCTTTATATCCTGACGTGGCATATTTTGGTAGGGTAGCAAGGTTTGCACCTTATAACCTGTTGGATATACACAATCGTATTCAGTTCAAAAAGAATAAATGGATGGGAGAGCTTGGCCATTATGCTTTCTGGAGATACTCCGTTGAAGACGGTATATATGGTAGTGGTGGTTTTCTACAATACAGTCCGGTGAATGATGAACGATTTGTGGCCCAACAGCTAGCTTTCACCGTGAAATATCGCTGGAATAAATTTCTGTCAACAGACTTGGAAACCAATTTGATATTGCCAGAAGATTTTTTAAAGAAACAGGACGCCAATAAGATATTGAGCTATCTATTGCTCACAACAACTTTTACATTTTAATTATTAATCTTTTTAAACTTTTCGATTATGAAAAACAAATTTACAGTTGACAATGCAGCAATGTTGCTCATTGACCATCAACAAGGGACAATTAAACTGGCAGTAAATCTACCTTATAAGGAGCTAGTGCATAACACCCGCGCGCTTGCAAGAACCGCTGTAGAAACAGGAATGCCTTTGGTGTTGACCAGCAGTCAGGAAGACCATTTTCAAGGCCCTCTCTTACAGGATATTCAGGATATCGCGCCCGAAGCCTATGCAAACAGAGTAAAAAGACCAGGCATTGTAGATGCTTGGGATTATCCAGATTTTAAAGCAGCCGTAAAAGCTACCGGTAAAAAGAAAATCATCATGGCCGGTCTTACTAATGATGTCTGTATCGTTTTCCCATCGATAAGCATGGTTGAGGATGGTTACGAGGTTCAGGTAGTCGTAGATGGAGGTGGTTCCCCAACACAAGTTGCAGATGAAACATCAATTCAAAGAATGAAAGACCACGGTGTTACCATAACATCTACAAACCAGATAATGGCAGAACTTGCATCAGACTGGGCAGATGAAACGGGAGCTAAAATTCAAGGGATAATGTACGAAGAGATTTTAGCCCCCTTGGTAGAAGCAGAACCTGCTGCTACAGAGTAGTTTTGTTAACAAAAATACCCCCTCAAGCACTCATCAGTTTGAGGGTTAAAAAAAATACTTATGGACATAATATATCATCCTGAAAAGACACGTAGCCGTAGAGATATGGGCTGGATAAAATTGTTTCAATCTTTCAATCCTAGCCTTCCACCCTCGCCCGATAGAAAACATTTTGGGGTAATGATAATTCTTGATAATGGTATAATTGCACCTGGAGGTAAAGGGTTTGGTATGCATCCTCATGAGAATATGGAGATTCTTAGTGTTGTCATAAGTGGTGAGATGGTGCACTCTGATACCTATGGCAATCAAGGTGTTAATGTAGCGAACGCTATCCAGCTTATTTCTGCCGGTACAGGTATCCAACATTCAGAATACAATCATTCACCAGACATGCCTATAGACAATCTTCAAATTTGGTTTCTACCAAAAGTACTGGACATAAAACCCAAGTACCAAACGATGATAAGCAGACCTGAAGACAGAAAAAGCAAACTACAATTACTTACATCGCCCAAGGGTGATGAAAATAGCTTAGTCATTAATCAAGATGTTTGGGTTTGGCGTGGCACTTTTGATAGAGACCAAGAGATAACCTACCAAAAACAATCCAAAAATAACATCGTGTACCTTTTTGTAATTGAAGGCGAGGCTGTTTCCTCAAAAAGAAACCTATCAAGAAGAGATGGGCTTGGTATAGCAGACCAAGAAACTTCAGAAGTGAAAATGATCTTCAATGAACCTACGGATATTTTAATAATCGATGTACCTAAAACAAATTAATATGAAATCGATATCCATCTTATTTTTTTTAACATTGTGTCAACTATTATTGGGACAAGAAAGGACTATTACAGTAGATGTAGAAAATGCATTTCCCGAAGGTCTGGCATATGCGAAAAATACAAATACACTCTATTGTGGGTCGATGATGAATGGAGTATTGCACGAAACTGAAGTTTCCAAAAGCACATTCAAACGATTCCCTGCAAATGAAAATCCACCATCAGCATTAGGTATTAAGGTGTTTGATGATAGAATTTATGTTGCTACTGGCACAAAGGGTACCGTAGAGGTGTATTCTACGACTTATCGCCAAAAGCTCTTCGAGTTTATAGTACCAAAGAGTCTTAATAAAAATGAAATATTCATAAATGATATTGCTGTAGTTAACACTAATGTAGGCTATGTAACAGATTCTTTTAGACCTGTTATCTATTCATTTAATAAGCAAGAAGGTAATATTCTAAAAGAATGGTTAAAACTGGACAAATCCTCAATAAAGTATAAAACTGGATATAATTTAAACGGGATTGTCCTTACGCAAGACCAAAAGTATTTAATAATCATACAAACTAATACCGGAGAGCTGTTCAGAATAAATACCGTTTCAAAAGAGGTAATTAAAATAAATATAAAAGGAGCTTCATTGTTAAATGGTGATGGTCTGGCTATTGAAAATAATGTGATTTATGTCGCACTTAATATTGATGGTAAATTAGCAAAAATTGATATGGATAAAGACTTTAGCACTGGCACAGCTACTATAGCTAATGATGGCTTTGAATTTCCAACAGCCGTAGCTGTTGGAAAGAACAAAGTTTATGTGCTGAATTCACAATTGGATCAAGCAAAAATTGAAAATGTGAAAATAAAACAGTTTAAGATTTCTGTACTTTCAAAAAAATAGATAAAACCTATTACACTATGAAATATCAAGTCATTTATTCAGACTCCAGGGGTTCGGCAGATTTCGGTTGGTTCAAAGCTCGATATACATTTAGTTTTGGTCAATATCACAACCCTCAAAGGATGGGTTTTGGCGCTTTACGTGTGTTTAATGATAGTAGCATTGCTGTAGGCAAAGGTTTTCCTGAGCATCCTCACGAGAATTTTGAAATTATTACCCTTCAGTTTCAAGGCGATTTGGAACATACCGATATTTCTGGCACAAGAAATATTAGAGCAAATATGGTACAGGCTATTTCTGCAGGTACGGGCGTTACGCACTCTGATGTCAATATTAGCGATAAAGAGGCAAGACAGTTTCAGATATGGATTCAACCTAATGTAATTAATGTGTTACCTAAGTCAGAATTAGCACAATTCAATACATCGGATTGGCAGAACAAATGGAAAGTACTGGTAGGGCCAATTGAAGAAAAACAATGGCCATTGGCCATATATCAAAATGCGTATCTCTCTAGGGGTGCTTTCGCGAAAGGGAACGAGCCTACCTACAAGTTTAAGAAAAGTGGAAACGGCATCTATTTAATGATCATTTCTGGAGAAATACAATTTGATGAATATCAGCTTTCGGACAGAGATTCGATAATGCTATCAGACACACTTAGTGTCTCGTTCGAGTGTATTACGGATGCCGATATTTTTATTATAGAAGTCCCAGTCTAAATGACTAAGAAATTAAACATATATGGTATCTGTTTTTTAGCCTTTTCAACGCTAAGTATAAATAATAGTAAAAAAATGGAGGTCGAGATTTTTAAATTATACGAGGATGAAAGAGGTAGAATTATCGCATCCAATTCTCTTACCTACTTAGAAGATGAACATCGCTATGATTTTTATCCAGTAACGGTCAAGGACATCATCATTGGTGGTTCATTTTCGGGTACACCTACTTATATGGCTGTTCTTAAACTTGGTGTTAAAGGAGTTATAGCGCACGAATGTGGTGTGGGTAAAAACAACAAGGCTATAGACGGCATTTTTCTTGCAGAGCGTTACGGTATTCCTGCTGCTGCGGTCGCAACGCAAAGTGCTTTGGTAAGTAACGGCATATCTGTCTCTGAAGGAACTATTTCGGTGCTTAACGAGACTGCAAGAAAGTGGGGTATAAAAGAAGGTATGGTCGCTTTAGATGCGGCTAAATTAATGCTAAGCGCTAAACAAGGTGTGGTGGTCAATGAGCAGCTTGATCATGATGATGAGATAAAAATTGTTGAAGAGTCAAAAGACATAAAGGTGTATACAGTATGGTCGATAGGCCTAATTAAAGACCAACACCCAAACGATATTTTTTGTGTCGCTTCACATTCAGGCATCGTTATGGCAAAATATACATTGCCTGTACATCCTAAATTAATATTTGCAAACGATGCCGGTATTGCTAAAGACTCATCAGGAGTCGCAGGACTTAACATCTTAAATAATAAAGGTATCGCAGCTGTAGCCGTTGCGGCCATGTCTGCCGAGATAGGCAGTCCAACGAGTACCTATCGAGAAGGCATCTGTTCAGTGGTCAATAAGAAAGCGCAAGCTATGGGAATACGCTCTGAGATGACCGTTAAGGAGGCAATAAAAATAGTACTAGAATCTCAATGATTAATTATGAAAAATAATATTACAATTAAAGGACTGCTAATCATGGTCATTACGTCTATCTTTTTACAAGGGAGAGGAAATGCTCAAAATAATACCACAAAAAACATGGATAACCAAGCTAAAGAAGTAGTTGAAGCGATGGCTCAGCAATATGCTGCTAATGCCAACGCGCACATTCAATTAACCAATAAACAAAAGCTACAGGCTGCAAGAAAAGGATATGAAGCGATAAGCCCTATGGCCGGCGAGAAAAAAGAACTTTACAGTGTTAAAGACGATCTTGTGGAAGACAAGAAAGGGCATTCCATACCTATCAGGGTATATAAACCAAATAATGGAAAAAAACTTCCTGTACTACTGTACATTCACGGTGGTGGATTTACGGCAGGCAGTTTAGAAACTCACGACATTCCGTTAAGAGCATTGGTCAATAAAAGTGGTTTTTTAATAATTGCGGTAGATTATCGACTGGCACCAGAATATCCATATCCTACTGGTCTTAATGACTGTTATGCTATTCTTGAGTGGTTATCAAATAATGGTGAGTCAATAGGTGCCGACCCAAAACAAATCTTTATTGCCGGTGACAGTGCCGGTGGTAATTTAGCTGCAGTAACCACCCTAAAAGCACGTGATAAAAAAGGTCCAAGTATTAAGAGTCAAATTCTCATTTATCCAAATACAGATTTAAATTTGAATTCTACTTCTTGGAATCAACTAGGTGATAAGGGATATGTGTTGACCAAAAGTGATATGGCAGCGAATATAAATATGTACGTTCCTAAAAGTCATGATGTAAGTGAGCCATACCTCTCACCTTTAAAAGCGGATGATTTAGGTAAATTGCCCGAAACGGTTGTCATTACCGGAGGTTTTGACCCACTTCATTCCGAAGGTGAAGCTTATGCAAAAAGACTAAAAACATCAAGGGTTAAAGTGCTTCACTGGCATTACCCAGGTCAGATACACGGATTCTTTCAATTAGGAGGTGTTATAAAACAAGGTGACGATTTGATAAACCGTCTTGCCGTTTATCTTAGAAAAGTTGCTGACCTTTAATTGCTATGAATAGATTATCAATAATCATAATTATGACAATCATTCTGGCTGCAAAACATATTTATGGCCAGCAAAAGGATTATCGTTTTACTATATTAAGACAATTGGATAATCTCAATCAGTTCAAAAACCCAAAGTATAAGGCTTACAATAAGTTGAAGGTGCTTTCGCTCGGCGATTCGACAAGACTTAGTTTTGGCGGAAGCTATCGTACACAATGGGAACACATAAACAATCAACGTTTAGGTCTCAATGACCCGAATGATGAAAATTGGTATCTGGGACGCTTGTTTTTACATTCAGATTTAAGGATTGGAAATCGTTGGCAAGTTTTCATAGAAATTGGAAGTAGCCACACCGCAAGTAGAGAAATATTCAGACCCGTGGATAGGGATATTTGGCACATCAATCAAGGGTTTACACATTACCGAAACACTAGGTTCGAAGTGATTCTTGGTCGTGAAAACCTAAACTATGGCAGCGGAAGGATCTTAACCTTACGAGAAGGCCCCAATGTAAGACAATTCTATGATGGCAGTCGCGTAAACTATAGGTGGAACAACAGGTTAAAGAGTGAGCTACTCTTCTATTCACCAGTTAAGAATCAGCCTGGTGCTTTCGACAACGATTTCTTGTTGGGTGATGAGTTCGTGTGGGGTTCATACAACTGGATTGGAAATAAGATGAATAAGAATTCATTTGAAATTTATTATCTGGGTTATGACGCAAAACTCGAACGATATCATAATGTTCAAGGAGAGGAAACAAGACACAGTATTGGAACAAGAATGATGCATAAGCTAGGTGATTTATCCTTCAACAACGAATTTTTGTATCAATTTGGTAATGTGGCAAATCAGGATATCAGTGCTTGGACAGCTTCTATAAACAGTCTCTATAAGTTGACCGATTCATTTTCTATCGGGCTTAATGGCGAGTTGGTCAGTGGTGACAGGGATGCCAGTGACGATGTACTCAACACCTTTAATCCTTTATATCCCAAAGGTGCTTATTTTGGTAGGGTTGCATTTTTCGGCCCTTACAATTTGATGGATGTGCATCCTTATATTCAATTTAGAAGGAACCGTTTGATGATTGAACTGGAGTATTATAGATTCTATAGATTTTCTGATGAAGATGGCGTATATGGGCTACCTGGTCAATTGCTAACCAATAATGAGAGTGGCGAAAAATTTATCGCAAATCAATTTGGATTTGAAATTAATTATCGATGGAACGATTTTTTAATAAGTGACCTGGAACTAAACTTTATAGATCCGGGAGTTTTTTTGAACAACTCAGGGTTTGAGCAAAACCTTTTCTATCTATTATGGACAACACAGATTAATTTTTAAACTGTTTTAAAAATAGACTTATACAAAATTGGTTAGGTTAGTTTGTAAAAGTGGTGGCATTCTTCTAGCTATCTCTTTCATCTTTATTGTCAATTTAAGGAATATTGTTTGGCATGTTCTTTTCTAAACTCTAATGGGGTAATACCTTCAAACTTTTTAAAGAATCGAATAAAATAAGCCGAACTTTCAAAACCCAATTGATAACCGATTTCCGAAATATTGTTATGCGTATGCAATAATTGACACTTTGCCAATAAAAGAATCCGCTTGTTAATGATGAGTTTTGTAGACTTACCACTCACTTTTCTAATACACTCGCCTAGATAAGTGGGATTTACATTAAGCATATTGGCAAATTCGCTCACTTTGGGCGGCCGAGGAATTTCGCCCTGAGCAAGTTTTTTAAACGAATCTTCAAATTTAATCAAAAACCTGGCATAAAGTTGCTCTGCAGCATTTTTAAACCCATTGAAAATCTGGATATCATTCTGCTCTGCATAAATTCTATTGGTCTTTATAAAGAGTACAAAAACCCAAAGTTTTATCATTTCGTGGCTTTGTTTCTTTGGGTTTTTAAATTCCTTTAGAACCTCTTTAAAAATTGTCTTGAAGATTTTACTTTGCGCTTCATTGAGTTCAAATTTTCGGTGGGCCTTAGGTAGTAAATATTCAAAGTTATTTACAAAATTCTTATCATCAACCAACAGTAACAGATAGTCCATAGTAAAGGCGACCATAAAGCCTTCTACATTTTTGAGACGCTGCCATGTTTTAATTTCACCAGGTTTGGAAAAGAACACCTGTTTAGGTCCAATCCTTAAAGTACGCAATTGGTTTATTTTTTCAATGGCACCCTTGGTCACAAAATAAACGGTATAAAAATCATAGAGATAAGGTGTGCCCAGTAGTCCTTCGGGTGCTATCTCACTAAGTTTAGTAGCAAAAAAAGGAGGATTTTTTTGCTTTTTAAAGTTAAATGCAAATGCGTTGCTCCCTAAAAGTGTCTCTGCAAATTCAGAGATATCTATCAGGGGTATATGTTTTTGGTTCGTCGTCATAACTATTCTTTTTTGAATAGTATATGCCTAAACCATACCAGCAAATAATTTTTAATTAAATTATTGACTATCAATAATTTAACATCAACTCAATACACCAAAAAATCGTTTTCCTAAAAAATCCGTGAATAAAAACTGTGAAATTCCCAAATTTTCAGGGAATTTAAATTATCTTGTTCTATGAAAATCAGCTACTTATACAAATAATGAAAAATCAATCTTCAGTTCATCCAATTCAATTAAGTGACTTACTAAGACAACTTCTTAAAGTTGAGGATAGAAGTAATATTATCCCACTTTTGTTTGATAAAATTAATGAATTTTTCAAAATAGACGACTTAGGGCTTTTTGAGGTTCTTGAAGACGGCAGGCACCGTGATTTTGCAGTAGACAACTACCCCTTTGATCAGGTAGCCAAAGAGTTAAACAAAAACAATGTTACAGGTTTTATGCCACCTCACAAGGGCATTACTTGGTTAAAAAGGAAGACTGAAATTGTTTCTATTGAAGATTTCGCAAAAGTAATTAAAGGGCATCCACATTTGGATTTCGTTTTAAAGAGTGAGTTAAAAGAGTTCATAAGCACACCGCTAATTTATGAGAACAGAGAGTTTGGATTACTGTTTTTATGGTCCAATAAAAAAGGAAGATTTTCTAAAAAAGACCTAAATCTTGCCAAAGAAATTGCCGAAGTAGTGAGTATTGTCCTCAACAACATCATAGAACGCGAGCAGATTTTAGCCAATGAACGCCAGAAATCCCAACTCCTCGCTATCAGCCAGAAACTATCTACTATTAAGACACTTCCTGATTTTTTAGAGTATGTAATGAACGAATTAAAGGACGTTTTCCGATTTGACGATGTAGGTATCGTACTTATAGAAAACGGGAAATATCAAGACCTGACAGTTCGTTTTCCTACCATATCACCTTCCGAACGAAATCATAATCTTAGTTCCGTATTGGGTGACGAATGGTTTACTTATAAAGACTCCTTTATCGAATGGGGTGTTAAGGATTTGCAGAAAAATGGGTCACCAAAAATCTATGCCGTCGATGAAATCAAAGAGTGGTACGGATACGAACAACAGAAAGCCATTGAAGAGTCGGGACTTCAAGTATCAGTGGTAACGCTACTTGAATTTCAAGGTGAATTAATGGGGCTTTTCAGCATCAACTCAAACGAAAGAAACTACTTCAAACCTGAACAGCTTGAGTTTTTTGGGGAAGTTGGTAAACAATTGGCGGTCTGTCTCAATTCAATACTCTCTACACAGCGGCTTCAAGAGGAAAAAGCATTCAAAGAGACATTACTTAGTATTACCGAGAGTGTATCAAAAATAAGAACACTTCCAGATTTTCTAAAATTTACCTTAGAAAAACTCAAGCCCATCTTCAAGTTTCACGATGTAGGTATTTTTTTATTGACAGAAGATAAAGAACAACATTATGATTTGGCAGCGATGGAACCAGGTATTAGTCCTTCTATTTGGAACGAAGCTTTAGCAGACACAGGGGTCAC
Organism: uncultured Aquimarina sp.; assembly: GCA_947497175.1. Classification (GTDB taxonomy): domain Bacteria; phylum Bacteroidota; class Bacteroidia; order Flavobacteriales; family Flavobacteriaceae; genus Aquimarina. The sequence continues at coordinate 213,836 of CANMFM010000001.1, read as the reverse complement.
TTTAGTAAAGCACAAAGGTTCTGTAGTTGAATTTATGATGCAACAAATTAGAAACAATGATAATGTTTATCTATTTGATTTTAAACAACTAAATAAGAAATTTCCTGATTATTATCAGGTAGCGGTTCTAGAATCTCTCAGTTTAGAATATCGAGACTGTTTGGCATCAAATTTTAAAATAGGCAGTGAAGCATTAGGGATGTTCTGCATCAATTCGTCAGAAAAAGATTTTTTTTTAAAAGAGATTTTTCCGCTTTTTAAATCCATTACCGAGCAATTATCCATTGCCGTATCCAATATTCTGAATACAGAATCCATAGTTCGTGAACGAGAGTTTAGCAATAGCTTATTAAATATTACACAGCACCTAGTCTCTGTAACTGATGCGAAGAAGCTTTATAAAGTTATTTTTGAAAATATCAAACCTATTTTTCCTTATGATGAATTAGGACTTTTTGTGTTCGATGAAGATAAAGAGTACCACTATGAACTTATCGATGGTACGATTTATGATAATCCCGTATCCCAATATTTGATTGAGGAAAAATTTGGAGCGCATAATAGATATAAACATAAAGACACCTCTGTAGCCTGGTTGATGAACAACGGGCCGATTACAATAACAATGGAGGAATTGGATAAAATAGCTTCACATCCGCAACATCAATATATGATAGAAGGGGGATTAAAGCAGTTTATTGGTGGCCCTTTGGTTATTGGCGGTATTAAAATTGGAATGTTCTGTTTTACATCCAAACAAAAGGATTTGTGGTCGCAAAAGGATATCCCGTTGTTTAGTAATATTCTTGAACAGTTGTCGGTTGTGGTCTCAAACATTTTGGCAACGGAAGCCATTCTATTAGAGAAAGAACAGAAACAACGTTTATTAAATGTTTCTAATGCGCTTACCACAGTCACCGATGAAGATGAATTATATAAGGTCATTTTTAGGTCTATAAGACCTTTAATTGATTATGATGAACTTGGCGTCTTTGTTTTGGATAAAAGTGGTAAATATCATTATGAATTAAATGATACCGAGACCATCGAAAACCGTGTTTCACAGCACATGGTCGAAGCAGAATTCGGTAAAAATGCCCTTTATGAGCATAGTGGCACTTCCGTAGCATGGTTAATGGAAAATGGGCCCATAATTTTAGCTATGGAAGAGCTTCATAAAAAGGCCCCACATCCGCAACATCAATTAATGATGGAAGCTGGGATTCAACAGATAATAGCAGGCCCGTTGACCTATGCTGGGGAGAATATTGGAATGCTAAATTTTACAAGTACAACGGCCAATAAATGGTCTACAAAATACTTATCTCTATTTCAGGCGCTTTCCGAGCAGATTTCCGTGGTGGTTTCCAATATATTAGCCAAAGAGGCTATTCTATTAGAAAAAGAACAGAAACAACGCTTGTTAAATGTATCAAAAGCGTTAGCTACAGTAACCACTGAGGATAAGCTATACAAGATTATTTTTAATGCAATCAAACCAATATTTAATTATGACGAACTAGGCATTTTTGTATTGAATGAAACGGGTCAATTTCATTATGAGCTTACCGATGAAAATTTATTTGATAAGTCTGTAGCACAACATTTAATTGAGGAAAAATTTGGTGCCAATGCATTATATACGCATAAAGATAGCAGTGTGGAATGGGTAATAAAAAATGGGCCAATCATTGAAGAGTTAGAGACTCTTAATAAGCAAACATCGCATCCACAACTACAAATTATGGTAGATGCAGGATTGAGGCAAATCATAGCTGGTCCATTAATCTATGCAGGTAAAGAGATAGGGATGCTTAATTTCACAAGTACCGATAAAAACAGATGGTCAGAAAAAGATTTACCTATGTTCAATGCCATCTCAGAACAGATTTCCGTGGTGGTTTCCAATATACTAGCTACTAAAACCATTATAAAGGAGAAAGAGTTTAATCAAAAATTATTGGCGGTTTCAGAGGCATTGGCAACAGCCAATACCAATGAGCTTCTGTATGGCGTCATCGATAAAACTATCAGGCCAGTATTGCCATATGACGATTTAGGGATTTTTACCCTTGACGATACGGGCAAATTCTTTTACAAGCTCGCCTATTCAACTCTTTTAGATAAAAACTACATCGATAATACCGTAGGTTTTAACAAGGCAAGTGCTCAAAATGAACGACAAAAAAATTTTGGCGCCTTTGTATTACAAAATGGCCTATTTGTTTCTGACGTTGCTAATATACCTGCTAAAGCTCAAACTGCTTTCAAAAAATTGACAGCAGATAAAACACTATTACAGACCATTGCGGCACCGTTGATATATGGTGATAATGCATTTGGTTTTATCTTCTTCGCTTCCGCTAAAGCAAATGTGTATGCCAAGAATGACATCTCTTTTTTTCAAACCATCACGGAGCAGATTTCCGTTGCAGTTGCAAATATTTTGAACCGTAAAAGAATAGTCCTTAAAAACGAATTGCAAGCCTTTGAACTCAGGGCGAGCCAAGAGATAGAAAAAGATACAGAGTTAAGGGATAAATGGCAATTTATGCTAAGTCATCTTGCTGCTTTCTTACCATTTAATTTTGTAGTTATCAAAAACACCAACGAAGAAGAACTTTTACCCTTTGACAGGCTAGGTAAGAACAAACTTCGCTACTTGGACGATACAGCTATGAAAGCCATTTTTGGCGTGAGCAAAAACGATACTAACCAATGGCTTGAAAATATCGGTTTTCAACAAAAAGAGAATGCATTTTTAAACCTCACAGAAAACAAAATAACAGGTTTCAAGAAGTTCAAAACTTCCTTATGTTATAGATTTAAGTCCAACAATAAAGAATCTGATTTTCAGCTGTTCCTATTTCATACCGATACCGATGCTTATACAGTAAAGCACATTGACATTCTGGACAGTATTAGCAACACATTGGTCATTTCATTTGATAATTGGTGTGCCAATCAAGAGATTAAACATCTTACAGAGCAACTACTGAGTGAGAAAACCTATCTTGAATCTTTGGTTCGTGAGGCCTATAACTTTAGTGATATTGTAGGAGAAAGTAAAGCGATGCAAACAGTATTCGATAAAATAAAGGAAGTTTCTTCAGTAGATGCAACGGTATTGCTGCTAGGAGAAACGGGAACTGGTAAAGAATTGATTGCACGGGCCATACATGAGAATTCAGACCGTAAGGATCGTGTGCTGGTCAAAGTAAACTGTGCCGCTATACCTTCACAGATTGTGGAGTCAGAGCTTTTTGGCCACGAGCGTGGTGCTTTCACGGGTGCAGTGGGCAAACGTATCGGTAAGTTTGAGCTTGCAAACGGCGGAACTATATTCTTGGATGAGATTGGTGAAATGCCATTGGAGCTTCAAGCCAAACTCTTGAGGGTGTTGCAAGAACGCGAAGTAGAGCGTCTGGGCAGTAATACTACAATTAAGCTTGATATAAGAATCATTGCGGCGACCAATAGAATCTTGAGTCAAGAAATCAAAAACGGTAATTTTAGGGAAGACTTGTATTACCGTTTAAACGGGTACCCTATAGAAGTACCTCCTTTGACTGTGCGCGGTGAAGACGTACTTTTATTAGCTGAATTTTTTGCAAAACAATTCACAGAGCGCTATGGTTTGCCTTTTAAAGGTTTAACGAAAGATACCAAAATCCGTTTCTTAAAATATACTTGGCCCGGTAACGTACGGGAACTTCAAAATTTAATAGAGCAAGCTGTGATTTCGCAAAAAGGCAAGGTGCTACAAATATATCCGGGTAACAGCAACCTGCAAATGACTCAACGGATGCCCCAAGGTAAAAGTCCTCAAGGCATTATCCAGAATGTTGATATCGAGGAACTAGATATGGAGGGTATCAAAAAAATTATTGCCGAGGTAGAGCGCAAATACCTTCTGGAAATTCTTGAAAACCATAAATGGAAAGTAAGCGGTAAGAATGGTGCTGCAAGAAAGTTGGGCATTCAACCGACTACTTTGGAGTATCGGATGAAACGCTTAGGCATAAGCAGAAACTAGACATAGCTTAAGTACTGGAAAAAGTACAATCAATCCTCGTTTTAATAGTGTAATTAAGGGAATAGGTAATCGTACTTTTATCAAAAAAAGTAACATGACGCATATAGGTATGCCTGAAAAAAAAATTCAACCGGTTATCACAGCGCTTTTACTCTTATTGTCAGATGAGCACGTGTTGCATATAAAAACACGAAACGCCTATCAGAATATTGAAGACACCGGTTTCTTCTCGTTACGCAATCTCTTTAAAAACCAGTATAGCGATTTGGCTGAGTTTGTTGATAATATCGCAGAGAGGATACGTTCTTTGGGTCACTTTTCGCCAGGGGTGATGGGCGAGTTTTTAAAGTTCACGCGACTTATAGAGTATAATTAAGGATTTTTCATTCAAAAGTATTATCGAGTCCCTTACGGCAGACCATGAGAGCACTAACATATGGCTTACCGAGAACAAGGCTACATTTCATCAGAATTGCACGTCATGGTTGCTGGTGATTTTATGGTATCCCTAATTGAAAAACAACAGAAAACGGCTTGGATGTTACGGGCCAATCTAAAAAAATAACAGAATGCTTCAAGAATGGATCGTCGACATTGGGCACTCAGAAATTGGGTTTAGGATAGGGCATTTCTCAATAAGTGTCATAAGTGGTTTTTTTACTCATTTTAATGGGAAGCTTCGATGTAAGACACCACAGGATTTAATCGGGGCAGACATCGTATTTTCATTACAAGTTTCCAGTATCTTTACAAAAAATTCAGAGCGCGACTCCCACTTATTATCTAGCGACTTTTTTGAGGCATCTAGTTTTGACACCATAGATTTTGCTAGCAGTGATTTTGAACGCTTGGATGATTCTCACTATTCCATCAACGGCATACTAAAGTTAAAAGGACAAGAAAAGCTAATCAACATAACGGCTCATTTTGGAGGTGTTACCAAAGGCTTAGGTTCTGAGCAACGTATGGGCCTCGAAATATCAGGAGAAGTAGAACGAAAAAAATTTGGTCTGGACTGGCGAGGTACCGACCAAAATGGTAATGCATTACTTAGTGATTTTGCGCATATACACAGTCATCTGCAATTCGTGAGAGTTGGACAAAATAATACCCCTCTGATGTGACAAGAACAATTTCAAAAAAATGGACTTTATTCTTAACCAGTACACTTACGGTTATGGCAGGCGCCACCATTGCGCCCTCACTGCCACAAATGGCAAGTGTATTTGCCAATGTGCCCAATGCCCAATTATTGAGCAAACTTGTTCTTACCGTTCCTGCATTGACCATTGCCATATCGTCGCCCTTTACTGGTAAATTGATAGATAATTTTGGCAGGCTTCGAATATTATATATTTGCCTAATTCTGTACACGTTAGGCGGGGCTTCAGGTTATATACTGGATAACCTCTATCTTATTTTGGTAGGCAGGGCGCTATTGGGTATTTCTGTCGGTGGTATAATGACTATAGTAGTTACCCTTGTGGGAGATTACTATAACAAGTCTGAACAATCTACATTTTTGGGTCAACAGAGTGCCTTTATGGGCTTAGGTGGCGTTGTGTTCTTGTCATTAGGAGGTGTTCTGGCCGATATAAGTTGGCGCTATCCATTTTTAATCTATACGTTTTCATTGGCCATTTTACTACTGGCCATCGTCTTTTTGAGGGAGCCAGAAATCACTGAGAAAAATTTTTCTGAAATTCAAGGTTCTAATAAAATACCACAATTGATTTGGGGTATTTTGGTCTCTGGCTTCTTCGGGATGTTGTTTTTCTATATCGTTCCGGTTCAATTGCCTTTTTTACTCAAATCCTACGGTATTCAAAGCAACGCAATGGCAGGTTATGCCATAGCTACATGTACCTTAGCCAGTACCGTTACTTCCTTGGGCTATAAATGGACCCGAAATCAATTTACAAATGAAACCATAATGACCATTATCTTTTGGTGTCTTGGTATTGGCCTGTTGATAGCAGGACTGACTGGCTCATATGTCATTGTACTATTAGGGATGGTTACTGTAGGATTGGGAGTTGGCCTATTGATGCCCAATATAAATAGCTGGTTACTGGAAAATGTGAAAGAATCGAATAGGGGCTACTTCACAGGACTGTTAACGTCAAGCATATTTATAGGCCAATTTATCTCGCCCATAGTAATAGCACCGTTTTCTAAATACCTTACAATGGATTTGTTATTCTTATTTGCCGGTGGTATTTCTTGTTGCGTGGGAGGGGTATATCTATGTGTGTTGAATATCAAAATTAAACTAATCGAATAGTACCTATGAAAATTTTACAAATTAATACAAGCGTTCAGTATGAGACATCGGTAAGCCGTCACTTAGCTCAAATTTTAACAGACGAGATTGGAAAAAATCAAGATGTAGAAATCGTTGAAATAGACTTGGCTAAAGGTGTTCCCTTGCTCAATCGAGATGTCCTCGATGCATTTGCATCTGCAACCCCAGAAATGGCACAGGAAACACTAGATATTCTTAATCTATCAAACAAGTATGTAGAAGAAGTTAAAAGTGCCGAACTCTTAATCATTGCAACGCCAATCTATAATTTTGGTGTGCCAGCTTCGTTAAAAGCTTACTTTGATTTATTGGCGCGTGCTGGTGTTACTTTTAAATATAGCAAGTCTGGTCCTATAGGTCTTATCGAAAATAAGAAGGCCTACATTATCGTGGCATCTGGGGGTACTAAATTTAAAAGCAAGGATGATTTTGCATCTGGCTACATCGAGAAATATTTAAATTTCATTGGTATAACGGATGTTCATTTCATTGTGGCTGACCAACTAGCTTTTGATAAGAAAAATCAGATAGCTGGTGCAGAAAAACAGATTAAGGAATTGGTTCATTAATAAATCTGGAAATATATGAATGTTGACAACAGATTCCCAGAGCTTACAAGGCAACAGATCAATTTGATGAAACCCTTTGGCACAATAAAGCGTTTTCCAAAGGATAAAACCATCATCCGCCACGGCGACAAGAACTTTCGGTTTTATGTCATCTTGCAAGGAAAGGTGCGTATTGAGAACACCAATAGTCATAATAATCTTGTGGTGGTCCATACTCAACATCAATTTACTGGCGATAGTGATATGTTATCAAAACGGGCTGCGGTATTTTCAGCAATAATCGAAGAGGATAGCCTTTTATTGGAGATTGAACCGGATAATCTTCAGCGCATTATTACCCAATATTCAGGTATTAGTGATATTTTATTGAATACCTTCTTGATACGTCAGGAAATATTTCTTAATATTTTTGATGGCGGTTTTAAATTGTTGAGCAACGGCCAATCTAAGCCTACTTATATATTAAGAGATTTTATGACCAAAAACTATATTTGGCATACGTGGCTTGATCTTACTAGAGATGCCGAAGCAAAAAAGATAATCGAAAGCTTTCAAATTACTGAAAAGGATTTACCCATCGTGATAGATATGGACAATAAAATCCATAAAAACCCTACTATAAAAGAAATGGCCGAGATTTCTGGGGTACTTCTGGAGTTTACCGACCAAATTTATGACTTGATAGTTGTAGGAGCTGGCCCAGGAGGTCTTGCGTCTAGTGTCTATGCAGCGTCCGAAGGATTGCAGGTTTTGACCATAGAATCAAGCAGTCCAGGAGGTCAGGCAGGAAAAAGTTCTAAGATAGAAAACTATCTGGGCTTTCCTACAGGAATTTCAGGCGAGGCTTTAGCAAAAAAAGCTTATCTACAAGCACAAAAGTTTGGATGTCATATTTCTATTCCGCATACCGTTAAAAAGTTAACTAAGTACAAATCTGCTTATCGTGTTGTTCTTGATGATGACACACAAGTTCGCTGTAAATCTTTAATTGCCGCAACGGGAGCAGACTATAGCAAGCCACCAATAGATAATTTTGAAAAGTATGAAGGTCAGGGAATTTATTATTCTGCAACAGAAATGAATGGGGTTAATTGCAAAGGACAGGAAATAGGTATTATCGGAGGAGGTAATTCTGCCGGTCAAGCCGTTCTCTTTCTTTCTAATTATGCTTCAAAAGCCCATATGTTTGTAAGGTCAGGAGACTTGGGGTCAAAAATGTCAGACTATTTGATACAGCGAATTAAAAGTTGTTCAAATATCGAAGTACATTTAAATACGGAGGTTCAAAAATTATATGGGGACCATACTCTTGATTCTATCGATGTCGTCAACAATATAAGCAATGAAACTGAGGTTTATACCGTTCAAAACTTATTTACATTTATCGGGGCAAAACCTTATTCTGATTGGATTAATGATGTTGTAGAAACTGATGAGCAGAATTTTATTCTTACAGGTGATAAAATTAAAGCTGAATTAGAGTTTAAACCACAAACTCTAGAGACCAGTTTACCTGGAGTATTTGCAGTGGGCGATGTTAGAAATGGGTCTACCAAAAGGGTTGCATCTGCTGTAGGAGAAGGTGCTATGGCTGTAAGTCAGGTACATCAATTTTTAAGTAAGAAGCCTTATTAGTGATTTAAGTATTCAATCGCAATCATCTAGCCCTGGGTCATCAGGAAACGTAGTTGAAGTTTCAAGTCGACCATCAGGATAAAACCACATAATCGCAACGATAACGTAGGTTGCAATGCTTATATAGATAGAGAAAAAAGCACCTATAATACCAACTGTATATATGACTAAAGATATTTTGAGCTTTATACCGCTACCGTACAGTTCTTTTAAGATGAAGCCTTCACCGTGAGTCTTCAAAATGATACGTTCTACTAGGTAAAATGCAATACTACTCATAAACAAGACCAATCCGTACATAATGAGTGCATCTCTAGAGAAATCGGTGTCACCTACCCAAGCGGTTGTAAATGGAATCAAGGATAACCAAAAAAGTAAATGAAGATTTGCCCAGAGCATCTTAGCATTTACGGTTTTTGTAACCTGAAACATATGGTGGTGATTGTTCCAGTAAATCCCAAGGTAGATAAAGCTTACTAAATAGCTCAAAAATTTAGGAATAAGAGGTAGCAATCCTTCAAAGCTGATACTTTCAGGAGTTTCAAATTCTAAAACCATAATAGTGATAACAATAGCGAGTACGCCATCACTAAACGCTTCCAATCTTGATGTAGTCATATAATTACTGGTTTAAAGACAATTGTTTCAGGATACTAGATACTAATTTTACATCTAAATAAATACTTTTAATACAAATTTTAATAGAATATTGTTCAAGGTGAATCAGTACAAAGATATGGTAGAAATAATGCGAGCATAACATGCACAAAAATACGCGGAGGCAAATGTAATGCACTACTCTACTCACCTACCATTGACAAACCAAGGCTATACTGTGAAAAGGACTATTAACTCAATGTTTTATGCTGTCAAATATCCCTTTCTATGGAAGATATTTGACAATAAGAACCAATCACTTTTCTAAAACTCAAAATAGTCAGTTGTCTTGGACAAGAATGTTGTGTATGAGAGTTGTGAAAATTAAAATTAGTACCAAATGCAACGAGAAGAGCTCATAGTATTTAAGGATAAACTCATTGATTTTTTAATCAAAGAACAAGAGGAAAAGTTAAACCAATTGATGGATGCTCAAAATGAGCGATTAAATGATGCTAATAAAGAGGATTCTGATAAGGGCAACCTTATCGACAGTCCATTGGAATCTGAAATGGCGGAGGTCAATCTCAATGCATTCAATATCGATACCGTAGCTAAGCATATCGAAATTTTGAAAAAGGCAAAGCTCGAAGAAGAAAAGGAAAACGTAGTATTCGGCTCGTTGGTCAGGACAAATACCACTTTTTTTTTGATTGCGTTTCCCTTCTTGGAGATTGAATATGATGGAAAAAGAATAAGAGGTATAAGTACTGATAACCAACTTTTTGAGAAAATGGAAGGTTTAGCACAACACACCGAGTTTCATCTCAACAATATCGAATACGTCATTTTTGAGATTGTCTAAGCCTGCTATAGAAAGAATCAATAGTATGCAAAACAGAAATATAAATAGCAATGTTACACCTAATTATAAGTCTTTAAGGCCATTTTTGGGAGCTTTTTTCGAGTTGGGCGCTTCTAATAGGAGCCGTCATTGGCTATTTCAAAACACTTGTACAGGTTGTGATTGGTGGCATTATAGCGTTCTGAGCTAGAGTGCTCATTGTGGCTTTCGCTTTTGAGCTGATGGAAAAGGCAGAGCAAGTCGGTAGCTATATATCTGTGTCTATTGGCTTTGACAGCACTTATACTATCAAGGTCAATATAAAATAGATTCCCCTTAAATAAAACACTTTGGAAAAATTGAAAAAGTTCCAGATCAAGTGGTTGTGGGGTACGAAACCCATACCATTACTGGGATAGCAAAACTTGAATTTCACAGATTGGACATCCAGTCTAAAATGGAATATTGTTTACATCTCGTCGTCTATGATTAGAATATTCACGGCGACAATAAGCTGCCCGTAATTATTTCCAATGAGGTGTCAGCTGTATGCTATTGGTAAGTGCTATCACTGGTAGGCCTGACGATTATTTAGGGAAAGTAATGATAACCATTATAGCCGAGTCATCGTATATGAAAATCAAAGTTCCGATAAATATCCATTCCGGCAAGATAAATACTGATGATGCCAACATCTCTCCAAAACTAGAGGTCTTGGCTATGATGGCTCCCGTTTTTGCAAGGGTATCAAAATGGTCGGAACCACAGAAAGAATATCTTTAAAGGTACTTACAGAATAGTCATTAAGCAAAATGGCTATTTAGCAGAAATCTGTTTTTCAATACCTAATTTTTTCATTCGCGCAAATAACGTCTTATCATGTATGTTTAGGATACTGGCTGCCCCTCTTGGTCCACCTACTCGCCAATTGGTATGGTTTAAAACTTCAATAATATAATCCCTTTGATGTTGGTCTATGGTCTTGAAATTTTGTGATGATGACTCTGTCTCTACCTCTGGTATCCAACTGCCAGGATTCAGTGTAGTCCCATTTTCGATGATTACGGCACGTTCAATTAAATTTTCGAGTTCTCGAATATTTCCTGGGTAATCATAAGCAAGTAGTTTACGCTCGGTTTGTTTTGATAGTTTTTTAAAAGACTTTCCGGCTTTTGAAGAATATTTATTCAGAAAATAGTTGGCCAAAGGCAAAATATCATCTTTTCGGGCCCTCAGCGGAATGTTATCAATAGGAAATACATTCAATCGATAATACAAATCTTCCCTGAAAAGGCCTTCTTTGACCATTTGCTTCAATTCTCTATTGGTAGCGGCGATAATGCGTACATCTACTTGTGAAGTTTTTGAGCTTCCCAAAATATCAAATTGCCCTTCTTGAATAACTCTTAATAGTTTGGGCTGAAGCTCTAAGGGAACTTCCCCAATTTCATCCAAAAATATGGTACCGCCATCGGCAAGGTCAAACTTGCCAACTTTATCTTTATAGGCCCCCGTAAACGAACCCTTTTTATGACCAAAAAGCTCACTTTCAAAAAGTTCTTTGGGCAAAGTAGCACAGTTTACGCTTATCATAGGTCTTGCGCTACGAAGACTGTTGGTATGTACCGCACGGGCAATAAGCTCTTTGCCTGTGCCAGACTCGCCAGTAATCAAAACCGTAGTATCAGTAGGCGCCACTTGGTTTACCTTCTTTAAAACCTGACCATATTCATCGCTTCGGCAAATGATACTCCCGAAATTTAATTTTTCTTCAATCTCATCTTGAAGGTATTCGTTCTCATCTTCAAGCCGCTCTTTTAGAGACTTTATTTCTTCGAGGGCCTCGTAGAGTTTTAGGTCCTTTGCTTTTCGCACGGTAACATCACGTATGATTGCACAATTGATATCTACACCATCGTAAACCAAATGATTTGCGGTAATCTCAGCAGGAAATTTAGTACCGTCCTTCCGTCGGATGAGCCATTCAAGGTTCGAAACCTTCGCTTTCTTAATAGTGTCAAAATGCTGCTGCCACCAATCTTCGGTAATATTACTGTCAAGGTCAAAAATACTAAAGTCGTCCAATTCTTCGTTGGTAAAACCCAAGACTTCGCTTACGCGCTGGTTATAATGCAGAAGCTTGCCCTCCCTGTTATAGGTATAGATCAAATCTTGTGTATTGTCTATTATTTCCTTGAAAAATTGAAGTTTCTTTTGTTTGAGACGCTGCTTGGTAATGTCTTGATATGAGCCTAATAATTTATACACCTTTTGTCCTTTTTTAATTGGATTGACGATGCAGCGGATATATTTTCTCGGGACCTGAGTAGTTTCAAAAACTTCATTGAAACCTTTGCCCTTCTGCATGGCATCCAATATCAATTTCCTAAAGAGTTCTTGGTCCTTGAATTTTTGTACAATAGTATTGGGCATAAAATCCTTACTGGTCGTATTTTTGAATATGGCATAAGCCTCTTCAGTCACTAAAATAGAACCATCTTGTATATCAAGCATCCAGCCACCAACACTATTCAGCTTTTGTACACTGGTCATCAATCGATAATAGAAGCTGGACTGGCTAATGTCATTCATAACAGCACAAATAAGATTATTCCCGTTGTCTGAAAAATACTGTGCAAAGACCTCTACTTCATAAAAAGTGCCTTCCTTGGTCTTGTGGGTAGCTTTGAAGTTATCCTTACCCTCTTTTTTTACCTTTTCAATATGCGCTTTCCAGCTATCATCGGTTGCTGAAATATTGAGGTCAAATACCTTGAGATTGGTTATCTCTGTTTTTGAGTATCCGACCCTTTTACAGAATTCGTTGTTTGCAGAAATAATTTGGCCCGATTCATTCATCCACATTATTTCAAATGGACTTCGTTCTACAAGCCAATTATTGAGAACAGTTTGGTCAAGTTTGGTCATTTCAGTTGATTTTTTGATGTAAAAATAGCCCAATTTCTATCAAATATCATATAAATCTATAATATTAGAAACCTAAATATAGCCATAATCACTGTTAACCCTAGTAAATATAATGTTTTGTAAATGGCACCAAATTCGATTAGATAAAAACAATAGTAAATACCAGAAAATAGAAGAAGTAACTTCTTCAGAAAGGAAATTAAAATGAGTACAGTAACAGAAACATCAGTATTGCACAAGGCCAATAGTCGAGGTGACGCAAATCACGGCTGGCTACATTCTCGTCACACATTCAGTTTTGCTAAATATTATAATCCGCACAGGATGAATTTTGGTGTGCTTAGAGTCCTTAACGATGATATCGTTTCAGGTGGGATGGGATTTGGTACGCATCCACACCATAATATGGAAATTATTTCCATTCCGCTTGAGGGCGATTTAAAGCATACGGATAATATGGGTAATGAAACCATAATTAAATCCGGTGATATACAGGTAATGAGTGCAGGAACAGGTGTGGCCCACTCGGAAATGAACGCCAACAAAACGGAAGAAGTAAAATTTCTTCAAATCTGGGTGATACCCAATAAGGAGAATGTTACTCCAAGATATGACCAGATTACCCTAAATCCTGAGGACAGGAAGGACAAACTTCAACAGGTGCTTTCGCCAAATGAAGATGATTCTGGGGTCTGGGTGCATCAAGACGCCTATTTCAATATGACCGACCTGAGTAAAGGAAAAGCGGTCGAATACAAATTGAATACTCCATCGACCAATGGCGTTTATGCGTTTATCTTAAAAGGCAAGGCCAATATCAATGGTCAACAGCTTGAAGAGCGTGATGGCTATGGTGTTTGGAATATCGAAAAGTTGAACATCACTGCAGTAAATGATACAGAAATACTTCTTATGGAAGTACCGATGAACTAATACATAACTCTCAAAATTAAAATGAAAAAATGAAAAAAATTCAATTAACCTTAGTTGCTGTACTAATAAGTACCATAGCATTTGCACAATGGAAACAGTATAATCCCAATCCAAATAATGACCCTGCAAATGCATCAAAAGAACTAGTGCATCCAGAAAACCATACACTACTGCTTATAGATCACGAAAGCCAAATGGCGTTTGCGGTAGAGTCGCAACCCATAGAAGAATTGCGAAATAATACAGGTCTTATTTCAAATTTGGCTATTCTTTACAAAATTCCTACGGTTGTAACTACAGTAGCCGAAAAGTCGTTTAGTGGACCTGTATTTCCAGAAATCAGAGAGTTTTTCCCAGACGAAAAAACATATATCGACCGTACGACTATGAACTCTTGGGAGGATAAAAGGGTAGTTGCAAAAGTTGGCGAATACAAAAAACAGAAGCTTGTCATAGCAGGTCTTTGGACAGAAGTCTGCGTCTTAAGTGCCGCATTATCGGCAAAGGAAGATGGTTATGACGTCTATGTGATTACAGATGCCTCCGGGGGAGTATCGGAGGAAGCTCACGAGATGTCAATAATAAGAATGGTACAAGCAGGAATAAAGCCAATGACCTCTTTGCAATATGCTTTAGAAGTTCACAGAGATTGGGCACGTTCGGATATGTATGTTCAAATGAATGAAATCGCCAAGCGTTGGGGTGGTGCTTATGGCCTAGGTATCGATTACAAGAAAACCTTAGACAAATGGGAAAAAGAGCATTCTGAAAATAAAAATTAATCCAATAATAAAGATTTAATGAAACGATATATATATCTAATTGTAATTGCCATTTTAGTCATTTCTTGTAAAGAAGCTAAACAGACCGAAGATGGAAATGATAATGCAGATGCTGCAGACTTAATTGTCCATAATGCCAACGTTGCTATTATGGATGCTGACCGCAACTATGCCAAAGCTATTGCAATAAAGGACGGCAAGGTCCTACAAACAGGTTCTTCTGAAGAAATTTTGCAATTAAAAAACGAAAAAACCACAGTAATTGACGGTAAGGGTAAAACGCTGATACCAGGTTTAAATGATTCGCATTTGCACTTAACACGAGGTGGGAGATTCTATAATGCAGAATTACGCTGGGATGGTGTGAAATCACTAAAAAGAGCCTTGGAAATGTTAAAAGAACAAACAGCGAGAACACCTGAAGGACAATGGGTACGAGTAATTGGTGGATGGAGTCCATTTCAATTTGAAGAAAAACGCCTGTTCACTATGGAAGAGTTGAATGAAGCTACTGGTGACGTACCAACTTATGTGTTGTTCCTGTATAGTCAGGGCTATCTTAATCAAGCAGGTTTGGATATACTTGGTATAGATGAAAATACTAAAGCGCCAGAGGGTTCACGATTCGAAAAAGGACCAGATGGAAAATTAACAGGTGTATTGATTGCCG
This sequence comes from uncultured Aquimarina sp., assembly GCA_947497175.1. Lineage (GTDB taxonomy): Bacteria > Bacteroidota > Bacteroidia > Flavobacteriales > Flavobacteriaceae > Aquimarina. Next base: position 198,537 of record CANMFM010000001.1, on the reverse strand, counting down.
AACCTAATCCTGGTATTCTTTATGCACGAATCGGTAGTCTGCCACCATTGACCCAAGAGCAAATGGAAAATGGCACAAAACACTTCTACAGAGAACTCAATAGTTTCGGAATAACAAGCGGCATAGACGCTGGTGGTGGTGGACACAAGTTCCCAAAGGATTATACAGGCACAAGGGCGTTGGCCGAAGCTGGTGAGATGCCCATTCGCCTTTCTTATTATCTATTCCCTCAAAATAAGGGAGCAGAATATGAAGAATTTCAAGATTGGATGGCAAATAACGAAGTAGGTCATAATGGCGAAATACATTTGAGCCACGGATATGAATTGGAAGGTGGTGGTGAATTTTTAACCTGGAGCGCAGGTGATTTCGAAAACTTTTTGGCACCACAACCATTATTAAACAGAGATAGACCAACCTGGCGGAAAGATTTAAAGCGCATTGTACGTCTTCACGTTGATAAGGGGTGGCCATTTAGAATACACGCAACCTACGGTGAAACTATTTCAAACATGCTCGATGTTTTTGAAGAAGTCAATAAAGAAACTAATGGTAAACTGGCTTCAAAACGTTGGTTATTTGACCACGCCGAAACTGTAAAAGAAAAAGACCTTGAGCGTATTAAAATGCTAAATGGTGGTATCGCTATACAAGCAAGAATGGCCTATGCAGGAGAATATTTTGTAGAGCGATACGGAGCAGAAAAAGCAAAAGCCACACCACCTGTGGCTAAAATTATGGAAATGGGTATACCTGTAGGAGCCGGAACAGATGGTACCCGAGTGGCCAGCTACAATCCTTGGCCAGCACTATACTGGTTAGTGACCGGAAAAACGGTGGGTGGATTGCAACTTAGTGAGCCTTCCAATATTCTAAGCCGTGAAGATGCATTGCACTTATATACAAAAGGTAGTGCTTGGATATCAAATGAAGAAGATGTAAAAGGAACCTTGGAGAACGGGATGTACGCTGACTTTGCATTGCTTTCCGATGACTATTTCTCGGTTTCTGATGAAGATGTCAAGAACCTGAAATCGGTACTTACGGTGACAGATGGCAAAATAGTATATGGGAGTGGCGATTATAAAAAGTACAATACTGAACTACCTGAAATTATTCCAAATTGGTCACCTGTAAAATACTATGGAGGATATCAAAATAAATAGAAACAAAACATAAGTAATGAAAACAGAAGCAAAGACAAAATGGAATATCGATACCACTCATTCAGAAATCACTTTTAGAGTGAAACATTTGATGATATCCACAGTTACAGGTTATTTTGATAATTATGAGGCCAGTGTTGAGGCATCCGATAATAAATTCAGTGATGCACAATTTGAGTTTACAGCACAAATAAGCTCTGTAAACACAAAGAATAAGGATAGGGACGAGCACTTGAAATCTGAAGATTTTTTCAATGCAGCAATGTATCCTGAGATGACCTTTAACTCAACATCGTATAATGGCGATAGTATTGTGGGTGATCTGACTATCAAGGAGGTAACAAAATCTGTAAAGTTAGGTGTAGAGTTCAATGGTGTGGTGGTTGACCCTTATGGGCAAACGAAAGCCGGATTTGAGTTTACAGGTCAGTTAAACAGAAAAAACTTTGGTCTTAGCTGGAATGCCGTTACTGATGCTGGAAGTATAGTCGTAAGCGATACGGTAAAATTAAATCTTCAGTTGCAGTTTATTAAGCAATAATTATGTAAGAAACCGGTATGTATAAACATATCGGCTTTTACTATTTCATTATGAAACAATCAACAACACGCCGAAAATTTCTTGAAAGCTTAGGCTTTACGGTTGCCAGTGCGGCAAGCTTACCTCTGTTAGTGGTAGCTTGTAAAGAATCCGCTACTCAAAATAACTTAGCCATTGCGAAACCTAAGCCAAACAGTTCTCTAGCCGTGCGGAAAAACATTGCCAAGCTCGACATTGACAATGAAGAGGTCAAACTTTTGAAGGATGCCATAACCATCTTGAAAAAACGCTCGGATGTAATGCCATTGGATCCTATGGGATGGCAAGCACATTGTATGTTGCACGCCACCTTTTGCGCTACGAGTATCTATTCAAATCAAGTACATTACAATTGGTACGTGTGGCCATGGCATAGGGCGTATCTTTGGTCTTTAGAAAAGAAAATACAAAAAGCGGTTAATGAACCTACCTTGCCCCTTCACTATTGGGACTGGACAAAGTCCAACTTTATTCCAGACCATTATTGGGGTGGTGATAGCAACCCGTTATTCAACAAGACCCGAATGGTGTCAAAGGATGATGAAATCCCCAAGGATTTCATCAACGTTGGTGCAGCGTTCAGGGCATACCATTATAAGACCTTTGGAGGTTATCCTGCAATTAAAAATTATGGCGAGGTACAACGCGATGGTATCGCTGAGCAATCCTTTCATAACAATATACATAATTGGATAGGTGGGCAAATGGCAACATTTACAGAGTCAGGATTCGACCCAATATTTTACGGACATCACGGCAATTGCGATAGAATATGGGATGCTTGGAGAGCGTATAGCCCAAAAAATAGTATTCCTGATGTGGACGAATGGAATGAGAAAAAATTATATGTTACCGATGGCAACGGCAGACCTATAGAGTTTAAAATAAAAGATCTTTTAAATACCGAAGATTTAGGATATCGATTTGAAGATCTTGACCTTAATCCTACATTCTGCAACCCTTTCATAGAAGCTGACAAGCCCAATCGCGAAGGTTCAAAAGGTGATTGTGTTGAGCCGCTTAATCTCAAGACTTCTGAAGTTGATAAGATTTATAAGGATTTTGTTGAGAAGGAAAGAAGTCACGTCATTATTCATTTTGAAAGGGCGCAATTACCCTATCAGCCGTATTGCGCTCGTGTGTTTTTCGAGTTTATGCAAGACGGTAAAAAGGTTTCAAAATATTCAGGAACATTCACCATTCTTCCAATTCTTGACCTGGATTCTGTATTGCTTCAAAATGGCGTACATCTTCAAATAGAGATAGAAAAAGAAGTAGCCCAAGCAATCACTGATGGAAAAATGATTCAGGTCATATTTCAGCCCGTTCCATTGCCGAATAGGGATATTCCAGAAGAACCGCTTAAATTATCCAACGTATCAATCCTTTCTAATTATGAGGATTAGTACTACCACATTGGTTTTGTTTTTTATGCTCTTTTCTTGTAAACAAAAAAAGGAATTACCTATTTTGAGTAAGACAATTTTGAGTTCTGAAACTGAAGAAATTGTTTCTAACTCAATTATTGAATTTGAGCTGACCAATCAATTAGGTCAAGATTTTGGTTCACAAAAATTAGCGAACAAGGTAACTGTAGTTGATTTTTTCTTTACCAGTTGTCCTACAATTTGCCCGGTAATGACCTCACACCTTAAAATGGTGCAACATGCTTTTGCGGGAAACGAAAGGCTTCAGATACTTTCTTTTTCCATAGATGCTAAAAATGACACACCAATGGTATTGAGGAAGTATGCTCAGAATTATAGCATTGACATCTCAAACTGGCAACTGTTAACGGGCGATCAAAGTAAAATCTTCGCATTGGCCAAAGACTTCAAGGTTCGGGCTTTTGATGATTCAATGCAAAATGAAAGAAATCTAATACACGACGGTACTTTTGTGCTTATCGATCAGCGCAAAAGAATACGCGGATACTATAATGGTCTCGAAAAAAAGGACACTCAGCGTATGATTATTGATATAAAAACACTAATGGATTGACATTATGAAAAATATTTTACTGTACAAACTACGAAGTCCGTTTCCTCAGTTTCTCGATAGAGACGTGACCTTGTTACTGTTTCGGGTGCTGCTTTCACTTTCAATGATTAACACTCACGGTATGAAAAAGATTATAGATATATCAGATGAGATTCAGCACATTCCGGATCCTTTTGGTTTTGGTGGGGAATTCAACGTTGGCGTAGCCATCGTGGGAAATATCATAGGTCCGATCTTGGTCATCTTAGGGTTTTATACGCGATTGGCTATTATACCTATACTCGGTGTAACATTGGTAGGACTCTTCGTGGTTCACGCGGGAGACCCTTGGTCTGTAAAGGATATTCCACTAATGTATTCACTTTCCTATTTGTTTCTGTTTTTTACTGGAGCAGGTAAATACTCACTCGATTACAAATATTTCAACAAAAAAAAATGAGAACACAACTAATACTTCTACTTGTTGCCATAGCAGCAGGTGCAGTGCTACCAGTGCAGGCGGGCCTTAATGTTCAACTAGGGAAGGCAGTACAACAACCCATATTTGCGGCATTCGCTTCTTTTTTAATAGGCTCTTTAGGTCTTCTCATCTATTTGTTCATATTAAAATTTGATTTTGGCTTGCTCAGCAATATAAAAAGTGTTTCGCCTGTGGTCTGGATAGCTGGACTTCTCGGTGCATTTTATGTGGCAGCTGTTATTATTCTAGCTCCTAAACTAGGTACGGCATTGACATTCTCTCTTATAGTGTTCGGTCAAATGTTAATCTCACTAATACTTGACCATTACGGAATGCTGGGTCTTCCGGTAAAACAGATAAACTGGCAACGACTTTTGGGAGCTACTTTTTTAATCGTTGGTGTATTGCTGATTAGAAAATTTTAGAAGAGTTAGGAATGAAAAAAAAGTTATGTATAATATCCTTTTTCTTTTTCCTCTTTGTTGGTGCGCAAGAATCCAGTTACTATAATTTTTCGCTATTAAGACAAAACGATAATATCAATGTGTTGGCTGAAGATAGCTCTATTTACGAAACGCTTAAGTCGGTTGATATTGCAAAAGACATTACATTAAGTTTTGGCGGAGGTTACAGATTTCAGGCCGAGGGTTTTATAAACCAGCAGTTTGATAGTGGCGACGAACAAAACGAACTTTGGTACCTAAACCGGATACTGCTACATTCCCATTTAAAGGTAGACGACACTTTTGAATTGTTTGCTGAGCTGAATTCGAGTACTGAAATCACAAAATCCAACCCTTCGCCAGTTGATGTCGATAAACTATCGGTCAATCAACTTTTCGCACGCTACAGATTTTCTAAAAAATGGAACGCTCTGTTGGGAAGACAAAATATGCGCTTGGGTTCAGGTAGATTAATTGATATCAGAGAAGGTCCGAATGTTCGACTTTCTTTTGATATGCTTCAACTTCAGTATGAAAAAGAAGACCTTTCCATTACTGGTTTTATGGCAGTTCCCGTGCAGGTACAAGATAATGTTTTTGACAATGACTATCTACGCTTTCGCGAAAGCGTGTCAAGTATCTATGTCACTAAAAGATGGAATGAAAATACCAGTACTGACATCTATTCATTTTATAAAAGAGAAGATCAAAAGACCTGGAATGTTGGGACGGCAGATGATGAGCGCTTATCAATTGGTGTACGGCATTTTGGGACTTGGAAAAGGTTTATCTACGATAATGAATTTATCTATCAGCTGGGCAAGTTCGGAGATTTGAATATAAAAGCTTGGACAGCTTCCTTCAACATAAGGCACCCCGTCAATCTGTTCAAAAAGAGGTTTTTCTTGGGAACAAAAACGGAGCTTATTTCGGGAGATAAAGATCAAAATGATGGTTCGCTCAACACTTTTGACGGGTTGTATCCCAGAGGTGCCTATTTTGGAAGAGTTGCGGCTTTTGGACCTTCAAACTTATTCGATATCCACCCGTATCTCAATGCACAGCTTGGTAAATGGAGCGTTGAACTTGACTATGTTGCGTTTTGGCGATTCTCGGTAGAAGATGGAATTTATGGACCACCCTTGTCTCTGGACTATCCAGACACCAATGACGAGTCTTTTATTGGTCATCAAATAGGAACGGTCGCAGGCTACTCATTAAATAATAATATAGCTCTTGAAGTGGAGACCAATTTAATATTTCCTGGAGGATTTCTGTCGGAATCGGGTTTAGAAGACACCTTATTTCACGCCGTATTGACCGCAGAATTTAAATTTTAAAAATGTATGGAGCAGTCAGCATCAGATAAATTAATTGAAAAAATAAACAGCTTGTTCAAGGCGTCTTACGCAGATAGTGTTTTGCTTTTGATAATGGTGGTCGTGGCAATGATATGGGCAAACTCGGAATTTTATGAAAGTTACAATCATTTGTTCCATTCAAATTTTACAATAGGATTCGAAGGATTTGCGATAACAGAACCATTACATATTTGGATAAACGATGGCTTAATGGCCATGTTTTTCTTCATTGTTGGACTGGAAATCAAGAAAGAATTTCTAGAAGGAGAATTGTCTACGGTTCGAAAGGCTTTATTACCCATAGTAGCTGCCATTGGTGGTATGGTACTGCCCGCAGTTATCTTTTTGGGTTTCAATTACGGTACAGAAGCTCAAGGGGCTTGGGGGATACCTATGGCCACAGATATTGCTTTTGCATTGGGTCTCGTTGGGCTGGTAGGGACAGCGGTTTCCAGTGAACTCAAGATTTTTTTGACATCCTTGGCTACAGCAGATGACCTTGGTGCTATTTTGGTCATTGCGATATTTCTTACCCCTTCAATTGATGGGATAAGTCTTTTTGCCAGTGGTGTCTATTTACTCATAATGATATTTGCCAATTCTTTTGGTGTACGAAATATGTGGTTTTATATTATCGTTGGTATATTTGGTCTATGGATTGCCATATTATTATCTGGAATACATGCCACACTTGCAGGTGTATTGGGAGCTTTTACTATACCTGCTAATAGAAAGATATTGGAAAGTGAGTATAGAGATAATCTAAATATATGGGCGGCGGAATTCGATGAGAGCTGTTCTGTTACAGACCGTCTTTTGAGTGATAAACAACGCCTCATCTTAAGGGATGTCAACCGTAGTACCGCAAGAGCAGGAACACCACTACAACGTATAGAATATAAATTGTCGCCTTTTGTCTATTACTTTGTTTTGCCACTTTTTGCATTAGCTAATGCAGGTGTTCGTATCGAAGGTAATTTGTTTGATATGATGTTCCATCCGCTAAGTTTGGGTATAATTGCAGGTTTGGTGGTGGGTAAGGTCGTAGGTATTACAGGTTTGTCCTATATGATGGTAAAGTCCAGATTAGGCGACAAACCAGTGGGTGCAACTTGGAGCAGTATGTTTGGCGTTGGCCTTTTTGCCGGTATAGGCTTTACAATGTCACTTTTTATTGCAGAATTGGCCATAGAAGATAAACAGCTTCTGGACATTGCTAAAGTAGGGATATTGACCGCATCGACTTTAGCCGCTCTATTAGGGCTTTTTTGGTTCTCTATTTTGAATAGAAGAAATGCGTAAACACTATAAACTACAGATTATGAAAGAATATTATGACACACTATCACAAGCGATTGAAGATTTAAAAGCTTCAGGTTATTCAGAGGATTTTAACCTGAATAAAGATTGTATCGAATGTAAGGCATTAGATTATAAAATTTTGGCAAATGAATTTGAAGTTGATAAGATGTACAGATTTGAGGGCGATAGTAGTCCTGATGACTCTTCCATCCTTTTTGCAATTTCCTCTGATACATACGAGATTAAAGGTTTGCTGGTAGATGCATACGGAATGTACTCAGACCCACTTACGACAGAAATGATACAAAAATTAAAATATAAACCATAGTAACCATGGATATAGAAATCAAAAAAAGAGAATCAAAAGGCTTTGCCATAGCTAGAGAAGGAGAAACAAAAGCAGGCGTTATGACCTTTTCAATTTCGGGCCCAGAACTCATCATAATAGATCATACCGAGGTAGAAAAAGCCTACAAAGGTAAATCAGTTGGTAAACAACTATTGATGGCTATTGTAGAATGGGCAAGGGAAGATAACATCAAGATTATTCCATTGTGTCCGTTTGCTAACACAATGTTCAAAAAAATGGAAGACATCCAAGATGTATTGAAATCATAATCTAGCAAGAAGATTTGAAAGTTAAATAGTCCGGGTTTTATTGGTAAACTTTTTAAGTGATTTGGATTGCGGCATTGTAGTTCCTATCTTAAGCGGGTTATCAGATAAAAATAGGAAGAAAAAAGTTTTGATTATCACCCAGATTGGCTCATTTATTTGTTTGTTCTTGATCGTTGTCGCTATTTTGATTCCTACTATATAAGTATGGTTTCAAGACGCAACTATGACTCACAAATATACAATGAAGCTCGAGCCTCTGATCGTTTTATTGCACGTATCGTGAATGGGTTTTCAGGTGCTTATTGTTTCAAATTTCTATATTGCATTTATCTTAATTGGATTCAATAGTGAGCTTGATGTGACAACTTAGTGCTCGATAGATTTTGAAAATCCGACATATTCAACATCTTTCAGTGGATACAGTCTAGACATATCAAAAGAATCGAACTTATAATCGCTTAGTGCAAAACTGTATACTTTGTTGTCCAGTTTTTTCGGCCCCTTCAGTTGTATTTGAACCTTACCGGGTAAATAGGCCCCTATACTTGTTTCTATGCGCTCATATCTTGCGGTCGCATGTTGCATACCTTTAGGCATTGGAAGAAAGAAATCGTTTATAGTAACCTCTAAGAGGTCGATATGCCTTGTAGAAGAGTTAATATATACAAGAAAGCGGTCGTATTGCTTGTTGGGTTCTTCTGAACCCCATGTGACATAGACGGTATCATATGTTTTTCCTTCTAGGTCTTTTTTACCAGCATATCTAATAATTTCTGCATCTGGTAAATGCATTGGGGCTTCTAATAAATAATGGTATGTAGCTAAACCCCAAATGTATCTATCGTGTTCATGACGTTTAATAAAATTACTTTGTACTTCAGTTTTGTAACCTTTCCAGGATTGTACGCCTTGAATCGTATTTTTCTTTCTCCCTTCTTTATACTCGACTTGGCCGTCAAAACTGTTTGTGGCTAAACGAAGTTGAAGTTCTTTATTATTGTTCCCAGGAAAAGCATTCATAGGCATTATGAGCCAGGGGCCTTTCCAATTAAATTTAGCAGTAGCTTCATAAACCTCCGTTTTGGAAAGTTGGTCATAACCCATTGCCATTTTGGCCTCAATGAGAAGCTGTTTCCCTATTTGCTCCGAATTGGAAATAGAATCTTCTTTTAATGCATCTGTGCGTAAGTCAACAGATCTACAAGACTGTATTAGCACTGTGGTTAGAATACAAATCGATAATTTAAAGTAGTTCTTCATTTGATAAATAATTAGACTGTTCTGTTTAATTTTGAAAATAAAAAAATTTACGCTTGGATGAATTTAAAAGTCATTTGAAACCAAACATCCATATACACTCTGTTTCGAGTGACTTTAGCTCGAGACAAAACGCCATAAAAACCAGCGTGGATGTATTCAGCTAATTCGAGCGCAGAAAACTCCTTTGTAATTTCATTGTCATCTTGGCCTTTACTAATTACGCTGGCAAGAACGTTGAGCCAACCTATAAATTGTTGGTTAGCTTCAGCTCCTATAGGGTCACTTTTTCTCCCAACTTCAACACTCATATTATTAACTAAACAACCGCCACAGTATTCATCTTCCTCGTTAAGATTCATCATATACGTATAGAATGATTTAAGACATTCAATCGGAGATAAAGAGCAATCTTCGAAAAATTCCTTCATCCAACACGTATTGGTTTCTCCATATTGCCGTATCACTTGTTGAGCAAAATCTTCTTTCGATTCAAAAAAATTATAAAAAGAACCTTTAGGGATGCCCGATTCTTTCAAAATCTGATTGATGCCTACATTATGATATCCGTTTCTACGAAATACATCCAAGCCTACATTTAAGATATCTTCTTTTTCATATTTATAACCCATAATGACGCAAATATATAAAAAATTTACTAATTAGACCAAATGGTTTAATTTTTTTATATTTGTATTAATAGCGGACTTTTTTGAAAGGAATTAACCTTTTAATCATATGAGAAAAAGAAAATGAATGTAGCTTGTTACATTGTTTTAAAAAAATCATATTATTAATCTTTAAAAAAAAATGATGCCAAAAAAATCTAGAGTAAAACCTGTCGTAGTGCCAAAAGAAGACTGGATAAAGAAAGAGGATCCACCAAAAGGAGTTATAGAAGGAAAATCATATGGATACCATTGTGTATCGATACGATACAGTGTTGACAACATAGGGGAAGGACCAAACTTACACGTTCATCCCTATGATGAAGTATTTCATATTTTAGAAGGAAGAGCAGAATTCACGGTAGGGGAAGATAAATTTATTGCCGAGGAAGGAGCAGTCGTTTTTGGACCGGCTAACATTCCTCATACCTACAAAAATATTGGGCCGGGTCGTTTAGATTCGCTTGATATACACTTGAATGACGAATGGATTCAATACGACTTACCTCGAGATGGAGAGAAACTTAGTGCTCCTGGATTGTCATAACAACCTTTAGAACTTTATGAGTAAAAAAAAGCCATCAAGCCCCTATAAAAATACTTTCTTCTTATTATTCGTAACCGCCACATTTATCTCCAATGTTGGCACTTGGTTATTTGCAGTAGGTTCTGGATGGCTGATGACCAAATTGAACCCTTCGCCATTTATGGTTTCATTAGTACAGACGGCGACTTTAATACCATTATTCATTTTAGCGCTGCCAACTGGTGCCATAGGTGACATTTATAATCAAAAAAAAGTGGTCATAATTTCTCAAAGCTTGCTCATTGTCAACACCCTTATTTTTGCTTATATCGTATACCTGAATAAAGCTACTGTCTTTCTTTTACTGCTTTTTACTTTGCTTAATGGAGTTGGTGCTGCATTTTCCAGACCTGTACTAGCAGCTCTTACCCCTCAACTGGTACAACGGTCTCATTTGAGAACTGCAATCAATCTTACAGGCATAGCATATAATCTCAGCAGAGCTTTAGGTCCAATATTAGCAGGAAGTTTGATTACCATTTTTGCATTGGATATGCCTTTTTGGATAGATGCTATATCATTTGGAGCTGTGGTTCTGGTTATTCTATTCTGGAAACAGGAAAAGAAAGAAACAACGTTACCAAATCAAAAACTCTCTTGGGCTATGCGGGATTCTATACGCTTCCTGAGATATACTCCTGCATTATATCATAGTATTATTCGAGCGATACTATTTTTCTTTCCAGCCGCGGCGCTTTGGGCATTGATGCCTCTAATTGCAAAAGAACAGTTTAATGGCGGAGCAGATTTATATGGATATTTATTAGGTGCTGCAGGCTTTGGCGCCGTAAGTAGTGTACTATTTTCAAACTATATTAGTCATAAATTAGGAGCAAGTAAGTTGACCACAGTTGTATCAATACTACTTGGAGTTTGTCTGTTTTTTCTTGGTTTTGCATCGTCAAAATATCTCGCAATAGCCATCTGTTTTATTGCAGGTATCTGTTGGCAACTTTCGTTTACAAGCATAATGACATCCGCGCAATATGCATTACCCAAATGGTTTGGAGCAAGAGGAATGGGATATTTTTTGATGGCAATGTCTGGTAGTATGGGGGTTGGCAGTGCTATTTGGGGATTATTTGCAGAACAGACCAGCCTTCAGTATGGTCTCTATGGAGCAGGAATAGCGAGTGCTTTTATTGGAATATTGGCCTATAGATTCCCTTTAGATTTAGCAAAGGACGGAAACTTTAATATGGCCACCGACCTACCTGAACTATCCATATCCAGAGAGAATGATAATGGTGGATGGATAATGGTCCATATTGTATATACCGTAAATCATACTATGAAGAATGAAGCCATAAATAAAATTCGGAAGATAAGAAACAAACGATATCGATCAGGTGCTATTAAATGGAAGCTCTTTTCGTCTGCTAAAAATGAAAATCAAATTATAGAGTCATTCTATGAAATCTCATTAGACCAATTGATACGACATCGAAAACAAGTAACCCAATACGATAAGGAACAGAAAGAAGAATTATACACTTGGATTGAAGAAAACAATGGTACCGTAGAACGGTTATACTACCAGGAGATATAGACTTTTAGATTTGTAAACTGTTAATGTACGTATTGCGAATACGGTATCAGTTGTAAATTTTGTTCATCTTTTTTCTACTTCTAAGTTTTCAAGAAGTGGTTGGTATCGTCTAAAAAGGTATAGATACGAGGTTTTAAATCACATAAAATGAATACATTGTTTGCTTAAAATGTATATAATGATGTATTGCATTTATCTGTAGTTTTATAGTAATACTGATTATTTTCATTCTAAACTACCCACATATTTTCGGTTTTATTCAAAAAATTATGCATGTGTTATTTTCTGCGGAACCAGCTTTTAAAACTTAATTAATTTGCAAGCTAAAACTGAAAACCCCTTATACAATTTCTGTATAGGGGTTTCGATATTGCAATCTAATAGTAACCTAATCCTTATTGAAGCTTACTTTTCCGCTTTCCATATCATAGACTGCAGAGATGATGATAATGTCTCCCTTATCCTCCATCGCGGCCATGGTGGGTGAAGCCTCTCGAATATTTTTAACCGTGCGCATTGCATTATTAGTGATAACTGTATTGGTGAACTCTGTATTTTTAGAGCTAATTTCGCCATCAGTTGTTGTTTCTTCCACTGCTGGTTGTATTTCTTCCATCAAATCTGCCAAAGAGTTCATATTCATAGCGCGTGCATCCACTTTATCTATCGTCGATTTTACGGCCCCACAAGCAGTATGGCCCATTACGATAACCACTTTTGATCCTGCTACCGCTGTTGCAAACTCCATTGAGCCTACAATATCCTGATTTTCAATATTACCTGCTACTCGAGCCACGAAAATATCTCCGATTCCTAAATCAAAAACATCCTCTACAGGTACACGGCTATCTACACATGACAACACTATTGCTTTAGGAAACTGACCTATCATCGCCTTTCTGCGTTGTGCTGAGTGATCGCGGCGAGTAAGGTTATTGTTCATGAAATTTTCATTCCCTTTTTTAAGACGCCCTATGATTTCTTGGGGCGTCATATTAGCTTGCTCCTCTGCCGTTAAAATACTTTCAACGGGCTTTTCAATATTTTGAGCTTGGTTTTCTGTAATTATTGCTTTCTCGCTAATATCGTTTTTAGTTTTTTCCTGGCAAGCTACGGTTAACAATAACGTTGCAATTGCTAATAATGGTAATGTGACTTTTTTCATTTGTTTTGTATTTAAAGTTAAAATGTATGGTGTAGGCTAAATTGTAATTGTCCCTTTTGCCAATTAACGGTGGTTTGCTCCATCCACCCCAACTGAACTCTCAGTGCCTTGTTGATGGTATATCCTAGACCTAAATATGTACGGTTTCTATCAAAAAATTGAACACTACGACCCCCACCTATATTGCGTTCTCCATTGATAAAAATTTCATTGTAAAGCGCCATGTAATAGGTGTTTTTTATCAGAGTTGAGTTGTTAAAGGGTATATTAACAAAAAGGTTATACCGATATCGCGTCCTGAAATCTTGATTTTCGACCCATCTTTGTTCATAACGAAAGCGATGAGTCATTAGCAACCTTTTTAAAAGAGTATTAGAGAATAGAGCCTCCTGGTAGATACGATTTTCTATAACTGGATTGTCTATTTCTTTACCAAACTGTCCTGTAGAGATATTAGCGTATCCTAAAGTAAACTTAACTCCCGAATCTTTTGGAGTATAGGTCACTCCCGAACGAAGTAATAGCTGTTCTCTGTCACCAATACCACGCCAATCCCGATATTGAAAGTCTCCTTGTACTCCCCAGTTAGATCCTTTAAAAGTAGTATTATAAAAATACATATACCAGGCACCCAATTTATTCTCATCTGGTTCTTGACCTATACTATGAGTACGGGTGAGTATACAAAAAATAGAAAATAATAAAGCTCTTTTCATTTTGTTCAATTTTTTACATAAAAAACTAAACAAACATAAAATGAAAATTTGACTAATAGCTCGTCTTTAAGAAAAATTTAATAGTAATACTTCCAAAAATAGAAGTATTACTATTTGTTTCCAAAATTAACGACTGCGCTTTTCTTATATGAAATAAGACCTTGATAAAAAAATTAGATTAATGTTCTTCTTCATTGCCAAAAGGCTTCAAAATAACTCCTACACTAAGTATAAACCCATCGGTTGGTGCATATATTTCTGGAAACGTAGGGTTTTCGTGAGGTGGTACTACCAATGGCGAGAACCTACTTTGTCTTCTATCCGTTAAGTTTTCAAAATTTACAAAAGCGCTCCCCCAGCTATAGTTACGCATAGCTAATACGCCCATGGTTATAAAATCTGTAGTTTTAATTCCACTTGATAGAAATTGAGTTCCTGTATAATAGGTTTCATACCCTATTCGCCATGTTGAAGTCTCGTACATGATTACACTACCGGCATTGTGTTTTGCCGTAAGTGGTTTTTGTGGATTACCTGGCAAATAATTTAACCTGGTATCAATTAGCGCATAGTTTAAAAACCACTTGAAATCCTTATAGGTAAATTTGATATTGGTTTCTGCGCCTCTACTTAAAATATCTCCTTTTGCGTTTTCAAACTGAAATAAACCTGCACTAGTATTATTTAACAATAAACCATCACGAATTGCGGTTATATAAAATAATTGATTGATAGAGAATCCTATTTCGTCGGTTAAACTGGTCTGATAATTAAAATCCATATTCAAACCATAGGAGCGCTCTGCGTTTAACATATCATTATCGATTGGCTGCACGTCTCTAAAATTAACAAGCTCGGCTTCTTCTGTAAAAATATCGGGGATTTTATATCCTAAGCCCCCACCTACCCTACTGGTAAAAGAACTATTTAACTTGTATAGTAATGAAACTCTTGGCAAAGCAAAGACTCCCCAATCCTGCGCATAATCTGTTCTAAGTCCGGTTTCTAAAATCCAGTTTTCAGAAATATCATAAATAGTATTAAGAAATAATCCATAGGTAATATCATTTTGGTCCCTCTCTACGAATTGAGAATCTTCATCAAATGACACAGAATATAGATTTGCTCCTAACACCCAATCTGCCCTCTGACCTTTTCTTTGATACGTAGCCTCTGTAAAAGTATTCCACTGATTTCCTTCGAATGTAAGATCGGGTATCTTAAGATTTCTATCAAAATAGGCAATACTATTTTTTATCGTTACAGATTGTTTATCATCTATTTTAGTTTCTAATACCGCTTGAGTACTCAATCGTTTTGAGATGTTCTCCTCTGTATATTGATGAATGCCATTTTCTCCATCTTCTATTTTTTTTACATCGCCTCCTGTTCTGTCATCATAGGTGCCATTAAGACCGAACCACATTATAGTCTTTTCTGATGGGTAATAAAAGAGTTTAGGGTTAATGGTCACTGATTTTGTTTCTGGTAAATTGCTAAAACCATCATCCTCGGGATCATAAACTTTTTGATAATGCCCTGAACCATATAATGTATACCCCCATTTGTTATTACGCTTGGCGTAAAAGGTATTGAAAATGCTTCCTAATGCCTGCGTTTGGGTAACCATAAGATCCAGTTGCGGTTCTTCTTTTGGTGTTTTTGAAACCATATTGACTAAGCCGGCGATAGCTCCCCCTCCATATAACGTAGATGAACTTCCTTTGATAATTTCGAACTGTTTTAAATCTACAGGTGGAATTTGTAATATGCTCAATCCACTAGAAAAACCACTATATAAAGGAAAACCATCTCTTAATAATTGCGTGTATCGGCCATCTAATCCTTGTATTCTGATATTTGTATTACCACTACTTAATGATGTTTGTTGCATTTGGATACCTGTACTCTCTCGTAACACCATTGCTATATTAGATGCATTCATTGCGGTTTTTTCGCTTAATTCTTCTGCTCCAATATACTCAATACGTGTTGGGATATTTTTTATGGTTCTGGTACTTCGGGTAGATTGTAAAACAATAGCATCCAAGGCATTTTCGCTTTCTTTCATATAAACAATTAATACTTCCTGCATAGGCACTTGTATTGATTGTTCTATCTGCTCATACCCAACAAACGAAACCGATACAAAATATTGACCATTTGGTACATTTTCTATTCTAGCGATCCCACTAAGATCGGTAATCGCTCCTTTCTTTAGAGATTTGATTAATACAGTGGCTCCTGGTAATGACTCTTTTTCTAGTAAGACTTTGATTTTTATAGTATGTGATTGTATTGAATCCTGTGCAAAACTTTGTCGAGATACTAATACACAAAGCAGTAGTAAACCACACAGGGTTACATTTTGTATATTCATTTAATACGTGATTTAATTGATAAAAAAATAATTGAAACGTGTGCGTTTCCTTATATACTAATCAATTAACTGAGGAGGTTGTAATATAGAGCGTGCTATATCTTTACTAATTCCTTCATTTTGTGAGAAAATCTGAGTAGAAATATACGTTGCCCGTGTTTCAAATTGTAGGATATCAAAACCAATTATATGTACATGACAACAATGACATTGACAAAAAGGAGAACATTGATCTGATCCGTCATGACTATTTTCGATATCTAAATTTTGAGAAATCTCAGCCTGTATATCATCTATATTTGTATATGCATCTTCGCACGAGACAAAATTAAGTGCGAAAAAATATACTGATAAAATTACAGCCAAAATTCTCATGTTACAAAGATAAAAGAAATATGATGTTTGGCGCACTAATATTGTAAAGTTATAAGATAGGACTTTCAAAACCTATACAGAAAATTAATAATATTTCTTCTGGATAAGACTATAAAACAAAACCTTAACATATCTTAAGATTATTATGCCAATTAGGGAATAAATATTGATGCACCTATAGCGATCAAAATACTCAACTATTTAACAACTCCCTAAATTGAACTACGATGTTATCATTTAAAAATAACTCCAAAAAAACGTTGATCGAGATTGATCCTTTATATAGGAAAGTCATTTCGAAACTCCCAAATCCAAATCGTATCAGTTATTGCGAATCTCTCATTTATAGGTCTAAAAAGGATCTTTTATCGACAAAATGTAATATCAAAAAAAGGAAATTAAAAAACCTTTTAAAAGCGACCCAGCATGAAATAAAAAGAATAGATAATGATTTGAATATGTGTCTGTAACTTGTGATTATTACTATTTAACGTGAGTTCGATTGATTCAACTTAAGGAGAAGTGTATCGAGAACAGTATTTTTTTATCAAAGACCTATTCTCGGTACTATTTTTTCACCTTGTTTTAAAAAATCACTCGAATCGACAGTTATTGGTCATTAGTTTAAGTATATAAACTCATCTTCTTTAAATATTCATGAAAGAATGAATTTCTATCTTAAATTCATTTTATATTTACGTACATAACAAAATTTGCTCATGATTTCTGTAGAACAAGCACTTATTTTGGTTGACACCCATACAAAAGCGACTGAAAAAACAACTACAATTACATTACCTCAATCTTTGGGGTACGTATTAGCAAAAGATATTGTATCCCCTATCAATATGCCTCCATTTAGACAATCAGCTATGGATGGCTATGCTTTGGGGTCTACTGATGAAAAAAAATTTTCTCTGGTTGGCGAAGTTCAAGCTGGGGATGATCAAAGTCCAACTATTGTAAAAGGAGAAGCGGTTCGAATTTTCACGGGGGCCCCTGTTCCGTTTGGTGCTAAGGCGGTGGTGATGCAAGAAAAAGTATCGATAAATGATACCCAGGTGATACTTCAAGAATCAGCCAGTATAAACTCTAATATCCGCCCGGAGGGCGAACAGATAAAAAAAGGTGAAGTCGCACTCATAAAAGGAACCGTGATCACGCCAGCAGGGATAGGATATTTAGCTACTTTAGGGATTACTCATGTCGAAGTATATCAAAAACCTTCTATTGCCGTTATCGCCACTGGAAATGAATTGATCCCTCCTGGTCAAACTTTAAAACACGGGCAAATTTATGAAAGCAATTCTATTATGTTATCCACAGCATTACAAGCTTCTGGATATACCCATGTAGACTGCCATAAAGTAGAAGATAACTATGAGGCCACCAAGTTCCTTTTACAAAACGTAATAGCACAATATGATGTAGTACTTATTTCTGGAGGAATATCGGTTGGAGATTATGATTTTGTGGGTAAAGCGCTCCGGGATCTAGAGGTAGAAGAAATTTTTTATAAGGTAAAACAAAAGCCAGGAAAACCTCTTTATTTTGCAAAAAAAAATTATACTACCATTTTTGCATTGCCCGGTAATCCTGCCTCTTCGTTAAGTTGTTTCTATATTTATGCATTACCAATGATAAAGAAAATTTCTGGTTATGCTCAATACAAGTCAAAATTACGTGCGCTAATTTCCAATTCAGAGTATTCTAAAAAAGGACAACGAGCAGAGTTTTTAAAAGCTAAAGTTGAAGGTGAGCAGGTAACCATTTTAGATGGGCAAGCATCGTCGATGCTTAGATCTTTTGCATTATCTAATGTGTTGGTATATCTTCCTGAAGAAATTTCAGAAATAAAAGTTGGAGACCCAATTCAGATTATAAATTTAGCATAAAAACCTCTCAAAATCATGATGATCATGAAAAAAACATCTTTCCTGATTTTTATTTGCTAAAATTTAGATAAAGAAGAATACCTTCTAAAAAAATCGTTATATATTTAAAAACCAAACGCTATATTAATGCTATGGATTATAAGATAAAAAGTAGGATTTGGATCGAATCTGAACAAGGTGTTTTTTTGGGCGAAGGAAGAGTTCGCTTGTTAAAAGCTATTGCCGACACCGGATCATTAAGTAAAGCAGCCAATGCAATAGACATGTCTTACAAAAAAGCCTGGAATCTGTTAGATAGTATGAATAAAGCAGCTCAAGAACCTTTGGTCATTACTTCTATTGGTGGAAAAGGCGGTGGTGGCGCAAACGTAACGGCTTATGGGATAAAAGTTATCAAAACCTTTGATAGTATTAATCAAAAATGCTGGGAATTTCTAGACAATGAGTTAAAGCAACTAGTATTATAATACTCTTCTTATTTTTAAAATGAAGGTAAAAAATAACATAACTGGGATCATACTTGCAGGAGGAAAAAGTTCTAGGATGGGCAGTGATAAAGGGCTGTTAATGCTTGAGCACAAACCATTTGTACAACACATTATCGATGCTCTTAAACCTATAACCAAAGAGATTATACTGGTCAGCAGTAATACCGATTATGATGTATTTGAGGTAAACAGAGTACAGGATATAATCCCTGATTCTGGACCTATTTCGGGTATACATGCCGGATTAACGCATTCTAAAACTAAAAATAATCTAGTGTTAAGTTGTGATGCCCCTCTAATTACCACGGCTTTACTTAAAAAATTACGGCAATATGAAAAGGAAAATCATGACATCATTCAATTCGAAGCTGAGGGGAAAACCATTCCGCTAATCGCCTTATATAAAAAACAATGTATTTCAAAATGTTTTGAACTGCTTTCAAATAATGAAAAACGCTTAAGAAAATTGGTTGTAGAACTCAATACTAAAACAATTCCTGTTTCAGAAAATGAACACACCTTGGTAAAAAATATTAATACTATCGATGATTTAAATACAATCACAGATGCAATTGACAATTAAATATTTTGGAATGTTGGCAGAAGCCACTTCAATTACAGAAGAACAATTACAAATTGATAATTGCTCAGTATCTGAATTGGTAGAAAAATTAATACACCAATATCCTGCACTAGACAAAAAGGATTTTAAAGTAGCGGTTAATCAACAACTAGTAAATCATAATTATATTATTAATAACAAAGCTGAAATTGCATTATTACCTCCGTTTGCAGGAGGATAATTAAATATAAAATGGCATCAAATAATCGATACAACAGACAAATTATACTACCAGAGATAGGAGAATCGGGCCAGCAAAAGCTCAATGCATCCAAAGTACTGGTTATTGGAGCAGGCGGATTAGGATGCCCCGTATTACAATATCTTGCTGCTGCTGGCATTGGTACTATTGGTATTATTGATTTTGATCTTGTAGACACTTCTAACCTGCATCGTCAAATACTTTATGGAGATAGTGTTGTCGGAAAAAACAAAGCGCTTGCAGCCAAAAGTCGCCTTGAAGACCTTAATCCTATTATAAATATTAATGCCTATCCAGAAAAGCTAACGACAGAAAATGCAATATCACTTTTTTCGCAGTACGACATTATCGTTGACGGTAGCGATAATTTTTCTACTCGATATTTGGTGAATGATGCTTGTGTCATCACTGGTAAACCATTGGTATATGGTGCAATTTTTAAGTACGAAGGCCAGGTATCTGTTTTTAATTATAAAAATGGTCCTACCTATAGATGCTTGTTTCCTGAGCCTCCCAAATCTGGAAGTGTTCCTTCTTGTGCCGAGATTGGGGTTTTAGGTGTTTTACCTGGAGTTATAGGAAGCATGCAAGCTAATGAAGTACTGAAAATAGTTTTAAATCTTGATCATGTACTTAACGGAAAACTATTAATGTATGATTGTCTCACTACACAATCTTCTACTTTTTCTATACCTCGCGTAGCATCTGAAATATCAAAAGTATTGACCTTGGCTCAGGATTTTGAAACTGTGGATTATAATCTTTTCTGTGGAATTCAAAAAATAAAAGAAATATCACCAGAAACCGCTTTTCAAGTCGTAAATGAGGCTCAATTTATTGATGTTCGAGAGGTTCATGAACAACCAAAAATCAATAGCCTGAAGCCTGTTTGTATTTCTCTTGATGATCTTCAGAAACAAATAAACAATCTGGATAAAGAAAAAGAAACCATAGTATTTTGTCAATCTGGTATTCGAAGCAAAAAAGCAGTTGAAATTCTTCAAAATCATGGGTTTAATAACGTATCTCATATAAAAAAAGGAGCATTGGCAATTGCTGAATATCAAACATTAAAAGAAGTTTAAAACAAGTATATGGAAAAAAAGAAATTAAAAAATGTATTTGTACAAGGTGCTATTTCATCAGAATTTATTGGCACCTCTATTGCAAAGCATCAAACAAAAACCAGTATCGGAGCGCACAATATTTTCTTAGGACAAGTACGAGCCGATGATATCGAGGGTAAAATCGTTACTGCTATCGATTATACCGCTTATGAAGAAATGGCAAATCAGAAGTTTCATGAAATTAGAGAAGCTACATTCGAAAAATTTGATCTTACCTGTATGCATATTTACCATAGTTTAGGAAAAGTAAATATTGGAGAGATTTGCCTTTTTGTTTTTGTGTCTTCGCCTAGAAGAAAAGTAGTCTTTGAAGCTCTGGAGTATGTAGTTGAAGCAATCAAAGCAGAAGTACCGGTTTTCGGAAAAGAAATTTTTGAAGATCAAACACATCAATGGAAACAAAATAGCTGAAAAACCCGTTGTGCATTTTGGGAAATAATGTAAAAAAGTGTCAGTTCGAGTGTTTTATTGTAATGAAATGAAAACAAAATGTATCGAGAACAGCTTTTTTGATCCAAAATCCTATTCTCGATACACTTCGCCCTTCAGTCAAAGTACTCGAATTGACGAATTTTGGATCAAAAAAGTCAAAATTCACAATGAGTTCGAAAAATAATACATTATGTCACACTAAGCCTGTCGAAGTGAAATTGAAAAACAAGATACAATAGTCTTCGGCAATCTCAGACTGACATCGATTATAAAATTGAATTAAACCACATGGTAGACATCACGCATAAAACATCTACATTAAGAATTGCCACTGCCCAAGCAGTGGTAAAAGTTAGCAAGCCTGAAACTATCGAGGCTATTCAAAAGGGTATTGTACCCAAAGGGGATGTATTTGCCATGAGTAAGGCCGCAGGACTACTTGGTGTTAAAAAAACACCCGACTTATTACCAGATTGCCACCCATTACCGATCGAATATACAGGTATTGATTATACAGTTGAAGGCCTGGATATTACCGTTTTAGTCACTATAAAGACAATTTATAAAACAGGTGTCGAGGTCGAGGCAATGCATGGTGCAAGCGTGGTGGCTTTAAACATGTACGATATGCTAAAACCGATAGATAAAGGAGTCGAAATTCACCACATTAAGCTGCTCGATAAAAAAGGAGGGAAATCTGATTATAAAGACACATTTAGAAGCGATTTACAGGCTGCAGTTATTGTATGTTCTGATACTATTTCTGAAGGAAAAAAAGAAGATAAAGCCGGTAAAGCGATTATAGCCGCATTAGAAAACTGCGAAGTGGGTATTTTAGATTATATTATTATTCCTGATGAAGTAGATATTATTCAGAAAAAAGCAAGGCATTATCAAGAACAGGGTGCGGACCTCATCGTTTATACCGGAGGTACCGGTTTGTCACCAAGAGACGTGACTCCAGAAGCATTAAAACCTTTGTTAGACAAAACAATTCCCGGTATCGAAGAGGCCATTCGCAAATATGGACAGGATCGTATGCCTTATGCGATGTTATCAAGAAGTGTAGTGGGAACGATCAAAAATACTTTAGTAATGGCATTACCAGGATCTACCAATGGAGCCAAAGAATCTATGGCGTCTGTTTTTCCAGAAGTATTACACGTGTTTAGAATTCTAAAAGGAGCCAGACATGACTAAATCTAACATACTTACCGATACATTTGGCAGAAAACACAATTATCTCCGTATTTCGCTTACAGAGCGATGTAATCTTCGCTGCACCTATTGTATGCCGGCAGATGGGATTACATTATCCCCAAAAGCACATATCATGACTTATGAGGAGATCTATACTATCGCCAAAGATTTTGTGGATCATGGTGTTACAAAAATTCGCTTAACTGGTGGTGAACCCTTAATTCGTAAAGATGCTGGTCAAATTATAGAAAAGCTTGCTTCGCTACCCGTTCAACTTACGCTAACCACCAATGGTGTTATTGTAGATACGTTTATCGATCTTTTTAAAAAATGTGGAATCAAAACCCTTAATGTAAGCTTAGATTCTCTGGATGCTACAAAAAATAAAGAAATTACCAGAAGAAATTACTTTGATAAAGTATACCAAAATATTCTGCTGCTGGTACGCGAAGGATTTCATGTAAAGGTGAATTGTGTTTTAATGAAGGGCTTCAATGATAATGAGATTATTGATTTTATTAATTTAAGCAAGAACCTACCCTTGCACGTGCGTTTCATAGAATTTATGCCCTTTGATGGTAATCAATGGAATATGGATAAACTGGTTTCGCTTCAAGAAATCCTATCAGAGGTGAATTCACAATTCGAAGAAACTGAAATCATAAAACTTGAAGATGCTCCCAACGATACTACCAAAAGTTATCAAATACAGGGATATCAAGGTACTTTTGCTATCATAAGCTCTGTAACTAATCCGTTTTGTGATGGTTGTAATAGAATTCGCCTTACCGCAAATGGACAAATCAAAAATTGTTTGTTTTCTTCAAAAGAATCAGATTTGCTAACACCACTTAGAGAAGGAAAATCTATATCGCCTATTATTCAAAAAACTATTCAGTCTAAATTTAAAATCCGAAGTGGTATGGATACCCTGGACAAATTCAAAAAAACAGACGGGCATAATAATCGAAGTATGATTACAATAGGAGGATAAATTGTACTATTTCACAATACAAACTGAATTCACATTTCCTTTGCCATCGTACTCTTTTACAGCATTATCGGGATCCAATATCCATTTGTTATCTACGATATACTTATAATGATACTTCCCTCCGGAAAGCATTAGGGTGGCTACCCATCCACTTTTGGTCTTGGCCATTTTAAACTCATTCTCTGACCAATTATTAAATGATCCGGTTAGAATAACTTCTTGCGCATCCAGATAACCATTGAGCATAAATACTTTAGGAGCTTTAATATTAATAAAGGAGTTATACTCGTTAAACTCATTTCTCCTTTTTAAGGGGTTATCCGGGTCTTCTATCCAATCTCCGTCGACAATAAATTTATATTCGTATTCTCCAGGTCTTATCTTTAGTGTTATTGCCCAACAATCTTTACTCTTTTTCATTCTAAAAAGATCTTCATCCCACTTATTAAAACTACCGCTAAGCACCACCTTTTTTGCGTCAGGAAAGCCATTAAGTGAAAAAGTAATATTCCCTTCTTTATCGGGATATGCTGTATACATTTTTAGATTGTAGGCTGGTAATTCATACCTATCTTTAAAAGCCCGAACGGCATTACTATACTCTTTGGCAGGTTCTGCCCAATAGACATTATTGATAACAAATTTAAATTCCCAAGAAAACTCATCGGTAAATTCGCTTAGTTTTTTTCTCAGTTCATATCGATTCTCATCAATTTTGGTCATATTCCAGTCATTTTTTGACCAATTGTTAAACTCTCCGGCAACAACAACTCCTTTGATATCCAAGTCTTCAAAATCATATATATTGCTAAATGTATCAGCTGTAGCAATTTTATAATCTCTTCTATCGAAAGAAAAAACCAGTTCATCACCCTCAATTCTATATCCCTTAAACAGCTCGGTTTGGGCATACGAGTAGGGGCTTGCAAATGCAAGTATAAAAAGAAAGCTATATCGTATTATTCTACTCAATTTCGTAATATTGGGTAATCTACAAAGTAAAGCTTTTCTTTTTGATAATTGATAATCGTTCTTTTTTGTTGAAAAAATTCGTATCCTAAGACGCCATCCAAATCAGTTCCAAAAGCTTCATTCATCTTATTTAAATTGGTCAATAATGTATTCATAGGGCCAAAATAAACTGTTTCACTTAGTTTAACACGGTACAATTTTCCTGCCATAACTTCAATTTTGTTATTACTTGCCCCTAACAATACTAACCGCTTTTTAGGATAAAAATATTTGAGTGTTTTTTTTCTTAGTTTCTTATTTATTTGATTAAACTCAGCAGCAGTATCCAAACCAAATTTTACGTGTTGGTCTCCAATATAACCTTCAATAACTATTGTATGGGCTTTGAGTTTAAAATTAATACTGTCACTAATTTCTTCAGCATAAACATTCTGATCTAATCTAACCCCCAATGAATCTACCTTGGTAAGCGTAATTTGATTTAGGTGCATATCGATAAACACTTCATAATCTCTTAAAATACTATATCCTATAATTCCCAATAAATGCATTTTTTTTGCTTTTTCGATATGGGATAAATCGACTATATCTGAAATTTGATTTTTTAGATTAAAATTTTGAAGTATAAATTCTTTTACATTTTGCTCAAATGTATCATCCATAACGGCCAAAACACCTGATGTGTGCTTTCTTTTCGTAAAAAAATGATCTCTTTTCGGAAAATGCACTTCGTTTAACATCAATGTTTTTGATCCCGTATCAATTATAAAACTTCCTTTTTTGTTATGAAGTTCTGCTTCGACAACAATTAAATGATCGACAAGTTTAAAAGGAATTCTCGCTGTGTATTCATTAAGGATTTCTGCTTTTGGAAATATAATACTGCTATCTGATGAGAAAATTGAAGGCACATTATCATTTGCTATAGCGGTAGCAGTACAAATTAGACACAAAACTATACATGATATAAGCTTCCTCATGTTCAATAAGACGTTCTCTTATCTCGTTATGTTACACTTTTGAGACCTTTTCTCGCTGATCTTAATGTAAGATGAAGAAAGGCCGCTTTTGAGTGTATGATAAATATCATTGTAATCTGATTGAATCCGGGCTACTTTTAAGACTATAAAACATTTACAATGAAAAATATTCTGCTTCCCACTGATTTTTCAGATAATTCGAAGAATGCTATATACTTTGCTATGCAATTTTTCAAGAACGAGCTCTGCACGTTTTATCTGTTTAACGTTCAGAAAACATCTGGTTATACTACAGATGATCTCATGGTGGCTTCGGCGAATACATCGATCCATGAATCGGTGATTAGTGAAGCAAAACAAAAGCTTACTATCGTTATCGAAGATCTAAAATCGAAATATCCTGATCAAAACTACTCCTATCATACAATAACCGATTATGATGTTTTTATAGATGCGATACGACAAGCGATTATATCAAAAAATATTGATCTCATTGTTATGGGAACTAATGGTGCTACCGGTGCTTCAGAAGTAGTATTTGGAAGCAATACACTCAATGTTATTCGGAAAATAGATTGTCCAGTACTGGCAATCCCTCAAGGATATGTCTATCAAAATCTAAAAACCGTTCTATTGGCCATTGATTACAGAGATCGTTTTACTACAAAAGGTATCGAGCCCCTAATGGATACCCTTGCAAAACATAGGTCTTCATTACGCATACTTAAGATTAAAGAAGATGAAACGGTTACAATAGCCGAATTTGACGACAAAAAACATATGAAGGAATTTTTTAAGGGAATCAATCATACTTTTCATTCTATAATTAACGTACCCACAGCACTAGCCATTGATAGTTTTGTTCAAGTCATGAATGTTGATCTAACCGCAATGTTTATTAAAAGAGAAACCTTTATAGAACGATTTCTTAAAGGTTCCGAAACTTCAAAAATTAGTTACGGCACTCGAGTACCTTTATTAATTATGCATAGCTAATGCTCTGTAAAATCCATCAATGCTCATGATATTTACTATTCTTCTTATTGTATATATCCTGATCGGAATTTTCATTATTATCAAATTACTCTTAAACGGGATTCATCCAACCAAAACATTAGCATGGATGCTTGCTGTTTTTACCATCCCCGTTGGTGGAATGTTATTGTATCTTTCTCTGGGAAGAAATCGTAGAAAGAATAAGCTTTTTGAACAAAAAAATCAAAAAGTCACAGCATACCTAAAACATGTTGAAGAAAGCTATGACCCCATGTCGGTTTCAGAGGACCAGGAACATTACAGGGTAGTACATTTAATATCAAAAAATAGTGGCTTTGCTGCAAGTTCTAACAATAGCGTTACATTGCTTAAAGATGGTGAGGCTACTTTTAACGCCATATTTTCTGCTCTGGAAAAGGCTGAAAAATTCATTCATTTACAGTATTATATTTTCGAAAATGGTGAATTAGCAAATCGACTCTTTCAACTTTTTGAATCCAAAAGTAAAAAAGGAGTATCGATACGTATTTTATATGATGGCATCGGAAGTTTCTCTTTAAGCAAAAAATATATTCGGCAATTAAGAAATGCCGGATGTGAGGTATATAGTTTTTTACCGATACAATTCGGGAAATTCTTATCCTCGATTAACTATAGAAATCATCGGAAAATTATTGTTATCGACAACCAAGTTGCCTTTACCGGGGGCATTAATATTTCAGATAAGTATATCAAAGGCGATCCTTATTTAGGCATTTGGCACGACAGACACGTTAAACTTGAAGGTCCTATTGTACATAGTTTACATGCGGTATTTGCCATGGACTGGTATGCTACTAACAACGATGATCAAATTTTAAGTTCAACATATTTTATAAAACATAAAAGAGCGGGATGCTCTGATGCTCAAATCGTGCACAGTGGTCCCGATTCAGATTTTTCTTCGACACAACAAGTTTATTTCTCAATCATCAATCAGGCAAAACGATATGTATACATTATCAACCCCTATATTATTCCTGGAGAAGGAATTTTGAAAGCATTACAAGTTGCTGCATTAAGCGGGGTTGATGTACGTCTACTACTTTCGGATAAATCTGACAGCAGTATTGTACGCCAATGTGTACGATCCTATTTTGAAGGTTTATTAAAATCAGGAGTCAATATTTATCTGTTTCCAGAAAATTTCTTACACAGCAAGATCATTATTGCTGATGATACCATTTCTTCGATTGGGACTACAAATATGGATATTCGCAGTTTTGAGCATAATTATGAAATAAATGCGGTTGTTTATGATGATAAATTTGCAAAAAACCTAAGAAATGATTTTTTAAAGGATTGTAATAAAAGTATTCGATTGAAGTATGATACCTTTGTAAAAAGACCATGGCATGATAAATTAAAAGAGGGTATAGCCAAGGTATTTAGCCCGGTCTTATGACCTGTATATCATGAAAGAAAAAAAAAGCATAGGAATAGTATTGTCTGGAGGGGGATTTAAAGGTGTTGCCCATATAGGAGCCTTACAAGCTTTTGAAGAAGCTAATATAGTTCCTGACTACATCTCAGGTAGTAGTGCCGGAGCTATCGTAGGCTCATTATATGCAGGGGCATATTCTCCCGAAGAGATTAAAGATTTCTTTAAAAAGACTTCAATTTTCAAGTTTAATCGATTTACCAGAAAGAAAGCTGGTTTCTTAGATTCAGATAAGTTTCAGGATGATCTCGAAACGTTTTTTCCAGAAAATTTGTTTGAGGCTTTACCTAAAAAACTAAGTATAACAGCGACAAACTTGGTAGAGGGAACTACAAAAGTATTTGACAAAGGAGAGCTTATTAAACCTATACTGGCATCTGCGGCTTTTCCCGGTGTTTTTACTCCGGTAATGATCGATGGAGAATTATACGCTGACGGAGGAATTTTAGATAATTTCCCGATTAAACCACTGAAGAAAAAATGTGATTTCATAATTGGTATTGATGTATCGCCTATTAAAAAACCAAAGATTACAGATTTCAAACATTCATATAATGTGATGCAACGTGCCTACTATCTCAGAGCAATGCCCAACGCTGAAGTAAAATTTAAACAATGTGACATCGTTGTTCAACCCAAACAGTTAGTAAATCATGGAATCTTTAATAGTGCTAGTATAGAAAAAGTATACGATTTGGGATATCAAGAAGCAAAACAACAGATCACCTTATTTCTAAAAAATCAAGAATATGATTCAGGAGATAAAAAGTAACTATAAAAACCTTTTTGAAGACGAACTCTTAGAAGAAATTAATCAGGTAGGAACGTTGAAGGAAGTCCCAGAGGGTTTTGAGCTAATTAAACCGGGTAGCTATATTAAATCAATGCCTTTAATTATTAGCGGTGCGATAAAAATTCTAAGAGAAGATAATGATGGTGATGAGTTGTTGCTATATTTTCTAGAACGAGGAGATACCTGTGCAATGACGTTATCTTGTTGTTTGGGAAGCCATAAAAGCGAAATTAAAGCCATTGCTGAAACCGATGCCAAACTCATCATGGTACCTATTGAAAAGATGGAAGAATGGACAACCAAATATAAATCCTGGAGAAACTTTATGTTTGACAGCTATCACAAACGATTAATTGAAGCTATCGAAACCATAGACAGTATTGCTTTTCTAAAAATGGATGATCGGTTACTAAAATACCTTACAGATAAGACTAAGGTTAACCAGGATTCTATAATCAATAATACACATCAGGAAATCGCCTACGATCTTCATACCTCACGAGTTGTGATTTCTAGATTACTCAAAAAGCTAGAACAAAAGGGTAAAGTTAAACTGAATAGGAATACTATTGAAGTGATACAAATTTAGTCTTGTGTAACAAATGTTACTGCAACAGCTGTTTTCCAAAGGTACTTTTGAACAAAAAGTAATAAATGGAAACAACAGAAATTCTTGGCTACTCGGGAGCGTTATGCATAGGGATTGTACTTGGTTTGATTGGTGGCGGTGGTTCAATACTTACTGTTCCTGTGTTTGTTTACCTTATGCAAATCAATCCAATAACTGCAACAGCATATTCATTATTTGTAGTAGGGGTTTCTGCCCTTGTAGGCACTGTTACTAATATATCAAAAGGGTTAGTCGATATACGTACTGCTTTTGTTTTTGCCATACCCGCTTTTGTGGCCGTATATAGTACCCGAAAATATCTTGTACCGGCGATTCCAAATACACTTTTTACTATTCAGGAATTTATGGTTACCAAAAATATAGCAATCATGCTTTTCTTTGCCATTATAATGCTACTGGCTTCGATTTCAATGATAAGAAACAATAAAAAAGAGATAGAAACTGCTGCTCAGGTAGCCTATAACTACCCTTTGATCTTAACCGAAGGCTTTCTTGTTGGTGTTTTAACCGGTATCGTCGGTGCTGGCGGAGGATTTTTGATTATTCCGGCATTAGTGCTCATGGCAAAATTACCTATGAAAAAAGCAGTTGCCACCTCATTATTAATTATTGCCGTTAAATCCCTTATAGGATTTATTGGCGATGTCGAGAATTTAGAAATAGCATGGGGCTTTCTATTAATATTTACTACTATTTCAGTGATCGGGATTTTTATAGGGATGTATGCATCCAACTTTATCAAAGGTAAAAAGTTAGAAAAGGCATTTGGATGGTTTGTTTTAATCATGGGGATCTTCATAATTGTTAAAGAACTGACTTAAAACAAGCTTTGTAACAATTGTTACTGTTTCGAAAAAATAATTGCCTTATTTTTGGCAAGTAAACAATGAATAAAAAATTTCTCGCTCCAAAATTAGAGAATTCATAAAGAATACAACAAATGAAGATTGAACAAATTTATACAGGATGTCTTGCTCAAGGAGCATACTATATCGAAAATCAAGGTGAAGTTGCAATTGTAGACCCCTTAAGAGAGGTAAAACCATATATAGAAAAAGCTAAAGAGGATGAAGCAAAAATCAAATATATTTTTGAAACACATTTTCATGCCGATTTTGTTAGTGGCCATATAACACTCGCAAAAGAAACGGGTGCAGATATTATATTTGGACCAGAGGCTAACCCCTCTTTTAAAGCTACCATTGCAAAAGACAATCAAGAATTTAGGCTAGGAGATATTACAATTATAGCATTACATACTCCCGGGCATACGATGGAGAGCACAACGTATCTTCTCAGGGATAAAGACGGAAAAGATCATGCTATTTTTAGTGGTGACACTTTATTCTTAGGAGATGTAGGACGACCAGATCTGGCTCAGAAAGCTGCCCATATGACACAAGAACAACTTGCTGAAACCCTTTACGATAGTCTTCGAAATAAGATCATGCCATTGGCTGATGATGTTATTGTATATCCTGCCCACGGTGCAGGCTCTGCTTGTGGTAAAAATATGATGAAAGAAACGGTTGATACTTTGGGTAATCAAAAGAAGATGAACTATGCCCTTCGTGCAGATATGACCAAAGAAGAATTTGTAAAAGAAGTTACCGATGGATTGCTCCCGCCGCCGCTGTACTTTCCTCTTAATGTAAAAATGAATAAAGAAGGATATGAGGATATCGATAAAGTGATAGCACAAGGCACAACACCTTTATCTCCAGAAAATTTTGAAGCTCTGGCAAATAAAGCAGGCGCTATCGTTTTGGATGTAAGACATCAAAGTGACTATATAGAAGGACATATCCCAAGATCTATATTTATAGGAATCGATGGAGGGTTTGCACCATGGGTAGGAGCTTTAATTGCTGATGTACAACAACCCATCTTACTAGTTGCACCCAAAGGACGTGTTGAAGAAACAATCACTCGCCTATCTCGTGTAGGGTTTGATAATACCTTAGGGTATTTAGACGGTGGATTCGAGTCTTGGAAAGCCGCTGGAAAAGAATATGATACAATAACTTCAATCTCGGCTTCAGAATTCAAAGATATTGTAGCCACAAGAGAAGTTCCTGTTTTTGATGTGCGAAAAGAAAGTGAATTTGTTGCTGAACATATGGATAAGGCATATAACGCTCCCTTGGATTTTTTAAATGATTATTTAACAGAATTTCCTGACGACAAAACCTTTTATGTGCATTGTGCTGGTGGATATCGGTCTGTAATTGCAGCATCAATATTGAAGAGCCGAGGAATACATAATCTTATCGATATTGCAGGGGGCTTCAAAGATATTAAAGAATCAGGTATAGAAACCTCCGATTATGTTTGCCCCACAACACTGAAATAAAAATTAACGTTATGTAACATTTGTTACTGACCACCATTCGTAAATTTAATTACTTCGCCCCAAAATATTATTTATGAATTGGATTTACGATCCCTGGCCCTGGTATGTTTCTGGACCATTAATAACAGTAGTACTATTTTTATTACTAATGATAGGCAAACGATTTGGAATGTCATCTAATCTAAGAACGATGTGCACCCTCTGTGGGGCTGGCAAAACATCTGACTTTTTCAGATTTGATTGGAAAGCACAAAGATGGAATCTTATGGTAGTCTTAGGAGTCATTATCGGAGGGTTTATTGCCTCTAACTTTTTATCAAAAGACACCTCGGTAGTTCTTGATACAACTCTTCTTAGTGATTTACAATCCAAAGGTTTTCAAAGCACAGGAAATACCTATATGCCCGATATGTTATTTTCTAATGATGTATTTTCTGATCCAAAAGGATTGGTCTTACTCGTCTTAGGAGGTTTACTTGTTGGTTTTGGAGCTCGATATGCAGGAGGATGCACCTCTGGGCATGCGATATCTGGATTAAGCGATCTACAATGGCCTTCCTTGGTCGCTACTATCGGTTTTTTTATTGGTGGGTTAGTTATGATTCATCTTATTTTTCCTTTAATTTTTTAAGCATATGCGTTCAATTATATATTTAGGAATTGGTATTTTTTTCGGAATTATTTTATTTAAATCTGAAGCTGCCTCATGGTTTAGAATTTATGAAATGTTTCATTTTGCATCTTTTCATATGTATGGAATTATCGGCTCTGCAGTTGGGTTAGGCATTATCGTAATTCAACTTATCAAAAGACATCGTATAAAATCGTTTTATGGCGAGCCTGTACTTATCACACCTAAGGATAAAAGTTTTAGTCGATATATATTCGGTGGAATTATCTTCGGATTGGGTTGGGCTCTTGCAGGTGCTTGTCCCGGACCAATGTTTGTTTTGTTAGGGGCGGGATACTTGCCAATCATTGTTGTATTATCAGCCTCCATTCTGGGGACATTCTTATATGGAGTAGTAAAAGATAAACTTCCTCACTAATTCGCATTGAAGATCTACTTACAGCATTTAAGAAATTCCACGAAAATATAAATTTTTAGATATCAAGCTCTTCGTCTGTAGGCTCTTCTTGTATGATCAATAATTGTTGTCCTTTTAATGCCCAGATTAATACTTTTACATAATCGTTTACTGCTTTTTTAGTGCTTTCGGGTTCTGTTATATCTATTGATCCTCTCCAGATCAACTCCCGATCTTTATCAGGGCAAATGCAATAAAGTGATGATTCTGCATGAAAAACCTGATACTCTTCATAATACTCTTCATCGTGGTATATTTCTTGATTTTCAAAATAGTCATCTCTGAAGCTTTTAAAATTTCTATCAAGATTTCTATAGGCTTTTACAATCGTTACCTTATCCTCAATACCAACCACTTTTGAAAGTAATATGGCATCAAAACCTTGTTGTATCAATTGCTCTTCTAGTGCCATTAATTCTTCTTCGGTTCTAGGTGAGATTGTGAAATTTTCCTGAAAGAAACCAAGGCTTTTTACAGCATTAATTCCGCTCTTCTTTAACTCTGCTTCTAATTTTTTTTCAAAAACCTTTCGATTTCCATCGTCTGGAGTTATACCAATAACCAGTACTTTTTGAGCTTCAAAAGTATCAATATCAGGGTTCTTCCAGTTTTCAACCAATTCGCTAGAGGTACAGCTATATAATAGCACTGTACTAAAGAATAGGAATATATATGAGGTCTTCATTTTTCGTGATTTATTTAATTATTTTATCTAATCGTTTTACCAATATGTTCGTGTATTGTGATGTTTTTTCTATAATTGATTCGCCAGATATTACATCTACATCTTCTAGCGCTATATTACTGCTTCCTACGGTAGAAAGTATGATGAGTTTATCTAATCGATCCGGGTGATTTTTAATAAACTTTTTCACATTAGATGGTGGACTGCCATATTCCCAGGAATTAATAATAATTAAGGCATCCCACTTTTCAATATTTACGGTAAACAAAGTATATACATCTATAACTTTAAAGTGTATCGTATCGCTCTGATAATGTTTTAAAACTCCTTGCACTAATGAATCTTTGAATTTACTCCCTTGTGAGGCGATTAATACCTTGGTGTTCAAGCTTGAATCATTAACCTCAAAAGGGATCACAGTATCCATTGAAAATGTATACTCGTACCATACCCAAAACCCGGAGATCAGTACCAAAACAGCAATCAAAATTATTTTTAGAAGACGTAACATCAAAATATCTTAGCTCAATAACCGTTTTTGTTTTTCTCGTTTCATGATAGTTTTAATCAACTCAAAAACCTTTCTTTTTGTATCCTTATAGTTGATAAGATATTCGTTTACCTTTATTATCAATGCCCGGTGATCATCTTTATATTGTTTTTCTTCGACGGGCTGATCTTTTCCGTCTACTAATATGGCAAGTGCATTATGATGATTGATTATTTCTTTAAATAAAGGTTCTAGATCTTTTCTCTCTTCTGATAAATCATTAAGCACCTTTTTACTTTTTTTATAAACGTTTCCAGAAAGGAGCTCTAGCATGTAATTCTGCATAAGTTCATCCAAAAAATGCTGTTCGTCTTTGATGAATTTGAGTTCAGAAACCCAATTTAGTGAGATCTCATGTAGCTCATCGGGGCTTTGCCACTCTACATACTTAATGTTTGGTTCTCTTGCTTTCATATCTTTTAATTTTAAAAGAAAGGGCAGAAAAAATTACCCCCATTTTTCTACCCCTTATTACGGTTTAAGCTATATCAATTACTCTCTTTGGTGGCTCTTTAGCTTCCTCTCTTTTTAAAAGATTAAGAGTTAGAATTCCGTCTTTGTATGTAGCTTTAACCTTTTTGTTTTGATCTACACTGCCTGGTAATTGTAGCTTTCTGTCAAAGGAGCTATAATTGAATTCTTTGCGTGTATAATTCTCCTCTTCCTCTACCTCTTCTGTACTACTTTTAGCACTAATATGTAGAATATCATCCTCCATGGTTACTTCTATATCTTTTTTTGAAAAACCAGGAACAGCAAATTCTATATCAAAGGCATTCTCGTTTTCTTTGACATTCATTGCAGGTAGATTTTTATTTCTTATGAAGAAATCATCTGCAAAAAAATCATCGGTATCCAACCAGTTGGACATGCGATCATTAATCCAGGGAAACCTGTTCTTGTTAAATTTGATTATTGACATAATGGTTTGGTTTATTAGAGTTATTAATTAATTTATATTTTTAAAATTAAAGCAGTAAAAGGTTGATAAAAATGATAAATATCAGTCTGAGTGTATTTTAACTTTACTTTTTTTTCTTTTTCAAGATGTTTCCGGTATAATCGAAGATACTGGCCTTCAGTTGTCTGTAATTTTTATAGAATTGATTAAATGTAATTTTGATCAATTCATGCTCTTGATAATACGAATGATCATTCGAGACAAAATTAAATTCTAAAATTCCACCCAGGAGACTTTCATGTTTCCTGATACTTTGATCTATACTTTTTATTTCCTCTTCTGTTGTTGTGATCTGTTCTTTATACTCTTGTAATCTTTCATAGAGATTAAGCGTATTGGGTTCAAACACATAAGAGTTGAGTAATTGATTAATAAATTGAATTTCTCCCTTGATAAATTGAAGGCAGGATTTCCATTCTAAGGTTTCCAGATGGATCTCTTTAAGCGCTTTGCCTGACGAAGGTGGTATTACAGTTTTCATTTTTTCTATGTTTTAAGGCTTTCTATAAATTTAACCCTGTAAAAGCACTAAAAAAATGATAATTATCAGGTTATCAGTAAGTAAAAATCTACTTTTAAGAATTACTGAAGATTTATGTATTAAAATATTCTCTTACCAGAGCCTTTGTTTGGTTATCTGTCATGCTGTCTGCTTTAAACACTCCCTCAACCTTATCGCTGATGTCTCTGTATTTTTCTTGTAATTCTTTGTTAAATTTCTCCGAGGCCTGTGCGGGTCCGAAAATCACAAGTCTATCTGCTTCTTTAATGTAAGAAATGATGCTGGTAAAGTATATTTTATACTGTTGTTTTTGGCGTTCCAGAAATTTACTATCATGCACTACATCTTGTGGCCCTCCTTTTAATCGGGTTCCAGAACCCCCATGAGGACGAAAAACATCAATCTCAGATAGCACGGTTATCATGTCCTCATCTTCTTTATTTATGGTAATGATATGAGCTTTTTCTTTATCCATCCAAATGCCTATATTCTTATTCATCTTCTCTATTTTTTTAATTTCTTAAATCATGTAATGCCAATACCGGGACTTTAGAATAGCGTCCAAGGCTTTTTACCATGGGTCTAGAAAATACACTTCCAAAAAAACTATGTTTTCGATTAAAGAAAGCAATCATATCACTCTCCCTGCTTTCGACAAAACAACGTACTGCAGATTGTGGATCAACATTAGTTAGTACGTGAAATGTATATGATAATCCCTCAAAAATTTCATTGAGGAGCTTTTTGTTGTTCTCTTGTTCTTCTGTAAGAGGGTCACCATTTGATGCATATAGAATTCGAATAGCGGCTTTACTCATTTTTGCAGCCTCTACAATATCCTGAAGCTCCCTGCGCTTAAAATTCATTTTATAGTCGGTAGGAAATACAATTTCTTTGAGATCTTTATAGTTGGCTTCTTCTGGTATTGCCATTACAGGACAAGTTCTGGATTTTTCCATAATCATGACGGTATTGCTCCCAAAAACAACATCTCTAGCTCCCGTTTTCCCTTTGGTCCCCATAATGATCATTTGGATATCTTCTTTATCCACAATGTCTTTGATGGCATCCAGTAGATTATTAAATTGTGACACCATAAAGAATTTATGATTAGAATTATCATCTCTAAAACTTAACCTTTGCAAAATTTTACTTAGCCCTTGTTCTGATTTCTCTTTAGCTTCTTCGTAGAATTTTTCACCCGGCTCTGGTACCATCATACTTTCTAAAGCATAACCAGAAGCATTAAAAGCGTTAAGTATATAAAAATCGCAAGTTTCGTTTTTATATAACTCTATGGCGTATTGTATAGCATTCCATGCATTTTTTGAAAAATCTGTAGGCAATAAGATCTTCTTTTTCATTACTTATTTTTTTAAGGTTTATAGTATAAATGTATGGGTCATAGCTTTTGAAAACTATGATAATTATCAGCTGACCGCCGGAATTATCAAGAATGGTATCGAAGCATGAAATCCTATTTTTTTAATAACCGGTTCATGAGTAATGCTTTCTAGAAAACTATGTTTATAATATAGCATTGCCAGCATGTTTATATTCATTTTGTCAATGAATGTGTTAATCACTTCAGTTTTTTTATCAAACCTTGACATCCAATGCAATGTATAGTTGTACCCGTCAAGATGTTCTTTGAGTTTCTTAAAGTTATGTTCTTGCGTCTCATCTAACTTTTCTTCCTCATGGATATGCATTATCCTGATATTTGAATTAAATAATGAGGCCATCTGTAAAATAGGTTTGAGTTCTTTTTTACTGTAGAACCGTCTAAAATCAGTGGCAAAAGCTATATCAATTAACTCTTCAAAATCAAACTCATCGGGTATTGCTAATATCGGGCAATCCTTAATTTTTTGAACTGCATTAACCGTATTACTTCCCATAAAAATCTCTTTGGCACCACTTGCTCCTTTGGTACCCATAACAACAAGGTCAATATGTTTACTTTTTATTGTTTTATTAATAGTTTCTGATAGTTTTTTGGAAACGGAAATAGTTTCAAAAGTATGATTAAACTCATCGGTGTCTCTTACAATAGAATGATAGGTTTCTGTGAGTTTTTCCTGGGATTCATTGCTTAATTGTTGGTACAAAAGATCACCTTTACTCGTGTTAACCCTACTGGTTAAAACCGGAGTATTTACATCAAAAGTATGTAAGATATAAAACTGGCATTCCTGACCCTGAAATAGACGAGTTGCATAGAAAAGTGCGCTATATGCATTTTCTGAAAAATCGGTTGGTACAAGTATTCGTTTCATGATAAATAATAGTATAAGTGAAGTATAAAATTATTCCTAAACCCTGAAGAATACTATGACAATTCTCAGCTATCTGAAGGAATTACCAAAAAAGGGATATTCGTATGAAATGTTATTTTTTTAATTACAGCTTCTCGTGTAAGTCGTTCTATAAAGCTGTGTTGATACTTAATCATTACCAGTAAATTGATCTCTAGTTCTTCAAGAAATGCCTGGATGGCCTTTTCTATGGTAGAGAAATCACGAATAACATGAAAATCATAATGTATTGACTTAAAATAATGTTCGAGTTTATTTGCATTAAAACGCTGCATCTGATTTAACTCTGGTGTATCATACACATGGATCATTCTAACCATTGCATTCTGAAGTTTAGCAAGATCAATAATTGGTTTTATTTCTGCATCATAATATATTCTTTCAAAATTTGTAGCAAAAGCAATTTCAGAAATGTTCTCAAAAAAAGAATCCTCGGGTACAACCAAAATTGGACATGCATCAATATTTCTAATTACTTTTTGAGTATTACTTCCTAAAAAAATTTCTTTAGCACCGGTAGCTCCTTTTGTTCCGATAATAATCATATCAAAATGGGTATCATTAAACGACTCGTCTACTGCTTCTGTTAAAGTACCTGATTTTGAGATAGATTTGAAAACATGTTTCTCATCTGGATTAGAATTTGTGATATCATCCAAAATCATTTTCAGTGTTTCTACAGATTCCTTTTTAACAGCCTCATAAAAATGACCTACCCGCTGCGAACTTACCGTACTCATAAGTTCTACAGGAGTAATGTCGTATGCATTAAGAAGATAAAACTCACAAGAAGTCCCTTCAAACAATTGTATTGTGTACAATACAGTATTCCATGCATTTTCTGAAAAATCTGTGGGAATCAAAATTCGTTTCATTTGTTCATGCTTTGAGTTCATCAAACTATTGTATCCTTTCTTCTGATGGAATGACCAAAAAAGGAATATTGGTATGATAGGCTATTTGATTAATTACTGGTTTAAATAAAAGATTTTCGAAAAAAGAATGTTTGTTATGAATCATAACTAACAAGTTGATTTTGTATTTTTTCTGAAAATCTTCAACAGCTTCCAGTACATCTACCCCTTCGGCCATATGAAATACATGTGCGATATCTTTGAAATATTCATCCAAAAAATCTTTAACTTCGTTTTGTTTATTGTTCAGAGGAACTCCGTAATACGCGTTCAAGATATGAAGTCGGCAAATATGAGTATCACATATTCTTTTTAGAAAAGATAGATACTTGTTGTTTGTACTTACGTGATAATCTGTTGGAAACAATATATCTTTGGGCTTTTCAAAATTAAAACCTG
The DNA here is from genome assembly GCA_947497175.1 of uncultured Aquimarina sp. GTDB lineage: Bacteria > Bacteroidota > Bacteroidia > Flavobacteriales > Flavobacteriaceae > Aquimarina. The sequence goes on along the minus strand of CANMFM010000001.1, from coordinate 159,328 downwards.
AAGGAACTGCAATCACCGGACATTTTGCTTTTTTAATGGTATACATTGTATGAGTACCTATAAAAACTTCTTTAGCACCCGTTGCTCCCTTGGTACCCATAATTACCAGATCAATAGTATAGGTTTCAATAACCTCCTTAATCTCACCAATAAGAGTATTAAAAGCAGATAATTGTACAAATTCGTGCTTTGGGTTCACAAACTCGTTCTTAATCCTTTCTACGGTGCGCTTTATCTCTCTTTTAGAATTTAACATGGCTACGTCTTCCATACCATATGGTGTAGGGTTTTCGATAAGATATCCTGTGTGGTAAGAAATGGGAGTAAATGTATTAAGCAGGTAAAATGTTGCCATATCTTCCTTAAAAAAATGCATTGCATATCGAATAGCGTTATATGCATTTTCTGAAAAATCTGTAGGTAATAATACATGTTTCATTGTCGTAGACTTTTAGTATCGTTGTAAGTTTTGCAGTGTTAAAAAAGGAATCTGGATATATAAACCTATGGTATCGATTGTAGATTGCTGTAAAAGATTCTCTAAGTACGAATGTCTCGAGTTGACCATCACTAAAAAGTCTATTTCATGCTTTTTTATAAAGTCATGTATAGCAGTAGTTAGGTTATTTGCATCTACTCTATGAAATTCAAGTTCAGATTCTGGTAAAGAAGAGGTAACAAAAGCCTTATTATCTTCTTGTCTTATAGAGAGTTTATCAAAACCAGATACGTACAAAAAATGAATTTTAGATCTAAAACTTTGGGTTAGCGTACTCAATAATTTTAGTTCTCTTCGCATAAAGGGTAATACGTAATCTGTAGGGAAAAGAATTTTTTTAGGTGGATTATAAACGCACTTCTTTGGAATAGCTAAAACCGGGCATTTTACATATTTAAGTACCTGTAGTGTATTGCTGCCAAAAGTTAGATTTCTATCATCGGTCTTACCCCTTGTGCCCATAATAAGAATATCTATATTTTCTTTATCTACTAAATCATTCGTTTCATCGATCAACGTTCCAAAACTTGATAGTGTATTATACTCATGTTTTGGATTAGGTGAGATTTGATGTATCTCTTCCAGAATATGTGCCAATTGCTTATCCGCCTTTTTTTGCACAATTTCTTTTAGCTCATCAAAAAAATCACGAGACACCAAAGCATTGTGATCATACACTTCATCTGCATATGCATGTAAGATAAAAAATTGACTTTGTTCGTACTTAAAAAGCTCAACAGCATATCGAATAGCATTCATTGCATTTTCTGAAAAATCTGTAGGAATTACTATTTTTCTCATTACTACACTCTTTTTTGATCGTTTACTCCAAATCTAGATAATGGCCGGCGTGAAAACTATGATTTTTATCAGTTAAGCAATGATGATATTTATCATAGTATGCAACGTAATACTTTTTCATTTTTGTTGTAAAACAATATCTCTATGATAGAGTCAACTTGTTTTCACTGCGGCAACGATTGTGGTAAAACAATTATAAACTTCGATCAAAAAACATTCTGTTGTAATGGTTGTAAAACTGTATATGATATTTTTTCGACTCATAATTTATCCTGTTATTATGATTTGCAATCTGCTCCTGGAGCCATTCCTGAAGAAATTAAAGGAAAATACGATTATCTCGACACTCATACTATTACTGAAAAATTAATAGAATTTGATAATGATAATACACAAATCGTTACATTGTACATTCCTCATATACATTGTAGTTCTTGTATCTGGATTCTAGAAAATTTACATAAGCTTCAACCGGGCGTTACATTTGCTCAGGTCAATTTTCCAGAAAAAAATGTTCGTATCACTTTCAATACAGAACAAATCTCACTAAAAGAAGTTGTAATTCTATTAAGTTCGATAGGGTACGAGCCTTATATAAGTCTTGATGATTACGCCTCTGGTAAAAAACGTATCGATCGAAGTTTAATATACAAATTGGGGATTGCTGGTTTTGCATTTGGCAATGTCATGTTTCTATCTTTTCCTGAATATTTTGAAATATCAGAATATTGGTTAGAGCAATATAAATATGTGTTTAGGTGGCTTATGTTTGCCTTCTCGTTGCCGGTAGTTTTTTATGCTGCTCAGGATTATTTTATTTCGGCCTATAAAGGATTACGTTCTAAGATATTAAATATCGATGTCCCTATAGGGTTAGGAATATTAGTGCTATTTTTAAGAAGTACCTCTGAAATTCTTTTCGATCTTGGCACAGGATTTTTTGATAGTCTTACCGGGCTTGTATTCTTCTTATTACTCGGAAAATTTTTTCAACAAAAAACATATTCGTTTTTATCCTTTGAGCGAGATTACAAATCCTATTTTCCTGTCGCGGTAACAAGAATTACTAAGGCCAAACAAAAATATGAAAGAAAAGAAGAAAGCGTACAAGTATATGATATCAAACAAGGTGACCGACTATTAATTAGAAATGAAGAACTCATTCCGGTAGATGGTATTCTTATTGAAGGTAATGCCTTAATAGATTATAGTTTTGTAACTGGTGAGAGCGAATCTGTTACCAAAACATCTGGTGATAAACTTTTTGCCGGCGGCAAACAAGTATCTGGGGCTATCGAGATTGAAGCTTTAAAGTCAGTTGAACAAAGTTACCTTACCCAATTATGGAGTAATGATATTTTTACTAAAGACAAATCAGCGTCTTTTATTAATCTAACCGATACTGTAAGTAAATATTTCACTATGGCCATTTTATGCATTGCAGTATTGGCAACCATAGTTTGGCTATCTATAGATATGTCAAAAGCCATAAATGTGTTTACGGCTGTACTTATTATTGCGTGTCCGTGTGCCTTAGCTTTGGCACGACCTTTTGCTTTAGGAAATGTACTTAGAATCTTTGGAAAAAGTAAATTTTACCTTAAGAATGCGGACGTAATTGAAGTATTAGCAAAAACCGATACTATAATTTTTGATAAAACAGGTACGATAACTACCAATAAAAAAAGTAAGATCGCGTATCAAGGATTGCAATTAACGCGAGACGAAGAATCTTTACTCAAAAATACACTTCGTGCATCAAATCATCCGTTAAGCAGATCTCTTTATGCCATCCTCGCAGAACAGAATATCTACACACTAGACGACTACCAGGAGCATATCGGAAAAGGAATCGAAGGAAAATCAGAGCAAAACACCATCAAAATAGGTTCTTCAAGTTTTGTAGGAAATCAAAACGAATCAGAACTCCTTAATACTACCATACATATAAGTACAAATGATCAGTATAAGGGGAAGTATGTTTTTTACAATCAATATCGCAAAGGCATTAAAAATGTGTTTCATACGCTTGCAAAAACCTATAATTTGTCTATACTATCCGGTGATAATGAGGGAGAAAAAGAATACTTAAAACGTATCCTTCCTAGAAAAACCACGTTACTCTTTAACCAAAAGCCAAATGATAAGCTTACGTATATAAAATCGTTACAACAGGACCAGCAAAAGGTGATTATGGTTGGGGACGGCCTAAACGATGCGGGGGCCTTAGCACAAAGTGACGTCGGAATTGCAATTTCAGAAAATGTGAATGTATTTTCTCCCGCTTGCGATGCTATATTAGATGCCACAAAATTTGATCAGATTTCAAATTATATTTCGATATCAAAAAAAGCCATACAAACGATCAAGTCAAGTTTTATCGTATCATTTTTGTACAATGTCATAGGTCTATATTTTGCAGTTACCGGTCAACTATCACCGATTGTAGCCGCTATTTTGATGCCCTTAAGCTCTATCTCGATTGTTATATATGTAACCCTGCTTACAAATATTTATAGTAGAAAACTTGAAAAATAATGAATATATCGAGTGGCCATAATCCCATAGAACATTTTCAGAAATGGTTTCACGATGTTGATATCGCATATCCGGAAAGTGAGAGCAACGCTATGCTACTTTCTACAATTGGCCTTGATGGGTTTCCAAAAAGTAGAATTGTATTATTAAAACGTTTTACATGGGAAGGGTTTATCTTTTTCACTAATTATAATAGCGAAAAAGGAAAGGCAATAGCTTTTAATAATAATGTATCTATATCATTTCATTGGGCATCAGCAAAACGAGAGGTTTTAATTACTGGAAAAGCAGATAAAATATCCAACAATCTATCAGAAGGATATTTTGAATCTCGCCCTGAAGGCAGTAAGTTAAGCAGTTGGATATCTAAGCAAAGTCAAATAATCGATTCTCGTAAAATTTTAAATGACCAGTTAAAATACTATGAAACTAAATTCAAAAATAAATCCATACCCAAACCCTCATATTGGGGAGGATATATCGTAAAACCCAGTAGTCTGGAGTTTATAAAGCATGATCCCGAAACAGGTTTTGATTACTGTACTAAATATACGCTTCGGTCGGATTATAATTGGTCAAAAGATGTTTTCGTACTAAAAAATAGATTTCTTACTCCATAAGTTTTAATTGAAACATTTGTAATACTCATTTTTTTATCCTGCTTGCCACTAATTACCCATTCTGGTCTGTAAATCACACTACGAACATCAAAGAAACTTCATATCTAAAAAAAAAATCAACTCCTATTCTAAATCACCATAGTATTAAATATAACTCTAAATCTGACAAATGTCATTTTTTTTGAAATTCTTCACACATACTTTTGATGCATAATTAAAACAAGTATGGGTGTAATTTATGTACTCTTAACGATTAGTATTATCGTTGCCATCATCTTTTTTATAGCATTTATCCTATCCGTTCGAAATGGTCAATATGATGATATCTATACACCCTCGATACGAATACTTTTTGAGGATGAGCTCGTAAAAGAAAGCAAAGAAAAATCCCCTGTATCCACAAAAAATAATCAATCATAATATGGAAATAGAACAATTCTATTACGATAATAAAATCGTAAAAAAATTCTTATATGCTACAATGCTTTGGGGTATTGTAGGAATGTCGGTTGGCCTTCTTCTGGCATTTATGTTTTTATTCCCCAATCTTACCGATGGTATTTCATGGTTAAGCTTTGGCCGATTAAGACCGTTGCATACGAATGCTGTTATTTTTGCCTTTGTAGGTAACGCAATTTTTGCTGGAGTATATTATTCTACGCAGCGTTTATTAAAAACCCGAATGTTTAGCGATCAACTAAGTACTATAAATTTCTGGGTTTGGCAATTGATTATTGTAGGTGCTGCAATTACATTACCGTTAGGTTATACCACCTCAAAAGAATATGCAGAATTAGAATGGCCATTTGATATTGCAATTGCAATTATCTGGGTTGTCTTTGGATGGAACCTTATCGGCACAATACTAAAACGAAGACAGCGCCATCTATATGTAGCGATATGGTTTTACCTTGCTACTTTTGTTACCGTAGCTGTTCTGCATATATTTAATAGTCTCGAGCTTCCGGTGAGTGCGTTAAAAAGTTATTCGGTATATGCAGGAGTGCAAGATGCCTTGGTACAATGGTGGTACGGTCATAATGCCGTTGCTTTCTTTCTTACAACACCATTTTTAGGTCTAATGTATTATTTCATTCCCAAAGCCGCTAACAGGCCTGTTTATTCTTATCGATTATCTATAGTTCATTTTTGGTCTCTTATTTTCATTTATATCTGGGCAGGACCACACCATTTATTATATTCTTCTTTACCCGATTGGGCTCAAAATCTTGGAGTAGCATTTTCGATTATGTTGATCGCTCCATCTTGGGGAGGTATGATTAATGGGTTATTAACTTTACGGGGGGCCTGGGATAAGGTACGTACTAATCCCGTATTAAAATTTATGGTTGTGGCCATCACTGGATATGGTATGGCTACTTTTGAAGGCCCCATGCTATCCTTAAAAAATGTAAATGCTATAGCACATTTTAGCGATTGGATTATTGCTCATGTACATGTCGGAGCTTTAGCCTGGAATGGATTTTTAACATTTGGAATGGTGTATTGGCTAGTTCCTAAATTAACAAAAACAAAATTATGGTCTACTGGGCTTGCCAATGCTCATTTCTGGATTGGAACCTTAGGTATCATTATGTATGCCTTACCTATGTATGTTGCTGGTTTTGTACAAGCCTCTATGTGGAAACAATTTAATCCAGACGGAAGCTTAGTGTACGGTAATTTCCTTGAAACCGTAAACGAGATTATTCCTATGTATTGGATGCGTGCCATAGGAGGAAGCTTATACATCCTGGGAACTTTTGTAATGCTTTATAATATTATCAAAACTATACAAAGCGGAAGCCCGGTTACAGACGAATTAGCAGAAGCAGCTGCGCTTCAAAAGGTAACCAAATTAAGAACCGCCAAAGAAGGATACCACACCTGGTTAGAAAGAAGACCTGTAAAACTTACCATATTTGCTACTATAGCTATTCTTATAGGAGGAGCAGTACAAATCATACCAACATTAATGGTTGATTCTAATATTCCTACGATTACCAGTGTTAAACCCTATACTCCATTAGAGTTAGAAGGGAGAGATTTATATATAAGAGAGAGTTGCGTGTCTTGTCATTCACAAATGATACGTCCTTTTAGAAGCGAGGTAGAACGATACGGAGAATATTCTAAGGCAGGAGAATATATATATGATCATCCTTTCTTGTGGGGAAGTAAGCGCACGGGGCCAGATTTAATGCGAATAGGAGGAAAATATTCTGATAATTGGCACTTGAATCACTTTTATGATCCGCAAAGCACCTCATCCGGATCCATCATGCCAAGTTATAAATGGTTGATACAAAATAAACTTGATCGATCACTAACTGAAACCAAAATGGAAGCTATGGTTTCTCTGGGAGTTCCTTATACAGCAGAAGAAATTGCCAAAGCACAACAATGGATGGATGAGCAAGCCACAACCATCGAAAAAAACCTGTACGACGATCCTGATTTTGCAAAAACTTATGAGGCCGATAAAAAATATGCCAAAGAAAATGGACTGGATTTTATCGAGATGCGTGATCGCGAAGTCATTGCCTTAATAGCTTATATCCAAAGATTAGGAACTGACATCAAGGTTAAAAGTGAAAACGAGGAAACAATAGTTCAAAATAAAGAATAAAGCTATGCTAAAATTTGTAAAAGGCCATATGGAAAGTATCGATGGGATAGAGATCTATCCCATAATATCCTTACTCATATTTTTTGTCTTCTTTGCTGCATTGTTCTGGTGGATATTCACTACAAAAAAAGAGCATATTAAAGAAGTAAGCAACATTCCATTAGAAACCACCGAAAACGAAACTATGCTATGAGAAGTACTTCATCTTATATAAGAATCATTACCTTTTTATTAATAACCTATGTTTTGATAGAGATAACTGTAGAAACAGGAGATCAATCTGCATTTATTGTACAACCACTAAGTTGGCTAGGCTTAGGAATAGCGCTTTTATTTATGGTAGCAGCCGAGATCTGTTTAGCTGCTTTTAAGAATATTTTGTTCATGGCCTTAAGCCCTGAAGCACAAGAGCGATATCAATCAGCAGAGAGCGCAAGAAAAGCGAAACAGTTTAGATGGATAAAAAAGACCTATCTAAGACTTTTGGATAGTAAACCTTTGGAGCAAGAAGATGAAATTATTTTAGACCACAATTATGATGGCATTAAAGAATTAGATAACAACCTTCCGCCATGGTGGGTATATGGATTTTATGCGACTATCCTATTTGGTGTTATTTACATGGTTCGTTTTCATGTCTTTAATGATTATACACAGGCAGAAGAATTTGAAAGCGAAGTGGCCGAAGCTAAAATTGCAATTGAAGAATATAAAAAGAATGCCAAAGATCTGGTAGATGTTACTACTGTAACTCTACTCACCGAAGCATCAGATATTAATGCCGGAAAAGGAATTTTCACAACACATTGTGTTGCTTGTCACAAAGCTGATGGAGGCGGTGGTATTGGCCCTAATCTCACCGATAAATATTGGATTTTGGGAGGAGGAATCAAAAATGTATTCAGAACCATTTCTGAAGGAGGAAGAGATGGAAAAGGAATGGTCGCTTGGAAACAAACCTTAAAACCGGCCGAAATGGCTCAGGTAGCTAGTTATGTAATCACTTTAGGAGGTACAACTCCAGCAGAACCAAAAGAAGCGCAAGGAGAAATATGGTTAGATCCAGACGCTAAAAAAGACGAAACCCCTACAAAAGAAGTTCTGGAAACAGTTTCTGATTCGACGCTAGTGGTTCTATCCCATAACACGGTTCAGGAAAACTGATCAATTTTTTAATGCTAAACAAAATCCATTGGAAACACCAACAAACGAAAAATTTAGAGATTCGATTGCTACCGTAAACGATGAAGGAAAACGGGCCTGGGTGTATCCTAAAAAACCAAGTGGAAGATTTTATACATACAGAAAATGGATAAGTTACGGATTGCTACTATTTTTGTTTTCAGCACCTTTTATAAAAATCAACGGGAACCAATTCTTACTGTTTAATGTTTTAGAACGTCGTTTCAATATTTTCGGAGCTCCCTTCTGGCCTCAAGATTTTCATTTATTTGTAATTTCAATGGTTATTGGAGTCATATTTATTACCCTTTTTACAGTAGCCTTCGGAAGGATTTTTTGTGGTTGGATTTGTCCGCAAACCATATTTATGGAAATGGTCTTTCGTAGAATTGAATACTGGATAGAAGGGGATCGTGGAAAACAAATACGTTTAGACAAACAATCCTGGAACGCTGAGAAAATAAGAAAACGAGTTACAAAATGGCTTATATTTTTCATTATCTCATTCCTGATAGCGAATATATTTCTGGCGTACTTAATCGGCAGTGATCAATTGTTACAATATATTATTGACGGACCTTTAGCCAATGTAAACACTCTAATTTCATTACTTATATTCACCACCGTATTCTATTTTGTATTTGCCTGGTTTAGAGAGCAAGTTTGTATTATAGCATGTCCCTACGGGCGATTACAAGGAGTATTACTCGATTCAAAATCCATTGTGGTTGCTTATGATTATAAACGAGGAGAGAAAGAAGTAGGAAGAGCTAAATTTAAGAAAAACGAAGATCGCTCTTCGGCCGGTAAAGGTGATTGTATTGACTGTTTTCAATGCGTTCATGTCTGCCCTACCGGAATTGATATTCGCAACGGAACCCAATTAGAATGCGTAAACTGCACCGCTTGTATTGATGCATGTGATCACATGATGGAAAGTGTCAATCTACCTAAAGGTTTGATACGATATGCCAGTGAAGAAAATATTTCTAAAAAGGCAAAATTTAAATTTACACCCCGATTAAAAGGATACAGTGCGGTGCTATTTATTCTAATTGGTGTTTTCTTGGGCATGTCATTATTAAGAAATGATGTCGAAGCCAATATTTTACGATTGCCAGGACAACTGTATGAACGAAAAGACAATAACATGATTAGCAATGTTTACACCTATAAATTAGTAAATAAAACTACGTCAGAAATTGAAGATGTTCATTTTAGATTATTATCACACAAAGGAACTATTGAACCGGTAACTCATAAAAACTTTTCGGTTCCAAAACAGGGATTGGCTGAAGGAACCTTGTTTATAGAAGTAAATGCCTCTGTGCTAAGTGGAGATAAGGATAAAATAAAAATTGGTATATATAGTAATAACAAACTTATAGAAACTACAACTGCTTCCTTTTTGGGGCCCAGAAGCTATAGATAAGGCTACGGTCGTTAAGTAGATTAACGTATTAAAAAAGAATACGAAAATAAGGTATTAAAATTGATGCCGGCGTATGCCGGCATCCAAAAAAAATTAAACATCATGAAAATAAACTGGGGAACAGCCATAGTACTTGCATTTATAGGGTTTATCTCTTTCATCATGTATTTTGTTATAAAAATGAATAGTAATGAAAAGTATTCGCATGATTTGGTCACCGAAGAATATTATAAAGAAGAATTAGCATTTCAGAAAGAAATTGATGCCGAAAAAAATGCAAAAGCTCTGAAAAATAATATCACTTTTGAGAAAACTTTACATGGAATCGTAATTACGTTTCCTGACGAAAAAGAGTTCGATAAAATCTCGGGAACGATTTTCTTATATCGACCATCCAATAAAAAACTAGATTTTGAAATTCCTATATCACTTCAGAATAATGTGTATCTTATTTCAGATGAATATATGATTGAAGGTCGTTGGAATATTACAATTGATTGGCAATATGGAAATACTTCATACCTGTTTAAAAAATCATTTACCTATTAAAAATGTTAGTATCTGCATTTATATTAGGAATATTAGGTAGTTTTCACTGCATAGGAATGTGTGGCCCCATCGTTTTTATGCTCCCCGTGAGTAGATCTAATAATGCCAAGAAATTTTTACATATAGGATTATATCATTTAGGTCGATTATTGGCCTATGGCAGTATAGGATTGTTTTTTGGAATATTAGGAAAAAGTCTTCAAATTTTTGGAATCCAACAAGGCATATCGATAACCATTGGAGTTTTAATGATTCTAATTGTATTAATTCCAACTCGTTATTTAACAAGATATAATTTTACCAAACCGATCTATACACTTCTTTCGAGAGTAAAAAATACGTTGGGTATAGCACTCAAAAAGAAAACACCAGATACGTTTTTAACTATCGGTTTTTTAAATGGCTTTTTACCTTGTGGGTTAGTCTATATGGCAGTATTTGGTGCTCTTGCTTATGGTGATGCATTAGAAAGTAGTGTATATATGGTACTGTTTGGATTGGGTACTATCCCATTAATGACCAGCGCTGTATATCTAGGTAATTTTATAAAAGGGAAAACACGCCAACATATTCAAAAAGTTATTCCGATATTTATAATAATTATAGGCCTGTTATTTATTGTGCGCGGTCTGGGGTTAGGAATCCCTTATCTTTCTCCAAAATCCACTACCAAAATCGTTTCTTCCAATTTTGAATGCCATTATTAGTTAAAGACTAAACCGTCATAGAAAACAATGTCGTCTCGGGTTTATTACGTTGTAATCTTAAATCAAAAGCCATACAAACATTACGCACAAAAGCGTGTCCTTTTTTATAAATTTTTAACGAATCATCCTGAATTTTCATTAAACCATCAATTTCGAGTTCTCTTAAATTCTGAATAACCTCGGGCAACTCCCTAAAATACAATTCGTCATCCTTCCAGTTGGTTTCAAAATGACACATCAAATGTAGGATATGCTTTCTTATAATCTCATCTTCTTGAGTTAGCATATGACCCCTATATACCGGGATTATCCCCTCAGTAACCAAATGTTGATATTCTTCTATGTTTTTTACGTTTTGAGCAAAACCATACCAACTATCACTTATAGAAGACGCACCTAAGCCGATCATCATTTTAGTTTTGGATGCAGTATACCCCATAAAATTTCGATGCAAGGTTTGGTTTTTCATGGCGGTGTATAAGGAATCATTTGGTAACGCAAAATGATCCATGCCTATTTCAACATATCCTACTTCTGATAGTAATTTTTTACCCGTTTCATATTGCTTTCTTTTTTCTTCTGCCGTAGGCAAATTGGATTCTTTAAAACCTCGTTGTCCGTTCCCTTTTTGCCATGGCACATGTGCATAACTGTAAAATGCCAGCCGATCCGGCATTAACTCTTTTGTTTTTAGAATCGTTTGGATAACCTCTTCTTGTTTCTGGAAAGGAAGTCCGAAAATAATATCATGCCCCACCGATGTGAATCCAATTTCTCTTGCTGTTTCTGTGATATGCTTTACATTTTCAAAAGGTTGTACGCGGTTAATGGCCTCTTGTACAGTTTTATTATAATCCTGAACGCCAAAACTCACCCTTCTGAATCCCACATCATACAGGGCTTGCAAATGCTCTCTGGTCGTATTGTTGGGATGCCCTTCAAAACTGAACTCACAATCTTCGGTTTTGTTGGCAAACCTGAAAATCCCATTGATCAGATATTCCAAATTTTTGGGAGAGAAAAAGGTCGGGGTTCCTCCTCCAAGATGTAATTCTTTGATGTTAGGTTTAGTTTCTAAAAGATCTAGATACAGCTGCCATTCTTTTAATAAAGTACGGATATAAGGCATTTCAACCTCATGCCGTTTTGTAATCCTTTTATGACAACCACAAAACGTGCACATACGTTCACAAAATGGTAAATGTATATAAAGACTTATTCCTTCTGTAGTATTACTTTCACCAAAAGATTTTTGTACCGATTTGATCCAACTTTTTAAAGAAAATGTATTAATATCCCAATATGGAACCGTTGGATAACTGGTGTATCTTGGTCCCGGTATGTTGTATTTGTTTACTAAGCTTGTACACATTATTTTATTGTTTTTACTTTTTTATGATATTTATAAAGAGTCATGTTTAAGACAAGTATTCTAAACGGGTTGAAAAATCTCAGAAAGTCAAACGTTATTCATGTAGTACCAAAAAAGGTACATTGGTATGGTAACTTATTTTTTCAACAGTAGGATGGAATAAAATATGCTGAAAAAAATTAAGGTTTTTAGCAATCATAGTGATCATATCTATATTCCTGCTCTCTACAAAGCATTGTACAGCTTCCTCTATATTCTGATTTGATAGAAAATGGAAACTGCGCTCAATGTGCTCCTCTAGATAGTCATCAAGAAAATTCTTATTCTTATTCTGTAATTCGGTAAGTTCTTGTTCTCTTTTGGCGATATGCAGTATTCTAAGGGCAGCTCTGTTTATAGAAACAATACTCGTTATTGTGTTTAAAATTCTGCTTTTATATAATAAATTATAATCTGTAGGAAAAGCTATTTCTTTAGGTTTACTATATCTGGCTTTTTCAGGAATTACCAAAACAGGACATTTCACCTTTGTTATCACATCGCCGGTATTGCTTCCTATTGTTTTTTCTTTAAGTCCTGAAGCTCCTTTTGTACCCATAACAATAAAATCGATTTCTTTCTCCTCTACTTGCCTTCTAACCGCATCGATAAAAAAGACATATTCGTTGATGGTAAAAAAGCGATGTTTTGTATTTAAGGGTAATCTTTGGATTCTTTTGAGCAACAACTGCATATATTCTTGACCTGTGTAGGCAATATTTTCGAGGATAGTATCTTTTGTTTCATAAAACAATGCTTTACTAATTATTTCATCATATGCTGAAACGTGGAGCAAATAGAAATTGCACCGCATCCTTTTAAAAAATGATACTGCATAGAGGATAGCATTCCATGAATTTTCAGAAAAATCTGTCGGAATTAGAATATTCTTCATCTTTAATATTTTCTAATACAACAAAAGTATTAGGTCATATCGATGAAAAGAATGATAAAAATCAGTTTGCGTATTTTATTCTATCAACTGAAGGCCTTGTAAATTTAAAATTTTAATATTACGTCCTTCTATTTCTATAAGCCCATCTTTTTTAAAACTTGACAACGTTCTTATCAAACTCTCTGTTGCTATACCCGCCACACTTGCTAAATCATTACGAGATATTTTAATAGTATCCTCTGGTTTTTTAGTAAGGATTTGTGCAAATTGAAGAATGGTTTGTGCTGTTTTTTTGCGCACAGAGCTATAAGCCATCTGCAACAGCTGACCTTTTATTTCTGATAAATTATCGGTAAGTAATTCCATTAATTCAAGTGAAATATTTTTACTTTTATCTAAAATATCTTTCAAGTTCCCTTTTGATATTCCTGCCAATTGTGCATCTTCAACTGCTGTAGCCGATTCTTGATACGGGACATTATCTGTAAAAGAAGTAAAGCCTAAGAAATCATCGGCCTTATATAATGCAGTAATCAATTCTTTACCGTTTTCATCCATTTTATGAGATTTGATTACCCCTTTCAGAAGCAAATAAATCTTATTAGAATGTTCACCTTCTTTAAAAATTATTTCTCCTTTTTTAAATTCAGAAATCTCTCCATGATCATCAAAGAAATTCTTAAGTTCATGAAGATTTCTAAACCCACCTTGATTCTCATTATCAATAAATTGTTCCTTACGCTCATAAAGAAGATTTGCTATTATCTGAGCTTTGGCCAGACGACTTTCTATAGCGCTTATTAATTCTTCCTCTTCAAATGGTTTGGTAAGATAATCATCTGCACCTAAATTCATTCCTTTACGAATTTCTTTATGCTCTGTTCTTGCCGATAAGAAAATAAATGGGATTTGACTCGTATATTTATGATCAGATAGGGCTTCCAAAACTCCGTAACCATCAACTTCGGGCATCATGATATCGCAAACTATAATATCAGGTTTCTCTTCTTTTGCCATTGTGATTCCTATCTTTCCGTTGGGAGCAGTGATTACATGATAATCTGAAAGTTCTAATAACTCGGCAGTATTTTCTCTAAGAGCAGCATCATCTTCAATTAACAGAATCGTTTTCATCATTTTTGTAATTATTAATAAAGGGTATTTTAACAATAAATGTCGAGCCTTGATTTTCCTGGCTAGTAAATGTAATACTCCCGCCAAGGTTCTCTAAATGATTTTTGACTATATTCAAGCCTATTCCGGTTCCTTGATCTAACAAAGCGTTTTCTGCTCTAAAATATCGTTTAAAAATAAACGCTTGTTCTTTTTCGGGGATGCCTCTACCTTCATCAATAACCCTAAATATAAGAACATCTTCTTCAAATGTTACTTGTAGATCTATTATCGTGTTCTCTCCAGAATATTTTATAGCATTATTAATGAGGTTGGACAGCATCAATTCTAAAATCTTTTCATCAAACTCGATGGTGTATTCGTCTATATCATCTGGATAATTAATTCTTTGCCCGTCTTTGAGCAGCATATTGGCATTATACACAACTTCGTTAATTACTTTGCTAAGTGGAAACTGACTAAATTTGTAACTTACCTTACCTGTTTCCAATCGCTCAATAGATAAAAAATCTGTAAGAATATTATCCAGGTATTTTACCTTATTTTTAATGGTATTAAGATGTTTGTCTCTTTTCTCCTGTTGTTCTTCCTTAGTGTATTTTCCTATCAAAGTAGCCGAAGTAAGAATACCCCCCAGAGGGGTCTTAAACTCATGAGATACCATAGATAGAAACTTCGTTTTTAACTCGTTGAGATCACGTTCTTTTTTTAATGATTCTTTGGCTTTGGCTTCGGCTTCTTTACGCAGCTTAACCTCTTCTTTCAACTCTTGTATTGTATTATGTAATGCTTTTGTACGTTCTTCTACTTTTAGTTCGAGCTCTGCATTTAATTCTATTATCTTCTCTTCTTGTTTTTTGCGTTCTGTAATATCGATAACCAAAGCCATTACGTAATGATTATCATAGATTGTAAATGGATTAAGACCTGCTTCAACAGGAAATTCTGTACCATCTTTTCGAACTCCATAAAGGTCTCTGCCTTTACCCATGTGGCGCTTTTCGCTATGTTGAGTAAAATTTTCAAAATGAGCTTTATGGCTATGATGATATTTTTGTGGTATGAGCGTATTTAAGGGTTTGCCTATTAACTCATCCATATCGTAACCAAAAATCTCATTAGCAGATCCATTAGTTGCTACAACGATCTGATCTTTATTGACTACAATAATACCTTCTGAAACAGCTTCAGAAAGCAACCTGAAAATATTATTATTCTCCTTAAAAACCTTCATTTTTCAAATGTAATGATTTTGAAGAGTTACCCGAACTGATAAATGTCATAAAAATCTTCTTAAACACATATTAACTTTACTTTAATAAACTACTAAATATTAGCACCATGAATACAGCACAAAATATCGGAATAGCATTTTACCAAAATCTGGGAAAACTTTTCTATGCCATCGCAGCATCTGATAAAGTAGTTCGCTCTTCAGAATACGAATCTTTAAGGAAAATTATAAAAAACGAATGGATAAAGGTTGACGATATCGTAGATGAATTTGGTGCAGATGCCGCTTTTCAGATCGAAATTGTTTTTGATTGGATGGATTCTGAAACCCTAAGTGCTGAATCTTGTTTTCAGGAGTTTGAATCCTTTTATAACGAACATAAAGCTCGTTTTTCTGATCGCATCAAGCAACTAATTTGGGAAACCGCAAATGCCATTGCCGGAGCTTTTTCAGGAAAGAACAAATCTGAACTGATCATGCTAGGAAAACTAAAGCTAATTTTTGAAAACTGATATTTCTCATAGTTTAGAAAACCCCTTGCTATTATTTTTACTGCGAATTAAAAAACAAATACTATGACACTATATGCAAAAATAAATGCTGATTTTTCAGAAAATTATATCGGATACTCCGCTCTTGCGATTATTGCCTCTACTTGTTTAGGTTCTATTGCTATTATGGCAACATTGCTTCATGGCAATAGTGCTATCCAAATGTTTCTGGTTTTCTTGAGTGTGATTGTTTGTAGTGCCCATAATGCTGCAATTTTAACGGTTCAAAAACCCAAGCTAGTTTTAGACTTATTAATTGCCAGTTTGGTGGTAAATACGTTGATCATATTGGGTAACGGATTGTATTAAATACATTCTTATATACATGACAAAGGTGAGGTCTTATGAGCTCACCTTTCGTATTTCTGATGATGACTGATCAATATCATATTTTTCTTGTTGAATCTCGGCTACATTTACACATAGTAAATTATAAAAAAATGCCAAGACCAAAAACCAAAAAAGAGCTACACAGCTTGAGCAATCAGAATTATAAAAAGCTATGGATTTATATCAACTCACTCTCTGAAGAGAAACTAAAAACTCAATTTCCTAAAGGATATTTGAATCGAAATATTAGAGATGTGTTGGCCCATCTTCATCATTGGCATATGATGATGCTTGATTGGTATGCTGTAGGAATGACAGGGGAAAAACCTGATATGCCTGCAAAAGGGTACACTTGGAAAACTACCCCAGAACTTAATAAAGAGATATGGAAAAAATATAAGGAAGTTAATTTGGAAGAGGTCAAAACCATGCTTGAAAAATCATTTGAAGAATTACAAAAAATAATAAATCACCACACAGAAGAAGAGTTATTCGAAAAAAGAAAATACAAATGGACAGGCACCACCTCGTTAGCCTCATATCTTATTTCGGCGACTTCCAGTCATTATGACTGGGCATATAAACTCATTAAAAAATGTATTAAATAATAATCTTATGAAAACCCTTATCTCCTGTTTTATTATACTCAGCCTAATCGCTTGTAAAAAAGAAGCTTCTTCTCAAAAACCAACCGATATCAAAAAAATTGAAACCAAGTCACAAAAAAACACTGAATCTACTGACACAGAACTCTTTTTTTCTGAAGAAATACAAGAATACGATAAAGAGAAGACAAAATCCATCAAAAAACAACGCTTGCTTAAAGCACAAGACGATAAAGCTAAGCTACAAGAACTAGTCATCTCCAAAGCATTTTATAAAGAAGAAGATCTGTACGTATTAGATTATAAATATCCTTATTTAAATGAAAACATCGATGCATACTATTCAGTATTTAATACCGTAATCAAGGAAAATTATCTCAATATCGAAAAAACTGAAAATCAAATATTAGAAGACAAAGAACTACTATGCGATACATTAAAAACAAATAGATTAAGAGAAAAAAGAATTATTGATTATAAAATTTATAATGTAAATGATAAACTTCTTAGTGTGGTCCTTTACAAAGAAAATTATTATTCGGGAATGCGGTATTCTACCTATCTTTTTGATTGTATCAATTTTGACCTCAACACACATGAATTTGTGTATTTTGATGATTTTTTTAAAACCGGATCCCAAGAAGAGGTATTTAGTATTATCAATGAATTGATCAAAGAAGGGATTAATTCTGGAGAACTATATTATGACTGTTGGGAGATCTCTGAGGGTGATTTTAAAGCGTATAAGAATAATTTTGTGATGGATGATGATGTCATAAAATTTTACTTTGATGATTGTATCATATGCCCATCGTACACGGGGACTTACTCTGTAACTATTCCTATAACCAGGATAATGCATGTATTAAAAAAATATACTGCTAATCCAAAAATAAGTTAATGCAGAACATTTGTTATTTTCTCAATTCATTAGTATACTTTAGGGTTTAAAAACGATATACAATGAAAAGTAATTTTAGTGACATTATAAATTCAAAAAAACCAGTTTTAGTCGATTTTTTTGCAGATTGGTGTGGCCCGTGCAAAGTATTATCACCTATTCTTAAAGAAGTTAAAGACGAATTAGGGGATCACGTTAAAATTGTAAAGATTAATGTCGACAATAATCAACCGTTATCAGCAAAATATCAGGTACGAGGGGTGCCAACAATGATTTTGTTTAAAGATGGAAAGCAACTCTGGAGACAATCAGGCGTATTGCAAAAAAACGACATTATTAAAGTAATTAATACCTATCTATAGTAATGGTACTGAACCAGTATATTGACCATACACTTCTAAAAGCTACTGCCACTGTAGACGATATCAAAAAACTTTGCAGTGAGGCAAAAAAACACAACTTCTATGCGGTTTGTGTTAACAGTTACTATGTTGCTTTAGCTGATAGTGAGCTCATGAATACCAATATTAAAGTTGCTACCGTTGTAGGGTTTCCTCTTGGGTCAATCATTAATCAGGTTAAAGTATATGAAGCAAAAAAATGCATCGATCAAGGTGCTGATGAAATTGACATGGTACTCAATATTGGTTTGCTAAAGTCCGGATATTATAAAATTGTTGAAGATGAAATCAGAGCGGTCAAAAAGGCTATTGGGAATAAGCTTCTAAAAGTGATTTTCGAAAACTGTTACCTAACCGATGAAGAAAAAAAAATTGCATGCAAACTATCTATGAACGCCGGAGCAGATTATATTAAAACCTCTACTGGTTTTGGGACTAGTGGTGCTACTTTCGAAGATATAGTATTGATGAAAAATCAAGTGCGAGACGTTGTAAAAATAAAAGCTTCTGGGGGTATTCAAGATATTGAAACTGCAGAGCACTATATTGACTTAGGTGTTTCTAGAATAGGCACCTCATCAGGAGTTCGTTTAGTCACCTCATAAGAAAACCGCATAAAAGACGCTGAATCCAAAGTTAAAAAACATAGAATAATGTCATCATCAAAAATGGTAGTTTTGGAAGTAACCTTTCAATTAATGATTTAAATTTGACAGATTTCTTCGCTTCTCTTACTAAGACGCCTTTTCTGACCTTTAGTTTTTTACTAAAAAAAGATAAAACTTATATCTTAAATGTGATTACAGGTTTAGTGGCATGATTCGCAATATCTTCACCGATACTACCGCTAAAGAAATGGGCTAAACCCCGTCGACCATGTGTAGGAATTGCAATCGCATCTGCATTACTTTTATTGCTATAATTAAACACACCATTTTCTACACTATAATCATTATAATACACAACTTTATCCAGCATTTCCAGATTACCAGATTCTGCTTTAAAAAGAAACTCTTTTACCTTTTCTTCTATTTCTATAGAATTTCTAAATTGTTCTCCCGGCAAGTTTACATACAACAGATGAATATTGGCTCCCAGAGATTCAAAAAGTTTTACTGCATTAAGGTAAGGCCTGATATTTTCCATTTTAAAATCACAGGCAAATACCACTTCCTTTATTTTAAAATCATTACTCGGTTTTTTTATAACTAATACAGGTACATCAGCTGTACGAACCACTTTTTCGGTATTAGAACCTATAAAAACTTCTTCTCGTAAACCTGTTGTGCCATGAGAGCCCATTATAATTAGATCTGCGTCACTTTCATGTGCGACTTCATTTACTTCGCTAAAGATTTTATAATTTTGTACAGTTTCTTCAATTTGGATTCCTTTTAGATACTCTTTATCAAGAAACGTTTTAAACCGTTTTTCGGCAAGTTTCATATAATACATTGCTTCGGCTACTTCCTGACCTTCATTTTTGGTCAATACCGCTTCGGATAATCCAAGCATATGCAACACTATAATTTTAGCATTTTGCTGTTTGGCAATACTTGCCGCTGCTTGCAATGCATATTCTGAATATTCGGAGAAATCTACTGGGACAAGAATTTTTTTCATGTGTTCTCTGTTTTATAGTACCAAAATTAGATCATGTATTCCGTAATTAATATGATATTTATCATACTGTTGATTCTTAAAATTTATACTATCTTTCGATATGATTATATAAAATTTATTTCATTTATCAGAATGATAAAACATTACAACATCACAGTGTCAGGCAAAGTACAAGGCGTATGGTACAGAAAAAGCACACTAGATAAAGCTCAGGAGTTGGGCATCAATGGTTTTGTAAAAAATTTACCTGATGGAAGTGTCTATATCGAGGCAGAAGGAGATAAAAATCAACTACAATCTTTGTTAGACTGGTGCCGCACTGGCCCCGAATTTGCCAAGGTAGATCACATCTCTTTTAAAGAAGCAAGCATACAATATTTTACTCTTTTTGAAATAATTAGATAGAGTATTATCAGTTTTATTTTTAAATATGATTAGCTTGTATTATAAAAAAGTAACGAATTTATATTTGATTCGTCGTTATATTATGAATACAACCACAAAGTTTTTTGTTTTTATTATTATCTCATTCTTTTCATTTAGAACTATTGGGCAACATGCTCAAAAAACTATTACAGGTAAGGTTTTAGACTCAGAAAATAATACACCTATTGCATTTGCATCTATATATCTAAAAGGACAACCAATTGGTACGACTTCTAACGAAGAAGGTACATTTATTTTTCATATTCCTGATTTCAAAAATTCAGATATCGTAGTGATATCTAGTATTGGGTTTGGATCTGTTGAAAAACGAATTGATGACTTTGTTACCCATCAAAAACTATTTCTTAGTGCACAAATTAATACCCTTAGTGAAGTAGTTATTGCGACAACAAAAAAGAAAAAATTATCAGCTAAGCAAATTGTTAAAAAGGCATATCAGGAGATTGATAAAAACTACCCCAACCAACCCTATATTCTTGAAGGGTTTATACGGGATCTTCAAAAAGAAGATAGTACCTATGTAGAATATCTGGAGTGTGCTGCCAAATTCTACAATCAGGCCACAGATATTGATATAGAAGCTGAAGTAGAAGTAGTTGAAATAAGAAATAGTTACATCGCACAAAAAAATCCCTGGAATGACCAGTGGGAAAGAAAAAATTCGATTATTGATCTTATCGAAGACGATCTTATTAGATTTGATTACGGACCAATAAAGGGTAAAAATGGATGGCAATATGAACTGGAAGATATTTTACTATACAATAATACCTACGTATATAAAATAAAAGGTATTGATACTCCTTTTCAAAAAGCAACATTATATATAGACACAGAGTCCTTTGCTTTTGTAAGAATAGAGCTCACGCGCACATCACACAAAGGAAAATCATGGAAAAGAAGATTAACAAATGGCCAGGAGCAAGTGTATTATAATGTCATTTTTGAATATCAAGAGTATAACGATAAAATGTATCTGAAATATCAAAAAGAGGAAGACACCTGGAAAATCTATGACACCAAAAAAACTAATAAATTACTATTTGTTAAAAATCCTAAAAAAGAGTTATTCATAAATAAAATAATTGTCGATGACATTGACAAATATCCTTTTCAGAAAAATATGGATATTGAAAACAGTCTTGAAAATCAATCACGCGGATATAATGCTGAGTTTTGGTCAACGTATAATGCCCCTCAAAAAACTAAAGAGATAAGCAAAATAGAGCACTATATGAAGGAGATCAATAAAAAAGTAAAAACAACTAAGCGATAACAATTTGTATAGTGTACATATATACTCTTTGAGAAGTAAAATACCTCCGGTCCTGCCAGCAAGGTATTGGATTGAACAATAATTTTTATTTTGAGACAAACCACAGAGCATTTAAATCTCAATTATCTAGTAAACAAAACAACGATAGATATCGAATCCTTACTAAAAAAAAATTATATGAAACTTGGAGCATTTTCGATTAGTTTAACCGTTAAAGACATTAACGTTTCAAAAGACTTTTATGAGAAGCTTGGGTTTACTGTTTTTGCAGGAGACCTAAAAATGAATTATCTAATCATGAAAAACGGTAATGCCTTGATTGGATTGTTTCAAGGAATGTTTACCCAAAACATTTTGACATTTAATCCAGGTTGGGATGAAAATGCCAAAACACTGGAATCATTTGATGACGTACGAGAGATACAGGCCAAATTAAAATCTAAAAACATACCATTAGATCGAGAAGCAGATCAAAAAACCTCTGGGCCAGCCAGTATTGTATTAACAGACCCGGATGGAAATCAAATTTTGATAGATCAACATGTATAATAATTTATTCTACAAGATAATAAGCCACTATATGTAGGGTTTCATATCCTGTTTTCGTTTTTTAAGTTGTTTTTCTATATCACTTAAGCTTTCCTTAAAGGCCAACTCGAAATTTTTTTCGTTTGATGAAGCATATATCCTGGGACCTGAAAGACTTAGTTCCATGTCACAAATCTTCCCTTTTCCTTTAGGATCATTTTCCTTTTTGAAAAATACATCAGTTTTGATGATCCAATCATATTTTTTATACAACTTATTTAATTTTTCTTGTACGTAATCTTCCATAGTTTCACTAGTAGGCATTTGTACAAATTGAATGTTTGTTTTCATAAGCAATTCTTTGTTTTAATTAATATTATATTCCATCTTAATAAGGGATCGACCTTAAAAAATTTGCTAGAAAAATATGTAGCTTTTGGATGTAGTTCTTTGTTCAAAAATAACTGCTTCATGCAATATTAAATATGATGAATGTCAGTCTAAATTTTGCTGTTTTTTAGACATTTATCGACTAGAAAAGATATTCCTCCAAATGGTGACTTGCGATACAGGTATTTTAACAAAACGAATCAAATTAGAGATACAAGATATATTCTTATGAAAATAGTAATGTTAGCAATTCTTTAACTATGACCTAGCTCTTTTTTATCGTATCTTCTATATCCAGAAATTAAGTAAGCGCATAGCTAAAATAAACTCCTTAAACAATTGTTATGAATCCTTCTCAAGATCTAATTACTCAAATCAATACGCTAACGACCAAAATAGAAACTCAATATCCAGAAATATATCATTTTATTGAAGAACAGCCTATTACAATACCTTCTGGTACCTCTTGTGATACAAATGATAAAATCTTATTAGAGTATCTGGATAGCCTACAAGAGTTATTAAATCATCATTTAGAAACTCATCAAAAAAATCCAAATACGGCGTGAATATAAGATGGTTTTCTATATGAAAAATTTGATTTTCTATTGATAAAAATAAATTACTTTTTCTAAATACATTATATTTCGTCTATTGTATATTTACTGAAAACTTAGTGTATGTCTTCTCAATTCCGATTGAATCGTGCTTATAAAAATGCAAGAGTAATTCCGTTTGATGATAGTTCTAAGTTTATACTTTTTAGTGACTGCCACCGTGGGGATAATAGTTTTGCTGATGAATTTGCTAATAATAGAAATATTTATTTTCATGCCCTCAAACATTATTACAAAGAAGGTTATACCTATTGCGAATTAGGGGATGGAGATGAATTATGGGAGAACCTTAATTTTAACATGATTCTAAGGGCGCATAAGAATATTTATGAGCTGCTTCAGTTATTTTATAATGAAAATCGATTAGAAATGATTTGGGGTAATCATGATATGGTATACCGAAATCCTAAATACGTTGAAAAACATCTTAGCTATTATCTTGATCGTAAAACAGGTAAAAAAGTACCGCTTTTTCCCGGTATTAAATATGAAGAAGCAATCGTTTTAAAGCATAAAGATACTACTCAGGAAATCTTTCTTTTGCATGGTCACCAAGCAGATTTCATGAATTATACAGGATGGAGGATTCATCGATTTTTGGTGCGTGTATTATGGAAACCTTTACAAGTAATGGGGATCTCTGACCCCACAAGTCCTGCACAAAATTTTAAAGAAACTATTAGAATAGAACGCAAGATTAAAAAATGGATTGCTAATAATAAAAACCTTTGTACCATAATTGGTCATACACATCGCCCACGGTTTCCTGAAATTGGAGAGTTAAATCTTTTTAATGATGGCAGTTGTGTACATCCCAGATGCATCACTGGAATTGAGATTGAATATGGAAATATTACCCTTATCAAATGGCAAATATCCACTACAGATGACGGAGTTTTAAAAATTATAAGAACCCCTCTTGAAGGTCCTAAACCATTAATTGAATTTAGGACGGCATAATTCTATTTCTATGCAATGTTTAATACTTCTTCGATCTGAGGAGCATACTTTTTGATTGTCATTTCGACTCCAGATTTTAAAGTCATTTGATTTACACTACATCCTACACAAGCACCTTCTAACTGAACTTTAACTCTCTTATCATCCTCAATTGCAATCAGAGAAATGTTACCTCCATCGCTTTCCAAAAAAGGTCTAATTTCGTCAAGAGCCTTTTCTACATTCTTTCTTAATTCTTCAGAAGTCATACTCTATTTTTTTACAGCAGAACATCCTGCCATTGTTGTTATTTTAATTGCTTCGGTAGGCGGCAAATTTTCATTTCGATTTACTACTTCCTGAACGATGTTTTTAGTTAACTCTTCAAATGCCATTTCAATAGGAGTTGCTGTTTGTAATGCAGCAGGTCTTCCAACATCTCCTGCTTCTCGAATGCTTTGCACTAATGGAATTTCTCCCAAAAACGGAACTTCTATATCTTCAGCAAGATATTTAGCTCCTTCTTTTCCAAAGATATAATATTTATTATTAGGAAGCTCTTCTGGAGTAAAATACGCCATATTTTCTACAATACCTAAGACAGGAACATTAATACTTTCCTGCTGAAACATAGCCACTCCTTTTCTGGCATCTGCCAGTGCGACATTTTGTGGAGTGCTTACGACAACAGCTCCTGTTATCGGAAGCGATTGCATTATAGATAAATGGATGTCTCCTGTTCCTGGTGGTAAATCAATTAACATAAAATCTAGCGCTCCCCAGGCTGCATCAAAAATCATTTGATTTAAAGCTTTTGCTGCCATCGGGCCTCTCCAAACTACGGCTTGATTTGGTTGTGTAAAAAAACCAATAGATAAAATCTTAACACCATAATTCTCTACAGGTTTCATTTTAGATTTATCACCTACTTTAACAGAAAGTGGTCGTTCTCGTTCAACATCAAACATAATTGGCGCAGAGGGGCCATAAATATCGGCATCCAAAAGCCCGACCTTAAATCCCATTTTAGCCAAGGTTACCGCTAAATTAGAGGTGACTGTAGATTTACCTACTCCTCCTTTACCAGAAGCGACAGCTATAATATTAGTAATTCCAGGTATTGGTTTTCCTTTAATTGAATTTTTTAGATCAGGCTTCTCTGGTGTTTCAACCTTAATATTTACCTTAACTTTTGCCTTCTCATATACTTTTTCATGTATAGCTTTCAGTACATCTACCTCGGCGCGTTTACGGATATGTAATGCCGGAGTTGAAAGCACCAAATCTATAACCACCTCATCTCCAAAAGTAATTACATTTTTTACAGCACCACTCTCTACCATATTCTTTCCTTCTCCTGCCACTGTAATAGATTCTAGCGCTTTTAGTATATCAGATTTTTCTAACTTCATGTGTATATTTTCTTTTTTTAACCAATCAACAATCTAGATTGATTCTAAATGCAAAGATAGGTTGAAAAGTTAAGATTATAAAGCTCAAAAATCGAAATGATTTATAGCGCTATCGTTATTTATAATACGTACTATTAGTTGTTTTTAGTGCAGCGGAAATAATGTATGCAAGAAATCAACATTCTTTCATGGGATCCCAAAATATATCATCCAGGTTTTGGATCTGATTATCTACGACCTCGATACCCTCACTCTCTAGTAGTTGTTGCATTAGATTTGTTCCCTGAAAATGATGCTTACCCGTCAAAATCCCTTTTCTATTTACGACCCGATGTGCTGGCACATCTTCTCGCCCACCGCAAGCATTCATAGCCCAGCCGACCATGCGCGCGCTTCTTGCTGCTCCAAGATATTTGGCTATAGCTCCATAAGAGGTGACTCTCCCAAAAGGAATTAATCGTGCTACATTGTAGACTTTTTCAAAGAAATTTGCTTCCTCCTTTTTCACTCCCATGTGTATATAATTCTTGCCAAGGTGATCATAACCAAAATCAGCATTAATATCCCCATAAAATAATTGGAATATTTAGTAATAGTGGCTGTTTTTTTTTCAATTTTTAAAAAAGAAAAGACATAAAAGTAGAGGGTAGCAAACGTTCCTGACCCTGCTGCAATTATAAACGCGATAATTCTTGGGGTATCATATTCTATTTTACCACTAACACTCATCCCTGCAGCGATTGCTACAAAATATGGTATAGGTAATACGTTTATAGCAGACATCATAACTCCTTTGAAGAAACTTCTGGTATTATTATGCCTGTATACTTTAATTTTGGTTTTTCTTTGTTTTGCTTTCGCGAAAAAATAAATCGCCATTAAAAAAAATATTACTGCTCCGGTACGTAACAAAATATTCTTGACATATGGGCTAAAAAAAATATACTTGGCCAAAAGAATAGCCACCAAAGCTTGAAGCACTACCACAAAAGAAGCTCCTATGGCTACTAAAACCCCATTGTTTTTACCCCGTTCCAGGCAAGTTCTGGCAACGGTCATATTTACCAGTCCTGGAGGGATAACTCCTACAAGTGCAGCAAAAAAAGTAACCAAAAAAATCTTAGTAGTTTCCAAAATTGTAGTACCAATTATGAGATCTTAAACTGGATGTAAGTTATGGGTTTATTTTGTTCTAAATATTGTTTTTCGTAAAAAGTTTGAATAGACGTAACGACCTCTGGTGCCCCTTCATTATGATACACATTATGATTTGCATACAAGACCTCATGCCCCTCGCCATGAAGCAATCCTAAAGTATATCCATGCATAAACTCGCTATCGGTTTTGAGATGCATAATTCCGTTTGGCTTCAAAATCTTTTTATAGCGCTGCAAAAAGGTGGTATTGGTCATTCTGTGCTTTGTACGTTTGTATTTTATTTGTGGGTCAGGAAAAGTAATCCAAATTTCGTCAATCTCTCCTTTTTCAAAAATATGATCAACCAACTCAATCTGAGTTCTAATAAAACCTACATTATTCATTTCATTTTCAATTGCTGTTTTTGCTCCTCTCCAAAAACGTGCTCCTTTAATATCTATACCTATAAAATTTTTTTCTGGATATTTCTCTGCAAGTCCAACCGTATATTCTCCTTTACCACAACCTAATTCTAAAACTATTGGATTTGGGTTTTTAAAAAATTTTTCGTTCCACTTTCCTTTTAAACCAGACATGTTATCCAGTACTTCTGCCCTGGTTGGTTCAAGTACATTATGAAAGGTTTTATTTTCGTTAAATCGTTTTAATTTATTCTTACTTCCCACGTGTTCTCCTATTTCTTATTTACTAGTCTTCAGATTTCAGGTTGTGTTACAAGGGTTATACATTTTTTTGAAGAGCTACAAGTCGTTTTAAAAATTCAGGGAATTTTGATTCTATTATTCGACTACATTCTCTTGATAACCTCGTATTTCAAAACTATACTTAAAGATAATTTTTTGGTAAAATTAAGGAAATATACGCATACAGAAATACGATTACTTTTATTATTACTAATTAAATAGTTAATAGGTATAACAAACTAAAAGCCAAGACATTTGAACAAAAAAGTACTTGTAGCTCCTCTTAATTGGGGATTAGGTCACGCCACCCGATGTATCCCTATTATCAACGCGTTAATCTATGAGGGAATCGAACCGGTTATTGCTTCAGACGGGGTTGCACTTTCAATACTAAAAAAAGAGTTTCCAGGATTACAAGCAAGAACACTTCCGTCTTACAATATAGAATATTCTAAAAAGGGCAGTAATTTTAAATTGAAAATGTTATTGAATAGCCCTAAAATTGCCCATGCTATTAATGCAGAAAAAAAAGCCATACGAAGATGGGTTGAAGAAGAAGAGTTTTGTGGTATTATTTCTGACAATAGAATGGGGGTTAGGCACAAAAGTGTCCCTTCGGTCTTTATAACGCACCAACTTACTGTTTTAAGCGGAAAAACTACTTCTTTTAGCACAAAACTACATAACAAATACATTAAGAAATTTGATTTATGCTGGGTTCCTGATATGGCAGATGATCCTAATTTGAGTGGTGAATTAGGTCATCCAAAAAAGAGTAATATTCCGGTCACATATTTAGGTCCACTAAGCAGGTTTGAGTATCAAATCCTACCCAAAAAGTATGATATAATGGTATTACTATCTGGCCCGGAGCCACAACGTACTTTATTAGAACAAAAACTTTTTCAGGAGTTTGAGCAAAGTGATAAAAATATTGTTTTTGTACGAGGGCTTATAGAAGAAATGCACAAAACTTATGTAAAAAATAATATTACAATTCATAATTACTTAACCGGAAAAGAACTAGAAAACACTATCAACAGTAGTAATCTGGTCATATCTCGCTCTGGGTATACTACAGTAATGGATCTGGCCAAGTTAAAGAAAAAAGCATTTTTTATCCCTACACCCGGACAATTTGAACAGGAGTACCTGGCAGATCGCTTAATGCTTCAAAAACTTGTCCCTAGTTGCACTCAAAATGAATTTACATTAAAAAAATTAAGAACTATAAATAACTATAGAGGGTTAAGTAGTTTTGGTACTGACGTCGATTACGGGAAACTTTTTCACTTTTTCCAGAGTAAATGAAAATTCGCTACCAACGCGATAGTCGCTTTCTACATAAATACGTTCATGATGGGCTTCGATAATATGTTTTACAATGGCTAATCCAAGGCCAGAACCTCCTTCTTTACGCGAACCACTTTTATCTACTCTGTAAAAACGTTCGAATAACCTGGGGATATGTGCCTGTGCAATCCCTTCGCCATTATCTGTTATTCGTATAATCACTTTATTACGAATCAAATCTTCAATACTTACTTCGGTTGTACCGTCCTCTTTTCCGTATTTAATTGAATTTACTATCAAATTAGAAAGCACTTGTTGTATTCTTTCTTTATCGGCGTGTACCATGATAGGTTCTGTATAATTCATATCAAAAGTGAGTGCGATATTTTTTTTTGCAGCCTTCATCTCGAAAAGATCAAATACGCTTTGTACTAATTCTACAATATCAAAACCTGTATAGTTAAGGTTAAGATCACCAACTTCTAATTTGGTGATCATATCCAAATCATTTACAATATAAATAAGTCGTTCTACGCCCTTATTAGCTCGATTAAGATATTTATCAAGAATTGCCGGATCTTTCATGGCTCCATCTAAAAGGGTAAGAATATATCCCTGCACAGTAAACAAAGGTGTTTTGAGCTCATGAGAAACATTACCCATAAATTCTTTGCGATAGTCTTCTCGTATTTTAAGGGTTTCAATCTCTGTTTTTCGTTTTTTTGCGAACTTCTCTACTTCTTTGATCAAGGTTCGCATGTCTGTAGTAACCGGGGTATCTTCGATAGTTTCTACATCGAGCATTTCGATATCATCATAGATTTTACGTACTCTACGATAGATAAAACGTTCTACTCTGTATTGAATAACAAGAAAGCTTATAGCATAGCACAACAATGCAAAACCTACCACTAATACTAGATTAAGAATTGATTGAACATATAAAAAAACGCTCAAAGCGAGCGTTAGTAATATAGTGATGTATAAAGATGAAAGGTATGCAAACCTATACGACTTCTTAAAGTTTTCTGCCATTTTAAACTACAAACTTATATCCTACTCCTTTAATAGTTTTAAAACTATTATCGCCGATTTTTTCTCTTAATTTTCTAATGTGAACATCAATAGTTCGGCCTCCTACAATGACTTCATTGCCCCATACCTTGTCAAGGATATCTTCTCGCTTAAAAACCTTTCCTGGTTTAGAGGCCAATAAAGATAATAATTCAAACTCTTTTCTAGGCAATACGATCTCTTTTTTATCTTTTATGATTTTATACTCGTCTCTATTAATTACCAGAGTTCCTATTTTTACCACGTTCTCTGATGACTCTTCTTCTTTTAAACGTCTAAGCAATGCTTTTACCTTACTTACCAGAACCTTTGGCCTAATTGGCTTTGTGATGTAATCATCTGCGCCTGCATCAAATCCTGCTACCTGTGAGTAGTCTTCTCCTCTTGCCGTTAAAAACGTTATTATGGTGTTTTGCAGGTCTGGCAATTTCCGAATTTGTTCGCAAGCCTCGATACCATCCATTTCTGGCATCATAACATCTAGAATTATAAGATGTGGCTTCTTCTTTTTTGCAATTTTAACAGCTTCTACACCATTTTCTGCAGTAAGTACTTGATACCCTTCTGCCGTAAGGTTATACCCAACGATTTCCAAAATATCAGGTTCGTCATCCACCAATAAAATTATAATATCTTTTTTGTCCATAGTTTAAAATTATATCACGACGGGTAAATATACTATGTTAAAATTAAGTTTTAACATAGAAAAAGCCAGTATACCATAATCTAACATAAAAATTTTATAAGGATAACAATTACTTAACTTTGCTATGCTGTAACTAAGGATTAATCTTGATGATCTCTATACGTTACCAATAGGTTCATAGTTGCTGTGATAAGATCTTTGGTTTCTGTCAATAATCCAAAATACAGGGTTGTATTTTTTGGGCTACTCTCCTCGGTCCTTGTTCTTGCAACCTGTTTATCGATTTTATCATTTACAATGGTAAACAGTTCTTGTTTTTCACTGATGATACTATCAAGCTTTTTAAACTCTCTACTATCAAAAACAGCTTTTATATTTCCATAAAAATCATCCAAATGATCTTCGATCTCTTTTAAGTCCTTAATTTGATTAAATCGTAGTTTTTTATGGTTATTATTTACATGTTTATGACTTACTTTAGCTATGTATTCTAAAGATTGTGTAATATCTTCAAGGTATCCTAAGATTGAAATATAAAAGTTACTCGCTCCAACACTAGATTCGTCAAGGTTCTTAATAAAATAAAAGATGCTATCTCTTAATCCTTCTACCTCGGTTTCTAATTTAGCGATTCCTTTTCTGCTCTTTTTAAGTGCTGCCAAATCGTATTTTGCTAAGCTATCAACGGTATTTCCATAGATTTTGTTTCCTCGGTTTACAAAAGATTTAATATTGTCTGCACTTTCTTCTATCACGCCCTGGATAGAGCTGCTTTCTGATTTTTTAAGTCTGTCTTCTGCTTTTTCCGCTCTGGTTTGATTGCGATACCTTATAGTGCTTCTTGCCAATAATAAAACTGCAACCAATAAAAGAACTGCTGTCATTATTGGTTGATTGAAATTGATTAAAAAAGCAATGGTCGCCGCAGCCAGAAAAGCACTTATCGCTGTAAAGAACCAACCGCCGATTACATTTAACACCCCAGCAACACGATATACGGCACTTTCTGTACCCCAAGCCCGATCAGCTAATGATGTACCCATAGCGACCATAAAAGTTACATAGGTAGTAGACAAAGGCAATTTCATGGAGGTTGCAATAGATATCAAGATCCCGGCTACCATTAAATTAACAGCCGCTCTTACCATGTCAAAAGCAGGTTGATCTTCTTTCTTTATAAATGCATTTGCTTCGATAACGTTTTTTTCATCAAATTGCTTATCGCTAAACTTTTTAAATGTTTTTGGAGTAATTGCCGAAATAGAATTAGAAACTACTATGGTCAATCTTACTATCTCTCTAGATAAGAAATTAGGGCGAAACTTTTCGTCTCCATCGCCTTGTCGTGACAAATCGATAGAAGTCTTGACTACGTTTCGGGCCTTGGCCGAAAACCATAACGTCAATACCATAATAAGACCCGCAGCTAATAATAAATATGTAGGTGTTGCAACTTTTGATGCCAACACTCCCATAGTAAAAGATTCGGCAGAAATACCAGAAGCTGACCAAGCCTCATAAGATTGCCAGGCTGCAATGGGCACTCCAATAAAGTTAACCAAATCATTACCGGCAAAAGCCAAAGCCAGTGCAAAAGTTCCTACTATAATTATTATTTTATAAATATTCGTTTTAAGAACCGACATTATCCCATAGGAAAGTAACGATAAAAATACAAAGCCTAAGAATACAATAAGCAATACATTTGTTTCTAAAAACCCTCGTAATGTTAACGCCACCGTTCCGGTTTCTGCATCTATGAAAAGAAGATCTTTTTTTGCGTTTATTAATTCTTTGACACTTTGGTATGTGCTTCCAAAATACGTATTCGCCCAATCTAATAAACCTTCTGCACCCCCGTTATATAAAATTTCAACTACAGATTGAGCATAATTAGTGCCTTTAATTCCTTTTATAAATATAAAATACAAGATTGCCGTTAGTGCTACCCCACCAAATAGCGCTCCAACCCATTTGGCTTTCTTTTCAAAATTAAACGACAAAAGCAATCTTGAGATATACTGAACTATAGCTCCAACCGAAAATGCAACCACTACAGATAACAAAATACCCGTAATGATCTCGCCTGCTTTCTTAGTATTTATAAAATTGCCAAGATCTGCAACAGAAAGATCTGCGTCTGCCGAGATTTTAAGTAAAGCCACACACACTGCGGCTCCAAGCAATTCAAATACGATAGAGACCGTAGTTGATGTGGGCATACCCAGTGTATTAAAAAAATCCAGAAGTAATATATCTGTGATCATTACTGCCATAAATATGATCATGATCTCATCAAAATAAAACTCGCCAGGCACAAAAATACCCTTACGAGCTACCTCCATTAATCCACTAGAAAATATAGCTCCTGCAGCAATACCAACACTAGCAACAATCATGATCGTTCTAAAAGAAATTGCTTTAGAACCTATTGCAGAATTTAAAAAATTAACAGCATCATTACTAACGCCAACAATAAGATCTGCAATGGCCAAAACAGCCAATGCAATAATCATCATAATGTAAATATCATTCATATATTCCAAGCATACTTATAGATCACAAAAATGTTACTAAAATTCAAGTCCTATGTTATTGAAATGTTATCTTTTTAAAGCCTTTTTATCGTATTCTTACATGATATTATTGAACATACTTTGCCATACTATCAACAATAACAGTACGAACTTCTATAAAGTATAAGCATTTCGAATATCAGACACAGTCCTATTTATCAATAAACAACTGTAAATCAGTTTCTTGAAAACCATTGACATACTTTTTATACGATTCCTTTTGCGACAACTTTGGGAACATCGATCTACATCATAAATACATGAAAAATCATGTTATTCAATAATGAAATATTAAGTAATTGATTTTTAGATAATTATAAGCTTATTGTTAATTTAATGTTACTTAAATGTTGTTTAAAAGTAAAATTAATGTTACATTTGTAATGTAATCATCAAGAACCCCAATAAAATTATTAAGATATGAGAAATTTAGTAATGATATTAACTTTAATGTTTGCGACAACTATTTTTGCTCAAGAGGTAAAGCCTACTTTTGAAAAACAAGGAAATCAAATTAAAGGAACATTCTTTTACGAAGATGGCACAGTAAGACAATCTGGTTTTTATAACAAAGAAGGTAAATTACATGGCGAATGGAAATCATACGATGCAACAGGAAAGAAAATTGCTATGGGACAATATTATAATGGTGTAAAAACAGGAAAATGGTTTTTCTGGTCTGCCGACAAATTGTCTGAAGTAAATTATACTGATAATCAAATTGCAGAAGTAACAACTTGGTCTAACAAAGACAATGTAGTAGTTAATTACGATAATTAGATTATTTTTAATAAAAAAATTATAAAAACGCCTTAGAAGACTAAGGCGTTTTTTTGTTCTAAAAAAACCTCAAAAAAGGACGATACCCCATCGCAAACTAACTTTTACCTCTAAAAAAGGATTAATATTTCTTTTACATTCACAAAGCACAAAATATTTTCTTAACCCAATTACACACATCTAAGCAAAGTACTTTACCTATGTTAATTTGCTAATCTTCAAATATATATCCCCTTAATTAACATTCTATAAACGTTAAGAAAACATCCTCTAAACAGCACCAGATAACAATTACCTAACATTATAATCATACATAATTAATTTTTGAGTAACACGAAATTAACACAACCTCTCGTTCTTTGCCCCCGAATTTGAGAACAAGTTAAATGAGAAAAATTGTTACCCTTTTTGCGTTGTTTTTTGTAGGAATACTCTTCGCGCAAGAAACCGGTTCTATTACCGGAACATTGTTAGACAAAGAATCTAACGACCAACCTTTGCCTTTTGCAAACGTTTTAATAAAAGGAACGACCAAAGGAACAACTACTGATTTTGATGGATTATACACTATCGACAACTTAAATCCTGGTACATATACCATTGAGTTTAGTTTTATTGGTTATGAAACCCTAGAAAAAGAAGTTGTGGTAAGTGCAGGTCAAACTATTACAGTAAATGCTAGTATAGGAGCCAGTGCTGCTGCACTGGATGAAGTAATTGTAAAAGGAACAAGTACCAAGAAAGAAAGTGTTCAAGCACTGCTTCTAGACCAACAAAATGCGGTAGTTCAAAAACAAAGTATTGGAGCTCAAGAACTTTCAAACAAGGCCGTAAGCAATGCAGCTGCAGCAGTTACAAAAATATCTGGAATCTCAAAACAAGAAGGTGGAGGTAATGTGTATGTACGTGGTCTTGGAGATAGATACTTAAACACTACATTTAATGGTTTATCACTTCCGGCAAATAATGTTGATAAGAAAAATATTGATCTTAGTCTTTTTTCTTCAGATGTTATCCAAAATATTGGTGTAAGTAAAACATACGCTGCTAATTTTTATGGAGATTTTGCGGCAGGTAATGTTGATATCAAAGCAAAAGAACACAGCGGGGATGCATTTGTCGATGCAGACTTAGGAAGCAATATCAACACAGCTTCTGTTGGGAAAAATTTTATAAAGAGTGAAGGAACCGGGCTCTTCGGTTTTTATAACAGATATAGTAATAACCCATTTGCTGTTATCTCATCTCATGGTGTAGATCCTGTTTCATCAGAGGGTCCTGTCGGTCTTTCTGGATCTATTACAGGCGGTAAGTCGTGGGAAATAGGAGAAGAATCAAAATTAAGTGTGTTTGCAACTGCTTCTTTTGGGAGTAACTATGAATATAAAAGAGGCCAGGCAGCAAACGTTACCGCTGCAGAGAATCAAATATTTAGAGATTCTGAAATCTTTGAATATAGCCGCACCAGCACGGCAATGGCAAATATTGCATATCGCATTAATGCAGATCATAAAATAAAATTTACTTCCTTATTTATTAATGACGCTACTGATGAGGTAGGACGTTTTGGAATAGACGGAAATGGTTTTAATAGGAACACAATTGCCGATATAGATGACTTTGGGTTTTTCACTCAAAACGTACAGTTTGAGCAAGACATGATCTTTGTTAACCAACTAACCGGTACCAGCAAAATTAATGATAAATTAAAGTTAGATTATGGTATTGGGTTTAACAATGTGCTAGCTCGTCAACCGGATAGAAAACGTATTGCACTAGAGCAGTTTGACCTGGCTTTGGATAATGACCCAAATACAAACCCTGTTCTTTTTCGTAATGTAGATTTTGACAATCAGCGTTATTTCCAAAATATCGAAGATGAAGAATGGAATACCAGAATAAATCTGGCTTACGAGCAATCAGAGAACCTTTCATTTAACTTTGGGTATAACGGACGTATAAAAAAACGTGAATTCGATAACCAACGTTTTGGATTAAGTATTATTGAACCAAGAACAGAAGTTACTGATGTCAACAATCTAAACGATATTTTTAATAGAGATAATCTAGGTGTTGTATTCAATACGGTAGTGATTAACCCTCTAGATCCCGCTATTGGGTTGGGAGACACCAACCTTCCCGGACTTCCGGAAAACACTTATACAGGAAAGCTTGATATACACGCAGCTTATGCTAGTGCTATTTATAAACTTGGAGAAAAGTGGACGTTTGTACCAGGATTACGTGTAGAATCTTTCAATCAAAGTATCGAATACGATGTGATCAACCTAGCCTTTAATAATCCAGGGCGTAATGAAGCGAAAGAAACTTTTTTCTTACCTAGTTTAAATGTGAAATACGCATTAAATCAGGATCAAAACCTACGTTTTTCTGCAAGTAGAACGGTTTCTAACCCCGAATTTAAAGAAGTTGCACCTTTTGTTTATGAAAATGTAACCGATCGTATAGGAGGTAACCCAGATCTATTAAATGATCCCGCGTTCTCTTCGATTATCAATTTGGATTTAAAATACGAATGGTTTTTTGAACGAGGTCAAGTGTTTTCTCTTGCCGTTTTTGCAAAACAAATTAACGATCCTGTAAACTTAGTATCTGCAAATGATGCTACAGGAACACAGCGTTTCTTTAGAACGGGAGACAAAGCAGAAGTATTTGGTATTGAGTTAGAAGCACGCAAAGCTCTTCTATTGGATGCTGAAGAAGAAAGTCTTCTTTCTGCAGGTCTAAACGTTACGTATACCTCTACAAAACAAGATCTAAAAACAGTTTCCGGAACGTTCAATACAAACTTTAATAGAGATTCTGACGAATTGCAGGGAGCATCTCCATTTTTAGTAAATGCAGATGTAAGTTATACTCCAACTTTTGGAAAATATAAACCGGTAGCCAACCTTGTGTTCTCGTATTTCTCTGATAGAATCGATGCATTAGGAGCTGGACAATTAGGAAATATCGTAGAAAAAGGAGTGCCAACACTCGACTTTGTATGGAAAAATAAAATACATGAAAACTTTGAAATCAATCTGAGCATTAAAAACTTGTTAAACCCGACTATAGAGAGAGTACGAGAAAATGCTACAATTTCAGAAGATGTACTAACTACATATAATATTCCTTTTACGAGAGATCAAAATAACGAAATTAATCCAATAGATGAGTTTGCCCTATCTAGTTATAAAAGAGGTGTAAATATCGGATTACAATTTAAATACACATTTTAACCAAATTAGAAACGTAGAAAATTTATTAAAAACTAAAACACATGAAAACAAACATATTTCTTTTAAAAATATTTGCCGTTGCTACGCTTTTAGTAGGATGTGCAAGCGATGACACCTCAGATATTACAATTAATCTTAATGGTAATGGTGGTCCAAATGTAGATCCCACAGATTTAGTGATAGGAGGTACTTTAACAGAAGATCTTACTCTTGTTACAGGAACAGAGTACTCGCTTACTAGTGCTTTAATCGTGCCTGAAGGCATCACACTTACCGTAGAGCCAGGTGTAGTTGTAAGAGCAGCTACCGGATCTGATGTATATATTGCGATATTACAAGGAGCAACCATCAATGCCGAAGGAACTTCAACAAATCCAATTGTACTTACATCTGCAACCTCAACTCCTAATCCCGGCGATTGGGGAGGTCTTATCATATTAGGTAGAGCACCTATAAACTCTGTTGTAGGAGGCGATGCTACCTCTACTTCTGAAATCGGTGGATTACCATATGGTGGTAGTATAGCCAATGATAACTCAGGTATCCTTAGATATGTTCGTATTGAGTATTCCGGAGGGGCAGCAGATGCGGCTTCAGAAAATAATGGATTCTCTTTTTATGCCGTAGGAAACGGAACTACCATCGAGTATATACAAGCTTTTGAAGGAGCAGATGATGGAGTAGAGTTTTTTGGAGGAACTGTTAATGCTTCATTCATATCTGTAATTGGAGCGCAGGATGACTCTGTAGACTGGACTGAAGGGTTTACAGGAACATTAACAAATGTATATATCGAGCATAGACAATCTCATGACAAAGGAATCGAAGGAGATGGTTTTAATACCGATATAGGAAACAACTCTAGCCCAGTGTTTTGGTCTGCTCCTACAGTAATTAATCTTACCATTAATGGAATCGGGTCTTCAAACGAAAATGAAGCCATCCGTTTACGTGCCGGGACAAGAGCTGTATTTACGAATGTTTTTCTACAAGGATTTGCAGAAGGTTTTGACTTTGACGATACTGAGACCGGAAATGGTGTCTTAGATGGAGAAACTTCTATAACCGATATTACTTTTGACGATATCACGCTTAACGTTAAAAATGATACTGGAGCTACTTTTGGAGAAGCCGATGTAATCTCTGGTATAGGTAACGGTACTGGTGCAGATTACAATTCATGGAACTCCGGATGGACTCGTAACTAATTCATCCCATTACAATTAGCCAAAATAGGCTTTAGACTGTCTAAAAAGCACTTCGGTAAAAGAATCATACCAAAGCTTGTCGAAAAAGGAATTAATGATCACAGAATTATAAAACCTTGTCAAGCTCAATTAAACAACTTTTACTACTTTTTAGACAGTTTCTTTTTTTTATCCATTTCCCCTATCTTAATTTTTTCTTTTCATTCTTATCATCAGGATTACATTCCAATACCAAAAGAACAAGAAGGCGTTTCTTTTTGACTTACAGCATTTTAAACAAATTTCAGAGAATTCATAAAATTACTTTTTCGGTAATTTGTCTATATATCTGATTATGCCATTCAAGAAAATAGCTTGAGGTTCTAAAAAAACAAACACAAATTCACAATACTACATTATCCTAGTATTATGACTATTTTGGTTATTTAATCGAATTTAACGCTTACGTAACAATTTTGTAATCTTTTCCAAAAAAGATAAAGCCTTGCTAATCATACCCAAACAACCCAGATAAAAACTCAATCATGCTTGCATCAAAACAGAAACAAACCCTTGTTTTTCATGGTCTTACAAAAAAACGACTTCAACTTTAAAAAGGATCATAATTCCCCATAAAATCTTACAAATCATATCATTTTAAGTGTTTTTCCTACATCACAATCCCTTAAACTAACCATAATAATGACATAAAATTAATTACTGTAAAACCGTATTTATTTGTAACAGATTTTGAAACCATACAATGAAGAACGTTTTTACAGTAGTAGCACTACTTTTTGCAGGGGCTATTTTTGCACAAGAAACCGGTACAATTGCCGGTAAATTATTAGATAAAGAGTCAAATAATCAACCTTTACCTTTTGCTAATGTTATCGTAAAAGGAACTACCAAAGGATCTTCTACGGATTTTGACGGATTATATGAAATCAAAGAAGTACCCGTAGGAATATACACTTTAGAGTTTAGTTTTACCGGATACCAAACTGTAGAGATTCCCAATGTCACTGTTGAACCAGATAGGGTCATCGTAATCGATGCCACCATGGGAGCTACTGCAGCTGCTTTAGAAGAAGTAGTGATCAAAGTAGTAACCAATAGAGAACGCGAAGAAGCCTTATTATTGGAACAGAAAGAAGCTGTTCAGATTAAAGAAAGTATTGGTGCGGAGCAGTTGGCCAGACTTGGTGTTTCAAATGCCTCGAGTGCAACGACAAAGATATCCGGTGTCTCTAAAACACAAGGATCTGGCCAGATCTATGTACGCGGTCTGGGTGATCGGTATCTAAGTACGACTCTGAATGGATTACCAATACCATCAGATAATATTGATAAAAAAAATATTGACTTAGAATTATTCCCGGCAAGGTTTATAGGAAATGTTTCGATAAGTAAAACATTCTCTCCTGTAAACTCGGCAGATTTAGCTTCTGGAAATATTGATATTACCTCAAAAGAAGTTACCAAAAGAAGAGATATTGCTTCAAGTATTTCTAGTGGCGTAAACTCTAATGTAAGTGATAGTGATATTTTTAGCAGTTTTAAGACTACCGCCACTAATAATGATATTTCACTAGGGATTTATAGTCGTGCTTTTGAATCTGGAAATCTTGTGAATGCTTTAACACAGCAATCATGGAATCCAGTAGAAATTTCAACTCCTCTTAATTATGGATTTGGTTTTAATATTGGAGGAATACTAGGGGAAGACAGAAAACTTAAACTTTATTTTAGTGGAGGGCAGTCTGTTGATAATGAATATAGAGACGGTGTTTTTAGAGAGTATGATCAAGGGAATCTACGCGATTTTGTTCCTGAAGACGATTTAAGGCGTTGGCTTAGAACGGTTAACACCACCGCAATGTTACATAGCCAATATAAGATCAATGATAATAATAACGTATCATTCAACACTTTTATTATTAACAAAGTCTCTGAGGAAGTTCTAGAGGCTGGTCGAGAGGGTACGACAGAAATATTCGAAGAATTAGATAATATTGAAGAAGGGTCGCAATTTATAAGAGATCAAAATATAAAGAACACTTTATTATCAGCAACACAATTTCTTGGAGAACATAATATATCCGAAAAAAACACATTACAATGGGCTGCAGGATTCAATTACTTAGTAGCAAACGAACCTAATAGAATTCGCAACGAAGTAAATATACTTAACGATAGACCTCAAACACCAGAGAACGAACAAGGTGTCATTGAGCTTGGTTTTACGGGTGGTTTTCAACAAAGAAAATCTGTACAAGAAATTACTGACGAAGAATTTAATGCTCGTTTATCCGACAAATTGATTCTTAAGCAGAACGATGAAGGCGAGGATATACTTAGCATGAATTTAGGAGGCGATTTTAGAAATAAAACAAGAGACTTTTCATCTCAATTTTTTGGTATCGAAGAAGGAAATAATTCGGATCTTAATCCAGAATCAATTGATGCCATAGGAGACATTTTTACTCCAGAAAATTTTGACAACGGATTATTGCAACTTAATATCCAACCTCTAGACACCTATGATGCCGAGCTTCTTTCTTATGCCGGATATGCTAATTTTACAGGAAAATTTAATAAACTCACTGCTCAAGTTGGTCTTCGTTATCAAAAAGATGAAATTGATGTGAACTTTGATGTAGGAAATTTTGTAAACCGTGAAACTGGTCAAGCAAGAATAGGTTCTTCCAACAAAGATTACGATAATATTTACCCATATGTTAACTTAAAATATGAGATAAATGACAAGTTAGCTTTACGTCTTTCTGGTAGTTTAAGCCAAACATTACCAGAATTCAAAGAAATCGCTCCTTTCCAGTATGTTTCTCAAGTTGGACAAGTATTTCAGGGGAATCCTGATGTGGAAAGATCTGAAAACTTAAACATAGATTTCAAGGTAGAGTTTTTTCCGGAAAGTGATGAATTATTATCTCTTAGTGCTTTCTACAAACGAATTGAAGATCCCATTAACCGTGGTCTGCAAAGAGGAGGAGAAGATGTATTTTCCTATTTTAATACAGGTGATCAAGCCCGAATTCTAGGTTTCGAGCTAGAGGGAAGGGTATACATCATAAAAAAACGCGAATCATATCCTAATTTGCGCGTAAGTGGTAATATTGCTTACTTAGACCATGAACAAGATTTAAAGGATGTTTTCAGAGCTGATGGGACCCTTGAGCAAACCTTCAGATATGGCGATAGAACCGAAATCGGATTAGAAGGAGCATCTGATTGGATCACCAATGTTTCACTAACTTTTAATTCTGGCAATGAACATCCTTATGAATTTACCCTTACTGGTAATTATGCTTCTGATAAGATTTTCGCATTAGGTGCTCCGCGAAATCAACAACAACCCGAAGAATTTTTTAATGGTGAAATTATTGAAGAAGGTTTTGTAACACTAGACTTTATCCTTAATAAACAAATTAATGATCACTGGAGTGTAGGGTTAACTGCCAAAAACTTATTGAATCCAACTATAGAGCGTACCCAATTTATACAAGAAGTAGTAAGCGGAAATCAATTTGACAGTACTGTATTATCCTATTCTACCGGTGTAGAAACTTCTTTGAATCTAAGCTATAAATTTTAAAATTTTAATTAAACTATAACAATGATGAAAACGCTAAGTAAATTTTTAAGCATTTTATTAATCACAGGATCATTTTTGGTATCCTGTAGTGATGACGATGATAATAATGGGGGAATAATAAACCCACCATCAAGCACCGAACTTTCAGGTCTTATTAGTGAAAATCTTACTTTAGATTCCAATATTCAATATTCAATAACAGGAGCTGTAACTGTTGCATCAGGAGCAACTTTAACCATCCCGGCAGGTACAGAAATTGTTTCTGAACCCGGAACTGAAAACTATT
The DNA here is from genome assembly GCA_947497175.1 of uncultured Aquimarina sp. GTDB lineage: Bacteria > Bacteroidota > Bacteroidia > Flavobacteriales > Flavobacteriaceae > Aquimarina. The sequence goes on along the minus strand of CANMFM010000001.1, from coordinate 117,136 downwards.
TGGCTATACTAAAAGGAGCCGATATCGATATTCAGGGAACCGCAGCAAATCCCGTAATTATGCGCTCTAATGGTCAAGCAGGTGCTTGGGGTGGCTTATTGATTTGTGGAGATGCTTTTACCACAGAAGGTACAGACGCAATAGCAGAAGTTGGTGGCCTTGTATATGGTGGAACTAACGATGCAGACAGCTCTGGTAATATTGATTATCTTATAATTCAGGATTCTGGTGCACAAATTACAACAGATGCACAATTTAATGGGTTAACATTGTATGCGGTAGGATCGGGTACAACAATTGATCATGTTGCTATAATTAATGGTGAAGACGACGGTGTCGAGTTTTTTGGTGGAACGGTTTCGGTATCAAACGTTTATCTTGAAAACAATCAAGATGATAATATAGATTGGACTCAAGGCTGGAATGGAACCATTTCTACAGTTTATATTTCTAATACTTTGGATCAATTCTCAACAATTATTGAGTCAGATTTAGAGAATAGAAATCCTACTATTGAAAACATAACAGCAATTTCATCTACAGGTGGAACTGCAATACAAGCAAAGAATGATTCCGGAATGACAATTAATGGACTGACGTTAACTGGGTTTGATCTTTCTTTTGATTTAAGAGACAATACACCTGCATCTAACCTACAAATAGATGGTGCTGATGCAGACCTTTCAGATGAAGCTGTTTACCAAAGTTCTCCAACAAACGCAAGTCTTTTTGCTTGGGTAACCAATGCTTTGGAAAACTCAGAAACTACGCTTCCTGCTAATATTACTAGCGACCTTACTTTAGATGCATCTGTAGAATATCAAGTAAGTGGTCCTGTTCTTGTAAGTAACGGTGCCACCTTAACTATTCCTGCTGGAACAAAAATTGTATCTGAATCTGGAACTGCAAATTATTTAGCTGTATTAAAAGGAGCTTCTATTGACATCCAAGGAACTATGGCGGATCCGGTAATCATGGAATCAAATGACGGTGACGCTTGGGGTGGATTACTTATTTGTGGTGATGCAACCACTACTCAAGGTATAGATGCTATTGCCGAAGTTGGTGGTCTTGTATACGGAGGAAATAATGACACAGATAATTCTGGTACTATTAATTATCTTATCCTTAAAAATACCGGGGCGCAAATTAATGCTGATTCACAGTTTAATGGGTTAACGCTTTATGCCGTAGGTAGTGGTACAACTATTACCAATGTAGCCGTAATTGGAGGTTCTGACGATGGTGTTGAATTTTTTGGAGGTACTGTAAGTGTAACTAATTTTTATGCAGAAAATCTAGCTGATGATGCTGTAGATTGGACCGAGGGTTGGAATGGAACACTTTCTAATACATTCGTAAGTGTTACTTTAGATAATTTCTCTACTGTAATCGAAGCGGATAGAGTGAACAACAACCCAAAAATAAATAATTTTACCGCAGTATCAACCACTGGCGGAACTGCTATCCAACTTAAAAATAATTCAGGTTGTACTATTACCGGACTTACGTTAACCGGATTTAATACTCAGTTTGACTTTAGAGATAGTACTCCTGTTTCTAATGTACAAGTAGATGGCGCTAATGCAAACGAAGCTACAACGTATAATACTTCAACAACTGAAGCTTCTGATTTTACTTGGGCAACTAACTAATCAATATAATATACGGGATTAAAATCTCTTGCATTGAAAACCGTCTCAAAAAATTGAGACGGTTTTTTATTTAAGAAAATCTTCGACCATTCAAATTATATTAAAAACAACAAAACAAGAATAATTTCTTAATTCAATATTATCCAATTTAACTTATTGTAAATTAACACTCTACTGCAGAAAATCACAACAAATACCATTGTAAGCTACTTTATATTTGTTATTTCTAACTTTAAATTTTTTACACAATGAAAAATCTATTTTTAAAACTAACCTTACTTGTAGCAGCTATCTTATTTCTTACGGCTTGTGAAACCGAAACAACCACTTCTGATATCCAGGAAATAGATGAATTAAAAATGCAAGCCGATCAATTTGTTAGTGTTAAGGATGTATCTAATGATCCTGTAAAAATTGAATTTGCAAAAAATCTCTTAAAGGAACAAGAAAACCTTACCCCAGGTAAAAGAATAGGATGTACTCTTGATAGTGATGTAGGTTGTGGCAGTGATGCCATAGCAGAAATTGAAGAATATATCAATCTGTCCGGATGTATTTCTTACGCTCAAGGTAATTTAATCTTACCCATTCAGTTAAGAGAATTTACATTTAACTATTCGTATTATGTTGACAGTGATACCGATATTAACATGGATCAATACCAATTTCAATTTGATTCTCACGTAGCTAATATCGCTTCAAGAATAGCACCTAATAAAATTGCTTTGGTAAGTGCAGATGCTGGTTCGATGCCCTGCCGTGAGCGAACTTTTAATACGGCATTTATTACATATACCGTAATTTTAGGAAATTAATCTTTGAGTAGAAGACATTTTTAGACCGCCGATCATCGGCGGTCTCTATTTATATCATAACGTTATGCCATCTACAATAGCTCTGGATTGCCCCTATTCAATATAAAACCTCATATCTGTGAATTGATATCTGATCGTTAGTGTATCTAGTATAATTGTGAGCAAACACTTTCCTTGTGTTACATGTTCGACAAAACTCTAATCTTAAATAATAAATAAGGAAGGAGCTTTATATAGTAGTATACTCAAAAACACTCTAAGGCAAATCATGCAAACTAAACCTTAACCTTTTTCCATTTACCTTTTCTAAACCAAATAATTCCTATAACAGCAATCAGGATTTCAGCAAAAGTAATAGCCAAAAACACGCCCATGGCTCCCCAGTCTAAAACTAGCGCACCAAAATATGCAAATGGCAATTGAAACACCCAAAAACAAAAGAAGTTAATAATCGTTGGGGTCAGTGTATCTCCTGCTCCATTGAAAGATTGTATAATAACCATTCCATAGGCATAAAAGACATATCCTGCTGCGATTACCCTTAGACTTAAGGCTCCATATTCTATCACTAAAGACTCATTACTAAAAATTTTAATAATCATTTCGGCAAATACTAAATAGAAAATTGATACCGCAACCATAAACCAGGCGTTATACTTACCGGTTTTCCAGACGGATTGTTCAGCGCGATCAGGTTTCTGGGCTCCCAAATTTTGACCGACCAATGTAGCTGCAGCATTACTCATACCCCATGAAGGCATTAGCGTAAACATCAATACTCTGATAGCAATGGTATATCCTGCTAATACTTCACTGCCAAATTCTGCCATAATACGCATCAAGAATACCCAACTTGATGTTCCTATAATAAATTGACCGATGCCACCTAAAGAAACTTTGATCAAATTAAGCATGATTGCTGCCCGAAAAACAATGTCTTTTAATGCTACTTTAATCTTACTCCATCCATAAAAAAGAATAAGTAATTGAAAGACCACAGCACTTCCTCTACCGATTGTTGTGGCGATTGCAGCTCCTTGTACACCAAATGCCGGGATAGGACCAAATCCAAAAATAAACATCGGATCAAGAATTATATTTAAAAGATTAGAGAATATGAGTACACGCATCGCTACTGAAGCATCTCCTGCCCCTCTAAACACAGCATTTATCAAAAACAAGAGCATTATGGTTACATTACCTCCTAAGAGTACTTGAGTATACCGATAACCATCGGCTATCAAATCTTGTTCGGCTCCCATTAGCCCAAGGATTTCTTTAGGAAAAAGAACACCAATCAAACTGATGATCGCTGCAACAATGATCCCTAAAAATATGGATTGTACTGCCACCTTCGATGCACCTCGAATATCTTTTTCTCCTACTCTACGAGCAACAATAGCAGTTACTCCCATACTAAGACCAATAGCCACGGCATATACCAGGGTAAGAACAGATTCGGTCAATCCAACTGTGGCAATAGCATTAGCTCCCAAACTAGAAACAAAATATGCGTCAACCAGAAAGAAAATAGACTCCATCATCATTTCGAGTACCATCGGTACCGATAACATAAAAATAGCTTTTCGAATACTGCCGGTTGTAAACTCTTGTTCTTTTCCTGCAACTGCAATTTTGAAATACGTGAATAGGCTTTTAATAATACGTTTATTTTCTGCCATTATGTAAAGAATTATGAAATTAGAATTAAAAACTAAGAAGATCAGCTAAAAAATGCTTTAGCTTGTAAATCGTTGGGTACGTATGTGCACAATTATGTACATAATTCTTTATAACTTCATAATGAAGCAAATATGCATCATTATTTTTGAATTTCAAAGCTATTTTTAGATATAAAAACCCGTAATGAAATTACGGAACTCCCTTACAATCAATATTTAACACTATTGAAATTCAATTTTTAATGCAATTCTAATTAAAAATTGTATCTTTAACATCCCAAAATAAAGATATATGAGAAAAATCTACTTGCTGTTTATATGTATTGGTTTAATTTGCTTGTCCTTCTCTTCGGGTATTCAAGCACAGTCTAATACTGTTGAAAAACAAGAATCACAAGATATCAAAATCGAAGAACTTCGTATTTTCCCTAATCCAATGCCTGAGGGAAGTGATTTATACATAACATCCAGATTAGGATTAACTAAACAAGTTTCGATTTATTCGGTTTTAGGTAAAAAACTACATTTCAAGGTTTTGGTCGGTAAAAAATTAGATATAAGTCATCTAAACAGAGGGGTATATATCATTAAGGTTACCGAAGGTAATAAAACCGCTACGCGTAAATTAATTATCGAATAGTACTCCCTAAGTATTCATAATTTTTTCATTTATTTTACGCATTTTATGTTTTTAACATAGTACTAAAAAAAGATTGCATTTTTATACCTTTGTTCTACATAATTGTTGAACATACACTATGCAAACTGACACAATCTTTTCTATTCAAAACCATTTAGATTTTGAACGGATTGCATTAAGAATATTCAATCACCAATATATCAACAATACTTTTTATCAAAGATTTTGTAATCTTTTGGGAGTTACAAAAGCTTCTGTCCAATCTACTAATGATATTCCGTATCTACCCATTGAGTTTTTTAAACAAGAAAAAATTGTAAGCACTCCATATTCTATAGAAAAAATTTTTACAAGTAGTGGTACTACAGGCAGCAGTACCAGCAAACACTACGTGAAAGATCTTGCTGTTTACGAAAAAAGCTTCAGAAAAGGGTTTGAATATTTCTACGGAAACATTAGCGACTATCTTGTTCTGGCCTTGCTTCCTTCATATCTGGAACGAGATGGATCTTCGTTGGTTTACATGGCAGAACAATTAATCAAAGACAGCAATCACCCCGAGAGTGGATTCTATCTCTATGATGTTGAAAAGCTGATCAAAACGCTTCAAAAGGATAGTCTCAAAAATAAAAAAGTACTACTTCTAGGAGTTTCATTTGCTCTATTGGATCTTGTAGAAAATCACCATGTTCAATTACAGCATAATACTGTAATCATGGAAACCGGAGGTATGAAAGGAAGAAGAAAAGAGATAGTTCGAGAAGAATTACATTTTCTTCTTAAAAAAGGATTTAATGTTTCTCAGATACATAGTGAATATGGGATGACCGAACTATTATCACAAGCATATTCTAAGAGCAATGGTATTTTTAACTGCCCGCCCTGGATGAAAGTTTCTGTTAGAAACCCTGAAGATCCCTTAACAAATTTAGGCTATAATAAGACCGGTGGAGTTAATATCATTGACCTTGCCAATATCAATTCTTGCGCCTTTATAGCCACTCAGGATCTTGGTAAAGTATATAAAGATGGAAGCTTTGAAATTTTAGGTAGATTTGACCATAGCGATATACGTGGCTGTAATTTAATGGCTTTATAACTATGGCAGAAAAAAAAGGAACAGGTTGTTTTTCATTTTTAGCCATTATCCTACTTTCGGTTATTGGCAGTGGTTTCATAAAAGGGTTTTTACACGTGTCAACATTTACGGCATTTATCATACTATTACTAACACTTTCATTTCTATTTGGAAGATTACAAAGGCATCAAAAAAAAACATTCTCTTGGCGTTATCTTGCCTATAGTGGATTTGTTTTGATATTGTTTTTAGGTTTGCGTTACATGATTTCTAATATCCCTGTATCGGATCAAATCAGCAAATCTGATATTTCAGAAAGTATGTATAGAGACCGCATTTTTGAGAAAGGAGATTCTATTGCGGTATTGAGTCAAAAAAGACAATGGAATGATAACTATGGAAACTCTTTTGAAGGAAATTTTTCGGTTCGAGAAAAAGATTATATATCTTCAAAGAAAGAATATTTTAATAACATTCAAAAGCACAGGCAATTATCCTGGGGAGGCCTTTATCAATACCTGGCGACATCAGATACGCCTAAGCTGGATTTGATCCTTGAAAAACTTAAAGAAATACAGGAATCTAATACTCTTAATCAATTCGAATTTGCCGATATGGTCGTTACGTTTATACAAGACATACCTTATTCTTTTGTTTTTGAAAATAGTTGTAAATCTGCTGATCAATATGAAGAATCTATTCGGGTTATTTTAGAATCTTGTCCCGATTGTTGTATTGGTAACATTCCCCATGGGATCCAAAATCCCGTGGGCTTCATGGGTAATTTAAAGGGTGATTGCGATACCAGAACAGTTATACTTTATGCTATTCTCAGTTATTTTGGATATGATGTAGCAATTTTAAATAGTGATTATTACAGACATTCTGTTTTGGGACTTAATTTACCAAGTAAAGGCATCTACAAAGTATATAATGGTAAGCGATACTATATTTGGGAAACCACAAATAAATATTTTACGCTTGGCACGTTGCCCAACAACTTTAAGAATATTAATCATTGGAATATCGTACTTACAAATACTTAAAAAACTATGCAAACCAAAGTATTAACCCTCGCTTTTATTGAAATAGCTTTGGCTATTTTTGTATCCGTATTGATCTTATTTGTTTCGTTTAAGATTTTACAAAGAGTCTTCTTTACTAACATTTCTATTAGAGAAAACAATATGGCATTCTCAATTTTTTCTGCAGGTATCATTTTATCTATAGGTATTATTCTGGGAGAAATTATCCCTTCTATAACCAATATGATAAGATTATCTATGTCTGATGCCAATCAAATTACCGTATCGGTAATTATTCAATATTCAGGGTTATACCTTTTTATTGGATTTATTTTTGCAATTTTGATCAATACCGCTGTGTTTTTACTTTTTTCGGCACTTACCAAAGGCATTAATGAGTTTAAAGATATTCAGGAAAACAATATTGCAACCGCAATACTAGTTACTGCTACATTACTATCAATTACACTCATTGCTAAAGATAGTATTAGTTTGTTAATCAGTGCATTGATCCCCTATCCGGAAACTACAAATTTTCTAATCTAACTACTTGTTAATCTTATAATTATGTTAAATTTGTAATGATTAAGAATTTTTCACGTCTTACTTAATAGAACGATCATAAAATGTTGGTAATGAAAGAAAAATTGACTGTATTATTTCTTATTTTTGTAGTGAGTTTAAGTGCACAACAATTAGACTACAATACTAAGAAAAGTTTTATTGCACAGGGATACGATGTTACAGAATATTTTAGTAATCGAGCAGTCAAAGGAGATAGCCAATTTGTTGTTACACATGATAATGTAAACTATAAATTTGCCAGCCAAAAGAACTTAGAAAAGTTTAAAGGTAATCCTGAAAAATTTGTCCCTCAATATGGTGGTTATTGTGCATATGCTGTGGCAGTAAATAGCGAAAAAGTAGATATTAACCCTAAGACTTTCGAAGTAAGAGAAGGTAAATTATACTTATTTTACAATTCGTGGGGGGTTAATACATTAGACAAATGGATCGAAGAAGATGCCAAACAATTGCAGGCGAAAGCGGATGCAAATTGGCAAAAAATTAAAATAAAAAGATAATACAGTTGCATCGAACTGTATTGAATGCTAAGTTTTTTCAATAATTGATTGGTTAGTTGACAAAGCCTACTAAGAGTAACTTCTGGTAGGCTTTGTTTTTTTCGTGTAAATAGTCATTTACAAATCCATCCCTTATAATATCTCAAAAACCTATTTGTCTTCTAAAAACCACACCATCAAAACATTAGTGCTTTGATTTTATCTGCATAGCCTCTACTTACTTTTACATTTTTTTGATTCAAAAGAACCAGCATATAACTCTTACCATATTTTGCTACTTCTTTGATTTTATCCAGATGCACGATAGTGCTGCGATGAATGCGCAAAAAATGCTTTGGATTGAGCTTCTCTTCTAATACACTAATCCCGTGATTACTAATAAAAGTATCTGTAACCGTATGAAGTTTTGAATAATCTCCATATGCTTCTATCTGATAAATATCACCGGTTGATAAGGTTACATATTTGGTTCCTTTTTGCACTATGATCCGCTCGGGGAATTCATGCTTTTGCTCGATATGCTGTTCGGCTAATGAAATAATTTGTTTCACTTCGCCCATACGAGAGATAGCGTTATCAAAACGATCTTTGGTATACGGTTTTAATAAATAATCCACAGCGTGTACTTCAAAAGCTTTTAAGGCATACTGATCGTAAGCTGTACTAAATATAATTTGCGGTAGTTCTTCGAGATGTTCCAGCACGTCAAAACCGTTCATTCCGGGCATTTGAATATCCATAAAGACCAGGTCGGGTTTAAACTCGTTAATAATTTTAACAGCATCTACACCATTATTAGCTTCTCCCAATAAAATCAAATTAGGATGCGAATCCAAATATTCTTTAATCAGGGTACGGCCAGATTTTTCGTCATCAACTATAATTACTTTTTTCATGCTTTTAACCTCTAATAAACTTGTAGAGTTTTTAATCATGTACTACCTGCAAACTTCACAACAAAATCAAATACTAAACTGCACTATCAAACCTCTTGGTTGATTATCTGATAAAAAGAGCCCTGAGTTGTACATCTTTTCCAGTCGCCTTTGCGTATTACTTAAACCTACACCTGTGTCCATTACAGAAGCTTTATCAGACACTCCAACTCCGGTATCCTTAATTTCAAATAACAAGACCCCTTTTTCTTTCTCTTTAACAGTGATATCAATATGCCCTCCATCAGTAAGAGGCGAAATACCATGTTTAACAGAATTTTCAACGATAGGCTGTAATAACATCGGAGGAACCTGTCTTGTGAGTAACGCCTTATCAACATTGATAGTCATTTGTAATCGGTCTTCAAATCGCTTTTGTTCGAGATCCAAATATTTACGCACAAAATCCAATTCATCTTTAAGAGGAACCAGATCTTCTCTGCTCGCTCGAAGTTGATAACGAAACAAATCGGATAAATCTGCAACCATTTCTCGTGTACTCTCCATTTCTTTAGGAATACTGGCATTAATCGTATTAAATACATTATATAAAAAATGCGGGTTTAGCTGTGCTTTGATCGCACTTAACTCACTCTTTAAAACGGTATTTTTTAGTTCAATCTCATAACGAATTTTACGTTGATTACTGGTATAATATTCATACGCATGAAATATCGCAAACTGGACCATGTATATCAATGCCGGAATATAAATATCCCACTTTTCAGGATTTCCTTCTAAATGTATCATATCAAAACGATCACACACCCAATAATATCCTTTCCAGGCAATCAGTATAAAAAAAGGCAGCATTATAAGATGTAATAAGATACGATAGTGATGTGGCCATTTACTAAAAACTCTAAAAATCAACCACCATATTAGTGCAGTAGCCAGAAACATCAAAATGTACTGCAATCCACTATTATCAAACCATTCCCATAAACTAAATAATCTTTCCCAACGATCTGGTTTATCCCAATAAGCGGTCCAAAGTGTAAATCTATAAACAAACGATAGCAGCAAATACAAACCGACAACTACAGCTATTTCGCCAACTTTTATTCCATAAATTCTTTTATTCCACATAACGGTTTGATTTTTCAAAATTGGTCAGTATAGTGCTCCACTATTTTTTTAAACTAAGATACTACTATATTGATAGCCTCCAAAGAGTATCATATATACAAGATGCTTACAAAACTATGGGTTCACCTAATACATATCAAGAATTTCCAGATAAACTGCCCTATACACAGTTAAATTGTCCTCGGTACATTGATCGATCCATTGGGCCATTCAACCAAAACATCTTTTAATGATTTAAAAAAGTTTTCACTTTTGGACCAACATTAGAAATTTAGAAATTATGAGATCCTTATTATTTTTCATTATTTACCTAGTTGTAAGTACTATTAATCTTCTTTATTCTCAAACGATTAGCGGAACTGTTGAAGATGCATCCATGCAACCAGTACCCTATGCAAATATCATTTTAAAAGACACTAATCAAAAACTCATAAAAGCCGGAATCTCGAACGACAAAGGTGCATTTACATTAAAAGGTATTACTAATGACACATACCAACTTACCATAAGCAGTATAGGCTTTGTAAGCTATAATAAAACTCTTACGTTTTCAAACAACTCTTTAGCATTAGGGGCTATTACACTTGAACAAAATACAGAAGCTCTTGAAGAAGTTACCGTTACTTCCAAAAAACCGATCGTAGAGGTACAACCCGATAAAACGGTATTTAACGTTGCAGAAACGATCACATCTTCTGGAAATAATAGCTTGGATGTGCTTCGCAAGGCCCCGGGGGTTCGTGTAGACAATAATGATGATATTATAGTTGAGGGTAAAAACGGAGTACTTATATATATTGATGATCGTCAAAGTTTTCTGCAAGGTGATGATCTTACTACATTTTTACAGTCGTTACAGGCAGATGAAATTGAAAGCATAGAAATCATAACCCAACCCTCCTCAAAATATGATGCGGCCGGAAATGCCGGAATCATCAATATACGCCTTAAAAGAGAAAAGGGGTTAGGTACTGTAGGAAGTTTTACAAATACCTTAACCTATGGGAATTTCTTACGAAACAGTAGTCAGCTAGGAATTACTACAAAAACCAAAGAATGGACATTCAATGCTAATTACAGCAATTTTATTGGAACGTCTACTAATTTTATTAATCTATATCGCATACAAGGGGATAATATTTTTGATGCACGTTCTGAATCTGAAAATGACGTAACCAACCATAACATTCGTACCTCAACAGAGTATATAATCAATCCAAAAAATACAATTGAGGCTTCTGCGAACCTCTCTCTAAGAGATGCATCTTCTGAAACAAATTCCAGAACTCCAATTATCCAAAGAGATACCGGAGTAATCGACAGTATCCTACTAGCACCAAACAGCAATAAAAATGAAACGCTAAACCTAAACACCAATATTAACTATCGATATAAAGACACGGTAGGAAGAAGCTTACTAATTGACCTCAATTATGGTCGTTATCAAAGAACCCGTTTTAACAATCAGCCTAACTTTTATATTACTTCTGAAGGAGATCCTCTCAATGAAAATATTACTGCACAAGATACGCCTATAGACATTGATATTTATGTAACTAAAGCTGATTATGAACAAAAATTAGGGAAAGGAACACTATCTCTAGGGTCAAAGTTGTCTTTTATAAAAACCGACAACACATTTGATTTTTTTACAGTTCAGAATGGAATGCGCTCCCTGGATCAAAATCGAAGTAATACGTTTACATATGATGAAAGGGTAACAGCCGCTTATGTAAATTACAATTTTGGAATTAATAAACTTAAAATACAGACAGGGTTACGTATGGAAAATACAGATTCAAGAGGAGATCTTAACGCCACACGTCAAAATGATAATAAAACTGTACAACGAAACTATACAGATTGGTTTCCATCTGGTGGACTTACATATCAGGTTTCTCAGAATCATTCGTTAGCCTTACTATATAGCCGCAGAATACAACGCCCTAACTATCAGGCACTAAATCCATTCGAATTTCAATTAGATGAATTAAGTTTTAGAAGGGGTAACCCTTTTTTACAACCTCAGTACACAGACAACATAAAACTCTCACACACCTATAAATATACACTAACCACTAGCCTGAGCTATTCTTTTATCAATGACTTCTTTGCACAGGTAACAGAAGCAGAAGGTGAAAACAGAAACTTTATCAACACCCGTAACGTTGCAAATCAGGAGGTTATTAATTTAAGTGTTTCGTATCCAAAGAAAATTAATGATTGGTGGAGTATTTACATGAGTGGGTATATTTTTTATAGTGATTTTAAACCAACTGATCCTTCATTTATTGCTGTTGATCAAACAACCTATGGAGGATATGCACAAAGTACATTTACTCTTGCTAAAGGATTAACTTTTGAGCTCAGTGGCTGGTACAGCAGTCCCTCGATTTGGGGCGGTACATATAGTACCGAATCTTTAGGTTCTTTAAATATAGGGATACAAAAGAAATGGGATCATTGGACTGTAAAACTTACTGGTAATGATATTTTATATACAATTCCATGGAGAGGAACTACCCAATTTGGAGATCTCTTTATCGATGGAAATGGTGGCAGCGATAGTCGAACGATACAATGTTATATTAGCTATTCTTTTGGTAACAAAGATGTAAAAGCTAAAAAACAACGAAAAACAGGACTACAAGACGAACAGGATCGTATAGATAACTAAGGATCTGGTCATTCATCAATCAAAAGCTTCGTTCGATACGTTTGTTATGATTCGAAATCTCTTGAATCCTGGTTTTTACAGACCCTGTCAGGTTTCAAGAGATTTAACCCTTAGTCTTTACACCACTCGAATAACGAAGTAATTTCTTCTTCCTCTTTGTAAAAGAACAAACATATCATTTATTAAATCTTCCTTATTAATTGCATATCCCTCTTTTACTTTTTCCTTATTTACTGAGATAGAGTTTTCTTTTAAAGCACGTCTGGCTTCTCCATTCGATTTTAGAAACCCGGTATGTTCGGCCAAGGCACCTATAATATCTATACCATCATCAATAGCGCTTTTAGAAATCTCGGCCTGTGGCACACCATCAAAAACATCTAAAAAAGTTGCTTCATCCAAATCTTTTAGGTCTGCCGATGTTGATTTGCCAAATAATATGTTTGATGCCTTTATCGCATTATTCAAATCTTCTTGAGAATGCACAATAACGGTAACCTCATCGGCCAACCGTTTTTGTAAGATTCGCGTATGAGGTGCTTCTTTATGTTCGGTGATAAGGTTTTCTATCTCTTCTTTATTTAGAAAAGTAAAAATCTTAATATATTTTTCAGCATCTTCATCACTGGTATTTAACCAATATTGATAAAACTTATAAGGAGACGTTCGATTGGCATCTAACCACACATTGCCACCTTCAGATTTTCCAAATTTTGATCCGTCAGATTTTGTAATTAACGGACATGTAAGCGCATATCCCTTACCTCCGGCTATTCTTCTTATGAGCTCTGTTCCTGTAGTGATATTTCCCCATTGATCACTTCCTCCCATTTGCAAAGTGCACTCATGATCTCTGTATAAGTGTAAAAAGTCGTATCCCTGTACCAGTTGATATGTAAACTCTGTAAACGACATCCCTTCAGAAGATTCAGAAGAAATTCTATTTTTTACAGAATCCTTAGCCATCATATAGTTTACTGTGATATGTTTCCCTACATCTCTGATAAAATCAAGAAATGAAAACTCTTTCATCCAATCATAATTATTGACCAGCACTGCAGCATTAGCTACATTGCTTTCAAAATCCAAAAACCTTGATAATTGAACTTTTATCGCTTCTTGATTATGTCTAAGGGTTTTTTCATCCAAAAGGTTACGCTCTGCAGATTTCCCGGATGGATCACCTATCATCCCTGTTGCTCCACCAACCAATGCAAAAGGTTTATGCCCCGCTCTTTGGTAATGTGCTAATAACATGATCGGAACCAGGTTACCGATATGTAAAGAATCTGCAGTAGGATCAAACCCTACATAAGCAGCTCTCATTTGTTCTAGTAGGTATTCTTCGGTCCCAGGCATTGCATCATGTAACATACCTCTCCACTGTAGCTCCTCTATAAAATTCTTAGTCATTTTTTTATCATTGAATTAAGACGCGACAAAGATAAAAATATGGTTAATATGGAGCTATCAATACAGCAGAAATCCTAAATATGTTTACTTTAGTACATAGATTCCGCATTATGATTTTAATTACAGGAGCAACAGGTTTAGTAGGCACTCATTTATTAGTACAGTTAATAAATGAAAAGCAACCTATACGGGCATTATATCGATCTGAAGCTAAAAAAGAATATGCCAGAAAAATGTTTTCTTATTATTTACCCGAGAAAGAACATCTGTTCGATACCATAGATTGGGTAAAAACTACACTTAACAATATCCCTGAATTGTCTGAAGCTTTTAAAGGAATCACACACGTATATCATTGTGCGGCCAAAATTAGTTTTAATCCTTCTCATTATAAAAAACTGCGAAAGGTTAATATCGAAGGTACAGCCAATATTGTAAACCTTAGTTTGATCCATAATGTAGAAAAGCTATGTCACGTTAGCTCTATTGCTACCCTTGAGGAAAACCCCGTTACTGCTTTTATTGATGAAACGGCAGAATGGAATCCTGAAGCTCAAAAATCGGTATATGCGATTACAAAATATGGTGCCGAAATGGAAGTCTGGAGGGGAGCTCAAGAAGGACTTAGCACGGTAATTGTAAACCCCGGAATTATTATAGGCCCTGGCTTTTTTGATAGTGGTAGTGGCTTTTTATTCAAAAGAATTTATGCCGGCATGAGATATTATACCACAGGAACGAGTGGATATGTGGCTATACAAGATGTAGTACGCATTATGCATCGACTTATGGAAGGAAAATACTCTAAGGAAAGATATATTATAGTGGGTGAGAATTTAAGTTACAAAGATGCTTTCTCGATGATTGCCAAAGCATTAAACAAATCTGTTCCCACAAAAAAAGCATCGCCTTTTTTACTGAAACTTGCTTATACTCTTCAGAGAATAAGCCACTTCTTCTTTAGGACTAAACGATCTATATTTAAATCCTCTATACGCAGTGCTCTTTCAAATTCATTGTACAAGAATGATAAAATTAAAAATGAGCTGAAATTTACATTTACACCCATTCAAGAGGCGATCAAAGAAACTGCTACTGCTTTTTTGAACGAGGTTTAAACCTTTTTAACTTTGCTTGTTCAATATCTTCTTCTACCGCTTTTAATTCTAAAGGAATCAAAAGTTCATCCTTATTTTGCAATGTATCTTTGCTTTTGCGAATCGAATCTTCCACTTTTTTTATAGAATCCTCTTCTTTTTTCAATTTTTCAAACGCATCTCTGGATTTTTCTAAATTATCTTTTACTCGCTTAAAAATTTCTTCATATTTTTCTAATTGATCAGCATACCAAATATTATTTTCGGAAAACACAATACTGTCAATGTTATATTTGTTAAGAATATAGATTTCCGGATTTATTTTCTTTTGCTCAAATACTTTTCTGTTAGAAGACTTGGCTGCCTTAACAAAGGCAATATCCGTAAGAATTTCTACCATGAGATCTTCGCCTATCAAAACCTTGGGTTCGGGAGCTTTATCAATACTTTGACAAGCAAGCAGCATCAAACACCATATGGTGTATTTAATCGTTCTAATCATCTATCAAAAGTTAATCTTTGTGCCACTTTCACATCGTGAAATTTAAAATTTTCATATACTAGCCCTCCATTAACAAAGGTATGAGTAATTGTAGATCTAAATGTAGTATCTTCAAAAGGAGACCAACCACATTTGTACAATATATTATCTTTATTTACTGTCCATGAAGCATCCAGATCTACTAAAACCGCATCTGCAAAATACCCTTCTTTTATATATCCTCTTTTATGAATCTCGAATAAAATTGCTGGGTTATGGCACATTTTTTCTACAATTTTTTCCAGACTAATTTTACCTTGATGATAAAACTCGAGCATTGCCGGAAGTGCATGTTGTACCAACGGCCCTCCTGATGGGGCTTTGGTATATACGTTCTCTTTTTCTTCCTTGGTATGCGGGGCATGATCTGTTGCGATTACATCTAATTTATCATCTAATAAAGCCTGAAACAAAGTGTCTCTGTCTTTAGATGTTTTTACTGCTGGATTCCATTTTATTAGAGTTCCCTTTTGTGTATAGTCTTCATCAGAAAACCATAAGTGATGAATACAAACCTCTGCAGTTATTTTTTTCTCTCTAAGTGGAATTTTATTGGTAAACAAATCCATCTCTTTTGCTGTAGAAAGATGAAAAACATGCAAGCGTGCGCCTGTTTTTTTAGCCAACTCTATAGCTTGCGATGACGAAAGATAACACGCCTCTTCGCTCCTGATAACAGGATGAAGCTCTATAGGAATATCTTCTCCATATTGAGCTTTATATTTTGCTGTATTTTTTCTGATGGTCTGCTCATCTTCACAATGTACCGAAATTAAAAGATCTGTAGATGCAAATATGTTCTCTAAAACTTCAGGATTGTCAACCAGCATATCACCGGTAGAAGACCCTAAAAAGAGTTTTAACCCTGCCACATTTTTTTTGTCTACTTTACCAATTTCTTCGAGGTTATCATTAGTACCTCCAAACATAAAAGAATAATTAGCATAACTCGTCTTTGCAGCGATTTCAAATTTCTCCTCTAATTTTTCTATTGTTGTAGTCTGCGGTACTGTATTGGGCATTTCAATAAATGAAGTAATCCCCCCTGCGATAGCAGCTCTAGACTCTGTTTCAATAGTAGCCTTATGGGTTAAGCCAGGCTCTCTAAAATGCACCTGGTCATCTATTACTCCCGGGATTAGATATTTTCCTTCTGCATCAAGGATTGGCACATGGTCAGATGTAGCACTTATATGCGATGCAATTTCTTTGAAGACGCCATTTTCTATATAAATGTCACCCTTAAAAATTGTTCCTTCATTAACAATATTTGCATTTTTAATAAGTATACTATTCATATTTCATAACTTTTAAATAAGCTCTTAAACTTCATTTTTATAACTCCAAAAACGGCTTCAGAAATAATTCCTTTACTCATTTTTGAAGTTCCTCTGGTTCTATCAGTAAATATCACCGGAATTTCTTTTATTTTAAACTTTAGCAAGTAAGCCTTAAATTTCATTTCAATCTGGAAAGCATATCCGACAAATTTAATTTTACTTAGATTTATGTTTTCTAATACCTCTCTTTTATAACAGATAAATCCTGCAGTAGTGTCATGAATATCCATACCCGTTATAAAACGAACATATTTTGAAGCCAGCCAAGATAAAAGCACTCTGCTCATTGGCCAGTTTACAACATTTACTCCCGTAACATATCTTGATCCGATAGCTACAGCCGATGAACCTTTAGCACAAGCATTGTATAGTCGTATTAGATCATTGGGATTATGCGAAAAATCTGCATCCATCTCGAAAATATATTCGTAAGACCGATCCAGAGCCCATCTAAAACCGGCAATATATGCAGTCCCTAAACCTAATTTACCTTCTCTTTGTAATAAAAAAAGCTCTTCTGGATATTTCAATTGCAATTTTTCTACCTTGGCGGCTGTTCCATCAGGCGAATTATCATCTACAATCAAAATATGGAAATCACGTTGAAGCGAAAATACATTCTTGATGATACGCTCCACATTTTCACTTTCATTATAGGTAGGAATGATAACTAAGGCATCTGCCATCTATACTATTTTTCAAGCAAATATAACCAAATAATCATTCCTTCCTACTACAGAAAAAGTGGATCGCGACTCATAGATTACAAATGAGCGATTTACAAGGTATTTCTAATAAAATTTGAGCACCTCTAACATTTTTTTGTTTTTATTCGTTAATAGATTGTAATTTTATCGTCTGTATCCTATGGAATTTGTTACTCGAGAAATACTATCAACTAATTGGCTCACTGTTTTGATCGTGATATGCCTTGTTTTATTAGCTACTGCAAAAAGTATAAATGCTCTAAGGTTTTATGATTTTGTAGCACTTTTCAGTACTAATAAGTATATTATATCGTATCAAAAACTCAACAAGCTTTCTTCATTATTTAATATTGTTTTATTACTCCTTCAAATTGCGTCGGTATCTCTATTTTTATATTTATGTTTTGACGTTTTTGGATGGCAGGTAACTCCGGTCAAAATCACTTTATTCCTTAAAATAGCTATAATTTACACTGTAATTGTTCTTTTCAAATTGTTAATAGAAAAAATTATTGCCACCATTTTTTCTATCGATGCTATCATTGATGAATATCTTTTTTATAAAATGTCATATCGCAATTTTACTGGATTGCTTTTATTACCAATTAATATAGTGTTCATCTATACTTTCGAACCTTCACAAATTATCTTTATAATATTGTTAATTGCTATTGCCATTCTCAACATCATAATACTTGTTTCTTTCTACAGGAAAAATGAAAACACAATTTTGAACCACTTATTTTATTTTATTTTGTATCTTTGCGCACTTGAAATCGCGCCTTATTTTATACTATATAAGTCCATAAAGTACTAAGATAGGAACGTAAGAAAAGAATATTTATGAAAGTGAAAACAATTTTGGTCTCACAACCGGAGCCTAAAGTAGAAAATTCACCTTATTTTGATCTAGAAGAAAAGGAAAAAGTAAAAATCGACTTTATTCCATTCATTCATGTTGAGGGAGTTGACGCTAAGGAAGTAAGATTGCAAAAAGTGGATTTATCACAATACACCGCTATTATTCTTACTAGTCGCAATTCGGTCGATCATTTTTTTAGAATAGCTGAAGAAATGCGATACAAGGTCCCCGATACTTTAAAATATTTCTGTCAAAGTGAGGCCGTAGCGTATTATTTGCAAAAATACGTTGTCTATCGTAAACGAAAGATTTATGTTGGAAAACGTACATTTCAGGAATTATCTCCTTTAATTAAAAAATATAAGTCCGAAAAGTTCTTATTACCATCATCAGATAAACTAAAGCCTGAAATTCCAGAAACTCTTGACAGCTTAAAAGTAGATTGGAAGCAAGGTATTTTTTATAGAACCGTGGTAAGTGATCTTTCTGATTTAAGAAATGTGTTTTACGATATTTTAGTTTTCTTTAGCCCGTCTGGAATACAATCGCTTTTTGAAAACTTTCCAGATTTTAAGCAAAATGATACTAGAATTGCTGTTTTTGGAAATTCTACCGTTAAAGCGGCAGAAGAACATAATCTTATTGTAAATATTCAAGCACCAACACCAGAGACCCCGTCAATGACTATGGCGCTTCAAAAATATATCAAAGAAGTAAACAAGAAGTAGCCTTCTATATATAAAACAACAAAGCCCGAAATATAAATTTCGGGCTTTGTTGTTTTTGTATGAAATACTCTTTGTTAAAAAGAATATCGTTGAGGACCCCCTCTACGAATCTCTTCATTAGCATACGATTCAAATTTCTTAAAATTCTCTCTAAATGCGTTTGTTAATTTAAAAGCAGTGCTATAATATGCTTCATCGTCATTCCAGGTTGCTCTTGGACTTAGAACAGTATCAGGCACGCCTGGGCATGTTCTGGGTTGTGCTACTCCAAATACAGAATGAATATGATACTTATCATAAGAATACAATCCTAAATCACCATTTAATACCGCCTGGATCATCGCTCTTGTGTATTTAAGTTTAATACGCGTACCAACACCATAAGGCCCGCCTGTCCATCCTGTATTAACCAACCACACATTTACTCCGGTATCTTTCATTTTTTTGATTAGCATCTCAGCATATTCGGCTGGGTGCAATGGCATAAAAGGCGCTCCAAAACATGCAGAAAACGAAGGCTGAGGTTCTACTACGCCTGCCTCTGTACCCGCAACTTTTGCTGTGTATCCAGATATAAAATGATATGCAGCCTGACTTGGCGTTAATTTAGAAATTGGAGGCATTACTCCAAATGCATCTGCGGTTAAAAAGAAAATATTCTTTGGATTTTTACCTATTGAAGGCTCTTTGATATTTTCAATATGATGGATAGGATAGCTTACTCTGGTATTTTGAGTAATTGATGTATCTGTGAAATCTACTTCATTATGATCATCAATAATCACATTTTCCAGAATTGCTCCTTTTTTGATGGCACCATATATTTCAGGTTCTTTTTCCTGAGACAAATCAATTACTTTCGCATAGCACCCACCTTCAAAATTAAAAATGGTATTTTCTTTAGTCCAACCATGCTCATCATCACCGATGAGCTTGCGATTTGCATCTGTAGACAATGTTGTTTTTCCGGTTCCCGAAAGCCCAAAAAATATTGCAGTATCTCCTTCTTCTCCAACATTAGCCGAACAGTGCATTGGAAAACAATCACGTTCTACTGGAAGAATAAAATTTAATGCCGAAAAAATACCTTTTTTAATCTCTCCTGTATATCCTGTACCTCCAATAAGAGCTATTTTTCTATCAAAGTTTAAAATGGCAAAATTATGTTGTCGAGTACCATCAACTTTTGCATCTGCCATAAAACCCGGTGCGTTGATCACAGTCCATTCCGGATCGAAGCCTTTCAACTCCTCATCGGTAGGTCTCAAAAACATATTATAGGCAAACATATTAGACCATGGATACTCATTTATGACCCTTATATTTAATCTATACTCAGGATCTGCACAAGCATAGCTATCTCTTACAAAGATTTCTTTTCCAGACAAGTAGTTTGTTACCTTATCGTACAATGCATCAAACTTTTCAGAATCAAAAGGAAGGTTAATATCACCCCACCACACTTTATCTTTTGTGATATGATCTTTCACAATAAAGCGATCCATGGGAGATCGACCTGTAAATTCTCCTGTATTAATTGCCAGAGCACCAGATTTAGTTATTTTCCCTTGACCTTTTTGCACCACCTCTTTTTCCAGATCTTCTGGAGATAGTTGGTAGCGCATTGTAGCATTTTCAATACCGTAATGCTTTAACGAAAACGTTTTCGTAGTTGGATACAGTGGTTCCATAAAAATATGTTGTGTTTTGTTATGTAGGTGCAAAATTATAAATAATAATTACACTAACCGTCAAAAACATCACTTAATCTTGGCCAATGAGATAATAAAGAAAATCCAACCAAAAATTAATAACAAACCTCCCAAAGGTGTAAGAAAGGCAAGGCTTGACAAAGAGACCCCTAAAACCTCATCAATGACCAAAAGGTATATTGACCCGGAAAAAAGGGGTATTCCCCCCATAAAGAAATAAAAAATTTGCTTCTTGGATTTAGGAGCTATGGCATTTGTAGTACCTAAAATAAGGCAAACAATCGCATGATACATTTGATATCTTACTCCCGTTTTAAACGAATCTATACCTTTAGCATCTACCAATTTTTCTAATCCATGTGCACCAAACGCTCCCAAAAGCACAGCCAATAATGCCAAGACGGCTCCAGTAATCAAAATTGTTTTACTAACTCCATTATTTCTCATAATTGATTATATCTTGTTATAGATTTTAGACTTTAGACACATTTTTTTAGATAATATAATTAATCTCATAATTTTGAGACCCTACTTTTTACTGTATTTATTACATTCGTATCAAAGTTATCAAAATATCAGGAGGTATGCGAAAGATTCTAGTTATTGGTGCAGGTAAATCTACTGCTGTCTTAATTAAATATTTTCAGGATAAGTCTATTTCTGAAAAACTTCATATAACCATTGGAGACATCTCTATAGAAAATGCCATGGCATTAGCTAATAACCACCCTAATACCAAAGCACAGGTTTTGGATGTTTTTGACACAAATTCAAGAGAAGCTGCAATTAGAAATGCAGATATAGTTGTTTCTATGCTCCCGGCAAGATTTCATATCGAGGTTGCAAAAGATTGTGTGAAATTTGAAAAATCTATGGTTACGGCTTCGTATGTTAGCCCAGAAATGCAAGAACTAGACGATCAGGTTCGTAAAAAAGGTCTTGTTTTTATGAATGAGATTGGAGTAGATCCAGGTATTGACCATATGAGTGCCATGCACGTTATTGATCGCATTAGAAATCAAGGTGGTAAAATCATTTTATTCGAATCGTTTACTGGTGGTTTGGTAGCTCCGGAGAGCGACACTAACCTTTGGAACTATAAATTTACCTGGAACCCCCGTAATGTTGTTATTGCCGGGCAAGGAGGTGCCGCAGAATTTCTTCAGGAAGGAACATATAAATATATACCTTATCACAAATTATTTAGAAGAACCGAGTTTCTAGAGGTTGAAGGACATGGTCGTTTTGAAGCTTATGCGAATCGAAATTCTTTGAAATATCGAAGCATATACGGTCTCGGTAATATCCTTACTTTATATAGAGGAACAATCAGAAGAGTGGGGTTTTCAAAAGCTTGGAATACCTTTGTACAACTGGGGATGACTGCAGATGATTATACCATAGCCAACTCAGAAAACATGAGCTATCGCGATTATACCAATTCTTTTTTAGCATATTCTCCTACAGACTCAGTAGAATTAAAACTTCGACATTATCTTAAAATCGATCAAGATGATATCATGTGGGATAAACTTCTAGAACTTGACCTGTTTAACCCTGATAAAATAGTGGGGATTCCCAACGCTACACCGGCAGAAATCCTTCAGAAAATTTTAATGGATAGTTGGTCACTGGATAGCGGAGATAAAGATATGATCGTGATGTATCACAAGTTTGGATATGAACTTAATGGTGAGCGTAAACAAATCGATGCCACCATGGTTACCATAGGCGAAGATCAAACCTATACAGCTATGGCAAGAACTGTTGGTTTACCTGTAGCTATGGCAACATTACGCATATTGAACAAACAAATTACGGCCATAGGTGTTCAAGTTCCTATTCAGGAAGAAGTATATGCACCTATACTTAAAGAACTTGAAGAATATGGGATCACGTTCAAAGAAAAAGAATGCAAATACCTGGGATACAATCCTGATGGAGTAAAAGGCTGAAAGATCACTCAGACGTGATTTCTCTCAGCATGTTTTTCTGTCGTACTTAACTATTAGGCCTTATAAATTGTTTAGTAGACTTTATCTAAACCCCTCTGGAAGAGATATTGAAGTAAGTTCATATATATATTTGATGTAAAAATCTGTCACGCTCATTTTTTGACTCAGCTCAAAACGACAGATGAAAAATTATATTGCTTTTTTAATAAATTGTATAGAACAAAGCATTTCTGTGAAAATTCATTTGTCTTCGATACGATTTCCCTGCGAAAACCACTCTGCCCGTCGTAGATTTTCTTCTACGGCGCTTATGACAAAATTTATTTGATTTTTGATAATTCTATTTCAACTATAGTGCTTTTACCGTACTTTTGATTAAAAATTGTAACCCAAAAACTAATGAAAGCTAATAATAATGATTTAAAGATAGACGGAATTGATAAAGAAATTCTACGTAATCTTATGGAAGATGCGAGAAGGCCAATTCTTGAGATTGCCCGAAAGGTAGGAATATCTGGTGCAGCGATCCATCAAAGACTTCGTAAGCTCGAAGCTTCAGGGTTAATTGCCGGATCTAAGTTTATTATCGACCCTAAAGTTTTGGGATATAAAACTATGGCTTTCGTTGGCGTTTTTTTAGATAAGGCTGTAAGCAATCCAAAAGCAGTAAAACAACTTAAAGATATACCCGAAGTAATCGAATGTCACTACACCACAGGAAATTGGTCAATTTTCATTAAAATCTTGTGCAGGGATAATGAACACTTAATGAATGTTTTAAATAAAGAAATACAGGCTATTGAAGGTGTCTCGCGTACTGAAACTTTTATCTCTTTAAATCAACAAATTGATCGACAGATAAAAATATAAAAAAGCAAAACCTCACGAATATAAAAATTCGTGAGGTTTTGCTTTTTTAGCATAATATCACTTAATCCCTTCTTCCGAGAAAAATTGAAATAAAATATAGCAATGTTGCCAATGACCCTAAAGCAGCAACCAAATATGTGCGTGCAGCCCATTTTAACGCATCTTTTGCACCGGCATACTCTTCTCTGGTCACCATATTTTCATTTTCTAACCAAGCTAGTGCTCTATTACTGGCATCATACTCTACTGGTAATGTAATAAATGTAAATAAAGTAGTTATCGCAAATAACATAATTCCTATTAAGAAAACAGTGTTTCCTAATACCATACCCGATGCCGATAATATAAGCCCTCCCATGATCACAAAATTCGAAAGCTTACTAGCAACTCCAACAGCTGGCACAATTTTAGACCTCATAGTTAACCAGCTATACGATGTTGCGTGTTGCACAGCATGCCCGACCTCATGAGCTGCAACAGCAGCCGCAGCCGCATTGCGTTGACTATAAACACCTTCACTAAGGTTAACTGTTTTTTTTAATGGATTATAGTGATCTGTAAGCATTCCTGGTGTTGAAATAACTTGTACATCACGTATGCCATTATCATGCAACATTTTTGTTGCTATTTCTGCACCACTCATTCCGTTTTGCAAACGGATATTTGAATACTTTTTAAACTTACTTTTTAATTTATTACTTACATACGAACTCACCAAAAATATGATTCCGGCGATGATATAATATCCCATCATAACGTTATACTTTTTAAGCTTGTTAAATTTACAATTTATATACTACCTATAAAAGCAAAAACCTCGCCATAATAGCAAGGTTCTTGATTAATAAACTTGAGTTAGCCAATACATCGAAGTTTATTCTAAATATCCTTCTACGTCTTTTAATGGAAGGTCAAAAGCTTCTGATATTGCAGGATACACTACATCTCCATTAATGACGTTTAATCCTTTTTTCAGCGGTTCGTTTTCTGCACAAGCTGCTTTCCAGCCTTTATTGGCCAGCTGCACTGCATATGGCAAAGTGACATTAGTTAATGCCAAAGTTGACGTAAAAGGCACTGCTCCTGGCATATTTGCAACAGAATAGTGCACTACATCATCTATAATATACACTGGATCTTGATGTGTTGTAGGTTTTGTAGTTTCAAAACAACCTCCCTGATCCACTGCCACATCTACAAGAACTGTTCCTGGACGCATTTCTTTCAACATGTCGCGGGTAATCAATTTTGGGGCTTTAGCTCCAGGAATCAATACACCACCAACAATAAGGTCTGATGTCTTAATATGCTTTCGAATCGTATATTCGTTAGAATATTCTGTATTTACATTTGCCGGCATTACATCATCAAGATATTTTAATCTTTTGGGACTAATATCTAAGATCGTTACGTCTGCTCCCATTCCTGCAGCCATTTTTGCTGCCTGAGTACCTACTACGCCCCCTCCAAGTACTAAAACCTTGGCCGGAGCAACTCCTGGAACACCACCAAGTAAAATCCCTCTACCTTTAAGTGGTTTTTCGAGATATTTGGCACCTTGTTGAATAGACATTCTACCTGCAACCTCGCTCATTGGTGTTAATAAAGGGAGGCTACGATCTGGATCTTCTACAGTTTCATAAGAAACACAGATAGAACCACTATCAATCATGGCCTTAGTAAGTGGTTCGCTTGATGCAAAATGAAAATATGTAAATACTAATTGGTCTTTCTTTATCAAAGAATATTCAGGTTCAATGGGCTCCTTAACTTTGATAATCATTTCTGCAGTTTGGTATACCTCTTCAATAGTCGATAAAATTTTACCTCCTGCACCGATATACTCTTCATCACTAAAACCACTTTGTAGCCCAGCATTTTGCTGAATGAAAACCGTGTGGCCATGCTTAACGAGCTCCATAGTACCCGCAGGGGTCACCCCTACACGATTCTCGTTATTTTTGATTTCCTTAGGAACACCAATTATCATATTCTTATTTTTTTGTCGAAAATAGCTGTTTTTGTATAATAAACCAATAAATCATGTTCAAAAAATGCTGTATCAATAATTTTATGGAATTATAATAGAAATTGTTAAAAAATAATAAACCTGAAGAGTTTACTTTAATTTTTATATCGATACTTAAAATACAATAGTACGATACCTGAAATTGCTGTTATAAAATTAGCCAAAATAATTGGAAAACTATCTATTAAAAACCCGTAAACTAACCAGCACAAGACGCCAGAGACAAAAATCAATAGCATTGTTAAGGATAAACTATCTGTAGATTTAGTTTTCCAGGTTTTATAAACTTGCGGTAGAAATGCTGTAGTAGTTAATAAAGCAGCTGCCAGGCCCAGAATTTCTGTTGGGTTGATCATATTACTATCTTTAAGAAGAATAGAACTTAAATTGCGCCAACTTAAGTGTTTTTGCAATAGTAAAAATGTATCTCAAACAAGCTATTTTTACTTAAAAGCCTAATCTCGATACAATTTTTCTACACTTCATTTAGAAAAACCATTCGATTTGACTGTTTATTTTTTTAATGCATCTTTTCTATGCTTTACCCCACCACATTCACAATCTTACCCGGTACTACGATTACCTTTTTAGGCACTCTACCGTCGAGTTGTTGTTGTGTTTTTTCATGTGCCAGTACAGCCGCTTCGATTTCATCTTTACCCAAATCTAAAGACAATTCTAAAGTAAAACGCATTTTACCGTTGAATGAAATCGGATATCGCTTAGTACTCTCTACCAAATGTTTCTCTTCAAAAACAGGGAACGTAGCTGTAGCTATAGACTCATCATGCCCTAGTTTTGCCCACAACTCTTCCGCAATATGCGGGGCATAAGGAGAAATCAGTACCAATAAAGGCTCTAAAATCGTTTTTGAATTACATTTTTGAGCTGTAAGCTCATTAACAGCAATCATAAAGGTACTTACTGAGGTATTGAACGAGAAATTCTCGATATCGTCTTCGACCTTTTTGATCGTTTTATGCAAGGTTTTTAGACTATCTTTTGTAGGCTCTGAATCCAAAACCTCAAACTCGTCTCCATTATGATATAGTTTCCATAGTTTTTTAAGAAAAGAATGCACGCCTGTAATCCCAGCAGTGTTCCATGGTTTTGCCTGTTCTAATGGGCCTAAAAACATTTCGTATAGCCGTAAACTATCTGCTCCATACTGCTCACAAATGCCATCTGGATTCACTACATTGTACCATCGTTTAGACATTTTTTCGACCTCACGCCCTACAATATACTTACCGTTTTCTAAAATAAATTCTGCATCTTTAAATTGCGGTTGCCATTGCCTTAATGCTTCTAAATTCAATTCATCAGAATTATTTATTAAGCCTACATCGACCCGAAGTTCTTCTGTCTCATGTTGATCTTTTAACCCCTTACTTACATAAGTATTTGTACCACTTATACGGTATATTATTGCACTGGTTCCAAGAATCATCCCCTGATTGATCAGTTTTTTAGCAAATTCATCTACAGGAACAATCCCGCGATCAAACAAAAATTTTTGCCAGAAACGTGCGTATAATAAATGACCTGTAGCATGCTCACTTCCACCAATATATAGGTCAACTTCTTTCCAGTAAGTGATTGCGTCTTGAGAGAATATTTCCTCATCATTATGTGGATCCATATATCGATTAAAATAATATGAGCTTCCTGCCCAACCTGGCATGGTATTTAATTCCAGTGGAAATATTGTAGTATGGTCTATTAAATCATTAGATACAACTTTGTTTTTTTCAATATCCCACGCCCAAACCTCAGCGCGGCCCAATGGCGGCTCACCGGTTTCTGTAGGTAAGTATTTTTCAACTTCAGGTAATTCGATAGGCAGATGCTTCATATCAATCATTTGCGGCATTCCATCTATGTAATATACCGGAAACGGCTCTCCCCAATACCGCTGGCGGCTAAATACAGCATCACGCAATCTATAATTGATTTTACCTTCTCCCTGACCTAATTTTTCCAACTCGTAAATGGCCGCTTTAGTTGCTTTCTTATAAGGCAATCCATTTAGGAAGCCAGAATTAGAGATAACCGTATTCTCTTTGTCGGCAAAAGCTTCTTGAGAAATATCAACTCCTTCAAAAATATTAGTTATCGGGATATTAAAGTGTTTTGCAAAATCATAATCTCGTTGATCCCCACACGGTACCGCCATTACAGCTCCCGTACCATATCCTGCTAACACATAATCTCCGATCCAAATGGGTATGGGTTCTTTAGTAAACGGATGCTCTGCATAGGCCCCTGTAAAGGCTCCGCTAATTGTTTTTACATCAGCCATACGCTCACGCTCGCTACGTTTTGCTGTAGCTTCTATATACGCATCTATCTCAGCTTTTTGTTCGCTAGTGGTAATTTTTTGAACCAATTCATGCTCTGGTGCCAGAGTCATAAATGTAGCTCCAAATATGGTATCGGGTCTTGTCGTAAATACTTCGATGGTTGCGTTATGATCTTTTACCTTAAAAGTTACACTTGCTCCTTGTGAGCGGCCAATCCAATTGGTTTGAGAATCTTTTAAGGGTTGCGGCCAGTCTATGGTTTCCAAACCATCTAATAATCGCTGAGCGTAGGCAGAAATTCGCATGCTCCATTGTGTCATTTTTTTTCGAATAACCGGATATCCGCCACGTTCAGAAACTCCATTTACAATCTCATCATTTGCTAACACTGTTCCTAATTGCGGGCACCAGTTTACCTCGGTCTCTGCTAAATAGGTTAATCTATATTTTAGTAAAACTTGTTGTTGTTCTTTGGATGAAAAGTTATTCCAATGCTCTGATGTAAATTGAACTACATCTTCATCACAAACTGCATTTACTTTTTCATTTCCTTCTGATGCGAAAATAGCTTTTAAATCTTCAATTTTTCTTGCCTTATTTTCTTCATTATCGTACCATGAATTGAAAAGCTCAATAAAAATCCATTGTGTCCATTTATAAAATTTTGGATCACTGGTTCTAACTTCTCGACTCCAATCGAAAGAAAAACCAATTTTATCTAATTGCTCACGGTAGCGAGCTATATTCTCTTTAGTAGTAATGGCTGGATGTTGCCCTGTCTGTATAGCATACTGCTCTGCTGGTAATCCAAAAGAATCATATCCTTGTGGATGCAATACATTAAACCCTTTATGACGTTTGTATCGTGCATAGATATCACTGGCGATATACCCAAGTGGATGTCCAACATGTAACCCGGCGCCTGATGGATAAGGAAACATGTCCAATACATAGTACTTTGGCTTATCACTGCCATTTTGAGCCTTAAACGTTTCTTTTTCTGCCCAATATTTTTGCCACTTGGCTTCGATAGTATTAAAATCGTAACTCATCCATCTAAAATTAAGACCGCAAATTTACGATTTTATGTGAGTTTACTATCGTTTTTTGTTTTAGTTTTTAGCTAACCTCGCTTTGGTTTCCATAGGTTGTAAACAACTATAAATAAAAGTATTTGTTGGCGTACGAATACCCAATTCTTTTCCTTCCTTTACAATAAATCCGTTAAAATTATCGAGTTCTGATGGACGCCCTTCTATGATATCCCGCTGCGTAGAGGCTGTTGAGTCATAAGGTTGTTTACTTATAAACATCATGATTCTACTTACAAGATCCTCGGGAAGTGCTACGCCCTTAGCCTTACCAACTTCATGAATTTCTGTAGCCGTTTGTTCTAAAATTTTCCGTATTTCTTGGTTTTCGTACATTTCACCTATAGTGGCTCGGGTTAGCGCTCCCAAACCGCTTACCGTGGCGATAAACATAAACTTACTCCATATATCTACATCAATATCTTCTGAAATTGTATTATTAAACCCAGCTTTATCGAATACTTCTTTTACTTTTTGTAACCGTTCTGTATCACTTTTATCGGTTTCGCCATATACTATTTCAGGTGAATGTCCAAAATGCGAGATCACTCCCGGAGCTTCTATTTTGCTATAGATTTTACATAACCCCCCCAAGATATGTTTTGCCTCCAGAACAGAAAACAATTTTTCTGTATTATCAGCACCATTTTGTAATGGAATTATTATAGTTTTTTCTTTTAAGATAGGTTTAATCCACTCTGCCGCATCAACAACTTGCCAGGATTTTGTGCACATTAATATCAGATCTGCTTTTTCTATTTTGCCAATACTATCGGTTGCTAAAAATGGATATGTCCTAAAATCTCCATCTATGCTTTTGACTTGCAATCCGTTTTGTTTAATGGCTTCCAGATGTTTTCCTCGGGCCACTAGCGTAACTTTTTGACCAGAATGAGAGATTTTTCCTCCAAAATACCCTCCAACACCTCCAACACCGATAATTACTGTGTGCATACTTTATAATTTAATAGTAAATGATCTGATTAAAATTTTAATTGCGACTGTGCGTTACTATTTATATATCAAATGTAACCAAACTATTTTACAAAACAGATCCCGTTCTGTAAAGGGGTTCATTCGGACGATTTATTCTAAAATGAGATTCGTTTTAAAATAAAAAGTCTCATTAACTTTATTATTTTTACGGCAAAATCAGATTATCTATGAGTTCATCTTTCGAAAAATATCAAAAACGTCGACTAATCTCTTCCTACTTCTCAGTAGTTATTAGTATTTCGTTGGTGCTATTTTTATTAGGGCTTCTAGGTTTGTTAGTTTTAAATACTAAAAAGGTTGCAGATCATTTCAAAGAAAAAATTGCGCTTACTATTTATTTGAAAGATACTGCTAAGGATGTAGAAATCAAACAACTCGAAAAGACATTGGCGTTGGCAGAATACACAAAATCAACAACGTATATCTCTAAAGATGAAGCTGCCGAAGAACACAGTAAGGATATTGGAGAAAATTTTATGGATTTTCTTGGATACAACCCACTACAAAACTCGATTGATGTATATCTAAAAGCTGATTTTGTGGCTCCGGATAAAATCGAAGAAATCTCTGAAGTTATATCAAAAAAGAATTTTGTAGATGAAGTAATCTACGACAAGCCTTTGATTTCTTTGCTAAATGATAATATAAAAAAAATTAGCTTTTGGGTATTACTAATTAGTGGTGTTTTTACTTTTATCGCAGTACTGCTTATTAATAGCTCTATCCGCTTATCTGTATACTCTAAACGATTTATTATTAAAACCATGCAAATGGTTGGTGCTACGAAAAGATTTATTCGCAGACCCTTTGTATGGAAAAGTATACGTCTAGGTATGATTGGAGCTGTGGTAGCATTAATTGGAGTGGCAATTGTATTATACTACCTCAATAAAACGTTTCCAGAATTAGCGTTGTTAGAAGATAAGATCTTACTTATTATTCTATTTGCAGGTGTTTTTGGTATCGGAATACTGATCACATGGATAAGCACATTTTTTGCTACACAGCGATTCTTAAATCTTAGAACCGACGAACTATATTATTAAAGATTTTATGGGACCATTAGAATGGAATGTCGATCCAGAAATTGTAATGCTGTTTGGAACTTTCCCCATAAAATACTACGGAATACTTTTTGTTTTGGGTTTGCTTTTGAGTTATGAAATCATTAAACGCATCTATAAAACAGAAAATATCCCGCTCGAAAATCTTGAAAAGCTATCGACATATCTCTTTATCGGTATTCTAGTTGGTGCACGTCTTGGACACTGTTTATTTTATGATTTCGCTTATTTCTCTCAACATCCTTTAGAGATATTTCTACCATTTCAGATCGTAGATGGAAACTGGAATTTTACTGGTTTTGCAGGCTTAGCAAGCCATGGTGGTAGTATTGGGGCCATAATAGCGATTATAGTATATTGTTTTCGAAGCAAAACATCTTTGCTTTGGGTTCTGGATCGGGTGGCTATTGGAGCGCCTATAACAGGCGTGTTTATCCGGCTAGGAAATTTTATGAATTCAGAAATCTATGGAAAACCAACAGACGGAAGCTATGGCATTATATTTATGCGAGAGGATCTAATCCCCAGGCATCCCACACAATTATATGAAGCTTTTTCATATCTCTTGATTTTTGTTTTATTAGGGTACCTATATCAAAAAACTAATCTAAAAAAGCATCAAGGTTTTATTTTTGGAGTCTTATTAACAACACTTTTCTCAGCTAGGTTAGTATTGGAGATTTTTAAAGAAAATCAAGTGGCTTTTGAAGACAATATGACGTTAAATATGGGACAATTATTAAGTATACCCTTTATTCTCATAGGTTTGGCATTACTAATCCTCAGCAAAATAAAAACTAAATACAAGACTAGATCACATGGGCAGCATTGGTAAAATATGGTTTTTAATCGTTTTTGTTCTTTTTTTGATTTTTATGGCCATTGCTATTCAAACATTCAGACCTGTACGTGATGTACAACCAGATGATGTACTCAAAATTACGGGTAAAGTTATTGATGTTAAAGAAGCTCCTGGTTTTGATATCGTGCTTACCCTGGAAAATGATGAACATTATTACTATATCAATAGAGGACTACAGCACAATTTAACTGTAACGCAGTTGGATAGCACTATAGTGAACAAAAAAGTTACTTTGTATGCTATTAAAAGATGGACTATATTTACCCCTGATAGAAATATGGGCCATGTATCCAAATTAATGATTAAGGATCGCGTGATCTATAATGAAATAAATAACGATAAGCATGAAAAAACAATCCAATAAAAATACACCGCATACCCCGGATTTTGTCTTCGGGAAAAAGAACTACATCGTCATGGCTATCGGAATTGCAGTAATTGCTTTAGGCTTTATTCTTATGGCTGGTGGAGGAAGTGATGATCCTAATGTTTTTAACCCTGAGATTTATAATTTTAGAAGAATACGCCTGGCACCAACCATAGTTTTAATAGGTTTTGGTATAGAAATCTATGCTATCCTACTTAACCCCAACAAGAAGAAAAAACACTAATTCAACAATGTATCTTTTTGCAATTATATCTTTGCATCAATTTTTAAGAAAATCTTACATACTGCATGGAAATCGTTGATGCTATCATTTTAGGAATCATACAAGGTCTTACAGAATTCTTACCTGTTTCTTCTAGTGGACATCTAGAGTTAGGCAAAGCGATTTTAGGAGATAATAGTGTACCTGAAGAGTCTCTACTTTTTACCGTGGTACTGCACTTTGCAACTGCACTTAGTACCATAGTTGTTTTTAGAAAAGATATTTGGATTATCCTTAGGGGGTTGTTACAGGTTAAAAACAATGAGGAAACCCAATTTTCTCTAAAGATTATCATCTCTATGGTTCCTGCGGTTGTCGTTGGATTATTTTTTGAAGAGCAGCTTGAACAGCTTTTTGGAGGCAATATTATGTTTGTAGGCTTTATGCTAATGATAACAGCAGCGTTACTTTGGTTTGCAGACAAAGCCAAAAGTACACGAAAACCAGTAAGTTTTTTGAATGCTTTTGTAATTGGGATTGCTCAAGCTATCGCTATGCTACCAGGGATTTCCAGAAGTGGTGCTACCATATCAACTTCGGTGTTATTAGGAAATGATAAGACCAAAGCAGCCCGTTTTTCTTTCTTAATGGTTATTCCTTTAATTTTTGGAAAAATAGCCAAAGACATTCTTAGTGGGGATCTTTCTTTCTCATCAGAAAACATCATTCCCGTAGCAATTGGTTTTATTGCTGCATTTATTTCTGGTCTTTTTGCCTGTACATGGATGATTTCCTTGGTAAAAAAGAGTAAATTAACTTATTTTGCCTTATATTGTATTCTTGTTGGTTTATTAGCCATCAGTTTTGGTTTTATTAAATAGTAGCCCCCTTATTATGCTAACCGAAAAAGACTATAAAGACGGTCAAATTATTTTGATCGATAAGCCGTTGCAATGGACATCTTTCCAGGTTGTAAACAAACTTCGTTGGTGTATTCGAAAAAGTTTTGGAATAAAAAAAATTAAAGTAGGTCATGCGGGTACCTTAGACCCTCTAGCATCAGGTTTACTCGTTATTTGCACAGGAAAATTTACGAAACGACTTCAAGAATTTCAGGGGCAAATCAAAGAATATACAGGAACCATAACTCTGGGAGCTACTACACCATCCTATGATCTTGAAACAAAAATAGACCAAACCTTTTCAATCGATCACATTTTTGAAAACAGTATTAAAAATGCGACATCAAGTTTTATTGGAGAGATAGAACAGTATCCTCCTGTATTTTCTGCTCTAAAAAAAGACGGTAAACGATTGTATGAATATGCCCGCGAAGGGGAACATGTAGACGTTACCCCTCGTACTATCACTATTTCAGAATTTGAAATTACCCGAATACAATTACCCGAGGTCGATTTTAGAGTAGTTTGCAGCAAAGGAACATATATACGATCATTAGCACATGATTTTGGTAAACATTTAAAAAGTGGGGCTCACTTAACTGCATTAAGACGAACAAAAATAGGATCGTTTTCGATAGACGAAGCTATTTCAGTTCAATCTTTTGAAAATCAGTTACAAACAAAAATTGAAACTACATAAAATAATGTAGAATAAAAGTAGTTATAATACCCTATGGAATTTATAGAAAAACATAAAGCCCTAATTATCACATCGATGCTGATGGGGATTCTTGTTCTTAGTCTTTACAATATTAATATGCTTAGTAAGCAAAAAGAACAAGCCGAGATTTTAATGGAAATCCCTGAAGAATTTCTAATGGATGAAGAAGAGCAAGAACCAGAAGAGGAACAAACCGAAGAAAGCAGGCAAATTGATGAAGCAAAAAGAACACATGCTGCCTACAATGAAGATTTTGAAGATCACGACGAAATTGAACAACGAATAAAATCTTTAACTGAAATCGAAGAAGACCTTCAAACTGAAGAACCTCAACAAGATGAAGAAGATGTTGTAATTGAAGAGGAGAGAAAAGAAGAAACTACTCCAGAAGAGGAGAAAACAAATAATCGTTACAGTTCTTCTAGCTATACACTAAAAGACAGAAAAGTCGTAGGAAGATTACCAAATCCAGTATACACATGTAACGGAAGCGGTAAAGTTGTTGTAAAAATTGAGGTCAATAAAAACGGGTATGTAATTGACACTAAAATCGATAAAAAAAACTCAACAACCCGTAACGAATGCTTATTTGACAATGCGATGAATTATGCCAAACAAGCTTTATTTTCTAAATCAGATATAGAAGAACAAAAAGGCCTGATTACTTACTATTTTAATTATAGTAATTAGACTATCTTTGATAAGTCTTCGGCTATATTTTTTCCTTTATCTTTATTATACCATACCTGAAGGTCCTGTTTAAATTGAGGATCTAAACTACCATGTTGTTTTTTGTAATCATTAACCATTTTTGTAGCTACTGATGGTCTGGGGCCCCAAGAGTTTATAACCCTTTTATTTTGAGTATCATATGCAATTAATTTAGGAATTGCTTTTCCACCATTAGTAAGAAAATTATTCATAAGCTCATCATGATCATCTCTAGAAACAATCCTTAAACTGATACCATCATTCAAAGTTGCAAGTTTATTGATTACTGGCAATGACTGCGCAGCATCACCACACCAACCTTCAGTTAATACTAACCAAGTTACTTTAGCAGTAGCATTAACAACAACTTCTTTAATGGATTCATCCATTTTTAAAGTTTTATCAAGACGATTCATTCTACGATCATTAAGCATACTATAATTAGTTAATGCCTCAGATTGTTCATGACCGGTAGACTTGTTTTGCGATAATAAGGTACTCACAAGTTCTCTATATTCTTGATATGTATAAGAATCTGCAATACCTTGTTCAATTAATTTATCAATTGCTATAGTGGTGGTTTCCATATTTTTTTTCATAGATGTTATGATGATATAAGACGTTAATTATTTTTAAAACTTACGAATCTCTGTATTTATCTGAGAATAACATGATAAAACAGACGAATGTAATATATTTATATCGTAAAACTCGAACTATGACAAAAATCAGATGCGGGTGGTGTGTTGGCGACGCTTTATATGAGAACTATCATGATACCGAATGGGGAACACCTTTACATGATGAACAACTTTTATTTGAATTTCTTGTTTTAGAAACCTTTCAGGCGGGGTTGAGTTGGATCACAATTCTAAGGAAACGAGAAAATTTTAGACGTGCGTTTGATAATTTTGATTATAGAATAATCGCAACATATACAGAGGCAAAAAAAGAAGAATTGCTTCAAAATGCCGGAATTATTCGCAATAAACTAAAAGTAAACTCAGCAATAACGAATGCTCAAAACTTCATGAAGATTCAAGAAGAATTTGGCAGTTTTGACACCTATATTTGGAATTTTGTAGATGGAAAACCCATCAAAAACAACTGGAAACATCATAAGGATTGTCCGGCAACAACAGAAATGTCAGATTGCATTAGCAAAGATTTAAAAAAGCGTGGATTCAAGTTTGTCGGGTCGACAGTAATCTATGCCTTTATGCAAGCAATAGGAATGGTAAATGATCACATCACTGAGTGTTTTAGATATAATCAAGTTTAATTTCTATAATTTTATGCCATAAGACAAGTCTCCGGCATCTCCCAAACCAGGTATAATATAACCACGATTACTTAACTCCTCATCAATGGCAGCAATCCAAAGATGAGTATTTTCAGGAAATACTTCTTTTGCATATCCCACACCTTGTTTTGAACCTATAACCGATACAATATGTATTTGTTTTGGAGCACCATGCTGTTTCATTGCGTTATTTATACGTATTCTCCAAAGTTGCGCCCGTAGCAAGCATCGGATCAGCTAAGATCAAAATTTTGTCTTGTATTGATGGAGCGGCTAAATAATTTACAACAACTTCAAAATCGTCATCATCATTTTTGTGATCTCTATATGCCGAGATAAATGCATTTTCGGCTTTATCGAAATAATTTAAAATTCCCTGGTGCAACGGTAAACCTGCACGTAAAATAGAGCATAAAACAAGATCTTCTTCTGGAACCATCATCTTTTTGGTTCCTAAAGGAGTTTGTACCAATTTGGTTTCATACTGTAATGTTTTACTTATTTCGTAGCTTAAAATTTCACCAATTCGCTCAATATTTTTTCTAAATCGCATGGTATCTTTCTGTATCTCGATATCCCTAAGTTCAAGTACGAATTGATTTAACAGTGAATGTTCTGACTCCAGATTATGAATGATCATGTAAGATATATTTGATTACACTACATCAGGTGTATGTTATTTATTTTAAAAACTCTAAAAATGCTGCTCTCGGTATTTCTTTGGCGCCCAGACTAGCCAAATGCTCTGTATACACTTGGCAATCAATAAGCCTAACTCCTTTTTCTTTTAGTTGTTCTACCAATTTAATAAAACCATATTTGGATGCATTGCTCACTTTCGAAAACATACTCTCTCCGCAAAATACTTTTTTATCTGCCAAGTATACTCCATATAAACCTCCTACCAAAATTGAATTTTCCCAAACCTCAACAGATATGGCATACCCCAATTTATGTAAATTCTTATAGGCATCCTGCATATCATCAGTAATCCAAGTCCCATCTTGTGCTGCTCTCTTAATCGCAGCACAATTATCTATAACACTTGAAAAATCCCGATTAAAAGTTACATCAAATTTATTTTTCCGAAGAAGTTGTTTCATACTTTTACTTATATACAACTCTGATGGAAACAATACCATTCTAGGATCTGGGCTAAACCATAAAATTACTTCTCCTTCATTATACCAGGGAAAAATACCATTGTAGTACGCTTTCATGAGTCTTTCTTGAGACAAATCTCCACCTATTGCTAGTAATCCATCTCTATCAGCATAGGTAACATCGGGGAATTGTATGGAATCAGTAAGAATAAACAAAATAGGGTTAATATAATTTCTACAACGTTAAATATCAATCAGTTGTTTGAATTGACCAAAAAAATCACAATATTTGTTAAAACCTTTTAAGATAAATTTTGTTCATCATTGCTTTTTTGAGTTTTATTAAAAGGTTAATCTAAAACCACAATATGAAAAGTCCGATAGTTTAATATCGGACTTTTTGCTTTTTACACTTCGACTCGCTCAGTATTACAGTCTGGTG
Organism: uncultured Aquimarina sp.; assembly: GCA_947497175.1. GTDB lineage: Bacteria > Bacteroidota > Bacteroidia > Flavobacteriales > Flavobacteriaceae > Aquimarina. The sequence continues at coordinate 79,113 of CANMFM010000001.1, read as the reverse complement.
TAGTCTCTATGATTAGAATTTGCTTAAAATGGCAAATCATCATGTTCTTCTTCAGAAAAATCGGTTGCAGGCTCAAAAGCATCTGCTGGTGGTGTTGCCGGGGGAGTAGAAGCTCCTGCAGAAGCAGGTTGTAAACTTTCTATTCTCCATCCCTGAATTGAGTTAAAATATTTTGTCTCGCCTTGTGGATTTACCCACTCACGCCCTCTTAAATTAATACTAATTTTTACGTCTTGTCCTACCTGAAAGGTGTTTAATAGATCACATTTATCCTGAATGAACTCTACCATAATATGCTGTGGATATTGTTCTTCTGTAGTGACTACAATTTCTCTCTTTCTAAAACCATTGCTTCCAAAAGTCTGTGTCTCACCGATCATCTTTACTTTACCTTGTACTTCCATCGTATTGTCTAATTATTTTGCTGCTAATATACTCCATGCAGTATCTACATCATCCTGATCCAGATATTGCTTTGCAAATTTATGAATTTCTATTTGGTTAGCCTGCTGAATTTTATCCTTAATATCATTATGTTTATTAACAAACGCCAAAGCCTCATTATTTTCGGGTATTCTTTCTACATTTGCCAATTTTCCTAAATCATTTCCGGTAAAAACGGTGCTATTCTTTATTTTTTCGGGCAATACATCTATACCAATACCCATTGTGCTCAATGGTTTAGGAACCTCAAACATTCCTTTATTAGCCCGGGTATACCAATTTCCACCCATTCGAGCTACCTGATCTATTTTATGCTGATCAATCCTATTATTTTCATCCATAATATTTTCATGGATATGCATCAATACTACTTCACAGATGATGAGATTTCCTGCACCACCTTTGTCTCCCATAGGTACAATATCATTTACTTTACACTCAAATTGTACGGGTGATTCTCCAACACGATATGCTTTCACTTTTTCTGAAGACACCATAGTGAGCCCAGCTTTCACAAATTCATTAACACCTTCAGGATATTCTGTGCTCGAAAGGGACATTTGTTGTACAATATCGTAATTTACAATATTAATCACCACTTCTTTGGTTGCTTGAGCGTTTTCAAGTGTGTGTTTAGTCGTATTATCTCTCACCCGACGAGCAGGAGAAAATATTAAAATTGGAGGGTTTGCACTAAAAACATTAAAAAAACTAAATGGTGATAAATTAGGGGTTCCATTTATATCTGTGGTACTGGCAAAAGCGATAGGTCTCGGCCCAATCGCACCAAGCATTAAACCATGTAATTTACCTGTAGAAACCGCTGAAGGATCAATTGTAATCATAATTCGTTTTATATAAAACAAAGATAACTAAACTTTTGTCTCATAATCCTAGTTAGAATTTGATTTAGTAATCTATTTTCTAAACAATAAAATTGGTTTAAAACGTTTATATTTAGGATTTGGTTAACAAATTTGTATGAATTTTTCTGATGAGCGTAATTTTCCCAGCTATTTCATTGTTTTAGCTGTTATAGTGATCACTGTTCTTGCCCTTTGGAACACTTCACTGTTTTTACAAAGATTAAAGGATGATGAACGTACAAAAATTGAAATATGGGCACAATCACAAAAGGCACTAAACAGTGAGCAATCCGATGATTACCTGGAACTTTCAATCATCATTGGCTCAACGAACAGATCGATCCCTATTATTATTACAGATTCTAAAGGTGATTTTATCCGTGATTCTAATGGAAAGCCCGACTCCAGCTATTTTCAAAACCTGTCAGAAAGCCTCATCAGTAATGAAGAAAAGCTAAAATCATATCTTAGCAAATTAAAATCTGAAAACAAACCTATTGAATTAGATTTAAGGGATACATTTCAATATATTTATTATGGAAATTCAGATATTCTAAATAAACTAAAGTATTATCCTATAGCCATCGCATTGCTTATCTTTTTATTAATCGGAGTAATTTACTTCTTCTTTACCACCTCAAAAGCTAGTGAACAAAATAAACTCTGGGCCGGTATGGCCAAAGAAACTGCCCATCAAATCGGAACTCCTTTATCCTCATTAGTAGGATGGAACGAAATTTTAAAAGCCGAAAATGTAAATCCCGAGTACATTACCGAAATAGAAAAAGATATTGAAAGATTAAAAGTAATCACTGAGCGTTTTTCTAAAATTGGATCTATCCCTAATCTTGAAGAGGTCGATATTGTTGAGGAAACAAGAAATGCCTACAGATATCTTCAATCTAGAAGTTCTAAACTGATCAATTTTTCTCTTGATTTACCAGAAAAACCAATTTATGTATCTATCAATCCGCAACTTTATAGCTGGACTATAGAAAATCTTGTGAAAAATGCAATTGATGCTATGCGCGGAAAAGGAGACCTCAAAATTGATCTTGTAGACGATGCTAAACGAGTATTTATAAGAATTAAAGATACAGGAAAAGGGATTCCTAAAAGTAGGTTTACAAAAATCTTCGAACCGGGTTATACTTCTAAAAGTCGAGGTTGGGGGCTTGGCTTGTCTCTGGCCAAAAGAATTATTGAAGAATATCATTTGGGAAAAATTAAAGTATTACGATCAGAAATTGATAAAGGCACTACATTTCAAATTACATTTCGTAAATCTGGTGTCAACGTATAACAATATTTTTTTCGATGCGTTATAGTAGATATCAAATCTTAAAAAGTGAAAACTGAATATATTATCTTAAAGGAAGCAGCATTAAACAACAATTGCCCAGAATGTTATTCTACTAATGGTATGATTCTTTCTTTTAAGCAGAAGAAACAAAGATCAAAGCTTTTGGTCAAAACTAAAGGAAATGTAATCGAAAGTATTAATTGTAACACCTGCGAGAATCAAATTTATCCCGGACAATGGACTCAAGATATAGAAAGGGTGTATGAATATCACAAAAAAACGATAACATCTATACCATCTTCGATTCGATTTACCAAATTGTTTTATTTTCTGTTTCTTGTATTAGTATTGGTTGCGGGTGCTGGATATCTGTATTTGAATCACCCCGATCTTATAGGATTACATGCTTAGTAATATTGTGACATAACCTGGCGTAAACTATCTGTGATCTTAAAGGTTTTGTCAATATTGAAGTCAAAGCAAACTGCAACATCATGACCTTCTGCGCAAAGGGTACCCTCATCATTATACAATCTGTGATATAATCCAAAACTAGAGTTTTTTATATAAGCCACCTTAGTTTTGATCAGGACGTTACCCGGGAAAAATAAGGGATGTTTGAAGTCGCATTTAGTAGAAACCAGCATTGGTCCTTTTTTAGTTTCGGCATACAATTTTGCCAATCCTGTAACTTCCCAGAACTGTACTCGGGCACTCTGCATGTATTTCATAAAATTTATATTATTAACATGCTGATAGGTATCCATCTCACTCCAGTCAATCCGGAGCTTTAGGGATAACTTAAAATCTGAATCTTCCATACCCTATAAATTCGCTCGAATCTTAGATGCCAAATCTTCAAATTCTTCCTTGGACATCGAAATTTTATGCTGAAAAGTCATTTCGCTCATAGTATTCAACGGAATCAGATGCACGTGTACATGAGGAACTTCGAGACCTACTACCGCAATCCCTACCCGCTTACAAGAAACAGTTTTTTCTAAAGCTTTTGCAACTTTACGGGAAAACTTCATCAAAGCTACGTAGGTATCTTCATCCAAATCAAATATTTTATCCTCTTCCTTTTTAGGAATACAAAGGGTATGCCCTTTTGCATTAGGATTAATATCTAAAAAAGCATAGAAATTCTCATCTTCGGCTATTTTATAAGATGGGATTTCACCAGTAATAATTTTAGTGAACAGGGTAGGCATTATGTTAATTTTTTAGTCGGTTTACGAATTCGAAATATACTCTATTTATCTGTAAGTGAAAACCATATAAAAGCCTTTTTTGAAAATTCAAAAAAGGCTTTTATATGTGGTCAAAAATTAACTCTTTTATTCTCTGGTAATTTCTACGACATCAAATTTCATAACTCCGTTAGGAACTTGAATTTCGGCTGTTTCGCCTACACTTTTGCCTAATAAACCTTTACCAATTGGAGAATCTACAGATATTTTTCCGGTTTTAAGATCAGCTTCACTTTGTGCTACCAATTTATAGGTCATTTCAGCACCATTAGTTTGATTTTTAATTTTTACCTTAGAATGAATTAATACCTTAGATGTATCTAATTGAGATTCATCTATTAAACGCGCATTTGCAAGAGTTTCTTCTAGTTTAGAAATCCTCATTTCTAATAGCCCCTGGGCTTCTTTTGCAGCATCGTATTCTGCATTTTCACTTAAATCTCCTTTATCTCTTGCTTCAGCTATTGCTTGAGAAGCCTTCGGACGTTCTATATCTTTTAATTGGTTTAGTTCGTCTCTTAAATTTTTTAGCCCCTCTGCAGTGTAATAAGATACTTTGCTCATAACTTCATCGTTTATATAAATACAAAAAATCCCATAGCTATGGGATTAGTTATCCAAAGATAACAAAAAAATTATGGAAGACCACAAAATTATGTAATTTGGTCACAGATATTCATGTTATGAAAAAGGCTTTTTTTTTACTCTCTATTCTTTTGATTTTATCATGCAAGAGCGATGATGATAATCCAAATAACCCCAACTTGACTGCAGTAAATGTAAATTTTAGTATTAATCTTAATTTGCCTCAGTATGTTAACCTTAGGGTGCCTGGTGGTGTTTTTGAAGATCGTACTGCAGGAAGAGGAATAAAAGGTGTTGTCATCTATAATCAAAATAATGATCAATTTTTTGCTTATGAATTAAGTGATCCAAATTTGAGTCCCAGCCTAGCATGCTCAAATCTCACTGTTGACGGCACGAGGGCCTCATCAAATTGTGATGGAAATGAAAATATATATGAAATTGCTTCATTAGGACAGCAAATTAAAGGTACAGGTGGAAGACCTCTTTTGCAGTATAAAGCAGTAAAACAAGGCAATACCATATTTGTAACCAACTAAATCCTTTACGTTCTTGTGCAGAGTTACAATTTATTGCCAATTATAAGCCCAATCTTTCCAAACGACATCCAAGCCTTTGTTTTTTAGCATTTGCACTACTTCTTCAGTAGGTCGTTCATCAGAAATTTCGAACTGTTCCAGAGATTGGGGTTCAACAACGTATCCGCCAGGATTTGTTTTGGATTCTGCACTGATCGAGGTGATTCCTAAAGTAACAATATGCTCTCTAAATACTTCGCTTTCTCGGGTAGACATAGACAACTCTACATCTTCATCGAATAATCTATAAGCACAAATCAACTGAACTAGATCTGAATCTGTCATAGCAACTTTTGGCTCTAACCCTCCACTATGTGGTCTCAATCTAGGAAAAGAAATTGAGTATTTTGTTTTCCAGTAGGTCTTTTGCAAATATTGTAAATGTAATGCCGTAAAGAAACTATCTGCCCGCCAATCCTCTAATCCAAAAAGTGCTCCTAATCCTATTTTATGAATTCCCGCACGACCTAATCTATCTGGAGTTTCTAATCGATAATCAAAGTTTGATTTTCTTCCTTTCGGGTGATGGTGCTTATACTCTTGTCTGTGATAGGTTTCCTGATATACCAATACGGCATAAAGACCACTCTTTTTTAAGAGTTCGTAATCTGATTGGTCTAGTGGCTGTACTTCTATAGTTATGTTTGCAAATTTTGATCGTATGAGTTGAATTGCCTTTTTAATATACTCGACTCCAACAGTTTTATTAGCTTCTCCGGTGACTAAGAGAACATGATTATATCCTTTCGATTTTAAAAAATCAACTTCTCTCAAAATTTCTTGATCTGTCAATGTTCTTCTGGGAATTTTATTCGTCATGCTAAACCCACAATAAGTACATATGTTTTGACATTCATTACTCAAATACATTGGAGCATACATCTGTATGGTATTTCCGAAGCGTTTTTTGGTAACCTGACTACTTATCTGTGCCATTTCTTCTAAAAACGGTTTTGCAGCAGGAGACACCAGTGCTTTGAAATCTTCAAGACCTCTATTTGGATGACTTAATGCGCGAATGACATCAGTTTCTGTTTTAGAAAGAATACTTGTAAGTGTATCATTCCAATTGTATTGATCAAATATGTTTTTGAAGGTATTCATAGCGATTAATTTTTAGACGATAGTAGTAGGCTACATGGCGCTATTTTAACTATCCTTATTTAAATTTAATACAATGTATTTAGCAATTTTTCTAAACTTATTACTTTTTAACTCCATTGTTTCTAGCCTAAAAGCTACATATCTTCATTTAAAAAACTCGTTAATGGACTACTAGCTTCTGCTTGTTGTATTATCGGTGCTAACTTAGCTTTGTATGCCATGCGACCTGCTTCTACAGCCATTTTAAATGCTTTTGCCATCTTGATCGGTTGCTCAGATACGGCAATTGCCGTATTTACTAACACGGCATCTGCTCCAATCTCCATGGCATTTGCGGCATGCGAAGGGCTGCCTATACCCGCATCGACAACCACAGGAACATTGCTTTGATCGATTATAATTTCTAAAAAATCTAAGGTTTTCAACCCTTTATTACTTCCTATAGGGGCTCCTAACGGCATTACACACTGTACCCCAACCTCTTCTAATCGTTTGCATAAGACAGGATCTGCATGTATATAGGGCATAACTACAAATCCGAGTTTTACCAACTCTTCTGCTGCTTTTAGGGTTTCTACAGGGTCGGGCAACAAATACTTGGGATCCGGATGAACCTCTAATTTAATCCAATTGGTTTCTAAAGCCTCTCTTGCCAACCGCGCTGCAAAAACAGCCTCCCTGGCATCGCGAACACCAGAAGTATTTGGTAGTAAATTAATTCGTGGATGATTTAAATGGGTTAAAATATCATCACTCTCGTTATGAATATCAACACGTTTTAGTGCTACCGTAATTAATTCACTTTCTGAAACGAGTAATGCATCTCTCATTACTTCAGAAGAACTAAATTTTCCTGTGCCTGTGAATAATCTTGATGAGAATTCTTTATCGGCAATTTTTAATGTATCCATTATGTTAAGCTGTAGTTCTTTATCGTTTTAATTTTTTCTTTTATATCTTTCTGATGAGTTAACATTCTTGAAACAGCAATACCATTTACTCCTGTTCTGATGATTTCAGGTATATCATTTGGGGTGATACCGCCAATAGCCACAATAGGAATTTGTATATCTTGAACTTGTAATTCTGAACATATTTTTCGATACCCCTCAAGGCCTAATATTGGACTTAAGTTTTTCTTTGTTTTGGTATACCTGAAAGGACCCAAACCAATATAATCTACACCTGCATTGATATGCTGTTTACAATCTTCAAAAGTATTTGCTGTACCCCCAATAATGAAATTGTCTCCCAGAATTTTACGAGCTTCTTTTGGACTCATATCCTGTAATCCTAAATGTACACCATCTGCCATGACTGCTTTTGCCACACCTACATTATCATTAATAATCATGATGACCTCTTGTTGATCGCAAATGTTTCTACACTTCAACGCTGTATTTAAATACGTTGCCATGTCTGTGTCTTTTAGCCTTAACTGTATCCACTTTACTCCTGCTTTACAAACCTCTTTAATATTTTGGAGGTGTTCTTCTGGTGTATTTCCCTGAGAGATGTACTGTAGACTAATTTCTTTCATGTTCTTGTCTTCTAGATGCTATGATATCCTAATGCTGTTTTATTTGAACTCAATACTTTTTCGGTATATCGTTTACCTCGATAACAGGCTTTTAGCAATGGAAAACCTAAGGCTAAATACGATGTGATTGCCGAGGATAAGACACAGCCGCTTCCGTGTTTTTCTGAATTCTTTTTACCCTTTGGCATAAGTGTAAAGCAGGACCCTTTTTTAGTAAATAACTCATCCTTTCCCAGAGCTTTTTTTCGATGTCCTCCCTTTAAAAATACATTGGTTTTGCCACGTATAAATTCGATTGTTTCCTCAATAGTTTTATCGGTATATAACTTTTCTATTTCTTGATAGTTTGGCGTCAGCAAATAAATTTTGTTTAAAACTTCATCAAACTGACGTTCGATACAATCCTGATTAAAATGGGAATGACTCGAACTGTCGTTTGTATTATGAAAATTAAAATTAGAACTGGATTTTAACACCGGATCTAAAACAATTTTGATATTGTTATTTTTAGAAATCAGAAAATCAATAATTAGATTAAGTACCTCCCAATTCTGTATAATTCCAATTTTTACAAAATCAATCTCAAACCTATTGAATACAATCTCTATTTGCTTTTTGATCACCTCAATATCAATCCAATGACAGGCCGTAAACTCAATATCATTTTGAATTGTATTTGCTGAAAAAACCGCAAACCCATAGCATTTCAGCGCTTCGAAAGTTTTGATATCTGCAGTGAGCCCGGCACCGCTTGAAGGATCAAATCCTGCTATTGTGAGTATGTTTGGGCGGGTTTTCATCAATTATTTAGTGTTTAGCACCTTATTACAGGCTTCTTTTATGTTTAAAAAACTTTGTAGCGAATCCTTTGTATTCCATATTCCACCTAATATACCGACTCCTTTAAATCCAAGATCAAACGTTGCTTGCAATGTTCTTTCATGAATACCGCCCATCCCGATTACAACTTGATCAAGATCGGTAACATCAAACCCTTTTCCTTTATACCCTGGTTTAGAAATTGAACCAAAAACAGGACTTAATAAAACATATTCAAAATCAACATCACAAACCTTGATCTCTTCTTTAGAATGAAATGAACTGCTTACCAAAAATCCTTTATTTTTATAGACCTCTGTAGTTACTGCCAAGGCATCTCCCAGATCTAATCGAGCTTGTTCTTGTAAATGTATGCCTCTTAGTGGGTACTCTAACGTCAACTCGGGAAACTGATGTGTCATAATCCGATTGTGATATGTTCTATCTATTACATCTAATAATGCTCGATACCCATTGATAGTAAACGTTGGTTTGCGTAAGTGTAATATTTCTAAACCCGCATCAAACAAATCATTGATCTGCTCAGCTTCATTTTCTAATGCTCGTTCTGAGGTTAAAACTAATATCATAGTGCCTATTTAAAGTTTAATCTAATGATTAATTGAAGCCTTCTTTTGGGAGAGAATTAAAACGAGGGGTTCGATTGAAAAACTTTTATCTTAACCTTCTCCATAAACAGAAGAGACCATACGATCACGCGATTAACACCCGTTACAGATTTTTATTTTTTATTTTAAACTTTTTCAAAACGTATTTTTTAACATATAATCCTTTAGCCCTGATCGTAGCGGCATCCTTTTGTGGTCTTTAACCGCAAAAGATATAGCGTAGCGCAGGAAAAAGCTTCTCAAAAAATCAATTACAAAAGTGTAACAGATTTTAGCCTTTACTGGCATTACAGTTTATAAATACACTTCACTTCCTTTTTCTTTAAACTCTTCGGCCTTTTCCTGCATTCCGGTTTCTAAGGCTTTTTGGTCATCTATCTCTTTCTTGGCAGCATAATCTCTCACTTCCTGAGAAATCTTCATCGAACAAAACTTTGGACCGCACATACTACAAAAATGAGCGATTTTTGCTCCTTCGGCTGGTAAGGTTTCATCATGGTATTCTCTTGCTCTTTCAGGATCTAGGGCCAGGTTAAATTGATCTTCCCATCTAAACTCAAAACGTGCTTTACTTAGTGCATCATCTCTATGTTGCGCTCCAGGATGCCCTTTGGCTAAATCAGCAGCATGTGCTGCTAATTTATAGGTAATTACTCCTGTACGCACATCTTCTTTATTAGGCAGCCCAAGGTGTTCTTTTGGAGTCACATAACATAACATCGCAGTACCATACCATCCAATCATCGCAGCTCCGATTCCTGAAGTGATATGATCATAGCCAGGAGCAATATCTGTAGTTAAAGGACCTAGGGTATAGAACGGGGCTTCTCCACAAGCCTCTAATTGTTTATCCATATTGGCTTTGATCATGTGCATGGGTACGTGCCCAGGGCCTTCGATAAACGTTTGTACATCGTGTTTCCAAGCGATTTTAGTTAATTCTCCCAAGGTTTCTAATTCGGCAAACTGCGCTTGATCATTAGCATCTGCAATACAGCCAGGTCGTAATCCATCTCCTAAAGAAAAAGCCACATCATAAGATTTCATAATCTCGCATATCTCTTCAAAATGTGTGTATAAAAAACTTTCTTTATGATGCGCCAGACACCATTTTGCCATGATTGACCCACCTCTGGAAACAATTCCTGTAATACGTTTTGCGGTCATAGGCACATAGGCCAATCGAACGCCTGCATGGATTGTAAAATAGTCTACGCCTTGCTCTGCTTGCTCAATTAAGGTGTCTCTAAAAATTTCCCAGGTAAGGTCTTCGGCTTTACCATTTACTTTTTCTAAAGCTTGGTATATAGGTACTGTCCCGATAGGTACTGGTGAGTTACGAATGATCCATTCTCGGGTTTCATGGATATTTTGGCCAGTAGAAAGATCCATAATATTATCTGCTCCCCAGCGACATGCCCAAACGGCTTTTTCTACTTCTTCTTCGATACTCGAAGTTGTAGCAGAGTTACCAATGTTAGCATTGATCTTTACCAAAAAATTACGCCCCAAAATCATAGGCTCAGCTTCTGGGTGATTTATGTTTGAAGGGATTACCGCTCGGCCTCTAGCTACTTCATCTCGCACAAACTCTGGCGTAATCACATCAGGAATACTGGCGCCAAAATCCTGACCTGGATGTTGTTTAGATAAACGTTTTGCATCTTGTATCTTTTGATTTTCTCGAATAGCGACGTATTCCATTTCTGGAGTGATAATTCCTTGTTTGGCATAATACATTTGTGAAACATTTTTTCCTGTCTTAGCTCGTTTTGGTTTATGTAAGAGATTAAATCGCAAATGATCCAGACTGGCATCATTTAATCTTTGATTACAATATTCTGAAGAAAAATTATCTAAGCTCTCAACATCTCCGCGATCCAAAATCCATTGCTCTCGTATTCTTTCGATTCCATTATGTACATTAATCTCTTTTGAAGGATCGGTATACGGGCCACTAGTATCGTATACTGTTACAGGTTGGTTTGGTATTTTGTTACCCGTAAAACTATCGGTAGTGTCTTCTAATGATATTTCACGCATAGCAACGCTAATTTGTGAATGAATAGCCCCTTTTACATAGATTTTTTTAGAATTTGGAAATGGTGTCGTAGAAATCACATTTCCTTGTGGTGCGGTATCTTTTTTTTTCATTGGTATGTTTGAGTTTATAGTGATTTGTGTTTTTATTCTTATGTATTATCGGTCTAAGCTTGTCGAAGACTTTCATTTCGTTTTAATTTCACTTTGACAAGATCAGTGTAACAACAGTATTATGGTTTCTACAAGAACAACATTAATCATCCGCCTTGCGTGGCTTTAATAATGGTAACCTGATCTTCAGCATTTAGTATGACCTGATCCCATTTCTCTTTAGAAATAATTTCATTATTAATAGCGATAGCAATCCCATTAGGTGTAATATGTATTTGCTCTAACAAGATAGCTATTGAGCTATTTTCTGAAATAGATTGTGATTGATTGTTAACGTTTATAGTCATATCCTTTTTTTTAAAAACTATAAACTTTAGGTAGTATATTAGTTACCTGTGTGTAGAAGATAAATCACATATACGATGTGATATTAACTTTTCCCTTCGCCGGTACTAACCGCATCAGGTTCAAAGGGTATTTCTCAGATTTCGCTATTGCGAAAACACCCCTAAAGCTTATGTTATAAAAATACTATAAAAAAAGGAGGGTACACCTAGATCTACCCTCTTTTTTATTTAAAATTTTAGTGTCGCTCCAACTAAGAAATTAATTCCAGCTTGTGGATAAAACCCTGCACCTTCAATTGTTGTAATTGTTCCTGGGTTTGAAAAATCATCATCATAGGTGAAGAAATATCCGTTGGAGACATATTCTTTATCAAAAATATTATTTACCAATCCCGTAAGCACAATCGATTTGAAGACAGAAACGTCTTTGATTTCGTATACAATATTAAGATCATTGATAAAAAAACTATCTAATTTAGAGGTTTCACTATCAATATTACCCATGTATTGTTCTCCAACAAACTTAGATAGCAATCCTAATTGAAGATTTTTAATAGGTTGATAAATAAACATATTACCTGCGACAACGTTAGGAGAATACGATATGTTAGTAGTCCCCAGATTTACCAGATTTCCATCTTTTGAGGTTACAAAATCTCTATTTTTATTCGTACCTAGTGCAACATTGGGTTTAATCACAAATTTATCTAAAAGGGTGATGTCTGCATCAATTTCGATTCCCAGACGATAACTTTCTCCACTGGTAGCTCGTATTGGCGCTCCTACATCATCCAACGCACCTGTAAGCACTAATTGATCTTTGTACCACATATAATACAGGTTCGTATTTACTACCGTCTTGTTTTTTGAAAAACGCCACCCTAATTCTATATCGTTTAATATTTCAGCGGTATCGATTCCGTTTTCAAAATCGCTTCTTCGTGGCTCTCTATTGGCTCTTGCATAAGATGCATACAATTGGTTTGAGGTATTTAACTGGTAGGTAGCTCCAAACTTTGGATTAAAGAAATCATACTGTTCGTCGACTTCTAGCGGGATTTGATCTGAGGTGTCTCCTGTAGTTTTGTATCCTACAAACCGTCCTTGAAGATCCAAAAAAGCACTCCATTGATCATTTACTCTGTAGGTAGTTTTTCCAAAAATGCTAAATTCATTCTTTTCCCCATTTCCAAAGTAGTATCGATCTCTTATTTCTGATCCACCAGCGTTTTGAGCCCAAATCACTTCACCAAAATGATCTCCGTCATAATAGCTATAAAAAGCTCCGAAATCTATATCCACATTATTATTTTTATAATTAGCCGAAGCATTAACCACATAAAAATCGTTATCTAACCATCTACGGCGAATCAGATCTGTAGTATTAATCGTATCGTTAGTAGTGATTATGGGTGTAAAATCATAATCTGCAAAATCCTCATCTTCTTTATATTGTTCAAAGAATCCTCTACCGTATGTGTAGTTGAGCCCTAAATTTGTTGACCAATTGTTGTCATATCTTTGGTTCCAGTGTAATTGATAATGGTCTTGTTTGTAATCATCTACTTCATTATCATAGAAACGTGTATTTCCATTTTCATCTGTGTATTGTCCCGCTGGATTAAAAGTACGATCAGTCTGGAGTGTTTCTTTATCAATTCCAAACCAGGATTGGTAGGTAATTTCATGACCTCCAAAAGTAACTGCTTTTATCAAGGTGTTATCATCCACATAAGATCCTTGCAAAAAATATGATTTTAGGTCAGAAGATGCTCGATCAACATATCCGTCTGATACTATGGCAGACAATCGCCCTGCAATTTCTATATGATCATTCAATAAACCTGTACTAAATTTTACATTATGTCTTCTGGTATTGAAAGATCCAAAAGAATTAGAAATTTCTGCATTAGCGGTTTCAGAAACAGCATCTGTTAATAGATTTAAACTCGCTCCGAATGCTCCTGATCCATTTGTTGAAGTTCCGACACCGCGTTGCAACTGAAGATTTTCTATGGAAGATGCAAAATCTGGCAGGTTGACCCAAAACGTACCTTGGCTCTCAGCATCATTAAATGGTATTCCGTTTAACGTTACATTAACTCTGGAAGCATCACTTCCTCGAACCCGAATATAGGTATATCCAACCCCTGTACCTGCATCTGTGGTCGAGACTACTCCTGGTAAGTAATTTAACAATATCGGAATATCCTGACCAAGATTACGCTCTGCCAACTCTTCTTTAGATACATTAGAGTGTGTAATAGGCGAATCTGCACTAACACGAACAGATTTGACTAGCACCTCATCGAGTTTCTCAACCTTATTTGGAATTGAATCTTTTTGCTGCCCTTGAGCCAACACGCTTATACTTAAAGAAAAAAGTATAAGAAAAAACACTACGTTTTTCATTCGTAAATGATTTATCACGAATAAAAGGGGTAATTATTCTACTATTAAATTAATTTGATTAAATGGTGTCGGATAATGTATTTGAAATACAATTTAAGCTACGAACTATAGTCTCCGTCACCATCTCGACTATCGCAAAAAAGATATGTTATATCTTTTCAACTCCTTAGTCCCTTGGCAGCATTACCCGCCCAGGTTCATTGGGTATGATCTCAGCCTTTATGCAGTTATTCTTGATACGTTAAACTTGAGTTCCTGAACTCAAAACTTTTGTCATCAAACCAAAACTATAAAAAAGCACCCCTTTTGAGATTTGGGGCAAAAGTACTATGTTTTATTGATTTATTGTAACTTTATTATTCATAAAACAATGCATCTCGGTATTTTTAGTTATTGTAGTACTTGAATTCATTTTATGAAAAACACAAAAAGATCAGTTACGTTTAAAATCATTGCGGGATATCTAGTTGCAGGTTTGCTTGCCGTAACAGCCTTTTGGGTAATTTATCGACAACTCAATAATTATACTCAAATTACCGAAATTAAAAGTGAAAATAATGAGAAACTCTTTTTGGTGGGTGAAACAATAACCGGATTGTACGAAGCAGAGAGTTTAACGCGCAACATTATTCAGACCTCAGATGTAAGCAAGTTTACTTTATATAAAACAAAAATTGACACGATACTACAAACAATTAATAAGGTATCTGAAATATCTGATGATACTCTACAAACTAAAAAAATTGACAGTATCAAATATCTTATTGATAGTAAGAATAAAAACCTTGAAGAACTCATAAAAATTTATGAACAGCGCAAACAAAAAGGATTGTATGAAACCGCTATTAATGAGTTAAAGAAGGTGAATAAAAGTTTTGGAGGATATGAAAATTATGATATAAGATTTAAAGACTATGATCCCCGAACTAGGAGAGCTTTAATTGATATTTTAGAATATACCAAAAAAGATAACGCCAAACGCTTAACCAATCAAACTGTAGATTCTTTGGCCAGCTCTGTTAAACAAGTACTTGCAGAATTAGAGCAAAAAGACAAAAGATACAAGCGAGAAATATCTATAAAAGAAAACAATCTTCTAAAAAACGATCAAATTATAACCAAACAGTTACGAGATTTATTAGCTGCTATAGAACTTAACGAAAGAAAGCAATATTTCAAGAGGTTAGAAGCTTCTAATGAAGTACTTAACAATACATCTAACATTATTGTTGTAATAGCAGCAATAAGCCTTCTAATTGCCATTATATTTTTGTATTTAATTACTAAAGATGTTTCTAAAAGTCAGAAATACCGTAATGAGCTTGAAGCTGAAAAAACCTATACAGAATCTCTTCTGAAAACGCGAGAATCATTGATTAATACGGTTACTCATGATCTACGCTCACCACTGAATACAGTAATAGGATATTCGGATTTATTAGAAAGAACCGGATTAAACAACAAGCAAAAGCACTATTTAGACCACCTTAAAAAATCATCAGATTACATCTTACACCTTGTAAATGACCTACTGGATTTATCCAAACTTGAAGCTGGAAGAATGGTTATTGAAGAATTACCTTTTTCTCCTAAAAAATTAATTGAAAATACGATTTCAAGCGTAATTCCAATAAATGATAAAAAAGATCTTGACATACAAATTATTACAGATGATCAACTAAAAAAACAATATTTAAGCGACCCCTTCAGGATTAAGCAAATACTTACCAACCTGGTTAATAATGCTTATAAATTCACAGATGAAGGATCCATAATTATCGAAAGTAAAATTATTGAAAATGGGCTATCCGAAAAGCAATTAGTGATATCAGTAAAGGATACAGGTATCGGTATTACCAAAGACCAGCAGCGCCATATATTTGAAGAATTTTCTCAAGGTGATGACGACACCGAAAAAAGATATGGTGGTTTTGGTCTTGGGTTGGCTATTACCAAAAAAATAATCGAGCTTCTCAATGGAAAAATTGAGTTGATTAGCGAACTTAATGAAGGAAGTGAGTTTATCTTCTATATTCCGATTAAGCTTTCACACTTGTTAGCTCCGGAAGAGGAAAATGAAATTTCTGAGATTCAGAATTTTTTCAATAAAAAAGTATTAATTGTCGATGACGATCCTAGTCAATTGTCATTAACCAGTGAAGTAGCTTCTCTTGCAGGTTTATCTTATGACGTTTGCGAAAATGGTGTCGATGCTTTTTCTTTGATTCAAACAAACACTTATGATCTTATTTTAACCGATATTCAAATGCCAAAGATGGATGGTTTTGAGCTTTTAGAAGCCATTAAAAACAATACCGACCAATCTAATTTACCAGTGATAGCCTTATCCGGGAGAACAGACACTTCGTTCTTAGAATATCAAGAGGCAGGTTTTGCCGGTAGTTTGCGCAAACCATATGCTCCAAAGGAGTTAATAGATCTTATTGCTGAAATTCTTCGGGTTGACATAATTGATTATGAAGATACTGCCGTAAACACCAGTATAAATGAAAAGTATTCTTTAAACGATCTAATGCTTTTTGCGCATGGCGATTCTGATTCTTTATACGCCATCTTAGACACTTTTTATGAAAGTACTATTGACAACTTAAAAGAATTAAAAAACAAAGTAGAAAAGCAGGATATACATCATATCAAAAGGATAGCACATAAAATGCTACCTATGTTCAAACAAATAAAAGCAAAAGAAGTAATCCCAATCCTTGAAAAATTAGAGCATCCAGATCAATATGACCTTGATAAGGAATCGATATTAAACTTAACTCAAAATGGAATTACAATAATTGAAGAACTTATTGACAAACTAAAAGTAGAAAATTAAAGACTGATATCATATTGCTTTAATTTGTTGTATAACGTCTTACGATCTATTGAAAGCATTCTTGCTGCCTTTGCTTTGTTTCCGTTTGCCTTTTCTAATGCATCTAAAATCAGTTCTTGCTCATTTTGATTTTTAAACAAACCATAGGTTTGTTTAGCATTATGAGGAGCATATGCAATATCATTAGGCAAAACATCCAGTGTAATCATGTCTATTTGTGACAAGAGAACAGATCGTTTTACTATATTTTTTAGTTCTCTCAAATTGCCTGGCCAATCATATTTTTTAAAAGCATCTAACACCTCATCAGCAAACCCTACTACATGTTTTTCCAGTTCAATATTTGACTCTTCAAGAAAATGATTTGCAAAAAGCATCAGATCTTCAATTCTATCTCTTAAAGGAGGTACTTTGATAGAAAATTCATTAAGTCTATGGTATAAGTCTTCTCTAAACTCACCTTCTTTAACTGCATGACTAAGATCTTCATTAGTTGCAACAATCACTCTAATATCGACCTCTATCTCTTTATTACTTCCTACTGGTTTAATTTTTCTTTCTTGTAGTGCACGCAACAACTGAACTTGTAGTTCATAACTAAGATTCCCAATTTCATCCAGAAACAAAGTACCTCCATTTGCAGCTTCAAAATGACCTACTTTATCGTTAACGGCACCGGTAAAAGATCCCTTTATATGTCCAAAGAATTCGCTTGATGCTATTTCTTTCGGGATTGCTCCGCAGTCTACAGCGACAAAAGGCTTATCTGCTCTTTTACTTGCTTTATGAATGCTACTTGCTACATATTCTTTTCCAGTTCCGCTATCTCCTATCACCAATACCGACATACGTGTAGGAGCTACTAGAGCAACATATTCATTCAGTTTTTTAGAAGCATCACTCACTCCTTTTACAAAAGAATTACTTCCATTACTACGTTTGCCTGATGTAGTATCGGCCTTTTTTTGACTTATAGTATTTGACGTCTCCTTCTTTAGCGCTTTATCAATTGTATGCAGTATTGTATCCGGATTAAATGGTTTAGAAACATAGTCAAATGCGCCCTGTTTAATAGCATTTACCGCCATATTAATCTCTGCATAACCTGTCATAATTATTACCTGCGTATTCGGGTTATTTTTGAGAATTGTATCTAGCAATGTAATGCCGTCTGTATCTGGCAATCGTACATCTGTCAGTACCACATCAAATGTATTCTCTTTAATTTGAGGAATAGCTTCATTACCAGAAAATGCAGTAAAAACTTCATAGTCCTTCTTTTTC
Source organism: uncultured Aquimarina sp. (assembly GCA_947497175.1). Classification (GTDB taxonomy): domain Bacteria; phylum Bacteroidota; class Bacteroidia; order Flavobacteriales; family Flavobacteriaceae; genus Aquimarina. Next base: position 60,953 of record CANMFM010000001.1, on the reverse strand, counting down.
AAAAAGGTCTTTAACATTGTGCAAAAAGCCACATCATCTTCAACAATAAGTATTTTAGACATATCTACTAATTTATTATCTGAAAAAAGCCATGTTATAAAATTACAATTTTAAAACACTTAGCTCGAATAAAAACATAAAAAAAGAGACCCTTGGGAGTGAGTCTCTTTTTTAGCACTAAACAACTTTATATCGTTCTTGGTTGCAAAACGATATCCTTTTTCTACCCCTAGATTTAAGATTTATTGTCGTTTGGCTTTATCCATTCGCCATTAGCGCTTGCAAATACAACTTTAGTGTTATTGTTTTTATCATTTAAGATAATCTTATACGTATTGTCTTTAGATATGTAGGCTTTTGTAATTCTATACTCCTCATAATCTTTGGCTGCAATCTCCTGAATCACGATAGGTAGCTCTACTATATTAATTTCTGTAAACTCTTGTAGCTCGTATTCATAATCTCCATATCCAAAATTATCATTATAAGCTAATTCATTTTGAGCTACTACACCCTGAGCCGAAAAAATACTTACTACAATCGCTACTATCATTGGTAACTTTTTCATTGGGTTATTAGGTAAAATTATTTCTACACTTATTTAATAGTAATAATTGTTCCAAAGAAAATACTTTACCCAAATATCAACTAAGTATTTGATATTCAGTGTTTTATTTTTTTGTTTTATGGCACAACAAAACCCATGAACCGTGGAATACACACAAAACTGTAGAAATATTACACACTTTTTTCTAATAAGTGAGTTTTACAAAAGAGGTTTTCTTCGGCTTGCCTTTTTTAAAGCTTGTTTTTGTTTCTTCTCTAAACGTTTTTTTATTGCCGTTTTAGAAGGTTTTGTTGGTTTTCTTTTTTTGGGAATATGAAGATTTACTTTCAAGATATCCAAAAGCCTTTTAATAACCAATTCTTTATTTCTATGTTGACTTCTACTTTCACCACATTGCAATAGGAGTGTACCTGCGTTTGTAATTTTAGAAGATAATTTTTGGGTGAGCATCATTTTTTCATTCTCAGTAAGCCCATTAGACCCAGCGATATCAAAACTAAGCTCAACCTTAGAGGATACTTTATTGACATGCTGCCCACCAGCTCCAGAACTCCTAACGGCTTTAAATTGTAATTCATTTATAATGATAGAAGTATTCACGAGAAAAGTTTTACCTGATGTGCAGATTTTAATAGGTCATTAACTGTTTTTACCGGATTAAATGTGGTTAACGGAACTTCTACAAAAACACTAATCCAATTTGCCATTGCACCGTTCCACAAACCTGGTAATTCTAATGCTTTTAGAACTTTACCATTCATGGTTTTTTGGGTTATAAATCCTGCTTCGGGATCCACAAACTCTAATAGATTAAATTTGTTTCCATGATAATCTCGCACTCCACAAACCAAATCTACCGGGTTAAAATGGGTTGCGCTCTCCAAAATTTCTTGTTGCCTGCGATCTCTTTTATTTATCTGTGGTGTTTCAATGATTTGAAGTACTAGTCTTCCGTTTTCTCGTTTTATCCAAAAGGGCCCTCCTCCTGGTTCGCCTTCGTTAATAACCATACCACAAACACGAATTGGCCGATGTAAAGATTCTCTCAAAAACTGCAATGTATAAGTATCCGAAAATTTATCAAAATCCAGGGGTAATCTAACATTAAGCTGCTGAACAAGAAATTTCTTAATGTCTTTTAGCTCTGCATCTGTTGGTTTTTTTTCGTCTAGTGCTCTCAATATTCTAAATACCTCATCTTGTATCTCTATTAATTTCCCAGCTAATACTTTCTTGTATCCAGAAAGCTCATCTTGATATTTGCGAACTACCACATTATCTATGTTTTTAATATATATGATATCAGCATCCAGATCGTCCAGATTTTCTATCAAGGCTCCATGTCCTCCAGGTCTAAATACTAATGAGCCATCTTCTTTTCTAAAGGGCTCATTATCTTTAGTAACTGCGATGGTGTCGGTTTCTGATTTTTGAAAAGAATAGGTAATTGTAAAGTTAGTATTGGTTTTTTCTTCTACTTTTTTCTTAATTCTTTCAAACTCTCCTTTAAAATCCTTTAAATGCTCTTTGGAAATGGTAAAATGTAATTCAGACTCTCCTTTATCATTTGTATTGTATCCTGCAGCTTCGTAAAGATGTTCTTCAAATGAAGTCGCTATACTATTCGAATACTTATGAAACGGAAGCAACCCCTTAGGAAACCCTCCATAATTCAGCCCTTTTTCCTTTAGCATCATTTCGACAAAAATATAAAGTTGTCTACCTTCAGATAAGGATTCGAATGTAGGATAAGCCTTTTTTACTTTTTCCATGACTATATCATAGAATGGGAATTTTTCTAACCCGATTAAGAAAAGACGGATGGCATCTGCTTTTTCGTGATTCGTATAAGAATTTAAGCTTTCTTTTTCGCAATCGTAATTATCTAAAAATCTAAATAAATCTTTAAACATTCGTGTTGCCGCTCCTGATGCAGGAACAAATTTTATGGTTTCGAGACCTGCTAATCTAGCATCGTATAATTTGGCTAATTCTGTTTGATAATGCTCAGAAAATTTGAGAATACCATAATCAAGAGTAGCTGCACTTCTTAAAGCTACAAAAGGAATTTCATTCTTAAAAATTTCTATTTGAGAGAGTACTTTATCAACCGTCAATCCTTTGGATTTGATCAGCTTTATATCTTTATCTGTTATGTTCACTTTGTTGTTTTATTAATTGATCAACACTAGTTATTGCTTTCTTTAAACGGGATATTTTATCTCCTTTTATTACTACATAAGGAAGTTTATATTTTTCCAGCGATTCTTTAAATCGTAAAAACATTTTTTCTCTTTCCTTAGGCTTATCTCTTAGATCATCGGGGATCCAAGGGACATCAATATAAGTCAAAAGATACAAATCATAGTGATTTTCTAACGAAAACTTATTTAATATTTCTGGTACCGATTCCTGATAATATACTTCCGAATACACTTTTAATTCTAGTAAATTAGTATCACTAAATAATAGTTTATTGGCTTTAAGGGTCAATTGGTTTTCTAATTTCATTTGACCAATTGCTATAGGAAGTAAATCATCATAGGTACAGGTTTTTTTAGTTTGATCCCACTTTTTTTGAAGGTATTCCCTCATATATTCTGGAACCCATTGCGTATTGTAATGTTCGGCCAACTGTTTAGACAACGTCGTTTTTCCAGTAGATTCTGGACCAAACAGTACTACTTTTAAGCAGTTACCAGGTTGTTGTTTAAGCTTTTTTTCCATGCTAGATATCCAAAAATTGCCATAATAGTAAAAATGATATATTGAAAACTAGAAAATGTGAATCCCTTGTAAAAATACAACGGAACTGAAATGATATCGCCTACGATCCAAAAAATCCAGTTTTCTATTTTTCTTCGCGCCATTAACCACATCCCAACAAAAAATATCGCTGTGGTTAAAGTATCTACATAGGCAGTCCAATCATTCCACTTATCAAAAGCAATGTAAACCACGTATACAAAAACAAGAGTTCCTATGAAGATTAAAAGCTGTACGAGTTTTTCTATCGACGTGGTTCTCGAAATGGGAGTTACGTGAGTCTCGTCTATTTTACGGGTCCATATATACCATCCATAAATACTCATGATAAAGTAATAAGCATTGATCATCATATCTCCCAATAGTGACCATTTTAAAAGTAAATATACATAAATTGCCGTACTGATTATCCCCGTTGGATATACCCAAATCCTGTTAAGCCAAGCAAACAATACACTGGTAATACCAAAAAGAACAGCAGTAATCTCTAGTGCAATATCAAGGGTAGAATAGCTGGCATACTGCCCAAAGAAAAAATCAAAAATTTGGTTCATAATCACTTCTATTGCTTTTTACAATTTTCATATGTACCAAAACATGCTCCATATCAGTAAAAGCTTTTTGAATTTCTGATGTCAAAAAAGGCATTAGCTCATTATAATCTCCATAAACTTGGGTACTTAATGGATTTTCTAAAACTGTAAATTCTGATGTTCTTAAGCGTTTTATGAATCGAATAATATGTTCTTCAAAATCATCCTGAAGTGGAGTAAGAGTGAGTTCTATAGATATTTGCATAAAAGTATAATTACATGTTCTGTTTTAGAAGTACTAAGGTAAAGATATTAGATAGAAGGTAATGCATATACACATGTAAAACCTTCAAACTCCAAATAAGTCAAATCATAATGAGTAATTTCATTATTATAGTTTATCATTCCAAAGAGAAAAGGATTATCTAATGTAAATGCGGGAATATAGATATGTTGTTCAAAACTCAATCCGGCAGTGGCATATAATTTATATAACGCTTCTTTGGCTCCCCAAATCACTGTTAATACCCGTGTTTTATCTAAATTTTGATCTTCTACATATATTTCTTCTGCCGTATTGATAAATTTATGAGCAATTTTATGGATTTTCTCGCGCTGCTTTTCGATATCTATCCCAACAGGATGATCACTTATTATAATCGTTGCAAAGGTAAAAGAATGAGAAATAGAAATATATTTACCATCTCTAAGATGAGGTTTACCGGCTTCATCATAAAACAAATCATAATCTGTATATTCTTGTAATGCCAAAAGATGCCTTACACTCATAAAACCTCTACGGTGTATATCAGATTTCATATTTGATACTCTGTCTCTGCAGTGTGGAGTTAAATCTACGTCTTTACAAAGATCTTCGTAAGACTCTTCTATCTTCCAAATCAATATGTTAGTACTTTGATCTACTGTTATTATTTTGTAAAGAGGCATTTAAATTCTTAAAGTTATTATGTATCTTTGCAAACTGAAAATCGAGGGATTATTACTCTTTTTTCTGGAAAAACGAATTTAGAACAATTTAGTGCCAAATACTAAAATGCACTTCATAAACATAAAATAAATCCTATGAGTACCAAAACAGTACCTTACGTTCCTTACAAGGTGAAAGATATTTCATTAGCTGCCTGGGGAAGAAAAGAAATCGAATTAGCTGAAGCTGAAATGCCAGGATTAATGTCCCTTAGAGAAGAATATAAAGATGAGCAACCTCTTAAAGGTGCCCGTATTGCAGGATGTCTGCATATGACTATACAAACTGCTGTGCTTATAGAGACATTACAGGCGTTAGGAGCAGAAGTTACTTGGAGTTCTTGTAATATTTTTTCTACTCAGGATCAAGCTGCTGCTGCTATTGCAGATGCCGGTATCCCAGTATATGCTTGGAAAGGAATGAATGAGGAAGAGTTTGATTGGTGTATAGAACAAACGTTATTCTTTGGAGAAGATCGTAAACCTTTAAATATGATCTTAGACGATGGTGGAGATCTTACTAATATGGTATTAGACAGATATCCAGAGTTAGTTGATGGTATCAAAGGACTATCTGAAGAAACAACTACAGGTGTTCACCGTTTGTACGAAAGAATGAAAAATGGAACCCTGCCAATGCCTGCCATTAATGTAAATGATTCTGTTACAAAATCTAAGTTTGATAACAAATACGGATGCCGTGAGAGTGCAGTAGATGCTATACGTAGAGCGACTGATACAATGCTTGCTGGTAAACGTGTTGTTGTTTGTGGATATGGAGACGTAGGAAAAGGTACTGCGGCATCATTTAGAGGAGCTGGATCTATTGTAACGGTGACCGAAATTGATCCTATCTGTGCTTTACAAGCAGCAATGGATGGGTTTGAAGTAAAGAAATTAGAAACTGTTATAGAAAATGCCGATATCGTAATCACCACTACAGGTAATAAGGATATTGTACAGGCACAACATTTCAAAGCTTTGAAAGATAAAGCTATCGTTTGTAATATTGGCCACTTCGACAATGAGATTGATATGGCATGGTTAAATGATAATTATGGTAATACCAGAGATGAAATAAAACCACAAGTAGATAAATACACTATCGATGGTAAAGATATCATCATCCTGGCAGAAGGACGTTTGGTAAACCTTGGTTGTGCCACAGGGCACCCAAGCTTTGTAATGAGTAACTCATTTACTAATCAAACCTTGGCTCAAATTGAACTTTGGAATAATTCTGAAAACTATAAGAACGAAGTATACATGTTGCCAAAGCATCTTGATGAAAAGGTTGCTAAATTACACTTAGCACGTCTTGGAGTAGAACTAGAAACCCTTAGACCAGAACAAGCAGAGTATATTGGTGTTACCGTTGAAGGACCGTATAAACCAGAATACTATAGATACTAAAATAAAACTACATGTGTATCCCAGGATTTTTGAGATGGCATTATAGTTAAAGGTATAGAAAAACCCTTGCTTGCAGGCAGGGGTTTTTTTATGGATATAAGGGATTACTTTTTCTTCCTAAAAACATAACTCATCCAAACCGGGTCGTTCTCTTCAGAAACTACAGATTGTCGATCTAAAAACTCCCAATTTGCAGCATTCATAAAGTTTAATAAATCTGAAGTGCTTTCTAATTTTTCGATCTGTTTGATGGTTATTTGTTTTCCTTTCAGAGATTGTTGTTCTTCAACCTTTATACGTTTCACTTTACCACTATTGTTTACTTTCTGGATTACAATAACTTCAAGATAATCATATTTAGGAATATCCTGAGAAACTGATTCAAAAGTTATACATAGCAGAAAGACAGTACATCGTAGCGCATTAATCATTGAAGTTTTCATGGTTTTTTGTCAATTTATGAGTTTGGTACAGTAAATTTAGATAATTGTTTCAATTCAACTTAATATGAAATTGTTTTTTGTCTTGTCATGCTTTTTTACTTTTTTCTGTACTCATGGTCAAAACAATGAGTATGTTTTAAAAGATATAAGACAGAAATATACTAGGCTCTCAACATTATTTGAACAAAACAATCTAAGAGAGATATCGATCACCAGTGATTGTAATGATGATGGACAAATCAACTTATCAGCATCTTTTTATTACCACAATAACAAATTGGTGTATATCAACTATAATCGTAATGAAGAACATAGTAATTATACCGATCATTATTATGTTTGGGATAACAGTTTAATCTTCTATTTTTCTGAGTATGCTTCGTGGATATGGGATTATGAATGTACACCTACAGATCAAGAATTTACTAATGAGATATGGATATATGAAGAAGACCGTATTTATTTTAGCGACAGAACTGCCATAAAATGCCTAATTAAAAAATACGAAAATAACTCGGCAGACCATCTTAACACTAAGCATGAGCTATCAGATACTGTAAAAAATGAAGAAATAGATTGTGATGAAGATCAAATAAAGGAGATATTCAAAGCATACCTTCGGTTATTAAGTCTTCAAGATAATGATTATTCTGACATGTGTAATATTTTTGATCATCATTAGCGCTTATTTTCTATTCTAAAAAAGAAAGATCTTTCTTTTTAATTAAGAAAGACCTATTCTTTTATACTACAACACGAATTAGTTGTTTTCTGCTAACAAGCAGTTTTCATAATGAGCAACTTTGTTTTGAATTAGTGCTAAACCTTCACTTCTTGATGCCATTGGGTCAATTTTCACTTTTTCTCCATCAGGCAAATGCATCACATAAAATCCATTTTCAAAAGAAGACAATTTAATTACCTCTCCATCGGGCTTGATAGCACTCCATGACTTTTGGGAAGGGCTGTAAACTAAATCTAATTTTTCTCCCTTTCTTTTGCCATCGATTATTTTTATTTGCAATCTATTCTTTGTAGCGATCATTTCAAAAGTACTTCCATCTTTCTCAACGATTTGTGTTTCGATGTCACCTTCATTCATTGCTAAAGGATTAGAGCCACTCCAGAACTCTATAACATTAAAGATGATAACATCACCAACAAAAAATAACCCGTAAACCGGTATAATATTTAATACCCAGAAGATAAGGTTATCTAAAAACTTGCTACTGGTCAGGCCATCATTCCAATCTCTTAATCCATTAAATGCCGAAAAAGATCCCAGGCAACTAGAAAATAAAATTGAAGTCGATAATAAAATACATGCTGTTAGTTTTTTCATAATTATAAATTTTAAGATTCTTATAAATTTATAATTACTTTTCTTAATGTATTCACTTTTATAATTTAATTAAGAAGAAATAAAGGTTTTTCTAAAGTCTAAAAACAAAAAACCCTTTTCAAAACACTGAAAAGGGCTTATATATTACAAAAGGAAATGTCTTAATTATGCTTCAAAAGGAACTATTGAAACATACGATTTATTATCCTTCTTTTTAGTAAATTTTACGATACCATCAACTTTAGCGTGTAGGGTATGATCTTTACCAGCGTATACGTTCTCGCCTGGTTTGTGTGCTGTACCTCTTTGTCTTACAATGATGTTACCAGCCACGGCAGCTTGTCCACCAAATATCTTCACACCTAAGCGTTTCGATTCTGATTCTCTACCGTTTTTCGAACTACCAACTCCTTTTTTATGAGCCATTTTCTTTCGGTTTTATATTGTTAATACTTACAGGGATTCCTGCCGTTTTTTATTTTCCTTGTAAAGCTTCAATTAATTCTGCTTTCTTCATAGAAGAAATACCAGAAACACCCTTAGCTTTAGCCATTTCTTTCAATTCAGCAACTGTTTTAGTGCTTAGATCTTCAGCTTGTGCTTTTGGTTCAGCCTTTTTAGCTTTTGGTTCTGCTTTTTTAGGAGCAGCTGCTTTTACTTCTTTTTCTGCTTTTGGCTCAGCTTTTTTAGCCGCTGCCTTTGGAGCTGATTTTTTTGCTCCTGAAGTTACAATGCTTTCAATTACAATCTCTGTAAGAGATTGACGATGACCATTTTTAACACGGTATCCTTTACGTCTCTTTTTCTTGAAAACAATAACTTTATCACCTTTTAGGTGTCTCGTGATTTTTGCTCCTACTTGAGCTCCATCTATAGCTGGGGCGCCTAAAGTAACTTTATCACCATCTGCTGCAAGAAGAACTTTATCGAAAGAAACTTCGTCTCCTTCTTCTCCTGCCAAACGATGTACAAATACTTTTTGGTCTTTTGCAACTTTAAATTGCTGCCCTGCTATCTCTACAATTGCGTACATAGCGTAACGTTTAATTAATTATTTTATATAGTGCATCTACCTACATTCTCGATAGGCGGGTGCAAATATAATGCTAATTAATTAAAAGACAAATATTTTAAGCCTCTACAGGTGATGATTTGTGATTTTTTTTCGGATTCCAGCTTTCTTTAAATAATTGCATGAATGACAAGGTAAGCACAAATGTTGTTGCAAATCCCATTATTGCCGCTATAAATACCACAATCCCAACACCTACATGATAATGTGAACTCCAATTGGCTAGCATTTCAGGGAGAAAACTGGTATTGATATTGGTTACATATATTGCAAAGAAAATCGTAAAAATTAAAGTGGCATTAAACCCGGTAAATAAACCTGCCATGAACCCTTTTTGGTACTCAAAATTACTGCCTTTTTCTTTCTTGTAATTTTTCATTGCAGTATATAAGCCAAACGCAACAATAATACCATTCCCGAGACTAAAAACAGGGTTGGTTTGTACACCGATAAGCGAAAGAATTAAAAAATAAACAATAAGGCCTATGGCAATCAAGACTCCATATTTAACAGGGATAGTAGACTTTTTCATAATTTCACTCTTTAGATTCTAATTTAAAAGTATGAAAATTAAGAGTCTTTAAACCTTAAAGGGTTGTTAATTTATTGTTTAACAACCTTTTGTTTGGTTATCGGCTTTTATTCGTTAGGTATACTCCAAAAATAATAATCATTGAAGCTAGCAGTTGATATAATGAAAATTTCTCTCCATCCCATAATCCCCAAAAAAGGGCTATTATTGGCATAGTATAGGTAACAGAACTTGCAAACACAGGTGTACTTATTTGCACAAGCTTATTAAACATTATTTTAGCGATCCCGGTACCTACTACTGCTAATAACCCCATATACATAATACTGGTATGTACAGTTTGGTCTGAGATCAACCGCTCAGAGAAAAAACCTGAGAAATATAGGACAATCAATGCGGGGATTATTAAAACAATAAAATTACCATTAGCAATTGCCATAGGCGAAATGTGTTGTAAATAACGCTTGATAATATTTACATTAATCCCATAACCAAACGTTGCAATAATAACCAAAAAAGCATAGCTATAATTTTGGTCGGGATTAATGATAGCTCCTTCCCAAATAAGCCCTATGCTACCGACTAACCCCACTACAACTCCAATAAGTTGATTTTTATTGAACCGTATGGAAAACAACACTATTCCTAGAACAAAGGTAATCAAAGGTGTCATAGAGTTTAATATCGACGTAATTCCGCTATCAATTTCTGTTTCTGCAAAGGCGAATAAAAATGCCGGAATAAAAGTTCCGACAAAGGCAGAAATGGCAATCCACTTCCATTCATTATCCTTAATGGTTTTTATACTTTTAAGCCCGATTGAAAATAAAAATATAGCAGCAAATACTGTTCGTAACGCTCCCAATTGCATAGGAGTAAGACCTACAAGCGATTTTTTGATAAGAATAAATGAACTTCCCCAAACCAGTGACAGTATGACTAGATATATCCATTTCAGCTTTGTGTTTTGCATCTCCCTTTAATAAAGTGCAAAAGTGATAAAATTATGATTGTATAAAACAATTTTAGAAGAAAATTAACTACAACCCAAATGCTAATCTTTCCATTGTAATGTTTCTATGAGGTGTTTTATGTCGTTGCGCAAATAATTGGCAGCAGGCAGAATAGAATCATAGTTAGGCTTAACTTTAAAATATACAGAACCAACTAGAAAATGATCAACACTGTCGGTAACATAAAACTGCGAAGGAGAAGCTGCGTCCCCAGACACCTTATAAATCATGCCATATACTCGTTTCTCAATATTAACATATTCTTCAGGTTGTATACCATCTGCCTTGATAAAATGTTCTTGGGTAAGATTCTGAGCATCTCTTAATAGCGAATCCAGATTATTATGTATTCTATAATATGAAAGATATAAGGTTGCTTTCATATCATTGTAGTCTAAATTATACCAGCACGCTCTATTTCTTCTAGCTTTTTGAAGCTCTGAGAGTTCATTTTTTTCAAAAGAATAAGGACACGGCAATGCTGTTTTTTTATATTCCGGCTTAGGATAGCTTAATCGTAGCATTGCTTCTGGCTTAGGAAGAATCTCTCCTTTACAAGAAAACAATAAAGCAGTACTCACAAGCAGAAGACGTTTAAATATTCTATTTTTCATTAATAGTTAATTTCACTTGTTTTATTCGTTTACTATCTAAAGATTCTACCTTAAATACATATTTATCTAAGGCAATCTTTTCTCCTCGTTTCGGGAAGCTTCCTGAAATTTCAAGTAAAAGTCCGGCGATTGTTTCTGCTTCTCCTTTATTATTTTCAAAAATACTGTTGTCTTCGATTTTAAGGACTTTATAAAAATCTTTCAGGGCTGTTCTGCCCTCAAAAACATAATTGTTATCGTCTAACTTTGAAAATATTAAATCCTCATCATCAAATTCATCGCTAATATCTCCTACGATTTCTTCAATAATGTCTTCTAAAGAAATTAAACCACTTGTTCCTCCATACTCATCTACCACAATTGCCAAATGGTTTTTTTTGTTTTTAAAATCATTCAACAAATCATCCAGCTTCTTATTTTCGGGAACAAAATAAGGGTCTCTTAACAGCGATAACCAATCAAAGTCTTTCTCATTAATATAAGGTAATAAATCCTTCACATACAGTATTCCGATTACTTTATCAATACTCTCTTCATACACCGGAATTCGAGAATATCCATTAGCAATAACTTCAGGAATAATATCTTTATAAGATGCTTCGTTGTTAAGTGCAAAGATATCAATGCGCGGTCGCATTACTTGTTTAGTATCTGTATTTCCGAAAGACACAATACCTTTAAGAATTTTTTTCTCTTCTACCGTAGTATCCTGATCTGATGTTAACTCTAATGCCTGTGATAATTGATCAACACTCAGGTTCGATTTTTGTTTTCCTAAACGATTATGAATTAAGATTGTAATTCTTCGCATCGGCAAACTAATGGGCGTGATTAACCAATCTAACACTCCTAAAGGTTTTGCCATAAGTTTAGCAAATTTTACTTTATTTCTGCTTGCATATATTTTTGGTAAAATCTCCCCAAAAAGAAGAATCAAAAATGCTGCAACTCCCACTTCTACAACAAACCTAACATTGATCCAACCTAGCCAAATATAATCCAGGTTTTTAAAATATAGTTCTCCCAGGGTATCAAAAAGCAAAACAATAGCAATATTGATAAAGTTATTCGCTACTAGTATTGTAGCCAGTAATTTTTTAGGGCTATTCAGTAATTTAGTAACGATTCTAAGATTCTTAGACAAATTTTCTTCATCTCTTAGATCCGTTGGCGTTAACGAAAACAGCGCTACTTCACTACCAGATATTAGTGCAGAAAAAATGAGCAAAACTATAAGCAAAACCAAATTAATGGTTTGCATAATATCAAATGCTAATAATAAAATAAATAAAGGTTCAGGATCAGGGTCCAAATTGTATTGGTTTAGTTAAACATATCAGAACGGAAGATCATCTTCTTCGGTATCTGGTGATGCCGGTGCAACCGACTGTGGATTGGCCACAGGAGTATTTGTCTGTGGTTTATGTGGAGCTACAGGTCCAGAAGACTGGTTTTCATTCTTAGGAGTAAGAAAAGTAAAATCTGTACATTGAATTTCTGTACTGTATCTATCTTTGCCCTGTTCGTCTTGCCATTTTCTGGTTTTAAGACGACCTTCAATATAAATCTTATCTCCTTTATTAAGGTATTTTTCGCAAATCTCTGCCGCCTTATTTCTCACTACAATATTATGCCACTCTGTAGTAGTAACCCTCTCATTGGTGCTTTTATTAACATAAGAGTCATTAGTTGCCAGCGGAAACCTTCCTATGCATCCACCGCCTTCAAACCAATGCATTTTTACTTCATCTCCCGTATGACCTATTAGCATTACTTTATTTAATGTTCCCGACATATTACTTATTTTTAAGCTACAAAGAAATAATAAACTAAAGATAATAACGCTATACACTACATCTTATTTCTTAACAACTTCGTTTTATAAATGTAATAAAAAAGGATCATACCTTAAAAAACTCCTCTATAAAATTACCTAATAAAATAGGAACTGGATATGCATGGGTTTCTGCAAAATCAATAATCTTTTGGTCTTTCGTAATTGAAGGAGATTGATCTAAACTTACAATATAAAACCTTGCATATAGATGTTGATGAGATAACTTATGAAGTATTGGGTCCTGTTGATACATTGTTATTTCATACTTAGAACCATTTATCATTTGTTGAAAAACAGCATTAGAAACGATGGAGTCTTCATCATTTTTTTCTGATTCAATTAATGGAAACTCATATAACCCTTTCCAGATTCCATTTCCTTTTCTTTGTTGCAGTATTGTTTGTTCTCCATTGATAACATATACCAAATAATTAAAGTACCTTTTTTTTATCTTCTGTTTTTTGAGCTTAACCGGCAAACTATCGATCCAGCCATTTTTTAGACCCTCGCAACTATCCTGTAAAGGACATACAATACAATAGGGATTCTTAGGTTTACATTGCAACGCTCCAAATTCCATAATTGCTTGATTATAATTAGCAGGATCATCATGGTCCATCAACTCAACAGCCAATTCTTTAAACTCACGTACTCCTTGTGTACTATTAATGGGGGTTTTAATTCCAAAATACCTTGAAAGCACACGGTATACATTTCCATCTACCACCGGAACCGGTTCGTGGTAACATATCGATGCTATTGCGCTTGCTGTATAATCCCCAACGCCTTTCAATTTTAATAAATCTTTATATGTAGAAGGAAAAACACCATTTAACTCGTTAGCCACGTATTTTGCGCTTACATGAAGGTTTCTAGCCCTGGAATAATACCCTAATCCTTGCCATAATTTTAAAACTTCATCTTCATTTGCACGAGCTAAATCAAAAACCGTAGGAAAAGTGCTAATAAATGACAAATAATAGGGTAATCCTTGCGCCACTCTGGTCTGTTGAAGTATAATTTCACTAAGCCAAATGTGATAAGGGTTTTTAGTTTCTCTCCATGGCATCGCTCTTTTGTTTTGTAAATACCACGTAATGAGTTTTTTAGAAAATTTCATAACAAAATTATAAGTTTTGTAAAATTAAATGTTTAAAGATGATAATTTAATCTTAAGTATTGATATTTTGGATTTTAAATTCTTATATTTGCCCCCTTGAAAATTTAAAAAACCCCTAAATAGGAATAATAATGACTAAAGCAGATATTGTAGCAAGAATTTCAGAAAAGCTAGGAATTGAAAAAGGAGATGTTCAAGCAACTGTTGAAACATTCATGGAAGAAGTAAAAAACTCTCTAGAAAGTGGAGATAATGTATACCTAAGAGGATTTGGTAGCTTTATCATCAAAACCAGAGCAGAAAAAACCGGCCGTAACATTTCTAAAAACACTACTATAAAAATTCCTGCACACAATATACCCGCATTTAAACCTGCAAAAGTATTTGTAGAAGGTGTAAAAACTAATGTAGAAGTAAAATAATATAATAACAATAAATAAATAATTACACTATGCCAAGTGGTAAAAAACGTAAAAGACACAAGGTAGCTACGCACAAGCGTAAAAAGAGAAGAAGAGCCAACCGCCACAAGAAAAAGTAGTTTTCTAACTACTTTTTCTGTTTAAAAAGTTAAGTTCTTTGAAATCGAAATAAAGCTTTATATACTACCTATGTAACAGCTTATTTCAATGGAATTACATAAATTCCTGTGAAAAATTTGTATAATCCATCTGTCTCGATATGCTTTCGAGGTGGATAAAAATCTTATCAGAGTGAACAAAGAATTGATCATTAGATCTGGTTCCTCTACAGATTTTGCCTTATTAAAAGATGGAAAACTAATTGAATTACATAAGGAAGAAGACGACAGTAATTTTTCGGTAGGTGACATATTTATCGCCAAAATCAGAAAATCTGTCCCGGGTTTAAACGCCGCATTTGTTAATGTCGGTTACGAAAAAGATGCATTTTTGCATTATCACGATCTCGGTCCTCAAGTGTCTTCATTACTTAAATTCATTAAACGTGTAAGCACAGGTAAATTAAAAAATTATTCTCTTAAGGATTTTCCTTTTGAGAACGATATTGATAAGCACGGTACTATTACCAATGTGTTAAAATCAAATCAATCACTACTCGTACAGATAGTGAAGGAACCTATATCTACTAAAGGTCCTCGAATAAGCTCAGAGCTTTCGATTGCAGGAAGATATATTGTTTTAGTTCCTTTTTCAAATCGAATTTCTATTTCTCAAAAAATAGAATCTTCTGAAGAAAAGGAGCGCTTAAAAAGACTTGTTAAAAGTATAAAACCAAAAGGTTTCGGAATTATAGTACGTACGGTAGCAGAAGGCAAAAAAGTAGCAGAACTAGACAAAGATTTGCAAAATCTAATCGGAAGATGGCAAAGCATGTGCAAAAAAATGTACAAAGCGCACCACCCGTCAAAAGTATTAGGCGAAATGAATAGAGCATCATCCATATTAAGAGATGTTTTTAATGACTCCTTTACTTCTATCGTCGTTGATGACGAAGATTTATGCAGCAGAATTAAAGAGTATCTGCAAGAAATTGCACCAAAAAAAGAATCAATCGTAAAACTTCATAATCCTAAAATACCAATTTTCGAGAAATATGGTATTGAAAGGCAAATCAAAACGAGTTTTGGCAAGACGGTGTCTATGAGTAAGGGCGCTTATTTAGTTATTGAGCATACAGAAGCTATGCATGTCATTGATGTAAATAGCGGTAACCGGTCGAACAAAGCCAAAAACCAAGAAGATACTGCACTAGAAGTAAATTTAATTAGTGCATCTGAAGTAGCTCGCCAACTGCGTCTTAGAGATATGGGAGGTATTATTGTAGTCGATTTTATAGACATGAATAATGCCGATAACCGCAGAACACTCTTCAATCATTTGAAAGAAGAGATGAAAGACGACAGAGCGAAGCACAAGATATTACCGCCAAGTAAGTTTGGCCTGATTCAAATCACGCGACAACGCGTACGACCCGAAATGAATATCAAAACCCGTGAGGAAGATCCAAACGGAATAAATGGCGAAGTTGAGGCGCCTATAGTTTTGGTAGAAAAAATAAAGGTCGAATTAGAAAAATTAATTAAGAAAGACCATAAAAAGATAACACTAAGTGCACATCCTTTTATAGCGGCTTTTTTAACAAAAGGATTTCCATCCACCCGATCCAAATGGTTTTTTGACCATAAACGATGGGTTAAGATTGTACCTAGAGACGCTTACACGTATTTAGAATATCATTTTCACGACAAAAATGGTGAATTGATAAAATAATAAGACAAAACCCGGTTTCTTAACAGAACCGGGTTTTTTTGTTTCTACACTCTTGTCTTCTGACTGTTCTATACCGCACAAATTTTATCGAAAAAATATTTCCAGTTTCAAAAAATGATACTAGCATGTCTTATTCTTGCATTATAAATGCCAAATTCATATATGTATATAGGCCGTTATTATGTCTCAAAATCCAATATTTACTTGAACATCCAGGGGTAGGCGTAATTAAAGTTAAATTTGAAATACGCACATAATGACATCCAAAATTTGGTTAGTTGAGTTTTAGATTCCTCTGCCCTTTACGCAGAGGAATTTCTATTAAATTCTTGAGCCACCAGAACCAATCACGAAAATTGATATTCAAAGAACTTCTAGACAACAAAAAGGTTTCTATCTTTGTATTTACCATGTATACATCACCCAAACAATCTATAACGCTTACCGAAGCCATTAAAAAAATGGAGCGATACTGTGCCTATCAAGAAAGATGTCACAAAGACATAGAAGATAAGCTCAATACCATGAAGTTGATTCCTGAGGCCAAAGAAAAAGTAATCCTACATCTTTTAGAATATAATTTTCTTAATGAAGAACGCTTTGCCAAAAGCTATGCCAGAGGCAAATTTAACATCAAAAAATGGGGTAAACAACGAATCCTTAGAGAACTAAAATTTAGGCGAATCTCTGAATACAATCTAAAAACGGCCTTAAAGGAAATCTCAGAAAAAGAGTACTTACAAACTTTTCATGAACTTGCAGAGAAAAAGTGTAACACCCTTAACGAAACAGATAAAAACAAAAAACGAAAGAAGTTAGTTGATTATCTTTTGTATAGAGGCTGGGAAACAGACCTGGTATATGAAAAAGTAAATGAGCTCATTCCTTTCTAGTCATAGCCATTAATTTTATTTGTTCTGGATATAGCTTTTAAATTTTTATACTCTATCCATTTTGGCCCTTTAATTTTACGCATAAAGTTATCAAGATACCTCATTATAAAAACATTATATGTCGCTTCGGTAAAATTACTCATATTTTTAGCTACTGACCGGATACTCATTGAAAAGCCAGGAGTCATGTACGTCATCTGATGCCAATACCCCTCGGGCATGTATAAGGTTTCTCCGTGCTTTAACTCTGTAATATAGCCTTTGGCTTTTTTTAAAGCCGGCCATTTCTCAAAATTCGGATCTGTAAAATCTATATCTTCATGAGAGATCAATGAATGTGGTACCTTATATAAGTATTTGGTTTCTGAGGGCGGAAATAAGATACACTGTTTTTTCCCATGAAAATGAAAATGAAGAATATTAGCCAAATCGATATCGTAATGCATAAATACTTTAGCACCACTACCGCCAAAAAACAAAAAAGGTAATTTCTTCATAAATTTTAGCCCCAGGTTGGGGTACCTAAAATCATTCTGAAGTTCTGGTACTTCTTTAAGTAAATTATATAGAAAAATACGATAATTCGTGGGTTTTTTATTGAGTAAATCGATATAATCGCTCATGTTCATACTTGCATGAGGCTCATTAAATTTACGTTCTGATGCTACTGGCCTATCATCATACAATGGTACAATTCTATCGCCTGCTAATTGTTTGAGATACTGTAAATTCCACTTTTGATATGCTGGCCAATCATCTATCAAGTGCTCTATTACGACAGGTTTTTGCCGTGCAACATAAGTACCTAGAAAGTCTTCTTTGGTAATCGTTTCCACTCTTTGTATTTGCTCTAAATTTAATTCCATGGATTATGAAAATAAGTTTAAAACCCTACATTATCAATGATACTAGTTATACTTTCATTTATCAGCAACAATACCTTTCGCTTTTTGTTTAGCAGTTTCGTTTCTGTCGATAGTGTGATCTGGCCTAGACCATTTTGGTTTTTCTCCCAGAGGTTCAAACTTTGAATCTCTAGCTTCAATAGTTTCTGGTTGTGCTTTCTTTACAAATGGTTTTTGAGGATTAAGACCTAACATCTTAAACATTTCCATATCTTCGTTTACATCGGGATTAGGAGTGGTCAACAATTTATCACCAGCAAAAATAGAATTAGCTCCTGCAAAGAAACACATGGCTTGTCCTTCTCTACTCATTTCTGTTCTTCCTGCCGAAAGTCGAACTTGAGTTTTTGGCATAATAATCCTGGTTGTTGCTACCATTCTTATCATTTCCCAAATGGCTACAGGTTTTTCATCTTCCATGGGCGTACCTTCTACAGCAACCAATGCATTAATAGGTACTGATTCGGGCTGAGGGTTTAGTTTAGACAATGCTACTAACATTCCTGCTCGGTCTTCAACATTTTCTCCCATACCAATAATACCACCACTACAAACTGTTACATTTGTTTTACGCACATTGTCTATGGTTTGCAAACGATCTTCATATCCTCGGGTAGAAATCACTTCTTTATAATATTCTTCAGAAGTATCCAGGTTATGATTATAAGCATACAATCCAGCCTCGGCAAGGCGTTGAGCTTGATTTTCTGTAATCATTCCTAGTGTACAACACACTTCCATATCCAGCTTATTGATGGTACGCACCATCTCTAAAACATTATCGAATTCCTGACCATCTTTAACATTACGCCAAGCAGCACCCATACACACTCGTGAACTACCCGAAGCTTTTGCGCGAAGTGCCTGAGCTTTTACTTGTTGCACACTCATAAGGTCATTTCCTTCTATATCTGTATGATAACGTGCAGCCTGAGGACAGTATCCGCAATCTTCCGGACACCCTCCTGTTTTTATGGATAGCAAGGTTGATACCTGTACTGTATTAGGATCATGATGTTCTCTATGAATACTTGCTGCTTCATACAGCAAGTCCATTAAGGGTTTATTATAGATATCTAAAATCTCTTCTTTGGTCCAATCGTGTCTAATAACGCTCATAAAATAAGGTATGTGAATCATCAAAAGTAATTGTTTCCTTTCAAAAAACACAAATTACGATGATCAAATTCACTTGGTTTAAGTTATAATTTATAGTTAAGGGTGTTAATTCTATGCGTTAGATTCTAGCAGTATACTAACTGCGTTTCCTCCAAAGCCAACAGCATTTATTATAATTTTATTCAACTTTTGTGGCATACTCTTGTTCTCTATAAATGGAACTGGAATGAATTCTTGATATTTTAACATTAGAATTGCTAACTCAAGGCTTAATATTCCACTAGCACCAAATGTATGGCCTATTTTCCATTTATTAGTTGTTAGCGCAGGAATAGTGCCACCAAAAACAGCTTTTATTGCATTGTATTCTGCCAGATCACCTTTTACAGTTCCTGGAGCATGCATAACTATCGCATCAATTTTATCAACAGAAATATCTCCTAATGCCATTTTCATAGACTTTTGAAAACAGTCAGCTTCTGAAGATATCGATATATTGTGTTTTAAGGGTTCTGTCGCATACCCAATCCCTTTTATGAGAGCCAATGCATTTTCTTGATATCCTCTTTCTAAACATGCTACAGCGGCTCCTTCACCAAGAAACATAGAGTTTCTTTTTTTCTCCAAATTTAATGCCTGACAAGGGTAATTAGACGTGCTCTCTGAGGCATAAATTTTTAATGCTTTCATTTGAGCGATAGTAAACGCTGTTAAAGGGGCTTCGCTTCCACCCACCAAAAACGTATTGGCTAATCCCGATTGCAGCCAGGCAACACCGTTAAGCACAGCATGCAATGCCGTTGAACACGTAATCGAATGACTAATTACCGGCCCATTGGTTTGCAAATCATGAGCAATCCATGATGAAATGTTTCCTAATGTAGTTGTAGGCGAACTTAAAGTTGCTGATTTTCCGTTTTCAAGAAATTCTTTGTGATATTTCTCAAAAAGCCCTGTTGCTCCTCTTGAAGAGCCAATGTTAATGCCAAAATCAAAATGATCTTGCCATTGAGCATTTTTAACAGCCTGTCTAGCGGCGTACACTCCAAAAAGTACAGAATCGTCTAGTGATTCAAAGTGATGATTCTCATTTCTTAAATTATCAATCACTCGTTGTACGTCTTTACTTAGTTTTGCTATTGGCGTTTGTTCCCCACCAAAATCTTTGAAAGAAATACAATGCTTCTGATCTTTATATCTTTTCCATATCTCCTCAGAAGAAATTCCTAAAGAAGAAACAGAAGAAATCCCAGTTATTGATATTGTTTGCTGCAATTTTTACGTTTTGGCAAATGTAGGAGTTTGTTCAATAATTTTTATGTTTTTTGCAATACTTTAAATGATAATATTAGTAACAAAAATAAATTTTGGATACTTATCTTTAACACAAATTATTTTGCAACTCACTATGAACGATCACATACAACACAAAAGTTGGTTTAGCAGAAA
Source organism: uncultured Aquimarina sp. (assembly GCA_947497175.1). GTDB lineage: Bacteria > Bacteroidota > Bacteroidia > Flavobacteriales > Flavobacteriaceae > Aquimarina. The sequence continues at coordinate 40,095 of CANMFM010000001.1, read as the reverse complement.
TTGGGGATGGGCAGTTCCTGTTGGAGGTTGCCTTACTATAATTATATTGTTTTTTGTTTTTCTAGGCTCTGTCTTATTTGGAGTAAGCGAACTCATAACAGAGTCTGTTCCTTATAAGGATGCTCTATCGATGGTAAACAAAGATGAATATGTAGTAAATATATTAGGAGAACCTATAGAAACCAATGGTATTATGAATGGAAACTTATCCTATAAAAATAATGTTGGATCGGCTGATATTTCTATACCTATAAAAGGTCCAAATGGAGAAGCACAATTATATGTGGTGGGCACTAAACGAAATGATAAATGGACCTATACTGAAATGTATGTTATTATTTCTGAAACTGATGAGCAAATTGATCTGTTAGGATATGAACAGAACTATTGATGATCTTACACTATTTCTAATAAATCTATAATTCCATCATATAGCTGTTTTAGTTGCTTGTTTGTAATCACGTATGGAGCAAGAATATAAATAGTATTCCCTAATGGCCTCAAAAAGATACGCTGTTTCATAAAGTGATTAAAAATTTCATATCGTTTCTTGCCATATCGATCCATATCAATGTTGAGATCTAGAGCATATATAATTCCTTTTTGACGGGTGGTTTTTACCTTGGGGTGATCTTTAATTTTATCGTTAAACTGTTTATGGGATTTAACAATTCTCTGGATATTCTCCTGAATTTCTTCAGAATGTAATAATTCTATCCCTGCGATCGCAACTGCACACGCAATTGGATTAGCAGAGTAGGTGTGTGCATGAAAAAAAGCTTTACCTACAGAATCATCCAGAAATGCATCATAAATTTCTTGGGTACAGCTGGTAATCGCCATAGGTACAAATCCTGCTGTGAGCGCTTTGGACATAGAAATAATATCAGGTTTTGTTTCTATATGATCAGAAGCAAAGTTTTTACCTGTTTTACCAAAACCGGTCATCACCTCATCGGCGATAGTAATAATTGCACATCCCTTGCAAATTTTAAGGATTTGATCTAGATATTCTGCTTCGAACATATGCATCGCATTTGCCCCCTGCACTAATGGCTCATAAATAAACGCAGCTACTTCATGAGTTTCTATGATCGAATGTAATAGCGTTAAAACACTTTCAATATTCTCTGAATTTGGAGTAGGTATACGTTTTACATCAATAAAAAAATCTTCGAAAGGACCATTATACACTGATAAACCTGATGCAGACATGGCTCCAAAAGTATCTCCATGAAAACCATCTTCAAATGCGATAATTGTATTTCGTTTCTCTCCTTTGTTAAAATGGTATTGCAGTGCCATTTTAATTCCTACTTCATTGGCCGTCGATCCATTATCTGAGAAAAATATCTTTTCCTGATTATCAGGTAAAATCTTGATCAACTCTTCTGATAATCGAATAGCGGGTTGGTGAGTAAATCCAGAAAACACGATCTGATCCAGTTGCCGCATCTGCTGTTGTGCCTTGTTTAGAATATAATCATTACAATGGCCATACATAGCAGTGTACCATGATGCTATCCCATCGATATATGCTATACCATCTTCATCATACAAAACCGCTCCTTTAGCTTTTACGATAGGTAATGCCTCTGGATGAATTTTATGTTGAGTTAGTGGGTGCCAAAGGTGTTTTTTATCTCTTTCTTTTAACGTCATAATTTTGGTACTACTAGCGTTCATTTTGCACAGATATTTTAATGCCGAATTTGTGCTCTAATAATTTCTTTACTTATTTGATATATAAAATCAACATCAGAATACATCTGATGATTCTTATTTTGCCAAATTTTTTCTTCTATGGCAAACATTTCAAACCAATTCGTATCTGGCCTATACTGATCCTTATCGCCATAATGAAGGATAATGTTACAGTTTGGGCGCTTTATCTCATATCTCAACCTTGTTGAAGACACTGCATATAGCTTATCAATCCACAATCCTTTTGATGCCGCTTTCCATGCAATTGTTCCACCAATACTAAACGCTAAAATGCTTACTTTCTTGGTTTCAAGTTTTACCAGTTTTTCTGAAGCAATAGTGATTCCGGTATTGATAAATTCTTCATGTATTACATACTCCTTCTTATCCAAATTATTTATTTCTCCCAAACAACAACAATCATATATCTTGATTTCAAAAAATGGGCTTAAAACCTCAATATAACTATGTATCCATTTAGATTTTTCAACTCCCCATAAATCGGACAGTAGGATTAACCTTGGTTTCATTGTTTTTTATTCCTTTTTTGGATTCATACCTACATTTTTACATATTCAATGTGGCTCACCAGAATGACATATTAAAGCGATTCTAACGTTTCTTTAAACAATTCGGCATACTCGTTAATCACCATCGCATCAAAGTAGGGTTCGTTGTTAATTCTACCAATTACTTTAACTCCTGTCATTTTTTTAATTATATCTTCTGTCGTTTTGTGCTCTTCTCCATTAAAAATAATAGCAGGATTGTATCCTTTATTCTTCAAGATATTAATCGTCATTAACGTGTGATTAATACTGCCTAAATAATGCCTAGACACTACAATCACTTTGTAATCTGGGGTGATCAAGTCTAAAATGGTTTCATTATCATTAAGGGGTACCAATAACCCTCCTGCGCCCTCAATTACTAAATTATTATCTGTTTGCGGAAGAATAATTTTATCGGTATCAATAGTTATTCCATCAATTTCTGCGGCGGCATGTGGACTCATTGGGGTGTGTAGTGCATAACTATTGTTATGAAAATGTGATTTTGGATTGGATATAAGTCGCCTCACCTTGTCGGTGTCAGAAAAGTCTAAATCTCCTGCTTGTATCGGCTTAAAATAATCTGCCTGCAATGCTTCGACTACAACCGCCGAGGTTATTGTTTTTCCAACTTCAGTTCCTATTCCGGTAATGAATATTCTTTTCATAAACTTCGTATGTCTACGTTATTATTTTAATCTAAAACAAAGGTAGCTAACAACTCTAATACTTCACCAATTTCTTCTTTAGAATTAAAGCTATGAAGACAAAAACGCAATCGTTCTTTTCCTTTGGGAACCGTAGGAGATACAATGGGCTTTACATCGAATCCGTTTTTCTGAATTTTCAAAGCTACGTTTTTTACATGTTCATTTCCCGAAACAATACAACAGTGTATTGCCGAGTTGCTTTCTATAAATTTTGACTCCAGATTTTTAATCTTGAGTGCCTGGTTAAAAAAATGAATATTGTCTTTAAGCTTTTCAATTTCTGAAGAACTCTGTAATGCCCAATACCCAGATTGAATGGCTGCCAAAGAATGTGGTGGCAATCCGGTTGTATATATAAAACTCCTGGCAAAATTAACTAGATAACTTTTTAAGTTTTCTGAACCTAAAATTACTGCTCCATGGCACCCCAATGCCTTACCAAAAGTATTGATTCTTGCAAATATTCTGCTTTCTAGTTTCAATTCTTGAAGCAAACCAACACCTTTCTCTCCAAAAACGCCGGTGGCATGTGCCTCATCTACAATTAACTGACATTGATGATCCTCACAGACTTCTATAAACTTTTTTAGATCGGGAGAATCGCCATCCATCGAGAAAACAGACTCTGTAACTATATACACTTCAAAAAGCTCAGTGCCACTCTTTTTGTGGTTTACAGCATGATGTTGTAGTTTTTTTACTAAATCATAAATATCATTATGAGCAAACTTAAACGCTTTTGCATAACTCATTTGGATACCATCTCGAATGGAAGCATGAATTAATTCGTCATAGAGAATGATATCGCCCTTTTGAGGAACCGAAGAAAAAAACCCCACATTGGCATCATATCCAGAATTGAAAATCAAAGCTGCTTCAGTATTATGAATAGTGGCTAGTATTTTCTCAGTCTCGTGATAAAGATGATGATTTCCAGATAAAAGACGAGAACCCGTGGCTCCATTTTGAAATGCTTTTTTTTCTTTGAGAAGTTGATGCGTCCTGTCAAAAATTTTTTTGTCTACTGCAAAACCCAAATAATCATTCGATGAAAAATCAATTAAATCACTTTGCAAAGAGAGCGTTCGTAACGCATTATTCTCTATACGTCGATCTAATTTCTTTTGAAGTTTATTAGGAAGTGTTTTCAATCCTTTAGCTTTGGTTATCTTTACAAAGATAGACAATGCATTAACTTTATCTACTCTTATTAAAGCATCTATATTAGAATGAAAAAGATTGACTATACCACGGTAGCTACAATAAAAGAATTAGAGCAAATAATTCAACTTCAAAAGAACAATCTATCTTCTTCGATCTCCATTAAGGAAAAGCAAATAGAAGGTTTTGTAACGGTGCAGCATGATTTGGACATGTTAAAAAAAATGAATGATCGACAGCCTCATAGTATTGCAAAAGATGGTGACGCTGTTGTAGGATATGCTTTATCTATGGTCGAGCATTTTAAGAATGATATCGAGGTTTTAAAGCCTATGTTTACCAAAATAGACATGCAAATAGATCACAGCTTATCATATATTGTAATGGGACAAATATGTGTAGATAAGAAGTATCGAAAACAGGGAATTTTTAGAGGATTATACCATAAAATGAGAGATGAACTGAAGGCTAAATACGACCTACTCATTACCGAAGTAGCTGCAACCAATAATCGTTCATTACAGGCACACTATTCTATAGGGTTTACAGACTTGCTTGTATATGATGCCAAAGGCATTACCTGGCACATAGTGCAATGGGATTGGAAATAATCTACGTTATTAAAATTCTGAAAAACGCTGATCATTAAGAAAATCATCATCTGTTAACGTTTTTAGAAACGCAATAATTTGTTGCTTTTCCAGATCGGTCATTGGTATTCCAACAACAGTACCACTTTCATCTGTAAACATTGGATCTAAGGTTTCAGAGTCTACCATACCATCGCTATAGTGATTTAGAACATCTTCTAATGTTCTGTATCTCCCATCATGCATAAAGGGAAACGTAAGTTCAATATTTCTTAGGCTTGGCACTTTAAACTTTTGCATATCTTCATCCAGACCCGTTACACGTTTTCTTCCTATATCATTGTACTGTGGATCTATTGCAAGCCCATTATTACGATATGACTGATCTGTAAAAAGAGTTCCTGAATGACAAGAGGCGCATTTTGTATTAAAAAGATCAAACCCTGCTTTTTCCTGATCTGTAAAAACCGAGCCTTCATTTCTTTCTATTTTATCATATTTAGAATTAGCGGAAACCATCATGATCATAAATTGAGAAAGTGCTTTAAGCATATTCTCAGCATTGATTTTTTGATCTTCGAATGCTTCAGCGAATAATGTTACATATTCGGGTTCATCTTCTAATTTCTTGAAAATACTGCTAAAGGTTTCGTTCATTTCTACTTCTGCAGTAATAGGCACTACGGGCTGTAAATCTAGATGCATCACAGCACCATCCCATGTAAACTCTTTCATAAATGCCATATTATGTAGTGGTTGTGCATTACGTGTACCTAAAGCACCATCAACTCCATGACTAACAATATGGGTATGATGGGTAAAGGCGAAGTCCTGTATATGACAAAATCCACAAGAAATAACACCATCTGAAGCTAACCTACCATCATAAAATAGTTTTTTACCGAGTTCAAAACCTTTTTCGGTAGGAGGGTTGAGTGAAACATTATAACTAGGCTCCGGAAAATTTGCTGGAACCGTAAATTCTAATTTAGCATTTTGATTCTCTTCTGCTGCTGGTGTAATAGAAACGTAATCATCCTTTTCGGAGCTGCATGAAGCTCCAAAAAGGATGATTATGATATAATAGGAGAGTATTTTCAACTTTATTTTAATTAGTAACACCTGTTACATTGAACATGGTACTTACATTTTTTGCAATTTTGGGAGCATTTTCTGGATCCACCTGTACATTACTAGCTTTATTCAAAGAATGTATATTGATGCTATCGAAAACTTTGGCTATATCGACATTTATTGCTATTTCTGGTGTGGATGATTCTGCTATGGTTAATGGACTAGGCAACTCTAATGTTATTTCCTGATAATTATCTAATGTCGCCCCATGGCTACCCACATGAATTATAAAATCTTCGTCTACTTTAGTCTCAAATGTAAATGTACCCTCAAATTTAAGGAATTTATATCCGGCAGACCACGACCATAACATTCCATTATCCTCGGCAGTTGGAATAAAATCAGCCATACCAGACTCAAAAGGATATTTAGACGCTTCTACTCCAAAACCAAATCTTATTTTGGTATATTCACCAGCACTAATATCAGCGAGGTTTATTTTTTGACTTGCTACTACCTCTTCATTAATTACAAAATAGCTCCGATCTACGGGATATACAAATGCTTCTCCATTAGCTTTAATTAAGACAATATTGCTTATGATATATTTTAATTCTGTAATAATGTACTCTTCATTACTTTGATTTGTATACGAGTCAGTACCTAATTCGATACCACTGTTATTGATTGTGTTTTTAAAATCAAGTGCAACCGTACCAAATGTCTCTTGAGGTATGACAGGGTTGTTATCATCATCCTTACATGATAATACACTGATTGCTAGTACTAAAAGGATATATATTATTCTTTTCATTATGTGTTTCTTATTTATATTTAATAATCAATGCGTCTTTAGATCCTTTATTATTTGGAATATCAAAGTCGCTACTTTCAGAATTACCTACGATAATAATCTTCTTGTCGCTTGTTTCTATACAACCTTCTCCGAACTCAGCTAAAGTTCCTCCATTGGTAATTTTCCATTGTATTTCTCCATTACCGTTAATGATAATCCCTAAAGCATCACTTTGACCTCTGTTTAGCGTTAGATCCACATTGCTACTTCTAGAGTTGCCCGTAATGACATAATTCCCGTTTTGCATTTTGAAGATACTTCGGCCGGTATCAAACTCGGTACCTCCTATGGATTTTTCCCAGATTAGATTCCCATTTCCATCAATTTGGATTACCCAAAGATCTGCATTTCCGTTTGCTTTAGTAATATCACCATCAGCGCTTCTAGAATCTCCGACTATAAGAAATTTTCCATCGCCACTATCGGCAATTGCGTATCCTACGTCAATCTCTGATCCACCGTATGACTTTTGCCATAACTTTGTTCCTTCGGCATTTATTTTAACTGCCCAAAAATCATAGCTTCCTTTACTATTTGTGACATCAAAATCTACACTTTCTGAAGAGCCTATCATCAAAAATCCACCATCTTGAGTTTGAACAGCATCGTAACTACGGTCGTTATTGCTTCCACCAAAGTATCGACGCCATTCTTTTTCTCCTGAAGCATCAAGTTTAATCCCCCAAAATTCTCCAACTCCATGTTTTTGAGAACTACTGCGATTATCGTTTCCTTCACCTCCACTGGCTGTTACATCAAGAAACCCAGTTATAAAGTATCCGCCATCTTGGGTTTGCACTAAAGAAAACGCTCTATCGATACCCGAGAATCCAAAGCTTTTTTCCCATTGTATATTTCCTTCGGCATTTATTTTAACAATCCAATAATCCTGTAACCCGGCATTTGCTGCTACGTCTTCATCTAGGCTTCGGCTATATCCAACAAGGGCATACCCGCCATCAGTGGTTTTAATAATTTTTTCTGCTCTATCATCTGCAGAACCTCCAAAAGTTTTACTCCACAAAACCGTTCCTGTTTTTGAGAGTTTTAACACCCAATAATCGCTATCAGTTGCACTTTTATCAGTAATATCACCATCGATACTTTGTGTATATCCGGCAAGAACATAACCACCGTCACTGGCTTCTACCAGTGACAGTGCATTATCTTCATTAGTTCCTCCAAAAGTTTTGATCCAATCGACCTGGTCTTCTCCTTGAACAGGATCCGGGTCAGGTTCGCTCACTGGATTTTGAGCTTCGCTATCGTCACTACTACATCCGGTAGTGAACACTACAGAAGCTAATCCCAAAAGTAAAACATACCTAAAAAATCTCATTTTTTAAATCTTTGTTGTTTTTATCGTTATTTCTTAATAAAACGACTTGATAAAACTTTGTTATCAGTAATCACTCTCAGGAAATATGATCCGGATTTTAAACTATTTACATTTATAGTATTAATAACGGTACCTTCTTTTATCAATTGCCCTAAGAAGTTTCTAATTTCATAGTTTGCAGATTTATCAATTGTTGGTGAGATATTAATAGCTGCTTCTACTGGATTAGGAAATATAATTAATTTTATTTTATTATCTATCGCAGCGGTACTATTAATAGTACTATCACTAGTGATCGAGATGTCATCAATAGCGATATCGGCTTGCCAGGTAGACCCGGTTACTCTATTAAATCTTAATTTTAGTGCACCTCCTGCATATTGAGATATATTAAGACTAATGGTATTCCAAGCATTTCCTTGATTACCCGTTTGGCTCCATAAGCTTGTCCATGAAGCTCCGTCATTTGATGAGGCTTCGACCGCTATACTTCCCATATTTGTGGCACCAAACATGTGATAAGCAAATGAAAATGTTGCAGATGTAGCAGTACTGAGATCAAAACAAGGTGAGGTTAGAATTGCCTGTTTATTAGGATATCCGGTTCCGTTTCCTGAGGCCTCTACATATAGATAATATGTTCCTTGATCTGCAGTCGACGGACCTGTATTTCTTGAAGGAGTTCCATTAGCATCTATTGTCCAATCGATATCGTCTGCTAAAGACTGCGACCAGGAACCTAAAGTATTTTCAAATCCCTCACTGTAGGGAAAAGATGATATTCCTCCTGTACATGCGTCCCCTCCCGGACCTCCACCATCATTAGTTATATTTACGATGTAATCTTCTACTTCTCCATATTGAAAAGATTCGCAAGATGTTGGAATACCATTATATTTCATTGAAACCCGCATTCTGGTCGAACCTAACGCTGCATTTTCCGGAATTGAAAAAGTACCACTAACAGGAGTATCCCTGGTTGCACTCTGGGACCATACTTGCTCTCCAGAATCTGTAAAATCTCCATCTTGATTATAATCAATCCATACGCTGTAGCCTTCGCTGTATATAGTGCCAGTCCATGTTGGAATTATTGAAATTGTATTTGTGCTTCCTTTTACTAAGTCTGTGTTGAGATTGCTATAAAATTCATACCCTCCGGAAGAAGCTCCAGAATTATTATTTATACTGCCTAGTGATACAGTGCTAATATACTCATCAGAAACATTGTTCCCGTTAGAATCACAGTAATTTAATTGTACTGCTATTGTTGTAAAATTAGTTGAAGTACTGTATTGTGAGATACTACCGTCTGAGCATTTACTTCTAACCTGAACCTCATATTGTGTTGTTGGAGAAAGACCAGAGATGGTATATGAGGTACTAGAAACCGAAAGGGTTGTCCAAGAAGAGGTACCCATAACTCGATATCGTACATCGTAATTTGCTCCTGCAACTGAATTCCAACTTATAGTAGCATCTGTTGATCCTATATTAGATGCCGTGACCGATATTGGTGTTGTTGCCTGACATACCACAGGAGTACTTTGACGTACTAAGAAGAATCCTCCTTCAATATCGCTTATTACTATATTACCACTATTAAAATATGGATATACATTCCATACTCCATTAAAAGCAGCGCCATTATTAGAAGGGTAGGTATCAAAAGAACCTATTTCTGTTATATTTTTATTGCCAATATCCGAGATATCAATAACTCTAATCCCTGCTCTATAATTTGCGAGATAAAATTTATCTCCTTTTACATATCCATTATGATCTATTGCAGCGGTCGGACCTGTGTATATCATATGTTCTTTAGGGTTGTCCAAATCCAGAAAATCAAAAATAATTGTTCGGGTATTAAATCCAACTCCTTGCTCATCGGTTTCATCTCCCAAAATAAAATATCTCATATCTTCAGTAAACCAACCTTGATGAGTATACCCTACATCAGCGTATTTTATAGTGGATAAGGTTACTGGGTTAGCTTTGTCTGTTATATCTGCTATCACAACTTCGATCTCATTACTTCCTATAAGTATCTCTCTACCTGTATAATTACTATCAGGTCCTGTATAGGTTACTACCTGAGCATCATGTGTATATGCTCTTTGTCCACCAGATAAAAACCCTCCGGCATTAATTGGGTTTTTTGGATCTTGAATATTAATAAAAAGCGGTCCCCCTCTGTACGGACCAGAGCTTCTTTGTGCCCCCACGACATAAGCAAAACCAGTATCTTCATTAATCACAATATTATGCGCATTTCCAAATTCTGTATACCTTGCATCAGCTGTAAATGTCTGTGGTGGATTTGATACGTTACGTAGTCGTGTAAGATCAAAAACCTGCATCCCATGACCAGAAGCTTCACTCACAATAAAAGCATGATCTTTATATACTTTTACATCTCTCCAGGAACTATTACTGGTTGCAGTAGGCAATTTACCGAGATAAACTGGATTAGTAGGATTAGATATGTCTATAAATGCAGTTCCATTGTTAAGACCAATAAGCGCATATTCTCTTCCATTTGTTGGATCTGTCCATCCCCAACTATCATTTCCTTCACCAGCATTCATGGTTGAAAGAGAAATCTGAGACATTAAATCGTAATCGTTACATGGAAAAGAACCGGCGAATCCATTTTGACATGGGGTTTGGCTATAGGAGTGCACTGCTATAAATAGCAGTATAAAAACAGTAGTTAAATTTTTCATTGAGTTTGTGTTTTAAGAGTTAGGTAAAAATTAGTTTTATGCCATATTTAACAGTTTAAATTTCAAATAATTAACTAATTTATTGATTTTATTTTTGGATATGAAGTAAAAGCGAATAAAATAGGCAAATTTTTAACACTTATTAACACTTTGAAATGGATTAAAACACATGGGTTTTCATGTAAACCTAAGCTTTTGTTAAAATAACAAATTTCGGTACAAACAATACTGCAATTAAATTATGCTACAGTTAGTTCTAAAGGAAATCCTCTCTCTGCTTACGGTGTATACTTTAGACTAATAGAAAAGTAGATTATACTATTTGTAGACGATTATTATGGAGTGCTAGGACGAATCAATAAAAACCCTTTTTCAATGTCACTTATCACTATATTTCCGCTTTCAAAATAAGGATATACATTCCATGCACCGTTAAAACTTGCACTATCACTGGTTGGATATGTGTCAAAGAAACCAACCTCGCGGATATTTTTGTTTCCAATATCAGAAATATCTATTACACGAATGCCCGCCCTGTAATTAGCTAAATAGAATAAATTTCCTTTTACATATCCATTATGATCTATTGCCGGAGTGGGACCGGTATAATTCATATGAAATTTGGGCGTATCAAGATCTGTAAAATCAAAAATAATAGTTCGGGTATTAAATCCTATTCCTTGTTCGTCTGTTTCATCACCTAATATAAAGTACTTCATATCCTCGGTAAACCATCCTTGATGGGTATATCCTACATCAGAATATTTAATTGTAGATATGGTTACAGGATTGTTTTTGTCGGTTATATCTGCTATCACAACTTCGATCTCATTACTTCCTATTAATATTTCTTTACCTGTGTAATTGGTATCTGGTCCCTGGTAATTTATGACTTGTGCGTCATGGCTATAGGCCCTATCTCCGGTAGAAAGAAATCCACCGGCGGCAATAGGGTTTTTAGGGTCTTGTATATTAATAAATACCGGTCCTCCTTGATAAACACCGGCTCTACTTGTACCAACTGCATATGCAAAACCAGAATCTTCATTAATTACAATATTGTGCGCACTACCAAAATCGGTAAAATGAAAATCCGCATTAAAAGTTTCAGGTGGATTGGTTACATTACGTAATCTTGTAAGGTCGAAAACCTGCATTCCATGATTTACCGCTTCGCTAACTATAAAAGCATGGTTTTGATAGACTTTTACATCTCTCCACTGGCTACTTACTGTAGCCGTAGGGAGCTTTCCTAAATATACTGGAGTATCAGGAGCAGAAATATCAATAAATGCAGTTCCATTATCCAGACCAACTAGTGCATATTCTTTTCCATTATTTGGGTCTGTCCACCCCCAACTATCGTTACCTCTACCGCCACCCATGGTGCTCAAAGAAATCCTGGAGACCAAATCAAACCCACTACAAGGGTATATTCCTGCGGCGATACCATTTTCACAAAGATTAGAAGTAGGATTAGGATCGGTAGGATCTACAGGCATAGAACCTGTATCGATAGGATTAAAATTGTCGTCATCACTGCTACATGCGAGAAGCATAAACAACAATAAAAGAGAAAATAAGGTGCTAAAATACGTTTTCATGATAATGAGATATCTATCAAAAATACCAAACTTTTAGGGGTTTTCTTAACTAAAGGAAAGATTTAATAAGATATTTCTTACTGTAACTTAATGTTTTACCATATTTTAACATGCTGTTTCTACCTCTTTTGCACTCACATCTTTAAACAAAAAAAGGCCAGAATTGGCCTTTTAAAATCTTTATGTTATGGTATGTTTATTTAATATCAAGATAAGGATTATAGGTATATGTTTTATTAAAACTACCCAACCCATTAAAATATTCGTCAACAAGATGAGCAGGATAATATGCAATGCCACCTTTTAATAGACCCTGATTATCTCCATCATCTTTATCATCCCAATTCCAGGGAGCATTTGCAGATCCATTGCCATAAGACTTTTGAAATGATTTACCGTTACTAAATAAGCTGGTGTTAAATCTTTGATCCCACATCCCTTCATTTTCAAATATATCAACTAATTTATATTTTACATTTCTATCGTAGATATCTGAAGGATACTCGCTGGTTGTTTTGCTTGGATAATATACTATATAGTCGCTTCCTCCCGGTTTTTGCTTGGCATGCGCTTTTATACCATGCCCTTTAGCTTCAGCAGAGGTTTTAAAACGATTTAGCCCATTATCATTTTGTAATGTTAGCGTACCATCTATTCCTTCGTTCCCGCTGGTAAGCTCAGAATCTGGAGCCTTATAAGAATAAAAATCAGAATGAAACACGGTAACTGCACCTAAAGCCTTTCCGTAAGGAGTATCATCTTTTTTAACAATAGTAAGTACCCCTTCAAGATCATTCTCATGTTCATCAAAATGATATAGAAACCAGATATCTGTCCAATCCCTAGGATGAAAAAATGCATAAGTAATGAAGTAATGTGTAACGGTTTCAACTACAGAGTAATATCCTACGGCATTTCCTTTTTTGGATGAGTCAGAGATATTGTCCCAATTATTCTTTGCATTAAGGTCCCCATCAAAATCATATCTCGTAATGTAATCTGCTTTACCTTCTAGCCCATGAGAACCCGTTCTATCTACGTCCTGATAATGCACAGGCGCATGATAATATGCCAGATCCAGACGAAAGTTTTGATTATTTAGATTTTTAGCCGGTGGCTGTTCTGTAAACGAATCATCGGTTTTTTCGCAACACAAAAAAGTGACAAGTACTAAAGTAAGTAAAATTAATTTCTTCATTTTAAGAGTATATGTTAGGTTAGTTTATGACTTAAAATTAACCATTTCCTCTTATGAAAGATTAGCTCTAACTTATGACTATCTTATGATATTATTTCATTAATGTTATGTATGTTAACCCTATCTAAACATATGATCTAAAAACAAAAAAAGCATCCTCTTAAAAAGGATGCTTTTACTATTTTATAATAGGAATCGCTTAGTCTGCTAAGACAATTACTTTATTATCTTTCATTTCGATAGTTCCTGAATTTATGGGAAGTAATGTTGCTCCATTTTCACCTTTGGTAAATTTATCTGCAACTTCTTCTTCTAAATTCATATCACCGTATACCTTTACATTTCCTTTTGCAAGTAATGAAATAATAGGTGCGTGATTATCTAACATCTGAAACTCTCCATCAACACCTGGTACGGCTATCGAAGTGACTTCGCCACTAAATAATACTGCTTCTGGAGTTACTATTTCTAAATACATATTTTTTAGTATTAAGTAGTTGGTAGTTAGTAGCTAGAAATTAAGAAGGGTTACTTCTCATTACTCTATACTAACTTCTCATATCTATTTTACGCTTCAGCTAACATTTTCTCACCAGCCTCGATAGCTTCTTCGATAGATCCTTTAAGGTTAAATGCCGCTTCTGGAAGATGATCTAACTCACCATCCATAATCATATTAAACCCTTTGATCGTTTCTTTGATATCTACCAATACTCCGGGTATACCTGTAAACTGCTCAGCAACGTGGAAAGGTTGTGATAAGAAACGTTGTACACGACGAGCACGTCCTACTGCAAGTTTATCTTCTTCAGATAACTCTTCCATACCAAGGATTGCGATAATATCTTGTAATTCTTTATAATGCTGTAACAATTCTTTTACTCGTTGTGCACAGTTATAATGCTCATCACCTAGAATATCTGCCGTTAGAATTCTTGACGTAGAATCAAGAGGATCTACCGCCGGATAGATACCAAGCTCTGCAATTTTACGAGATAATACTGTTGTTGCATCTAAGTGAGCAAATGTTGTTGCCGGTGCAGGATCTGTAAGGTCATCTGCAGGTACATATACTGCTTGTACAGATGTAATCGATCCTTTCTTTGTAGAAGTAATACGCTCCTGCATTACACCCATTTCTGATGCTAAAGTAGGCTGGTAACCAACTGCAGATGGCATACGTCCAAGAAGTGCAGATACCTCAGAACCTGCTTGTGTAAAACGGAAGATATTGTCTACGAAGAAAAGTACATCTTTTCCTTGACCATCTCCAGCTCCATCACGGAAATATTCTGCAATCGTAAGACCAGAAAGTGCAACACGGGCACGCGCTCCCGGTGGCTCATTCATCTGACCAAATACGAAAGTAGCTTTAGATTCTTTCATTACCTCTTTATCTACTTTAGAAAGATCCCATCCCCCTTCTTCCATAGAGTGCATAAAGTCATCACCATATTTGATAATTCCTGATTCAAGCATCTCACGGAGTAAGTCATTACCTTCACGAGTTCTTTCTCCAACTCCTGCAAATACAGAAAGACCACCATGACCTTTTGCAATATTGTTAATCAACTCCTGAATCAATACTGTTTTACCTACTCCCGCACCACCAAATAATCCAATCTTACCTCCTTTTGCATAAGGCTCAATAAGGTCAATTACTTTGATTCCGGTAAATAAAACTTCTGTCGACGTTGATAAATCTTCAAATTTTGGTGCCTGACGGTGAATTGGAAGACCATCTTTTCCAGCTTTTGGAAGATCTCCAAGACCATCAATTGCATCTCCAATCACATTAAATAGACGCCCATATACATCACCACCGATTGGCATTTGGATTGGAGCTCCTGTTCCTACAACTTCCATTCCTCTACTCAATCCATCACTCGAATCCATCGCGATGGTACGTACAGTATCTTCACCAATGTGAGACTGAACCTCTAACACTAGTTTACTACCGTCTGTTTTATTAATTTCTAATGAATCGTAAATTTTTGGTAATTCAGCCCCTGCTGCGAATTCAACATCGATAACCGGACCTACAATTTGAGATACTTTACCTGTAACTTTAGACATTATCTAACTATTTAATGTTTAGTATTTAACTATGATAAAAAGATCTTTCATTAAGCTATAATAAATACGACCTTTTTTCAGGCTGCAAATATAGTCTTTTAAAATGAAAAAAATAACTCCTTTTGTTTTGTTTTTTTGAAGTCAAGAAATATCTCTTTTTTAGCCTTCTTTTTTAAGACAAAATACTGTAAGACAATACAACAGAAGTTTTCTAATTATTTGTTTTCTAAACTATTTTCTTCCAAAAAGAATAATTGCAAAACCTGCCACATACATTACTAAGGTATAAATAGCTGCAGCAATACCAAAAGCTGTGTTTTGTAAAGTTACGACAGCGATAGTAATCGCTAATGCCGAGTTTTGAACACCAGATTCTACAGCGATACTAATTGCTTGTGGCTTTTTTAGTTTAAGCAGGTATGCCGTTGTATACCCTAATATCATACTTGTTATGTTTAATAATATAGTAGGCAACCCTGCCTGTTTAAAATAAGGTATAATATTATGACGTTCTTTTATGAACAATGCTGTAGTAATAAATACTAGTAAAGCAACAGATGCTATCCTAACGGGTTTACCCATTCTTGAGGCAAAAAGTGTTGCCTTTGCCCTGATTAACATCCCTATGAAAACAGGTATAATCACTATAACAAGTAGTTGTCCTATCATTTGCAGCACATTAAGCACCACTTTTCCTGCTTCTCCTAAAAACTCTAAAAGCGCAAATTGAACAATGAAAGGTATTGTAATAATGGTAATAACGCTTGATACAGCAGTAAGCGTTACTGATAATGCCGTATCGCCTTTTGCTAAATGTGCAATAACATTGGATGTAGCACCACCCGGACATGCAGCAAGAATCATAATGCCAATTGAGATCTCAGGCTTTAAGTCTAAAAAGCTAACCAGCAGATACCCTATAACCGGTAAAAAGATCAATTGATTTAACAGCCCTATTACCACGGCTTTTGGGTTTTTAGCTATCCTTTTAAAATCATTGCTTGTTAGAGATAACCCCATCCCGAACATAATAATCATTAGAGATATTGCGATGATTATAGTGCCAGTTTCATTCATTTGTTATTTGTATTTGTAATTGAATGTATTCCGATTTTTTGGATTATACTCTTATGAAATCTAAAGATACACTTATATCTTGCCACATGGGTTGAAACTGAAAATAGCCTGCTAATGGGAAACCAAGTTCTGCTCGAGTTTTCATTGCTGTTTCGTGATCTATTTCAACTAATTCCTCTCTGGTTTGCATCGCCAACAGTTGTGCTTGGCAGCTTCGCTCCATAGTAATAAACCACCAGGCCGCTTCATCTATTGTATGTCCTACTGTAATCAGACCATGATTTTGAAGTATCGCCGCCTTATTATCATCAAGTGCTTTTGCTATTCTTTTACCTTCTTCTAACTCATTTACTATTCCTGAATAATCAGTAAACAAAGCATGGTCTTTATAAAAAGCACATGCATCTTGTGTAATAGGTGCGAGTTCTTTTCCCAGGGCAGAAAATGTTTTCCCATATACAGAATGGGCATGAGCTGCAGCTACCACATCTGGTCTTGCAGCATGTATTTGAGAATGAATTGCAAAAGCCGCCCTGTTGAGCGGAAGGTTTCCCTCTACAACATCTCCATTGTGATTTACTAACAATAGATCAGTTGGCGTTATCAAATTAAAAGAAAGTCCAAATGGATTTACCCAAAAGTGATCGTTATGCTCTGGATCACGAACAGTAATATGCCCAGCTACGCCTTCAGAAAAGCCAAATTTTCCAAATATTCTGAACGCACCTGTAAGTTTCTTTTTTAGATAGTCTCGTTCTTGCTTTATATCCTTAAACTTTGGTGGAAACGGAGTGTTTTCCGGAAACATTTCTAAAGGTGGATTAGGTACCGCCATAATTATATTTTCTTAGAATTTGTATTTGTTTTTTCTGTATTGAAGTGAATTATTTCCTGGTATTCGTCATATCCTTTGGTAGTTAGGTAAGGCGACAAAACCCCCCACAAGGCATCTATGGGAGAATTGTTCAATAAAGCACTATTTTTTTTATTAATTAACATCGTGCTTGTGGTCCAAAATGTGCTTACCATCCAAAGATTATGAATAACAACATCATAATCTATTCGATCGTTGTCTGGAAGCAATCTACCCGAAGCAATAAAATGATCTACTAATTTTCTTGCTTCAGAAAACCGTTTTTTTGTTGCTAACTTATATCCATCCAAAATTGAAGGATACTCTACAATAAGGTAAGATATATCAAGAAAAAAAAAGCTAAATCGCTGCTGAACAGTATAAAATTTTCTAAACATTTCTTCAAAATGATCTAGAGTAACATATCGCCCTTTAGGCATAATATCGACGGAGCTACTAAGTATTTCATCTTGAATAGCAGATAATAAAAATTCTTTCTTTTTAAAATGATATGTAAAATTACCGGGGCTTATCCCCATAGTTTCAGTGATCTCTTTGATACTTACATTAAAGAATCCTTTTTTATTAAAAAGAGCTACCGAATGCTTGATAATTTCAGATTTAGTATTCAAAATGCTTGTATTTTAGTATAAATATACTAATTTATTTATATTGTTAGTATGCTCATACTAATTTTAACATGTAAGGTATTTTACACTAAGATTCGTTGGTTTGGGTGCATAACTGAAAAAGAAAAAACAACTTTTTTTAGTCCTTATTTCTAAATGCGCAACAGATGAGTTTTATTACTTACACCAATTCCACAACAGTATTCTAATGTTTGAAATCCTCTAAAACGCGACGTGAATTCTAAAATTTTGACTATTTTGTAAATTCCTAATTTTTATATTTTTAATTCATGGAAACATATGCAACTGCATTAAGCTACGCCATCCCAGGGTTTATTATCCTTATTCTGATAGAATATCTTGTTAGCCGATGGAAAGGAATTCCTGTTAATGAGGCAATGGATACGATTTCCAGTTTAAGCTCTGGCATAACAGATACTCTTAGAAGCTTAACCGGGCTTGCGTTAATCATAATAAGTTATGATTGGATGGTTGATCATATCGCTCTGGTCGAAATCAAATCGTCTGTTTGGATATACATTCTTACTTTTATCGGACTAGATTTTGCGGGTTATTGGTCTCATCGTTTTAATCATACTATAAATCTTTTCTGGAACAGGCATATTATTCACCACAGCAGTGAAGAATTTAACCTGGCTTGTGCTCTTCGACAGAGTATTTCTGCTATCGTCTCTATTTACTTCTTTTTATACATCCCCTTAGCTTTATTGGGTATTCCTGCACATGTCATAGCCATAGTAGCTCCTATTCATTTATTTGCTCAGTTCTGGTACCACACCCGTTTGATAGGTAAAATGGGAGTTCTTGAGCATATCATTGTGACTCCTTCGCACCACAGAGTGCATCACGCCATTAATGATGAATATCTGGACAAAAATTATTCACAGATTTTTATTTTTTGGGATAAATGGTTTGGCACTTTCCAGGAAGAATTACCAGACAAGCCCCCAGTGTATGGTGTAAAAAAACCAGTAAATACCTGGAATCCTTTTTATATAAATTTTATGCACGCCTGGGGAATCTTAAAAGACGCATGGCGAACCAAAAACTGGTGGGATAAGATTAGGATCTGGTACATGCCAACAGGATGGAGACCTGATGATGTAAAAGAAAAGTATCCTATTCATATTATTACAGACCCTTATAACCGCAAAAAATACAGAACTGAGAGCTCCATATTTTTAAAGATATGGTCGTGGCTACAGTTAACAATTACATTAGCTCTATTATACTATCTTCTGATTAGTTTTGGCAATCTGGAGTTCACGCAGATTATTTATTATGCTATTTTTATTGCTCTTTCAATTTTTGCCTATACTTCATTAATGGATAGACATATTATTTCACTATACGCTGAAGTTGTTAAGGTCATATTTGGCATATTATTAATAGTACAGCAAGGAGGGTGGTTTGACATGGATTTAATTTTTAAAGGCGCTACATATGTAGTCGTCATTTATTTGATTGCTTCTCTTGTATTGTCATTTTATTTTCAACTGGTCGAAAGAAAATATACTCCATCCATACAAGACATGAGACAGCATAAAAAACCCGCCTAAAAAAGTTTCAGGCGGGGATGAAAAATTTATCTTTAATTATTTTTAAATTCTACGGAAGTGTCGCACTATAAAAAGTTGGATAATCTACAGCTTTTACCATTGATAAAGTAGAACCGTAGGTTTCATTAATTGCCTGAGCTGCAGAATTTGCCAAAAATGCATAACCCCGTGCCGTAGGGTGCACACCATCTAGCGAGAATAACCCACCAAACACCAAATTACCCCGGATCAAAAACTCATCAAACTGTATTCCAGTTTCAGATACCTGATCCAAAAGGCCATTAGCATCTACAAAGGCCAAACCTTGTTGCTGCACTGCGGCATCTATAACTGCATTAAATGCTGTTGTTGCATTAGCTATCTCTTCTTGTTCACTTGGCAGAAGCACCCATTTATCTTCTAACGGAAAGGTAATCCCGTTAACCGCTAACTGGCCGGCTTGTTCTTGTGACAATCCAAATGTTGACATTAAATCCATAACTGCAGCAGTATTCACCTGGCCAATAATGGATGAACTTGGCAACACTAAAAGATCATTTTTGTTGGCTTGTCTTGCCTGGCCATACAAAAATCCTGTTATTGTGGCTGTACCCGCATCGACTCCTGCCATTTGCAATGCGCCTGTAATTTCGGCAGAAAGATCTATCAATGATTCATCTTTTACGATAACTGCACTTGTGCTATCTACCTGGGTATTAAACATTATCTTCCTTTCTGACACTCCTAACGCATCAAAAACCTGATTCAATCCAGCAAATTGTGCATTTAACGCCGGAATTAATGGTCCAAAAGCTTCATTATTTGGATCTAGAGGTTTAAACGGAACCGTGGTAAAATGTGCAATAGCCGTTACATCCGGGATATTAAAAACTACCCCTTTTGCACCCTGAGAAGTTAATGTAGTTACTAAAGCGTCATATGCCTGCGTAAATACGGCTGTATCTGTAATCGGGTCTGTACCATCTCCACCACTAAGAGCATATCCTAATACATCATTATTACCAATCCACAACGAGAAAAATGTTGGGTCTTGTGCCATTGCATCTTCTAACACGGTAGAGGTAGCACTAGAAGCTATTCTAACATAATAAGGGTTTGCTGTTGCTGGCATGGTACCTAACCCGGCAATATTTCCATATCCCGGAGCAACAAGATGAAAACTTTTAGCTCCTGGAATTCCCATGTTATTAAATGAACCCGATAAACTTGCAGAAATTTCTGTAGTGGGTGTAGCCTCTAGAGGAGCTGGACCAGACCCGTTAAAAAATAATCTAGGAGCTAGAATCTGAGTTCCTCCTAATAATGCACCGCCAATATTATCACTCATCAAAGGTTGTGTAAAAGTTCCTCCACCTGCCAGTGCGAATTGTTTAGATAAAATGTTGGGTAAAGAATTTTCTTGTGCAGCTACAAACAGGGCGCCATCTGTAAAGCCTGCAGTTAAGGAGTTTCCTAGAGCGACATATTTTGAAAAATCAGCATTTCCTGCCGTAACAGGCACTTCAACCTCTGTTAGTGGAGTATCATCATCTGATTCGCAGCCTATAATCCCAAAAATTAACAGGATTAATAACCATTTATATTGAGTATTCATTTGTTTTATTTTTATGAATTTTTTGATTATAAATTATTGATAGACAAACCTACGTAATATTGAGACCCTATAAATCCAGTACCAAATGCTGTAAAATATTCATCCCCTCCAATATTTGTCGCTCCTACTTTTAGGGTCGTCTTCAATTTTGGAATTTTATAATTTATTTGTGCATCGAATACAGAAAAGGAAGGAACATCTCCGTTTCCAAAAGAGGCTTCCCAAAAATAGTCATCGCTCCATCTGAAACTTGTATTAAATCCGAAGTTCTTGAATACATCTGTATGACCAAAAGTAGCTTTAACTTTATGCTCTGGAGTATTAAAACTAGCAATAAAATCAGGGTCGTCTTCTTGGTCAAAATCTTGTTTTGCATACGTATAATTTACGCCAAAATCAAAATCCATAGGAAGTTTAGTGTTAACACCCACGGTGGCACCAAAAGATCTTATATCAACATTAGAATTTGTATAGGCCTGATACACTCTAAAATCATCATTTTCTAGTGCCAACAGAGACAAACTTTGATCCCCAACTTGTCCATAATACGGAATAATAACGTTTTGTTGAGAAATAAAGTCACTATATTGATTGATGTAACCACTTACATCAATAATAAATTTATCTACCTTACCACGATATCCCAGCTCAAAAGCAAGAATTTTTTCAGGTTCAACCGGGCTTGCAGTGGAAGCCTGAGGAGCCCCATTCTCTACAGAAGTCACCGAAAAAGAATTTTCATAAGCAGATCTCCCCACTATACTCACTGTATTTGACCCGAGTATACGCTGACCTTCGCCACTAACATCATCAAATGTTCTAACGTCTCTATCTAAATTATCTTCTGCAGAACCTACTAATACTGCTCTACCAACATCTAATCCAATATAAAGATCCTGAGTAGTTGGATTTCTAAACCCTGTTTGTACTGAAGCCCTAATATTATGATTTCTATCTTGTCCTAATGTATATCCCAGTGATAATCTTGGAGAGAAATTACCATCGAATAGCTCTGACTTATCATAACGTACCGAAGCGGTTACTTTAGCCCTTTCGTCTGCAAATTTCTTTTGAATTTGTGTGTATACTCCAAATTCTGAATAGCGAATCGGACCATCAAAATCTGTAAAAATAGTACCTGAAGAATTAAGCTTATACTCTCTAAATGATCCTCCTACCTGTATGTCTGCAAAGTCACTCGTTATATGGCTGAAGTTGTAGTTAACATCTGCATGTCTTAACTGTGTTTGGTCCTGAAATTTTGACCCTGTTGCCAAATTTGGATCTGAGGTCACCGTTTGGAAAGCCTGTAAAAACTCAGGCGTGCCTGGTAGAATACGCCCGGTATCGGCTACTTGTCTTGCAAGCGCATGTGCCTGTTCTGGTAATTGACCTGCTAAAGTTGCCTGAACAAATGTTCCCGCATACTCTCCGAACCATGTTTGATCATCTTTCCATGATCTATTAATATTTATTCCTGTAAATCTAATATCGTAAGAATCTCCAGCATCTTCATCTGTTATATATCCTCTAACAAAAAAGTTATTATTCTTAAACTCTAACTTATGCTGTTGTATAAAAAAGTTACGAATAGAATATCTATTTGCGCCTTGATAAATCGTAGTTCCTCTACCCACTTTTCCATGATAAATCACTTCAAAATCATCTGCAAAAGGTCGATAATGCATTGCAGCGTCAAACTTTATACTTTCGGCTCTATTTTGATTTAAATCGGTTTCTAAATACCCTGTTCTACTAACATTCGAATCAGGTAATAAATTTTCTGCACCTGCGGGCAGTATTCCTCGATCTACAAGCACTTCACCCACTCCTCTAATATTCGTACTTACTTCATCTCCATAAACATTTAATCCATCATAATTAGGATCTAATCTATTTGTTCCAGGATTTAGAACATTTACCTCACTGTTTGCAAACCAATCTGTACCTCTCAAATAGGCAAAATTAGCTTTGGCAGCGAACTTATCAGAAAATGCATGTGCGAGTCTAACTCCATAATCATAAAAATTGTTATCTCCCGCGGCTTCTTGAGAAGTTATTCCTCCTTTTGCATACGCACTTATCCCTTGATGATCAAAAGGGCTTTTACTAGTCATGAACAAAATACCATTAAAGGCGTTGGCACCATAGAGAGCAGAAGACGCACCAGGTAATAATTCTACACTATTTACATCTAACTCTGTCATCCCTATAAGGTTACCGAGTACAAAATTTAGTGCCGGTGCTGTATTATCCATACCATCAACCAATTGCACAAAACGTGTATTGGCAAAGGTTGCAAAACCTCTGGTGTTTATAGACTTAAATGTCAAACTATTTGTATTGATATCAACACCCTTTAAGTTTTCTAATCCATCATAAAAATCGACCGAAGGTGTCGTCTTAATTTCTTTAATTCCAAAGCGTTCTACACTTACAGGAGATTCAAAAATACGTTCAGGTGTTCTTGATGCGGAAACAATAACTTCATCGAGTTCTGTCCCTTCTTTCAAGATGACGTTTATATCTTGTGTCTCTGAAGAAATAGTGACTGAAGTCGTCTCAAAACCTATACTACTAACCGTAATAGTAAAGGGTAGTGCTTGCTCTACAGTCAAAGAAAAAAGACCATCGAAATCTGTGACAGTACCTACTCCAGCACCTTTTAGTGCTATGTTGGCCCCGGGGATCGGTTGATTACTGTCGTCTACCACCTTTCCCTTAATTGTTGTTTGCGCAGTAGCAATAACACTTACTATCAGCATTACCACTAATGTAATTTTTCTCATGCCCCAAAAATTTTATAGTTATGAGAACAATATACGTTTTTTTATGAATTTTTTAATAAATATGTTAAACCTTTGTTTTTTTATTCATAAAAAAACATTTAACCAACAGTATTAACAATGCGTTTCTTAACTCTTTATTTATACCTAGAAAAAATAAAAAAACCTGTCTGATTTCTCAGACAGGTTTATAATATGTATTTAGATTACTCTAGTCTTTTATAGATTATTTAAAATCAACCCTACATAGTATTGAGAACCTATAAATCCTGAACCTATTGCAGTAAAGTACTCGTCTCCTAATAAGTTATTTGCTCCTACCTTTAATTTAGCCTTTAGAGAAGGAATTCTATAGTTAATCTGGGCATTAATTACAGTATATGAAGGAATTTCTCCACTACCAAAATCAGCTTCCCAGAAATAGTCATCACTCCAAATACCATCAACTCCAAAACCAAAGTTTTCAAATAAATCTTCTTTACCCACAGATGCCTTTACTTTGTGCTTTGGCGTGTTGAAAGAACTTCTAAAATTTGGATCATCACTTTGGTCAAAATCTTGCTCTGCAAATGTATAATTTACTCCTAGATCAAAACCACTTGCCTGAGTAGTAACTCCGGCGATAAAACCATAAGAATTAATATCAACATCAGAGTTTGTAGAAGCAGTAAATATTTTTCTTGTCTGAATATCTGAAATAGCGAGTAAAGCAGCTTGTTGTTCTGCAGGCGTACCATTAACTCTACCAACTCCAGGAACTACTACACTCTCGTTTGCTATAAAATCCTGATACTGGTTGTAGTACACACTACCATCTAAGATTACTGATCCAAACTGTGCTCGATACCCAACCTCATAGGCTGTAATCTTTTCCGGTTTTACGATATCGATATTAGCGGCTGTTGGATTACCAGCTTCTATAGAGCTTAAAGAATACGAATTTTCATACGCATCTCTACCGGTTATTCTATTCCCGGAAGGATCGGTAATAACATACCTATCTAAGTTATCGGGAGCAGAACCTAATAAGGCATTTGCACCAATATCTAAACCAATGTATAAATCCTGAGTTGTTGGGTTTCTAAATCCTGTTTGGTATGAAGCACGAAGATTACGTGTTTTATTAGGACCAAAAGTATAACTTACAGATACCCTTGGAGAAAAATTACCATCAAACAACTGAGACTTATCGTAACGTACCGATCCTGTAAGCTTTAATCTTTCTTCCTTTAAGAGTTTCTTTTGAACCTGAGTGTACACACCGTATTCTGAATATTTAATCGGACCATCACCGTCTGTAAATATAGTACCAAAAGAATTTAGTTTATATTCTCTGAAAGAACCACCCACCTGAATGTCAGCAAAATCTCCAGTGATATGACTAAAATTATAATTTGCATCGGCATGTCTAAAATTAGACTCATCCTGAAACCTTGAACCTTCTGTTAAATCTGGATTCGATGTCACTCTATCAAACGCTTGTTGGAATTCTGGAGTACCAGGCACTAATCGCCCTGTATCAGCAACCCCTCTAGCTGCTAAGTGAGCTTGTTCTTCTGATCCAGTAGCTGCCAATGCTTGTAGATAAGCTCCGGCATACTCAGCAAACCATTGGTTATCACTTTTCCATTCTCTGTTAACATTAATACCTGTAAATCTAATATCATAAGAATCTCCTGCATCAGCATCGGTGATATATCCTCTTACAAAGAAATTATCATTTTTAATTTCTAGTTTATGTTGCTGTAAAAAGAAATTACGCAATGATGTTCTGTTTGCATCTTGAGTTACTGTTGTACCTCTACCTAACTTACCATTATAGATAATCTCAAAATCATTTTCGAATGGGCGATAATGCAGAGAAGCATCAAACTTTAAACTTTCTGCTTTATTTTCACTTAGATCTGCTTCTGTATATCCAGTTCTACTTACTAATGTGTTAGGCAATAAACTTGCTTGAGCCGGGCTCAACAAATTGCTAGCCACTAATTGAGTACCTACTCTGTCTAAAGTTTGAGCAACTACATCACCATAAACATTCAAACCGTTGTATCCAGGATCCAGTCTGGTCGCACCAGGATTGTCTAAATCACGTAAATCTGCAGCTAACCAATCTGTACCATTTAAAAATGTGAAGTTTACTTTACCGGCAAACTTATCAGAAAAAGCGTGCGCCATTCTAATACCTACATCATAAAACTCATTATCACCGGCTGCTTCCTGAGAAGTAATCCCTCCTTTTGCATAGGCACTTATACCTTGATGATCAAAAGGGTTTTTACTATTCATGAAAAGGATACCGTTAAATGCATTTGCCCCATATAATGCAGAAGATGCACCTGGAAGTAATTCTACACTTTGAACATCCAGCTGATTCAGACCTACTAAATTTCCTAAAACAAAATTTAAAGACGGAGCTGTATTATCCATCCCATCTATTAACTGAACAAAACGTGTGTTGGCAAACGTTGCAAAACCTCTTGTATTTATAGACTTCAGGGTTAAACTATTTGTATTGATATCTACACCTTTAATACTTTCTAAACCACCATAAAAATCTGCAGCTGTGGTATTTTTAATTTGTTTAATACCAAAACGTTCAATACTTACCGGCGACTCAAATAATCTTTCTGGCGCCCTTGACGCTGATATTACTAATTCATCTAAAAATGTAATATCCTCTAAAACTATCAAAGCTTCTTGGGTATCAGATGTAACGACGACAGTTGTAGGATCAAAACCAACACTGGTCGCTTCTAAAGTAAAAGGGTAATCCTTATCCGTAGTTAAGGTAAAGTTTCCGTCGAAATCAGAAATCGTTGTTGTTTCTGTTCCTTTCACTGTAATACTAACGCCGGGTATTGGTTCATCAAAACCATCTATAACCCTACCGTTTATTACATTTTGCGAAACACCGATAGCTCCAACAAAAAGCATTAAAACTAGTGTAATTGTTTTCATAAGTAGATTATTTTAAATTTAAGTTAGTACTTTTCTTATGCTAGCATAACAAAATTTTAACATTTGGGATGCAAAATTAAACCTTTTTAATTAAAAACAAAGAAAATTTGCATTTTATCGTGAAAATTTGTTTTTTAACGACGAAACATCAAGCAAGTTTTTTTGGAAAAACTTTACACCTATAACGTTATTTAAACATAAAAAAACTGATTTTCAAATACTTAAGTATAAATCTAAGCATAATAATTTAGATTTAATAAATTAATTGACGTTACATATAAATATGGAGTGAAAACCATAATAGTTCAGTAATTGTAGCAAAAAAAAGGTGTTATACGTCTTTTAATCATCAACTAATTTATTCACATGCAACATTTTGTGTTTTTGCATATGGGTTCAATCACATCTTACAGCTTAAAAAAAAGACTGCCAATCCGTGGCAGTCTTTTACTGTATTTTATCTTAAAGAATATTCAAACCTGTTATTCTACAGTTACTGATTTAGCTAAGTTTCTTGGCTGATCCACATTTTTATCGAGCATTACCGCTATATGATATGACAACAATTGTAATGGTATTGTTGTAAGCAGGGGTGTTAAGAATTCTTCAGTCTCAGGAATTTCAATAACATGATCTGCAAGTTCTTTTACGGTTACATCTCCTTCGGTGACTATTCCTATAATCTTTCCTTTTCGTGATTTGATTTCCTGGATATTACTAACCACTTTTTCATAATGGCCTTTTTTAGTCGCAATGACCACAACTGGCATATGCTCATCAATTAGTGCAATTGGGCCATGCTTCATTTCTGCTGCAGGATACCCTTCTGCATGAATGTATGATATTTCTTTAAGTTTTAAGGCTCCTTCTAATGCCACGGGAAAATTATATCCTCTACCCAGGTATAAGAAGTTTTTTGCATTTTTATAGGTATCAGCAATAAACTTAATATGCTCATTAGACTCTAATGCTTGCTTAACTTTTTCTGGAATTCTTTCCAACTCTTGCAAATAATAATGGAAATCACTGTTAGAAATTGTTCCTTTGCGTTCTGCCAGTTTTAAAGCAATCAAGGAAAGAACTGTAATCTGAGTAGTAAATGCCTTAGTAGATGCAACCCCAATTTCTGGCCCTGCATGGGTATAAGCCCCTGCATGCGTTTCTCTTGAAATAGACGACCCTACTACGTTACATACTCCAAATACAAAAGCTCCTCGTTCTTTAGCAAGCTTTATGGCTGCCATAGTATCTGCAGTTTCCCCACTTTGCGATATTGCAATAACTACATCGTCCTGGTGTATTACAGGGTTTCTGTATCTAAATTCTGAGGCATATTCAACCTCAACCGGGATACGAACCAATTCTTCAAAAATATATTCTGCAACAAGACCTGCATGCCAAGACGTACCACATGCGATAATTAAGATCCGCTTTGCATTAAGAAGTTTCGCAAGATTATCATCAATACCCGCCATTTTTATGATTCCTTCTGCAACTCTCATCCTTCCACGATAGGTATCACTAATTGCATTAGGCTGTTCATAAATTTCCTTCAGCATAAAGTGGTCATACCCACCCTTTTCTATTTGCTCGAGATTAATTTGTAATTCTTGCAGATAAGGATCTACAGTAGTATCATCTTTAATATTTCTAACCTTTACTTCTTTACCTCTTCTAACAATTGCCATCTCACCATCTTCGAGATAGATTGCATTATTAGTGTATTCTATAAAAGGAGAAGCATCTGAGGCGATAAAGAACTCGTTATCTCCAACTCCAATAGCCAAGGGACTACCTAATCTAGCAACAACAATCTCGTCTGGTTTTTGTTTGTCAAAAACGGCAATTGCATATGCTCCTATTGTCTGATTTAAAGCGATTTGAACTGCTTTTCCCAGCTTAACATTCTCTTTAGTCTTAACGTCTTCTATGAGATTTACTAATACTTCTGTATCTGTTTCGGATGTAAAAGTATAGCCTCGCTTTAATAATTCTTTACGCAGGGACTCATAATTTTCGATAATACCATTATGAATAATGACCAAGTTTCCTGAATTAGAATAATGTGGATGCGAATTCACATCATTTGGCACTCCATGGGTTGCCCATCTGGTGTGACCAATACCGATTGTTCCGTCAGTGGTTATCTCTTCTGTTAATCTTTCTTCAAGATCTACTACTTTACCTTTTGTCTTCGACAATTTGATGTCATTTCCATCGTAAAGAGCAATCCCCGCAGAGTCATATCCCCTGTACTCTAGTCTTTTTAGTCCTTTCAATACGATCGGATAAGCTTCTCTATGACCTATGTACCCTACTATCCCGCACATAATTTTAAGTTTTAAGTGTTATTCTGTTAGTTACTTTTTGAAGTTGTATAAAATATATCCAATTTCAATTGTTTTGCCTCTGGAACATTTTCAGTATTTCCGTAAAGAATTGTTCCTTCGTGAGATATTATTGATGAGGTGGGGATGATCTCATCTGCTTTTAGAGGGTCAGTACTCCCAAATGCACTTGTGGTACTATTAACATTTTGAGAAACCGATACTCCAAGTTTTACACTATCTAATTCTTCGTCGTTTAAAAGCGTAATAATGTATTGGGTTAATCTTATTTCATAAAATTCTCCTTTTTCGTCAGAATCTCGACTTATTCTTCCTAAGTGATTAATAACCGAATTGACCAGATCATCATTATTCAGTGTTGGGTCCGTACTATAATCAATAAGAGGTTGTCCTGTTTCTAAGTTAAAGATATAAATTCTTTCTGGTTCTGTATCGCCCGATGTTACACTACTTTGATTTATATATAATTTAAAACTAGCATCGTTAATCAACCAATCTTGTGTTCTTATAAAATCTAACTCTGTTTTATCCTCATCTGTCGGATTTTCTGGGGTATCTTTAAAAATCGGGTTATTGTTTTCATCTAATACAAAATTTCCATTCGTATCAGTTTCTACATACCTACTAAACAAATCAAGCACTGCAATGGAGCCATCTCCTCCCTTTAAATAAAGATTATCTACACCATTAATCGAATCCTGGTTTTCTATTCTCAATTCATCGGCAATGACCGGCGCTAAATCTGTTGTTATCGAATTTATAATCGTATTAGCAAAACCAAGCTCCAGAGTCCCTTTTTCCCTAATGATTTCAGTAACATCGTCATCCTGGTCCTCATCTAGTGTATCTATTTTATCGTATGTATAGTGCAAAGTGACATTTCCATCCCGCATATTAAAATATGCTAAACTTCCTGCGCTACCCGTAAGAGCTTCTGCTTTAAAGTAAATACCTCTGAAATAATTCAAAAAGTTATTCAGGTTGCTTAATTCTGCGCTACCTTCCTTATCTAAAAACTGAGTTTTGAATGTATCCCTTACATCATCAGAAAGTTTAACTCTAATTCTAGGTGTTACCCTCACAGAATCAATAATAACTCCATTATTATTTTCGTCCTTAACGTCTAAAACTATTTCTGAACTTGAAGGAATATAATTTTCAATAACGTGTAGTAGGTTTTCTGGTTTTTCTACTACTGTACCAAAGCTCTGGATATCATTTGAATAATAAATCTGATTATCATCAGATTGTGGGTCAAAATTTCTTAAAAAATAATCAGATTGATAAATAGATAATTTAACAGGCTGGTTTCCATATATTGAATCTAATGTGTATGTATTTCCTGTAACCAAACCGGCAGCATCAGTTTGTGTGTCTATTAAATTACTAAAATATGGTAAATCTATCACCACACTATCCAACACAGCATTATCTTCAAAAACTATAGGAAAAGTAGCGGGCTGAACTTGTGATAATACTCCGTACGTTGACGGACCATATACAGGATCATTATATACTCCCAACATGTTCGCATGAAAGTTCACTTGAGTTCCCTGAATTGTACTAATCAAACTATTGGTTTGTACTTTTTCGAATTTTTTATTGTAAGCGATAGGTTTTGTCGTGTATAACTTATCCTGAAAATTAACATCCCCTAGAATTTCGCTACCAACAGAATTAAAATCATCATCACAGGATATTATTGTAAAAATAATAGCTACTATAGCTAGTACTTTTGGCACTACGTTTATCAATTTCATCAATTTTTGTCTATTGTTTTCTAAGCTCATTACACAGCATGAGAATGGAATTCGCAAATTGCTTATTTCACAAATAAATAATTTTACTTATACCAAAACCTCTGTTTCGTAAAAGGCTTCATAGGCATCTGCAAACTCATCTGGTTTTTTATATTCTAAAACAGGTTGGTCAATATTTTTTAGATGCTTGGTAAGTTCCTCAGGGATTTCCTCAGATCCAACTATAATAGCATCAGAGTTATCTATAGCCACCTTCATAAGATTCGCGTATGTTGGATTTGCCAGATCGCTTATCTTTTCTTCTTTAATACCATCAAACTTTACTTTACCCATCATATTTTTATCCAGTATGCCTTCATAACCACTACCATATACTGAAGTCACGATCTTACTATGACCAAAAAGTGGCTCATTAGCATAATAATGTTTTAAGTACAAAGGCAAAAGAGAAGCTAACCATCCATGTACATGGATAACATCTGGAGACCAATTTAGTTTTTTCACGGTTTCTATGACACCTTTTGCAAAAAAGATGGCTCTCTCATCATTATCAGGAAATAAATTTCCTTCTTCATCAGTCAACGTTGCCTTTCTTTTGAAGTAATCTTCGTTATCAATAAAATAAACCTGCATACGCTCTTTAGGTATAGAAGCAACCTTAATAATAAGCGGCATGTCTAAATCATTAATTACTAAATTCATACCCGAAAGACGGATCACCTCATGTAATTGGTGCCTTCTTTCATTGATATTGCCATACCTGGGCATAAAAATTCTAATTTGTCCTCCTTTATTGTTTACCATTCTTGGTGCTTCAAACGACATGGATGAGATTTCAGTCTCTGGCAGGTAAGGTATTACTTCTGATGATACGTACAATATCCTCTTATCTTTCATATAATCGATACTTTTATCGTCCTCCTTTTGGAATTAATTTTGCAAAATTACGAAAATTTATGCAGTCTGCCAGTAATATCTTATTTTTGCACGCCTTTAAGTTTCATCTCAATGCAAGTACACGAAAAAAGACGAGACATAACAGCTAATGTTGCAACTCTAAAAAAAGAAAACAAAACTATTGGTTTTGTCCCTACTATGGGGGCTTTACATAAAGGTCATCTTGCATTGGTAGAACAAGCTTTGACAGAAAATGATATTGTTATCGTAAGTATTTTTGTAAATCCAACTCAATTCAATACGTCAGAAGATTTAGTTAATTATCCAAGAACTTTAGCCTCTGATGTCGAACTTTTATCTGGATTATCTGAAGAAATTATCATTTTTGCTCCAACAGCCGAAGAAATTTATGGTGAGCGACCAGAATCTACCAGCTATAACTTTAACGGACTTGAAAATGAAATGGAAGGCAAATTTAGACCAGGACATTTTGATGGTGTCGGAACCGTATTGAAACATTTGTTTACTATTATTTCACCAACTAAAGCATATTTTGGAGAAAAAGATTTTCAGCAACTACAGATTGTCAGAAAATTAGTTGAGATTGAAAAAATGTCAGTACAAATAATAGGATGCCCTATATACCGAAAAGAAAGCGGTCTAGCATTGAGCTCTAGAAACAAAAGGTTAAACGAAAGTCAACTTGAAGCGTCACCATTAATTTACAAAACACTGAAGCAAGTAAAAAAAGATTTTGGCACAAAAAGTGTTACTAAGCTAAATGAATGGGTATCAGATCAATTCAGAAACAATACAGAATTGAAATTGGAATACTTTGAAATTGCCAAAGTATCTGATTTGAAATCCATAGAAAGAAAGCGAAAAGACACCAAGTACCGAGCATTTATAGCCGTATTTGCAGGAAAAATTAGACTTATAGATAACATTGCCCTAAACTAAAAATAACTAACTTTGTAACATGTTTGTACACGTAGTAAAATCAAAAATTCATCGCGTTAAGGTTACTGGTGCCGATTTAAATTATATTGGCAGTATAACCATTGATCAGGATCTAATGGACGCCGCTAATATTATAGAAGGCGAAAAAGTACAGATCGTAAATAACAATAATGGTGAGCGACTCGAAACTTATGCTATACCCGGACCCAGAAATAGTGGTGAGATTACGCTGAATGGTGCCGCTGCACGAAAAGTAGCAAAAGGAGATATCCTTATATTAATCACATATGCTATGATGGATATCGAAGATGCTAAAAATTTCAAACCGAAACTTCTTTTCCCTAATGAGGAAAATAATTTACTGAAATAAAAGTGAACGCTAAACTGATAAAGTTTTTCAAAATTATACTCCCACTTGCACTGGGAGTTTTTTTAATTTGGTATTCTATTACCGCTGCCACACCTGAAGAACGACAAAAAACACTACAATATGTTTCTGAAGCGGATCCAATATGGGTAATTATATCTATAATTATGGGTATTGCCTCTCACCTTTCTAGAGCCTATCGATGGAATTTTTTATTGCAACCTCTTGGCTATTCAATCAAATTATCTAACAGTTACATGGCTGTTATGGCAGGTTATTTATGTAATATGGGAATCCCTAGGTCTGGAGAAATCATAAGAGGCGGAACAATTTCTACCTATGAAAACATACCATTTAAAAAAGCCTTTGGCACCATTATCTCTGAAAGGGTAATTGACTCTTTAATGCTTTTATTAATCATTGCCATTACCCTATTATTTCAGTCAGAACTCCTACTGTCATATTTACAAGAAAAGATAGCAAGCCCTATCATTACACTCGTGGTTCTGCTAGGTGTAATACTTTTAGGAGTTCTTTTTCTAAACATACTAAAGAATTCAAAAA
This sequence comes from uncultured Aquimarina sp., assembly GCA_947497175.1. Classification (GTDB taxonomy): domain Bacteria; phylum Bacteroidota; class Bacteroidia; order Flavobacteriales; family Flavobacteriaceae; genus Aquimarina. Next base: position 6,130 of record CANMFM010000001.1, on the reverse strand, counting down.
ATCCTATACTTACCAAAATCCGCCATTTCGGAAACGGAATTTTAGAAGGAATCAAAAGTATTTCAAAAATAAAGCAACTAAAAGCCTTTATTTTCCATACGTTTCTAATATGGATCTTATATGTAGCTATGTTCTATGTAATTAAATTTACAGTGCCGGAAACGGCACATTTATCTCTGGGACCTATGCTTGCAACTTTTGTAGCAGGATCGATTGCTATGTCGACTACTAATGGGGGAATTGGAGCGTTCCCTATCGCAACAGCAGCAATATTATTACTTTTTAATGTAGACAAACCGGCAGGTGAGGCTTTTGGCTGGATTTTGTGGGGGTCTCAAACCGCAATAAACATAATTATTGGTGCGTTATCGTTTTTATTTCTTCCTATTTTAAACAGAGAGAAATAATTTATATATTGTCCAGTGCTTAACCATAATCATATACTTATGAAAAAAATTGGAATTTTTATACTAGGATTCATATTCTGTACTGCAGGATATTCTCAAGTGATATACGAATCCTTTAGATCCATAAAATTAGATCAGAATAGAGAGTTGAAGATTCAGCTTCCTCGAAATTATAAGAAAAATGTTGATAAGACATATCCTTTAATTGTTGTTCTTGATGGAGATTATCTATTTGAACCCGTTGCCGGAAATGTAGATTACTTTTCCTATTGGGAAGACATGCCGGAATCGATTGTAGTAGGAATCAATCAACGCAAAACCAGAGAGGATGACGGCAGATATGACATGGCAGAGTACCTTCCTTCTCAAAAAGGTGCGCAGTTTTTTGAATTTATAGGCCAGGAGCTTGTGCCCTATATTAACCAAACATATCGTACTGCTCAATTAAAAATTATTGTTGGTCATGATTATACTGCCAACTTTATCAACTATTTCTTGTTTAAAGACAATCCAATATTTCAAGGGTATATCTGCCTTAGTCCAGAATTTGGCCCACCGATGGGAGAACGTATAGAAAATGTGTTGAGCAACGCTTCTGATATTTGGTATTACCTTGCTACAGCAACCAATGATGCCGAAAATATCAAAAAAGATCTCGTTGCATTAGATGAAAAATTACAAGCTATAGAAAATCCCGAAATGTATTATTTCTTCGATAATTTTGAAGAATCTTCGCATTATACTCTGGTCGGAAGAGGAATTCCAAGAGCTTTGGAAGCCATCTTTGAAATGTATCGCCCAATTAGTAAAAAAACGTATAAAGAAGTATTGCTTCCTTTAGAAACCTCGGTGTATGACTATCTGGTAGATATGTATAGAACTACCGAGAAATTATATGGATTCAAACGTAAAGTACGCGTAAATGACTTTATCGCGGTATCTACTGCCATTGAAAAAAAAGCCAGAGATGATGCAGAACGATGGAACGAATTAGAACCCTTAGGAAAATTGGCGCTAAAAGAACACCCTGATACAATGCTCGGGCACTACTACCTGGCCATGTTTTACGAACAAACCGGAGAGCCTAAAAAAGCAATGAGAGCTTACGAAAATGGATTTCAGCTTTCTGAAGTTGCTTTTCTAACCAAAGATTATATGCTTGATAAAGTAAATAAGATTAAAGAAGATTTTGGTTGGTAAGCGTTCTCAAAACCAAGAATATCAAAGATCCTTTCTAAGGGTCTTTTTTTTGCATCTTGCTAAAAAAATAACTTACGTTAAATAATAGTATTTTTACACCTTATCTTTTTACTATGGCCAAAACCAAAACTGTTTTTTTTTGTCAGAATTGCGGAGCTCAATATGCTAAATGGCAAGGGCAATGCACATCGTGTAAAGAATGGAATACCATTGCCGAAGAAGTAGTTCAAAAAGCAGAAAAAAATGATTGGAAAAGCGCTTCTTCCTCAAAAACCGGAAAAACAGCCAAACCGCTACGAATTTCTGAAATTGATACCAGCCAGGAAGCCCGATACAATACAGATGATACAGAACTCAATCGTGTTCTTGGTGGTGGTTTAGTACCCGGGTCTTTAACTTTGTTGGGAGGAGAACCTGGCATAGGAAAAAGTACACTTCTGCTACAGATCAGTCTTCAACTCCCGTATAAAACTTTATATGTTTCTGGCGAAGAAAGTCAAAAGCAAATCAAAATGAGGGCAGAACGGATACATTCTAAAACCGATAATTGCCTTATTCTTACAGAAACGAAAACTCAAAATATCTTTAGACAAATTGAAGCTACAGCACCTGATATTGTAATTATTGATTCTATTCAGACTTTACATAGTGACTATATCGAAAGTAGTGCCGGAAGCATTTCGCAAATCAGAGAATGCACCACAGAACTGATCAAGTTTGCCAAGGAAACCGCCACTCCTGTTCTATTAATTGGTCATATTACAAAAGATGGTAATATTGCAGGACCTAAAATCCTGGAGCATATGGTAGATACGGTATTGCGGTTTGAAGGTGATCGTAACCATGTCTATCGAATCTTACGAGCTTTAAAAAACAGATTTGGTTCTACCTCAGAACTCGGCATCTACGAAATGCAAGGAAGTGGTCTGCGCGAAGTGAACAATCCCAGTGAAATCCTTATCTCTAAAAAAGATGAAGAATTAAGTGGTACCGCTATAGCCTCTACCCTAGAAGGTATGCGACCCTTGATGATCGAAATACAGGCTTTGGTGAGCACTGCAGTTTATGGCACACCCCAGCGTAGTGCTACAGGGTATAACTTAAAACGACTTAACATGATCCTTGCCGTTTTAGAAAAAAGAGCTGGTTTTAGGCTGGGAGCTAAAGATGTTTTTCTCAATATTACCGGAGGAATATCGGTTGATGATCCCGCTATTGATCTCGCCGTAGTTACTGCTATTTTATCCTCTAACGAAGATATCCCGATCCCAAAAGATTACTGTTTCGCTGCCGAAGTTGGTCTGGCCGGAGAAATACGCCCAGTGACTAAAGTAGACCAACGCATACAAGAAGCAGAGAAGCTAGGTTTCTCTACGATCTTTGTTTCCAAATACAACAAAATATCGCTACAAAACACTAAAATCAACGTTCAATTAGTTACCAAAATTGAAGATGTAGTTGCACATTTGTTTGGGTAAATAACTCATACTATACAGAAAATATAGTGTTTAATTGAAAGGTTTAAAATTAAGAGCTTTATCGTAATACAATATAGAAAAATTGTGTCGATCCTTCGGTAAGCTCAAAATGATGAAGCTTTTGCCTTAAAATTTACGTGTCTTCGATGCAATTTTCTATCAAAAATCACCATTCTCGATACTATATCATAAGGCCTAATGTTTTAAGGCGCCGGATTTGGAATACTACTATGAACAGCTTGGATTTCTTCTAAAATCTCATCAGAAAGTGTAAGATTGATACTATCAATATTCTCTTTTAATTGATCTAAAGATGTAGCTCCAATAATGTTGCTAGTTACAAACGGACGATCGGTAACAAATGACAACGCCATTTGAGTAAGACTAATACCGTGTTTTTTAGCAATCTCATTATACGCTCTGGTCGCTTTATAACTATTCTCATTCATATAACGATTATAATTCGGAAATAAATCTACCCTAGAGTTTTTAGGGATTTCTTCTAAATATTTGCCTGTTAACATCCCAAAACCAAGGGGAGAATAGGGTAAAAGTCCTATATTTTCGCGATGTAATGCCTCTGTCAACCCTATTTCATCTTTTCGGTTTAATAAATTATATGGATTCTGGATCGTGATCATTTTTGGTGCTCCTTTTCGAGCTTCTTCAGCATAACGCATTACACCGTAGGCCGTTTCATTTGATACTCCTATTTGTCTTATCTTACCTTCTTTAATAAACCCTTCTAAATGGTGTAGTACTTCAGCAAAATTATCGGTCCAATCGTCATTATTATCATGCGTATACCCTAATTTACCAAAGTAGTTGGTTTGTCGTTCTGGCCAATGTAATTGATACAGGTCGATATACTCTGTTTGTAATCGTTGTAAACTTTTATGTATGGCATCTTCGATTTCAGTTTTGGTAAACTTACCACTTCTGATATGCGCTGTAAAAGGAGCCGGCCCGACAATCTTAGACGCTACCACTACGTCATTTCTCTTTCCTGTTTTTTTTAGCCAGGTACCTATAATTTTTTCTGTACTTCCTTGTGTTTCCTTTTTTGAAGGCACAGAGTATAACTCTGCAGTATCTATAAAATTTATTCCTTGGTCGATTGCATACTCTATTTGCTGATGCCCCTCTGTTTCAGTATTTTGTTCGCCCCAGGTCATACTGCCCAAACATATTTTACTTACTCGGATATCTGTATTGGGCAATGTCGTATACTTCATATGATAATACTCTAGTTATTTAGTCGATTAATAGTTTCAAAAGTAGAAACTCTTTATGTAAACTAATGTAAAAATTATCATAATAAATCTATCAAAAAAAAGTAGTGTAATCCACTACAAATACTTTAACGTGAAATATATCTACATCTAAGCTGTATTCTCTCTACAATTTTTAGAAAACGACGATTCATACAAATATACAAATATTTGATAATCAATATTTTATAAATGATAGAACTACATTACAAGCCTTTGGAATAATTATTTCTATATAGTTTAGGTATTCAAATGTTATATTATATCAGGTAGGGGTATGATATAATTTGATCAATAGAAGAAAAGGGGGCAATGACTGACTGCCTTATTTTTTAACCTGAAAAAGAGCTTATCGTAACGATAAGCTCTTTTTTTAATTAAAACAGATACAACTTACCCCCTTGTCACATCTGCATTTCACAACTAACCAACCTAAAAAATTAACTCCTCCAACATCCAACAATTTAATTTTGATAGGCATAACCCAAATGTAAAACAGGATTCTGTTTTACAGAAGTTAGAATGAGTAAACGGCAATGTTGAATTAGGGAAATGGTATTTTGAGGTATTCTGAAGTACTAGCGCTTATGTTTATAAATAAAAAAAGCGCTATTGCGCTACTTTTATAACATGGGTAGTATCTCTACTACGCTGCCATATACATTTTTGGTCCATCCGTTTAGGTGGCCTCGGTTGTTCCCGATTAGTAATCCTCGTTTTACATTTTTGCCCTTGACTAAATGTGTAAAGCAGTTTCCTCTTACTTTACAAAAAACAATATCTCCTGTTTTACAATCTTCCCAACTAATGGGCTCTAGTATTACAGGTTGTTTTGATTTCAGAATAGGCAACATAGAATTACCAGGTTCTTTGGAGACAATCGTCTCTCCATTCAATAGTTTTTGAATTTTCCAATTCATAATCATAGTTTTAAAATTAATTCAAAAACTATGGAGTATGGTTTTTACAAAGAACATAAGAACGTGTACAGATGTACACGGCAAAAGTAGGTAATTAATCTGGATTAGTACTATCTCGTCTTTAGGATAATAACATGATTATTATGAAAACATCTGTCACCCTGAGCTTGTCGAAGGGCTTTCTGTTATACTTTGCTTCGACAGGCTCAGCATGACAACGGTATCAAAAAATGATGTCTAACATAAGCACATCGATGGTTGCCTGTCGAAGACATCTTCTATTTGTTAATTTTATTATTAAACTGGGTGTAGTTTTAGAATATTCTATTAATTTATCCAAGTTTTCTTCAATTAAAGCTATTTTCTTTCTTCTGCTCCATCCTTTTATTTGTTTCTCAATTCTTATAGCCTCACTGGGATTGGTAAATGTTTCGAACCATTTTAAAACTACTGGACGTTTATCATAAGTATAGCTATTTGATTTATTACCTGCATTGTGTTCATTTATTCTTCGTTCTAAATTATTAGTCATTCCTGTATAAAAAGAGCCATCACTGCATTCGACAATATAAGTATAATAGTATTTCATTATTGATTTCTATCTTAAGTTTATACCCTTCGACAGGCTCAGGGTGACAGGCGTTTCCATTATTGTCAATTATGTCAGCTAAGCCTATTGAATACTTATCGCGACTTCATTCTTCTTCGATACCAAAACATGACTAGAAGCAAAATCCCCACAATCCCTAATCCTATTGCCCAATACATCCAGCTATGATCACCAAACGATATAGGAGCAGCATCTCCCACCAAGTAAAAGCCACCCCAATAAAAAGGATGGGTTCTATTGATAT